>JACKGZ010000001.1 GCA_020639255.1 Phycisphaera sp.
CTGGGTCGTGATGTCGCACGGGCGGAGCGCCCGCCCGCCGGCGACGCGGACGCGGGCGCGCATCGAACTGGCGTCGTCGAGCGCTTCGACCTCGACACCGATCTGCTCGAGGCAGTTGGTCGCGGCCATGAGCGCGTCGAGCGGGCAGTTGGTGATGGTCAGCTCGCCTGCGGTGATCGCGGCGGCGACCATGAACGTGCCCGCCTCGATGCGGTCGGGGATGATCGTGTGGGTGGCGCCGCCGAGCTGATCGACGCCCTCGACGGTGATGCGGGGCGAGCCGGCGCCGGTGATCCTGGCGCCCATCGCCGTGAGCAGGTTGGCCAGGTCGACGATTTCGGGCTCGCAGGCGGCCGACTCGATGACGGTCGTGCCCTGCGCGAGGACGGCGGCCGAGAGGATGTTCGCGGTGCCGAGTACTGTCGAGCCGAACGCGCCGCCGAGGAAGATGCGGTTGCCGCGGAGCCTGCCGCCCGGGACGCGTCCGATGACGTCGCCCTCCTGGAGTTCGAACGTCGCGCCGAGTGCTTCGAGGCCCTTGAGGTGCAGGTCAATGGGGCGTTGCCCGATTGCGCACCCGCCCGGGAGCGAGACGCGGGCCTTGCCACGTGCGGCGAGGAGCGGGCCGAGCACGCAGACGCTGGCGCGCATGGTTTTGACGATCTCGTATCGTGCGTGGCTCTCGGTGGTGTCGGTGGTGTGGAGGATGCAGTCGTGCTTGCCGGTGCGTTCGACGGCGCAGCCGAGCTCGGTGAGCAGGTTCTGCATGTTGCGGATGTCGGAGAGGTCGGGGATATCGCCGAGGCGCACCGGTTCTTGCGTGAGCAGGGCGGCGGCCATGATGGGCAGAGCCGCGTTTTTGGAGCCGTTGACGGCGATCTCGCCGGACAGACGCCGGCTGCCCTCGATCTCGAACATATCCATTTCGCCACCCTCCCTGGTGCGAAGCTGAAGCTGTGAGCAGCGGGCACTCCGTTGGGCCCGGCGCTACCATAGTACTCGCCCGAAACGGGCTTCTATCGTCCCGATTCCGGGTCGGTGCTTGATTGTTCTCGATCTGAGGCTCGGTGGTGGGATTCCGGCGTGTACGACTTCATTCGCAAGCGTGAAATGTTCGATTGGTGGGACGCAGGCTTCGTGGATACGAAGGCCCGCAACCTCAAGAGCGTGCAGGACGCCTGGATCATTGCCGAGCTCGGCGAGAGCCGTGGGCTCAGTATCGCGGAGATCGGGGGCGGCGACTCACGGCTGCTCCGACACCTGGCCCCGAACAACACCTGCGTCAACATCGACAAGCTCGAAGGGCTCGGTGTGGGGCCGAGGGAGATCCCCAAGATCCCGGGCGTCGAGGTGGTGCGTTCGTACATGGGCGAATTCGACGAATCGCTCAAGGACGGCTCGTTCGACGTGATCTTCTCGATCTCCGTGATCGAGCACGTGCCCGACGAGATGATCAACGATTGCTTCGCCGACATGGCACGGCTGCTTAGGCCCGGCGGGCGGATGCTGCACGCGATCGATATTTACCTTTACGACGAGCCGGCCGTCATGCCCCGCATCGACGCCTACCGCGACGCGGCGATGAAGCCGGAGCTGCGCCTGCAATGGGCGGAGGAGCCGGTGATCGGCGAGATGACGCGTTTCCACGCCGATTTCGTGACCAACTCGGATCATCAGCTTGCGTACGCAAGGCAGCTCGTGAACGGCGCAAACAACGAGATCCGCGCGACTATGCAGTCTTGCAGCATCAAAATGGGGCTCATGAAAGTTTGAGCTGCTTCTTTAGTGCGAGTACCACTGGTCGTATCGGTCCGTTCGTCTGTAGATGCTGCGGTAAGAGCGATCGAAGTAGAGATAGCTGCCGCTGTCGCGCGGCAGGTAGATTCGGCGGTCGTGGTTGAGGCTCGGGCGCGGGCTCTCGGGCCATCGGTCGGTTGCGAGCACGGGGCCGGTGTCCATGATGTTCATCGCCTCGTTGCGCCGGGTCATCTCCGGGCGGTCGGCGACGGCGTAGCTTGTGGCGCTGGCCGAGGGTGATTCGAAGACGAGTTCCCAGGAGTTGCCAGCCGGGCCGAGGACTGGGGAACGCGGGCGCGCGGCGACCTTGGTCGCGCAGCCGCCGAGTTGGCTTGTGAGGAGGAGAACGATGGCTGCCATCGCGAGGGTTGCGGCCCTCGGCGATCCCACTGCACCACCAGCGCGCTCCGAGCCGGAGCACTCTGGGCCGGGCATGACTCCGGCCACTCTCTTTCCCAAGGCCCGCAGGTCTTGCATACCTGCACCTCGATACAAACGGCAGGCCCGAAGGACGCCGCCAGGATTGGACGCGGGAGGGCCGGAGATTACCGGACGCTCCATTCGGGGTGTTGCCCCGACGCGACTTCCCCTGTTGAGGTGCATCATCACGGAACAGTCCCTCCAAAGCAAGACCCAATCTGACAAGGCCCACACAAATCTGACGTTTGGCCGGTTTCTGACCCTCTGAACAGATGGGCCGGATCCCGATTCTGTCCGCGTAGGTTGAGGCCAAAGGAGGGATTTCCCATGCGTGTGTCAGCCGTATTGGCCGGTGGTCTTGTTCTGGGGTTGTGTGCCGGGGAAGTCTCGGCTCAGCATCTCGGGGTGGTCGATGTGCTGGGCCGGCGTGTGATGCTGCTCGACGCATCGGACGGCCGCGTCGTCAACGCCAACTACATCACCCAAGCGGTCGGGCCCATCGGTCTGGCGACCGAGGCGCTGCAGGTTGAGCAGGAGATCTGGATCTCCGACAGCGGCAACGCGGTCCGCCGCTACTCACTCGACGGCAAGGCGTTCATTGGTTCGATCGTCGGGCCCTTCAACCCGCCGATGAACACGCCGCAGGGCATGGCGTACGACGGGACGACCGTGTTCGTCGCGTGCAGCCAGGTGCAGCAGCACGGCTTATTTGCCTCGTGGGTCACAAAGCTGAACCCCGACGGCTCCCCTGCTGGGCTTTTTACGGTGCCCGACGATCGGCACCGGTATGACATCGCGCTCGACGGGAGCAACCTGCTCGTCACGGACGTCGATGATCAGGCGCTCGATCGCCACTCGGCCTCGACGTTCGCGCTGCTGTCGCGGATCGATTCGTTCCCGCAGACCTTCGGACACAATCCGACACAGGTGGCGCGTCTCTCGACCGGCGAGATCGCCCTCGGCACAACCAAGGGGCTGCGGATCTATGACTCGGCCGGCGTGCTCGTCGGACAGCACTACGCGGATGTCCATATCAAGGGCGTCGGTGAGCTCGGGACGGGCGAGCTCGTGCTCGGCATCGACTCTCGGCTCGTCGCCTATGACCTCGCCACCGGCACCGAGCGCACGCTCGCTTCGGGTGTGAACACAAGGTTTGTATCGGAGATCACCGGCGCGACGGTCTGCGTCGCCGACGCCAACGCCGACGGCTCGCTCACACCCGCAGACTTCTCGGCGTGGGTCTCGGCTTTCAACACGCAGGGGCCGCAGTGCGATCAGAACGACGACGGCGTTTGCTCGCCGGCCGACTTCTCGGCCTGGGTCGCCAACTTTAACGCCGGGTGCTGAGACGGCCCCAAGGTCTTGCCGGGGGCTTCGGTGCGATGAAGAGGGTATCGAAGCACCCCCGGCAGGATTCGAACCTGCGACCTTAGCTTTAGGAAAGCCACGCTCTATCCATCTGAGCTACAGGGGCACGCCCCGATCGTAGGGGCCCGCGGGCTCGTGGGCCTGTGTCTTGGGAACCGCGGAGCCGCTCTGGCGTCTGACCCGGTATCGGTCTCGGTGCGTTCGCATCGGGCGAGCGGGAGACAGCCAGATGAGAAGCTCACGGGCGTTCGCGTTGGTCGAGGCTTTGGTGGTGGTCTGCCTGGCGGCGGTGCTGCTGGCGGTGTGCCTGCCGACGATCCGGGAACATCGCCGTCAGGCGTCGATCAAGGCGGACCTCGGCAATATGCGTCTGATCGGGCAGACGTCGGCGATGTATTCCGGTGCGAACGCGGGAAGGCTGTTTACGTTCTCGTGGGTGCCGGGGCAGGTGCCGGTGACGCCGAACGCGGAGTTGGCGATCGCGTGTGCGATGCTGAATCCGAATGACTCCGGAGCCTCTGTCAGAGCGTCGATGATTCAGAACCTCGATCTTGTGACATATGGTTTCAAGGATGAGCGGTTGCCGCCACTGCCGGATCTTGTTCCTTCAAACACATTGCCTTTCATTAGCTACAACCATCTGGTTCTTGCGAGGTTTCTCGGCCAAGAGTTGCCGTGGGAGTTATTCATTTCGCACGGCGACAAGCATCGGTCGTATTGGTTGAATAATCTCGATACCTATCTCGATGATCCCGCAGCCAGTCCGGCTAGACCACCAACGGCGAGCGAGGAGTTCGTCAGGCTCTGGCGATACCCATTTAGCTCTTCATACGAAGTCGGAGTGTCGCATTTCTCGAACGATACGGGAAACACGGGGAATCCTCGTTCCCCGATGACCGCCGAACGCGGCAACGGCAGTCGAAGTTGGCGGATGCCTTCTTCGCCGGGTGTGCTCGGTCGGAGATCTTGTTCTGAAATCGCATACCCATCGATGAAAGTGATGATGTATGACGAGTTCGATAGGTATAACGCTGCGGGATACCAATACTTCGGACTCAGTACATCGTCGTCGATCATGAACTTCTACGACGGGCACGCGGCGCGTCTCGATACAGCCGACGCGAACTTTGGCTTCTGGCCGAACAATCCTGGGTTCGGCGCGGACGAGCCAGACCAGCCATCGGCTCAATACAGCTATCTGCCCTTCGCAGGTTGGGATCCGCCCGATGCGGTCGACAGGGTCGTGCCCGTGCGGTACGACCAGACCCGCAACGGTCTTCAAGGCATCGATTACCCAGGCAAGTAATTCTGACGGCTCGGATTCGGAGTCTGAGAGCGGGAGGACAACGGATGGCACGCGCACGGGCTTTCGCTCTGGTGGAGTTGGTTGTGGTTGTCGCGATCGCGGGGGTGCTCCTGGCCCTGTGCCTGCCGGCGATCGATCGCAATCGCAAGCAGGCCTCGATCCGGGGCGATGCGGCGAGGCTCCGCCTGATCGGGCAGGCGTCGGCGATGTACGCCGAGGACTTCGAGGATCGGCTCTTCACATTCTCGTGGCGTCCGGACGAGGTGCCGGTAACGCCCAACACTCAACTCGCGGCCGCGTGCGCTCAATTGCTCGGAAACTCGGGGCAGGACGATCAGCGTGCTGCGCTATACCAGCAGCTCGATCTGGTGACGCAGATGTCGGACTACCGGCTCATTCAGCCGACGATCACGCTAACGCCGCAGGCGCACACCCCTTACTTCATCTACAGCCATCTCGTGCTCGCCTATCACATGGGCGATGGTGTGCCATCGGAAGTGTTTGTCTCTCACGCGGATGCGAGCCGGAACTACTGGATCGAGAACACGGAGGAGTACCTTCTGGACCCACACGGGTCGCCCTACCCGTCTCCGACTGCTTCGCCGGATTTTCGGAATCTGTGGCGTTGGCCTTTTAGCTCTTCGTTCTCGCTCGGGCCGTCGCATTTCTCGAGCGACTCGGCGCCGCCGAACACGGTTGCCCGCAGCGTCTCGCATCACTGGTCGTGGTCCATGCCGACGACTTCCGGGGTGCTCGCGCGACGCATGATGACCGAGGTCGCGCACCCGTCGGCCAAAGTGATGATGTACGACGACTATGACCGTTATTCGGGGGCCACGCATCAGTACTTCGCGCTACCCGGTGCCCGGACGCTGGTGAGCTTCTACGACGGTCACGCCCAGAGCGTGCTCACCGAGAGCGCCAACTTGGGGTTTGACCCGAATCATCCGGGCAGCGGGGCATTCCCGAGCTACTTCTACAGGCCACGCAAGCAGTGGGATCCACCCGGGGCGCTCGACACGCTTGTGCCGATCTACTTCGATCAGACCCGCGACGGTCTGCAGGGTGTGGACTTTCCGGCCCTTTGGCATCGCCGCCCGATTCCGAGCGAATAGCCACGAAACCGACCCGGGGCCACAGCGCGCCCATCCTCGCGCATATCCTCCCATCCGCCCACGCCGGGCGGCTGGAGTCGGTCGATGGAAGCAGGGATCGTCGGGCTGCCCAACGTGGGCAAGAGCACTCTTTTCAACGCGCTGACCGCGGCCGGGGCCCTGGCGGCGAACTACCCCTTCGCCACCATCGAGCCCAACGTGGGCGTCGTGCCCATCCCCGACCCCAGGCTCGAGACGATCCGCAAGCGCATCGAGTCGCAGAAGATCGTGCCGGCGGCCCTCCGGCTCGTCGATATCGCGGGCATCGTCCGCGGGGCGAGCGAGGGCGAGGGGCTGGGCAACAAGTTCCTCAGCCACATCCGCGAGGTCGACGCGATCGTGCAGGTCGTGCGCTGCTTCGAGCAGAAATCGGGCGGCGAGGACGTGACGCACGTCGACGGCTCGGTCGACCCGATCCGCGATATCGAGACGATTGCGACGGAGCTGATCCTCGCGGACCTGCAGACGGTCGAGAACGCGCTGCCCAAGGCCGAGCGTGCGGCCAAGTCGCGCGATCCGGGTGACATGGCACGGTACAGCGTGCTCAAGAAACTTGAGCCGTTGCTCAGCGACGGCAAGCCCGCGCGGACACTCAAGATCGAAGACCCGTCCGAGGTGAAGGCGCTCAGGCAGATGACGCTGATCACGTCGAAGAAGGTCCTGTACGTTGCCAACGTCGACGAAACGGACGTGAATGGGACGGGGCCCCTGGCCTCGAAGGTGCGGGCGCACGCCGAGGCGGAGGGTATGGAGATGGTTCCGATCTGCGCGAAGATCGAGAGCGAGCTGTCGGAGCTCGACGATGCGGACCGCGCGGAGATGCTGGCGGACATGGGCATGGACGAGCCGGCACTGGCGAAGCTGGCGCGGTCGGCGTACCACCTGCTCGACGTGCAGAGCTTCTACACCGCGGGGCCTCAGGAGATCCGGGCGTGGACAGTGCCTGTCGGTGCGAAGGCCCCGCAGGCCGCAGGCGTGATCCACACGGACTTCGAGCGGGGCTTCATCCGGGCCGAGATCTATTCGGTGAGCGACCTCGAGCAGCTCGGCACGGAGAAGGCAATCAAAGAAGCCGGCAAGATGCGCCTGGAGGGGAAGGAGTACGTCATGCGCGACGCGGACGTGTGCCACTTCCTATTCAATGTCTGAAACGGCTCCATCAGCGACTACCGAGTGCGCTCCGGGCTATGAGCTTTCGTTCGACCCAGCGCGCGTCGATGTCGAGCTCGTGTGGAAGACGCTCGCGGGTCTGTACTGGTCGCCGGGTGTGCGTCGCGAGGTTGTCGAGAAAGCGCTGGCCAATTCGATCGTGGTGGGGGCCTATTCGGCAGACGGTGCGCAGGTGGGGTACACAAGGGCGGTGACGGACCGCGCGACGTTTGCGTGGGTGTGCGACGTGTTCGTGCTCGAGGGGCATCGTGGCAAGGGCCTGGCGAGGAGCATGGTGCAGAAAGTGCACACGCACCCGGATCTGCAGACGCTCAGGCGGTGGCTCCTGGCGACGGCGGATGCCCACGCCATCTACGAGACCTGCGGCTATCGGCCCTTGGCCAAGCCCGATCGCTGGATGGAGCTCCCGAATCCCGTACAAGTCTGGCAGGATCCGAGATTTGTCGATCCGCAGGGGTGAACAGGCCGTATCGTTCGGTACAGGGGACGCTGTCCGAGGAGAGACACGATGTTCATTCCCGCGTTGATCGCGATAGCTGCTGTCACGACTCAGCCGGAGCTCCGGCAGCTCGATCGGCTCGACCTGCCATCGGATCACTCGTGGCTCGGAACGCAGGTCGGCGGGATCAGCGGGATCGACTTCGAGCCGGGCTGGAACTCATGGGCGCTGGTCAGCGATGACAAGGGCAACCACGGCCCGGTGCGTGGCTACCTCGCGGATGTGCAGATCAATGGCGAACGCCTGACGAACGTCGAAGTGACTCTTGTGCTCCCGATGTGCTGGGGGACGGGCGAGTTGATGAAGGGGCCGCAGTACGACGCGGAGTCGATCCGTTTCCTACCGCACCGCGATTATTTCGGGGACCCCACGCTGATCTGGGCGAGCGAGGGCGCCGCGCAGCAGGGCTACCCGCCCAAGCTGTATGAGATGTGCACGGGCGCGACCCGGATGGACAGCTGGACGGCTCCCGAGTGGCAGAGGCCGGACGGGCGTCGGCGCGGCGCGAAGAACAACAGAGCGTACGAATCGTTGGCTGTGCTCGCCGAACGTGTCGCCATGGCCGCGACCGAAGAACCTCTCATGCAGGACGGCGACACCTACGTGCGGCTGACCGTGTTCGATCTGTCGAAGCCCGAGTCGGACCCGGTGCACGAGTACGCCTACCCGCTCGACCCGCCCATGGAAGGCGAACCGGGAGCGCAGAATGGGCTTGTTGAGCTTGTCGGACTCGCCGATGGTCGGCTTCTGTCTATGGAACGTTCGTGGACGATGACCGCCAAGCAATCGGTGCGGATCTTTCTCGTCGAGATGGATGGCGCCACGGACGTACTCGGTCGAGATTCGCTGAACTCGGACGAGTTTGAGAGCGTAAAGAAAACGCTGCTCGTCGATCTCGGCGACAGCATCGGCAACGCGGAGGGCATGTGCCTGGGGCCGAAGCTCGACAACGGCAATCAGTCGCTCGTTCTCTGCACGGACAACAACTTTGCACCGGGAATTCCCACCAGTTTCGTGCTGTTTGAAATAGTGGACCCGGATGGGCTGGTTGTCCCTGCCGATCGTCTGGCGCCGGGAGAAGCTCTCGTCGGCGCGCACTAGGATCTCTCGGGTCCGGCGTTCTGTCGACCTGTCAGGAGGAACCGATGCGGTGCTCACGAATTGTCTCTCTTGCTTCTCTCATGCTTGTTGTTTCAGGCGCGGCTGCCCAGGCTCAGGTGACCGCCAAGGTGCTCAACCAGGACGACTACATCGACGGCTTCGCACGAGTCGAAGGCCTTGAGTTCGGCGGGATCAGCGGGATCGACTACGACCAGCAGTCCAAATTCTGGTATGTGGTCAGCAACGACACCGGCTCGACGGCGCCCGTGCGGTTCTTCGCGATGGAGATACGGATCGACGAGTACGGCAACATTCTATTCAATTCAGACGAAGTACAACGTCTGAATCATCCGAACGGCGACATCTACGAGCCCGGCCATCACTCGCCCGGCGCGGTGCGCATCATCCCGCCGGACCCGGTCGGCGACGAGCCCTACCTCATCTGGACGAGCGAGGGCGTGCTCAACAAGGGCTACAAGGACGGCGTATTCCAGATGTGCACCGGGGCCACCTTCATGGACGGCTTCGTCACCTCGCCCCACCTCAAGTTCGTCGAGGGCGAGCAGGGCGCGCGAGACTCGCGATCACTCGAATCGCTTGCGCTCCTGCCCAACATGGAGATCATCGCCGGCTACGAGCAGGCTCTGACGCAGGACGGCCCGCCCTGCACGCCCGGCACCGGTACGACGTACACCCGGCTGATTCACCTCGACTACTTCAAGGCCGACCAGCTCGATGAGATGGCCTACCCGCTGGAAGCGCCGGATGCGAAATACGGCGAGAAATCCGAGCGAAGCCTGGTCGAACTCGTCGCGGTCAACGACAACACACTCGTCGCGGTTGAAAGCATCACAATGCCTGAGAGCAAGAACCGCTTCGAGAAGGCCCGGACGGAGCTCTACCTCGTCGAACTCGACGGGGCATCGGATATCACGGCTCTTGACAGCCTGAAGGGGCTCGAAGCGGGCAAGGACTTTGTGCCGGTCAAGAAAACGTTCATCGCCGACAACGACTCGATGGGCGGTCTGCGTCAGGTGCCATTCAAGGCCGCGACGTTCGGTCCGATGATCGATGACGAGCGAGCGTCGCTCGTGATGCTCAGCGATAACGGGCTCAACGAGTACATGCCAACATATGTTGCGTACATCGAGATGACCGGTGTTCAGCCGCGCCGGCCTTACGTGCAAGAGGGCTCGCGTGTCTACGGCCAGTACGAGGAACGCGACCTCAACACCGAGCAGGGCACGCCCCAGCGCTTCAGGATCACGCGTGAGCTGAAGGAAAAACAAGGCAAGGAGACCAACCAACTCACTGGCGAGGGCGCGAGCTGAGTCGTGCTGCGATCAGCCGTGGCGGTCGCTCATGTAATTGGGTGATTCCTTGGTGATGCGGATGTCATGCGGGTGGTTCTCGACGACGGTCGCGCTCGAGATGCGTGTGAAGCGTGCATGCTCGTGCATCTCGGCGATCGTCTCGCACCCGGTGTAGCCCATCGCCGAGCGCAGGCCACCGACAAGCTGGTACACGAACTCGGAGAGCGGCCCGCGGTAGGGGACCAGCCCCTCGACGCCCTCGGGTACGAACTTGGCCTTGGGCTTGCCCTTGTCGTCGTACTTGTCGCCCTGCCCGTAGCGGTCGGCCGAGCCCGCGTTCATCGCGCCCTCCGAGCCCATGCCGCGGTAGGTCTTGTATCGCCGGCCCTGGCTGATCACGAGCTCGCCCGGGGCCTCGTCGAGCCCGGCAAAGAGCGAGCCCATCATGACCGTGTCGGCACCCGCGGCGATGGCTTTGGCGATGTCGCCCGAGGAGCGCACCCCGCCGTCGGCGATGATCGGGGTGTCCGTGCCCGTGCTCGCCACGCCCTCGACGACGTTCATGATCGCCGTGATCTGCGGCACGCCCACACCCGTGACGACCCGCGTCGTGCAGATCGAGCCCGGGCCGATACCCACCTTCACCGCGTCGGCGCCGGCCTCGATCAGGTCACGCGCCGCCTCGGCGGTGGCGATGTTGCCCGCGATGACGTCCACCTTGTGCTTGCTCTTGATCGCGCGGACCGTGTCGAGCACGTTCTTGGAGTGCCCGTGCGCCGTGTCGACGATGATCACGTCCACGCCCGCTTCGATCAGCGCCTGCGCCCGGTCGTACTGATGCACGCCGATCGCGGCCCCGCAGAGCAGGCGACCCCGGCTGTCGAGGTTGGCTCGTGGGAAGCTTGAGAGCCGGTCGATGTCGCGCATCGTGATCAGGCCCGCGAGCTTGAACTCGTCGTCGACGAGCAGGAGCTTTTCGACCTTGTTCTGGCTCAGGATGACCTGGGCCTGCTCAAGCGTCGTGCCGGGCTTGGCCGTCACAAGCCCCTCGGCGGTCATGACATCGCGGACGAGCGTCGATTCGTCGGTGACGAACTTCAGGTCGCGCCCGGTCAGGATGCCCACGACCTTGCCGGGCTCTGCGTGGCGTTCGTCGGACGATCCGAACTCGGTGACAGGGAAGCCCGAGACGTGGTGCTTGCGCATCAGCTCGCGGGCGCGACCGATCGAGTCGTTCGGGCCGAGCGTGATGGGGTCGACGATGACGCCGTTGGCCGAGCGTTTGACCTTGGTGACCTCGCGGGCCTGGGCCTCGGGGGAGAGGTTCTTGTGGATGATCCCGATGCCGCCCTCCTGGGCGAGGGCGATGGCCAGCGCCGACTCGGTGACGGTGTCCATCGGGGCGCTCATGAGCGGGATGCCGAGAGAGATGGACCGCGTCAGGCGAGCAGAAACTTTGGTCTCGGCGGGGCTGATCGAGCTGGCGCGAGGGATGAGCAGAACGTCGTCGAAGGTGATGCCGTCGGCGACAATTTTGCTTGTGGGGTTTGAGCGCCAGACGTTCCCTGCAACTGCCGCCCCCTTTTCTGAGGGCTTGCGGGCGGGATCGGCCGATTCGGAAGTGGTGAGGGTACCCATGAGACAGTGTCCCAGGGGTAGCATTGGCAGTCAAGCAGCAGAGCCATCAAGACTCCGGGGCATGCATTGATCCGAGCAGAATCGGCAGAAGAAGTGCGGGCCAGACCCGTCACGGTGCGAGCGGGCTCTCCCGCCGAGCGGCTGCAGCTGACCGGTCGGGAGTGGCTCCTGACCGACGGCTCGGGTGGGTACGCGATGGGCAACGCCCTGGGCATGCCGGATCGTCGATACCACGGCCTGCTGTGCGTATCGCTCTCGCCCCCTGTCAGCCGCGCGATGCTGCTCACTTCGATGGCCGAGATCCTCTGGCTCCACCCGGACACACCGAACGCGAGATCTGTTGATCTGACCGACATGCGGTTCGCCGACGGGACGCTCATCTCGAACGGGCGCGACCGGCTGGTCTCGTTCGAGATCGGGGACGAGGCCCTCTGGACGTACGACGTGGGCGACGGCGCGACGCTCAAGCGGAGTCTTCACCTGCACGAGCGGCGCTCGGCGGCGACGATCCGGTACGAGCTGACCGGCGCGCACGGCTGGATCCAGTGCCGACCGCTCATGCCCCTGCGCGATCACCACCACCTGAACCACGAACCCGACCCTGCGGTGCGACTCGCTGGCACCGCCTGCGGGCAGAGTGTCACGGTCGAACGCCACGGCCTGTTCGCGACGATCGAGGCCCGGGGCGGGTTCAATCCCGAGCCGCACTGGTGGCACGGCGCGCGGTACGTGACCGAATCGGATCGCGGATACGACGACACCGAGTGCCTCTTCTGCCCAGGCGAATTGCATCTCTCGCTCGATGAGCCGGCGCAGGTGCTCGTCAGGCTGGGCGGACACGCCGAGGAGGCCGATCTGCGAGCCTGGAAGCCGGGCGACCCGTGCGTGCGGCGCGAGCGCACCGAGCAGGCGGCGAGTGTGGTTCTTCGCAGCGGCTCGGGCGACCACGCCGACGATCGCGCCGTGCTTGCATTGGCTCGGGCCGCCGACCAGTTCGTGGTCCGCCGGGGTCCGACGCCAAAGAGCATTCGTGATGAGCACGCGCAGGTCTCGATCCTGGCGGGCTATCCGTGGTTCAGCGACTGGGGTCGCGACGCGATGATCTCAATGCCCGGGCTTTTACTTGCAACGGGTCGCGCGGCGGAAGCGGCCTCGATGCTGCGGACCTTCGCCGAGGCGCAGCAGGACGGGCTGATCCCGAACAGGTTCAGCGACGAGGGGGGCGAGGCCGAGTACAACACCGTCGATGCGAGCCTCTGGTTCGTCCACGCGGTCTGCCAGCTCGCGAGCGTGGCACACGACGCAGACACGCGGGGCATCGTCTTCGATGAGCTCGTGCCCGCGTGCTATCAGGTCATCTCGTCGTATCTCACGGGCACGCGCTACGACATCAAGGTCGACCCTGCCGATGGATTGGTCAGCGCGGGCAACGAGCACACGCAGCTCACGTGGATGGACGCCAAACGCGACGGCTTCGTCTTCACGCCCCGTCACGGCAAGCCGGTCGAGATCCAGGCGCTCTGGCAGTCGGCGCTCCGCTCACTCGCGGTGCTCGTTGCGTCGTCGGATATCCGGCGATCACGCGATCTGACGGCTCGCGCCGATCAGGCCGCCGAATCAATCCGCGGGCAGTTCTGGTGCGAGCGTTTCGGATGCGCGTACGACCGCTTGCAGCTGACGTCCGATGGCTGGCGACCGATCATGGAGCTCCGCCCGAACCAGCTGTTCCTCGTGAGCCTGCCGCACGGCCCGCTCGGGACGAATCAGGAACGCTCGCTCGTGAAGGTCTGCCGCGAGCGGCTCTGGACGCCCGCGGGCATGCGCACGCTCGACACGCTCGACGCGAAGTACCGCGGCAGGTTCGAGGGCCCGATCCGCGAGCTCGACGCCGCGTACCACAACGGCACGGTCTGGCCCTGGCTCATCGGGCCGATGGCCGAGGCCTGGCTCCGCGCGTTCGATCACACGCCGAGCGCGTGCGCCGAGGCGAGAATGATGGTGCAGAAGCTCGTCGATCTCGTCACGGATCCCGAAGCGCCGTCGCTCGGGCAGCTCTACGAGGTCTACGACGGCGATACGACCCCCAAACCCCAGGCGCCCGGCGGCTGCCCGGCGCAGGCGTGGTCCATCGCGGAGGTTCTCCGCGTGCTGGTCATGATCCGTGGGTGCGAGTCGGCGAAGGCCTAGCCAGCCACACGCATCAGGCGTGCGCAGGCTGCGGCGAATGGGCCGGGTTTCTCGCAGGCGTTGCCTTTGAACCCGAACCGGCCGCGAGCACCTGGGCGAGCATGTCCTTGCTGCCCTTTTCGTTGGTCAGGCCAACCGCCAGGATGCGAACCGCGTCGTCCGGCGTGATCGTACCTTCGGCAACATACGCGGACAATTCGCGCTTGGTGTTCTCCCGGGCTTTCTTGACCGCGACCGAGTGCATCACACCACATGTGATAGCGAACGATCCAACAATCACGCCGGCGACGATCGCGACGATTGGAAGAAGGTAGTGAGCGAGCGAGTCGGCGAGTGCGTTGTCGGCAAGGGTGGCTTCGATCATTCCGGGCGATTCCCATCTATTGCTTGGAGTCAATACGAACGAGTCAGTCAATGGTTAATTCTACGGACGATTCAGGCTTTGGCAGCATGCTGCTTATCAAGTGCCTGGATGAGTTGGTCGGCCTTCTTCGCGCTGATCCAGCCGTCGGCGGCGCGCTTGGCGATGATCTCGCAGGCGTCGGTGCCGTTGCCCGCAGTCAGGATCTTGATCGCGTGCTCGGGATCGACCGAACCCTCGGCGACATAAGCAGCCATCTCTCGTTTGGTCTTCTCGCGTGCCCGCGTGCCGAGCACGCTCTTCAGCATGCCGCAGATCACGAGGATACTGGCGAAGGTGAAGCTTCCTCCAAGAACCGCGAACAGCTTGATTTCGCGAGCGATCGCGTCGGTCAGCGAGTTGTCGGCGAGAACGGTGTCCAGCATCTCGGATCTCCTAGCACTTGCTCTTGGGGCCGGCGTTCATCAGCTTCTCGCCTTGCTCGGGAGTCATCGAGCCCTCGGCGATGTACGCGGCGATCTCGCGGCGTGATTTCTCGCGATGCCCGGCGATGACCATGCTCTTGATCGTGCCGAACAGAATGGCCACGATCGCGATCGTCCCACCGGTGACGAAGATGATGTTGTCGCCTGCAAATATGAGTTCGATGAGTTCTTTCTCCATGGTCGCGCTCCGCTTGTGCCGGTGGCTGATTCGGAATCGGGTCGGCCGCGTTTCATGGGCCTGCGCAATTGTACCGGGAAGGGTGATTTTCGGGTACCCGGGTTCGTATTCTCGGGCATGGAATCGGGCGAAATTGAGCTTATCGAGGCCATCCTGGATGCCTATCGGCAGGGCGCGTTCCCGATGGCGGAGGGCCGCGACGCCGCCAGGCTCGGCAAACCCGTGCGCTGGTATCGCCCGTTCGAGCGTGCGGTCCTTCCGATCAGACCAGAACTGCTCGGCCTCGACCAGGGCGTGCACATGCCGAGGCGACTCACGCGGACGTACCGCCAGGGCAAATTCCGCCTGACGACCGATGCCGCCTTCGACCGGGTCATCCGTGCGTGCGCCGAGCCCAGGCGTGAGACACCCAGCTCATCGACCGAGACGTGGATCGACGACCGCATCATCCATGCGTTCGAGCTGCTGCATGACGCAGGCCATACGCACTCGATCGAGGCGTGGCTCGAGAAAGGCACGGGCGAGCTCGAACTCGTCGGCGGCCTCTACGGCCTCGCGCTCGGGGGCGTCTTCTGCGCCGAGAGCATGTTCAGCCGCCCCGAGATCGGCGGCACCGACGCGTCCAAGGTCTGCCTCGTCAAGCTCATCGAGCACTGCACCGCGCGAGGCTTCAGTGTGATCGACACACAGTTCGTCAACCCGCACCTCGAACAGTTCGGCGTCGTCGAGATCGAGACCGAACGGTACCTCGATCTGCTTGATGATGTCGGGGATCAGGAGATCAGCTGGCTTCCGTTTGAAGCGACGTGATCGCACGGCCGCACTCCGGGCAGGTGGGAGACTCGACCGACGAGACATCGTAGAGACAGCGAGTGCAGTGGGTCTGGTAGAAAACGTGTCGGCCCGCGAGCACACCTCGCGCGAGCAGCGATATCGCGAGCGCATAGAACAAGACGAGCAGGCAGAGCAGGATCGCGGCCCACACCCACGGTGCGGCGACGGTCAACAGGCCGAGCCCAAGCAGAAAGAGAAACCCGAATACAAGCATCGCGGTGTGCGCGATGAGCACGACCATTTCTTCTCGTCGACGGAGGCCAATCGCGGGTGCCGGCTTTCGCAACGCAACGGCTACCCCTAAGGCGATGAGGAGAACGCACCCCATAATTGGATACTTGAGCGGCGAGAACTCTGGATAGTGCCAGGTGAGTATGGTGATACCAGCGATCGAACCCAGTCCGAGCACCGCGGATTGAATCGTCAGTTGTAATGCCCGCCATTCTTCCATTGACAACGCCTGTAAGAGAATACGTCGACGACCTATTCAATCAAAACGGTGCTCGAATGGTCCGTTGATTCGTATATATGAACTCATTCTGCAACAGATCAGTCGATCATGTGTTCCGCACCATCCACGCCAGGTGTCTCAGCCCGTCGCGGAGCGGGCGGAGGTGCGGCGGCCGCTCGCGTCCAGCGGGCCGGGTCGTGACGGGGCACTGCCCGATGCGTAGATCCGCCTGCGACGCCCGCACAATCATCTCGGTGGCAAACTCCATTCCGTCGCAGGTGAGGGTGAGCCGTTCGAGGGCTCTGCGTGTGATGGCGCGATAGCCACAGTGAAAGTCGCGGACGTCCGTGCCCGAGAGAGCGCGGCCGATCGCCGAGAGCGCCGGCGCACCGATCGTGCGGTTGAGCCACGGGATCGAACGCTTCGCGCCGGCCGGGTCGTCGAATCGCGAGCCGACGACCATGTCAAAGCCCTTGTCGATGCGGGCGACGAACACGCCGATCTGGGAGAAATCGTGCTGCCCGTCGGCGTCGCCAATGATAAGAATGTCACCCAGCGCGCTGGCGAGCCCGCTGCGGATCGCGCTGCCGTAGCCGCGTCTTTCGATCGAGACGACCCTCGCACCCGCCTTCTCCGCGAGGGCGATCGAGCCATCGGTACTCCCGTTGTCGGCGACCACGACCTCGATCGATTCCTCGGCATCAACAGCCCACATCAAAGCTTCACCGACGACAGCCCCGATTGTCCGCGACTCATTCAGGCATGGGATGACAACGCTCACCCGCGGCGCTTGCAGCGCATCCTGAAGTGTGGGCTTCGTGCGATCCCGCAGCGGCTTGGCTTCGATGATGACATCCGCAGCCGTGCGTGTGCGAAGTTCAGAATGGATCGGTTTCTGGCTCAGCGTCGGGTTTCCTCGGTGGAATGAGCATAGCGAGGCCGCACCACCAGAGGGCCCAGGCCGTCATCGAGTACCGCGGGAATGGTTGGAGCAGCAGGGCGTGGCCCGCGACAAGAGCGAACGAGCCGAGCAGCAGAGCCGCGGCCGCATACTTCCGGCGTCGGACGAGCAAGAAAACGCACGCGAACGATGCGAGCCCGAGGATGGGGTGTACGAAGTTGCGTGCCATCCCGATGGGCCACACGCGGTAGAGCCACGCCTGCGGGCCGATCGGTGCGCGGTCGCGGAAATGATCTGGGATGTGCTTGTCGCCGCTCACCTGGAAATTGGGCGCATCCTGGCCATCGGCCACGCCGTCGCGTCCTAGACGACGCATCTGCCAGCGCAGTTCGTCGTGCTTGTAGGGCGAACTCGGGAGCATCGCGTTCGACTGCCAGAGCGCGGCATGCACGACGGCCCTGGCGTAGCCCGAAGGGTTCTCGTTGATGCTTGTGCTCGCCCAACCGTTCAGAAGCCCGGCCCGGTCAACGCCCGGCAGATGACCGATCGCGTTGTAGAAACCGAGCACCTCGCTCTCGGAAGGTGGGTGGTCTTGGAAGAGTGCGGAGGCCTTTGGCTTGGCATCCACAGGTAGATCGAAATGCTCCGACAGCAATTGTGTGCGTGCGAGCCCTCCCCAGAGAGCGAGGCCGTCGGTCTGCACGATGCCGTTGACATCGCGAGTCTTGTTGTACGCGAGCCAAGGCGTGAGACTCACCATAACACCGACGGTATACGCAAGCGCGGGAGCAACGGCTCGCTTGGGCGATGGCGCGCCGACAACGCAGGCCAGCCCGATGAACGGCACCCACGCGAGCATCGCGGGCCTTGTCAGCACAGCCGCGATGATGCAGACACCCGCGACGAACGCACCGAGCACAAGCCCTCGTGACTGTGCGTAGCCGAGCGACGCGGCGCACGCGGCGAGCACGAGAAAGAGCGTGAGCGATTCGCTGAGCGCGTAGTGCTCGAACGCGAAGAGCCACGGCTCGAACGCAATCGCCAGCCCCGCGAGTAGTCCAGCGTATCGCCCAGAGGTGCGCCCCGCGATCCTCCACGCCAGAAGCGCCGAGCACACGCCGAGCAGAGATTGCGCCAGGACGATCGCGTGCGCTGAGGTGCCGAAGACATCGAACGCGCCCGCGAGAAAGATCGGATACCCGGGCACGCGCTCGACGGGCAGGTCGGGCCACTGGCCGGAAGCGATCGTCTCGCCCCATGCGAGGTAGCCCACGCCGTCGTTGGTGATTATCAGCGGGAGCGTGAAGTAGGCGAGCATGCGCGGGAGGGTCGCCGCAACGAGCACGATCAACCAATCGGTTCGGGCTTGGCGGGGTATGAGCCTCATGATGAGAGGTACCGATCCGCGGTTGTGTCCCACCCCATCCGGTACAGAAACGTTCCGATCACCGGATCATCCAGGTACGCCCGCACGGCTTCCTCGGGCACGTCCGCGCGGTGCTCGCTCAGGACGCGGTGTGGATTGCGCCCCTCGATCGTCTCGCCCGACGACTCGTGATACGTCTTGGCCTTGTAGCGCACCGCGAGCTCGACCTGTTCCTCGCTGAACTCGGCGCCCCACGCGGCCCAGAGCCTGCGGAAGAACCTGCGGGGCGTGTCCGTGAATTCGTCGAACGTGAAGCGGCGTTCGACCGGCTGGTGCATGACGCGGTGCAGGAAGAGTCTGAGCCGCTCGATGTCGTGCGGGGGCTCGATCGTGTCGGTCCAGCCGCGGGTGTAGAGGCTGTTGAGCCGCGCGAGAGGGTTGCGGATCAGGAACGCCAGCTTGTGATCGGGCCAGAACTGTTCGACATCCTTCGGCTCGATCATCGCGTGCGGCATCTTGACGATCACCGTGTCCGAACGCTGGTCTTCAGCGATCCGGCTCAGCACGCGTTCGGCGAGCGAGACGGTCTCGGGCGTCAGACGCTCGCCCCGCTCGTAGTGCACGCGGTGCAGCTCGACTTGTTCTTTTGGGTAGTTGTAGGGCTCGCTCGTGCGGTCCCACGGGCCGAAGGGCTCGTCGGCGACTGCCCACCCGAGCGCCTTGGCCGAGGCGTACACCACCGCGCTCGAGCCCGAACGCGTCATCGAGAAGAGCCACACTACACGTGGCCGACTCAAGATCCGTGATCCCGCGGCTGCGTCAATGTCCGAAGCTTGCGCCGAAGTCGAACCAGGGGCGTCGGCGGACGCTCGCAGTAGTCGTACTTGCGTAGCGACCACCCGAGCCGATTAAAGAGATCGCGCATGAACGGGTCGCGCAGGTACAGCTCGACCGCCTCGGTCGGCACGGATCGTGCTCTCTCACTCACCGCGTCCCTCGGTGTGTGGTCGGCCTCGACCTCGCCGCTCGCGCCGTGGTACTTGGCCCGCTGGTATGCGATCGCCTTGTCGATGTCGGCCTCGGTGTACGCCCAGCCCCACGCGGAGTAGATCTTGCCGAAGTACGCCCGTGGGTCGCGCTTGAGCGACTCGAAGACCAGCGTGCGGTCATCCGGCAGGTTCAACCACCGCTCGGCGTATTCGCGGAAGTAGTCCAGGTCGTGGTTCGGGCGCACGATCGATGTCCAGCCCCGCGCGTGGATGCTCGCGAGCCGACGCAGCGGGTTGCGGATGAGCCACACGCCTCGATCGCTCGGGAATTGCTCGATCATCTCTTCGGGCGTGAAACGCAGGTGCGGGTGCTTGCTCACGATGCGGTCCGCGCCCTGCTTGCGCGCGAGTTCTTCGAGCAGCTTGCGTGTTTGCGCCGCAACCTCGGGCGTCAGGCGCGATTGCGAGGCCTTGAACATCTCGACGAGCCTGGCCTGCTCGGGCGGGTAGTTGTACGGCTCGCCCGTGCGGTCCCACGGGCCCATGATCTCGTCAGCGACGGGCAGACCCCACGGGGCCGCCGAGGCGTAGGCGGTGATCGACGAGCCCGAACGCGCCAGCCCGAACACCCAGCCCACGTGGATCTGTTTGGGTGCGCTCACGGCGTCACCCGTCTGTCCGGCGCGCGGAATGCGCGCCACAGGCGCGTCGGCATCCAGCCCTCGTACGCGCTCCGGTTCGTCGGCCAGCCCTGCTCGTCCATGAAGTCCAGCATCTGCGCGTCGGCGAGGTACGCGTCGAGCACCTCGGGCGGCGCGGCCCACATGCCCTCGCTCCGCGGCTTCAGCTCGCCCCGCACACGATGGCTCTCGGCCGACGAATCGTGGTACCGCTCGCCGAGGTACGCGCTAGCTTTCTCGATGTCGCTCTCTGTGCAGGGCAGCGTCCAGCCCTCGTAGAGCGTACGGAAGAACCGCGCCGGGTCGGTGCGCATGTCCTCGTAGCGCAGGCGGACGTCGGCTTCCTTCCAGCGGTTCAGGAACGTGCGGTACACACCCAGCTCGTACGGGTCGTTGAGCATGTGCTCCCAGCCCCGGCTATAGCAGCTGTTCACGCGGCGCAGCGGGTTGCGGATCAGGAACGCCGCGTGGTGCGCAAAGCCCTGGCCTTGGGCCTGCCCGAACCAGGTGTTGAAGTCCTTGGGCGTGAACATCAGGTGCGGGCACTTGCAGACCACCCAGCCCTTGCCCGACTCGTCACGCACAGCGAGTTCACGGATGATCTCGTTGGCGAGCCCCACGATCTCGGCAGTCAAGACATGGCCCACCGCGCGGAACGCCCGCACCAGCTCGGCCTGGCGCCTGGGCATGTTGTACGGCTCGCCCGTGCGGTCCCACGGGCCGAAGAGCTCATCCGCGATCGGCAGCCCCCACGGCGCAGCAGCCGCGTAGCTCGCCGCCGACGAGCCGGATCGCACCAGACTGAACACCCATCCCACGTGGATCATCACGAGAGAATATCCCCGCCGAGACGATCGGTTGGAAACGACACCGGTGGCGTATCATCCCGCCACGAATCGGCGTTCCGGCACCACATACACCCAGCGGAATCGATGGACCAACCCACGCTGAACCAACCAGAGGCCAGCGCCCCGCACGCCCGCTGGCGATTCTGGATCCTTTTGCTCCTCGTGACCAGCTCGCTCACCTCATTCGCCGGCACGGGCGCCTCGCTCCCGCTCGATGCGCACGAGGTCTTCGTCGCGCGCACCGCCGAGGAGATGCACGCCCGCGGCGAGTGGCTCGTCCCCTATTTCAACGACACGCCCCGCCTCAAGAAGCCGCCGCTCGAGTACTGGCTCGTGCTGGGCGTGAACCTCGTCACGGGCAACGACGGCGTCATCACCGAGTTCGAGGCGCGCTTCCCCTCGGCGCTGGCGGGCGTGCTTCTGACGCTCATGGCGGTGCGCCTCGGCAGACAGCTCGTGAGCGCCGAGGCCGGGCTCATCGCGGGCGCGATGCTCGCCACCTGCAGCGGGTTCATCTCTTACACTCACAGCGCGCGACCCGAGATGGTCTACGCCGCCTGGTGCATCGCGGGGTTGTTGGGGCTGGTGTCCGCGGAACAGCACACGATTGCATCACGCAAACGCGAGGCGATGCTCGCAGCTTTGGGCGCGTGGTTCTGCTTCGGACTGGCGACCATGACCAAGGGGCCTCAGCTTCCCCTGCCCATGCTCGTCGGGTGGCTCTTCGGCGCCTGGCGAGCGGGCACAATCAGAGAGACCACTCGCTCGCTCCGCCTCGCAGTCGGCGTGCCAATTTATCTCGTCGTCGGCTTCTGGTGGTTCGCACTCGTGCTGACAACCGTGCCGAACGCAGTTGATATTCTGAAGGGCGAGACCATCGACCGCATCACGAGCCAGACCGATTCGTGGGTGACGCTGCTCGAGCCGTATTACCTGTATCGGCCACTGCTCATGCTCGCGCCGTGGCTGTTCTTCGTGCCCGGCTCGCTCGTCGGTCCGTGGCTCAAGAAATACCGCACCCGCCCCGGGGCGATGCGCATGTGGTGGCTGATCTTCTTCGTCGCGATCATTCTCTCCTTCTCGCGCGGGAGGCGTTGGTATTACATGCTTCCCATGCTCGCGCCGTATGCCGTGGTGCTCGGCTCGACCGCGATGCTGCTCGCACCGGATCTCTGGAAAGGTCGCAAGTCATGGGGCTGGGTGGTGCTCTTCGGGCTGCACGCAGTGGGGCTCGCGGTGTTTGCGGGTGTCACCCTCGATAGACACTCCGCGTACATCGGCCACGCGCCGATCTGGATGTATGCCGTCATTGCCCTGTGTTGTATCACGAGCGTGATGATGCTCGCGCTACGCAGAATAAGAAACGTGCTCGGCGTGGCTGGTGTCGTTGTGGTTGTTGGGGCGTTCGCGTCTATTTCGCTCGCGATCGCTGCCCATCGCGGCGG
Source organism: Phycisphaera sp. (assembly GCA_020639255.1). GTDB lineage: Bacteria > Planctomycetota > Phycisphaerae > Phycisphaerales > UBA1924. The sequence goes on from JACKGZ010000001.1 coordinate 22,492, forward strand.
CTTCTGGCGATCCAACCGACTCGACGAGCGAGCGTTCTCGATGCAGGTCGCCGCGCATGTCGCATCTGGTGACACGCTCGTGGGCTGGCTTGAACCCTTCGAGGAACAGCAATACGAACTCCACCGCGTTATCCCCACTTGCTTTGTTGCCAGCGATCTCACCCAAGCGATCAAGGACGCCCGCGAAGCCTTTGTCATGGTCGACATCCGCAGAGATCCGGTCACTTGGCCCGATGGCTTCAAAGCTGAGCGGCTGGTTTCATCGGACAACGGTCATACGAAAGGCCAGTTCGAACTCTGGCACGTGCGAGTGTCAGGTGTTCCATCAGACTGACGCCTGTCATTTCAGTCTGCCGAGCCACCACTGCAGAAGCGGACTCGCCTGATCTTGTGGCACTCGGTACGCAGACACGATCAAGCCCGCGAACGATTCAAGCACCGACCGCCGCAATGAGCTGTTTGCTTCGTGCGCTTCTTGGAGCATCGAAGCGGCTTGTTTCCATAACGCTTCATCGACAGGTATGGGCAATCGGAGCGATTGTTTCGCGCTGAGCTTGATCGCCTGTGTGCTGAGCGCCGAACCGGCGTACCGCTGCATCGCCAACGCCGAAGCAACCGGCGACGCCAGGGCAGATGCGATCCGCCAGATCGCGTCACGCTCCTTCGGCATGACCGAAATCAACGGCGTACTGGGGACGAACCGACCCTTGTCATCGACAAATACTTCGATAATCCGCGTCTGAGTTGCGAGCAGAATCTTCGGGATCAGCCTTTGTGAGATCCACGGATCGAGCGTGCCGTTTTCTTTCATCGCCGAGCGATCAATCCGGGGTGCGTGCCACGTTTGCTTGAGCAGCTTCGCTGGGGCAGCACCCCATCGGCACTCGGCAAGATCGATCATGCCCGAGGTGACAATCGGGGGAAAGTGCGAATCGAGTCGATCACATTCCGAAATCTCTTCGGACTCGACAAGGAATCCATCGAGTCCGTAGTACTGATCACGAAAGTCCGCCGTCGCCGCAGCCAGGTTTCCGACTGTGCCATTCGATTCGTACTCAAACTCAGGAATCCCGATCGCACAGGCGATCAGCGGCGCCCAAGTCTCAGACTCAGCGAGTGAATCGTGGTCGACCTCAATCGGCGCAAGTAAACGGGTCGAGTCATTGACCGTGCGTTGCACAACGCTGTGCCGAGGACCGCCGCGTGCGATCGTGAGTGCGCACGTGTACACGCTCGCATCCCGAAACACATGCTCGGTTGAGATCCATATCGAGGTGAGCGTGCCGGTACGAGCGACATACTGACGGATTGGTATCGCATCGGTAGTAGAAAGTACCGACAAAGGAAGTACAAACCCAACTCGACCGTTCTGTCCGCAGAGTGTCATCGCGCGAGCTAAGAATCTCGCGGCGATATCCGAGTACCGCGTCGCAACTCCGCCGCTGATGATCCGGTGGAGCCGAGCGATGGACGGGTCCGTCGCGGTGCGAGCGTCGAGCTGGTTCTGGAACGGCGGGTTGCCGACAATCACATCGAATCCGGCCTCCTTTTGTTTGAATACCGACGGAAACTCGATATGCCAGTGAAAGAAACGATGCAGCCGAGCCAACCGATTAATCTCGCCGAGCTGCTTCTGTGAAAATATCTGGCGAGTTTCACTCGAACTGATCTCATCGAAGCCGGTAATCACACCGGCGGCATCTTCATTCTGTATGATCGAAGCGCACCACGCATCGGCTCTCAATCTAGTGGTCACGTCGATATCGTGGAGTTGTGTCGTAGTAGGCGCACCTTGCGGTTGCTTAGATAACCCGTCCGAATTGCTCGGCTTCAGCATGTTGGGGTTCGCGCCGAGCAGGGCATTGCCGACTCGGATGTTCGCCTCGAGTGATTCCAGGGACACATCAACATCGTTGATCTCAAGCCAAAGCGCGATGCGGCAGAGAAGCACAGCGATCGGATCGAGATCAACGCCGTAGATGCAATTGAGTACGACTGTCCGAATCGGCTTCTGAGTGTTGTGAATCGATAACCTTGTAGCATCGTTCGCGATACAAGCCATTGAATTGGCGATCATGCGTGCAGCTGGCACAAGAAACCGTCCTGCGCCGCACGCCGGATCGCACACTCGGATGCTCATTAGAGAATCACGGATTCCTGCAGTAGAATTGTCCCGCGAGCGATCCTGAAGCGCGGGCAAGAGTGTCATTTCGAGAACTTGCTCGACGAGCGACTCAGGCGTGTAGTACGAGCCGCTCGACTTGCGAGTGTTTGAGCGGGCTGGACGTAGCACGAGAGTGCACTCTTTATGGTCTACATACGGCTCGTATTCGAGCACCGCTTCGTAGCTGGCACCGAGCACGGCGGAAGGGTCGCTCAGCACATGATGGAGAAATGGTTCGGTGTGCCCTCGAACTAACGTATATGCGTCGTTCGGCATGGCCCAAGACTCATCACGGTCCCAGTTGCCAAGCGTCAAATTACAGCGTGCCGCAAGAACTGCTGCAATGTTGCCATACACAATGAGGCCGATTTGACATAGGAACTCGCGTGCATCAAGCTTATTCGCGAGCATCCCTCGCTTGAGCCGGACGTTGTTTTGATGCCTAAGAATGTCTGACCCGAGCGCTTCGATCGAAGAGATGACCGCACGATTGAATCGCGACTGTTCATCCGATTCGGGCGAACAAGACCGAATAGCGCTAGGACAATCGTGAGAAAGTCCGTTACGTGTCATACCTGCGCGCGCGCCCATTCACACAGCGTACGGCCGCGCAAGGGTTATGACTTTCCTGCTAACAGAGATGAGCATGGCAAAAAAGAATGGAGCCGGGGGGAATCGAACCCCCGTGCCGAAACGGCCGGAACGGCGCCTCTACGCGTGTAGTCGATGGTTTGATCTCAACCCGCAGCCGACCATCGACAGCCTGCGTTGGGTCCAGCTCCCGGTCAAATTCTCGCCGCTTCACCCCCGGGAGCGCCGGGAGTCGGCCAGCCTGCTGTCATTGAGCCCCGCCCTAGCAGGCGTTGGGTGGGGCTCAGACCACCTAAGTTAGGCGGCCAGTGCGTACTGCTCGTTGGCAGTTATTGTGTGTGCGTGGTTTTTACGAGGCCACCACGCCCCTCGACGCGCCACACCGAACCTGAACTCGTTCGGTCGAAACCACATCGGCCCCAGATGTCAAACAGGCGGCAAGGCATGTGCCGTGCGAAGTCATTCTAGACAACCACACCCCCTCATACGCGTCTCCGATAGAATTTGTTCGCCAGTTGGCCGGTTGGTTGGCGTGTACTGAAGCATTCGTTCTCGATTGAGCACTTTGCCCTATCATGACCCCGCCAAGGGATTGGCGCTGAGTTGAGTTCAGACGGATCTCGCACCACACCTATCGCAGCAGGGGAAACACAATGGGTCTTATCAGTGAATTCCGCGACTTTGCCATGCGTGGCAATGTGATCGATATGGCTGTCGGCATCATCATCGGTGCCGCCTTCGGGACCATCGTCAGCACAATGGTCGATAAGGTACTCATGCCCCCGATCGGGCTCGTTCTCGGCGAAGTCGATTTTTCCCAGCTCAAGTTGATTCTGCAGCAGGCGAGTGTGACCGAAGACGGCACAGCCAAGGCCGAGGTCGCCATCTATTACGGCGAACTCATTAACGCCGTCATCAAGTTCACGATTGTCGCTTTCTGTCTCTTTATGATCATCAAGGCCATGAATTCCGCCAAGAAGCGATTCGAGAAGGAGCAGGAGGCCGCACCGCCTCCGCCACCCTCGGCCGAGGCTGTTTTGCTTGGCGAGATCCGCGACGCGCTCAAGGCCAAGGGCTGATCAATAAGCCAATGCGAATGCAACAAGGGCGGGCTTATCGCGAGCCCGCCCTTTCTCATTCATTATTGCTCGAATCGGCTCAGCCGTTCAGGACTTTGCCGTCGATGTGCACGTCCATCTGCGGGAACGGAATGCCGATGTCCGCCGCGTCCAGGTCGTATTTGATCTGGCGAGTGAGCTTCTCCTTGATTGCCCAATAATCAGGCGTATTCGCCCACACGCGCACGGCCCAATTGATCGACGAGTCGCCCAGCTCGTTCAGGTACACCACGGGCGCCGGGTCGGTCAGCGCGCCATCAACTTTCTTGATCGCACCCATGAGCACCTCGCGGGCTTTGTCGAGGTCCGCCGGGTACTCGGTGCCCACCGTGATATCGACGCGCCGCGTCGGGTGGAATGTGATGTTCTCGATCTCGTTGCCGAAGATGTTGCCGTTGGGCATGATGATCCGGCGGTTGTCGGGCGTGTCGAGCATCGTCGTAAAGAGGTCGATCTCGGTCACCTTCGCGGTGATGCCGCCCACCTGCACGACGTCTCCGATCTTGAACGGCCGGAAAATCAGCAGCATGACACCGGCAGCCAGATTGCCGAGCGAGCCCTGGAATGCCAGACCGATCGCCAGCGAAGCGCCGCCGATGACCGCCGCAAAGCTCGCCGTCGGCACACCCATGTACCCGATCGCCGAGACGAGCCCGATGCCGATGATCGCCCACTTGGCCAGCTGACCGAAGAAGCTGCCGAGCGTCTCGTCGACCCGTGCCTTTCGGCTTGTCTTCGTGACGATCGAGCGAACTCGCCCCGCCAGAAACAACGCCACCAGAATGATCACGATCCCGATTGCGATATTGGTGAGCAGCGGCACCGCTCCAGCGACCAATTTCTTCGCAGCCGCGCCAGCGGCTTCGGTGTCGCCGCTCATCAACGCCGAGAATGCTTCCTCACCCGCATTCGCCGCTTCGTTGGCCGCTTCGCGTGTCTGGTTGGCAACCGCGGGCAAGCCCTCTGTCGGCTCCTCCGACTGGGCGTCCGTACTCTGGCCTTCGGTATCGGTCTGCTGACCCTCTTCCGGTTGGCTCACCCCGGGCTGGATGTACCATGCCTCATATCCAAGCATTGCCATGGCGGTGCTTCCTCTGTGATGCGTCGTATTCTTGAGTGTTGGGTACCATGACAGCGTAGCGCATCGGTACTTGTCTCGCAGCAGACGTATTCAGCGGCGAAAGGCCTCAAATTCGGATGAATCTCACCGTCATCATCCCCGCCGCCGGCGCCTCTACACGCTACTCCGCCTCGGGCGGTTTGCGACACAAGCTCGAAGAGGACATCGCAGGGCGAGCCGTGCTCTACCGCTCACTCGAGATCTTCACCGTCCGAGATGATGTCAAGTCCATCATCGTCGCCGGCCCGCACGACGAAGCCGCGTTCGACGAGTTCCGCGAGCACCACGGCCCCAAGATCGGCTTCTACGGCGCCAAGCTCTGCCGGGGAGGCCAGACGCACCGCTACGAATCCGTCCAGGCCGCGCTCGCCGAGGTCGATCACGACTGCACCCACGTCGCCATCCACGACGCCGCCCGCCCGTGCGCATCGCAGCGACTGATCGATCGCGTGCTCGAAGCTGCACAGTCGCACGACGCGGTCATCCCCGCGATCGCCGTCGGCGACACGATCAAACGAGCCGAATCGATCGACGACGCCGGCGCCGAAGACCCGCTCGACGCCCTGCTCGGCGACTCGGGCAAGATCAACACCAGCTACCGCCGCGTCATGGGCACCGTCGACCGCGCGGGCCTCGTGCTCGTGCAGACACCCCAGGTCTTCAAGCGAGAACTCATCGAGCGGGCCTACGCGCAGAACGACCTCGCGAGCACCGACGACGCGGGCCTCGTCGAGCGCCTCGGCGAGCCGGTCATCGTGGTCGAGGGCGAAGCCCGCAACATCAAGATCACACGGGCCGAAGACCTCGAAATCGCCCGCGCCCTCTTCGGCCCCGGCGAGAACCGCGACCGTGCCTCGCACAAGCGGTTCTGAACGAGCCGCATCGGGCTTTCTGTGCACACCCCAAAAAAGCAAGAAAGCGAGGACTCCGCCTCGCTTCCCGCGACACGTTCAGTTGTTCATTCCACCGGGCGGCGGCTCAGTACTGCCGCACGACGCCGCGGACGATGCCCTGGATCGTGCAGAACTTCACACGGATCGGGTCGAAGTCCGGGTTCGCCGGCTGGAGGCGGATGTGGTCGTCTTCTTTGTAGAAGGTCTTGAGCGTGGTGGAGCCGTCGGGCAGCAGGGCGACGACCTTGTCGCCGTCGCGAGCGACCTCGGTGCGCTCGACGAGGACGAAGTCGCCGTTGAGGATGCCCTCGTCCTTCATGGACTCGCCGTCGACCTTGAGCGCGAAGGTGGAGTCAGACCGGTCGGTGGTCGAGCCGATGACCTCGCCCAGATCGATCTCGTCCTGGCCGGCGACGCGCTCGATCGGGTAGCCCGCCGCGATCTTACCGACCAGCGGGAAGCGGAGGGGCCGCGACTCGTCGGGCACGCTGATCCCGTCAGCGATCGACAAAGAGCGTGCCTTGTTGGGCTCGCGCGTCAGAGCGCCCTTTTGAATGAGCGCCTCGACGTGTTCGAACACGGTGACCTTGCTCACGCCGATCTCGTCGGCGAGCTCCTGCATCGTCGGCGAATAGCCATGCAGCACCCGCCAGTCGCGGATGAGCTTCAGAATGCGGAGTTGTTTCGGTGTGAGATTCATGCGATGTGTCCTTCCTCTTCAACGGCTCGCTGCAGCGAGCGGTCCTGACATCCGTTGGCTCAGCCTGCGTCCGAACCGTGACTGCCAAACTTCCCCTGTCGAGCGTTCCCAATCGATCAGCGCCAAGCCCGTCAGCCAATTCGGCGAGCTGCAGTGCGAGCGCCCTGACCGATACCAATTCTATATCGAACAAAGACCGCGTAAAGGACGCTGTTGGCACTTTGTTCAGCTTTTTCGGATTCACCCTGTCCGGGATGTACTCCTTCACAAACGAACCCCCCGGACCAAGGCGTACCACAGAGTAACAACTTACACTCCCGTCCGCTACTCCACCGAACAACCGCGCGAAAACACCAAAGATCGAGTCAAATCGGGCTTTTCCCTGCCGATTCCCGTTTCGATGCCGAGCGGGTGCCGACTCTGCCACTGAACCCAAGCATACCACTGAGTCGTCAAAGCATGAATTCGTGTGCGTCATGTGGACAATATCGCCCATTCACCCGAACGAGAACCAACTCAAAGTCGATTCTGGCTGCAATTTGTGCGGGTTCTGATTCCCAAACAAAGAACAAGCATATTGGGGCAATATCAACGATTTTACAGGACCAAGACGCGCAGAAATCAGCGCACTCGCTCGATTCGGCTTCCCGATCGCCGAACCAGCCCGGCGATTTCCAGCAAAGTGATCGCCTGGGTAATCGCCGGCATATCGAGACCCGTCGCTTGCGCGATCTGGTCGGGGGTTCTGGGCTCCGCGCATGCCTCAAACAGTGCCCGGCCCGCCTCGCCGCCCGGGATCGAAATCGGCTCGGCCCGCTCGGGGGCGTATCGAATCTCATGCGTCCCGCCGTGAGCGTGCCACGCCGGTGCTTCGAGACCGTCGACGATATCGCTCGGCTCGGTCACCATCTGCGCGCCGCCCGACTTCAACAGCTCGAGTGAACCCTCGCAGAACTCGCTGTCCACTCGCCCGGGCAGCGCAAACACCTCGCGGCCGTGATCCTCGGCCGCCTGCCTTGCCGTAATGAGTGCTCCGGATTTGCGCCCCGCCTCGACGACGAGCACACCGAGCGAAAGCCCCGAGATCAATCTGTTCCGTGCCGGGAAGTTGCGAGGATCCGGCGGCGACTCGCTGGGCATCTCAGAGATCACCGCGCCGTGATGCTCTTCGATGATCGCGTCATAGAGCCCCAGATTCTCCGGCGGGTACGTGTGACCAAGCCCACACCCGAGCACCACGAGGGTTCGTCCACCAGCCTGTATCGCCCCGCGATGGGCCGCGGTGTCGATCCCACGCGCACCACCCGAGACGATCGTGATCCCGCGTTGAGCAAGCTGCGTGGCAAATCTCGTCGACTGCTCCAGTCCGTACGTTGAGCAGCGACGCGACCCGACGATCCCAAGCGCGAATCGATCCGCCTCGATGATCTCGCCACGCATGTAGAGCACCAGGGGCGCATCCGGCAGCGGTGAGAGCAAAGCCGGATATTCGGTCTCGCCCCACGCGACGATCCGGGCGCCGATCTGCTCGGCTTTCTTCATCTCCTTTGCCGCCAGGTCGATCGCCTTGTTCCGGTGCGTCACGATCCCCGAGCTGACTCCGGGACCGATGCCCTCGACCATTTCAAGCTCTCGCTGCGAAGCCTCAGAGATCGCTCGTGGCGAGCCGAGTATCCCGAGCAGACGACGCGCCCGGATCGGCCCCAATCCGGGGGTGAGCGAAAGAGCAACCAGTTCGAGGGTGTCGCGTGCGATGTTCGGCATGCGGTCAGTGTAGCAAACACCGACTTCCCGGTGTCCGATCGATCCGGGCCGTCAGATGGGTTGTATCGTGAGCGGGCCAGGCATGGGCGGGGCCAGGGAGCAGTCGTTGAGCGCAGGATCGCGGACACACCAGCACCCATCATCGCACGGCAGCGTGCTCAGGCTTGCGCTCTGCCTCTTCGCGGGGGCGCTCCTTGCCACAGCACTCCTCGTTGCATGGTCGTGCAAGACGACGCGCTCGGGTGTTGTGCCGCTCTCGGGCAATTCGGGCGGGCTCAATATCTCAAGCGCCGAGGGCGCCGAGTCGCGCCCCGAACCCATGATGCGCGTCCGCATCGCGAGGCAGGTCGACTCTGCCGAGATCGAGGGACGCGGCCCCTGGCTGATTGCGGTCGAGGGCGCCCGCACGGGCGAGATACTCACGGGCCCGCTCACCATCAGCAGTTCCGCAGGCGGCATCCGTGTCGCCGATGTGTCAGGCCATATCCGAGGCTTCGGCCCCGGCACGCCGGTTTACGCCGGCCCGGTCCAGCGCCGGGGCGAGCAGGCCGGCAATGAAATCATCAACCTCGGCGGCTACCGCTACCCGGGCACGCTCCGGATCGTCCCGATTGAATCCGACCAGAACGCCTTCGATGTTGTCAATGTCGTCGAGGTCGAACGCTACATCCCCGGCGTGATCAGCAAGGAAATCTTCCCGCACTGGGACGAGACGACCTTCATGGTCCAGGCTGTCGCTGCGCGGACGTACGCGTTGCAGCGACGCGAGGGCGCGCGCAAGGCCGGAAGGCACTACGACGTCGACGACTCCACCATGGATCAGGTCTACGGCGGGCTGACCGGCCAGCGCGTCGCCCTCCGCGCCACCGAGGCCACACGGGGCGTTGTCCTCACCAACGGCAGCAGGCTCGGCGAGGCGCTCTACTCCGCGGTCTGCGGCGGCAAGCCCGCGCTCGCCGAGGAGATCTGGCCCAAAGAGATCGCGCCCGTCACGATCCAGAACGTCAGATACTCGGCGGCTACGCCGCCTCCGAAATACGTCGATTTGGGCCTCTTTCGTAAGATCTACTGCCAGAATGCCCAGTGGTACGAGTGGGAGGTCGCCCGCCGCACCGACGAACTCACCAAGCGCCTCCAGGCGTGGGGCATGGACCGCAAGCACGATCTGGCCAAACTCGGCACGTTGCGCAGCGTCGAGGTCGTGCAGCGCACGCAGACCGGTCGCTCGATGCTCGTCAAGGTGACGGACACGAAAGGCGAGTCGGTGACACTGACCGCCGAGCAGCTGCGGAACGCCGCCAACTTCGCCGTGAATGGGCTGCCCGACCTGACGAGCGTCGCCCGCGTGCACAGCAACGACTTCGAGGTCCGCGTCGGGCGGGGTGTCACCGTCTTCAAGGGCTCGGGCCACGGCCACGGCGTGGGCATGTGCCAGAACTGCGCCGAAGGCATGGCCGAGCGCGGCGACGACTGGCGCACCATTCTCCAAACTTTCTACCCAGAGCTTCAGGTCACACGCATCTACTGATTCACAGCAGCACGTCGATCAAACGTCCCGTCGGCAGGCTGCTCTGGATCTCGTACGTGAACTCCACGCGGCGCACGGTCTCGGTGCGGGGCACCTCTGGGCGATGCACGACGCGTTCCGGCTCGTCCTTGCGCAGGGCATTGGCTTCGTACGCGCCGGTCATCCGCCGGCAGGCCGGGCTCATCTGGAAGGTGTCGCGGTGCTCGCGGTTGGACCGGTGCAAGTAATCGGCGAACGGGATCGGGCGGTCCGCGCACGACGCCTGCCGGATAGACCGGTGGCAGGCCTCGACGGCTCGATCGTGATGGACACCTCCCGTGCGCACGAAATGGGAATTGCGAGCCCGGTGCCGACGGTGCGTGGTCCCAGAAACTCGCCAAATGCAGCGTTGTGGGGCAATGTGGAGAGTTCTGGAGCGGGGTGGGGCAGCAGGATGACCCGCAGTGTTGCCGCGACGCAACGGGCGGCGTTGGATGGTGTCCACACCGAACAGGAGCCCGCGTGCGCACGGACGAACTGGATTTCGAACTGCCCGAGGAGCTGATAGCCCGCGAGCCGATGCGGCCCCGCGACGCCTCACGCCTGCTCGTCGTGAGCCGAAGTGACCCGTCGGTGCTCGAGCACCAGATCGTCCGCGATCTGCCCGGCTATCTGCGAACGGGCGATGTGCTCGTCTTCAATACGACCCGTGTCGTGCCTGCGCGCTTTGCGGGCATCAACCTCGACACGGGCGGCAAGGTGACGGGGCTCTATCTCGAATCCGCACCCGAGCCCGATCACTGGCGGGTGCTCGTCAAGATGCGCCGCCACCGCCCGGGCGTGCGGATCGGGCTGGACCTTCGAGCAGGCGAAACGGAACCGGTCGAACTCGAGCTCGTGCGCCGCGAGACGGACGACGGCGTCTGGCTCGTGCGCGTGACGGGCGGCGAGGGCGCGCTCGAGCGGGCGGGATTGCCGCCGCTGCCGCCCTACATCCTGTCGGCGAGGCGTCACGCGGGCGAGGCGGAGAACCGCGACGAGGACGCCGGGGTGTACCAGACCGTTTACGCGCAAGAGCCCGGCAGTGTCGCAGCCCCGACCGCGGGTTTGCACTTCACACCCGAGCTTCTGAGCACGCTGCGCGAGCGTGGTGTCGGGCGCGAAGACGTGACGCTCCACGTCGGTCGCGGCACGTTCCAGCCGGTCGAGGTCGACGAACTCGAATCGCACCCGATGCACTCCGAACACTGCCGGATGGAGCCGGGGGTGATGGATCGCCTGCGTGAGGCAAGGGCCAAAGGCGGGCGCGTGATCCCGGTGGGGTCGACGAGCTGCCGAACGGTCGAGTCGTTCGCGGGGCGGGGCGTGGATTCGGGCGAGCTGGACACGAATCTGCTCATCTCGCCCGGGTACGTGTGGCGGGTGACCGACGGGCTCATGACGAACTTCCACCTGCCGAGGTCGACACTGATCGCGATGGTCTCGGCCTTGTTCCCGGGCGGGGCGGACCGCGTGCGCGAGATCTACGCCGAGGCGATCCGCGAGCGGTACCGGTTTTTCAGCTTCGGCGACGCGATGCTGATCCTGCCCTGATTCGCAGCATTCGTGCGCACCGGGCCGGTGTATGATCCGCGTCAGGAAGCGGGAACGGAAGCCCGCGGCTCGGAGTGCGGAAGATGGAACTGCGCAGTCTGATCGAGACGCTGGACATCGGGCCGGTGCCCGAGCGTGCGCTCGGCGTGCGGATCAGCGATCTCACCGACGACAGCCGAACCGTCCTGCCCGGCTCGCTCTTCGTGGCGCGCTCCGGCGTGCGCGACGACGGGCGCAAGTACATCGAGCAGGCGGTGCGCGACGGCGCGGTCGCGGTCCTGACCGACGAAGAGGGCGCGAAGCTCGTCGACGAGAAGCACGCGTTGGTTCTGATCGCGAGCGATGTGGCGCTCGCAGCGGCCCAGATGGCCGAGCGATTCAACGGGAACCCAACCGAGAAGCTGAAGCTGGTTGGCGTCACCGGGACCAACGGCAAGACGACGGTCGTGCACCTGGTGCACGGGATCATGAACGCTGCCGGCGTGCGTACGGGGATGATCGGAACCGTCGAGATCGACGACGGCCGCGAGATCGCGCAGGCGGAGATGACCACGCCCCCGGCGATCGAGCTGAGCCGAACGTTTGCGAATATGGTCGACGCCGGGTGCAAGGCGGCGGTGATGGAGGCGTCGAGCCACGCGCTCGACCAGCGCCGCGTCGCGGGGCTCGCGTTCGACATCGGCGTCTTCACGACGCTCGGCACGGACCACATGGACTACCACGCCGACCGCGACGCATACCTGAAAGCCAAGCAGCGCCTCTTCGGGCTTCTGAAAGAGGACGGCGTCGCGATCGTCAACGCCGACGATCCGGCGTGCGAGGAGATGATCACCGGCTGCAAGGCCAGGATCGTGCGCACGTCAATGGAAAAAGGCGATTGGACGGCGCGCGTGCTTGCTCGTCAGATCGACGGCGTGCGTGTGCGCATCGAGGGCCCGCTCGGCGCGATCGAGGTGAGTTTGCCCCTCATGGGTGATCACAACGCGATGAATCTGCTCCAGGCGGTCGCGGTGGCTCACGAGCTTGGGGTGGATTCGGAGTCGATCGTCGCGGCGCTCGCGCATCCCGAGCTGCCGAGGGGGCGTCTGCAGCGCGTGCCGGGCACGGGGGACGTGTCGGTGTTCGTCGACTTTGCGCACACGCCTGACGCACTCGAGCGCACACTCCATGAGATGCGCCGCTCCATGCAGGAGTCGGGGCACCGGGGCAATCTGTGGATCGTCTTCGGTTGCGGCGGGAACAAGGACAAGACCAAGCGCCCCGTGATGGGCAAGATCGCGGGCGAACTCGCCGATCGGATTGTGATCACGAGCGACAACCCCAGGACCGAAGCGCCCGAGGCGATCGTGCGCGAGGTGTTCGAGGGTGTCGAGCCGGCGCGGCGCACGGATGTGGCGCAGATCCCGGACCGTGCGGAGGCGATCGTGCGCGCGGTGGGCGACGCCGAGCCGGGGGATGTGGTGATCATCGCAGGCAAGGGGCACGAGCGGTTCCAGGAACTCAGCGATGCGCACGGGCACAGAGTCGTGCGCGAATTTGATGATGTCTCGCTCGCGTCGGCGTGCCTGCGGGGGCGGGTGACGGCCCAATGAGCTTCTTCACGCCCGAGTCGATCCGTGCAGCCGTGGGGGGGACGTACCGCGCGAGGGCGGAGGTCGTGAGCCTCGCCGGCGGCGTGTCGATCGATACCAGAACGCTCAAACCCGGGCAGATCTTCGCGGCGTTCAAGGGCGAAAACGTCGACGGCCATCGCTTCCTGCAAGAAGCGCGCAAGGCCGGCAGCACGCTTGCGATCGTCGAGAAGGGCGGCGAACTCCCGGAGAAACTGCCCGAGGGCATGACGATCATCGAGGTCGAGTCGACGCGGGCGGCGCTTGGAAAGCTGGCGCGGGCGTACCGCAAAGCGCTGACCTCGACCCGCGTCATCGCGGTGACGGGCTCCAACGGCAAGACGACGACGGTGCGCCTCATCGATCAGGTGCTGGCGACCAAGTTTCGCGGGTCGGCTTCGATCAAGAGCTTCAACAACGACATCGGGTTGCCCCTGACGATCCTAGCCGCCAAGACAACTGACCAGTACGTCGTGTGCGAAGCCGGGATGAGCAGCCCGGGCGAGATCGCGTACCTCGCGCAGATTGCGATGCCCGACATTGCGGTGATCACGAGCGTGGGTCGGGCGCACCTGGAGAAGCTGGGTTCGCAGCGCGCGATCGCGCAGGAGAAGGCGTCGCTGCTGCAGGGGCTCGCGCCGGGCGGGCTGGGCGTGGTACCAGCGGATGCGGCGCATCTGGAAGAGTTCCTGCGCCCCGACGTCGCGCACGTGCGGTTCGGGGCGTCAGAGTGCGCAGACCTGCGACTGACGGAGATCGAGAGCCACGCGCGGGGTGTGCGGTTTACGACCAACGGCGGTCAGCGGTACGAGATCGGGCTGCTCGGGGCGCACAATGCGTTCAACGCGGCGGCTGCGATCGCGGTGGCGCGCCGGATGGGCATGACCGAGGACGAGATCGCCGAGGCGCTGCGGGACGCACGCGGCGCGGAGATGCGGCTCGACCGGCGCACGATCGCGAGGATCGACGTCGTCAACGACGCCTACAACGCGAACCCGGACTCGGTCTTGGCGGCGGTGCGGGCGTTCGGAGGGCTGATGGCCGGGGCCGAACGGCGGGTGCTGGTCCTGGGCGAGATGCTCGAACTGGGCGAGTCGGGGCCTGCGTTCCACGAGGAGATCGGCTTGGCGGTCGCTGAGGCGATCCGGGCGGGCGAGGGGCCCGATTTCGTCGTGCTGGTGGGCGATCTGGCCCGTTTCGCGCAAGAGCCGATCGTTTCGGCACTTGGGCCCGATGCCGTCGTCTTGGAGCCCAAGGCGGGCGACGGCCGATCCATCGCAGAGCGACTCCGCCCGGGCGACGGCGTGCTCCTGAAGGGGTCTCGGTCGGTCGGGCTCGAACGCGTGGTCTTGGCCATCCAAGCCCCTGCTCCCGCGTAGCGAACCTGTGGCCCCGGAAAGAAAGCCGACGCTTGCTCTACTGGCTCCTGGACATCTACCGATCGCGGCTTGACAGCGTCGATCTGTTCGGTGACTTCACGCTCTACTCACTTGTGCGTCTGCTCGACGAGCTCGAGTTCCGCGTGCTGGCAGCGGCGACACTTGCATTCCTGATCGTGCTCCTGCTCGGGCCCCGCACGATCGCAAAGCTCCGTGCGCTCAAGATCGGCGATACCGGCGTGACGGACGCCGTCGCTCTGCGCAAGCACGCCGAGGGCAAGGCAAACGTCCCGACGATGGGCGGCGTGCTGATCGTCGGCGCGATCTTCGCGAGCGTCATCCTGCTGGCCGACGTGCGTGTCGCGTACATCTACATGGCGCTCATCCTGCTTGTCTGGATGGCGGCCGTCGGGAGTGTGGACGACTGGCTCAAGCTCACCGCGGCCCGGCGAGGCGACGGGCGTCAGGGCCTGCACGCGTGGGAGAAGCTCGTCTTCCAGCTCGGAATCGGTGTTCTCATCGGCGTGTTCGCGTACAACCGGGGCGAGGGCGAGCAGAGCCTGAATCACGTGCTGAACTTGCCGCTGCAGAGCACCTATCACGGCGCGTCGTACGCGGTGAGCGAGGGGCTGATCTACCTGAGCAAGCCGCTGTACGTGTTCATCACGGTCATGATGATCGCGGGGCTCAGCAACGCGGTGAACATCACCGACGGCATGGACGGGCTCGCCTCCGGGCTCGTCGTGATCGTCTCGATCGGCCTGGTCGTGATGACACTCATCGCGGGCCAGGAGGTCTGGGCGCAGCGGCTGCTGCTCCCGTACATCGTGGACTCGGGCGAGCTGACGGTGCTGATCGGCGCGATGATCGGGGCGTGCCTCGGGTTCCTGTGGTGGAACTGCTCGCCCGCACAGGTCTTCATGGGCGACACGGGCTCGCTCTCGCTCGGGGCGCTGCTGGGGTACGTCGCGGTCGTGATCCGCCAAGAGCTGCTCGTGCTCCTGATGTGCGGCGTGTTCATCGCCGAGATCGGTTCGGTCGTGATGCAGGTGGCGTACTTCAAGTCGACCGGCGGCAAGCGCATCTTCCGGTGCGCGCCGTATCACCATCACCTGCACCTGGGCGGCTGGCGCGAGCAGCAGGTCGTCAGCCGACTCTGGATCGTGGGCGTGATCCTGGTGATCGCGGCCCTTGCATTGCTCAAGGTGCGTTAGCGACCGATCAGCAGCACGGCCTCGCGGAGTGTCACGCGGTCCTGCACGGGGCCGAACGCGCCCTCATCGAGCGTGATTGTCAGATCATGGGCGTTCTCGATGTCGAGTCGGATGTGCGCCTCGGGCGACTCGGCGTACAGTGTGTGGCGTTCGCGCTCGGTGCCGTCGATCAGAACGATGAGATCGAGGTTGCCCCATGTGCGGGCTTGGATGGGCAGCTCTGCTGTCAAGGCCAGGCGAGTCGCACCACGAGGGATGGGCCAGGTCGCGGTCATGGGGCCGGGCATGTGGATGTCGCGGGCGCCCAGAGCCGCGGTGCTTGTGGTGTCGATCTCGAGCGAGCGTTCGATCGCGCGGGCCTCGATCGACGCAAGCGGCACGAGATCGCCGGTGTCGAAGGAGAGTGCTTCGATGAGTTCGCGTCCGATCTCGAACCTCAATCCCGCATCCGCGTTGTCCGCTTCGCTGGCCGCCGAACCCGCGTTGAAGGCGGTGATACGCCCGTGTTCGAGCGTGACGGAGAGGACACCGGCCTTGGATTGGTCGCTCGTCGTAAGCGTCTGCGCGTCGACGATGTTGCCGCCCGTCAGCCAGAGTCGCATGCCCTCGGGCGACTCGGATGGGTTGGCGAGCGTGATCTCATCGAGGACGTTGATGGGTGTGTCGATGGTGGTGCCGTCGTCGAGCTCGATGGTGGTGGTCGAGCCGTAATCGGCGAGGAAGCCTCGGAGTGTGTCGCCGTTGGTGAGGCGTACAACGTCCTCGGCTTCCACCGCCAGTGGCGGGCGGGCTTGATTGGTGTTCATGATGCGCGGCAGGACGATCCGCCGAACACTCTCGAGGGGGATCGTCATAAGCCCGAGGCGAGGGTAGTTCCACGCGAGCATCTCTTCGCCCGCATCGGCGACGGAGGCGGTGCCCACAAATCGCTGGCCGTCGACGAGCTCGAGCACGCCGGATCGGCTGATCATGCTGCCGCGGCTGAAGAGGCTCTTCGTCGTTTCCGTGTTGTCCCACGCATCGATCGGCGCCAACGCCACGAAGTCGCGCACCGGCGCGCTGACGTGTTTGCCCGCGGCGTCGACGTAGTTGATCAACGTGTCGTTGATCGAGACCAGCTCGATCAGCTGGCGGTCGAGGTTGCGGTCGATGAGCACACGCAGCGGGCGAGTCTCAGTGTCCTGAGCGCGCGCCGCCGCGGCGAGGCATGTGCCGGCGAGGACTAGAACCGGGATGAGCGTGTGCGTACTCACTTCTGGAAGATCGGCAGATATCGCTTGGGCATTTGCAGGACAATCAGGGCCATCGACGTGCCGTAGGCCTCACCAACGCCACGGTCTTCCCAGAGTCCGTCGGGGCGTTGGGTCGCGACGAGCTCATCCCTCGTTCCAGGCCACCAGGCGGCCCACCAATCGCCGCCCGCGAGGTAGGCAGCTTGGACGGAGTAGTACTGCCCGTAGAAGTAATGCGGGCTGCGACGCGCCGCCCCCTGTCCCGGGGCGGCCGTGCGGACGATGTACTGCATCCCGTTGTCGATCGCCTGGTCGTCGTAGATCCCCGCGTACTGCAGGGACGCGACGCCCGCGGCCGTCCTTGGCCAAGCGCTGTCTCTCGTCCGGAGCTGATACCGGAACCCGCCGTCGGGGTTCTGGCACTGCTTGACGTAATCGACGGCTTTGTCGATCACGTCCTTGGAGACCTCGATGCCCGCGTTGCGCGCCGAGCGCAGCGCCATGATCTGGCAGATCGTGACCGAAACATCCGCGTCGTTGGGCAGCGGGTTGTAGCGCCAGCCGCCCTCTTCGTTCTGCGTGCGCTCGATGAGGCGGATGGCTTTGACGAGCGCTTCGTACGTGCGGTCGGCGAGCGGCGTGTCGGACCCGCCTGTCATGCCGTAGACCTCGCCCAGGAAGAGCGCCGCGAAGCCGTGCCCGTACATGGGGCCGTTGGCGGCTTCTCCCGCGATGAGGCCGCTCTCGGATGCGTTGTCGAGGATGAATTCGAGCCCGAGCCGGACGTTCTCGCCGTAGGCCCCGCGTCCGGGCACGTTGCCGTCGGCCATGAGCGCCAGGCACGCCAGCGCCGTGACGGCGACGTTGTTCGCGTAGCGCCCGTCACCGAACGAGCCGTTGTCTGTCTGGAGTTCCGCAAGCGCCGCGAGCCCCTGCTCGACCGAGCGGTCAGAGGCGGCGGTGATCTCGTTCTCGAGCGCGTCGTTCTCCGCGCCCTGCGCAAGCGCGGAGATCGGGAGCGCGCACGCGGCCGCGACGATGAGACTCCGGATCATTCCGACGCCTCCTCGGCCAAACGCTTGTAGTAGGTCTCGGTCATGGACTTGTAGAGCGAGCTGTAGCTGTCGCTCGAGCCCTGCAGGAGCGCTTCGCGGAGGCGCTGAGGGAGGTTGCCCCATCGTGCGCCGTCGAGCAGGGCCTGCGCACCGAGCTGTGCGTCCTGGCCCGCGGGGCCTTCCTGACGGTCGCTCGGCTCGCCCTGGTTCTGCTGCTGTTCCTGCTCGCGTCGCTGCTGGTTGGGCTGCTGCTGGTTCTGTTGCTGCTGCTGCGACTGGCTCTGCGAGCTGGAGCTCGACTGCTGCCCGGCGCGATCGATGAGCTCGTCGAGGCGTCGGATGATGTCTTCCTGGAGGCGCTGTGTCACGACGCCCGTGTCGTTCTGCGTGCCGAGGCGACCGGCGCTCTCGTGCATCAGGCCCACGGCTTCGAGGAACTCGTCGGCGATCGGTTTGGCTTGCGCGAGCTCGCGATTCAGATCAGCGTCCGCTGCGTCGGTGTCGACCTCGTGGGCCGGCGCAGACTCGTCCTTCTCTTCGAGGCCAAGCAACTCGTCGAGCGAGGGCAGCGGTTCTTCCTCGGGCTGTGCGTACGCGATCGGTGCCGAAAGCGTGAGCGTCAGCGCGAACGGGATGGACAGGCGCCGTTTCATTGGTCTTCGTCACTCTCCGGTTCGGGCATGGGCGGCATCGGTTGCTGGCCCTGCTGCTGCTCCTTCAATTTCTCGATCAGGATCTCGCCCTGCTGGGCGAGGTCGTTCTGGATCTCGCCGACCTCGCGGGCTTCGTCCGGAGACGAACCGAAGGCCTCCATCATGCGCGTCTGGTCGAGCAGATCCTGCTGCATGGTGCGCAGCAGCCGAAGCTCGGCCAGCGGCGGGATGAGCGGTTCCTGTTGCTGCTCGCCCGACTGACCCTCGCCGCCCTGCGACGAACCCTGGTCGAAGTCGGATTCTTTCGATTCCGGGTCTTCGAGCGCCTCGATGAGCCCCGCGAGCAGCGATTCGACCGAGGCCTGCTGTCGCCGCTCGGTGCGCGAGGCGTGCCCGGCGGTCAGCGAGGTGCCGATGCTGTCGAGCTGGCTGTCGATGCGTGTGTGCGCGTAATCGAAGACGCCCGCGGCCGTGATCTCTTCGTACTTCGCCGGCAGAACACGCAGGATCTCGCGGAGTTCCTGTTCCCGACGACCCAGTTCGCGGGCGTCCGAACGCTCTCGGCGTGAGAGGTTGTCCTTGATCAGCGGGTTCGTCTGGGCGCTGATCTCCGCCTGCAGCGCGAGCGCTTCGGTGTAGGCCTGCTTCAGCTCGCGTTTGCGCTGCTCTCGCTCGCGCTGCTGCGCGTCGTCGAGTTGTTGCTGCGCCTCTTCGAGTGCGGCTTCGAGTCGGTCGAGGCTGACGTTCTCGTGGCGCTGGGCGAGCGGGGCGTCGCCGGCGTTGAGCGAGGCGATCGAGTCCGACTGGGCGGCGCCGGCCTCGGCGAGCAGGCTGGCGATGCGCGCCGTGTCCGGGTTCTCCGACGCCTCATCGCCGACGCTGAGCGTGTTGCGGTAGAGCGCCGACATGCCCGCGGCCAGTGCCGCAACATTGCCCGCGTTCTGCTGCGCCTGCACGAGCGACGCAAGCTCCGATTCCTGCGTGCGGACGAGCGCCTCGATCGATTCGACGAGGCTCAGGAGCGCCCGCTGCAGCTCCTGGTCGCGCTGCTTCTGCGCCTCATCGAGGTCGTCGAGCATCTGCTCGAGCTGCTCGGCGGCCTGCTGCTGCTGCTGGCCGGCCTGCTGCGTGTTGTTGCTCTGCACGTTCTGCGCGGCCTGCTCGAGCGACTGCGGCACGCCCTGCTCGCGTCCGCGACGCGACGCGGCTCGCATAGCCGCCGCCTGCCCCGGGTCGGTCTCCTGCAGATCCTGGGAGCGTGTGTCCATCTCGTCGAGCAGTTCGGCGCTGCGCTCGGCGAGCTCGAGCTGACGCTGGGCAATGCGATCGAGCTCGGTCAGCTCTTCGGCTGTGAGCTGCGACGCCGAGCGCCCAACGGTCTGCCTGCCGATCTCGGCCGTCTGCTCGGCCAGCTGCTGCTGATCCTCGAGCAGGCCCTCGAGCGCCTGACGCACAGCCCACGAATCTTCGCCCCGATCGAGCATGAGCGCGAGGTCTTCGAGCGACCGACGCACGCGCTGCTGCGAGGCCTCGGCTTCTTCCGAGAGTTCCGGGCGTTCTTCTTCCGCGGCCTTGCTGAGCTGGGCTGCGGCCTGCTCGGACTCGTTGCCGGCACGCCCGAGCGACTGCTCGGCCCGCGAGAGTAAATCGTCGAGCGAGTCGTCATTCAGCGCGTTGCGTTCGGCTCGTTCGCGGAGCTGGGCGACGCTGTCGTCGATGCGGTCGAGCGCGTCGGTGAGGGCCGCCTGGTCGCGGGCCATCGAGTGCATGGGCGGCGTGCCCGTCGTGCGCGACTGGCGCACCTGATCGATCAGCTCGTCCTGCTGCTCGGCCAACCTCACCGCGCTGCGCCGCACACCGCCAAGCTCGGCGAGGATCTGCTCAACGAGCTCGTTCTGCGAGATGATGCGGAGCCTGCGAACGGTCGAGACCGTCTCGCCGTGGGTGATCGGGCTCTCGTCAACGCCCGGGAGCGCGAAGACATCCATCGCAACCGCGGTGATCTGGACCTCGTCGCCCACCGAGAGGTTCAGGGGCGAGAGGTCGAGTGTTGCCGAGGCCTCGATGCGGAGTTCGGACGATTCGGTGCGGACAAGCTCGATCGGCTCGCCGTCGATCTCGGGCATCGCGCCCGCGGAGTCCTTGGCCGATTCGGGGATCCGCGCCGGCTGGGCTCGCAGCGCGATCCACGAGAGCCCCACGTCGTCGCGCGCCTCGCCGACGAGGTCGAGGACGGCGCTTGCGAGCACGGCCTCGTCGCGCTCGGGCACGGTCACCGTCACGCTCGGCTCGCGGTCGGTCATCGTCTCGACACGCACGACCGCGTCGTCGACGCTCTCGATGCCGAGCTCATCGACCAGGCGCAGCTTCAGGAGGCCGCGCTCGCCCGCGGTCCACGAGATGGTGCGGCTGCGGCCCTTGTCGACCACGGAGGTTTCGGCGCTCTCGCCATCGGTCGCGAGCAGTTCGCCGACGAATTCAGCCGGTTTGTTGAGGTTCGCGGTGATGGTGACCCGCGAGCCCGCCAGCACAGGCCCGAGCACGGCACGTTCGTCCTGTCCCTGTCCGAGGTCGTGTTCGCCCGCGACCCACGCTGCGTTGCCGGAGACCGGCGCGTACGCGGGCGGCTCGATCGTGGCGACGATCGATTCCACGCGCGGCGGCTCGACGAGACGGATGCGCACGGTCTCGGTGCGGTCGTCGGGCGTGCGGAGCCAGTACTCGAGCCACGCCTCTCCCGTGTCCGTCGCAAGCGCGACCGTGGGTTCGAGGAGGCGTTCGTACGCCTCGCCGGGCTCACCGGCAGGAGACATCTCGAAGGTCTCCTGCCCGGTCAGCGTTTCGGTGCGCTCGGGTGTCGAGGTTTCGTCGGTTACCACGCGGTAGACCACTTCGACGGGCGTCTGCCCGACCGAGCGGTTGGTGCGTGTCACGATCGCGCGGACGGGCAGAGCCGACCCGAGCGCGTGCGGCTCGGTCGGTGTCGCATCGGCAAGCTCGGTGCGCTTGGGCCAGCTCGCCTCCGTCCATGGCAGCAGCGTGCGTTTGAGCCCCGTGCCCGCGGTGTGCGGCGAGAGGAACGCGATCGAGCCGACGACGATCGCGGAGAGCAGCAGCCCCGCGATGTTGTGCTTGAGTGTCGCGGTGTGCACCAGCGAGGTCAGCGGCACGTCCCGGGCCGATGCATCGGCCCGCTCGGCGGCCGTCCTTCGGAGCCAACCGATCGATTCCGGCTCGCCCGCTTCGGCAGCTTGGTGCGACAGCGCCACGCCCGAGGCGAGCACGCCCGGCAGCTTCTTATCCCGGCCGAGCTGTGAGCGCTCCACACGCAGCGCGAGCGTCGAGAGCTTTGGGCGCAGCCGAAACGCCGGCAGCAGGCGTCGCCGGACGCCGACGAACAGCGCCGCGAGCCCGATGACAAGCATCGCCGCCCGGAGCCACGCCGGCAAGCGGAGCACATAGTCGGCGAGCCCCTCGGCGAGCAGCGCGACGAGCACCAGCCCGAGCCCCGCGGCGACCACTTCGCCGATCGCCACACGTCGAAGCCGTGCGCGCAGGTCGAGCAGCGCGCTCTCGGAGCGCTCGCCTGCGTGCGGCTGAGTCGGGGCTGCGCGTGACACCGTGCCTCCTTGCGTGTGGGCCTGCAGTGGTGCTACTGCTCTGCCATCGGGCGGTTCCACCCCCGATATTCGACGCCGACGGGCCTGTCCGGGTTCGTCGGCAACATCTACACCTTACACCAGACGAATGAGCCTCCGCCCGATCCATTCCGTGCCGAGCAGCAACACGAGCAGGATCAGGGCCAGGGGGCTGTCCCAGAGGGTTTCGATGTCGGGCGTGCCCGCGACCCGGCGCTGACGATTCGGCAACATCTGCTCCAGGTCGGCGAGCTCGGCCGGCTTGAGCACGCGCCCGCCCGTCTGCTCGGCGAGGCTTTCCAGCGCCCCGAAGTCGGTCTCGGGCTTGCGGAGTTCATCGTCCGGTGCGAGCACCTCGACCTGCTTGATCAGGTTCTCGCCGAGCAGGAGCGCATCGTCGACCTCGATCTCGAACGTGCCGGCCGACGTGGGCAGCCACGTCGCGACGTAGCGCGGCGCGCCGTCCTCGTCGCCTTCTTCCGGGCGGAGCAGGATCTGTGCGGGCTCGGATTCGCTGCCCGCTTCGTGGACGGTCGCGCTCACCGATGGCGCCCGCTGGAGCGCGAGACGCTCGTCGAGCAACTCAAGCGAAACACGCACGGGTGACATCGGCTCGGTGCGCGGCGGATTCGCCTCGAGCACCGCGCTGCGGCCCGCGCGCGCCAGGCCCTCGCGCCCGATCAGGCGCACGAGCGGGATCCAGAACCGCTCGGGCAGCTCTTCGCCCCGCGCGTATCGCCAGCGCCAGATCTCGTCGGTGCCGACATAGACCGAGCGCCCCGCGCCGTAACGCATCGAGAGCACGATCGGCGTCGGGTCGCCTCCCGAGTTCGCGGGCAGCACCGAGGCCAGCACCTCGGCGGTCGGCTTCACCGTGTTCGGGTCGATCTTCTGCGCCCAGCGCAGCATGGCCCAGCCCGTATCGGGGTCAGTCAAACGCTCGGGCCAGCCGCCCTCGGACTCGTCGGCGAGTTCAAGCAATCCGAGTCGCTCGGCTGGCAGCTCGCGGCGCATCGTGACGGGCTCGTTCCAGTTGCTCGCGGGGCTGGAGAGCGTGATCGGCAGCAGCGGCTCCAGCGGCGTGCCCCGCCAGGAGTCGGGTGTCGCGCTCGGGCCGGCGATCCAGAGAATCCCCGCGCCGCGCAGCGCGACGAGGTCATGGATCTGCTCGAGCTGCGCCGTGGTCAACAGATCGGCGCGGACATCACCGATCACGATGACGTCGACACCCTCCCACGAGCCCGGCGAATCGGGCAGCTCGTTGAGCTCGACATCGCCCTCCTGGACATACCGACGGCGTGAGCTGAGCAGCAGCGATGAGGACGAGATCGTCCGCTCGCGCAGGAGCAGGTTCTTGGTGTAGCGGAACTCCCAGCGCGGATAGCCGTCGATCTGGATCACGCGCAGCGGCCGGTCGACGAGCGTGACGGTCAGGTTCTCGGTGTTGTTCTCGGCGAGCAGGTCGGGCTCGTCGGGCACGAGCCGCACAAGCCACGAAGCATCGCCCGCCTCGCTCGGTTTGTTGACGAGCGTGACGCTCCGGTCCGTCGCTTCGGCACGCTTGCGCTCGAGAACCTCGCCTGTTTCCCGGTCAACGAGCTCGACCCATGCGCCCGATGCGGTGCCGGACCCGAGCCGGTCGATATCGACGGTGACGGGCATGCGGTCATTGATGAAACCGGCTGCCGGCGCGCGGACGCCCGCGATCGCCAGGTCGCTCACCGGGTCGGGCGAACCGACGGGCACGACGAAGACCGGGATGCGTTCGCTCCGCAGTCGCTGGAGCGCTCGCCGCGAGGGCGCGTCGGCCGATGAGCCGTCGGACAGCAGAACCACGCCGGCAACGGGCCGCGCAGCGACCTCGTCGAGCGCCCGGTCGAGCGAACGCCCGAGCAGCGTGCGCCGACCGTCGGCCTCGCCCGCGTCGATCGCACCCGCTTCGTCGATCGCAAGCTCGAACACACCCGCGTCAAAGCCGAGCGTCAGCAATCGGCGCGAATCCGCGATCGATCGCAGAGGCTCCCGCGCCGCACCGAGCGCTTCTGCGAGCTGCGTGTCGCGCGGCTCGCCGCCCGGCGCGTCGGCGATCGTCATCGAGGCGGACCGGTCCGCGAGCATGACCAGCCAGTCGCGTTCGACGCGCTCGTTAGGTCTCCGAAGCTCCGGGCCCGCGAGCATGACGACAAGCAGCAGCAGCACGAGCGTCCGCGCCGCGGCGAAGGTCACACGGGCGATCCGCGCGCCCTCGATCCTCGCGTAGCTCATCCATCCCAGCAGCCCGGCGGCGAGCACGATCATCGCCCACGCCCACGCGGGCATGGGGCGCGCAAATGCGAACGCCACGCCGGGATCGCCCGGCGCGAGCTGCTCGATGCCGAGGAGCCACTCCATCACGCGATGGCCTCCTCGCCGTGGACCTGCTCCATGGACCGTGCCGACCAGCGGGCCAGAGCCGTTTCGAGGATCGCGAGAACGAGCGCCGCCGCAATGAGCCAGACGATCCACGGGTTCACAGCCGCTCGTTTCATGCCGGCCTGCTCGGCGAGCGATGACAACGACGCGTTGCCCTCATCGTCGAGCCAGCTGAGATGTGTTGCGTCGCCCACGGACGCCGCGAGCCAGGGTTCGAGCACTGCGGTCGGCACAACGTCGGTTCGCGTGCCGCGCACATCCGCGTGCACCGCGAGCACGCCGGCGTCCTCGCCCGCGTCGTCAAGAAGCCTGTACTGCCCGGCTCGGCGGATCGGAAGCTCGACGGGCTCGCCATCTTCGCTCAGCACTTCGGTTGCGCGCCCAGGAAGTTCACCCGTACGCCCCGCGGTGCGCACGGCGCTGTCGCTCGCAAGCCCGATGCCCTGGCGCACGAGTTCCTGCATCAGCGGCACCATCAGCGGGCGCGTCGGCAGGTCCGTCCATGCCAGGTTCGGCGGGCTCGCCAGGTACACCACAAGCCCGGGCAGCGTGCGCCCCGAGGGCGTCATCGGGTGCTTGGCCGCAAGCAGCACCGAGCCGTCGCTGAGCGTGAGCAGCGCCGAATCGTCCGCCTCGGTCGGCAGGACGGGCAGCGCTTTCTCGAATGACACGCCCGCGGCGAGCTGATCGAGTTCCCCCGCGATCATCGCCAGCAGCCGATCGCTCGGCGGGCGACTCTCCGTGTTGATGCGCATCGGCTCGTCGGTGCTCACGGGCTCGCGTGCGATCTGCCAATCGAGCCCGAGCGATTCGGTCATCGCGTCGGTCCACAGCTGCACGCTGTCCTTGGCGGGCGGCATCACAACGAGCAGGCCGCCGTGTTCGACAAATCGGCGGAGCAGGAACCAGCTCTCCGCCGCAACGGCGTCGGGTTCGAGGAGAAACGCCGCGTCGAGTGTCGCCAGCCTCGGTGCATCAATAGAAGAAGGCGTCGTGTCGACGAGGCGTAATTCACCCGAAGCCTCACCCGGCGCGAGCGCCAGGCGCACCCAGTCGGCGGGCGTAAAGCGGTCGATCCCGACCTGCCCGACCAGCGGCCGCGAGGCGATGATCCCCACACGCAGCGCGCCGCGACGATCGATCGGGAGCCCAGCCGCGTTGTCGGCCCGATTGGCATCGTCCGGCAGCGTCGCGGTGAGCACGGGCTGCCCGGCGTTCTCGGCCGCGGGCAGAACAAACCCGAGCATGACTTCGGCGGTTGTCGATCCGGGAGCGAATTCGGCCACCGCACGGCTTGTCGTGCTGGTGCCCGTCGTTGCGAGCGTCACCGCGACACGCTGCGCCTCGCCGACGTTCACGCCCGAACGTTCGAGGCGGACCAGCGCCTGCCCGTCGCGTTCGGCTTCACCGAGCACGACGCTGCGCACGGGCTCGATCGCCGAGATCGCAACATTCGACATCGGCGTGTCGCCAGCGGCGCTCACGATGAGCCGGACATCGCGCCCCTCGGATGCAAGCCTCGGCAGCGGGCGATCGGGATCGATCGACCCGGCTCGGAGCGTGCTCAGGATCGCCAGCGTGACGGCCGGCGCGTCGTCCTCATCGGCCGTGAGCGATTGATCGAGTGCGCCGAGCGCACCGTGCAGATCGGCCGCCGCGTCGGTCCGCTCCGCGCGCTCGATCGCCCGGCGCACGGCCCCAAGGTCGCTCGAAGCCGGCGCGATGATGGACCTGGACGGGCTCGACATCAGGATCAGACCCGCGCGGTCGCCCGACTCGGCACTCAGTGTGTCGATGAGCGCCACCGCGCGCGCCTTGAGCGTCTCGAATGCCTCTTCGCTCCCGCCTTCGCGGGCCGCCGAGGCGACCGAATCGTCGAGTACGATGTACAGCTCCGTCGGCCCGCTGCGCTTCGAGGACGATCCGAAAATCGGTCGGCCGACCACCAGCGCAAACAGCAGAACCAGGGCGCACCGCGTCAGCAGGAGCAGCAGCTGCTCGAGCGTCATGCGTCGGCGCTTTCGCCGGTACGCCTCGATCAGGAACCGCATCGCGCCCCACTGGATCGGCTTGCGCTTGCGCTTCAGAAAGTGCAGGATGATCGGGAGCGCCACGAACGCGAACGCCAGGGCGCCGAGGATGGGGTTGAGCAGGCTCATCCCATCTTGCCCTTTTTGATCTTGGCGTTGCGCTGCGCGACGAACTGCGCGAGCGTCGGCCCGAGCCACGAGCCGCTGGTCACGAGCTGGTAGTCGAAACCGAAGCTGAGCGTGGCGCGCTCGATCGCGTCCATGTGCTCGCCCAGCACCTCGAGGTAGCCCTCGCGGATCGCACGCGGGTTGATGCGAAGCCTCGCCTCGCCCTCGAGCCCCTCGAAGATCGTCGGCTCGTCGAAGGCGAAGCTCTGCTCCGTCGGATCGAGCACCTGGAACACGATCGCGTCGTGCCCGCGGTGGCGGATGCGCGCCAGCGCCGATCGGATGTGCTCGGGCTCCTCGAAACAATCGCTGATCAGCACGAACAGGCACCGGTTGTTGATCTTGGCGAGCACCTGATCGGTGACCCGCGAGTAGTCCGTCGGCTTGTCGAGCGTCTGCGTGCTGAGCGTCTCGACGATCGGCCGCCAGGTCGAGCGCTGCCCCGAGCGGTCGACCAAGCCTGTGATCGCGTCGGCGAACGTCACGAGTCCCACCCGGTCGCCCTGCTGGAGGGTGATGTACGACATCGCGGCCGCCATCGCCGTGGCGTGGTCGAACTTCGTCCACTTCTGGCGCCCATGGCTGCCCGAGGCGCTGCCCTGGCCCGAGGCCTTGGCAAAGTCGATCGACCCGAACCCCATCGAGCCCGAGTTGTCGACCATGAGCACGAGGTCGAGGTTGGTTTCCTGCTGGTACTGCTTGATCTGGAGCTTGTCGGTTCGGGCGTAGACCTTCCAGTCGAGCCGCCGGATGTCGTCGCCGGGCGAGTAGGGGCGGTGCTGGGCGAACTCGACGCTGAAGCCCTGGTAGGGCGAGCGGTGCATGCCGCTCATGACGCCCTCGACGATCATCTTAGCGCGCAGCTCGAACGAGCCCAGACGCGCCAATGTCTGCGGGTGCAGATAGAGCGATGCGTCCTGGCTTGCGATTCGGGCGTCGGTCATCCGGGCATCGTACCGGCAGTCTCTTCGTTGCGCTGCACCGGCCCCGCTCAGCCCGCGTTGCGAGACGCGTTGCCGGGCCGGAGACGGTTGACGATCGATTCGATCGAGTGGAGCAGTGCCGGGAGTTTTTTCTGCTGCTTCGTATCCGCAGCCGCAGCGAGGTATCGCAGCGCCGCGATCGAAAGATCCGGGTAGCCGTGTGAGCCACCGCTCGCGGCGAACGACTGCGCGATCTTGATGACAGCGTCCTGACGCCCCATCTCCATCGCGTGATTGGCTTCGACACACATCGACTTGGCGAGGCTGATAAACCGTTTCAGCGCTTCGTCCCGGTGGAGCGTGTAGGGCGACTGTGAATAGATCTCCGCATTATCAGCCACGCAGTCGGGATGGTCTCGGATGATGTCACGGATCGCCGCGATGATGGCATTGGGGCTCATCGGGAGCTCAACGAATCGGCACCTGTTGAGCGGGTCGAGCTTTGCCAGATACTCGGCTTCCTTGTCCATCGATAGCAGCACGATCGGTCCGACGTACGAATGCCCGCGTGCGGTGTGCAACAGCTCGGTGATGTCGATCTCTTCGGGGTCAGCGTCCAAGACAACCATGTCGAGCTGCCCTCGTTCGAGCAGATCGATCAGAGCACCTCGTGACTCGATCACCGATGCCTGGATGTCAGAGTCACGGACCTGGAACATCGCTGACCCGGCGGTGAGTTCATTGCGGCTGAAGATGCCGAGCTTCCCGGTCACGGGGTACTGCAGCTCCGGGTTGTTGGCGCACGCTTGGAGCCATGTCTGAGGGCTCACGAGCTCCCGCACGGGTATCGGGTTCTTTGACATCGCGCCCACGGTGTGGAAGCGTTTTTTCAGGTGCCGGCACCAGATGCTTCTGATCTCGGTCTCGATGACTTCGCCGCCCACGCGTTGGAGCTTGACATGGAAAACGGTGTCCGTGTGGATAAAGCCCGGCCAGATGAACTGGAGCCCGCCCGCGCTGACATCAACGAGCAGCGCGGTGCGTTCATCGTGCGAACCGGCGAGGCTTGTGATCTGGGCCAGCATCGAGATGCCAGAGCCGGATAAACGCGGATGCTTCCGGCGCAGCCGAACGGAGTTGGGTTGCTGCTCATCGAGATTGAGAGCGAGCTTCACCAGTTCTTCGTTTGTGAGTGGTTCTGAGAACATCACACGCTCCGGCGGACACGCTGCAGGTACCGCCCCGCCATCTATAGTAGTCGACGCAAAAATCCACAAAGGTGTGTCAATTTAACAAAGATGCGTGTTTTCCCCGATCGCCTAGAAAGGTGGAAGAGCGGCACTTTTGAACTGTCTGAGAATAGAAGCACCCGCAAACGGCACGGAGTGAATGTAAGCCTTTACGTGAATTGGGGTGTTCACCTGATGCGGGTTGTGTAATGAATTCCATGGCCGTATTTCGAGCGAATCAACTCGCTGTGTCTCATAAGGACAAGTGAACGTCGGAGATCGCTCCAGCGCAAGATGAATTATCATAATGCGCACAAACGCATCTATATAGAGTGTGATAACGACGATCGGAATCGGCGAACGGATACAGGGCCGGTGGGGGGCAACGCGCGATCTCCAACCGACCTGAAAGTTCTGCAGCTAGGCGCGATGTGAAAGTACAAATTTGTAATTGTGCAAACAATTACTTCTGGGGTTCTTGCCCCTGAATCCGGCGGATCAGCTCCGACACATCGTTGGCGTCGTGGAACCCGTCGCGATTGAAATCGTGCAGCCGCTGCTCGCCTGAGACACGGTTAATGGCGGCCTGGA
This sequence comes from Phycisphaera sp., assembly GCA_020639255.1. GTDB lineage: Bacteria > Planctomycetota > Phycisphaerae > Phycisphaerales > UBA1924. The sequence continues at coordinate 52,076 of JACKGZ010000001.1, forward strand.
CGTCGAGGTCATCGACCACTCCGTCGCCGTTGACGTCCATCCGGCGGTTCTCGCGCTCCTGTCGGAAGTGCTCACGCACCGCGGTGCGTTCATCACCGTCGAGTTCGCCGTCGCCGTTGGCATCGAACTGTTCGATCAGCTCTTGTCTGCGCTGCTCGGCCTCGGCCCGAGCCGTCTCGCGCTCGGTGTCATCGAGTTCGCCGTCGCCGTTGGCGTCGTAGCGCTCGAGCATCGCCTGGCGCATCCGCTCGCGCTGTTGCTGACGCATCTCCTCCATCCGTTCGCGGCGAGCCTCGCGGGCGGCTTCAAGCTCGGCCTCGCTCAGCTCACCATCGCCATCGGCGTCGAATCGGGAGAGCATCTCCTGCCGCATCTGCTCGCGGCGAGCCTCGCGTTCCTCGTCGGTCATCTCAGGGCGCTCACCGCGCGGCGGCCGACGATCGGCTCCCTCAGCGCCCGGCTCGCGGGCGGGGCGGTCGACCACTTCGCGGTTGATCTGGGCGGGCCGTTGGCGGATCACGATCGGCTCCGGTTCGGGCTCGGGGGCTGGCATGATCGACGCGGAGGTTTCCTCCGCATCGCCGCCTTTGCTCCCGAAGAAATCGAGCTGCGAGGCCACGGTCCCGGCGATCACGACGAGCAGGGTCACTGAGAGGATCGGGGTCGTGGCTTTCATGGTCGTTGCCTCCGCGTGCGGTGTACCCATCATCGGCCAGATGGGTGCCATTCCGGGCCCTGTTTGGGGCCTTCTGCGGAGTTGAACGCCACCGACCGCGACTGATTGCACCCAAATCGGGCTGATCGTGCCGATACAAGCTCCCAGAATGGACAAACACCCTACCAGGATCGGTGTACTCACGGGCGGCGGCGACTGCCCGGGCCTCAATGCGGTCATCAGAGCCGTCGTGAAAGACGCCACGTACCACGACATCGATGTCCTGGGCATCGAAGACGGCTTCCTCGGCCTCATCGAGGATCGCGTCAAACCCCTCGACAAGAACGACGTCTCCAACATCCTCACCTACGGCGGCACCATCCTCGGCTCATCCAACAAGGCCAACCCTCAGAAGTACCCCGTCGGCACACTCCCCGATGGCAAACCCAACTTCAAAGATCTCACCGACGTCTGCATGACGCACATCGAGATCCACGGCATACAGGCCCTCGTTGTCATCGGGGGCGACGGCACTATGTCGGCTGCCAAGCCCTTCACCGAGCGGGGCATCAACTGCATCGGTGTTCCCAAGACCATCGACAACGATCTCTGGGGCTCAGACATCACCTTCGGCTTCGCGACCGCCGTCAGCATCGCCACCGAAGCACTCGACCGCGTCCACACGACCGCCGCCAGCCACCATCGCGTGATGGTCGTCGAGGTCATGGGCCGCAACGCCGGCTGGATCGCGCTGCACGCGGGCGTTGCCTCGGGCTCGGACATCATCCTCCTGCCCGAGATCGAGTTCGATCTCGACAAGGTCGTCCGCGTGTGCGAGCAGCGATCGCAGCACGGAAAGCGCTTCACGATCATCTGCTGCTCAGAGGGCGCCCGCCCCAAGGGCGGCAAGCAGCACATCGAACGCGTCGACCCGACCAGCCCCGATCCCATCCGCTTCGGCGGCATCGGCAAGTGGGTCGCCGACACCATCGAAGACATGACCGGCATCGAGAGCCGGTACGTCGTGCTGGGTCACGTCCAACGCGGCGGCACGCCCGTCGCCGCCGACCGCGTGCTGGCCACGCAGTTCGGGCACCACGCGATGCAACTGCTCCGCAACGGCGCCAAGAATCGGCTCGTCGTGATGCAGGAAGGCAAGCTGACGGACGTCGAGATCACCTCGGCCGCCGATAAGCAGCGGCTCGTCCCGCCCGATCACGCGATGATCGCCGCGGCCAGGGCCGTCTACACAAGCTTCGGGGACTGAATCCCAAGAAACTGATTCCCCGGCAATCGGGCTACCCTTGCCCTGCCCTAATCCGACAGGAGTCGACGAGATGCCCGAGGACACCAAGCCGAACGATCAGACCGCCGACACCTCGGCCCCCGAGGCCCCCAAATCGGCCTCATCGCTCCCGCCGCGCGCGGCACCCAATCAGAAGCCCGAGCCCGCAAAGCGCCGTAAGAAAAAAGAGAAGAAGAAGTACGACTCCTTCACGGGCTACCTCTGGGGCGAGTGGATCCGCCCGCTCGGCACCATCTTCATCATCATGGGCATCTTCCGCCTCACCGTCCTCGACTGGTTCGACGTGCCCAGCGGCTCGATGGAACCCACCATCATGACCGGCGACCGCATCGCCGTGAAGAAGTTCACCTACGGCCTGCGCGTCCCGTTCACCAAGGAAACATGGCTGTTCCAATGGGGCCGCCCCGAGCGCGGCGACCTCGTGGTCTGCTACTCACCCGACGAGGGCGACGAGGTCCGACTCGTCAAACGCGTCGTCGCCGTCCCCGGTGACACGATCGAGATGAAGGACGGCCGCCTCTGGATCAACGGCGAGGAACCCGTCTACGACCCCGTCGATCCATCGAAGTTCCCCGCGCTCGACGCCGTCGCACGATCGGAGATGGACTTCTTCACCGAGACCGTCGAGGGCGTCGGGCACTTCGTCATGTTCGAGAAAAAGAACCCCCAGAGCATCCGCAACTTCCCGAAGCAGGAAGTCCCCGAGGATCAGTACGTCATCATCGGCGACAACCGCGACAACTCCAAGGACGCCCGCGCCTGGAACATGACCCGCGAGGAGTGGGGCACGCGCGTCGACTTCATGGACATCGACCGCATCCACGGCCAGGCCTTCGCCGTCGCCTTCAGCCTCGACGGCTGGTCGCCGCGCTGGGGCCGGACGTTCAAGGGGATTCACTAAAATCTTGTATGCCAGTGAGTTGAGCGAAGCAGTCTTCGAATTCTGGAATGGCTCGAAGTCTTTGTATGAGCTCAATGAGCGGCGGACACCGATCGCTTATCCAGAGCAGTTCCCGAATTCTTGGCAACAAAGTATCGGGCGATACGGACGGCATAATTTCGCTGCAATCTCGTACGATTTGATCTGTTTCGATACCGAGTGATACGAATCTACACAGTGTGTAGCTAGCCATGGCTCTGGTGCTGCCTTGACTAACAATCGCAATGTTGCGCACGGCGTCATACCCATCTGAATCGAGGTACAGCAAAATCTCAAATATGGCTTGGTGGCAAAGTGTTGTCCATTCGTCACAGCTTACTGTTTCTCCCAGTTCCGATGGCAACCTTGGTGCGAGTTCAATCCGATTGAGGAGAAGTGGGATGATGGCTTTTGTTTTGGAATGAGCCGTAGTTTTGGCGATGAACCCAAGCTGTCCTCGCTGGCCTCGATGGTGAATAGCAAGGGCAGCATCGCAAATGTTGTCGTCAACAGTCCCTTTTTGTATATTCCGAATGATTGCTCGTTCTTCTAATCGAGATAGAAATTTACTCACCAGGCAAAACAACCGGATTAGTGCTGGCGTGTTGTCCATGTCGGCAGATAATAAGTTGTATCCCGTGCAGAGAAACGCAACAGAATCTCGAATCAGAACGGCGCGTCCTCGTCGCCCTCGAACTCGTCCGAGTCGAACTCCGTCGGCCCGCCGCCGTCGCGGTGGTCCTCAGCCGGGCCCGTCTTGGCGCGGCCGCCGAACGAGCTGCCCACGCCCATCCCCGGGTTCGTCAGCGGCTTGGGCTCGATGTCCCCGATCGGTGGCGGCGTGTACTCCACCGGCCCCGCCGGGATCTGCGCGAAGCTGCGCGATGAGTACCCACCCCCGTCGTCGTAGTACTTGCTGTCGGGGTTCTTGAAGCGCGTCGTGCCGCGGTCCCACTTGAGCTCGATCGTGCCCGTCGGGCCGTTGCGCTGCTTGGCGATGATCAGCTCGGCCAGATCCTTCTTATCCTCGTTCTCCATCTCCCAGTCGGCGTCGCCGATGTGGTAGTACGCCTCGCGGTGCAGCAGCAGCACCACGTCCGCGTCCTGCTCGATCGAGCCCGATTCGCGCAGATCGCTGAGCCTGGGCGTGTTGCCCTCGCGCTGCGTCGCGCCACGGTTGAGCTGCGCGAGGCAGATCACGGGCAGATCGAGCTCACGCGCGAGCGACTTGATGCCGCGCGAGATCTCGGAGACCTCCACCTGCCTGCTCTCACGCGCCGCGGTGGGCGAGCTGAGCAGCTGGAGGTAGTCGATCACGATGCAGCGCACGTCGTGACGGCGCACGAGGCGACGCGCCCGGGCCCGCAGGCCCAGCACCGTCAGGTTGGGCGTGTCGTCGATAAAGATCGGCGCCTCGCCCATCTCGCCCGCCGCGCGGATGAGCTTTTGGAAGTCCTGCTCGTTGAACGCGCCGGTACGCATCTTGTGGCTGTCGACGCCCGATTTGGCCGACAGCAATCGGCTTGTCACAGCCTCCTTCGACATCTCGAGGCTGAAGAACGCGACGCCCACCTTCTCGTGCTTGGCCTTGCCGCCCGCCGAGGCGCCGCCGAAGGCGACCTGCTCGGCGATGTTCAGAGCGAGCGCGGTCTTACCCATCGAGGGGCGCGCCGCGACGATGATCATCTCGCCCGCGTGCAACCCGCTGAGCTTGTCGTCGAGAGCGTGGTAGCCCGTCGGGATGCCGCTGACGCCCTTGCCCTCGATCGCCTCCAGCCGCTCGATCTCCTGCTGCAGCAGGTCGCCCAGCGCCTGCGCATCGTTCGACTGCGCCTGCTCGGCGATCGCGAAGATCCGCCCCTCGGCCTTGTCGACGACCTCGTTCACGCTCGCCGCGTCGTCGGTCGGGTGATACGCGTCGTACAGGATCTGCCCCGCCGCGTCGATCAGCCGGCGCAAACGGTGCTTGTCGGCGACCATCCTGGCGTAGTACGGCGCGCTCGTCGCCGCGGGCACCGCCTCGGCCAGCCTCACCAGATACTCCTCGCCCCCGATGTCCTTGAGCACGTGCGCGTCGCGCAGGCGGTCGACCAGCATCACGAGGTCGCCCGACTGGTGCTGCTCGTAGAGCCCGATGATCTCCTTGAAGATCGCGCCGTGGGCCGCCGAGTAGAACATCTCCTCGCTCGAGACGTGCGGCAGGACGTCGGCGATCACCGCCGGGTCGAGGATCATCGACCCGAGCAGGCTCATCTCCGACTCAAGCGAGTGGGGGGGCAGGCGGTCGAAGAGCTTCTCGATGCTCATGAGGACCTTCTGGTCCTTCCCGCCTCGTCTGGATCGTCCCTGATCGCTCACCGGAGTTGCCCTTTCCCTTGCACCGGGCCAGAGTACCCCGTCGGTCACACGCCGTCTCTGTACAACGTGTCGGTTCACTGAATCTCGGGCGTACGCTTGGCTATGAGCAACGCCGAACTCGCCGACGACCCGTTCAGTTCGGGGGGAACCCTCCCCGAAGAACTCCCCGATTCGCCGTGGGGTGTCTTTAGACAGTGGTGGGACGAGGCCCATACGGGCGACGAAGGCAAGCCGATCGAATCGCACCCCAACGCCATGTCGCTCGCCACGCTCGGCGACGCGGGCATGCCCAGCACCCGGATCGTCTACTGCAAGGGCATGGACCTGGACGCCGGCTGGATCCGTTTCTATACGAACTATCAGGGTCGCAAAGCGAGACAGCTCGCGGCCAACCCGAAAGCCGCCGCGGGCTTCCACTGGAACATCCTCCACCGCCAGGCGTGCATCGAGGGCCTCGTTGTCAAGAGCCCGCCCGAAGAGAGCGACGCGTACTTCGCCTCGCGCGCGCTGATCAGCAGGCTCGGCGCGTGGGCGAGCCACCAGTCCGAGCCTGTCGCCTCGCGCGACGATCTGCTCACGCAGTACGCCGACGTGATGGAACGCTTCGGCGTCGGTGTCGACACGATCATGAACGACGTCGAAGGGCGAGAGATCACCATCCCGCGCCCCGAGCACTGGGGCGGCTTCCGCATCTGGGCCACGCGCGTCGAGCTCTGGATCGGCGGCAAAGGGCGCTTCCACGACCGCGCCGTCTGGACGCGCGATCTGACGCCCGAGGCTGACGGCTTCAACGCGAGCCCCTGGCAGGTGACGCGCCTCCAGCCATGACCGAGTCCGAGCCGCCCAGCCCGCTTGTCACGCTGCCGAAGTTCCGCAAGGGTGTGGATCTCCTCGCATTCGCGCCGGGCAGCGACGACGTGCTTCTGACGGCCGACGCCCGGCGCTCGCTTGCGGTTTGGGATCTGCACAGGCCCGACGAACCCCTGCACGAGGTCGAGTCGGGCGCGAAAGTCATCGGCGCCAAATTCTGGCCCGACGAGGGTGGCCTGCTCGTCTGGTCGGACCAGGGCGCGCAGGTGCTCGATCTTGCAGCCGAGGAGGTGGTGACCCACATCCCCGCGCACACCGAGCGCCAGAAGCACAAGAACGTCGCCGCTCGCGTGCTGAAATCGATCGGCACGGGGCTGAGCTTCGTCCCGATGGCAGCCGGCGGGATCTGGGCGCTCCTGCCCGTGCTTGCTTCGAGCGCCTCGGCCCAGGCGCACCACTACGCCAGCGCCGATGTTGCACCAGACGCGAGCTTCGTCGCCACCATTGCGCACAACCACCGCGTCTACGCGCACGACATCCACACGGGCGAGAAGCTCGCCGAGTGGAAGATCGCCATGAGCGAACGCTCGCAGCTGGTCTGTCTGCCGAACGGGCGCATCGCCGCGGGCATGAACTCGAAGCTGTTCATCCTCGACGTGAACGAGCGGAAACCAGTACTCAAGAAATCGGCGCACCTCTCGGGTGTTCGCGGCCTCGTGCGCCTGCCGGGCGGCCACATCGCCACGATCGGCGAAAACCAGAACATGCGCCTCTGGACCCAAGAGGCCGAGAAGGTCGGCGGCCTCGTCAAGCTCCGCAAGCAGGTCGAGGAAGCCTTCCCGATCGACGCGACGCGGCTCATCGCCCGCGCGACCAACCGCAGGCTCTACCTGATTGACACCGAGGCCAAGCCCGCGATGACGATCCTGAACCCGGGCGGCTTCAAGATCCACGCGATCGCCGTGAGCGACGACGGCCGGCGCGTCGCCCTCGCGGGGAGCGACAAGCTCGTGCGGATCTACGAAACGGCTTCGCTCCTCACTCAGGACGCGGGCGAGTAGACCTTGCGGTCCTTGAGGTGGTTCCGCGTGCCGAAGAGGATCTCAAGAACGCCCATCGGCTTGACGCCCTGCGCCCTGCGCCGCCCGCCGATGTCGCACGCGAGCTTCCATTGTTTGCGCAGGATGCCCCACGCGAACCAGACGGAGAGGTTCGGGTCGTAGATGTTGATAGTTTCGCTCGTGACGCCGTTGAGCTCGATGATCGCGAGCCCTCGCCCCGCGCGGAGTTCGTCCTCGTTCTCGTAGCGGACATCGAAGCGTCCGAAGTCGATCGGCCCGCCTCCGATTCCCTTGAACGCGGACGCCACGCGATCGATCTCGGTCTCGAGTTCGGGGGTGAGCAGGTCCGGTGCATCGATGAAGATCGCGCCCTGCTTGTGGTTGCCAGCGGTCGAGAGCCGGATCTTGGCGCCCGCCTCGGGCACTTCATCGAGCCGATCTGCAAACCGCATGCGGAACGTCTCGCGCTGCAGGCGGTAGCGAGGGTGATCGTCGATGAGCCTGCCGAGCGTGCGCTTGCCGTCGCACTCGAGCTCGGGGAACTCCTTTCGGCAGATCGAGAACACACGGCCCTGAAGACCTGAACCCGGTTGCGGGTCGCGCACCCAGAACACGCCCAGCTCGCAAGGCCTGGGGTGAAACTTCTGAAGCATCACGTCCGCTGGCGTGTACGCGAAGTATGCGAACACGTCCGCTTCGCTCTTGCACAGCTTCAGTCCGCGCCCGTTCTCGCCCTGGTTGGGCTTGAGGATGATCGGGAAGCCGCCGAGGCGGGGCTCGTTTGCAATCAGGTCGCACGCTTTCTGCGCACGGGTCTCGGGCTTCGGGCCTGCTGCGATCAGGTCGCCGTAGAGAACGGCTTCGTCGCCCGCGTGGAGCAGGCCCCGCACGATGTCGATCTTGCTCTCGCCCGCGAACCCGCCGCCCTGATCGATGCCCGGGTTGCAGCAGGTGAACACGAGCGGGTGCCGGTGCTTGATTGCCGCGATGACGAACGTCGGGATCGCGGGGAAGTGCAGCGCCCACGTCGGCCACCACTCGTGGTGACGCAGCCGGCCCCACTGGACGAGAAGTCCGATTCGCCCCTTGCGCGTGAACGGGCGCACGTTGACCTCGATCACGAACGCCATCACGAGGACCGCGAGCACCCAGCCGAGTTCTCCGAGCGCGAGCCCGAGCGGGCGGAACGCGAACTGCGTCAGAAAGAAGCCGGCCCCGAGCATCACGCCCGGCTTAAAGAACGCGCCGAACCACGCACGCCAGTCCGTCAACCTTCGGCGCAGAAGCATGGCGATCACGTACGCGAGCGTGAGCCCGACCCACGCGACACCGATATCGAGCTCCGTCGCGCCCATCAGGACAACGACCCACGCCTTCCCGACCTTGCGGAGCACGAGCGAGGCGCCCGCAACGGCGAGCACCACCGCCCACCACGGCCCGAAGTGCACCCAATGCAGAAACGCGCCGCCAATATTTCCAAATGGTGTGCGACGTGGCGCCAGATCAATCGTCTCGCGCACAGGCATGGCGTTCGGATCGTCGAACTTGGCGATGAATCCTTCGATATATCCCGCGGCTTCCTTGGGGTGCATGAAGGGCATGAAGTGGTCGTAGGGCGTCATCACGAGCGTGCTCGTCGGCATCAGCTCGTGGTGGTACTCCGCGGCCCAGTCGGGAGTCAGGAAGTCGTTCCGCCCGTGCAGGATGAGTGTCGGTGTCTGCAGCCGCCGCATGATGTCTGCGAGCGGGCGCTGATCGGTCTCGTCGAAGTTGCGGATGAACGCCTCGCGCTCGGTGGAGGGGCCGAGCAGGCCGAAGTGGGGGATGAGGATGTCGAGCTTGTTGAGGACGAGATCGCCCAGCTTGTACTTGGCGTGCTCGAAGAAGTGGCTCCCCGAGCCCTCGGTCTCTTGCGCGCCGACCGATGCGAGCATCGTGATCGAGGCGATGCGATCGGGGTGGTCGTTCGCCATATTGAGCGCCACGGCCCCGCCGTTGGACCAACCAACGATGTGCGCACGCTCGATGTGTAGCCTGTTGAGCACACCGAAAACGAAATCGGCGTAGTCCTTCGCAGATCGGCCTTCGGGTATGCCCATGCGAGGGTTGGCGAGTGAACCGAAGCCGGGCATGTCAAACCAAATGACGCGCCGGCCGTCGACTTCGTGGAGGGCAGGGCCGAGTTTCTCGAAGTTCGAAGCCGCTCCGGGTGTGCCGTGGAGCAGGATGACTGGATCGAGTGTATTTGAGTTGTTTGTTTGAAGGATGTCGAAGACGGCAAGTCCGAGTTCGTCTTCTTGTGTTGCACCGGCTTCGACGTACGACTGTTCGAGCACACCCGGGCGGTAATACGTGAGCGCTTCTGTGCCGAGGTTGCTCAAAGCCAGCAGGAGAATGTACACACCCAGCGAGATCCAAGGATGCCGACGTATGAACTGTCCGAGTCGCTTCACGCCTGGTCCGTCTCGCCTGTGGTGAGTTCGATCATCTTGCGTCCGCGGATGTGCTGCGTGCCGAGCTGGCCGCAGGCGGCCATCTGGTCGCGTCCCTTGGTCCTGCGTCGTTTGGTGAAGACGCCAGCCGATTTCACGCGATTGGCGAACCGCTCCACGTCCGCCTCTTCCGGCGCGGGCCAGGGCGAATCACGGCGAGGGTTATAAGGAATGATGTTCACCGCGCAGTGCAGCGGGCGCACGAACTCGACCAGTTCGTCGGCGTGCTGGTCGGCGTCGTTGACGCCCGGGATCAGCACGTACTCGATCATGATCGGCACGTTGCCCGAACGCGGGAAGTCGATCAGGACTTCCTGAAGCTGGGCCATATTCCACTTGCGGTTGACGGGCATGATCGCGTCGCGCACCCGGTCGTTGGGCGCATTCACGCTGATCGCGATGCCGAGGCGCCGCCAGCCTGTTTTGAGGCACTGCTCGCGTAGGCGTCGCAGCCCGTCGACGCGTCCGACGGTGCTCACCGTCACGCCCCTCGGCGAGATGCCAGGCCCGTTGTTGTCCGTCAGCACGCTGATCGCCTGGAGCACGTTGTCGAGGTTGTCCAGCGGCTCGCCCATGCCCATGAAGACGATGTTCTTGATCGTCTTGCCGGTGTTCCTGCAGTGCGTGAACTGGGCGGTGTGCCACTGCGCGACGATCTCGGCGGCGGTGAGATTCCGCACAAGCCCCATCTGAGCCGTCTCGCAGAACTCGCACCCCATCGCGCACCCGACCTGGCTCGAGACGCACAGCGTGTGCGTGAGCTTGCCCGTGCTGCCCAGCATCGGGATGACGACGGATTCGACGGGCAGCATCCGCCCCTCTTCGTACGCCCGCTTCTCGGCGTGGCTTACGCCCTCGGCCCGCGCGGGGACCTCGGTCAGCACCTTGACCGTCTCGCCCTCGGCCTCGGGGCCCATCGAGCGCTGCTCGCCCACGACCGGCAGCCAGGGCGACCGATTCCGATACGGTTCGGGCAGGAGCGAACTATCCGCGTCGCGCATGAGCTTCTTGTACGCGACGCTCGCCTCGACTCGCCCCCCGGGCAGGTGCGCGCACGCGTCCACCCACTGGGCGTGCGTCAGGCCCATGGGGTCGGGGAGGCAGTGCTGCGCCGGATCGATCACCACGGCAAAGCCTAGGGGGCTGCTAAGATCCGGCCGAGTCGTAGATTGCCTCATTCCGCACGCAGGAGTCCGCCGTGAGCTGGGTACAAGTCAAGCACGCCATGACGTCGAAGCCGGGTGAGCAGGTCACCCTCAAGGGCTGGGTCCGCACCCGCCGGGACTCCAAGGCCGGCCTCTCCTTCATCAACCTCCACGACGGCACCTGCCAGGACCCCATCCAGGTCGTCGCACCGAGCGACCTGCCCAACTACGACTCCGAGATCCTGCACCTCAACACCGGGTGCTCCATCGAGGTCGATGGCGAGATCGTCGAGTCGCAGGGCAAGGGCCAGTCCGTCGAGGTCAAGGCGAGCGCCATCCGCGTCGTCGGCTGGGTCGAGGACCCGGACACCTACCCCGTGAGCGCCAAACGCCACAGCTTCGAGTACCTCCGCGAGGTCGCGCACCTGCGCTCGCGCACCAACACCTTCGGCGCGATCGCCCGTGTCCGTCACGCCCTGTCGATGGCGGTCCACCGCTTCTTCGACGAGCGTGAGTTCTACTACGTCCACACGCCCATCATCACCGCCAACGACTGTGAGGGCGCGGGGCAGATGTTCCGCGTCTCGACGCTCGATGCGCTCAGCCCGCCCCGCAACGACGCGGGCGAGGTCGATTTCTCCCAGGACTTCTTCGGCAAGGAGTCGCACCTGACCGTCTCCGGGCAGCTCTCGGTCGAGACGTACTGCTGTGCGCTCAGCCGTGTGTACACGTTCGGCCCGACCTTCCGCGCCGAGAACAGCAACACGAGCCGACACCTCGCCGAGTTCTGGATGATCGAGCCGGAGATCGCGTTCGCGGACCTCGCCGACGACGCGCAGCTCGCCGAGGACATGCTCAAATACGTCTTCAAGGACCTGCTCACGCGCCGGGCCGACGACATGGAGTTCTTCGACAAGCGCATCCAGCCCGGCCTCATCGAGAATCTCACGCACATTATCGAGAGCGACTTCCTGCGTCTGCCCTACACCGAGGCGGTCGAGATCCTGAGGAAGGCCGGCAAGAAGTTCGAGTACCCCGTCGAGTGGGGCTCCGACCTCCAGTCCGAGCACGAGCGGTTCCTGACCGAGGAGCACTTCAAACGCCCGGTCATCCTGACGGACTACCCCAAGGGCATCAAGGCGTTCTACATGCGTCTCAACGACGACGAGAAGACCGTCGCCGCGATGGACGTCCTCGTACCCGGCATCGGCGAGATCATCGGCGGCTCCCAGCGCGAAGAGCGCCTCGATGTCCTCGACCGACGCATCGACGAGATGGGCCTGCCCAAGGACGAGTACTGGTGGTACCGCGACCTGCGGCGCTACGGCACCGTCCCCCACGCGGGCTTCGGCCTCGGCTTTGAACGCCTCGTCCAGTTCTCAACGGGCATGGGCAACATCCGCGACGTGATCCCATTCCCGAGAGCGCCGAAGCAGGCGGAGTTTTAATTTAAATTCTATATTTATTCGAGATTATTACGGACAAGAGCTCTCGCCCTGGACCAAATGAGAAGGTGCGGTCTTTGGCGGGTTTGCGTTAGCGATGCGTCGAGTGGCTCAGTTTTCGCAGGACTGACCCTTGCGATTAAATGATATCCACTTGGACTTGGGTATTGATTGTTTCATCCGAGCCAACCAATACGGCGGCTGTGTGGCCAAGAATGCATCCATTGCATAATCATCAGAAAGACAATCTTCATCGATTGGGCCAATGGCCACAAATTGAAACATGGTAGGGTGCGGAATCGATTGGTAACATGGCACTTTGCGTCTCTGGCACGCAGTGTAGAGTTGCCGACGGTGCTCAAGTGTCATTTTGTGTCCCAAATAAACTGCCAAGGTTTCGAAAGGGCATTCGATGACCTTGTTCCCGAATTGCGATATTAATCTCCACTCAAGCTCATGTCGCCAAGGCCATCCTTTAGTAAGGTATCGATAGGCATATACATCGCTTTTGTAATCAAAAAAATCCACTGTCTTTATATCTGGATATTGCCGCTCGTATCTGACGGCTCCAAAAATAAGATCTTTAATACGGTATAAGTTGGTATCTATAGATTTGCCTAGGGGTTTGTATGTCACTGAAAAACCCTTGCCATTGTCTGCGTAGTGTGCCCACATGGCTGGCGAAGCCGAATGAAGAGAAAAACAGGTTACTCCACACATCATGGTGGGTAATGTGTACAAAAATGGATTTGACAGCATTGCGGCGATAACTTCCTCGCCGAGTTGTCCAAATGTCGTTTCTGTAGTGCTATCGACGTAGACCTCCTTGTCTATTCCGTCTTCATTGACGACGGTCTTGTTGTACTTTGGAATTTCGACGGGCGTGCTTCGGATTGTTTCAAGATGGCGTAAGGTGACTTCGGCGGGATGGCTTGGCCGCACTGTCAAATTAAGATCGAATGGATCGTTAAGCGAAGGCGGTGTCGAAAGCCATAATTCATTATTTTCAAATGACTTAAATGTATAATCAGTGGCGCGATAGTACTTTGAAATTACACTTGGGATTTGTTGGTTGTGAGTGCCACGAAGCAGTCGCCGGGTAATTTTAGCAAATCTCTTCCAGTTCATGATTAAGTAATTATATGCAATTTGTGTTATGAACGGTGGTGTGAAAATATCTACCGGGCGAACAGTGGCTAGGAGCCCTCGTACGTTCGGTTGTGGGGGGGCGATAGTCATTGCTATTATAAGTGCAGGTGGGGGTTGATTCTGGTTGCATGTCTGGTTCTCTTCGTACAAAGCAATGTAAATGTGTGAGTATAGTTTGGTGGCCTGAACTTTCCAAGTTCGAATCGAATCGCAAGTTAGCTGAAATTCCGCTGCTTCCAAGGTACCGGGGCAGGCAGTACAATAACGCCATGATCACAACCCTCACCGCCCTCGTCCTCACCAGCTCCGTCGCCCTCGCCGAGCCCTCGCTCCGCGACGACCTCGAGTCCACGCTCTCCGGCATGGCCGCCTCGGCGCTGGCCGCGGACATGGACGGGTACCTCGAATACATCTGGCAGGGCGAGCCGACGCTCTATCAGGAGCACTGGGCCTGGGCCAAGGACATCGAGCGGATCGCGCCGGACGTGCTCATCTATGAGCTCATGAGCGAGCCCGTGCAGGAGGGCGACGAGGCGTTCGCCGACCTGCGCATCACCTGGAACACCGAGAACTGGGACGGCGCCAACCGCGTCATCGACCTGCCCGTGCGGTTCGTCCACGAAGACGGCAAGTGGTTTTACGCCGACCGCGACTGGGAAGAGAAGGACGGCGACGGCGTGCGCATCCTCTTCGTCGCGGGCCTCGAAGAGTCCGCCGACCGCGCGCTGGAGATCTGGCCCAGCATCAAGGAGTCGGTCGAGGCCGGCTTCGCCCGCACGCTCGATCACCCGCAGGTCATCAAGATGTACACCTCGATGCCCGAGCTTCAGTTCTCGATCTTCCCGGCGTACGTCGAGCCGCTCGGCGGCTGGAACGAGCCGATGGAATCGATCAAACTCGTCGGACGGGATTTCTCGCGCGGACACCTCAAGGGCGTGATCAGCCACGAGTACGGGCACGCGATGATGTTCGCGGTGCCGCCGCACGACATCGCGGTCGAGCGGGCGCACGCTGTGCCGTGGTGGGTGCACGAAGGCGTCGCCGAGTTCGCGGCCCAAGGCTTCACGCCCAACCGCGGCCGGTCGAAGTTCGCCGTCGAACACTGGCTCGACACGGGCGAGCTGCGTCAGTGGGACGAACTGACCGATTTCTACACCGTCAAGCCCGAGCACTACGGCCAGGTCTACACGCAAGGCCGACACATGATCGGCTACATCGACGAGACCTTCGGCGCCGATGCGCGCCGCGAGATGATGGAATCGCTCATGGAGGGCATGACCCTGAACGAGGCGAGCGAGCATGCGCTCGGCGAGTCGTGGGACACGGTCGATCAGGAGTGGCGGATGTCCATCGCGCAATCGCTCGCCGAGCGCAAAGCGCAGGAGGCCGAGGAGAAAGCCAAGAAGGACGCCGAGGAACTCAAGAAGGGCAGCTGATCGGTTCGCGTGCGTCAGTCAATCGCGTTGGCGTCCGTCTTCACGCTGGTCTGCTGTCCGACAAGATCCACCGCGGGCTCGTCGGACGAACCGGGTGCCGGGCCGCGGGCGATCAGCAGGAAGACCCACACGGCCGCGGCGTTGAAGAGCGTCACCGCCGCCAGCCAGCCTGTCAGACCCTTGAGCATCTCGGGCCGTGAATCCAGCGGTTTCGTCAGCTTCTCGGCGACCATGTAGACCGCCTCGCCCGCACGATCGCGCGCATCCTCGGCGATCACACGCCAGCGCGGCATCCCCTCGGTCTCGCGTTTGACGCGCACCTTGCGCTTCTTGTGTCGTGCTGCACGAGCGGGCTTGGGTTCGCTCTCACTCGGCGCGTCCGCTTCGGGTTCCGGCTCAGGCTCAGGCTCTGGCTGTGGAGCGGGCGCTTCGGGTTCGGCAGGGGGTGCGGGTGGCGTCGCGACAGGCTCGGCCTTTGGGGCCGGCTTGGATTTCGGCGCCGCGGGCTCGCCCTGGGCGATCAGTTCCTCGGCGTCGTCGAAATCACCATCCACGAGATCGTCGGCAGCGATGTCTTCGACATGTTCCGGCTCTGCTGCCACCGGCTCGGGTGCCGGAGGCGGCGCGACCCGTTCGTCGGGGTCTCGCGGCGGAGCCTTGGGCGCTTCGATCCCGGCGGCAAGTACGGTGTCGGCGTCGTCGAAGTCGCCGTCGAGCATCTCGTCCGCGAGCTCGGCGAGTTCCTCGTCGACAGCGTCAACGGTTGATTTCGATTCCGGCGCCGATTCGACCGAGGCCGCCGCGTCTTCGAGCATCTCCTCGACCTGTTCGTCGAGTGTCGGCGGAGCGGGCTCCGTCTCGTTGTCGACGGCTTCTTTAGACTGAACCGCCGATGAGATCAGCGCATCCGTCTCGAATGTCTCGTCGGCAACGTTCGCGAGTTCGATCTCTTTCTCGAGTTGCTGCGTCGCCTCGGTCATGTCAGAGACAAGCCGATCGATCTGCTCATCGATATCGATCTCCGGATTGTTCTGCTTTCGGTTGGGCATGCTCGCGGAGAACCTCGCGTTCATGATCGACTGGGAACAGGCCTTACTCAAGGGATATTGGACCTCTTCCCCGAGATTCCCGAGCTAGCCTCTCCCTATATGCACCGGATTTCCCTGGCCAACTCGGGTGAACCCCTCCAGCGGGGCGAGTGCGTCCGCATCACGGGCGACGAGGCCCGCCACGCGGTGAAGGTCAAAAGGCTCGAACCCGGCGAACGAATCGAGCTTTTGACGGGCTCGGGGCTCATCGCCGAGGCCTCGATGGTGGGGGCCGAGAAACTGGGCAAAAAGGACGGCTGGGCCATCGATGTCCGCGTCGAATCGGTCCGCCGGGCGCCGCCCGTCTATCCCCAGATCGATGTCCGCTCGGCGGTTCCCAAGGGGCCGAGGCTCGAGGAGATGGTCGACCAGCTGAGCCAGATCGGCGCGACGAGCTGGGGGCCGCTGATTTCCGAGCGGTCCGTAGTCAATCCCCGCGAGGGCAAGCTCGATCGGCTGGAGCGCATCTGCGAAGAGTCCGCCAAGCAGTGCGGCCGGGCGTGGCTCATGCGGGTCGAACCAACGCTCCAGTTCAAAGACCTGCTCGACGCGCCCGGGCCCATCGTTGTCGCCGATCAATCGGGCGAGCCGTACAAGCCCCTGCGCGTGCAGCGTCTCACGCTCGCCGTCGGCCCGGAGGGCGGCTGGACGAGTGCGGAGCTGGAACTCCTCCGGCGGAGTGGGGCCCGGATCACCCGGTTCGGGTCACACGTCATGCGTGTCGAGACCGCAGCCGCAGCCGCGTGCGCGATCATCATGGACCTCGAGCAGCGACACGGCCCGCCCCCGGGTATACCGGGCGAGGAGGCATCACCATGAAGAAGCTTGCCACGATCGTTCTTACCTCGGTGCTCACCATGACCGCAGCCGCGCAGCAGGAACTCGAAGAGCGCGCCAAAGCCATCGCCGACCGCGCGATCGAGTACCTGCGCACGCAGCAGCACGACTCGGGCGGCTGGAGCGTGCGCGACGAAGGCCCGAACTTCCCCGCAGTCACGGGCCTTGTCATCACGGGCATGCTGCTCGATCCCGACATCAACGCGGGCGACACCGACGTCGCCGAGGGCATCGGGTACATCCTCACCTTCCGCCAGCCCGACGGCGGGATCTACGATCGGATCCTCGCCAGCTACAACACCGCGATCTGCACTTCGGCGCTCGCGCTCGCGCGCGATGAGCTGCCCGAAGCCGAAGAAAGCGTCGAGCCCGCGGTGAAGTTCCTGCGCCAGCTCCAGTGGGGCGCCGACCAGACCGCGCAGGGCGCGCTCTCCGACGAGGCCCAGCCCGTCGCACGCACGCACCCGTTCTACGGCGGCGTCGGCTACGGCAGCCACAGCAGGCCCGACAACTCCAACCTCAACTTCTGGCTGCAGGCACTGCAAGACGCCGGCGTGCCGGGCGATGACCCCGCGGTGCAGCGGGCATTGGTCTTTCTTGAACGTACGCAGATGAACGGCGCGACCAACTCGATGCCCTACGCCGAGGGCTCGACGCAAGGCGGTTTCATCTATTCCGTCGGCCCATCGGGTGACGAGCAGGACATCGGCGAGTCGAAGGGCCCGACGATCGAAGAGACACTCTCCGACGGCACGACCGCCAGCCGACTCCGCGCGTACGGCTCGATGACCTACGCCGGTTTCAAGAGCTTCGCCTACGCCGGGCTCACACGATCCGACCCGCGCGTGATCGCCGCCCGCAAATGGCTCGCCCAGAACTACACGCTCGACGAGAACCCGGGCGTCGGCACGGACGGCTACTACTACTACCTCATGGTCTTCGGGCGCGCCCTCAACACCTGGGGCGAGAAGACCGTCAACGTCCAGAAGGAAGACATGATGCTCCGCCGCGACTGGGCGAAGGATCTGATCGACACGCTCGAGAGCCTCCAGCAGGCCGACGGCTCGTTCCGCGTCGTGGACGACCGCTGGATGGAGGACAACCCCGTCCTGATCACCGCGTACAGCCTCATCGCGCTCCAGCAGGCGCGCGAACACCTCGAAACACGCTAATTTTTCGGAGTCCCACAGCATGCCCGATCATCCCGCGCACTACGTCAAGCTCGCCGAGAAGGCTCGCGAGGCCGCCAACATGCACTCGGTCAGCGCCGTCCTGGCCTGGGACCAGGAGACCTACATGCCCGCCGGCGGCGCGGACGCACGGGCCGGTCAGCTCTCGCTCGTCGCGCGCCTGCACCATGAGATGTGCACCGCCAAGGAACTCGGCGAGCTGATCACTGCGTGCGAAGCGGATGATCGCCTGACCGAGGGCGACACGTGCGAGTCGGCCAACATCCGCGAGATGCGACGCGACTACGACAAGAAGACCAAGCTCCCCGCCAAGCTCGTCTCCGAGCTGACCGAGGCGACGAGCCGGGCGCAGCACGCGTGGAAGTCCGCCCGCGCCGACTCGAACTTCGCGGCCTTCCGCCCCTTTCTCGACAAGGTCCTCGAACTCAGCCGCGAGAAGGCACGTTGCCTATCCGATGGATCGGGCGAGCTGTACGACGCGCTGATCGATGTGTACGAGCCGGGCGTCAAGGCGAGCGAGATCGAGGAGGTCTTCACGCCGCTGCGCAAGCAGATCTCCGACCTCGTGCGCACGATCGCCGACAACGGCAAGCCCCCGAGCACCGAGATCCTCGAACGCCCCGTCGCGCCCGCCAAGCAGGAGGCATTCGGCAAGTTCGTCGCCGAGTCCTGCGGCTTCTCGTTCGAGCGTGGGCGCCTCGACATCACAACGCATCCCTTCTGCGAGGGCGTTGGGCCCGGTGACACGCGCATGACCACGCGCTACCGCGAGGCGAGCTGGACCGATTCGCTCTACGGCATCATGCACGAGATGGGGCACGGCTTATACGAACAGGGCCTCCCGCTCGGCGAATCGCACGGGCAGGGACACGTCGAGAGCCAATTCGGCTTGCCCTGCGGCGAAGCGGTGAGCCTCGGCATCCACGAGAGCCAGAGCCGACTCTGGGAGAACGCCGTCGGCCGAAGCCAGGCGTTCTGGACGTGGGCGCTGCCTCACGCGCAGAAGCACCTGGGTCAGGTCATGGGCGATCAGACGCCCGAGTCGATCACCCGCGCGGTGAACACCGCCGACCCGTCACTCATCCGCGTCGAAGCCGACGAGGGCACGTACAACCTGCACATCATGATCCGCTTCGAGCTCGAGCGGGCGCTGCTCTCGGGCGACCTCTCGACCGCGGACCTGCCGGACGCGTGGAACACCGCATACAAGGAATCGCTCGGGCTCGATGTGCCAAACGATCGCGAGGGATGCCTGCAGGACGTCCACTGGTCGTTCGGCCTGATCGGGTACTTCCCGACGTACACGCTCGGCAATCTCTACGCGGCCCAGTTCTGGGAGAAGGTCCGCGAGGAGAACCCAGACCTGGACGACCAGATCGCCAAGGGCAACTTCGCGCCGCTGCTCAGCTGGTTCCGCTCGCGGATCCATATTCACGGGCGCCGCTACACGCCGTCGCAGCTCTGCGAGCGTGCAACGGGCAAGCCGCTCTCGGCCGAGCCGCTCGTCAGGCAGCTCAAGCAGAAGCTCTACCCGGTCTACGGCATCAAGCAGTAAACAAAGATCCAAATAGCAAATGGCCAAAGATCCAGATGAATTGCATCTGAAACTGGCCTTTTGGCTATTTGCTATTTGACCCTTTCGCGAACGCGCGTTAGAGCTTCGCTTCCGCCTCGAGTTCTTCGATGAGTGCGTCCGCGAGATACTCGTACTGCGCAAGTGTGTTGTAGACCTGCGCGCTCAGGCGGATGTAGCGTTTGCCGTCGAAGGGCTGGCCCAGGTAGGCGCTGGGTACCCAGACGGGCACCTGCACGCCGTGGTTTGCGACGAGGTTGTCCTGGAGCGCGTTGGAATAGAGCGTCGGGCGCTTGGCGATCGCGTCGCGCCGCTCGGGCGGCGTGTCCGGCAGGGGCACGACAGCCAGCGGTCCGATGAGTTCGTCCGAAGCCGGCGCGGTCATGCCCAGACGCTCGAGCAGCACGTCACGCCCGCGCATCACGAGTTCGCGGTTGTGCGCGATGATCTCGGTCCAGGATCGCTCGGCGCACTCAGGGACCAGATCGACTGCGTCGGCGATCGCCAGGCGCGCGGTCGGGTCGTCGGTGCCGACATAGTCGAACTCGAGGTTGAACTTGCTCCGGTTCTTCGTGCCCTCGGGGGCGTTGGCGTAGTTGGAGAGGGCCATCGGGCGGAAGCCATGCTGGTGCTCGGGGCGGACGTACAGGAACGCCGAGCCCTTGGGCGAGCAGAGCCACTTGTGGCAGTTGGACGTGATGAAGTCGGCGCCGAGCCTGGTGACGTCCATCTCGATCGCGCCGGGGCCGTGGGCAGCATCGACAAGCGTCACGACGCCCCGTGCGCGGAGCGCATGCGCCAGCCGATCGACCGGCATGATCATGCCCGTCGGGCTCGTGATCAGGCTCACCATGCAGAGCCTTGTGCGATCGGTCACGCCCGACATCATGATCTCGAAGAGTTGGTCCGCGGTGACGGGCGTCGGCTCGTCGAGCCAGGGGAGTTCGACGCTCACGATCTTGGCGCCCGCGCGAGCCGCGGCTCGCCTGATGATGTTCTGGCACGCCGGGTACTCGTGGCTATTGATCAGGATCTCGTCGCCCGGTCCGAGCGGCTTGCCGCCCGGCAGGCCAATACCTTGCAGTGCGTTGTCGAGCACGGTCGCGACCGACTGTGTCGCGTTGGCGAGGAAGGCGTAGTCCTCGGGCCTGCCGCCGGTCAGCGAGGCGATGGCCCTGCGCGAGCGATCGGTCTGGTGGAAGAGTTCGTCGCAGAAGAAGCTCACCGGCTCGCGCTCGATGCGGTCTCGCATCTTCTGCTGGGCCTCAACGACGGGCGTGGGGCACGCGCCGAACGAGCCGTGGTTCAGGAAGACGAGGTCCGGGTCGAGCCGCCAGTGGTGCGCGACCGCCGAACGCGAGGGGCGTGGTTTCGTGTGCATCGTTTCAAGGGTAGCCGGGCCGGTGGAACGCTCAGCGGTGAGGCCCGAGGGTTAAGCCAGAACGTCGAGCGACGACCCCGCACCGAGCGTGGCAGCCGCGTTCTGCTCGGACGGATCCGCGTAGAACCGCATCGCGCGAGCCGCCGCGGGATTTGCAGGCGCAGGGCCGGCGGGCTCGGTCACGCGGGCCGCGACGAGGCGCGACATGCTCTGGGCCGAGGGCTGAGCCGGCGACGCCTCGCGGGCTTGGCTCGACAACTCAACAGTGTCGGCTCGGTCGGCGATCTTGAGACGGGCCGAGGCGTCGATCAGCTTCGGCTCGCGCAGCATCGCCGGCGAGGCGGTCGGGTTCGCGTATTGGCTGAAGCTGATCCGGTCCATGTCTCTCCTACACCGAGCGTCAGTGTATCACCCAACTTCACATTCGATCCGCCCCGGACATTACTTCGTGTTATCGGGCTTGGTCCGTGAGCTTGCATGCGCAAAAAGAGACCCCCGCTCGCGCGGGGGCTCATTGAATCCTTGTCTAGTGCCGAACTCAGTCCTCGTCGTGGTGACCCTTGAACTCCGCGACCACCGTCGCCTGGATGTTCGGCGGCGTCTGCTCGATGTGGCTGAAGTCCATCGTGTACGAACCCGCACCCGCCGTCATGCTCTTGAGCTGCGTCGAGTAGTTCTGGAGCTCGGCGAGCGGCGCCTGGGCCTTCACGATCACGGTGTCCGCACCGATCATCTCGGTGTCCTCGACCCGGCCTCGCTTGGTCGACAGGTCGCCCGCGATGTCGCCCATGCTCGAACTCGGGATCGTCACCTCAAGATGCACGAAGGGCTCGAGCAGGATCGGCTTGGCCTTCTGCACGGCATCGATGAATGCGCGCTTGCCGGCCTTGATGAACGCGACTTCTTTCGAGTCCACCGCGTGGTACTTGCCGTCGTAGACCTCGACGCGCACGCCCGTCATCGGGTAGCCCGCGACGGCCCCGGTCTTGAGGACATCGCGGATGCCCTTCTCGATCGCCGGGATGTACTGCTTGGGGATCGACCCGCCGACCGTGCCGTTGACGAACTCGAACGCGGGTTCGTCGCTGTGTGCGTCGGCGATCTCCAGAGGCTCGACGCGGAGGTACACCTCACCGAACTCGCCCGAGCCGCCCGACTGCTTCTTGTGCCGGTGGTGCCCCTCGGCTTTTGCGCTGACGGACTCCTTGAACGCGATCTTGGGCACCGAGGTTTCGATCTCGATGCCGTACTGTTCTTTGAGCTTCTCGTTGATCACGCGCAGGTGCAGCTCGCCCAGGCCGCGCATCACGGTCTGGTTGGTCGCAGCCACGCGTTCGATGATCAGGCTCGGGTCCTCCTCCATGAGCTTGTGCACCGCGGGGGCGAACTTGGATTCGTCCTTGTGGTTCTTGAGCTCGACCGCGACGCCGTACATCGGCTTGGGCAGGGGCAGCCGCTTCAGATGCACCGTGTCCGCGCTGTGGTCGCTGTGCAGCACCGAGCCGAAGTGGATCTCGTCGATCTTGGCGACGGCTCCGATGTCGCCCGGCCCGAGTTCCTCGACCTCCACGTTCTGGTTGCCCAGGCGCTTGTAGAGGTGCGCGATGCGCACGGGCTTCTTGCTCGCGCCGATGTAGACCTCGTCCTTGGGCCTGATGACACCCTGGTGCACGCGGAAGACGCCGAGCTTGCCGATGTGCCGGTCGCTGGCGACCTTGAACACGTGCGCGAGCAGCGGCTTGTTGGCGTCGGCGGTGTAGTGATAGGGCTTCTCGTCGGTCTGTCCGCCGCCCTCGACGAATGGGCGCGGGTTGCCCTCGATTGGGCTCGGCATGTAATCGACCATGACATGCATGAGGTCTTCGATGCCCGCGCCGGTCTTGGCCGAGCAGAAGCAGATCGGTACGAGGTGCCCGTCTCGCATGCACTTCTCGAAGGCGACGTGAAGCTTCTTCGGGTCGAGCTCGCCGCCCTCGAAGTAGATCTCGGTGAGCGCCTCATCGACCTCGACGACCTGCTCCTGGATCTGCTGGTGAGCCTCCTCAACGGAGCCGAAGACCGGCGGATCGCCCTCGGCGTGATCCGCCTCGAAGACGTTGACGACCTTCTCGCCGCCCGCGGTCGGCAGGTTGATCGGCAGGCACTCCATGCCGAACGACTCGCGGATCTTGCCGACGAGCCCCTCAAGGTCGAGGTTGTGCTCGTCGATCTTGTTGATCACGATCGCCCGGGGCAGGTTGCGCTCCTTGGCGATGTTGAAGATGCGGCGTGTCACGGTCTCGATGCCCTTGCCCGCGTCGATGACGACCATCGCTGTCTCGACCGCCGGCAGGCTTGAGATTGCGTGCCCGATGAAATCGGAAAGGCCCGGTGTGTCGAGCAGGTTCACCACCACGCTCTTGTCCGACAGGTGGCTCTTGGCCTCGAAATGGACCATCGTCTGGTTGAGCGAGTGCTGGTGGTGGTGCTCTTCCTCGGACCAGTCGCTGACGGTGTTCTTGTCCTGGATGCTGCCCATGCGTTGGGTGACGCCCGCTGAAAATAACAGCCGCTCGGTGAGTGTGGTCTTGCCGGAACCACCGTGACCAACCAGAGCGATGTTGCGGATTTCAGCGGGCGGATGTGCAGTCGCCATGATGGCGGCCCTCCTTTCGGGTCGCTCGCGCGCCTTCGAGGGTCGCATGTGTGGCGACGGACGACGGTGGAGGCCGCGGGCGGCCGGGACAGAATGTGCCACGGTGAGCCGCGCGATGCCAGGTCCGGCGTGTCGACGGGCGTCCACCTGAAACGCCCCGCCGGGCTTGCCACGCGGGCTCACCCGTCTCGAACCAATCCAGTATACAACCGCCCCGCCCGTGCGCCCATCCATCAACAATCTGTCACCACACCTATCCTTCCGTGATGACCAACCCGATCACCCGATTCGCTCCCTCACCGACCGGCCACCTCCACATCGGGGGCGCCCGAACCGCCTTGTTCTGCGCGGCTTACGCGCACGGGCACGCGGGCCGTTTCGTCCTGCGCATCGAGGACACAGACCAGAAAAGATCGTCTGAGGCCGCCGCCAGGGGCATCCTCGAAGACCTCGCCTGGCTCGGGATCACCTGGGACGACGGGCCCGCCTTCGATTCCTGCGGCGGCGACTCGCGCTCCGTCGGGCCCTACTACCAGTCAGAGCGGTTGTCGTTCTACAACGAAGCCTTCCAGAAGCTTTTGGACGCGGGCCTTGCGTACCCCTGCTTCGAGACCACCGAAGAACTCGCCGAGATGCGCCAGTCAGCCGAGGCGAACAAGCAGACATTTATCTACCGCCAGCGCGCGGACTATGACCACGCCTCGGCGCTCAAACGCGCCGAAAGCGAGGAGCACGTTCTGCGCTTCAAGATGCCCGCGCAGGCGGTCACCGTGAAGGACGAGATCCTGGGCGAGGTCGTGTTCCCCTACGAGGAACTCGACGACCTCGTCATCCGCAAGCGTGACGGCTTCCCGACGTACCACTTCGCGGTCGTCGTCGACGACCAGGCGATGGGCGTCACGCACGTCATCCGCGGGCAGGAGCACCTGAACAACACGCCCAGGCACGTCGCGCTCATGGGCGCGCTCGGGTACCCGGTACCCGTGTTCGCGCACCTGCCTCTGATCTTCAACCCCGACGGCTCGAAGATGAGCAAGCGCGACAAGGACAAGGCCGTGCGCGCCGCGGTGAAGGCCGCGGGTGATGTCACAGCGCAGGACGCGGGCGTCGACGAGGGCGTATTCGCCAAGTGGCAGAAGGACAAGACGGTTCAGCTGCCCCAGGACAAGCTCGTGCCGCTGGCAGAGAGGCTGAACGTCGAACTGCCCGAGATCGAGGTTGAGGACTTCCGGCGCTCGGGATATTTGCCCGAGGCGGTGGTGAACTACATCGCCCTGCTCGGCTGGAACCCGGGCGAGAAGGTCGAGGGCGGCAAGGACCTCGAGCGTTTCGATCGCGCGTACCTGGATTCGAAGTTCGACTTCGGTCGCGTGGGCAAGGCCGCCAGCAAGTTCGACCGCGAGAAGCTCCGCGCGTTCAACTTCGACCTGATCAAGTCGATGGAGCCCGGCGCGTTCGCCAAGATCTGGCGCGCCTGGGCCGAGCGGTACGACAAGGCCCTTGTGCAGCGTCTGAGCGCCGAGGACATGCACATGCTCGCGCCGGCTGTCCAACCTAGGGCCGCGACACTGAGCGAGAGCCGCCAGCCCATCGCGTACCTGTTCGTGGACGCGGGAACGATCGAGTACGACGAGAAGGCGGTCGCCAAGTTCATGCACAAGGGCGAGCCCGCGGGCGCGGACGTGCTCCGCGAATTTGCGCCAAGGCTTGCGGAAGTCGAGCCGTTCACGCCCGAGGCGATCGAGGCGAGGCTCGCCGACTACTGCGAGCACGAGGGGCTCAAGATGGGCTCGCTCGCCCAGCCGATCCGCATCGCGCTCACGGGCGCCGCGGTCAGCCCGCCGCTGGGCGTCACACTCGCATCGCTCGGCAAGGAAGAATCGCTCCGCCGAATCGAGCGTTGTCTCGCGGCGCTGACGGTCTAATCAGGTCTGTAGATCTCGACTACCGGCGGCTCATCGAGCAGCGCTCGCCAACGCGCGAGATAGGCCTTCATCTCCGGGTCGGACTCGACCCGCTGCTGATCGCGTTCGTAGTCCGCCTCTGTTCTGTAACCGATGTGCTCGATGTATCGCTCCGGGTCGTTCGTGTCGCGCAGGAGCGAGACACGGATCCCGCCGGGCGATTCGTAGAAGGGGATCGCCTCGCGCAGGAAAGTGAGGAACACGTCGCGCCCTGTGTCCCTGACACGGATACGGAGGTGGATCTCGACCGCCGGCGTCCAGGTCTCGTTCATGCGTGTGCCTCCAGTGATCTCACTCTACACTTGCGCCGATGGCCGAGCCCCTGCGCCAATCCGAGGTGGAACCGCCCGAGGAGCAGGAGCGTTCGCTCTCAAGCGAGACGATCGAGGCCGAGCGCGAGCTGACGCGGGTGAAGCTCTCGCGTTGTCGGCTTGCTGGCGATCACCCGAAGCTCATGCTCCGCGATCTCACTGCCGAGGCGTGCGACGCGCGCAACACCTCGCTCGTCGACGTCGTCGGGACGAGGCTCGTCCTGCGCGACTGCCAGCTGCTGGGCGTCGACGTCTCGGGCGGCGTGCTGCGAGATGCCCTGCTCGTGGGCTGCCAGCTCCGCATGGCCCGGGCCTTCGGCGCGAGCTTCGAGCGCTGCTGGTTCGAGGGCTGCGACCTACGCGAGGCCGAGTTCGAGGAGTCGCAGTTCGACCGCGTGGCCTTCCGCGATTGCAACCTTGCCGGCGCGAGGCTCCTGCGATCGGGGCTCGGGAGCGTCGATTTCCGCGGGAGCCGGGTCGAGGGCCTGGCGGTCAGCCCGGATCGGTTGGCCGGGGCGGTCATCTCGGGCGAGCAGGCGGACGTCTTCGCGGCGGCTTTCGGGCTCCGTGTGCTTCCGATAAATCCTGAAGAAGCCTGAGCTTGCGCTTGTAAGGCGATATTTTACCAGTTCAACGTGAAGTCGTTGGAACACTGACATGCGTTGTGGGGTTTCCTTGTGACCGGGCCGATGAGCCCGAGCGAAGGAGAGCCCACGATGTCCGCATTCGAGAGTCTGACGAGCCCGATCGAGTTTGGCGAGATCGCCGCCCCGAACCGCGTCTTCATGGCCCCGCTCACCCGCTCGCGGAGCAAGCAGCCCGGCGACATCCCCTGGGAGCTCAACGCCGAGTACTACCGCCAGCGGGCCGGCGCGGGATTGATCATTTCTGAAGCCACGCAGGTCAGCCCGCAGGGCAAGGGCTACGCCTTCACGCCCGGCATCCATTCCGAAGAACAGATCAAGGGCTGGAAACAAGTCACGGACGCGGTCCACGACGCGGGCGGCAGGATCTTCCTCCAACTCTGGCACGTCGGGCGCATCAGCCACAACGACCTCCAGCCGGGCGGTGAGGCCCCGGTCGCGCCCTCGGCGATCGCCGCCAAGTCGCAGACGTTTACCAGCGCCGAGTCGGGCATGGTGCCCACGTCGTTGCCCCGTGCGCTCGAAACGGACGAGATCCCGGGCATTGTCGAGCAGTTCCGCATCGGCGCGCAGAACGCCAAGCAAGCAGGCTTCGACGGCGTCGAGATCCACGGCGCCAACGGATACCTCCTCGATCAGTTCACGCGCGACGGTACCAACAAGCGCACCGACGACTACGGCGGCTCGATCGAGAACCGCATCCGCCTCCCGCTTGAGGTCGCCAAAGCGGTGGCCGAGGTCTGGGGCCCGGGGCGCGTGGGCTACCGCGTGAGTCCGCTCGGGCAGTTCAACGACATCTCCGACTCGACACCCTTCGAGACGTTCGGCGCGCTGGCTGAGGGATTGAGTAAGCTGGGTCTCGCATATCTGCACAACGTCGAGGCTTTCGCGGGCACACGCAGGGACGACGAAGCCGAGCGGGTGATCGAAGAAGTTCGCACCCGGTTTAAGAACACAGGAGGCCAGATCTACATCTCCAACGGCGGGCTCACGCCCGCCCAGGCCGACGAGCGTCTGGCGAAGGGAGTCGCCGACGCCGTGGCTTTCGGGAAGCTTTTCATCGCGAACCCGGATCTGCCCGCACGGATCGAGCAGGGCGGGCCGTACAACGAGCCCGACCAGTCGACCTTCTACGGCGGGGCGGAGAAGGGGTACACGGACTACCCGAGCCTCGAAGAGGCCTCCGCTTCGGCCTGATCGTGTGATCTCCAGAGCGTCGGGTGTGGCGGCGGTGAATACCATGCCGCCATGCCCGACGATACGAACGAACCAGCCAGCCGACACTTCATCGAACAGATCATCGATGCGGACATCGCCTCGGGGAAGTGGGGCCAGCCGGGCGACCGGTCGGTGGTCGCCACGCGCTTCCCTCCCGAGCCCAACGGCTACCTGCACATCGGGCACGCCAAGGCCGTGAACCTGAGCTACGGGCTCGCTGCGCAGTTCGGCGGGCGGTTCATGCTGCGCTTCGACGACACCAACCCCGCCAAGGAAGAGCAGGAGTACGTCGATTCGATCATCGAGGATGTCCGATGGCTCGGTGCCAAGTGGGCCGGCGAGGTCCGTTTCGCCTCCGACTACTTCGAGCAGTTCTACGAGTGGGCGCAGGACCTGATCAAAAAGGGCTTGGCGTATGTCGACGAGCAGTCGCCCGAGCAGATGAAGCAGAACCGGGGCGACGTGACCAAGCCGGGCGTCAACAGCCCGTTCCGTGATCGCCCGGCTGAGGAATCGCTCGATCTGTTCGCCAAGATGAAGGCGGGCGCGTTCAAGGACGGCTCGATGGTGCTCCGCGCCAAGATCGACATGGCCTCGCCCAATATGAACCTCCGCGACCCGGTCATGTACCGCGTCGTCAACGCGAAGCATCACCGCACGGGCAGCACCTGGCACATCTACCCCATGTACGACTGGGCGCACGGACTCGAGGACTCGATCGAGGGCATCACGCACTCGATCTGCACGCTCGAGTTCGAGAACCACCGCCCGCTCTACGACTGGTTCATCGACGCGATCAACAAGGGCCGATCCGAGCCGATCCATCACCCGCAGCAGATCGAGTTCTCGCGGCTCGAGCCGACGTACATCATCACGAGCAAGCGGAACCTGAAGCTGCTTGTCGATGACGGGCACGTCATGGGCTGGGACGACCCGCGCATGCCCACGGTCAGCGGGATGCGCCGCCGCGGCTTCACGCCCGAATCGCTCCGCGCGTTCGCCAAGGCAACGGGCGTGACGAAGTTCAAGGGCGCGCACGACATCGGGCTGCTCGAGGCCGCGGTACGCGACCATCTGAACATCGCGGCCCCGCGCCGCATGGCGGTGCTCGACCCCGTCAAGGTCGTCATCACCAACTGGGGCGAGCACGGCGACTCGGACCGGATCGAGGAGTTCGACGCGATCAACAACCCGAACGACGAAGCCGCCGGCACGCGGAAGGTCGCGTTCTCGTGCGAGCTCTACATCGAGCGCGAGGACTTCATGGAGGATCCGCCCAAGAAGTTCTTCCGCCTGGGCCCCGGGCGCGAGGTGCGGCTGCGCTATGCGTACTGGGTGACCTGCACCGATTTCGTGAAGGACTCTGGCGGCAACGTCACCGAGATCCACTGCACCTACGACCCGGCGACGAAAGGTGGGGAGAACCCGCCGCCCGATGCCGACGGCAACGTGCGCAAGGTCAAGGGCACGATCCACTGGGTCAGCGCGCACGACGCGATCGATGCTGAGGTGCGCCAGATCGATCGGCTCTTTACGGTTCCCCACCCGGCCCGCGAGCCCAAGGACGCGCCCGAGGGCTGGTCGTTCATGCAGAACCTGAACCCGGACGCGATGACGGTGATCGGTGGCGCCAAGGTCGAGCCGGCGCTCGCGTCCACTGAAGGCGAGCCTACCTGGCCCGACGGCATCCGTCGATTCCAGTTCGAGCGCATGGGCTACTTCTGCGTTGACCGCGACTCGGCGAAGGAAGGCCGACTCATCTTCAACCGCACCGCAACGCTCCGGGATTCGTGGTCGAAGGAGCAGGGCAAGTAGACCGTGCAAGTCGAGTTGTGGTTCGTTCGATTGAGGTCAACCCACTAATCAAATGGGAACGAACTGAAACGGTCGCTTTCTCGATCAAAATCTGGTGATCTCAATTGTGAAACATTTCTGATTTCCGCGAAACAGCGACATCGTTCACGGTCGACTCAGTACACTCATGCGTGAGAGGAGGCCCTCGATGAAAGCAATCGCGTGTGTTCTTGTTTCTGTTCTGCCCGCTTCCATGGCCGCGGGGGATGTTCTGTTCGACAACGGCGTGCGGATGATCGGCGGCAACATCGCCGAGATCTATCACCCCGTGACCGCTGCGCCGGACGGGTCGGGTTTCGATACGTACCAACCATTCTCGGTGACCGACGCGGGCGGGTGGTCGGTCGACACGATCGGCTTCTTCGGACGCCGTGACGAGAACCACGGGGTGGACGCCAACGGCCTCATGCACGTCCTGCTTTACGCGTGGACGGGCTCGGTCGACACGCTCGGGAGCGCGATCGCCGGCGCGAACGTCGCGTTCGCCGATGTGAGCGATCCCGACACGGGGCCGATCTGGGTGACCGAGTCGTTCGGCGGCTTGAACCTGGCCGCGGGCGACTACGTGATCCGCGCGCAGGGCCTCGACAGCTTTAGCGAGGTGGCCTGGCACCACGGCGAGACCGGCCCCAACGCGATCGGTGTGCAGCTCTCCGACGGTCAGGCCTTCCCGCGCGGTGCGTCGGCGGCCGTTCGGATCAACGGAACCGTCATCCCTGCGCCGGCGGGTTCGCTCGTGCTGCTCTCCCTTGCCACGGCTGCGCGTCGTCGTCGGCCCGTTCGCTGACACACCGAAGCGGGTGAACTGAAATCCCAATACGATGGGCGCATGTCTTTCCGCGCCTGCGCCACCTGCGGCCTCGTCCACGAGGTGCCGAGCGTCCCGGCCAAAGCCGTCGCCCGGTGCACGCGGTGTCGATCCGTCATCCGTCACGGCACGCACCCCGCGGCCGAGAGCCGGACCGCAGCGCTGGCGGCGGCGGCGCTGATCCTCTACATCCCCGCGCTGACGCTGCCCGTCATGACGCTCTCGCGACTCGGGCACGAATCGACCAACTCGATCTGGTCGGGCACGGTCGCGCTCCTGGCCGAGGGGCACTACCCGGTCGGGCTGAC
Organism: Phycisphaera sp.; assembly: GCA_020639255.1. Classification (GTDB taxonomy): domain Bacteria; phylum Planctomycetota; class Phycisphaerae; order Phycisphaerales; family UBA1924. The sequence continues at coordinate 82,663 of JACKGZ010000001.1, forward strand.
GATCTTCTTCTTCTCGATCGTTGCGCCGGTTGCCAAGCTCTCGGCACTCTTTGCGCTCTGCTTTGGCAGGCGCTGGCTCTCGCACGGCGCGAGGGCATCGACCTACCACGCCGTCGAGTTCATCGGACGGTGGGGGATGCTCGACGTGCTGCTGGTCGCGATCCTTGTCGCGATCGTGAAGCTCGGCGATCTGGTGACGGTGACACCCGGCCCGGGCGTGGTTGTCTTTGGTGTCGTGGTGCTGCTCAGCATGCTCGCGACGATCAGCTTCGATCCGCACGCTATCTGGGAGGAGGACGCGTGAGCGAGAACGAACCCGCACCCGTCGCGGTCATCGACCGCCAGCCGAGGCGTATGAGCACGCTCTGGATCGCGCCGGTCATCGCGCTCGCGTTTGTCGGTGGGCTGCTCTACATGCAGGTGCGAGCCGAGCGCGGGCCGATCGTGTCGATCACGTTCGACGACGCCTCGGGACTGGAAGTCGGCGCGAACCTGATCCATCGCGGCATCCGCGTGGGCGTTGTGAAAGACGTCCGCCTCGACAAGGATCTGAGCTCTGTGCTTGTCGAAGCCGAGATCGCGCCGCACGCCGAGGGATTGGCAGCCGAGGGCACGCAGTTCTGGATCGTGCGCCCCGAAGTCAGCCTCGATCGCGTCTCGGGACTCGACACACTGCTCGGACCGCGGTACATCGCGGTGCGCCCGCTCGATGCGCCCGGCAAGACCGTTCGTCGGTTTGAGGGCTTGTCAGAGCCGCCGCGTCTGCCGCAGCAGGCGGTGGACGGTTTGCTCGTGCACCTGCACGCGCGTTCGGCGAGTTCGATCTCGACCGGGTCCGCCGTGCTCTACCGGGGCATGCGCATCGGCCGGGTCGTTGGCTTGCGATTGGCGGGCGATGCGACGAACGTCGAGATCGACGCGATCATCGAGCCGAGGTTCGCGCCGCTCGTGCGCGAGAACACGCGCTTCTGGGACGCCAGCGGCGTGGGCGTCGACTTCGGCCTCTTCCGCGGCTTGTCCGTCGCCGCGGGCCCGCTCGATTCGGTCCTGCGCGGAGCCGTCGGCATGGCCACGCCGACCAAGGCGGGCGAGCGGGCGCAGGCCGGCGCGGAGTTCGAACTCGCACCGGCAGTGGATAACGACTGGCTCGACTGGAAGCCGGAGATCAAGATCGGCGAATGAAACGCTGACTACTCGGGGTTCTCGATCCCGAGAGCCGGCGCGATGATGCGCTCGGCCTCGGGTAGTCCTGTTTCGAGCCACACGCCGCAGCCGACGATGACGCAGCTGAGCACGACGAGCGACTGCATACCTACCGCGCCGCGATCGCCGAAGAGAATGTCGAAGGTGTACCAGTCGCGGGCACGGTCGTAGCAGACCTGCCAGAAGCCGGGCGGATCGGATTGGATGGCCTTGATGATCAGCACGATTGTCACGAGAACGATGCACGTCCCGACGACGAAGTACGCACGTGTCAGCGACGGGTCGCCGTAGATCAGGAACGCGATGAGCCACGCGAGGCCGCCGGTCAAGAGCATGAATCCGATTGGTGCGTTGATCAACCTGAGCCAGAGTGGCCCCCGCTCGGGTTTCTCGTTGATGTTGCGTTCGAGCATACGGTCATACCCGCAGCCAAAGCAGGTCGATTGGCCCATCGCGAGCGACTTCCCACAGCTCGGACAAGGCCCCGGTGGTATATTGATGCTCATGGATTCCCCCCGCTTTGCGCTGTTTATTGGGATCTTGGTCGGCTCAGTTTCGTGTGAGGGCTGTGGACGGACTGAGGGTGCCGTATGCCGTTGGAAATGAAGAAAAACTGCGAGCGCTGTGGCGGCCATCTCGACACAAACTCCGAGGCGTATATCTGCACGTATGAGTGCACGTTCTGTCCGCGATGCACGGACGAGATGCAGCAGACCTGCCCGAACTGCCGGGGTGAGCTTGTCCTGCGCCCGAGGCGGTCGCCACCGGACGAGAACGCGGGCTGAGCGCTACACTCCGGCATGAGCCTGATTGTCACCGGAACCATCGGAATCGATACCGTCGAAACACCCGCGGGCGAGGTCCGCGAGGGCGTGCTGGGCGGGTCGTGTGCGTACTTCGCAGCCGCCGCCCAGCACCACGGAGCGGTGAACATCGTCGCCGCCGTCGGCGAGGACTTCCCCGAAGAGCACATGGCCAAACTCAGCGGGCTCAAGGGCGTCGACAGGCGGGGTCTTGAGGTCCGCGCGGGCTCCAAGACCTTCCGCTGGGGCGGCAAGTACCACAACAACATGGACCACCGCGACACCACGTTCACCGATCTGAACGTGCTGATCGAAGCGCCGCCCGTGATCCCCGACGAATACAAGGACGCCCAGTACGTCTTCCTCGCCAACGCGCACCCGATGGTGCAGCTTGGCATGCTCGAGCAGCTCCCCGGTCGCAGGCTCGCGGTCGCGGACACGATGGACCTCTGGATCGACACCGCCCGCGCCGAGCTCGATCAGCTCATCACCAAGGTCGACGGGCTCGTGCTCAACTACGACGAAGCACAGCTGCTGACCGGGCACAACAACACCGTCGCCGCGGCCAAGCACATCCTCGACATGGGCCCGAGCTTCGTCGTCGTCAAGAAGGGCGAGCACGGCTGCCTCTTCGTCATCCGCGATCAGGACGGCGTCGGCATCGGCGCGCTGCCCGCCTTTCCCGCCGAGACCGTCGTCGACCCCACCGGCGCGGGTGACAGCTTCGCGGGCGGCATGATGGGCTACCTCGCGCACGACCAGAACGGCGAGCCCGAGTTCAACCTTGCCAGGCTCAAGGCCGCCCTCGCGCACGGCACCGTCATGGCGAGCTTCACCATCGAGACCTTCTCGCTCGACCGTCTCGCGTCGCTCACGACGAATGAGCTGGGCGAGAGGTTCGACGAGTTCGCCCGCATGCTCCGCGTGCACTGAGGCGACGATGACTGGCGACTATCTCAAGCCGTACGAAGAGGCCGTCGAATCCGGCGGCACGGGCTTCGAGTCGCTCCTGTGGAAGAACCGCCAGTACCAGCAGACCCGCTTCCGCGTGATCTGCGAGGTCGCCAGCGCCGGGCTCAACGCGCACGAGCGACCGGCGGATCTGAATGTGCTGTCCGGGCGAGTGATTGCCGACATGGGCGCAGGCCGGGCGGACATGCTCCGCTGGCTGGTCGATCACCGCGTCGAGTACGGCCGGTTCGTCGCCGTCGAGGGTGTCGCGGAACTGGCGCAGTTCTGCCGCGAGCGCATCGCCAGCGAGAAGCTCGAAGAGGTGGACGTGATCGAGGGCGACTTCGCCGCCGACGCGGACCTGTTCGAGTCGCTCGTGCGGAGCCGGGGCGTCGAGCTGGTCTGCTTCAGCGGCTCGCTCAACACCTTCGAGCAAGATCACGCGGTCGAGACCATCCGCCGGGCGTTTCATGCGGTCAAGAAGAACCGCGGCGCGGTCGTGTTCAACTTTCTGAGCGACCTCGTCCATCACCCGCCCTCGGGCGACACGGGGCCCGCAAGGCGTTTCGATACGACGGCCGTCTTCGCGACGCTCGCAAAGCTGACGCCGCGGATCATCCTGCGCCACGACTATCTCGAAGGCCACGACGCGACGATCGGGCTCTTTGCCTAAAGCTCCCTCTCCCACATGGGGAGAGGGCCGGGGTGAGGGGCCTTCGGGCTCGTCAGGATTGCAATGACTTGCGTGCTTACTTCCCCTCGATGATCGGCAGGATGTCGTCCGAAGCTCGGCTCCGGATACCCGCGTCGTTGAGTACATCCTCGGTCGCCTCTTCGATCTGCTCGCGGTCGAAGACGAGCGTCTCGTTGGTCGTGCCGGCGAACTTGAACTCGATGAACTCGCCCTCGGCGTCGCGCAGCAGTTCGGCCAGGTGCGCCAGGTTCTTCACCTTCTCGCCGTTGACGCTCTCGAGCACCGGCACCACGCCGAGGTCGTAGCCGCGCGTGACGCGGTGCGGGAAGAAGGGCGACGGGAGCGCCACGAGCTGCTCGCCCTCGAAGGCGACCTCGTCGCCGAGGCGCGAGATGATCGGGTTCCCGTTCGCCGCAAGCAGCGGGGCGGCCCTTGCCGCGGCCTGCGCCAGCTCGGCGTAGCTCGGTGTGAAGACCATCGGGCCGTAGATCAGATAGCTCGGGTACGCACCATCCAGCGACTTCTGGAGCGAGTCGAGCCTGGGCATCACGGGCAGGTCGACTTTGATGTGCTCACCTTCGCGGATGATCGAGAACGGAGCCGTCCCGCTCTGGGCCAGCTTGGGCACGTAGTACCCGAAATGGAGCCGAAGCCCGCCGTCCACCGCGACCATGCCGCGGTTGTCGATGTCGTGATCACCGATCGCTTCGATCACGTCCCACGCCTTGAGAAGCGAGTCCTCGTCGGCGGTCGTGACGAGCAGGCCGGTGTCGTTGGACTCGAGGCCGAGCTTCTTCCTCAGCGCCGGGTTCTCGGCGGTCTGCAGGTGTGCGAAGACGCGCGGGTTGCCTTCGTACGTCCCGTCCTCGACGTCCGCGAGGAACATGTTGATCTCGTCGGTGGGGATGACATACCCGATGTTCTCAGCGGAAGGAATGCCGCTGAACACGATGCCCACGACCTTGTTGTCGACGAACACAGGCCCGCCCGAGTTGCCCGGGTTCAGAGGTGTGTCGACCTGGAATCGCAGGCCGAGCGTCCCGTTGTTGTAATCGGTGTACTCGATTCGGCTCAGGATGCCCTGAGTCACCGAGAGTGCGTCGCCTCCCATCGGGTACCCGATCGCGTTGACCATCGAGCCGATGCGGGGCAGATCCGCCGAGAGCTCGGCGGCCGGGTGCGTATCGAAGAAGCTCTCATCCTCGAGTCGGATGAGCGCGAGGTCGATCCCACGGGCGATCGCAACCACATCGGCCTCGTACTTGTCCGAACTCTGATGGGGCTGAACGAGGATGCGTTGGCCGTAGTTCACGACGTGCGCGTTGGTCAGGATCATGTTCCCGGGGATCACGACGCCCGAGCCCGTCGCGTCCGAGGGGGCCTGCCGCGTCCAGGGCTGGGTCAGATTGGGCAGGCGCGAGGTCGTGAAGATCTTGACCACGCTGTTGCGGATCAGCTCGTCCTCGGGCTGACCGAGGGCGATCGGGGCGAAGACGAGGGCGATCAGGAGGCTCAGAAGTCGGCGTCCGTGCATGGCTTGAAATGTCCTTTCTTCTGCGGGCTTGCTCAACTGATCGTACCGCCCACCTTCGCCCGGGCCGCGGCGGGGCCCCGAGCTATCATCCGGGCATGGCAACAATCCTCGTTCTCCAGCACAGCGTCGCCGGCCCGGGTCGCCTCGGAGCCACCCTCCGCGACCACGCATTCAAGCTCGATATCCGCAAGCCCATGCTCCCCGCGAGCGAGGGCGGGCACGAACTGCCAGACGACCTGGGCGACTACCAGGGCATCGTCCTCCTCGGCGGCCCCGCGCAGCCCGACCAGGACGAGCCCTGGATCCTCAAGGAGCTCGAGCTCATCAAGGAAGCCCAGTCCCGCGACCTTCCCATGATCGGCATCTGCCTCGGGCACCAGCTGATCGGCCGCGCTCTCGGCGGCGAGGTCGGACGCCTCGACAAGCCTGAGTGGGGCTTCCTCAACGTCGACCTCACGCCCCCGGGCCAGACCGACGTCCTGCTCGCGGGCGTGCCCTGGAGCTGCCCGCAATTCCAGTCGCATGCGTACGCCGTCACAAAGGCTCCTCCGGGGGCGCAGGTGCTCGGCAAGAGCGCGCTCTGCGCGAACCAGATCATGCGCGTCGGCCAGCGCACCGTCAGTTTCCAGTTCCACTTCGAGGCCGACGGCAACCTGCTCGATTACTTCCGCGACACCGATGCCGACCTCATCGCCGAGGCCGGCACAAGTGAGGCCGCATTCGCAGCCGATCGCCAGAACAAGTACGAGATGTTCGCCCGTGTCGCCGACCGCATCTGCGTGAACCTCGTGACATACGCGTTCACCTTCAACGCACTGACGCACGCCTGAGCCGATCATGGGCTCGACGCTGAAGATCACGACGCCGCGCGACTACGACCTGACGCGCGACGTGTGTTCCTACGGCTACTTCGTCCTCGCGCCCAACCTCTGGGACACCAACAAGCACACGCTCACCCGCCCGCTTCACCTCGAAGACGGGCCGGCGACTGTCGTGCTGCGTCAGGAGTCCAAAGGCACGCTCAAAGCCTCGTTTGACCGGACGCTCAGCGCCGCCGAGCGAGCCGAGGCCAAAGGGCTCATCACACGCATGTTGCGCCTGAACGAGGACGAGACGCACTCGAAGGGCTTCCACAGCGCCGACCCGCGCTGGAAGAAGTCGGGCCGGGCGAGGCTCTTCCGCTCGCCGACGTTGTTCGAGGACGTCGTGAAAACAGTGACAAGCTGCAACGTCGCTTGGCCCAGCACTGTCAACATGAACAAGCAGATGGTCCGCCACCTCGGCCAGGGCGGCTGCTTCCCGACCGAGGCGCGCATGGCCCGCGCCCGCGTCGGCACGCTCCGCGGGCGCTGCCGCGTCGGATACCGCGATCAGCGGATCATCGACCTCGCCAAGATGTTTCACAGGGGCGAGATCGACGAAGCCTGGCTCGAACATACGGGCACGCCCGACGACGAGGTCTTCGCATTCCTGAAGTCATTGCCCGGCATCGGGCCGTACGCCGCGGGCAACATCATGATGCTGCTCGGGCGGTACTCCCGGCTCGCGATCGACACCGAGACCGTCCGCCACGGCAAGGCCGCCCTCGGCTTCAAGGGCACCGACCGCCAGATCATCAAGAAACTCGAAAAGCACTACGAGCCTTTCGGCGAGTACAAGTTCAAGAGCTACTGGTTCGAGCTCTGGACCTTCTACGAAACCAAGCAGGGCCCGAGCGAGACCTGGGATCGCGAGAAAACCGCAACCGCGTTCACCGCCAAGAACTTCTGATGCATTTCTCCTTCTCCCATTTGGGGAGAAGGTGCCGAGCACAGCGAGGCGGATGAGGGGATCTCTTCTCACCGTTTGCCATTGATGTCCCCTCATCCAACCCTCTCCCCCGAGGGGAGAGGGAGCAAGAGTCGCACCGGCAACTGCCGATACATTCTGTGCATGACCCCCGACCCACCCAAACGCGATCCAGCGAATCTCCTGATCCACGTCGGCCTGCACAAAACCGGCACGACCTGGCTCCAGGACCGCGTTTTCGTGAACAACGCCCTCGGCTTCGACTCCCCATGGGGCCCGATGGCCTCGCCCGCCGTCGCCGAGTTCATGCTCGTCGACCCGCTCAGCTTCAACGCCAACGCCACGCTTGAGCGCCTCGGCCCGGACGTCGACGCCTCGCGCAGCAAGGGTTTCATCCCCGTCCTCTCACACGAGGGCCTCAGCTCCCGCCCCGTCCGCGGCACGTACTACGCGCCCACCGTCGCCAAACGTCTGCACGAGGTATTCCCAAACGCCCGCATCGTCATCGGCATCCGTGAGCAGAACGGCATGATCCTCTCGCTCTACCGCCAGTTCGTCCGCAACGGCGGCGTCTACTCGCTCAAACAGTTCATCGGCACCGGAAACGAACCCGCCGGGTGGTCGCCGCTCTGCCGGCTCGAGTTCTTCCACTACGACCGCTTCGTCCGGTGCTATCAGGATCTCTTCGGCGTGGACAACGTCCTCGTCCAACCCCTCGAACTGCTGCGTGACGACGAGCCGCGGTATCTCAAACGTCTGCTCGACTTCGCCGGGAGCACAGGCTCGCCCGATCAGCTCGGCAAGGCCGGCGTTTCCAACGCAGGCTGGGGCGGCCAGACGCTCGAAGTCTTCCGGTTCTTCAGCCGATTCGCTGTCCGCAACCCGCTCGGCCCCAAGCAGCCCTGGAGCGTCCGCAACGCGCAGCGGGTCTGCTACAAGATCGACAAGATCGTCCCCAAGTCACGTCACACCAAGATCGAGAAGTCCTGGAAGGCCTACATCAAAGAGCGCACCAAGGGTCGGTACGAACAGAGCAACGCCGAGCTCGTGCGCATGACGGGTCTCGACCTCGCATCGATGGGCTACGCGCTGTGACTCTGCTCCTTCTCCCCTCCGGGGGAGAAGGTGGCCGCGAAGCGGACGGATGAGGGGGTCTTTGAAACACCCTCACCCCAGCCCTCTCCCTCAAGGGGAATGGCACTTACATAGCCCTCCCAAAACACATGATACAAGACGGCGGGCCAGCGCCTCGGGGCCGCTGACCTGCCGTCTGTATTTACTTGTCTAGCCGTTAGGCCGAGCTAGTTGGGACGCTTGCGGCGGTATGGCTTCTTGTCCTTGCCGTGGTAGAGCTTGCTATGCCTCGCCTCGTTCCTCGGATGCTTGAGGGTTGGATATGCAGCCCCGAGATGCTTGAGCCCTCTCGGCTCGTGACGATCCGGGCGGTTGCCCACTCGCTGTTCGGAGATGAGGCCGAGCATCGTGGTCATCAGCCGCCCACGATCAAGCAAGTGTGCCTGATCGAATTTGGCTGAGTACCGATCGATGAACTGCATCGTCCGCTTGAACGACACCTCTCTCGGAGTCATCTCTCCGTATCGTGCCGCCCGCACCATGTACGTACGGACGACGTTGTTGGCGAGAGCGGCCATCCACAATTCCTTCTCGATCATCTCGGGAGTCTGGCATCTAAGTTTGTCAGCCCCGAGATCGACCTTGAAGCTGCGGAAGTCTGTCTCTGCATGCCATCTCATTCCATACAGCTCTGCAAGGTCCGCAGTTGTATAGGCTGCACTGCACAGGGTACTGACGAGACCGACAGGCTTCGTATCCCGCCCGTTGCTGTCCGGTCGATAGCGGATCACACGTACGAGTTGCTTCAGAGGGACCATCCTCCACAACTGCTCCGGGAGCGTGCGGTTTGATGGGAAGCCTCTGTCAATCTCAACTACTCGATCGTTACGCGCGATCTGCTTCACCGTTGGACGCGATGCTGTTTGGAGCATGACGTTTCGGCGAAACACCGAGTCCACGCCTTGCAGTCGAAGTAGAGCAATTGTTGCATAGCCGCAATACGCTCGATCACCAACAACAACGTCATCACGCTCTAGATCGAGCCACCCTTCTCGGAACAGTGACATCTCGCCCGTGCCCTTGCCGGACATTGCTCCGAGTTGGAGCGAGAGAATGGCACCTGTCGTTACCGAGTTGATCGAGATGTAGCGAGTGAGGGGCACGCCAACGCCGGGCTTGAACTGCTTCGACTTCGGGAAGCTCTCACAGATGGACTCTGTGTCTGGCGCAGCCGAGGTCGTGCCATCTACCGTCCATACTGGCCGATCGATGGGGCGAAGGTCGGCACATTCGCGTTCCAGTCGCCTTGCCGATGAGCCGACCAGCTCCTTGATTACGGCCAGTGGAAGCCTTTGACGGGCTTGGACATAGCCACCCGTTCCCGCCGAGATCTTGCTTTGTTTGAAGGCGTAGTAGGCCGAGAGTCGGGCCACCGCGTCCGAGCAACTTTGTCCGCCCGCGATGATCTGCGCCAGCCATAGATTGACGACAACCTCGGGCGGGAAGATGCGATTGCGGTGCTTCACGCCGTGCTTCCGGCAGATTGCCATGACATGTCCGTCCGGGAACGCATCCCGATACGGATATCCAAAGTCTGCTGCTGTAATGACTTTCAAACCAGACTCCTTTCTGCCGGAGCCGGATCTGCTAGACTGAGCATTCCTAGGGCTAGTCTGAGCGATCCGCTCGGCTTGCTTTGCTCCGGGGGCCGTTACACGCGGCCTTTGGAGCATTCCATAAACTACTGTGAATTCGTTATTTACGAGCGATTTCGCCCTCTGTGGATAACTCCCTTCTCCCCCGAATCCAACTGGCCGTTGGATCAGCCAAACGCCCTTCACGGCTCTCCTGAGCCTCCAAACGCTGTTTTTGAGCCCCTGCGCCAGCCGCCCGCTGGGAAGCCCCTCCGGGCCTCTGGATGCCCGCTAGAGGCCCCAACATTTGACAGATTTCTTGCCCACGGCGGGAGGCCATAAGATCAGTTTTTCGATTGTTATAAACGATCAAGCGAGATGCGCCTAAGGCGTGGCGACGTTCCATATTCCTGCTCCTTGCCTCGCGTGTCTGTCCTGTGGGCCGCAGCCGTCTGCTGTCCACAACGCTGAACATACCAAAAATCCGATTTGGGTTTTTCGTCTACACAAACGCCCGCTCAGAGGCGGGCGAAGACGACGGAGAGTTTGATTGCTGGCTCGATATACTGTTGCGTTTTTTCTAGTTGAATTGGCCTAGGACAACTACAAGCGCGACAAGAGCCGCAAGTCCAATCACAATTGCCAGCAAGGTGAGCATCAATGCGCGAAATACAGGGCTCATCTGATCGTTTTTGTTGGATTCAACAGATTTGTAGGGTTGGCTGGAAATGCTTGATATTGCAGTCGATGACGGCATCGGGCTATCCGCCCGCTTCGGTACGAAGGATTCGCCGCAGCGAAGACACAGCCATCTGTTGCGCCACTCCTGAAGCAGCTTCGGATGCTCGGTTCGATTCCACTCTTTCGCTTCACGCCCATTCACGTAGGCACTGAGAGGCAGAAGCGCGAGCAAGCCAAAGCAAACCCATATCACACTTGAAGGCAGAGGGTCTCCAGCTTCTTTCCAACCTGCGAGGGACAATGCGAAGTCGCCGCCAAGCCAGACGATGAATGCCAGCACAAACGAGACGAGCCAGCCAAGGAGCAGGTGTTCGACTCCGTACTCGAATCTCCGATCCGGCGGGGCTGTCTTGCGGGCGAGTTCCGTCTGATGCACGCCGGTCGTGCTGGAACTGCCCAGCACAGGGATGAAACCTCCGCCTCCGTACGCTACCGCCGTATGCGTCGAGGACGATTGGGTACGTGAGACGCCGCCCTCGTGGATCGCGGAGTACCTGCTCGTGTTTTCGCTGCCGCACGCTGGGCAGCAAAATCCGTTATGGCCCGTAGTTAGCATCTCTCCCATCGGCATTGCGTCCCTCCCAATCTGCTGCTAAACTAGCAGCACAGGCAGTATACGCTTTGCTGCGGGAATGGCAGCACGTCGCCCACGCCCCCAGCACGCCAAGGGCTATGACGCCCTTAGAACCCTTCTGCGCCAAATGCGAGAAGATGCGGGGCTCACCCAGCGCGATCTTGGGAAGCTGCTCAAAATCCACAATTCTGTGGTACACAGATGCGAGACAGGCGATCGGCGGATAGACCCCATCGAGCTAGCAAAGTGGGCTCGGGCTTGCGGTATTGATCCTGTTGAAACAACGCGCCAACTTGTAAAAAAATCGGGCATTTAGCGCTGAAGTTCGTCGTTTGTTAGTAAAATATAGCAGTATTGCATCGAAAATCCTTGACAATTGCTCTCTTATTGCCGATACTAGCCCTAGCAGAAGGGCTTTCCCGTCCAGTTGTCTATTAGATAGCTGGTAACTCGCATGTACGGGCAGGGAAAGAACGGATGCCAAGAGTTCGGTAGACTTCATGTCTGACGAGGCGATGCAGGCGTCTCTAGTATGCAGATGGAAGCATAATCTCCGGATTCGTGACTCTGCTAAATCTGACAGTACGGATACCCCTAGTTTTACTAGGGGTTTCCAGTGTCAATTTGTGGAGCCGAAGATGCAAAGTGTCTATCTCGAATCGGTTAAAAGCGTAGTTCAAGAGTTACTCGGGTTGCGCAAGCCATTAAAAGCAGCCCAAATCGGATACGCACTCAAATCACGAGATCTGGACTGGACTAAATTCGGATACAAGCGGCTAAAGGATGTATTGACCGCACTGGCAGACAACTCTGAACTCTATTTGGGTCTCGATTCTTCAGGCGCTCTTGCAGTTGATACTGAGCCCCTCCCAGAAAAACCGCACACGCAACCACAATCAGATAGCTGGTACCGCACTACTTCGACCTTAAGAAGCCCGGTATGGACGGCATTTACCTCAGAAAACATTGGCGCTGATCGCCGGATTGATATTGGCTCTGGCCAGGTGTGGCTAGGCGGGCCGCCTCCAGTTAAGGATGGCGATTGGAAAGATATTGAACCAATATCAACTCATGTACAAAAGTCGTGGGCCAGCGAGTTTCTCCGAGGCAACTCCTTAGAGAGCAACGAGGAGTTACTTCATGCAATGTCTTCACCAGAATGGTATCGGCAGTTCCCTCGGCAGCTTCATAAACGAGATCCCGCTCTTAGGCGAGCTTGGAACCGCTTTCGCACTGATAAAGTTACTCAGCATGTGCGAACGTGGGCTGAACTGGAACATGTAGACCTGTCACTTCTATTTGAGCGACGAAATGGCTCTAGTCAACAGACTCTATACAACTCGGGAAGCCAATTCCGAGTTCGTGAATCGATAATGCGAGCCCTTGCTGATCTATCTACTCAAGAACTATTAGATTTGCGACTCCCTATTAGGGCGATTGTGGCAGCCATCCGGCCAGATATGCTTCGTTGAATATGAGGCTGCTTGGAGGATGGTTCGCTGGTACCGATCTACTTATTACATCCTCAAGACCGATATTTACCCGGGATAGTCCATTGGATCCATGATCTTCGCGCATTATTGAACGAAGACCCTGAGTGGGCTGGCTGGAAAATTATCGATAGTGAACACAATGTCGAGAACGGTATTTGCGTTCGCGATCGTGTATCACAAATTAGTTCTCAGCTTGGACCTGTTCTAGCAATCGATCCTATTAAAGGGTCTGATTACTACAATTTGCGAGATCGTCTGCAAATGCGGGTTGCGGTTGCGCGTGCTGTTGTGACGTGCTCAGAGGACATATGGACACACCTGTCCAAACTTCGAGCTTATCACGAACAGGGTGATCCGCGATTGCCCGCCAAATACATCACGGCTATGCACATCATCTGGAAGCTCTCTCATGAACACATGTGGGGTGGCAATGCAAAAGGGTATAAGTGGCGTGATGATATTCCCAAAGGGCGAGGGATGCCTGAAGAAGCGGAGCCGTATGTGATTGAGGTTCTTAGCGATTTACTGCTGGCAGGATTGCTAGCTTCCAAACGATCTAAAACTGGTATCAAATACTGCTTGAATGCAGATAAAAAAAGCGTCATATACGATGTTATGGACAATCCATTGTATCCTGATAGTCGACTTCCTCGATGTTTGTCGAAAGGCATGGACAGTTTGAGTGCGAGATTACTTGATAATGGAATCCAACGAAGGCGGCTTGATCGCGATGGGCGTCCCTCGGCCTCAGAGATAAAACACGATGGAGATGAAGATCCCACAAAAGGGCCTGCTCCGACATCATGATTCTGGCGCAATGTCATGGCTTATCCATGTCGGGGCGCATGTCGTCCACTTCGCCATGACTGCCTCAGCGATTGCCTAGCGGATTTGCCGCCTAACTAAGCGACTTAGGCCAGATTCCTGTCTGGGGAGGCCGATTCGGAGTCGGATCGGCCGCCCGGCCTGCTAACTGAGTGCCATTCTCCCTCAAGGGGAGAGGGAGCGATCACGTCCCCGCCGCGACTTCCGCCGCGTAATCCTGCAAAGCCGCCACGCCCCAGTCGCCCGCGCGGAGCGCCTGGATCGCGTCGACCGCCGCCTGCGCGCCGGTCACCGTCGTGATGATCGGGATCGAGAGGCGGACCGTTGCCGAGCGGATGATGCCCTCGTCGGTGCCGAAGCCCGACTTGGTGGGCGTGTTGATGACGAGCTGAATCTTGCCGTCGGTCATCAAGTCGAGCACGTTGGGCCTCGTGCCCGACGACAGCTTCTCGAGCACGCGAGGCTGGAGCCCGTGGCGCGTCAGCACCTTGGCTGTGCCCTGCGTCGCGTAGACCGTAAAGCCCATCGCCATGAGCGAGCGAGCGATCGGGACGACATCGTGCTTGTCGCCCTCGCGCACGGATAGGAACACGCCGCCCTCCTTGGGCAGCATCATCCCCGCCGCCATCGCAGCTTTGAGCACCGCGACCGGCAGCGACACATCGATGCCCATCACCTCGCCCGTCGACCGCATCTCCGGGCCCAGGATCACGTCCACGCCCGGGAATCTGCTGAACGGGAACACGGATTCCTTCACCGCGTACACGCCCGGCTGGTTGATCTCCGCCGCGCCCAGCTCATCGAGCGACAGGCCCATCATCACCTTCGAAGCCGTCGAAGCCCACGATGTGTGCTTGGCCTTGCCCACGAAGGGCACCGTCCGGCTCGCGCGGGGGTTCACCTCGATGATGAACACACGGTCGTCCTTGATCGCCATCTGCACGTTCATCAGCCCGCGCACCCTGAGGCGCTCGGCGAGCTTCCGCGCGGTCGTGCGCACGCGATCGACCACCCCCGCCCCGAGCGACCAGGGCGGGATCGTGCAGGAGCTGTCGCCCGAATGCACGCCCGCCTGCTCGATGTGCTCCATCACGCCGCAGACCATGGCCTTGCCGGTGCCATCGGGCGCAAAGTCCGCGACGACGTCGACGTCCACCTCGGTCGCCGAGTCGAGGAACTGATCGATCAGGATCGGCGCGTCGTCGAGCCCCGAGACATCGACAGCAGTCGCGACGTACCGCTTGAGCGCAGACTCGTCGGAGCAGATCTCCATGCCCCGCCCGCCCAGCACGTAGCTGGGGCGCACGAGCACCGGGTACCCGATCTTGCCCGCGATTCGCACCGCGTCCTCGATCGACCGAGCGATGCCCGAGGCCGGGCGTTCGAGACCGAGCTCTTCGAGCATCGCGTCGAACCGCTCGCGGTCCTCGGCCAGGTCGATCGAATCCAGGCTCGTCCCGAGCAGCGGCACGCCCGCGCGGTTTAGCCCGTGCGCCAGGTTCAGCGGCGTCTGCCCGCCGAGCTGCACGATCGCGCCCTTGACCTTGCCACTGGGGGCGTTGATTGCCTCGATGATGTTGAGCGTGTCCTCAAGCGTCAGCGGCTCAAAGAACAGCATGTCGCTCGTGTCGTAGTCCGTGCTCACCGTCTCCGGGTTGCAGTTGATCATCACCGACTCGTACCCGATCTCCCGGGCCGCAAGCGACGCGTGCACGCAGCAGTAGTCGAACTCGATCCCCTGCCCGATCCGGTTGGGCCCGCCGCCGAGGATGACCACCTTCTCGGTGTCGCTCTCGCGCACTTCCGATTCTGCATTTCCACCGGGCGATGCAAACTCGTACGTCGAGTAGTAGTAGGGCGTGACCGCCTCGAACTCGGCCGCGCACGTGTCCACCAGCTTGAAGACCGGCTTGATGCCCCGCGCCTCTCGCAGGCGCCGGACCATCAGGATCGTCTCGTCGCTGATCGAGCCCAGGTACAAGTTGGCGATCTGCGCATCGCTGAACCCGAGCCGCTTCGCATCGGCGAGCGTCTCGGCGGGCAGCGCTTCGAGCGACTCGTATGCCGTGAGCTCGTCCTCGAACTCGACGAGCTGCGCCATCTGGTCGATGAAGAACGGATCGATCCGCGTGTGCTTGCTGATCTCGTCGACCGTCATCCCACTCTTGAGCGCGTAGCGGATGTAGTAGATCCGCCCCTGGCTCGGCACGCTGAGCTTGCGGATGAGCTTGTCCTCGGCGATGGGCCACTCGATCGGTTGCCCGTCGGCCGTCCGGCCCGTGCCGCCCGAGCGCATCGAGGCGAGCCACTTGTCGTTCTTGTCGAGCCCGAGCCCGAACCGCTTCACATCGAGCGAGCGGATCGCCTTCTGGAAGCTCTCCTTGAACGTCCGCCCGATCGACATCACCTCGCCGACCGACTTCATCTGCGTCGTCAGCGTCTCGTCCGCCTCGGGGAACTTCTCAAACGTCCAGCGCGGGATCTTTGTCACGACGTAGTCGATCGTCGGCTCGAAGCACGCGCTCGTCGTGCCCGTGATGTCGTTGCGCAGCTCGTCGAGCGTGTAGCCCACCGCCAGCTGCGCCGCGATCTTGGCGATCGGGAAGCCCGTCGCCTTCGACGCCAGCGCCGAGCTTCGGCTCACGCGAGGGTTCATCTCCACGACGACCATCTCGAACTTGCCGTCCGCCGGGTTCGGGTTCACGGCGAACTGCACGTTCGAGCCGCCCGTCTCGACGCCCACCGCACGCATGACCGCAAGCGCCGCGTCGCGGAGCGCCTGGTATTCCTTATCAGTCAGCGTGAGCACGGGCGCCACGGTGATCGAGTCGCCCGTGTGCACGCCCATCGCGTCGAGATTCTCGATGCCGCAGACGATGATGCAGTTGTCCTTGGCGTCGCGGATGACCTCGAGCTCGTATTCCTTCCAC
This sequence comes from Phycisphaera sp., assembly GCA_020639255.1. Classification (GTDB taxonomy): domain Bacteria; phylum Planctomycetota; class Phycisphaerae; order Phycisphaerales; family UBA1924. The sequence continues at coordinate 98,907 of JACKGZ010000001.1, forward strand.
CCGATCAGGCTCTTGTCGATCTGCACCTGGGTGATCATCGAGGCGTCGAGGCCGCGTTGCACCAGCTCGCGGTATTCCTCGGCGTTGTACGCGATCCCGCCGCCGAAACCACCAAGCGTGAACGCCGGGCGGATGATCGCGGGCAGCCCGATCGACTCGACCGCCTCGAGTGCTTCGGTCATCGAGCTCACCGTCGTCGCCGGCGGCGTCTTGAGCCCGATGTCGGCGCAGATCTTTGCGAACGCCTTGCGGTCCTCGGCCCGGTGGATCACCTCGCGCGTCGCGCCGATGAGTTCCACGCCCAGTTCTTGCAGCGCCCCCGAGTCGTGCAACGCGCACGCGCAGTTCAGACCCGTCTGCCCGCCAAGCGTGGGCAGCACCGCGTCGATCGGTGTCCCGAGGTCACGCTCCTTCTCGATGATCTTCCGCACCGCCTCGGGCGTGATCGGCTCGATATACGTCCGGTCGCTGAACGCCGGGTCCGTCATGATCGTCGCCGGGTTCGAGTTGACGAGCACCACCCGGTACCCCTCGGCCCGGAGCGCCTTGCACGCCTGCGTCCCGGAGTAGTCAAACTCGCACCCCTGCCCGATCACGATGGGCCCGGAGCCGATGATCAGGATCGTGCGGATGTCGTCGCGTTTGGGCATCGGTGGGTGGTCCCCTCATCGCCGCGCCGATTCGCTCGACGCAAACTCCATGAGCGTAGGCCGCACGCAACGCAAAGACGCTCTCCTGCCTCCCCCAGATTCACGTATTCACACAACCGGCCCTCCATTCACGCCCGAAAGTGCCCATTCCACGCTCCGATTGCCCAAGAGCCCCGAACCTGTCGATAACCATTCATCGAGCGAACCCCGCACAGCCGGGCCGCGTTGATAGAGTTGTCACGACTCCAGGCCCGCTTCGGAGAGATCACCACATGTGCGGCATCGTCGGGTACATCGGAAACATCCCCGCCAAGGGCCTCCTCATCGAGGGCCTCAAGCGGCTCGAATACCGCGGCTACGACTCGGCCGGCATCGCCGTCCTGGGCGACCAGGGCCTCGACGTCGAGCGGGCCGTCGGGCGCGTCGCCAACCTCGAGGCCAAGCTCGAATCCCGAACCGGTTTCGACGGCACGCTCGGGATCGCACACACACGATGGGCCACCCACGGCGCCGTCACCGAGACCAACTGCCACCCGCACACCGACAACGCGGGCAACATCTGCCTCGTCCACAACGGCATCATCGAGAACTACGCCGCACTGCGCACCGTCCTTGGTGAACGTGGCCACGAGTTCCGCACCGAGACCGACACTGAAGTCCTCGCTTGCCTGATTGCCGAGCTCTACGAGGGCGACCTCGAATCCGCCGTCAAGGCCGCGCTCAAGGAAGTGACGGGCGCCTACGCCATCGCCGTCCTTTGCACGCAGGAGCCCGATGTCCTCGTCTGTGCGCGCAAGGGCGGCCCGCTCATGGTGGGCGTCGGCTCGGGCGAGTACGTCGTCGCCTCCGACCCCTCCGCGATCGTCGCGCACACCAACCGCGCCTTTGCGCTCGACGACTACAACGTCGTCCGCCTGACGCGCGACTCGATCCGCACCTCGACCATCCACAACAAGGCCGTCACGCCCCAGATGCTCCAGCTCAACTCGGAGCTGGGCCAGGTCGAGCTGGGCTCCTTCGACCACTACATGCAGAAGGAGATCTTCGAGCAGCCCCGCGCCCTTCGCACCACGCTCCGCGGCCGCGTCGACCGCGACGAGGGCCGCATCGTGCTGGGCGGGCTGCTCAGCCACGCCAAGGAGCTCGTCCGCGCCCGCAAGTTCATCATGACGGGTCAGGGCACTGCCCTGCACGCGGGCATGATCGGCGAGTACCTCTTCGAGGACCTCGCCAAGATCCCCACCGAGGTCGAGTACGCCTCGGAGTTCCGATACCGCAACCCGATCGTCGAGGAGGGCACCGTCGTCTGCGCGATCAGCCAGTCGGGCGAGACCGCCGACACGCTCGCCGCCCTCGAAGAGGCCAAGGACAAGGGCGCTCTGGCGCTGGGTGTCGTCAACTCCGTCGGCTCGAGCATCTCGCGCAATACGGATGCGGGCGTCTACCTCCGCGTCGGGCCCGAGATCGGCGTCGCCAGCACCAAGGCTTTCACGGGCCAGGTCGCGGTGCTCACGATGATGGCCCTGTTCCTGGGTCGCCGGCGCCTCACGAGCGTTGAGAAGACCAAGCACATGATCGCCGAGCTCGAGAGCGTGCCCGACAAGATCGAGATCGTGCTCGAGCAGGCCGACCGGATCAAGGCCGTCACCGAGAAGTACGTCCAGCGCGAGAACTGGCTCTTCATGGGCCGGGGCTACAACTACCCAACCGCGCTCGAGGGCGCGCTCAAGCTCAAGGAGATCAGCTACATCCACGCTGAGGGCATGCCAGCCGCCGAGATGAAGCACGGCCCGATCGCCCTCATCAACGACGGCATGCCCGCCGTCTTCATCGCCAACCGCGGCGCGCAGTACACCAAGGTGCTCGCCAACATCGAAGAGGTCCGGGCTCGCGGCGGGCACATCATCGCCGTCGCCACCGAGGGCGACAAAGAAATCGAGCAGGTCGCCCACGACGTCCTCTGGGTGCCCGAGGTCGCCGAGCCGCTCAGTCCGCTTCTCACGGTTGTGCCGCTCCAGCTCATGGCGTACTACGCCGCGGTGCTTCGCGGCCACGACGTCGACAAGCCGCGCAACCTCGCCAAGAGCGTCACGGTGGAGTGATCGGTGCCACTACCCATCTCCGATGGGTAGTGCATTTCGACTTGAACTGAACGACCCAACGCACCACCCATCAGAGATGGGTGGTGGCACCCTCGTGCCGCATCATCGCTAATGCCTTGTGCGTCGCGGGTCGCGTGATCTCGCCCGTCACCGCCATCGCCGCGGCCGCGACCCCGAGCACACCCGCAACCTCGGGCCGATTCTCCATGAGCCCGAACGCGAGCACCAGATTTGCCAGCACGATCTGCGTCCCACCCCAGCCCTGCGCATAGGCGTTATGCCACGCGGTCATCGGTCGACGATGTCGCCACCCTCGCCCGAGCCAGCCGAGTGACAGGAACGCCGCGAGGAAGTGCAGATCCGCGCCGAGTACGCCCGCGATCAGCACGAACCAGAGCGCCGAGCCCGGTGTTTGCGAGAGATCGCACGACGAGACCATGAGCGCCGCAACGGCCGGGACCAGCAGCCCGTGCGCGATCCACGCCGATCGACGCTCGCCCCTGGACCCGATGCGAACGACCCGCCCGACGACGAGGCCGAGCGTCACCGCCACGAATGCGCGCCAGGCCGCGCCGAAGGCATCACCCGCCGTGAGCGCGAGCACCGCGACCATCACACCCGCCAGCCCGAACCCCATCCGCCAAGAGCCCCGGCCCCACACCGAGCCCGCCGCGAGAACGCCGCCCATGACTGTCGCGATTTTGAGATCCACATCGACGAGCCGGCGCGCGAGCACCGCCCACGCCAGAGCCGCGAAGAGAGCAGTCACCACGCCGATCCCGATGCCGTTCGCAGAGAGGCCCCGCTCCCGCATCGCCCCGAGCATGAGAGCGACGAGGCCCAGTGAAGATGCAATGGCAAGGGGTACTGCCTGATGCCACGCTATCTCTTCTCTCAGCTTCGCATTTATTTGACGAAGAAGATTCTGAATCATCTCATCGAACTCTTCAATAGCGACTTCGGAGACCCCACTCGCTTCTAAAGCCGCCAGATCAGCACCGATATCAAGCAGCACTTCTTCAAGGAATTCCCGAGTGTGCGTTCCCCCGACGTTGACCTCCTCATAGAACCCAGGCGCGACCTTCCCCAGCACCATCGGCCCGAGCGCAATTCCTGCGCATACCCCGCCCACGACCCCGGCCCCTCGAAGGTCCAGCCGGAGCACCAGCCGCCGAAACGTGAACGTCAGAGCCCACGCCAAGCCGATAGCCAGAACCATGCGCACCGCCAGGGCGGCCTCGGTCTCCATAGGCCGACTGTACCAGACCGCCCACGCAGGCACGGAGATCAGCGATGCCCCCCGAGGTTGAGTTCGGCACCCGAAAGCCAAGCCTGCAGACCACGCGCAAGCCCGTCCGTGTCCACGTCGAGCCCTCGACGTCGGACCACCCCTCGGTGACGATCGAGACGCCCCGCCTGATCCTCCGCGCCATCGAGCCGCGCGACGAGGCCGCCTTCGTCGAGCTCCTTGAGCGGGCCCGCGATCACCTCATGCCCGTCCTGCCCACGGGCGACGAGAACGCCACCCCCGAAGCCATCTTCGCCCGCCAGCTCGAGCTGACCCAGCAGGGCGAAAAAACCGGCAAGGCCTTCCGCCGCATCGCGACCAACCGCACCGGCTCGATCGTCGGCGCGTTCAACCTCGTCGTCATCCGACGAGGCCTCGAGAACAACGCCGATGCCAACTGCTGGCTCGACCCCGAACGAATGGGAGTGGGCCTCGCCCGCGAGGGTCTGCTCGCGCTCATGTCCTACTCGCTCGCCGACCTGCCCGAGGGCCTCGGCATGCACCGCGTCGACGCCTGGATCCAGCCCGAGAACAAGCCAAGCCAGAAGCTCTACGCCTCCTGCGGCTTCGTCAAATCGGGCGATGAATCCAGCCACCTCACCACCGGCGACGCGTGGCACGTCCACGACCGCTGGCAGCTCACCATCGACGCCTGGCAGCGTGAATTCGGTTAACCCACTCCACCGCGAGCCGCCCGCGTGAGCGGGCGGGCAAGGCTGATCGCGCATCGACAGCGCCCACCGCGCACGAAAGTGGACGCCTTCGCTTACTCCACCGGCATCAGATCCAGCCCGCCGATCGGTGAGATCGCGCCGGTCTCCGTGACGCGCATCTGCCCCGTGTTCAGCAGGTAATTCAGGATTGACACACGCAGATCCGCCTCGGCCTGGTCGCGTGCGTTCTGCGCCGAGAGCAACGCGTTCTGCGTGTCGACGCGCTCCTGCGGCGTCACGTTGTCCGGGTCCAGCTCCTGGCCACGCTGACGACGAAGGTTCGTCTCGACCTGACGCTCGGCGAGCGTGAGCTGGAGGCGGGCCAGCTCGACGCCCCGCACCGCGGAGCGCGAGTCGATCACGACATTGTCGCGGTCCTGCTCGTAGCCGCGGATCTGCTGCTCGAGCTGGATGACGCTCTGGCGCACGCGCAGCTTCTCCTCGAGCCGATCGAGCGGCAGGTCGAGCATGATCCCTGCCGAGTAGCTCAGCTCGTCCGGGTCGAAACCGAGTCGGCCCTCGTCCTCGTCCGGATCCGTGGGCAGGCCCACTCGGGCGTTGACGTCGAGGTCGGGCAGAATGTCGTTGCGTGCATTCGAGACCGCGCGGCGCGCATCGAGCACGCGGTCGCGTGAGTTCTGAAGATCAAGCCGAAACTCGAGCGCCCGACGCATCGCCTCGTCGAGCCCGATGTCAGGGTCGGGCAGCATCAGCTGCATCGGCGAGACATGGACGGCCTGGTCCACGGGCAAACCGATGCGGATCTTGAAGCGGTCTTCGGAGAAGCGGTACGAGTCGCGCAATCCGGCCAGGCTCGCCTGAGCCTGGAGCAGATCGCTCTCGGCGATCGAGATCTCGAAGCCGCGCACCTGGCCCGCATCCGCCTTGGCCTGCGTCTCGGCGAGCAGGAGCTCGAGCGACTCGATCCGGCGCTCCTGGTTCTGGATCGATGCAAGCTGCTGGAGCAGGCGGATGTAGTCGCTCGCGATCGACACGAACAGCTGCCGGCGGAACCGCTCGAATGTCCGGGCGGCGTACACAACGTTGCGCTCGGCCTGGATCAACCCCTCGCTCGCAACCGTCCCCGCGCCCCGCAGGAGCGGGAAATTGCCCGAGAGCACGATCTCGCTCGATTGAGTGTACCGATCCGTCGCGCCCGTCCGCAGATCCTCAGAGGCGTTCAGGATCCAGCTCGCAGCCACCTGCCCGCCCCGCTCGAATTGTTTGGTGACGCCAAGCTCGTTCAGGATCGAGAGCACCGAGGTGAATTGCCCCTCGTCGCCCGCACCGCCGACCTCGACCGTGGTTGTGTTGAACAGTCTCGGGTCGAATCGGTGACGCTGGATGAGCAGCGTGATCGCCGCCAGGACGTAGTCCTCCTGGGCGCTCAGAAACTCCCGGCTCTGGCTCTGGCTGATCCGCAGGGCCTCGGCGAGCGAGAGCTCCATGGCCTCGGTCGTCTGCTCGGCGAGGTAGCCGTCGAGCCTGGCCTGCGCGTCGCGGGCCTCATCGGCGGGTGTGTACTCGAGATCCTCGGGCGAGGGGTTCTCGGTGGCGATGGTCTTCGCCGCCTGCCTCCGCTGGTCGGTCTCGGCGTCGCCCGAACCCCGGATGGTGGTGGGGGTGACGAACGCGCCCAACTCGTTCGACCGCTCCGCGAGCACTTTGTCGACCCGCCGATCGATGCCGCCCATCCCGACCACACATCCCGATGGGACAGTCAGAATCAGGGGCAAAGCCCAAACATAAACTTGGTTCTTTCCCAAACAAACGCTCCGAAGATGGTCGAACTGAGGGCCCCGCGGCTGGGGTATCTAATTCCTTGACACCGAAAATGTTGCGGTTTCCGAGGTGCCCTCCTATCGTTCTCTCCGATCCACCGTCTTCAAATAAAAACCGAACAAACGGCCGCCTGAAGACTCGGCCCCTCACCTTCCCACAGACCTCGCAGAATACGGAGCCCGCTTGATGGCGACGGTGACCCACGACGGTCAGAGCTTCATGATCGATAGCCGACGCATCTGGCTCGTTGCCGGGCAGATGGACTACGGCAGGATACCCGCCGACGCGTGGGCCGACCGGATACACGCGGCCAAGCTCGCCGGATTCAACGCGATCGCCACGAGCATCCCGTGGGCGCTCCACGAGCCCCGCCCCGGGCAGTTCGATTTCAAGGGCCAGCGAGACCTCCGCCGCTTCGTGCAACTGATCCATCAGGCCGGCATGCTGTGCATCCTCCGCCCAGGGCCCTACATCGGCGCGGGCTGGGACATGGGCGGCATCCCCGACTGGGTCGCCCGCAAGGCCGACATCAGGCTCCGCGCCGCGTCGGCGCCGTTCCTCGAAGCCGCGAGCCGGTACATCACCGCTGTCGCCGAGCAGGTCCGCGACTTGCAGGTGACAAGCCCCGGTGACGGCGGGCCCGTCATCTTGCTTCAGAACGAATCCGCCTGGACCTGCGGCGACGACGACGCGGCGACCGCCTACCTCGGCGAGCTGGCCCGCTACTTCCGCGAGGCCGGGTTCACTGTTCCGTCCATCAACGCAAACAATCTCTGGCAGAGCGTCGAGGGCGAGATCGAAGGCTGGGTCGGCTCGGAAGACATGCTCGCAACGCTGCGCCAGCTCACAAGCGTTGCGCCCGATCAGCCGCGCGTCGTCGTGGATATGCCCATCGACCAGCCGTCGTTCGTTGGCGGTGCTGCAGAGGCTGCGGTCGCGCCGTACGCCATCCAGCGCCGCATCGCCGAGGTGCTCGCCGGGGGCGGGCAGTTCGTCCTGAGCCCCATCGCCGGCGGCCAGACCCCCGGCTTCTGGCCCGGTCGCGACGGCACCGACGCGGCCCGCTTCTACGAGAATGCCCACGGCCGCCACGCGCCCATCGACGACGCCGGCTCGCCCACCGACGCCTACCACGTCATCCGGCGTGTCACAACGATGGCTTCGAGCTTCGCCCGCGTCTTCGCCAACCTCAACCACAATTACAAGCCCATCCTCCTCGATCAGCGCCTCTCGCAGCAGGCCTCCGACGGCATCGCCATCGTCGACCTCGTCGGCACGCAGGGATCCGTCGCGTTCCTGCTCGCCCGCGAGCCCTTCGCGACGGGGAAAAGCTCGCGCACGCAGAATGTTGACATCCTGCTTGGCGACGGCTCGGCGCTCTCGGTCCCGATGGGCAAGCAGGCCGCCGCGTGGGTGCTCTTCGACGTCCTTCTCGATGGTCGCGGCACGATGGACTACTGCACGCTGAGCGTTCTGTCGCTCGTGGGCAAGTGCCTTGTCTGCTTTGGGCCAGCCGGCGCTGAGGGTGTTGTGTCGATCAACGGCTCGCCACTCACGGTCAGTGTTCCTAAGGGCAAGTCCGTCGCCACCGAGCATCACGAAGGCTTCACGATCGTCGTTGCCAATGAAGATTCGATCGACACGGTCTTCCCGACCGAGCAGGGCGTGTTCGTCGGCGTGCACTCGGTGAGCGCCACGGGCGAGCCCGTTGCGCTCGCCGGCGCCAAGAGCTGCATTCACATCGACCTCGCGGGCGACGAGCACAAGGTCGTCATCAAGGACAAGGCCGCGGCTCGTACCGGTGCTTCGAGCGTTGCGATTAACGACTGGAAGGCGGCCAGCTCCGAAGAGCACGTCACCGGCACCTCCGCCCGCTTTGCGCCCATCGCAGGCCCGGCGGATCTGGCCGAACTCGGTTCACCCTTCGGCTACGGGTGGTATCGCATCAGCATCAAATCGGGCGACGGCAAGAAGCACAAGGTTCTCGCGCCCGCCTCACGCGACCGCCTCCGCTTCTTCCTCGACGGCCAGGAGCAGGGCATCATGGGCTTCGGCCCCGGCGCCGATCACGAGCCCATGGCGCTCACGCTTACCAAGAGCGACCACAACCTCGTCGTGCTCGCCGAGAACATGGGCCGACCCGACTCGGGCCTTACTCTCGCCGAGCCCAAGGGCCTTGTCGATGAGCTGTTCATCATCAAGCCCTTCAAGGCCGGTCGCCACTCGATCGTGCCGGCCGACCCGATCCAGCCGCTCGCCACGCACGGGCCGCTCTGGCACATGCGTGTCGGCGACACGACCTATCCCGAGCGCGTCGAGTGGTCCTTTGTGCACCGCAAGAAGTCGCCCGTCATCATCACCATCGACCCGCTGCCCACGCGTGTGCTCGTGATCCTCAACGACAAGCCCATCCGATTCCTCGACGAGACCGGGCCCTCGCGTTTCATGCTCGATCAATCCGAGCTCAACCGCGGCAACAATACGATCCAGATCGCCATCATGAGCGACGAAGCCGATCCCGCGGGCATGCTCGCGGCGCTCGCCTCGGCGACGAATTTCAGCGAGGGCGCCGATACCGTCACCACCAAGGCCGAGTGGGCGTTCGCCAAGTGGGAGCCGCCCGCGAAGGTCGACTACGACGACGTCGCCAAGACTAAGCTCGGCTCGTTCAAGGGCCCGACGTGGTACCAGACCGAGTTCAACATCGACCCCGAGGGCACGCCGCTGCGGCTCGACCTCTCGGGCCTGAGCAAGGGCGTCGTGTACCTGAACGACCAGCACCTCGGGCGCTATTTCCTCGAGACGAGCACACGCAAGCAGGTCGGGCCTTCGACGAGCATGCTGCTGCCCGAGTCGATCATCAAGGTCGGCAAGAAGAACGTGCTCACCATCTTCGACGAGCACGGCAACTCGCCCGCCAAGGTGAGACTTGTCTTCGACAAGAACAGCCAACCCATCCGGCGCTAAACGCATGACCGATCGCACGCCAAGCCCGCAGGCCGACGCCCTCTGGCAATCGGCCTGCGCATTCGCGGCGCGTAGCCACGCGGGGCAGGTTCGCAAAGACGGCCTCACGCCCTACTTCAGCCACCCCGTCCGCGTCGCGTTCACGCTCCGTCAAATCTTCGGGTGTGATGACCCCGTCGCGCTCACCGCAGCGATCCTGCACGACACCATCGAGGACACGCCCGCCGACTACGACGACATCGCCGACCGCTTCGGGGGCGAGATCGCGGGCATCGTGGCTGCCCTCACCAAAAACATGATCCTCCCCGAACACGAACGCGAGCCCGAATACGACGCCCGCCTCGCGCAGGCCGACTGGCGGGCGAGGCTCATCAAGCTTGCCGACGTCTACGACAATCTGTGCGACATGCACACAAGCAGCGCACGGGACGCGGCCCTCGCCGCCCAGCGTCACCTGGCGCGATGCAGGCGAGCCATCAAGCTCGCCGAGCCCGATCGCGCCCATCACCCGGAAGTTGCCAATGCCATCGATTGTCTGAATGATCGGCTGGCGCAGGCTCAGGGATCCTGAACGCCCATCTCCGTGAGTTCCTGACGGAGCCGCGTCGCGCGACGGTTGAGCTCATCAAGGATCGACTCGAACTCTTTGAGTTGCAGCTCGGCCTGCTGGATGGTTGTGATCCGTGTCGCGTTCTGCTTGTAGAGGTCGATCTGCACCTCGAGGCGCCGGATCCGCTCCTGCGTATCGATGATGTCGAGCTCGGTCTTGTTGAGCTCTTGCTTGAGCATCGGCGGGAAGTCGCTCGCTCGTCCGCGAGCCGAAGGCGCCAGCGGCCGATCGAGTCGGACGCCGGCCATCGAACCGGGCATGGGCCGTGCCTCACCGCCTACGACCACCGCCTGGCGGATCGCATCGCCCGAGTTGCGTCTCGGGCCCTGGCCGTCCCAGCCCCGCGTCGCCGACTCGTTCCACGCGTTCGGGTCCGCGTCGAATTCGATGACGCTCGGCTCGTTCTTGCTCGCGTAATGGCGTGAACGGTACAGCCAACCCGACTCGAACTGACTCCGCGGGATCCCGCCCGGTGTGGAGAGCTCGGACCACGCGCCCAGCACGATATCGACCGTCATCCGCTCGGCGCCGCGCACGAGTTCAACCGGCACTACATCGCCCGGCGATCGGCTGATGATCGCCGCCTGCAGATCCGTCGTCGATCGGATCGGCAGTTCTCCGATCTTGGCGATGATGTCGTTCGGCTGGATCTTGTTGAACGCGTCGAATCCCTCGATCGTCTTGGCGATCTGGAGACCCAGGTCGTTCACATCGGCCATCTGGATGCCCATCGCGCCCCGGGGCTCGCTCGCAAAGCGCATGCTCGTGGCCTTGAGCAGCCGGATCCGTTGCTCCTGGGTCAGGTCGTCCCGCATGAGCTGCGCTTCGAGATCCTCAAGCGCGATCGCCTCGTCGTACTGGAGATCCTTCTCGGCCAGCTCGCGCGTCACGAACGATTCGTTCTTGAGCTGTTCAACCAGCGCAGCGATGCGGTCCGGGTCCGATGCCTGCCCGCTCGCTACGAGCGGCACACCAAGCACCAGACCGGTCAGCACCCGTTTCACAACCGGATGAGCTCCTCGGCCGCCTCGGCGATCCAGGTCGCCTTGCGCTCGACCATGCGCAGGAATGTCGAGCCCTCGATCTGACCGAAGCGTCCCGTCGCCGCGATGGGTAGCGTCGCCTCGGTGATCAGCGCCTCGATCATGAGCCAGGGCAGCGCCCGGCACTCGGCGCGGCTCAAAATGCAGCCCTCGACCGCGTCGTACGCGCCGAGGAACGCCTGCAAGCGCTTCATATCGAGCTCGACGGGCCACGCCATCGGGTCGAGCCCGGTGCGCGTCACCGAGAACTGCAGCGCCCCATTGGCGACGTCGATCGCCCTCGGCCCGACGCGGGCCGAGTCGAAGTCCACGACCGCGCGCACACCCTTGTCCGTGAAGATCACGTTCCCCGGGTGGTAGTCCGAGTGCACGATCTGCCTGGGCCAGCCCGCGATGCCCGTTTCGCGCACGCGTACCGCCGCGTGCTCGTACAGAGCCGCGAGTCTCGGTGTGGTCTTCTCCATCGCGGGCACACGCAGCGCCGTTGGGAGCGCTCGCAAGGTCTCGGCGACCTTCGCAACGCCGTGGTAGCTGCCTGTCACAGGCGAGCCCGGTCCCGCATAATCGGCGAGCAACCTGTGGAAGTACGCCAGCGCGCGTCCGGCCTCAGCGGTAGGGGGGATCGTCCGGTCGTACCGCTTGCCGCTGATGAAATCGAACACTTCGTAGACGAACCCGTCGAGCATCAGCGCGCCCTGCCCGGTCTGCGTCGGCAGCAGCCTCGCCAATGGGAACGAGCGATGTGAGAGGTGCGTCTGGATCGCGTGGCAGAACGCGACGTGCTGCGCCGACGCCTTGCCGGGTGAGCGTCGCTTGATCAGCACCGTTCCCGAGCTGGTTTCGAGCACGACCTTGGGCGCCTGACGCGAGCCTCTGCGGAACTCGCGCACGCTGTGGATCCGTCCGAGGCTGTAGTGCGAGCACACGATCGCCAGCTCACCCGTCGCGAAGCGGTCGTACCCCTCAACCGAGGGCCTCGCCTCGCCCGCCTCACCCGGGCTTGTGCGCGGCCCGGCCGTGGTCTCGCTCGGCACAACGACCTGCCCCGCCACCGTGTCCGATGAGCTGGAAACGCCGGTGCTGTCGGCGAACAGATCCACCGACGACTGCTGGGTTTCCAATGTCTGCTCGGCGTGCATGTCCGCTTCCTCGCGCATGTCCCTGCTCAGAAGTCCGATTGTCCGCTGCCCCAATCCTCGGGGCAGCCCTTGGGGCGGTTGGCCCGAATGTCACTCGACGTTCTGGACCTGCTCCTTGATCCGGTCGATCGCGCCCTTGATCTCAACGATCGATCGGCTGATCCGCGTGTCCATCGACTTGCTCGACATCGTATTCGCCTCGCGCAGGAGTTCCTGCGCCATGAAGTCCAGCGTCCGGCCGACCGGCGCGTCTCCATCCTGTCCGACCAGCTTGCCGAACTGTTCCAGGTGACCACCAAGACGGGTGATTTCCTCTGCGATATCCGTCCGCTCGGCGTGGGCCGCTACCTCGCGGATGATGTCGACCTTGTTCTCCGCGATCGTCGAGCCGGCGAGCAGCTCGTCGATCCTCGCGCGGAGTCTCGTCTCGAAGTCCTTGACCACGTCGGGTGCCCGCTCTTTCACCTCGGCGAGGTGCTGCTCGATCAGCCCGAGCTGCTTCGAGAGATCGTCCTCGAGCATCTGGCCCTCGCTGATCCGCATCTTGACAAGCCCGGCGCACGCCTGATCGGTCAGCTTGGCGAACACGTCGCGCACGCGGCCGATCCGCTCGCCCTCGTCGCCCGGCGGCTGGATCACACCGGGCAGCTCCAGCAGCGACCCCAGCTCGATCGCCACACGACCGGAGCCCACGTGCTTGGACTGGCTCAGCTGCTCGACATACTTGTCAAGCGCCCGGCAGTTGATCTCGCGGGCCGCCTGCTCGGTGTCATCCGTGCACGTGGCCTTCAGCGTCACGCTCCCGCGCGAGATGTGCTTGCGCAGCCGCGACTCAAGCTCGGCCTCGAGCGACTCGAACTCTTCCTGAAGACGGACCGACGCCTTGAAGTGACGCCCGTTGAGCGAACGGATCTGCACGAAGTAGTGCGTGCCATCGATGTGCGCCGTGGCCTCGCCGTAGCCTGTCATGCTCCGGATCACGCGGGTGAGTCTCCATCCCGTCGGCGCTCGGCCCACGGCTCATCGGTTCGAGTCTACACGATTGTCAGTTGGACGAGGATCAACGCGGGCCCGCGAACGCCCAAAGGATCAGAATCCGTGATTACCGGCCGTCACCTTCGGCGGGTTGGTCGTCCGTCGGCGCGGGCGCCTCACCCTCGGGAGGCGAGGTTTCCTCGGTGCTCGCGTCGTCGGCCGGGGGCGGCGTCACCTCGGCGGCGGAATCATCACCGGTCGCGGTTTCTTCAGGGGTGTTCTCTTCGGTCGCAGCCTCGCTCCCACCAGCCGGAGCCTGCTCGGCCGCCGTCTGCTGCGCGGGGTCGCCTTCCTCAGAGGGGCGGATGGCGAAGTTCAGCGCCACCGCGCCGACGAGGAACAGCACGAAAACGCTCACGGTCGCGATCGTCAGCGCATCGCCCGTCTTGGCACCGAAGGCCGTCTGGCCCGAGCCGCCGCCGCCGGCGCCGAACGCGCCGCTCAGCCCGCCTCCCTGCGGGCGCTGGATCAGCACGATCAGCACCAACAGCAGGCAGATAAACAGGAACCCGACGGTCGCCAGACCGACCAGCCACGGGGCAAGACCCAACGTCAGAACACTCGTCACCATCTTCAGGCCTGCCCCTGTGCGTCGAAAGACCATCCCCGGACGAGCCGACACCCGGCAGGCCCTGGGGCTGCAACTCTAGCGCCGCCGGGCGTTGATGGCCCGGCTTCTCAATGGCATTGAGATCCGCGAGAGCGGGTTTTAGTGCGGGGCCGCAGCCTTGACGATCGCGGCGAAATCCTCGACCTTGAGGCTCGCTCCGCCGATGAGCCCGCCGTCGATGTCGGGCTGGCCGAACAGGGCGGCGGCGTTGGAGGGCTTCACCGAGCCGCCGTAGATGATCCGGGTGCGCTGGGCGACTTCGTCGGAGAACATCTCCGCCAGCAGCCCCCGGATGAAGGCGTGGGCCGCCTGGGCGTCCTCGGGGCTGGCCGTCTTGCCCGTGCCGATCGCCCAGACGGGCTCGTAGGCGATGACGACCTTGTCCATCTGCCGGAGCCCGACGTCCGCAAGGCCCGTCCGGAGCTGACGCTCGTTGACCGCGTTCGTCTCGCCGGCCTCGCGCTCTTCGAGCGTCTCGCCGATGCAGAGCACGCAGGTCAGCCCGCCCTCGAGCGTGGCCCGGACCTTGGCGTTGACGAGTTCGTCGCTCTCGCCGATCACGTGCCGACGCTCGGAATGCCCGGCCAGCGCGTGCCCGCACCCGCAGTCCTTGACCATCGCCACGCTGATCTCGCCCGTGAACGCCCCGTCGGCCTCGAAGTACAGATCCTGAGCCCCTGTTGCGATCGAGGTGGGCCGCGACCGCAGGATGCTCTTGACCCCGATCAGATAGGGCGCGGGCGGGAAGACGACGATGTCGACGCTGCCCTGGGCCGACTCGCACGCGTCGACCACACCCCGAGCCAACGAGCTCGACGTGTCGACGGACGTGTTCATCTTCCAGTTGCCACCGACGTAGGGCTTGCGGTCAGACATCCGTGACTTCCCTTTCATACCACACGTTTACAGCTATCGAGCCTGAATCGGGTCAACTGTAGCCCGAGCATGAAGACCAGCAGAAGCTGCAGGGTTATGGCGATGTCAGGTCGACCAGCGTTCCGTCCGGTCTCGTCCAGCCCGGGTGTTCCCACACATCGGGTCGCCCTTCGATCGGTACGCGTGATTTCACCCGGATCGGGAAGAGTTGGCCTCTCTCCACACACAGTTGTGAATACACAAATCGGATAAGGGATTGAGATTCAGAGTCAGGAAAGTGCCGGGTATGCGCAACCATCCCGATATGAATCCGATCATCGCCCCGCATCACAATCTGATTAAATTGTGATAGCTCATTGCAGTCTTGAGAGTCACGGATTGGTTTGTCAAACAGCAAGCAGAGTTCGGGAGGATGCTCGGGCTCGTCAGGAATCGGTTCGGCAACTTCAAAGATGCCAAACCAGTGAGAGCCGTTTGCAAACTCTAAATCTGCAGCGACCCAGCCAGAAAAGCGAGGGAATTGAAGTGGAAGGCTTCCTAGGTACGGCTTGTGCGTGCTCTCGTCTTGACCCTTGCGACCTTCCTCGCCCAAGCAATCTTCCCAAGCCG
Source organism: Phycisphaera sp. (assembly GCA_020639255.1). Taxonomy (GTDB): domain Bacteria; phylum Planctomycetota; class Phycisphaerae; order Phycisphaerales; family UBA1924. The sequence goes on from JACKGZ010000001.1 coordinate 114,331, forward strand.
GGTACATCTCCCAGTCATAGCGAGTGATACCGCCCCAGGATTTTCGGATCTTTCTCGGATTCTTTCGAAATCCGAACAAGGATCAGCCCTTTGGTCCCGCGTTCTTCACCGCGTCGCTCATCTCGAACTTGGCGGCGTTGTCGCGGAACTTGGCCGCCAGCTCCTTCGCCTTCGCGTCGTACGCCGAACCATCGGCCCACGTTGCGCGCGGCTTGAGCACCTCGTCGGGCACGCCCGGCACGCTGACCGGGATATTGAGCCCGAAGATCGGGTCGGCCTCGGTCTTCACGTCGGCGAGTTGGCCGCTCAGGATCGCCGTCACCATCGCGCGGGTGTACTTCAGGCTGAAGCGATTGCCGGTGCCGTAGGGCCCGCCCGTCCAGCCCGTGTTGAGGAGCCAGACGTTGGCGCCGTGCTTCTCGATGCGCTCGGCGAGCATCTTGGCGTACTCGACCGGCTGGCGGGGCATGAACGGCCCGCCGAAGCACGGGCTGAAGTTCGGCTCGGGCTCCTTCACGCCCGCCTCCGTGCCCGCCAGCTTCGAGGTGTACCCGTTGATGAAGTAGTACATCGCCTGCTCGGGCGTCAGTTTGCTCATCGGGGGCATCACGCCGAACGCGTCGGCGGTCAGGAAGATCACGTTCTTGGGGTGGCTGCCCATGCTCGGGATCTGCGCGCCCGGGATGTAATCGACCGGGTAGGTCACGCGCGTGTTCTCGGTGAGCGAGCCGTCCTCGTAGTCGGGCTCGCGACCGTCCTTCATGATGACGTTCTCGAGCACAGAGCCGAACTTGATGGCGGCATAAATCTCGGGCTCGCCCTCGGGCGAGAGGTTGATGCACTTGGCGTAGCAGCCGCCCTCGAAGTTGAAGACTCCCCCCGGGCCCCAGCCGTGCTCGTCGTCGCCGATGAGCGCGCGGTTCGGGTCGGCGCTGAGCGTGGTCTTGCCCGTGCCGCTAAGCCCGAAGAAGAGCGCGACGTTGGACGGGTCCTTCTTGTCGACGTTGGCCGAGCAGTGCATCGGGAAGACGCCTACCTCGGGCATGTCGAAGTTCATCGCGTAGAAGATGCTCTTCTTGATCTCGCCGGCGTACTCGGTGCCCAGGATCACAACCGTGCGCTTCTCGAGCGACTGCACGATGATCGTCTTGTTCGTGACGCCGAGCGCCTTGCACTCCTCGTCGGTGAGCAGGCGTTTGCCCGCGTTGAGGATGGTCCAGTCGTGGTTCCAGTCGGTCGAGCCGCCGGCCGCCTCCGAGCCCTGCTTGATGAACAGCGTGCTCGCAAAGAGCGAGTGCCACGCCTGCTCCGTCACGACGCGCACGCCGAGGCGGTGCGCCGGATCAGCGCCGGCGAAGCCCTCGAAGACAAAGAGCTCGTCCTGCTTGTTCAGGTATTTGGTGGCGATCTGCTCGCAGAGCGCGAACTGATCGGGCGTGATGGGCTGGTTGACCTTGCCCCACCAGATCTTGTCGTGGATGGCGGGCGTGTCCTCGAGGTACTTGTCCTTCGGGCAGCGTCCCGTGAAGGTGCCGGTCTTGCACACCAGGGCGCCGTTGGAGGCCAGCGTGCCCTCGCCGCGTCTGATCGCTTCCTCGATCAGTTCCGCGGGGGCCAAATTCACCGAGGTCCGGCTGGCGGACAGATCCAACTTCTCCATCGCTCCGATCGACACTTTGGCGCCTCCCCCGGCCCGCCCCAAGCCTCCGCCCGGAGCCGTTGTATGCAATGCCGGAAGGGGACACTAGACCCCTCCCTGCGGATCGGCCAATCCGTTCGGGCCAGCATTGACCCTCAGGCTCTTTCTTCCGTATCGTTCTTTCCTGCCCGCACCGGACAAAGACCGGCGTCGGGCCAGACGGTGGCCGTAGCTCAGTTGGCAGAGCACAAGGTTGTGATCCTTGGGGTCGCGGGTTCAAATCCCGTCGGTCACCCTTCTTCTTCTCACCCTGATCAGTCCAAAATCACGCAGCCGAGCGTTCGGGAGCATCGCCCCCGTTGCCCGCGCGATCCGTGAGATTCAAGCTGATTTCCTGAGCCAGAGGGAGAACCAGCGACAGCTCGGTCTCGCCCGACTCGGACTGCAGTTCCAGCTTCCCGCCCATGACCTCGGCCAGCTGCCGCAGGAGCGACAGCCCCGTCGGGGCCCCCGGGGCCGCATCGGTCGGGGCCGAGACCGGCCCGCCCTTGACCCGGACCACCATCGCCCGGTCGGGCTCCTCGCCCCGGACGCTCGCCACCGCGACCATCTCGCGCGTCGAGCACCGCGCGAGCGCGACATCCAAAAGTTCGCAACAGGCCAGCTTCACGAGGCGCTGATCCGCCTCGATCGTCTCGGGCAGCGTGCCCTCCTGTGTGATCTTGAGTGTCACACCCCGGGCCTTGGCCTTGCCCACGAACCGCTCGCCGACGTGGCGGAGTACACCCGCCGGCTGGCATGCCTCCAGCTTCGGCTTGAGCGTGCCCGAGACAAGCCGACCCGCCACCTCGGCCCGGTCCGCGTCGATCGCCAGATTCTCGAGCCCCTCGGCAAGCTTGGTCTGTCCCTGCTCGCGGGCGCTCGTCGCAAGCTCCGAAGCGCCCATCGCGCGCTTGCCGAGCTCGGCAAGCCCGCCCGCCCACGCCTGATCGACACGCGCCAGCTTCGATTCAAGCCTCTCCGCCTCGCCCGCGCGATCCGACGCGAGCGCTGACAGCTCCTCGCTGCGTGTGCGCTCCTCGCGCCAGCGTTGGGTCTGCTCGGCCGCCCTCGCCTCGGCCGCCATGCGAGCCCGACGATCGCGCTCTGAACGCAACGCCACGCCCAGCACACCCGAAGCAAGCCTCAGCGTCTGCACCTCGTCGGGCGACCAGTCCGAAGCCTCGGCCTTCTCGAACAGCATCAGCCCCGCCGTGCGGTCCCCCGCGTCCACGACAACCGCCGCGATCGAGCGCGTCGCCGTCTGCTCGAACGCGAGCAGCGACTCTTCGAACGCGGGCTCGTCCCAGACGTCGATGATCTTCACGATCTCGTCGGAGCGCAGGCGCTCGAAGAGCGAGCCGTCCGGGTCGACCCTGACGGCGCGCCCCTTGGCCGAGCCCATCCACGCGGGCCCGTCCGAGGCCTCGACGATGATCTTGCCCTCGTCCGTGAACGTCGCGTATGTCGCGCGGAGGTGCGTGTAGTGCCTGGCGACCGACTCGACGATCCGCTCGGCCGCGCGCCCTGGTGCCCAGCCCCCGCCCCCGAGCTTCTCGAGCGCGCCCATCGCCACAGCGAGCCTGCGTTTGTCGAGCGCCGCGTCGGCTTCGCGCCGCAGCTCGTGCTCAATCGGTCTTGCGATCAGCCCGAGCCAGCCATCGCCGAGCGCCGTCACCGTGAGATCCGACGCGACGCTCGTATCCTCACCCGTGCGCACCATGCCCCGCCCGTGCCAGACGCCCTGCTCGGTGCACACCTTGACGCCCTCGGTGCGGATCTCGTCGCTCGTGTCCTTGGTAACGATGTGCCACAGCGCCAAACTGTCGGCCGAGTCGCGCTCGCCCAGACCGATCGTCTTGCGGGCCTGCGTATTCAGAGTCGTCACGCGCATGTCCGGCGCCAGGACCGCGATGTGCTGATCGCTCGCGTCCACGATCTGGCGCAGCCGATCAAGCAGCTTGTCACCCTCTGAGCGGTCGGTCACATCCTTGCCGGTCACAACCACGCCCGAGACCTGTCCTTGTTCGTCACGCGCAACGTTCGTGCTCAGCGAGACGAGCCGGACACGCCCGTTGCCATCGACCATCGCCGAGTCGCGTTTCAGGCTGGTGCGTTCTTCGATCGAACGCGCGACAAATTTCATCACCGCCTGCCGCTCATCATCCGGGATCGATCTCGTCCAACCCGTGCCGGCCAGCTGCGACTCGTTCATGCCCGCAAATCGCTCGGTCGCGCTATTGATCGCGTGGCAGTCGCCCTGTACATCGAGCACCCAGAGCATCGTCGGCGTTGAGTTCGCGATCGCGTTGAACCGCGCCCAGGCGTCGGCGGCCTCGGTCGCCAGCCGCTTCTGTTCCGTGATCTCTTTGACGACGCCCCGCAACCCGCTCGACTTGCCCCGCCCGTCGCGGGCGATCTCAGCGCGGATCTGGAGCCAACGTCGCTGACCGTCGGCGTCCTCGTAGCGCACGTCGGAAACGAACGGGATCTCCGATTGCACGGCGTTCCGCGCCTTCGTCTCAAACATGGCGGCGTCACGCTCGTCGAGCATGCGCAGGAACGCGTCACTCTCGGTGAGCACTTCGTTCGTGTAGCCCGTGAGTGTTTCAATATCTGGGGACAATGCGGTAAATTTCAGCGAAGGCGTCACGCGACAGGCAAAGGTCGCCGCGCCGCACGCACCCAGCACGCCGGGTTCACCTTTGCTCTTCGTCCCAGCGTTCTTTGGTCGACGTAGCACCATGCCGATGGCGAATCCCATGCACACCAGAACGAGACCGGTCGCGCCGATCCCGGCCCAAGACACAGGCCCCAAGCCGCTCACGGCCGCCGAAAGCTGATCGATCTCGTTCTGCACGACTCGGTCCCCCAACTGGACACGGAGCCACACCGCGCATCGCTCACGACGCGTTGGTCCGGGCCCGCATCAAGGTGTCGGCGTTTCTCGGTGTGTGTTCAACTGGTGAGGGTTCGGCGGACGGATCGCACAAACTCCCCAGCCCACCCGCGCGGCAGCCCCCGCACAACCGGCACAGTCACATTCCGATAACCGACCGGTTCGTTATGCCGCCTTGACGTCTTTGCATGACTGAATCAACGCACGGATCTGGTCGGACGACTCTTCGCAGCTCATCGTGGCGGCCACGAGTTCGGCTGTTCGTCCCGCAATCTTTCCGAGTTGGTCGAACCCGAGCGTCGGGGCCGTTCCGCTGAGGCGCAAGGCCATCGCGTAGATCGCCATCGAATCGTTGCCGCCGAAGGCCTCCTCGATGCTGCCCACGATCGTGTCGAGTTCGCTGCGGAACAGCTCGATGATCTCGCGCACCGTCGGGTCGTTCTTGTCGAGCGATTTGGACTGTTGAACGGACTTTCGTCCCTTGGGCGCGCTCAAGAACTCGATCATCGCCGCCAGGAGCGCCCCGCGTTCGACCGGTTTGGTGAGCAGACCCTGGACCTCCATCGTCTGCATCTGCTGGCGGACCTGCGCCATCGGCGTGGCCGTGTGCAGCGTGACCGGCGTTGTGTTGCACTGGTTCCGAAGCCAACGGACATAGTCCTGCACCTTGCCGTCCGGCATCAGCATGTCGCTCAGGATGAGATCGATCGGACCGGTCGAAAGCTTCTTCGCTTCCGCGAACGTGCCGGCCGTGATCAGCTTGATCTTTGTGACAGACAAGTAGTACTCGATGAGACGACGGTCGACCGGTGAGGCATCGATCTGGAGCACCGTCCCGGTCAGCTTGGCCGCACGCGCGACCTCAGAGCCGGCGTGCATCGGCATGAGCTTGGCGACGAATCGGCTCGCATCGATCGGCTCGTCGAACTTGATGCCGATCTCGTGCACCATGCCCTCGCGGTGCACACACCGCGCGATCCGACCCGACATGATGATCGGCTCCTTGTCCTGCCCGTTCCGCGACGGCAGGGCGATCGTGCACTTGCTCCCCGGGTACATGTACGACGAATGCAAGACCGCGATCCCGCCGTTGGAGACGTTGCGGGTGGCCATCACCATGCACCGCTGGAAGGTGCCGTGCTCCTGAAGACATACATCGATGAAGGCTTCGCGCAGCGGCCATCGCGCGTACGACCGCGACTCCGATCCAAGCCCCTGCATCGCCATCGCATCGAGGCGATCAAGGAACGCCTCGAGCATCTGTGGGCTCATCCCGATCGTGTTGCGACGTTCCTCAACCGGCTGGTGCTCCGCCCGGCTCCTGTTTGACATTCTGGTCCCGCTTTGTACAGAAGGACCCACCCAACACATGTGTCGGATGTGACAGGCCGACTCTGAAGCGGGGAGATACCTGATTCTGTGCGCACCGATCGATTCGACCGGGAGCTCAACTGCACACAAATTCGTGCATCAAACGTCGAGATTCTTCACTTCGAGCGCGTGGTCCTCGATGAACTTGCGTCGTGGCTCGACTTCTTCACCCATGAGTGTGCTGAACAGGCTCTCGGCCTGGCCCGCCATGTCCCACGTCACGCGCAAGAGCGTCCGCACTTCCGGGTCCATGGTCGTGTCCCAGAGCTGGATTGCGTCCATCTCGCCTAGCCCCTTGAACCGCTTGATCTCCATCCCCCGGCGGCCCACCTCGTGCAGCGCCGGCACGATCTCGCGCAGGTTCACCGCCTCGATCGTCTTGGACGTCGACTGCTTCTTGGGCGATTCCTCGCCCTCGCCGTCGGTAGCGGTCTCTTCCTCGGCCTCGTCGTTCGCCTTGCTCGCGCTCTCGATGATCCAGCAGAACCGCGCGGGCAGCTTCTCGCCTGTCACCGATTCCTCCTGCACGAGGCTGTAGTCCGCGATCGACAGGCCGAGCTCGGCAAGTCCCGCGAAGACGCGCTCAAGCTCGCGGTTCTCGTGCAGCTCGCGCACCGCAGCCACAGGCGTGCCGTCCTCGTCAGCCTGACCGTCGCTCAGGCGCAGGCCGTGCTTCTCGACCGCGGCGATCGCGTCGCTCTCCGACCAGCACAGCTCCTCGCCCCCGCGCCAGCTCACGCGGTGCGTCGGCAGGCGGTTCCTGCCCTCGGGATCGTCGCTTCGCACTTCAAGCAGCCTGACCAACGGCGTCCCGCGACGCTCGGCGATCTCGACGAGCTGCTCAAGCCTTTCGAGCAGCTCGACGGCCTTCTTCGCCTCGTCGTCGGCAAGCTCCAGCTCCACCGGCGCTTCGCCCACTTTGCCGCCCTTGAGTTCCTGCACGCCGGTGATGTCGCGCACCTGCAGCCTGGCCCGTTCGAGTCCCATCTTCGTCAGCGTGCCCGAGAGCGCGCCCTGGTTGAGCACGTAAGGTCCGCCCTTGTTGCCCTTGACGAGCTGATAGAGCGGCGGCTGCGCGATGAACACGTGCCCCTTGCGGATCAGGTCCGGCATGTGACGGAACAGGAACGTGAGCAGCAGCGTGCGGATGTGGCTCCCGTCCACGTCGGCGTCGGTCATGAGGATGATCTTGCCGTAGCGCAGCTTGGCCAGGTCGAAGTCGCCCCCGATGCCGCAGCGCATCGCCTGAATCAGCGTGCGGATCTCCTCGTGCTGGAGCATCTTGTCGATGCGCGCCTTCTCGACGTTCAGGATCTTGCCTTTCAGCGGCAGGATCGCCTGCGTATCGACATCGCGTCCCTGCGTCGCCGACCCGCCTGCGGAGTCACCCTCGACGATGAACAGTTCCGAGCGAGCCACGTCGCGCGTCTTGCAGTCGCGCAGCTTGTGCGGCATCGAGCCGGACTCAAGCGCCGTCTTGCGCCGCGTCAGCTCGCGCGCCCGGCGCGCCGCTTCGCGGGCCTGTGCCGCCACGATGCCCTTCTGGCACACCAGCTTGGCCTCGGCCGGGTGCTCCTCGAGCCAGTTCTCGAGCGCCTCGCCCACCGCCTGGCTCACGAAGCTCTCCATCTCAGGGTTGAGCAGCCGCTCCTTGGGCTGGTTGTTGAACGCCGGGTCGGGCAGCTTCACGCTCACGATCGCAATCAACCCCTCGCGCAAGTCTTCGCCTGTCGGGGTCGGGTCTTTCTCACGGATGAGGTTGGCCTTGCGTGCGTACCCGTTAAGTGAGCGGGTCAGCGCGAGCTTGAAGCCCTGCGCGTGCGTGCCGCCGTCGGGGTTGTGGATGTTGTTGGCGAACGCGAGGACCATCTCCGAGTACCCGTCGTGGTACTGCATCGCGACTTCGCAGACATGGTCGCCCTGTTCCTTGATCACGTGCACCGGCGGGCTCATCTCGTTCTTCGGGCCCATCAGGTGCTGGACGTATTCCAGCAAACCCTTCTCGGCCCGGAACGTCTTGGGCTCGTTGTCGCGCCCCTCGCCCGTGCGCTCGTCGATGAACCGGATCGTCACACCCGGGTTCAGGAAGCTCAGCTCGCGCAGGCGATTCGTCAGCGTCTCTGCGGAAAAATTCGTGTCCTCAAAGATCGACGCGTCGGGCTTGAAGGTGACGCGCGTGCCCTTCTTTCGGGTCGCATCCTTGGGGATGGGCCCGACCTCGTGGAGCTGGCGCGTCACGACGCCCCGCTCGAAGGCCATCTCGTACGCCTTGCCGTCGCGGTAGACCTCGACCTCGAGGTGATCGCTGAGCGCGTTGACGCAGCTCACGCCCACGCCGTGCAGACCGCCCGAGACCTTGTACGCCGAGCCTTCCTGTCCGAACTTGCCGCCGGCGTGGAGCTTGGTCATGACGATCTCGACAGCGGGCTTGCCGTTGAGCGCCGGATCTTCGTGCTTCATGGGGTCGATGGGGATGCCGCGCCCGTCGTCGACGACGCTGCACGATCCATCGGCCTGGATCGTCACGCCGACGAACGTCGCAAAGCCGGCCATCGCCTCGTCGATCGAGTTGTCGACGGTCTCATAAACCAGATGGTGCAGCGCGCCGATGCCCGTGCCGCCGATGTACATGCCGGGCCTCTTGCGGACCGCTTCGAGGCCTTCGAGCACCTTGATCTGATCGGAGCCGTAGTTGCTGTTTGCTGCGTCTGCCATCGCGCCTCGCTCGCGCCCCGTCGCCGTCAACCGGCCCGTTTCACACGGGCCTCTGGCGGATCGGGATCGCCTGAAGATTCGCCCCGGAATCCCTCACCAGAGGGCGTCGTTTCGGGGCCGGAAATTGTAGGATGCGAAGGTCAAAAAGTCCCCTCGGAAGGCCCCGCCGGATGACCCGATTGACCCACAAAAAACAGGCCTCGGAGGTTCCAAATGGGGCTTCCGGCGAACCCGCGCGGATGCCCGACCCGGCGGACTCTGACATCGCCTTCGTCGAGTCGCGGAACGTCGCCTACGCCGCAACCCCAAAGCACATCCAGTTCGCCCAGATGGCGCTCATCTACGGCCTCATGGGCACCTGCATCGGCGTTGCCAACCTCGTCCGGATCCTCGCCCGCATCGTCCTCATGCCCCTCTGGCTCGGGGTCGCGCTCATCGTCGCGGGGCTCATGGCTGTCCTCGTCTACTTCGTCGCAAGGGACGTCAGAAACACAAACGAGCAGGGCGGCGCCATCCCCAAAGACCTGCACTACGAGAAAGAAGACTCGACCAAACGCATCCGCATCACCATGCGCCCCGTTCCCGCGCTGCGACTGCTCCGCACGCTCCCCGAGGCGCGTCACGGCTTCGAGCCCGAGATCGCCCGCGTGCCGCTCGCCGTCGGGCTCGATAAGGCCGCCCGCAAATTCGCCTGGCTCGGGGGCATCCTCGGCTTGCTCGCCGCAACCGTCATCGAGGTCTTCGTCCTGAAGTCGCCCGAGTTCATGCCCTTCTCGCTCTGGTTCATCATGGGCATGGGCTGCGTCGGCGCGATCGGACTGCCCGAGTTCGTCTACCCGACCTATCTCCGCGTCATCCCGGGCAGGCTCGATGTCATCCGCGCGCCGATCGTCGGCGACACGCTCACGATCATCCACCGATTCGACCTGCGTGAGCACCCGATCTCGATTGTCGGGCCGGTCGTGTTCATCGAGCCCGCGCGGGCCGAGGGCGAGCCGCCGCCCGAGCGGGTGAAGAGCCCCAAGTGGCCGCACCATCTGGTCTATCCGGCAGATTACAAGCCCGAAGCCGTGAGCCTGCACCTGACGCCCACGCGCCAGAAGCTGCTGCGAGCGATTGTTTGGGGCGCCATCACCGAGGCTCCGACGCCCATCATCCCCGACGACAAGCTGCTCGGCTGAACGCGCAAAGAAAAGCCGCGTGCGTGTGCACGCGGCTCGGAAATGCATACAGGATCAATCGCTCAGGGCTTGATGATGACCTGGCTGACCTGCTCGACGAGCGACTCGTAGACGATCTCGACGTCGCCATCGTTCATGCGGACGCAGCCCATCGAGGCATCCTTGCCGATCGAGCTCGGGTCGATCGTGCCGTGGATGCCGTAGCCGTCGAGGCTCGCGTACTGCCCGACGCCCTCGATGCCGACCCAGCGTTCGCCGATCGGGTTCTCGGGGTTGTCGGCCGCGAAGAACTCGCCCGTCCGCGGGTTGCGCCACACGGGGTTGATCAGCTTCGAGTCGCTCCGCACGACAAACTCACCCAACGGCGTCGAGCCGCCCTCGCCGAGTCCGACCGGGAACGAGCGGATGTACATCCACTGGCTCGGCGCGCCGGGAGGGCCCGCGTACAGGTCGAGCCGGTACTCGCTCTTGTCCACGACCGCGTGCAGCGGGCCGCGCACGAGCTTGATCTTCTGCCCAACGCGGATGCGCGACGGGTCGTTGATGCGGTTGACCCGCTGGATGAGGCGCCAGTCGACCGTCAGGCTCTGACGTGACGTGATGCGCGCCAGCGAGTCGCCCGACTGGATCTCGTACATCTCCGAGAGCGTGTCGCCCGGGTAGACCTTGGTGCCGAAGAAGAGCTCTTGGTTGACCGTCGCCAATTCCTCGCGGATGCGGGCCTTGTCGGCCTCGCCCGCCTGGGGTGACATGAGCGCATCGTTCAGCACCGCGCGGGCCGAGACGAGCTCGCCACGGTTCAGGTGTGCCGTGGCGCGATCGAGCAGGGCCGCGACGCCCGTCGAAACGGGCTGGGCGATCGGATCTTCCTGAGGAAGGTCGTTCGCCGGGCGCGTCACGGGCTGCGAGTTTGTCGTCTCCTCGCGTACCGTCGGCGGCGGCGGAGTCTGATGCGTCTCGTTCGTCATCGACTCGTTCGTCTCGGTGCGAGACGCGCCGAGCATCAGCGTCTCGTGCGTCGGCTTCTCGACCACGGGTTTCTGCGTCTCGACCTTGGGCGATTCCTCGCGCACCGGGTCGCGCACGATCGGATCGCTGATCACGGGATCAACGAGCGCGTCGTCAGCCGCGGCGACCAGCGAGCCGTCACTCGAAGCCTTGGGTGTTTCGTCGCCCGACCCGCCGAAGAGCCAGTAGAGCGACACCAGCCCGACGAGCACCACCGGCACGATGAACACCGCCTTGGGCGGGCCCTTCTTGCGCCGACGGCGACGGGATGTTCTTGATCCGAACGAGCGACTCTGAGACGGGAGCGGCATGCCTCGATTCCTCCTGAACCCACCATTGCCGGCATCCCCGAAATCGGGATCAGACCGGCCCATCCTCCGTGATGACGACGCCGACGCTCATGTCGTGCGCTTCCGCGGGCACTTCGTCGACGACCTGACACGAGAGTACCAGCCCGACCGTCACCGCGCCGGGTGAAAGCCGCGCCAGGAAGCGATCATAGAAGCCCCCGCCGCGCCCGAGGCGCTCGCCCGAGCGTGAATACGCGAGCGCCGGCACGATCACAAGCCCGATCTCATCGATCGAAACGACAGGCGCGCCCGGCCCCGGCTCGCGCAGGCCGAACCTGCTTTCCACAAGCTCTCCACCATCGACTCCCAAGAGCGCCGGTTCCATCGTCTTGTCCGCCCAGTTCACGCGGGGCGCCGCCACACGCACGCCCCGCATCCGCCACATCGCGATCGCGCCCGCCGGGTCCGCCTCGCCCGGCATCGCCAAATACGCCATCGCCATTCCGGGCGAGGGGTACCGCTCCATCAGATGCCCGCACGCCAAGGCCGAGCGCCGACGGATCTCCTTCTCACCCAAATCGGCCAAGCGTTTGCCGATCTCCTTCCGGAGGTTCGCCTTCGGGTTGTCGTTCGCGCAGCCCATCAGTCGCTCTTGCCCCGTTTCTGCTGACGCAGCTCTTTGATCTGGGCGAGCCGCTTGCGCAGATCCGCCTCGAAGCCCCGGTCGATCGGTTCGTAGTAGGTCTTGGGCACACCGAGGTAGTCCTGCCCCGTGATGCTGTCGCCCTCCGCGTGGCTGTACTCGTACCGCTCGTCCGCGTTGGCCTTGCGTCGGTCACGCATCTTCATACCTTTGCCCGAGTCATCGGCGATGGGGGAGGAGTTCGGATCCCGCAGGTGCATCGGCACCGGGATCGTCCGCCCCTCGCGTACATCCGCGAGCGCGGCGTCGATCGCCACATAGCTCGCGTTGCTCTTGGGCGCCAGCGCCAGATACGTCGCGAGCTGCCCGAGCGTGATCCGCGCCTCGGGCAGGCCGATGCGTTCGACGAGCGTCCAGGCGCTCGCGGCCATCACCACCGCCTGCGGGTCGGCGTTGCCGATGTCCTCGCTCGCCAGGATCGCAAGCCGTCGCACGATGAATCGCGGATCCTCGCCGCCCTCGAGCATGCGTGCGATCCAGTAGACCGCGGCATCCGGGTCGGAGCCTCGGATCGATTTGATCATCGCCGACGCCGAGTCGTAGTGCTCGTCGTCCGCGTAGACCGCCGCCTTCTGCTGGATCGATTCCTCCGCGATCGCGCGATCAATGATGATGGGCTTGGTGTTCTGGTCGCTGCTCATGACCGCGACTTCGAGGGCGGTCAGGGCGCGTCGCGCGTCGCCGTCGGACTTGATCGCCCAGACTTCGAGCGCATCGTCTGATGCTTCGATGGGCAGCTTCCCAAAGCCTCGCTCTTCGTCGGCGATCGCCCGGCGCAGGACCTCCTTGATGTCCTCGACACTCAAAGGCTCAAGGCGGAACAGCGTCGATCGGCTGACGAGCGCCGCGTTGCACGCGAAGAGCGGGTTCTCCGTCGTCGCGCCCACGAGTGTGACGAGCCCTCGCTCGACATCGCCCAGGAGCACGTCCTGCTGCGCCTTGGTGAACCGGTGGATCTCATCGAGGAACAGGATCGACCGCCCGGAGCCCGCTTCGACGCGCCGCGCCGAGTCGTCGATGATCTCGCGGATCCGCTTCACGCCCACGCTCGCCGCGTTCTCGGCGACGAAGTGCTTCTTCGTGTGGGCCGCGATCAGGCGGGCGAGCGTGGTCTTGCCTGTTCCGGGGGGCCCGTGCAGGATCAGGCTCGTGATTGTGTCGGCGAGCAGCATCCGCCTGAGCAGCTTGCCCTCGCCCACGATGTGCGTCTGCCCGACGAGTTCATCGAGCGTCCGGGGCCGGAGGCGGACCGCCAGCGGGGCCGCCTTGCGCCTCGCTTCCGCCCGCCGCTCTGCCCACAGGTCCGCCATGGGATGATCCTATCACCCACCGACCATGAATCGCCGGCCGGGCGTTCCTGTCGGTTGAAGGTTGTTGAGGTACTCGCTAACGTCCCGGGTGTCCATCGCGGGGCTGGCTTTGTGGGCTTTGGTCGCGCTGATCGTTGTTGTCGGTCTCGGCTTTTTCGCGCGCGCCGTCTGCGACAACCCACGAAACGATCCGAATACCGGCATGCTCTCGGCGCTGCTCCGCCTCTACACACGCCTCGTGCACCGCGTCCGCTACGAGGGACTCAGTCTCATCCCGCCCGCGGGCGAGCCCACTCTTTTCGTCTGCAATCACACCGCCGGCATCGATCCCATGCTCGTACACCTCGTCAGCGGTCACGACATCCGCTGGATGATGGCCCGCGACATGCGCACGCCCATACTCGAAACGTTCTGGAACTGGATGCGCATCATCGACGTCGACCGCATCGCGGGCGACCCGGCCGCCGCGCGCGAGGCGCTGCGTGAACTCGCACAGGGCGGCACGGTAGGCATCTTCCCCGAGGGCGGCCTCGAACGCCCCGCGCGCCAGCTCATCCCCTTCGAGCCGGGCGTCGGGCTCATCATCAAGAAGTCCAAGGCCACCGTCGTCCCCGTCGTCATCGACGGCACGCCGCAGGTCGATCCCGCATTCGCCAGCCTCTGGCACCCGAGCCGAAGCCGAGTCACGTTCCACGAGCCCATCGACTACGAGGGCTCGGGCCTTGGCGCGAAGGAGATCGCTCAGGATCTCTTCGAGCGATTCAGGAACTGGACCGATTGGCCCGTGAACGAGCATCCGCCCGAGATCGAAGCGGGCCACAGCAAGTAAGCATTCCCATCTCGGTGCCACGACCGATCTCCGATCGGTCGTGCTGAATCACAACGAAAGGAAAGTGCTTGCACACCACCTATCGGAGATGGGTGGTGGCACCTTACTGCTTCGCCAGAAGCTCGCGCACGCGGGCGAGCCTCGTCGCGTGCTGCTTGATATCCGGCTCGATCTTCGTCAGCGCATCGAGGTGACGCTCGGCGTCCTTGTAATTCCCCGCCACGAGCGCGACGCGGGCTGCAAGCTCGCGCTGGTCCGCGTCGTAGGGCGCGATGCTCACCGCGCGCTCGGCTTTGAGGACCGCCTTCTCTTTCTCACCGATCTCCGCGTAGCGTTTCGCAAGTGCCGCGGCGTACGCGGGCGTGTACTGCGCCCGCGCATCGAGAAACTCCAGGTGCGGCAGCGCCAGATCCTGCGACTCGGCGTCGCCACGATCGAGGTAATACCTCGCGAGCAGGCGGTGGGGGCGTTCGGCGACCGGCACCGCCTCCGCCCACGCCTCGATCATCGGCAGCGTCTCGGGCGTCACCGTGTTCTCGTTCCGGTCCATCGTCAGCGACACCGCGATCTCAAGCAGCTCCGCGTGCCCGGGCAGTTCGTTCGCCCATCGAACGAAATCATCCGTGTCGGGTACGCCGTCGATCTTGTCCTGCTCGATCAGCTCCTTGATCGTGATCGAGTCCTCGGGCATGATCACGCCCCAGGCCTCGGCCTCGCTGCGCGCCCAGACCTTGAACTCCTCCAGGAACTGCTCGGGCGTCACGCCCAGCTCGCTCGGCATTGCTTCCGATTCTGTACGTCCCTCGGCGTACGCGTCCATCAAGCGCAGCGGCGCGTCGTCGCCGTAGCGCATGACCATGTACTCGTACATCCAGTGCCCTTGCGCGTACGCCTGCTGGCGGTCGGTGGGCGTCTCGGGGCGCGTGAATTTGATGTTGATCTCGTCCATCGCGAACAGCTCGTCCGTCTGCAGCTTCACCGCCAGTAGCCGGCACGTCGCCTCGTCGCGCGGCGCGTCCTCGAGGTACTGGGCCGCCGCCTCAGTGAACCAGTGGGGCAGGCGGTTCCTCGTTCGGCTGAG
The DNA here is from genome assembly GCA_020639255.1 of Phycisphaera sp. GTDB lineage: Bacteria > Planctomycetota > Phycisphaerae > Phycisphaerales > UBA1924. The sequence continues at coordinate 129,396 of JACKGZ010000001.1, forward strand.
TGTCACGGTGTGCACATACTCGTGCGCGATCACGCGCCGCCAGTCGTAGTGCCCGACCTTGTGCCCCGGGCCCTCGCGGGGGACTTCCATCGCGATGACCGGGCCCGTCGAGGCCGCGATCGTGTGCAGTTCCGGCATGCCCGCGATCCGGACCGCGAACCACGCGTGATCGGGCATCAGCTCGATGACGGTTCTTTGCGCCGGCACGTGGTCGATGCCCCCGTTGGCCTTGCCGCAGATCCGAGCGTGGGCGCGTTCGAGCGGCCCCGTCATCTCGCGCGCCAGGATCTCGTCGATCCGAGGCTTGTAGCGCACCACAAAGTGCTCGCTCTCGAACGTGTTGTACCCGACGAGTTCTTCGAGTAGCTTCAGACTGTTGACCGCGCGGGCGTTGAAGGGGTCGAGCTGTGCCACGCGGCGCAAGGCTGTCAGCGCGTTGAGGTCACGCCCGGACTGGAGCTCGAGCAGGCCCAGCTCGATCGCGGGTTCTGGCATGTTGGGCGCGCGACGCATCGCTTCTTCGAGCATCTGGGCCGCCTCGGCGTACTGACGACGTTCCGAGAGCGCCCAGCCCGCCAGCAGATACCCCTTCTCGGTTCCCGGGCTCTTGAGATCGAGTTCGTTGAGTAGCTCTTTCGCGCGATCGAAATCGAACCGCGACGCCTCGGCCGCGATGAGCATCGCGTACAGGTCGCGGTTGTTCGCGTTGCCGACGATCGCTTCCTCGACGATGTGCACCGCGTCGTCCGAGTCGCCCTGGCGGATCCGCGCCTTGGCGAGCACCTGCGCGCCCAGCGCCGAGTGCGGCAGACGCCCCGAGAGCGGATCGACCCAGGGCGGCGTCTGCGTCATCTCCAGCTCATCGAGCCGATCCGACATCATCCGCGCCCGGTCGAAGTCGAACGAGTCCACCGCGAGCATCCCGAGCAGGTGCCACGCCTCGGCGCACTGCGGGTTGAGCTTGAGCACCTGGATGAGCGCCTCGTTGGCGGCCGATCGCTCGTCCTTGTCGTAGAGCAGCTTCGCCTCGGCGAGCGTCGCGGGCCAGTAGAGCCGATCGAGCTCGCCCTTGGCCCGCGTGAGCAGCGCCTGGAGCGTGCGGAAGTCCGTGCCGTCGGATCGCTCCGGGCCCGCGACGCGTGCGCGCTCGATGAGCGCCAAGACACCGCTGGTGAGTTCGGGTGCGCTCTCGATGCGCTCCTTGAGCATCACATCGACGGCTCGTCGTGATTCCCTGGCCGCGTTGTCGTACTGCGCGAGCTCCGAGTACGCCCAGGTGCGCAGATGAATCGCGCGGAGCGACTGGTCGTTCTCGGTCAGTTCGAGCGCCAGCTCGGGCTCGCCCCGGCGGATCGCGGCCTCCGCGCGCAAATCGGCGGGGACGTCTTCCGAGTCGAAGACCTCGTGATCCACGTCGCCCCGGATGAGCATCGCCAGCGCCCGGCGACTGGGTGTGTCGAGATCTTCATCGGTCCAAAAACCATGAAAGACCCGGAGGTCTTTGGCGGTTTCTTCGTCGGTGTGCGGCGCGTCGAGCAGCCTCTGCACCGTTGGATGGAGCGTGAACTCGGGCTGTTCGAGTTTGAGCTTGTCTGCACTGATTGAGATCTCGGGTTGCTCGATGAGTCGCGCAAGTACGGGCGATGTGCCGGGTGCGGGCTTCATCCACGCCCCGCGGTAGGGCTGGATGTCCGCGTCCCAGCCCTCGGGGATCTCGTCGTCGAAATCCGCCTCGTCGATCTCGGCCTCGTCGTTGAGCTTCACGCCCCAGAGACGCACGACCACCTCGTCGCCCGTCTTGTTGAGCGTCATCGCCATGCGGGGCAGGAGGCCACGCTCGTCTTTGACGTACCAGAGGCGGATCTCCTCGAAGTCGTCCTTGGGTGCGCGGACTTCGTTGGGCACGAGCATGAGCTGTGCGCACCCATTCGTGAACTTGACCAGATCCTCGCGGTGTTCGATGCCCTCGCTCGGCGCGAGCATCTCCGCGTTGTAGTTGGCCAGAATGTCCGCCTTCTTCTGACCCAGCGGCAGGGGCAGCGGCCCCTCACCGATCTTCAAGGGATCGAAATCCGCGCCGGGCGGGGCGACCTGACGTCGCAGGACGAGCTTCTCCTCGGGGATGCGCTCGGTGAGCCACTGCCCGTCGAAGACGAACGTCCGCCCATCGGGCTCGGAACGCTCGCCGATGATCGTGGTGTCGAAGACGACCGCGAACGCACGGCTCTTGCCGCCCTCGGGCTTCTCATTCACAACGAACGACACGCTCCCGTCGCGTGTTTGGAGATCGCCCGCCAGCGCGTACTCACGCTCGTAGAGGATTTTGGCGCTGAGCTTCTCGATGTTCGCGTCCGCGGTCTCGAGCGCATCGAGCAGCTCGGACAGGTCCGCGAAGCCGCCGACGGCCTGCCCGCGGGCGAGCGTGGCCGAGATCACCAAGAGCACTGCGACGAGCGTGCGCACCATGCGGGCTTCCTCCTGAAACCGATCGACTTCCTTGTACCGTCCGCCCTTCGTGGCGGTTCACTGACGCGGATACACCCGCATGTCTAGGCCTGATCCCGCCAGTCCGTCTCGGGCGAGGATTGACTGGGTGCTTCGGGCTGGACATTGAGCGATTCCAGATAATCGCGCAGAATCGCGGCCGCCGCGAGCGCGTCACGCTTCATCTTCTTCTGCTTGTGCGTCATGCCGGATCCCGACATCCGCCAGTCGGCTTCCACGCTCGTCAGCCGCTCGTCCTGCACGCGGACGGCCCGTCCCGTGCGCCGACCGAGCCGATCCGCGAACGAGCGCACGGCCTTGGCCCTCGGGCCCTCCGTGCCGTCCATGTTCACGGGGAGCCCAACGACGATCTCGCCCGCCTCGCGCCTGGGGTCTTCGCCGAGCTGCTCGACGGCGACCCTCGCGATGGCCTCCAAGAGTGCGTTGCCCCCGCCGTGGGAGATCTGCACGTCGATCATCCCGATGGGCGTGACGATGGCCGTGGCGCTGTTGCCGAGCGCCAGCCCCGTTCGCTTGTCACCGAGATCGATCGCTAAGTACCTGATACAACAGGGTATCAGAGCCGAACGCCCCGCGATTACCGCTGCTCGGGGGGCAGCTTCTCGCGCAGGGCCTTGAGCTCCTGGGCCGCTTCGGCGGGCATCACGAGCGTCGCCTCGGGCGTATGGACCACGATCAACCCCTCGCACCCGACCAGCGCGACGGTGTGCCCTTCCTGCGAGTTGTACACGCACGAGTCCGATCCGCCCTCGAAGGCGGCAACGCCCGGCCCAGCGGTGCGGTGCCCGTGCTCGCCCGGCTTGCGCGTCTCAAAGAAACTGGGCCAGCTGCCCACGTCCTTCCAGCGGACGTCCATCTCGACCGTGCAGACCTCGAGCTTCGGGTCCGTCGAGGCGGGCTCCATGATCGCGTAGTCCACGCTCGTCTTGGGAAGCGTGGGGTACACCTCGTTCAGCACGCTGTCCTGATCGGGCGTGCCCCAGGCGTTCTGGATCTTGATGAGCCCCTCGTGCGACTCGGGGGCGTACCGCGCCAGGCAGTCGAGGACCGTCTGCGCGTGGAACACGAACATGCCCGAGTTCCAGCCGAACATCCCGCTCTCGACGTACGCCTGCGCCTTGTGCAGCGGCGGCTTCTCGACGAACTTCGTCACGCCGAACGCTATCGTCTTGCCATCGACCTTGCAGCCCGGCAGCGAATCGATCGGCGCGCCGCGCTCGACGTACCCGAACCCCGTCGCCGGGTAGGTTGGACGGATCGAGAATGTCACAAGCCTCGTCGGGTCCTGCTCGACCAGCTCGAAGCCAAGACGCAGGCGGTCCTGGAAGATCGAGATCGGCTCGATCAGGTGGTCCGCGGTTAGCACCGCGAAGACGGCGTCGGTGTTCTGCTTGGCGAGCACAGCAGCCGTGAAGCCCACGGCGTTGACCGTGTCGCGCGGCGCGGGCTCACCGAGAATCTGCGCATCGCCAAACGCGGGAAGCACCGCGCGGATCTGCTCGCGGTAGCGCTCACCCGTGCAGATGAGCCGATCCGAGGCGGGCACGAGGCCCTCGAGGCGCTCGGCTGCGATCGCAAGGAGTGATTTGGGTTTCCCGTCCTCGCCCGGGATGAACTCGATGAGCTGCTTGGGCTGCCCGTCGCGCGAGACGGGCCAGAGCCTCGTCCCGGATCCACCGGCCATGATCATCGCGTGACGCATCGCTCAATCTCGCTCTATGGGCGACCGACCTGATAGGCCGCCCTGATCAGTTCGTCGGACGTCTCGGGCGCCGGCTCCAGCGCCAGGGCCCTTCTCACCATCGACTCGGCGTCCGCGGGTGTTTCACCCAGCGCCATGAGCGCCGCTTGCGCCTTGCGGGCCTCGTTCGGGAGCGAGCCCCCCGCGGCCCGCTGGCTTGCCTCGTTTAGGGCCTGGTCGAGGTCGTCCGTAGACACGAACCGGGCGACCTTCCCGTCGAGCTCGGCGACGATCGTCTCGGCCATGCGTTTGCCGATCTCGGGCAATTGCGTGAGTGCTTTGGCATCGTGGGCCGCGATCGCCCGCGCGATCTCGCCCGGCTCGATCGCCATCGCACGCAGGGCCTTGCGGGGCCCGACGCCCTTGACGGTTGTGAACAGCGTGAAAAACGCCCGTTCCGTGGCCGACCCGAACCCCATGAGCCGGGGCGAGAAGCTCGCCCCCTGGTTCTGCGATTCGAGGATCAGGTGCGTCCAGAGTGTCACATCCCGCCCGATCTGGGTTTGGAGCCGATCGGCGAGATACCCGGGCACCAGCACCGAGAGCGCGAGGAACCCGCCCGCGGGCACCACGATGGCTTCGCTCCCCTCGACGCGTTCGAGCCGACCTGTCAGGCGATCGATCATCACCACGAGCGTAGTCGCATCCCGCGAGCCGGTGGGTTTCCGGCCCAGGCGGCTCAGGTTGCCACCCGATCACGCCGATAACCCCTCATGGAGGGCCGAGAACCGGCCCAAAGTCGTTCCACTGCCCCGGCGGGAGAAGCCAGAGACATGACCACAGCCGCGAACACGCATTGCACGCTCCTCGTGGGCACAAGCCGGACGCTGGGCGAACTCGTCTCGGCGATGCCCCTGGTTGACGCCGGCAAGCTCGTCGGGTGCGTCTCGCTCGACGACATCGCCCCGCCCGCGGCCCGCCCGATGCTTGGAGACGCCGCCGACCTGGCCCGCATCGTCGAGCGCTACCACGTCACCCGCGCGATCGTTTCCATCCCAACCGAGCAGGACACGGGCATCACGCAGGGCGAACTCCGCCGCCTCGGCGTCGATGTCCGCAGCGTCACGCCCATCGCCGACCAGATCGCGCACACGGCCCCGCCCGCAGCGGTGCACCTGCCCGGCAAGCCCATCGACATCGCCTCGCTCATCGGGCGCACGCCGCACCCGATCGACACCGATGCTGTGCGGAATCTCATCCGCGGCAAGCGCGTGCTCGTCACCGGCGCGGGCGGCTCGATCGGCAGCGAACTCGCCTCCATCGCGGCCCGCTACGAGCCCGCGCAGATCATCCTCATGGAGCGCTCCGAGAACGCGCTCTTCGAGATCGACCGCAAGCTCAAGGAAGAGCAGCCCACGATCGAGCGCTTCGCGGTCCTGCACGACGTCGTCGACGCCGAGGGCACCAAAGCGCACCTGCGCGAGCTGAAGCCCGACATTGTCTTTCACGCCGCGGCCCACAAGCACGTCCCGCTGATGGAGGATCACCCCTCGCACGCGGTGACGAACAATCTCTTCGGCACCAAGTCGATCGCCGACGCCGCGATCGCCGCCAGCGTCGAGCGGTTCGTGCTGATTTCGAGCGACAAAGCCGTGAATCCGTCGAGCGTGATGGGCGCGACCAAGCGCCTCGCCGAGCGCTACATCCAGGGCGTGCAGCGCAAGAAGAACGTCACGACCAAGTTCAGCATGGTGCGTTTCGGCAACGTGCTCGGCTCGGCGTGCAGCGTCCTGCCCATCTGGGCGAGCCAGCTCGCGCAGGGGCGATCGATCACCGTCACCGACGAGCGCATGACGCGGTTCTTCATGACCATCCCCGAAGCCGCGGCTCTGGTCATCCAGTCCGCCGCCATCGCCCACGATGGCAAGCGCGCCCCCGTCTTCGTCCTCGACATGGGCAGGCCCATCAAGATCATGGAACTCGCAAGGCGCTTCTGCGCCGCGATGGGTATCCGCGGCGAGGCCCCGATCATCCTGACCGGCGCTCGCCCGGGCGAGAAGCTCCACGAAGAACTCGCCTACGACGCCGAGCAACTCGCCGAGACCGGCATGCCCGGCATCCACACCTGGGCCGGCTACCTGCCCGATGATTTCGATCTGGACGCGCTCGTCGAGGATCTGTCGGCTGTCCGTGCGAGCCGCGACCGCGAGGCCGTGATCGAGGCGATCCGCACGCACGTGCCCGAGATGGCGCCCAGGGCGAGCGTGCTCGCCGAGTTCAAGAGCGAATCCACCAAGCCCAGCGGGGCGGCTGCGTAGCGGGGCCAGCTGCGGTACCCTCTCCCTGAGACACACCATGAACGACCGAGCACGCATCCTGACCGAGACCGCCGACGCCCGCGCCGACGCCGAGCGCCTGCTCGCGGGTCTCATCGACGCCCGTTCCAAGTCCGAGGCCCGCCTCGCCGAGCTGAGCCGGAGCGACATCCTCAAGAACCTCACCGGCAAAAGCGCACTCGACAACGCCATCAACAGCACCCAGCGCATGATCGACTCGCTCGACCGCGTCCTCGTCGAGCTCCGCACCAAGCTCTCACCCGAAGAGATCGCGCTGCTCGACGAGCTCGACAAGACGGCCTGACCCACCGGCCCTACGCTGGGGCATGCAGATTCCCGACGTCTACTTCAAGAGGCTCGACCCGAACGCACAGCTGCCCGTCTATCAGACGCAGACCGCCGCCGGTCTCGATCTTGCCGTGTGCCTGCCGCGCGGCGACTTCACCGCGCCGGGTGTCATCATCGAGCCCATCCACAAGGGCGGGAGCATCCTCAAGCTTCCCTGCGGCTTCGCCTGCGCCATCCCCGTCGGGTTCGAGGGACAGGTCCGCCCTCGCTCGGGCCTCGCCACCAAGCACGGCATCACCATCCCCAACGCCCCCGGCACCGTCGACAGCGACTATCGCGGCGAAATGTTCGTCGCCCTCATCAACCTCGGCAACGAGCCCTTCACGATCCGTCACGGCGACCGCGTCGCCCAGCTCGTCATCGCACCGGTCGCGTACATCCGCACGCACGAGGTCGACGACCTCGATGTCACCGCTCGCGGCGCCGGCGGCTTCGGCTCGACCGGCGGTCACGGGTTTCGCTAAACCTTCACGCTCCCATCACAAACCACGCAAATACGTGCGAAACGATTTCTCCCTCACCAAAGGGAGGAATCGCCGATGCGCTCGATCGCCATCACACTTCCGGTTGCGCTGCTCGTCACAGGCTGCGCCCGGCACCATCACTTCCAGCCAAGTCTGAACATCACCGAGACCATGACCGACTCATCAATCGGCGCGGGGCAGGGCGACACGGTGATCGACAACATGCTCGTTCTCTACGGCGACGCGGAAACCGGCGTCGCGCAGTTCTACGCGATGGACGCGCTCCCGCCATCGGAGCCCGTGCACACCATCAGGCTCACCAAGGACGGCATCGACCTCATCCAGCACCCGACCGGCTTCACGCACCACCCGGAGCTCGGCACCTACATCGGCAACACCGTGAACAGCGTCGGCACGATCTTCAGCGTCGACCTCGACAAGGCCATCGCCGAGGGCGATCTCGACAACGCCATCACGCGCATCACCGACGACGACCTCGCGGTCAACGGCACACGCCCGGAGTTCGTCCGCTACGAAGACCAGTGGCTCATTGCCACCGCCGACTACGGCGACACCGACAACCAACTCCGCCTCTACAACCCGGCCATCCTCTCCAAGCGCACGCGCACCTCGATCGACAAGATCCTCGTCAAATCCTTCCCCTGCCCGCCGTTCGTCCAGACGCTCGAATGGATCGACGACCTCGGTGTGCTCGTCCTCGTGCAGAATCAGACCAAGGGCCAGGGCTATCGCCTGACCTTCTGCACGCTCGAAGAATCCTCGCTCAACCAGCTCGCGGTCATCGACCTCAATGAGCTTGCGGACGAACTCGAAGGCTTCGTCGTGCTGGGTGATGGGCGATTCGTGATGGTCAGCAGCTCACCCGAGGGCAACGTGCACCTTGGGGAGATCAAGCTGCCTAGGCGGTAGTGAACCGAACTCAGAGCTTGAGGTCGCCCAGCCCAACACCACCGAAGCGGCTCATATCCAGGCCGCCCTGTTCCTTCTTGGCGTTCGCCTTGGCCTTTTCACGCTGACGACGCAGCGCCGGGGTCTCCTTGAGGATCTCCTCGGGCGTGCGGTCGTCGCGCTCCTGCTTGCCGCCGCGACCGCGACCACCGCCGCCGCCACCCGGGCCGCCGCGGCCCTTGCCGTCGCCCGGCTTGGCCTCGCGCTTGGGGGCTTCCTTGGTCTGCTTGATCGAGAGGCTGATGCGCCGTGACTCGGGGTCGACCTTGAGGACTTTGACCGAGACCACCTCATCGGGCTTGAGCACGTCGGCGGGGTTGTTGATCCGCTTGAAGTCGATCTCGGAGACATGCACGAGTCCCTCAAGCCCGCCGGGCAGCTCGATGAATGCGCCGAAGTCAGCCAGGTTCTTCACCTTGCCCGTGACGATCTCGCCTTCCTTGATCTCCTCGGTCGCCGCAGCGAACGGGTCGTCCTGCAGTTGCTTGAGCCCGAGGCTGATGCGGTTCTCGTCCCAGTTGAGCTTGAGAACCTGGACCTGCACCTCCTGGCCTTCCTTGACGTACCGCGCGACGTTCTTCTCGCCCATGTTGACGCGGTCGTGCGCGAGGTCGGAGATGTGCACGAGACCATCGACGCCGCCGATGTCGACGAACGCGCCGAAGGGCATGATCTTCTTGACCTTGCCCTTGACGGTCTGGCCCTCAGCGAGCTTGTCGCGCAGCTCGGCCTGGAGCGTGGCCTTCTGCTCCTGCAGGATCTGGCGCCGGCTGAGCACGATGTTGCCCGAGCCGCGACGATCGACACGCTGCACGTGGCAGGTCATCTTCTCGCCCTTGAAGATCGAGAGATCGGGGATGCGATCGAGCGAGACCTGGCTCGCCGGCATGAACGCCCGATGACCGGCGATCTCGAGCTCGAGCCCGCCCTTGTTCACGTCGACCACGCGAGCCTCGACCACCTGGCCCGGCTCGAGCATCTCCCAGTCGGCTTTCTTGACCGCGCCGGGACGCGAGCAGACGTAGAGCCCCTCACTCGCCTCGTAGCGATCGACCGTCACTTCGAGCTCGGAGCCGACCTTCGGGGGCTCCTCGCCTTCCTTCCACTGGTTGCGATCGACGACACCGAGCTCCTTGGGTCCGAACTCGACGAAGAGATCGCTCGGCCCGACGCTCACAACGATGCCCGTGCGGTGCTCACGTCCGGCGTGCACAACCCGCGGCCCGCGGAGGCCCTTCTTCGGGGCCGATGCCGCAGCCTGCTTGGCCTGGTCGATCTCCTGCGGATCGTGCGGGTGCCCCGCGCCGGTCAGCTTTTCGAGGTCCGCCATCGCCTGTTCCAGTTCGCCCTGGATCTCGGCGTCCAGGCCGTGGGTCTGGCTCTTGCCGGACTCGGGCGCGGGCTGGGGGTCGTGTGCGGGCTGCTGATCGGGTGTTGGCGTGTCCATGGGGTGACAGATCCGGATTATCAACGAAGGAAATTGGTTTACATGCCGGGGCGGCGCACGCTGCGCCGAACCACCTCCCCGGCGGGAGGCGAGTCTACCGCAGTCGTTGCACTGGTGCCTGGGTCATTCAGCGAGTTGCCATCGATTTCGGCAGGCTTTCACGGATCGCCTCGACGATCCGCTGGGCCGTGCGCACGTTCGCCAGCCCCGCCTCGGCGTCGATGATCGGGCGCTGGCCGGAGCGGACCGAGTCCAGGAACGACTCGATCTCCTTCACGATCGGCTCGCCGTCGTCGACCTGCAGGTCCTCGATGTTGACCAGCTCGTCCCACTTCAGGCTCGTCAGATCCAGCCCGTGGGCCAATTGCTCGCGGACCTCGCCCATCTGGGCCTCGTTGGCGACGCGCCGGATCAGGGTGCCGGTTTTCTTGCCGTAGTCGATCTTGATATATGCGTCCTCGGATGTGATCCGTGTGACGCGCTCGGTCTTGAGGGCGAGCCGGCTGAACGTCAGGTTGGCGACGCAGACGCCCTGATCTTCGCCGAGATCCCACGTGAGGCGGGCGTTGCAGAGATCCTCGTGCTCGGTGATGACCGACACGCCCGAGGCCTCGATCCGGTCGGGTTCGCGCCCGCCCATCAGGCTGATCACGACGTCGAGGTCGTGGATACCCATGTCGTAGACGACGCCGATGTCGACCGAGCGGAAGGTCATCGGGCTGACGCGCTGCACCTCCATGAAGCGGGGGGTGATGGTCAGGCCCTCGGCCGTCGCGCGGGCCAGCGCCCGCATGATCGGGTTGAACCGCTCGATGTGGCCCACCATCAGGACCGCGCCCGACTCGTCGGCGATCGTCTTGATCGCCTCGGCCTCGTCCGGATCCTGCGCCAGCGGCTTCTCGATCAGGCACGCGATGCCCGCGCGGAGGAAGGGCTCGGCCATCTCCTTGTGGTAGATCGTCGGCACCGCGATGCTCACCGCGTCGAGGCCGGCAGCGACCGCGGCTTCGAGCGTCTCGAAGACATCGCACTCGAATTTGTCGGCGATCTCACGCGCCCGCTCGGGGCTCGCGTCGTACACGCCCACGAGCTCAACGTCCGGCATCTGAGCGTACACGCGGGCGTGGTGCTGACCCATCCGTCCCACGCCGATCGCGGCGCAGCGGAGCTTCTTGCGTTCGGGCTTGCCTTCGATCATCTGCGCACTCCGTGCCTCTTGTCCGCTCATTGTTTCCCATGCCCCCGCCCGGCGGCCGCCGGGTCTGTCTCAAAGTCCTTGTGCGTGCATCGCTGCTCGATTACGGCCCCGTTCCCGAAGCCGCGTCACGCCGCGGCGCGTTCTCATCGATCGCCCGGGCCAGCCGCTCGAACGACATCAACCCCGAGAACCGGCGCACGACCTGGCCGTCACGCATCAGCAGCATCGTCGGAACCGTCCGCACCTCGAATCGCTCGGCGAGCGCCGGCTGCTTGTCCGTGTCCACGCTCATCACCCGGAGCCGACCCGCGAAGCTCTGCGCGAGCTGGTGCATCACAGGCTCCAGCATCCGGCAGGGCATGCACCACCTCGCCGAGAACTCGACCAGCACGGCCCCGTCGGACACCGCCGTGTCGAACGTCTCGGCTGTCAGAATCTCGATCCGTGCACCCGTCATCCAGTCTCCATTCCCTGCGGGCAAACGCAAGCCCGGGGAGCCGCTCACCGCAGCAGCATAAGTCTACACCCCGCCCAGGCCGCAACCCATCATGAAACAAGGTCCGGGAATACACCCATCCCCGGGAATGCTCAGATCTCAGGAAGCCGGTTTCCCCGAATCGCAGCCACCCAGCGCAGGGCCTGCGCGTGGGCCGAGACGTCGTGTACCCGAAAGAGCTTCGCCCCGGCCAGCGCATGCAGCACCGTCACCGCGACCGAGCCGCCCAGGCGTTCCGAGGGCTCGCTGTCGCGTCCGAGCCCCACGCGCCCGACGAAGCTCTTGCGGCTCGCGGCGCTCATCACCGCCCGCCCGATCGAGCACAGCTCCGGGGTGCGACGAATCAGGTCCAGATTCTGCTCGACGCTCTTGCCGAACCCAAGCCCGGGGTCGAGCACCACCGCGTCCTCGCGCACGCCGGCATTCATCGCCAAGCGCAGGCGATCTTCCAGATACGTGCGCACATCGAGGACGACATCCGCGTATTCCGGCTCGCCCGCGTACCGATCGCTGAACGAGTCCTCGCCCGGCGGACGCAGGCGATGCATCAAGACGAGCCCAGCGCCGGTCTCAGCGGCGAGCGCGAGCATCGCGTCGTCCTCTTCGCCCGCCGAGACGTCGTTGATGATGTGCGCGCCGGCCTCGACAGCGTGCCGCGCGACGGCACTCCGTGTCGTGTCCACACTGATCGGGATGCCCGGCAACGCTTCGCGAATCCCCTCGATCACGGGCAGCACGCGTTCGAGTTGTTCCTCGACAGCAATGCGCTCAGCGCCGGGGCGTGTCGACTCGCCGCCCACCTCGAGCACGTCGGCGCCCTCGGCGACGCAGCGTTTCGCACGCTCGATCGCCAGAGCAAGGGTGTTGTAGTCGCCGCCGTCACTGAAGCTGTCGGGCGTGATGTTCAGGATCGCGACGATCCTCGGCTCGGTGAGGTCGAGCGTCCTGCCGTGCGCGAGCTGCCAGGTGGTGTGAGGCATGATTCAACGTTAGGAAGTGATGGCGAGCCCGAAGCGCAAGCGAGGGAATGGGAGATTTGGGCGGCGGGACGCCGCCCCCACCGAAGGAACGGAGTTCAAAAAAGAAAGCGGAGGCTGGAAGCCTCCGCAGATGAGTCTCAGATGCGTTTGGGTGGGATCAGAAGCTCGGGGGTGCTTCTTCGCCGCCGCCGCCCATACCGCCGCCCAGCTTCTGGAATGCCGCGCCGGTTTCCTTCATCAGTTCGATGAGGTCAGCGGGCACCACGGTGCGGATCCCGACGCCGCCGCCCGACGACGACACCGACATCGCCAGCGGGGTGACGTTCTCGGGGATGTCGACGTTGACGGGGCCGGCGAACATCGCGACGGTCGGCAGGACCGCCTTGAGGATCGTGCCCATATCGACGTAGGCGTAGGCGAACGCCTCGTCGTGCAGGCGCTCGTTCTGGGCCATGACCATGGCGTTCTTGGAGAGTTCGCCGCCGTTCTGTGCGGCGCCCACGGCCTTCTCAAGAAGGGCCGCGCTCGTGCTGTAGGTGACGACGACGGTGTTCGCGTCGGCGGCCGCGGCGTACCCGTTCGGGCCGCCCGACGGGCCGAAGAGCATCGGCATCATCATCTGCATCTGCATCGCGCCCGGGGTGTTCATGTCGGGCAGCATCTGCATCGACCACTTGTACGCGCTCACGCCGCCGATTTGCTCGGGTGCGTCGGCGAAGGTCGTGGTCATGCTCAGGCCGCTGGCGACCTGCCCGTTAGTGGCCTTGATCTGCTCGCCGAACATCTCGACGAGCCCGTTGGCGTCCGGCGAATCGATGACGGCCACGGTGTTCACAAACAGGCCGCCCATCAGACCGGCCGGGTTGAGCCCGATGGTCTGCGCCATCCCGCGGGCCTTGCCGAGGAATGCCGCGGGGTTCATGCCGGGGATGTTGTTGGCTTTGTTGCCCATCTCGGCCATCTTGGTGAGCATCGCCTGGATGCCCGGGGCCGAGCTGTCGACCGCGTATGCGAAGAGATACGGCCCGCCCGGAAGCTTGTTCACGAGCTTGGCAGCGTCGCCCGATTGGGCGAACGTGCCGGCGAGCTCGCTGCCGCCCTTGAAGCTGGCACCCAGCTCGAAGCTGAAGCCGTAGTCGCCGCCCGACATGCCCATGAGCCCGCGCTGCGCGTCGCGGCCGAAGGACTTCACAAAGCCGTCGATCATGTCGATCGCGGCCGCGGCCTGCTCGGGGTCCTGCCCGCCCATCGCCATCATCTGGCGCATGTTCTGGGAATTCTTCTCCCAGCCCTGCATCATGGGCTCGCGCAGGTGGTCCATATTGGCGATGACCAGAACGGCGTTCTCATCCGACATCCGCTGGCCGACGTCACCCAGCATGGCCTCGTGCTCGGCGGCGTTGCCCTCGGTGGCGTCGAAGGCTTCGAGAACGTCCTGCTTCGGGCCCACCATCGCGTACCCGCCGCCGACGTTCTTGACGAAGACCTCGTTGCCCTCGATGTTGAGCGCTTCAAGCCCCTCGCCGGTGCCGCCGAAGTTGGCGACGAGCGCGGCGTAATCGCTCACGGGCATCAAGACGACCATCGGAGGCTCTTGCTCCTGGATGGTTTCGACCGACATGATCGCGATCGCGGCCGAACCTTCGGCGTTGATGCCGGGCATCGAGAGCATGGCCTTGGCCATCTGCACGCCAGCCTGGGCTTCTTCCTGCTGCAGCGCGCCGGTGATCGCCTCGGCCTGCGCGAAGAAGGCGTTGACATTGCCGATCGAGATCACCACCGGCGTGCTGGCCGGTACGCGGTCGAGCACGCCGGGCACGTCGGCGCTCGCCAGACCAAAGGGAAGCCCGGCGATACACACCGCAGCAAGCGTTCTGCTCAGAACCGTCTTCATCTATCGTCCTTTCGAGTACGTCACCCGTGTGGCCCGCTCCGGGCACCACCAGGCTGACGTTTAAGCAACGGGGTTCGTTTCAATTCAAATGCCCCGCTGGTTGTTTCTTGGTCCTCACGAACCCTCCGTTGCAACACTAGGGAGGGATCACCCTCATCGGGTACTCGTTCGGGTTCACCAATTTGACATCCCGGCATGAACTCATCATGAAACAGGCCCCCGAAACTCGCGGTTTCGGGGGCCTTGTCATTCTTTACATTGGAATGGTTCCGGATCAGCCGGCCCGGGCGTGTCGTGGTCGGGGCTCGTCTTCCTCGTCTTCTTCCTCTTCCTCGGTCTCGTCTTCGACCTCGTACTCGTCGGCGTCCTCGGGGTCGATCTCGTTGCCTTCTTCATCGACCAGCACGTACTCGTATTCGTCGTCGTCCTCGGCCTCTTCGTCCTCGTCGACTTCCTCGTACTCGTCTTCTTCCTCATCACTCTCGTCGTTGTCTTCGTACTCGTCCTCTTCGAGCTCGTCCTCGTCCTCGGCCTCATCGGTCTCGAAGGGGGCTTCCTCTTCTTCCTCCACCTCGGCCTGCTTGATCCGCGAGGCGGTCGCGGTGGTGCCCTGGACCGCCTGGAAGTTGGCCTTGGCCTTCTCCTGGTCCATGGCGTACTCGTCGTCCGAGCGGTCGTCGCCGTCGGCCTTACGCATCTGCTGCTCGTTGTACGCCTTCATCGCCTCCCACTCTTCGAGCGAGATCACGACCTCGCGCGCGACCGAGCCCTTGTGCTCGCCGATGATGCCGGCGATGCCCATCAGGTCGATCAGCCTGCTCGCGCGTGTGTATCCGATCGCGAGTCGGCGCTGAAGGAGTGACACCGAGCCCCGCTTGGTTTCGAGCACGATCTCGACGGCCCGGTCGAAGAGCGGGTCTTCCTGCGCCGCTTCGAGAGAGGCGCTGGAGTTGTTCTCGCTCTGCTCAAGCCGCTGCTCGTCCGGGTCGCCCGAGCGGAGCTGCATGAGCTGGCGCTCGTAGGTCGGGCCGGCGATGTCGCGCATGAACTTGACGACGTGGCGGATCTCGGCGTCCTCGACGAGCGTGCCCTGCGCCCGGTGCAGCTTGTGGCTCCGGGGCGACAGGAACAGCATGTCGCCCATGCCAAGGAGCAACTCGCCGCCCTTCTGGTCGAGCACGATCCGCGAGTCCATGCCGGACGCCACCTTGAACGCGATGCGGCAGGGCATGTTCGACTTGATCAGGCCCGTCACAACGTTCGCCTGCGGCCTCTGCGTCGCCAGGATCAGGTGGATGCCCACCGCACGCGCCTTCTGCGCGATGCGGATGATCGAGCCCTCGACCTCCTTGTTGGTCATCATGAGGTCGGCCAGCTCGTCGATGATGAACACCATGTAGGGCATCTGCCGAGGCACGCGCGCCTGCTGCTCTTCCGTCTGGGCGCCGAGCCGCTCGCAGAGCTCCTCGAATTCGAGCCCGTTGTACGCGCTGATGTCGCGGCAGCCCGCCTCGGCAAGCAGCTCGTACCGCTCGTCCATTTTCTTGACCGCCCACTCCAGGATCGCCGCCGCACGGTTCATCTCCGTCACGACCGGGCACATCAGGTGCGGGATGTCCTTGAACTGGCTCATCTCGACCATCTTGGGGTCGACCAGCACGAGCTTGAGCTCGTTGGGCTTCTTCGTGTAGAGGAAACTCATGATGATCGTGTTCATGCAGACCGACTTGCCCGAACCAGTGGTGCCCGCGATGAGCATGTGCGGCATCTTGGTCAGGTCCTCGATGAGCGGGTCGCCCGCCGAGTCCTTGCCCAGGAACATCGGCAGCTTCATCTTCTGGAACTGCTCGCGACGCGACATCAGCTCGCGGAGGCGCACCTTCTCCATCGTCGGGTTGGGCACCTCGATGCCGACCGTGTCGCGCCCCGCCTGGTTGGCGACGATGCGGATGTTGACGGCCTTGAGCGACCGAGCCAGGTCGCTCGAGATGCTCGTCAGGCGGCTCACCTTCGTGCCCGGCGCCAGGCGCACGTCGTAGAGCGTGATCACCGGCCCAGACTCGATGCCCACGACCTCGCCCGCGATGCGGAACTCCTGGAGTGCGGCCTCGAGCGCCTCGGCCTGCTCGCGCACGAGCGATTCGAGCGTGCCCGTGAAGTTGTTGTCGGGCTCTTCCAGCAGATCGAGCCCGGGGAACTGATAGCCCTCAAGCTCGCCCACGTTCTGCAGGTCGCGGAGGTCGTCCTCGGTTGCTGACTGACGGTTCGCGCCCGCGAACCGCAGCGGCAGCTTGGCGACCTTCTCGCGGATCGAGTCTTCGCTGAACACCTGCGGCGCGCCGGGGATCTCGTCGTCGTCGTCGTACTCTTCTTCCTCGTCGTGTTCGTCGACCTCTTCCTCGTCTTCGTACTCGTCGTCTTCCTCGTACTCGAGCTCGGCCTCCTCGTCCTCGTCGAGCGTCGTGACGGTCTCGATCTCGTCGTCGTCGACCTCAACGACCTTGACCGCCTTCTCCTTCTTCTTGCGCGCCGCCAGCATCTTCTTGCGCTCGGCCTCGGTGAACTCCTGCTCCTCGATGTCGTCGAGGTCATCGACGCGAGCGGGCGCCGGCACACGCACGCGCTCGTACGCGCCGCCCAGCACGCGCCGGATCAGGTCGCCAGCCAGCGTGCCCTTCTCCGCGACGTAGCCCATCTGAGCCATGAAGTAGACCGGCGTCGCCAGCAGCCAGCGGTCCATCGCCACCACGAGCCCGAGCGCCATCGTCATCACGAGGCAGAGCACGGTGCCCAGCCCGCCGAAGCGGAGCGCGAGCTCGTGCGACATCACGAGCCCGACCGTGCCGCCGGGGAGCCCGGGGATCGGGCCGGTTCGCGGCAACAAGTAGCCCTGCATGCCAGCCAGACCGGCGCCGGCAATCACAACACCCGCCGCGCGCATCAACGGGTGTGTCACGACATACCCGCGCAGACACACGACCACGAGACCCACCATCCCGAAAAAGACCGGCCAGATCGCGAGCCCCAGCGTGCGGTATCCCGCCCACGCGACCCAGGCCCCGACCGAGCCGCACCAGTTCTGGGCGGGGTCGTTCGTGGGCCAGACCGAGTGCGAGGGCGCGTCGGCCGCGTCGTAGCTGAGCAGGCTCGCCGCCACGAACATCAGCACGATCGCGCCGAGCACCGGAGCCGCCCGCCAGAGCGGGAAAAGGTCTTCGAACTCGTCCTGACGAGCCTTGCTCTTGCTCGTCCCGGCTTTTTTGGTGGTAGTACCCATCGCAGACGGCTATCGGCGGTCCGCGGCTTTGGGGATTCAGGAATGACCCACCCTGTCTAGGCTGTTGGCAACGTAGGAGGTTCACACCATGGATCAGGCGCTCATCTCCGCGGTCGACGGCTACATCGAGGCGCTCTTCCACGAACACGACCCGATCCTCGAATCCACCCTCAAAGCCAGTGACGACGCGGGTTTACCCGAGATCCAGATCTCACCCAGCCAGGGGCGTTTCCTCTATCTGCTCGCCAGGCTCATCGGGGCCCGCCGCGTCCTCGAGATCGGCACACTCGGCGGATACTCGACCATCTGGCTCGCCCGTGCTCTGCCCACCGGCGGCAGGCTCGTCACGCTCGAATACGAGCCCAGGCACGCCGAGGTCGCAAGGCGCAACATCGCCCACGCCAAGCTCGATGACAAGGTCGAGGTCCGCGTCGGGGCGGCCCTCGACACGCTCCCCGAATTGCAGGGAGAAGCCCTGTTCGATCTCGTCTTCATCGACGCCGACAAGAACAACTACCCGGGCTACCTCGACTGGGCCCTCAAGCTGACAAGGCCTGGGGGGCTGATCCTCGCCGACAACGTCGTCCGCGACGGCCAGGTGATCGAGCCGGACTCCGACGACCCGCTCGTCGTCGGTGTGCGCGAGTTCAACGACAAGCTCAGCAAGGATCCGCGGGTTGAAGCCGTCATTCTCCAGCAGGTCGGCACCAAGGGCTACGACGGCCTCGCCTTGGCCCGAGTCGGGTCGTAGGCAAGCCGCGACTCGGCACACGAAGTGGGGAGAACTCCCCAAAAAGGATCGGCTTCGGGCTCGAAATGGGCGATAGATCCGTGACGCTATGGCCGACCTCGACGAACAGCCCGTCTCCCACGAGCCCGAGCCCGATCGGGTCTCCTCGACCGACGACTACGCCAAGCGCTTTGCGGGCAAGGCGGGGTCGTACCTGCTTGGTGTCCAGACACGGGGCCTTCTGAAGCTGATCGAGCCAATGGGCCCGAGGCTCCGGATTCTGGATGTCGGGGGCGGTCACGCGCAGTCGGCGGTGCCGCTGGCCAAGGCCGGGCACAGGGTGACGATCTTGAGCAGCCGTCCTGAATACGAGGCCCGCGCCCGGCGCGAGTGCGATGGGCTCGGCGTCGAGTTCATGACGGGCTCCATCGAGTCGCCCCCGGTCGAGCCCGGCGCGTACGACGTCGTGGTCGCGCTCCGCATGGTCATGCACATGCCCGACTGGAAGGCGTTCATCGCGGGTGTCACACGCGTCGCGGGGCGCGCGGTGATCGTTGACTACCCGAGCTGGCGCAGCACCAACGCCCTCGAGCCGATGCTCTTTGAGATCAAACGCCGAATCGAAGGCGGGGGCACGCGCCGCTACGGCATGTACTGGCCGGGCGAGATCCGCGAGGCGTTCAAGAGCAATGGCTTCGGCTCGCTCCGCGCGTGGCCCCAGTGTGCGCTGCCGCTGGTTGTGCACCGGGCGCTCAAAGCACCGGCGCTGACGGGCCCGGTCGAGAGCGTGCTGCGCGGCGTGGGTGTGACGAGACTCGTCGGCTCGCCGGTGCTGGTGCTCGCACGGAAGGACAGCGTCAAGAGTGGGGGATCGAACTGATGCGCGTGTTGTTCCTGGCGCCGCAGCCTTTCTATATCGAGCGTGGGACGCCGATCGCTGTGCGCGCCGCGGCCGAGACGCTCGCCAAGGCAGGGCACGAGATCGATCTGCTCGTCTACCACCTGGGCGACGACATCGAGCTGCCCGAGAACGTCCGCCTGATCCGCATGCCCAAGGTGCTCGGCGTCAAAAAGATGCGCCCGGGCCCGTCGCTCGCCAAGCTGCGTTGTCTCTTCAAGTTCCACAAAGCGGCCAAAAAGCTCGCCAAGCAGAACAGCTACGACATCGTGCATGCGGTGGAAGACGGCGTCTTCGTCGCGCTCAGACTTCAGCAGAAGCTGGGCCTGCCGTTTGTGTACGACATGGACTCATTGATGAGCGAGCAGGTCGCGACCAAGCCCGTCGTCGGGCCCGTGGCGGGGGCGCTTTTCGAGACCATCGAGACGGCTGCGGTCCGCCAGTCGGTGCACTGCCTGTGCGTCTGCCCGCACCTGCGCGACGTGGCGGCCAAGGTCGCGCCCAAAGAGAAGCTCACGGTGCTCACCGACTTCCCGCTCGTCGACCCCGCGCCAGCAACGAGTGACATCGCCGAGCGCGTCGAGCGCGCGCACAACGATGGCAGACTCGTCGCGGCGTACGTCGGCAACCTCGAGCCCTATCAGGGCGTGGGCGAGATGCTCGAAGCCATGCGCCTGATGGGTGACGATGCGAAGAAGGTCCGGCTCCACATCTACGGCGGGCCCGCCCCTATGATGGACGAGCTGCGCAGCAGATTCGATGATCTCGTGAAGAACGGCTCGGTCGAGTTCTGCGGCTCGGTCGCAGTGCAGCGTCTCGGCGAGGTGCTGTCATCGTCGGACATCCTGCTCTCACCCAGGCAGGTCGGCACGAACACGCCCATGAAGCTCTACGGCTACCTCGCCTCGGGCAAGCCCGTGCTCGCGACGAGCATTGTCTCGCACACGCAGGTAATGACGGGCGACCACGCCGAGCTCGTCGGCCCGGAGCCGGCCGAGCTCGCCAGGGGCCTTTCGCGGCTCGTTCAGGACGCCAAGCACCGGGATCGCCTGGGGCGAGCCGGGGCGAGGCTGGTCGAGCAGCGTCACAGCCGGGCAGCTTTCGAACGGACCCTGACCACGGTTTATCAACAGATCGCCGATCTCATGCGTTCGGGTGTTGACCGGGCAAATTGATGTTTGTACTGTGTCCGGATGCTCGCACGCATCCAGTCTGCTCTGCTTCAGGGAATCAACGCGATCGGCTGCGAGGTCGAAGTCGACCACGATGGCGTGGGGACAGACAAATCGCTGATCGTGGGTCTTCCGGATGCGGCAGTCCGTGAATCGCTCGAACGGGTGAAGGCCGCGATCTCCAACGGCGGGTACTCGTACCCCAAGGGCAGCACGCTCATCAACCTGGCCCCGGCGGACCTCCGCAAGGAGGGGCCGGTGTACGACCTTCCGATCGCGGTGGGGCTCCTCATCGCGCAGGGGCTCATCCCCGAGGGCGGCGGGTCAGGGCTCGACCACCGTCGGTTCCTCTTCGCGGGCGAACTCGCGCTCGACGGCCGGCTCCGCCCGATCAAGGGCGCGATCGCGCTGGCGACGCTGGCGGCCGAGAAGGGGCTCGATGGTGTCGTGCTGCCGGCGGAGAACGGGATCGAAGCCGCGGTCGCGGCGAATCTGCCCGGACGGCGCGAGCTTGAGATCTACGGCATGCGCACGCTGAGCGAGGTCGTTGGATTGCTCACCGGGCACCTGTCGCCCGAGCCGCTGCCGCCAACGGATGTGGCGGGTCTGATCTCGAATGCCCCCGCGCCGATCGACTTCGCGGAGGTGAAGGGTCAGGAGGCCGTCAAACGCGCGATCACGGTTGCAGCAGCGGGCGGGCACAACCTTCTTATGCTCGGGCCCGCTGGGACTGGCAAGACGATGATGGCGCGGGCGCTGCCCGGGATTCTGCCGCCGTTGACACCGACAGAGGCGATCACGATCACCCGGATCTACTCGGCCGCGGGCCGCTTGCCGCCCGGGCAGGGGCTGATCAGCGAGCGCCCCGTCCGCACGCCGCACCACACGGCCAGTTCCGCCTCGATCGTCGGGGGCGGCGCGGTGCCCAGGCCCGGCGAGATCTCGCTCGCGCACCACGGCGTGCTGTTCCTCGACGAGTTGCCCGAGTTCTCGCGCAACGTGCTGGAGACCATGCGCCAGCCCATCGAGGACCGCGAGGTGACGATCACCCGCGTGCAGGGCTCGGTGAAGTTCCCGACCGACTTCATGCTGGTCGCCGCGATGAACCCGACGCCCCGGGGCGACGTCTCGGCGGGTGAAGTCGGTCGCCGCGAGATGGAGCGTTATGTCGGGCGGATCTCCGGGCCCATGCTCGAACGGATCGACATCCACTGCGAGGCGCCCAAGGTGCCCTGGGACGAGCTGTCGACTGCGCCGCGCGGGACGAACACTGCGGCTATGCGCGAGCGCGTGCTCAGAGCCCGCGAGCGTCAGCGGGCACGACAGGGTGAGGGGGTCATCAACTCGAACCTATCTGGCACGCAGCTCGACGAGCTGGCCCCGATGCACGACTCGGCGCGGATGCTGCTGGGCGAGGCGATCCGTTCGCTCAACCTGAGCGCCCGGGCGTACGACAAGATCCGGCGCGTCAGCCGATCGATCGCCGACCTCGACGGTAAGGACGAGATCGCCCCCGAGCACGTCGCCGAGGCGGTGGGATACCGGCTTCTGGATCGAAGGCTCTGAGCGATTTGCATCTCGGCTACGCTCTGGCGGTGCAAGTGGCACAGGACAAGGAGCGAAGGCCGTGTTGAACCGGGTTGTGATATGTGGGCTGGGTGGTGTCTTGGTCGCGTCGGCCTCGGCGCAGTCGGGGTACGCGGTCAGCGATTCGATCTTCGCGCCCATCCCCTGGCCCGACCACGGTCTGGTGCGCACCGCCTCCGGCGCACCCGGCCCGAACTACTGGCAGCAGCGGGCCGACTACGAGATCGACGTCACGCTCGACGAAGAGAGCAAGCGGCTCGAAGGCTCGATGCGGTGTACGTACACGAACAACTCGCCCGACGAGCTGCGGTACCTGTGGCTGAACCTTGAGCAGAATGCGTTCCGCCCGGACTCGATCGGCACGCTCTCGATGATGCCCGACCTCTGGTGGCGCGTACCCTCGGACTTCGTGGGCGGGTTCGACCTGGGCGACGCCGCAATCGACGGCGAGATGGTCGAGGTCAAGGTCTACGACGCGATGGGCAAGGTGAACCTGCCCGAGCCGCTCGCGCCCGGTCAGTCGGTCGTCTTCGAGCTCGAGTTCGCCATGCCCATCCCGCCCAGCGGCCGCCTCGGGATCTACGAGTCCGAGGCAGGCATGGTTTTCCAGCTTGCGCACTGGTTCCCCAACGTCGCGGTGTACGACGACGTCAACGGCTGGAGCATCCTGCCCCACCAGGGCGACGGGGAGTTCTACACGAACTACGGCGATTACACGGTCAACATCACCGTGCCCTCGGATCACCTCGTCGCCGCGACGGGCGAGCTGATGAACGCGGCCGATGTGCTGACCGACGAGATGCAGGACCGCCTCGCACACGCCAAGGCGAGCACCGAGAAGGTCTCGATTCGTTCGCTCGATGAGATCCCGAGCGTGCGGGGCGAGGGGACGTCGACCTGGACGTTCAAGGCCGAGGACGTGCGTGCGTTCGCGTTCGCGTCGAGCCGGGCGTTCGCGTGGGACGCGGCGATCGCGGCCGAGGACCGCCCGGTGCTGTGCCAGACGTTCTACCCGCCCGAGGCCGCGCCGCTCTGGTCGGACGAGGCCGTCGCGATGGGGCAGCACACGATCAATTTCTACTCCGAGTGGCTCTACGAGTACCCATACCCGTCGGCGACGAACGTCAACGGCGTCGTGGGCGGGATGGAGTACCCGATGATCGTCTTCTGCTCCGAGCAGCGCAGCCGGAATGAGCTGGTCGGTGTCACCGATCACGAGTTCGGGCACGAGTGGTTCCCGATGATCGTCAACTCCGACGAGCGGCGATACGGCTGGATGGATGAGGGCTTCAATACGTTCATCAATTACTACAGCTACGGCGATTATCTGAACGAATCGACACGGGGCACTCAGGATCTCGCGTACACAACCGCCAAGGCGCTCGCGTCCGACCCGGGCCAGCCGATCATGACCTTCCCCGACCGCATCGCCGACGGCGATCTCGGGTTCCTCGTCTACGGGAAGCCCGGCTACGGCATGCAGTTGCTGCGTGACGTCATCCTCGGGCCCGATCGCTTCGACGAGGCATTCGGCGAGTACATCCGGCGCTGGGCGTTCAAGAGCCCCAAGCCCGAGGACTTCTTCCGCACGATGGAGGATGCCGCGGGCGCCGACCTTGCGTGGTTCTGGCGGGGCTGGTTCTACGAGGCGGCGGCGCTCGATCAGGCGATCGGCAGCGTGACCGCCAAACCCCGCCGCGGGCGCGTGGGCGTCGAGATCAACAACCTCCGCCGCATGGTCATGCCGGTGGACATGCTCGTGACGTACGACGACGGCTCAACCGAGCGCCGGCGCATCCCCGTCGAGGCGTGGGCGCGCACGGACTCGTTCCCGACGCGCTGGGACTCGGGCGGCAAGTCGATCACACGCATCGAACTCGACCCCGACAAGTGGCTGCCCGACGTGGACCGGAGCAACAACGTCTTTGAGGCGGACGGCGGCGAGGAAGATGAGCCGGCGCGCGATCGTCTCGACCATCGCAATGTCCCGAGCAGCCAGGGCGAGAGCGGTTCGGTGAAAAAATCGGACGACTGAATCAGGCGACGAGGTGCGTGACGACCAGCACGAGGATCGCGGCGTACACGCCCGCGACGAGGTCGTCGAGCAGCACACCCCAGCCCGAAGGCAGCTTCTGGATCTGCATCGCCGGCGGCGGCTTGACGATGTCCGTTAGCCTGAACGCCAGGAACGCGCCGCCCAGCGTGAGCATTGCGGGCCACCAGCCGGTCATGACCGAGGCCGGGGCCCATGCGAGGGCGAGCAGGGGGATGCACTGCCCGGCGGTCTCGTCGGCGACGACCGAGCCGTGGTCTTTCTTGCCCAGAACCGCCTCGGCGACGTCGCCCTCGATGATGCATCCGACGCAGAACGCGACAAACACGAGCCCGATGACGAGCCAGTAGAGCACGGAAGTCGGCCCAAACCCTGCCAGGACAAGCAGATACGCGATCGCGGGGGGTGGGAGCGAGCCCCATGTGCCCGGCGCGGGCCTCAGGCGACCCAGGCCGAGCGTCGTCGAGAACAGAAGTCGTGGTGTGTGCATGGTTTAGCTCTTCTTGAACGCGGCAGCCGCCCGCGTGATGTAGGGCCCGGCGCTTAGGGCGGTCGCGATCGTCGTGAGCCAGGCGAGGGCTTTGATGCCTGAGAGCATGTAGGTGTATCGGTTTGGGTCTGACTCACGCCCAGCGAGTGCCAGCAACAACAGAATGAGGGGGATGGAAACGGACTGGAGGATCATCTTGATCTTGCCGGACCGGTTGGCGGATGCGTCGACGCCCTCGCTCTCGAGCATGCCGCGCAGGCTGGTGACGAGGAGCTCGCGCGTGAGGATGACGATGACCATCCACCCCGTGAATCCCGCGGCGTGATCGAAGGTCGGGCCCGTGAGCAGGATGAGCGAGCCCATCACGAGAACCTTGTCGGCCAGCGGGTCCATGACGCGCCCAAACCGGGTGATGGCGTTCCATTTGCGGGCGAGCATGCCGTCGAGCGCGTCGGTGATCGCTGCGAGCACGAAGCACGCGCACGCTGCGAGCAACTGAGACTCGTTCTCGACAATCCCCGGTTGCGAGAGCAGAGAGAACACCCCAACCGACAGCGCCAGCCTTACCCCGACAAGGGTGTTCGGTGTGTGGAGGCGCCAGCCGGTCGCGCGAGGTCGGGATGATGAGGTGTCGGTCAAGGCCGGATGGTACGAGGGATTGGGGGTGGGGGGGTGAATGCGGCTTTGGGTTCGGTTGAAGGGTCTGTTGGCGGTCCCTATCCTCAGCACACTTGATCGGGCGGCTGGCGTTCGGTCTGTTTCGGTTTTCGAGCATCATCGCCCGCAGGCCGCGTGAGCGTGGCAGGCGGGGCAACCGGGGCGGCATCCGTGTCGGCCTCAAGGGGCGCAGCGAGCGTGGAAGCGGTGATCAGCCCGATCGTTCTCTATTCGATGATCGCACTCGGCGCGGTTGGAGTGCTCCTGGCGCTCCCGCGGGCGAAGGCGAACTTCGCGCTGCCGGGATTCCTGATCGGCGCGGTCGCCGGCGGCGTGGTGCTGCTTGTCCTCGGCGCAAAGGCCGTCGACATGGACGGCGCGCGCGGCCTGCCCAATCTTTACTTCTACGTCTTCGGGTTCGTCGCGCTGGCGGCCTCGCTCCGCGTCATTACGCATCCCAAGCCTGTGTATTCGGCGCTCTACTTCATCCTCACGATCCTGGCGACGTGCGGGTTGTTCCTAATTCTG
The DNA here is from genome assembly GCA_020639255.1 of Phycisphaera sp. Taxonomy (GTDB): domain Bacteria; phylum Planctomycetota; class Phycisphaerae; order Phycisphaerales; family UBA1924. The sequence continues at coordinate 155,106 of JACKGZ010000001.1, forward strand.
TCGGCAGAATTCATGGCGTTCGCTCTCGTGATCATCTACGCCGGCGCGATCCTGATTACATATCTCTTCGTCATCATGCTGGCGACGCAGGCCCCGACCGAGGAGCTCAGTGAGAACCAGGCGCCGTTCGACCGCGTCGCGCGCGAGCCGGTGATGGCGACGGTTGCGGGGTTCTTGCTGCTGGCGGTGCTCTCGACGCTCATGGCTCGCGGCGTGCCCACGCTGACCGTCCGGCCCGTCGTCAAGGGCGACCAGATCCTGACCGAGCTGCCGCTTCGGATCGAGCGGGCGCTGCGTGAGCAGCACATGCTCACCGGCGAGGGAGGCATCCTGCCGACGGAAACACTCGCCCGCGGCGTGAATGACGACGGCTCGCCCGGTGCGTATCTGGTCGACCCGATCGACCGGACCGCGGTGGTGCGGGTCGACGCCGACGGCGGCGCGACACGTGTTGTTGCCTGGCCCGAGGATCTGACGCTCGGCAACGTCGAGGGCGTGGGCTACGAGCTCATCAAAGCCCAGCCCGGCGCGATCGAGATCGCGGGCGTGATCCTGCTGATGGCGATGCTGGGCGCGGTTGTGCTGGCGCGCAAGCAGATGCAGATCGACGAGGACGCCAAGCGTGTGCAGGCCGAGGGGCTCGCAGCCGGCGGCGAAGGGGCTTCGTCATGATGACGACACTGGCGCAGAGCGGGTTCCCCGAGGCGATGTCGAGCCTGACGCTGTTCCACTACCTGTTTATCTCGGCGGTGATGTTCACGCTGGGTCTGATCGGGTTCGTGACGCGTCGGAACCTGATCGTGATGTTCCTGTGCACCGAGATGATGTTCCAGGCGTCCGGGATCGCGCTCATCGCGTTCAGCCGGTTCTACCTGGAGTACACCGGGCAGGTGTTCGTGATCTTCGTGCTGACGGTCGCGGCCGCGGAAGCGGCGATGGCGTTGGCGCTGGTTGTGCTGCTGTTCAGGCGTCACGAGACGCTCGACGGCTCGGTCTGGTCGCTGCTCAAGGGCTAAGCGGGGGAAACTGTCCGTGCTCGAAATGACTTCGATCAGCCCGACGCTCGCCTCGATGGCAGACACGGCTCTGCACGTTGGCTCGGCGCCCGCCTGGGTGCTGGCGATCCCGCTGCTGCCCATGCTCGCGGTCGTGCTCAACACCTTCAGCGCGATCTTCCGCGTGAAGACCAAGCTCCCGGCGTGGATCACCATCGCGTGCCTGGCGGGCAGCTTCCTGGCGACAGCGTTCGCCTTCATGACGCTCTCGGGCCAGACGAACGTCGCCACCGGGTGGAAGTGGTTCGATCTCTCCTGGGGTGCCGGGCAGGGTCAGCAGTTCATCGCCGACTTCGGGTTCTACATCGACAACCTGACGCTGCTCTGGATGCTCTTTGTGACGGGGCTGGCGACGCTGATCGCGGTCTACGCAAGCGAGTACATGGAGCACGACGTCGGCAAGGGCTACACGCGGTTCTTCGTCGCCTTCGGCCTCTTCGTGTTCAGTATGACCTGCCTTGTCATGGGCGACAACATGCTCATGCTCTACCTGGGCTGGGAGGGCGTGGGCCTCTGCTCGTACCTGCTCATCGGGTACTTCTACAAGAAGCCCGCGGCGGTCGCGGCGGCCAAAAAGGCCTTCATCGTCAACCGCATCGGTGACCTGGGCCTCGCGATCGGCGTGATGCTGACGTTCGTTCACTTCGGCACGCTCGAGTACGCACAGCTCTTCCAGTCGGAGCAACTCGCCGGCTACATCGCGGCGGTGCTGGAGGGACGCGCGGGCGACGTGCCGCTGATGGCCCAGCTCATCGCGGTGTTCCTGATGATCGGCGCGTTCGGTAAGAGCGCCCAGTTCCCGCTGTATGTCTGGCTCCCAGACGCCATGGAAGGCCCGACGCCCGTGTCGGCGCTCATCCATGCCGCCACGATGGTGACGGCAGGCGTCTACCTGATCGCCCGCATGCTGCCCGTGTTCCTCCTGAGCGAGTGGGCCCTGCCCGTCGTCGCCTGGGTGGGCACGTTCACGGCCCTGCTCGCCGCCACGATCGGCATGGCGCAGTTCGACATCAAACGCATCATGGCGTATTCGACGGTCTCGCAGCTCGGATACATGTTCGCGGGCATCGCGATGCTCTCGTCCGTCGGCGGCGTGTACCACGTTGTCACACACGCCTTCTTCAAGGCCCTGCTCTTCCTCTGCTGCGGCGCGGTCATGCACGGCTTTGCGGGTCAGCTCGACCTCCGCAAGCTCTCGGGCCTCTGGCACATGAAGGGCTGGCGGGTCGTCAGCGTGGGCATGCTGGTCGGGTGCCTGAATCTCGCGGGTGTGCCGTTCACCGCGGGCTTCTTCAGCAAGGACATGATCATCGCCGAGGCGTTTGTCACACCCGGCTACGGGTACAGCCTCCTCGGCTGGACGCTGCTCTTCACGGCCGGGCTCACCGCGTACTACACCTTCCGCGTCTTCTTCCGCGTTTTCACCGGGCCCGTCCAGTACGAGCCGGGCGACGAGCACCACGGCGAGGACGATCACTCGCACGACCATGCGCAGGACGACGCCCACGGGCACGACGGTCACTCGCACGAGGACCACGCGCACGGCCACGATCACTTCCACCCGCACCCGCCGAGGTTCGCCATCAACTTCGTCCTCGCGACGCTCAGTGTGCTGGCGGTGCTGGCCGCGGGGCTCTACTTCGTCAGCCCCGAGAAGCACGGCTGGGTGGGCGACATGCTCGAAGAATCCACCGCACACAACCTCTACACCGCCGACCACTCCGCGGCCGCGATGTTCCTGATTGATGGCGACGCACACGCGGCGCACGACACGCACGCCGACGCGGCTCACGGCGAGCACGCGGCTCACGGCTCGATCCTCGGCTTCAACCCACACGAGGTGATGTACTACATCTCCGCGATCTTCGGACTCACGGGCATCGGACTGGCTGCGTACCTGCACGGGCCGAGGGGCATGGTCAGCGGCTTCCTGGGCAACCGCGTCGAGGCCGGCAAGTGCCGGATGGACGCGGTCGCCAAGGCGTTCGATCCGATCCCGCGCTGGGCGGAGAACAAGTGGTACGTGGACGAGTTCTACCACTTCCTGTTCGTGCGCCCGCTGTGGGTTGTCTCGTACATCTTCCAGACGATCGACAAGCTGCTCGTTGACGGGCTTGTGAATCTCTTCGGGTATCTGCCGCGGCTCCTGGGTCGCGGGGCTCAGCCCGGTCAGAGCGGCGTGCTGCACGGGTACGCCCTCTCGATGGCCGGCGGCGTTGGTGTGATCCTCTTCATCGTGGTACTGGTGACGCTCTGATGGTGCTTCTGCTGCTCATCGTGATCCCGCTGATCTGCGCCGGGCTGATCGTGTTCAACCCGCGCGAGCAGGCCAAGTACATCGCCGCGGGCGGCTCACTCGTCTCGGTCGTCTTCGGCGTCGTGGCGCTGGCGGCCTTCAACTGGTCGCAGGGCGGCATGGACCAGCTCACGTTCACCACGCCCTGGGTTCCCGCGCTCGGGCTCAACTTCGACATCGGCGCCGACGCGGTCTCGCTGCTGCTCATCGCGCTCACGATCCTCCTCGGGCCGATCTGCGTCATCGGATCGTTCACCGCGGTCGTCGAGAACCAGAAGACATTCTACGCGTGGCTGCTCATCCTGCAGTCGGCGATGGTCGGCGTCTTCTGCGCCCGCGACCTCGTCCTCTTCTACATCTGCTTCGAGTTCACGCTCATCCCGATGTACATCCTCATCGCGATGTTCGGCTCCTCGAACCGGCGCAAGGCCTCGACCAAGTTCTTCCTCTACACATTCACCGGCTCGGTCATCGCACTGGCCGGCTTCGCGTACGTCGCGTGGCAGCACTCGGTCTTCACGGGCGAGTGGTCGTTCAATATGGCCGCCCTCGGCGAGACGGCCCGCGCTCTGAATGCAAGCCAGCAGGCGTGGGTGCTCCTGGCGCTCATGGCGGGCTTCGCGGTCAAGGTGCCGCTGTTCCCGGTGCACACCTGGCTCCCGCTCGCGCACACCGAGGCGCCGACGGCCGGCTCGGTCATCCTGGCGGGCGTGCTGCTCAAGCTGGGCACCTACGGCGTGTACAAGTTCGCCCTGCCCTTCGCGCCCGCAGCGGTCCTCGACTACGCGCCCTTCATGGCGGTGCTGGCGATCATCGGCATCGTCTACGCGGGCCTGATCTGCTGGGTGCAGACGGACATCAAGAAGCTCGTCGCGTACTCGTCGGTCAGCCACCTGGGCTTCTGCATGCTGGGCCTGTTCGCGGTGAACTCCGTGGGAGTCACGGGCTCGGTGCTCTACATGATCAGCCACGGCTTCTCGACCGGCGCGCTCTTCCTCATGATCGGCATGATGTACGAGCGCTACCACACGCGCTCCATGAAGGAAGTCTCGGGCCTCGGCTCAAAGATGCCGGTCTGGTCGACCTTCATGGTCTTCTTCGTGATGGCCTCGGTCGGCCTGCCCGGCCTCAACGGCTTTGTCAGCGAGATCATGTGCCTCTTCGGCACATTCCAGTCCGGACCCTGGACGGGCCAGGCGGGCGTCACGCCCGGAGCGACGTTCGGCATGCTGGGCCCGGTGTTCGCGGCCTTCGCGGGCACGGGCATGATCGTCGCCGCGATCTACCTGCTCTACATGACGGGCAAGATCGTCTGGGGCCCCACGCGCGAGCCCGACGATCACCACGCACACGAAGTGCTGCCGACCGATCTGTCGGCGCGCGAGATCGGTGTGCTGCTGCCGCTGGCCGCGGGCTGTCTGGTCTTCGGGCTCTACCCCGCGCCGCTCATGAAGGCTGTTGAAGCACCCGTCAACGACACGGTTGCGTATGTGCAGTCGCTCAACACGGGCGATACCGGACGCGTCATGGTCTGGACCGCCGCGCACGAAGACGACCACGGCTCTGATCACAACGCCGACCACGGCGACACACACACCGACGAACACGCTCAGGACGAGCACAGCGAAGATCACAGCGGAGAGGGACACTGACCGATGGCCGAGACACTCGCCTATCTGTGGCCCGAAGTCACGCTCTTCTTGGCGACGTGCGTCGTCATGGTCGTCGGGCTCTCACCGAGCGCCGCGGTGCGCCGGCTGTGCCCGCTGATCTGCGGCATCTCGCTCGCCGCAGCGGGCATCTTCGCCATCGGCACCACACCCACCGGCCCCGAGCACACGCGGAGCCTCATGCCCTCGATGCTGCCCTACGCCAAGGCGATCATCGCTGCGGTGGGCATTCTGCTGGTCATGCTGCTTGCTGGCACGGTTGACCGCGAAGAAGAAGCGAACATCGAGAAGGGTCGCACCTTCGACCCGCTCCGCCTGAACTCGGGCGAGTTCTACTCCTTCTTCCTGTTCAGCCTCACGGGCCTCATGCTGACCGCCAGCGCCGACACGCTCATCTGGCTCTTCCTCGCGCTCGAGCTGACCAGCCTCCCGACATACGTCATGGTCACGATCAGCACCGCCCGCTCGAACGCGCGCGAGGCGGGCGTGAAGTACTTCTTCCTCGGCGCGCTGGGCGCGGCGATCTTCCTCTACGGGTTCACACTCATCTACGGCGGCACGGGCAGCGTCCACCTCACCGAGATCCGCCACGCCATCACCACGCAGATGGCGGGCGAGGGTCTGAACCCGATCACACTCGCGGGCATCCTGCTCGCGATCATCGGCATCGGCTTCAAGATCGCGGCCGTCCCGATGCACTACTACACCGCAGACGTCTACCAAGGGGCCGCGACGCCGGTGACGGCGATGCTCGCGTTCGTGCCCAAGACCGCGGGCTTCCTCGCGCTCATGCTCGTCTGCTCGACCATCGGCTGGCACTACGGCGAATCTGGCGCGGGCCTGCCCGACGCGGTGCGCCTCCTGCTCTGGGTCATGGCGGTCATGTCCATGACGCTCGGCAACGTGCTCGCGCTTCTTCAGACCTCCATGAAGCGCATGCTCGCCTACTCGTCGATCGCGCACTCGGGCTACATGCTCGTCGGGCTCATCGCGGGCCCGGGCGACACGTTCACGCAGAGCGGGCTCTCGGCGGTTCTCTTCTACCTGCTGTCCTACGGCGTGATGAGCACCGGCGCGTTTGCCGTCATCGCCTCGCTCGAGCGCAATCCGCAGCGCACACACACGGGCGAACTCGCGTACGACGAGGCCGACAGCATTGAGGCGATCCGAGGACTCGCGCGCACAAAGCCGTTGCTCGGCTGGAGCCTGGTCATCTGCGCCCTGAGCCTGCTCGGCTTCCCGCTGACGATCGGGTTCTTCGGCAAGCTGCCGCTGTTCACCGCGGGCATCTCGGCGGGCGAGATCGGCCTGGTTGTGATCCTGGGCCTGAACTCCGCAATCGCGGCGTTCTACTACCTGCGTCTGGTTGCGTACCCGCTCTTCGACGAGGCGGGCGACGAGGCCCGCGCGTTCAACCTGACGCCGATGCGCACACGTCCGGCGGTGGGGGCGCTCGGGGCCGCGGGCGTGGTGCTCATGACGGTCTTTGCGGGTCCGATCGCACGCCTGGCGCACAATGCGGTGCATCCGGATTCGCAGGGGCATGTCGCCGATGATGCTTCTAACAACACCGACGAGCCAGTCGCGGCAAAGTGATTCAAGCTTTCAGTTGATGGGTTGATGCCCGGGCGAGGCTCAGTCCTCGTCGTCGTCGTCATCCTCGTCGTCGTCATCATCCCGGTCGCGGCGGTGTCGGCTCTCGTCCTTCTTCTTGAGCCCCTGCCACTGGATGAACAGGCCTGTCATCGAGATGACCAGCCAGATCGCCAGCCACTCGATCGGTGTGCGCTCGAACATCGCCTTGCCCGGCAGATCGAGCGACTGACTCAGGAAGTACAGGGCGGGCAGCCACATGCCCGCGCCGGCGAACGCCGTCACGAGCGCCGTGGTCTTCTTCGGCGCGAACACGCCGAGCGCCAGGCCCGCGACGAAGCCCGCGAGCCCCGACGAGGTCAGCAGCATCTTGTCGCCCGTCTCGAGCGGATCCCACAGCTCGGCTTTCAGACCTCGATACAGATCCGTCACGAACTGTCCGGGCTCTTTCTCGCCTGCCGCGATGTCTTTGGCACCCTGCTTGACGTCCTCGCGCAGCTCGTCCTTCCACGAGGAGCTGTCCTCATCGAGTGAAGTCTCGGGCTCGACAAGCGCAGACTCGGATTGCGTGTCGAGTTCCGCAGGTGGAGGCTCGCTCGTCTGGATGAAGATCGAGGCCGCCAGGATCGCAAGCCCGCTCACGACGGTCGCCGCGAGCACGCCGATCGCGATGCGGAAAATCAGGATCGCCGCCAGAGCGCCCAGCGCCCCGCCCACCGCGGCCCCGGCCATCCCGCCCGAGAGCCCAAACATCGAGTCGATGCCCATGCCCGGCACGATCGCGTTGCCGAGGAATCCGCCCGCGAGCGCACCCAGCACCGCGAAGGTCGGCTTGAGCACGCGCCGACCGGCGATCCACAGCATCGCTCCGGCGATCAGCAGGACAAAAAGCCCCGCGTGCGCCCACATCGGGTGACTCTGGATCGCCGCGACGACCTCGTTGACCTGGTCAAGTGTTTCCGGGTTCATACTCGCTCCACCCAAACTGTACGGCCTTTGGGCAGCCTTTCCTTCGGAATTCACGCGTCCTTGTGTCAGGTCGGCTTGATCGAACGCCAAGAATCGTCGATAACTCGCCCGCCAAAGGGGATCTATGGCCAAGAAGACGCGCAAAAAAGCACCCGCCACCAAGCCCGCCCGCAAGACATCGGCAACCAAGCCCAAAGCGGGTGGGTCGCCCGCTGCGCGGAAGAAGGCCGCGACGAAGAAGCCGGCACCTCAGCCGGGCCCGGTCGTCGACTCGGGCACCGAGGCCGTCTCCTCGCCCGCCGACCGTCAGAAGCTTGAGAAGCTCCGCACACGGATCAACGAGCTCGACGCCGAGCTGGTCAAGATGCTCAACGAGCGGGCCAAGACGGTGGTCAGCGTGGGCAAGCTCAAGCAGAAGACGGGCATCCCGATTTACGCTCCGCACCGAGAGAGCGCCGTGCTCGATCGGGTGCTCAAGCAGAATCGCGGGCCGCTGTTCGACAAGACGGTCGAAGCGGTCTACCGCGAGCTGATGTCGGGGAGCTTCGCCTTGGAAAGGCCCCTTCGCATCGGATTCCTCGGGCCGCGCGGCTCGTTCAGCCATCTCGCCTCCGCCAAGCATTTCGGTCAGAGCGTCGATTTCGAGGATCTCCACTCGATCGACGGCGTGTTTACCGAGGTCAGTCGGGGCCATGTTGACTACGGGCTCGTGCCGATCGAGAACTCGATCGGCGGCGGCATCGTCGAGGCGCTCGACGCCTTCACCGAGCACGCGAGCAAGGTGACGGTCTACGCCGAGGCGCAGATCGAGATCCATCACGCGCTGCTGGCCAACTGCGAGCCGGGGCAGATCCGGCGGATCCACTCCAAGCCCGAGATCTTCACGCAGTGCAAGACGTGGCTGGCCACGCAGTATCCACAGGCCGAGCAGGTGCCCGCAGCCAGCAGCAGCAGGGCCGCGATCACCGCAGCCGAGGAATGCGCCCAGGCCGAGGCTATTGGCACCGTCCCCGTCGCGGCCGCGATCGGAAACTCCTTGGCAGGCTCGATTTATGGTTTGAGCACGCTCTTCGACAACATCGAGGACCGCCCGGGCAACATCACGCGCTTCCTCGTGCTGGGGCGTCAGAAGGCCCGTAAATCGGGGGATGACAAGACCTCGATCATGTTCAACACCGCCGACAAGCCCGGTGCGCTCGTTCGGGTGCTTCAGGTCTTCGAGGCGGCGGGCGTGAACCTGACGCACATCGACAAACGCCCAAGCCGGGTGAGGAACTGGCAGTACACGTTCTTCATCGACGCCGAGGGGCATCGCGATGACGAGCGGCTGGCTTCGGCGATCGAACTGGCGGCCTCGCACTGCAAGGATCTGACGGTGCTGGGCAGCTATCCGCGCTCGCGCCGGATCCTCTGAGCGGGCCGGCTCGCTTCCAAGTCTGACTATCTGGTTGTCGCAACGCTCGGTTTCGGGCGATCGGGGGCGATTCGTCCGGATCGGACGGATCAGCGCGTGCAGAGCGGCCGGATTGCTGTGATAATGACCGCCAACATGCTCGCGCCAGAGTGGCGGGCATGAGTAGGGTATTGATAGGGTTTCGGTCGCTGGCCGGGCTCAATCAAACTCTTGGGGCCGGTTGAGCTTCGGGCGTGGGTCCGGTAGCGTACGCGGCACCCAGGTCGGGCCCCGTGTCGGACGGATACGGCAGGCGCCCGGCAGACATGCGAATCCCGAGCGATGCCAAGCCGTCCCGTGCGGCCGGCGGGCATCGTCTTCGCCGGGGCGGTGCCCCGGGCGGGATCGAGCAATGCACGCCAGAGGCGCGTCAAGGATGCGCACCCGAGGCGAAGCGGGACACCCACCGGGGACAGGAAGCAGCCATGAGTCGTTCATTCAATGCGCGTCGTCCGTATGTCCGCCAGACCAAGTCGATCACCCGTCGGGCGAACCAGGATCTGGTGAGCAAGGCCGGGCAGGTTCCCATCGATCGCCCGATGGTCGAGCAGCTCGAGCCGAGGAAGCTCCTCTTCTCGATCACGATCGACGGTTCCAACCAGGACCGCAACGGCGACTTCTATGAAGATGCCTACTTCTCGTACTTCATCCCGTACTACTTCTCCTCGGCCGAACCCAACGAAGACGAGGACATGACGCTCATCGAGGATCTGAACGATGAGATGCAGGGAACACCCGCGATCAACCCGGGTCAGCAGCGCGTGCTGGCGGGTTCGAACATCCTGGTCCGCAACCCGGCGATCGGCCTGAACCGTGCCTCGCTGCGGATCAATGCACCGGTCGACATGGATGGTCAGCCGATCACCGAGCAGACCAGGCTCGACGTGGATATGGCGTTCCAGGACGATACTTTCTCGCTGATCACCCTGGCGACAAACAACGCCAACGGACTCCGCAACATCTACACCAGCGTTCAGTTCACGGTCGGCAATGTCGTCGGCGGCATCGGCAGCGTTGGTCTCCTCAACGGCGCGATCCAGGTCGAGCTGCTGTTCGACGGCGAAGTCCAGAGGACGTTCGACCAGGCCGATCTCACCGCGATCAACCCGAACGGCACCGGGGTGTACACGTTCAACGCAGTCGGAACGCAGATCGGTGCATTCGACGAAATCCGATTCACGCAGACCGAAACCGCTGGCATGCCCGGCGTCGTTGCCGCCGAATTCTCACTCGACGACTTCATCTATGTCCCGCCCTCAACCATGTTCACGCCGATCACCGGTGGGCGCGTGTTTGGCGCCTACATCCGGATCACGGGCGACATCGGCGCCACGGCGACACTCACCGACCTCTACGGCCGGGACATGGAGCAGACGATCCGCCTGGGCATGCAGACCGGCACGAACTTCGTCTGGGGCGATTTTGACGGCGACGGCATCCCCGAATACAACGACGGCATCGGTCGCATCGATCTCTCGGGATTTGGCACGGGCGAGAACTCGTCGGTCTACATGACCGGTGGTCTGATCAGCACCTTCACCGGTGTCGTGCCCGTCGGCGCGGAAATCACCGAGGGCGGGTTCGCGTGGACATTCCCCACAACGATCAACATGATCGATAACTTCGAGAGCGTCGGCTTCGGCTTCGAGACGCTGCCCAACGGGGAACGCGGCGCCAACGGTCTCCCGCCCCAGGCTGCGCAGGTGATCATCGGATCGCCCTACCTCCGCCCGCAGCTCGGCTACAACCCCGACGGCACACCGCTCGGCAATGCCGGCAACTTCAACTTTACCGATGCCGAGCAGGGCGTCTTCCTCAACGACGGCTCTTCGATCGGAGACGTGACGCTCAACGCTATCCTGATGGGTTCGAGCCAGTTCGACGGCTCGGTCGGCGCGTTCTCGACCGGCGTGAACTACGGCAGCCTGTCGGTCGCCGGCGATCTGACCGCGTACATCGTGGCGTCCGATTCGGGTGTCAGGTCTCCCGATCCCGACGATGACAACACAACGAATAACTTCAATTTCTACACGGGTTCACAGATTCTCGTCGGCCGATCGCTCGGGCAGTTCATTGTGGGCGGCAAGAACCTGTCTCGCCTCGTTGTTGACGGCGATCTGAGCTCGCCGGCGACCGCGCCACCGAACGACGTTCTGAACTACTACGAGCGTGAGATCGTCTACGGCTACGACCCCGGCGTACCCGATCCGATCCGTGACTACCTCAGAACCAACCGCGACATCGGCGGCAACCGCGGACTCCCGCTCCAGCAAACCCGCGCCATGCTGTTCGGTGACAGCATGCTGCGCAACGACACGATCATGAGCGCCGAGTTCCTGAACTCGCCCGGCACCGCCACGATCGTGAACGGCTATCTCGGTGGCTTCGATCCGGTCAACACCGGTGAGGACGCCGGCGATGTCTTCGGATTTGCCGTCGACGGAACGCGCGAGATCGTCATCGAGTCGCTCTCGTTTGCTTCGGCGTTCGCCGGTCAGGTCCGCATCATGGATTCCAACGGTCGCACGGTCGCGGCCACGAACCTCGATGAGGACACCGGCTTCGGCTCGGTGATCCGCTACCAGCCCACGGCACCCGGGGTGTACTACCTCGTGGTCAACCACATCAGAGGCGGCGCCACGAACAACCAGATCGACCTGAGCTATTCGATCCTCGTCAGCGGCCTGGCGCCGACGACGCTCGGGTCGTATCGCACGGGTGCCGGTTTCGGTACGGTCAACGACAATCGCGAAGTCGCCGATGACGGCGATCTCGTCAGGCCGGTTGTTGTTCTGAACTCGGGCAGCGCCGGCGCGATTCGCGTCGGAACGGGCTTCGTCAACCGCGGCGGCGCCGAAGTCACCTCCGAAACGCTCTTCAACACACTCGACAGCGCCGACGTGATCTCGCAGATGGCGGGCTTCTCGTTCTCCGCGCCTGGGAATCTCTACAACATCACAACCGGTGGCGATATCGGCTCGGGTACAAACGGTACACCCGTGCCCAACGATTTCACTGTTGGGGGCAACTTTGGCACGCTCAACACAGGGCGTCTCGGTCTGCTCGGCGGCCGACCCGACAACGGCGACGTCGCGGGCCTCACGCTCAATGTCGGCGGGCAGATTGCCATGCTCGACATCGGAGCCACCATCGGCAGCGATACGGATAACGGCGTCGAAGGCGCCGGACTCCCGATCGATGCAGCCGAGCCCACGATTATCCGCACCGGTCTTAACGAAGATCTCGAAGGTCACATCGGTCTCATCCGTGTCGGCTCACACATCGCCGGCGACACACTGATCATCGACACATCCGCTTCGCCCGGCGCAATCGTCGGCGGCCTGCTCATTGCGCAAGATGTTCCGATGTTCGGCGCTGACATGCGCTACGGTGACGACTTCGGTATCTTCGACGGCTTCAACGGCATCGATCTGCAACTCGGGCAGGATTCGGACATCCGATTCGTGGATACCCCGCTGATCGACCTGCAGGCCGCGTCGGATCTCTCGCTCCCGATCATGACTGGCCAGACGCTCACGCTCGTCGATGACGCCGGTGGTCGACTCGAGATCTCCGTCACCTCACTCGAACCCTTCCCGATCAACATCGGCCGGGTCTATGTCGTCCCGATCGACGGTTCCGAAGGTGTGGCGATCGCTCGTATCGAGATCGATGATCTCTCGGGCACAGGCACGATCGCCGGAGGTCGCACGCTCCGCATCCGCGGCGAGAACGGGCAGTCTGTCGACGACATCATCTCGATCGGTCGCATCCTCATTCAGAACTCTGACGCTCAGAGCGCCATCGTCATCGAGGGTTCCGCACAGATCGACGTGCTGCGTATCGATGCACCCAACGGCCTGGCGACGATCACACAGAACACGCCCCGCGGCGACATCGTGGCGATCGATACCGGAACCCTGGGCACGCTCCGTATCCAGCAGGGCGATCTCGGTCGAACCGAATTGCTCGACTGGGGCCCCTCGGAAATCGGTCCCTTCCTGGGTATCCAGAACAGCCTGAGCAACGCGGTTGAGGGCGCGATCGGCATCGATCCGATGGTGATCGATGAGGATTGGAACGGCAACATGTTCCGTCCAACCAACGACCCCAATACCGATGCCGGCAACGCATACCTCGACGACGTCGGTGCACCGTTCGATGGATACCTCAACGGCATCATCGTCCGTGGCGGCGGCATTCAGCTCATCGAAGTTTCAGGCGGCGTCGGCGATGTCATCAGCCAGGATGCCATGAATGACATTATCACGGTCCGCGCGAATCAGGACAATGTTTCCGAGGACGGCAGCTTCGATGGCATCTTCGGTTCCATCTTCTCGGGACGGGATATCGACCTGGTCGAAATCGGCCAAGGACTCGCCGGACCCGGCAGGAGCCCGCTCGCAGGCGCAGGCATTTTCGCGCAGAGCTACATCGATACCGTCCGCGACAACGCGAGCGGTGCATCGGCCGGGCCCGCCAACATCGAGGGTGTGATCACCGCAGCGACGCTCGATGAAACCGATCCCGATCCGCTCAACCCACGCATCTCGCCCACCGTCGGTATCAACCAGATCCTGCTCAGCCGCGGCGGCAGCATCCGGGATGCATACATCTCCAACAGCACCAGACTCGACGAGTTCTGGATCAGCACCGCCTACGGCAACCGTGGCGAATTCGACGGCTTCGTGAATCTCATCCGAGTCACCAACGGCGACATCTTCCGCTCGACATTGGTGCTCAACCAGCTCAACACACTCACCATCACCAACGGCTTCTTCGACGCCTCCGACCTGAGTGTCCTCACAGAGGTCACCAACACCATCGAAGCCAGCGGCTTCCGCAACTCAACAATCGGCGGAGATCTGCTCGAGTTCAGGTTGAGCCGAATCATCGTCGGCGAGGATCTCGAACGCCTCCGCGCGGTCAACGGCGACATCGTTGATACCGCGATCTCTGTCACCGGTTCGGTGGTCAGGTCGATCACGGCAAACAGCATTGTTCGGACAAACGTCGCGGTGAGCAACACGCTCAACTCGATCATCCTCGCGTCGGACATGCTCGCCAGCAATATCACCACCGGTCAGCTCAGAACCATGACCGTGGGCAACAGCATCCGCACATCGAGCATCGATGTCGGCGGCCCGCTGATCAGCCTTGCTGTCGCGAACGAGATCAGCCGGTCGGAGATCACCGTCAGCGGCCCGGACGGCCGAATCGACGAGATCTCAGTGGTCAACGACATCGGCGCAGACATCGTCTCGTCGGGTCCGATCGGAACCATCGAGTCGACGGCAGGTGACATCCGCGGTTCGGTCGCGACAACGACCGAGCGTGGCGATATCGAACTTATTTCCGCGTTCCGAGACCTGGCCATCGAGACCGATATCGGCGGCGATCTGTTGGAACTTGTCGCGGGTCGCAACATCGGCGACGCCGACAATCCCAGCGTCATTCTCGTTCGTGGTCAGGTGGGCTCGCTCGATGTCTCGGGCGGCAGACTCTTCTCCGATCTGCGCGTCGGACAGGGCATCACCAGCGTTGTTCTGGGTGCCGTCGCCAACAAGCCGTCGAGTGTCAAGGACGCCGACGGCGACATCGAGGCTTTCGGCAGGATCCAGAGCGTCCAGATCACCGGCGATTACGACGGCAGCATCATTTCCGAATCCGGCGGCATCGGGAACGTCACCATCACCAACGGATCGTTCCTGCCCGACGCGGCGATCATCGCTCGCGACGGCGGCATCGGCAGCGTGATCATCGTGGCGGGCCACCTGATGGGCGACATCTTCGCCGATCAGACGATCGGGCTTATCCGTGTCGAGCACTCCAGCGACGGCGTGTTCGGCGACATCGGAATCAACCCGAATCTGTCGTCCGGCACCGCGTCCAGCGACTCGAACCGCAACCAGCTCCCGCCGGGTGTGCTGGCCACGAGTGCGATCGACGGCCCAGTCATCGCCTCGCTCCGCGGCATCAACCGCATCATCGTGACAGGCGGCTCGATCTTCGACGCCACCATCTACGCTGGCACAAACCTCGGTCTCCTCAGCGTGGCCGGGAATGTTCAGTCCGACGGCCAGCAAGCAGACGATGACTCGGTCACGATCGCTGCGGGCGACCAGATCCAGAATGTGCAGATCATCGGCGGCGTGAGCGACACGCTCTTCATCGCCGGCCTGAGCAGCTTCGGGTCGTCGCCAATCTTTAACATCCTCGAATCGACGTACACGGACCGTGCCGGCGGCACGGGCGCCGATGCGGACACGATCAAGTCCGGTCGCATCCAGAATGTCGAGATCGGTTCGAATGCGTTCGATGTCACCTTCGCCGCGGGTATGACCGCGGGTGACAACGGCATGTACGGCGATAGCGATGACCGCCACGTCATCGGCTTCAGCTACGTCGAAGATCTCACGATCGGCGGCACGATGACCAACGTCACCGTCACGGCCGACCGGAAGTGGTACAACCTCAACGGCACCACGATCACTCCGGCGATCCAGAACTCCACGCCCTCGCTCAACAACGCAGGCCGCAACGCGGCAAACGCCGACGGCCTTCTCGAGCCGCTCACCGCGGCATTCACCGGCGGCGGCGTGAACCTCGGCAACCTCGGCGTCGTGGTCGACTTCGGCACCACGCAAACATTCGCGTGGAACGGCACCACCTTCACGATCGAGGCCACGTCCTCGCAGGCCGGCGCGGCAAACGCCGACCCGTCGCGCGGCATCGTCTGGGACTTCTCACGCGGCCGCGTGATCCTGGCCAACACCAGGCTCGCCGACGGCGTGATCATCACCGTCCTCGACAACGACAACAACGACGCCACGCCGCTGCCCGAGCTGATCGACTTCGACATCGTCTCGAACGATGATGCAGCCATCGGCCTCATCCGCATCAACGGCAACCTCCGCGGTGGTTCCGACATCATCGTCGACACCTACGCACGCACCATCGACATCGATGACTACGACGGCGACGGCCAGATCGTCGTCGGCGTCGACGTCGGCAGCTTCACCGTCGGTCGTTTCGCCGGCGGCAGCATCCGCGCCAACTACGTCGACAGCTTCACCTCGACGCGCAGCATCGTGGCTTCCAGCGGCAACGTGCCGTTCATCACGTTCACCGGAAACCGCGTCTTCAGTGTCGCTCAGAACCTCACAGGCAACATCAACGTCGAACGCACCATCTCGCAGGGCCTCAGCGTGGGCGGCGACATCGCCCAGAGCCTCATCCGCGCGGGCGGTTCGATCACGAACATCACGGCCGACAACCTCAACCGCGCTCGAATCAGCGTCGCAAACACCATCGGCTCGATCAACGTGCTCGGCGACGTGTTCGACTCGGCGATCCTCGCCGGCGGCGACCTCGGCTCCGACGCACAGATCGGCACCGGCGGCAACTCATCGACGACAGATCGCGCCACCAGCGGCAACATCGGCTCCGTCGTCATCGGCGGCGACTTCAACGAATCGGACATCGTCGCCGGATATCTCAGAGGCTCCGATGGCTTCTTCGGCACCGAAGACGACGTCGCGGCGAGCGGTGTGTCCTCTATCGGGAACATCACCATCGGCGGTCAGGCACGCGGCTCGAACGTCAACAGCGAGTCGTACACCATCGCCTCGGCTGGCACGCTCGCGTTCGTCACCGCCGGGGGCACCGACGCCACGTCGATCGGCAATCTCGCCATCGACGAATTCACCGGTCTCCCGCTGCCGATCCAGGTCACGAATTTCAACGTCCTGCAGGACGCTCGCATCTACACGGCAACATTCACGTTCAACCAGGACATCGATGTCAGCACCTTCAATGCGGCCCTGTCGATTCAGCAGGTCATCAGCGAGGGCAACTTCCTCCCGCTCGTGAAGCCCACCGACGGCGTGCCGGGTTCGGGCGACTACAGCATCGAGTTCGACGCTGAAACTCGCATGGCCATCGTGACCGTCGATCGGGCGATCACAGACAAGGACATCGCCGACACCGGCCCCGCGGCCGGCGTCTACCGCATCACACTCGACGCCGACGTGCTCCGCAGCCGGGTCAGCCAGGCCCGTCTCGACGGCGACGGCGACGGCTTCGCTGACGTCGGCGACGATTACTCCGTCGACGACATCATCGGTGACGCCGGCGATGTCGCAGGCCCGCGTGACCCCGAGCAGATCGACGTCAACATGGACAGCTCGGTCCTCATCGACTTCTTCGGAGCGGTCGACCTCGATCAGGTCTTTGACTCCAACCTCACACCCGACAGCGTGCCCGATCCGAACACCCCATTCGTCCTCCGCGGCGCACTGGGCGATCACCCGGACCGGGATCTGAACAACTTTGGCTTCAGCGGCGACGTCGACGTCTACCAGGTCACGCTCCAGGCCGGTCAGATTCTCCAGCTCGGCGAGATGACCGGTGCAGCGTTCGGCGCACAGCGCAGCCTCTACTTCCAGCCGACCGGCAACGGAACGCCAGAGCTGCTCTACTCCCAGATCGGATCGCAGTTCAACGCGAACGCGTTCTTCAGCTTCTTCGGACAGGAATCCGATCAGGCGCTCCCGCTGCCGATCAGCCCCACGCAGCTCACCGATCGCTCAGACGGCGCTGCGATTCTCATCAAGGAATCGGGCACGTTCTACATCGTCATCGAGTCGGGCGATTCGCCCACCAGCTCGTGGTACACACCGGGCGCGGTGAACAACGCGGTCATCCAGCCCAACCAGATCGGCAACTACGCCTTCTCCGTCAATATCTTCGACGACGGCAACACGGGCTTCTCGGCGGGTAATGACTCCGGCAACGGCACGCCCGTGGTTCACGCTCCGCCGCTCTCGCTCTTTGCGGCCCCGACTGACAGCGTCGTCATCGGCGATTACACATTCGTCCGCACCGCGGGCGCCGACGGTGTGTTCGGCAACAGCGACGACGTCGTCAGCGGCAGCAGCGCCGACGGCGAACGCACGTCGACACGCCAGGGCTCACGACTCGTCAACACTGTCTCCAGTTCGATCGGCTACAGCGGCGTCACCGGACTTCCCGGCGATGTCTCGTCCGACGTCGACATCTGGCACCTCAACAACCGCCAGCCCATCGCGCCGGGCACGCTCATGACCATCACGGTCAAGCTCGCCGACATCGGCACCGACCTGGGCTCAACGATCACCACCGACGCTGTCAACTTCGACTCACTCTCCGATTTCAGCGACTTCTCGCAGAGTGTGCAGTTCGGCCTCTTCGATACCACCAACTCCTTCGGCATCGGCGATGCCGATATGGTCTTCAGCCCGACCGACTTCAGCTCGCGTGCCGGCACACCAGACACGGTCATCGCTCAGAACGGCGTGACACGCTACGGCTACAACGCCGACGGTGATTTCTACATCACCTTCGTCGTCCCGCCTGCACTCGGCGGTGCCAGCAACGCCTCGGGCACATTTGCCATCTACATGCAGGGCGCGTTCCGCGGTGATTACGAGCTCGAGATCGTCACACAGGGCACCGGTTCGTACACACGCCGGAGCCAGAACGTTCTCATCGAAACCCGTGGCGGCACACTCGACTGGCTCGCCGTCGACGGCGCACCGGTCGAGGTCGGCGGCTTCGATGCCCGTTCGCTCGGTTTCACCGGCCGCGTGAACAACGTGCCCGTCAACACCTACGTCCTTGATCAACTTGTCACAAGGCTCAACAACATCTACAGCGCCGCGGGATACGACGTCACCTTCTCGACCAACCCGGCCGACTTCGAGTTCCAGGACTTCTCGACCGTGTTCCTCTCGAGCGATCACGATCCGATCGGTCTGATCCTCGACAACGAGTACGGCTACTCGGAGCACTCTGACCCGTTCAATACGGACAACGAAGACGAGGCCGTCGTCTTCACGCCCGATCTCACCGATCTCGGCCTGACGCCGTCGGCGAACGACCTCGACAGGTTCATCGATTCGCTGACCGCTTCTACGGGCCGCCGCGTCGGCGAACTCGTCGGTCTGCGAATGACCCAGAGCGATCTGAGTTTCTCAGATATTGACCTGTTCAACATCAATTCCGTCGGGTTCGGCTCCGTCTTCGGCGATTACATCATCTCCTCCGACAGCCGCAGACTCGCCAGCCACCTGGGCCAGCTCGACCTTGTCACGGGTCGTTTCACGTCGCTCGACGACACCGGCTTCTTCCTGGGCAACCAGAACGCCGAGTCGCTGCTCGATCGGATTCTCGCCAACTAAGCAAACATCCAACAGGGCCACGCCTTGCAAGAAACAGGCCTCGCCTCAATGGGCGGGGCCTGTTTCATTATGGAACCATATCAAATCGGATCAGGAGGCGAGGGCCTCAACGACTGTGTCGCCGGGCTTGGCCTTGGCGGCTTTCTTTCTCGATGCCGCCGGGCGAGCAGCTTTCGCTGCTGGGCTAGTTCCCACATCCGTCGTGGTCGGCTTGGCTGTCGCTTTGGTCTTGCCGGCCGCCTTCTTGCGCGTAGGAGCCTTCTTCCTCGGCTTGGGCTTTACAACCACCGGCACAAGCGGCTCTGGCTCCGGGGCATCTGCTTCGACAAGCGGCTCACTCGGCCGGCTCATCAACTCTGCGAGTCGATTCTCGAATTCCATGAGCCGATCACCCTGCGCCTTCACGTCGCTGCGGAACGCATCCTGCTTGGCTTCCGCGAGCTCGAGAGCCACACGCAGCTCGGCATTCTCTCGATCGAGGCGTTCGATCCTTTCACGTTGCTCATTCACCGTCGCTCGCAGCGATGCCCGATCCGATTCGTCCTGGCTGCGTGCTGTTTGCCATTCCGCACTCGCTCGGGAGATGGGTTCGAGCCTTTCGGCGCATGCTTCCTCAACGACAGCGGCGATCCGCTCTCGGATCGACTCGCCGCGGCTTTCGATCGATTCCAGAAGCCGGTCGGCTTCCTCGGTTGCGTGTTCAAGGCCGAGCAGCGTTGAGGCCGCCGACTGCGCCGCTGCGATCCGGCTGCTCAGTGAGGTTTCGATCTCACGCGCCCGCTCCGTTGCGCCGGCGCTCGCACGCCCGAGTTCGTCTGCGGCCCGGTCACGAGCCGATTCGAGCCTCGCCTCGATCTCCGATGTGAGCGTCTCAAGCGAATGTCTGTGATCGCGCAGCACGCTCTCGGCCCGTCGCACCAGCCGCTCGACCTCGAGCGTCTGCTCGCCCGCGCCCGCTTGCACCCGCCCGACCGCCAGTTCCGCAGCCCGCTCGATCGTGTCGCGGTGTGCGGCGCTCGCGGCGATCGCCTCGCGGAGCGAGCGTGCCGCCGCGTCCAGCTCACGCTTGACCGCAGAGCCCTCCGTCCGGAGCCCCTCACGCAACTCGCCCGACTGCTCGTCCAGCTTCCGCGTCGATTCGCGGTGCTCAACCCGCAGCGTCTCCCGTGCGGTCTCCAGTTGCGTCAACTGTTCGGCGAGGCTTTGTCCCGCGAGTTCGGCTCGTTCCGAGAGCGAAACCAGCAGCGACTCGCCCCGCTGGCGCAGCTCGTCGAGGCGCTGGCTGAGGTCGCGCCGCATGATCGAGGCGTCGCCGCTGAGCGATTGGCGCGCCGCCTCGAAGGAGTCGAGCGTCCCCGCCGCGAGCGTGGTCAGCCTCGCCTCGAACGCCTCGCCCCGCTCGCGCACGAGCGCTTCAACATCTCGCGCCGCCTGCTGCGCCAGCTCCACGCGCTTGATCAGCGAGTTGAGTGTGTCGCCCGCAGTGCGCTGGCGCTGGTCGATCGTGTCGATGAGATCCGCCGCCCGCTTGAAGACGTCCGCGTGCGAGCCGACGAAGCCCTCAAGCCTCTCCAGCACACTGGCGGCCGCCTCGGCGCGCCGCGCGAGCAGGTCGCTCTCGCGCTCGGCCTTCTCCACGCTCGCGCGCAGCATCGACGCGAACGTCTCAAACGCCCGGCGATCAACCACCCTCGGCGTCAGGAAGATCTCTTCCGACGCGCCCGGGCTGTGCTGGTTCTGTGTCTGCGCACTCACGCTCTGGGTTCGCCTCCGGCGAGCCGGGGCCACAAGATGACCCCAAACCCCGGCCTCCGTGCCGGGTCTGTCACAGTCTCAATCGTCGCAAACCCGCATCAGAGGCCAGAAATGGGGCAGGCCGCCCACCGGCATAGACTCAACCTATGGCCCGCCGATCCGATGCCGACATGCCCGACCGCTACGACGACAAGTCTCGCGGCCCCCGCCTCCAGCGCGTCCTCGCCGACGCAGGAGTCGCCGCGCGCCGCGTCTGCGAGGAACTCATCCTCGCCGGCGACGTCGAGGTCAACGGGCGGATCGTCGACACACTCCCCGCTTTCGTGGATCCCGAGATCGACCGCATCCGCGTCCAGGGCCGACCCATCAAGAACCAGACCCGCAAGATCTACGTCATCCTCAACAAGCCCCCCCGGACCGTCACGACCACCGCCGACGAGCCCGACATGGATCGCCGGACCGTCACCGACCTCGTCGACCACCCGAGCGCCAGCCGCCTCTACCCAGTGGGACGCCTCGACTACGACACCACCGGGCTCCTCCTCCTGACCAACGACGGCGACCTTGCAAACAAACTCACTCACCCCAGATTTGGGGTCGTCAAAACGTACCACGCCGTGGTCAAGGGCAAGCTGACCGACGAAGACGCTGCCCAGATCGCCGAGGGCATCTACCTCGCCGAGCGGAAAGCGGGCAAAACGACCGGCGCGAGCCGAACGGCCCGCGTGGAAGTGTCGATCTTCAGACGTGACCGCGAGCGCACGATCCTCGAACTCCGCCTGCAGGAAGGCCGCAACCGTCAGGTCCGCCGGATGCTGGCGGCGGTGGGGTGCCCCGTGAAGAAGCTCCAGCGCGTGGCGATGGGGCCGCTGGTGCTCAAGGGCCTGCCCTCGGGCGCGTGGCGTGAGCTGACCAAGGGCGAGGTCGATGCGCTGCGTCGATCGATCGAGCGCGGCAAGAAAGCCGACATGCCCGGCACCAAACCCGGTACGAAACAGGGCAAGAAGAAGACGACCAAGAAGCGTCCGATGAGCAAGCGCGAGGAAGAGGTCGAGAAGAACCTGAAGTCGATCGTCGACCCCAAGCGCATCAAGGCCGTCGTCGCGACCTCGGACCGCCCCGCGCCCAAGAAGGGCGCCCGCCGGCTCACCAGCGGCGAGGGACGCCGATGAGCGCCGCGCAGGAAAAAACGCCCCGCCTCGGCGAGACGATCCGCGTCGTCCGCGTCGGCGTGCGGAGCCTCTACCGCTCGCGCCTTCCCCAGATGGCCGCGGCTCTTGCGTTCCGCACGCTCTTCGCGCTCATCCCGATGCTCGTCATCTCCGTCGCCGCCATCGGCGCCTTCGCCGAGCCCGACGATGTGAAAGCGATCCTGAACGAAACATTCGACAAGCTCGGCTTCACCGAGATCAAGGTCCCGGATCAATCGCAATCGGCAGAGCCGGCGAGCACGGCCGACGATCGAGCAACCGACGCCGTCGAACAAGCCGCTGCGACAGCCGAACTCAACACGGAGACCGGGGAATCAGAACAGAGCCAGGACGAGACCGTCGGCAAGCTTGTAGAGATTCTCTCCAAGTTGGTCGACGACATCCTGAACATGCCATTCGGCGCGATCGGGGCCGTCGGCGTGCTGACGCTGATCTACGCGTCGATCTCCATGCTCGTCGAAATCGAGCGAGCGTTCAACAACGTCTACCGCGCCCAGGTCGGCAAGAGCTGGGGCAAACGCATTGTCCAGTACTGGGTGGTCATCACCCTCGTGCCCATCCTGCTCTTTTCCGCGTTCTACGCGTCCGAGCAGTTCCGGGGCATCGGCGTCGGCATCGCCGGTTCGGTGGTGAGCGTTGCGATCACAGCGCTCCTGCTTGTGCTCGCATACGAGATCATCCCCAACACCCGCGTTCATGTACGCACCGGCGTCGTGGGAGCGCTCGTCGCGGCGGTGCTCTGGGAACTCGGCAAATGGGGGTTCCGCGAGTACATCGTCTACTCGGCCAGCTACGCCAAGCTCTACGGCTCGATGGCCCTGATCCCGCTCTTCATGCTCTGGGTCTACCTGACCTGGCTCATCATCCTCTTCGGACTCCAAGTTGCATACGGGCTCCAGCACTACGACGCCGCCAAGCACATCGACGAGGACGACGCCGAGGAACGCCTGACCGATCCGGCCGCGGTGCTCGGCGTGCTCGCGGTGATCGCCGAGCGCTTTAGGCGCGGCAAGACCACGGGCCCGGCGCTCATCGCCGACGAGCTGCACCTGCCCGCCGAGGTGGTCGCCTCGATGCTCGGCAAGCTCACCCGCGCGGGGGTCATCAACCCCGTCGACGGGCCCCTCGATAACTACGCCCTCGCCAAGCCCGCCGAGGAGATCCCGCTCGAGGGGATCATGGCCGCCATGGGAGAGATCACCGATTCGGGCCAGATCTCCAGCGGCCCCTGGACCGGCGCGATCGAACGGCTCCGGCAGGCGCAGCTCGAGGTCATCCGAGGCCAGAGCGTGGCTAGTCTTCTGGACCATCCACAGGAGGGCTCGGCATGAAATCGGCTTCGCTACGCCCCGCCATCGGACGTGGGGCTCGTGTGTGTATCGGGCTGCTCGCCGTGCTCGTTGCCTGCGGGTGCTACTCCAAGGTCGTCGACGGCAAAGGCATCGGTGCCGACTCCACGGATCTGCGCAAGAACCACGAGTTCGGCTCGGAGAACCCTGTCCGGGACGTCATCACCCGCGAAGAGAAGCGTCGCTAGCCGATTCGGAACGCCCGCCCCGGGCGAACTACAATGCCCGACCGAGCCCGATGGAGAGAATGACATGGGTCTTGAAACCGCTTTGCCGACCGATTTCGTCCTGACGACCCAGCTTCAGCGGGTCATCAACTGGGCGAGGCGCAGCTCCATCTGGCCCATCCCCTTCGCGACCGCTTGCTGCGGCATCGAGCTCATGGCGACCGCTTCGAGCCGGTACGACCTGGCCCGCTTCGGCGCCGAGGTCATGCGGTTCAGTCCGCGCCAGAGCGACCTGCTCATCGTCGCCGGGCGCGTCAGCATCAAGATGATGCCCGTTCTCCAGCGCATCTACCAGCAGATGACCGAGCCACGATGGATCATCTCGATGGGCGCGTGCGCCTCGACCGGCGGCGTGTTCGACAACTACGCCGTCGTGCAGGGCGTCGACCAGTTCATCCCCGTCGATGTCTACGTCCCCGGATGCCCGCCCCGTCCCGAGCAGCTCATCGAGGGCGTCATGGCGATCCAGCGCATCATCGATGAGGACCGCATCCCGCCCGCCGGCCCGGGCGGCAAGCGCGCGGCCCTGGGCATCTCGATCGCCCCGACGCACAGCGTCGCACCTCAGCCCGTCGGGCTCGGTCGCTGAAAAGGTTTCTTACTTCGCCTTGAGCACCAAGAGTGTTCGGTCGTCATCCGCCGGGCGTCCCTCGGTGAAGTTCTCGATTGATTCGAGCACAGACTCGATGAGCGCGTGCGCGTCGATGCCGCAGTCGGCGAGCACCTCATCGAGCCGCTCGGTGCCGAAGAGGTCACCCTCGTGGTTGAAGGCCTCGGTGATGCCGTCGGTGTAGAGAATGACCTGATCGCCCCGCACGAGCCGCATCGTGGCCTGCTCGTACTTTGTGTCGGGGATGATGCCCAGCGGGATCGACTGCGCCTCGTCGAGCACGAACATCGAGCCGTCGGAGCAGCGCTTGAGCCTGGGCGGGTTGTGCCCGGCGCTCGCGTAGGTGAGCGTCATCTCGGCGGGGTCGTAGATCGCGTAGAACGCGGTGATGAAGTTCCCGTCGGCGATGTAGTGCGCCGCGAGCTTGTCGTTGACGTACCCGAGCAGGTCGCCCGGCTGGGTGATCGTGCCCGGGTAGGTGTGCGCCAAGGCGTGCATGATCGCCATGAGCACCGCCGCGGGCGTGCCGTGGCCGCAGACGTCGGCGATCAGGAATCCCCACTTGCCGCCCTCGAGCGGGAAGATGTCGTAGTAATCCCCGCCGGCGCGCGCCGAGGTCTGGTAGTGGTCGGCAAGGTCGAGCCCGGGGACCTCCGGCAGATCTTTGGGCAAAAGCGACCGCTGGATGTCCGCGACGACTTTTAGCTCGGAATCCAGATGCTCGTACGCGAGATCGCGTTCCTTCTTCAGCACGAGCATGTTCGTCGCGCGCCCAAAGAGATTCGTCCGCCAGACGGCATCGGGCAGGTCACGCGGGTCGAAGGCGTCGACGTCGTGCATGCCCATGACGAACATGTTGAGCGCTTCGCCGTTGTCGTAGCTGGGCACCGCGACGACGAGCTTCACGTCACCCAGGTATTCGTACGCGGGGTCGCTCGGGTCGATGGTGATGTTGCGGAGGTAGGCCGGCTCACCCGACGCGATCAGGTCGCACAAGAGGCCCGTGGTGTAGACGGGCAGCTCGCCCTGGTTCATCCACGGATCGAAGTCGGCGTCCCAGATCGACGCACGAGTCACCTTGACGGCGTGCCCGGTCAGCCCGCGCCGGCTCAGGGCCACGAACGAGTCCACCGGCAGGAATTGCCCGATCCGCTGCCGGTAGAGCTTGACCATCTCCTGGGGGTCGGTTTGCTGCGAGAGCTCCCGCATCAGCAGCGTGACCTCACGCAGGCGGGTTTGCCAGTCCGGGTGCCTGGATAGCCGATGCCCTTGGGAGGCGGATGTCGAGCCGGGCTGTCCTTGTGTCTGGTCCACGGTCCGTCCTATGAATACGTCAGGCCATTTTCCGGGGGATAGTACACCCATGCGATTGCGGACTCTCTGGTGCGTCATCGGGCTCGCTTCCGTCGCTCTGTCCACCGGCTGCTCCAGCGCCGGGCAGGACACCGCCAAGAAGCGCAAGGCCCTTGCCCCGTACACACAACCACTGACCATGGTCCTCGATTCCTCGATCGACGATTGGCCCGCCGATCAGGTGGTGGCGGCCGACGAATACTTCCTCTATCTCCGCTTCAGCCCGGGCGAGGCCATCTCGCTCCAATCGAATAACGAATCGGTCGTCGTCGCGCTCGACATCGACGGCAACGTCACCACGGGTCTGCCTTCGGGCGAACTCGGGGTCGACCTCGAGATCACCTTCAGCCCGCCACGCGACGACGGCACGCCCGGCAACGGCACGGTCGTCTCCGCGATCTCACCCGACGGCGAGCGGATTACGCTCGCGCCGGCGCTCCTCGATATCAGTGTCGCGCCCTCGTGCGCCTCGGAATGGTTCGAGATGCGCATCGCCCGGCGCACGACGATCGAGAACCTTTTCCCGATCGAGGGGCTGTTCAGCTCCGGGCGACTGGCGGGAAGGCTCGCCATGTTCACGCCCAGCGGCAAGCGCGTCGCCGAAGCGCCGCTCTTCGAGACGACCCTCCCGCCCGCGTCCGATCACGCCAAGCGTGTCCGCGCGAACATCCCCGCCAAGCCCCTCGGCACGGTGCGGATCGTCTCGCACAACGTGCTCAACGGCTCGCCGCTCCAGAAGCCCGAGCCTTTCGCCCGCCTGCTCCGCGCACTCGACCCGGACATCGTCGTCGTGCAGGAGTGGTACGACACGCCCGCCGACGAGATGGCCGCGTGGTTCAACGACAACCTCGCGATCAACGGCCGCTGGCGAGCCGTCACGACCGACGCCCGAGGCGTCGCCGTGATCAGCCGACTCGATATCGCTCCGATCGGCCCGCCTGCCGTGCTCGTGCAGGCGCGTGGCGAGGAACGCACCGTCCGTGTCACCCCCGCGCTGGTCGAGACGCCCATCGGGCCTATCGCTGTCGCTTCGGTGCACCTCAAGTGCTGCGGCGGCCTAGGCACGCCCGAAGACGAGCAACGCATCATCGAGGCCGGCGCAATCGCTTCTATGATCAACGATCAGACCAAGGACATCGGCCCGCATGTACGCGTGGTCATGGGCGATTTCAACCT
Organism: Phycisphaera sp.; assembly: GCA_020639255.1. GTDB lineage: Bacteria > Planctomycetota > Phycisphaerae > Phycisphaerales > UBA1924. The sequence goes on from JACKGZ010000001.1 coordinate 182,043, forward strand.
CGTGGGCAGCAAGGAGCCGCTCTACACACTCGCCCGCGGTTTCGACGTCGACGGCTCCAACGCCACGATCGCCGAGCCATTCGTCATGGGTGACAACGCGATGTACACCTGGACCGAGCCGACGAGTCGGTTCCTGCCCAGCAGGCTCGATTACGCCATCTACTCGGATTCGTCAGCCGTCGTTGCACGGACATTCGTCTTCGACCCGGCAAGGCTCTCGCTCGATTCACTCGAAACACTCAACATCGAGGAGATCGACGCGATGGCCAGCGACCACCGCCCAATCGTGCTCGACCTCCGCGCTCCGTAGTTCCTGAGAATCAGACGATCCGGACGCTGCCGTCCTCGTGGTTCTCGACGACTTCGAGTTCCTGCAGCGCGATGAGTGCGGCTTTCTGCTCGGCCTGCTTCTTGGAAGCGCCCGTGCCCGCCTCGAACGTGCGACCGTCGATTCGCACCGCGACACGGAAGGTCTTGGCGTGGTCCGGCCCCTCCTCGCTCAGCATGACGTACTCGGGCGTCTGCTGGAATCGGCGCTGGGCGTGCTGCTGCAGGACGCTCTTGTAGTTCTGCTGGTGTCCACTCTCGTACGCCGCCTCGATGTGCACATCGAGCAGCGGCGCGAGCCAGGCGTACACCGGCGCCAGGCCGCCGTCGAGATAGACCGCCGCGATGGTCGATTCGAGCGTCGCCGCCGCGAGCGACTGGGGCAGCTGCCCGCCCGGGCCGCGGATGCCCTTGCCCAGGATGATCAGCTCCTCGAGCCCGATCTCCCGGGCGATCACCGCGCAGATCTTCCGGCTGACCGCGACCGATTTGATCTTGGTCATCTCGCCTTCGAGCAGATCGGGGTACAGCTCGTAGATCCGCTGGCAAGCCACCAGCCCGAGCACCGCGTCGCCCAGAAACTCCATCCGCTCGTTCGATTCCAGACGGTCGTCCGCAGCCGAGGCGTGCATCAGGGCCCGGCGCATAAGGCCGGCGTCTGTGAAGGAATAGCCAAGAATGGCCTCGGCCTGACTGACCGGGTCGGGGAGATCGGACATGCGTTCGCATCTTAGGCCCGCTCCGGTGTCATACCTCGCGCTCAGCCCTCCGGGCTGATGGGGGCCCTCCCGGGGTACATTGAGCCCAATGGCCAAGAAGACCGCCACACGCAAGACAGCCGCCAGGCCCAAGCTCCTCGCAGGCGGCAACCCGCAGATCCCAAAGGGCGACGGCGACGCCCCCGTCGAGGCCTACCTCGCCGCCATGCCCGGCTGGAAGCAGGACGTGGGCCGACGCCTCGACGAGCTGATCGTCAAGAACGTCCCGGGCGTGCAGAAGGCCGTCCGCTGGAACACGCCCTTCTACGGCCTCGAAGGCCGGGGCTGGTTCGTCGCCTTCCACTGCATGACCCAGTACATCAAGGTGACGTTCTTCAAGGGAACGCAGCTGAGGCCCATGCCCCCTGAGGCGTCCAAGATGAAGGACGTGCGCTACTGGCACGTGGGCGAGGGGGAGGAGCTGGATGAGAAGCTGTTCGTGAAGTGGGTGAAGCAGGCGAGCAAGCTCGAAGGTGACAGATGCTTTTAGTTCGTGAGAGACCGATGACTCACGCGAGGAGAATTCGGATGTCTGTGCTCCGGGCGGTTCTGGGTGGTGTGCTTGCATTTATCCCGAGCTGCAGCAAATCTCCGGAGCAATATCCTTCTTCTGAATCAATGACAACCGAAGAACTGATCATGTCCTTTGGTGACGCACCAGTTGGTGTGTCTATTGGACCAATTGCTCGCTCACTCAGTGGTCGAACGGTGTATGTGGGAACAGATCAGGAAGGCGCAGCAGAGGCGGTGAAAGCTGATCGCACCAAACTTCGATTCATGACCGCGCAGGACAACGAAGGGAACGAGTGGGCATACGCATATACGACACAAGCCGAGTTCGAAAGACTCATCCCCTCTGCTACTCCGTTCATCGAGCTAGGCTTTACCCATTTCTTTGAGATCGTTGAACGTGACAATAGATTCAGAGGAATATTTGTGAACGCCGGATCTGAAAGCTCGTACCCGATCCCTCGGGAGCTATTCGACGATGTCAAGAACGCACTCGGCGAGACGGATGGGGGCTGAAAGATGAAAAAATCGGCTTTCGCCAAGTCTCGCACAACCGATCCAACGGCATCCCAAGAAATCGACGCCCAGCTCGCCGCACTCGGCGGCTGGCGTTCCGAAACCCTCTCCCGCATCCGCGCCCTCATCCACGAAGCCGACCCGGAGGTGGTGGAGGAGGTGAAGTGGCGCAAGCCCACCAACCCCGCGGGCATGCCTTGCTGGTCGCACGGCGGGCTCATCTGCACAGGCGAGACCTACAAGGACAAGATCAAACTCACCTTCCCCAAGGGGGCCCAGCTCGAGGACAAGGCGGGCCTGTTCAACTCAAGCCTCGAGGGCAATGCCCGCCGGGCGATCGACCTCTTCGAGGGCGACACCCTGAACGCCCGGTCCTTCAAGGCCTTGATCAAGGCGGCCGTGGCTCTGAACACCAAGGCAAAGCCCGCTGCGAAACCAAAGCCCAAGCCCAAAGCCACCGCATCCAGATCGAAGGCGAAGAAGAGTCCGAAGAAGGGCTAGTTCGCACCTTCTAAATACCTACCAAATTCGCCCGGGGCTCCGGAGAGAAACCGAGCGAACTTGAAGCAAGCCGGGCCAATGCCTACAAATACGTCCGCGCCGGTGGGGCGCTGAGATCCGGAGTTCTTTCGATGGCTATGCACTACCCGAGGCGAGTCAGCCGACTCAAGCGCATCCGCTCACAGGGCTTCCGTGCCCGTATGAAGACCAAGGGCGGCCGCAAGATCATGAACCGTCGCCGCCGCATTGGCCGTCGCATCGGCCTCAAGGGCTGAGCGTTCCCGGGCGTCAGCGCTCGGTTCAGAATCCATTTCGCAGTTGACCGAAACGGTCGGCCCCAAGTAGGCTGACCGTTCTTCTTTTTTCGGTCGCTTTCGCGGCCATGAGGGCTGCGCAATGTCCGAATCCGAAACCAAGGTGCGTGTGTGTCAGGCCTGCGGCAAGGACTGCTCGGGTCAGCCACGCATCAAAGACAAGAAGGGGCGCTACCTCCACAAGGCTTGCTACGAGAAGGCGCTCGCCAAGGCGAAGAAACGCCAGCCCGTCGAGGTGATGGCCCCACGCAAACGACCCGCCGCCGCTGCCGCTACAGCCGTGCCTGTGCCGACCCGGCAAGCCGAGCCTACAGACATCTACGGCCTTGAGGACGACGCGCTCGGACTGGGCGGCGACGACATGTTCGCCGATATGCCCGCGGCCGACCCGAACGCCGCGGCCTGTCCCGAGTGCGGCAGCGCCATCCCTGGCGGCTCCGTGCTCTGCACGGTCTGCGGGCACAACTTCCAGACGGGCAAATCTGCCGGCAGGGTCAGAGTCTCCAAGGAGACCGCGCTCGGCAACGCGACCAAGGCGACCGCTTCCAACTCGGCCGCGTGGCTCCTGGCGCTCATCGGCTCATCGATCGGCGGCGCGATCGGAGCGTTCGCGTGGGCCATGGTTGCGCTGCTTCTGAACCTCGAACACGGCTACATCGCCGTGGGCGTCGGCTTCCTCTGCGGCCTTGGCGCGGCGGTCGGGGCGCAATCACGCGCCGGCATTGTCACCGGGCTTGTCGCCTCGGGCGTTGCGATCCTGGCGATCGCAGTCGGAAAGTTCGCGGTCGTGCAGATCGCCGTCGACAGCATCGCCGAAGGTGCACGCGAATCGATGCAGTCGCTCAAGGTGGACGCCAACAGCCCGTGGTTCACAGACCAAGACGCACTGCTTGAGATGGTCTTTGACGAGGTGACACGGCGTGAGCGTCGGGGCGAGACGCTTGTCTGGCCGATGGGAATGAGCTGGGACGAAGCATACGAACTCGACGACTACCCGCTCGATATCACCACCAAAGTCAAGTCGGACTGGCAGAAGCTGACCGACGAAGAACGCAGCGCCCGCAAGGACGCGCTCATGCGCGAAAACCAGGTCGCATCGATCGCCAATCAGATCGCGTCCGACAGGATCGAGGCGGGCCAGTCGCTCGCCTGGCCTGCGGGCATGACTTATGAAGAGGCGTACCTCATCGAGGACTATCCGAAGGACATCGTCGAAGACGCCGGTGCTCGTTGGGACGGCATGACCAGAGCCGAGCAGGCTTCCTATGTCAACGAGAAAGTCGAGCACTTCGCTACTCTGCTCGAGAGCGGCGAGTTCACAGCCGGGATGATGGCCGCCAGTTATTCGATGAAGGATCTGTTCTTCGATGCGATCTGGATCATCCTGGCGGTCGGCACCGCGTTCGGCGTCGGTGCCAATTCAAACCTTGGCGAATCCGGAGCCTGATTACGCGGCAACGAGCTTGGCAGCTCGGGGCAGATCGAGCGGCTGGAGCGTACGCCTCACGGTGTCGACTTCCTCAGCGATCGACATGAAGACGTCGAGCAGCACCGGATCAAACTGCGTTGCTCGGCCCTCGCGCATGATCTCGATGGCGCGCGTATGGCTCAACGCGGGTTTGTAGACGCGGGCCGACGTGAGCGCGTCGTAGACGTCCGCGATCGCGACGATGCGTGCCGCGAACGGGATCTCGTTGCCCCGCAAGCGGTTGGGATACCCGGTGCCGTCCCAGCGTTCGTGGTGGCACAGAGCGATGTCGATACCCAGGTCGAGCAGCTCGTCCTCGCCGAAGCGGTCACGGATGGAAGTCAGCGTTTGCGCGCCCATGATCGTGTGCTTTTCGATCAACTCGCGTTCGTGCGGGAGCAGAGCGCCAGGTTTGAGCAGGATCGCGTCTGGGATGCCGACCTTGCCGATGTCATGCAGCGACGCGGCCAAGCGGATCGAGCGGATGAAGTGGTCGCTGATCTCCGGGTACTTCCGGCTGGCGGCCTTGGCGAGCAGGCAGCTGTACTCGCAGATCCGGTCGAGGTGCTGTCCGGTGTCCGTATCGCGGTAATCCGCGAGCTTGGCGAGCCCGAGGATCATGCCCTCGCGCGCGGCGATCAGATCCGAGTCTTTCCGCTGGACCTGCTGGCCAAGCACCCGGTTGGCCCGCACCAGCCGACGCTCGTGCATCGAGATGAGCGCGAGCGCCACGATGCCGGTGAGCAGGATGATGACGGCCCCGCCGAGCCAGATCCGCAGATTCATCTCGCTTGCTGCTGCGTCGCGCGCCGAGATCAGCTGTTCCGCAGGGGCGTTGACCCGGAGATAGGCGTTGTGCTTGGCAAGCGGCACCGTCGCGGTGTACGCCGACGGCCCTGATGAAGCGTCGCCCATGTGGTAGAGCTCGCGGCCGTCGTTCGAGACGATCGAGACGATCGAGTGACCGGGGAGCTTGAGATCATCGAGCATCGCCTGAACACGGATGCCCCCTTCGGTGCCCGGTTCGATGGTTTCGGTGTCGAGCTTGGCGATTGCCAAGGCAACGCCGCTGGCGGTGTCCTGCGCGGACGCCTCGACACGCCGGCTGTACTGATCGACCACCTCGGTGAGCACGTCTCGGCTGCCCGACCACCAACCCATACCGACCACCAGCCCCTGGGCGAGCAGGATGATCACGATGATCATCAATCTCGCCGGGGCGGCCCCGAGTCGGTCTGGTCTGCGTTTGTAAAACATACGTCACGCTTCACATCGGCAGGATCCGAACGGCGTGCGGCATGTGTCAAGCGACTTGGTCGCGCAGATTCGTTCTCGGCCCGGCGCATCTGGACAGGGGATGCCTGATCTGGGTGGTAAACGTTCCAGGCCGAACTCAGGCATTCGACGTCGCATGGGCCGAGTGCAGGAGCGTCTCGGGCGCGGCGCCGTCCAGGAGACCCTGCTTGAAGTACCAACGCGCCGTCCGCTCGAAACCTGTCCGAAGCGGTACCTGGGCCTCAAAGCCGAGCTGCTCCTTCGCCTTGGCGCCGGTAAACGCCCGGTCCTTGATGAAGAAGTCCAGCCGTCTCCTGTGGAGCGGAGGCTCGATCCCGAATGGCTTGCAGACCATCTCGCAGAGCCTGGCTGCAGTCATCACAGGCCCGACAGGTACCGAGCCCTTGCGGAGCGGGGTGCCGACGCAGTCCGAAACAATCCGCGCGACCTCGCTGATAGGGTGGTACTTGCGGCCGCAGATCACGTACTGCTGGTTGATCGCGTTCGGGTTCGTTGCACAAGCCATGAAGCCTCGGCAGAGATCGTCGACATACGTGAAGTGATACACCACGCTGCCCGACCCGATCATCCTGAACCTTCCGGTGTGGATCATCCGGAAGAGCTTCAGGAATCGCAGATCGCCCGGGCCATAGATGCCCGCGGGGCGCACGATCGAGACGGGCATGCCTTCTTCTGCTGCGGCTTTGGCGAGCATCTCTCCCTTGAGCTTGGTGCGTTGGTAGATATCACCCGGCGCAAAGGGCGCGGTTTCGTCGACCGGGCGCTGCTTGACCCGGCCGTGCACACCGATGGTCGAACAGTGCACGACCCGGCTTACGCCGAACTTCCGAGCGGCACTCAGCACATTCTCTGTGCCGCAGACGTTAACGTCGTGGTACACACTATCGGGGTGCTTGGCCGAGCGGTAGAGCGCAGCGATGTGGTAGATCACCTCGCAGCCCTCGGCCGCGCGGCGGACATCATCCTTCGAGCGAATATCGCCGGTCACGATGCTCGCGCCTGCTGCGGTGAGCTTCTCCGTGCGTGCACTCTTGCGTGCCAGCGCAACAACCTCGTCGCCCTGCTCGATGAGCATCTCAGCGAGTCGGCCGCCCGTAAACCCGGTTGCGCCTGTCACCAGTACCCGCATGCAAGCCGTCTCCAAACTGGCGACGGCGAGTCGGGGTCAGACGGCCGAACCCACGGTCTCTCTCGCGATCGCCGGCGGCAGGCGGAGCTGAGCCGCCGGTGAACCGCCAAGGTATCCGCATTCTCGGTACCAGTCCCCCGTCTGCTTCAGCCCGGCTTTCAGATCCACCCGAGGTTCATACCCCAGTAGCCTGCGGGCCTTGCTTATATCGAACGACCGGTTCTGCTTGAACCAGTCTACCCGCCTCGGAAACAGCGGCGGTGTAATTCCGCACGGTTTGCAGACCGCTTCACAGACCACCGCAGCCGCCCGAAGTGGCGTGAACGGGAGGTATCGGACCTTCACGGTCATATCCATCGCCTCGGCGACCGCCTGAACGAGCTCGTTGAGCTCGTACGAGCGGTTATCGGCGATGATGAAAGATTCACCGATGATGCCTTCTCTTTCCGCCGCCAGCTCGAATGCATCGACGAGGTTCTCGATGTGGAGCGGGTGGTAGTGCGTCTTCCCGTCGCCGAACATCAGGAAGGTGCCCTTCTTCACAAGGCGGAAGAGGATGAGGAACCTTCCCGGATCGCCCGGGCCGTAGATCGCCGCGGGCCGGATGACCGTCGCGGGCAGGTTCTTGTCGCGGACGTAGTCGAGGACGAGCTTCTCGCCGTCGTACTTGGTCTGCTGGTAGTAGTCGGCCGGTGTGATCGGGCTGTCTTCGTTGCCCTGCTTGGTGGTGATGTTGCCGTGCACGCCGACGGTCGAGCAGTACACAAGACGGCGCACGCCGTGACGCAGACACGAGTCACACACGTTCCGCGTGCCCTCGACGTTGACATCCCAGTAGTGCTGCTGAGGCACGTTGAGCTTGCGGAAGGCAGCCGCGACGTGGTGCACGATCTCGCACCCCTCGATCACACGATCAACAACGTCCTTCTCGGTGACGCTGGCGATCGTGATCTCGGCGCCGAGCTCCTTGAGGTGGTCGTGGAAGAGACCGGGTTGATTATCCAACACGCGTACGTGCTGGCCGTCTTCGATGAGCCTGCGGACGAGATGGCTCCCGGTGAATCCGGTGCCGCCGGTGACGAGCGTTGTCATCACACGATTCCTTCCCTGACATTGTCTCCGCGACTCCGGCGCGGCCCATGTGCTGCCGGCTTCTTCCCGGTCGCAAATGCGGCCGCGGTGAGGCGCTCCTCGGTCATCACACTGGCGCAGGGTAGGAGGCCTGAATCCATCCGGAAAGTCCGAACGAAACCACTCGACAAATCTTCTTCGAGCGACAGCGATCGGCTTAGCCGAGTCGGACGCGTACTTGCGTCACGATCGCTCGAACCAGCCCGTCGCGTCGACCGATGGCCGAATCGTTTGGCAGAGGCGAGGCGAGACGGTGCCGAAGATCTTCGCTCGCCGTGCCCGGATCGAGCCAACCCTCGAGCCAGAGCCCGTACTGCCCGGCGCGCGTCGCGTGCCGCGGGATGGGCAACGGGTCGGTGCCGGGCAGGATTGGAACGCCCATTTCACGGGCCAGACCGAAGATCGCACCGTCCCCAAGGCCGGCGGGCCGAGCAGCTGAGTCTCCAAGCGCGATGCCCTTGGGGCCGAATCGGCGGACAAGTTCGAGCATCCGGGCTTTGCGCTTGCCCGTCCACTTCCCAAAGCCCCAGGGCAATGTCACCAGCGCCCCGGCTTCGAGACCCTGCTCGATCGTCTCCTCCACACCGAGGCCGTCCTCGATCTCGATCGCCGATGCGAGCGTGAGCACCTCGAGCCCGTCGCGCGTGGCGGTCTGCCGGCCGTTGACGATCAGGAGCGATCTGTCGTCGTCGTGCCTGCAGCGAACAACGTGCGGATCGGCCGTGGACTCGACGCGCCATCGCCCGATGGGGCTCTCGGTCGATGCGAGGCGATCGAAGCCGTGCTCGCCCTTGGCCTCGGTCAGCATGAGCACGCCTTCGCATGATTTCGCCCCAAGCCGCGTCGACGCGCGCTCGAAGTGGCGCACCGCGCCGTCCAGGACTGCCGCCGGGTCGTGGCTCTGGCGCAGGTGGACGTGGGCGTCGATGAGTGTGACGACATCAGGCATCGCGTTGTCTCCGTCGGCGTCGGCGGACCACGAGCACCGTCAGGCCCCAGACCACGAGCCCGAAGGCGACCTCGTTGGCGAGCATCAGAAGGTGCAGGTCGTAGCGTTTCCAGTTGCTATGCTCGACACCCACGAACACGCCGTAGGGCGAAGCGAGGCGTTCAGAATAGATCGGCCAGAACATCGCCACGCCTCTCGATCCGATCGTCACCAGGTCCATCACGACGTGCAGAGCGTACAGCAGCGTGCCGATCGCAAACGCGCGAAGCGTGCGCGATTTCGGTGAGATCAGCCTCAGCGCGCACGCGAAGAGCACACCGAACGCCGGCGCGAGCAGGAACGAATGCGAGTACGACCCGTGCTCGGCGAAGGGCTTGCCCGTGCGCATCCAGCTGATGGCGATGTCCATGTCCGGCGCGACGCACGCGAAACCCAGGAGCCCAAAGACAATCAGCCCGCGTAAGCCCTTGGTCTCCGCGCCGAGCGCCGCACGGGCGGGGATGGCGAGCGAGCCGTGGGCGATGGGTGAGGGCACGTTCAGGACTCCGGGTCTGGGCGCAGTTCGGCGGTGATCGTTCGGTTCTCGGCCCTGTTCATCCACCAGCCGAGCACCAGGCCGACAGCGACGCAGACGCCGCCGACCGCCGCCGCATTCATCGGCAAAGTCCGCCCCGCGGTTTGGGCGTATCCGAGAGCCGCCGCGATCGCGACGCCCCCGAACACCCCGGCAATCACGCCCCGCCCCATCGGCCCTCGGGCGAGAGCCGTCGCGATCAGACCGATCGGGAGATACAGCACCACGCCCGCGATCCAGCTCTTGCCCGCCGAGCGGATCTTGAGCCAGTCGCCGAGCTTGCTGATCGATTCGCGTTCACCCATGTCGACGCCGTCGACCCAGAGCCGTGAGCGCCCGCCGGTGGTCGTGACGATGAGGTGCACACGCTTGCCCGCCTCGAAGACGCCGGGCCACTCGATCTGGATATCCGCGCCGTTGGGCCCCGCGCGCCTCGTGCGGACGCGCAGCACTGCCGCGTCTCCCTCCTGCCCGAGCGTGATGTTGCGATAGTCGAGCCCCTTGGAGATCGTCACAATCCGGGCCGGCCCGAACTGCTCCGTAAGCGTGGGTGTGCACTCGACCTCGATCGTCGCGCCGCCGGCCTCGACGATCGCCTGGGTGATCTCACTCGCCGGCCGCTGGCCCTGTGCATACCGGCCCTCATCGAGCTCGAGGCCCCGCTCGGAATAGACAATGTCCTTGGTGCGCAGATCGAAATCGATCGAACCGAGACACTCCGGGCCTTGGGCAAGGTCGTAGATCAGCGATGGAGCGAGCGACTGCCTCGCCCCGATGCCCCCATCCTGTGCGAGGGACGTGTCACTGAGAGTTTGTGCCCGGCTTTGGTCGATGGCGTGCGCGTAAACAGCAGCCGTGTGAATCACTCCCGACCAGTTTCGCTGGCCCTCATATTCGTCGCCGAGCATGAACGGAAAGCTCTCGTCCCAGACCTCGATGCGGTGCCCCATCTGCCCGCGCACAACGGCTGCGCATGCGAGTGCGGTCCAGACGACAAGCAGCAGCGTCCAGATCGCACGCCTGGCGCGTCCGAGCACCGCTCCGGCCCGGCACGCGACGGGAATCAGCCAGACACCGAGGCCCGCGCCGACCCACTGCACGCCAAGGTCGCCTACCCGTGCGTGCCGGTGTGCGACGCCGGCCTGCACGAACTCGAGCGCAATGAGCGCCGCGCAGACCACGGCCGCGGGCATCCACCTCCGCTTCCATCGTCGACAGGCCGAGAGCAGCCAGACCCCGAGCATCGCCGGCAGCGCGTGCACCGGCAGATACAGGTCAAAGGGATCTCGCAGAGCCTGCTTCAGGTCGTGCAGATAGACCCCGCCCGTGCGCACGAAGCCGAACGGATAGAGCGTGACGAACACGACCACGATCGCCAGGAGCGCGAGCGCAACGCGTGCGTCACCGGCATGAGTTCGGGCTCGCGGCTCATCGGGCATGCACTAGTGTTGCCCGTTGGCGAGAGCCGTGCGCGGATTGCGGGAATCGATCAGGCCTGCCCGCCGCAGCCGCCACCGCCGCAGCCCTCGCCACCTTCCTCGCAGTCGCCGCCTTTGCCTTTACCCTTGCCCTGGCCGCAGCCACCACCCATTCCGCACGCGCCGCTTTCATCGCCGCCCGCGGCCCGTTTGAATGCGGGCAGGTGGCAGTTCTCGCTCGCGCTGCGGAGCTTCGAGAACGTCCGCAGGATCTGCGGGTCGCGTACCGCGGCTTCGATCTCGTCGTAGAGGCCCACGTTGTCGATCTCGGCTTGAGCCGCCATCTCGCACGCGGCCTCGAACGTCTCGGGCACCTCAAACTCGAAGATCGGGGACGCGGGCACATCCGCACCCAGGCGTTCGAACTGGGCCACGAGCGCCCGCTGGTGGTTCCGCTCGGCGTTGACGATCATCGAGAAGGGCCGGCGCTCGCCGTGGACCTTCATGATCGCCATGTACATCGCCTCGGACTTCCGCTCGTCCTCGAGCGCCTTGGCAAGGGCATCCAGAGTCGATTCCATCTCGGGAAGGCCCATCGAGACCGGGGCTGGGGCCTCGGGAGCGATCTTGCAGCATTCCTTGCCGGCACCCTGGCAGCCCATTAAGAACGCCAGACCCAGACCCATCGCAGCGACTGATTTCATGTGAACCTCCTGCCGCGTGGAGTACGCGGCCGTATTGCGGATCTATCTATAGAAAATAGAGACACGACTCTGCAGCGCCGCTCCCGTAAACTGCAGGAATTGCGGCCAAACCCGGCCACAATCCGAAGATCGTTCTGATCGGCATGTCGAAGCCGAAGGAGACACCTATGCCCCGCCCGACCCTTGCGATGCTGCTCGCCTCTGTCACCACCCTTGTCGGCTGCCAGTCCACGGGCGTGCATCGCGTCCACGCGAATCCGACGGTCACTGTCGAGACGATGGACGCGCTCTCCAAACTCCAGGGCGAATGGGAGATGGTCAGCGCCGATGGCACCACCGGCCCGGGCTCCGTCTTCCACGTCACCGCGGGCGGCTCGGCGGTCCGCGAGGTCATGTTCCCCGGCCACGAACACGAGATGACCAACCTCTACCACATGGACGGCACCGACGTCGTCTGCACCCACTACTGCGCCAGCGGCAACCAGCCCCGCATGGTCGCCAGCGGCCTCACCCAGACCGACGAAGGCCCCGCCCTCGACTTCAAGTTCGACAGCGTCTCCAACTTCATCGAGGGCCAGGACCACTACATGGGCGGCCTCCGCGTCACCTTTATCAACGACAACGTCATCCACCAGGACTGGACAAGCTTCGACGAGAACGGCAACGAAGCCCACTCGGTCACGTTCGTCCTCAAGCGCAAGGGCTGAATGGCCGGCTACGCTCGTAGCCAATGGCACAGCGGGTCGACATCGCGATCGTCGGGGCGGGGGCGGCCGGTCTCATGACCGCCATCCACGCCGGGCGCGGGCTCATCGGCTCGGGCAAACGCGTCCTCGTCCTCGACGGCGCGAGCACCATCGGCGTCAAAATCCTCGTCGCGGGAGGCGGCCGCTGCAACGTCACGCACCACGAAGTCGACGAGAAGCAGTACGCCGGCGGCTCGCGCAACACGATCAAGAAGGTCCTCCGCCGATTCGACGTGCCCGAGACCATCGCCTTCTTCAAAGAGCTCGGCGTCGAACTCAAACGCGAAAACACGGGCAAGCTCTTCCCGACCACCGACCGCGCGCAGACCGTCCTCGACGCGATGCTCCGCGAGATCGACCGCGTGGGCGTGGAGATCCGCAATCCGTGGCGCGTGGGCAAAGTCGAGAAGCAAGGCGACACGTTCGTCCTCTCGCGCCAGAACTCGGATGAAAGCATCGAAGCGGCGCGCGTCGTGCTCGCGACGGGCGGCATGGCGCTGCCCAAGTCGGGCTCCGACGGTGGGGGCTACGCGCTCGCCACATCGCTCGGGCACACGCTCACCAAACACCGCTTCCCGGCCCTCGTGCCGCTGGTGGTGGGGGACCGGGGCCAGTGGCTCACCGAGCTCTCGGGCATCAGCGCGCGGGCGGCGGTCGAGGTCCGGGCGGGCTCGGGCAAAAGGCTCGCCAGGTACGAGAACGACCTGCTCCTGACGCACTTCGGCCTCTCGGGGCCCGCGGTCATGGACGCCTCGCGCTGGCTCACCGAGGCAAGGTTCGCCGACCCCGGCGCGCACCTCCGCATCGCGTGGCTGATCGGCGAGACGTTCGAGTCGGTCGAGAAATCGCTCATGTCGCTCGGCACGCGCCGGGTCGTGCACTGGGTGCGGGAGCGATTGCCCGAGCGATTGGCGCTGGCCCTGTGCGCTCAGGCGGGCGTACACGAGCAGGCGACGGGGGCGACGCTCACCAAGGACGCCCGGCGCGCCCTCGCGCACGCGCTGGTCGAGATGCCGGTCGACATCGCCCGCGACCGCGGCTTCACGCACGCCGAGGCCACCGCGGGCGGCGTGACACTGAGCGAGATCGACCCCGGCACCATGCAGAGCCGCGTCTGCCCGGGCCTCTTCCTCGTGGGCGAGACCCTCGACGTCGACGGCAGGATCGGGGGCTTCAACTTCCAGTGGGCCTGGGCGACGGGGGTGGTGGGGGGACAAGCAGCAATAGTGTGTGTGTAGAAAATCAAAATTGTATCAATAGCGCAATATCTAGAATCAATGCAGGTTAGCTGGTAGCCTTGAGAAGAAGCCTTGATGCTCTCCTGATTCGAACGGAATTGTCACCGTCGATACATTTCTAACGGTATCGTGGTTGTCGCGTAGTGTAATTCTGCACTCCAATTGTGTTAGTTGATACTCTATTAATTCAGGTTCAAACCAGCAATATACTGTGATCATGCCGGGGCCATGGACAATTAATTCGCTCGGGGAATCAATGATATTTGTAGACGCAACAGTTGGGCCTCCAATTCTTCCGTGTCGGTAAGATCGCAAGTCGAGTGAACGGCTAGGTACCCAAGGTGCATCTATGTGAAATCGTAATTCGCATTCGCATTTGTGGAATGGTAAATAAAGCGGAGAATCACCTTCGTAATTGCCATATACGCGGATATCGCACACGCAATCTGCAGGACCATTCTTGCTATATCCCTGATAGTAGGAAGTGCCGTTAATATACTCGAGCGATATGTCGGACGATCTGTCGACAAGCAGTCGCAGTAGTTCTGACCGTGTGGCTGATTGTGTTCGAGAAGTAGTTCTCCAGGGTACATCCTTGTTTCCGTCTTTTGAGTCGGTTCTATTGATTACATAGGGCCTGCGAGATGTATCAAACAATAATGCATAAATATTGCTATCATCAACTGGAATCCAAATATCATCGGTAACTTCTGGCGCAATGCCATCAAAGTGTTTTTCAAGCTGTGGCATAATCTCGGAAACGTCGTGAATTCCAGAATCAACCGTAGTGCCGTTTTCTCGTAGGCCGATGAGCCAAAGTATGTCGTTTCCTCTGGCTGCATTCGCGTGGCCTGCAAGACGGCGTGCCATTTTGAAATCTGAAGCTGGCCATTCACTTTTCAGTTCGACGCGGCTGTCCTCATACGGTTGGCCAAGCTTGCAAGCTTCAACTATGGATAGTGCCCATCTTTCAATGAAAGCTCGTTTCATTCATTCCCCACTTCCAGCACAGCCATAAACGCCTCCCGCGGTGTGCTGACGGCTCCGATGTCCATCATCCGCCCCATGCCCCGCCTCACACCCACCCGAGCTGCCTGAAGCTGAAGCCGTCGTTCCAGACCTTGGTCATGTGGCTGACCTTGTCGCCCTCGAACTGCATGATGTAGACGTAGTCGGCCTCGACGGCCTTGCCGGTGGGGGGGACGGGGCCGCCCTCGCCGGTGTGGGTCGCGCGGAAGACGCCGAAGCCGGCGACGTTCCCGCGCTCCTCGTCGACGGCGAACGACTTGATCTCGTAGCTGGCATCCGGGGCGAACGTGTAGCAGCCCTGCATCCAGTCGGTGTAGGCCTCGAGCGTCCTGACCTCGGCGAGCGCATCGGCCTGCGCCGAGAAGGTGGCGCCGGGCGTGCAGTACTGCTTGCAGACGTCCCAGCCCTTGCCGGATTCGCAGGCGTCGAAGAGCTTCCGGGCGGTTTCTTTCATCGAGGACATGGCGTGATCTCCCGAGCGGATTGCTCGGGGGGATGATACATGAAGAGTGGCGGGCTGGAAGCCCGTCCAGCGAGAAGGACAATGCCAAGTCACTATTCGTCGGCGAGCCATGGATTGAGTTCGCCGATGTGCGGACGGTACAACTCTTGTAATGCCGCAATCCGGTTCGGGATCTCGTCCCAAGGGTGCAGTTCGAATCGCTTTCGCAATGCCGACAGAATCGGGACTTGATCTTGGTGTGGTTCGTACTTCGAGGCTAGACCCTGAAGCTCACTGTCTCGGAGGTCGTCATAGGCAATTCCCTCTAGCGAGAAAAAACCGGTACGGCAACCGAGACACAAGAACTCATGGAGATTAGCGCCGACGATCCAGTTGGCCTGCTCAAAGGCCATGGGCACGGTCATAAGTACAGGTAACTCGGCGAGTGAAGCAGAGTTCTCTTGTCGTAGTAACGAGAAGTGAACGCCATCGCCGCCGGTGCTCGCGAACAAGTGGGCGAGCTTTGGAAACGGCGGGCTTGTAGTAGGGCCGTTGTCGCAAGGGAGAAGGCCGATCGGGTCAAATACACTCCAAAGCGGCCCGCTTCGATCGTCGCTCTTCCAGAATTGTTCTGCAAAGTCCCACAAATCATCAGGTGTGACTTGCGAGTTATTCATCTCTACTCATCCCCCACATCCAGCACCGCCATGAACGCCTCCTGCGGGATGCTGACGGCTCCGATGTTCTTCATCCGCTCCTTGCCCTTCTTCTGCTTCTCGAGGAGCTTGCGTTTGCGCGTCACGTCGCCGCCGTAGCACTTGGCCGTCACGTTCTTGCGGAAGCCCTTGATGGTCTCGCGGGCGATGATCTTGCCGCCGATGGCGCACTGGAGCGGGATCTCGAACTGGTGTCGTGGGATCTGCTTCTTGAGGCGGACGAGCAGGTTGCGTCCGCGCTGCTCGGCCTTGTCCTTGTGGACGATGACGGAGAGGGCCTCGACGTGGTCGCCGTTGATGAGCACATCGACCTTGGCGAGCCGGTCTTCCTGGTAGCGGGCGATCTCGTAGTCCATCGTGCCGTAGCCGGCGGTGAGGCCCTTGAGCTTGTCGTAGAAGTCGTAGATCAGCTCGGCGAGCGGGATCTCGAAGGTGAGCATGTCGCGCGCGTCGGAGACGAACATCTGGTTGGTGAAGACGCCGCGCCGGTCGAGCGCGAGCTTCATGACGTCGCCGATGTACTGCTTGGGCACCATGACCTCGACCTTGGCGATGGGCTCCTTGATGGCGATGACGGATCCCATATCGGGCAGGTCGGCGGGGTTGTGGACCTCGACCTCTTCGGTCTGGCCTTCTTTGCCGCGGATGTCGACCTTGTAGGACACGGTCGGCGCGGTCTGGACGATCTCGACGTCGCCCTCGCGTTCGAGGCGTTCCTGGATGATGTCCATGTGGAGCAGGCCTAGGAAGCCGCAGCGGTACCCGAACCCGAGCGCCTCGGAGTGCACGGTCTGGAACGTGAAGCTGGCGTCGTTGAGGCTGAGTTTTTCCATCGCCTCGCGGAGGGCCTCGAAGTCGTTGCCCTTCTTGTCGGAGTTGGTGGCTGGGTAGAAGTCGCAGAACACCATCTGCCGCGGCGGCTCGTAGCCCGAGAGCGCCTTCTCGGCGGGGTCGTTGTCGATCGTGATCGTGTCGCCCACGCGCACATCGCCCAGGGTCTTGATCGCGGCGACGAGGTAGCACGTCTCGCCCGGGCCGACTTCCTTGACCTTCTCGGGCTTGGGGCGGTACTTGCCGAGCTCGGTGACGTTGAACGTGCGCCCCAGGCCCATCATGCGGATCTTGTCGCCGACTTTGAGGCGCCCGTCGAAGACCCGGCAGTAGACGATGACGCCGCGGTAGTCATCGTACACGGCGTCGAAGATGAGCGCACGCGTCTTGGTCGTCTCGGGCTCGCGCGGGCCGGGGAACCGCTCGCAGATCGCGTCCAGCAGCTCGGGTATGCCCACGCCCGACTTGGCCGAGCAGAGCACGCAGTCCTCGGCGGCGAAGCCGAGCACCTGCTCGACTTCCATCGCGATCTCGTCGGGCCGTGCGCCGGGCAGGTCGATCTTGTTGAGCACGGGGACGATCTCAAGGTCCTGCGCGATCGCGAGGTAGGCGTTCACGACCGTCTGCGCCTGCACGCCCTGGGCGGCGTCGACGACCAGCAGTGCGCCCTCGCACGCCTTGAGCGCCCGGCTGACCTCGTATCCGAAGTCGACGTGACCGGGCGTGTCGATGAAGTTGAGCATGTACTGCTCGCCGTTGTGCTCGTGCATGACGGTGACGGCACTGGCCTTGATCGTAATGCCGCGCTCACGTTCGAGGTCCATCGAGTCGAGGAGCTGAGCCTTGGCCTCGCGCTCGCTGACGGCCTTGGTGGCCTGGAGCAGCCGGTCGGCGAGGGTGGACTTGCCGTGGTCGATGTGGGCGATGATGGAGAAATTGCGGATCTTCATGGGGTTGCAGATCGTATGCTGCTACCGAGGTGACGCGATGCAGAGGCCGCTGACTTCGAGAACGATCGGTGTGCGGGCGGTGGTGTTCTGGGCGATCCGCGCGGTCGGTGTGGCCCTGGTGTGCTATGGCACTTTCCTGATCCTGGCGAGGCTGGTTTTCGGGCTGTTCCTGTCGCCCGATTACGCGAGAGGCGTGTTCGGCGGGGTGAAGATCTGGATGGGCATCGCCGAGGACCACGGCTGGGTGCGGGGCTGGCCCATGCTCACCGTCGGGGGTGTGCTGTGCCTCGCGTCGAGGCCGCTGTCGCGGTGGATCATCGCCATGCCCGATCAGGGCTGTCCGAGGTGCGGCTACGCCGGCACGGTCAGCGGCGGACGTTGTCCGGAATGCGGGCTGGAAGGGCTGCAGCCGATCGCAGGCGATGCGCCAACCCGGTCCGCGGATTGAGCCGATTCGGCCCTCTTCATTGTCCGGGCGCTCCTCGCGAGCTATGAACCCCCGTGACCCCGACCCGCTCGGCTCTTCGTCTGTCCAAGCAAGCCGCGGGCTCCTTTTTACCCAGTGCGATGCCGGCCTCGATCCGGCGCAACTACAGCCGCGAGCTGCCGGGCACGGCTTTCCTGTCCGTCGCGCGGGCGGCCTTTGACGGCTCCGTCTTGGGCATCGTGGTCCGGATCTCGTACGACCACGTGGTGTCGGACTCGATGCTCAACATCGCCGTCGCGGTGCTCGCGTCGATGCCCGCACTGGCGAACATCCTGAACTTCATCTGGGCCAGGGTGGCCCACGGCCGGAACAAGATCCGCTTCTCGATGGGCGTGCAGATCGCGATGCTCACGCTGCTGCTCGGGATCGCGCTCGTGCCTCACACATCGAACGGCCTCGTGATGCTGAGCGCGGTGCTGCTGGCGGTGTGGGTCTGCTGGTCGGGCTTCATCGCGATGCGCTCGACGATCTGGCGGAGCAACTATCCAAGGCACCTCCGCGCCCGCGTGGCGGGCAAGCTGGCGACGATCCAGACGCTGACTGCCTCGACATTGGGCCTCACGCTCGGCGCGGTGATGGGCGACAAACTCGCCAGGATCGACCCGGGGCTGAGCCTGGACTCGATCGGGATCGAGCCGCTGGGCGTGTTCCGGGTGTATGTGGTGATGTGCGTCGCGTTCGGGGCGATCGGAGTGGCGATTCTGTCGACCATCCGCGTGCGCCAGCACAAGCGGATGCTCCGGGAGGAACGCGATTCATCGTCCGACAACACCGGCCCGACGATGAACCCGATGGGCGTCGTGCGCCTCTTGCTCGAAGACCGACGCTTCGGCGTCTATCAGATCAACCAGTTCCTGATGGGCATGGGCAACCTCATGCTCATGCCGCTCATCCCCATCATCCTTCGCGAGCGGTTCGACATCGACTACTTCCAGGGCATTTTGCTCGCCAGCGCCCTGCCCATGCTCATCACGCCCATGATGATCCCCGTCTGGTCGCGTCTGCTCGACAAAGTCCACATCGTCAAGTTCCGGACGGTGCACAGCTGGGTGTTCGTCTCCACGATCGTGGCGCTCTTCTCGGCGACGATGTTCGAACAGAAGTGGCTTCTGTACGTCGCCGCGATCTCGCAGGGCGCCGCTCAGGCCGGCGGCATGCTCGCCTGGCAGCTCGGGCACCACGACTTTGCGCCCAAGGAGCGGGCCTCGGAGTACATGGGCGTTCATGTGACGCTCACCGGCGTGCGCGGCCTGCTGGGGCCGATGCTCGCGGTGAGCCTGTACAACCAACTCGAAGACATGCGAGACCACGCCGGGGCATTCGTGCTCGCGATCTGCCTCGGGCTCGTGCTCGCCGGGGCGTTCGGGTTTCTCGCGATGGCCAAGACGATGGACCTGACGCCCGTGAACGACGAGGGGCCGGCCACATCAAAGACACGCGGGCCAGCGCCGGTGAGTCGCGGCGGGCTGTAAGTCCATGACTCTGCCTAATTTGCCATGTCTTTCCCTGACTCGATCGTATCGACCGAGTCGTTGCGAATAAGTGAAAACCCGCACTTTGAAGTTGGAAGCAGTTCTGCCCTTCGCTGATTCAGAAAAGTCTGTAGGCTCGCACGTATGAACCCAGTCGACTTTCGTTCCGACACCGTCACTCAGCCAACCCCCGCGATGCGCGAGGCGATGCTCGCCGCCCCGCTCGGGGACGACGTGCTCGAAGGCGATCCGTCCGTTCGCGCGCTCGAAGCCAAGGTCGCCGACCTGCTCGGCAAGGAAGCCGCGATCTTCGTCCCTTCCGGCACGATGGCGAATCTGCTGGCGGTTAAGTGCCAGACGAACATGGGCGAAGAGGTGATCTGCGACCAGGAGTGCCACATCTACTACTACGAGGCCGCGGGGTACGCTGCCTTTTGCGGCGTCTCGCCCCGGTTTACCCGAGGCGCCCGCGGGCTCTTCACAGCTGCCGAGCTCGAAGCACTGATCCGGCCAGTCGACGACCACTTCCCCAAGACAACCCTCGTCGCGGTCGAGAACACGCACAACCGCGGCGGCGGCATCCCATGGCCCATCGAACAGCTCGCCGAGGTGTACTGCGAGGCCAAGCGTCTCGGGCTGCATCTGCACATGGACGGCGCACGACTCTGGAACGCGTGCGCCGCCGAGGGCGTCGACCCCGTCGATTACGCCGAGTTCGCCGACACGATCAGCGTTTGTTTCAGCAAGGGACTTGGTTGCCCCGTGGGCTCAGCGCTCGTCGGCGACGCCGAAGCCATCGGCAGGGCGCGTCGGATGCGCAAAGTGGTGGGGGGCTCGATGCGCCAGGCGGGTATGCTCGCCGGTGCAGCGATCTACGCGCTCGATCATCACCGTGAGCGTATTGCCGAGGACCACGCCCGTGCCCGACGTCTGGCCGAGCGCCTCGCCGAAGTGCCCGGGCTGACGGTCGACATGGACCGCGTCCAGACGAACATGGTCTACTTCGGCGTCGATCCGAAGCTCGGTACAGCGTGGGACTTCTGCGTGAAGCTCAACGGCAAGGTGCGCATGCTCGACGAGAGCCGCCAGACCGTGCGCGCCGTCACGCACCTGCACATCACCGACGACGACATCGAACGGGCCGCCGACGCGATCGCCGAAGCCGCGGGTTCGAAAGCGGCCGTCTCGGCCTGATCAGTCGTCCCGTTGCGGGTAGAGCGTGACAATCGCGCGGACCGGGTAGTGATCGCTCGGCCAGACACCGTTCTCGCCCCCGAGCGTGATGACCTCGGACTCTTCGAGCTCGCAGCGGTCGGGCATCAGGATCATGTCGATTCGCTTGTCGCCCGCCTCGCCCGTGAAGCCGTGGAAGGTGCCTGTCTTCGCATCATCGTCGAGCGCTTCGAGCCAGCCTTGGCCAATCAGCGTGGCGATGGGCGCTGAGTCCGGCGCGCAGTTGAAATCGCCGATCACAAAGCACGGGTAGCTTTCGCCGAGATCGTCCTCGTCAAGCAACTTGCGCACCTGCTGCATGCTCTTCAAACGCGACTCGTCGGACTGATGATCAAGGTGCACATTGGCCACCATAAAGGGCCTCGGGTTGCTCGCCTGATAGGGCGTGAAATACGCCCACGTGCAGATTCGGGGGATGCTGTTGCCGTAAGACTTCGAGCCCGGCACATCTGGCGTCTCACTGAACCAGAACGTTCCGCTCTGAAGCAGCCTCAGCTTGTCGGTGTTGTAGAGGATGGGCGCAAACTCGCCGGCCTGCTCGCCGTCGTCGCGTCCGACGCCGACCCACGCGTAGCCCGGCATCGCCTCGCTCATCTCGTCGATCTGGAACCTGAGCGCCTCCTGCACCCCCAGCACATCGGGCAGCTCGCCGCGGATGAGGCCTGTCACAAGGTCGCGCCGATTGTTCCAGACGTTATCGCCGTCGTCGGCTGTGCCGTAGCGGATGTTGAAGGTCATCAGCTCGATGCGGTTGCCCTCTTCGTCGCGGATCATCTGGACGATGGGCGTGCTGACCGAATTGGGAATCGTGATGTCGAGGTGGTAGCTGGCGATCTTCCACGCGCCGTCTTCGAGTCGGCACGCGCCCGTGCCCCGGCACTGCCCGTAGGCGGCCGAGTAGAGCGTCTCATCGAAAATCGCGACCTCGCCGCCGGGCTGAACGCTGATGTGCCGGTCGCGCATCTGGAACCACCAGCCCCGCCCGCTCTGCATGTACGGGCGATACAGCGACTCGAACTCGGGCAGCTCCCAGCGTTCCCAGACGTCTGTCCCGAAGAACACGGCGTCATCCGTGAACATCGCGAAGTACGCCCCGTCATCCGCGGCCTTCGTCGCCTCGTGCATGCGGTTCAGAAGATCGTTCACTTCGTCCTTCGGCTCGGCGTATGAGCAGAACGGCAGAGTAAAGAGCAACGCGAGGAGGATCGATTTCATGCCTGTTTCCCTCGTACAAAGCGGAGTGTCACCTCGGCGAGACGCTTTCCAAAAAGCTCGGCCGTGCGCCGGTCGCCTTCGGGCGGCGTCACCATGGGCGAGTCGTCGCGCGACTGGGCCATCATCCCAGCATACGAGCCCATGCGGTTGACGTCGTGCTCCGTCGCGCCGGTCGTCATCACCCCCTGGCTCACCCAGATCATCCCGTGTTGCATCGCAAAGTGAAAGATGTCCTGGATCGCGTTGAGCTTATCGCCCGAAGTGGCGGCCGCATTGGTAAATCCCGAAGACAGCTTGTCACGCCACTGCTGCCGACCCCAGATCTTGCCCGTGCACTCGAACACACGCTTGAGCTCGGCCGTCACCGAGCCCATGTACGTCGGACACCCGAAGACGATGCAATCCGAGGCGTTGAGATCATCCCAACGACTATTCGCTTGAGTCGCGTCCTGTTTCTGGAGTTCCTCAGCCGCGATGAGCAGCACGACCGCTCCGTCGATGCTCGAGGCGCCGCGCGCGATGCGCTCGGCGATGACCTTCGTGTGTCCGAACCCGGAGTGATAGACGACGGCGATCTGTGCCATGGCAAAGGGCTCCACGCAACAGCGTAGAGCCCTTCGGAGGGGATTGTGCTGTATGGAGCTGTATTCAGCCGGCCTTGCGGGGCATGGGCCTCATGCACTCGTTTCGGCTGACCGAACGGGCCAGATCGGTCAGCATCCGCCGCTGATCGAGCGTCATGGCCGTGAACTCGACACCGATCGACCACTTCCGGAAGCCGATCCGCTTCGTCCAGACGACCTTGCAGGGCAGCGTCGTCGGGCCGTCGAGCGTCTCCACCCGAAGACCGATGGTTTGATCGCTCACCTTCATCTTGAACTTCGTGGTGATACGGGCGCCGGAGGAGGAGATGTCATCGATCGTCCCGATCGAGCACCCGGTCTCCTGAACAACTAGTCGGCCGTGACGGCGCTTGTTCTCGGGGCGGCTGGCGTTGGCACACTTCTCGAGGTCAGGCAGAATGTTTCGTGATAATCTTCCCATAGTGATTGCAGTTTGCGCGATGCCTCCTCGGTGACAAGGCCATCGGCCGTGCCGCGTTGCGCCTGAATCAGGGATGTACCGGATTTGCGGCTTGGTCGGCCTAGTTATCCGTGATACGGACCAAAACATCGCCAACCGATGACTCGAACGTGCTGATTTCCGGCCCATCACCGAGCGCCACGGTCGCGTGCTTCTCGTGGTACTCACGTCCCATCACGCGCAGATCGCCCACGGCGGTCTTGGCGACGATCGTGCCGGAATAAGGACCGACGATCATCGCGTGGATATCACCCGCGGACGTGCGAGCATCGATCGTGCCTCGCACACGCTCAAGGTCCACATCGCCCGCCCTGGTCGTCGCGCTGATCGGACCGGTCGTGTCCTCAATCTCGATATCGCCCGCAGCCGTGACAGCCGTGACCTTTCCATCGTGCCGGTCGACGTCGATATCGCCGGCGCCGGTTTCAACGAGCATCTCGCCGGCCATGCCTTCGACTTCGATCTCGCCCGCCCCCGTTCGGACCCACACGCCGTCCATACGCGGAAGACGAGCCACGATGTCGCAGCTCTCGCTGTCGCGTCGCTCGCCGCCCGGCCAATCGATGCTGATCTCAAGCCGACCCTCGTTCGACACAACCGCCCGGATGCGCGTCGCATCGGCGCGTTCCTCGGTCTGGGCGTAGACATGGGCCTCGACCGTCGCGGGCCCGTCGGTCGCGATGAGCTCGACGTCGCCCGCCTCGGTCTGCACGAGCACCGACTCGGCCTGACCCGTCTCGACATCGGTCATCGTGACGCTCAAGATCGACGCGTTCGGCGACCGCCAGCCGACCGAACAGCCAGATGAAAGCGCCAGACCCAAGATTGCCGCTGCGATGGTCGCCCGATTCCGCATGATGCACCTCCGTTGCGGGCGCACGCATCGCCGCCCAAGTACAGCGTACTTGGGGTTGAACGCTGTCGGCTTTCGGTCGTTTCAGGAGGCGTTGGATTCGACGCGCTTCCGCATCAGCCCGAGATAGCGATCGAGCTCGGGCCCCACGCCGCCGGCCACAGCCTCGCCCAGCTTGCGCGTTTCGCCCTCAAGCCACGTCCAGTGATGAGCCGAGAGCCGCGAAACATCGAGATCTTTGCCCATGAACGGGAGCCTCGGCGTGCCCGCCGATTCGAGGTGACGGGTGATCTCGAGCATCGGCTCGCTGTACCCGCCCAGGTGCATGTACGCGGGCATCAGCGGCAGGTTGGTCTTGGGCATCGGCGCGGTGTTCCGGCCCGCGATGTGGTCGGTGTACTGGCAGATCAGCTGCGAGGGATGGACCATATCGCCTTCTTCGATCGCGGACTCACCCGAGCTCCCGACGATGATCTGCGAGCCGAGGAAGGTGTCGAGGTCGACGCTCTTGCCCTTGTACATGCGGATGTCGTTGAAGCCGTCGATCGGGCGCGTCTTGGCGCGCATCACCTGCGCATCCAGGACCATCTCGAACGTCGTCGTGAGATGGTCCTCTGGCTCGATGCCGTTGCCCTTGTACCACCGGATGCCGAAGAACGCCTTGCCGGATCCTTTGGCCAGCTGGTAGCGCCGCTCGAAGAAATCGGGCTTCACGGGCATCGCGTCGAGATCGTGCAGCAGGACGTGCCGGGTCTTGCAGTGCGCGATGCCCGTGGACCAGCTCATCCACGCGTAGACCCAGCCCCACTGGATGCTCCTGGCGACCTCATACTGGTGCTCGGTGTAGTTGAGCACGGTGACGGGGACATCGCCCTGGGCCTCTTCGATGCGAGCCATAAGCCCGTCCGGCATCTGGCTCGCCGGTCGATCGAACACAAGGACGACCTCTTTGAGCGAGGGCGTCGACATGCGCCGGATCAGGTTGAGGTTCATCACCGCGACGTCGGGCAGGGCCGCCATGCACCCGATGACGACGGTCAAGCCTTCCTCGGGGTTCGTCAGCGGCTGCCACTCGACGAGGTTCTTCAGGCGCGAGACCATCGGCATCCGGCGGAACCGCGCCGCCTGAAAGGCAAACCAATTCGGATACTTGCCGCGCATAACTCTCCCGACTGCCCTGGGTCTTAGACCCCTTCCATCGGCCGGATCTTCCCGGGGCTTGTCCCATTGAGAAGGTCCGAGATTCCTTCGGCGTCCATTCCGGCGCCCAGGGCCGCCATGAGCAGCATTCTTGCCGCCAGTCCCGAGAGCCGCCGGGGACCGATCGCCGCCGGGATCATGCCGGCCTCGATCGCCGTGGGCCAGATCCCCATCGGCCCGGCGGGCACGCGGGTCGTCGTCAGGACCACCACACCCGCCTCGGCCGCGCGTCGGCAGACCTCGGTGACAGGCCCCGGCACGTTGCCGAAGCCCATGCACTCGACGACCACGCCCCGCGCGCCGTCCTCTACCGCCAGCTCGATGAGCCTGCCGCGATCGCCCGCGGTGAGCCGGACGAGCGCCACGGTTTCATCGAGTTTGGCGCTCATCAGCGGCACCCGCGTCGGCGTGCGCACGATCTCGACCGACTCGGGCGTCACCCACCCGACGGGCCCCGCGTCGCCCGACGTAAAGCTGTCGGTGCTGATCGTGTGCCCCTTGGATACCTCGAGCGCCGCGTGCAGGCGCTGGTGCATGGCGATCACGACGCCGAGCTTGCCGATCGATCCGTCGCACACGTACGCAATGGCGTCGGCCACGTTGTCCGGGCCGTCGGCGCCGCGGTCCTTGGTCGGGACCATCGCACCTGTGAGCACGACGGGCTTCTGCGGATGCAGCATGCACTCGAGCGCGACAGCGGTTTCTTCCATCGTGTCGGTGCCGTGCGTGATGACCGCGCCAAGGCACGATTCGTCGTCCAATGCCGTGCGCACACGAGCGGCGAGCGCCTCGATCTGCTCGACGCTGATGGAGCTGCTGTGGATGGTCGCGAAGTCCTCGCCCCGGACAGGGATGCCCTCGGGGAGGCGGCGCGCCATTTTGATCATGTTCTTGGCGCGGAGCGGGCCGTCGGGGCCGGCGGAGATCGTGCCGCCGGTCGCCAGGAGTTGGATGGAGCCGCGAGCGCCCTGCATGCGCAGAGCGTATGCCGATCGTGATCAGCCCTCGTCGTCGGCGGGAGGCTCGTAAGCGCTCGGCTTGCCGAGTAGGCGGTCGAGCGAACTCGGCTCCTGACCGACCTTCTGTGCACGGAGCACGGCTTCTTCCTCAGTCAGCCCCTCGTACTTGATGAGGTACGCCGTCCAGATCGTGCGCGCCCGCCCGCCCGAGGCGCAGTGCAGGAGCACCTTGCCCTCGGCGTTCTCGAGCACCTCAGCAAGCCGGTCGACGTCCTCGGGGTCGTAGCCGGGTTCTTCGCCGACGCCGCCGCCGAGCGGGATGTGGACGTACGTGGCGCCCAGGTCGCCGACCAGCTTGGCCTCGTCGAATGGGACCGACTCCATCTCGACGTCGCGCCGGAAATTGACGACGGTCGTCACGCCCATGTCCCCGATCTCGCCCCGGAGCGTGCCCTCGTCAGGCTGGGCGCTGAAGTGGTAGCGTCCCTCGGCGTGGATCATGGGCGGGTCGATGGGCTTGGGTGCCGGAGCGGGCTCGGCGTGTTGAACCGTGACCCGGCTCGGCGCGGGCCTGGATTCCGTCTCGTGGATTGTCAGGTTGAACGAGCAGCCGGCCAGAATGATCGGCATGAGCAAGAGAGAAAGCAGTGAAGCAAGATGGCGCATCGGGCGGCTCCTGATCGGTTTGAGAATCTGGGTGATCCTACGGCCGACGTTTCCGGGCGTTGCGGTTTCCCCTTTGAGAACCCGATGGACATCTGGTGTCGATTTGTCGCCATGCGGGGCACAAATCGGGCCCAAAATCCGCTTTGCCCGGGCCGTGTATGCAAGTACAGTTGATGGTGTGTGTGCCCCGGGGGTGGGCGAGAGGTAGAGGTATCGATGGCTTGGATTCGTAGCAAAGGCCGGGCGCTGGTCGCGCCCGAGGTGTTGTGGCTCCTCGGTCTCTGCGTACCGATGGGCGGCCTTGGTGTGGCGGCCATTGTGGGCGGGCCTCTCCCGACGACGGAGAACGATTTCTTTGCGCCCGGCACACAGCCGCACGGTCTCAATACCGCAGTCCAGAGCGTGCAGGAGTGCATGTCCTGCCACGGCAATTTCGACGACCTGCACGAACCGTTCCGCCCGTGGGCCGCCAGCATGATGGGCCAGGCCTCACGCGACCCGCTCTTCCACGCGGCGCTCACAATCGCCAACCAGGACGCCGCCTTCGCGGGCGATCTGTGCCTGCGCTGCCACGCACCCAACGGCTGGCTCGAGGGACGCTCGACGCCCACCGACGGCTCGTTGCTCTCGGGCGTCGATCTTGAGGGTGTGAACTGCAACTTCTGCCACCGCATGGTCGACCCGATCCATAATCCGGGCATCGATCCGGCTGTCGACGCGACGATCCTCTCGAACCTGACGGACGTGCCCACGATGCCGCACTCCGGGCAGTTTGTCATCGATCCCGAAGACCGCAGGCGCGGGCCGTACGACCTCGGCGATTTCCAGTACCACGAGTGGCTCCAGGCGCCGTTCCAGTCGACGTCGCAGATGTGCGCGACGTGCCACGACGTCTCGAACCCTGTCTTCGAGAAGCAACCCGACGGCACGTACATGCCCGGCGCGTTCGACACGCCGCCGGCCAGCTACAGCCCGTATGACCAGTTCCCAGTCGAACGCACGTACTCCGAGTGGAGCCAGAGCTCGTTCGCGTCGGGACCGGTTGATGTGGGGGGGCGGTTCGCGCCGAACCTCGTCATGGGTGTCAGCTCGTGCCAGGACTGCCACATGCCGCCCGACCCGGGTGTGAGCTGTTTCTTCGGCGACTACCGCGAAGAGCTTTCGACCCACCAGTTCCGCGGCGGCAACACGTGGATGCTGAACGCCATCCGCAATCTTTACCCCGACTCGGAGACGTTCCTGACCGACACGTCGGTGAGCCTGGCGATCATGCAGAGCGAGAACCTGCTCGCCGAGGCGAGCGACGCCACACTCACGCAAGACGGCAGCGACCTGATCGTCCGCGTCACGAACTACTCGGCGCACAAGCTGCCCACCGGCTACCCCGAAGGCCGACGCATGTGGATCAACGTGAAGTACTTCGACGGCTCCGACACGCTCATCGACGAACGCGGCGCGTACGACGACGAGACCGCATTGCTCTCGACGGTCGACACCAAGGTGTACGAAGCCAAGCTCGGCATCTCGACCACGCTCGCGCCGATCGTGGGCAAGCCCGCGGGTGAGAGCTTTCACTTCGTGCTCAACAACGAGTGGATCAAGGACAACCGCATCCCGCCGATGGGCTTTACGAACACGGGCTTCGACGCGGTGCAATCGGCCCCCGTCGCCTACACCTACGCCGACGGCCAGCACTGGGACGACACGACCTACGACATCCCCTCGGGCGCGGTCCGCGCCGAGGTGAAGGTCTACTACCAGACCGCGAGCAGGGAGTACATCGAGTTCCTCCGCGACGAGAACACGACCGACACCAAGGGTGTCACGATGTACAACGAGTGGGTCGCCAGCGGCAAGAGCCCGCCGGTCCTCATGGACGATGTCTCGATCACGATCGAGACGCCCTGCCTGGCCGATACCAACGGCGACGGCGTTGTGTCTCCCGCCGACTTCAGCGCCTGGGTGGCCGCCTTCAACACGATGGCGCCCCAGTGCGACCAGAACGGCGACGGCCTCTGCACCCCGGCCGACTTCAGCGCCTGGGTCAGCAACTACAACGCGGGTTGCTGAAAACTTCATTTCTTCTCGGACCATACACCGGTAGACTCTTCGGGAGAGGTACAGCTCTTCAGGAGGGAGCCGAGAAATGGCCAATCGAATCGCTCAGACCATCGCCGTGGCGCTGTGCGCGGGCAGTTGCTCGTGCGCCTCGGCTCAGATCACATTTCAGACCGTCGCCCTGACCGGAGATCAGCTTCCGAGCGGCGCGATCGACGCCGAGTTCGCCTCGTTCGAGACGCCCGTCATCAACGAGTCGGGCGTGGTCGCGTTCAAGGCCATCATCACCGGCCCCGATGTGATACCAAGCAACGACGCGGGCATCTGGTCGGGTCTGCCCGGTTCGCTTGAGGCCGTTGCGGTGGAGAGCGAAGCAGCCGCGGGCGCCGGCGCTGGTGTCGTGTACGGCGATCTGCTCACGCCCACGGGTTTGAATCTCACGCTCAACGACGCCGACCAGCTCGGCTTCATCGGCGAACTCGCCGGCGCGGGCGTGACGGTGTTGACGCGGGACGCCCTCTGGGTGGGCAAACCGACCGCGCTCAGTCTCCTGGCGCGCGGCGGCGACTTCGCGCCGGGCACGGCCGATTTCTCATACCTCTTTCTGAGCGTGAACCCGACGCTCAACGTCGGCGGTGTCGCCGCGTTCGGTTCGATCCTCACCGGCGACGGCGTCACGTCGAGCAACGACGCCGGGCTGTGGAGCGGCTCGCCCGGCGCAGTCATGCTGACCGCGCACGAGGGCGACCCCGCGGCCGACGCTCCGATCGGGCAGCTCTACGGCAACCCGACGATCCAGGCGATCAGCGAGACGAACACCGTTGTTTTCCGCGGCGATCTCACGGGCGCTGGCGTGACGACAGCAAACGACTCGGCGATCTGGACCGGCGTGCCCGGCTCGCTGGTCATCGCCGCCCGCGAGGGCGACGCCGCGCCCGGCACGGCCGTCGGAGTCACCTTCCGCAGCTTCGGCTTCCTCTTCCCAGACATCAACGCGAGCAATGAGATCGCGATCTACGGCGAACTCACCGGGCCGGGCATCGGCACGCTCAACGATCGAGGCATCTGGACAGGCACAACCGGTTCGTTGTCGCCCGCGATCCGCGCGGGCGATCCGGTCGTCGGCGGCTTGCCGGGCGAGATCGTCACCAACTTCGGCGCGCCGGTCATCAACAAGGACGGCACAGTGGCCGTCTCGGCCGCCACCTTCGTTTCACCCAGCGCCCGCTCGGGGATCTTCGTCGGCACACCGGGCGGCCTCGCGCCCGTCGCACTCGAAGGCCAGTCAGCGCCCAACCTGCCGGCGTCGATCGCGTTCGGATCGTTATTTTCACAAGCCATTGCGCTCAGCAACACGGGCCGTGTCGTCTTCCAGTCATCGCTCACCGGCGCGGGCGTCTCGCCGGCGAACGATGTGGCGATCTTCGCGCAGGATTCGTCGGGCAGTCTTGTACTCGTCGCGCGCGAGGGCGATTCGTTCGATGTCGACGACTCTGCCGCTGTCGATCTGCGGGTGATCGAATCGCTCCTCGTCCAGCGCGGCAGCGGCGGCACCGACGGGCGCTCGCGCGGCATCAACGATTCGAACCAGCTCGTCTTCCAAGCCGCGTTCACCGACGGCTCACAGGGCGTCTTTATCGCCACGCTCATCGCGCCGCCGTGCCTCGCGGACACCAACGGCGACGGCTTCGTCACCCCCGCCGATTTCAGCGCCTGGGTGGCCGCCTTCAACACGATGGCGCCCCAGTGCGACCAGAACGGCGACGGCCTCTGCACCCCGGCAGACTTCAGCGCCTGGGTCGCCAACTACAACGCCGGCTGCCCCTGAGGCCGTGTCGGTTCCGTGCCGTCTGCCCTCAGCCCCGTGCATCGCGGATCGATGTCGCATGGACGCGAAAGAAATGCTTGCAATGACGAGCGGGAGCTGCACAATGCTCCGGGGATTCCTGCTCGTATCAGACAAGAGGGAGCTTCATGCGCTTCATCAGGTTGCCTATCTTCACAGCAATGACCCTGCTCGCCAGCCCGGCGCAGGCCCAGCGGATATTCACCCTCGATTTCCAGGTCGTGGTCACCGCTAACGAGGTCATCACCAACAACGTCGGAGGTGTGCTCTCGACGCTGCCCGTCGGCACGCTCGGCGAGCTCCACATTGTCATCAACGGTGACCGCGCGTCCTATCCCGGCTGGAACACCGAGACGATCGTCGCCCACGACATCCTCGAGGTCTCGTTCTCGGCCGGCAGCATCAACGCCTCAGGCCAGCCTGGCATCTACCCCTCGGGCAGCCCGTTCCTCGCGCTCCAGCTCGCCAACAACGACGTCATCGACACGATCAATCTGATCCGGATCGACGCGATCGAGGCGGTGCTCGCGCTGAGCCACCCGGAGATCGCGTTCACCTCGATGGTGATCCGCCAGGACAGCCAGCCGGGCCAGTTGCCCACGCTCCTCTCCAGTCTCTTCCCGCCGGCCTCGGCCAACCTGCAGCTCGCGACAACCCGCAAGCTCGTCATTGACTCGGCGATCAATTCCAACTACTCGGTGACGTTCACGTTCTACGGCATGCAGGGCGTACAGGAATGCCCGGGCGATGTCAACGGCGACGGCGCCCTCTCCCCCGCCGACTTCTCGGCTTGGATCGCGGCCTTCAACGCGAACCTGCCCGCCTGCGACCAGAACGCCGACAACGTCTGCTCCCCCGCCGACTTCAGCGCCTGGATCGGCAATTACAACGCCGGTTGCGGTTAAAAGCAGTGATCAGTTTGCTTTGTGTTGCTCCATACTCACGAGCGTCCGCTCGATGCGGCGGTCCGGGATCAGCCACATCACCGCGACCAGCACATACAGACCGCCGGCGATCCAGGGGCTGACGAACGCGAGCGGGACCGCGACGGCATAGAGCACCGCGCTCGCTTTGCCTTTGAAATCGGCGCCCACGGCTTTGGCGAGCACCGAGTCCTTGCCCTCAAGGTGCAGGATGCGCCACTGCAGGATCTGGTACGCAACGCCCGCCATGAAAAGCACCACGCCGTACAAAGCAGTGGGGGCCGGTGCGAAGTCGTTCTCGCCCATCCACCCTGTCACAAACGGCACGAGCGAGAGCCAAAAGAGCAGATGCATGTTCGCCCACAGCACACCGCCCGAGACGTGCTTCGTCGCATGTAACATGTGATGGTGGTTGTTCCAGTAGATCGCCAGATAGATGAAGCTCAGCACATAACTGAGGAATACCGGCAGTATCGGCGCGAGGTCCGCCAGTGCCGCAGCGTGCCCCTCGTGCGGGTGCGGCACCTTCATCTCCAGCACCATGATCGTGATCACGATCGCCAGCACGCCGTCGCTAAAGGCCTCGAGTCGGTTCTTGGTCATGGAGCGCTCCCGGTGTTTGCGGAAAGTTTATTTCAGAACGCAGGTTGCCGCAGACCGGGGTCTGGTAATCTGGGGCTACGGCTTGGGAAGGCCGAGAGAGAGGCGTGCCATGCATTCGACGTACACCATGGTCATGAGTTCCGTGATCGGCTGTCTGCTCACGGTGCCGACTCAGGCTCAGAACGGTTCGACTGAGCCCGAGTTCATCCGATACGATTTCACAATCAGCGTGCGAGAGAACCTGTTCGGAAGCAGTGTCAACTCGCTCGCGGGCTTGCAGGTCGGGCAGCTCGGGTCTTTCTCAATCACGGTGCTGAACGATAGAGATCTCTTCGGCTCTCAGTCGACCGAAACCGATCAGGTCTACTCAATCCAGGACATCGCGATTCAGATCGGCTCGATCAACTCTGGCGGCGACCCGGCCCATGTGCCCTCTGTGGGATTCTTGGACACATTCCTGCTCTCGAACAACGGGCGGGCCAGCTCACATCCGCAGGCTGCGGTATCAGACTCGATGGGCTCGATCTTGTACTTCGACAACCCGGATCTCGGCTTCAGCGTCTTCAGCATCTCCCAGGTGACTACATTCGACGTTGAACCAACCTTGTTCTCGAGCCTCGATCTACCGAGAGAGCCATTCGACCTCTCGTTGATCACGAGCCAGAATCATCTTGTGATCCAGGATCCAGCCGATGGATTCCAGAGAGTGAACTTCGTGTTCACCAACGTCGAGATCACCGTCATCCCCACACCCGCGACCGGCGTACTCGCGATTCTTTCAGGTATTTGTGCAAGAAACCGCCGCCGTCGGTGAACTCACACTGAACGTGTGCGTCCAATGACAGTCTCCGACTCCGCGTCGGTTCGGCTTGGGAAGGCCCTGAAAGGGAGACAGATATGCGTCACATCGCACCATTGTATTTCGCGATCGCTGCATCCACGGCTCAGGCTGATGTTGCCGAATACATCCACTATGAGTTCGGGATCAGAGTCTTGAGCAACGGTGTTGCTACAAACGGCGTTGGCGGAGATCTGGAGGGTCTGAGTGTGGGAACAGAGGGCGTGTTTAGTCTGGACGTGAATCCGGATGGAAGCATCTATCAGTCAGATGATCCGGATTATTTCCAGGCTTACCAGGTGCTCGATCTCAGAATCCAGATTGGTGCCATCACATCCGGCGCCAATCCCGGCGCATACCCATCCGGTGCGTCGTGGTTGACCGGGTTGTGGGTCGAAAACGACAAAGTCGTTGGCGGTTCTGAACTCTCAGATAGCATTGCCATGATTCCGGGGTTTGCGAACCCAGAACTCGGATTCTCCGCATTCGGCATCTTTCAGCGGGTGCCGATTGGCCAAGATGCCGACATGCTATCGAGTCTTGCATTACCACTCACGGTTGATGCTGCGCTCATCACGTCGCCCATTGACATGACGATTACTTCTCCACGCGATGGTGCGAGCAAGGTGGCGTTTGACGTGTTTTCAGTAGAAGTGACGTACATTCCATCGCCCGTTGCAGGCAACCTCCTCGTCCTCGCCGGTCTCGCCGCGACAAGGCGCAGAAGGTAATCGTTCTATCTGCAATAACAAGGAACGGCTTGGGAAGGCCGAAGGAGACTTGACATGATCCGTGCCGCTATCGTGCTGGCTGCGCTCTCGGCGTCCACCGCATCCGCTCAGTACGCAGTCCGCTACGAGTTCGACATCCGTGTCACCAGCAACACCGTCACACCTGGCAGCGGGAACACGCTCGAACCGCTCGCCGTTGGCACCGTTGGCACGTACACCATCGATGTCCTGAACGACATCGACGTCTTCCCAACCGACGATCCCGGCTTTATCCAGATCTATCCCGTGCTCGATTTCGAACTCAACATCGCCGGCGTCGTCTCCGGACCAAGACCTGGGATCTACCCCGGCGCTTTCATCCACGGCGTCTTCATCGAGAACGACACCGACACGAACAGTTTCACGCAGGTCAAAGACAACTTCTTTGTCAACCCGATTTTCGACAACACCGACTTCGGTTTTTCTGTTCTATACCTCGCCGAGATCCTGCCCTTTGGCTCAACACCCACGCTCCTCTCGGGCGTCGAACTCCCGCTCAGCATGGATGTCACGCAGGCAAATTACACACCCGCCTTCGGCATCCCCGCCTCTTCGGGAGGCCGTGTCGAGTTCGCCTTTGATGGCGTCACCATCACTCCCATCCCCGCCCCCGCATCCAGCATCCTCCTCCCCTTCGCGTGCCTCGCCGCCGCACGCCGCAGACGCTGAGAACCCGGCATTCCCGAGTCCGCCAAGCCCCGAACGCAGCACACAGGCCGGGGCTCGTTCGTTACATCCGGCTTGTGCCGGATTCTGGATACCGATACCATGAAAGAGCGGCCTCACTCTGAAGCCCGCCCTGTGGAGTGCTCACGATGCTGAAGACGTTCGCCCAGACCATGATGTTCGCTTCTCTCGCCGGTGCTGCGAGCGCACAGAACACCTTCGTTTACAACTTCGAACTCATCGTCGTCGAGAACGAGATCCTCGACAACAACGTCGGCGGCGAACTCGCAACGCTCACCGTCGGCACCACCGGGCACCTCCGCATCGTGCTCGAAGCCGATATGGCCGATTACCCCGGATGGAATTCCGCGACCCACGGCACATATCACATCGTCGAACTCTCATTCTCCGCCGGCGGCGTCACCTCCGAAGGCGACAGTTCCTTCTACCCGACCTCCAGCCAGTTCACCGCGATGCAGATCACAAACGACGGCTGGGCCGACTTCCCAACAGGCATCCGCCAGGACTTCTTCGGCACCTCGTTCGACTTCGCACACCCCGAGTTCGCCTTCTCATCGCTCATCATCAACGAGGTCAGCGAGCCCAACGTCATCCCCGCCCTTTTCGGCAGCCTCGATCTCCCGACCTCCGCAAACCTCAACCTCGCCCAGCAGAAATCCTTCGGCATCCAGACCGCGATCACCGGCGTCGACGGCGTCTACTTCGAAGTCACCGCCATGGAGGGCACGCTCGTCCCCACATGCACCCCCGACGTCAACGGCGACGGCACCCTCACCCCCGCCGACTTCTCCGCCTGGGTCGCCGCATTCAACACCCAATCCGACGCCTGCGACCAGAACGCCGACGGCCTCTGCTCCCCCGCCGACTTCTCCGCGTGGGTCAGCAACTACAACGCCGGCTGCAACTGATTCCGAGCACTCGCAGGAACAGTCACCGCATCGCCAGTACGACTCACGCCCCGCCAAGCCAGAAGAGCACGCTCCGACAGGGGGTGTTTGGGTGTTTCTGCGTCATGAGGGCTCCATCCGTTTGCAGTCAGCAAACATGCCCCGACGCGATCAAGATCGGGTCGCCAAGCACATCCATCGCTGTCTTCCTTGCTGCACCGCTGTGATCTGATCCGACACCGGGACGGATGATGCGACACATGCGAGAATCGATCGAACTGCCGGAGGAGGGCTGGCTGATGAGGCATACTTTGCTTTGCATCAAATTGCAGCCTGATGCAGAGGAGGGTATTCAACAGTGATATTTGCTCGAATGGTTTACCCGATCGCTTGCGCCCTCACCACAGCCAATGCCTCAGCATCGGATCGTGTCTTGTACGAGTTCGACATCCGGGTGTCGCATAACAGCGTTATTAACTCGGGATACGGCGGTGATTGGGAGCAGATGCCAGTCGGATCCCTCGGCAAAATGACTGTACTGGTCAACGATGACCGGTCACTCTTTCCGCCTTTCATCGTTGGGCTCGAGCAACAGAAGTACTCAGTGGATGCCGTCACATTCGACGTCAACGGCATCGTCGCCGAGGGCAGGGCTGGTTCTTACCCGTCGAACGTCTGGGGAACCACTTTCGAAATCACAAACGATGAAGATCAGGGCGCCTTTATCACAGATAAGATCGCTATGTACCCTGACTTTGATCGAACCGATTTCGGCAAGGCTGAGTTCAGAATACAAGAAAGCGGCTTCAGCAGTCGCCTGCCGAGATTGGTCACCAGCGACGATCTGCCTCTCGAATTAGATACATCACGTTCGCAAATACGCAGCCTGAAAATCTATCACGCATCTTCCATCGCCATGTATCTCAATTTGTCGGTGGAGGATGTTCGAGTCACCGTCGTCCCCACGCCGGCATCAGTTGCTCTGCTCGCACTCTCGGGCATCGCCGCCACGAGGCGCCGGCGGTAACGCCATCCGTCGGGAGGGTGCTGCTTCACCCGAGCACGCCCAGCAAGAGGCAAGGCATCGCCAGCACAACACACGCCCCGCCAAGCGAGAAGAGCACACTCCGCCAGGGGGTGTTTGGGTGGTCCTGTGTTATGAGGGCTCCTTAATAGGCAGTTTATTGCTTTATCAAGGCTTCGGGAACTGTGACAAGGGCTCCTTGAAGCTCAAGGGTTGTGCGGGACTTTTCGTTAGCTAGACGAATGTACCTTGCAAGGCATGCGGTAGCTAACAACATGCCAACCGTCATATGAAGTAGTAATATTATTAGACATGCCAACAGTGCTAAATAATCAAAAATCATTGTCAATAGCTAGTAGAGAATTGGCGACGATGGCATTCGGTATCCACCAAGTCGGTAAGGGAATGTGCTATTTGTGTGGACGTTCACTTGTCCCAATGGACGAGAAGGATGTGACGATAAGTACTGAGCATGTTGTGCCTAAGTCCATTCTCAAATTGGGTGGTCAACGTTATCCCGCAAGCTCATGCCCGATTACGTTAAAAGTACATGCCAAATGTGACAACAGCATGAAAGCAGGCATGGATGAGGGCCTTAAGCAATATCATTTGCTATTTAGTGATAACGACAAATCAACAGAAACATTTGCTGTGCTCAAAAAAATAATTGATACAAGCAATATGCAGCAGATGAGCACAGGGATGTGGCGTGTTCCTGGGGTCGATGCTATTCATCATGCAGTGTCAAGATGGGTGTGTGGGTGTCATGCAATCTTGTTTAAGGAATATTTGCCATCTGAGAAAGTTCGGCATGGAGTCATTGGCCCGTTGTACCATTCTGGTGCAAAAACTGAGCAAAGACAAATGGAACAGATCGGTAGACAGAATTTCTTTTGGGATGCACTGAATGAGTACTGTATTCCAGCGGCGATCGCACAGGGATCAATGGACTCTGTTGTTGCATGGGGGGACAAGGTACGATTTGATTTATTGTGGATAGAAAGCAATACTAAAATATCGATTATACGAGGAAAGAGAAAGGCGTTGCAGCGAATATCGCATGGAAAGTATCGGGCATTGTGGCGGTTATTAGTGCCAGGGGTGTTGGAAATTGCACAGAAAGCGGGTCGCAACTGCTGGTGGTACGGCAACTACACAGTCGATGTACTTCCTCGTAACTCGGTGATTACAAATCTTGAAATCTGAGATATGTGGCTGCCAGAAATGAAGTTGTGTCTTATCCCACCGCCTTCACAACCTTCGCCGCCGCATCACCAAGATCACTCGCCGCCTGAAGCGTCGGCAGATCGCCCGCGGCCTTCTTGAGGATCTCGCGCCCCGCCTCCACGTTCGTGCCCTCAAGCCGCACGACCAGCGGCACCTTGAAGCCGATGCTCTTGGCCGCGTTCACGATGCCCTGCGCGATCACCGCGCAGTCCATGATCCCGCCGAAGATGTTGACGAGGATGCCCTTCACCGCCGCGTCGGAGAGGATGATGCTGAAGGCTTCGGTGACGGCCTCCTCGCTCGCGCCGCCGCCCACGTCGAGGAAGTTGGCCGGCTCCCCGCCGTGGAGCTTGATGGTGTCCATGGTCGCCATGGCAAGGCCCGCGCCGTTGACGAGGCACCCGATGTTGCCGTCGAGCGCGATGTAGCTCAGCCCCATCCGGCTCGCCCGCATCTCGGCGGGGTTCTCCTCGGTCGGGTCGAAGAGGGCCTGGATCTCCTTGTGACGGAAGAGCCCGTTGTCGTCGAAGTTGAACTTCGCGTCGATGGCGAGCACCTCGCCGTCGGGGTGCTTGTCGGTGGGGGGGGTGACGATGAGCGGGTTGATCTCGGCGAGCGAGCAGTCCTTCTCGACGAACAGCTGCGCAAGGTTGGTCATGACCTTGACCGCCTGACCGACCTGCTTGCCCGTGAAGCCGAGCTGGAACGCGATGTTCCGCGCCGCGTAAGGCTGAAGCCCGAGCAGGGGGTGCAGCTCCTGCTTGATGATCGCATTCGGATTCTCGGCCGCGACCTTCTCGATCTCGACGCCGCCCTCGCGCGAGGCGATCAGGATGTTGCGGCGCTTGGTGCGATCAACGGTGATGGCGAGGTAGTACTCGTGCGCGATGTCGACGCCCGCCGCGACGAGCAGCTTCTTGACTTCCAATCCCTCGGGCCCGGTCTGGTTGCTGACCATCTTGTTGCTCAGCATGAATCGCGCGGCCTCGGTCGTCTCCTCGGGCGAGCGCACAAGCTTGACGAACCCGGCCTTGCCCCGGCCGCCCGCGTGGACCTGCGCCTTGATGACGGCGAGGCTCGTGTGGGCCTGGCTCGTGATGTCCTTGTAGACGCCCGCCGCGGCCTCGACGGACTCGAGCAGCGAGCCCGCGGGAACCGGGACGCCGGCGGTCGAGAGCAGTTCACGGGCCTGGTATTCGTGGATCTTCATCGCGGGCTCCTGATAGGGATAGGTGAGCGATGGTACACCCGCGTTCTCGGGCCTGCGAGCGGCTCCGGAAGCGGCACCCGAAGCCGATGGTCGGCTTGTGGTTGCAAACGGCTTCGCGCGAAAAAATGGCGATCCGAGTCGCCCATCGCGGTTGAGCCGGATGCCGAGGTCCACGGCGGTGAAAGTGGGGAGAGACAGGGAGGTTGGGCTCTCTCCCCGGTTCGAGCCATCCGAAACCGGGGGGCATGAACGAGACCACATCGACCTCAATCCTTCGGCGGGGGCGTAGCCGAGGCCGAGCCTTCACTCTCATCGAGCTGATGGTCGTCATCGCGATCATCGGGGTGCTCATGGGCATCATCGTGCCCGTGGCGGCCAAGGCGAAATCCAGCGCCCAGGCCGTCACGAGCCTCTCCAACCTCCGCCAGCTGAGCCTGGGGTTCACCATGTACACCGACGCCGAGCGGAACTTCCCCTCGGCCGACCGCCTCCCCGACGCCTACCGCCGGGCCCGCTGGTCGTTCGGCGGCGTCAACACCCTGCCCAGCGGCTCGACTGACCCGGTCGCGAGCCTGCCCCGCCCGCTGAACACCTATCTGGACCTTGAGGCCAACACCGCCGCCCTGAGCGAGGTCTACCAGTCGCCCGCCGACGACGGCCTCTACTACCTGGCCATCCCCGAGGAGCCGGTCTGGGAGCGTCTCGGTCTGGAGACTGACGCCAACATCGCCGAGACCTCGTTCCTCGCGCTCGGGACGAGCTACTTCGCCAACGAGTGGATGTGGTGTCAGCCCGGAGCCGCGATCGGCTACCACAACGAGGGCGGCCCCGGCAGCGCCTACACCACCCGCCTCGGCCCGCGGAATGTGACGGCGGATCCGTGGCGGTTCGTCATCATGGGCGGCGCGGGCCAGATGGAGGCCGGCCGGTACTCCGACGCCGAACTCCAAACCGCCCTGGCGGTCGAGGGATTCTGGTACGGCCCGCGCCTTGGCCACCTGGCCTTCCTCGACGGCTCGGTCCGTTCCGAGCGCATGGAACAGGGCGCCGACACCGGCCAGTACACCTTCTACGTCGACCCGCGCAAGCACAAATCACCCGATGCCTGGCGCCGAGCCTACGGGCCATAATCGGCCCGAAAGCCTGCCCGCGAATAAGCCCGAAACCTCGCCATCGGCGGGGCCTGGGCCTATCCTCTGACCCCCCGCCTCTGGAGCGTGGGGGTCACCTATCAAGCGGAGGATCGGCCGAATGGCTGCAGGCACCAAAGGTACCGTTATCCAGGTCATCGGCTCGACGTTCGATGCCCAGTTCCCCGAGGACGCGCTCCCGGAGATCTACAACGCCATCGAAGTCACCTGGCAGCAGGGTTCCGAATCCAGGCGCCTCTTCGGTGAGGTCCAGCAGCACCTCGGCGGCGGCACCGTCCGCGCCGTCGCGCTCGGCTCGACCGACGGCATGAGCCGCGGCATGTCGATCGTCGACACCGGCTCGCCCGTCTCCGTCCCCGTGGGCGAAGAAGTTCTCGGCCGAGTCTTCAACCTCCTGGGCAACCCGATCGACAACAAGCCCGCGCTCACCAGCGCCAAGCGCTCGCCCATCCACAAGGCCCCGCCCGAGTTTGACCAGCTCAACCCCAAGACCGAGATCCTCGTGACGGGCATCAAGGTCGTTGACCTGCTCTGCCCCTTCGTCCGAGGCGGCAAGATCGGCCTCTTCGGCGGTGCGGGCGTGGGCAAGACCGTCATCATCCAGGAAATGATCGCCCGTGTCGCCCGTGAGTTCGGCGGCTACTCCGTGTTCTGCGGCGTCGGCGAGCGCACACGCGAAGGCAACGACCTCTGGCTCGAAATGCAGGAAGCCGAGTACACCGACGAGAACGGCCAGACCGCCCACGTCATCGACAAGGTGGCCATGGTGTTCGGTCAGATGAACGAGCCCCCCGGCTCGCGTCTGCGTGTCGCGCTCTCGGGCCTGACCATGGCCGAGGAGTTCCGCGATGCCTCCGGTAAGGAAACCATGATGTTCGTCGACAACATCTTCCGCTTCACCCAGGCGGGTTCGGAAGTGTCGGCGCTGCTCGGCCGTATGCCCAGCGCCGTGGGCTACCAGCCCACGCTCTCGACCGAGATGGGCGAGCTCCAGGAGCGCATCACCTCGACCGCCAAGGGCGCGATCACCTCGGTGCAGGCCATCTACGTGCCCGCCGACGACCTGACCGACCCCGCCCCCGCGACGGCGTTCGCTCACCTCGATGCGTTCGTCGTTCTCGCCCGTGGCATCGCCGAGAAGGGCATCTTCCCCGCGGTGGACCCCCTCGCTTCGACCTCGACGATCCTCGACCCGGGCGTGCTCGGCGAGCGTCACTACGCGGTCGCCAGCAGCGTCCAGCGCATCCTCCAGCGCTACAAGGATCTCCAGGACATCATCGCGATTCTCGGCGTCGACGAGCTCTCCGAAGACGACAAGCTCATCGTGGCCCGCGCCCGCCGCATCGAGCGATTCCTCTCCCAGCCCTTCTACGTCGCCGAAGTGTTCACCGGCTTCCCCGGTATCTACACCAGCCTCGAGGACACGATCGACTCGTTCGAGCGTCTCGTCAACGGCGAGGGCGACGACCTGCCCGAGTCGGCGTTCATGTACGTCGGCACGCTCGACGACGCCCGCAAGAAGGCCGAGAAAATGGCCGCAAGCGCCTAAGTCTGACCTGCAACTTGTTCATTCCAAACGCCCGGGCCAATTGCCCGGGCGTTTGCTTTGGTCTCAATCGTCGAGTGACATTGACACTTCGAGGCGTTCTCCGTCGCGGTCGATCGTGAGCACAATTTCCGGCTCGCGAAACGCGGCCGCTCGCGCCGGCGCCGAAACCTCGGCCGCGGGTGTCCCGTTGATCGCGATGACGATGTCGCCCTCGCGCAGTCCGGCATGGGCCGCGGGCGATTCGGGCGTGGTGCCGGCGATGGTTGTCTCGCCGGTCGACGGGTTCATCCCGAGCATGACGCCGTAGCGCTTACGCACGGGTTTGCTCGCAACCCCTTCACCGGCAGCCGGAACGATCTTCAGCCGCTGGTTGACCTGGTCGAATGTCAGCGAGCACCCGCGCAGCACACCCGAACCGATATTGGCC
Organism: Phycisphaera sp.; assembly: GCA_020639255.1. Taxonomy (GTDB): domain Bacteria; phylum Planctomycetota; class Phycisphaerae; order Phycisphaerales; family UBA1924. The sequence continues at coordinate 223,958 of JACKGZ010000001.1, forward strand.
ATCGGGAGCATGTCGTTGGTCACAACCGTCGGGCGGTCGAGCCGCAAGGGCCCGAACGTCACCGCCCCGTCGAGCACGACTTCCGAGACCTCGAACTCGCTGTTCACCGTGCGCGCCACACCGACGGCCACCGGCTCGCCGACCGTCGGCAGCGTCTCGACAAGCGAGCGCGGGAGGGTCAGCGCCGCCATCGAACCCGAATCGATGTGCGCCTCGACCTCGCGCCCGGCGACATGAATCGTGACCGATAGCACCCCGTCTTGGGCATCGAACTCGACCACGCCCGCACCATCGGGTTCGGGCAGTTCCCCCTCCTCGATGAGGATGCGCCCGCCCGGATAGTCGAGCGTGAGCAGCGTGTCCTTGAACAGCGAGAATCCGACGATGCCACGGGGGGCGTCCTTGCCCGGGTACAGCGCGCTGCGGTCCCAGGTGATTGCCTCGACGTCGTCGAACCGTGCGCCGCCGATACCGACCGATCCGATCGCGACGGAGTGTGTCTCGATCGCTTCCGGGTTCATCGGATCACCTACGCGCCCCGCCTCGCCCAGTTCGAGTCCGAGTTCCTTGACGAGGTCGTCGTTGATCACCAAGGGTGGCGAGGCGCCCGTGTCGAGCAGAAATCGGTACGGCCCCTGTCCGTTGATCGTCACCCGCACCGAGGGCTTCTCGAAGTCGAGGTCCATCGGGGCCGCGACCGGTCCGTCAAGGTGCGTGGCGTGTGCCGAAACGGGCTGGGCCGTAACCGCGACGACCGCTGCGAGTACATGGATCAGTGGCATGGGCGGGCTCCTTTAGTATGATTCATACTATCAAGACGCGCGACGCGCGAGAATCCGTCACCGGGTCAGGAGTTTCGATGGCCGATCTGAGCGAGCTGGAAGGTGCCGTACTGGGGTTGATATGGCGGCAAGGGCCTCTGACGGCTCACGCCGTGCGGAGTGTGTTCGCAGGCTCGCCGACGCCCTACTTCAGCGGCAGCGAGGGGTCGATCTACGCCGTTGTCCGCAGGCTCGAGGGTCGAGGGCTGATCCGCGGCCAGGCCCGGGCGGGTGACGCCAGAGCCGCCCGCGACCTCTCTGTGTCGAAACCCGGCATCTCGGCGCTCCGGGCCTGGCTGGTGTTCGAGGATTCGATGGCAGGGCCGACGCCCGACCCGATCCGGACACGCCTGCTCTTCGCCGACGCGCTCTCGGCCGAAGAACGCCGAGCATGGCTTCTCTCGGCAAGGCAGGCCCTGGCCGCCGAGGTTGATTCGGCAAGAGAGCGGATCGGGATCGGCGATGATGACGCCGCGTCGCGCACCGCAGCCCGAGGTGCGCTCACCGTCGCGCAGGCCCGGCTCGACTGGATCACCGATGAGATCGCTCGCATAACCTGAACCATACGGCTGCCATTCGAGTGCACGGCTGCTATTTCGGGTACAGTCGCATCGGGCAGCGGGACGAGGAGCATCTGATGGTTAATACAAAGACAGCCCCACGTCGCGAGCTGAGCTTTGCCTCGCTCGATGAACTCAGCGCCGAGCTCGATCGGCTCGAAGCCGCCAATGCCGCCGGCAACCTCGGGCACACCGGCAACTGGACGCCCGCCCAGATCATCGATCATCTGGCCAACTTCTGGACCTGCTCGCTCGACGGATTCCCTGGCGGGAAGCCGCCGCTGCTCTTGCGTGTGGTGTGCCAGTTGTTCTTCAAGAAGGGCGCCAAGGCCGGCAACCAGCCGCCGCCCGGGTTCAAGATCCCCAAGGAAGCGCCGCACTTCCAGCCGCGAGAAGGTGTCACGTTCGAGCAGGCGACGGAGGCGCTCCGCACCTGCATCGAACGCGTGAAGCGGGGCGACAGCTACGTCCCCGCTAGCCCGCTCTTCGGCAAGCTCACCGGCGAAGAATGGACCCGGATGCACCTGGGCCACTGCGGCATGCACCTGTCGTTCATTTCGATCAACGAGTAAGGAGTCGACCGATGGTCGCGATCGTCTTCGCCGTGCTGGCGGGGCTGTGCTGGGGCGTGGGCGAGGTCTTCACCAAGAGCGTGCTGCACACAAAGTCGATCGGCCCGATCACGGCCATCGCCGTGCGCTCGACCGTCGCCCTGCCCGTCATGTGGGCGGTCTGGGCCGCGCTCGTCGCGGGACGCAAGATGGAGCCCGTGAGGTTCTGGCAAGCCGAGACGGGCACGCTTCTCAAGCTCATCCTCGGCTCGGGCCTCATCGCCGGCGCGGGCGGCATGCTCTGTTTCTATCTCGCGCTCAGCTTCGGCGAGGTCAGCCGCGTCAAGCCCATCGCCTTCTCGCTCGCGCCCGCTATCGCGGTCATGCTCGGCGTGCTCTTCCTGCACGAGGCATTCGACTGGCGCAAGGCCGCGGGCGTTGTGCTGATCATCGCGGGCGTGATCGTGCTTGCGACGGCAGGTGCATCACACAATCCAGTGCTGGAAACAACGAGTCTCAGCCGATGACAAAGTTCAGCACATCGTCATGCCGCCATCGACCGTGATGACCTGGCCCGTCAGGAACCCCGCATCGTCGCTCGTCACGTACGCAACTGCGGCCGCGATGTCCTCGGGCGTGCCCAGCCGCTTCACCTGGATCAGGCCCTTGACCGATTCGAGCACGCTCTCGGGCAGGTTGGCGGTCATGTCGGTCTGGATGAACCCCGGCGCGACGACGTTGGCGGTGATGCCCTTGCCGCCGATCTCGCGGGCGACCGTGCGTGTCATGCCGACGAGCCCGCTCTTGCTGGCGGCGTAATTCGCCTGCCCCGCGTTCCCGACGAGGCCCGAGGTCGAGGCGATGTTGACGATGCGCCCGAACTTGCCCTTCATCATCGCGCGGGCCGCTGCCCGCATCGCGACGAACGCGCTCGTCAGGTTGGTCTCGATGACCGAGTCCCACTCCTCGTCCGTCATGCGGAGGATCAGGTTGTCGCGCGTGATGCCCGCGTTGTTGACGAGGATGTCGAGCCTGCCGTGCTCAGAAGCCACGCCCTCGACGGCCTCGGCGAACGCCTTGCGATCGGAGATATCGACGGCGCAGACGCTCGCTTTGCCCCCGGCCTCCTCGATCTGCGACTTCACCTCGCTCAGCGGGCCCTCGCTCCGGCTGGCCAGAACGACATGACGACCATCAGCAGCCAAGCGAAGCGCCACGGCCTTGCCGATGCCGCGGCTGGCGCCGGTGACGAATGCGATGCGTGTATCAGACATCGAAAGTTTCCTCGTAATCGTGTGGCGTCTTAGCCCGCGCCGGTGTCGGCCATGCTGCGGACGTCATCGACGCTCTGGCCCGAGAGCTCCGCGTACAGCTCGATGATGCGCTCGCGGTCGATATTGAGATTCTGTGATTCAGCAATCGTCGTCATGCTGAGAATCAAGCCCGAGACATAAGGGGCCGCCAGCTGCGCACCGTCGTCGGCTTTCGCCTTGCCCTGGTCGTACATCGACTGGGCCTGCGTCACCGGGATCCCGGTCGAGCCCGCGACACCCGAGAGCACCAGGCCCCGGTCCGCCACGGGCAGGCCCAGATCCTGCTGGATTCTCGCGTTGAGTTCGACGGTCATGTAGATGAGCATCGGGTCGACGCTCGCCATCGCGGCGCTCATGTCACCCGCAGCGGGCATGCCGGTGCTTGCCGTCTCATTCGACGAACCACCTGTCGCCTCGTAATTCGGATCGGCAAAGTCGCTCGCACGCGGGCGTTCCTCACTGTCGGACCCCTCGGCCGAGAAGACAAACCCGCCGCCCGGTCCGGGCTCGATGCTCCACGCGAGTGTGTACGCCGAGCCGGGCGTCTGCAGCGCGTAGACCACGCTCCCGCCCTGACCCGAGCCCGACTCACGCAGCTCGAGCACGCGCACAGCCTCCAGCTCGTCCGTCGCGTCGTACCACCCGCCCGTGATGAGCAGGCGATCGAGCACCGACTGGCCCGCAAGGTCGAGCATGCCTCGGACTTCCGAGTCATCGCCCGACAGGAAAGCCTCGGCGAAGTCCACAACAGACTTGGCAAGCTCGGCATCGATCGGCGCGACCTCCTGCGGGAAGGTGATCCGCGCATCGGCGTCCATCTCCGAGAGCACGCTCTGGATGTCCACCGGGTCCGGCGCCTTCGGCGGCGGGGGCGGCGGCGGGGGCGGTGGCGGAGGAGGAGGCTCCTTCTTACAACCAACAAGGGCCGCGATCACGGCGCCCGTGAGCGAGGACGAAAGCTTCAAACGGGTCTGCATGATCAGATCTCCGGTGTGTCGTGGCTGATGACTTTGGTGGATCGGGAGATGCGCTTGGCCATCCCCGCGAGTGTCTTGCCCGGGGCCAGTTCGTGGACGTCGGTCTCCGGGAACCGCTCGGCCATCGCGGCGAACGACTGCGCCCAGCGCACGGGCGAGGTCAGCTGCTCGGCGAGTCGCGCACGGATCGAACCCGCGTCATCGACATGCGGCTCGGCCGTCACGTTCGACAACACCGGCACGCGCGGCGCTTCGATAGTCACACCCGCCAGCGCCGTCGACAGCGCCTCGGCCGCGGGCTGCATGATCGGCGAGTGGAACGCGCCGGCGACCGCGAGCGCGACGGCCCGCAGGCCCTTGTCCGCCGCCACCTTCTCAGCGCGGCCGCAGGCGTCGGCATCGCCCGACAGCACGACCTGCCCCGGCGCGTTGAAGTTTGCGCACACGAGCACACCCGAGCCGCGCGCCTCGTCGCACACGGCGTTGGCTTGTTCTTCATCCGCGCCCACAAGCGCGACCATGCCGCTCGGCACCGCCTCCGCCGCGTTCTGCATCGCCTTCCCGCGCAGCGCGACGAGCCGAAGCCCGTCGGCAAAGCTGAACGAACCCGCCACATGCAGCGCCGAGTACTCGCCGAGGCTCAAGCCCGCGGCGGCCCTGATCGGCGCCTCGCCCTCGGCGAGGCCCATCTGCGAGCACAGGCCACGCCAGCTCGCGATCGCGCAGGTGTAGAGCGCAGGCTGGCTGACGTCGGTGCGGTTGAGCACCTCAGCCGGGCCGTTGAAACAGATCGAGCTGAGCGTCTGACCGAGCGAGGTGCCCAGCACCCGGTCGGCCTCGTCGAAGACGGCTTGCGCTTCGGGGCTCGTCTCGGCCCAGACTCTGCCCATGCCGAGGGCCTGGGCGCCCTGTCCCGGGCACACAATGATCATGGGGTCTGCCATAGGTCAGATGGTAGAGGCCCGCGCGCCGATGGGCGACCGCAGGCCGCACTCCGGGCACCTGGACCAGCGTTCGCGGTCCACGACGCAACCGTCCATATCCCGCCCGCACCAGATGCACTCCTGATCGCTCCAGCACCGCCGAAGCTCGTGTTCGACGAGGCGGTCCTGGATGTGCCGCTCGGCGATGAGCCACAGCAGCGGGCCGACCACGGCGATCAGCACCGCCAGCGTGGCCGACACGATCAGATTGACCGGATGGCTCTCAGGTCGCCCCGCGGCCCAATCGAGGTATGCACTCACCGAGATCGGCCCGATGAGCACGCCGAGCACGAGCACGCCGAGCACCACCGCTCCCCAGAAACGGACGCAGGCGCGGAATTGCCGGCGTTTGAGCGTGCGGTGGGTCTGGAGCCGCACCGCGACGGCATGGGCCTGTCGACGCGTCAGGCCGAACTCTGTTTCGAGCACGCGGCGTGTGCGCGGACGCCGGAGCGGAAAGGTCAGCTGCCCAAGCCCGAACACATCCATCGGCAACACCGACTCAACGACCGCGCCCTCCGGGTGAACCGGGCGAGGAACCGCGCCCTTGCGCGCGGGCGAAGCGGGCGTTGATCGCGCTGGACGATCGGCAGGCATGATTCTGTTTCTATCGGCGATTCGGTTGCGTCAGATCTGCCAGAGACTGGTGCCCCAGGTCAGACCGCCGCCGAAGCCGACGAACATGACCTTCTGGCCCCGCTCGATCCGCCCCGCCTCGCGCAAATCGTTGAGCACGAGCGGCACACTGGCCGCCACCGTATTACCGAAACGGTCGATGTTGACGTGCAGCTTCTCGTCCGGCAGGCCAAATCGTTCCTTGGCCGCCTGCAGAATCCGCTGATTCGACTGGTGGCATACGAAGTGATCGACGTCATCGGCCGTGATGCCCGCAGCCTCCAGTGTCTGCCCGATCACGTGCGGGAAGGTGCCCACCGCGAAGCGGAAAACGCCCGCGCCGTTCATGTGCAGCACGCAGAGCTGGTCGTTGCCCTCGCGATCGCTCTCGTTCAGGTCGTACTTCGTCTTCGGGATATAGAGGTCGTCCCAGCGCGTGCCGTCCGAGTGCATCGCCTGCGCGATCAGGCCCTTGGTCTTGTCCTCGGTGCGCTTCAGGATCACACCCGCAGCCGCATCACCGAACAGGATCGCCGCGGCCCGACCGTGCGTGTTGAACTCGACCGATTGCGTCAGCGTGTCGGCGCCGATCACCGCGACGTTCTTGTACGGTCCGGTCTGCATCAGGCCGTAGGCCGTGTTCATCGCGAACACGAAGCCGCAGCACGCGGCCGAGAAATCGAACGCGCCCGCGTTGCCCGCGCCGACCATCGCCGTCAGTCGACACGCGGTGGGGGGGCAGGTCATCTCCTGCGACATCGTGGCGAGGATCACAAGGTCCAGTTCGCTCGGATCCATCTTCGCGTTGGCGAGTGTCTTCTCGAGCGCACCCTTGGCGAGGTAGAGCACTGTCTCGCCGTGCTCGTGGTCGGCCTTGTACCGCTGCTTGATCCCGGTGCGCTGCTGGATCCACTCGTCGGAGGTATCCATCATGCCTTCGAGATCTTTGTTCGTCAGCATCTTGTCCGGCGTGTGCGCGCCGATGCCGACGATCTCGATCCCGAACTGGCGGTCAGCATGGTTTGGCATGGACCCGGTCCTTCCCCGTCCGTCGCGGCCTCTCCCGCGTGCGGTCCAACAGGGATCGCGGCGAGTCGAAGCGGATCAGGCGGAAGCCGTCTGCGGTGCCACGGCGGCCTCTGCCTCAGCGATCCTTTGGACGATGCCGTCGTTGATTCCAGCCGAGACATACTCGCGGCAGGAACGGATCGCGTTGGCGATGGTACGCGGCTCGCTCGACCCGTGTGCGATGAACAGGGTGCCGTTCACGCCGATCAGGGGAGCCCCGCCGTATTCGTGATAGTCGTTCTTCTTCCAGATCGACTTGGCGACCGGAGCGAAGCGGGACATCAGATCCGAGTCGATCTCAAGGATCTCCTGCGTGATCGCCTCGAAGATGCTCTTGGCGATGCCCTCGGCCGTCTTCAGAACGACGTTGCCCATCAGCCCGTCCGTGACCACCACATCCGCCACGCCAGCGAAGAACTCACGCCCTTCGATGAACCCGATGTAGTTGAGCCCGGGCGTCGCCTTGATCATGTCGCGGGCCTGCTTGATCGTGCCCGTGCCCTTCGAGTCCTCGGCACCGATGTTCATGACCGCAACACGCGGGTTCTCGATGTGCAGCAGCTTGCGAGCCACAACATCGGCCATCACCGCATACTGCCAAAGATGGATCGCCGTCGGCTCCGGGTTCGCACCCGCGTCGCATAGCACCATTGGGCCATGAATGCTCGGCATCGCCACCGAGATCCCCGGGCGATGCACGCCTGGCAGTCGCTTCATCTGCATGATGCCCGCCGCCACACACGCGCCGGTGTTGCCCGCCGAGAGCGCCGCATCGCAGCGTTTCTCAGGGTCTTGCTCGCGCTGCGAGCTGTACCGGCACATCTGCACGATCGAAGAATCGGGCTTGCCCTTCACCGCGAGCGAGGGTGACTCGGCCATCTCGATGACCTGCGTCGTCGCAACGACTTCAAGCCGTGAGTCACTCACACCCGCTTCGTCGAGCACCTCGTTGATGTCGCGCTGGTTCCCAAAGAGAACAAGCGTGTCATCGGGCGCAAGATGCTTGAGGCCGTCGATGCAGCCACGCAGGATGTCGTCGGGGGCGTTGTCGCCGCCCATGACGTCAACGGCAATGCGCATCGGTTAGTCCCGCTCGACGCCGATGCCGAGCTTGCGGACCTTGATGGTCAGCCCGGGGCGAACATAGCCAGACTCCGCGCACGCGCGATGGTTCCGCTTGGGCATGCCGCTGACCGGGCAGATCGCCGGCTTGATGGCGCTCAGCGCATCGTGCGAACGGCGACGACGGCTGCGGCCCTTGCTGACTCTTTGTGGAGGGAGCATGTTGAATCCTCAATTCTGACACAGGCTCAATTGCCCGGTTTGCTTCTGCGGGATGCCCCCATCCTGGCCGAATTCCGGCCTCTTCAGAGGGCCCCAACACTAGCGCGGGGGGGCAGATAGGTCAATGAACGGCTAGGCTATGACGCCCATTCACAAGCCAAACAAATAGACTCGCAGAATGCTAACTGACACACGAGTAGATGCTTCAATAGATGTCTGTGGAACGACCGTCGAGAACCACCTACGATCCGTCCGCTCCGCTGCCGACAGGCCGCGGATTGCCTCCCTAGCTCAATCGGTAGAGCAGCTGACTCTTAATCAGCGGGTTTCAGGTTCGAGTCCTGAGGGGGGTATTGATTACGGCCCGTCAGGGCCGTTTTTCGTGCCCAGAGTCCGGGAGTGAGGGTGCCTGGGATCTCGGTTCCGCGCCGGTTCCATGCCAAACATCGAGTCAGCTATCGGGTTAGACTTGGTTGATCCAAGGACGGGCACGATGGAAGCGACGCGTCGAAAGCAACTCGGGGCCTACTACACGCCAGACGATGTCGTCCGGTCGCTTGTTTCATGGGCAGCCCGCTCCTCCGATGACCGGATGCTGGACCCTTCCTGCGGCGATGGGCGATTTTTGGTCGAACATGACAACAGCGTCGGCGTGGAACAGGATCCCCTCGCGGCTGCCGTGGTCCATGAGCGCGTACCGGGCTGCTTACTTCACGAGGGTGACTTCTTCTCTTGGGCTTCGGGCACCCACGAGCGGTTCGAGTGTGCTGCTGGGAACCCACCGTTCATCCGTTATCAGAGATTCACGGGTGCGGTCCGCGATGCGGCTCGTCGGCTCTGCGCGGCACACGGAGCGGAGTTCTCCGCCCTTTCGTCGTCGTGGGCACCGTTCATCGTGGCGACGGCAACACTTCTCAAGCCCGGCGGCCGGATGGCGTTTGTGGTTCCTGCGGAGATTGGCCACGCACCGTATGCGAAGCCCGTGCTCGACTACATGACTGAGAACTTCCGTCGTGTTCAGATAGTCGCGGTTCGGGACAAGTTGTTCCCCGACCTGTCGGAGGACTGCTGGCTTCTCTATGCGGAAGGCTTTGGCGAGAGCACCGATCGAGTTCTCTTTTCCCCGATCGAGCGATTCTCGTACATGAGTCGACCGCCTGCCCCTTCGCGGTCCATCGCGGTAGCCGTCGACGAGCTTCACAACTGGGGAGGTCGGCTACGGCCGTTCCTCATGCCCGCCGAGTCGCGGGAGGCATATCGGATTCTCGCCCATGAGGGCATCCGGCTCGGCGACGTTGCCCGCGTCGGCATAGGCTACGTCACCGGCGCGAATGACTTCTTTCATCTCCGCCCATCTGAAGCCGAGCGCTGGCGCATTCCGAAGCAGAACCTCCTTCCCGCGGTCCGCAATGGCAAGACGTTGAGCAGAGGGCGGATTACGTCGGAAGAGGTTGAGAGATGGCAAGTCAACGACGAACGCGTCCTGCTGCTCCGCATCAAGCGAGGCGAGCGCCCGAATCGCGACATCGCGAAGTACCTCAATTCTCCCGCCGGTGAGGAGGCCCGCGAGGCGTATAAGTGTCGGATGCGCGACCCTTGGTACTCGGTGCCTGACGTCACCGTTCCTGACGCCTTTCTTTCGTACATGAGCGGACGGGGACCCGCATTGGTGGAGAACTCAGCGGGTTGCGTGGGGACGAACTCTGTCCATGTAGTGAGACTCACGGGAAAGATGAAACGCCGCGAACTCGCGCGATCATGGGCGAGCCCACTGACCGAGTTGAGTTGTGAGGTTGAGGGGCACCCGCTCGGTGGCGGCATGTTGAAGGTCGAACCGAGAGAGGCATCTCGCATACTGATACATGGGACGGGCACGCTCAAAGAGTTCGCTGAACCGGTGCAGGAGGGAATCCGGGCACTTCGCCGATGGAGGCACTATGGCGAGGACTCCGGACAAGTGTGAGTGGCGAACTCTCACCGACGCGCTGCGCGTCTTCGCGCTTAGCACGAGCACACAGAACCAGAAGCATATCCGGCCACTGCACTGGTACGTCGCATGTCGAATGGTCATCGAAGGTGGCTTCTTTCCGGATGACATCACGCCCCGACCACCGTTCGTTGCGAGGAAGCGAGGTGGCTATTGGGTGCTCGACTTCGACGCCGACTTTGCCGGTTCAGGTGAGCGGAACATCCTCGGTGGCCTCAAGACGAAACAGGTGGACGTCACCGTTTGCAAGGATGGCGTCGGACCCGTGCTCGCGATCTCGATGAAGGGGACTCTCAACGCCTTCCGAAACCTAACGAACCGAATGGAGGAGGCGGTCGGCGACTGCACGAACCTTCATATCTCATACCCAGCGCTCGTGTACGGATTCCTCCAGGTCATGCGAGCGAACAAGGAAGGCCCAACCACCGAAGCGAATGATATCGCAATCCGGGCGGATGGTTCAGCAGCCGATTCGATTCGCCGCTATCACGACGTCATGTCGCGCCTCGCAGGGCGAGACGACGTTCGTGACGACACAACAAAATACGAGTCCGTTGGTCTCGCACTTGTCGTCCCGGACGAACCGCATGTCGGTGAGCTATTCCAGAGTTTTCCACCGGCGGAGAGTCCGCTCTTTATCAATGGTTTCTTTGACCGGCTGTATGAGCAGTACGATCAACGCTTCGTCTACGCTGCTCCTGCGATTGAGACTACCACCCGTCGCGTCGAGTGGAAGCTGGGAGACACGATCCGCGACGATCAGAGGCTCGCGGCGTTCAATCCTCGAACCGCTGAAGACTAATACGAACCCGGGACATTACGCCCTGAACCCTCGAACATCATCGCAGAATGGAGCACTCACGAAAGCCGCGCCGGACCGGTCTCCCGACCCGGCGGGCGTAGCCGGCATCGCCGTCCTCCAAGGCTTCCAGGAGCGAGCGGCGGAACTGCTCGTCCGACTGAACCCGGGTTTGCACACGTCGATGGTCTGGCGGTACGCCCGCTCGGGCCGCAGCAACGCGATGACCTCGCGTGCAGGGCGGCTTCGCGCTGCAATCGCCTGACGATCGGTGTGCCGAGCGCGAACTGGACACCGATCTACGCGTACATCCGCGCAAAAAGCTATGGACCGGATGAAGCCGCCGACCTCACGCAGAGCTTCGTGGCCGTGGTCCTCCTCGGCTGTGGGCTCTTCGAAAAGGTCGACTCAACACATGGCAACTTCCATGCTCATCTCATCGCAAGCCTGCGGAAACACCTGACCGATTCAATCCGGCAAACAAGATGCTGCAGGCATGTGTGAAACAATCGTTATACGAATCAGTACGCAATCAGGACGAACTCGATGCGGAATACGTACTGGTATTCGAGCGTCTCGGTACCGTTCGCGCAACCAGGGATGCTCAGTCACTTGGCGGATCACTCAGCACGCTCTGGCAAGCCCTCGAGTAGCTTCTCTGCTACTGCGACTAGCTTGATCGCATCCCGATCCTGAGCCCACGGCACGCCGTCACGATTTTTGGCGGTAGGGTCTTCCAGCAAGTTACGGGCACTTACAATCGCCTCTTCAGCTAGTTCGATCTCGCCAAGTTTGTATCGACTCATCGCGAGAAGTGCGAAGTCTCTTGGGTCTTCATACCCCTTAACGCATTGGCTAATTACTAATTCGATATGGCGACTGCAGGTGGTGAAATCGGATTCTCTATATCCATAGTCTGCTCGGGAGCGATAAAGTGAAAGGGCTGTGATTGAATCTAGTGCGTCCGAAATCTCGCGAACCTCGTCTTGGTTTGGTTGGCTGAGGTTGTACATGCTGCATGGCCACGAAGGGTTGACCACTTGGTAATGCGCTAGAGGGTCAATAGCAAACGCGATTGGGAGCGGCGTGCCAATAGATGTCATGTAGTCGCGCGAACGCTCAATATCACCACGGTACCAATGACGCCATGCCAGGTAAGACCAGACTTCGATCCGCAACTCATCCCGTCCGGTTTCGGCCGAATTCTCCAACCTCTCTGATAAATCGATCAGCTTGTCGATCCACTCGTCGTTGCTGAGATCAGATTCACGAGCGGCTACCAGCTCGGCTTCGATAGTCTCGGGGTGATGAAGGCCAAGATATTCTCGCCGTGTCGCCACCGCGGCATCGAGATTGAGCATTGCTAATCTGCTGTCATCCGCGCCGCCCGCATCACGATCGGTAAACTCACGGATGACGATCGTGGCCTCCGCCAAGGCCCGTTTCTTCTGCTCCTCCGCGAGCAGCTCGTCGGCATCCGCCTTCGGCGGCGTGTACTCCCACTCCGCAGCAAGCGACAGAAGCACCTCACGGACACGTGGGTGTACATCGGCGCTCGCGGCCAAGTCCAGGACCTCCTGCTTGTCCGTCTTGCCCGCTTTGATCTGGTTCATGACGACACGTGCATGGATGTTCATGTCAGAGATGCGTTCATCGAGCATCTCGGCGGCCACGAGGCGGCGAAGGGGTGTTAGCGAACGATCGGCAATTACTTCATCCATAAGGGCATCTGTGGGGGTCTGGCTATCCCAGAGTTCATCGAGGTACTCACCAGCGGGAACTCGCTCTCGCCACCGGGCTTGGATGTCGTTGGCCTGCTCTTCCTGGGTTCGGATGTCCCACACACGAGGGTTGGTGTTTGTCAATTCGATCACAAGGCGCGAGCCGTCGCCGGTCATGAGGAGATTCGTGATTGTTGATTCGAAACCGTGGGTTGCAACCTCGCGACCGGTCGATTCATCGTAGAAACGAAGCGTGCGTCCCTGTGCCTCGATGCGTCTGGTGCCGTCGGGCGTCACAAGGGACACGCCGGAGAGCGAGTCTTGGACTGCAGATGAGGCCATTGCCTCGATATACAAGTGAAACGGTATTTGTGCCATGTGACGGCGGATCATTCGATCGTATGAACTATAAGCATCTATGGGAAGAATTCGCGTAAGCGGACCCTTATTATAGATATTGTCATTTGACACAATTAAGAATTGACTACCGTGTTGTATGCTGAGCTGATACTCATCATCGGATTCATCTAGATCTAACGTGCCGATTGGCGTGCATGTAGTTGTATCCCAGGCGCAGATACCATCCAAAGACGACGTATATGCCACTTTGCCGTCGTTGCTCCATGCGACATCGAGGACGCCCCAGCTGTGCATGCCTTCGAGTTGCCGTTCAGTCAAGTTTGAGACATCAATGATCGTTGCTGAGCGGTCGCTGTGCCCAATGATCACCGCGTTGCCGTCAGGGTTCCATTGGGCGCACAGTGCGGCGTCCGGTTGAGTGTGTTGAAACACGATGGGCTCTGCGCCATCGGCACTGACAAGAAGAGCGGGTGCGTAGATAGAGTTTGCATACGCGACGATCCGCGAGCCGTTCGGGCTCCATTTCATGGACCACGAATGGGTGTCGCTTGCAGGGCAGATCGTTTTCGCCTCGCGCGTGTCTGGGTCGATCGTGTCAATGCGACCATCATCGTACTGGACGGCAACGGTATCGCTCTTCGGACTCCACGCTGCGGTTCTGATCAGCGTGTCACCAAGAGAACCGGCCAAGTCGCATACATGAGTGCCATCAGAATTCCAGATCTGCACTGAAGTGTTGTTCGCCGTCAATATGCGCGAACCATCATGATTCCATTCGGCGTGATGAAACTCCTTTGGACCCTTAATCTGCACAGAACCGCCGGCGCCGTCAGATGAATAGATGTGTGCCACGCCGTCGCTCGTAAGCAGCAGCAGTTGTGTTCCGTCAGGCTTCCAACTCACAGAATATATGAACTCAGTCGTGCCCGTGCGACGAATCGTGATCGGTTCTTCATAATCTGTACCGTCATAGATGTAGACCTCATTCTCGTTGCTGTAGGTACGAACCGAGTAGATCGCAATCCGTGAGTCAGTCGGGCTCGGAACGCACACGCCCCCAGCGCGAATGTGGTGTGTGATCGAGTCACTCTGGAGATTTGCGAGATGCCATTCCCACCCTCGCTTCCCCTCGGGACAATCAGCCAGTCTCTTGCGGGCCTCGGGATAGTTGCCGGCGTCCATCGCCAGCTGTGCAAGTGCAAGGTTGGCGGTGTAAGAAGACCACTCGGCCTCATCGATTGTCTTGATGAGCTGCTTCGACTGTGATCGACCAAACGCGCCTAAGGCACGTAGCAGCAGCTCTGAATCGGATTCTTGCAAATACGGCTCGGCAGCCTCAGTCGTGAGCCAGCCTTCATAAAACCCGTCCGCTACAGCGGACCCGCATTCGCAGCCATCGAGAATCGACCCGATCTCGATCATAGATTCGCGTGCGATATCAGCTTGCCTTTGCAGTCGATCGCGCTCCACTTGCAATTCGATCGCACGCTGGGCTGCATCCCGGATTGCTTGACGCGCGTAGCCCTGCAAGGCGAAAATGGCGCCTTGCCCAGTTGAGTTAACAGTAAACTGTGTTTGACCATCCGGATCGAGTGATTGCTCGATCTGAAAGCTTCCAAACTCACCCAGCTCGGTCTTGCCACCTGCGGGGAGCGGGCCGCCTAGACTCGCGGCTTCTTCCGCGATCGAAGTAACAGAGCTTTCAAGCAGTTGGTTTAGTTTAATTACGTTCTCGACACTTCCCACTGCAACATCCGAAATCTGTGACACCGCTCGAGAGTGATGCGGCTCACCTGGTGCCATCGCCGCTTTAATTGTGATATCACCATCTGAGGTCATGTTGACAATCTTGTTCAGCGCATCCTCTGAGATACGCCAGTTGTCAGTAAGTTGACTGTTGGCCTGCTTCGCAACCATCCAACCCCAGGCCGTACCCGCCAATCCCAGAAGTAGAGCCGCAGAAACAGCGCTCCCAGCAATCACCGCCCCCTTGTTCCGCCGCACGAACTTCCGCACCCGGTACCCCCGGCTCGGCGGCGCCGCCACCACCGCCTCGCCCGCCAGGTGATTCCCGATGTCCATCGCCAGCTGCGCCGCGCTCTCGTAGCGTCGCCCCCGGTCCTTGTCGAGCGCCTTCATGACAATCCAGTCGAGCTCGCCCCGCACGACAGTGCTGAGCTTGGCGGGCTCGACCTGTCTTGCCATGGCCGTCTGCGCCAAACTTTCAAGATTCCGTGTCAGGCGCAAACTCGGCGCGGGCGGGTCCTCTTCCTTGATGATGCGCTGCATCTCTCCGAAGCCCGCCGAGAGGAGGCGTTTGCCGTCGAAGGGCGTGACGCCCGTGAGCAGCTCGTAGAGCAGAACGCCCAGCGCATACACGTCGGTGCGCGTGTCGATGTCGGGTGATCCCTCGGCCTGCTCGGGGCTCATGTACTCGGGCGTCCCGATGAGCTGGCGGTGCTCGGTGAAGAGCGTCTTCTCGGTCAGCGGCGATGCGGTGGCCTTAGCGATGCCGAAGTCGATGACCTTGGCGTACGGCTTGCCGTCGACCATGCTGACGAGCACGTTGGCGGGCTTGAGGTCGCGGTGGATCACGCCCTTGGTGTGCGCGTGCTGAACAGCCGAGCAGACCTGCGCAAAGAGCGCCAGCCTTTCGGGGATGCTCAGCTTGTGCGCGTCGGCGAACCTGGTGATCGCGTCACCCACGACGTACTCCATCGCGAAGTAGGGCCGGCCCGTCTCCGTCGCGCCCGCGTCGTAGACACGTGCGATGTGCGGGTGATCCATCATCGCAAGCGCCTGCCGCTCGGCCTCGAACCGCGCGATCACCTGCTTTGTGTCCATGCCCAGCTTGATGATCTTGAGCGCCACACGCCGGCGGACGGGCCTTGATTGCTCGGCCAAGAACACCGAACCAAACCCGCCTTCACCGATGAGCTGCAGCAGCTTGTACCGCCCGATGACCGTGCCGGCGGTCTCGGTGATCGTGGCGCTCATCGCCGTCGTGCTCGCGGTGGGGCTTGACATGAACCCCGCGCCATCGGCACGCGCCTCGGCGTCGATCAGGCTGATCACGGCCTCGCGCAGCTCCGGGTCGTCCCCCGCGAGTCGGTCCAGCTCCGCGTTCACCGCGTTCTCGTCGAGCGTTGCAAGCTCGAGGTAGATCTCGCGGGCACGCTTGGCGGTGCGGTCACTCATGGCTCGCTCCCTCGCCCGGCTCGGTCAGAAAGTCGTGGAGCCTGGCGCGGGCGAGCGACCAGAGGCGGGCGGTCGTCCGCTCGGACTTCCCGAGCGACAGGGCCGCCTGCTCCACGCTGAGGCCCGCAAAGAAACGCAGCCGAACGACGGCCGCGGCTTCGGGATCCTCAACCTCCAAGCGAGACAGTGCATCATCGACTGCCAGAATCGTCCCAGGATCCTGCTTTGCGAGCGAGGTCACGTCGCTGAGCCCCTGCACCGCCGCCTCGCGGGCCTTCCGCGCGCCCTTGGACCGGGCGTGGTCGATCAGGATCCGGCGCATCGCCTGAGCCGCGGCCGTGTAGTAATGCCCACGATTCGCCCACGGAATCTCACGCGGACCGGCGAGCCTGGCGTACGCCTCGTGGACCAGCGCGGTCGGTTCCAGCGTGTGGCCGGGCGCTTCGCCTTTCAAGGCATTGGCCGCCGATCGCCTGAGCTGGTCGTACACAAGCGGCAGCAGATTTTCTGCGGCTTCCGGTGAACCATGCTGATCGACGAGCAGCCGAGTGATCGCTTCCGATGAGTCATCCATAGGCGGATCTTAACTCGGTTGGGCATCAAAGAACCAGTAATTGGCAGCCGACCTCACCCGGCTTCGCTTGTTCATGTGTGATGAATAGGTCACGAGCAAAGGAGCACGTGATGAATCGTAAGCTGAGATCGCTGGCATTGAGAACTGGTTTAGTCCTCAGCGGATTTGTACTTGGTGTAAACGGCGAGAATTGGATCAGGCCAGATCTCACAGGCCTGGATCAGGCATCAGTCCGTTCAGCAGTGCAACACGACGCAAGGCAGGCCAGGGATTCCCACTGGGTGATTGGATGGGCATACGCAATCCGAAACGCTGAGTCTTCACGCTACTTGGACTGAGTGGAATTGCACTTGGAAGCAGTGCTCGGTGCTGCTTGAACATGCACCGTGATGCCTAAGCGAATCACCAGCGGCAGATCTGCCAAAGCGCAACGACTGCAACCGCCTCCGAATCAGTGACGGAGCTTTGATGCTCCCGGTTCAAGTAATTCAATGCCTTGGAATGGGATGGCGTGAGATAAGCCGTGGCGCCTGGGGTTCGCCGCCTGTGAGCGATCACCCTGCCAGCTTGTCGCCCATCTCAGCATCAAGCTCGAGCAGGATTTTCCTCATCTTCGTGACATTGTTCTGCTCGATCGCCTTGCGCAACCGCTGGATGACATCTTTGATTTCAGCCTTTCGTGTGCTACCGATGTATTCCTCGTTGTGCATGACCCAGCTTTGCATGTTGATCGCGACACCTTCAGCGTGCGAACGCAAGTCCATCGATCGGCGTCGGGCCTTCAGCCCCTCACGCCGCGACTCGCCCTGTCTGACAAGCTGTTCGTGATCTTTCTCATCCAGACCCGACCCGCCCTGGATGACCACCCGCTGTGATTTCTGGGTGTGCATATCCGTTGCGGTCACGCTCAGAATACCGTCGGCGTCGATCGCGAAGCAGACCTCGATCTTCGGAACCCCGCGTTTGGCCTTCGGGATGTTCTTCAGTCGGAACAACCCCAGCGTTCGGTTCGCTTTGGCGACAAGCGCATCGCCCTCGAGCACGTTGATCGGAACCGAGGTCTGGTTGTCCTTCGGCGTCGAGTACACCTTGCGCACCGTGGTTGGGATCGGTGTGTTCTTGGGCGCGATGACGGATACGCCACCCCCGGCACTCTCGACACCCAGGGTCTGCGAGGTCACATCCATCAGGTTCACGTTCCGAACCTGACCCGACAATACCGCGGCCAGCGTGCCCGCGCCCACGCCTACAACCTCGTCCGGGTTCACCGACTTGTTCAGCTGCTTCGTCGCGAACGACTCGGAAACAATGCGCCGAACCGCCGGCATCCGCGTCGAACCGCCCACAAGGATGATCTCCATGTTCGGCCCAACCCCGACGCCCGAGTTGTGCCGCAGCTCCTTGCAACAGCTGCCGATGCTCTCAAGCAGATCCGCACAGACACCCTCGAACACATCACGCCGGAGCGTGTACTGAAGGTGAACGGCCCCGCGCCCGTTGACAGCGATGTATGGGAGCGAGATCTCAGTCTGCTCCATCCCCGAGAGCTCGATCTTCGCGCGCTGCGCCGCGTCCTTGAGACGCTGCAACGCCATCGGGTCATCACGCAGTTCGATCCGTTCCTTCCTGAAGAAATCGTCCGCGACGATGTCGATGATTCGTTGATCGAAGTCGTCCCCGCCAAGGTGCGTGTTGCCGTGAACGCCGAGCACCTCGAACCGTCCGTTGTCGATCTCCATCGCGGAGAGATCAAGCGTGCCGCCACCGAAATCGACCACGATCACGCGTCGCTTCATCATGCACTTCTCAAACCCGTAAGCGAGCGCCGCAGCGGTAGGTTCATTGATGATGCGGCGCACATTGAGTCCCGCGATCGCAGCGGCTTCTTTGGTCGCCTGTCTCTGCGCATCATTAAAGTACGCCGGGACCGTGATCACCGAATCAGTGACGATGTCGCCCAGTGCGTTCTCCGCCATCTGCTTCAGCTCTTCGAGGATGATCGCGGAAATCTCCTGCGGCGTATAGAGCTTCTTCCCGATGCGGAGCTTCACCAGCTCAGAGGGCTTACCCACCACCTCGTACGGGACCAGCTTCTCTTCGGTCCGCACCTCGGCGTGCCGCCTGCCCATGAATCGCTTGACCGAGTAGATGGTCGATTCAGGAGAAGTAATCTGATGGTTCTTGGCTGCATGCCCGACGAGGGGCTGCCCGTCGCTCATGAACGAGACAATCGAGGGCATCGTGTGCGTGCCCGCCGAGTTTCGGATCGGCACAACCTGCCCGTCCATGAGCGCGGTCACCACCGAGTTTGTCGTACCAAGATCGATACCGATCGACACGCCCATGCGAGTTGCCCCCTGACAACGAATGCTTACTCAGACTCTGAATGAATCGCCAGCTCGCTCGGCCGATCGAGAACCGATGCATCAAAGATGAACCCCGAGCCGGTCCATGTCAGCGAAGTATTAAAACGCACGCGAACTATAGATTTCGCGCCGTTCGCATTCACCTCGAACGTTCGAGTCGAACCGGGCCAGAATCGATGGAGCTCAAACTCCGGACGAACAACAACGTCCTCGATCGCAGAGCCGTCGTTCACGAGCATCGCATCGGTTGCGATCAGCGACTTCGCGTTCTCGATCGATCCCCACGCGGCGGATACCGCCAGTGAAACCAGCAGCGCCTGCGCGAAGGCCACAGCCGAACCCGCCCAGAATGCATAGGCGGCCTTACGCCGGCCCTGGATCAGTGAGTTCTCCTCGATCCGCTTCCGTGCCATCAGTCCAAGCACAGCGCCAATCAGCGGCACCATCGGGACGATGACCATCGACGCGAGCACAACGCCGTATCTTGCGAGCGATGAGTCACTGGTCACCGCGTTGACCTTCACGGACGTGCTGCCGCCAAAGCTGTCCGTGTGACACGAGATATCATTGAGATAACCAGCCATATCCTGAGCATCGACAAGCTGACACGCCGACATATCGCCCCGATACGGGATGGGGTATAACGATGAGGGCGTTCTTGCACAATCGATTCAGGATAACACTCTCGACTCGCCTTCTGATCCGATAACGAGTTGCTCAGGCCTGCGAGATTGTGCCACAAACGGGCCACAATGTCTTACTGCGTAGATCTATGCGGTGCCAAAGATGTGCTTTTCTCATGAGGATTTGAGGCGATGTATATACGTTGATTCGAGAAAGCAGTGCATTGTGACTAAACTGGTCACAACATAAACAAGAAGAATATCTCGCACGACAATGAACCAAGCTATCGAATCTCCTCCCAGCTCAGCTCAAACTTCGCAAGATACTTGCGTACACGGTCCGAGTCATTCACCGTCGAACGCCGGGCCCTCGACGCCTCGAACAGCTTCCGCCCAGCATCCGAGAGCGACACCGATTGCCGGCAAACCCGTATCACCGTCGCCAGTTGTGCCCTATCAAACAAATCGATCTCAGCGAGCCGGTCAGGGCCGAGCATCGTCAGGATGTCAAGGTCTTGACCCTCGTCGCCAGCACACCACGCCCCGCGAAGCCGCTGGATTTCCTCCGCGACGATCTCCCGTGAGATGCGACCACCCGGCGCGAGCGTCGCCATCCGTGTCAGGGCTGCTCCGAGGTCGCGAAAGTTGCCGGGCCAGTGGGCGTCCGGTCCCGTTGCGAACGCCAGAAACTGCGCGCGGGCTTCCTTGCTCAGTCGAACCAACTGTCCCCGCTCGCGAGCGTACCGCTCAAGCTCATAATCAAGATTGGGCTCGATGTCCTCCGCCCGCTCACGCAGCCCGGGCAGCTCGAACGTCCACAGATTGATCCGCGCCAGCAGATCCTCCCGGAACCCGCCCTCGCGCACCCTTACTGACAAATCCCGGTTTGTCCCAGCGATGAGCTGGAAATCGCTCCGCACCTCGACGTCAGAGCCCATCGGCAGGAAACGCTTCTCCTCGATCGCGCGCAGCAGCATCGCCTGCTCATCAAGACCGAGCTCGCCGATCTCATCCAGAAACAGCATCCCGCCGTCCGCCGACCGCAGCAGCCCGGGCCGATCAGCCATCGCCCCTGTGAACGCGCCCTTTTTGTGCCCGAACAGCGCCGACATCGCGCTATCGCCCCGCAGCGTCGCGCAGTTCACCTCAACTAGGTCGCCCTTCACCAGCCGCCGGTGCCTGCGCAGCTCGTAGATCCGCCCTGCCAGCCGCGACTTGCCCGCGCCCGTCGGCCCCGTGATCAGCAGCGGGTCGGTCGTCCGGGCCGCGACGTGCTCGATCCGCTCGATCAATCGGTTGAACGCGACGTTGCGCGTCTCGATGCCGCCCTTGAGCGACGCGATCGCGTCCGAGTGCTCCCGCTCGAAGCGCGACGCAAGCCGGTCATACTTCGAGAGATCCAGGTCGATGACGCTGTAGTTGCCCGCCCCATCGGTGGGCTTGCGTGGGGGGCTCGTCTGGATGAGCCGCGCGGGGAAGTAGCGGGCCTCAGTGAGCAGGAAGTTGCAGATCTGCGCCACGTGCGAGCCGGTCGTGATGTGGACGAGGTATTCCTCGCGGTCGGTGTCGAAGGGGTACCGCGTCGCGAAGTCGTGCAGCAGGCCGTACACCTCCTCGAAGTCCCACGGGTCGAGCATCTCCACATCGTGCTCGACAACCTTCGTCTCGGGCGACACGCTGGCGATGTCCTCGATGATGGCGTTGGCCAGCGAATTTGATCGCTTGTCGTGGAGCAGGTCGAGCCGGTCGATGAGCAGGTCGTCGTGCTGGCAGAGCGAGACTGTGGGCCGCCAGCGTTCCCACCGCCTCGCCCCCTTCCCCGCGTCGAGCGTGGTGCCGAGGATGCCGATGACGACGGTCTTCTTCTGATGAGGCTTCTTCGGACTCGTCATGGATGTGATCCAGTTATATCAAGTACGATACAATAATATCATATTGTGGCTGATCGGTGTCGGCACTTCACCTCTGAAATCGCCGATTTGAGGCTCTCAGAGCCGTTTCGCGGCACTTCGACGTTCTGGCACGCGATCTGCATAAGTCCGGGCGAGCCGCACGGCTCCTCGCTTCTCTGACAACCCGGGGTTTGCACTCACGTTCATGTACGGATCGCTGCCAGGCGGCCCCGGCGGGGGACATGGTCCCCGCCGGGTGAGGGTTCGATTCCCTCGGCATCCATTTGTGGCGCCCCGTCGTCCTGCGACGCGGTGCCGATCGGCAACCCGTGTCTCGCGACTCAGGGTTCTGTCGGCGGGGCAAAGCATCACGAGTAGCTCATTTGGAAGAGCATCGAGTTGATAACTCGACGGTAGCCGGTTCAAATCCGGTCTCGTCAACACTGGTAAGTCTGAAAGGACTGGGGTTCGACTCCCCCCGCTAGGCCCCGGTAAAGGGCAAGCACATGAGCGGGTCGAGGGGTCACCAACCGCACGAGCGCAGCCAAACCATTCGATGCCAAAGCGCCCAGCGCCGAAGCATCGTCGGCAAGGCACCCGCGACGCGGCTCGCGGATCCGCAGATACCGAATTGGCAAAGCAACGCGGCCCGGCGCAACCGGGCGTTCCAGATCGTCTCCCTCGGGAGCCGTGCGGATCGCCCGCAAGCACCTGGCGCAGCACGCTCACTGCCGGCTCTCAAGCCGATCCCCGCCGCCAAACGGGGCGCTCGCCCGGAAGGGCCTCTCCACTCGCATTTCAGCAATCGTTTCCGTTTCGTTTCAATCACCCAGCGCTTCAAAGAAAGGAGCCGTCCCATGTGGAATACATACCGCATCAGAAACAACGAACTCGGGCTTTGGTTCCGTCACAACGACCTCTACAAGGTCCTCGGCCGTGGCGTGTATCGTCTGCCTCGCGTCTGGCCCTGGTCATCCAGGGACCGCATCGAAGTGGTCGACACACTCACGCCAAGGTTCGAGCACGACCAGCTCAAGGCGCTGGCGCAGAACCACCTCCTGTCGGGTCTCCTCGAGGTCATCAACCTCCGCAAGCGCGAGATCGCGCTCGTGTGGGTGGACAACCGCCTCGATGAGGTCGTCAGCGAGGGCCGCCACGCCTACTGGACTGGTTCGGCAACCGTCGAGGTGATCGACACCTGCGAGCCGAGGTTCACGCACACCAGGCTCCGCATCCTCGTCGAGGACGAGCGCCTCGCGTCGCGTCTCACGGTCATCGACCTCAAGGACGACGAGCGTGCGCTCGTCTGGGTCGACGGCCGGCTCAGCGCCGTCCTCGCCAAGGGCATCCACGCCTACTGGAACGAGGGCGTCTCGATCAAGGTCGAACGCTACAGCGTCAACGACGTCCGCTTCGACCACCCAAAGATCGAGGCCGTCCTCCTCCTGCCGGGCTCGGCGAACGCGTTCACCGGTATTCGAGTCGAGTCGCACGAGACCGTCCTGATCTTCCGTGACGGCGAGCTCATCGACCAGGTCGGCGCAGGTCTCTACGTCTACTGGAAGGGCGGCTCGAGCATCACCTGGAAGTCCGTGGACTTGCGCGAGCAGATCGAGGACATCCAGGGTCAGGAAATCCTGACCTCGGACAAGGTCTCACTGAGGGTCAACCTCGTTGTCACCTTCCGGGTGATCGATCCCCTCAAGGCGGTGACAGAGGTCACCGAGTGGAAGCAGGCGCTCTACCGCGAGGCACAGCTCGCGCTCCGCACCGCGGTGGGCGGCCGAACCCTCGAGAGGCTCCTCGCCGACAAGGACGAGGTGTCATCCGAGATCGCCAACACGATCTCACCGAAGGCAGCCGCGTTCGGTGTGACAGTTTCTGGTGTCGGTCTGCGGGATCTCATCCTGCCGGGCGACATGAAGACGATCCTCAACGAGGTCATCATCGCCCAGAAGCAGGCCGAAGCCAACCTCATCCGCCGTCGCGAGGAGACCGCGGCCGCGCGCAGCCAGGCGAACACCGCCAAGCTGCTCGCGGAGAACCCCGTGCTCGCCCGCATGAAGGAGCTCGAGGCGCTGCAGGAGATCATGAAGGGAGCTAACGCGACCTTCGTGCTCGGCTCGGGCGACCTGTCCGAGCAGATCGGTTCGCTGATCCGTCGCGAGCAGGCAAACGCAAACCCCTAACCCCGTGACCCCACGCGAGAGCGTGCGGTCACGATTCAATGACTCGGCTCCGTAGCCCAACTGGAAGAGGCGGCGGTCTTAGAAACCGTTCGTTGCAGGTTCGACTCCTGCCGGAGCTATTCGATTCAGAAACGAATGTGAAAGACTGGGTGTAGCTCAGCTTGGTAGAGTGCGTGCCTTGGAAGCACGAGGCCAGAGGTTCGAATCCTCTCACCCAGATTGACAATAGACGAAGCCTCGTAGCTCAGTTGGATTCAGAGCGCCGCACTACGAATGCGGGGGTCGCAGGTTCGAGTCCTGCCGAGGCTGTTCAAGCTGATGGTGAGCGTAGCTCAATCGGTCAGAGCACCGGGTTGTGAGCCCGGGGGTTGAGGGTTCGAGCCCCTTCGCTCACCCTTGGCAGTAGTATCTCATCGCTTTCCTGTAGAACTCCATTCCGTACGGAGGCCAGTCATGCCCGATTCAACCAAGCCCTTCATCGAAACCGGCGAGGCGACTGCGATGCTGCCGCTCCCGACCAACCAGCGCCCGGTCACCGTCATCGGGACGCCCGCGATCCGCGAGACGTTCGACGAGCAGTGCATCCAGCAGACCATCAACTCCGCCACCGCGCCGGGTGTGTCGCACCTCGTGCTCAACCCGGACGCGCACGTGGGCTACGGCACGCCGGTCGGCTGCGTCATGACGAGCCCCACGCACATCTACCCGGGCCCCGTCGGCGTCGACATCAAGTGCTCGATGAGCCTTCTGGCGATTGACATCGACGAGGATGCGGTGCGCGATGTGCGCACCCGCCGGGCGATCATCGACGCGCTCTGCGAGCGCACACCCACCGGCGCGGGCCGTGGGCAGCGCCACGCATCCAAGTCCCGCCTTGTCGATGACACACTCGGCGAGCGTGTGATCACCGAGGGCGCATCCGTCGGCGTGTGCAGCGAACTCGGCATCCCGCCCGAGTGGGCCGACCGCTGCGAAGACAGCGCCCACGTCTCGCACGACGGCTCTGTCGACGGCCTTCTTGCGCGCCTCGAACTCCTCAAGCAGGAGGGCCGATTCCGCAACAAGCTCCCGGGCAAGATCCGCCAGCTCGGCTCCTACGGCGGGGGCAACCACTTCGGTGAGTGCGAGGTCGTTCGCGTCCGCGAGGGCGACCGCGCGCGCCAAGCCGCCGAGGTCTTCGGCCTCCGCGACGGAGGCGTGGCGTTCCTTTCGCACTGCGGCTCACGCGGCCTCGGGCACGACCTCGCGTCGGGCCAGTTCAAGTCCCTTGAGCAGCACTTCACGACCTGGGGCATCCCGCTGCCAGGCAATGACCGCCAGCTCGTGCACGCGCCGCTCGGGAGCGACCAGGCCAACGCATACCTCGACGACATGGCGCTCGGTGCGAACTTTGCGACCGTGAACCATCTGCTCATCAACGCGCTCGTGCTCGAAGCGTTCCAGGAAGTCCTGCCGGGCGTGACGGGCCAGCTCGTGTACTTCATCAGCCACAACATCGCGCGACAGGAAATCCTGGAGAACAAGCCGCACTGGGTGCACCGCAAGGGCGCGACGCGCGCATTCCCGGGCGGCCACCATGCACTCAAGGGCACACCCTTCGAGAAGACGGGCCATCCCATCCTCCTCCCGGGCAACCCGCAGGCGGGCTCGTCCATCATGGTCGCCAACGATGGCGCGGCAAAGTCCTGCTACAGCGTCAACCACGGCGCGGGCCGTGCGCTCGGGCGCCGCGCAGCCGCCAAGGCGCTCGACCAGGGCGCGATCGACGCGTCGTTCAAGGAGCGAGACATACTCACGAACTGCCGAAAATACCCCATCGACGAGGCCCCCGCGGCCTACAAGGACTTCGACGAGGTGCTGCGCTCCGTTGAGAAGGCCGACCTCGCAACCGAAGTCGCGCGCCTCGAAGCGCGTTTCGTGATCAAGGACGGGAGCGGCGCCGATGATTAACATCGACGGCAGCATGGGCGAAGGCGGCGGGCAGGTCCTGCGCACATCCCTCGCGCTCTCCATGATCACGGGCCAGCCCGTGCGCATCGAGAACATCAGGGCCAAGCGCCCAAAGCCCGGGCTCCTGCGACAGCACCTGACCTCGGTCGAAGCCGCATGCGCTGTGTGCGATGGGCAGGCGGTCGGTATGTCGCTCGGTTCTTCCAAGATCGACTTCAAGCCCGGACCCATAAAGGGCGGCACATACCACTTCGCGATTGGAACCGCCGGCAGCACAACACTCGTCCTCCAGACAGTCCTGCCCGCGCTCATGATCGCCAGCGAACCATCGACACTGACCATCACCGGCGGCACGCACAACCCGCACGCGCCGTCGGTCTGTTTCCTCACCCACGCCTTCCTCCCAATCTTGCAGAAGATGGGGCCGAAGGTGCGCGTCCACCTCGACCGCCACGGCTTCTACCCCGCCGGCGGAGGAAAGATCCGCATCGATATCGAACCAGTCAACCGATTGATCCCGATCGAACTTGTCGAGGCACAGCCCGTCGTCGGTTCCCAAGCCATCGCGACAATCTCGGGCCTCGACGTCTCGATCGCCACGCGAGAACTGAACACCGTGGCAGGCATGCTCGGCTGGTCCGACGATCAACTCCAGATCGAGCAGATCCAGAGCAGCGCCTGTGCTGGAAATGTGCTCACGCTCACCGTCAAGCGCGAGAATATCACCGAGGTCTTCACAGGATTCGGCTCTCGCGGCGTCTCAGCCGAGCGAGTGGCTTCGAACGCAGCCCGGGATGTCGAGCAATACCTCGCCTCAGGTGTACCGGTCTGGGAACACCTCGCCGATCAACTCATGATCCCCATGGCACTCGCCGGCGCCGGCGCCTACCAAACCGGAAGCCTCAGCGAGCACGCGCTGACCAACGCAATGGTCATCGAAGCATTCGGGCATCACAAAGTACATCACAAGAGTGAAGGCAATCGCTCGCTGATTACCACATCCACCCCGTAGGAGGCCGCCCGTCGTCCGCCGGTGACCCTCTGCGGCCGCCCGAGCTACTCAACGAGCGAATTGAGTTCGTTGTAGATCTGCGATGTGACATCCACAGGAATGCCAGTCTCGAGATGCGGGTGAATCTGCTGAAGAATCAGCCGGATCATCGAGGTGATATCCGCCAGGTCACTCGCGAGCTTGTTTGATTGCTCGGAGAGCGTCTCGGACAGCACATTCGCATTCTTGCGATTCATGCTGATGCCGATCTCGTGGACGGCATGCGTGAAGTGCCTGCACCAACGCACCTCGCCCTCGATCTCAAACTCCGGGCCATGGTCCGACATCACCATGATCCAGCAGTGCGTGTTCGGGTGAATGAATGTGCCGATCCAGAGACCCATGCCGTCCTCGGACATGTCCCGCAGCACAGCATCCGCGGTCACCCGGCCGTCTGCACGCTCGAACTCGATCACCACACGCTTGCTGACCTCGATCGCATAACGCTTCGACTTGCGGCTGTCCTGCCGAGCGTCGAGCTGCTGCTGCTGCGCGATGCGTTGCGAGATATGAGGAGTGATCCGAAGCGGGATATGGAGCTGATTGAGGTTCGAGTCACTCACGGCCGATTTCCCGGATTCGCCTTCGTCCAGATAACACACCAAAGAGGCACATCACTCGATGCCCTCTGTGTTGTGGACTTTGCCCGGCGTATATCAGCCCAATGCCGCTTTCATGTGGATGAAAGGCCAAAATGCAGCCCCGGATTCACCCATTTGTGTGCCGCAAGTGCCTAGTCAGGGGGTGCAAACCAGGCGAGTTCCGGAGGGGGAAATCCTCTGGCATCAGATCGACCCCGGGTTTCTCCGTATTGCGGTATCGGGTTCAACCCAGAGTCGGTTCCCGGTCATACTCATCGGCCTGCAACGATTTTCAGCCGGCGCCCATCAGGCAGCGTGATGTAGCGCACCCGCTTGGGCTCCGGGTCGTTGCCCGGCTTGGAATCCGGGTTGTCCGTGCCACCTGGCGGCGTGTACTCACCACCCGTGTTGCCCGAGTCTCCATCACTCCCCGACTTGCTTCCGGTGTTGTCGCCACTATTCCCACCGCCACCACCGGGTGTGTTGCTGCTGTCGTCGGATCCGCCACCGCCGCCAGGCACGGTTGTGAGCCAGGTCGCGTCAGCGGTCGCAAGCTGCGGGTTTCGCAGAGGGACGATGCTCGCCATGACCGGGACATACCCATTCCGAGCCAGTCGCTCCACGTCACGCTGCACCCGGTCCGAATCGATCGACTGCCCGCTCATCTGAGCGATGTCGTTGTAGCGGAAGTACGCCCAGGTCTCGTGTCCCGGCAGCAGGAAATCCGAGAGGTAGTGGGGCATCGAGAGCCTGTGGAAGTCGTCCTCGGTACGCGTCTCGTCATTCACCTGCCACGCGCGAAGGAACGTCGGTGTGATCCTGTGCACAATGTCGCTCGCGATCGGCTCAACGATGAACGACATCTCAGGGTACCGCTGCTGAAGTCCCGTGATGTAATCGATCTGCTCCCATGACGGCATCCGGTGGTGCGAGAAGGCATCGAGCCCAATCATCGTCGCACCGGCCTGCTCCGCAAGATCGAGCTGCTGATAGACCAGGTTCATGTGCTGCGGGTTGCTCGTGTCCAGATGCACAGACGTGCTCCCGTCCCAGCGGTCCGAATACTCCGCTGCCCGGCCCCACCAGAGCCCAAGCTCCTTGCCCGAACGCGGGATTGCCGGCAGCCCGATCGAATCCGTCGCCGTGCGAAGCTTCTCGATGTCGAGCCACCCCGCCGTGAACCGCGACGGATAATTCAACTCCCGGTGCTCGGCGTACAAACCGCTGGGAGCCCAGACCATCACGCTGTCGTACCCCGCCTGCGTCCGCACAATCCGATCGGCGATCGGTGCAAAGCCGACCCGGTCCGGGCGGATATCGTTGCCGCCGAACCCGCGACGATTCGTCGCGCTGATATTGCCCTCGTCTGCAAAGCCCCACGTCATCACAGGCTTCGTCCGACGGTCATACGACACGCTCCCGGCATGTGTCTCGAAGTACGCCCGGTACGGCTCGATCACCTCAAGCCATTCCTGCAAACCAGTCACCGATCCGGACGCCGCCGGGCGACGCATCGCACGCACCGCGATCGTGTACTGCCGAGTCTGTCCCGGCTGAAGCTCGGCACCAAAGTGCACACGCTCGGGTGCGTTCGGATTGGTTGTGTTGTTCAGATCGAACGAGATCATCCAACCCAGCCGCTCGTCCGGCCCGCGAAAGACACCGCCCACGCGGTGCAGCTGCACCGCCGCGTCGTGACGGTAGTCCATCACCGGGTACAGCAGACTCACACCAACGACGTGCGTCTGGTTCATCGCGACCATCACCGGGCTGTACGCGTGTCCGGGGTAGCACCACGAGAAACCCGAGAAGCTGTCGTGCGAAATATCACGCCACGCGAGGCTGCTCGCGTGATCGAGCACCCGCAGCCGCTGACCCATCCCAAAGATACCCATCTCCAGCCTGCCGATAGGGCTGGCCTTCGTCGAGGTGTTCTTGAACGTGTACGTGATGTCGTACGACAGATCACCATGATGCTCGATAGAAATCGTCGGCACGATCGCATTCGGAAGCCCGAGCGTGTCGTACAACGCCATGTTCCGCGGCTCGACAATCGGAATGTCGCCGTCGCTCATGGGCGGCGCCATCTGCGCAGGATCGGTGGTGTACACCTGAGCCCGCGCACCGGCCGCGAGGAAAAGTGTTCCGAGAACGATCACGATAGGCGAAAGTCTGGGCATAGCCCGACTATCCGATTCACTCCGCGGATTGCCGATGGAATGCGGGATTTCATCGCTCGAATGGGTGGGAACCCGGACCACATGGACCACCCGCGTAAACTCCACCGGCAAAGCAATCTCTGCCGCCTGTACGGGCACGTCCCAGAGAAAGAAAGCGGGCGCCGACTATGCATCGACGCCCGTCACATGAATCACGATCTGGTTCTCGGATCAGCAGCCCGCGTTGTAATTCGCAACCCAGGCCGAGAAGTCCGCGGGAGTGCACATGCCATCCTGGTTCTGATCGCACTCAGGAGCGTTTGAGTTGAACGCTGCCACCCAAGCCGAGAAGTCCGCCGGCGTCACCATGCCGTCACCGTTCACGTCGGGCAGGCACTCACCGCCCGTCAGTCCCGCCGCAAAGAGCAACGCATTGGCCATGATCAACCCGCCGTCGGTCGTCTCGTTCCAGTAGCCATCGTTCACCGCGCTCGAAACCGGGTGGAACCCGAGCTCGACCACCCGTGGGTTCGGGGCCACCGCGATCAGCGTCTTGCCGTCGGTGTAGCGCGCGACAAGCGTCGAGCCCGCTGTGAGAGTGGGATTCGTCGGCCGCCACGCGCCGAACGGCCCGTTGGTCCCGATGCCCACGTCATTGACAAAGATCTCGACCCCGTTCATGATCGGATGATTGGGGTCGGGCACCTCACCGATCGAAACGGTCGTATTGGTTGTAAAGCCGCCGCCCTGCGGGATAGCAATGTACCCGCCCATCGCGTCTTGCCAGCGCCCCGCAAGGTTCCGGTTGACCGACGTGGTCGTGTTCGCAAACAGCGCCACGACCACACCGCCGCCCGCGTCCACATAATCGGCGAGCACATCGCCCATCTCCACCGAGTCCACAAAGCTCGCGTTGCTCCACACGATCACCGCGTCGTACTGCATCAGCGTCGCAAGGCTCGGCGTGCCGGTGCCATCGCCGATGCCTGTCGCGTTGATGATGTCCACCTGCGTGAACAGCCCCGTCGCCATGATCTTGTCACGCGGGTCGGTAAAGCGTGGCTCCGTCTGCGCATTGGCGGTATTAGTCGAAGCTGCCACGATCGCGGCGGTTTGCGCCGTCGCAGGCAATGCGATCGCGCCGAGCGCCGCAGCCGCGCACCCTAGGAATACATTCTTCATTTCTTCGTCCCCCAATCAGTGCGGGAGGACGCCCAGGGCGTCAGCAGCCCGCGTTGTAATTCGCAACCCACGCCGAGAAGTCGGCTGGGGTGCACATGCCGTCCAGGTTCTGGTCGCACTCCGGAGCCGCGGCATTGAACGCCGCCACCCACGCCGAGAAGTCCGCCGGCGTCACCATGCCGTCACCGTTCACGTCCGGCAGGCACACGGTCTCGCACGCGTCGGGGATCGTGTCACCGTCGCTGTCGACCGCGCTCGCCGATGTGAACTTGCGGATCGTGCCCGCAAACAGGCTCATCACGTAGATCTCGCCCTGCTTGTCCTGCGCGAACGCGCTCACACCCGAACCCTGGTTCGAGACTGCAACGACCGCGTTCCCGTTCGCCGGGTCGAGCGTCCAGATGTCTCCCGAGCAGTAGTCACCAAAGACATACTTGCCATCAAACTCCGGCACGCCGCAGCCGTAATACACGTATCCACCCGTGATCGAGCAACGACCCCCCGCGTGGGTGTAGTCATGGATCGGATCGATCACGCCAGGCGGGAGTGAGGCCGTGCAACCAGAGAAACTCGGGTTCTCGATGAAGCCCTCACGGCAGCGCCAGCCGTAGTGCTCGCCGCCGGTGCTCGTCGAGCGCTGGACGTTCACTTCCTCGCGCGTGTTCTGTCCGACGTCAGCAATCCAGAGATCACCCGTCATCTGATCGAAACTCGTCCGCCACGGGTTGCGCAGGCCGTACGCCCAGATCTCAGGCAGCGCCGAGCTGACACCAACAAACGGATTGTCCGCAGGCACCGTGTAGGGCACCTGATCATCGCTCACATCGATACGCAGCAGCTTGCCGAGCAGGAATGTCAGCTGGCTCGCGCGGTTGCCCGGGTCGTTCGAGCTCCCGCCGTCACCCGTGCCGATGTAGAGATAACCGTCCGGCCCGAAGTCCATCCAGCCGCCGTTGTGATTGCTGAACGGCTGACTGATCGTCATGATCGTCCGCGCGGTACCGGCATCCGCAACCAGCGGGTCCGCCGCCGATCGACGATATTCGACCACATTCGTCGCCGGGCCCGTGCCGATGTAGTACACAAAGAATCGGCCGCTGGTCACATAGTCCGGGCTGAACGCAAGACCCAGCATGCCCTGCTCATTGCCGCCCGACGTGCCGTTGAG
Source organism: Phycisphaera sp. (assembly GCA_020639255.1). Classification (GTDB taxonomy): domain Bacteria; phylum Planctomycetota; class Phycisphaerae; order Phycisphaerales; family UBA1924. The sequence goes on from JACKGZ010000001.1 coordinate 255,930, forward strand.
CACCAGCGGGTCGATGTCGAGGAACGGCGTCGCAAGCACAGTGCCGTTCTGGACCACACGGATCGCGCCACGCTGCTCAACCACATAGAACGTGTCGTCATCGCCAGGTGCCGAGACCATGTAGACAGGCCGCGAGAGCCCGCTCGCGAAGAGCTCCGTCGTCACCTGACCCGACGCAACGCCGGTCGCCAGGCCCGAAGCCATCGCCAATCCAATCGCCAGAACGCTCGCGGTTGTACGCATCATCATCTCCATATCCCCCTGGATCCGCCTCCACACTATCCACAGACGCGGCCCGTTGGAACCCCTTCTTTCACATGCTCGCGCTTTGTCCGGTAATCTGTCGGGTGCAGGTCCACATCACCCCCCCTCGCGCCCCCACACGAAGGAGAATCGCATGTCTGTCACGGATCTCTGGCTCCCGATCCTCATCGCCACCGTCGTCGGGTTCTTCCTCAGCTTCCTGATGTGGGCCATCCTGCCGCACCACAAAGGCGACGTGACGTTCTGCCCCGAGCAGGACAAAATCTTGGACCTTGTGCGCGGTTCGAACATCAAGCCAGGGGCCTACATGTTCCCGACCTGCGCCGACCGCAAGGACTTCAAGAACCCCGAGGTGGTCGAGATGTTCAACGCCGGCCCGTGGGGCACGATCAGCGTCTGGGACGCCAAACCCAACATGGGCCGCAACATGGCGCTCACCATCTTGTACTTCTTCATCGTCAGCCTGCTCGTCGCGTACGTCACAGGCCAGGCCCGCGGCGCGGGAAGCGACTTTCTCGCCGTCTTCCAGGTCGCATCAACCTGCGCCATCCTCGCGCACGTCCTCGGCGGCGCCCCAGGCGGCATCTGGTTCGGCAAACGTACACGCTACTTCATCACCGACGCCATCGACGGCCTCGCCTACTCCCTTGCCACCGGCGCCATCTTCGCCCTCATGTGGCCCGCCGCCGATGCCATCGCACACACCACACCCTGATTCCGCTCAGGCGGGCATGATTCTGAAAGACGCCCCGGTGTCGCAACAGATATTTTCCGATTCCCGGGAACTCTGACAAGGTCAGCAGCGTCTCATCTCTCAGAAACACTCCTCTGCCCCCCTGAGCTTCGGTGTGACCTTCCGCTGAAGCACAAAAACGCCCCGAGCAATCGCCCGGGGCGTTTCCTTTTCATCGTCCAAACGACTCGTCAGCGTCGCCTTACACCTTCACCTTCGACTCATTCAGCTTCTTCCGGATCACCGTGTGCAGGATGCCACCGTTCCGGTAGTACTCCAGCTCCACAGCCGTGTCGATCCGGCTCGTGCACTCGAACTGCACGACGCTGCCGTCGCCCTTCGTCGCCTTCACACCGATCGTCATCCCCGGCTCCATGCTCGCCGGCAGCTCGATGTCAAAGACCTCCGTCCCATCAAGCCCGAGGCTCGCCGCGTTCTGACCCTTCTGGAAGATGAGCGGCAGCACACCCATGAACACAAGGTTGCTCCGGTGGATCCGCTCGAAGCTCTCGGCGATCACGCAGCGCACCCCCAGCAGGTACGCGCCCTTGGCCGCCCAGTCGCGCGAGCTGCCCATGCCGTAGTCCTTGCCCGCAAGCACAACCAGCGGCGTGCCCTTGGCCTTGTAGTTCACGCTCGCGTCGTAGATGTAGCTCACCGGCGCGTTCCAGCCTTCGCCCTTCGTAAAGTCGCGCGTCCAGCCGCCCTCGGGGATGCTCCCGTCAGCGCCCTTGGCCAGTTGGTTCCGCACACGCACGTTCGCAAACGTGCCCCGCGTCATCACGCGGTCGTTCCCGCGACGCGAACCGAAGCTGTTGAAGTCACGCTGCGCCACGCCTGCCTTGATCAGGTACTGCCCCGCGGGAGTCTCCGGCTCAATACGACCCGCCGGCGAGATGTGGTCCGTCGTCACACTGTCCGCGAGCACGCAAAGCGCCCGTGCACCGTTGATCGAGCCGAACCCCGGAGCCTCCTCCGTCATCCCCTCGAAGAACGGCGGGTTCTGGATGTACGTCGAGTCATCATCCCACCCGTACAGCTCGCTCTTGCTCACCGGCACCTTGTTCCACGTCGGGTTGCCCGTGAACACGTCCGCGTACTTGTCCGCAAACTGCTCCGCGCTGATGCACTTCTCACGCAGCGCCCGCACCTCGGTCAGCGAAGGCCAGATGTCCTTCAGGTACACGTCCTTCCCGTCGGGCGTCTGCGCGATCGGGTCGCTGTGCAGGTTGATGTCCACGGTCCCCGCGATCGCATAAGCAACCACCAAGGGCGGGCTCGCCAGGTAGTTCGCCTTCACCCTCGGGTGCACACGACCCTCAAAGTTCCGATTCCCCGAAAGCACGCTCGAAACCGCCAGATCGCCCTTCTTGATCGCTTCCTCGATCTCCGGCGGCAACGGCCCTGAGTTCCCGATGCACGTCGTGCACCCGTAGCCCACCGTGTGGAACCCGAGCGCCTCGAGATCCTCCGTCAGGTTCGCCTTGTCGTAGTACTCCGTCACAACCTTCGAGCCCGGAGCCAGGCTCGTCTTCACCCAGGGCTTCCGCGTGATGCCTAGCGCACGCGCCTTACGCGCCACAAGCCCCGCCGCGATCATCACGTCCGGGTTGCTCGTGTTCGTGCAGCTCGTGATCGCAGCGATCACCACGTCGCCGTGCGTCAGGTTCACCTTCGTGCCCGGTTTCTCCGGGTGACACGCCTCGCTCAGCGTCACCATCACCGAGTCGACGCCTTGCTTGCCGTTGGCGTTGTCAGGGTTCACCGCTGCGTTGTCCGCCTCGCCGCCCTCACCCGCCCAGCGGTTCAGGTTCACGCTTTCCGAAGGCACCTTCTTCCCGAAAGAATCCACAAGCTCCTTGTGCCACTGCGCCTTCATGCTCGTCAGTTCGACACGGTCCTGAGGCCGCTTGGGCCCCGCAAGGCTCGGCACCACCGTCGACAGATCAAGCTCCAAGACCGACGAGAACGTCGGCTCGGGCTTGCTCTTGTCCCACCAGAAGTCGTTCGCCTTCGCGTACTTCTCCGTCAGCTCGATCTCCTGCTCGCTGTGCGCCGTCAGACGCAGGTAATCAAGAGTCACCGAGTCGATCGGGAAGAAGCCGCACGTTGCGCCGTACTCGGGCGCCATGTTCGCGATCGTCGCGCGGTCCGGCAGGCTCAGGTCCGCCATGCCCTCGCCGAAGAACTCCACGAACTTCTCGACCACGCCGTGAGCACGCAGCATCTGCGTCACCGTCAGCACAAGATCCGTCGCCGTCGCGCCCTCGGGCAGCTTGCCCGTCAGGCGGAAACCAACAACCTCCGGCGTCAGCATGTACACCGGCTGCCCCAGCATCACCGCCTCGGCCTCGATGCCGCCAACGCCCCAGCCCAAGACGCCAAGACCATTGATCATCGTCGTGTGACTGTCCGTACCCACGAGCGAGTCCGGATACACCTGAAGCTCACCATTGGCCGTCCGTGTTAGCACGCCCCGAGCCAGATACTCAAGGTTCACCTGGTGCACGATGCCCGTCGCCGGCGGCACAACCCGGAACCGACTCAAACTCTCCTGACCCCACTTCAGGAACTTGTACCGCTCGTTGTTCCGCTCGAACTCGCGCTCCGCGTTAATCGTCAACGCCACCCGCGTCGCAAAGTCGTCCACCTGCACCGAGTGGTCGATCACCAGATCACACACCACCTCGGGGTTGATCTGCTCCGGGTCGCCCCCCAGCTTCTTCATCGCGTCGCGCATCGCCGCCAGATCCACAACGCACGGCACACCCGTGAAGTCCTGCAGCACCACACGCCCGGGCATGAACGGCATCTCGACCTTGTTCACGTCGCCCGCGTTGTACCCACCGAGCGCCGATACATCGTCGTTCGTCACAATGAACCCATCGAGGTTGCGAAGCTGAGCCTCAAGCAACACCCGCACCGAGTACGGCATCGCGTCGATCCGCGCCAGTCCCTTGTTTTCCAACTCGCGGATGCTGTAATAGGTATAAGTCTCGCCGCCGACCGTGAGCGTCTTGCGGGCACCGAACGCGTCGCTTGCCATGGGTGATTCCTTTCGAGTTGCTATAGCATCGGCACAGGTGATACATATATCAAATCAATGAGAATTGTAGTATCTATAAACAGATTAGATATCAGGTCGTTGTTATGATCTGACATGCTCACGCAAAGGATCGTCACTCGAACCATCGACTCGCCCGTGGGCCCACTCCTCGCGGGAGTCGCCGACCCGGTGAACTCCCATGAACGGCCAAGGCTCTGCCTCCTTGAGTTCACGACCCGTCCGAGACTGAACCAGGAGAAGCACGACCTCGAACGACTGCTGTCATGCCAACTCGAAGAGCAGGGCGAGTTCGAGACCGCCACGCCAGCCACCGAACTCCTCGATGAGACCGAGCGTCAACTCGCCGAGTACTTCGCAAGCGAGCGCACCGCCTTCGACCTGCCGCTGCTCCTGCCCGGCACACCCTTCCAAGAGAAAGTCTGGCACGCCCTCACCGAAATCCCCTTCGGCACAACCATCAGCTACGACACCCTCGCCAAACGCGTCGGCTCCGTCGCACGAGCAGTAGGGGGAGCCAACGGCGCCAACCGCGTCCCCATCGTCGTCCCCTGCCACCGCGTCATCGGCGCCGACGGCTCCCTCACCGGCTTCGGCGGCGGCATGCACAACAAACGACTCCTCCTCGAGCACGAACACGCACTCACTCCCGAACTCTTCGCCTAAGTGCGCGCACAATAAAAGAGCCCCCCGCACATGCGAGGGGCCCCGATCTTCTCTCGATCTCATCAACTCAGAACAGCGCCTGGATCTGCGTCCGCACCACGAACTGCCCGTCCTGGCCCATCGCGTCCGTCCGGAAACCGCGCGAGCTGCTGTTGTACGTCGATGTGATCTCGTCGAGCGCATAGTTCGCGTCGACCGTCAACTTCAGCACGTGCCCGTGGATGTAGTAGTTCGTACCAACGGTGATGACATTCAGAATGCCCAATCCAGCATCATCATCGGCCCACGCGTACTGCGCGAAGATATCCACGTCATCCGTCACGAACACGCCGCCCTGAATCGTTGCGCCGAACGCCGTGAACGATTCACCGGCCTCGATATCAAAGCTCTGCCCGAACAGCGCCGCAAAGGCATTCCAGCCGTCGCCCTCGATCCCGAAGTCGACCGTGCCGCGCAGATCCTTGTAGTCATCGTCAACCAGCAAATCCCCGTCGGCATCGGTCTGACCGCCGGAGACATGCACCGCCGCGCCCGCGAGCCAAGCCAGCTCCTCGCCGCGCCAGCCCACGAAGTCGTCGTGACGCTTCCAGTCGGCCTCAGACTTCCGCTCGACGCGTGCCGTCAAGCCGTAGTCCGCGTCCATCGTGTAAGGCGTGTTCTTGTCGCGCACGCCCTCACCGAACATCACGTAATAACCCCAATCACCCTCACGCAGGCGATACTCAAGCCCCTGCGTCCGCTCGAGCGTGAAGTAATTGTGCGAGAGCGTGTAGTCGCTCGCCAGCCGACGCGAGCTGCTCACCATCTCCTCGCGCGAGAACGGCGCCACATACTGACCGAGCCGAAAGCGTTGCCCCTCGCCAGGCACATAGCCCACCCACGCGTCAACGAGAGTGAAAGTCGCGGTCCGAGCAAACTCGCCGAAAAACTCGAACGGAACCTTCCCGTCCAGCACCGAGCCCGACACCTTTGGCCGGATCCGCCGATGCTCAAAGCCAAAGTCGTCGTTGTCGATCCCGTCGCCCTCGCGATGGTTGATCACATGCCGAAACTGGAACTGACCCGAGAACTTCAGCTTGGCCGTGCCGTCGGCGCTCGTGAGCGTCACGCCCGAAGCCTTGGGCGGCGCATACACAGTCGACGCCGAACTGAGCAAACTCAGCCGGGTCGACGCATCCTCCATCGCGCCCGACATCGGCTCCTCGCCCGAGGCCGTCAACGCGGCGACCGAGGCGAGTACGCCGCAAGCTCCGCGATAAGCATTCGTTCGAAGACCGCCGAAGCGGCACTGGGTACCCGGTCGCGCCTGCGCACAACCGCCAACTCGCGGAAGAGCCTTCCGTCTTTGCATATCAGCCCCCGTTTGTCCCCAAGCGCGAATCGGCTGATAAACCCGGGCCCGATTCCCGCCTCAACCATTCTCTCGATCGTCTCTGTCGATCGAACTTCCATCACCACGTTGAGCGAGATCTCTGATTCCCGCGACGCGCGATCGATGATGTTCCGCACCGCTGAGCCGTGTTCAAACAACACCAGGGGATCTTCACGAATGCTTGACCATGTGTACGAACTCTGGCCGGCCAGCGGATGGTCCTCAGGCACCACCAGCATCAGCTCATCCTGGATCGTGGCGACGGTCATCAGGTCTTCCGAACCCGGGCCCGTAATCGGGGTCGTCACAATCCCGATATCCAGCTCGCCCGAGAGCACCGCGTCCGCCACCGCCCGCGAACCCGCTTCACGGACATAGAACCGCAGCGCCGGATACGCCCGGCGGACCGCTGACACCACGCTGGGCATCAGGTGTGCGACCGCCGTCGCTCCGCCCCCGATCCGGATCGAGCCCGATTCCAACCCAATCAATTCCCGAACAGATGCCACCGCCTCGTCGGCTCGCCGAACCGACGCCTGGGCGTGCTCCAGAAACACCCGCCCCGCCTCTGTCAGCAGCACTCCTCGCCCCGTGCGATCCAGCAGCGGTGCGCCCACCTCCGACTCGAGTTTCTTCAGCATCGCCGACAACGCTGGCTGCGAAACACCCAGACGCTGCGCGGCCCGCGTGATATGCCCCGACTCGGCGATGACCACAAACTGTCGCAGCGCGGTGAGCTCCATACGCCCGATGGTATTTCAGTCTGGGCAAGCCCGGGTGAGGTGTGAAGGGGAAACCCCTGATCCGAGCAGAACATACAAGTCGTTTTTTACATATTGGCTGGTCATCCCTCAAACTCGTTGTAGTTTCACCACTGAGAGGTAGGAGAAACTGACTGTCGTGGCGATCGTGTGGAAAGCGATCAGCGGCAGCCGAACACAACGCATTGATTGCATTCGGTAGGAGAAATCCGAGCGCGATCGGTGTGCCAGGAGAGATGCTCTATGCCACGTGTGATGGCACATACACGCGGTGCGCTCCTTGTGAGCGCCGCCGGACTTGCGATTTCCGCATTCGCGGGCGTCGCGGCCGCGGATCCGCAGGAACCAGTGATCGGGTCGGGGGACGATGCTTCATTCCTCATCTTCATGGCGACCGATGGCGGCGCTGAGCAACAGCTCAACGGCGGCATGGGACCGGCAAGCATCCAGCGGGGGTCGCTCGACTTCCCTGAGATCGCCGGTGCGAGCTTCAACTCGCCCAACGCCAACATCCTCGTCGGATGGGATGAGATCTACGACAACCGACCCGGTGACGCAGGCATATTCAGCCGCGTCCGATTCGATATCTCAACGTCCGACGGCTCGTCGTTCATCTCCGAGGATGCAGCCAACAACGGCTACAACTTCCTCCGCTGGGAGATCGGGGCACACAACGACCCCGGCGATCAGCCTTTCGCAGACGCCATCGGCTTCCGCCCATTCGTCGAAGACGTCGTCTTCGTCGAGGCCAGGGCCGTGTTCTTCAACGGCGATGTCCAGCTCAACTCGCTCGCGTTCGGTTTCACGCTCGGGATCGGCTCGACGTGGGACGGCACCGACGCGCTGCCCGGAAACCTGTTCAGCGTCGGTTCCGATGTCAACCGCATCGAAATCACGTACGACTATGACGCCACGTTCGTTCCCGCACCAACCACAGCCAGCCTACTCCTCGGGGCAGGCCTCTTGGGAGCCCGTCGTCGGCGCCCATAGCGCCCGCCGGCTCGACACTACCCACTAACCGCCAGCGCGCTCCGGCTTCGACCGGACGCGCTGGCGGCGTTCTTTTTTTACGAACCTTCTCGGACGAGCTACCATGTCCGCGTGATCACGCTCAGACTCGCTCAAGCCGCGCTCGCCCTCGCACTCGCTTCTGGCGTGCACGCGCAGGCTCAGCGGGCCACGCTCGACCCAAGCGCAGGCTGGGCAAGCACGTCCCTCGAATCGCCAGACCCCGCACGCTCCCAGCTCGATGAAGCCCGCTCGCTCATCGCACGCGAGGAACCATCGAAGGCCAAGAAGATCCTCGACGACTGGCTCGACGAAGACGAATTCGAATCAAGCCCATACCGCGCCGAGGCCCTCCGTCTCCGAGGCGACGCCAAGTACGCCATGGGCAACGAATACAAGGCCCTCTACGACTATGAGCAGGTCATCCGTGAATTCCCCGCCTCTTCCGAATACGTCGTCGCCATCCAGCGCGAGGTCGAAATCGCCAAGAAGTACCTCGCCGGACTCCGCAAACGCTGGCTCGGCATGCGGATCGAAGCGCAGGCTGGCACAGGCGAAGAGCTACTCATCCGTGCCCAGGAGCGCATGCCCGGCTCACTCGTCGCCGAAGACGCAGCCATCTACCTCGCCGACTACTACTTCGACAAACGTCGTCTTGAGATGGCCTCGGATATGTACGACATCTTCCTCCGCAACTACCCAAACTCGCCGCACCGAATGCACGCCATGCAGCGACAGGTTTACTCCAACATCGCTCGTTTCAAAGGCCCAAGGTACGACGGCTCGCTCCTCCTCGAATCCAAGCTGCTGATCCAGCGCTTCGCGCTCGACTACCCGGCACAGGCCGAGCAGGCGGGCCTCACCAGCGCTCTCGTCGTCCGACTCGAAGAGTCCGCCGCCGCGCAACAGCTCGAAGCCGCCAAGTGGTACATCCGCGTGGGCGACGGCCCCGCCGCGCGGTACACACTCACTCGCCTCGTCCGCGATCACATCGGCACGGTGGCCGCCACAGAAGGGCTCTCCATCCTCCAGGATCGCGGCTGGCTCGAGACCGATCGCGACACCGTCGAACCCGAAATCCTCGGCCCGGAGACCACGCCATGACGACCGCCATGGCCCTGCTCCGCACAACCCTCCTGCTCTTTATCGCCGCGACGCTCGCGTCGTGCAGCAGCGACCCCACAAAGGGCTACTCGTTCGAATCCGCCCACGACAGCACCATCCGCACCGTCGCCGTGCCGATCTTCTCGAACGACACCTTCCACCACGGCGTCGAACTCACGCTCACCGAGGACATCATCAAGCAGATCCAGCGCCAAACACCCTGGCGTGTCACATCGGCCGAGAACGCCGACGCTCTCCTGACCGGCTCGATCAAGGGCGTGAATCTGCGATCCCTCTCGACCCGAACCGGCTCCGGTTTCGTCCAAGAGATGGCTGTGCAGATCACCGTCGACTTCGAGTTCGTCGACAACCGCTCGGGCAAGGCACTGACAAGCCGAACCGGGTACAGCGCCCTCGGCTCTTTCGCCCCCGCACAACCGACAGGCGAGCGGATCGACGTCGGATACGCCGGCGCATCCCAGACTCTGGCCCGTGATCTGGTGGGTGACCTCCAGCAGGTCTGGTGACCCTCAGATCCCGTGAACGTGGAATTTCGGGCCGTTCAGACCGGTTTCAACAGTTGGCCTAGCGTTATCCAGACAGAGAACGGGATCGATTCCGAACAGGAGAGCTCCCGGGCTCGAATGGTGAGAAGGCCCGGCCGATACGTGGGGTGAGAGCCCCTGCAGGACCAAGGCGACGCAAGGGAAACACCCCGAGCGAGAAAGCAAACACCAACGCATGACGAATCAGAGACCCTCACAACCCGGACCCGATGGCCCGAACAAGGAAGGCGAGAATCGCCCCGGCGGCAAGCCCAACCAGCCCGCCCCCCAGGGCAGCAGAGGACTCTTCGGGCTCTTCGCCTTCATCTCAGTCATCGCTCTGCTCTTCATGCTCTTCAACACCGCCCAACAGGGCGAGCAGATCAACCGCCAGCAATTCGCCACCTACTACAAAAGCGGCAAGGTCGTCGAAAACTCGATCACCATCAGCGAGACCGCAATCACCGCAAAGGTCCGCCCCGAAGCCTTCATGGAGCAGAAGCGAGGCGATCAACCGGTCGTCGTCCAGATCAAGCTCCTCCCCGACGCCAAGGAATACGACCTCACCTGGCTCGACAAACTCACCGACGGCAACTACACCCAGAAACCCACACCAGTCTGGCTCAACGCCGTCTGGCTCTTCCTCCCCTTCGTGCTCATCATCGCCGTCTTCTGGTTCTTCCTCTCGCGCGGACTCCGCTCCGCCGCCGGCGGTGGGGGCATGCTCGGTAGCTTCGGAAAGTCCAAGCACCGCGTCCTCTCCAAGGAGATGACTGGCGTCACCTTCAAGGACGTCGCCGGCATCCAGGAAGCCAAGGAAGAAGTCTCCGAGATCATCGAGTTCCTCAAGAACCCCAAGCGTTTCACCAAGATCGGAGGCCGCATCCCAAGAGGCGTCCTCCTCGTCGGTGAGCCCGGCTGCGGCAAAACACTCCTCGCAAAGGCCATCGCCGGCGAAGCCGACGTCCCCTTCTTCAGCATCTCCGGCTCCGACTTCGTCGAGATGTTCGTCGGCGTCGGTGCAAGCCGCGTCCGCGACCTCTTCAAGCAGGCCAAGGACGCCGCTCCCTGCATCATCTTCCTCGACGAGATCGACGCCGTAGGTCGCCGTCGCGGCGGCGGCTTCACCACCGGCGGCCACGACGAACGCGAGCAGACACTCAACGCCATCCTCGTCGAGATGGACGGCTTCGCCTCAGGCGACGGCGTCATCGTCATCGCCGCCACCAACCGCGCCGACGTCCTCGACCCCGCGCTCATTCGTCCGGGCCGATTCGATCGCCAGATCGTCGTCCCCCTCCCCGACGTCGTCGGCCGCCTCGAGATCCTCAAGGTCCACGCCAACAAGGTCAAACTCGGCCCCAACGTCGACCTCGAGCGCCTCGCACGCGTCACGCCCATGTTCAGTGGTGCCGACCTCGCCGCCATCATCAACGAGGCCGCCATCAGCGCCACCCTCGCCGGCAAGGACTTCGTCGAACAGGAAGACCTCGAAGAAGCCCGCGACAAGATCCGTTTCGGCCGCGCCAAGAAGAGCCGCGTCCGCGAGGTCGAAGAGAACAAGCTCACCGCCTACCACGAGGCCGGCCACGCCATCCTCCAGGCCATGCTCAGCGATGCAGACCCACTCCACAAGGTCACGATCATTCCCCGCGGTCAGTTCGGCGGCGCCACGTTCAGCATGCCCGAAAAAGACCGCATGGGCTACAGCCTCAAGTGGATCAAGGCCACCATGCGCGTCGTCTGCGGCGGCCGAATCGCCGAAGAAATCGCCATGGGCGACGTCTCCAGCGGCGCCGCGCAGGACATCTCGCAAGCCACGCAACTCGCCCGGGCGATGGTCCTCGAATGGGGCATGAGCGAGAAGCTCGGCTTCGTCCGCTACGCCGGCAACGACACCCGCGACTCGTTCCTCCCCGAGAAGGACTACTCCGACGAGACCGCCAGGATCATCGACGAGGAAATCCGCCGCATCGTCGACGAGGCCTACTCCGACGCCGAGCGCATGCTCCGCGACCGCTGGGACCGCGTCGAAGCCCTCGCCGATGCACTTCTCAAGCACGAAACCCTCACCGGCGACGAGGTCCACGCCATCATCCGTGGCGAAGAGCTCAACAAGCCCTCCGTCTCCGACCTCCTCCGCCGCGAAGCCGCCCGCAAACGCAAAGACCCGCCCGCACCCGCCGAGGGCGGCGAGCCCGAACTCCCACCCGGAGCCGCACCCAGCCCGGCCTAAGGCAACAATCCGAAACGCACCCCGACACCCCGCCCTCGCGGGGTGTCTTTCTTTGTACGCTCTTTCGCATGAACGCACGCGTCATCTCATTCGCCGACTTACCGACCGACTCGCCCATGCCGCTGATCGACCGCCAGCGGATCATCGCGGACAACATGATGGTCTCACGCGTCGTCCTGCACAAAGGCTTCCGCGTCGAACGCCACCAGCATGAAAACGAGCAGATCGGCATCGTCCTCTCGGGCCGCGTCAAGTTTCTGCTGGGCGAGCCCGGCACCGCAAGCGAGCACGAAGAAGTCCTCGTCGGAGGCCAGGCCATCGTCCTGCCCCCGAACGTGCCCCACGGCGCCGAGGCGATCGAAGAGACCGTCATCCTCGACCTCTTCAGCCCACCGTCTGAGAAAACGGGCATCGATCAGGGGTAACGAAGCCGCGTACATGACTTCATAACGAGCCCCCCGCGCAAGCGGGGGGGACTTCTAGTCTCACTTACTCCGCACGACCTGATTCAAGCAACTTCGGCTGCGCCTCAACCTGCTTCACCTCGGTCAGCGCCTTGGCGCTCCCCGCCCCCGCATCCTCAAACTTCTTCAGCGTCGGCACAAGCCGCGAATCGATCGACCCCACAAGCCTGTTGTACCGCTCCACGCTCTGACGGATCGAATCGCCAAGCTTCCCCGCGTGCTCGAACGCGACCGCCGCCCGCTCGTGCAACTCCTTGCCAAGCTCCCACAGCCCACGCGCCTCCTGCGCGAGTCTCTCCTCACGCCAGCCCACCGCGACCGCGCGCAGCAAACCGATCAGCGTGCTCGGGCTCGCCAAGATCACGCCGTGCTGCGCCGCAAAGTCGATCAGCTCGGGCTTGCGTGACAGCGCCGCATCAATAAAGTGATCGCCCGGCACGAACATCACCACGAACTCGGGCGACCCGTCGAACTGCGACCAGTACTTCTTGTCCGCCAGCTTCTTCGCCTGCTCCTGCACGTGCCGCGCAAACCGCTCCAGGTGCTGCTCGCGCTCCGCGTCGTCCGCCGCGTTCACCGCCTCGATGTATGCGTACGTGTTCGTCTTCGCGTCCACCGCGATCACCCGGTCGTTGGGCAGATTCACGACCATGTCGGGCCGCAGCAGGCTCCCCTCGCTGTCGCGCACGCTCGTCTGCTCGGTGAAGTCGCAGTAGCTCGTCATCCCCGCAAGCTCCGCCACGCGCCGAAGCTGGATCTCGCCGTACTGTCCCCGCACCTCGGGCCTGCTGAGCGCCCGTGTCAGCTTGTTCGTCTCTTCGCGCAGCCCCCGCCCCGCCTGCGTCACGAGCTCCATCCGCTCGTGCAGCGCCGCAAAGCTCTCCGCCCGCGATTTCTCGATCGCTTCCAGCTTCTCCCGCGTCGCGCTCAGCACCTCACCGATCGGCTTGACGAGGTCGCTCTGCTCCTTCCGCGCCGCCTCGAACACGGGCCTCGCCTGCGCCAAAAACTCCGCTCGCCCCTCCTTGAGCGCCTGCGCGCTGAGCGCCCCGAACGCCTCCTTGAGCCTGTTCTCGTTCTTCGACAGCTCCTGCCGCACCAGCTCCGCGTTCTCGAGCCGCTCATTGAGCCTCGCAAGCTCCTCCGCCTGCTGCGTGACGCGCTGCGTGCTGTTGTCCGACATCGCCCGCGTCTGCGCCAGCTCGTTCCGCAATTCCGCGATCTGCGTGTCCGCCGCCTGCCGCTGGCTCGCCTCACCCGCCCGCAGGCTCGAAAGCTCGCCGCTGACCCGCCCGAGCCGGAGCCCGAGCCAGACAGCAAGTCCACCAAGCGCCACCACCCCAACCCCGAGCACGATCAGCACGATGTCCATGGGCCAAGTCTACACCCGGCCCATTCCCGAACCTCCCCTTCCCCCTCCCTCTCCCGCTCCGGGGAGAGGGTGCCTCGCGCGGCGAGGCGGGTGAGGGTCCTCGCTTCTCTCTTTCCACCCTTTCTGCCAGATTGACACCCCCCGCAAACACCCCGCGAACCGCAGGCAGCCCGCGCTCCGCCCAACCCCCGCTGGGCGCTCCCTATCGAGGCTTCCCGCCCGGGCACGCTTCTTGCCATTGCCATTCCATGCAGTCGGTGCGCCAGGACCATCCAGGATCGAGCGGCAACGGTGGGGGAGATCCCGCCGCCCGCGCCTCCACGGGCCCGGCCAACCGCCTCAACATGCTCCTCTCCGACGCCTCCTACCGCACCGACTCCTGGGCCGAGCGTCTGCCCCGACTCCTCGGGCCAATGGGCGTCCAGGCCCACCTCGCCGGCTCGGGCCAGCAGGCCACCCAGCTGATCCAGTCCATGCCCATCCACGTCGCGCTCGTCGACCTCGGCCTCCCGATCGAAACCTGCGACCCGACCCAGGCCGCCGAGGGCGGCTACCGGCTCCTCGACATCCTCTCCCGCCTGGCCAACCGCCCGCCCATGGTCGCCATCATCAGCGCCCGCACCCCCCGCGAAGAAGTCCGCCAACTCAACGCCGCACTGCGTCACGGCGTGTTCGCCGTCATGAACCGCCCCCGCACCGCGGGCGACGTCGAAACACTCCTCGAAGTCCTCAGACGATGCGTCACGCGTCACTACAAGGGCCGATGGCCCACCGCGTAACGCCGCACGATTCATTCACAGTCCACTTTCATCATCCGGAGATCAGAAACATGGCCACCAAGACCCGCGTCGCGATCCGCCCCCTCCACGACAAGATCCTCGTCGAGCGTGACGAACCCGAGCAGACCACCGCCGCCGGCATCATCCTCCCCGAGTCGGGCAAAGAGCGCCCCAAGACCGGTACCGTCGTCGCCGTCGGTGACGGCGCCCTCAACACCGAGACCGGCGAGCGCATCCCCATGGGCATCTCCGTCGGCCAGCGCGTCATCTTCACCAGCTACGCCGGCACCGACGTCAAGCTCGGCGACGACGAGTACCTCATCATGAATGAATCCGACGTCCTCGCCATCGTCGACTGAGCACCCCAAGCCGAAAGGGACGCCCCATGAGCGCCCGCCTCACCGTTGAACGCATGTTCGCCCACGCCAAGGACAAAGGTCTCCGCGTCCACTTCGCCGTCGGCGGCACCTGGACCTACATGACCGACCTCGAACTCGTCGTCACCGGCGCACCCGTCGCAGGCCGAGGCCACGGCGCCCTCACCGACGTCCCGGGCATCGTCCACTACGCCAACCTCTCCAAAGACCAGATCGAGAAGTACAAAGTCCCCGAGCTCGTCGCCTCCGACCTCTTCGTCTACGGCTGGATCACCAACAACGACCTCCTCCAGGCCCGAGGCAAATCGGACAAGTACGAGATCGGCCTCCTCGTCGACACCTGCAAGATCGACATCGTGGGCTTCAGCGACCCCCGCGAGGAACTCGCCTAAGGACCCCTTCCCATGACCTCCGACCAGCTACGCAAAGCACTCTCAGACTGCAAAGGCCGTCGCGACGTGCACCTCTGCTTCGCCGGGGTCCAGGGTGAGGCCGCGCACCTCACCGTCAGCGCCGCACTCCTCGTCCCCGACGAGGACGACCACCTCGTCAAACTCACCGACGGCCGCTCCGAGTACGTCATCGACGCCGACCGAGTCGCCTGGGTACGCCTTTCCGCAGAATCACATTCACTGACCACGCACTGAATCACTCATAAAAATCTGGCCCTCTGGCCATTTGCAATTTGGAGATCTCTCAATGGCAGCCAAGCAGATCGCATACGACACCGACGCACGCGAACGCATCCTCCGCGGCGTCCAGAAACTCGCCTCCGCAGTCAAAGTCACCCTCGGCCCCTCGGGCCGCGTCGTCGTCATCGAAAAATCCTTCGGCGCTCCCAACGTCACCAAGGACGGCGTCTCCGTCGCCAAGGAAATCACGCTCGACGACCCCTACGAAAACATGGGCGCCCAAATGGTCAAGGAAGTCGCCTCCAAAGCCTCCAAGGACGCAGGCGACGGCACCACAACCGCAACCGTCTACGCCGAAGCCATCTACGCCGAAGGCCTCAAGAACATCACCGCCGGCGCCAACCCCAACCAGGTCAAGATCGGCATCGACCTCGCCGTCCGCGCCATCGTCGATGAGCTCGGCAAGATGTCCCGCCCCGTGAAGTCCTCCAAGGAAATCGCACAGGTCGGCACCTGCTCCGCCAACCAGGACGAGCAGATCGGCAAGATCATCGCCGAAGCCATGGACAAGGTCGGCAAGGACGGCGTCATCACCATCGAAGAAGGCCAGGGCCTCGAAACCGAAGTCGAACTCCTCGAAGGCATGCAGTTCGACAAGGGCTACCTCTCGCCACACTTCGTCACCGACCCCGCCAACATGGAGTGCGTCCTCGACAAGCCCTACATCCTCATCCACGAGAAGAAGATCTCCTCCGCCAAGGACATCCTCCCCATCCTCGGCAAGGCCGCCGAAGCCGGCGCGCCACTCCTCATCATCGCCGAAGACATCGAAGGCGAAGCACTCGCCATGCTCGTCGTCAACAAACTCCGCGGCGTCCTCAAGGTCGCCGCCGTCAAGGCCCCGGGCTTCGGCGACCGCCGCAAGGCCATGCTCGAAGACCTCGCCGTCCTCACCGGCGGCCAGCCCATCATGGAAGAGCTCGGCATCGATATCGAAAAGCTCGAGCTCAAAGACCTCGGCCGCGCCAAGAAGATCATCGTCACCAAGGACGAAACCACGATCGTCGAAGGCGCCGGCTCATCCGCGAGCATCAAGGGCCGCGTCGAGCAGCTCCGCCACCAGATCGAAGCAACCTCCTCCGACTACGACCGCGAGAAGCTCGAAGAGCGCCTCGCCAAGCTCGCCGGCGGCGTCGCCCAGATCAACGTCGGCGCCGCCACCGAAGTCGAAATGAAGGAGAAGAAGGACCGCGTCGAAGACGCGCTCCACTCCTGCCGAGCCGCAGCCGAGGAAGGCATCCTCCCGGGCGGCGGCGTCGCCATCCTCCGCGCCCGCCGCGCCCTCGAAGCCCTCAAGAAGAAGGCCACGGGCGACCAGCGTGTCGGCATCGACATCGTCTCCCGAGCCGTCTCCGCACCCGTCAAGCAGATCGCAGCCAACTGCGGCCTCGACGGCTCCGTCATCGCCTCAAAGATCGAGGAAAATTCCGACACCAACTTCGGCTACAACGCCGTCACCCACGAATACGGCGACCTCGTCTCCATGGGCGTCATCGTCCCCACCAAGGTCGAACGCACCGCCCTCCAGAACGCCGCCTCCATCGCAGCACTCCTCCTCACCACCGACGCCGCCATCGTCGAACTCAAGGAGAAGAAGCCCAAGGGCGGCCACGGGCACGACGAGGACTTTGATTACTAAAATTTGAATTAGTTGTTCAGCGGCCGCGCAACTTGTCGGTTGTGCGGCCGTTTTAATTTTGTTGACAAAGCATTCGACTAGGGTTTAGTCTCAAATCATGGAGACTGAACATGAAGCAATGCCTAGTAACATTGATTTGTATACTGATTGCTCCACCAAGCTTTGCACAGACAGCCACAATTGATCCCGATCACAGGTTTGCATGGGCGGAAAATATTGGTTGGGTGAATTGGTTGCCAACTGGTCTGCCAATCGAGCAGCAGGTCAAACTCTCATCGACGTATGTGACTGGCTTTATATGGTCGGAAAATGCTGGCTGGATTGATCTAGGTCAAGGCCCGGTCGATGGTGTTTCTTATTCGAATCAGGACACAAGTGACTACGGAGTAAATATTAGTGCTTCAGGACATCTATCCGGTTATGCATGGGGTGAGAATATTGGCTGGGTGGTCTTTGATACTAGTCAGGTGCTAGGGCCATTTCTCCAAGAGGCGAGGATCGACAGGAAACAAAGGCGTTTACGCGGCTACCTATGGGCGGAAAATGTTGGTTGGATTAATCTAGACGACCTTAGTGTGTACGTTGCGTTGTTATATGAATGTGTGGCCGACGTAAATGGCGATGGTTCACTTACGCCAGCCGATTTTAGTGCTTGGGTCGCAGCATTCAATCAAATGCTGCCTGAATGTGATCAGAATAGTGATGGCATGTGTACACCTGCCGACTTTAGTGCGTGGGTAGCTAACTTTAACATGGGTTGTAGCGAATAAGCGTGTCTGTAGGAGTTTGGGAATGTCAAATGCAAATTTGGCGGCACTATCGGGTGGTATGCTTGTGGCAGGGGTTGTAGCAGTGCTCGGCGTTGGTCCACTGGACCCGCCAGCGGGTCCAGTGATGCCGACCGGTGTCTCGCTTGAAGAACTGGCGAACCAACTAGGAAACGTAGAGAGTCAACTTGATGTTGTTGCTAACTACCTATCGCCGTTGTTGGTAGCGTCAACAGGACCAAATCCGATAGATATCAATCATGGATCTGAAATAAATTTATTAAATGAAACGGCGTATATTGAACGAATAATATACACTAGCGAATTCAACAGTTTTGTTCAACTTCGTGATGGCAATGGGACCATGATTTCTCCGGGTCATCGAAGGGCAGACGGTACTACTACTGTTGTTCTAGATTTAGGTGTTATTGCCCAAAATGGATTAGTCTTTAGTAATTTGAACATACCCGGTAGCAATACTGGGAATGGATGGTTTCAAGTATCTGTTTTCTATCGTGAGGCTACAAACTAAGGAGCGTGACAAAAATGAGAAAGCCGAGAACTGCTCAGGTAACGATTGGTGTCAGTTTGTTGCTATCCGCCCTTGTCACTACTTCGGTCCTTGTTGGGGCGGGACCATTAGACCCGCCGCCAGGTCCAGTTGGTCCAACAGGGGTGACGCTTTCGGACATATCTACTGATATTGCGGATATTCAATCGAATCTGGGCGTGTTGAAATTGCCATTGAGTGTGGTATCAACTGGTCAGGGGACAGTTGTGCTGTCTCCTGGATCCAATGTGACAATGCTAACTGAGACCGTTATTGTTGAGAGAGTTACATTTGCTAGTCAGTGGAACGCTTATATTCAAGTGCGAGATGGAAATGGCACGCCGCTTGGTGTTGGGCGACGATTTGACATTAACCATACTGCAACTATTGATCTAGGTGTGCTTGCCGAAAATGGTGTAGTGATTCATCATATGGTTCCTCCAAGCACGCAAACAAATAATGGGTGGTTTCAGATATACGTATATTATCGAGAAATCGAATGAATGTATAATTTAATTATGTTCACATTCAATTATTGGTGGTGCATAATTATGTAATGATAGTTGCGCCAAAACACGCACCTACCCTGTCCCCCTCTTGCCCCCACCCAAACCCCGCCACACAATTGCATCACCCCCGAGCCATCCCCCGCAGCAGGAGACCTCGGACCAATGCAACCCACACGCACGTTGAGCGAATCCCCCCTCCCTCTTGACGAGCCCGAAGCGCAAGCGAGGGTCTCCCTCCCTCTCCCCTCGGGGGAGAGGGTGCCTGCGAAGCAGGCGGGTGAGGGCCTGTCTTCCCCTCCCCCGTCGCCGACGGGAGAGGTGGTCGCGAAGCGACCGGAGGGGGTCTGTCCGAATGCCTTATGCCTGATGCCTAATGCCCCCTCCCCCTCCCTCCTCAATTCCCTCTTCGCCGCCCTCCAAAACCCCGTCAACACCATCGCCGACATCGCCGCCGAGCTCGACCTGAGCATCCCCGAGGTCGCCGCGCTCCTCAGTTCCCCCGAGGCCGAGGAGACCTTCGCCGCCATCGAACAGATCAGCGCCGCCCGCTGCCGCCTCGAACACGCCGAAGCCCGCCCCGCCGCCTTCGCCGCCCTCCGCGACCTCACCTACTCGGGCGCCCATCCCGAAACCAGCCGCAAAGCCGCCACCAAACTCCTCTCCGGTTTCCGCCCCGACGAGCCCGAAGCGCAAGCGAGGGTCTTCCTCCCTCTCCCCTCGGCCGAGAGGGTGCCCGCGAACCAGGCGGGTGAGGGCGAGTCTTTCCCTCCCCCGCCGCCGGTGGGGGAGGTGTCTGCAAAGCAGACGGAGGGGGTCTGTCCGAATGCCTTATGCCCAGTGCCTAGTGCCCGTGAAATCACCCCCCAAAAATCCAAAATCCCCAGCCACCGACACCCAATCATGCACCCGCACCCGGAGCGCGATGCACGCGCCCCGGAGCGGGGAACCTGTCCATGCCCGAACCGTCCGCGCCATCCGTCCGCCGCCACGACCTCGACGCCCTGCGCTCATTCGCCATGCTCCTCGGCATCGCCCTCCACGCCGCACTCGCATACGTCGGCGCCGGCTGGGTCGTCAACGATGCGCCCGCATCACAAACACTCGGCGCACTCGTCACCGCGATCCACGGCTTCCGCATGCCCCTCTTCTTCCTCCTCTCCGGCTTCTTCACCGCCATGCTCTGGCAACGCCGCGGCCTCGCGGGCCTCCTCACCCAGCGCACCAAACGCGTCCTCATCCCCCTCGCCATCGCCTGCACGACCATCATCCCCACGATGTGGTCCGTCAACGCCTGGGCCATCCGCCAGCAGACTGTGCAGATCCGCGAAACATCGCAGGCGCAAGAAGAAACAACCGCCCCGCGCGCTCCATCCCCCGACATCTGGACCGTCGCCGCCTTCGGCGACATGCAAGGCCTCCGCGCTTTCGCGCAAGGCGATCCCAACCTCGACGCCCAGGACCCAAACTTCGGCGTCACCCCCCTCGGCTGGACCGCCATCAAAAACACACCCGAAGCCACCGCCTACCTGATCGAAATCGGCGCCAATCCAAACGCGCTCTACAAAGACGGCAACACGCCCATGCACACGGCGTGTTTTTTCGGCCGCGCCGACGTCGCCGAGCACCTCATCCGCGCCGGCGCAGACCTCACCATCAAGAGCTACGCCGGCGAAGTCCCCGCCGACTCGATGCGCCACAACCAGCAGACCACCGAATTCATCGCCAACATGGTCCGCGTCCCGATCGACTTTACCGAAGTCGCCGCCGGCCGCGACCGCATCCGCGCCCTCATCGACGCCGGCGCCCTTGCCCAGGATAAAGCCGCCGCACTCCAGCCCGCCGGATCCGGCAGCAACTGGCTCATCACACAACTCACCTCCGGCGTCTTCTTCCAGCACCTCTGGTTCCTCTGGTTCCTCTGCTGGCTCAACGCCGCCTTCGCCATCTTCATCCTCATCACCCGCGCACTCCCAACCATCAAGCTCCCCAAAACGCTCGTCGCGTCGCCGCTCGCACTCGTGTGGCTCGTGCCGGTGACGATGGTGTTCCAGCTCCAGATGCACGCCGGCGGCACCACTCCCGGCTTCGGCCCCGACACCTCGGCCGGCCTGATGCCCATGTGGCATGTGCTGGGCTACTACGCCGTGTTCTTCGCCTTCGGCGCGATCGTCTACACCGCCAGGGGCCCGAGCGCTCGGCTCGGGCGGTTCTGGTATGTCGCGTTGCCGGTGGCGTTCGTGCTGCTCCCGGTCGGGATGACGCTCGCGTACGACACGGAGCGGGCGCGGTCGTTGATCGCGGATGAGTCGGTGCGCCACTGGTGCTCGGCGGGGGTGCAGGTGCTGTACGCGTGGCTCATGACGTTCGGGCTGATGGGGCTGTGCGAGGCGCTCCTGGGCAAGGGGCGGCAGTGGGTGCGGTTCGTGTCGGACTCGTCGTACTGGTTGTACCTCGTGCACCTGCCGCTGATCATTCTGGGGCAGGGGCTGCTCCTCAGGGTGGAGATGCCCGCACTGGTCGAGTTCGGAGTGCTGACGGCGGTGACGTTTGCGGTGCTCCTGGTGAGCTACCGGTATTGCGTGCGGTACACGCCGATCGGGACGATGCTCAACGGCAGGCGCGTGCGCGAGGGGGCGATCGCGGCGGCCGCCCAGCCGGCGACGGGGGCTTAGCTCTCCACCGATTCGTCGTTCGGGACTTGGGCTTCGACGCACACCCTCGGCCGCGTGACGATGGCGGGCATCGAGGTGCGCATGAACTGGACGAGCTTGTTCATGGGATCGGTCTCCGGTGAGGTTTGGAGTGCCGGGGATTGCCGGGTGGGTACGATAGCAATCACGCGTGTGGCGGGGGCTAGATTGGGTAAGTGGGGGTTGTGCAATTGTCAAATGCTCGCATGTCTGTTGCGGCTGAGCGGGTATCTGGTATCATCGCGGCCGGTGTAAGTACGAGTCGAAATGGTCGAGCCCGGTTGGGATCAAGAACAAATCAGATAGCATGACTGACCCTTGCTGACGACTTCAAAGTCGTGACTCACTCAACCCAAACGGTCGGTCAAGTCTTTCCATGGGCCAGAGTTCCAAGAGGGGCGAGATCTATGTACCGCTTTATTTTGTCAGTATCGATAGTCATCGTGAACGTAGGCGACGCTGTCGCGAGTCAGAATTCGGATATTCAATTTAATCGCATCGCACTGACTGGCGATCTTGCTCCAGGGGCCGGGAGCGCAGCGTTTTTTGAGTTTCCTTTCTCGTCTCAGCCCAGCAGTGTTGGTGATTTCACGTTTCGGGCTTCCCTACAGATTAGCGAACCTGGGGTGGATAGTTCGAATGATACCGGCTATTGGAGCTATGAGGGCGGAACTCTTGGCTTGATCGCACGCGAGGGGAGCGAGGCTCCGGGGACAGGTGGTGCGGTCTACGAGAGTATTACTTCGGGTAAATCGACAGAGAGTGGCAGTATCGGATTCCTGGGCACGCTCCGAGTGGGCAGCAACGGTGTGAACACCCTGAATGACAGAGGTATCTGGCTCAAGGATGGTGAAGATGCTGCTCTCATTGCACGCAAGGGAGGAAGTGCACCCGGGACCGGTGAAGCTAAGTTTGATCTTCTCACTGCTCCTCTAATCAGTAGTGATGGAACCGTCACCTATTTCAGCTCGCTCCGAGTAGGCGACAATGGAGTGGATAGTACAAATGATTTTGGCATCTGGTCTTATCGCGACGGCGTACACGGCTTAGTTGCTCGCGAAGGAAGTGTTGCGCCGGGGACAGCAGGCGCGATTTTCGATACCCTTGGATTTGCCACTGTCAATCCGTCGGGTGATGTCGCCTTTACAAGTACTCTGTTGACCGGCACGAATGGGGTTGATGCCACCAATAATGGTGGCGTTTGGATGAGAACGGATGGCGTAGTCGATCTTGTTGTGCGGAAAGGTCAGGCTGCGCCAGGTGTGAATGGCGCGGTCTTTGGGACATTTGTGACGCCTGACATCAACGCGGTTGGTGATGTTGTGTTTACGGGTGCGATGCAGGAAGGACAAGGCGGTGTCACCACGAGCAACAACCACGGTATCTGGGCTCGGCAAGATGGCACACTCAGGCTGGTCGCTCGCGAGGGGAATGATGCGCCTGGAACATTTGGTGCGGACTTTGGAGCTTTCAATCGTCCGGTGGTCAATGCGTCAGGTGACATTGCATTTTCAGGATTTCTACAGAACGAAAACAATGTATTTAGCTTCAATGACGGAGGTATCTGGGCGACCAGGAACGGTGTTTTGCAACTGATTGCACGAGAAGATCGAGATGCTCCGGGTACGGGCGGAGCCGATTTTAATATCTTCGGCGCGCCATCGCTCAATGCCTTGGGAGACCTTTCGTTCTCCGCGAGTCTGCAAACCGGTGAGAACGGTGTCGATAGCAGCAACAATTCGGGTATCTGGGCTTATTCATCGTTTGATGATGAATTCAAATTGATCGTCCGAAAGGGGGACTTGTTCGATATCAGTCAGGATCCAATGATCTCGGACTTCCGGACGATATCCGGTATTCTTGGATCAAGCCTGAGTGACACAGGCTTGTTGGTGTTTCGGCTTGAATTCAGTGATGGTATACAGGGAGTGTTCTCAACAAGTGTCCCTTCGCCGTCTTCGGCTACAGCACTGATAGCTTCTGTTGGTGCTTTAACCTTACGACGTAGGCGCTGATTGATGCTCCAACTTGTCAATCGACCGAAAGGTAGACTGGGCCCATGCAATCCAAAGCCGCCACTGTTGATGCGTATCTGAAGTCTCTGCCCGAGGATCGGCGGGCCGCGATCGGGGCGATCCGGGGGGTGATCCGGAAGAACCTGCCCAGGGGGTACGCGGAGACGATGCAGTACGGGATGATCGGGTACAACGTGCCGCACTCGATCTACCCGGACGGGTATCACTGCGACCCGCGTCAGCCTCTGCCCTTTGCGAGTCTTGCGAGCCAGAAGAACCACATGGCGTTGTACCTGATGTGCATCTACGGCATGGAGTCGCATCGCGCGTGGTTTGTGAAGGCGTGGGAGGCGACGGGCAAGAAGCTGGACATGGGCAAGGGGTGCGTGCGGTTCAAGCGGCTTGAGGATGTGCCGCTGGAGGTGGTGGGGGAGGCGATCGCGCGTGTGCCGGTGAAGGAGTTTGTCGAGTATTACGACAAATCGAAGCCGGCGAGCGCGAAGAAGAAATCCGCGAAACCGGCCGCCAAGAAGGCCCCGGTGAAGAAGACCACAAAGAAGGCCGTCACGAAAGCGACCGCTCAGAAGACCACGAAGAACGCCGCGAAGAAGGTGACCAAGAAACCCGCGACCCGCAAGAAGTCATCCGCGCGATAGATCGCGCATCGTTCTCCATCATCGCGGTCGATCTATGCGTCGTCGGGGATCAGGTAGTCTTCAACCGGCTGGCTCGGCGGCGACTTGAACAGCGATCGGAGCGCGAGCAGCGTCACCACTGCGGGAAAGATCAGCAGCACCCAGCTAGGGATCTTGCCGCGGCTGATGTCATAGATCGCCACCGCCTGCGCGTTCAGATTCGGGTTCTCCGGGCCTGCGTCCGGCAGCTGCAGCGTCGAGAAGTACACCTCGCCTTTGATGTCGCCCAGCGTGTCGGTTTCGATCGTGTCCGATCGCCCGAGCTCGAACCGGCCCTCGACGTATACCTGTTCGATCGGTCGATCCGCCGAGCTGGCGTACGGGATGTACGCGGTGAAGTGCTCCTGTCCGCTTCGCCATGACGCGTTGCTGCGTACGGACTTCTTGATGACGGCATGTTCGACGAGGTAGACGCCGCCGGTGACGGTCCAGTACTCGCTGGCGCTTTTGGCGGGTCGTAGTCCCGATTCCATCTCCTGGATTGTCGCTGTGCGCGTCGGGCGGAATGTCTCGTTGGCGATATCGATCGCGAGCGTGATGAAGCACCCGCTGCCGAGCAGGAGGGCGAGGAGTGGAACTATTCGACCTCTGCGCCGGTTCATATGTGGTGTTTCTTCCGGTTTCGGCCGATGGGTGTCAGTGCTTTTTTATCGCAGTTCACGAGGAACTTATGTAGGTGTTTCAGCGCTTCAGAGTTCTCCATGCGCTGGGCGATGACTTCGACGAGTTCGGGCTTTGGCAGGTTCTGCCGGAGCAGGTGTGTGAACGTGTCGCGGAGGATGTTGATCTCGCTGGGCGGCATGCCGCTGCGGCGGAGGCCGACGAGGTTGAGCCCGACGACCTCGTTGCGTTCGGCGGTCATGCAGTATGGGATGAGATCGGTCGAGATGATCGAGCCGCCCGAGAGCATGCAGAGTCGACCGATGCGGCAGTGTTGGTGGACGAGGCAGCCGCCGGAGAAAGTGACGCGGTCTTCGACGATGACGTGCCCTGCGAGGCAGGTGTTGTTGACGATGACGCAGCGGTCGCCGACAACGGTGTCATGGCCGACGTGGCTGTTGACCATGAGGAAGACGCCCTCGCCGAGGCGTGTGGGTTGTTCGGTGTTCGTGGCGGCGTGGACGGTGGCGTGCTCTCGGATGATGCAGTTGTCTCCGATTTCGATGCCTGCGGTCGGTGTGCCCGGGGCGAACTTGTAGTCCTGCGGTTCGTAGCCGACGATCGCGCCGGGGTAGAAGATCGTGCCCGCGCCGATGCGAGCCGGCCCTTTGATGCTGACGCGTTCGAGGAGTTGGACGCCGGCACCGAGTGTGATGTTGCCGCGGAGGATGCAGGACGGACCGATCTTGACGTCGTCGGCGAGGTTGATATCGCCTTCGAGGATGGATGTGGGGTGTATCTCTGGCATGTCGGATTCTAGGTGGGCGGGTTTGGGGTACAACACGGGTATGCCGACCGCATTCAAACTCCGGGCCGAGGACGCCGACCGGTACTGGTTGATCCGCCAGACGATGCTCGAGGACACTCCTTGGGCGTTCGCGTCTGATCCGGAGTCGGACAACGCGCGGGAGCCGTCGGCTTTTGTCGAGCGGATATCGAAGCCGTACTTTGCGATCCTGGCGACCGAGGACGAGACCGGGGCGCTCACAGCGGCTGCGGGTGTGGTGCGACGGCCTCGCAAGAAGCTGTGGCATCGGGCGGAAATCTGGGGTGTCTATGTGCGGGCGGATTGCCGGAAGAAGGGTCTTGGTGCGGTCGTGGTTCAGGCTGCGATCGACGAAGGGCTCGGCTGGCCCGGCGTGGACTCGGTGGCTCTGTCGGTGAGTGTGCGGTCGGAGGCGATCCGTCTGTATCAGAGGCTGGGGTTTGAGGTCTGGGGGCGTGAACCGGATTGTCTTCGGTTGGATGGCGTCAGCTACGACGAGTATCACCTGATCCTGCAACGGAATGCGGCGATTCGCGCATGGCCGGAGGATTCGGAGCGATCGTGAGCGGGATCACGGCTATCGGACTTGAGCTGGGTTCGGCTCAGGAATTCGGATCGATGCTTCGGGCAAGACGGTCGATGAATCGGGTATGACCGATCGGTGCATCACGACGCTCAGCCAGGTTAGCGACGGGCAGGCCGCGTGGGATCAGTTCGTGTCGGGTGTGCAGCGGACATTCGAGGGCAACGCGGAGATGGTGCCCGTCCTGGTGATCGTTGTCGTCGTCGCTGTTACGCTCTGGGTTGACTTCCGGGTGGCCAAGCACATCGCCGGCAGAGGCAAGAAATCAACGAGCGAGGGTCAGCGACAGACGCGGAAGTCTTGATCAGCGGCCGGCGGTGAAGGGCAGCTTGATGTCGTCGGCGGTGTTCCATGCGCCATCGGGGCCTGCGGAGCGGAGTTCGTATGTGGTGCTGCCCGTGATCTCGTAGCGGATCGGGTGGTTCCATGCGTCGAGCTTGAGATCGGGCTTGATTGTGGTGATGGCGTCGACGGACTCGGGGAGTTTGCCGAGTGTGCTGT
The DNA here is from genome assembly GCA_020639255.1 of Phycisphaera sp. Lineage (GTDB taxonomy): Bacteria > Planctomycetota > Phycisphaerae > Phycisphaerales > UBA1924. Next base: position 282,742 of record JACKGZ010000001.1, read on the forward strand.
GGTACTCGTTGATTTCGGATCGCATCTCGAGCATGTTGCCGGCGGTCTGGATGTTGGGCAGCGTCATAGCGACGCCGGCGCCAGCGATGGCGAGCAGTCCCATGACCATGAAGCCGAAGATGAGGAGCGCGACGAGGAACCAGAGGGATCCGACGGCTCCGATGATGACGCCGGCGATGGCGAGGCCGCGGGGTTGTTTGCGGAGGGCGATGAGCGAGAGGATCAGACCGATCGGGCTGAGCAGGCCGCAGGTGCCGAGAAAGCCGAGGAGCGAGAGCACAAAGCCGGCGACACCGAGACCGTTTGATGGAGGTGGGGCCTGCTGATAGCGATTGGCGTGGTTCATAGCGCTCCTCTTTGGGGAGCAGTGTACCAAGGGTAATGGAATCAGTGTCCGCCGTGGCTGTGCAGGGTGCTGACGTCCTTGCCCGGCAGTTCGGCGCCGCAGTGCATGCAGGTGGTGGGGGAGGCGTTGTAGCGACCGACGGGGTAGTACCTGCCGCAGCTCGGGCAGGCGGCGGCGCGGAAGACGTATGTCGAGTCGCAGACGGGGCAGACGACGCCGTTGGCTTTGGCTTCTTCGCTGACGGTCATCTTGAAGTCGTGGGGTTCGTCCTGAGCGAGACAAACCCAGAGCCGGATCTGGTTGCCCGGGAGAGAGCTGTCGGAACTCTTGCCGGAATCGCCGCAGGAGGTCAGGGTTGAGACCGCTGCGATTATGAGCAGGCATCGAGCGATGAGCGTCATTCCGTGCGCAGCTTTCATATCAACTCCTCAGTGGTCCATTTGATCATACGCAGAGCGTGGGCTGTTGTTCGAAGCGGGCGATCTGGCTCTGTTGAAAAAGCAACAGCCGCCCCTTGCGAGGCGGCTGTTGGTGAATCGGGCATAGGTATAGGGGGTTATTCCCAGAGATCCGAGTGCGGCTTGCCGTCGTTGTTCCAGCGGCGCATGCGTGATTTCCATGCGGCGTCGTTGAGGTTCGACTGCCAATCGTTGCCGACGATGCCGGATGCGGGGTCGTCGTTCAAGAGTGTGTACTCGACGTGCTTGAGCGATTCGGCGTGGCCGTCGAAGAAGCCGGCGTTGAACTGACCCGAGTAGTACGCACCTGGGTGGACGTGTGTCTGGTACTTGGCGAGGGGCGAGGACCAGCCGTCGTTGTCGCCGTCGACGAGGGAGTCGGTGATGACGATCATGTTGGCGGGTTCGACGATCTGCTGGACCTTGGGGCCGTACTGGGAGAGCGCTTCGACGCGTTGAGCGAAGTTGCTTGAGGTGAAGTTCTGCTTCGGGTTCACGTGGACGCCCATGCCGAGCATGAGAGTGGCTTCAGGGATGCGAGGATCGGGGACGAAGCTATCGGCGGTGCCGGACTCGTTCCATGCGAAGCTGAAGTAGGTGAATCCGCGTTCGGGGTCGAAGGCGCGCGGGCGTCCACCGACATGGCGGACCATGGCTTCGTCCTTGTCGTAGCCGTAGCCGATGCCGAAGCTATCGCTGGCGCCTGCCGAGCCAGAGGCGCTGACGTACTTGTACCATTCGACCTGGTAGTCCTTGCCGGCGCCGGGGTTCAGGAAGGCTTCCATCGCTTTCTCTTCGCCGCCCATGGCGAGACGAATCTGGGCGGGCCAGGCGTAGTTCCAGTTGCGGTCGAGGTCGTGCCCGCAGGGGAGGTCGCCGTTGAACTGGTCGCCGTAGAGCGCGACGCCCTGCTGGATTGACCTGTGGTTGGCGAGACCGAGCATCTTCTGGGCTGCGAGTCTGGCCTTGGCCAGCGCGGGCAGGAGGATGCCGATGAGCAGCGCGATGATTGCGATGACGACAAGAAGCTCGATGAGCGTAAATGCTCGTTTGTTTTTCATACCTATTCCCCGCTTTGTACAGAGCAAAGCCCATCCCGAACGGGTGGGCCGTCACTCTTTATAGAATACTGATAAACGCTTGTCGCGTCTAGTGGGTTCGCCGGCTACCGAGAAAAGTAAGCCGCCCCCGACAGGCGGGGGCGGCAGGTGAAATCAGATCTCAAGAGGCGTAATTAGCTGCCGTGTTCCCAGACGCCGTCGTTGTTGTGAGGACGGGCATCGTTGTTCCAACGACGCATGCGGGATTTCCATGAGGTGTCCTGTGGATCCCAGTCGTTTCCGACGATGCCGGCGTCGGGGACGTCGTTGCGGAGGACGTAATCTTCGACTTTGAGCGCCTCGACGTGGCCGTCAAGGAAGGCGAAGTTGGCCTGGCCGGAGAAGTAGCCCCCCGGGTGAGCGACATAGAGGTCGAACTTGGGGGTGACCCAGGGATCCTGATCGATGTCGACGAACGAGTCGGCGGTGACGATCATGTTCGAGGGTTCCTGAACGTTTGCGATCTTCGGGCCGGCGGAGAGGATGTCTCGGCGGCGAGCTGCGGGATCGGAGTTGTTGGCGGCGGCTTTGGTGAGGAAGTGCTCGCCCATGCCGAGGTTTTGCGTCACGCCGGTATCGAGCGGAGCGTTCGAGAGACCCAGCTCGTTCCAGCCGATGCTCATGGTGTTGAAGCCACGACGGTTGTAATCGATCTGCATGCCGGCGCGACCGACGGTGTGGCGGACCATGATCTCGTTCTCGAGATAGCCGTATTCGGTCTCAGCGCCTTCGCGTGCCTTGGCGTTGGACGATGTGTCGACGATTTGGACCCAGTCGTTGGGGTAGTCCTTGCCAGCGCCGGGGTTGCGGAAGACTTCCATGCTCTTGGCCTCGTTGCCGAGTGCCAGGCGGATCTGTGCGGGCCAGACGTAGTTCCAGTAGTTGCTGGCGACGGTGTCGTGACCGACGGGCGTGAAGTCGTCGTACTGATCGGCGTAGAAGGCTACACCCTGCTGGATGCTGCGGTGGTTGGCCTGGCCGAGCATTTTCTGAGCTGCGAGGCGGGCCTTGGCCAGCGCGGGCAGGAGGATGCCGATGAGCAGCGCGATGATCGCGATGACGACCAGCAGCTCAATGAGCGTAAATGCGCGAGAATCCCTTTTCATTTCGTTGAGCCCTCGTAAATGTCCTACCTGTGGTCTGCGGCTGCCATATCGGATCGCAGAGGATTGCCGTAATATCGGCCGGTCCGTGAGTGTACCACGTTCCTACGATCCCCAATGTGCCCGGGTTCCCCGGAGCCCGAAAAATATGATCCGGGGTTCGGGTCGCAATAGTAGGCTCGGGATGCGGGTTTCTGGATGCTGAGGCCGCATGGACACATGGGCCGATAAGATTGATGGGAAACAAGGAGTACGCCATGGGCGCAGCGACCATTGCAGTGACAGACGACAATTTCCAGGCTGAAGTGCTGGATCACAGCACCCCCGTGCTGGTGGACTTCTGGGCGGAGTGGTGTGCGCCTTGTGTGGCTCTGTCGCCTGTGATTGAGCAGCTTGCGGGCGAGTACGCGGGCAAGGCGAAGGTCGTGAAGCTCAACATCGACGAAGCCCGCGAGACCTCGATGAAGTTCGGCATTCGTTCGATTCCGACGGTTGCAATCTTCAAGGATGGTCAGGTCGTGGACATGCGCGTGGGGCTGACTTCGCGCGATGACCTGGCGGCTCGGCTTGACAAGGCCATCGGTTAACCGATCGAGAACCACTGACACGCTTCTGGCGGAATGAACAACGCCGACCGCATGAACATCTGTGTCGGTCGGCGGTGTTCTTGTGGGTTCGGCCGAGGAGAAGTGTCTCTCTCTCCCTCGCGGTTCATCCCCGGCCGGGGTGCGGGTGATTGGAGTGTCGTAGGGCCCGTGCCGGCGATCGCGTCCTTGCGTTCGCCGGGCGGGGGTCGGCCTTAGCGGATGGTCCTTCCTTGGACGTGCTGCGGCCTGCGGGCGGTCTGTCGGTTGTGCTCGTGGCGGGCCTCGTGTCGGCCCGGGATGAGCGATATCAGCTTCTGGATGAGGGGGTTTGGGTCGCGACCAGTCGCTTGAGGTCTTCGAAGCGCTGACGCTCGCCGTCCTGCCACTTTTGGCGATCGACGATCTCGAGTTTGCTCTTCGATCCGAGCACGGCGACCTCCGAGCCAAGCCCGGCCAGGTCGAGGTGCTTCTGCGGGAGCCTGACTCGGCCGGCGGAGTCCATCTCCAGCCTCTCGGCGAAGCTGAACATCGTTGAAACCAGCTGCGCTTGCTCGTCGGATGGTGTGAGGGAGTCGTCCCATTTATTGGCTAGCTCCAGAAAGGTGGGTTCCGGATAGAGACGCAGAACGCCCGTGGGCCATGGGATGCAGTACCACGCCACCACGCTCTGTGGGAGCAGCGCCCTGTGCTTGGACGCGATCGACAGCCGGTTTTTGCCGTCGATGGTGTGTTCTGACGATCCTGTGAAGAGCAAGGGCTCTCATCTCCATGGGCATGTGTGGGATCTTGTACCATTTCGTCCCACTTTGCAACACCCTTGAGATCTTTGTGGGCCTTCTGGGGAAAGTCCGCTTTCAAGTGGGTCACGTAAGACGCCGATGACATCAGGGGTTGCCGCGATCGATCGGTTTATGATCGGTATTCAAAAAAATCTCACGCTGCAAAGCGGGGCGGGCTGAGGTAGGCTGCCCGCGCTCAGCCGGGGGAGATGTGGATGGGCCGGTCTGGCGCCATTCCGGGGAGTGATTCGTGTCTGTTCAGCTCAACTCCGAGAGAGTCGCCTCGGTTCTTGAACGGGTTCCGTGGGCCACGTGGGTGATGACCGCGGCCTACGACGGCGCCCGGGGCGGGATGATCGTGCGATGGGTGCAGCGTTGTGCGACCGAGCCGCTGCTCGTCAGCGTGTCGGTCCGGAAGTGTCACGCGCTGGAGCCGTTGATTCGTGACAGCCGGAGCTTTGCGCTGAATCTGATCGATGAATCCGATCGCCTTCTTCTTCGGAAGTTTGACACGTTCCATGCGCCCGATGAGGCGAGCGATCCGTTCGATGCGCTCGAGGTGCAGACGATGACGACGGGCTCGCCCATCCTGAAGCGGGCACGCGCGGCAATCGATTGCGAGGTTGTGCGGCACCTCGACCTGGAGGCGGACTGCGAGCTGTTCATCGGGCAGGTGATCGACGCGAAGGTGGTCACGCCCGGCGGATGAACTCGCGGACGACGCGGGCGATCTGCTCGCGGAAGCGTTCCTCTGAAAATCGCTCGGCGTTCTCGCGGCAGGCCAGGGCGCTGTGCTTTGGGCAGCGGTCGATGGCGCTCAGGAGCGAGTCGACGGATTGGGACTCGAAATGGGCGCCGGTGGAGCCGTCGATGACGGTGTCTTTGGCGCCGCCTTTGGCGTAGGCGACGACTGGTGTTCCGCAGGCCTGGGCCTCGACGGCGACGATGCCGAAGTCTTCGAGTTGCGGAAAAATCACGAGTTTCGCCCGGCGGTACGCATCGCGGAGCTGGACGTCGGTCTCGGCTTTCTCGAAGGTGACGGTGGGGCCCGCGAGTGCTTTGAGGCGTTCGAGCTCGGGGCCCGTGCCGATGATCTTGAGCGGGTGCTTGCGCTTGTTGGCGGCCTCGATCGCGAGGTCGAATCGTTTGTAGGGGACGAGCGCGCCGACGGCGAGCCAGTCGTCGTCGCGCAGCATCTCCGCGTTGTACGTGTAGAAACGTGTGCGCACGGGCGGGAAGCAGATGTCAGACTGCCGCTTGTAGGCGCGCCCGATCTCGCGGTGGGTGTGGGTTGAGTTGGCGAAGAAGGTCTCGACGCGTCTGGCGGTGCGGCGGTCCCAGACTTTGTAGAGCGGGCGGATGAGCGCGAGGCCCAGGCCCCGGAGGCCGCCGGCGTAGCCCTCGGCGTGCGTCCAGATGTAGCGGGCGGGCGCGTGGCAGTAGCAGACGTGCGGGACGCCCTTTGGGGGCTTGATGGCTTTGATGGCGGCCGAGTGCGTGGAGATGACGAGGTCGTAGGGCTTGCGGCGGTGCCGAGCACGGAGCTTGCGGGAGAGATCCCAGACGGCCAGTGGGTAGAGCGGGAGGAGCCAGCGGCGGGCGGGCCAGGCGCTCAGGAAAGAGGCTTTGCGGCGGAGGGGGTCGATGGCGGGGCCTATGGAGGAGCCGTTGTCGAACATGGTGTAGACGACGTCGAGGTCCGCCATGGGCTGGATGGCCTCTGCGATGGCTTCGAGGACGAGTTCGCCCCCTCGGCGGGCGACGAGCCAGTCGTGGCAGAGGGCCACGCGTGGTTTTGTTGTTGAGGTGGTGAGTTTGGGGTTCGGGTCTACCATCGCGGGTCCGAAGAGCGTACCGGTGTTGCGCTGGGAACGGAGTGAGGAGAGACGCCCCATGAAGGAGCCTTGGGCCCAGAACACGCTCGGGTTGGACTATCGCGCCGAGGCGGAGCTGCTGGGCGAGCCGGCGGCACCGATCGTTGATGTGCACACGCACATCAACGGCGGGCGGGCGGCGGAGATCTGGGCGGACGCGGCGGCTCGGTACGGGGTGGTGCAGACGTACTCGCAGACGGTGCTCGATCAGGCTCCGGCGGTGCGGGATGCGCTGGGCGACATGGTGCGGTTCATCGCGATCCCGGACTACATGGCGGCGGACAAGAAGCACGCGTTCACCGAGGGGTTCCTGGAGCGGATCCGGATCTGGCACGGCGAGTACGGGGCGCGGATGCTCAAGTTCTGGCAGGCGCCCAGGCTCCGCGACTACATGGACTCGCCCGAGGCGATCGAGGCGCTCGCGCTCGATGGACCCTGGAAGGACAAGGCGGTCGAGCTGGCGCAGGAGCTGGGGATGATGGTGATGATCCACATCGCCGACCCGGACACATGGTTTGCGACGAAGTACGCAGACAGCTCGAAGTACGGGACGAAGGTGCAGAACTACGAGCCGTTCGAGCGGCTGATCTCGCGGTACCCGGAGATGCAGTTCCTGGCGGCGCACATGGCCGGTTCGCCCGAGGATCTTGGGCATTTGTCGGGGCTTTTGGAGCGGCACCCGAATCTGTCGATCGACACGAGCGCGTGCAAGTGGCAGGTGCGGGAGCTGAGCAAGCAGCCTCGGGATGAGTTCCTGGCGTTCCTCGAGCGCTGGCGCGGGCGGGTGCTCTTTGGGTCGGACATTGTGGCGCGGGACGAGCATCTGTTCTCGACGGACGACACGGCGTACGCGGCGGGGCAGGCCGAGGACCCGGAGCAGGCGTTCGAGCTGTACGCGAGCCGATACTGGGCGCTGCGGACGATGCTTGAGACGGACTACGACGGCCCGAGCCCGATCGCGGATCCGGACCTGATGATGGTTGAGCCGGAGAAGTACGACGAGATGAGTTCGCCCAGGCTCTGCGGGAAGTCGTTGCCCTCGGACATGCTGACGGAGCTGTACGCGACGGCGGTGACGCGGCGCGTGGCGAAGTACTACGGGGATTGAGATTCGGGGATCGGTGCCACCACGCATCTTTGATGCGTGGTGTAGTGCGCCGGTTCTCCTCAACGAGCACTACGCATCGGAGATGCGTAGTGGCACCGGAGATCGATCACTCGTCGCGGGGCGTGGCTTCTTCGAGCCTGCGCGCCATGGTGAGGGCGAGTTCGCGGTTTTCCTTGACCTTGAAGGAGGCGCGGACGCCCGAGGGGCCGATGGCGTCGTGGAAGTGGGGGCTTGCGGCCTGGAGTCGGAGGGTGCCGGCGGAGATGGAGCCGCCGAAGGTACCCGAGGTTGCCGAGCCCGAGGGGAGGAGGAACCCGCCCCCGCCGTAGAGGCCGGTTGCGCCCGGCGCGAGGATGAGGTGGCGGATCGAGCAGTTGGAGGCCTGGGGCTCGATGGGGGTCTTGCCGGGGCTTGGGCGGATGAACATGTGGATGTGGACGATCTGGCCCACAGGGCGTTTGGCGGGGTCGGGGGCCATGGGGACGCCCAGCTCGTCGGGGGTGAGGTCGCTCAGGTAGATGTCGACGGTGTTCTCGTCGGCGTAGCTGTAGGCCCGGGTGGTCAGTCGTGGGGAGAGGGTGGCTCCGGTGAGTGGCGAGGTGATGGTGAAGCTGGCGTGTGAGCCGCAGCCTGTGAGGGCGGGCAGGGCCAGGAGGGCGAGGATGAGGGTGTAGAAGGGCTTGAGACGGGTGGGCATGGTGCGAGGGTATCGGGAGAATGTGCGATCGGCGTCCATTGTGGCGTGGAATCGGGGGATGGTGGCGGTCTACCATCCCGTCCGCGTGAGCCGGGCCCCGGTGGGGGGCGGCTTTGCGTGAGAAATTGATTCGCAGGAACCGTTGGAACCACTGAGTCCGGAGCGGGTGCATGGCTGGCCCGCTCACGCTGCTTGTCGCGGCCGGCCGGTGGGAGGTGGAGCACGATGGCCAAAAGAGAACTTATCGACACGTTTAAGCTGATGGCCCCGGGTGGGCAGGCGACGCCTGCGCCGCCTCTGGGTCCTGTTCTTGGTGCCAAGGGTGTGAACCCGGGCCAGTTCATTCAGCAGTTCAACGCCGCGACGGGCGCGCTCAACGGCAAGGTCGTTGGCGTTGTGGTTCGCGTCTTCTCGGATCGCTCGTTCGAGTTCGACATCAAGACGTCGCCGACGGCGGTTCTGATCAAGGAAGCCGCGGGCGTGGACAAGGCCTCTGGTGAGCCCAACAAGAAGAAGGTTGGCAACATCACCCGTGAGCAGGTCGAGTCGATCGCGAAAGAGAAGATGGAAGACCTGAACGCCGCGAGCCTCGATGCCGCGTGCCGGATCGTCGAAGGCCAAGCCCGCTCGATGGGCGTGACGGTGGGGGGCTGATCGATGGCTGACGAAACAACCGCAGCAAAGACCGCTCCCGCAGCTTCTCAGGAAGAGGGCAAACGCCGCAAGGGCAAGCTCCACTTCAAGCCTTCGAAGCGGATGAAGTCGAACACGGAGAAGGCCTCACGCGAGCCCGTTGACGCGGCGAGCGCGATGGCGGCGGTGAAGCGATTCCAGGGGACCAAGTTCGATCAGGCGGTCGACGTGGTGTTCCACCTCGGGATCGACACGAAGCAGGCGGATCAGCTGGTCCGCGGCTCGGTGAGCCTGCCCAAGGGCATCGGCAAGACCAAGCGCGTCGTGGCGTTCTGCACGTCTGACCTTGTGGCGGCCGCGAAGGCGGCGGGCGCGGTCGAGGCGGGCGGCGAGGATCTGGTCGCCAAGATCGAGAAGGGCTGGTTCGAGTTCGACGTCGCGGTCGCAAGCCCGGACATGATGCGTGTGATCTCGAAGCTCGGTCGGGTGCTGGGTCCGAAGGGTCTGATGCCGAGCCCGAAGGCCGGCACGGTGACCAAGGACGTGGTCGAGGCGGTTTCGGATTACTCGGCCGGTAAGGTCGAGTACCGGGCCGACAAGGGCGGGAACGTCCATGCGACTATCGGCAAGATGAGCTTCCCCGAGGGCGACCTCCTCGAGAACTTCGAGCACCTGCTCAAGACGATCGAGGGCGCCAAGCCCAGTTCGGTGAAGCACAACTACATCAAGTCCATCTCGATCAGCGGCACGATGACCCCGGGTATCCGGATCAAGTACAGCGACGCGGCAGCCGCCGCGACGGCATAAGGGAGTTTGGCGCCATGTCCAAACCGATGAAAGAAATGATCGTCTCTGCCTATCAGAGCCGACTCGGCGAGACCGAAGAAGCGCTGATCGTTTCGCTCCGCGGCGTAAAGGCCGAGGGGACCGAGGCGATCCGCAACAAGATGCGTGAGGGCAGCGTCGAGGTGACGGTGGTCAAGAACTCGCTGGCCCGCAAGGCCTTCGAGGGGACGGCCCTGTCGGCGCTCTCGCCCGTGCTCAAGGGTCAGAACGCGGTGGTGTTCGGCGACAAGTCGATCATCGAGATCGCGCGTGACATCATCGAGCTCATCAAGACGAACCCCGAGATCGAGCTCAAGGGCGCGCTTCTCGAGGGCGAGCTCTTCGAGGGCGAAGAGGGTGTGACCCGTCTGAGCAAGATGCCCACCCTCAAGGAGGCTCAGGGCAACACGGTTTCGCTCGTTCTTGGCCCGGGCCGCAAGCTCGCGGGGATCATCAAGGCGATCGAAGAGAAGCTGGAGAAGGGCGAAGAGATCGCCAAGGTCGGCTGATCTGTTCGGAAGTCAGAAGTATTTGCATCAGCGTCCGATTGGCCCGGTCTTTCCGGGGTAAGGAGCCGAGTGTTTCGGTCCCTATCGGGCGGGGTGATTGAAAGGTTGGAATTCAAATGAGCGACGAAGCAACAGCAGTGAAAGAGTTCGATGCCGCGATCAAGAGCCTCGGTGACAAGCTTGCCGAGCTGAACCTGAAGCAGGCCGTCGAGCTTGGCGACTACATGAAGGAGACCTACGGCATCGAGGCCGCCGCTGGCGGTGTCGTGATGGCTGCTGGCCCGGCGGCCGCCGCTGCCGAGGAGCAGTCGGAGTTCGCGGTCGTTCTGAAGAGCGCGGGTGCCGAGAAGATCAAGGTGATCAAGGTCGTCCGCGAGGTGACGGGTCTTGGACTGAAGGAAGCCAAGGACGTGGTGGACAACCCGGGCAAGCCGATCAAGGAAGGCCTGTCGAAGGAAGACGCCGAGGCTCTTGCTGCTCAGTTCAAGGAAGTCGGCGCCGAGGTCGAGCTCAAGTAAGGACCGTGAATCTGATCGGTTTTTGATCGGATTTGCAAAACGATTTGTGACGTAGCCCCGTGTCGGAAGGCACGGGGCTACGATTGGCAAGGACAGGGCATCGTGCTTGGGAAATTGGAGCGTCGGTCCGGGGGTTGGGTGGATCCGGACAGGGCGGCGCGGTAGAGTTCCCGATTCGGCGCGGCAAATTTACACCACCGGACGACGCAAGGCTTTCGTGTGCAATCCATCACGGGATCACATGGAGAGTTGCTGTAGACGCGAACCATCGCGAGGGGCTCGATGGCCACGATGAAAGTGCGCAATTACAAGAAGCGCGGCGACGCGCTTCCCGTTCCCAATCTTACTCAGGTTCAGACCGACGCATACGAGAGATTTCTGCAGCTGACGAAGCACGAATCCGGTCGCGACGCGACCTTCGGGCTTGAGTCGCTTCTGCACGAGATCTTTCCGATCGAGAGCTACGACGGGACGATGCGTCTCGAGTATGTCTCGTACGGTCTGGACAGCCCGCGGTACAACTCGGACGAGTGCCGGGAGCTGCGGCTGACGTACGGCATGCCGTTCCGGATCCGCATCAAGCTGGTGCGTGATGGTGTGGACGAGATCCCCGAGGAAGACATCTACCTCGGCGACTTCCCGATCATGATGGGCGGCGGCGAGTTCATCGTGAACGGTGCCGAGCGCGTGATCGTGAGCCAGCTGCACCGCTCGCCGGGCGTGGACTTCAGCATTCCTTCGAGCGAGGCGGACCGCCCGCTGCACTCGGCGCGGATCATCCCCGAGCGTGGCTCGTGGATCGAGATGTCGGTCGACAAGAAGGACCGGCTGACGATGAAGATCGATCAGTCGACGCGTCTTGCGGCGACGACGTTCCTGCGTTGTCTGGACGAGAGCGTGTCGTCGACCGAGGCGATCCTGAGCCTGTTCTATCACATCTCCGAGGTGAAGGCCGCGGACGTGAACGAGGGCGACTGGGCGGCCGAGTCGATCATCGACACCGAGACGGGCGAGGAGATCGTCCACGTCGGCAACCAGATCGGCGAGGCGGCCGAGGCGATCCGCGCATCGGCGATGAAGAAGGTCAAGGTCATCCAGAACCCGTCGGACGTGCTGATCCTGAACACGATCTCGGACGAGGGTCTTGAGGATGTGCAAGCGGACACGGACCACGGGCGCGCGATGCTCAAGGTCTACGGCAAGCTCCGCCCTGGCAACCCGCCGCAGGTCGAGAAGGCCAAGCAGCTTTTCTATGAGAAGTTCTACGACGACAACCGCTACCGCCTGGGTCGCGTTGGCCGATTCCGCATCAACCGCAAGTTCGGTCTTGAGACGCCCGAGGACCAGCAGTTCCTGACGGGCGAGGACTTCTTGAAGGTCATCGAGTATCTGCTCGACCTTCGTTCGAACCGCATCGACGCCAAGACGGGCCGTCCGGTCGCGCAGGTCGACGACATCGACCACCTGGGCAACCGCCGCCTCCGCACACTCGATGAGCTGGCAGTGGAGGAGCTCCGCAAGGGTTTCCTGAAGCTTCGCCGGACGGTGCAGGAGCGCATGAGTGTCAAGGATCCCGACGAGCTGTCGAAGATCAGCGACCTTGTGAACTCTAAGAGCATCTCGAGCGCGATCGACTTCTTCTTCGGGCGCAGTGAGCTGTCGCAGGTCGTCGACCAGACGAACCCGCTGAGTTCGCTGGTGCACGAGCGTCGTTTGTCGGCGCTCGGGCCGGGCGGTCTGAACCGCAAGCGCGCGGGCTTCGAGGTGCGCGACGTTCACATCTCGCACTACGGGCGCATCTGTCCGATCGAGACGCCGGAAGGCACGAACATCGGTCTGATCGCGTCGCTTGGTCTCTATGCGCAGATCGATGCGTACGGCTTCCTTGAGACGCCGTACCGCGAGGTCAAGAGCGGCAAGGTGACTGGCAAGACCATCTACCTGCGAGCCGACGAGGAGATGAAGGCTGTTCTGGCACCGGCCGACGCCTTCGATGTTGAGGGCAAGCTCAAGAGCGAGGCGGTCATCGCACGCGTCGACGGCGAGCTGGCTCAGGTGCACTCGGAGGACGTGAACTACGCCGACATTTCGCCCAAGCAGATCGTGGGCATCTCGGCGAGTCTGATCCCGTTCCTTGAGCACGACGACGCGAACCGGGCGCTCATGGGTTCGAACATGCAGCGTCAGGCCGTGCCCCTGGTGAAGGTCGAGCCGCCGCTGATTGCGACTGGCCTCGAGCAGGATGTTGGTCGCAACTCGGGCATGGTCGTCAAGGCGCGGCGCGCGGGCACGGTGACGTACGCGGACTCCGAGCGGATCATCATCGATCAGTCAGACGAGTACGTGCTTCGCAAGTTTGTTGGTCTGAACGAGCGTACCTGCTTGAACCAGCGTCCGCTTGTCGAGGCTGGCGACAAGGTCGAGCAGGGCCAGGTGCTTGCCGACGGCGCTTCGACGGTGAACGGCGAGCTGTCGATCGGCAAGAACGTGCTCGTCGCGTTCAACACGTTCGACGGGTACAACTTCGAGGACGCGATCGTGATCAACGAGCGCGTCGTGAAGGACGACGTCTTCACGAGCATCCACATCGACAGCTACGACGTGGAGATCCGCGAGACGAAGCTCGGGCGCGAGGAGTTCACGCGCGACATCCCGAACGTCTCAGAGAAGATGCTGCGCAACCTCGACGACAACGGCATCATCCGTGTCGGCGCCCGCGTCGGCCCTGGTGACATCCTGGTCGGCAAGGTTTCGCCCAAGGCCAAGACCGAGCTGACGCCGGAAGAGAAGCTGCTGCACGCGATCTTCGGTCGCGCGGGCGAGGACGTGAAGAACGACTCGCTCGAGGTGCCCGCGGGCTCGGCCGGCGTGGTGATCGGGACCAAGAAGTTCAGCCGCCGCATGCACCTCTCCGAGGAGCAGAAGCGGAAGCTGAACAAGGAGATCGAGGAGTACGAGGCCGAGATGAACGCGGAGGCGATCAAGCGCTTCCGCCAGATGGTCGAGGCCATCAATCAGGTCGTCGGCACCGAGATGGTCGACCCGTTCACGCGTCAGCGTGTGGGCGCCAGCGAGATCCCCGAGGTCATCCTCGAGCAGATCAACACCTTCGATCTGAAGTGGATCAAGGGCTCGAAGGAGACGCGCGAGGAGGCGGAGAAGATCTACCACCTCCAGTGGCCGCGCGTGAAGGCGGTCGAGGTCGAGAAGCAGCGCGTCGTAGCTCACAAGAAGCGGGGCGACGAGCTGGCGACGGGCGTCCTCGAGATGGTCAAGGTCTACGTCGCGATGAAGCGTTCGCTTTCGGTTGGCGACAAGATGGCCGGCCGTCACGGCAACAAGGGTGTGATTGCTCGCATCGTTCCCGAGGAGGACATGCCCTTCATGGAGGACGGCTCGCCCGTCGAGATCATGCTCAACCCGCTGGGTGTGCCCAGCCGCATGAACGTGGGGCAGATCCTCGAGGTGCATCTGGGTTGGGCGGCCAAGCTGCTCGGGTTCCAGGCGGTGACGCCGGTCTTTGACGGCTGCACCGAGAGGGAGATCCACCAGGCGATCGACGAGGCGAACTCGCACGTCGACAAGAGACTGGCCGAGATCGAGGAGCGGGGCATTCCTGCGGGTTCGCGTGAGATCCTCGCGCACATGCCTCGCGGCGGCAAGATCCAGCTCTTCGACGGACGCACCGGCGAGCCGTTCCACCAGAAGACGACCGTCGGGTGTATGTACATGCTCAAGCTGCACCATCTCGTGGATGACAAGATCCACGCGCGTGCGACGGGCCCGTACAGCCTCATCACCCAGCAGCCGCTCGGTGGTAAGGCGCGGACGGGTGGTCAGCGGTTCGGCGAGATGGAGGTCTGGGCGCTCGAGGCTTATGGCGCGGCGTACATCCTCCAGGAGCTCCTGACGGTCAAGTCCGACGACGTCGAGGGGCGCACCAAGATCTACGAGTCGATGGTCAAGGGCACGAACAAGCTCGAGGCGGGCATGCCCGTCGCGTTCGACGTGCTCTGCAACGAGCTCAAGGGTCTTGGTCTCAATGTGACGCTGGAGAAGCGCAAGGTTGAGGGTGGGAGCTTGCTGTAACAGGTTGAGGAATGACCAAGAAGCCACGTCAATTTGATTGGCTTTTCGTCCTGATAGCACTGTGGCTCGGTCTTTTGGTTATATCGAGGATCTCAGAAGAATCGGCATACTCAAGCATTGCGAGTCTGATTGCATTTCTTCTGTCGGTCGGGATCGTTTGTGTGGGGGTCATCAGACTCCTTCGGAAGCACGGATCGACAGCGAATAAGACAAGAATCGCGGCCAACTCAGAGGTGAAGAATGGCTGAAAGCGTGTACGACCGGGTGAATGACTTCAGCGCTGTCAAGGTGACGCTTGCGTCGCCCAACGACATCCGCGCGTGGAGCTACGGCGAGGTCAAGAAGCCCGAGACCATCAACTACAGAACGTACCGCCCCGAGAAGGACGGCCTGTTCTGCGAGCGGATCTTCGGGCCGGAGCGTGACTATGAGTGCGCCTGCGGCAAGTACCGCGGGACGAAGTTCAAGGGGATCATCTGCGACCGCTGCGGCGTGAAGGTGACCCACTCGCGCGTCCGCCGGAAGCGGATGGGGCACATCAACCTCGCTTCGCCCACGGTGCATATCTGGTTCTTCAAGAGCATGCCGAGCCGGCTGGGCACGCTTCTCGGGATGAAGACGAGCGATCTTGAGAAGATCATCTACTACCAGGACTACGTGGTCGTCGATCCGGGCGACACCGAGCTGACCTTCAAGCAGGTGATGACCGAGGACGAGCACCGCGTGGCGGTTGAGCAGTACGGCAACGCCTTCCGCGCTCAGATGGGCGCCGAGGCGGTGCGCGAGCTGCTGGAGATGCTGAACCTCGATGACGAGGCCAAGCAGATCCGCGAGGACCTGGGCGCGACGCGTTCGCAGCAGAAGATCAAGGACCTGGCCAAGCGTCTGAAGCTGGTCGAGATCGTGCGCGAGAGCGAGAACGATCCGTCCTGGCTCGTGATGGACGTGGTGCCGGTGATCCCGCCGGACCTGCGCCCCCTGGTGCAGCTCGAGAGCGGCAACTTTGCCACGAGCGATCTGAACGATCTGTACCGGCGCATCATCAACCGCAACAACCGCCTCAAGAAGCTGATGGACCTGAACGCGCCCGAGGTCATCATCCGCAACGAGAAGCGCATGCTTCAGCAGGCGGTGGATGCGCTGTTCGACAACGGGCGCTGCAGGCGTCCGGTGCTTGGATCGAGCAACCGCGCGCTCAAGTCGCTGACGGACATGATTAAGGGCAAGCAGGGCCGGTTCCGCGAGAACCTGCTCGGCAAGCGCGTCGATTACTCGGCCCGTTCGGTGATCGTGGTCGGTCCGGAGCTGAAGCTCTATCAGTGCGGTCTGCCCAAGAAGATCGCGCTGGAGCTGTTCCAGCCGTTCATCATTCGGAAGCTCAAGGAGCACGGGCTCGCCGACACGATCAAGAGCGCCAAGCGGATGCTTGAGCGTCGCGACCCGGCTGTGTGGGACGTGCTCGAGGAAGTGATCTACCAGCACCCGGTTCTTCTGAACCGTGCTCCGACGCTTCACCGAATGGGTATCCAGGCGTTCGAGCCGACGCTCGTCGAGGGCAACGCGATCCGTCTGCACCCCTTGGTGTGTTCGGGCTTCAACGCGGACTTCGACGGCGACCAGATGGCGGTTCACCTGCCGTTGTCGGTCGAGGCGCAGGCCGAGGCTCATGTCCTCATGCTTGCGACGCACAACATCTTCAGCCCTGCCAACGGCGCGCCGATTATCTCGCCTTCGCAGGACATTGTGATGGGTGTGTACTTCATCACGCTCATGCGCAACGACGCCGAGACCGACCCGGCGAAGCTGCCCAAGTACAAGGACGCGACCGAGGCGCTCTTGGCGCTCGACCACGGCAAGATCGACGTGCACGATCCGATCGTTGTGCGCGTTGAGGGCTTCGATCAGGTTGTGACGAAGGAGCGCGCCACCCCCGAGGCGATGCCCGAGGGCGGGCGGATTGTGACAACGGCTGGGCGCATTCTGTTCGCCGACATTCTGAGCCCGGGCATGCCGTTCTACAACTGCACGCTCGGCAAGAAGGGCTGCGCACGGGTCATCGACGACGCGTACCTGTACTCGGGCCGCGCGGCGACGATCGACATGCTCGACAACCTCAAGGGGATCGGCTTCAAGCAGTCGACGACTGCGGGGCTTTCGTTCGGCATCACGGACCTGCGCATTCCCGAAGAAAAGCAGGCGATGCTCAACGCGGCCCAGAAGCAGGTGAACCGTGTGGAGCGTTCGTACGAGGACGGCATCATCACGCCTCGTGAGCGATACAACCAGCTGCTGGACATCTGGTCGCACTGCCGTGAAGAGATCACCAAGACGCTGATTGAGACGCTCAAGCACGACCGCCGCAAGGGCGAGGACGAGTACGCGAGCATCGCGGAGAAGGAAGGCGACGCCTACCTGAACCCCGTGTATCTCATGATGGACTCGGGTGCACGTGGCAACGTGAGCCAGATGCAGCAGCTTGCGGGTATGCGAGGCCTGATGGCCAAGCCCTCGGGCGAGATCATCGAGACGCCGATCCGCGCGAACTTCCGCGAGGGTCTGAACATTCTCGAGTACTTCTCGTCGACTCACGGCGCGCGTAAGGGTCTGGCCGACACCGCGCTCAAGACGGCGGACTCGGGCTACCTGACCCGTAAGCTGTGCGACGTGGCTCAGTCGGTGATCATCGGCGAGTACGACTGCGGTTCGAAGCGCGGCATTGTGAAGCGTGCCGTGTACAAGGGCGAGCAGGTCGACGTGCGTCTGCGTGACCAGATCATCGGTCGCGTGAGCGTGCACCAGATCGCCAACCCGGCGACTGGTGAGGTGATTATCGCGGCCAACGAGATGATTCTGCCCGACGCCGCTGAGCGTGTCGAGGAGATGGGTATCGACTCGGTCGTGGTGCGGAGCCCGCTGACGAGCGAGAGCTCGACGGGTTGCTCGGCGCTCGATTACGGCATGGACATGTCGACCGGCAAGCTTGTTGAGCCGGGCATGGCTGTGGGCATCATCGCGGCCCAGTCGATCGGTGAGCCGGGCACGCAGCTGACGATGCGTACGTTCCATACGGGCGGCATCGGCACTCGAACCATCGCCGAGAGCGAGTACCGCGCGATCGCGGCGGGTTCGGTCGAGCTGCGTGACTGCAACGAGGTGAAGGTCAAGGACGCCGACGGCAACGACATCTGGGTCGTGCTGAAGCGCAACGCCGAGATCGCGATCCTCGACGGCGAGGGTCGGGAGATCGAGAAGTCGAAGATTCCGTACGGCGCTTCGGTGCTGGTCGATCCGGGTTCATCGGTCAAGGCGGGCCAGGTGCTCGTGACGTGGGACCCGCACCGTACGCCGATTCTCGCGGAGAAGTCGGGTACGGTTCAGTACGTCGACATCGAGATGGGCGAGACGGTGCGCGAGGAGGACGCGGGCCAGGGCCGCAAGGCGCTGGTTGTCATCGAGCACAAGGGCGATCTGCACCCGCAGATCAACATCGTCGACGCCGACGGCAACATCCTCGACTTCCACTACCTGCCGGCGAAGGCGCGTATCGAGGTCAAGGACGGCTCGGTGATCGAGGCCGGCCAGATGCTCGCGCGTCAGCCGCGGTTGGCGGCCGGTTCGCAGGACATCGTGGGTGGTCTGCCCCGCGTGACGGAGATCTTCGAGGCGCGGAAGCCCAAGGATCCGGCCGTCATGGCCGAGATCTCGGGCCGTGTCGAGCTGCATTCCGACAAGCGCAAGGGCAAGATGACGATCCGCGTGATCTCCGACTCGGGCATCGAGAAGGACCACCACGTCCCGAACGACAAGCCGCTGATGGTGCACACGGGCGACACGGTGCTCGCGGGTGATCCGCTGACCGAAGGCCCGCTCGTGCCGCACGACATTCTGAAGATCAAGGGCGAGGAAGCGCTCTGGGCGTACATGCTCGACGAGGTGCAGAACGTGTACCGCGCTCAGGGTGTGGCGATCAACGACAAGCATATCGAGCTGATCCTCTCGCAGATGCTGCGCAAGGTGAAGGTCGAGAACCCGGGCGACACGGGCCTCTTGCCGCAGGATGTGCTGGACCGCTACAACTTCAAGCAGGCGAACAACAACGTTTCGAGCTTGCTCAAGATCATGGAGTCGGGCGGCACGGATCTGCCGGTGGGCGCGCTCGTCGACCGCGACGAGGTGAAGGAGGCCAACGCCAAGGCCGAGGCCGAGGGCAAGGAGATCGCCAAGACCAAGAAGGCGCGTCCGGCTTCGGGCCGCACGCTCTTGCTCGGTATCACCAAGGCCTCGCTGCAGAGCGAGAGCTTCCTGTCGGGCGCGTCGTTCCAGGAGACCACGAAGGTGCTCACGGAGGCTTCGCTCAAGGGCGCAGTGGATACGCTCATCGGCCTCAAGGAGAACGTGCTGCTGGGTCACCTGATCCCGGCGGGTACGGGCTTCCAGGCTCACCAGGACATTCGGATTCGCACGATCGGCGAGCTGCCGGAAGCGGACGACTACGACGATGTGAGCATGCTCGAAGAGGCCGCGATGGCCGCCGAGCGTCTGGGTGCGGATCGCAACGACGCCTTGGGCGTGCCACAGGTCGAGGTGCGTGACGTGACGCTCGCCGAGTCTGCAGAGGCCGGTCAGGAGAACTGATCGTTCTCTGGATCATTTGAGTTCAACGAGCCCCCTGCGCGAGCGGGGGGCTTTTCATTGTGGGCATGTTTGGAGAAGTTTTAGTCGCGTAGGGCGGCGATGCGCTGGGCTTCGTGGGGCGGCAGGACTGGGAACGATGTGCGCCCGGTGCGGAGCATGAGGATGACGTAGGGCTTGCACATGCCGCAGCCTGTGCAGCAGCGTGTCTTGGCGCTCAGTTCATCGACGGTGGTTGCTTTGGTCGACATCGCCTTGAGCTCGGCGAGTGTGACGTTGTGGCAGACGCAGCGGTCGACGGCCATGAGTCACCGGTACCCGTAGCCGCGGTTCGTGTCGTCGCCCTCGGGCCAGCCGATTTTGAGGTCGATGGCGTCCGGTGTGTAGAGCCCGCTGGACCAGCTGAAGCCGAGTTGGCGCGATTCGACGTGCCCGTCGAGGTGGGCGATGTTGGCGCGGTTGTTGTGTCGGAAGTGGATGGACGGGTCGGCGCGGTGCGCGAGGCCGAATGCGGGTTGGAAGCGAGGCTCGAGGAAGCTGTACTCGATGACGCCGCCGATGGATCGGCTTGAGGGGAAGGCCGCGTCGGCGAAGGCCATTGTTTGGCTGGGGCGCGTGAAGAGGTGCTCGGGTGAGCCTGTTTCGTCGGAGACGACGCGCCAGGTGTGGTCGCTCCGCGGGCCGACTCGGCCTTGGAGCGTGCCGACGAAGGCGTTGTTGTAGCCGTAGCCGCCGGCGGATTTTTCGAACGCACCCGTGCGCGAAGTGGGGGCGTTGCGATCGGCTTCGATCGTGCGAGCGAAGGTTGGGCAGCTTCGGATGGCCTGGGTCGTGCCGGGGGTGTCGCCCATGTAGCCCATGAGCGGGGCGGCGTCGGCGGCGAACTGTTCGGACGGATTCGTGCGCGAGCCGTGCCAGCGGTGGAGGTTGGCGCGGAAGTCCGACGCGCCGGGCGGGTAGGAGCCCGCGTGATCGACGGCGTATGCGGAGGCCGCGAGCTGGAGCTGTCGCGCGTTGGAGGCGCAGACGAGCCGCTGGCCCGCGCCGCGTGCGAGCCCGAGCGAGGGCAGGAGGATGCCTACGAGCAGCGCGATGATCGCGATGACGACGAGGAGCTCGATGAGTGTGAACGCGTGGCGGCTCATGCGTCGCACCCCGCGTTGTAGTTGGCGACCCATGCAGAGAAATCGGCGGGCGTGACGTGCCCGTCGCGGTTCTGATCGGCGGCGGGGCTGCCTGCGTTGAATGCGCTGACCCACGCGGAGAAGTCGGCGGGTGAGAGCATGCCGTCGTTGTTGACGTCGGCGAGGCAGGTGACGATTGGTCGGACGTCGGCGACGGCGTCGATCTCGGGGGAGTTCTCGCCGAAGATCGTGGAGCTGAAATCGACGGCGGACGTGATGCGTATGAAGTGGAAGCCGGGCAGGTTTGCGGGTGCGCCGGTGATCGGGTCGATGGCCCAGGCGATGTCGAAGGCGTCGCCCCCGCCCGAACCCGCGTCGACGCCCGTGGTCATTGGGTCGTCGGGCACGGTGTAGAACACGGCGGGGTCGGCGTTCGGATCGTCGACGACATTGTCCGCGTCGGTGTCGCCCAGCAGCAGTGTGGGTGAGAGATCGGCGTAGCCCCAGTGGGTTTCGGTATCGTCGTTCGAGGTGTTTTCGAGGACTGGGCCGTTGAGGGCGGTGGGGAGTGGCAGCGTGACGGGTGCGTTGAGCGCCGAGCCCGGGATGGTGAACCACGCATCGTCGGCGAGGCCGTTGGAGTTGGTGTCGAAAGAGATCTCGACGAGCCCGGCCTCGGCCCATCGTCGGTTCGGGTTGGCGCCGACGTAGAACGCGTTGCCGAAGACGATGAAGTCGAGACCGAGCGGGTTGTCGGGGTCGTTCTCGACGGGGTTGTCGAATGCGAGCGTGATCGAGCCTCCGAAGCCTCCGAGCGAGACGAGTGAGGAGAGGTCGGGGTTGATCGTGCCGCCGCCCACAGGTGCGCCGAGTGCGCGCGTGGGGTCGTTGAATGCGGGATCGGAGACGAACTGCCCGGGTGCGGGTGAGTAGTCGATGACGCGCGAGGCGAAGTCGTTCTGCGCAGCTGCCGGGGCCGCCACCGAAACGGCTCCGGCGAGGATGAACATTGCTTTGGCGCAGGCCGGCGTGTGCATAGTTTAGTTCCGGTTCCTGCGGCGGAGTGCGACGAGGCCGAGGGTCATCGGCGCGAGGACACCCGGGGTGGGGATGGCGTAGACGTACGCGGTGCCGTCGGCGGTGACGACGAGCTCGTTGGTCGCATCGTTGAAGTACGCGCCGTAGAACGTGCCGAGGCCCGCGGGTGTGAGGACGAGCTTGTCCTGCGTGGCGGGGTCGATGACGGCGGCCGAGCCGGTAAAAGTTCCGGATCCGAAGTCGAAGAACCCGCCGGCGACGATGAGGTTGCCGAAGAGGTCGGTGTCGATGGAGCCGGCGCTTTCATGTGTGGTGGTGAGTGTTCCGGAGCTGATGGGTGCGGAGGTTGTCGCGGACGCGAGGGTGGGGAGGTCGAATGCGAAGACGTTGCCCGTGTCGCCCTCGCCCGCGTAGAGGGTGCCGCCGGTGGTGTGGACCGCGCCGCTGAAGCCGCCGGCGGGTGAGATGACGGTTGTGGATGCGCCGAGCGTGAGGTCGAGGCGGTTGACGACGGTGCCGAATGTCGCGGCGTCGGCGCCGCTCACGTAGAACGTCTGATTGTCCGACCAGTCGCCGGCGAAGTGGGGGGTGGTGATCGAGTGGGTGGGCGTGGCGCTGCCCGAGGTGGCCTGCACGGTGTCGTAGAAGAGGACGGCGTTTGAGGTGTTGAACTCGTTGTTGCCGACGGCGAGTGTTGAGCCGTCGGGGCTGACGGAGACGAACGCGGGTCCGAAGCCGTCGGAGTTGATGGTGCCGATGGATCCGACGTTTGTGTAGGCGGAGGAATTGACGGCGTTCTGGATGGCGACGTTGCCCGCGGGGTCGATCGAGATGAGCCTGCCGTCGGGGAGCAGGTCGTAGGTGTTCGATGGGAGCGCGAACGTGCCGACGAGCGTGTATGGCACGCTGACATCGGCATGGGCGGCGTTGGCGAACGTCAGACCCGTTGCGGCGATGGCAAGAAACGAAAGGCGTGAATACTGCATGACTTTCTCGCGTGTTCGTGCCGATGCGCGCGGCACGGCTTCCGGCCAGTGGAGTGGCGTACGCGAGGGGATGTGTCGGAGGAACTTCGCACGCGGAAGCGAACGCGCGGAGCAGCCGCCGACGCCCGTTTCGCGAGGGCCGTCAAACGCAAGCTTCGGGCAGGTCTTCCGGCTCTGGGCTCCTCCGGATCGCCTTCCCAAGCCCGTTGAGGCTCAGTGGCTCATTGATCCGGCGGAATCGTGCCCATCACGGCGGCGCGTCCGCGGCGGCTTTCAACCGCACTTCCCTATTCACCCCATGAACACATCGGGGCACCCGTAGCAGTTCGGAGCATATCCGGAGGGCTCGGTCTGTCAAGCAGACGCAATCGGTCTTCACGATCGGCGTTGAATTGTGGGGAACCCTGCGAGCCGTGACCTCGTACATGTTTGTGCAGATGAACATGCCGCTCGGGAGTGGGGAATCCGATGGAGCGGCTCGCGGAGTTGTGCTCAGCATTTCGGGCGAGGAGAGATATTTCTCTCAATGGCAAGGATATGATCTTTGCCTGATCGGGCCGGGTCGCGCTGGCGGTTGGTGGGTCAATCGAACAGCGGCTCCGACGGCAACTGCCTGGGGCCTTCGTCGTCGCACACGGCGAAGGTCCCGCCCGGTCTCATTGTTGCCGATCCGTAGGCTCCGTCCTTGCGCATCGCGTACATCGTCACCTGGAAATTCGGTTCGCCCTTGGCGTTGAGCAGTCGTTTCTGCTTGGTGCGATCTGCGATTCTTTTGAGCACGGCGCGGCAGGCTTCGTTGGGTGTCATGCCCTGGTCCATGTACTGCACTGCAAGGAAAGAGCCGCAGGACTGGATGACCGACTCGCCCCTTCCGGTGGCACCGGCGGAGCCGATCGCGTTGTCGACGTACATGCCGGCTCCGATGATGGGCGAGTCACCCACTCGTCCGGGGATTTTGTACGAGAGGCCGCTGGTCGTAGTACACGCGGAGATCTCGCCCTTGGCGTTCAGGGCCGAGCAGTGGATAGTGCCTGTTGTGAATGGGATGGGGTCTTTGTCTGCCATGGAGAGGGCGGTGTGTGTGCCGTGGCCCTGGTCGTCGAACTGCCAATCCATCTGCTCGGGGTTGAGCCAGTCGTCGTCGGGGCCGTGGCTTGCTTTCCAGCGGAGCCATGCCTGGCGAGCCTGTTCAGTGAGGAGATTTTCTTCGGGGAAGCCGAGTGCGATGGCGAACTCTTTGGCGCCCAGCCCGACGAGCATGACGTGATCGGTGCGTCGGAGCACTTCCAGAGCAACGGACGCGGGTGTCTTGATATTCTCGAGACATGCGACCGCCCCGGCTTTGTGGGTTGGGCCGTGCATGACGGAGGCATCGAGCTGGACGACGCCCCGCTCGTTGGGCAGCCCGCCGAAGCCGACGGACATGTCATTGGGGTCTTCCTCGACGATTCGGACGCCCGCGACGACGGCTTCGGCGGTGTCCCGGCCCTCGTGCATGAGATCCCAGGCTTTGGCGACTGCTCGGACGCCGTTGCCGGAAGCGACGCAAACGGGCCCGCGGTGGTCATCGCCAGGCCCCTTTCGGTACGTTGTTGCGGCTGCTGAGCCGGTGATCCCCGCCAGAGCGGTGAGTGATCCTGCGGCAATGAAATGTCGGCGGTGGATGGTGTTCATAATTCCAGATTACCGGCTCTGAAGGATGACAATGGTCAGGCACATGTTTGTGTCGCGATATTGCTCACAAAAGTGGGTGGCTTCGCTGAATAAATCTCAGCAATCAGTAGCCCGGAGAAGAGGCTCTGTAAACCATTCCATTCCGGCGTCTGGTACGAGTGAGCCAACGCCCATGTGTGCAACCGTGAGGGGAGTGAGTCATGAGCCAGCCAGTGAGTGACCTGGTGATAGAGGATGCAGTTGTTGGCAGCGGAGACGAATGCCCCCCGGGGGCGATCGTACGCGTGCATTACCGCGGCACTCTGATGAACGGCACCGAGTTCGATTCGTCGTACAAGCGTGGCGAGCCGATCGAGTTCCCGCTCGGCAACCTCATCAAGGGCTGGCAGGAAGGCATCCCCGGGATGAAGGTCGGCGGGAAGCGTAAGCTAACGATTCCCTATGTCATGGGCTATGGCGAGCGTGGGGCACCGCCCAGCATCCCGCCCAGGTCTGACCTGATCTTCGAGATCGAGCTTCTCGGCGTGAGATAACTCGTTCCGGTCCTTCCCTTCATGAGGGCAGGCCGAACTTTGGATCAAGCCGGTCTTGTTGGATGCCGACCAGAGACTTATGGGTCTCGGCTCCAAGGGGACATCTTCGCGCCTGCACATGCCGCGGAATGCGCAGCGGTTTGAGACGAACACGCTTTCGTGTCCGATTGGGACCGTGCGCGATGTGTCCGAGACGGGTTTCCGTCTTTCTTCGCGGAAGCGGCTCGACCTGAAGAAGGGTGAGATCCATGAGATCCGAGTGCGTACGGAGAGCAAGCAGCTCTCGGTGAAGGCGCGCGTGCAGTGGGTGCGCCGTGTGTGCTGGCTGCCCGCGGTGTATGAGGCGGGATTCCAGATTATCGATCCGAGGCCGGGCGTCGGCGTGGCGCTGCGCCAGCTCGGGCAGTTTGGATTCGCCAATAAATCGGCGAAGATCACTGGCGAATCCGAGGCAGCGAGCGGCTCAACGGCCCAGCAGCCCGACGCGGGATCACCGGAAAGACCGCAGGCGTATATCGATTTCGAGAATCTCTACGAGGTGCTGGGTGTCGATGTGAAATCGACAGCCGACGAGATCAAGCGGGCGTATCGCAAGCTTGCGCAGAAGCACCACCCCGATCATGATCCATCGCCAGATGCGGCGGAGAAATTTGACCGCATCGCCAAGGCGTACGCGGTGCTCGGCGATCCGCGTCGGCGCGAGTGGTACGACAAGATGGTTGCGGGCGAGATCGCGGCTTAACTCGGCACTGGCTACTTGCGTGCGATGCCTCGGACCATGTTGTCGAAGTGCGCGGCGTGGTCGTCGACGAGCGAGATCGGGCCGGTCATTTTGATGAACGCTTTGGTCGCGCCGGTGTCGATGATCGCGCCTTTGACTTCGTAGTCGTTGTAATAGGTGGGTGTGCCCATCATGCCGCCGTCGGCGTAGCGGCCGATGAGTTCGACGATGACGGCGGGGTATCCGGCGACCGTGAGGTCTTCGATTTTGGGCGTGACGGGCTCGTTGTTCTCGGTGACTTGGTTGACCCAGCGTGTGACGTTGTCGTCGATCGAGCCGCCGGCCTGGCTGAATGCGATGACGACGTCGCCGCCTTCGGCTTCGTACTGGGCGAGGCGCATGGAGTTGGAGGGCGTCACCTTGGTCCAGCCGGCGGGGATGGGGACGGAGAGGTTGCCGATCTGGACGGCGCCGTCGCCGCCCGAGATGGAGTCGGCGAGTGCCCCGGCTGCCATATCGCGTCCCTGGATCTGATCGCGGAGATCCTTGCCCATCTCGACGGATTTACCGAGTTGGCTCTGGGCACCTCTCCCCTGATTTGGTGTGCCACTGTTGGAACTTCCGGTGGATTCCTCGCACCCAACAAGGGCGATGGTTGAGGCGGCGAGGCAGGTGATCAGAACGCGCGGCATGGTTCGCATGATTGGGCCCTCCGTATGGGTCATCCTACCGAGTCGGGCTGATGGGCGTTCGATCACACGCCGATGAAACGGGAGGTCCGTTCCGGGCTGTCTAGACTGCTGGAACACCGAAGAAAGGCGATCTTTCCATGAAGGGCATCATCCTCGCCGGCGGGCTCGGCTCCAGACTCCGGCCCCTGACGCTGGTCACCAACAAGCACCTGCTCCCGGTCTACGACCGGCCCATGATCTACTACCCGATCGAGTGCCTCATCAACGCCGGGCTCGATGAGATCATGATCGTGACGGGCGGCGATCATGCGGGCGACTTCCTGAAGCTCCTGAAGAACGGCAAGGATCTCGGCGCGAAGCAGATGGCTTACGCGTACCAGGAAGGCGAGGGCGGGATCGCCGACGCCTTGAAGCTGGCCGAGGACTTCGCCGACGGCGGCAAGGTGTGTGTGGTCCTGGGTGACAACATCATCGAGGGGAACATCCGCCAGGCCGCGGGCGATTTCTTTACGCAGAAGTCGGGCGCGAAGCTGCTGCTCAAGGAGGTACCCGACCCGGAGCGGTTCGGTGTCGCCGAGCTGCTGGACGGCAAGGTGGTTTCGATCGAGGAGAAGCCGACCGAGCCCAAGAGCAATCTTGCGGTGACGGGGATCTACTTCTACGACAACGACGTGTTCAATATCTGCAAGACGCTGGTGCCGTCGAAGCGGGGCGAGCTCGAGATCACGGACGTGAATAATGAATACATTCGTCGCGGGACGCTGACGAGCCAGGTGCTCGAGGGCTGGTGGACGGACGCGGGGACGCACGAGAGCCTGTACCGCGCGACGAAGCTTGTCGCCGAGGGCGGTGCGAACCATCTGCAGATGCCTGCGGCGGTAGGGGGCTGATCGATGCGTGTGATCGGGATCCCCGTTTGGGATGGCAATGTTGAGTCTGGGTACCGCCGGGCGTTGGCCGAGCACGAGCCGGTGTTCGTGCCGAGCCGGCACTTCGCGGACGACCGCGGCTGGTCGCTGATGAATCAGCTGCAGGGCGTGCTGTCGCCCAAGGGGCAGGTCAATTTCAGCACGCAGTACCCGGGCGTGATCAAGGCGTGGCACCGGCACAAAAAGCAGACGGATTTCTGGCTTGTGCTGCGTGGGCACCTGAAGGTCGGCGTGCATCGCCAGACCGATGGCGTGAGCTGGGCGCGGGTGACGGGTGAGAAGAGCCCGGGGACGGTCATCATTCCGCCGACGCTCTGGCACGGCGCGGCGACGGTCGGGCCTGAGTCCGCGGGGCTCTTGTATTTCGTGACCGAGGCGTACGACCCGGAGAACCCGGACGAGGAGCGGATGGCGCACGACGGGTTTGCGGGCTTCCCTTGGGAGGTTCAGCACGGATGACAGCGGATTCGCTCCTCATCGCGCGGGGCGCGGTCGTGCTCGGGGCGAAGGGCATGCTCGGGCGTGGACTCTGCCGACTGCTCGAGGGCAGGGGCGTGAGCGTCATCGCGGCTGATCGGGATGAACTCGACATCGCGAGCCCGGAAGCGGTGAAGCAGTCGAGGCTGCCGATGGATGCGGTGTGGTTCAATTGTGCCGCATGGACGAACGTCGACGGTGCGGAAGAGCACGAGGCGGACGCTCTGGCGGTCAACGGCGGCGAGGGCCTGGCGGTGCTCTGTGCCCGGATCAAAGAAGCCGGCGGCAAGCTCGTGCACGTCTCGACGGATTATGTGTTCGACGGCAAGGCGACCAAGCCGTACGGGGTCGATGAGCCTCGGAACCCGATCGGCGCGTACGGCAGGACCAAGGCCGCGGGCGAGAAGGTGATCGAGCAATCGGGCTGTGATTTCATCGTCGCCCGGACGAGCTGGCTCTATGCGCCGTGGGCGAACAACTTTGTCCGGACGATGGCGAAGTTGACGCGCGACAAGGACGAGCTGAAGGTTGTCGATGACCAACGGGGCCGCCCGACCTCGGCCGAGCATCTGGCTCGGTCGCTTGTGTCGCTCGTCGATGCCGAGGGTTCGGGTGTCTTCCATGTCACCGACGGCGGCGAGTGCACGTGGTTCGAGTTCGCCTGCGCTGTCCGTGATGGACTGGGGCACACATGCGTTGTCAAACCTTGCACGACAGCCGAGTTTCCGAGGCCCGCGCCAAGGCCCGCGTACAGTGTGCTCGATCTGAGCCGAACCGAATCGCTGATTGGAAACATGCCACACTGGCGGGTGAACCTCGCCGACGTACTCAAACGACTGGAACCCCTGGACTGATCCTGGAAGAGTGTTCCAAAGAGGTCAACCATGCACATCCTTCTCACCGGCGGCGCCGGCTTCATCGGGTCCAACTTTGTCAGGCTGCTCCTGCGTGAGCGTCCGGACTACCGCATCACGAATTTCGATGTGCTGACCTACTCGGGCAACCTTGAGAACCTGAGCGAGATCGAGGGCGACGATCGGTACGCGTTCATCAGAGGCGATGTGCGCGATGCCGCGGCGCTGGACAAGGCGCTTGAGGGTGTGGATGCGGTGGTGCATATGGCGGCCGAGAGCCATGTTGATCGCTCGATCATGGACTCGGGCCCGTTCATCGACACGAACACGCGTGGAACGCAGGTGTTGCTCGACGCGTGGCGGCGCGCGACTGGTGGAAAGAAACGCTTTGTGTACGTGTCGACGGACGAGGTCTACGGCTCGCTCCCGCTTGAGAACCCTGAGATCAAGTTCACCGAAGCGACGCCGCTGGACCCCAGCAGCCCGTACTCGGCGAGCAAGGCGGGCGGGGATCTGCTGGCGAATGCGTACCACCACACGTTTGGGATGGACATCTGCACGACACGGTGCTCGAACAACTTCGGGCCTTATCAGTTCCCGGAGAAGGTGATTCCGCTGTTCGTGACGAATCTGCTCGACGGCAAGCAGGTGCCGTTGTATGGCGACGGCAAGAACGTCCGTGACTGGCTGCACGTTGATGATCACTGCGAGGCGGTGCTGACCGTGCTTGAGAAGGGCACATCGGGCGAGGTGTACAACATCGGCGGCAACAACGAGCGATCGAACCTCGAGCTCACCCGGTCGATTCTTGAGATCATGGGCAAGGGCGAGGAGATGATCCGCTATGTCGAGGACCGACTCGGGCATGACAGGCGTTACGCGATCGACGCGGGCAAGATCAAGCGCGAGCTCGGGTGGCAGCCGACGCGATCGGCCTGGCCCAAGGCGCTCGAGGACACGGTGCGCTGGTACACCGACAACCGCCCGTGGTGGGAGCGTGTGCGGAGCGGGGCGTACCAGGACTACTACGCCAACATGTACGGCGGCTGAGTTTGTCAGTCATCTCAAAAATAGAGCAAGGCCCAGAACGGGCCTTGCTCATAGCAGCGAGAGAGAAATCGCGGCGTTCGTTGTGATTAGATGCTGTCGCGGCGGCGACGGCCGGCGAGAAGACCGAGCCCACCGAGACCGGTCAGGCCCATCATGGCGGCCTGGGGAGCGGGGACGAGGGTGAGGATCACAGCGACGTCGTTGTAGTCCTTGTCGCTGCAGCGCTTCAGATCTTCGAAGAAGAGGGCGTAGCCGAAGAGGTCGCCGTTCTTGAAGAGCTTGTAGCTGACCATGTGGTCGTCACAGTCGGGGTTGTCGTTGTCACGCGAGGTGAAGAGGTGGCCGCCGAACTGCTGGTCGTTCTTGATCGCCCAGCGGAAGTCGCTGTCGAGCGAGACGGTCGCGGACGAGCCGAGTTCGTCTGAGCGGAGGACGCCCGTGAACGAGCCGAGGTTGTTCTTGTTGCCCTCGACGTATCCGAAGGTGTGTGTGTAGCCGGCTTCGTGGCCGACCATGGTGGCGTGGTAGGTGCCGGCGTTCCAGATCTGGTCCGTGGGTGAGATCCACGAGCTGTCCTTGATCCGGTCGGCGTAGATCGTGCCGTTGGAGTAGTCCTTGCTGGTTGCGGAAGCGAAGCTGCCTCCGAGAGCCGAGGAAAGGATCTGGGCGTGATTGGCCTCGCCCCAGGCGGCCGAATGAACGCTGGTGTACTGAGCCGATGCTGCGCCGGCCGAGAGCGCGGCGGCGATCGTGATGATGCTTGCCTGACGCATGACGTGAACCCCTTGTCTTCCGATGTCTGTCTTCCCCGGCTCGAACATCTGGCCGGCACCCTTATCATGGGGGGTTAGTCACGGATCGCAAGGTCCTGCTCGTGTTTATAAAGTCAATCTGGTCAAGCTTTAACGGCGATCTGAAAAGCAGAGCGGGCCCGCGAAAATTCGCGGACCCGCTCGGGATTCTGACCGCTCCCACAGTGGGTTATGCGACGCTCTCGCGACGCCTACGCCCCGCCAGCACGCTCACACCACCGAGTCCGAGGATGCCGAGCGAGGCGGCCTGGGGTGTCGGGGCGAGTGTGAGCAATACGGCAACGTCCGCGTAATCCTTCTCGGGTGCTGAGATCTTGTCGTCGAACAGGAGCATCGCACCGATGAGTCGTCCGGCATGGTTGTACAGGTCGTACGAGACCATCATGTCGGTGCCCTGGTTGCTGCTGTTTCGGGAGGAGAGGACTTTGCCGCCGTTGAGCTTGATCGCCCAGCGGAAGTCCTCGTCGGTGGTGACGGACGCCATAGAGCCGATGCTCGACGTGCTGAGGAGGCTCTCATAGGTGCCGCCTCCGATGCCGCTGATAAAGCCGAACGATTTCGAGCGTCCGTCGTCCGTGTTGTAGACGAGGCTTGCCTTATAGGTCCCAGCGGCCCAGATCTGATCGGTGTTCATCATGGGCCCGTTGTCTCTCTTCCGGATGGCATCGATTGAGCCGTTGGAATAGTTGAGACCGGATGCCGAGAAGGAACCACCGAGCGCGCTGGCGAGAAGCTGGGCGTGATTCGGATCATTCGCGGATGGATAGATCGTGGTGTAATCGTCCGCCAAAGCCGAGCCACAGAGCACAAACAGACCGATCGCGAAGCCAAATCCTTGGCGCGACATAGCAAATCTCCAGAAATATGAGGTGTCTTGCGTACTTCGCAGGCCTCCAACCTGCGTCAGATGAATGTACGCGATCACTTACAAAAAGCGCTGTTTGCGGCGCGGATTTTGAAAAGATTTTTGGGATTTGTCTTGAGTTTGGTTTTGGTGTGTATGAACAAACAGCGGATCCGGGCTGGATCCGCTGTTTGATAATAAAGTCGTTTGGTATAAATTCGTTCTTTTATCGACGGCGACGGCCGGCGAGGACGCCGAGACCACCCAGGCTGAGCAGGCCCATCGAGGCGGCCTGAGGTGCTGGCACGAGGCAGAGCAGGACAGCGATGTCGTTGAAGTCCTTATCGCTGTTGTGCTTGGTGTCCTCGAAGAAGAGGAACGAGCCGATGAAGCTGCCCGAGCCGTTGTAGAGGCTGTAGGACACCATCATGTCCTTGCCCCAGTTGTCATCTTCGCGGGAGGTGTAAACCGAGTCCCAGAGCCAGCCGTCGACCTTAATCGCCCAACGGAAGTCGCGGTCGGTGGAGAAGGAAGCCATCGCACCGATCTCGTTGTCATTGAAGAGCTTGCGATACTGGCCGTTGTGAGTGCCTTCCTTGTAGCCAAAGCTGACGTCGTCGCAATTCTCGGCGGCGATGAGCTTGGCGCAGTAGTTGCCGGCGTCCCAGATCTGGTCGCCGTAGTCGCAGTAGCCCCGGTCCTTGTTGCGGATGGCCGAGACAGAGCCGTTGGAGTAATCCCTGCCTGATGCAGAGAAACTGCCGCCGAAGGCGCTCGCCAGAATGTCGGCATGGCTGGCCTCGCCGTGCGAAGGGCTTCGGACGTGCGTGTACGCATCATCCCCATCGCCAAGGGCGGAACCTGCGATGAATGACAGACCGATAGCTGCTGCGATAAGAGGGCGTGACATCCCATCTCTCCCTACTAAGTTCTGATAGAACCCACACTTGCAGGCCTCCAACCTGCGTCCGCAACAGTATAGTAGGGGAATGCCCGGAGTCACCTCCGAATCAAGGGGTTTTATTCAAAACACACCGAATGTGGGTTTTTGAGCTTGAAACGGGGTATCAGGTATGAAAAAAGTGCAGATCTTTTTCAAGATCTGCACTTCGGATCAGTTCAACTTCTCGATCTCAGGCGATCTGCGAGCGGCGACGGCCGGTCGCGAGGCCCACACCACCGAGTCCGAGGACGCCGAGAAGGGCAGCCTGCGGGGCGGGTGCGAGTGTGAGGAGGACCGCGAAGTCGTTGTAGTCGTAATCGCTGGCCGAGCCGTGCCAGTCCTCGAAGAAGAGGACGGCGCCGATGAGCTTATTGGAAGCGTCGTACATGGCGTAGCTGACCATGTGGTCCGTGCCGCCGTTCATGGTGTTGTCGCCGTAGTAGGTCTGACCGTTGCCGTTCTGGACGGCCCAGGTGAATGCCTGGTTGGGGTGGATCGAGCTGTTCTCGCCCATGATGCCTGTGGCATGGATGGTCTGGAACTCGCCGCCCTCGGTCATGTAGCCGAGCATGTGGCTGTGGCGTGAGTAGCCGCCGATGGCTTCGGCGCGGTACGAGCCGCCGCTCCACGACTCGTCGCTTCCCGAGACGTTCTTGAGGTTGATCACGCCAGCTGAGCCGCTGTCGGCGATGCGGCTGAACGTGAACGAGCCGTTGGTGTACCCGATGTCGGTGAGGTTCGAGCCGCCGGCGTGGGCGTTGATGCCCTCGACTTGGCCGAGCGACGAGAACGAACCGCCGAAGGCTTCGGCGAGCATCTGAGCGTGATTGCTCTCACCCGCCCGAGGGGCATTCACAACGGTGAGATTCTGAGCTGCGGTGGCTCCGGCTGCGATCATCGCGAGTCCGGCCAGTGTGAATCGTGTCGTATCCATGACTGATCCTCATCTCTTCGTTTTATCGGCCCTGGTCTCCGCCAGAACGAACGTCTGGTCGGAATTGGGGCTGAGCCGTAATCGGCTCTTCGTACAGAACTTACGGTGTATCATGCCCGCAATTGGGGACGCCGTCAAGTCCTGTTTCCCCGCTTCCTGTGTAAAGTCAGTATACGGACCTTCCGCCACCAGATATCGGGCGTGTCCGAAAAATTCCAAAAATATTGAGTGCTCACTAGCGTCGACTGGATCGGATTTTATTTGGATTCACATCACGGCAGACGCTGACTGATGCGGTCGATCCTTGTTTGGATCCAGGGAGATCGCTTGAGCGCGTCGGTGACACCGGCGCTTTGGACCATCCGTCGGGCTTCCGCGGGTTGGCCATTGGCGAGGAACACCTCGGCGAGCCCGAGGCGGGCCATCGCCGAGTCGGATTGAAGCCCGAGCAAGCGGCGGAAGGTCGTTTCGGCCTCGGCGATCTTGCCCGTTGCGAGTTGAGCTTGGCCGAGCGCATCGAGTGCGGTAGTCAGTTCGCTCCGATCGCGGGTGTTCTGCTCGGCCTGCTGCACGGCGCGCGATGCGGTGGTGAGCGCCTGTTGAGCGTCGCCGCCGGATTCGATCGATGTGAGCGCATGCATGCTGAGCGCGATGGTGTCGTTGGGTCGAGCGGCAGCGAGTTCGCGGGCGTGTTGTGCCGCGTCGCTGGTGCGACCGAGCATCCGCTCTGCGGCGATGCGGAGCAGCATCCCGCCACGCATCTGCCATTCGGACTGATCGGGCATGGCGCGCAGGCGATCGAGCGATTCGATGGCGAGGAGAACATCGCTCTCGCTGCCTGTCGCGGTCGCGATGTCCATGCGAGCCTGTGCGACGCGGAGCGTGTCATCCGTTCCGAGTTTCCATTCATTCGTGACGCGATCGAGCCATGAAACGGAGGCGTTGATCGGCGCTTTGATCTGGATGAGATCGCGCGAGACTTCGATGGCGTGCGCGAGCCATTGCGGGTCGCGGTCGACGCGGGGTTTGACGAGATTCCATGCGGCGTTCTCGTCTCCTCGGAGGATGTCGACGGCGGCGAGCAGGCGTACGAGGATCGGCGCGGCTTCGGGATCGCCCGTGATGCGGTCGACCCAGGGCTTGAGCACCTGCGCGGCGTTGGTGGGGGAGCCGAGGCGTATGTGCAGTGCGGCCATCGTCGTGTCGGCCTGGTAGGAGTCGGGCTTTGA
Organism: Phycisphaera sp.; assembly: GCA_020639255.1. Taxonomy (GTDB): domain Bacteria; phylum Planctomycetota; class Phycisphaerae; order Phycisphaerales; family UBA1924. The sequence goes on from JACKGZ010000001.1 coordinate 316,840, forward strand.
ACGTCGGCTCCACTCGTCGGCGGCTGCGAGCGCACGCCTGGGCTCGTTGATCAGCAGGAGCGCGTCGACCGCGAGTCTGGCGGGGCGCGGATCGCCCGGCATGATGCGCATCGCGGTGAGTGCGGTTTCGGAGGCTTCCTCGAATCGCCCCTGGCTCTGGAGCTGTGCGGTCAGCACCGACCAGCCGGGGTAGAACGTTGGTTCCTGCTCGGTAATGACGCGGAGCTGACGCACCAGTTCGGCGGGGTTGCTCGATTCGACGGTGTTTGCGCGGAGCGCTTCGATGACGCGCCGAGCGGCCTGTGCGTCTTCGCCGATGCTCGTGCTGTGCTGGGCGCTGACGAGACCGATGGCTTCTTTCAGGAGCAGTAGCTGTTGATTGGTTGGGGCCTGGGCGAGGCCGGCATCGCACGCGGACTTGGCTTCGTCGACTCGGCCGAGGCGGGAGAGCAGGCCGGCCTGGGCGGTGAAGAGTGCGGCGTCCTTGTTTGTGCGGACGGCATCGGCGAGGATCGTTGCGGCGTCTTCGGGCCTGCCGGTCGTTTCGAGGAGTGTTGATTCGGCGAGCACGAAATCGGTGCTCGGTTCGGGCTTGCGGTGGCGTTCGAGGAGCAGATAGGCGTCGCGGGTACGGTCGGCCTCGACGAGAGTGAGTGTTGCGGCGGAGAGCACCTGATCGGGCACGTCGTTCAGAGCCATGAGCGCGTCGAGCCGTTTGTTCGTTTCGGCGGGCTCGCCGAGCTTGCCGGAGAGTGCGGCCGCGATGATCAGATTGCGGGCGTCTTGTGAGTCGGCGAGTTTGTCGGCGTCTTTGCGTGCGGGTTCGTAGAGACCGAGCCGGATGAGGGCTGCCACGCGTTCGCGGCGGATCTGATCGTTGACGGGCTCGTACTGGGTGAGCGAGGTTGCTCTGCGGCGGGCGTTGTCGATGTCGCCCATGCTCTGGCGGATCGAGATCAGACGGAGCACGAGGGCGGGGCTATCGATGCCCGCGTCGATGGCGCGTTCGAGGTGATCGGCCGAGGCCCGAGCGTCGCCGAGGATCGACATCGCGTCGGCGAGGACGAGCTCGGAGACGGGGTCCGCGGTTTCGTTGGGGTTCTCGTTGCCCAGCAGGTTGACGACCGCTGCGGCGCTCTGTTCGGTGGGATCGAAGACGAGCATGCGTCTGGCTTCGTGGAGACGCCAGCCTGTTGAGTTGTCGCCGGTGATCGAGCGCAGACGTGAGACCGCATCGGAGATGAGCTGTCGATCGGACCACGCGGTCTGTGATTCGAGTACAAGGGTCTGTACCGCGGCGTTCTCGGGGTGCGCGTTCGCGAGCGATTTAATAGCATCGATGGCGCCGCTGTCGGCGATCCGGTCGAGATACGCGGCTCGCGCCATTTCCATCTGGAGTCCGAGTGCATCGGACACCTGCTTCGCCCTGGCCACTTTCTCGTCGATGAGTGCGAGGCCCTTCTGTGAATCGCCCTCGTCTGCCATGGCCGTGGCGCGCTCGAGGACGATGTACGGATCGATCCTGTCGGCCTTGTCGATCATCGCGAACAATTCGCCCGAGCGTGGCAGGCCTACGGATTTCATGGCTTCGGCGAGCGACATGAGCGCCCGCAGATCGATCTGGTTGACATCGGCGCTGGCGATACGGTCGAGTGTAGAACTCAGTGCCGGGCGATCACCGATGGCGACGAGCAGCCTGGCCAATGGGATCGTGACGGGGGTGACATCGGTCGTGTCGCCTTCCATGGCGCGTGCGAGCCGGACGGCGCCGCGGACTTCTTCGGGGAGCGAGACGCCGCTGGAGGACATCTCGGCGACACAGAGAATGTGCGCGAGGAGCAGAGCGCCGTTGCTCGGGTCGAGTTCGAGTCCTTCGCGGACCGAGCTATCGGCCTCGACTGGTCTGCCGCGTGAGACGAGCGCTTCGATGTGCGCGAGCCGGACGGTGGTGAACTCGGGTGTTTTGCGGAGTACGTCGCGGCGTTCGAGCGCGGCGTCCTTCCAGGCGCCGATACGATCCATGGCGTCGGCGAGCAGTGCGCCGGCGAGCGGGTCTTCGCGTCGGATGTTGAGCGCGGCGGAGAACGCCGATCGCGCGGTGAGCGGGTCGCGGTTGTTCAGCGCGAGGAATCCATCACGCATCACCTCGTGGTAGCTCGTGTTGAATTCCGACTCGGCGAGGATCTCGGAGTAGCGTTCGTCCGGGATCTCGATGCCGCAGGCCATGGCCCAGGGGAGGAGGTCGGCAGAGGCGGCGCCCGGGGTTTCGAGCGCACGCCTTGCGGTCTGGGTCGCCTGATCGAGCTGGCCCCGCATGAATTGTCGCTGAACACCCAGGACGCTGACGACCCGGAGCATGTCGGGCTTGTCGGCGTGATTGGCGAGGAGTTCGTCGCCGGCTTCGCGCATGCCAAGCAGGTCGAAAGATCGCATCATCTCGCTGAGCGTGCGGGCGTCGAGGTCGGCGTTGGTCATTGTCGCGGCGATCTCACGAGCGGTGTTGAGATCGCCCATGAGTGCGGTCGCGTGGATGCGGAGCACGGTGAACCGTGCGTCGTCGGGGTGTTCCTCGCCGAGCTTTTTGACGTACTCGGCCATCTTGCTCCGGCCGATCGTGGGGTCTTCGGTCGACAGGATGGCGAACACCAGGCGGTGGGCCTCGGGGTCGTCGGGCGTGAGTTCGGTCAGCTTGTAGGCGGCATCGAGCGCGTCGTCGCGTCTGCCCATGGTGACGAGGGATTTGGCCTTTGCGTCGAGGGCGACGGTGCTGTTTGGATCGAGCTCGAGAAGTTTGTCGGCGACATCGAGTCTCTCGGTTTGCTGGTTGAGCAGGCCGTGGATCTCGATGAGCAGTTCGAGGGGTTCGGTCCTGGTGGGCGCAAGGTCCGCGGCTCGCTTTGCGAAGAGTGCGGCCGATCGGAGACCTTCGTTGCCCTGGGAGGGCAGTCGCATGCTCGCGTCGGCGAGCTTGTACGCGACGTCGGGGTCATCGTTGCGAGTGGCGTGGTAGTAGCCGAGCTTTTCGGCTGCGAGTGGGAGATCGCCACGTTCATAGGCGGCGAGCCCCTGTTCGCGGCTTTCTTCGAGCGTGCGTGCCTTTACGCGGTTGCGGACGATGCTCAGGCCTACGCCGAGCACGATGACTAAGGCGACGAGTGCTCCGAGGATCGCGAGTCGCTTGAGGATGCGTTGATTCTTGGTTCGCATGGTTGTCGGTCCGTGACAGTCGTTTATGCGTGATGGTGAGGTCTGTAATTATGAGCGGAAGACGATTTTTTTGACGGTCTCGACCATGATCCAGATGTCCAGCCGCCACGAGTTGTTCTGGACATACTCGAGATCGAATCGGATCCATTCCTGGAAGTCGGTCATCGGCATGCGCTGGCTCTTGACCTGCCAGAGACCGGTGATGCCGGGGCGGACACTGAGGCGTGCCTCTCGCCATGCGGGGCAGTACTGGTTTTCGTTGTCGGGGCTCGGGCGCGGGCCGACGATCGACATGTGCCCGACGAGCACGTTGAAGAACTGAGGGAGTTCGTCGATCTTGTACTTGCGGATGAACTTACCGATGCGGAGCAGCCGCGGGTCGTTGTCCATGTGGAACTGCGGCCCGTCGGATTTGTTCTGCGCTTGGAGTTGCTTCTTGATCTCCTCGGCGTCGCGGCGCATCGATCGGAATTTGAGGCAGGGGAACGACCGCCCGCCGAACTGCTGGCGGTAGTGCTTGAAGAAGAAGGGCCTGCCGTCGTCGAGATAGATCGCGGCCATGATGATCGGGTAGATCGGCAGCGTCACGAGGATGGCGGTGAGTGCGACAACGATGTCGAACGCACGTTTGGAGACCGCCCGGAGCGGGCGTTTGCGAAGGGTGGGGATGAGACGCCATGCCGAGTGAGTCACGGCGTACCAGTCGATCTCGCTGGGCTGCGCTTTGGCTGTCGGGCTGTCGGGGATGATCGCGGGGCCGACGACGGTCTCGCCCGATTTGAGATCGTGCCCGGCACCCAGCCAGACGGGCCCGATGATGCGGGCGTTCGGATCGATGGTGCACGTCTCGTGGATCCAGACCCCCGGGCTTGGCTGGTAGACGCCCTGGATCACGCCGCTGGGTGAGGCCCAGGAACGGAGTATCCACCGGCGGAAGTCGTCCGAGCCCTCGGCATCGGTTTTGAAGATACGTCCGGGGACGCGGAGCGCGACGCGCTGCTCTGTGGGGATCTCTCTGGAGAGCATCCGCGAGGCCTGCTTGCCGCTGAGGGATTGGTTCCAGGCGTTGGCGAAGTCGATGCTGGGCGTGATCCAGAGCTGCGCCGAGTGGATCTGGCGGGCGTTGTAGCTTCGGACGAATTTGAGGAATCGGCCGTCTTCGTCGTCGCGCACGGATTCGCGGTAGGGCGTGCTTTCGGTTTCGACGAGACGGACGCGGATCGCTCTCGGGTGCATCCACGACATGATGCGCAGCAGTCGTCGCACGCCGAAGCCCACCAGCTTGTCTTCGTCAAGGAGGATGTAGAGCTCGGGCCCGTTTGGGTCGGGCCGCGGGCCTTTGGGGCGCACGATCTGGAAGCCACGGCTCGCCCAGTAGCGGTCGTGGATCTCGGTGAGCGTGAGACCCCATACGGGCGTCGCGGCGTCCGGGCAGACACTCTTGAGAGCGGGCGGATCCTGGCGCAGCAGCGTGCTCACGTCCCTGTCTCGTCCTCTGCGGGGTCAAGCGTTCCGATGCGATCGGTCTTTGGAGCCGGGATGCTGCCCACGATGGAGCGGTCCATGTCGAGCGACTGCTCGCCCGTTCGGCGGGGCATCTGGTGCATACTCGGAGCGCCAACGGAGGCTGCGCTCAGGCTGCGGCGGAGGTCTTCGGGGTCGGCTCGGTTGAAGACGAGGCCCGTGCTGCGGACGCCGAGGCGTTCGAGGCGCGAGACGGCGGCTTGCACGACCGCGTCGGCCTGACCACGCGCGACCACGAGCAGCACCTGATCGGCTGCGGCTGTGACGATACCCGCTTCGAGGCTGCCAAGGACCGGGCCGGTGTCCATGAGGATGACATCGAACCGCTCGCGGAGCCAGTCGATGACCTGCTGGATGGGTCGGCTTGCGAGCTGCTCGGGCCTGCACTTTGTGGTGTCGCCGATGGGCATCGCGTAGAGCTTGTCGGTCTGTGTGTGCTTGATGCACTTGGTGGGCTCTAGGCCCGTGAGCAGATCTGCCACACCTCGGCGGCCCGAAAGCCCGAGGCGAGCGGTGAGGCCGCCGCCGACGAGGTCCATGTCGACGAGGATGGTGCGCAGTCCGGTGAGCGCGTACGAGGCGCCGAGCGACTGGATGAGCGTTGTTTTGCCGTCGCCGGGTTCGGCGCTGGTGCACGAGATGACGACGGATGTTTTGTCGTTGTAGCCCTGGATGGACTGGAGCGTGTTGCGGAGGTTGTGGACGCTGACGGCCGCGATGCGCTCGTTCTCGGGGTCGTGGCGTTCGAGCTCGGGTAGCGTGCCGAGCAGTGGCGGCAGGGTGCGGATGGATTCGAGGTCGTCGACGTAGCGGAACTCGCGTTTGATCGAGCCGAAGGCGACGATCGCGGCGACGCCCATGAACGAGCCGGCGATGAAGCCGAGGCCTGCGAGCATCGGGCGTTTGTCGGGGGCCTTTACGGCGGCGGAGGGCGGGCTGACGATCTGGATACGGCCCTGCTGCCGGCGGTCCTGGTTGAGCCGAAGGTTGGCGCGGCGCTGCAGGAGTTCGGAGCGGTTCGCCTTGAACTGAGCGAGGTCTTCGGCGTCGCGTGCGATCTTTTCCTGAGCCGCGCGCAGTTCCCGCAGGCGTTCGTCGCGGAGGGCCCGGATTTGCTGGTTGCGGATCTGCTGCTCGTAGAGCTGCTGGAGATTGAGCTTCCCGGGATCGACCGTGGCCAGCCCGGTATTGATGCGTCCGCGGACCTCTTCGGCCTTGCGATCGATCATCTGCATGAGGATCTCACGCTCTTGGCGCAGTCGTTCGATCTCGGGGTACCGGCTGCCCTTGGTTGCACTGAGGTATTGGATCGTTGAATCGAGCTCGTCGCGCTTGTTGAGCATCGCCATGAGCTGCGGATCCTGATCGGCCATGTCCTCGGGTTGGAGCTGCTTGGGATCGACCGAGGCGCTCTGCGGCTCGTTCTCGGCTTGCTGCTTTCTCAGATCGATCGTGATCCGGAGCTCGTCGCTTTCTCGCTGGATCTGGGCGAGTTCGTTCTCAAGGCTGGCGATCTGCCCGCTGAGATCGGTCGAGCCGTACTCGCGAGTCGCGATCTGGATGGATTGTGTGATACTCTGGATCTGGCCGTCGAGCTCTCGGATGAGCTTGTTGAGTTCGTTTTCTTCCGCAGCGATGCTGTTGCTGGCCTGCTCCTGCTTTTGGAATGCCTCGACGACCGAGACGAGCGCTTCGCGAGCGGTCTTCGGGTCTTCGGTCGTGCAGGTGGCGGTGAAGTACGACTTGTTTTTCTTGAAGTCGACGCTGATCGAACTATCGAGTTTACGTGCGCCTTGCTCGGCGTCGGGCCAGCCGGCGGCCTGGAGTTCGGGGTCGTCGGCGGCGTCGAGGAACACCGGGTCGGAGACGAACTCGATCGACTTGCGCTCGACGTAGTCCGTGAATTTGCCGTCGACGTCCTGCGTTTCGCCCGTCACATCGATGATCTTTTCCTGGACGAGAATCTGGACGCGGCTCTCGTATTCGAGGCCCTTGCGTGTGTAGCCGACGACGGCGAAGACGAGGCCGAGGACAACAGCGGTGATGATGGTGAGCGGCACGCGCCCGCGGATGGACCGCTTGGCGAGCGTGACGAGATCGAGCGCCTGCTCTTCGGCGCCCAGCGGCATGAACTCCTCGGGCGTGGGTTTGTGCATGGGGCCGTCGTGGTCGTACATCGAACTGCTCACTTGAGTCCCTCCGCCACGGTCTCGATCACCGGGTCGAGTGCTGGGGCGATTTCCTCCAGCACGCGGACCACGTCGGCGCTCGGCCTGTCGCTGTCGAAGATGATCTGAATCTGGGCTGAACCGAGCAGGTTCCGCCTGCGGTTCTCAGATGCTCCTCGTACGCCGCTCAGGTCAGCGTAGATCGCCTGGGCCGGTTCTGGCATGCCCTGCGTCGGAAGAGCGAAGAAAAGCCCGATAGTAATGTCCATTGGTTTGCCGAATTCGCCCATCCGCTCGAAGCGGAAGACGGTCAGATCCCGCTGCTCGCCCGCGAACGTCGCCTTGACGGTCTCGGAGCCCTTGGGGGTCCAGCCCGTGGCGGGGTAGCAGCGCATCGGGTAATGCCCCTGCATATCGCGGACGTCGGTGCAGTGGACGAGGACGAGTCGGAAGCGGTCGCTCTCGCTCGAATAGCCCCGGTGGAGCACCCGGTTGGGCCTGAGCATCTCGAGCACCTGGGGCGGCGCGGTGGAGAGGTTGGTCCCGGTCCAGTTGCCGACGCGGTAGGGCATCCGATCGATGGTTCGGGCGACGTTCTCGAAGTAGCCCTCGACGTTCTCGGGTGGCGAGGGGTTGAGCGTTCCGACCGCCAACAGCGCGATGAGCAGAGCGCCCGAGAGAGCCGGGATCAGCAGCCGTTTGACCGGGTTGTTGATCGATCTAGGCATGGCTACTCGCGCATCGCTCCATAATTGAGAACCGGCAGCTCCATCCAGCGGAGGAGCCTCATGATCGCCCAGAGCACGACCAGTGCGATCACCATCATGAACCAGCCCGAGAGGTCGTGGAATGTGGTTGCGGTGTTCTCGCTTGCGTAGCCGTAGAACATGACCGTGGGCATGAGCCTGAGGATGTTGACGACGACGGCGAGGAGCGGGCTGGATGCGAGCAGGAGCGCTCGGACCATCGAGCGGGCTGGGATCGAGAATGCGAAGGTGTAGGTGACGACGAAGAGGGCGGCGACCATGCGCATGCCGTTGCAGGCTTCGGCGATGACGACGTTGTGCCCGTTGATGATGAGGGCGTTGCCCGAGCGGACGACTGGGACGCCGAAGAGGTCGAGCAGGTACTGCGAGCAGCGGGCGCTGATTTCCTGGAGCGGCTGGGCGATCTCGAGTCGGATGACGGCGGGCACGGGCAGGAGGAAGAGCATTGCCGTCGCAGGGACAGCCATTTTGATGATCGGCTTGGTGCCGCCGACCGAGAGCACGCATCCGAGCAGGAGCATGAGCGCGGAGAAGTGCCAGAAAAGGTCACGCGAGTGTCGCAGGCCGAGTTCGCCGATACCCCATGCCGCGAGGATGACGATCGGTCCGAGGATCGAGCCCTTGGGCTTGCATCGGATGAGCCGACCTCGGCGGAGCCATGCGAGCCAGACGACAACCGGGATTGCGAGCAGGACGTGGGATTGTTCGGAGTCGTACCGGCCCTGATTGAAGATGTCGACCCAGGCGCTCCACGACGCGGCGACCGCGGCGATGACGAGCACCGCCAGCGCTATGCAGTCGACCATTCGCCAGTTCCGGATCATGAGCATCGAGAGCGTGAACCCCAGAGACCGACACGAGAGAAACGCGGCTTACTCGGCCGCGACGACAGAATCGACGACGACAGCCCCGGCGGGCACCACGGCCCCGGGGCAGACAAGCGACCGAACAACGATCGCGCCAGGCCCGACTTTCGCGCCGGGCATCACCACAGCATCGGCGACAATCGCGTCCCGCGCCACCCTTGCGTCCTCGGCGATGCGTGTTTTATCGAGCGTGCGCGTCAGAGGCCGAAGCGGTCCGAGAACCGGCGGGCTGTCGTTGATCGGGCAAGACTGGCCCACGGCTACTGCGGACGCGGAGAGGAATTGCTCGCGTGTGCGCAACGGGAAGGGCATGAAGTTCAGTGTGGTCGACGTCCGGACGTTCAGGCCCTCGTCGATGCAGCGGGGGAGCCATTGCTCCTTGATGTCCATATAACCGGCTTCGGGCACGTTCTGCAGCGCCGAGCAGCGCATGAGCATGATGCCCGCGGGCGAGCCGTCGGGTGATCGTGAGATGAGGATGTCCGGCTCGTACATGTTCCAGTCTTGGACGAGGTGCACGAGTGAGCCGGCGATGTAGCGAGCGGCTTCGGCGACGAGGATGATTGAGTCGGGGTCGTCCTTGCGCGTCACGTCACGCAGCACACCCGCCGGGCCGCGGAACTCATCGGGCTCGGCCATGGTGCGCACGTCAAAGCGTTCATCGGAGAGTGTGTGCGTTGGTTCGTAGGGTGGGCCGCTGTGCACGACGCGGATGGAGGGTCGTCCGATGCCGGCCTGGTGTGACAGGTGATCGAGCACGTCGCACCAACGACCGAAGACGGTTTCGTGCGCGGTGAGCCAGAGTTCGAGCGTGAGTCGGTGCGTGAGCTTTGCCAGAGGTGACGGCACGAGCCCACCCGCCAGAAGGATGCAGGTCTCCAGCCGGGGGCCGGCCATGGGCGGCTCCGCAGGTATGTCCTGCTCAAGGGTTGGGGCGTGTCGGATCATCTCTCATTACCCGCCTAGGTAGGGGGTTTCTCGGGCTGGTGCTTCTCCTCATCCATCGCCATGTTTGGCGACCAACTGAGTCTACGCGACAAGCTTGGATTTACAAACATGAGTGACGCAACACTCATCCCCTGAATCGGGCGAGTATTGATCCGCCGAGCACGCGGAAGGCGAAAGGGATCCCAACGAGGATGTAGCGTTTGGCGAGTCGGCCGGGCTCTTGGAGTAGGCGGTGGACCCATTCGAGTCCGAGACGCCTGATCCAGGTGGGCGCGCGCTTCACGTCGCCCGTCACGAAGCTCAGGCTGATGCCGATGCCGAAGAACCAGGCTTTGGGATAGTCGGCGCGGAGCGTGTCGATCAGTCGTTCCTGCTTGGGGCAGCCGAGCGCGACGAGGATGATGTCGGGTTCGGATTGGGAGAGCTTGGCGCTGATCGCGTTCAACTCGTCGGGGTTCTTCTCGAAGCCGAAGGGCGGGCAGTGCGTGCCGACGACGCGGAGGCCCTTGTACTTGGCTTGGAGCACGGCTGCGGCTTTGTCTGCGATGCCTTCGTCACCGCCGAGAAGGAAGACGCTGTAGTTGCGCTCGGCGGCTCGCTCGCAGATGTGCCAGACGAGGTCGGAGCCGGCGACGCGCTCGGGCAGCGGGTCGCCCGAGAGTTTGCTCGCCCAGACGAGCGGCATGCCGTCGGCGAGTCGGAGCGTTGCGGGCTCGACGAGTCTGGCGAAGTCGGTGTCGTGTGTGAGCTTGTGGAGGATGTCGAGGTTGGGTGTGACGACCCAGCCGCCGGTGTGGTTTGAGATCGCGTGATCGATGCGGTCGATCGTTTCGGACATGGTGAGCTTGTGCACCCATGCGCCGGCGATGATGACGCGCGCGGGCTCCGAGTTGTAGTTCGCCTCACTCATGACGCGGGGTGGAGGCGATCCCACTCACGCTTTGTGCGCTCGTTGGCTTCGCGCGCGGCGGCGGCCTTACCGATGATGAGCGAGCGGTGCTCGAACTTGCGGAGGAAGCGTCTGAATTCTTTGGTGCCGTGACGCGGGTAGCCGGTGAGCATGGACTTGATGTAGCCGGTGAGTATCCCGAGGCCGCCGATAACGACGGGACGCTCTTTCATGCGGTATGCGGTGACGGCGAGCATGTAGACGGGTCCGGTGCCCATGTACCACTTGGCGCGTCCCCAGCGCTGGCGGCCGTGGAAGATACCTTTATAAGAGGATCCCATGAGTCGGCGGTGGATGATGCGCAGCTCGGGGTGTTCCTCGCTCTGGGCAATCCAGCCCTTCATTCGGCACATGTGCCCGTCGATGCCGTCCCAGCCGACTTCCTCGGCGAAGCGCCCGATATCCTCGAAGGCTTCGACACGGAAGAACTTGGCGTTGCCGACGGCGTTCTCGTCGCCGGTGGGCTCGGGTTCGAGCTCGCCGGAGGGGAGACGGAAGTAGAGCTTGCCCGAGTAGTTCCCATAACGCGGGTGCGAGTTCATCTTGTCCATGACGAGCTCGAAGTAGCGGGGCGGGAACTCGAGGTCGGCGTCGATCTTGCAGACGAAGTCGAAGTCGTCGGTGTTGATTTGCGCGTAGCCCTCGTTGAAGGCGGCGATGACGCCCGGGCCGACGCGGCGCTCGCCGGTGTTCTTGCGATGGTGGACCTTGAACCACGGGTACTTGTTCTCGGCCTCTGCGAGGATGCGGGGCGTGTCGTCGGTGGAGCCGTCATCGACGAAGAGGCAGAGTGTGGGCGGCTCGGTCTGGGCGGCGAGTGAGTCGATGGTGGCCTGGGCGTGATCGGCCTCGTCCTTGCACGGGCAGATGAGCGCGTAGCGGCGTCCGGGAACTGCGGCTTTGGGCTGTGGTCTCTGGTCGCTCATGCTCTTGCATCGTTCCTGGTTTGTGCCCGTACCACGGTATCGGCGTCCGAGCGGTTTGGGCTCATCTCGGGGCTTTACCCTGTTTGTCGCGCGGATGTCCGAGAACTCGCTGTGAATACAGCATCGTCTCGGATAACGGATGATCCCGCGAACGCACGGATGATCGGTCCTTCGCGGCGGTGGAGTTGCCCAGAGTGCCCATCCAATGCCCGCGGCGCGGGTTTGGGTTGGGTCTGTGCGGGATATGGGGCTCTTGCGAATCAGAGCCCCTGCGCTGGGGATGCGGGCTCGGCGCTCGGGTGAGACTCTCCGGGGGCTCAGGCCGGCTTCGGGAGCGGTCGATCCATGCCGTAAGCCTTGATGGGACAAGGCGTTCGGAGGTCGAAATGAACCTGACTCGCAAGTGGCAGGCGGCAACGCTCACACTCATGCTCAGTTCTGGTGCCTGCGTGGCACCCGCGGCAGCTCAATCGGCGGGGGATGACGTCGAGATGGAGCGGATCGTGATCGCGCTGCCCAACGGCAAGCGGATCGTCCGATACGTGCCTCGCACGACCAAGACGGCTCCAGACAACTCCTCGGACAACAACACGTCCGGGAACAACAACACCGGCGGCGGCAACGGAGACGGCAACACCGGGGACAACAACGCCGATTGGGTGCCCGATGACATCCCCGATGACCTTCAGAGGCAGGTCGCCCAGTGGCTCATGCTTTACCGCGCCGGCAACATGGCTGCCGATGCCAACGGTGACGGGCGGCTGACCCCGGCGGACTACTCCGCCTTCATCGAACACCTCAACGCCCACGGCGGGCAGGACGACGGGCCCGGTGGTGGGGGCTCGAACAACGCGGGCAACAACGACAACGGCGACAACAACAACGGCGACGACGACAACAGCGACGACAACTCGGACAACAACACGCTCGATGGCTGGACCGAGCTCTCGCCCTCGGCCGAGAGCCGAGTGATCTACGTCTCAAGCTCGACGGGGAATGACTCCAACGACGGGCTTTCGGAAGCGACACCGCTCCGGACGCTCGACCGCGGGCTTTCGAAGCTGCGTTCGGGCCAGCCTGATTGGCTTCTCTTCAAGCGGGGCGACACCTTCACGGGCACATTCGGGAACTTCCAGTTCGCCGGCATGAGCGCCGACAAGCCCTTGGTGGTCGGCGCTTACGGCAACGGCCCTCGCCCGAAGTTCTACACCGGCGCAAGCCCGGCCTTCAACTTCTCCGGCTCTTTCGTGCGTGAGCACGTTGCGATCACAAGCCTGCACCTTGAGCCCGGGACCGGGCATCCCGCCGGCGGTATCCGCATGGTGACCGGGGCGGTCAAGGATGTTCTCGTCGAAGACTGCTACCTCAGCCAGTACTACGTGAACATCATCGTTCAGGGCGTCAGCACCGACAAGATCGAGAACGTGCGTATCCGCCGGAACGTCATCCTCGACGCCCGCGGCTCGACGCACGCCCAGGCCATCTACGCTTCGCACACCCACGGCCTTCTGATCGAGGGCAACATCATCGACCGCAACGGCTGGGACAGTGACGCGGGTCGCTCGGCTTCGGCGACGATCTTCGCCCACAACTGCTACATCCAGCGCTCCACCGAGGGGCTCGTCTTCAAGAACAACATCGTCATGCGTGCCGGCTCGCACGGCATCCAGGCTCGCAAGGGCGGCATCCTCGAGGACAACATCTTCTACCAGAACCCGATGTCCATCATGATGGGCAACGAGGGCGGCCAGACCTACGAGACGCCCGTCTACGGCACGATCAAGCGCAACGTCATCCTCGAGGGTATCGATATCAGCCCCGAGCTCCCTCGCGGCGACGGCATCGTGATCCAGCACACCGCGCAGATTGAGGTGACCGACAACATCCTCAGCAAGAATCTCAACGACCCGAGCAGCGCCTACGGCATCTCGATCGACGGCCCGACCTCGGCGCCCGTCCGCAACGCGCTCATCGCCAACAACATCATCCACGACTGGGATCTGCCCTTCCGTGTGCGTGACAACGCTGTCAGCGTCGTGTTCCGTGACAACATCCTCACCAACGCCGACGACGACAAGCACCTGATCAAGCACCGCGATCCGAGCACGTTGGATGCGGTGACGTACTCCGGGAACCGCTACCTCCGCGCCGGCAACCAGGACTGGTTCTCGGTGGGCAGCTCGGACCTGAGCCTGCCCGAGTGGGCGTCGCAGCACGCCGACAGCCCGCAGCTGCTCACGTCGCCCTTCGTGGACGACACCCGCACCTTCGACACCTACGCCCGTTCGATCGGTCTGTCCGGTGCACCCGAACTGATCGAGGCGATGCGCGGCGTCCGCAAGGGCAACTGGGACGAGCGTCTGACTGCAGAGGCGATCGGCCGCTACTTCCGCGAGGGCTTCACCCTGACCGGATCGAACTGAGTCGAACCAACCCGACTGAGTCGGGGAGGAGAGAGCACCCGTCCGCGTGGGAAACCGCGCGGACGCGGCTTTTATGGGCGGCGGTGGTTCGGCTTGCCTGTCGTGTCGGACTCGACGCGCGGACTATGCTGCTGGGGGGCCTGGGGTGCACAATCGGCGGCGTGATCTTGCCGATCATCAGCCTGAGTACACAGCCACAGACCCGTGAGACGAAGGTAGCCTGCGAGTGAGCGCCCTCAAGAACGACACGCTGATCGAGAGTGCTTCACCGATCGATGCGATGCGTCCGCCGAAGAAGCAGTCGCTCAAGGCGACGGCGGTCAAGGCATCGATGTGGACGATGGGCGGCTTTGCGCTCGGCAACTTCCTCCGGCTCGTCAGCAACATCATCCTCGCCTACCTGCTCGTCGACAACATCGGCGCGCTCGGGCTGATGGCCCTCGTCAACGCTTTCCTCCAGGGCCTGCGGATGTTCTCCGACGTGGGGTTCAACCTCGGGCTGATCCAGCACCAGCGAGGCGAGGACAAGCATTTCGTCAGCACCGCCTGGACGCTCCAGGTTATCCGCGGTGTGGTGCTGTACACGGCCTGCTGGATCTTTGCCATCCCCTTTGCGAATTACTACGGCGAGCCGATTCTCGCGCAACTCATCCCGGTGACGGGCGTGATCACACTCCTGAACGGCTGCGCTTCTTCGGGCATGGTGCTCGCCAAACGCAACCTCGATGTCAAGAAGCTGACGCTCATCGAGCTGGGCACGCAGAGCGCCGGGCTTGTGGTCATGATGGTCCTGGCGTTCCAGCACGCGAGCGTGTGGGCGCTGGTGGCGGGCAACATCACGGGAGCCGTGTTTCGGACGGTTGTATCGCACATCGTGTTCTCCGAGCACCGCGCCGCGATCGGGTGGAGCAACGCCGCCGCGAAGGATCTGCTGCGTTTCGGCGGGTGGATCTTCGTCGCGACGATTCTCACGTTCGTCACATCGCAGATCGACAAGCTCGCGTTTGGCAAGGTGTTCAACGTGACGTGGCTCGGGATCTACGGCGTCGCGGCGACGTTCTCGACGGTGCCGATGCAGGCCGTGATGCGGCTTGGGAATCAGGTCGTGTTCCCGACGTACGCCAAGGTGATCAACCGCGGCGAGGATCTGTCGAAGGTGCTCGACCGCGTGCGCCAGCCGGTGCTGGTCGCGACGGGGCTGGCCGCCAGCGGCATGTTCGCGGCGGGCCCGTGGGCAGTGGAGTTGCTCTACCCGGTGAAGTTCTACGACGCGGGTTGGATGCTCCAGATCCTGGCGGTTGGCATGCTGATGCGGGTGCTGAGCGAGACGTCCAAGGCCGCGCTCATGGCGATCGGCAAACCCCGCGCGATCGCGACGGGGCAGGTGATGAAGATCATCGGCTTCGTGGTGCTCACGTGGGTCGGCTACCGGTACTGGGGCATGATGGGCTTCATCGCGGGCGTGGCGCTCTCGGATTGCTTCCAGTACGCCTCGATGGCGATCAATGCGACTCAGCGGGGGCTGCATGTGCTGCCCAAGGACGCCCGCACCTGCTGGCTGACGGTCGTCAGTTCGGCGCTGGGGATGTTCGCGGGTACGTTCGCGGCCTCGTTCATCGGGCACAACCGAGGGGCAGCGGTCGCCGGGGTGATCGCCGCGAGCCTCATGACCGGGCTGTTCTGGCTCCGCCCGCTGCACGCCTGCTACCGCGACCTGCGTCCGAGCCGATAATCTCGGCGTTCTTGGGGCGGTTTCTTATGATTCGGGTCTCGTGGGCCGACAGTATCTGTGGGCTCGACCTGCGCGCTCGGGTCCGAGAATCGGGCGACTAGGATTGTGTGAGAGCCCAATTGGGAGTGTCGGTCTGCTGTCATGACGCCACAGGGTTACATCGCGCTGCTCGGGTGGTTCTTCGTCGGCGTGCCGGCGTTGTTCCTGTTTCTGCCCAAGCGGACGGCGGCCTTCAGCGGGCTGGTGATCGGCTGGCTCTTCCTGCCATGGGGGCACTTCCAGGTCGGTCCGCTCGACATCACCCGCAACGTTGCGGTGTCACTCAATGTCGTTCTCTGCATCGCGGTGTTCGATCCGATGCGATTCGTTCGTTTGCGTCCTTCGTGGTTCGATCTCCCGATCGTGGTCTGGTGCATCTCGCCGTTCTTTACATCGATCTCGAACGACCTCGGCGCCTACGACGGTGGCGCTGTGGTTCAGAGCCAGCTCTACATCTGGGGCCTGCCGTATCTCATCGGGCGTGTGTACGTCACCGACCTTGCGTCCATCAGGCACCTGGCGATGGTGTTTATTTTCGCCGCGATCCTGTATGTGCCCTTCATCCTGTGGGAGATCCGGTTCAGCCCTCGGCTGCATGAGGCGATCTATGGCTTCAAGACCTACGACCACGGTGGGACGGCTACACGGCGGTTCGGCGGATGGCGACCGCTGGTCTTTCAGCGTCACGGCCTGATGCTCGGCGTCCTGATGGCCTCGAGTACATTGCTGGCCTGCTGGCTCTGGTTTACCAAGTCCGTTCGGGTGTTTCCGCTCATGCCGCCGGGCATGCGGGGTCGGCAGGTCGTGCAGGATCCGGAATCGGGTCGTGCGCGCGTGATCGATGCGGTCGGGCCGACGATGGTGTTCTGGCCGATCGTTGTCGGGCTGCTGGGCATCTTTGTGCTCTGCCGGGCGCTCAACGGGCTGCTTGTGTTTGCGCTCGCCTGCGGGGCACTCGGCGTGATGCGGGTGCTCAAGCTTCGGATTCCGCTCGTGGGCTTTGCGCTCATCCCGTTTCTGTTCGCCGGCGCCCGCATTGCTCAGCAGTACACCACATTGAACTTTGACGAGCCGATGGTCGAAGCGGTGGCGAAGCTCGATGAGGACCGCGCCGGCTCGATCGCGTTCCGCTTCGAGAATGAGCAGATGCTCACCGAGAAAGCCCTCGAACGTCCGATGCTCGGGTGGGGGGGCTGGGGGCGCAACCGCGTCTATGACGACGATGACAACGATCTGACCGTGACCGACGGCTACTGGGTGATCACGCTCGGTCAGAACGGCTTTGTCGGGCTTATCGCGAGCTTCCTTACGCTGCTGGTCCCGGTCTTCCTGCTCCTTAAGCGGCACGATGCCGAGACGCTGTTCTCGCCGCAGTACGCGGCCGCGTCCGGTCTGGCTGCGGTGCTGTGTATGTACGCGGTGGACTGCCTTCCCAACTCGATGCTGAACCCGATGTATGTGATGGCCGCGGGCGGGCTCATCGGACTGCTTGTCAACGAGAAATCCATGAAAAGAACGCGTGCCCTGCAGGGTTCGTACAGCCGCGACCTGCGTGCGCGTGCCGTTCGGGGGCACTCTTTGGCGCCTGCGAAGCCCGGCAATTCATGATGGAGCGAGTGTTCATTGCGGGATGCACCAGCTGACACAACGAAACGACTGGCCGTGGTGGTTCTGAACTACAAGACGCCGGGCTTGGTTTCTGATTGTCTCGCGACGCTTGCGCAGGAGCTCGACCACGCGCACGACGTTGCGGTCGTCGTGGACAATTGCTCGGGTGATGGGTCGGCCGATCAGATCGAATCGTCACTCAATGAGAATGGATGGAATGAGTGGGCCGTGCTCGTGCGTTCCGAGGTGAATGGCGGCTTCAGTGCGGGCAACAACGTGGGCATGCAGGCCGTCGACGCGGAGAACTACCTTCTGCTCAACAGCGACACGCTTGTCCGCCCCGGCGCGATCGCCGAGCTGCTCCGTGCGATGGACAAGAACCCGAAGGCCGGCCTCATCGGCCCCCGACTCGAATGGCCCGACGCCGAGCCGCAGAACTCTTGCTTCCGCGACAAGAACATCTGGAGCGAGCTGATCGCCGGCGCGCAGTCCGGCCCGATCACGAAGCTGTTCGCCTCGCACGACGTCTCGATGGGCATCTTCGACGAGCCGACGAATGCCGACTGGGTGAGCTTCGCGTGCGTGCTGATCCGGCGTGAGGTGATCGATCGTGTCGGGCTGATGGACGAGGGGTACTTCATGTACTTCGAGGACGCCGACTACTGCCGGCTCGCGCGCCGGGCGGGGTACGACGTCCTGCACTGGCCCGCGGCCCGTGTGGTGCACCTGCGGGGCGGCTCGTCGCCCGTGAAGTCCTATGCCGCCGCCCGCAAGCGTCTGCCGGCGTACTTCTACGCTTCGCGCACGCGCTACTTTGTCAAGTTCGGCGGGAAGCTCGGCCTGATCGCCGCCAATACGACGTGGACGATCGGTTGGCTCATGGCGCTCGCGCGGCGCGTCTTTCAGGGCCGCCGCATCGGCACACCCGACCGGGCGCTGCGTGACAACTGGACGGCGTTCGGCTCGCCCATGCGTCGCTGGCGACCGGGAGGAGCGCGATGACGCTCCCGAACTTCGTTGTCATCGGCGCCATGAAGTGCGCCACCACGACTCTCGCGGTGCAGCTCGCGGCGCAGGATGGCGTGTTTATTTCCGATCCGAAAGAGCCCAATTTCTTCAGCAACGACGAGATCTACGCCAAGGGTACGTCGTGGTATGAGTCGCTCTTTGAAAGCGCCGAAGGGTGCTCGCTCGTCGGCGAAGCGAGCACGCACTACACCAAGCTTCCGACATACTCCCAGACGATCGAGCGTTTCAGGGCCGTGCTTCCGGACGTGAAGCTGATCTACGTCATGCGTCACCCGATCGACCGTGTGATCTCGCAGTACATGCACGAGTGGTCGCAGCGGCTCGTCTCGGGTCCGATCGACGACGAACTCGCCGGCAACCCGTGGATCGTGGACTACGGGCGCTACGCGATGCAGATCCGGCCGTGGCTGGATGCGTTCGGGCCTCAGCGCGTGCTGCCCGTGTTCAACGAGCGTCTGCGCGTCGAGCCGCAGGCCGAGCTTGAGCGTGTGTGCGCGTTCCTCGGCTACACCGGGACACCCGCCTGGGTCGACGAGGGCGATCAAAATGTCTCTGGCGAACGCATGCGCAAGAGCCCGCTTCGCGACGCGGTGCTCAATGCTCCGGGGCTGAAGCAGATCCGGCGCGGGCTCGTGCCCAAGAGCCTGCGCGACCGGGCCAAGGGTCTCTGGCGGATGAAGGATCGCCCCGAGCTCTCACCCGCGGTGCGAGGCATGCTCGAAACACTCTACAACGAAGACCTCTGCGAGCTTTCGTCGATGCTCGGCCTCGATGAGCCGCTCACCTGCGCGAACTTCAAGTCGATCACCGCGGGGCAGGTCATGGCTTTCGCTCCGGCCGGGAGCATGGCATGAACGGCGAGGGTGCCATCGGAGCCGTCGCGATCGGGCGGAACGAGGGCGAGCGTCTCGCGGCGTGCCTGCGATCGCTCGTGGGGCGTGTGGACCGTGTGGTGTATGTCGATTCCGGCTCGACCGACAACAGCAACGAACTCGCCCGCTCGCTCGGCGTCGAAGTTGTCGAGCTCGATCTGTCGAAGCCGTTCACCGCGGCAAGGGCGCGCAACGAGGGGTTCGCAAGGCTCCGCGAGATTCTGCCGGGCGTGGAATTGGTTCAGTTCGTCGATGGTGACTGCGAGGTCCGCCCCGACTGGATCAGCACCGCGAGAACGGCGCTGGCCGCTGACGAGAAGCTCTCTGTCGTGTGCGGACGCCGGCGTGAGCGCTTTCCTGAAGCCAGCATCTATAACACGCTGACGGATATGGAGTGGGATACGCCCGTCGGTCCGGCGCAGTCGTGCGGTGGCGATGCGCTCTTCCGCAACGCAGCGCTCGAGGCGGTGGGGGGCTACGACCCGAGCGTCATCGCGGGCGAGGAGCCCGAGATGTGCTTCCGCCTGCGAGCAAAGGGCTGGACGATCCGCAGGCTCGACGCGGAGATGACGCTCCACGACGCGAACATGGACAGCTTCGGGCAGTGGTGGAAGCGAGCGGTGCGCGCCGGACACGCGGCCGCCGAGGGCGCCTGGATGCACGGGCGATCGCCTGAGCGATTCAATGTGAAGCGCACGCTCCGCCCGGTTTTCTGGGGCGGGTTCCTGCCACTGGTCGCGTTCATCTCGGCGTACTGGACGTTCGGCCTGAGTGTGGTCGCGCTGCTGGGTGTGTACGCGCTCCAGTATTTCCGCATGTATGCGCGCCAGCGCAACCGGGGCAAGCCCCGCCGCATCGCGCGGCTGTCCGGCGCGTTCACGCTCATCTCGCAGTTTGCGCTGCTTGTCGGCGTCCTGACCTTCATCAAGAACCGACTGCTCGGCCGGCGCACGCGGATCATCGAGTATAAGGGCGCACAGCCCGGGGCGAGCAATGCCTGAGGCCGGCCCGATCCTGTACATCGCCTCCGAGCTGCCGAAGCTCTCGGAGACGTTCGTGTATCGCGAGATCCTCGCGCTCCGCGCCAAGAGCGTCGACGTCCGCGTTGCCAGCGTGCACGAGCCCAGGGATGAGTTCGCCAGGTCCGAGCTTGCCGCGATGAAACGCGATGCGGTCGTTGTCTATCAGGGCGGCGTGTTTGGCGTACTCGTCGATGTGCTGCTTGAGACGATGGGTCATCCTGTGCCCACCGCGATGACGATGCTTTACGCCAAGATCGATCCGCTCTTTGCCAAGGGGCTCTCGATCGCGGGACGGGCCAAGACGTTCTATCAGTATCTCGCGGGCATCTCGCTCGCGCGGCGCGTGAGGCACCTCGGCATCAGACATATCCACGCGCACTTTGCGCACGTGCCCGCGACGATCGCCATGTCGGCCGCCAATCAGCTCGATGTTCCGTTCAGCTTCACCGGGCACGCCAACGATCTCTTTCGGCACCGCTCGCTGCTCGAAGAGAAGCTCGACCGGGCAGCCTTCGTCGCCTGCATCAGCAGTTGGCACAACCACTGGTACGGATCCGTTCGCCGGGCGAAGCGCGACAACCGTCCGATTATCCGTTGCGGCGTCGACCTGAACGACTTCGCGCCCGCGACGCAAACGCCACGACTCATCGTCTCTGTTGCTCGCCTCGTCGAGAAGAAGGGCCTTGACACGCTCATCGAGGCGTGCGCGTTGCTGCGCGCACGCGGGGTGGAGTTTCGGTGCAAGATCGCCGGCGATGGTCCGATGCGAGCGCAGCTCAGAGCGATGATCGACGAGCAGAAACTCGGAGGATCGGTTGAGCTGCTGGGTCCACTCCCGAACGAGAAGGTCCGCGAGCTGGTGAGCTCGGCGAGCGTGTTCTGCCTGCCTTGTCGCGACGATTCCTCGGGCGACCGCGACGGCATCCCGGTCGCGCTCATGGAGGCGATGGCGTGCCAGGTCGCGACCGTGTCGGGTGATCTGCCCGCGATTCGGGAACTGATCGAGGATGGCGTCTCGGGTCGGCTCGTGCCGGGGGGCGACGCCGAGGCGCTGGCCGGTACGCTCGAGGAGCTTCTGGAATCCGATGAACTCCGCGAAGCGCTCGGCGTACAAGGAAGGCGGCGGATCGCCGAGGAATTCGACCTCGATGTCAACGCCGACCGCATGATCAAGGCCCTGCGCACGCTTGGCGGGCTCGCGTAAACTTACTGCCCAATGACCATGAGCCCACTTGACCAGCTCGAACGCAAGATTGCCGACCGGTCCGTTGTCGTGGGCGTCGTCGGGCTCGGCTATGTCGGGCTCCCGCTCGCGTCGGCGCTGCACTCGGGCGGCGCACGCGTCATTGGATTCGACGTCGACCCCGCCAAGATCACGGCCTTCACCGAGCGAAAGAATTACCTCAAGCATCTCGGCGACGAGATGTTCGCCGAGCTCGCAGCGAGCGATCGCTTCGATGTCACGACCGATTTCGTGCGTCTCGGCGAGGCCGACGTGGTCATCGTCTGCGTGCCTACCCCCCTCCGCGAAGACCGCTCGCCCAATCTGTCGTACGTCACGGATACCGCCCGCGCGATCGGGACCACCCTTCGCCCGGGACAGCTCATCGTGCTCGAATCGACGACCTACCCCGGGACGACACGGCGCGAGTTCCTCGGAGCGATCACTGAGTCCGCGAGCGTACACGGGCAATCGCTGCGATCGGGCGAGAACTTTCTCGTCGCGTTCAGCCCCGAGCGTGAGGATCCCGGTCGCAAGTCGCACGCGACGGCGACCATCCCGAAGCTCGTCGGCGGGCTCGACGATCGAGCGACGCGCGTCGCGTGCGATCTGTACCGCATCGGCATCCGCGAGGTGATCCCGGTGTCGTCGGCGGAGGTTGCCGAGGCGGCAAAGATTCTGGAGAACGTCTACCGGGCTGTCAACATCGCGCTCGTGAACGAGATGAAGCTCATTCTCTCGGACATGGACATCGACGTGTTCGAGGTCGTGCGGGCCGCGGCCACGAAACCCTTCGGTTTCCAGCCCTTCTACCCGGGGCCGGGCCTGGGCGGGCACTGCATCCCGATCGATCCGTACTACCTGGCGCACCGGGCGAAGGAAGTGGGGCGTGAGGCACGGTTCATCGAGCTTGCCGGCGAGATCAACCACGCGATGCCGGCGTACGTCGTGGACAAATGCATGAACGCTTTGCAGACACGGGGCGTCGCACCGGACAGGGCCCGTGTGCTCGTCCTGGGTTTGGCGTACAAGCCCGACATCGACGACGTGCGCGAGAGCCCGTCGTTCGAGCTGATCGAGCTGCTCCGGGAGAAGGGATCGCACGCGGACTACTCCGACCCGTTCATCAAGGCAACATGGAAGATGCGCCGCTACAACCTCGGGCTCAAGAGTGTCGAACTCACGCCTGATTCGGTCGCGAGCTACGACGCGGTCATCATCTCGACGAATCACACGGCGTTCGATTATGAAATGCTCGCCGAGCACGCGAGGCTGGTGGTCGATACGCGCGACGCGATGCGGATCTACGAGAGCCGGATGGGCGATCGGTTGATCCGGGCCTGATGTTTATTCAACCGCGCAGCCGATGGGCGACAGATATCGGCACACCGGCGCGCCCGTTGCGGGATCGGTACTGATTTCGGTTTCGACGCCGAACACCTCGCGCATAAGGTCGGGCGTGATGACATCGCTCGGCTTGCCATCGGCGACGATCTGCCCCTTGCGCATCGCGACGATCCGGCTGCACGCGCGGGCGGCCAGGTTGATGTCGTGTACGACGATTCCGATCGTGATCCCGTCGCGTTCGTTGAGTCCTCGCAGCAAGTCCATGACCGCAAGTTGATGCCGGATGTCGAGCGCGCTCGTGGGCTCGTCGAGAAGCAGAATTCTGGGCTCCTGAGCCAATGCGGCCGCGATCCAAGCGCGTTGGCGCTCGCCACCCGAGAGCGTCGCGAGTCTGCGGCCGGCGAACGCCTCTACATCGCACCGCGCGATCGCCGACTCCACGATGGCCCGGTCGCTGCTGATCAGTTGTTCCGCGAAGCCGCGGTGGGGGTACCGCCCGTGCGCGACGAGGTCGAGCACCGTTATGTCGTGGGGCACTGGGGGCGACTGCGCGACGAGCGCGAGCACGCGGGCAACGTCTTTGGTCGCCATCTCGCGCACGGGTTTGCCATCGATCAGCACGCGCCCGGTCGTCGGCTTCTGCAATCGGCAGAGCGTGCGCAGGAGTGTGGACTTGCCCGAGCCGTTGGGCCCGATGATCGCGGCGAAGTCAGACTCGGCGAGCGTGAGCGAGACAGGTGCAGGCGAGCCGAGCACGGTGTTTCGACCGAACCGCACCGAGATGTCCTCGCACGCCAGCATCACCGGATCGACCTCGTCGTGGAGATGAGGAAGATGAAGTACGGCCCGCCGAGGAGAGCCGTGATCATGCCGACGGGTAGCTCCTGGGGCTTCTGCACGGTTCGTGCGCCCAGGTCCGCGTACACGAGGAGCACCGCGCCCCCGAGCGCGGCCGCGGGTATGAGCAGCGCGTGCTTCGAGCCGAGCATGAGCCTGAGCATGTGCGGCACGATGAGCCCGATGAAGGTGATGTTGCCGCCGACCGACACGGCGCTCGCTGCGAGCAGGCACGCGAGCGCGAGGGCGGCGAAGCGCACGAACTCGACGCGCACGCCGAGCCCCTTGGCCGCGTCGTCGCCCAGGCGCAGCGCGTCGAGGGCCGGGATGAGCGGCACGACGAGCAGGAGCGCGCCGAGCGAGTACCACTTCACGAAGTGCACCTCGCCCCAGCCTCGCCCGTTGAGTGAACCCGAGAGCCACTGGATCGCGGCCTGGTTGCGGTCGGGGTAGGCGATGAGCAGGTACGTAGTGAACGCGGTGAGCATCGCCGTGATCGCGATGCCCGCGAGCACCATGCGGATGGGGCTCGCGCCCGCGCCGGGTCGGTAGCTGATCGCGTAGACGACAAGACCGGAGGCGAGTGCGCCGATGAACGCGCCCGCCGGCAGGATGACGCCGCTGTTCGTGCGCAGGATGTGGTTGTCGGGCAATGTTGCGGTCACTGACGGGAGCAGCACCAGCACGATCGTGGCGGCGAGGCCCGCGCCGGCGGTGACGCCGATGATGTTGGGCGCCGCCAGCGGGTTGCGCATGACGGCCTGGAGCAGCACGCCCGCGATAGCGAGATCGATCCCGACGATGACTGCGCAGAGTGCCCGAGGGAGCCGGATCTCGTTCGAGATGGTCCTTGCGACCTGATCCGGGAGTGTGGACAGGTTTTCAGTGCCGAATTTGACCGAAAGCCAGACGCCCAGCCCGAGCAGAACCGCCAGCGCCGGGATCACGACGGCGGCGTGCGTGCACCACCGGACGAAGCCGGGTGTCGGTCGGTCGGGTGAATCCATCTGTAAGTGTTGGCCCGCAGGGCGGGTCTGGCGCTGCGTCAGTTGATCAGCCGTCGCGATCGGGGATCACGACGGGATCGAGCGAGGGCGGGTTGTCGCCGCCGCGATCACGGGGCGTGGTTTCGGATGGCAGCATGTTGCCCGAATCGGCGGGCGGAGCGGGTGTGGTGGTCGGGGGCACGTACGCGCCGGTCGAGGCGTACTCGGGGATATCGCGGAGCGTGACATCGATGCGGCGCGAGTGGGACTGGGGCACGGCGATCTCGTTGCGGAGCTTACCGGAGCTCTTGTCTGTGCTCGTCAGTTCCCAGCGCATCATGGCGGTGCGGTTGCCGACCACGTCATCCGGGCGGCGGTCGTCGTAGAACCGCACGCGCAGCTTCTGATTGACCGGCACGTCCATGGCCCAGAGCGACTCACCCGTGGTGGTGTCCACGATTGTGACGGTCATCGGGAGCATCGGGGTGCTCTGGTAGGTGTGGGCATCGAGCGAGGCGCTGCAGCCCGATAGGAGGGCCCCCATCAGACCCAGGCAAGCTGCGAACAGAACGTAGGATCGGCTGGTCATCGGTCGTGTCTCCGGGTGCCCGCCCGGTCAGTCGGCAGGCCCGGAGAGTCTATCGACGAGTTGGGCCTGAGTCGTCCACCCGGAACCGGTCCGGTGCGTTCTGGGCGGCATCGCGGGTAGAGTCCCGTGCATGACCGCTGATTCCGCGACAACCGACAGCCCCAAGCCGGCCTACCGCATCGGTCACGGGTACGACCTGCACCGCCTCGAGCCCCGTCCGCCCGAGGGTTCGGGACGGCCGCTGATTCTGGGAGCTGTGGAGTTCGAGCACGATCGGGGGCCGGTCAGCCATTCGGACGGGGACGCGGTTCTGCACGCGGTGACGGATGCACTGCTTGGTGCAATCGGTGAGCCGGACATTGGGCAGCTCTTTTCGGATACCGATCCCCGATGGGAGGGGGCCTCGTCGGTCCAGTTTTTGCTCGAGGCGACGACACGGGTTCAGAAGGCCGGGTATCGGGTGTCGAACCTCGACGTCACGGTGATCCTCGAACGCCCGAAGCTCCAGCCCGTCAAGGACCGCATCCGCCAGAACATCGCGCGTCTGATCGGGATCGATGTTCGCCTCGTGAACGTCAAGGGCAAGACGCACGAGAGGGTCGACGCGGTGGGGGAGAACCGCGCGGTCGAGGTGCACGCTGTGGTGCTGCTCGAACGTGCTTAGCGCCGGGGTTTCCAGATGACTCGGTCGGTGAGCCGCGGGAACATCGCGGCGAGCTGGGCTGCGACGCGCGCGGGCTGGCTCATCCAGACCTCGGGCCTGGGTTTGCGCAGAGCCTTGACGACCGCGTCCGCCACGCGCTCGGCGGGCTGACCCGGGCGGTCCTTCACGTTGAGCTGGTCGGCTCCCTGGCGCACCTGCATCGTCGCGAAGAACTCCGTCCGTGTGCGCACGGGGTGCACGGTCGTGACCTTGATGCCCGACGAAGCGAGCTCGACGCCGAGTGCTCTTCCGATGTGGTGCTGCGCGGATTTGGTCGCCGAGTAGACCGAGTACCCGGCCGAGGGTAGGGCCGAGAGGCAGCTCGTGCAGATCAGCATGTGCCCGGACCTTGCGCTCAGCATCGGTTTCGCGGCGGCTCGGATGGTGTGGACGGTGCCGAAGAAGTTGATCTCGAACATCTCGCGGAGGAGATCTTCGGAGGTGTCGAGCACGTCGTGCTTTTCGCCGAAGCCCGCGTTGGCGAAAACGCTGTAGATTGAGCCGAACGCCTCGATCGTGCGCGCGACCATGGCGTCGCAGTCGTCCTGCGAAGCGACGTCACATCGCACGACGATCGCCTTGCCGCCTTCGCTTTCGATGCGTTCCTTGATCGTTTCGAGCTTGTCGGTGCGCCTTGCGGCGAGGGTGACGGGCATGCCGGCCTTGGCGCAGGCGAGCGCGGTGACGGCCCCGATGCCGCTGGACGCGCCGGTAATGGCGATGGGTTTGCCTGCGAGGTCGATCTTTGCCATCACGCTCCTTTCACCAGCCAGCGGAGCTCGGGCATCTTGAGTGCGAACGCGAGCCCGGTGTACGAGCCGACCCCGACGACGACCGCCACGGTCAGGCGCAGGGCGCTCGAGCTCCAGGATTCAGCGCCCGGCATGAAGTGGAGCGCGAGCCAGACGAGCGAGCCCATCGCGAGTGAGACCAGCGTGATGCGCAGCGCACCGGGCAGGATTGAGATATTCGGCTCGAGGCGCTTGCGGAGGATGAGCGCGAGCACCAGTGTTTGCAGGAGCGCGCTGATCGCGGTCGACCATGCGAGCCCCGCCTCGCGGAGCGACCAGATGAGCGAGAGGTTGCACACGAGGTTGACAAGGACCATCGCGATGCCGACGCGCATGGGGGTGAGTGTGTCGTCGAGCGCGTAGAAGGATCGGCTGAGCATGTGATTGAGTGAGTAGGCGAAGACACCGAGCGAGTAGCCGGCGAGGACCGCGGCCGAGCGGGTGAGGCCGTCGTCGCTGAAGCCGCCGCCGCCGGAGAACATGACGTCGACGAGGTCGCGTCTGACGACGAAGAGGCCGATGGTGGCGGGGAGTCCGATGAAGAGCGAGAGTCGCATGCCGTGGGCGACGGTCTCGGTGAAGCGTGGCTTGTCGCTGGCCGTTCGCGCCAGCGCTGGGAAGGCGGCGGTGGCGACGGCGATGCCGAAGACGCCCAAGGGGAATTGGTAGAGGCGCTGTGTGTAGCCGACGATCGCGTTGGAGGCCTCGTCCATAGGGATGGTGCGTCCGAAGAGTGTGGGGCCGACCCAGGTGGGCCACATGGCGAGGACGGTGTCCATGAGTGTGTTGAGTTGGAGCGTGCCCATGCCGATGAGGACGGGCACGAAGCGGCGCATGGTCGCCCGGGCCTCGTCGCGGACGGGTTTCGTGTCGAAGCGCCAACGCGTGCGGCGTTTCAGTTCGGCCATGACCCACACGATCTGGAGCACGCCCGCAAGGAGTGTGGCGAAACCGATCCAGATCGCGCCTTGCTCGGGAGTGGTGTCCTGCGCCATCGCCAGGAGCGCCGCTCCGATGATGCAGACGCTCAGCAGGATCGGAGACGCGGCCAGCGGCAGGAAACGGCCGCGGACCTGGAGCATGCCCCCCAGGATCGCGGTCGTGCAGACCATGGGCATGAACGGGAGCAGGAGCGCGATGAGCCCGAAGCTGAAACGTCGTGCTTCGTCGTGCGCGGTGAAGTAGAGCCCGAGCACGACGGCTTCGCCGATGACCAGGAGCAGCGTCGTGGCGATGGCAAGGCTTGTGACAATGAGCGTTGCGTATCGCTCGGCGGCATCTTCGTTCTCCTCGGCGAGGCGCGTGTAGCGGGGAATGAAGGCGGCTGAGAGTGCGCCCTCTCCGAGCAGACGACGGAAGAGGTTGGGTATGGCGAAGGCTGCGGCGAACGCGGAGCCGACGAGCGAGTCACCGAAGAGGCGGACGGTGACAAGGTCGCGAGCGAGCCCGAAGACACGAGAGATAAGCGTGACGGACGCGACGGTGCGTGTGTCCCGGGCGATCGAGCTCGGTTTGGTGGTGCTCACGAGCGGCAGCCTACACCCGGCGCAGCGGCCGGGGTTCTTCGTGGGTGCGGATCAGGAGCGAGAGCGAGCATCCGATGATCAGGCCGATGACATTGAAGGCGTAGTCGTCGAGGCCAGCAAAGCGCCCGAGTGCGGGGATGAGCTGAGACGATTCGTCGAAGGCGGCGTAGACGACGCCGATGACGAAGCATCGGCCGGCGTTGAGTCGCGTGCCCGGTTCGCCGAGCAACCCCGAGACGCAGAGCGTCAGCGACCAGAGCCCGAAGGCGATGAAGTGGATGGCCAGGTCGGGGCGTTTGATCGGGCCCTCGATGCGGAGCTTTGGCCAGTGCGTGCCGACGAAGAGCAGAACCGCGATGGCAACGAACGCTGAGATCCGCAGCCAACGCGGGAAGGGGATCGTGATCACGTCGGGTACCCGTAGGGCGAATCGTCCACCCAGCTGCTGGGCTGGGGAACCTGCGGCTTGGGCTCGACCTGTGCTTGAGATGCCGCCTCGGATTCCAGTTCGTGCTGCGGCCTGGGCTCGACGTTCTGCGCGGGCTCGGTGGCGGGTGGTTGCTGCTGCGTTGAGTGTTCCGGGGCGCCGGTCAGGTTGCGGGCGAGAGCCTCGTAGTCGGCTGCGCCTGCGGCAGACGGGGCGTACTCGAAGATCGTCTGCCCGAAGCTCGGGCATTCGGCGAGCTTGATGTTGCGACGCACGGCCGGGCGGAGCAGGCGGGCGCTGGACCAAGGCACATCGGTGCCCTTGGCGGCCTGGAAGAAGTCCTCGAGGTCGGCGACGACCTCCTGCGCGAGCGTGGTCTGCATCTCGTGCATGCAGAGGATCACGCCCTCGACGCTGAGCGAGGCGTTGAGCGACTGGCGCACGAGCTGGACGGTCTCGAGCAGCTTGCTGACGCCCTGGAGGGCGAGGTAGTGGGCCTGCATCGGGATCAGGACGCTGTCGGCGGCGGTGAGCGCGTTGAGTGTCAGGAGGCCGAGCGCCGGCGGGCAGTCGAGCATGACGACGTCGAAGCGGTCGCGGACGGCATTGAGGGCCTTCTGAAGGCGTTGGTTGCGGTCGGGGGCGTCGCGGAGGTCGTTCTCGACGCCGGCGAGGTCGGTCTCGGCGGGGAGCACCCAGAGGTTCTGGCGGGATTCGACGATCGCGCGGTGGATCTCGGTCTCGGGCTCGTGGAGGACGTCATAGATCGAGCCGTCCAGAGCGGTCGGGTCGATCCCGAGGTGGAGCGTGGCGTGCGCCTGGGGGTCGAGGTCGACCATGAGCGTGCGCAGGCCCTGTTTGGCGAGGGCGGCGGCGAGGTTGACGGTCGTGGTCGTCTTGCCCACGCCGCCTTTTTGGTTCATGAGCGCGATGATGCGCGGTGCGCCGGGTTGGTGAAAGGCATCCATGGCCCGAGTATAGAGCTTCGCGCGGAGGCTGCTGGAACCGGGGGGGGGGGGCGTGGATGTCAGTTGGCCGAGGCGGACTTGGAAGCTTCGGCATCGTTGTCGGTTGAGGGGGGGAGCGGCTTGGAGGCGCCCTTGCTGATCGAGCCGACGATCTCGGCTTCGATGGAGTCGCGCCTCGCGATCTTGATGGCGGTGACGCCGATGAAGCTCGCCAGCACGATGATGATGGCGTAGATGAGTCGGGCACGGCCGAAGCTGGCGCCGATGCCGAGCAGCGCGAACGCGGCCCCGATGCCGTAGAGCGCGAAGACCGCGCCCTTGACGCCGAGCGCCCGCTTGAGCATGTGGTGGAGGTGGTTGGAGTCGGCCTCGCTCATCTTCTTGCCCGAGAGCTTGCGCCGGACGATAGCGAGCGTGGTGTCCATGATGGGGATCGCGAAGATGACGAGCCCCGCGACGACGAGGTGGGTCTTGCCCGTGTCACCGAGCGTCAGGATCAGAACGACCATGCAGTAGCCGAGCAGGAGCGAGCCGGCGTCGCCGAGGAAGATGCTGGCTGGGTTGAAGTTGTGCGGCAGGAACCCGAGGCAGGCGCCCAGTATCGCCATGGCGAGGATGATGCGTTGCGTGTCGCGGGGGCCGTCGTCGACAAGCGCGAGCGTGAGGGCGATGACGAGGATGCCTGCCGCGGCGATGCCTGTGACGCCTGAGAGGAGCCCGTCGAGCCCGTCGATGAGGTTGGCGGCGTTGCACCCGCCCAGGACGAACGCGGCGATGACCGCAGCGCCGGTCCAGTAGATGACGTCGAACCCGACGCCGAACAGCACGAAACCGACGGTTTCCTGCCCGTTGATGATGATGGTTTCGATGCCGAGGCCGTGAGCGATGGGCAGGATGATGCCGCTGGCGACCTTGATGCCGACCTCGTCGAGTGCGAGGGCGGCCGCGGCGAAGAGCTGGCCCGAGATCTTGAGACGCGGGCTGATGTGCGCGACGTCGTCGAAGAGGCCGACGAACATGATCACGGTCATGCCGAGCAGGATCGAGAAGGGCACGATCTTGTTGGCCATGCGGAGCGGGTGCTCGGTCGGGTGGTACTCGATGAGCCCGGGGATCTGCGTGGCGACGATGGCGAAGATCATCGCGGCCATGAGGCCGAGAAAGACGGCCACGCCGCCGAGATACGCCGTCGGGTTCTTGTGGACCTTGCGCGGGTCGCTTGGGATGTCGACGATCTTATTGGCGACGGCGAGACGTCGCATAATCGGAGTGGTCAGGAGCGTGACGAGGAACGCGACGGCGAACACGCCGACGTAGCCCTGGAAGATGCTGGTGCGCGAGACCTCGACAGCGGCTTCGGCCGCGGCGGCGGTCTCGGGCTCGCCCATGGGTGGGGCGAAGCTCATCCAGTCCTGTGGCTGAAGCAGGGCCATCATGCGACACGCTCACCCGCCCGGATGACCCGGGCCAGATCCTCGATGGTCTTCTCGAGCGGCACGCGCGCCTCGAAGCCGACCGCCTCGCGGAGGCGCGTCAGATCGGGCCGACGTCGGCGCAGATCCTCGAACCCCGCTGGGTACGCCTCAGAGTAGGGCACATGCTCGATGGTCGATTTCGAGCCGAGCGTGCTGATGACGGCCTTGGCGAGCTCGTTGATCGTGATCGGGTGGTCTGAACCAACATTGAACACACGCCCGAAGCAGTTGCCCCTGTCCATCAGCTCGGGCAGGACGCCGACAACGTCGCGCACGTCGCAGAAGCACCGCGACTGCGTGCCCTCGCCGAAGACCTTGAGCGGCTTGCCTTCGAGGGCGGCCTCGACGAATCGGGGCAGCACCATGCCGTAGGTTCCGATCTGGCGGGGCCCGACGGTGTTGAAGAAGCGAGCGATGACGACGGGAAGATTGGATTGGCGGTGGTACGCCAGCGCGAGGTGTTCGTCGAGCGCCTTGCTCGCGGCGTACGACCAGCGGGTGACGGTGGTGGGGCCGTAGACGACATCGTCCTCTTCGCTGAAGACCTCGCCCACGCCCTTGCCGTAGACCTCGGAGCTCGACGCAACGAGCACGCGGCTGGGCTGGCCGCCTGTGCCAGATTGCAGCGACGCTTTGAGGAGCTCTGCGGTGAGCGTGACGTTGGTCTCGATCGCCTCGGCGGGCTTGTCCATGACGAGCTGCACGCCGACGGCCGCGGCGAGGTGATAGATCTCGTCGAACGCGCCGAGTTCGCCGCGATCACCGAGCCCGTCTATGAGTGCGCCCAGATCACTCTCGATGAACGTCAGGCGTTCGCGCGACTCGGGCAGGTTCGATCGGCGTCCGGTCGAGAGGTTGTCGATGACGACGACCTCGCGTCCCTCGGCGAGGAGACGATCGGTTAGGTGCGAGCCGATGAAGCCCGCGCCCCCGGTCACCAGGGTTCGCAGCGAAGCCCGGTTTGTCGCGCGGGTGGTGCTCATCTCGGGCGATGGTATCAGGCC
Organism: Phycisphaera sp.; assembly: GCA_020639255.1. Lineage (GTDB taxonomy): Bacteria > Planctomycetota > Phycisphaerae > Phycisphaerales > UBA1924. Next base: position 348,795 of record JACKGZ010000001.1, read on the forward strand.
TTGGCCGCCTTGCGTCCACGCTGCTGGTACTCGTGCGAGGCGCGGATGTTCTTGCGGAAGTACCCGCCGGCGGAGGAACGGACGGCGTTGATCATGACGCCCAGGAACTCGGCCCGTGTGTCGGACAGCTCGTTCTTGAGGCGGGCGATCGTGCCGCGCTTCTCGCTCATCGCTCGGGCGACGAGGACGGTGGCGCCGCAGCGGTTGGCGAGCGCGACAGCGTCGCCGGCAACGATCGCCGGGGCGGTGTCGATGATGACCATGTCGTAGCGGGCCTCAAGCCTTGTGAGCAGCTCGCCCATGGGCTCGGTGACGATCCGCTCGAACATGCGGTGCTCGGCTGATCCCACGGTCAGCACGTCGAGGTTCTTGTTGTCCGTGGAGCAGACCGCGTCCTCGATCGAGGCAGCGCCGGCGAGGATGTCCACGAGGCCCGGGTTGGCTTCGAGGTTGAACAGGCCGTGGATCCGCGGTCGGCGGAGGTTGGCGTCGATGAGCAGGGTCTTGATGTCGGCCCGTGCGCACGCCTCGGAGAGGTTGGTGACGAAGGTCGTGGCGCCCGACTGGGGCGTCGCGGGGACGACGAGCAGCGAGCGGTGGCCCGCTTCCTGCATTCGCTTGACGATCGAGACGCGGAGCTGACGCACGCTCTCGGCCATGACGCCGGTCGGGCGGTCGTGGAAGGCGGTCTCGGGGCGTTCCGGGCGAGAGGGGTCTTCGGAGGCCATCGGCAGCATGCCGAGGACGGGCGTCCGCGGGATCATGGCGACGTCGGCCGGGCCCTTGATGCGCTGGTCGAGCATCTCACGGAGCACGATCAGGCCCGCCACGAGGCTGACGAAGACCACGAACCCGGCGGGGATGATGATCTTTGGGTCGGGGAAGGCGGGCTTGTCGGGCACCTTGGCGTTCTGGTACACCTGCACGCGGTTGGAGCTCTCGCGGCTGGCGATGTCGTCGAGGTTGTTGAGCGCGGCCTGCGCTTCGTCCTTGCGCTCGCCGGCGCGCTCGATCTTGCGGTCGAGTTCTTTGAGTTCCTGCTGGAGCGCGGCGAGTTCGTTCAAGCGTTTCTTGTCCTTGTCGATCGCGTCGAGCAGCTCGGCTTCCTGAGCACGCAGCTGCATCAGGCTCTGGCGCAGCGTGTCGACCTGCGTGCTAAAGAGCGACTGCATGATGGAGTTGCGGAGCACATCGAGTTCTTCGCGTGTGCCGTCGATCTGGGTCTGGACATTGATTCGGCTCGGGTGATTGACACCCAGGCCGGCTTTCTCGAGTGCACGGTCTGCGGCGAGGAGCTGCTGGAGGCCGGCCTTGGTCTGGCGGACGATGGGGTCGTCTTCGGCGGCCTGGCGGATCTGTTCGGGGTAGACCACGCCGCCCGGCGCGGACATGACACGCTGCATCTCGAGCTGTTGGCTCTGGAGGGCGGTGATGTTGTCCTGGATCAGGCCGCGACGCTCGACCTTGTTCTGCATCGCGGCGTATTCCTCGCTCTTGCTGGATTCGATAGAGTCGATCTGGTTCTCGTTGATGATGCGGTCGCGGGCGCGCTCGTTGAGGCTGATCTCGTTCTCGTATTCGAGTACGCGCTTGCTGAGCGATTCACGCTGCTCGTCGGTGAGCTGGTCCGACGAGCTGTTGAGCTCATCCATGAATGACTGTGTGATCTGCCGAGCGATGTATGCGGCGTCCTTGGCTTGCTTGTAGCTCATCGTGAGCACGATGAACTCGGACTTGGGCACGGGCCTGGCCGAGATGTCTTCCTGGAGTTCGCGGATGGCATCGGCCCGGGCGATGGCGCCGGTGCCGTCCATGAAGGGCGCGATCCAGCTGGCGGCCTCGGTGCGGAAGGTCGGCGCGAGCAGGGCACGGTCGAGCACCTTGTCGGAGACCATGGTCTGCGCCTGCGTGGACATGAAGCGTTCGAGTTGCTCTCGGCCGAGGCGGTCTTCACTGGCCAGCTCCATGGCGTTGAGCTGTTGTGGGAGGACCTTGAAGTAGACCTTGGCGTCGTAGCGTGGGAAGAACTTGGCGAGAACGAGGTGCGCCCCGACGCCGACGGCGAGTCCGACGACGCAGGCGATCATGAGCACCCAGAAGTACTTCTTGAAGAGCTTGACGGGGTCGATGGACGGGCCGCCGCTGCCGCCCGGGTTGGGTGCGGCTGGTCTGGCTGCCATCGGCATGGCGGGTCGGTGTGTGGATGCTGCTGTGCTCATGGTTGCTTTCTCAGAAACGAATCGACCCTATCTCTTTATTGGTTCCGCAGCTCGGTCTGGATCTGTTCCAGCTCGGCGCGAAGCTCCTCGTCGTACGACGCCGTGTCCCCGGCGATGATCGTTCTTGCCTCTGACGCGGCGTCCTGCGCGCCAGGCGCGTTACCGGACGCGAGCAGAGCCCGCGCGAGATGCACCAGCACAGGGGCCTTATCGACATCTGTCTGGGCCATGCTGAGTGCCCGTTGGAGAACCGGGACGGCTTCCTCGGCCTTGCCCACCTCGATGAGCACCAATCCAAGGGTGTCCAGCGCCGCCCTCGAATTCGGGTCCAGCTCTGCGGCCTTGCGAGCCAGCGGCTCAGCCTCGGCGGCATTGCCCTCGTGTTTGGCCAGCGTGTAGGCCAGGTTGTTGAGCACCTCGGCGTCGTTGGGTGCGATTTCAAGGGCCGCACGCATATCGGCCTCGGCTCCGCTGTAGTCGCTCTCGCTGTAGCGGGCCATCGAGCGGAACTTGAGGGCGTTGAGTTTGATGCCCGCGTCCTGGACAGCCTCGATCACGCGGTTGAGCTGACGGATGCCCTCGGACTTGGAGGCGTCGTCGGTCAGCATGAGCTGTGCACGGAAGAGCGAGGCCCACTGCGAGAGCGACTTCTCTCGGTCGAGGGCAGCCAGATATTCCAACGCGGCCGGTGTGGTCTCGAGGAGATCGGGCAGGCTGCGCGTCCAGGCCACGAGCTGGTTCGGGTTGGCCTTGATGAGGTCGTACGCCGAAGTGAGGTTCGCGCGCACAGCTTCGGTGTTCTGGGCGGCCTTTTCGATTTTGGCGCGGAGCATGTAGGTCGCGGGCGACTCGGTGGAGGTGAGGTTTGGGTCTTGGGCGATCTGTCGAGCCCGGCGAAGGTCGGGGCGGGGCTGCTCGAGGATGCTTGACGCGAGTCGCTGCCCGATGGCGAAGGTCTTGGACTGCTCCCACGCTCGCTCGTAGTAGCGCATCGCGGTGCGGTGGAGCCCGGCGTTGGTGAACATGTCGCCGGCGCTCATCATGAGCGTGAGGTCGGTGGGCCGACGTTTGAGCGCGGTGTCCACGAGGTCAGAGGCCATCTGCTCGCGGTCGAGTTCGATGAGTCTGCTGATCGCGCCGAGACGAAGCTGGAGGCTGTCGGGGTTGGCCTCGGCTGAGGAAACGATGTCGCGAGCGGCGTCGTCCATCCGGCCCATCTCGGAGTACACGAGCGATCGGAACCGGTACGCGTCGGAACTCGTCGGGTTGAGTTCGATTGCGCGCGTCAGGTCGGCGATCGCGTCGGGCATGGTCTGGCGGTCCGACATCAGCTTTGTCGCGCGCTTGAGGTAGGCCAGCGAGTTGTCGGGGTAGTCCTGGATCGCCTGATCGATGAGATCGCTCGATTCGGAGGCTTTGCCCTCGAGCGCGAGCATGTCGGCGCGCATGAGCATCATGCTGAGCGAGCCGAGTTCATCCTGTGACAGATTGCTCATTTCCTGGCGAGCCAAATCGGGCTTGCGGAGACGGAGGTAGCTCTCGATCAGGCGGGCGCGGGCCGTGTCGGTCTGGAAGTCAGCCGCGATGAGCGACTTGAGCACCGGCACGGCTTCGTCGTATCGGCGGAGCTCGAAGAGCTTGTCAGAGAGGATCGCGTCGGCGACCGGGGCGTCTTTGCTCTGGATGGATTGAGCCTGCCTGAGGGTGGTCAGGCCTTGGTCGACCATGCCGCGATCGATCAGGAAGTTGCCGAACGCGAGATACGCGGACGGGTCGTTCAGATCGTTGGCCGGCGAAGCGATGAATTCTGCGAAGACGGTGACGGCCTGCTGGATGTCGTTGGTGTCGGCGTACCAGCGGGCGTCGAGGGCGGCGAGCGCGAGGCTGTCTTGGCGCGCACGTGCCTCATCGAGACGGGTTCTGGCCTCGTCGAACTTGCGTAGGTCGAGCGCGAGACCGATGATCAGCGTCGTGTTGCGGGCGTTGTCCGGCTCGTTCTGGGCGATGGTGAGGCGGCGTTCGTACGCGAGCTGCTTGTCGCCCACGAGGCCCTCGAGGTTGAGCCACATCTCGCGGAACTGCGGGTCGCGCTGACCGGTTGAGAGGGCCGTGCGTGCCTCGGTGAGCGCTTCGTCAAAGCGTCCTAGTCGCGAGAGCACCGCGATGTAGCCCTTGACGAGTTCGACGTTGTCGGGGCGGACGGCGATGGCTCGCTTGTAGTTCTGCAGCGCCTGGAACGTTTCGCCGAGTTCCATCTGCACGTCGGCGAGCAGCTTGATCGTGACGGCGTTGACGCTGCCGCGATCGACCGCGGCCTGCAGCGTGCGTTTGGCGAGGTCGGTGTTGCCCTCGGCCAGCTCGATCCGGGCGCGGATTGCGAGGCCCTCGGCGCCGTCGATGTCGCGGTCCTTGTTGGCCTCGTAGAGGCGCCTCGCCTCGGCGATGTTCTTGTTGCGGAGTGCCTCGTCGAACGAGTAGATCACCACGAGCTTGTTCTGCGGGTCGATCGCGCGGGCGGCGGCGAGTGCCTTGGCAGCGGCGTCGGGATCTTCGTTCTGCAGGTACAGCCTATGCAGCGCGATCTGGCGCTCGATTTCGGGGAGATCCTCGCGGCCTTCGACGGCGTCGATCTGCTTGGCGATGTCGCCGCTGATGTCGGCGAGCATCTTGAGTGATTTGAGGTTTGTATTGTTGGGATCGATCTCAAGCCCGCGAGCGACGACTGTCTTGAGTTCGTCGTAGCGCTGCGCTTCGTTGAGGAGCTGGCCGAGCCCGACGATCAGGGTGATCTCATCGGGGTGCTCCTTGAGTCCGTCCTGGAGTGTGGTGATCGCGGTGTCGAGTTCGCCGTTGTCTTGGGCGAGCAGGGCGTCGATCAGCACTCTCTTGACGGGATCGGTCTCGACGGAGCTATCGAGCAGTCCCTCGACGATCTTGATTTGTTCCTCGATCTCGGGGATGTCGGGCCGGATGTCACGGGCGTGCTTAAGCAGTTCCAGAGAGCGGTCGTAGTCACGCAACGCCATGTTCACGCTCGCCAGCCGGACGAGGGTGTTCAGATCGTTGGGTTGGAGCTGCCTGGCGGCTTCGAGATATTCGAGCTCGAGGCCCTGGTTGCCGAGCTGCTTGGCGACGGCGGCGGCGAGTTTGAGGCCCTCGGGGTTGGAGCGGTTGGTGGCGGTGTTGAACTCGCGGAAGAGTCTGTCGGCCTTGGTGTACTCGCCGTTGGCGTACGCGAGGCGAGCGTCGAGGAACTGCATCATCGGGCGGTCTTCGGGCACTTCCTGTGCGAGTCGGTCGCGGTAGGACTTGGCCCGGTCCATCCATTCCTTGCGTTCGCCGACGTCGCCCTGTCCTTCCATCTGCGACCAGCGTTCGATCGCGGCGTCGGCCATGAAGTAGAGCGCGCGGTTGCGGTCCTCGAACCGCAGCCAGCCCTCGGTTGTGACGGGCACGTTGGGCAGCTCGGCGATCTTCTCGAAGATCTCGATCGCCTCGGGGTGCTTGCCGATCTGGCGCAAGAACTGGCCGTGCGCGAACTGGAGCCCGCGATCGGCGTCGGTGTTCTGCCCGGCGCGGTCCCAGATCTTCTCGAGCGCGTCCCCGGCGTCCTCGGGCAACACGGAAGCGACGACGCTCGTGATCACGTTCATCGTCCGGCCGTTGAGCTGTGTCGGGTCGGCCGTTGCGGCTCGATCGGCCAGCAACCGGGTGCGCTCCTCGAACTCCGCAAGCGTGCGCTGGCGAGCGCGGCTGAGTTCAGGTCCGAAGAACGACTTGGAATCGATGCCGCGCAAGGCTTGATCGATGTCGGCGCGGAGGAGCAGGAACTGGCCGGCGATGTTGTCCGGGTTGGTGCTCGCGAACTGAGCGACCGCAGCGTGCGCGGCGGAGTACGCCTCATTCACGAGGTTCTCGCGCCTGGCGAGCTTGGCGCGGTCGGCTTTCTTTGAGTGGAGCGTGTAGAGCGCCTCGGCGATGCCGATGTCGCCCGGGCGGACCTGGCGGGCGGCCTCTAGGTCTTCGATGCCCTTATCGAGGAGTTTGTCGTCGATGTCCGCAGCGATCTGAGAGATCACGGCGATGGCCTCGCCGCGATAACGGCGCAGGTTCTGCATGATCTCGGGAGATTCGCCGTAGAGGAGGCTTTCGACGCGGTCGACTTCGGAACTCAGAAACTCGTACGCACCCCGAGAGGGCGGGCTCGAGCGCAGCATGAGCAGGATCTCATCGAAGTAGCGCTCGTGTGTGGCGAGGTCGGTCCGGCGAACCTCGGCGAGCGTTCGGAGCACCGAGCGGTACTTCTCGTACTGCACCTGGTACTCGGTGGCGGTCTGAGTCGGCTTGCGCTGGATCGCGTTCAGGAAGCCCTCGAGGTATTCGGTGTTGGTCTTCTCTTCGTTGACCGCGTTGCCCCAGCTGCGCTCGGCGGACTTCCAGTCGCCCGCGGCCTCGGCCTTGAGCGCCAGAGCCGCGTGGTCAGACGCCGACTTCATAAGCACCATCGCCGCGCCGAGGACCACCGCGCCCATGACCACGAGCAGCACGGCGGACAGAATCACCACGAACTTCACATTCACTCGCCCGGACATGTTTGGTCGGTCCTTTCCAAATCCAGGGCGATCAGTCGCCCAGAGTGCTCTCGTTCGCATGGCGGTCGGCGGGGTAGCGTCCGTTCTGAACCTCGACCCAGTCAGGGACACACAGCATCAGATCGGGCAGCAGCTCGCTCAGCAGGCTGGACGATACGGCTGCGAACTCGTCGTAGCTCGAAACCGTCTGCGAGTTGAACTGAACCTTCAGATAGAAGGCGTAATCGTTGCGGAGATCGAACGCCAGGAATCGCACCTCTTCGGCGCTGGCGGCGACCCCGCCGTTGGCGACGAAGAAGTAGCCGGCGAAGAGTTCCCTGCCGCCCTGACTCAGGTACTTGCTCGTTCGGATCCGGACATTCTCGATGTCCTGCGGCAGGCGGACACGCTTGCCACGGGTGTCGGACCAGCGCCGGCTGGTGCTGGCGGTATAGATCGGGCGGTCCTGGGTCGACGCGGCCTGGTCGAGCAGCCAGCCCGACTGGTCGAGATGGAGCGGAACGGGCGTGCTCTCGCCGGACTGGGTGATGCCCGCGCCGACGAAGCAACGCTCGGGAACGTGCGGCACGGTGTCGATCTGATCGGTGTAGTACGCCGCGTGGAGTTCGATGATTCGGGCTTGCTGGCCTTCGGGCGGGTTCTTCTCCATGAACACGCGCGTGACGTAGTTGGCGGTGCCGAGCTCTTCGAGAACCTCGGCCGACACGATCTGGTCAGCGCCGACCTGAACCCACGAATCGGTCTCGCGCGGGATGGTCGAGACGACGCGGTTGCCCGGCGCGTAGATCGGGAGCTTGTTGAGGTGGATCTTGTAGTAGTTGATGGCCCAGCCCATGCCGATCGCCGAGCCGAAGAGGACCACCAGCATCACAGCGGTGACCGGGCGCGCGAGGTTGAGCCGCATGCGTGGCGCTTCGCCCTTGGGCTTGGGTTCTTTAATGGTGGGTGCGATCTTCTCGAGCGACCAGCCGACGGCCAGGAACAGCCCCAATCCCGGCAGCAGCAGCAGGGTGCCGATGAGCGTGTGCGCTTCGCCGGCGGCGAGGTTGCTGTCGCCCAGTGTGGCGAGGCCGAGAATCGCGACGCGTGTGATGTTCATGAGCAGCGCCACGGGGATGCTGAGCATCATGAGTGTGATGCGCTTCCACCACTCGCGTGTCGAGAGCAACGCGACCGCGCCGGCGAGCGCAATGAACGCGACGACCATGCGCATGCCGCTGCACGCCTCGGCGACGTTGAGCGGGTGCTCGATGCCCGTGCCCGAGATGACCGTGAGGACGTTGCCGTCGACGTCGACGGTGAACCCGAAGAGCATGCCGATGAGGCTGAGGATGATGTGAGCGCCGTCGCTGGCCAGGAGCTGGAGGGGCCAGGTGATGCGGAGCATGACACCCTCGGAGACGGTGATCATGAAGACGAGATACGCCGCCGGCAGCACGAGCCAACGCGCGACAGCCGGTCCGAAGAACACGAGCGCTGCGCCCCACATCGTGAGGATGACAAACAGCCCCTGCCCCATGTGGACGCCCGGGATCGGGCCGATGGAGAAGGTGAGGTATCCCAGAATACCCGTGCCAACCGCGAGCAGTCCGGGTAGGAACACGCGCTGGGTCGCTTCGGCTATCTGACGCCGACGCTGCCAGATGAGGTAGCCCGCGATGACCGGCACGAAGAACGCGTGGCCCCAGTCTTCGAGCTGGCGTGAGCTGAATTCGGATTGTTTCAGAAACCAGCGATAAAACAGCCCGCCCATGGAGAGGCAGATGAGCGCCAGCATGATCAGGTTGGCCGGGGTGTTCCAGTCGGTCAGCGCGCGCGGAGCGACATCTTTCGATGTCATCTCTCTCTTCGTGCTGACCGTGGACATGGGCAGACTCACTCCGGGGCGCCGGCGGCGCCTCGTCACCTGAAACGGGGGTTGTGCAACCCCATTTGCTGTTCCCGTTGATCGGCCCGCAGCGCGTCTTCCGTCACGTCCGGTTGTGTTTCAGGCGGAGAGTTTTCCCTCAGCCGAGCACCAGATCGCCCACGAAATGCCCTGCGGGATCGGTGATACGTCCATGCCCGAACCACGGTTCACTCGGATTCCGGAGATCCATACCCGGGACCCACTCCGGTGGATTGTTATCACCCCGAGACCAAGAAGACAGCCCGAAGGGCCTTGGAATGGGCCCTTCGGGCTGAAGGTGCGGATCAGGATGTGCTGAACGACTTAGAAGCTGCGGTCATTGGGCGGGGCGCCGAAGACATCGTTGCCGAAGTTCCGGTCGAGCAGGAATCCGAAGCCGTAGGAGGCACGGAAGCCGCCACGGACGACGGCGAGGGGGTAAGCCCAGAAGTTGGTGCCCACATTGATGTGGTCGTTGGGCTTCAGGAAGATGTCGGGCTCGCTGTTGTCTGCGATGGCCTTGTAGTTGACGCGGATGGTGGCCTGGCGGTCGGTGCCGACCATGCGGGTGATGTCGACGCGCTCAGGGATCGCCAGCCCGCCGAGGCCGCCGGCGGCCGCGAAGAGCCTGCTCAGGGTGAGCTGTGGGTTGTACTCGAACGCGCCGCCCCGAGCGACCTGGCCGCTCAGGTAGATCGTGCCGCTGCCCGGCGAGGGCACGCGGAGAATGTCGCCCGGGCGGACAACGATGTTGTAGCGGGCGTCGCCCTGCATCAGGCGGTCGGCGGGGATCGAGATGATCCGCTGGGTGACCAGATTCTCGGCTTCGAGGGCGTCATCGGCGCGCTCGCGGAGCGTGCCGGCGAGGTTAGGTGTGTCCTTGATCTGCACCCAGCGCCCGTCGATGAAGATCCACTGGCTGGCGGTGGTGTCGAAGGGGCTGAGGCGTTCGCCGCCGGGTTGTTCCTGCGCGCCCGAGCCGTCGATCAGATCGACTTCCGGCTCGCGGTCTTCGGGCTGATCAATCATCTGCTCCGCGGCGTGGAGCGCAGATTCGAGCCTGGACAAAGAAGCTGACTCGAGCCTGTACGGAGAACCTGAGTTGCCGGACGACACGATCGAGGGGTTCTCGTTGGCGGGCTGGCTGAGCTCGTCGATGAGATCGATCAAACGGTCGGTGCTTTCAGGGGCGTTGCCCGTTTCGCCCGTGTCGGGGTTCACGGTGCGGGCGCCGGCGGGGGCGCCAATATCGGAGTATTCGTCGGCGAGTGCGACCTGGCGGATCACGAAGAGTTCGGCGGTGCTCTCGTCGAGCAGGCCGCCAGCGGCGGCAAGCGCGTCGAGTAGTCGGTACGAGGGCTCGGGGATGAAGTAGGGCCCCGGCGCACGGACCGAACCGATCACGCTGTACTGCTGCTGGCTTCGGCCGACGATGTTGACGCCGACTTCCGGGCGACGGATGAGATCCTGCGCGATGAGGCCGTCGGAGACGACCTTGCGGACCTCGTCGCTCGTGCCGCCGAGGACGAAGAACTTGCCGATGTTGAGCAGGTCGATGAGGCCGTTGTTCTCGACGCGGACATCGAACGGTGTGTTCACGCCTTGGGCCGGGTAGTTGAAGATCGTGACGACGAGAGTGTCGCCGGGCACGAGTCGGTAGTCGGTGATCAGCGGGCGCAGGTCTTCCGGCCTGACGTCGGTGATCTGGACGAACTCGGAGTCGTCCGGCTCGATGGCGGCGATCCGGCGGAGGATCGGCATCGTTGTGGGCGTGTGCTCCCAGTAGCCAGTAATAGAGGGGTTGAGATAGCCGTCCGACTCGCAACCGACGGAGGCGAGTCCGCCGATCGTCAGGCAGGCAGTGAGGGTTGCGGCCGAGAGGAAGCGCCGATGAGCGCCTGTGGTGGTCACGTCGTTGGTCATGTCTGTGGCATCCGGGCTCGAAATCTCTCAGTCACCCGCCATCCGTTGGCGAGATGCACACTCTATCGGACCTATCGGCCCTGGGCAGCGAGTCTAGCGGGCCGGCCGCCGCCGCGCCCACGGTCTTTGGGCAACGTTTTTATCGACCGGCGACCCCTTCGACGTGCGTCAAAGGCACAAACTCTGCCGCAAACGGGTGTGAGCGCCGGAGATGCGCCCTGTCATTTAGAGATCGGGCCTCTCTCGGCCTGCTGAGCCTGACCGACTAGAGTTGTCAGATGACCGATCGACCCGACGTCGAACCCGCTCTGGCCCCCGCCTCGGCCGAGGCTCCGAGGCGACCAAACGCCCTCGAACGCACGCTGGCCCGCCATCCGAGACCCCTCGGCGGCGACCCCATGAAGAGGGCGTCCAAACCGGTGGTGAGCCTGACGGGCATGGTGCTCAACAACGCCCCCGAGCAGCCCCACCAGCTCTCGACCAAACGCAAGCCCAAGTGGCTCAAGGCCAAGCTCCCGGGCGGGGCGGGCTACGACCGGCTCAAGGACATCCTCCACGAGCACAAGCTCTTCACGGTGTGCGAGGAGGCGGGCTGCCCCAACATGGGCGAGTGCTGGGCCCGGGGCGTGGCGACGATCATGATCCTGGGCGACACCTGCACCCGCGCCTGCGGCTTCTGCAACGTGAAGACCGGCAAGCCCCCGGTGCTCGACAAGGACGAGCCGAGGCGGGTCGCCGAGAGTTTGGCCCTCATGGGCCTCAAGCACGTCGTTGTGACGAGCGTGAACCGCGACGAGCTGCCCGACGGCGGCGCGGGCATCTGGGCCGAGATGATCATCCGCTCCAAGGAAGCCTGCCCGACGATGTCGATCGAGGTGCTGATCCCCGATTTCATGGGCGACGCGGGCGCCTTGCAGATGGTGATCGATGCCAAGCCGCACATCATCAACCACAACATCGAGACGGTAAAGCGGATGTACCCGGCCGTGCGCCCGAGCGCGAAGTACGACCGCTCGATCGAGCTGCTCCGCCGCGTAAAGGAGCAGGGCGGCGTCGCCAAGACGGGCATCATGGTCGGCATCGGCGAGAAGGACTCGGAAGTCCTCGACATGATGGACGAGCTCGTCGAGCTGACGAGCAAGCACAACGGCCCGAACCCGGGCGACCCGTGCGACATCCTCACGATCGGGCAGTACCTCCAGCCGACGCGCAACCACCTGCCGATCGACCGCTGGGTCGAGCCCGAGACGTTCGAGATGTACCGCGAAGAGGGCCTGAGGCGAGGGCTGAAGGTCGTCGAATCGGGCCCGATGGTGCGCTCGAGCTACCACGCCGACCACCAGGCGGACATCCTGAGCACGATCGAGGCGGAGCGGAAGGCGCGGCAGGGCTTGGGATGAGCTATTGGGTGTACGTCAACCGGACTCGCAAGCGTGCTCGCTGGCACAAGGACGGTTGTGGATTCATCAAAATGCATGGTGGTATACCGACCAATACGGATCAAGATTGGTATTCATGCGCGACAATGGAAGATGTACGACGTGTAATCTCGCGCGAGACGAAGGGTTTCAAATCATCTGAAGTTGGGGCATGCAGGATCTGCAAGCCTAACTAGAAGTATGCTCCATACATGGACGCATACAACCTCCACTGCATCAAGCCCGGCTCGAAGGTCAAACTCAGGGACATCGATCCATCCAAGACACTAGGTTTGCAGGGGCCCGAAGATCAGGAGCGGGCGGCGGCCGATGCGCTGCGCGATCAGAACATCGGGGTGATGCAGCAGCTCCAGTACCGTCTCTGGGCGGAGGCGAAGCGGTCGCTGCTCATCGTGCTGCAGGGGATGGACTGCTCGGGCAAGGACGGCACGACGCGCCGGGTGCTCGGGCCGCTCAACCCGCAGGGCGTGCGGGTGTCGAGCTTCAAGAAGCCGACGGACGAGGAGCTGTCGCACGACTTTCTCTGGCGCGTGCACAAGGTCGTGCCCGCGAGGGGCATGATCGGCGTGTTCAACCGCTCGCACTACGAGGACGTGCTGGTGGTGCGCGTGCTGAATCTGGTGCCGAAGGGCGAGTGGAGCCTGCGGTACGACCACATCAACGACTTCGAGAAGCTGCTGACCGAGTCGGGCACGCGGATCCTGAAGTTCATGCTGCACATCTCGAAGGACGAGCAGAAGGAGCGCCTTCAGGCGCGGCTCGACGACCCGGAGAAGGGGTGGAAGTTTGCGCTGGGCGACCTCGACACGCGGAAGCGCTGGGACGAGTACATGGATGCGTACGAGGCGATGCTGGAGCGCTGCTCGACGCCGGAGGCGCCGTGGTTCGTGATCCCGGCGGACAAGAAGTGGTACCGCAACTGGGCGATCTCGAGCATCGTGCGCCGGGAGCTGGAGCTGATGGACCCGAAGACGCCGGCGATGGACGCGGAGCTCAAGGGTTTGAAGATCGAGTGATTCAGCGGCTTCTTCGGCGGGTATTGGTTGTTGCGAATAACACGATCAGGAGCGAGCCAACACCAGGCATTGGAACCAAGGACGCGACGCGAAAGGTCGTCAACGCGAATGGAAAGTTCGGTCGCTCGGCGCCGATTCTCCAGATTTCATCTATGCTGTGGCTGAAAGGGTCGAGCGGGTTCCATGTCGTTCGCCCGGCAGCGTTGCCCTGCCAGACCCGGTACACGACGCCGTCACGCCGCCAATCCTCGGTCCACTCACCCCCACCGCCAGAGGTGTCGAGAAGACCCCAAGGAGTTGTTGTTTCCGGGTAGCTCTCAAGCGGAATGGCGAAGGCAAGATCGTCGGCAATCTGGAGTCCCGCAGAGGTGTCGCCTTCACCGGGCAGCCCAGGCACGGGCATCGTGTCCGATGAGTTATTGAAATTCCACCATCCGCCCTCACCCGGACCGTAGCGGTCCGGGTCGTAGTGCGCTGCTTTCATCCATTCATCCAGGCTCGGGATCCAGTACTTCGCACCTGGGCTGCGCGTAGATTGGTCGGTATAGGGGCTAGATGAGTTAAAGGTGGACACGTCATAGGCTCCGGAAGAGAGCGCTTCGATCGTGTTGACCTTGCCGTTGTGCAGCCAGTTCATGAAGATCGCCGCAGATCTCCACGAAACGCCCGCGATGGGCAGTCGATCACCGCCCGGCGACACAACCCACCGGCCGTTCCCGAAATCAAAGCCTCCACCCATATAGAGCGGTGCGAAAGCGAGATTTGGTTTGAGACCAGCGTCAATCTGGCCGTTGAGAAACTCGACGTATTGCGCCGTCGTCACTTCGGTCCGAGCAATCCGATACTCATAACCCACCGATCCGTGCTCAAATACGTGTCCATCCGGATCGGGCCCTGTATATCCGGGATTGCCGACGTCGCCGATCGTGATGAAGTTGAAGCCGTAGTCGGGCGGGGCGGGCTGGGCGGAGGCGGGAGCGGCGGCGAGCGCGAGCAGGGCGAGTCGTTTCATGACAGTCCCGCCATCTTACGCAGGATCTTGTCGAGCTTTGCGGGCACGGGCATGACGCTGAGTCGTGGCTCGCGGACGAGGGCGTAGTCGGCGAAGCGTTCGTCCGCCTTGATGTCGGCAAGCGTGCAGTCCTTGGTGGATTTCTTGGCGGGCGCGACGTCGAAGAGGACGAACTTCGGCTCGCCCGAGGCGAGCGTGCCCGGTTTCTTCGGGTCGGGGTAGGCGGCTTTGACGACCTTGCCGAGGCCCGCGATGCGTTTCTCTTTGCCTGTGTGGTAGAAGAGCACCTCGTCGCCCTTGGCGATCGATCGCATGTGCTTCTGGGCGGCTGGGTTTGTGACGCCCGACCAGTCGGTTTTCTTGTCGCGGGCGAGGTCGTCGTAGCTGTACACGTCGGGTTCGGATTTGATGAGCCAGGTCGCCATGCGTGCATGGTAGTGGGGCGGAAAAAGCAACGCACGCCCCGGAGGGCGTGCGCCGTGTGAATCGGTTTACGTTGCGTTGATCAGCCGTTGCCGGTGGCGGAGTCGGTGACCTCGGCGGTCTCCTTCTCTTCGCAGTCCGTCTTGCCTTCGCACTCGGTGGCCTTGTCGCAGTCGGCCTTCTCGGTGCACTCGTCGGCCTTGTCGGCGCATTCGGTGTCCTTCTCGCACGCCTCGGCGCCCTCTTCGCAGCAGGCCTCGGTCTCGCCCTCGGCGCAGCAGTCTTCGGTCAGCGCGACGGTCTCGACGGCGGCCTCGCCCTCGACGGCGCAGCAGCTGTCGGTCTCGGTGCTCACGGTCGTCGCATCAGCGGCGGCGGCCTCGGTCTCGCAGCTGGAGCAGCCGCCCATCAGGTAGTACCCACCGACGCCCACGCCCACGGCGGCAGCAACCGCCAGAACGACCGACGTCAGACTCGAACCATGGTTCTTCATCGCTTCATCCTCTTTGATCTAGATCGTGCGGCGACATCGGCCGCCGGTCGGTGACATCCTAACACATTCAGAGCCCGGAAACAGGCTTTCTACGCAGAGATACGCCCCCGCGGAGCCGCGGGTGCGGGGGGAAACCCCGATCCCGGGAAGATTGTTCCGGGAGCGGGTTGAGTCGCCCGGACTTCGGGTCGATAACCGAGCCGGAGCCATGACGGCCGCCCGTGAGGCAGCGGGCGGGCCCGCCGTGGAGGAAGCACAGACATGGCCGAGCCCGATCAAAACCCGATCTTTGAAGATACCTCCCACGAGGACGAGGTCGCCGATTTCTCCGACATCGGGGCGATCGCCGACATCGAGGCCCGCTGCCGGGCTTTGGTGCGCGCGGAGCGGCAGATCGCCGACCGCGAGCGCGAGTTCGCGGAGATGAGCACGAAGATGGCTCACGAGCTGCGCGAGGCGGCCGAGGCGATCCGTGATCAGGAGAAGGCGCTTAAGCGGTCGGGCGGTGTGCCGCCGTATTTGATATCTCGACGGGAGCGTCTGGCGCAGATCCGTCGTTCGCTGCGCGATAAGTACAACCACCTGGAACGGACCGAGGCGGTGCTCGCCGAGCGGGCGCGCGAGGCGGATCAGGTGCTGGCGAACCGTCGCGAGATCGCGCGACAGGGCGCGGCGCTGCAGAAGCGTGAGCAGCGCGTCGTGTCGCTGATGGCGCGGAACAAGTCGATCACAATGCTTTTCTATTCGGTCGCGACGGTGGGCATCGTTGCGGTGCTGAGCTGGGCGCTTGCCGATCAGGTCTCGCCGGCGCGGTACGCCGTCACCGCCGAGCTTCACGCCGACGGGCGGGGCCGAACGCTCTCCGAGGACGAACTCAACGAGTGGCAGCGGTACCACGAGAGCGTGCTGACCGATCCGAGCCTGATGGAGCTGGCTTCCGATCGATTGAGCAAGCGTGGCATCGTGGAGCTGGGCCAGCCGGGCGATCTGGCGGCTCGTCTGCAGGACGATCTGTCGTTCGAGTCGTCCGAGCCGGGTCGTCTCGTGCTCGAACTGCGTGGCGACGGCGCGGGTGTGACGAAGCGCACGCTCGATACGTACGCCGTGTCGATCGTTTCACTCGCCAACGGCACGAAAGACCAGCGAGCGGGTGGCGCGGGTACCAAGCTGACTGTTGACGCTACGGTGGAGCCCGATCCGCTTGTCGACGAGCGGCCCGTGTACGCGGCCGGTATCGGCGGCGGGGGGCTCCTTATCGTCGGTGTCGGCGGGATGGCGCTGTACCGCAGGCTGCGCGCACAGCACGCCGCCTACGAGCAGGGGCTCATCGGCGGCGAGTGATCTCGATTCAGTTCGTCGAATTCAGGCGAGAATCATGACCAGTTCGAGCGCGCCGGAGGCGGTGCGGGCGGCGATGCCTACGTTGCCGCGGAGCTCGTTCATGAAGGCAAACTCGTGGCCGTCAGTTTCACCATTGGATGTGAAGGTCGTGATCGTCGAGATGTAATTCTGATCATCGTCGAGTGCAACGATCTCGTACTGGCCGTTTTCGAGCACGGGCAGACGGTTGCAGACGAAGTAGCTGCGCCCGGTGTCGGTGTTTGTGAACACGGCCGCCATGGCCTCGGCCGATGGGTCAACGGATTTGAAGAGGACTCGTTCGGAGCTTGGGCCGAACATTGCGTCCTGGAGACCCGGCATGTTGCCGTAGCGGAGGAAGAGGTCGGCGGAATTGATCGAGGCGTATCGGTTGCCGATTTCGTCGATCTGGTTGCGGAGCTGGAGTGAGAGTACGCCACCAAAGACGGTGGTGACCGCGAGCACGATCGCTGCGGCTCGCCAGGCGGGCATGACACGTCTGCGATGGATATCGGCAGGGGTGGGGCCGGCACCGGCGCGGACCATCCGCTCGAAGCGGAGCGAGTCGGCGGTGACAGCGGCGCCTGCAGCGCGGCGAACGGCGTCGACGACGAGACGGCGCAGCTCGGGCCGAGGCGACACATCGGGCAAGAGCTCGGACTGATCGGCGAAGCGAGACTGCTCGCGCCGGATCTGAGCCTTGATCGACTCGGGCGCCTGGGTGAAGGCGGTTTCGAATCGTTCGAGTTCGTCGGGCTCGAGGAGTCCGCACGAATCAAGGAGAGCCATCTCAAGGAGTTGCTGGGCGTTCATGACACTGATTCCTCTACACCGCTGCATTCACGAAGCCGGACGAGCGCCCTGCTGAGGGCGGATTTGACGGTTCCGATCGGGGTGTCCAGCTCTTCCCCGATCTGCCTGAGCGTCTGCCCGCCCAGATAGGCACGCATCACCACGGTCCGCTGGAGTTCAGGGAGGGTGGCGATTTTTTCCATGAGCGACGCGAATCGCTCTTCGTTTTCGATGGACTCGCCGTCGACCGGCTCGGCGATCGGAGGGCGGAATTCCTCGTTCATCTTGACCGGTTTGATGCGCGACTGGCTCCGGCGGAGGCGGTCGACCAGATGGCGGCGTGTGATCAGCAACACCCAGGTGACGAGAGCCGCCCGGGCGGGGTCGTAGCGGTCGGCGGTTTTCCAGAGCCGGACGAAGACCTCCTGGACGGCGTCTTCGGCTTCGTCTCGCGAGGGCATGGCCTGATAGGCCAGGCGGTAGACCAGCGATCCGAAGCGGTCGTAGAGCTCCACGACGGCGGATTCCTCGCCAGCAGCGATTCGCTGCATGAGCTTGAGATCGGCGTGTTTGTCGTTCGCGGAATTCATGGTCGCATTTTGTACGGGAACACTTCGGGCTTCAGTACTCAGAATACAGGTACGCAGGGTGGAATTGGGGGATCCTTTACCCAAATGGATTTTCGGGTACCAACGGTCTGCCAAGCGAACAAGTTGGTTCCGATAGGCGTTTCTACCTGTTGTGCAAACGGCGAATTTCCCATAAACTTGTTGTTGGGAATGCCCTTCCGGGGGCTCGTACGGGGAGTGAAGACAATCCAAGCGTCATGGGCCAATTCGTCCCATTCGTTCAAGGCTGACCGCCGAGCGTCGGCCTTTACGCTGATCGACGTGCTTGTCACGCTCGTCGTCATCGCTGTGCTTATCGGGATCATGTTGCCCTCGTTGTCAGTCGTGAAAGAAACGACCAGGCGTGTGGTGTGCAGCTCGAACATCCGTCAGATCGGCCTTGGCATCACGATGTTCGCCGACGATAACGACGGCCTGCTTCCTTCAACGACATTTACAAACGATCGACTCGGTCGCATCCCCGCTGAGACGAACCGGCTGCGGATTGCGTCGACATCGACGTATGCCCCACGGGTGAATACGGACAGCCGACCCCGGGCACAGTGGGACGGCTTGGGCTATCTGTACAGCGAGGAGTACCTCGAAACCCCGGGCATTTTCTATTGTCCGTCTCACCAGGGTCGTTTCCGCGAGAGCGAGCAGATGGCCTCATGGAAACTGGCGGACTCCAACATCGCGGGCAACTTCCAGTATCGCGGCGAGGGGCCGGATCACGATCGCAGACTCTTCATGATCACCCCGCGTCGGTCGGCGATCGTGTCAGATTCGATCCGATCGCAGCGTGATCTCAACCATGAGAGCGGGATGAACGTGCTCCGGGCGGATCTCGCGGTGTTCTGGTTCAGCGATCTCGATGACAACGTGATGGCACTGCTGACCCAGAGCACACCCACGGCGACGGACCGTGTATGGGCCGAGCTCGACGGTTTCGTCGGCAACGGCGGCGCTCACGGCCCGAACTGAATTCCAATCAATTCAGCGTCTGAGGCTGGCGCCACAGGCGGATAGTGCCCGGGCGGGTATCGATCGCTCGGGGGGACTACCCTTGCCTGTACGGACACGTGCACACCCCTGAATGTGGAGTTGCCCCATGTCGCTGAGTCACCGAATCGTTCTTTCGTTTGTTGCCGCCGCCACGCTGCTCTCAGGGGGTCGAGCCATGTCTCAGATTTCACCCGACCGGACGTACTACGGCATTGACCGCCCTTTCCCGGTCCGTGTTGCGAACCCGGCGGGGAATGAGGATGCGCTGAGCATCAGGCTTCTCGATGCTTCGAACGTCGAACTGGAGAGAGTCGACTCGGTCGAGCCGGGACAGGTTGACCTTGCGGTTCTCTTTCCTTCGCTCTGGGAGACGAAGGGTTCACGCGGTGTGCTGTACGCTCAGATGTACGCGGGTGACGTCGCGACAGGGCCGGCGATCGTGCTGCAGCCGATGATTTCGCAGTCTTATGCGGTTCTGGATCAGCGCACCGGCAATCTTTCGTGGACGCCGAACCCGCGCACCTTCACGGGGTACCGCGCGTACATCGAGAAGGACGTCCTCATGACGACATCCGAGGGCGACATCCTCTTCCGGATGCGTCCGGATCACGCGCCCAATACCGCGTGGAATTTCATGCAGCTTGGCGCGGGCGGGTTCTACACGGACATCATCTTCCACCGCATCGTCACGAAGCCAAACCGTTTCGTGATTCAGGCGGGCGATCCGCTCGGCGAGGGCTCGGGCGGGCCGGGCTACATGATCGATCTCGAGGACAGCAAGCTGCCGCACGACTTCGGCGTGATCTCGATGGCTCGCTCGGGTGATCCGAACTCGAACGGTTCGCAGATTTTCGTATGCCTCAGCCGCGAGGCGACCAGGGCACTCGACGGCCGCTACACCGCTTTCGGACAGGCGATCTCGGGCGCCGATGTGATCAATAAGCTCGCGGATACGCCGTTGAACGGTGATCGCCCGGTGAATCCGCCCTCGATCAAGAGCGTGAAGCTGGTTGATGCCGCGCCGCGTGGGACAGGCGTCGCGCCCGTGAAGGCACCCAGCTCGCAGTCCGCCGGCGGCCGCTGATTCGCGATTAGAACCGGTATTCGCCGGACACACCGAAGCCGAATGACGGGTTGAGGATGGTGCTACCTCGTCCGACCTCGTTGGTGTCGCGCAGGCTGACTTCGCGGTAGACGACCGCGCCGATCCGGCCGCTGATCGAGAATCTCGGTTCCGGCGACCACGTGGTGATAAACATCAGTGGGATCGACCAGTCACGGAACACGCCGTCGGGCAGATCGCTGTTGTCGTCTTTGAGACGGAACTGCTTGAAATCGAACGTGGCGCTGCCGCCGACCTGCCAGGCGTCGTTGAGGTGGTATGCGATTTCCACACCTGGTTTGCCGTTGGTGGGCGTTGCGCCGGCGACGAAGTTCCAGTAGTCGTCGATCTGCCACTGGATGGTTGGGATCGGGAAGAAACTGAAGTCATCCTCAAGCTGCGAGAAGCCCCCGATGGCTAGGCCGAGCGAGAGGTCTTCGTGGACGTGGTGCATGATGCCGAAGAACCCGCCGAAGGTGATCGAGTCGCCGATGTCGGCTCCGATCTCGCCGCTGCTGTCGATGTTGGCGCCGCCGAAGAGGGACCACTGCGGATCGATGCTGTGGCGGATGGTGCCGCTGAAGCCCACGCGTAGGCCGTAGTCGATCGGGTCGGTGCGTCCGCCGCCGAAGTCGTTGAAGTTATCGAAGTCGTAGCCGGTGGAGGTTTGGCTGAATGTCAGTGTGGCGTCGGTCTGCTCGTCGACGGGGATGGCAGCGGTGATCGCGGCGTCGAGTGAGGCTGAGGTGAGCTCGCCCCCGAATCGTCCGCGGCTCTGCGCGGTCGAGTAGAAGTCGGCGTTGCCGGTCGCGAAGAACCGGATCTCTCTCTCGGGTGCGATCTGGATGCCCACGTCTTCCTCATCGCCGAAGCTCTGGGCAAGAGTCGGGGCAGCGAGGCCCGCCAGCAGGAGAACAGAGAGCGATTTCACAGACATGAGGTTCCTCCGGGAGGCAGTGCGACCGATCCCGCGGGGCGAGTATAGGTCGGTGCCGGGAGATCATCGGGCAACGGGCCGAGAGCGGCCTACACTCCGCTCCCACGGGGCGGTAACTCAATTGGTAGAGTGCCAGCTTTGCAAGCTGGAAGTTGAGGGTTCGATTCCCTTCCGCTCCATTGCCCCGGGTTCCCGGGAGGCGTGTGCTCCGATAATCACGTGCATATCGAGTGTGCAATCACACACCGGCGGTGTCGCGGATTGTCACAGGACGTGAGTTGGATAGCTGAGCCCGACACCGCGAGCGTGAGAAGAAAGTGACCCCGGCGGGATTCGAACCCGCGTTACCAGGATGAAAACCTGGTGTCCTAGACCTGACTAGACGACGGGGCCGGTCAGAGGGCATGACTGTAGGGCCCCAGCCGGGCCTGTGTCTCGGTGTAGGCTTGTCGAATGGCAGACTCCTCGATCACGTGTCCCGTCACGCCTCTGCCGGGCCTTGATTCGGCCCGCCCGGTGATGCTGGTGGGGGGGACATTCGACCCGCCTCACCTGGCTCATACCGAGCTGGCCAAACAGGCGAGGGGTGTTGTTGCACCTGATGCTCATTTGTATTTCGTGCCGGCGGCACGGTCGCCTCATAAGGAGGGTGGCCCCGAGGCCACTGGTGAGCAGCGAGCCGCGATGCTCGAACTTGCGATCGCGGAGATCCCGAGTGCGAGCGTCTGGACCGATGAGCTCGACCGGGCGGCGGCGGGGGAGCCGAGCTACTGGGTTGTCACACTCAGACGGGCTCGCTCGCTAATCGGTGTTGATCGCCGACTGCTGTTTCTCGTCGGCGCGGATCAGGCGGTTAGCTTTGGGAGGTGGTACGAGCCCGATGAGATCCTCGGGCTTGCCGAAGTCGTGGTGATCAACCGGGGCGACGTGCGCACGAAGCAGGCGCTTGCTGATTGTCTAGCCGGTTCATGCCTGCGAGATCGACTCGTGAGCGCGTGGTGCGATGTGGATCACCTTGAGATCAGCGCGACCGGAGTGCGCGAGGCATTGTCGGAGCAAGTAGAAAGCGACCTCCGCGGCGTCTTGTGCCCGGAGGTCGCTTCGTATATCAGAACGCACGGTCTCTACAGGGATTGATCAGCCCACGAGCGATTTGAGTGCATCGGCCTTGTCGGTCTTCTCCCAGGTGAACGTCTCGAAGGCTTTGGTCGAGCCATTCTTCATTGCGACTTCGACGCTGCCCGGTTCGCGGCCGAAGTGCCCGTGGTAGGCGGTGTGCGCGTAGATGGGGTTGGTGAGCTTGAGCGAGTCGATGATGCCGCGGGGCGTGAGCTTGAAGACCTCGCGGATGGCCTTTGAGATCTTGGCGGGATCGGCCTGCTCGGTGCCGAAGGTGTTGACGTGGACGCTCGTGGGCTGTGGGACGCCGATGGCGTAGGAGAGCTGGATCTCGCACTGCGAGGCGAGGCCCGCGGCGACGACGTTCTTGGCGATGTATCGCGCCATGTACGCTGCGGAGCGGTCGACCTTGGTGGGGTCTTTGCCGCTGAAGGCGCCGCCGCCGTGACGACCGCGGCCGCCGTAGGTGTCGACGATGATCTTGCGTCCGGTGAGGCCGACGTCGCCGTGGGGGCCGCCGATCTCGAACTTGCCCGTCGGGTTGATGTGGACCTTGATACCGTCGTGCCAGAGGCCGCCGACGACGGGCTTGATGATGTGGGTCATGACCTGCTCGGCAAGGCCCTTCTGGTCGTTGCTCCAGATCGGGGCGTGCTGGGTCGAGAGGACGACCGTGTCGAGCCTGGTCGGCTTGTTCTCCTCGTTGTACTCGAAGGTCACCTGGCTCTTGGCGTCGGGACGCAGGCCCTCGACGGCGTTCGAGCGACGGACCTCGGCGTGCTTGGCGACGAGCTGGTGGGCGAGCTGAATAGGCAGCGGCATGAGCTCGGGGGTTTCGGTGCAGGCGAAGCCGAACATCATGCCCTGGTCGCCCGCGCCCTCTTCGCCCTTGGTGCCCGAGTCGACACCCATGGCGATGTCGGGGCTCTGGGCCTTGATGGAGCTGAGCACGGCACACGAGACGTGGTCGAAGGCCATGTCGCCCGAGGTGTAGCCGATACGTTCGATCGTGCTGCGGACGATGTCGGGGATCTCGACGTAGGCCTCGGTGCGGACCTCGCCGGCGACGATCGCCATGCCGGTGGAGACCATGGTCTCGCAGGCGACGCGGCTGTTGGGGTCCTGCGCGAGCATGGCGTCGAGGACGGCGTCGGAAATCTGGTCGGCGACCTTGTCGGGGTGGCCCATGGACACGGACTCGGAGGTGAACTGGTAGCTCAAGCTGGGTCTCCTGCTTCAATTGCTGGCTGAGAAAGACTGTAGAGAGCGGGCCGGGCGAGAACCAGTGTGGGCCGTAACGTCCAGGGGTCGTCGGCGTCCAGAATTTGGAGGATCCACATGTGGACTTTTCTGGGCCGGATCATGGTGGTCGCTCTGGCGCTGTTGTGTCTGGCGCCGGCAGAGGCTCAGCCGGGAACCTTGCCGCTGCTCGACCGCCGACTCGCAACGGGCGTGATCTATTCCGAGGTCGCCGACCCTGCCAGAGTACAGACGGATCGGGCTTGGGAGTCGCTCAGGCGATCGGGTGCGACGGCCTACGAGTTGGCGTATCCGTGGGATCAGCTCGAAGGTTCTGACGGCGATTACGACTTCGGCGGGTTGCTGGCCTTGCTCGACACGCTCGAGCTTGCGGGTATGGACACGTATCTCGCGCTCACGACAATTGATACCTCGGTGCTGCGCCTGCCCGGGCGTTTCCTGGATCCGAATGATTCCGGGGCATTGCGAGCCGACCTCGCGTTCGATTCTCCTGAGATTGTTGATGCGCTCGCGCTCTTGATGCTCGAACTGGCACCGGAGCTCGTGGAGCGGGGGTGCTTCTACGTGTCGGTCGGCAACGAGGTCGATGTCTGGCTCTCGGCGCATCCGGATCAGGAATTCCCCTTCGCGGTGTTCGCAGAGACGGCTCGCGTCGCAACGCACATTGTGGAGCCCGACCTTGCGGTGGGCGTGACGATGACTCGTGAGGCGCTCGCAAATCCGCCGCTCGTGCAGCTGATGGCGTCAGTCAGCGATGCGCCGGCGCTCACGTACTACCCGATGGAAGACAATGCGGTGCTGCCGACCGAGATCATCGGCGCGGAGCTCGATGCATTCGAGGCCCTGATCGGCGGCAAGCAGTACCTGATCCAGGAGGCTGGGTGCCCGGCCGGTTGGCCCGGGGGTGTGATAGCGGCCTCGCCAGCCCTACAGCGGTCTTGGATTCGGGCGGTCTTCCGCGAGGCGCGAGCGAGGCCTCGGGTCCGGTTCGTGTCGTGGCTGCACCTGGCGGACTGGTCAGACCAGCAGCTCGATGAGTTCGAGGCTTACTACGGCGCGAGTTCGCCCGCGTTCCGCGAGTTTCTGGGCACACTGGGCGTGATGACGAGCGAGGGCCTTCCGAAGCCGGCCCTGCGTGAGCTTGTCGGACAGATCAGGCTGTCCTCGAAGTTCGAGGCGGCGCTCTTGGCCCCTTGAGGTGAGCCGGGCGGAACGGTTGCTATCCTTCGTCCGATGGCCAAACGACCCGGTAAGAGCAGCGGTCTGACCTACGCCGACGCGGGCGTCGACCTTGAGACGTACGACTCGTTCATCTCCGGGCTCGGGGCAATGGTGCGCCGGACGCACGGGCCTCGGGTCATCCAGAACCCGGGCGGCTTCGCGGGGCTGTTCAGGCTCGACTACAACCAGAAGCTCTTCAAGCAGAACTACGTCGACCCGGTCCTGGTCGCCTGCTGCGACGGCGTGGGCACCAAGCTCAAGCTGGCGACCGAGATGAACGACTACTCGACGATCGGTATTGATCTGGTTGCGATGAGCGTGAACGACCTGATCGTGCAGGGCGCCGAGCCGTTGTTCTTTCTCGATTACATCGCGGTGCCCAAGGTGTACCCGGAGATGCTGAGCGCGATGGTCAACGGCATCGCGGGCGCGTGCAAGGACTCGGGGTGCGCCCTCATCGGGGGCGAGACGGCCGAGATGCCCGATGTGTACGCCCCGGGCGAGTTCGACATGGCGGGGTTCGCGGTGGGGGTGGTCGAGCTCAAGAAGGCGACCGATCCCTTGCGCGTCGCGCCGGGGGACGTGGTCCTCGGGCTCGCGTCGGACGGGCTGCATTCCAACGGGTTCAGCCTCGTGCGCAAGGTCGTGTCGCACGCCAAGCTCGATCTGCACAAGGTCTACAAGGATCTCGACCCGGAGCAGCCGCTCGGCAAGGTGCTGCTGACGCCGACGAGGCTCTACCCCGCGCCGATCGTGCGTTTGCAGCGGGCGTACAAGGTCAAGAAGATCATCAGCGGCATGGCGCACATCACGGGGGGCGGGCTCGCGCAGAACCTCGAGCGCGTCATGAACCCGCAGGTCGACGCGGTGCTGAGCCGAAAGGCGTGGGAGGTGCCCCCGGTCTTCAAGTTCCTCCAGAAGCACGGCAAGATCGACGACGCCGAGATGGATCGCGTGTTCAACATGGGCATCGGGTACGTGCTGATCGTGCGACCGACGTTCGCCGAGGCGGTGCAGCGGAAGCTCGAGAAGCTGGGCGAGAAGGTCTGCGTGCTGGGCGAGATCCGCAAGGGGACCGGAGCCGTGAAGCTCAAGTGAGGGAGCGCACCCGATGGCCGACGAACCGGAGATCGTCGCTCAGAAGATGAGCGAGCTGACCAATCGCGGCGGGCTGATCGGGGCGTACCGCCTCGACGGCAAGGGCGGCGGCAACGACATCGACTGGGACGCGATCGAAACCGACCCGCTCGGCGACAAGCAGCACGGCGACATCTGGGTTCACCTGGATCGCACGGGCACGAAGGCGCGGCAGTGGGTCGAGACTGGCGCACGTCTGCCAGACTCGGCGATCCGGGCGCTGCTCGAGGATGACCCGCGCCCGCGGTTCTCGTACTACCCCGCGACCGGAGACTCGCCCGAGGGGCTCCTCTTCGTGCTGCGAGGGATCAACTTCAACCCCAACGCGGACCCGGAGGACATGGTCTCGGTGCGTCTGTGGATCGACGAAAACCGCGTGATCACCACGCGCCGGCGCCGGATCATGTCGATCGACGACAGGCGCCAGTCGCTCCTTCGGGGCAGCGGGCCGTGGGAGTCGGTAGACGTGCTGATGGGGATCAACGAGTCGCTCATCGATCGCATGCAGCCCGTGCTCAACGAGATGGACGACGAGCTGTCCCGGTACGAGGAGGACGAGGAGCGGCGGGACTTCAGCGTGATCCGGGGGCGGATTGCGGACCTTCGGCGCAAGATCGTGATGATCCGCCGGTACCTGGCGCCGCAGCGCGAGGCGTTGACGCTGGCCGAGTCAAAGCTCCCGCACTGGGCGGGCGATCACGTGCGTCAGGCGATCCACGACTCGGCGATCGGGCTGGCGCGGATCGTCGATCACCTCGACGAGATGCGCGACCGGACCAAGGCGGTGCACGACGAGCTGAGTCTGATCGAGAACGAGCGGATGGCGAAGATCAGTTTGCGTTTGACCGTGATCGCGGCGGTATTTCTGCCGGCGAACATGATCGCGGCGATCTGGGGCATGAACGCGGGCGGATTGCCGCTCGTCGAGCATCCCTACGGCTTCTGGGTCGTGATGGGGATCCTCGTCGGCTTCGCGGCCGCGGGCGTGTATATGGCGCGGGGCCTTCTGCGTTAGTGAGCCGTTGCGATGCCGGTGTACGTCGGGTGTGGCGTGCCCGTGCCGATGTTCTCGAGTTCCTTGAGCTTGTTGAGGTACTCGCTCACGACGATCATCACGGTCGCATGGCTCCACGTCAGCGGGCTGACCGAGATCGGCGCGCCGGTGTACGGGTGGAACTGCTCGGCGAGCACGCCCGAGGGCAGCTGGCGGTAGGTGCACCAGTTGATCAGGTCGAGCGCCTCGGCGAGGTCGCTCTTCTTCTTCGCCCTCGAGATGATGTACTGCGCCTGCCAGAGCGTGCAGATGACCCACGGGTTGCCCGGGACGATGTCGAGTTTGCTCGATTCGATCTGGTGGTAGTAGTCGTTCTGGTAGCGTGCGACGCCGCCGATCTGTGTGCGGACGGAGAGCAGGTCGCGCGTGGCCCTCTGGTCGCTCTCGATCTTCGGATCCTCGGGGTCGAGCCCGCCTATGGCGAAGAGCGCGTAGTTGGAAGCGTCGGCGACAAGGTCGAGTCGGTAGGAGCCGTCTTCCTGCGGCACGACGCGGCGCGCAAAGCGACCGGCCGGCTCGTGCCAGAAGTGCTTCATGAACGCGAAGGTCATGCGTTCGGCGGCCTCGGTGTACTTGGCGGCGCGGTCGGGCTCGCCGAAGTCCTTGCAGAACTCGGCCGCGGCCTTGAGCGCGCCGATCGTGCTCGCCACGGTGAACGTGTGCACGCCGCGGCGTTCTTCCCAGAGATCCCACGATTGCTTCGGGATGCCGTTGGCGTCGCGGTAGCTGCACATCCAGTCGGCGGGGCGGACGATGAGTTCCTCGTAGACGCTCTTGATGAACTCGACGTCGCGGAAGGTCTCGAAGTGCTGGCGCAGCGCCCAGACGACGAGGGCCGTCTCGTCCTGCTGGATGGGCAGGATCTTCTGGCCTTCGAGCGTCCACGGGTGCCAGCTCGAGGCGAGCGAGCCCGAGGGGTTGTACTTGTGGAGGAAGAAGCCTTCCTTGTTGATCACGCCGGCGGAGAAGCGGAAGAACTGGCGTGAGAGCTCGCTCTGCCCGGTGAGGATGAGCGAGTACGCGCAGAGTGCGCCGTCTCGGGGCCAGCAGTAGGAGTAGTGGTCGCCGCCGAACTGGGCGATGTCGGTGTCGTTGGCTGCGATGATCGCGCCGCCGTTGTCGACCTGCGTGCGCAGGATGAGCGCCGAACGGTAGTACATGTCCTCGACCGACTCGGGCAGCGGGCTGGTGTCGATGCGTTCCTTGTGGACCCAGGTTTTCCAGTAGGCCTCGGTCTGGTAGATCATGCGTTCGGCGCTGGTGTCCCAGATGAGTCGGTTGAGGTTCTTGACCTCGTCGTAGCTGCGCCCGCAGGCGAACCAGTTGGTGACGTAGCTCTCGCCGCCGGCGGGGACGTGGAGGTTGAAGCCGATGGTGGCGTCGACCGAGCCCTGGGCGATGGTGTTGCGTCCGAGGTGCCCGTCCTCGGCGTCGCGCCAGGTGCCCTCGGCGCCGCCGACGCGTTTGGACCCGATGGCCCAGTGGTCGATGCCGCACTTGTGCTGGTCGCAGGCGTTGACGAGGAAGTAAAAGCCGTCTTTATAGAAGACGACGGAGTTGGTGGTGGGGTCGTAGTTGGCGGTGTCGCCGACGGGGTTGCCGCCGATCGAGAGGTCGTAGTGGAAGAAGATGCGGACGTCGCGGTCCTTGCCCATGAGGTCGCGGACGGTGGTCTTGCGGAAGTAGATGGGCTCGGTGTGGTCGACGGCGTCGTTGCAGACGAGCTCGATCCCGAATTCCTTGTGGATGAGTGAGACTTCGGTGACGAGCGTGTCGGGCTTGTAGCGGAGCGTGCGCTTCCAGCCGGACTCTTCGATCCAGGCGAACTGCCCGTCGACCCAGACGCCGAAGCGCTGGATGTGGCCCTGTGTGTGGTTGGGCTGACCGACGCATGGGAAGTAGATGTCGCGGATGCGGTACGTGCTGTCGAAGGTGATCAGCAGCGAGCCGTTGCCGACGGGGATGTCGCGGGGCATGGTCGGGTCGTCCTTGCTCTGGGCGGTCCGTGGGCGCTCCATCGCGCCTCATGAGGGTATCGGCCGGTTCGCGGGTGTGGTTGTGCCCGAACCCGGGGATCAGCCCGCAAGAAACTGATCGGCGAGTGCTGAGGCTTCGTCGTCGTCGATCTGGGCGTCGGCGATGGGTGTCGAGGCGACGACCGGGGCCCCTCCAAGGGCTTCAATCCGGGCTTTGACATCCCCGATAAAGGAGATGGACACCCCGAAATTCTCACCGACCTTCACGGCCTGTCCCTGGCCGATCGCGACGTTGTTGACGAGCAGGTCGAGCTCGTCGTCGGCGGGCTTGTTGAGCTCCAGGATCCGACCGGGAGTCAGCTCGGAGATTTCCTTGAGGCGCATCGAGCGTTGCCCCACACGGACAATGAGGGGCACTTCGAGTTTCAGGATGGCATCGAGCTTGTGGGCCATGGATGCACCGATATCGGCAGGACGGACCCGAGATCTGCGGGAATCGGGCGGGATGTGCGTCTTAGCCGTCGTAGCGAGCGATGATGAGTGTCACGTTGTGTCCGCCGAAGCCGAACGTGTTGTTCATGGCGTATCGGATGGGGCGTTCGCGGGCCTCGTTGGCGACGAGGTTCATGTCGAACGGCTCGATCGACCCGTCTTCACGCTTGGTGCCGGGGTTGTGGAGGTTGATGGTGGGGGCGATGATGCCCTCGCGGACGGCGTGGAGGCAGGCGATCGTTTCGACCGCGCCCGAAGCACCGAGCGTGTGCCCGTGCATGGACTTGGTCGAGCTCATCAGAAGCTTGCCGCCGGTCGATTTGCGGGCGTGGTCGCCGAAGAGCGACAGGGCCGCAGCAATCTCAGCCGAGTCACCGAGCGGTGTCGAGGTGCCGTGGGCGTTGACATAGTCGATGTCTTCGGGGTTGAGCCCGGCGTCTTTGAGTGCCCACTCCATGGAGCGTTTGGCGCCGCGGCCCTCGGCGTTGGGCGCGGTGATGTGGCTCGCGTCGCAGGAGTTTCCGAAACCGATGAGTTCTCCCAGGATTGTCGCACCGCGCGCCTTGGCGTGTTCCTCGCTCTCAAGGACACAGATGGCCGCGCCCTCTGCGAGCAGGAATCCGTCGCGGTCGGCGTCGAACGGGCGGCTGGCGCCCTCGGGGTCGTCGTTGCGGGTGCTGAGGGCCTTCATGGTCATGAACGCGCCCAGGCAGAGCGGGGTGCATGCTGCTTCGGAGCCGCCGGCGATCATGACGTCGGCGTCGCCTCGCTGGATGTAGCGCATCGCGTCGCCCATGGCGTGTCCGGAGCTGGCGCATGCGGTGGCGTGCGCCGAGGCGGGGCCCTGGAGATTGTGCTTGATCGAGATGTTGCCGGCGACCGCGTTGACCATCAGGCGGGGCACGGTGAACGGGTTGATCCGGTCTGGGCCCTTGGTGATGAGTGTGGTGACATTCTGCTCGATAGTGGCGATGCCGCCCACGCCCGAGCCGACGACCACGCCGCAACGGGTTGGGTCTTCCTTGGAGATATCGAGCCCTGCGGACTCGAATGCTTCCTGTGCGGCGACCATGCCGAGCTGCGTGCATCGATCGAGTCGGCGCAGCTCGCGCTTGTCGATGAACTTCTCAGGATCCCAGTCCTTGATGGCACCGGCGATGCGAACGGTCCAGCCGTCGTAGCGGTCGAACTCGGGGTCGGTGACCTTTGAGATGCCGCTTCGGCCTTCGCGCATGCCGCTCCATGTCGACGGTGCATCCTGACCGATGTTGGTCACTGCACCGACGCCGGTGATCACGACTCGGCGTTTCTCACTCATGGAAATCAGCTCCGCATGCAAATCCGAGCGAAGTTCCGACGGCAGACATGGTCCACAAAAAAGGCGGCAACAAAGCCGCCTCCGGATCCCGGTTCAGGGAAGCACAGGGGCGGCGATCAATCGGTGCCCTGAGCACCCTTGATGAACTCGATCGCCTGGCCGACGGTCTTGATCTTCTCGGCCTGGTCATCCGGGATAGAAGTCTCGAAGGCGTCCTCGAATTCCATAACCAGCTCGACGGTGTCGAGGCTGTCGGCGTTGAGGTCCTCAACAAAGCTTGTGTCGCGGGTGATCTTGGCTTTGTCGGCGCCGAGCTGCTCGGCCACGATGTCGATCACCTTTGCTTCGATGTCCTGCTCTGTCACGCGTATATCTCCGTCCCTGCACACCCCCGGGGCGAGACCACCCCGCGGCCCGGTGCAAGGCAGGATTCTAGCCAAATCGGACGTGCCAGCAAGCGAACGCCACTTCCGGACCATGAAGGCGGGATTCTCCCTGATTCAGAACCCCAAACCCTGATTGCATGGGAGGTTAGGGAAATCTGCCCATGCCGGTAAATCTGGGAGATCAAATCGCTCGGGATGGTCTTGTGAAGAAACCACCTAATCAGGTGTGCCTCGACGAGCCCGACATGCCTCAGACGCCCTTCCTGGTGGTCGATGAGTTCCCCGGTTTGCAGCGAGGGATCGCCGGGCCGGCCGTTGGTCGGGACCGCTTCGGAGAGGGACTGCTCATGGCGCAGATGCCACGGGAATTGGATGCGTTTGCGGCCAAGGTTGCGGAGATGCTCCGCAAACTCCAGCCCGACTTTGCGATCAAGCTAATCGGGACGAGCGAATTGCTCGTCGACGGTCGGCGTCTTGACCTCGACAATCTCTACCGCATGGTCTCGCACGACCGCGTCCGCGGGCGCGAGATCGTCGAGCACTATCTGGAGCAGCTGTTCTCCGACGATTCGCTCGATCAGACCGACCTCGGCTTCGAGCTGATCAAAGACCGCATCATGCCGAGGATTCAGCCTGAGTCGATCTTTGAGCATCTCTCGCGTGAACTGGTGGCGCACGTTCCTTTCGTGAATGGCACGGTGATCGTGTTCGTCATGGACATGCCCAACATGACGGTCAGCATCACCACCGAGCAGATGATCCGCTGGGGTGTCACCGCAGAGGAACTCGAAGCGGTCGCGCGTGAAAACCTGAACAGCTACACGCCCGAACTCGACATGCAGTTTGTCGAGTCGAAGGAGGGCGGGCAGGCCGCGATCATCGGCGAGCAGGACGGCTACGACGCCGCCCGCGTGCTGCTGGGCGGGCTGCACAACGCGCTGTCGAATCGGCTCGGGCCGGACTTTCTGGTGGCTATTCCCGCGCGTGACATGTTCGTCGCGCTCTCGGCTGGGCCCACGCCCTTCCTCCAGAGGCTCCACCGGCGGGTCGTGCAGGACTACACACGCCTGCCCTACCCGATCACGGACGAGTTTTTCCTCGTCACTCGTGACGGCGTGGCGGGCACGGTGCTCGAAGACTTCGGCGTTGAGCGTCTGAGCGAGATCGGGCCGGAAGCCTTCGGCAAGGATCTCGACGGCGGTTTCGACGAGGGCCGCGAGGCGGCGTGATCTCGGCT
This sequence comes from Phycisphaera sp., assembly GCA_020639255.1. Lineage (GTDB taxonomy): Bacteria > Planctomycetota > Phycisphaerae > Phycisphaerales > UBA1924. The sequence goes on from JACKGZ010000001.1 coordinate 380,803, forward strand.
ACCGTTGCCGCGTGATCCTGCTCATCGACAACTACGACAGCTTCACCTGGAACCTGGTCCAGCGCCTGGGCGAGATCGACCCGTCGCTCGAGCCGGGGCGGGATCTGATGGTCGTGCGCAACGACAAGATCACCCCCGCCGAGATCGAACGGCTCGATGGCGGCCAAGGCCCGACGCACATCGTGATCTCGCCCGGCCCCTGCACGCCCAAGGAGGCGGGGGTGTCGAGCGACGTCATCGCGCACTTTGCGGGCCGGGTGCCGATCCTGGGCGTGTGCCTCGGGCACCAGTGCATGGGCGACTTGCACGGCATGACCGTGGGCCGACACGCCGTCGCGGTGCACGGCAAGACGAGCCCCGTGCATCACGACGGCAAGGGCGTCTTCGCGGGGCTCGGCGATCCGTTCGAGGCGATGCGCTACCACTCGCTCGTGGTCTATCCGGAGACGATCCCGACCGGGGTCGACGCGGAAGGCAACGGCTGGGAAGTCAGCGCCTGGACCGACGAGGACGACGGGCAGGGCGGCACGCGGCGCGTGGTCATGGGCCTGCGCCGGGTCTGGGCGGATGCGTCGAGGGAGCCGGTCGAGGGGCTGCAGTTTCACCCGGAGAGCTTCATGACGCTTGAGGGGCCGAGGATGCTTGCGAACTTCCTCGGGATGGGCAAGCCGCGACACTCGGCGTCCGGCGTCGGCGCGTAAGAAGTTCTACACTCGGAGCATGCTCCACCCCGCACCCACGACGAAGATCGATCCGAAGCTCGCCCGCGGTGTTCTCGAAGAGGTCCTGCCCGCGACGGCGACCAAGCCCGCGTACGCCGTGATCAGCTTCCCGAACACGAGCTATCGCGTGCACCTGGAGCCGGTGGGGGAGATCACGGGCAAACCCGGCAAGACGATCGTGGGCACTATCCGCGCCCGCGCCAAGCGCATCGACACCTGCGCGACCGGCGGCAAGTTCATCGACCCTGTCTTCGGCCGGCCCCGCCGCGTGCAGGGCTCGATCGTTGCGATCGAGGGCGATTGGGTCGTCGTGAACGCGGGCATGCCGGTGTACTGCCAGCCGACCGCGCCGGGACAGAGCGCCAGTCACTTTGCGGTCGGCCAATTCGTGAGCATGGGTGTCGAGGGCGGGACGAGCTTCGAGCAGGTTTCGGCCTAATGCCGCCCCAGTGACACGGCCCGCCCACAAGGGCGAAGGCAGGCCGTGCCACACGACGGGCAGCTTTCGAGTCACTCGCAGTTCGGGTGCGGGTTTGCGTACGGGCCGGGCATCGGTGAGCAGTTCGAGTTGTTCGTGAACGTGCCGCTGACGCCTGTGACGTCGAGCTGCGTGCCGTTGTTCGAGCAGATGGCGTTGTCACGGATGATCGCGCCGTCGTTGGCGGCAATATCGACGACCTTGACGCCTCCGAATCCCGAGCCCGCAGTGCCGTTGCCCGAGATCAGGTTGCCGCTGAGCGAGGCGTTGTCCATGAGCAGGCCCGGCCCGTAGTCGACGTAGACGCCCCATTTCTTGCTGTCGTAGATCTCGTTGTCGCGCATCTCGACGTTGCTCCCGGCCTCGACGAAGACGCCGTAGCGTTTGGCGTCCTCGATGCGGTTGTACTTGATGACGACGTCGTCGGTGTAGTTGAGGACGTGCACGCCGTAGCGGCAGTTGATGATCGTGTTGTACTGGATGATGTTGCCCGGCCCGGATGCGCCGTGCGCCCACTCGCCGACGCCGATGCCGCGTCCCTCGACGTCGCCTGTGGTTGAGGTGCCGACGATGAGGTTGCACTCGATGCGGTTGTCGTACTCGCCGTAGCCGTGCATGTCGATCGAGTCCTGCTGGCAGTCCTCGAAGTAGTTGTACTTGACGGTGATGTCGTGGCTCGGGTTGGGATAGGTGTAGCCGCCGTTGCCGTCGCTGACCTTGGATCCCTGGATGACGACGCCGTGGCGGACGAGCGGGCCGAGGAACTCGCACCCGTCGACGCGACCGGTGTCGCAGCCGTTGGTGTAGACGACGCCGTAGCCGTGCCCGCCGTTGGCGGCGCAGTTGGTGATGCCCGTGGATTCGTCGTAGCAGATGGCTTCCTTGAACGTGCTGTCGAAGACTCGCCCGTTGTAGGTGTCGTTGAAGTACACCGCGTAGCGTTGGAAGCGTTGGAAAATGCAGTCGTCGACCGTGATGTCCGACGAGTCGGTGACGTAGATCAGGTAGCGCAGGCCCTGGGTCGTGTTGTTGGTCTTGATGCGCATGCCGGTGACCTCGGTCCCGGTCTCGGATGTGATCTGGAGCGCCATCGAATTGCCGTAGTAGGTGGTGGCGATTTCGGTGAGCGTCGCGCCCGCGCCGCGGAGTTCGATGTTGCTCTCGAGGTCGGCGACCGTCTTGAGGTGGTACTTGCCCGCGGGCAGGTAGAGCACGTCGCCCGCGGCGGCGGCGTCCATCGCGTCGGTGATGACGATCGCGTCGTCATCGCTCGAGTCGTTGGGCGTGGCGACCGTGACCGATGCCCAGGCCCCGAGGCCGTAGAGGGCGCGGAGGTCGTCCGCGTCGGTGAGGTCGTATGTGTCGGCGTGCGCGGACACGCAGAGGCCGACGGCGAGACCGATTGCTGCTGCTTTGAACATTGACTCGCTCCTGTCCAAACGGGTTTCGTTGGCGAGCGGCCTGGCACGGATTGACCGCGGGCGTGAGCACGCCCGGGGGAAGTATATCAGATTATTGTGCATGCACAATCAAGTAAATACGGCATTTTGGCGCGGTGGAGGCCTTATATTATGTATTTTGGGGCATAAACCCATATTGTTCAGCACATTACAGAGGGTTGGATATACGTGTCATCTGCGTAGGAAATCCCAAAGGCGTTGAATGCGTGTTCTCTTCTCGGGTATAGGTTCTGAGTATCCAAACTGATAACAAGTAGCCGCACACTCTGCATGGATTCCGGGATCGGTTCCAAGAATGAGTGCGCTCGGAATTGAATTGCTCAGATATACATGCACAGATGCTGTTTCACTCCAATTGGCATTGGAATGCCTCAGTAGCAAAACAGCGTGTTCATAGTGATGATCTCTGTATCGCACAGGCGATTCGAAAGTAACCGCAAGAGCATCGATTCCATATGGATTCTTGAGCGAAGCAACGACGGTAGCAAAGTAACCGTTGACTCCTTCGGCCAACCACTCAAGTTCATAGCTGTAGCCGTGCCCTATCCACAAGCCATCTCCGACTTGAAGCATTAGCTAATCCTCGGATCCACCCACCTGTACAGCACATCCACCGCCAGATTGAAGAGCACGAGCATCGTGGCGAAGATGAGGACGACGCCCATGATGAGGAAGAGGTCCTTGTTGAGGACGCCGTTAACGAAGTGCTGGCCCAGGCCCGGGATCGAGAAGACTTTTTCGATGACGAAGCTGCCGGTCATGGCGTAGGCGGTGGCCGGTCCGAGGTAGCTGAGCACGGGCAGGAAGGCGTTCTTGAGTGCGTGCTTGAGGAGCACGGTCATCTCGGAGAGGCCCTTGGCGCGTGCGGTGCGTATGTAGTCGGCGGTGAGCGCGTCGATCATGCCCATGCGTGTGAGGCGGGCGATGTAGGCGGCGAAGGGGAGGCTGAGCGTGGTCGCAGGCAGGACGAGGCCCGAGAGCTTGCCCCAGCCGCCGACGGGGAAGATCGGGAAGATCACGGCGAAGACGAGCAGGAGGAGCGTGCCCACGACGAAGCTGGGCAGGCTGATGCCGATGAGCGCGACCATGAGCGTGGCGAGGTCGGCGATCGAGTTGGGCTTGACCGCGCCGATGACGCCCGCGGTGATGCCGATGACGAGCGCGATGAGGATGGCGGTGAGGCCGAGTACGACCGAGACGGGCAGCGCGTCGGCGACGATCTCGTTGACGTTCCAGTCGTTGTACTGCAGCGACGGGCCCAGGTTGAAGACGTAGGTGGTGGGGGGTGCGACGCCTGCGGCCTCGGCCTGCTCGCGCTCGCGGGCGCGCTTGCCGCTGAGCGTGTCGCCCAGGTAGTCGAGGCCCGTGGCGCTGGTGAGGTACGAGGTGTAGAAGGCGGGGAAGCTATCGAGCTTGTACTGGCGCTTCATCGCCTCGATGACCTCGGCGCTGGGCTGGCGGCCCTCGGGTTTTTCGAGGGGGTTGCCCGGGATGGCCCAGCTGAGCGTCAGTGTGATGGTGTAGATCACCAGGATGATGACGGGGAGCTGGATGAGGCGGCGGAGGATGAGGCCGAGCATCAGTTGAGTTCCTTGTTGCGGATGTGCTTGACCTCGTCGCGTCCCTTGCCGTCGCCCAGGACGTCGATGTTGAAGAGGTCCTGCTGCAGGCGAGGGTGCAGGCTGATGCCGGTGATCTCGTCGGGGTCGAAGAGATAGATGTTGACGTAGTAGTAGAGCGGCACAAGCGGGAGGTCTTCTCCCATGATCAGCCGCTCGGCTTCGGCGAGGAGTGCCATGCGTTTTTCGGGGTCGGTTTCTTCTTTGGCTTGGTCGAGGAGGCCGTCGTAGACGGGGCTGGAGTAGGCGCGGTCGTTGTTGCCGTCGCCCGTGCGGTTGAGGTCGAGGAATGTTGTGGGGTCGGCGTAGTCGGCGAACCAGCCGGCGCGGCCGGTCATGAAGTTCTGCTTTTTGAGGTCGTCCTTGTAGACCTTGATCTCTTTCTGCGCGAGGAAGGTGCGGACGCCGAGGAACTCTTCCCAGTCCTTGGCGAGCTGCTGGGCGACGAGCCCGTGCCCGCCGTCGGAGTTGAAGAGCAGCTCGATGCGTGGCATCTCGGCGGGGTTCGGGTAGCCGGCTTCGGCGAGCAGGGCTTTGGCCTCGTCGATGATGGCTTGTTTTTCGGCCGGGGTTTTGGCGTCGGAGATGCACTTGAGGCCCTTGGGCGATTCGTAGCCCGCGATCGCGCCGGGCGGGAACATGTTGCTGGCGACGGGCGTGCCGATGCGCATGACGTCGTCGCAGATGCGCTGCTTGTCGATGCACATGGCGAAGGCGCGCCGGACGCGGGCGTCGTGGAAGGGGTTCTCACGGCCGTCGGCGAGCGTGGGCTTGCAGTTGAAGTTGTACCAGTACGTCCCGAACGCGGCGAGCGCGTGCACGTTCTTGCGTGGATCGTCGGGCAGGGCTGCGTCGATGGCGAAGGCGTCGAGGCCCTGGGCCTTGAGCTCTTCGTACTGCTCGCGGTTCTCGTCGTAGAAGGCTTTTTTGTCGGCGAGCATCTGGATGCGGTAGTCGGCGGTGACGTCGCTCACCCATTGCACGGCACCGGACTCGAAGGCGAGCACCTGCGAGTTGGCGTCCTCGACGGACGGGATCGCGATCGTGTCGATGTCGAGCGTGTCCTTGGCCCACCACTCGGGGTTGGCGCGGAGGAAAAGGCTCCGCTTGAAGCGCCAGTTCTCGAGCACGAACGGGCCGTTGGAGATGAGCAGCGGCGGCTTTGTCCAGCCGAGCTGGAGCTTGATCATGCCCGTGTCCGGGTCGATCTGCTCGTACTGGCTGACCAGCGGCTCGTACACCGGCGCGAAGACGATGAAGCCGCACAGGTCGAGCCAGTAGGGCGTGGAGGCTTCGAGGCGCATGGTGAGCGTCCGGTCGTCGACGGCCTTGAGCGCGACGTGTTCGTCAAAGTATGTGGCGGCCTCGTCCCAGAGTTTCTTGGATTCGATCTGTTTCTGTTCAGCGGTGAGGTCACGCGCCCGGATCGAGTACAGGCGCGTCTGCTCGGAGCGCCACTCAAAGAAGTCCTTGGCGCCGTCGATGATCTGGAAGAGCGCGGTGTAGTCGGCGGCCGTCTCGGGCAGGAGTGCGCGGCGCCAGGCGTAGACGAACTGCTGCGCGGTGACAGGCTTGCCGTTGGACCACTTGGCGTCTTCGCGGAGGTGGAAGGTGTACTCTTTGAAGTCCTCGCTGATCTCCCATCGCTCGGCGACGCCCGGGACGATCTGGTAGTCCGTGGTCATGACGTCGAGACGAACGAGCGGCTCGAAGAGCAGGCGCGCGACGCGGAGATCCTGCATCCAGCTCATCCGCTGCGGGTCGAGCGTGGTGACGTCGCCGCGGTTGATGAACGTGAAGTCGGCGGGCGGGTCGGGCTGGTCCGAGGCAACGACCGCGAAGATCGAGCCGAAGAGCAGAACGAAGGGGAGAATCAGCTTGAGCATGCCATCAGGATACCGCACCGGGGCGGCGGCGCGGCATCAGCCGCCCGAAGCGACGAAGCGGTCCGCTTTGAGCGAGAAGGGCGGCTGGGTGAGGATGCCGGTGCCTCCGATGATGCTCAGGATGTTGCGGTTGAAGTCGCGGTCGTTGCCCGACTCGAAGTTGGCACGCAGCTGCGTCTGCTCGGCGGCCTGACCCAGAGCCGAGCGGGCGTAATAGATCAGCGTTTCCGACGAACCGACGAGCTGAGTGAGCTCGACCTTTTCTTCGGCGTTGATCGAGCCTATCTGGCGGCCGGCGTCCTGGAATCGCTTGTAGACGTACGCGAGCGAGTCGCCCGCGAGTGCGCCCGCCTCGCGGACTGCGGTCTGTCCGGGTCGGTTGGCTCCCTGGAGTATGCGACCGAGCTCAAATGTCGACATCATCGCGATGCGGATTGCGCCTTCCTGCTTTTCGTCGGAGAGGCCCTCGACACTTGCGAGCCGGGTGGAGGCGCCTTGTGCGAGTTCGGTGAACGCGGTCTCGGCGGACGATTTCAGGCGGTCGTTGCTCATCTTGGCCGCCTGCACGAGCGCACGAGCGGCGCCCTCGGCGACGTAGACGTCTGGATCGGTGCGCAGCATCTCGCCGGCGGCTTTGATCTGACGCCCGACTTCCGGAGCTTGCAGCGAAGGCGTCCGCTGATCACCGAGAATGCGGAGTGTTGTGCGCAGCGCCCGCATCGCGGCGTAGCGGACACCTTGCGTTTCGTTGGCGTAGGTGCTCTCGATGAGTCCGATCGCTTCGGGCGTCACCATGCTGCCGGCAATCATGAGACCGTTGACGATCTCGTTCTCGTCGCCCGATTCGATCATCGCGCGGACCGGGCCGATGAGCTGCGTTGAGGCATCGAGTCGGTTGCCGACAGGCATGCCCGGGTCGCTGATCGCGGTGATGATCGAGGAGCGGGCCGCCTGGACCTGCTTGAGGTCGTCGGAGCTCAAGCGGTCGAGGTCGCGCTGCTCGATGGGTTGGGCCATCGCGGGCAGGGCGCCCATGAGGGCGATAGCGGCTGCACACATCGGTCGCATCGGGCGCTTGATCATCGGTCGTCCTTCATTGCTGCACGCGTTCTGGGCTCTTGTCGCCCTGAGCGGGTAGGCCCGCCGGGTGGGTCACTATAGGGCCAACCCCATGCGGAGGCCCAAACACACCTGCTCAATAGACTTCCACGAAGACTCTCCGGGTCGGCTTGATCTGGCGGTGGAGCATCTTTCGCGTCCAGCTGTCCACATCGCCCCTGACCTCTTCGTCGATGCCCAGATACTGGCTCAGGATCGGCTCGGGGAGCATTCGCGCCATCTGCTGGAAGATCCCGATCTCCATGCCGACCAGCCCGCAGATGTAGATGAGCGTGTTCGGGCGTGACAGAACCTCGGTCATGGGCTCGCGGTGGGTCTCGAGCCGGTCCTGCACGTACAGCCCCTGCTCGCAGTCCTTCTGGCGTTCCCGGCTGAGCGCTGTCAGGTACGTGAAGCTCTTGTTCTCGCGTTCGAGCAGTGTGAACTGGTCGTGGTACATGAGTTCGGTTGCGTATGGGGTGCCCATGAGGAGTGCAGCGGACTCGGGGCCACGGTGTTCGTACAGATCCATGAGCATGCCTCGGAACGGTGCGATGCCGGTGCCCGTGGCGATGAAGAGATAGTTGTAATCGTCCTGATTGACGGGCAGCAGGAACCGCTTGCCGTTGGGGCCGAAGACCTCGACCTCGTCACCGACGTTGAGATCGCAGAGGTAGTTGCTGGCGAGCCCGGTGAAGAGGCCGTGGGTGTCCCAGTGTTCGTCGATGAGTCGTTTGACGGTTGTGGAGAGGACGTTGCCTTTGCCGTCCTCGCCGCGGGTTGGGCTGGCGATGGAGTAGAGGCGCTGCTGGTGGGGTCGGCCCTTGTCGTCGGTGCCGGGCGGGCACACGCCGAAGGATTGTCCGCTGCGGAAATTGCCTGCCAGGCGCGTGCCTGAGACATCAATCGCGAGATGACGCACAAATCCGGCGGCTTTCTTTGGGGTACAGACGTCGTTCTGCGTCACGATGCCAATGCCACCATCGCCGGGCGTGTGCAGGTGCATCTGCACCTCGGGCAGTTCGGGCCCATCTGCGCGGCTGGTGTCTGGCATGGGTCTCCCCGTTCTTGCTCAGCCCTCGCCGGTGTCGGGATCCTCGGCATCGACCGGGGTCGATTCCTGGTCCTCGGCCGGTGCGTCTTCGGTCGGCGCGTCCTCGAACGACTCTTCGGGAGCGATCTCTTCGGGCTCGGCTGCCGGGCCGCCGAGTGATTCGATCATCGCGTTCAGGTCCGCGCTCACACGCTCGATCCGTTCGGCTTCTTCACCACGCGCACCGGCGGAACCGAACGCGTCGCGGGCGGCGATCAGTGCCTCGACCGCTTCGCCGCGCAAGGCCTTGGCGTGAGAGTCGAAGTCTGAGGCTGCGGCTTGAAGCGAGCTGATGTTGGGCAGTGGATTCTGAGCGTTGGCGGCCTGATTGAGGATGTCGGCGACGAACGCGGCTGCGGCTGCGTGCGATGCGAGTGTGTTGCCGAGCGTCTGCTGGATCTCAGCGGACGCCAGCGAGGCGCCGTTGCGATCGCCCGAACGGGCGCGGCCTGCGGAACTCAGCGCGGTCTGGTATGCGGACTTGGCTGCGTCGAGCTTGCTCGCCGCGTCGCCCTTGCGGAGCGACTCAAGCTCGCCGGTCACCTTGCCGAGCCGCTCGGCGACCGCGGCGGCCTGGGCGCGGAGCTGCTTGGCTTCCTCGCGTCCCTCGACACCCTTGGCTGCCAGTGCCTGTGTGCTTGCCACGAGCTGGTCGCGCTGCTTTGTCAGGCGGTCGATCTCGAGCGAGTGGTCGGTGATCTCCGGGCGGATCGTGTCGGCCTGTGCTCGGAACTGCTCGGCTTTCATTTCGAGCGCATCTGCTTCACGGCGCACCTGCGCGGCCTGCTCGTGCAGGGGTTGGGCTTCGACGGCGTTCATTGCGTTGGCGCGGTCACGCAGCTCGGTCTCCTGAATGCGGAGTTCGCCGCCCGCCTGAGCGGCTTGCTCTGAAAGCTGCTCGAGTTCGGCGACACGCTTCTCGACCGCGGCTGCGGACTCACGTTCTTTCTGGATCTCGGCGTCGCGCTGCTGGATCTTAGTGTTGATTTTCGCGAGTTCTTCTTCCGGGTTGAACGAGGCCGCGGTGTCGGCGAGGCTGTTGAGTTTCTTCCAGACATCGAGTTCGCCCCTCGCGTCGGCGGCGAGGTCGTAGAGGCGTTGGTTGACATCGGCGAGTTCGGCTGCGGGGATCTCGGCGAGTCCCATTTCGGCACGCGCGATCATGAGCGCCGCCGATGCGTTCTGTACATCGCTGCCATCGCTGGCGATGGGGCGGAGGATGCCGATGGCCGCCCTGTACTCGCTCATGCGGAACTCGTCGCCCGGGACCGCGGTGCCCGGTGCACCGAGCGCTTCGAGGCGTGCCGATGCTTCACGCAGGGCGGGTGTGACCTTGTCCTCTTCGAGGCAACCGGTGGCAAAGGACAGAGAAGCCGCGATCAGGGCCCCGGCGAATCGGATCGAGGGCTTGCGGTTGTGGGACAGGCTGCGGGGCATACGGATCTCCGGACGCGTGTGGGGCTGCTGAATTTCGTTTCGTTGCCGACCCGGGGTGGGGTTGCGGTCGGCTGCCCGCCGGCAAGCGTTGCTCACCGGCTCCCGTCGACCTCTCGGTCGGCAGGCTCCATGGCACTGGGGGGATCATAGTCGATCTCGTAGTCCGGGCGTGGGGTCCAGAGGGCGTCGATCCATTCGGCGGCTCGGCGGTAGTTGCGGTCGTCGGCCGACCTGAAGACCGGACGCCAGCCCCGGACGGAGGGGTGGGGTGTGTCGGTCTCACGCCTGGGCAGGCACATCTGCAGGAGCAGGCTGTCGGACGGATTCTGGAAGTCGAGCAGCGGGAAGCCCTCATCGGTCCGATAATGCTCGAGGATGTACATGTTGGTGTAGTACACCTCGGGTGTGTTGCTGGTGGATCGGGCGAGTTGGAGCCGCCCTGCCTCGGTCCCGCCGTGGCATCGGCTTGTGGCGCAGGCGTTGCGGAGCCACGTTTTGTGGACCTGGTCACGGAAGATCTTGATCGCGGCCGGGTCTTCGTGCACCTGGACCTCGTCGTAGAACTCCCGCGCCTGCAGCGCGAAAAGCAGCCTGAGCTGCTCGGCCGGCTCCCATGCGAGGATCGCGGCCCGGTCGACGGCCGAGTCTGGGATCCGAGGATGTCCCGCGTACTTCTCGATCACGGCTTCCATCGTCTCTCGCGGGATCGTGATCAGGGGCGGGTTCTTCTCGTTGATCTCCCACACGCGGATCAGGTTGACATCGTCGGCAGTCAGCAGCGGGAAGTTCGGGGTGTCATCGGCTCGCGCTTCGCGCTCAGGCTCGTCTTCCTCGGGTTCTCGCGGTTCGAGGCGATTTTCCTGGAGTTTGATGTTCTGCTCGGCGATCACACGCAGCGAGCGGGCGGCGTCGTTGAACGGCTCGTGTTCGAGCACGCCGTCGAGTTCGATGAGTGCCAAGTCATAGCGGCCCTTGTCCATGAGCCACTTGGCGAGCTGAATGAGTGATTCCGCGTCGTCGTCGTCGATCGAGGCGCGTGTGGCTTTGTAGCGTTCCTCGATCGGCGGCTGGATGTACGACTCGCGGATCTTGCGCGTCTCGATCGTGGTCCTGATGCCGTTGATTGTAAGGGTGACGGCCTCGTCGGATTCTTCGACGAGCGTGCCGGTGATGACCTGCCCGTCGTGCAGGATGATGGTCGCGGTGCGGCCCTCTTCCGGTTGATTCGTTCGCGAGGCAGAATCCTGTGCATGAGTCGGTGCGGGCGTCAGACCAACAGCGATCGATGCCGAGGCAACCAGAACGCGACACATCGGGATGTGGGATCGGGGGTTCACCGTCCTGATTGTGAGGCAGATGGCCTGCGATGTCCAGCGGGAGGGCTCAGGCCGACTTTCGGAGCTCCGTAGGCAGGTCCTGGCGGTTGAAGGAGGTCTCGTCGGGAGACATCTTGGCGACGTTCTTCACCGGGGTGACGCCGCCCGACTTGAGATCCAGGCAGATCATCTCTCCGATCTCGTCGAGTTTGATAGATAAGGGGCCCTTGAGCGTCTGCGTGAAGACGGCCCGTACGCCTCCCGCGCGGACCTCGGCACCCTGGCAGAGCATTTCCTGAACGGTCAGCACCGGCTCGCTCTTTTCCTCGATGAGCTTATATGTCGCTTTGAGTGCTTCCTTGAGGGGCATCATCTTGGCCTCGGCCTCGGATGCCTCGAACTGGAGCGAGGTCATCATCTCGGCCTTCAGCGACGAGGCATCGGGATCATCGCGCAGCTCCTGGATCTGAGCCTTGGCCTTGGCGGCTTTCTCGGAGAGCTTTTTGATGAGCATGAGTGAATCGCGCACCATGCCGTCGAGCGAGTCGGCTCTCCCGAGTGAGATGATCGTGTGTGATCCGGCCTCGCTGCCGACTTGGCCGAAGTCGCACGAACCAAGCGTCGCGAGGTGTCCACCCATGATGGTCGCCGAAGGGGAGCGCACGTTGCCCGTCACGATGACCTTGCAGTCGCAGATCTCCTTGTCGACGACGAGGTTGCGACCGACTCGGCAGTCGGCGCCGTTGAGGTAGTGGGCCAGGACGTCTCTTCCGGCGTGGACGGTGCCTTTTTCGCGGCCCGATATGCCACCGAGCAGCTCGATGTCCCGGGCCGCCATCAGATCCGCGGCTTCGACAAGCCCGGTGATGGTGATCGATTTGCCCGATGTCACCTCGAAGCAATCGCGGATGCCTTTGTGCACCTCGATGTTGCCCGGGAAATCGATGTTGCCTGTGGTGAAGTCGACGTAGCCTTCGATGACGAGCGACGGGCAGATGTGCACGGATTCGTGTTCGATTACGAGTTGGCCGGCGATCTTGGCGATCACGGCGCCGTTGTCGTGGCACTCGATCGATTGTGAGTCGAACTTGATCGGCGTCTGCTTGCCGGCTTTGGCACGGATCGTGTTGCCGCAGACGTCTGTTCCGTCGATCCCATCTGTGGCACGCTGAATCTGCCCGATGCGCTGGCCGGCCTTGACGACCATGAGCGTCGTGCGGTTGTGGTGGTCGAACGTTTCCTCACCGTGCTGAGGCTTGGATTGTTTGCCGCCTTCGAGAGCACGTTTTTTGCTCAGCTCGAAGATAGCCTCAAGATCCGGCTCGAGAAGAAACCTGCCGTCGGTACCTTCTTCGCTCGGGTGTCCCTCGGCGACGAGGAAACGAAACTCGCCGTATTTTTCGAGATCGTGCGCTTCGAACGCCTTGAGCGCCTCGGTGATCTGGACCGAGAGCCTTGGTCCGGGCTGGATCGCCTGCGAGAGCGCTTTGGCGAGCGCGACGTCGCTGTTGACATAGTTCCGGTCGATGCCGGGCATGATCACGAGCGACGCTTCGAGCCTGTCCGAAGAGAGCTTGATCGAGATCAGGTTGTCGTCTTGTGCCGTCATGGGCGGGGTGTCCCCTTGATCCGCCCGCAGTACGCGGAATTAGGCGGCTTTCTTGGAGAGAGTCTCGGTGATGCGTTGGCTGAGCGCGTCGGGCGTGAAGGGCTTGACGACGTAGTTGTTCACGCCGGCCTTGATCGCCTCGATGACGCGGGTTTTCTCGCTCTCGGTTGTCACCATGATGATCGGTGTGGTCTTGTTCGTCTGGCGGTAGGTCTTCACGAACGTGATGCCGTCCATGTTGGGCATGTTCCAGTCGACGAGCAGCAGGTCCGGCTCGAATGCGCCGACCTTGCTGAGTGCGTCCTGACCGTCGCAGGCTTCCTCGATCTCGGTATAGCCGAGCTGGCCCAGCACGGACTTCTGGATCGAACGCATTGTCTTGGAGTCGTCAACAAGCATGATCTTCATGGCAGTATTCCTGGATCGGTGAAGGACCGAGTGAGTGAACGGATCAGGCGGCCTGTGTGCCGGGCTTGGCGCCGGCGTTGGCGACGGCTTCGCGGATGGCGATCTCGATCGCCAGGTCTCCCTGAGAAGTTGAGCACGGGATGCTCACGCAAGGCGTGTCGCTGCGCGTGTTGATGTGGTGGCCCGGGCCGATGACGACACTGGGGCAGCTGATAGAGACGTTCTTGTCGACGAACATGCCCTTTGCCGAGCCGGAGATCATGTTGACGAGTTCACCGACCGCGTCGGCGAAGTCGGGCGAGTCCGAGGGGAATTCCATGCCGCAGAAAGCGGTGATGAGCTTCTGGGCGGTCTCCTTGGGGAAGCTCAGGACGACCGAGCCGACCACGTCACCCGACATTCCGATGATGCCCGAGACGTCGTACGCGGCCGAGGCGCCCTTCTTGATCGTGGGCTGATTGATGGTCACCGGCATGCGGAGCATCGTTGAGAAGACGTTCTGGATGCTTCGGATGAACGGCGTGATGTATTGCGGATCCATCTTCTGTCCTTGAAAGGAGTTCGCCATCCCCACGCTCAGGGCCGATTGCTGGCGAAGCAATGCCCGGCCGTTGGATTGATCGAGCAATCAGGGGATCGACTTAAACGTCATTGCCCGTTCCGGCGAAGGCGGCTCTTATCGGAACCCGTGCCTCTCGAGCCTGAAACGGGATCCGAGCAGGGTGTGCGAGTATCTATCCATGGGATGGATCGCGATGGAAGGGGATCAAATCGGTGCGAACGGCACGTAGCAATCGAAGCGAACGGAGAGAAATGCCCAGGAGAGGACTTGAACCTCCACCCTGTTTCCAGGACTACCACCTCAAGGTAGCGCGTCTGCCAATTCCGCCACCTGGGCATGAGGCCAGCTGACCGATCGCTCGGGCAGTGGGGCGGAAGTATACGCCCTCGTGCGCATGAATCGAGTCCACTCGGCAGGCCATGTCAATGCCGGCAACCTAGAGTGCCCCGATAGGGCCCGGATGCGGCCCGAGGGGGCCGTCGTCATGGGCACAGCCGGGGTCGGGGTCGACCAGATCATCGCCATCGCCAAGGACCGGGCCGACAAGGCCAAGGTTTTCGAGAGCGTTCAGATCCAGGACGGCGGCCTTGTGTGCAAGGCTTTGGGCTCGGCCGAGGAGGCTCATTACCGCCTCACCCCCCGGGACGGGAGCCTGATCGTTTCGCTCGACATGGCCGACCGCTGGCAGAGCGAGTCGATCGAGTCGACATTGATGCATACGGGCGACAAGCTCGAGGAGCTGCTCGACGAAGAGCTCGCCGAGCTTGGGTACGAGGGCGACATGCCGAACTACCGGCACTTTCGCAGCGACGCGCTGCTGTTTGTCTTCGAGTCCACCGTCCCGATCGGCGGGCTGGATACAGACGACGCGGGCGAGCGGGCGGCTCAATTCCTGCTCGGCTACGAGGCTTGTTTCCGGCAGCTTGGCGACATGGACGCGGACGGCGACGAAGACTGATACATTTCCGGTATCTCACGGTTCTCTTTGACTGACTGGGGCGATCGATGCGGGTGCTGATGCTGGGCTGGGAGTTCCCGCCCTTTATCGCGGGCGGACTCGGGACGGCTTGCAACGGGCTCACGCGCGCGCTCGACCGGCTCGGGCATGAGATTCTCTTCGTCCTGCCCCGCTCGGCCGACGGCATGGCCAGCGAGCACGTCCGCATCGTAGGGCCCAACGCGATCACGGAGACCGTCGCCAAGGCTGCCGCCGAGCGCAGCGAGCAGATGCAGCTCTCGAGCGAGCCGCAGGTCTCAGCTGAGACACTGGGAACCGAATCGGTTGCTACTGGGGCCGCACCAGGCTTTCAGCACACTCGATTCGTCGCGGTGCCCTCGGGTACGACGAGCCCGTATGCGAACTTCGACGCCTCGGCGCCGGGCTCGCTCGATGTGCTCCAGGAAGGCTCGGACGCAACCGTGGCACCGGGCACCGTTCGCATGAGCAGGCGTCAGCGTCAGGCGTTGGCTTCGGCGGGTGTGTTCGTGTCCGATAGCGAGGGATTTGTCGCCGCGTCTCAGGATCACTACGGCGGGGACATGCTCGGGGACGCAGCACGCTACGCCCGATTCGTCGCGGCGCTTTCCGAGGTCGAGACGTTCGACGTCATTCACGCCCATGACTGGATGACCTACGCCGCGGGCGTGGTCGCCAGCCGACTGTCGGGCAAGCCGCTCGTCGCGCATGTGCACTCGACCGAGTTCGATCGCTCGGGCGAGAACGTCAACCAGCGGCTCTACGACATCGAGCGCATGGGCATGCACTGCGCGGACCGGATCATTGCGGTGAGCCGGCTGACCAAATCGATCTGCACGCGGCGCTACGGCGTCGAGGCCGACAAGATCGAGGTCGTCTACAACGGCATCGACGACGACCGCGTCCAGCCCGGCGCGGGTTCGACGATCGCCAGCACGGACAAGATCGTGCTCTTCCTCGGGCGCATCACGATGCAGAAGGGGCCGGAGTATTTCGTCCGTGCGGCGCGGCGCGTGCTCGACAAGTACCAGGACGTGAAGTTCGTCGTAGCGGGCTCGGGCGATATGGCCGTGAAGATGATCGAGGAAGCCGCGTACCTCGGCATCGGGCACAAGGTGTTGTTCACGGGATTCCTGCGGGGCCGGGATGTCGACCGCGTCTTCCAGATGGCCGACTGCTACGTGATGCCCAGCGTGTCGGAGCCTTTCGGCATTGCGCCGCTTGAGGCGATGAAGAACGACGTCCCGGTGATCATCAGCAAACAGTCGGGTGTGAGCGAGGTGCTGACCCACGCGCTCAAGGTCGACTTCTGGGACATCGACGGGATGGCCAACAAGATCATCGCGGTGTTGCGTCACCCGCCATTGAGTCAGACGCTGCGTCAGCACGGCCCGCTCGAGCTGCGCGGGCTCACATGGGACGGCGCAGCAAAGCGGACGGCTCATGTGTATGAGGCCGTCCGCGGTATGGCGATGGCTTGACTTTGTGCTGCGTCGGCGAGCTGCCGGCGATTATGAGCCGCCGATGACCTCTTCGGGCATCTGCTCGACCTGCTTCTGGTATTCCTCGTTCTGCTGGCGCACCTCGTCCGAGACACGATCGGCAGCGGTCGGCGGCGGCGTGCTGCTGCCCTTGGTGGAGAACCAGTACACACCGCCCGCTGCAGCCAGCAGCACGACGATGATGACGATCTTGACTCCGTTGCCCTTTGAACCTTCTGCCATGGCGTCACTCCTTCGCTCTTACAGTTTCGCTCTCTCGGAAAGCAGGCCGAGCGATTTCGATATGCGATTTCGTCCCGGAAGACAGATCGTCATCCGAGCAATCAGAGCGTGATTCTACCCGATAAACCGGCCCGGATGTGGTGTTATCCCACATCACGCCGCTGGAAGAGGATGACCGCGAGCGAGAGGAAGGCCCCGATCTGCATGAGGCTGTAGACACCGATCCGCGCGACGTGACTCGGCGGGATGGTGCGGTTCTGTGAGACCGCGTCGAGCAGCCAGAAGAAGTGCATGTTCGGAACCACAGACCACGCCGTGAGTGCGAGCGGGTTCACCCTCGTGGGTTTGGTGAAGATGTAATCGCCTTGCTGCGGCGGGCGTTTGACGGGGAGAGAGCGCTGCCCGATGTTCTCGATGGTCAACGATTTGCGATCAATCGTCTTGACCATGATGCCGGGCGGCGTGTCGCCCGCGGTTAGGAGTCTCTCGTCCGCGGGGTCGCCGTCGTAGGGTTCGAATTTGGGCACGGCCATGCCGACACCTTGCGGGCTGGGGCCGTAGTAGAGAGGCGTGCCTGGCGTGAGCGCTTCGTCGGGGAAGTTTGACAGCGTCAGGTTGTACCGCGCTCCGACGGCTCGGAAATCCTCGAATTCGCTGCGGTCGGGCGTCGCGGTCTCGATGATTGCGGCGAAATCGTTCAGGAACGCCCGCTTGCCGAGGAAGTGGTTCGAGAGCAGGCCCATGACAAACACGCCCACGCAGATGACGAGCGTCATCACCTGACTGAGCCGCGTCGACGCGGCGACCGCGATCGAGGTCAGCACGAGCATCGCGAGCCCGAGCGAGGCGCACGCGAGCAGGATCTGCGGCTTGAAGTCGGTCCCGATCGGCTGGAACTTCCATTCCTTGCTGATCAACAGCGTGATGATGTACGCCAGCGGGACCAGCGGCGTCATGAGAACAACGGCCACCTGCGGGAACGACCAGCCGTAGAAGAAGTTTGTCCACGCCGCGACGAGCACCGCGATGCCGACCGCGCTCGTGGTGAAAATCATGACCGGCATGTCGACGGTGTCGGAGGCGCGAGTCATGACCTCATGACGGATACCGAACATCATGAACGTCACCATGATGAGCGTGGCCATCATGATGGCAACTGACACACCCAGATATTTCCCGATCACAACGGTGGGTCGGGCGATGGGTTTGGAGACGATGGTGAGGATGGTCTTGTCCTCAATCTCACGGCTGATGACCGCGGTGGCCTGGAAGGCCGCCAAAATCATGCCCATGACGAAGACGGTCGCCATGCCGACATCGAGGAGCATTTTGTTGTCGCCGTGGACCTCGGCGGTGTCGGTGTATCCCATCGAGAAGGCGCTGATAGAAGTGTTGAGCGCCTGCATGAGGCCCGAGGCGATGATGAGCACAAAGAAAATGGGCTGCCTGAGGCTCTCGACGAGCGTGTTGCGGGCGATGATGAAGGTCTGGAGCAGCATCGTGAGGGTGTTGGTTCGCGGATCGAGCCCGATGAGCGCTTCTGGGCGGGGGTTTCCGGGATCGGACGGTGGGGGATACGCAGTCGCCCGCGGAAAGTTCGCGGGGTGGCTGAACATAGAGCCGCCCCGATCGTAGTTCAACGCGTGCGGGCCGGTCGGCTCAGAACGCCTCATGAGTGGACAGCCGATCGGCGCGTGCTGACAATGCACCCCCCGGCGAGTCCGGCCAGGGGCGCGGCGGAGCTGCGCATGCCCCCATGCATGGGGGCCGGATCGGCGATGGGATGGCGCATCGCAGATCCGGGCTCGTCTCACCAGATCGATCGACTCTGACAGGAACACACGATGCGGGCGGATCACCTGTCTTTCAAGCGGGCCACCAACGTTGCGATGCTCGGCATCGTCATCCAGCTTGTGCTGGGCGTGGCACTACTTCTCTATGGCCTCCTGCTCGATGACCGAGCGGGTATCACCGGCTCGATCTTCATCCTTCTGGGCTCCGTGGCATGGATCGCCCTGGCGATCGTCTTCGACCAGCACCGCCGCGAGCGGATCGAGGCGGTCGAATTTGAGAACTTTGCCGAACAGGATCTGGCCAGTTCGAGCGTCTTTGAGGAATCGGGCACGGATCTTCGCGTCGCGGCCAAGCGTCTCGACGGGCTGTACAAGTTCATGCTCCCGGCCGTCAGCATCGCGATGGGTATCGCGCTGATCTCACTCGGCTGGATCCGCCTCTCGGGCAAGTCCGACGGCTTCCGGGACCAGATGAACGACCCGATCGCCACGGTCACCGGCACGGGGCACCACGGCTGGGCGATCGCGCTCGGCATCGGGATCGCGGTCATCGGGTTCGTCTTTGCGCGCTTCACGTCGGGCATGGCCCGCGCCAAGGTCTGGGAAAACCTCCGCGGCGGCTCGGTCTACTCGGTCGGCTCGGCCCTCTTCGGGCTTGCGATCGCCATCGCTCACTTCGCTGATATCGCCGGATTCGGGGGTGTGCTCCAGTGGATCAGCGACGCGCTCTCGATCACCATGATCGTTCTGGGCGCCGAGATCTTCCTGAACTTCGTGCTCGATATCTATCGCCCGCGCCCACAGGGCGAGTACCCGCGGCCGGCGTTCGATTCGCGGCTGCTCGGATTCGTCGCCGCACCGGACCGCATCGCCGAGTCGATCAACGACGCGATCAACTACCAGTTCGGCTACGAGGTGACCTCGAGCTGGTTCTACAAGCTGCTCAGCAAGTCGTTCATCTGGCTGGTGCTCTTTGGGGGCGTGGCCGTCTGGCTCATGACCTCGCTCGCGGTGGTTGAGCCGCACCAGCGAGGGCTGCTTTTGGTCAACGGCAAGCCGACGGGCAACGAGCTCGGACCGGGCCTGCACTTCAAGCCGCCCTGGCCGTTCGGCAAGGTGGTCGTGCCCGAGTTCATCCGCACCGAAGTTGTCGGCGAGGGCCGCGACGCCAAGCAGCGCGAGGTTGTCGAGGAAACCGCGACCGGAGTGCGTGTGCTGCAGCTCGGTGCGGCGGCTCCGAACAAGCCCACCGTCATGCTCTGGACGAACGAAGAGCTCGAAGAGACGCTCATGGTCGTCCAGCCTTCGCAGGAAGGCTCGCTCCGCAGGTCGCGAGATTTCGGTCGTGGTCTTTCACTGGCGACGGTTCGGGTGCCGGTGTATTACAGCGTGAAGCCCGGCGGTGTGGAGGCGTATCTCCGGCTTGGTGTCGACGGGAAGACGCGTGATCAGCTGCTCCACCTCATTGCGCAGCGCGAGCTGATGCGCGAGCTCGCCTCGCGCAGCATCGACGAGGTTGTCGGACCGGGCCGCAACGAGATCCGCGAGTCACTCAAGCAGCGCATCGCGAACGCATTCGCGGCTCTCAACCCTGATGAGAACGGCATTCCGCGTGGCGCGGGCGTTGAGCTGCTCTTTGTGGGACTCGAAGACGCCCGCCCGCCCGGCGACGCGGCCAAGGCGTACGAGCAGGTGCTCGAAGCCTCGCAGAAGGCGGCGACGGTGGTGATCCAGGCCGAGCAGTCACGCGCCGAAACGCTGGCGAAGGTCGTCGGCTCTGTCGATGGTGCCGAGGAGATCGTTGCCGCCATCGCCGAGCTCGACGCGATGCCTTCTTCGACGGATCCGAAGGAACTGCTTGAGAAGGAGCTCGCGATCCGCGAGATGATCGAGGACGCGGGCGGCGAAGCTGGCGACATTATCCTTGCTGCCCGAGCGGCCCGCTGGGACGAGCACATGTCGGCGCGGGCGCTCTCCGAGGAATACAACGGCAAGCTCGCGGCGTTCCGGGCCGCGCCTCAGATCTATGAGAACCGCATGCGGTTCGAGGCGATGGCCGAGGCGATCAAGGATCTCAGGCTGTACATCGTGGACGAGGCCGTGGAGAAGCGGATCCGTCTGGACCTGCTCGACAAGTACATCGGATCGGGCAGTTTCGATCCGGTCAATGATGGCGACATGTGAGGCGCATGATGAAGACTCTCCGCAGACCCTTGTTCTTTCTTCTTGCCGGGCTGATCGTGCTCGCGCTCGGCGCGTTCAGTTTCACGTATACGGTGCAGTACAACGAGCGGGCGGTGGTGACCAACTTCGGCTCGGCCGACGAGGCCGACCTCAAGACCGACGCCGGTCTCAAATTCAAGTGGCCTTACCCGTTCCAGTCGGTGACGAGCTACGACACCAGGCCGCAGATCGTCGATGCGCTGGGTACCCAGCAGCAGACCGCCGACGACAAGCAGGTGATCATCGAGGCGTACGCGGTGTGGCGCGTGAGCAACCCGCTCGTGTTCTACCGCAAGTTCTCAAACGCCGGCCCGGACGAGAGCGACCATTACGCTGAGGCCAAGAAGACCGTAAATTCGAGCCTGAACTCGGCGATCAGCGAGACCAGCCGCTTCCGGATGGACGAGCTCTTCTCACCGAACCCGGGCTCGTCGAAGCTGCCCGATCTCGAGGCAGCGATCCTGAACGTCGTCAAGCGTGATGCGGGCGACCCGAATACGAGTGGCCTTGGAATCGAGATCGTTGACGTGGGCATCAATCGCATTCGTCTGAGCGAGCAGAACAGCACCGATGTGATCGAGCGCATGAAGGCCGACCGCCAGAAGCTGGCGCAGGACACGATCAGCTCGGGCCAGGCCGACGCGCAGTCGATCCGCTCGAAGGCGGAGAGCGACGCCGAGCGCATCCGTTCGTTCGCCGAGCGTCAGGCGAGCAACCTGAAGGCCATCGGTGATCAGGAAGCGGGCCGATTCATCGCGATGATGCAGGAGAACCCGAAGCTGGCGATGCTGCTCGAAGAGCTCCAGTTCCTGCGTGACGCCTACTCGAAGCAGATCACACTCGTTGTTTCGGGGGCGCCTGGTTTCCGCATGCTCCAGCCCGCGGCACTCGACAAGCTCCTCGATGACGACAGCCAGGAGGAAGGCAAGTGACGGACGAGCACAACGAACAGCTCGACCCCACGCTCTCCTCACGCGGGGATGCTTCCGTGACACTCCGCGAGTCGGAGGACGCGAGCGAGGCCGGTGCGCTGCTTGACAGTGCAAACCGCTCGGCGCTCGATGCGCTCCGCATCGCGTACACGATCATGAGCTGGATCATGATCGGTCTCATCGTGGTGTTCGTGCTCAGCGGGTTCCAATCGGTGAGCGAGAGCGAGCGCGCCGTGCGGCTGAGATTCGGCCGGATCACCGACGCGAATCTCGGGGCGGGGTTCCAGTTCGCCTTCCCGCCGCCCATCGGCGAGCTCAAGAAAGTTGAGATCGGCCAGCAATCGCTCCGTATCGACGACGCTTTCTATCCGGCGCTCGAAGGCCGGCAGCGCAGCCAGACCGTCCAGGAACTCGCCAGCCGCGGCGGATTTCGGAGCTACAACCCGACGAAGGACGGCTCGATCATCACGGCCGATCAGAACCTGGCTCACGCTAAGTGGCAGGTGCTCTACGAGAGAGCCACGCCCAACGACTGGCTGACCAACATCGACGACAAGGAACTCGAGGAGCAGGTTATTCGTCTCTCCGTCGAGCGGGCCGTGGTGCGGGCGATGTCTGAGGTTTCGATCGAAGATCTGCTGAAGCAATCGGCGGGCTCAGAGGGTTCGGTCGCGCGCCGGGCCGAGCAGTACGCACAAGAGGCGCTCGACCGTCTCGATTCCGGGATCCAGATCATGCGTCTCGACATGGTCGACCCCGCGCCGCCGATTAGCCTGTACAACGAATTTGCCGCGGTGAACAGCGCGCAGTCGAACGCCAACGCCGAACGAGACCGCGCTCAGCAGGACGCTCGGACGACGCTCAACCAGGTCGCCGGCGGCGCGGCGCAGTCGCTGGTCGAACTGATCGATCGCTACGAGCGTGCGTGCGATCTTGGCGACACCGCGGCGCAGGACACGTTCCTGGCGGCGATCGAATCGGTGCTCATGGGTGACCCGGTCGCCGTCGAACCCGTTTACGAGGGCGACGAGTCGGTTGTGGTGCAGGAGGGGCTCGTCTCGGGCGAGGTGACCCGTCTGATCAGCGATGCCGAAACGTATCGCCGGCGCGTCCGCGACCGTGCACAGGCCGATGTGACGCGTTTCCGTTCCAAGCTCGAGCAGTATCGCGAAAACCGCGGCGTGCTGATTACGCGCGAATGGTCCGACGCGATCGAGACTTTCCTCAAGAAAGACACGGTTCAGGCGATGTTCCTGCCCCGCGGCACGAACGTGCTCGAGCTGCTGCTCAGTCGCGATCCTCAGATCCTGCGTGACCAGGAGAAAGTGCGCAACCGCGAGCTGCTGAACGAAGCCAACGAAAAACGCAAGGAACAGATCAACCAGCCGCAGCTCAGAGACGTCAATCAGAGCGGCCGCTAATCGGAGCATGCCAGCTTGGCCAATACGCCGGCACAAAAGAGTCAGACACCCGTCGTCGCCTGTCAGCGGCTGACGAAGGTCTTCAAGGACTTCTGGATGCGTCCGCGCGTCCGCGCGGTCGAGGATCTCTCGCTTGAGATCATGCCGCATGAGATCTTCGGGCTGCTCGGTCCCAACGGCTCGGGCAAGTCCACCACGATCAAGATGATCCTGGGCTTGCTCAACCCGACGCGGGGTCGGCTTGTCGTGTTCGGCAAGTCGCCCTCGGACGTCGAGACGAAGAAACGTATCGGCTACCTCCCCGAGGAGAGCTACCTCTACCCGTTCTTGAACGCACGCGAGACGCTCGATTACTACGCCAAGCTGTTCGAGCTCGATGTCAAGACGCGCACACGACGTATCGACGAGCTGCTCGACATGGTGGGTCTGTCCGCCGCGCAGCACCGGCCGGTGCGCGAGTACTCCAAGGGCATGCAGCGCCGCATCGGCCTTGCACAGGCGCTCATCAACGACCCCGATTTCCTCATCCTCGACGAACCGACCACGGGCCTCGACCCGATCGGCACGCGGCAGGTGAAGGATCTCATCATCGAACTCGGCCGCCGAGGCAAGACCGTGCTGCTCTCGAGCCACCTGCTCTCAGATGTCGAGGACGTCGTCGACCGCATGGTCATCCTCTACGGCGGCAAGATCCGCGACGAGGGCACGACCGATTCACTGCTGACCAAGCACTCGAAGACCACTCTCGAAACCGATGTGCTCGATGACGAAACCATCGCCGAGATCGACCAGGTGATCCGTAGGCGATCTGGCGGCGCCAAGAGCCTGCTCGCTGTGACACATCCGCGTCAGAAACTCGAAGAGAAATTCCTCGAGATCGTGCAGAAGGCCAAGGCCGAGCGCGTCGAGACCTCCGGCGCCAGCGGCGACGGCGCGACCGCGTCGTTCCTCGCTGCGAGGACGGACGACGAAACGTCGGGTGAAGAGCTGATCGACAAGCTCGTCTCCGCCGAGCCCGAGTCGATGCCCGCAGCCGAGAAGGTCACTGCGAAGCCGGCTGCAAGGGTCGAGCCCGAGCGGAATGTTGTGGATGACCTTGTGGCCGCCGATGAGCCGGAGCCCAGTCCGGCACCTGCGCCAAAGCCTGCCTCAGCTGCTCAATCGGAAACGTCGAAACCTTCGGCACCAAGACCCGTGTCGCAGACCGAAGGCGACGTTGATCTCGACGTCATCAGCTCGCTGCTCGATGACACCGAGAAACCGGGCAATGGTGGGGGGTCGACGCCGTGAAACTCGGCGAACTCAAGGCCCGCGCCGACAGCATCCAGCGCAGCCGGGGCTTCAAGTACATCGCCTCAGCGGTGATCGTGCTCGCGTTTATCGGTGTCTCGGTCGCCGCGTACGTCGCTTCGGCATCGCCCGTTATCCAGCGAGCCGTTGATTCCACACCCGATACCGGCGGCGTCGGCTCGACGATCACCAACACCGATTCCGCCCAGCTCATGCTCGAGACGGTGCTCAAGGACGCACGGGGCCCCTCGGGCACGATTATCGGCGCCGGCATTGTCGCGATCGGCTCGCTCATCGTCGTCTGGCTCGGGCTCGGACTGACGTATGCGGCGCTCGGGCTCGTGCTTGCAGTCGTGGCTGCTCCGCTCTGGCTGTTCGAAGCCACGCGAGACTTCTCCAAGCTCGTTATGGCGATCGTCATACTTGCTGCGTCGTTCTCGGCGCTTATGCAGGGCGCGAGGATGCTCCTCGGTGGCAAGGGCCCGGTCCGCGCGATCGCACGCAACGTGCTCGCCGAAGCAGTTCGGCTCAGGCTCTCGGTCGTGTTCATCGTGCTGCTCATCTTCGGGCTTGCCGCCTTGCCCGGGCTTCTCGATTCCGATCAACCGCTGCGATACCGAGTTCAGTCGTTTATGCAGTTCGGCACTGGTGGCGCGTTCTGGCTCATCGCGCTGCTCACTGTGTTCTTCAGCGTGAGCACCGTCAGCACCGAGCAGCGGGACAAGATCATCTGGCAGACCATGACCAAGCCTGTCGCCTCGTGGCGCTATCTGCTTGGCAAGTGGGTGGGGGTTGTGACACTCGCGGGCGTGCTGCTCGCGGTGAGCAGTTCGGGCGTGTTTCTGTTCGTTGAGTATCTCCGCAACCAGCCCGCGATCGGCGAGAAAGAGGCGTTCATCGCTTACGCCGACGAGGGGCTGAGCGAAGACCGCCTCGTCCTTGAGACGCAGATCCTGAGCGCTCAGCGCACTGTGGAGGCGACGGAGCCCGAGCTCGACGAGACGACGATCCAGGACATCATCGCCCGGCGAATCGAGCAGATCCGTCAGTCGGATCCGAACTACGTGTTCACGACGGACACCGAGGAGAAGTTCCGCAAGGATCTGCTCAAGCAGAACCGCATGCTCTACTTTGCGATCGAGCGGAGCGCGTCGCGGACGTTTATCTTTGAGGGGATTCACCTCCGCCCGGACGCGGACGTTCCGCTGGTGCTGCGCTACCGCGTCGACTCGGCCGCCAACGAGCCCGATCGCCAGTACAAACTCTCGTTCCAGCTGCCGGGCATGGCACCGATCGTCCGACCCACTGGCCTCGGTCACGCGCACTCGCTGCCCTTGGCGCCGATTCTCGTGCTGCCCGCCGACGCGCGCGAGCCGATGCCTCGCGTCATCCTGCCCGACGACCCGAACTTCACCCGCGCGATGGACGCATACAAGGCCGACCGACTTCCCGGTGCGCAGTACATCACCGCCGGCGAGATGATCGACGATGGCCGATTCGCAGTCCAGATCTCCAACGGCCAGTTCGCCTACCAGACCGACGAGCAGGGCAACATCATCAGCCCTGTGATCATCCCGAACGACGAGCTCATCCAGTTCCCGGGTGGCGGGCTCTCGCTCAGCTATCCCGCCGGCAGCTACCACGCCAACTACGCCCGAACAATGGGCATCCTTTGGCTGAAGCTCGCGTTCCTCGCGATGCTCGGCATCTTCTGCTCCACATTCCTCTCGTTCCCCGTCGCCAGTATGGTCAGCTTCGGCGTCTTCCTGATGGCCGAGAGCGCGGGCTATGTCAGACTCGCGGTCGACAACTACTCAACACTTGGTGGCAACAACCAGGTCAATTTCCTGAAGGTCATCATTTCGTTCATCTCGTACGCCGTGTCGTGGATCTTCAATGTCTACTCGGATCTCAAACCCGTTGAGAAACTCGTGAACGGCCAGATGGTCGGCGGCGTAGATATGCTGGTCGCCGGCGCGGTGATCGGGATCTGGTGTGCGGTGTTGTTCGTGGCGAGCGTGCTGATTTTCCGGAAGCGTGAGCTCGCAATCTATTCGGGCCAGTGATTCGAGCCAAAGGAACCGTCTGACGTGTCGCACGACAAGCTCATCCAGGTGATCGCGGGGGCCGTCATGGTCGCCCTGCTCGCGGGCTCGGGTGTGGTCGGAACATCGATTACCGAGTCCAGCGGCCGGTACCGCCTGGTCTTGGCCGACACCGTCGCCGATAACGACAGCCCGGAGGTTGCCGTCGGTATTGCCATGGGCGCGTTCCGTGGTGTGTTCGTCAACTTGCTCTGGATCCGGGCGAACCGTCTCCAGGAAGAAGGAAAGTACTACGAGGCGATCGAGCTCGCCGAAACGATCACCAAGCTCCAGCCGCGTTTCCCGCGTGTGTGGGTCTTCCATGCCTGGAATCTGGCGTACAACATCTCCGTCGCCACGCAGACGCCCGAGGAGCGCTGGCAGTGGGTCGACTCGGGCGTGCGGCTCTTGCGCGACGAAGGGATCCCGCAGAATCCGAACGACATGCTCCTCCACAAGGAGCTCTCGTGGATCTTCCTGCACAAGATCCAGGGCGTCACCGACGACGCGAACCAGTATTACAAGCGCAAGGTCGCCGAGGAGTGGACGGTTGTGCTGGGCCCGCCGCCCGCGCCAGGGCCCGAGATGCGCACGCGAGATCAGGCGATCCAGGCGTACGCGAGCTGGCTCGACAACGTCGCGACCGCGCCGGATAGCGTTGAGGGCGCGATCGAGAAGGAGCCGCTGGTCGCAGAGTTGATCGCGGCGCTCGAAGATCTTTTCGGCACCGAGTCCCCGCTTGATGCGCTCCGCCGGTTCGCGGTCCACGAAGAACTCCACCGCAAGGGCATGAGCGACGAGCGGCTTGGCGATGTGCTCGGCGTCACCGATGAGGGCGAGCTCGAACGCATCCGCACGCTCAGCCGACTCATGCACGAGCCGCAGCTCACCGAGGCGTGGAAGGTCTACATCGCCTTCCTCCGCAAGCGAGTCTTGCTCGACACGTATCACATGGACCCCGCGCGGATGGCGCGATATACCCGCGACTTCGGACCGCTCGACTGGCGCCACCCCGCGGCTCACTCGCTCTACTGGGCGAGGCTCGGTGTCGAGCGAGGGCTGGGCCGGGTCGAAGCCCAGAACAAGACCGACTTCGACTTCACCAACACCGACCGGCTCGTCATGCAGTCCATCCAGGAGCTCTTCCGCTCGAGCGAGCTCTACTTCGACTTCCTTGAGTTCGAGCAGGGCAAGTACGCCTACTACATGGCGATGCCCAATACGTTCTTTATCGATTCCTACGGCCAGCAGCTCGAAGACGTCGCGACACGCGGCGGCATCGCCACCTCTATGAAGCGCACCTACACCAACTACGCCGCCGGTTTCGAGAACTTCCTCCAGGACGCCATCCTGCACTACTACCGCCGGGGCGATCTCGACAAGGCGATCGAGTACCGCCACAAATTGCTCACCTGGCCCGGCCGCAATATCAACGACTGGGAAGCCGATGAGAAGCTGAGCTGGCCCATCGATCAGTACGTCGAGTGGGAGATGATGGGGCGGTACACATCGCCTTCGGTATACGTGAACCAGATCACGGCGGCGCTCATGGGCGCGTACACCAGTGGCCTGCTCGCGGGCGATCAGGACCTCTTCCAGAGCCAGTACAGCTGGGCGCGACAGTACCACGAGTACTTCATCCGCGAGCAGAACAAGGGCGGCATGCTCGCCAACCCTGAGACCGGCCGCATGGAGAATCTGCCCAAGGACTTCCGCGTCCTCGCCGGCGGCGTGTTTACCAATCTCCTCGCTTCGCTCAGCGAAGACGAACGAGAAAGCATGTACCTCGCAGCGCCAAACGAGCTGCGTCAGTACGCTTACCTCATCCTCGAACGAGAGCTCTCGGAATCGATGAACGAGCTTGCAGCGTCTGGGCAGGGACGACCCTTCAACGAGGTCTTCCCGCCGCCCGTCGGGATCGATCAGTTCCGGGTTGAGATGGAAGCTCTGCGCCAGCAGCAGCAGCGCGACTACAACATCGATGTCAAGTAATCGGTTCCGACTTATTCGCCAGTGAGCAGCCTGCGCACCGTCCGGTACCGATCGAGCGTGCCCGCGATGACGTCCGCGGGGAGCTCGGGCCCGGGCGCCGTCTTGTCCCATCGCTCGCGAGCGACGAGCGACTCCAGGTATTCGCGCACGAACTGCTTGTCGAAGCTCTGCTGCGCGTGCCCGGGTTCGTAGGTCTCGGCGGGCCAGAATCGGCTGCTGTCGGGCGTGAGCGCCTCGTCGATCAGAACGGGCTCGCCCTCGGGGTCGCTCGGGTCGATGCCGAACTCGAACTTGGTGTCGGCGATGATCACGCCGCGCTTAGCCGCGTAAGCCGACGCCCGCTCGTAGATCGCCAGCGAGATCCGCTTCACTTGTTCGAGGCGATCGTCGCCGATGATCTGCCGGGCGCGGTCCTCGCTGATATTCTCATCGTGCTCGCCCTGCTCGGCCTTGGTCGCGGGCGTGAAGATCGGCTCGGGGAGCTTGTCGCACTGGACGAGCCCGATCGGGAGCTTGACGCCGCAGACCGACCCCGTGGTTTGGTAGTCCTTCCAGCCCGATCCCTCGAGGTATCCCCGGACGACGCACTCGACGGGCAACACGCCGCAGCGGCGCCCGATCGTGATCCGGCCCTCGAGGCTCTCTCGGGTCGTCCCACCCGGCTTGAGCGCCGAATCGGGGATATCCCCCGTGTCGGTCGAGATGAGGTGCGTCCGGCAGAGGCCCTCACGCTCGATCCAGCGGAGCCAGAAGGCCGCGATCGAGGTCAGCAGCACCCCCTTGCCCGGCACAGGCGTGGGGAGCACGACGTCAAACGCCGAGAGGCGGTCCGAGGCGACCATGAGCAGGCGATCGGTTCCGGTTGTGTCCGGTCCCAGTTCGTACACGTCGCGCACCTTGCCTCGGCGGACGGGCAGGGCGAGGTCTGATTGAAACAGGCTTGGCATGTTTCCCAGCGAGTCCTTTGATGGAGGGGCTCCGAGCCAGATATCGTAGGGAGGTAGCCAGCGCCCACGCGCCGGATCGGGTACGGTCCGCACGGCGGGCGGTGCCGCCCGGGAGGTCCTCCAGAGCGATGCTCAGCTTTGCCGTATTCGACAGCACGGGTCCCGCGTCCGACTGGGCCACCGCCGAGTCGCACGTCTTCGGTCAGGACGAGGTTCCCGTCCCGGCCGAGGTCCGCGCCGTCCCGGGCCGCATCGTCTGCGAGAAGCACTCGGCCGAGGCCGCGGGCCTGGCGACGGTCTTCCCACCCCTCGAAGAACATGACGGCTCGCCGCTCTACCTCCAGACCTGCCTGCTGCCCGAACGCGACCACCCGTACCTGCTGAGCCTCGAACTCGCGCGCCAGCGGATCATGACGCTGCTCAACAAGCTCGAGGACTGGTCGCTGTTCGATCTGTCGAGTGACCACCCCGCGATGCTCGCGCTCGAGGAGGCGCGGCTGGCGTTCACCAAAGCGCTCGTGAGCCACCGCCTCAACCAGGGCAGCGACGGCTCGTACGCCAAGGATGCCGACAAAATGGCGCGCGAGGCCATCGATCTCGCGCTCAAAGCCAGCGATGCGCTCGTCGCGGCCCAGAGCGAGCGCGCTCTGCCCGACCGCGTGAGCGGGGCGGCTTATGCGAATGCCATTGGCAAGGATCCCGCCAAAGGGCCTTACCAGGGGCCAGCGGTCAAGAGCCCGAATGACACAGGACTTGTGCTTCCCATTAAGCCCGCGATCTCGGTCGGGCTGAACCCGGTACAGTTCTCTGAGTCGCTTCAGAATCTGATCACGACGGGGTGCGACTTCATCTCGCTACCCACGCGATGGCGCGACATGGAACCCGACGAGGGCAAGTACGCATTCACGCCGACGGATCGCTGGATCGAATGGGCCGTGCGCCACTCGAAGATGCCCGTCTCCGCCGGGCCTGTTGTTGATCTTAGCCGATCGAACGTGCCCGACTGGCTTTACATCTGGGAGCACGATTACGAGACGCTCCGCGAGGTCGTCTACGAGCACGTCAAGAACGTCATCACCCGGTATCGGCGCACTGTCCCGCGCTGGACTGTGCTCAGCGGCCTCAACCGCAATGACAACTTCCAGCTCTCGTTCGAGCAGATGATGGACCTGACGCGGATGGCGATGCTGCTGGCGCGCAAGCTCCACCCGCAGGGCAAGATGCAGATCGAGGTGCTTCACCCCTTCAGCGCCGAGCCGGGGCACCGCCCGCGTTCGCTGCCCGGGGCGCTCTACGCCGAGATGGTCCAGCAGGCCGGCATCGGTGTCGACGCCTGGGGCGTGCGTCTCGAACTCGACAGGCCCAAGCCCGGGTGCATCCGGCGCGACCTCATGTCGCTGTCGGCCGCGATCGACCGCTACGCGCTGCTCGATCGCCCACTCGCGATCACCGCGGTGAGCCGCGCGCTCGAGCCCGGCGCCGGTGTGCTCGACGAGGAGGACATCACCTGGCTCCGGCGCGCGATGGAAGTCATCGTGAGCAAGCCGAGCGTGATGAGCTTCGTCTGGCAGGAGCAGGAACTCCCGCCCGGCGCCAAGGGCCCGATGCCCGGCAGCCTGATCGACACCTCGGGCCAGCCCAGGCCCGCGGTCAAGAACGCCATCGCGCTGCGCAAGGCGATCCAGTCGGGCGACGCGATCGCGACGATGCCCAAGGCGGTTCACGCGTGAGCGCCCACGCCCCGGAAGGCTCGCTCTCGGGCGGGGCCAGATGGGCGTGTGTCGCCGTCCTGGGCGGCCTCGGTGCGATCGGTGTCGGCAAGGGCCTGCTCGCCTCGAATTCAGCAAGCACAGCGCCCGAGCCAGAGCCCGTTTCGATCACACTCCCCTCGCAACCGAAGACCAACACGACCGCGCCGGAAGCGACCGAGTCGCTCGAGCCCAAAGAGACTGCTGCAGCCATCGTTGCGGCGCCCGAGACCGAGCCCGCTCGCGAGACGGTTGAGCCTGCGCCGAGTGACGTCGGCATCCAGAAGCTCGTCAACGTCAACACCGCGTCGGCTGCCGAGCTCCAGCTCCTGCCCGGCATCGGGCCTGTGATGGCTGGGCGGATCATCGAGGATCGCACGACCAACGGGCCGTATCGCTCGCCGGCGGACCTCGACCGCGTCAAGGGCATCGGCCCGAAGACGCTCGAGAAGCTGACGCCCCTTGTCCGCTTCGACTGACGTAGCATGACCCTACCAAAGCACCCACGGCCCGGCCGGCGCGTCGCCTGCCCGGGCACACCCGTGCGCGCTCCGAGGAAACCAGAGCCCCGTGCCCGCCAAGTCGACCACCCAATCCCCGCTGCAAGCCCTGCTCGACGCCCCGCCCATGCGGGCACTCGTCAGCGCGCTGCAAGATGGCACCCGCTGCGTTGCCAGCGGGGCGGCCGGCTCGTCGAGCGTCGTGGTCGCCTCGTGCCTGGCGAGGCTGACGGGTCGGCCCGTCGTGCTCGTGATGGCGCACCTCGACGAGGCGGATCACGCGATCGAGGAGCTTGCCTACTTCGGGACGAGTTCGATCAGACTCCCGGCGCTCGAGGTTTTGCCGGGCGAGAGCGCCGCCGCTGCCGATCTGCTCGCCGAGCGAGTCGCGGCCGTGCGCCAGACACTGGCGATCGGCGCCAAGGACGCGCCGGTGGTTGTCGCGCCGGTTCACGCACTGATGCAGGCGGTGCCCAGGTACGAGCAGATCAAAAGCCTGAGCCGTGTCGTGGGCACGGGCGACCGCGTGCAGCCCGAGGAACTCATCGACTGGCTTGCCAATGCCGGCTACACGCGGCGCGAGACGATCGAGGAGCCGGGCGAGTTCGCGGTGCGCGGCGGGATCATCGACGTCTTCCCAGCGGGCGGCGCGAGCGTCGAGCCCGTCCGCCTCGATTTCTTCGGCGATGAGCTCGAGAAGCTCACCGAGATCGACCTTGAGACGATGGGCTCTGATCGACGTATCGACTCGGTTGAGTTCATCGCCGCGACGCTCGATCCAAACCTCGCCGACGAGGGCACGAGCTTCCTGAACGTCATCCCCGACCGCGCGATCGCGGTGGTGTGCGAGACGCTCGAAGTGACCGAGCAGGCGCGGGGGTACTTCGAGCGTGTCACCGATTCGCGAGGCGTGTTCGGCCCGCCCGCGGTCTTCAAGCTGCTCCAGGAGCGCTTCCACGCGTTCTGCGAGATCAACCAGTTCTCCGCGCCGGCGGCCAGCGCCGAGACCGTAGTCGACCTCCCGATCATGCCCCTGCCCGCGCTCAGCCGCGAGCTCTCGGAAGCGGTCGAGGAGCTCGCTCAGCTCGCGGGCGTGAAAGGCCGCACAACGCTCATCCCCTGCGAGACGGATGCCGAGACGCAGCGCCTCGGTGAACTCATCACGCAGTACGCGCCGAAGCTGAAGCGGAGGCCCGTCGCCAAGGTCGGGTACATCCATCGCGGCTTCGTCTACGAGCCCGACGAGGGCGCGTCGCTGGCGGTCGTGCCCTATCACGAACTCGTGCACCGGTTCCACGCGCGTCGCGGGACGCGGCGCATGCGCGCCGGACGCGCGCTCGACACGTTCCTCGAGATCGAGTCGGGCGACTACGTCGTCCACGCCGAGCACGGCATCGCGCGATTCGAGGGCCTCCGCCTCATGGATCCCGATCGCCTGGGCAAGTCCAGAGCGGTGGGGCCCCCCAAGAAGAAACGCAAGGACGAGGAGGGCGAGCTGCAGGAGTTCCTGACGCTCGAATTCGCCGACGGCTCACAGCTGCACGTGCCCGCGCTCAAGATCGATCTGGTGCAGAAGTACATCGGCGGGTTCAACGGCAAGCCGCCGCTCTCGAAGCTGGGCGGCACGCGCTGGAAGAAGCAGAAAGAGAAAGTCGTCGAGTCGGTGCGCGATCTGGCATCGGAACTCCTGCGCGTGCGAGCGGCGCGCGAGAGCCTGCCGGGCGTGCGTTTCCCGGGTGACACGCCATGGCAGAACGAGTTCGAGGCCGAATTCCCGTACCAGGAGACCGAGGATCAGCTGGCCGCGATGATCTCGATCAAGAAGGACCAGCAGTCCGAGCGTCCGATGGACCGCCTGCTCTGCGGCGACGTGGGCTTCGGCAAGACCGAACTCGCGATCCGGGCCGCGTTCAAGGCGGTCGAGGCGGGCAAGCAGGTCGCGGTGCTCGTCCCGACGACCGTGCTTGCCGAGCAGCACGAACGCACGTTCCGCGATCGCTTCGCGGGCTATCCCTTCCGCATCGAATCGCTAAGCCGCCTCAAGACGACCAAAGAGTCGAACGCGATGCTCGCGGCCCTGCGCAAGGGGCAGATCGACGTCATCATCGGCACGCACCGCATCCTGTCCAAGGACGTGCGGTTCGCGGATCTCGGACTGGTGATCGTTGACGAGGAGCAACGTTTCGGCGTCGAGCACAAGGAGCAGCTTCTGCGTCTGCGACTGGCTGCCGACGTGCTGACGCTGAGCGCCACGCCCATCCCGCGCACGCTCCACATGTCGATGCTTGGGATCCGGGACATTTCCTCGCTCGCCACGCCCCCCGCGGACCGACAGAGCATCGTGACGGAGGTTGTGCCCTTCAACCGCAAACGCCTGCAACAGGCGCTCGCGCGTGAGCTTGGCCGGCAGGGTCAGGTCTTCTGGTTGCATAATCGCGTGCACGACATCGTGAGCGCCGCAGACGATGTGCGTTCGCTCGCGCCGGGAGCGCGTGTGATCTACGGCCACGGCCAGATGCCAGCGACCGAGCTTGAGAAGGTGATGCTCAAGTTCATCCGTCACGAGGCGGACATCCTCGTCTCGACCACGATCATCGAGTCGGGCATCGATATCCCGAACGCCAACACGATGATCATCGAGGACGCCGACCGCTTCGGGCTGAGCGAGCTGCATCAGCTCCGCGGGCGCGTGGGGCGCTCCAAGCACCGCGCGTACTGCTATCTGCTGTTGCCCGACAAACGCAATGTGACGGAGGTCGCCCGCAAGCGTCTCAAGGCGCTCGAGCAGTACACGATGCTCGGCGCGGGCTTCAAGATCGCGATGCGCGACCTTGAGATCCGTGGCGCGGGCAATATCCTGGGCTCCGAGCAGTCGGGGCACATCGCCGCCGTCGGGTACGAGATGTACTGCCAGCTTCTCGAACAGCAGGTGCGCGAGCTGCGCCACGAGGCGCCGCCGCCCTCGGCGAGCCGGGCGAGTCTGGAGATCGGGATCTGGGGGCATATCCCGAGGCCCTACATCCCGAGCGACACGAGGCGCTTGGAGGCGTACAGACGCATGGCGACGGCTGCTTCGCACGAGGAGCTCGACAAGCTCCGCGAGGATCTGACCGCGGCCTACGGCGAGCCGCCTCCGCTTGTTGATCGATTGCTTCGTCTCGCCGAGATCCGCGTCGCGTGCGCTTCGCTCGGAGTGAAGGCCGTGGTGCTGCGCGAGCCGGACGTGATCTTCCGCGCCGAGGATCCGCGGCCCGTCGCTGGCGTGCTCGCCGATGCCAAGGGCACCGTGACAACGCTGCCGCCCAAGTCGGGTCAGACGCTCAGCGAGGTGTACTGGCGCCCGCCCGCGAAGTACCTCGACCCGCAGAGCCTGCCGAGGGTGATGCTGAGCCGATTGCGACCGAGACAGGCGGAGTCTGGCGTGAAAGTCTGATTCAGCCTGCGAACCACGCAGGCGCCCACGCGAAAAGCGCGTACGCATACACCGCGTAGAACACGAGCATCGCGGCTCCTTCGGCGCGAGAGATGCGCGAGCCCGACATCATGATCGGCAGGCACGCCAGGCTCACCGCGAGCATCACGGGCAGGTCGAGCGCGAGAGTCTGACGGCTGACTTCCTGCGGCATGACCACGCACGTCAGCCCGAGAATCCCGAGCACGTTAAAGACGTTTGAACCCAGGATGTTGCCCACGCTGATGTCGGGCTGCTTGCGCAACGCGGCGACGAGGCTCGTGACCAATTCCGGCGCGCTCGTGCCCGCCGCGACGATTGTGAGCCCGATGACGAGGTCCGACACGCCGAGCGATTTGGCGATCGAGGTCGCTGATTGCACGAGCAGCCACGACCCACCCACGAGCAGAGCGAGACCGAACGCGATCATCGCCAGATGCACGAGAGGGCGGGCTTTTGCATCGCTCGAAGGGAGGGCCAGTTCAGTTTCGAGTTCTGCCTCGGCGTTGGCCTGCAGATCCTGCTGGTTCTGCGCGAGCCCGCGTCGGTACCCGTTCCAGAGAAAGACGACGAGCAGCGCAACCATGACGCCGCCCGTCCAGCGTCCGAGTGTGCCGCCCGAGAGGCAAGCGATGAACGGCACGCACGCAACGCCGATGACGACGATGACCTCACGTTTGACGACATCGAGCCGAAGCGGGATCGGGCAGATGAGGGCGGTGATCCCGAGGATGACGGCGATGTTGAAGATGTTGGAGCCGACGACGTTGCCCACAGCGATGTCGCCCGTGCCCTTCCACGCCGCTACGAGCGAGGTGCAGAGTTCGGGCGTCGAGGTGCCGAAGCCCACGATCGTCAGCCCGATGAAGAAGCTTGAGACGCCGAATCTCTTGGCGACGGCGACCGCCCCTCGGACGAGTGCCTCGGCGCCGAGCGTCATCACCAGCAGCGAGGCCACCAGCAGACCGGATTGGACGAGCATGGAATGTTGTCCCAGAGTGGGTGTCGGTTCGGCGCGATGCTAGGGGGCTCAGAGGGCGGCTACGCATCGCAACCGACAGGGGCATGACATTCCCTTTGGATTCGGATAACATCTTGTTTGGGATACCCAACACGGAGGGGCTTCTTGCCGATAGTGAGAGAATGGCCGAACCGAGCAGAATCAAACTCCCCGACGACCCCGCCCCCGGCGGGTGGACGGCTCAGAAGCAGATCGACGCGATCAAACGCCGGATGATCCGCCAGGGCACGCTCGCCATCGGGATGCTTGAGGCCTCGCTGGACGCCCTCTGGTCGATCGACGCCGAGGTGGCGATGCACGTCCGCGAGCAGGACTCGGCGATCGACACCGAGGAGGTCCGGATCGAGGAGGAGTGCTACCAGATCCTGGCGCTCCAGCAGCCCGTCGCCCGGGATTTCCGTGTGCTGGCGTTCGTGCTCAAGGTCAACCACGACATCGAACGTGTCGCCGACCACGCCAGCAGCATCTCCAAGGTCGCCATGAAGCTGGCGGCCCTGCCTGTGGTGCCCAAGTTCCCAACGGGTCTGCGCGAACTGGGCGAGCGCGTGCCGGCGACCTGTCACAAGCTCCTGCGGGCGATGCTCGAAGAGGACGTCGCCTCGGCCCGTCAGATCGTGCTGGACGACAAGCTCCTGGACAACCTCGACAAGGGCTCATTCAGCGAGCTGACCAAGTCGCTCGCGCACAAGGGCGAGGATGACATCGCGGCCGGGCTTCTGCTCTACCGCGTCGGCCGCGAGCTCGAGCGTGTGGGCGACCTGATGAAGAACATCGCCGAGGACGTGGTGTACCTGGGCACCGGCGAGATCGTGCGCCACGCGAAGCATCAGAAGTAAGTCGCACTTATCCGGCGGTGCTCAAAGCCAGAAGAGTAAAAAAGACAACGCCCACCTCCGAGGAGATGGGCGTTGAGTACGTGATCGTTGCCCATTGGCCATCAGTTGCCTGATTGCTATCCGTCTGATCCATCCATCGCGTGAGCGGTGGGGGGATCGGGATTGTGACGGACGAGAATGCGCTGACTTGCTCGCTGTGGATCGCTCCACACGATTCTTCGATGAACAGGCCAGACGGTCGTGTCTGGACAAGGCCCAAAGGCTTCGAAGTTTCTGGCGAGTCTAAGGAAATCCCTTAGAAAGGAGGTGATCCAGCCGCAGGTTCTCCTACGGCTACCTTGTTACGACTTAGTCCCAGTCACCGAACTTGCCGTAGGCACGCCTGAAATGACGTGACTTTGGGCACTCCCGGCTTCCATGACTTGACGGGCGGTGTGTACAAGGCTCAGGAACACATTCACCGCGGCGTAGCTGATCCGCGATTACTAGCGATTCCAACTTCAAGCAGGCGAATTGCAGCCTGCTATCCGAACTGGGGCACAGTTTTTGCGATTTGCTCACCTTCGCAGGATCGCCTCGCTCTGTCCGTACCATTGTAGCACGTTTGCAGCCCTAGGCATAAGGGCCATGAGGACTTGACGTCGTCCCCACCTTCCTCCGGTTTGACACCGGCAGTCTCGCTAGAGTGCTCGTCATTACACGTTAGCAACTAACGACAGGGGTTGCGCTCGTTAAGGGACTTAACCCGACACTTCACAGCACGAGCTGACGACAGCCATGCAGCACCTGTGTATGTTCCACCCAAGGGCGTTACTGATGTTTCCAACAGCTAATCCATACATGTCAAGCCTAGGATAAGGTTCTTCGCGTTGCCTCGAATTAAGCAACATGCTCCACCGCTTGTGTGAGC
Source organism: Phycisphaera sp. (assembly GCA_020639255.1). GTDB lineage: Bacteria > Planctomycetota > Phycisphaerae > Phycisphaerales > UBA1924. The sequence continues at coordinate 418,339 of JACKGZ010000001.1, forward strand.
CCCCGTCAATTCCTTTGAGTTTTAGCCTTGCGACCGTACTCCCCAGGCGGCACACTTAATAGTTTTCCTTCGGCCGAGACAGCGTCAGAGCTGCCCCGACCTAGTGTGCATCGTTTACGGCGTGGACTACCAGGGTATCTAATCCTGTTTGCTCCCCACGCTTTCGTGCCTGAGCGTCAGGACAGGCCCAGCTGATCGGCTTCCCCATCGGCGTTCCCATGAATATCTACGCATTTCACCGCTCCACTCATGGTTCCATCAGCCCCTACCTGCCTCAAGTCCAGCAGTTCGCCCTGCACTTCCCCGGTTGAGCCGAGGGATTTCACAAGACGCTTGCTGAACCGCCTGCGCACGCTTTAAGCCCAGTGATTCTGATTAACGCTCGGGCCCCTCGTATTACCGCGGCTGCTGGCACGAGGTTAGCCGGCCCTTCCTCTGATTCTGGTCAGTGTTCCTAGAATCTGACAGTGGTTTACACGTCGAAGACGCTTCATCCCACACGCGGCATTGCTCCGTCAGGCTTGCGCCCATTGCGGAAGATTCGTCGCTGCAGCCTCCCGTAGGAGTCCGGACAGTGTCTCAGTTCCGATGCGGCGGGTCATGCTCTCACACCCGCTACCCGTCTTCGGCTTGGTGAGCCGTTACCTCACCAACTACCTGATAGGACGATCGCCGCTCCCAAGGCGCCAAAGCTTTCCTCCGAAGAGCACATGGAGTATTACTGCCGGTTTCCCGACGCTATCCTCCACCTTGGGGTACGTTCGATCGCATTACTCGCCCTTTCGCCACTTTCGCCCCGAAGGGCTTTCGTTCGACTTGCATGCATTAGCCATGCCGCCAGCGTTCAATCTGAGCCAGGATCAAACTCTTCAATTGATTGCCTATGCGTCCGGTGACAAGCACCGGTCAATTTCGAGATTTGAAACTGTATAAACCAACCCACCCCGGAGGGCAGATTGGCGGTCTGTCAACGATCACTCGTTGACACCCCCGGGTGGCTACCACGGAGGATTTGTTCTCCCTGCCGATCCGGACGGGGCCGGATGAACACTCAGCAGGGAACGTCGGTCCTGTGAAAGACCAACGTAGCTTGCAAAAATGTTGGTCTCATGTCCGGCCAAGCAAGGCCGCGTCGTTCAACGCTGACATGATCCCCACATTCTCGCGGGCATTGATCACGACTTGTCAAAGAGGTGGACCGCTCTGAGCCATCAGGCCGATACAGTCTCAAGCCCGCTGTGGGCAGGAGACGAGTGTAGCGCGCACTCAAAGACGGTCAAGCTGGGAGATCAAATTCTGATCGCCCCGGGCGGCTTCTCTCGCCCGTCACCGCTGCAACCACCGACCAAATCGGCACTTGCCGCCCCCATTCGGTGACCCGGATCGCCTTGCCACAGGCGCGTAAAGTCGCGCCGGTCGTCTTTACGTCATCCACCAGCACCACAAGGTCGGGCTGAGATCGGGGCCGAAACCCCGCCCGGATCCGGTTCTGGACGTTTCTGGCTCGCAAACTCGGGGCGATCCGCACCTGGGGCTTGCCGCCCCGGCGGCTCAGAATCCGATCGATCGGCACACCCGAGACATCCCGGACCCCGCGAGTCAGGACCAGGCTGTGGTCGATTCCCCGGGTCATCCGCCGAAGCATGGGCATCGGGACGGGCACCAGGAGGGCCCTTATCGGCTCGATGTCAGCCTCGGCGAGCATTGGGGTCAGCCGCTCGCCCATGAGGCGGCCCAGCAGCGTGCCCTGCCGGCGCCAGGCCTCGTACTTGGTCGCCAGGATCGCGTCCCGGAGCTCGCCCTCGAAGCGTCCGAGACGGATGAGCCGCTCCCACGGGTACCGCTCTGCTCTGCAGGTCGAGCACTTGCCGTCGTCCGGGGCGACCTCGCCTTCGCCGACGTCCCGCCCGCAGCGCGGGCAGGCGAAATCGATTGGCTCCGGGCTCCACCGGCCGTCCGTCCCGGTCAGAACCCGCGACCGTGTTCCCAGCAGTGCCGATTCAACATCTTCGATCCAGGTGGGTTTCCGTCCGTGCCCCATTGGTCGGGGCATCTGTCGTCTCTGTATCGAGCCGGGCTTGGGCTCGATGAAGCCGACCGCATCGCCTTCGGGCCTGACTGGAGGCCAGACGAATGGCAGTGTGTCTTGGGAGGTCTCGTCCTGGAAGTCGTGCTTGGGCACGGGCTTAGCTTAGCGTTTGGCGCAGCAGCGTGGCCCGTGCGGCTTTGCGTTCGGATGGATCGAGCACCCGCCCGACCGCATGCTGAAGGTGCGCCTGCTGGACCATCAGCAGCAGACGGTTCACCGTCGCGACGTCGGGGCCGTTCAGCAGCCCGAGCGTGACGCCGAGTCGGACTTCGCTGAGCTTGCTCATCGCCTCGTCGGCTGCGATCCGCCGGGCGTGTGTGAGCACACCGAGCGCCCGGTAGATCAGATCCTCGGTGAACTCGCGTCGCTGGGTCATCAGTTTTTCGCGGGCGCGACGTTCGTACTCGATCACCTTGGGCACGATCGTGCCTGCGAGCTCGGTCAGGATGAGCTCCTCGCTCTTGCCGAGCGTGGTCTGGTTGGAGAGCTGGTAGAAGTCGCCGTCGGCCTCGGAGCCCTCACCCCAGAAGCCGCGCAGCGCGAGCGACATGTCCGAGGCGGCTCGCTTGACGCGGTCGATCTCGCCCAGCACGCGCAGCGCCGGCAGGTGCATCATCACCGAGACGCGGACGCCCGTGCCGACGTTGGTGGGGCAGGCGGTCAGATACCCGAACCGCGAGCTGAACGCGTACTCCAGCACGCTCTCGACCTGGTCGTCGACGGCGTTGATCTCCTCGAGCGCTTCACGCAGCATGAGCCCCGGACGCACCGCGCGGAGGCGGAGGTGGTCTTCTTCGTTGACCATGATCGTGACGGTTTCGCTGGGTGTCTGCACGATCACGGCGCGCGGGTCCGGGCCCTCGTTTGCCGAGGTTTTATGCCCCTTGGCGTGCTGCCGGCTGATGCACTGCCGCTCGCTGAGCGCGTCGCGTTCGTACTGGTCGATCGCGCTGACATCGAGCCAGCACGCACCGCCCGAGCCGAGGTCCTCCGAGACGATGCCCGCCTTCGTCAGGTTCTTGCGCACAAGGTTGAACACATCCCGACGCTCCTGCACGTCGGCCCGCCCGACAAACCGGAACCCCGCGATGTTGCGAGCCAGCCGCACCCGGCTTGAGAGCACGACGTCAGCGTGCTCGCCGCCGCCCGAGAGCCAGGCGGGCGTCTGCTCGAGGATCTGCTTCATCGCGGCACTCGATCGGGATGACGGATCTTCGGGCAGCATCAGCCTTCGCCCTCGCCCGGGAGCTCATAGAGCGATTGGAGCTGCTCGATCTGGTCGCGGATGAGCGCGGCCTGCTCGTAGCGTTCGCTCGTGAGCGCGACGTGGAGCTGATCGCGCAGGGCCGCCATCTTGCGGGCGCGTTCCTCGGCCCGGCCCAGCACTTCCATCAATGAACGCTTGTTCTCGGGTTCATTGGCGCACGAGATCGCACGCCTGGGCAGCTTGCCGACGTGATGCGTCGCGCCCTCCTGCGCCCGCGAGATCAGTGGGCCGAGCGTCTTCTCGAAGTGCGTGTAGCACGAGGCGCACCCGAGGCGTCCGGATTCGCGGAACTTGGCGAAGGTCATCCCGCAGCCGGGGCAGGGGCCCACGCCCGTCGAGGTGACGCGGACGACGGAGACCTGGTGCACGATTTCGGGCTCGCCGCCGGCGGGGTGCCCGATCAGGCCCTTGGCCTTGGGGCAGTTGGCGCAGAAATGGTGCTCGACGAACTCGCCGGTGACCGGATCCTTGAACATCTCGTGGGTGACGGGGTCCTCCCCGCATCCATCGCAGTAGTTTGCCATCGCGTCCTGCTCCGCGGCCTCTTCGCCGCGACCCCATTGTAAACAAACCGCCGAGGTCATCGGCGGTTCGGGTCGAATGAGGCTTGTTTGAGCGGGAAATCGTCCGCCCGGGTGGGGCGGATCGGGCGGTCAGTGGCCCGCGGCTTCCTTCTGCTGGCGGGTGTAGCCGTACTTCCGCTTGAGCGGCTTGACGACCAGGCCCATGCGGACGGCCTTGGCCGAGACGGTGACCCGCTGGGGGGTGCCGTCGATGAGGGCCGTGACGCGCTGGAGGTTGGGACGGAAGGCCCGGCGGCTGATGCCGGTGGTTTTGAGGCCGAAGCCGCCCTTGGTGATCTTCTGACCCGAGTAGGCGCGGGTCTTTCCAAAGGTCGTCTTCTTGCCGGTGAAGTGGCACTCGTAAGGCATCGCAGAGCTCCGGGTCTCTTTGTTCGGACAATGTTCGCTATGAGCCGACACCACCGGACGGGCTCATGGGCAGCAAGTGTAGCGCCTAGAAGGGGATATTCAACAGCCCTGGGATACCGATCGGAAAGACTCGATGTGGCCGAGCCACTTTACCGATCCCGGCCATCGTCGAACGCCTTCCATGCGTCAGCCAGCCGAACGATCCAGATTCGATCTCGCGCAGATGTGTAAACGATCGCGTGCATCCCATCGGACGAGAGCAATGTGTTGACCGAATAGTACGGCTTGGTTGTCTCAAGCTCGAAAACCGCCAGCCGGAGGTCATCTGTGGACAAATCCCGCAAGACAAGCCGCAGCGGCCCATTGAACTGTGACACGTCCCCCCAAATATCCGTGGTCTGGTTTATACGTTTGCCGAGCAACTGGTAGTAGAACGCATCGTGTGCCGGTACCGCGTACCGGTACACGGGGCGATCGCCCTTGCCAACCGATTCATCCTTGGGCCACCAACTAGGAACTGCTTCATTCAGTTGCGATGACAGCCTGTGACGACGCGCCGGTCGTGGGTCCGCAATGAGATAGAGCAAGTGGCCCTCTTTATCGACGTCCCAGGCTGGCTCATTCACGACTTCGGCGGCACCGCCACCAGGCTGGAGTCGCCAGACGTTTTTGAAAGCGATGTCCGTCCAATCGTTCTCTTGAACAAGCTCTTCAGTGAGACTCTGTTGGTCGATAGTCGTGACGAGCACGCTGTCATCGCTTGAAAGCTGCAAGCCGATATGCGTGAGGTCCGACTCGTGAATGGGTATGGAGTATTCTCGTATTTCAGTGCGGTAGATGATCAGGTCTTCGTCGATCGTGAAGTCATCGTCTCGAGTTGGAGCGGTTGCGAATGCCGCAATGCTTGCAGCAACAGCAGTTGCTCCGCACGCGATGATCGCCGCCCATAGAGCTCTTTTCATTGCAATACACTAAGGAATATGCAGATGTGTGGTCAATAGCGGCTTTGACCGCCGGTGCGTGCAAATCCTGAGATTGAAAGCACTTGCCTAGCTCCGGCTCAGATTCTGCCTGCTGATCATGACCTCGAGCGTCTGGGCGATCAGGTCGATCTCGCGCTCGGTCAGGTCGTTGTAGAAGGGCAGGGCGATCGTGCGGTTGCTGATGCTCTCGGCGATCGGGAAGTCGCCAGGCTTGAAGCCGAATCTCTCGCGGTAGGCCGGCTGGAGGTGGATGCAGGGGAAGTAGGTCGCGCTGCCCACGTCGTGCATCCGCAGGCCCTCGACGATGCGGTCGCGGTCTTCAACGGTGTAGTCGGTCGTCAGGCGGACGACGAAGACGAACCAGGTCATCGTGGATTCGGGCTCGATGGTGGGCAGGACGAGCGATTCGATGCCGCTGAGGCGCTGGATGTAGAGCCGAGCGACGCGCTCGCGTTTCTGCATCATCTCGTCGAATCGGCGCATCTGCGCGAGCCCGAGGGCGGCGGACATCTCGTCCATCCGATAGTTGTACCCGACACGCGGGTGCTGGAGCCACGAGCCGAGCTTCTGGCCTTCGCTCGCGCTATCCGGGAAGACGTCGCGTCCTTGGTTGCGGAGCGACTTGCACATGTCGGCGAGGTATGAGTCGTCGGTGACGATCATGCCGCCCTCGCCCGTGGTGATCTGCTTGTTGGGATAGAACCCAAAGACGCCCGCGCGACCGAAGCTGCCGCAGGGGCGTCCCTTGTGCGAGGTGCCGAGGGCCTCGCAGGAGTCCTCGATCATGGGGATCTCGTGCTTGGCGGCGATCTGCGCGTAGGCGTCCATGTGCGCCGGGTTGCCGAAGGCCTCGACGCCCACGATCGCGCGTGTGCGGGGCGAGATCGCGTGTTCGAGCTGGTCCGGGTCCATGTTGAGCGTGCGCGGGCAGACGTCGACGAAAACGGGGCGTGCGCCGACGTAGAGGATCGGGTTCGCCGATGCGATGAAGCTGAGGGGGGTGGTGATGACTTCGTCGCCCAGCCCGATCCCGAGGGCCTGCATCAGGAGGTGGAGCCCGCAGGTGCCCGAGCTGACGGCTATGCCGTGCGTGCACCCGGCGCGGGTCGCGACGAGCTTCTCGAAGCGTTCGGTCATCGGGCCGATCGCCAGGCGGCCGCTGCGAAGGACTTCCCCGACCATCTCGAGTTCGAGCGGTCCGACATCGGGCTTACTCAGGGGTATGGCATCTGGGCCCATTGCATGAGGCTATCGGCCTGTTCGAGTTCCAGGCTCAAGTCGCCGTCGTAGACGGGTGAGAGCACCGGGAGATAGGCCATGGCCTCCGAGGTCTGGTCTCGCAGCACAAGGGCGAGCCAGGCTGCCTCGGCCCGGATCGCGCCGCTGAAGGCATCCGGGCTGTCCGTGATCAGTTCGAGCCTTTCGGCCAGCGCGGAGCGCTCGATGGAGCGTGCGCCCTCGGTCTCGCGCTCGGCGAGCCAGAGCGATCGCAGCAGACCGAGCGAGGATCCCTCGCGGCACGAGGGCGACCAGACGCCCGACAGCACGAGACACCGAGCGACCACGCTTTCGGGATTGGCCCGTCCGATCGCGACCTGCGCCGAGATCGGGTCGATCGCGGCCAGATCGCGGGCCAGCGCCATGACATGCTCGGATTCGAAGGTTGCGTTCCCGGCGCGATCAATGAGAGACACGATCACCGGCGCGCGGTCGTGCTCGTTCAGGCCGAGGATGGCCTCTGTGCAGAGCCGTCTGGCCGCCGGTCCGCCGGTCATCGCTACATCCACAATCGCAGGCCCTGCGGGCCGGTTCGCGCTCAGTGCCTCGATGGCTCGGCTGACGGACGAGACGAACTCGGTCGAGTCGGGCTCGGTGCGGTGGGGGAGGTCGGCTAACCAGCCGGGGACAGGTTCGTTGTGCGCCGATAGTGACAACGCGGCATCCAGAGCCCAGCTTGCGAGTTTGACCGCATCATCTGGGTGCGAGGATTCGCAGAGTCGGTGCCAGTGATTTTGCGCGCGTTCGGGGGCCGCGATGAGCGCGGTTCGAAGGGCCTCCTCAACGACGAGCCGGTGTTCCGGCTTGTTGCCTTTGGCGCAGGCGCCCACGAGCGCCAGGCACCAATCCGCCGTCGCATCGGTCGGCGCGCGTCGGGCGTCGGTAAGGGTTGAGATCACCGTCGAGATGCGCCCATCGGCGGCATCACGGACGCTCTTGCGGATGATCGAGGTCGCGTGGTCCTGCGCGATCGCAACGGATCGGACCCGGGGCGCATCGGTCACGATCGCCAGAGCCGCGAGCAGACGCACGTGTTCGTCGGTCGCCCCGATCATCGGGAGCCAGAGCGCCGGTTTCGTGCGTTCCCCGGTGGCTCGCATCGCAATCAGCGCCTCGGCACGTTCGATCGGTTCGGCGCTCGAATCCATCGCGATCGACCGGAGCGTGGGGAGCCCGATCAGGCCTTGCTCAGACGCACGCCGCACGAGTTCGGCGCGTGCCTCGCCGGGCAGGTGACGCATCTGGTAGCTGTCGAGTTCGTACTCGGGTGCGATCTCGGCGAGGCCCATGAGACCTTCGAATGCGATCGCGGGTGAGGGGTCGCGGGAAGCCCGGCGGAGCACCTGAAACGCTGCGGGCGTGGTGCGCGAGCGGATCCAGCTGACGCTCTCAAAGCGGGTCTGTTCATCGGCCGCGTCGTAGGTCTCGCGCATGACGTCGATCATCCCGCCGCTGGAAGGTGCGGCGATGACATTCTGCGCGCGCACACTCCCCGCGAGTGTGATCAGCAGAGCCGACAGGATGACGCGATGAGTCCCCACCTCATGGGATGTCACAAACGCGGGCGGGGTTGGCCACCCACCCGCGCTGAATCAGTGGGAAAGTCGCCGGTTGTCGGACGCTCGCGGAGTCCGAGAATCAGGCCTGGACGCCGGATTCCTTGATGCGGCGGCCGATGCTGTCGGTGAGCTGCTCGATGGTCATGCCGTCGACGGGCAGGCCCAGGGCGACGGCGTCGCCCATCTGCTTGGCGATGCGCTGGTGCGCGGTGATGACCGTCGAGTGGTTGGTCTTGCCGAGCTTGCGGGCGATCTCGGGGTAGCTGAGCGTGGTCATCTGCTTGCAGAGGACGGTGATGACCGCCCGCGCCATGACGACGCGCTTGTGCCGACCGCTCTCGCCAAGGTCCTTGTGCTCGACCTCAAGCGTGCCGCAGACCGCGTCGCGGATGTGGTCGAAGCGGATCGCTCGGATGGGCGTTGTCGCCCGGCCCAGCGCCGAGAGAGCACGCTCGACGATGTGCATCGGGATCGCGCCGTCCGCGGTGCGGTCGGTGATGACGTTGGCGGTCGCGGCGATGCGGGTGAGTGCGCCCTCAAGCTCGCGGACGGTCCAGGTGCCCCGGCTCGGGTCTTCGATCAGCCGCTGTACCGCCGACTCATCGAGACGCAGGCCGCGCTGCATCGACAGCTCGACAACCAAACGCCGACGGAGTGCCGTGTCAGGGGTCTGGATCTTGACAACCAGGCCCGAGAGCAGGCGGTTGGTCAGGCCCGGCGTGAGTGATTCGATCTCGGACGGGTGGACATCGGAAGCGAGAACGAGGCGCGAGCCGCCGATCTCGATCGCATCGAAGGTGTGCAGGAGCTCGACCTGGGTCGCGTTCTTGCGCGAGAGGAAGTGGATGTCGTCGAGGCAGAGCAGATCCAGGCTGCGGTAGCGTTTGCGGAAGGCTTCGACCGAGCCGGCCTGCACGGACGCGATGTACTCGTTTGTGAATGCCTCGGCGGCGACGTAGCGGACGCGGGCCTGCGGATTGGCAGCGAGCACGCGGCGGACGATGCCGCGGAGCAGGTGCGTCTTGCCGAGGCCGCACTCGCTGTGCAGGAACAGACGCGTGAAGGGCGAGGCCTTGGAGAGGTCCGCCATCTGCAGCGCCGCGTCGTAGGCCATCTCGTTGGCCTCGCCCACGACGAAACGGTCCAGATCGCAGCGATCGTCGAATGCCTCGCTCTTGGCACGGGGCTTGGCGAGTGCGCGGCTGGCCTTGGGCGACTTCGCCTCAGCCTTGGGCATCACGTCCGGGTCGCTCAGGCCCGGGAAGAGATCGGGATCGATCCGGTACTCGATAGCGATTGCGCCGTCGCGCACCAGATCGCGGAGCGTCTCGCGGAGCGACTTGCCGAAAATGCTTTCTAAGAGTTCGACGTGGAATGCAGTCGGCACGGTGATGTTGAGCACACTGCCCGCGATCGCGAGACGGGACTGCACGTGGAAATAGCGGTGGACGCGCTGCGCGCCGAACTCTTCTTCGAGTCGAGCCAGCACCGCTGTGATCAGTTCATTGGTGGTGTCGCTGGCTTGGACAGCCGAGGTCTGGTCTGAGACACGTCGGGCCTTGGGCTTGCGGGTCTGCTCGGCGCGATTCTGGAGTTCCTCGGCTTCGCGGCCGGGAGTCACCGGGCGTGTGAGCGAGGGCTTGCGTGATGCGTTGACGGATCCTGTCGCAGAACGTGCCGTGGACTCTCCCAAAGTCCGTCCCCTCTCTCGGCCCATCCGGCCGGCGCGTGACAGTGAGTCTGGCGTGAGCGCTCTGATCGCCGACGTTCCCGGGTCAGCCCGATTCGCTCGGCCGCTTCACGACTCGTGTTGGTGTTCGCTGTCCGTGCCCCAAGAGCGGCCCGATCGGGGCCTCGCCGCACTCCATGCAGCGGGTGTCAGCGTAGGGCATGAAACGCTCGGCAGCAATCGGGTCGTCGTGCGAAAACCGGCTTGCCAAGCCGCTGGCGTCCGCTGAATAAGAACTTGCGCACCGAAAAGTTCTTTATCCACGCTTCACACACTTTCGCCCACACCCGACTGAGGAATGTGCACGGCGTGCACCCACGCACTCCGCGCGGAAAAGACCTGAAAACCAAGGCTCTTGTAGAGGCGCATCGCCGGCAGATTGCGCTGATCAACCGCACACACGAGTCGCTCGATGCGCCGCTCGTGCAGTGCCGCGATCGAATGTTCGAGCAGCGCACGCCCGAGTCCACGTCGACGACCTCTCGGGGTAATCCCGATGTACACAAGCTCGGCGGACCCATTCTCGGGGATCGAACTCACCAGACTACAGCCGATCGGCAAGCCGTCTTCGAACGCGAGCGTCCACATCGACGGATCAAACTCGCCTGTGGAGAGGTGGCTCTCCAGAACGTCCTCGGTCGCGCGCAGGCCGCAGAGTTCCGGGCAGTCGAGCGTGTCGATGTACGAGCCCTCAAGAATACGTATCAGATGCTCATGATCGGACTCGTGCGGGTCACGAACAGAACGCGTTTCGATGCCGGCGGGCCAGCTGACGGGCTGTGTCGGCTGCTTTCGTCGCCTGCCTGCGAGTTCGAGTTCCATGTACGACAGCTCGCCGGCGTGGGTGAAGCCGGCGGACTTGTACGCATCGATCGCCCAGCGCTCGTGGGGCTCGGGGAGCGCCTGAGCGAGGCTGACGCGTTTAGGTTCGAGGTGGCGGATTAGCGACCGCAAGCACGATCCGCGTTCCGCGTCGCGACCAACGTCATCATGTTCCGACACCGGGCCGGAGATGAAGCACATCGCCGTTTTGCCTGGACCCTCGATCGCGAGGCATGCCTCGCGGATCCGTGATTTGGGGTCAGCCGGGTCAATGGTGTACCACATATTGGAGAGGTCGTACCCAGCGGCTCGGGCACCGGCGAGGAACTGACGGGCGATCTGTTCGCGCTGGTGGGGCGGAGCGGGAAGGAGTCTTGAGGCCGCCTCGACATACCGAGCAGGAGGCACTCGGCTGGGAATCGGGATGGCAGCCGATGGCGCACTCTCGGGATGACGGGGGTGTGTGGTCATGCGTTTGGCTGTAGACTACGCTCATGGAGGCCGAGTTCGGCGTGCCCGGGTGGGCGGCGCCTCGATCGGCCTACGGACCCGGAGAATCGTCTCATGTCCACGACCCGCTCGCGGCTGTCGGCTTGCATTGCCTGTGTGCTGACCGCCCTCAGCCTGACCGCACTCGCTTGGACGCGCCCGCCCGAGCCCGATCCGCTGCCTAAGCGCTGGCAGCTGGACATCGACGTGGGCCCGCTCCGCGTGGCTCAGATCAGCGTCGAGGGCCAGGAACCTCAGGTGTACTACTACATGACCTACCGGGTGACCAACAACTCGGGTCAGGATCTGCAGTTTGCCCCGATCTTCGAGCTCGGCACCGATGAGGGCGAGTTGCTCCGTGCCGGCCGCGATGTGCCCCGTGCGGTCCGCCTGGAGCTGCTCGACCGGCTCGGGAACCCGCTGATCGAGGACCAGATTGCGATTCTCGGCACGTTGCTGCAGGGCAAGGAGAACGCCAAGGACGGGCTCGTGGTCTGGCCTGTGGGCGACATGGACATCGATGAGGTCTCGGTGTACGCCGCCGGTTTCAGCGGCGAGACGGCCCGGATCGAGCTTCCCGACCCGGAGACGGGCGAGAAGCGGGAGATCGTCCTCCGCAAGACGTACATGGTCCGCTACAGCATCCCGGGTTCGCTCGAGCTTCGGGGCTCGGAGCCTCTCAAGCCCCGGGACGAACGCTGGATCATGCGCTAAGTCCGGTCTAGGATCCTTTCCACCCCGCGGGCCGGTCCTGCGGGGGTATTTGAGCAGTCAAGGAACGTCGTCATGGCACACAAGAAGGGGCAGGGCTCGACCCGCAACGGCCGCGAGTCCAACCCGCAGTACCTCGGCATCAAGCTCTACGGCGGCGAGACGGCCAAGCCCGGCTCGATCATCGTGCGTCAGAACGGCACCAAGTTCCTCCCGGGCTTCCTGGTCCGCCGGGGCAACGACGACACGCTCTACTCGACGGGCCTTGGCCGCGTGGTCTTCCAGGGCCGCCGCGTGCACATCGATCCGTACGACGCCGAGATCGCCAAGCCCAAGTCGCTCCGCGAGTTCATCGCGGCCAAAGCCAACTAATCATCCAACCATGGGATGAGAGAGATCAGCCGAGGTGCGAGCCAAGGTTGATGAGAGAGACGAATGAGCCGGCCCGATTGGGTCGGCTTTTTCTTTTGGGTTGGATGCGTTGATCGAACGAGCCCCTCGCGCAAGCGAGGGGACAGGCTTTATCCTGATCGAAGCAATGCCAAGCTTCCCCGTCTATTTCCTGACATGGACCACCTACGGCACGTGGCTCCACGGCGATCAACGCGGTTCCGTCGATGATCAACACAACGCTCGGGGCACCCCCTTTCTCAAGCCCGATTCGGTTTGCCAGGTGAGGCGTGAAGTCTCTCTCGCAGAGAAGGCATTTCTTCTTGATGTGCAAGGGCGTGGGGTTGTTGAGCGAGCGATCGAGGCCCACTGCGCACATCGGAACTGGGGCGTGCATGCACTCAATGTGCGAACGAATCACATCCACATTCTGGTCGAGGCGTCCTCGCATTCTCCTGAGGATGTGATGGGTCAGTTGAAATCGTGGAGCACAAGGTATCTGCGGGAGTCGGGCATCGTCGACACAAGACGCAGACTCTGGACCAAGATGGGAAGCACGCGGTGGATCAATGAGGCCCAAGGCTTTCAGGCGGCGGTAGATTACGTTTTGAATCACCAGTAGTGTCCCCTCGCTTGCGCGAGGGGCTCGTTTAGACTTCGCTCATCTCTCAGTGCGTCATCGCTTCGCGGATGCGGGCGCAGGTCTCGATGATGCCCGCGGCAACGTCGAGCGGCAGCACCGTGGCGCCGTCGGACTTGGCCTTGCTCGGGTCGGGGTGGGTCTCGATGAAGAGCGCGTGCACGCCCGCGGCTGTCGCGGCCCGGGCGAGGAGGGGAGCGCGCTCGGGGCGGCCGCCGGTCTGGGAGCCCGAGCCCGGGAGCTGCGTCGAGTGGGTGACGTCGAAGCAGACGGGGGGCGAGCCGCCCGTTGCGGGCAGTTCCATGAGGTCGCCCAGGCCCGTGAAGTCGTTGACGAGTCGGTGATAGCCGAAGAACGTGCCACGCTCGGTGAGCATCTGGTTCGAGATGCCTGCTTCTTCGAGCTTGGCGACGGGGCCGACCATCTCGGCGGGGGAGAGGAACTGGCCCTTCTTGGTGTTGATTGCGCGGTTGTGCTTGGCTGCGGCCTGACCCGCGGCGAGCAGGAGATCGGTCTGGCGGCACAAGAAGGCGGGGATCTGGATGAGGTCGATCGCGTCGGCTATCGCGCCGGCCTGGTGGGGCTCGTGGATGTCGGTGGTGGTGGGGACGCCCAGTTCCTTGCCGATGCGGCCGATCCATTCGAGCCCGTCGGAGAGGCCCGGGCCGCGGTAGCTGGTGATGCTCGAGCGGTTGGCCTTGTCGAACGAGGCCTTGAAGATATAGGGCAGGCCGGCGTTGTCGCAGACGGCCTTGATCGTCTTGGCGATCGAGAGCCCCTGCTCGAAGGACTCGATCACGCAGGGCCCGGCGATGATCGCCAAGGGCCGGCCTTGTCCGATGGTGAGTTCGCCGACCCGGCAGGTGCGATTGGTGCTCGTCATGGGCAAGGGTAGGAGCGGGGCGGCTATGGTTCGCAAGCCGGGCGAGTAGCTCAGTTGGCTAGAGCATCCGCCTTACAAGCGGAGGGTCCGGGGTTCGAGTCCCCGCTTGCCCACTTCGGACGATGGCACCGACGCGCACTCTGGCGCATCGGAAGGCGCAACGCCACACCCTGCAAGCACTTCGGATGAATCGTGCGCTTTGGTGCCTTTGGGCTCCGTTGTGTGCTGCGCCGCATTTTGCGCCGCGTGTGCGCCGGATTCTGCGCCACCCACTGCGCGCTGCCAGTCGGCATCGGTGACTCGGAGATAGTGCTGGCTGGCAATCGCTGCGGAGTTGCCGAGCCAAGAGCAGGCGGTGTACAGGGGAAACTGGGAAGTAAGTTCAATCTGGCGGCTGGCCCGAAGGTTGTGCCATGTGCGGGGCCAAGGCTCGATGCCCGCGCGTTCGATGATCCGCCGAAACTCGGTGTGCGGGTTGTAGCGAACACGGAAACTCGACAGCACGCGCTCGGAGCCTTCCTCAGCTTGCTCGAACACGTCCAGCAATGCCGCCTTCACTTCGGGGAAGATCGGCACAACTCTGGAGCCCTTGCCCGAATGGTGTTCTGTCTTCGGTGATCGGATCCGAAGACTCTGGCGGTTCCAATCCACGTCGACCCAGCGGAGGGCAAAGGCTTCGGAGGGCACACGCAAGCCGCAGTACCGGCTGAGGGCGATCAGCAAGCGCCACTCGGCGCTCGGGGCTTCGGCTATCACCCGGTCAATGGTGGCCCGCTCCACGAATACCGTGCGGTCCTGATTGCTCTGTGACCCCGCGTGAAGGTCGGCGAATGGATTGGCGTCGATCAGGCCGCGCTTCATGGCCCACGTCGCAAACTGGCGGGCGTACCGGACGGTCCGCGAGATGGTCGCCTCTGCATACCCGGCCTCAACCAGCCTAGCGCGCCATTCGTCGGCCTTGCTCAGTGTGAGCGCCCGCATATCAAAGCCGTCCCCGAAGTGCGATTCGAGGTGGTGGCGGGCTTGCTGCATGCGTGTCAGGGTTGCGGGCTTTACGTCGGCGGCTCCGAAGTATGCGTCCAACATGCGCGCCAGTGTCGGCGTCTCGGACCGCTCGCGGGGCTCAACCAGCCCGGCACGTACTAGGCGGGCGTACGTCGGCTCTGGCAGGTCTCGGAGCCAGGAGGTGGTCAGGGGGTCAATCGGAGTGCCGAGCCGTTGAGAGGCGATCAGGCGCTCTGCAAACGCCTTGAACGATCGAGCATGATGACGGTCGATCTTGCCGAGCCGGATTGTGCGCCGCTTGCCTGCCTGATCGTTGAACAGCAAACGGACCGAGCCAGATTTGTCGAATGCGAGTGAGGCCAATTCCTTCCCTCCCGTGCGCCAGTATGCCCGCAAGTGCGGCGGCGCGCCAGCCTGTGCTGTGTTATTCGGGGCGTTCCCCGTCGATTTCCGAGCGAATCAGCGGGGATCGTCCCCCATGTACCGGTACTCACTGCTCCTGCCGGTGTGTCCCTTAAACGTCCGAGTCAGTACACCCTCAGCGGTGAGCAATTCGAGTCGTTTGAGGGCGGTGCCTTTGTCCAAACCAACCGCTGCGCCCGCCGCGCGGGCAGTCAGGAAGAAAGGGGCTTCACCGTTGCGGCGTTGCAGCACTCGGCAAAGCCTGATCAGCAGCCGCGTCTTAGGTGAATCGAAAAGCGAGGCGCACTTTGGATCGGGCTCGTCTCTGGCTTGCTCTAATGCCTCTGCGAGCGCTTTGCCGTAGGGGGCGCGTACTCGTCCCCAGCCGTGCAGAAAGTCCGCCCAAGTGGTGTCCCAATCCTTTGTGCCGATGGTTGGGCGTGCTACTTCAAACCACCATTTCACGGCTTCGCGCAGCTCTGTTCCCCTATGTTGGGACAACTCAGGAATGGCTTTGAGGCGGCGCGCGTATGCGAAGATTGCTTTATTGCGTGTGCCAACGTTGAGAGGGATTGTTTCAGAAATGGCGAACCGGATACGAACTTCCAAGTCCGGTCCGTACACAAGAGACCCAAGAGACTCAGGACACCCAAGAGATTCAGGACACTTATGCCATTTCGCAGGGGGCGTGTTCTGTTCGATTGAAACGGATTCGGACTCAAAGACGCATGGATCGACGATCGGCACACCCTCAGCTGAGATGGGGATCAGCCATTCGTAGAGGGTACCTGTGATGTGTTGAGATGGTGGCGCGACAACGTACGAGCCTTTACTTCTCAACTCGCCATCGGGAAACTCTCTGGTCTTGCATCCGTGCGATGTGAAGTAAACATGGAACCCGCGAGCGGTCCGTACGGTGGGGAGACTCAAAGCCAAATCGGGATAGGCGGCTTGCCATTTGTTGTACGCGCCCGCATCGTCATAGTCCCGAACCGCCAGCCCACCAGAGACAGCGCCCAGAATAATCCCCACGCCCGCTACGTTGCTTGCTGCCGACTTTGGGCCGAACCATCGCTCAATGATCCGCTGTGAAGGCAAATCGTTTTGGTAATGCTTCCATCGTCTTAAAGTCGGTTTCTTGTCGATTGCCAGAGGCATGACGCTCCAGCCGCGTTCGAGATAGTCGATAGCGTGGCGCTTGAGTGCTGCCAGATCAGGCTCGACCGAATCGTTTGGCTTGCGGCTTGCGGCTGCGGTAGACTGATACTGAGTAGTCGATTTGTTGACGTGCGCCCTGCCTGCCAGCGGGGCGTCGTCGTTTGGTGGGGCTCTCATGTGTCCCCCCTCTCGGTCTGGGGCTCAGGTGGATTGGTCGGACAGCCCGCGTCGATCCACGCCATGAGGTCGGCCACCCGATAGCGCCGAGCCGTCCCGATCAGGACGCTCGGGATCGCGCCGAGGTGTCGGTACTTGTCGACTGTGCGCGGGGCAATCCCGAGCATGGTGGCGGCTTGGCGGGTGTCGACAAGGATCGGTTCAAGGATGCTGCTGGGGTCATTGAGCATTCGTCACCCCCTCGCGCTTGGCCCGCTCGCTCAGCAGGCTTGCCACGGTGGGGATGTGAATCAGAACGCTCCTGCCTGCGATCAGGGCTGGTATACGTCCGGCTTCGATTTCCTCCCTTAGCCAACGCGCCGGCACGCGGAGGTATCGGGACGCCGTTGAGAGCGGCGTGGGGTCTTCTGGGTGGTGTTGCAGGTCATTCATGCCCGCATGGTGTCAGGCTTCGGAATCCCGCAGTGGTGCCGCAGCGGTGCCGGAGTGGTGCGAAAACGCGCGTTAGAGCCCCTCGCTCCGAAGTAGCGTGATGCCGTTAGCTGTCAGTTGGTAGCCTGAATGCGTGCCGCTGGGGCGTTCCACCAGCTTGTTGTCTTCCATAAAACTCAAGCGTTTGCGGAGCATCGTTTCTTTGGGCATCCCCGAGAGCCCCAGAAGTTCGGTTCCTCTGACCAACCGCTTGCGTTTGCCAAGTTCAGCGAGGATTGTCAGATCCTCATCACAGAGAGCAAGAGGGGTATCCCCGTCGTGTGTAGGCGGAGGTTGCTTTTGCGATCGATCTGCCCTCGCTAGCTCTGCTCGCCCTGTATCGCTTAGCCGAATCTGGTGAGGGTGCTCCCACTCACCGCGTTCGTGGCTTGCTGCCACCCGAACCCAATCGCCCCCGATGATCGGCTTTCGCATCGGGGAGTACCACTCGCCGTGATTGAGTCGGTGCTTGGGTTGGGTTGGGTCTTTCTCGTGTTGGTGCATGTTGTTGGCGTAGAAGCTGGCCCGGGCTTCAATCAGACTCAGAGAGTCGAGGCAGCGGAGCATGTCGAGATCGACGCCCTCGGGCAGTTCGTCGTAGTCCCAGAGTTCTCGCTTTCCGAGCTGGCGCAATGCTTCGGCTTCAGCGGCATCCATCACGAGACCCCCGCCCGCTCGTGGTTGAGGCGGAGCAGGGCGGCGAGGATGAGCTGCTCGACCTCCGCCCGGCGCTCGCTGAGGGCGTGCCCATCCGGCAGCGGCTGGCCCGCGCCGGTTTCTTCGAAGACCTCCGCCCATGACGTGTCCCAGCCGCCAGCTTGGTCGGTGTGGGCGTAGGCCGCCAGGACGGCTTCATCGAGGGCGCGGTGGGCGAGGCGGAGCCAGGTGGGGCGTTCGTTGTAGAGGTTCGTCAGCGTGCGCTTCTTGAGCTTGGCGTGCTTGGCGCTGGCGGCGTCGATGGCGCTCTGGCGGATGAGGCGGCGGGCCTCCTCGCCGCTCACGGCGGCGACGTCGGCGAAGTCGTCTTCGGCGTCGACCTGCGCGGCGACCTCAGCCACCCACGCGGGCGGGTTGAGCCAGTTCTCGCGCTGCTCGTTCAACTTGTGCGCCGTGTCCGCGATGGCTTCATGGAGGGCGAAGCCGTCCTCGCCCTCCTTGGGCTCGGAGCCGGGCGGCCAGGGGAGGGGGAAGGTCTCGAAGCAGGTGGTGGGGGTGTAGCGGAACCCGCTCTCGGCCTCGCGGAGCTGCGTGCCCTGACGGCGCGCCCAGAGTTCGTGGATGCTGGAGTGGAGGACGCCGAAGAAGTAATCGTCGGAGCGGGCGAAGACAGTGAGCTGTTTATCAGGAATCGTTGGGCTTGTCATGAATGCGAATAGTCGATGCTTCGTCACCATCGGGGTCGCTATGAAGCGGGGGAGCTGGATCAGGCGAGCATCCAGCCCGCGTCGTGGTTCTTGATGAATCCACCAATAGATTCGGTACGACTCGCGGCGGTTCGATTCTCGCTCGGGTTTGACGTGCTTCTCGGCATACTCAAATGCACGGTCGTAGCCTGCTGCCCATTCGCGGTCCTTATCAGGATCGAAGTAGACATTCCACTTGCCACGCTCACGCCTTGTCAGGTCAATTCCGCTCTTCCATGGTCGAACCACGTCGAGCGGAGAGTGACCATTTACAGTTGGCTGCGATAGCAAACGCTCGCATAGTTCTGCCTCAAAGTCGAATGAGCCGCCCTTTTGTGTGCCAACCGACCATAACGGAGGCCCATTCTCCGGCAGTGATTGAGTTGTACTGATCGCAACTCCAGCCGACAGATCAACCTGTATCGCACTCACGCATGAACCATCTAGGAACACGATTTCATTTGTGGGTCCGGTGAGACACACAATGGAGACATGAACAGCAGCGCCATCCAAAATCCACTCACGGTCAGACCATGCATCAAATATCAGGCCGTGTGCAAGGTGGTGTTCGAGTGGTTTCCTGTTGTCCCGCCCGCGTATGCCTTGAGTCGCTAGCAAGCCTGCGCGAAGCTGTGGTGTTTGCTTAATTCGTTGCTGGGCGATCTCGAACCAATAGCAAACGAGATCGGATGTATTCGGCAAATCGAAGTGCTGGTACATCTCCGATATGTACTGATCATTGAGTCCGTTCTGCCGGAACACCTTCGACCCAAGAAACGGCGGATTCCCCACAATGAAATCCGCCTCCGGCCAGTCGGCTTGTCCGGCGCAGGTCGCGCCCTCTTCCCACACGCTGCGCGGTTCGCCTTCGGGTGTGGTCCATTTGAGGATGGCGTCGCGGTTCTCGATGGTGGTGATGGGTTCGAGGATGGGGTTGCGTGGGGCGTTGAAGCCGTTGGCGTGCATCCACTGGAGGTAGCCGATCCAGATGACCACCTGCGCGAGTTCGGCGGCGTATGGGTTGATCTCGATGCCCGAGAGCTGCGTGGGGCGGACGCGGGGGATGAGGCCGCCCGTGCCGAGTTCGGGGCGTGAGGCGTAGAGGATGAGTTCCTTTTCGAGTTCGAGGAGCTGCTGGATGGCGACGTAGAGGAAATTGCCCGAGCCGCAGGCGGGGTCGAGGACGCGGACGGATGCCAGGCGGTCCTGATAGCCCCGCAGGAGTTCGGCGATCGCGTCGTCGGCTTTCTTCTTCGTGGCGGCGGTCGTGGCGCTGCGCCGGCGTTCGAGCTGGGCCTCGACGGCTTCCTGCATCTCCTCGTACGCCTTGCGGAGGGGGCGGACGATGACGGGCTCGATGACGAGCATGATGTCTTCGCGGCTCGTGTAGTGCGCGCCGATCTGGGCTCGCTTGTCGGGGTCGAGCGAGCGCTCGAAGAGCGTGCCGAAGACGGAGGGTTCGACCGATCCCCAGTCCTTCTCGGCGGCTTTGATGAGGTACTTGATCTCGGTTTCGGTGAGCTCGATGGCGGAGGCGTCGTCGAAGAGCCCGCCGTTGAAGTATGCGATCTCGTCGACGCCGAAGTCGCCGCCGGTGCGCATGGCGGCGAAGAGGGTGTCCATCTGCTTGCGGAGTCGGGCGGGGTCCTTGTCGGCGCGTTCGAGGATGGTCTGGAAGACGCCCTTGGGCAGGAGTTCCACGTCTTCGGCGAAGAGGCAGAACATGACTTTCATGAGGAAGTGGGCGGCGTCGTGCGGGTCGTGGCCGCGCTCGCGGAGGCCCTGGGCGATGGCTCCGATGTTCTTGGCGGCCTGCTCGGTGACCTGCTCGGTGGTCTCTTCGGGCTTGAAGGATTCGGGATCGGTGAAGACGCGCCGGAGCAGGGCGAGCTGCTCGGGCTCGTGGAGGCGTTCGAGCTCGATGGTGTAGACGTCGGAGCGGTAGCCGGTGAAGTTGGTGTGGATCTCGGTGTGGGCGATGTCGCAGACGACGAGCAGGGGCGGGTTGGCGAGGGCGTCGCGGTACTGCTGGAGCTGGCGGAGGGCGTCGGTGAGCGTGGCGTACTTGCCCTTGCGTTTGTACTCCCAGCCGAAGCGGCCCTTGTACCACACGTCGGCGAAGCCCCGCTGACCCCCCGAGCCCGCAGAGGCGGGGCCCGCGACGGCGACACCCTTCTCGAAGGTGAAGGTGTCCCCGACGGGGTCGAGTTCTGCGGGGGTCTTGACGCCCAGGAGCTTGCAGAGGTCGAGGAAATGCTCCTGCGAGGCGGCCCGCTCGGAGAGCTCGGCCCGTTTCCATTTGGCGATGAAGGCGGCTGGGGTCATTTGGGGGGCAGGATAGCAGAATCTTTACACAATTTAGGATCTCGGATTCTAGCGGTTGTCGTACAGAGTAGTGGGCAGCCATCGAGAGGAGTCCTTGGATGAGCGCGAGCAAAGC
This sequence comes from Phycisphaera sp., assembly GCA_020639255.1. Classification (GTDB taxonomy): domain Bacteria; phylum Planctomycetota; class Phycisphaerae; order Phycisphaerales; family UBA1924. The sequence continues at coordinate 439,167 of JACKGZ010000001.1, forward strand.
GACAAACCGAGTTGGTTCAATGTTCTGGGCGATAGTCGCAAGTGCAAACTTCGTGACCTCTGGACAGTCTCAGATGTACGTTGAGGTGGATAAGCTCACCGCTTCTAACGGCATTGCTGACGACCATTTCGGCTATTCCGTCTCGGTCGATGGTGGGGTTATTGCTGTTGGTGCCGAGCAGGCCGCGACGTCCAAAGGGTCTGCGTACCTTTACGATGTCCAGACGGGGCAAGAGCTACACGAGTTGTATCCGAGCGTCGCAAGATCCGGCGATCGGTTTGGGCGTGCAATTGCTTCCGATGGCGGTATCGTCGCGGTCGCCTGCCCCTACGAGGACAGCGATAGTGGGGTCGATACCGGTGCCGTGTATGTGTACGACGCCATCACCGGTGATCAGCTCTTGCGAATACGAGCCAATGACCGAGCCGCAGGTGATTTCTTCGGATCGTCCGTCGCTCTCGGCGATGGGTTGTTGGTTGTTGGCGCTACCGGTGCCAATGGCGAGATCGGTGCGGCTTATGTCTTCGATGTTGCGACCGGCAATCAGCTTGCCAAGCTGACGCCTAATACCGGTGCGCAGTTCGATCGATTCGGGTGGTCGGTCGCCGTCGATAACGGCATTGCAGTCGTCGGTGCCAGATCCCATGCGAGCAATGGCATCAATAACTCCGGCGCTGCTTACCTGTTCAATGCTGCAAATGGTGCACAGCTCTTCAAGCTCGTGCCGAGCGATATCGCCCAGAGCGATCTGTTTGGTCACGCAGTTGCGATCGATGGTGGCATCGTTGCGGTGGGCTCTCGCCGTGACGATGACTTGGGCAACGACTCGGGCTCTGTGTATCTCTTCAACGCCTCGAATGGTGTCTTCATCGATAAGCTGCGGGCGTCGGACGGTGCTGCGGAGGAGCGCTTTGGGTCGGCGGTAGCGATGCACAATGGCCGCCTCGTCGTTGGTGCCCACCTCGACGATGAGAGCGGTCCGACCTCAGGCTCGGCATATCTGTTTGATGTTGCCACTCGCACCGAGATCACGAAGCTTGTACCAAGTGATGGATTCGATGGCGATGAGTTCGGATGGTTTGTCGATCTCAACGACGATGTGATCGTTGTAGGCGCATATCTTGATGACGATCAAGGAAACGACTCCGGATCGGTCTACGTGTTTGACGAAGTGTGTCTAGCAGATACAAACGGTGATGGAATGGTATCGCCCGCGGATTTCAGTGCGTGGGTTGCTGCATTCAATGCGATGACGTCAGCTTGCGACCAGAACGGAGACGGCACATGTTCACCTGCGGACTTCAGCGCGTGGGTCGCAAACTACAACTCGGGCTGCTGATACGATGACGCCATGTGCGGCCGCTACGTCCACGCCTACACCTGGCTCCGTATCTACGGGCAGCTCAGCGCCTACATCTCGTCCCTGAACGAGTCCCTGCGTTCGATGCCCGGCCCGCCCGCCAGCTACAACGTCGCCCCGACGCAGGCCGTGCCGGTCTTGCGAGTGGGGGACGGCGGGATCGTGCCGGCGATGATGCGGTGGTGGCTAGTGCCGTCGTGGGCGAAGTCGGCGGACGAGTCGAAGTACGCGACCTTTAACGCCCGCAGCGAGGACGCGGCCGCCAAGCCCGCATTCCGCTCGCCCTACAAGCGAAGGCGCTGCGTGCTGCCCGCCAGCGGCTTCTACGAGTGGCAGAAGCTCGACGCCAAGACCAAACGCCCGCACTACATCACGCGCGCCGACGGCGAGCCCGTGTACTTCGCGGGGCTCTACGACGTGTGGCACGACAAGCTTGAGTCCTGCACGATCCTGACCACGACGCCGAATGCCGAGATGGCCGAGCTTCACAAACGGATGCCCTGCGTGCTTGAGCCCGAGCAGATCGAGGGCTGGCTTGACCCGAGCATGGAAGAGCCAGAGCGGATCGCCGAGTACCTCCTCCCGGCCCCCGACGGCACGCTGGCGGCGCACCCAGTGGGCAAGCGGGTCGGCAGCCCCCGAAACAACGATCCAACTCTAATAGCTCATGTGTAGAAGCAGATAATATTGATCAGGGTTCACATTCGTTTGTACATCAACGGTTATGAGCATCCCATGTTGTAATTGGATACCCATGCTGAGAAGTCAGCTGGTGTACAGAGTCCATCATGATTCTGGTCGCATTGGCTGCTATTTGTATTGAATGCAATAACCCATGCAGAGAAATCTGCGCCGGATAGTTCGCCGTCTCCGTTGATATCAGCAATGGAATTGCATTGTGAAATCATGAGAAGCGCATAACCCCTGTCCACACTCGGAGTCTGAACTGCCTGATTGATTAGATCGCCAGTCATGGGGTCGTATGCAAACAGCCCCCCGTCGTTCACTATGTACAGTGCGCCGTTCCAGTACTCCATCGCAACGTCATTCTGTCTTGATGACGGGTGTGTACCGTTCTGTACTGTGAACCATCGGATTTCTTGGAGTGTCTCAGTGTCGAACACCAAGACCCGGGATCCGTCGGCGATGTACAGATCCCCGTCGATAATCTTGAGCGCATAACCCCTGTCCACACTCGGAGTCTGAACTGCCTGATTGATTAGATCGCCAGTCATGGGGTCGTATGCAAACAGCCCCCCGTCGTTCACTATGTACAGTGCGCCGTTCCAGTACTCCATCGCAACGTCATTCTGTCTTGATGACGGGTGTGTACCGTTCTGTACTGTGAACCATCGGATTTCTTGGAGTGTCTCAGTGTCGAACACCAAGACCCGGGATCCGTCGGCGATGTACAGATCCCCGTCGATAATCTTGAGCGCATAACCCCTGTCCACACTCGGAGTCTGAACTGCCTGATTGATTAGATCGCCAGTCATGGGGTCGTATGCAAACAGCCCCCCGTCGTTCACTATGTACAGTGCGCCGTTCCAGTACTCCATCGCAACGTCATTCTGAAACGACGATGGGTGTGTGCCATTCTGAGTAACAAACTCTCGATTCTCTTGGAGTGTGACAGGATTAAACACCAAGGCACGACCTCCGTCCGCGATAAACAACTCTTGTGCCGTGCACGTCACGCTCAGCATGGTGGATGTGCCAGCAATGAAACTAATCGCCTTCATTTTCAACTCCTCTTCAACGCTCATCGTGTTATACGGACGTTCAGGCCTACCGAGTTCGGATGGATCCAGGTTCTGTGAGTTCCTGGATTGCGTAGCGTCATTATGGCCGATGTGAGCATGATTGTTTGTAATATGTTTGGTATTATCAGGTCATGCCCGGCGGAGCCGACCAGCCTGATCTGGAAGTCCTCTTTCTGGACTTCGACGCCTTCTTTGCGGGCGTGGAGCAGATGGACCGCCCCGAGCTGCGCGGCAAACCCATCGTCATCACGCCGACGCCCGGCCCGTCGGGGTGCTGCATCACGGCCAGCTACGAGGCGAGGGCCTACGGCATCAAAACGGGCATCCGCGCCAGCGAAGCCATGAAGCTCTGCCCGGAGGTGATCGTCGTCCGCTCGCGGGCCAACAGGTACATCGAGGTGCATCACGCGCTTGTGGAGGCCATCGGCACGGCGCTCTGCATCGAGAGCGTCGACAGCGTGGACGAGCTGTGGGGGCGTCTACTCAGCAACGAGCGGGAGCGCGCCGACGCGGAGCGGATCGCAAGGGGCATCAAGCGCGCCATCCGCGAGCGCGTCGGCCCGATCACCTGCTCGGTGGGCATCGGCCCAAACCGGCTGATTGCGAAGGTCGCCGCCGGGATGCACAAGCCCGACGGTCTCACGGTCATCGGGCGCTCGGAGCTGCCCGGCCCCTTGCTCGCCATGAAGCTGACCGACCTGCCCGGCATCAGCAGGGGGATCAACAGGCGCTTGCGGGCCAAGGGCATCACGACGATGGAGGGGCTGTACGCCCGCTCCAAGCGCCAGCTCAAAGACGCATGGGGCTCGGTGCTGGGTGAGTACTGGTACGAGTGGATCAGGGGCGAGCACCTGCTCGGCCCGAAGACCCGCCGACAGACGATCGGGCACCAGCATGTGCTCGCGCCCAAGTACCGAGCGCACCCCAAGGCGTGGGGCGTGGCGGTCCGCCTGCTCAGCAAGGCGGCTCAGCGGATGCGCCGAGAGGGCTACGTCGCGGGGAAGCTGTTTCTGGCGCTGCAGTACGCCGACCGGAGCCAGTGGGGGGACTGGGCCCCGCTGGGGAACACGTCGGACACGGTCGAGATGTACGAGACGCTGGTGGTGCTCTGGCAGGAAGCCCCCGTCGCGGACGTGCTGATGGTGGCCGTCACGCTGATGGACCTATCCCCGCCCGACGCGCAGCTCCCGCTCTTCGAGGGAGAACGCCACAGCCGCCAGCTGTGGGCAGCCATCGACAAGATCAACGCCCGCTACGGGGTCGATAAGGTGTATATCGCCACCATGCACGGGCAGAAGGACTCAGCGCCACGGCGGATCCCATTCGGCAGGCCGCCGGATCTGAGGCTGGCGGATGTGGATGAGTAGAATCTATGGTAAACTAGCTGCATCTACGAGTGCCAAGATGCCAACCCGAATGACATTTGGGAGCGTCGGCAAACTCCCGACAAGCCTGTCCAAATCGGAAATTGTTGGGGGGGGAGGGGGGACATTCTGCGGTTCGCTGACTGGTTGAGCGCGCGAAGGCACTTTCCGATACATGATAGCGTTCGAGGTGAATGTAAAGTGTGTGTGTTTGCGACCTTTCTGGTAGCATATGCGGTCGATTCTGTCGGGTGGTAGTACCTTGGGTCTTTGCTTGCTTCGCTCAAGCTAGAGTTCGGCCTGTCCGCTCGGGTCTGATGGTGGTGAGAGTACAGCATTTACCATCGCCTCAATGCACGCACACACTGCCAAAGGTAGGGTGGGCCATGCCTCAACCAGCCGGGCGAGGGCGGGGTCTGCCGGTGGGGTGTGGGGTGTCTGTGTTCCAGGTGCGCCGGATTCTGCGCCGCCCGATTTGGGAATCGGCGTATTCTTCGGGGAATTGGGGGTGGGTTCGAGTCCCCGCTTGCCCATTGGATCACCAAGTTCCGAGGTGCGCTGTGGCGGATTCCGGGTCGGGTCACCAGATGCGGTCCAAGTACGAGGGCGTCAAACCTTGGGTTGCCGCGCTGCACCGAGCGCACAGGGTTCTCGGGTATGCATACCTTGTGTGGTTTGGTCTCTTCGTTGCGGGTATTGCGATCTATCACGCGCTCGGGAAGCCTGAGAGCATGTCGGATTCATTTCCGACGGCATTCGCCGGTATTTTCATTGTGCTCTGGGTCGCTTCGCAGGTTTGCATCTTTCTCTCGCATGTCCTCGTCCGGAAGATGTACTTCGCGACGATCCCCTCGTTCTTCCTCCACGGGTTCTTGATGCTCTTTCCTATTGTCAATGCGCTGGTCGTCTGGTCGATGGCGCCCGAGTTGCCCGCGCATGCCAGGGCGAGCACCCCGCTGTAATCGTGCGGTCGACAAATCTGGAGTTCGATTATTGCCAGTACTGCACGTGCGGCTTGCCGTCGTTGTTCCAGCGGCGCATGCGGGCCTTGCGTGCGGGGTCGTTGGTTTCGTTCTGCCAGTCGTTGCCCGGACCGGACTCGGAATCGTTGATGAACGTGTAATCATTGACGCGCTGCGCCTCGACGTGGCCGTCGAGGAAGGCGAAGTTGGCCTGGCCGTCGAAGTAGCCGCCGGGGTGCGCGAATGGGTAGGCCGCAAGCGGAGTCGCCCAGGGGTCGTTGTTGACATCAATGAACGAGTCGGTGACCGCGATCATATTGGCCGGTTCGGTGACCGTGTGGATGCGAGGGCCGAACTGTGAGATGGCTTCGCGTCGGTCGCCGACGTCGTCCGAGTCGAACATATCGCGGGGATTGACGTGCATGCCCATGCCGAGCATGAGCGTGGCACCCGGAAGCCGAGGATCGGGGATGAAGCTGTCGGCGGTGCCGGACTCGTTCCACGCAAAACTGAACGTGGAGAAGCCGCCCTCGACATCGCGGAAATCGAAACGCCCGGGGCGGTGGACGACCATGATTTCGTTGTCTTCGTAGCCGAAGTCCACGCCGACGTATCCGTCGCGTGCACGGTATCGGCTGCGTTCACTGAGGTATTTGTACCAGTCGACGGGGTAGTCCTTGCCGGCACCTGGGTTTCGAAAGACTTCCATTGATTTGTCATCGCCGCCCATACCCAACCGGATCTGGGCCGGCCATGAATAGGCCCACGAGCCCGATGACGCGTCGTGTCCTGTGGGCATCTCGCCGTCGAACTGGTCGGCGTACATGGCCAGTCCTTGTTGGACGCTGCGGTGGTTGGCCTGGCCGAGCAGTTTCTGAGCGGCGAGCCGCGCCTTGGCGAGCGCCGGGAGCAGGATCCCGATGAGCAACGCGATAATCGCGATGACAACGAGCAGCTCGATCAGCGTGAATCCATCCCGACTCGTTTTCGATCCGTGATGCATCGGCTGGTCTCCTTCACCGAGAGTTGACTCACGGATGAATCTAACATGGATCACAGATCCATGTGACAAATTTGTAGTTGTTCTTTGTAAGGTATTTCAATCGGTCACTGGTCGCCGAGAGCCGTACGCTCCGAGATGACCAACCCCGAGCGTGCTCACATCGAACAGGCATTGGCCGAGGCCTCTCAGAGGCTGCTCCCAAAAGCGCTCGAACTCGCCTGCGAGCTGGCCGGGATCTGTGGTGCGGACACCGAGGCAGCTCTCGAAGAGGCCGCGTTGCGGATCGGTCAGCTCGGGATCGATGAAATATCCGATATCACACGCTTTGTGACGGCACGGTTCCATCTGCTCAACAAGGCCGAGCAGCTCAGCATCATCCGGATCAACCGCGAGCGTTCGCAGCGAGCGACGGCTGAGTCGCCCAGGCCCGAATCGGTCGCGGCTGCGGTCGTCGAACTCCGCGGCAGGGGTGTGTCGGACGAAGCGCTGCGAGGCATCGCGGGCCGGCTCAATATCCAACCCACGCTGACAGCACACCCGACCGAAGCGCGCAGGCGTTCGGTACTCGACAAGCAGACACAGATCGCGCTCGAGCTCTACCGCCTCGATGACGAGCGGCTGATCCCGGAGGAGCACCAGGACATCCACGAGCGCGTGTGCCAGCTCGTGTCGTCGCTGCTCGTGACGGACACGGTGCGCACGAGGCGGCTCGATGTCTTCGACGAGATCCGCAACGGAATCTATTTCCTCACGACGACGATCTGGGACATCGTGCCCAGGCTCGCCAGCGATCTGGCGCGGGCGATCGGGGACGACGAGTCGGCGGCCGACTTGCCGGCGTATCTGAGCTACCGCTCGTGGATCGGTGGCGACCGCGACGGCAACCCGAAGGTGACCGCCGGCGTCACGCGTCAGGCGTTCCGGGAGATGCGCGAGAGCGCGGTGAAGCTCTGGGACGCATCGCTCTACGCGCTGCAGCGAGAGCTGAGCGTCTCCGAGAAGCTGGTTGATTTCGATCTGCCCGCGGGGCGGTGCCGACCTCTGTCCGAGGAAGTGAGTGTCGCCGAGCATCAGCGGTTCGAGCCGCTGCGGCTGCGGATCATCGAGATCCGCCAGGCGATCAAGGAGGATCCGACGTACACGTCTGCGGATCTGGAGCAGGATCTTGTGATCCTGCGAGAAGAGCTGCTGCGCGTGGGGCTGGCGAGAAACGCGAACTCAGGGCCCTTGGTTGATGCGATCGTTCGGGCGCGGGCGTTCGGGCTACGCATTGCGACGCTGGACATCCGTCAGCACAGCTCGGTGCACGAAGCGGCGGTGGGGGAGTTGCTTCGGCTTGCGGGCGCGGAGGAGAGGTATTCGGAGCTTTCCGAGGAGGCCAAGCTCGATCTGCTCCGGCGCGAGCTGCACACGCCCAGGCCCCTGCGCCCGGTGCACGCCGAGCTCACGCCCGAGACGCAGGAGATTTTCGACACGCTGGGCGTGGTCGCCGAGGCGCTTCAGCGCGACGCCAATGCGGTGCGTTCGTACATCGTCTCGATGACGCACGGGCTGAGCGATCTGTACGAGGTGCTGCTGGTCATGAAAGAGGCGGGCCTCGTGTGGCACGAGCCTGGCGGCAGGCTCGTGGCGCGGGTGCAGGTCGTGCCGCTGTTCGAGACGATCGACGACCTGGATCGGGCGCCGGGGATCGTGAGCGAGATGCTCGACGACGAGCTCTTCGCGCAGCACACTCGGGCGACGTCGAGCGGCGAACGCCCCGAGCAGGAGATCATGCTCGGGTACTCGGATTCCAACAAGGACGGCGGCTTCCTGATGGCCAACTACGCGCTCCAGCGGGCGCAGGAGTCGGTCGCGGGTGTGGGCCATGAGCGGGGCGTGCGGATCCGCTTCTTCCACGGGCGGGGAGGCACGGTCGGTCGCGGGGGCGGGCGCGCGGGTCGCGCGATGCTCGCGGCTCCGGCGCACGCGCGGTCGGGATCGCTCAGGTTTACCGAGCAGGGCGAGGTGATCTCGTTCCGGTACGCGCTGCCGCAGATGGCGCACAGGCACCTCGAACAGATCGTCAACGCGGCTCTGCTCTGCGAGGGCACGCCAAGCGGCGCAGAGAACGGCGAGTCGGAGCTGATCGATGCGATCGGTGTGCTCGCGGGGCGCGCGATGAGCCGGTATCGCGAGTTGATCGATCATCCGGAGTTCTGGGATTGGTTCGTCTCGACAACCCCGATCGCGCAGATCGGTTCGCTCCCGATCGCTAGCCGGCCCGTGTCGCGCGCGGGCAAGACGATGGAGTTCGAGAACCTGCGGGCGATCCCGTGGGGGTTCTCATGGATCCAGATCCGTGCGCTCGTGCCGGGGTGGTTCGGTGTGGGCTCGGCGCTCAATGCGAACGACCCCGAAGGCAAGGCGGCTGCCGAGATTGCTGCGAAGTTCGCGCACAGCCCATTCCTCGGGACGCTGCTAGCGAACACCTCACAGGAATTGGCGCGTGCAAGGCTCCCGATTGTTAGGCGGTACGCGGCGCTCGCGGGCGATCACGCGGTCGTTATGCGGATGATCGAAGACGAGTACGAGGCGACGACCTCGGCGGTGCTGCGGTTGACGGGCAAGCCAACGTTGTTGTCACACTCCCCGGCGATCGAGCGGGCCATCGCCGAGCGGAACCCGTGGACGGACGTGCTCAACCTGATCCAGATCGAATTGCTCTCGCGTCAGCGCGCGGGCGGAGGCGACGAGGAAGAGCTGCGCGAGGCGATCCAGTCGACCATCAACGGCATCGCGGCGGCGATGCAGTCGACGGGCTGAGCACGATCAGGCGTCGGGCGAGGCTTTGTATGCGAGGCGTTTGGGTATGACTCCCGCGACGCCGCCAGCTTTGTTCAGTTCGAGCAGAGCCGCGGTGACCGAAGCGATGAGCGTGATGATCGCTGCGATGAACACGCCGAGGAAATCGCCCTCGATACCCACGGGCCCGACGACATGACTGGCGATCGCTCCGAGCATGGTGAAAACAGCGAGTACGGAGCCGAAGAAGGCTGTACGGGGGACGAGCAAGACGATCACTGTGATGAGTTCAATGACGCCGATCGCGATGACAACGGGCCAGCCGCCGGGGAGTTTCTCGGCGAGGGGACCGGCCATACCCGTGAACTTGGGCACGAAGCCCGTGACGGTGAAGAAGAAGACCACGACGAGCTTGGCGGCCCAGCGTGTGATAGTCAGCGTCCTGGTTTCATGATTCATAGTGTTTCCCGTTGGGTTTGTGAACGATTGAACGCTGCATCTGATGGGTGTATTCCGGCAATCACTTGGATTGGCTCGCCGAGTATGATCCTGAGTCTGAATCTGAGTGACGGAGAGTTTGGCTTTGAACCCAGTCGATGCCGCATATCTGGTCGCTGCCGTGGCAGCGTCGCCGACGCTCGCGCGGAAGTCTCGCCGCGGATGGTCGGAGCGTCTTGGGATCACGATCGAGCCCAAGCCAGGGGCGACGGACCGGAGGCGTGTGCTGCTGCACGCGGTGTCGGTGGGGGAGGTCAACGCGCTGCGCACGCTGGTGCCGATGCTCGCCGAGCGAGCGCAGGTGGTGGTGTGCGCGTCGACGGACACGGGGCTCGCCAGGGCGCGTGAGCTGTACACGGGCGTCGCCGAGGTCGGGCGGATGCCGATGGATTTCTCGTGGGGTGTGGAGCGGTTCCTTCGGCGCGTGAAGCCGGATGTCGTGGGTCTGGTCGAGCTCGAGGTCTGGCCCAATCTGACGCTCGCGTGCCGTCGGCGCGACATCCCGGTGTGCATCATCAACGGCCGGTTGAGCGAGCGTTCGTTCGAGGGCTATCGCCGAGCCAGGCGCGTCGTGGGTGGTCTGTTCGAATCGCTCTCGGTCGTGGCGGCTCAAGACGCAACCTATGCGGGGCGCTTCCACAAGATGGGCGCGCGCAACGTCGTCGTCACTGGATCCATGAAGTGGGACGCGGCGAACCTCGCGACCGACTCGGCGAAGGCGGATGAATTGGCCGAGGCGCTCGGTATCGATCGGGAACGCCCGCTGATCGTCGCGGGCAGCACGGGGCCGGGCGAGGAGGAGCTGCTCAACGAGGCGTGCCCGGCGGGGGTGCAGCTGTTGTGCGCGCCGCGCAAGCCCGAGCGGTTCGACGGCGCGGCATTGGCGCTCGGCGAGTGCGTCCGGCGATCGACGGGCGAGCGGCGGGTCGGCGCGACGCGGTTCCTGCTCGACACGATCGGCGAGCTGCGACACGCGTACGAGCTTGCGGATCTGGTCGTGATGGGGCGGTCGTTCGGCGATCAGTTCGGGTCGGACCCGACCGAGCCGGCGGCCCTCGGTAAGGCCACGCTCATCGGGCCGAGCGTCGGGGATTTCACCGAAATCGTCGGCGTGCTCGAGAAGGCGGGGGGGCTGGCGAGGTCGACGAGGCGTTCGCTCGCGGCCGATCTGGAGCGGCTCATCCGCGATGGTGACGAGCGCCGAAAGCTGGGTGAGAACGCCCTGGCCTGTGTCGAGGCGCAGCGCGGGGCGAGCGCCAGGCACGCCGAGCTGCTTATGACGCTGGCGGGACTCACAAAGCGAAGGCGGCCCGTGCGGGGCGTTGCCTAAGATCGCGTCCGAGCGCCTAGGCGCGAGGGGACGTAGCTCAGTTGGTAGAGCATCGGACTTTTAATCCGCTGGTCCAGGGTTCGAGTCCCTGCGTCCCCATTCTCACACTCAGCCCACCAAACCTTGATCTCGCCTTCATCCATCGGGTTTCATGCTCGGTTGTGGGAACGAAACGCAAACACCCGATCAATCCGTGCATTCGGCACCATGAGGTGGCGGATGCTCGCCCCGGCGGGTAGCTTTGAGGCGCTCGGGCGCCTCGCCCGGCAGGAGGGATACCGATGAAGAAGCTGGCTGCGGCATGCATGGTGGGGATGGTCGTCGCGTTCGCGAACGCGCAGGAGTCTGACACGTCCTGGAAGCCGCTCTTTAACGGCGAGGATCTCACGGGCTGGGTCTCGACCGGTGAGCCCGATGCTTGGGGAGTCGAGAACGGCGAGATCGTCACCGTGAAGCCCGGCACGGGCGGCTGGCTCCGCACCGATCGCATGTTCCGTGACTTTGAGCTGACCATCGACTTCTTCATGCCCGAGGGCGGGAATTCGGGGCTCGGCCTCCGTGGCTCGTCGGGCGGCGATCCGGCGTTCACCGGCTTTGAGATCCAGATGCTCGACACCTACGGCGAAGAGCCGGGGCTGCGCAACTGCGGCTCGGTGTACGAGGCCGTCGCTCCGGCGCGGATGTCGGTGAACAAGCCGGGTGAGTGGAACACCTACCGCGTCATGCTCACGGGAGACACACTCAACGTCTGGCTCAACGGCGAGCCGATCCACATCGACACGAAGCTCGATGATCGCGGCTTCTTCCGCAGCGAGGAGAACCCGCTGCCGCTGAACACACGCGCCACGACCGGGTATATCGCGGTGCAGGACCACGGGCACGCGTTCCGCTATCGCAACATCAAGATCCGCGATCTCTCGGTCGACCCCGAGCCGGCGGGCATGGTGCAGCTCGCCCCGGGCAACATCGACGGCTGGTTCAGCCGCGACGCGGGCGAGTGGACGTTCGAGAACGGCGCGATCGTCGGGCGCAACGGCCCGGGGCACCTGTTCACCGAGAAGTCGTACACCGACTTCGAGCTGCGTGCCCTCGTCAAGGTGAACACCCACGGCAACAGCGGGCTCTACTTCCGCACCGTGCCCAGCGAGCAGGAAGGCTTCCCCTGGCCGACCGGCTACGAGGCCCAGGTTGATCAGCACGACCCGAAGAACTACACGGGCTGCATCTACGACCGCGCCTGGCCCGAGAGCAACAGCGGCCCGATTACGCAGGACAACGCGTGGTTCGACTACCGCATCCGCGCCGAGGGCGATCACATCCGCACGTGGATCAACGGCGTGCCGTTCGTGGACACCGAGCTGACCAACTTCAGCGAGGGCCACTTCGCGCTGCAGTCGCACCACCCGGGCAACGAGATCATGTACAAGGACGTGCGGGTGCTCGAGCTCGAGTGAGCGAGAGGCTCAGACCCACTTGCCGTCGCTCACGGAGCTCTCGATCACGCGTTCGATGAAGCGCATGCCATCGACGCCGGCCGCAGGGCCGGGGACGTCCTGGCCGAGTGGGCCGACGACAGAGCCGGACTTCTGGGCGTTCACGAGTTCGGCGACGCCGCGGTAGATGTTGGCGAATGCTTCCAGATAGCCCTCGGGGTGACCCGGGGGCGTTCTCGTAGCCGCGGCGGCTCTTTCGCTCAGCCCGCCCTGGCCCCGTGTGACGAGGCGCGTGCCGCCTTCCAAGGTGGAGACGCGCAGGTCGTTCGGGTTGTCGTGCGACCAGCGGACGGAGCCCTTGTCGCCGAAGACGCCGAGGGAGATGGAGTTCTCCTCACCGATGCAGACCTGCGAGACGCTGATCGAGCCTTTGGCGCCGCCGGCGTAGCGGATGCGGATCATCGCGTCGTCGTCGAGGACGCGGCCCTCGCCGAAGCTCGTGAGTTCGGCGGACAGCGCCTCGATCTCAAGCCCCGTGACAAACGAGGCCAGGTGCTCGGCGTGCGTGCCGATGTCGCCCAGCGCCCCGCCCGCGCCGGCCTGCTTCGGGTCCATGCGCCAGCTCGCCTGCTTCTGACCCGTTTTCTCGATGCTCTCGGCGAGCCAGCCCTGGATGTAGTTCACCTCGACGCGCCGGATCTTGCCGAGTGTTCCCGATCGCACAAGCTCGGCGGCCTCGCGGATCATCGGGTATCCCGAGTACGTGTACGTCAGCGCGCAGACGAGGCCCTTCTCGTTGGCCAGGTGCGCCAGCTCGCGGGCCTCTTCGGTCGTGGTCGTCATCGGCTTGTCGATCACGACGTTGAACCCGGCGTTCAGGCATGCCTCGGCGATCTCGAAGTGCGTCCCGTTGGGCGTGACGATGACGACGAAATCGACGGTGTCCTTGCGCTTGGGCTCGTGCTCAACGAGTTCCTGCCATGAGCCGTAGGAGCGGTCCTCGGGCAGGCCGAGTTGCTTTGCGGATTCGATGGACTTTTCGGGGGTTGACGAGAGGGCGCCCGCGACGAGGCTCGCGGTGTTGTCGAGCGCGATGGCCTTGCGGTGGACCTCGCCGATGAAGGCCCCGATGCCGCCACCGATCATGGCGTAGGTGAGGCCCATCACTCGCGCTCCTTGTCGAAGGCGGAGTCGAACGCTTGCCCCGCGGGCGGGAAGTCGATGGCCTTGACGAACTCGACGGCTTCCATCGCGCCGTGCTCGCGGGCCATGGCGCTGTCCTCCCACTCGACGCTGAGCGGGCCCTCGTAGCCGATGCGGTTGAGCGATCGGATGATGCCCTCGAAATCGACCTCACCCCGCCCGGGCGAGCGGAAGTCCCAGCCTCGGCCGGCGTCGCCGAACGCGAGGTGGCTTCCCAGGATCGAGGTCGCGCCGTCGAGTGTGCGGGCGGCGTCCTTGACGTGCACGTGCGCGATGCGGTCGGGGAAGACGTCGATGAACTTGACGGGGTCGAGCCCCTGCCAGATGAGGTGGGAGGGATCGAAGTTCACGCCGAAGGCGTCGTGCCCGTCGAGCGCGTCGAGGGCGCGGTCGAAGGTGTAGATGTCGTATGCGATCTCCGTCGGGTGGACCTCGAGCGCGAATCGGACGCCCTCTTCCTCGAAGGCGTCGAGGATGGGTGTCCACTGCTTGGCGAAGGTCTCGTAGCCCTCGTCGATCTCGTCCTGGGTGGTGGGGGGGAAGAAGTAGAGCTTGTGCCAGACGGGCGAGCCAGTAAATCCGTTGACGACGTCGACGCCGAACCTGCGGGCGGCTTTGGCGGTGTCGATCATCTCCTGCGCCGCGCGGGCGCTCACGCCGGCGGGTGAGCCGTCGCCCCAGATGCGTTCGGGGACGATCGCCTTGTGCCGGTGGTCGATCGGGTCGCTGACGGCCTGTCCGACGAGGTGGTTGCTGATGGCGAAGCAGCTGAGCCCGTAGGAGGCGAGCAGGTCGTGCTTGCGTTTGCAGTAGTCCTTGTCGGCGAGGGCCTTGTCGACCTCGAAGTGGTCGCCCCAGCAGGCCAGTTCGAGGCCGTCGTAGCCCCACTGGCTGACCATGGCGCAGAGTTTTTCGAGGGGCAGGTCGGCCCATTGGCCGGTGAACAGGGTGACAGGCCTCGGCATCGGTCGGCTCCGTGAATGCGTTGTTCGGGCGGCATCGGGCGTGACTCAGGCCCGCGCGTCCGTTGTGTCACACACGGTAGCCGAAACGGCCTGTATACAACCAACAGGCGTGTACACAATCCGCTACACTCGCCGCCCGACCGAGTTCCCGGTCACGCGAGAAGCCAGCCTATGGACCCCGCCCAAGCCCCCGCGTTCCTTCGCACCCGCCTGTCGATCATGATGTTCCTGGAGTTCTTCCTCTGGGGGGCGTGGTATGTCACAATGGGCCCGTATCTGGCCAACAACGGCATGGGGGATGTGAACAAGTGGGCGTACTCGGTGGGCCCGATCGCCGCGATCATCAGCCCGTTCTTTCTCGGGCTCATCGCTGACCGATTCTTTGCGACCGAACGTGTCCTGGGTCTGATGCAACTCATTGGTGGAGCCGCCTTATGTGCGGCGCCGTGGGCCGTGGGGCAGAACTCAACGCTTTTCCTTGTGATGCTTTCGGTCCACATGCTCTGCTACATGCCGACGCTTGGGCTGACGAACACGCTCGCGTTCCACAACATGACCAATTCGGAGAAGCAGTTCCCGCTCATCCGGGTGTGGGGCACTATTGGTTGGATCGTTGCGGGCGTTACGCTCTCGCGGCTCAAGTGGGATACGTCGGTGGATATGTTCTATCTCGCGGGAGGCAGCGGCATCCTGATGGGGCTTTACAGTTTCACATTGCCGCATACGCCGCCACCCGCCAAGGGGCAGGCGTTCTCGGCAAGGGAGGCGCTCGGGCTTGACGCGCTTGTGCTTCTCAAGAAAAGGTCTTTCGCGGTCTTCATCTTGTGCAGTTTCCTGATCTGCATCCCGCTTGCGGCTTACTACGCACGTGCTGGCGAGTTCGCCGGTGCTATGGGCATCGAGAAAATCGGTCAGACCATGTCATATGGCCAGATGTCCGAGATTCTCTTTATGGTTGTGATGCCGCTCTTCTTTGCGCGTCTAGGCGTGAAGTGGATGCTGCTTGTGGGCATGGCGGCGTGGGTTGCCCGTTACGGCCTGTTCGCCGGGGCCGCGAGCGACAGCGTCAAGTGGATGGTCATCGCGGGCATCGTGCTTCACGGCATCTGCTACGACTTCTTCTTCGTCACCGGCCAGATCTACGTTGACAACGAGGCCGATCCGAAGATCCGCGGTCAGGCTCAGGGTTTCCTCGTACTCGTGACGCAGGGCCTCGGCATGTTTATTGGTGCCCAGATCATCGGCGAGCTCGTCAAGATGAATACGACCGGGGAGGGCGACCTCGCGGTGATCGACTGGAAGCAGGTCTGGATGGTGCCCTGTATCTTCGCGGGCGTGATCATGGTGATCTTCTTCCTGTTCTTCCGCGACCCGGGACGGAAATCAAAGGCTGGAGTGCCGGCCGTGGATGAAATGGACGAGCGAACGACAATGTAACACTCTGCTCGCAAAATGTAACAGTTGAACGCACCGTGTCGTGTGGTGTAGCCTGAGAGCAAGCAATCAAGCGCCGATGCCGGGGGGCCGCGGCGAAAACCAGGAGAAGACGTGATGAGCAACCGCAGGAAAGAGTCAGACCAATCGAGGCGTCAGTTCCTGGGCAACGCGGCCGCGACCGCGGGCGGCGCGAGCCTGCTCGCCGCCGGGTGTGCATCGACGGGCGGCTTCCGCCCGGCGGGCGCCGGCCCCGTGAAGACCGTCCCGACGATCGAGAAGCTCCCGCCAGTCCCTGTGAAGGACAACGAGCCCATCCGTATGGCCGTCATCGGCACGGGCGGCATGGGCACGGGCCATTGTCATGCGATCATGGGCCTGACCGAGCAGGGCAAGACCAACACCCACATCGTCGCGCTCGCCGACGTGAACCAGGTCCGCATGGGCGACACGCAGAAGGCGTGCCAGGACAAGCAGGGCTTCGCGGTCGACGCGTACGTCGACTACCACGACGTGCTCCGCCGCGATGACATCAACGCGGTGCTGATCGCCTCGACCGAGCACTGGCATGCTCAGCACGCGATCGACGCGCTGACAGCCGGCAAGGACGTCTATTGCGAGAAGCCCATGACCCTGAACCTCGATCAGGCGATGGATCTCCGCAAGGTCGTGCTCGACAACCCGGACCGCATCTTCCAGGTCGGCACGCAGATGATGATGCTGCCCAAGTACATCGAGGCGCGCAAGGCGATCAAGGCCGGCGCGATCGGTAAGCCCGTCTGGAGCCAGACGAGCTACTGCCGCAACTCGAAGACGGGCGAATGGAACTACTACGGCCTCGACGACCGCTGGGTGCCCGGCGAGAACGTCGATTGGAAGAGCTGGTGCGGCTGGCTCGGCCCGCGCGAGTGGGATCCGAAGCTCTACGCCCGCTGGCGCCGGTACAAGGACTTCTCGACCGGCATCATCGGCGACCTCTTGGTCCACGTGATGACGCCGCTGATCATGGCCGTCGACGCCGGCTGGCCCGTGCGTGTGACGGCGTCGGGGCACCACCTCATCGATCTGGACATGGAGAACTGTGACCAGGTCAACCTGAACGTCGAGTTCGAGGATGGACACACCATGATCGTCGCCGGCTCGACCGCCAACGAGGTCGGTCTGGAGACCATGATCCGCGGCCACGAGGCGAACATGTACCTCAACAGCCGCCACGTCGAGATCCGCCCCGAGCGCATCTTCGTCGACGAGGTCGACGAGCAGCGCATCGAGTGCCCGGACATCGGCAACGACCAGGACCAGCTGCGTCTGAACTTCCTTGAGTGCGTCCGCACGCGTACGCCGGCGGTCAGCAACATCGACCTCGCTTCGAAGGTCATGGTCGCCGTCGACCTCGCCACGCGCAGCATGTGGGAAGGCCGGGCGTACCGCTTCGATCCGAAGACGATGCGCTACAGCCGCATCTGATCCGGCATCCGGCGCATGTCACACTATGTTTCTCACCCAGACGGAGGTTCAATCGGCCTCCGTCTGGCTTTGCAGGCGATGGGCACACGGTTCGAGCTCGTGCTTGCGAACGACAGAGACGAACACGAGCTGCGGTCCGCGGGCGAATCGGCGCTCGAGGTCATCCGTGACTGGCACGATCGCCTGAGTATTTTCGATCGGGGCTCGCTCGTCAGCAGGATCAACAGGGAGGCACACGAGAAACCCGTGCGCATCGACCGCGACATGCTGGATCTGTTTAGCGCCTGCGAGCGATGGCGTGCGATGACCGACGGCGCGTTCGATATCGCCGTCGGCTCGCTCATGGAGCACTTCGGGTTTCGCGATACTGGCGCGACCGAAAATGTCCCGCCATTTGGCATGGATCTGGTCGAGATCGACGCGGACGCCATGACCGTGCGCTTCACCGAGCCGGGCGTGAAGCTCGACTTCGGAGCCGTCGCCAAGGGTTGGGCGATCGACAGGGCGCTCGATGTGCTCCGCGAAGAGGGCGTGACGTCCGCGCTCCTGCACGGCGGGACGAGCACCGTCGGTGTGATCGGGAGCGACCGAGACGGCGAGCCCTGGCGTGTGCGCATCGAGGATGACGAACACGCTCCGGTCGCGCTCCTCAGGGATGCATCGCTCTCCGTCAGCGCACCAAGCGGTCGCTTGAACGAACGCCAAGAGGGGCACGTCATCGACCCACGCGAGGGAAAGCCCTCGGCCGGTGCACGCCTCGCGGCGGTGATCGCTGTATACAGCGCCGAGACCGACGCGCTTTCGACGGCTTTGGTCGTGCTGGGAGAGCGCCCGGGGTCGATCCCGGGCGATGTCGTCAGTATCCTCCCTGCACAAGGCTCTACGCCTGGGGGATGGGCCGCCGCGGGCGACGCGGCGGGAAGGGTCATTGTTTCAGATTCAGGTTCAGATCAAGAAGGGCAGCACGCATCATGAACAACAGGCGCGAGTTTCTGGTCAAGACAGCGGGTGGTCTCGCAGCGGCGGCGGTGCTGCCCGAACTCGGATTCGTCAAGCTGCCCGATCCCCGCGCGGGCCTGCGCGTGGGTGTTATCGGCGCCGGGCGTCAGGGGCGCTCGATCCTGGGCGAACTGACGAAGATCGAGGGCGCCGAAGTCACAGCGGTGTGCGACGTCGATGATCGCCGCATGGAGGCAGGCTTGCGCCGCTCCGCGGGTGCCGAGGGCTTTGCGGATGTGGCCGCGATGCTGGCTTCGGGCAAGGTCGATGCCGTCGCCATCGCGGTCCCGACGCACGCGCACCCCGAGGTCGCCAGGCAGTGCATCGAGGCTGGCGTGCACGTCTTCCTCGACGGCCCGCTCGCCAACACGGTCGAGGGCTGCAACGAGATCGTGACGGCCGCCCGCTCGGCCAAGGGCGTGGTTGCCTCGGGCTTGCAGGGTCGGAGCAACCCGGTCTACAAGCTCGCGCGGACGTTCTACCGCTCCGACTCGGTGCGTGATCTCGTCGCGCTGCGTGCGCAGCAGAACCAGAAAACAAGTTGGCGCACGCCCGCGAGCGACCCGGCCCGCGACAAGGCGCTCAACTGGCGGCTCGATCCCGAGGTGACGACGGGCCTGGCCGGTGAGTGGGGGACGCAGCAGTTCGATGTCTTCAACTGGTACACCGAACGCTACCCGGTGAAGGTGTCGGGCTCTGGCTCGATCCGCCTGCACAAGGACGGGCGCACGGTGCACGACACGATCGCCTGCACGCTGACCTACGAGGACGGCGCGGTGCTGCAGTACCAGGCCACCTTGGCCAACTCGTACGAGGGCGCGTACGAAGTTCTCTACGGCACCAACGCCGCGATCAAGCTCGGCTGGAGCCACGGCTGGATGTTCAAGGAATCGGATGCGCCGACGCAGGGCTGGGAGGTCTACGCGAACCGCCAGCAGTTCCACAACGACGAGGGCATCACGCTCATCGCCGACGCGACAAAGCTCGCCAGCCAGGGCAAGCTCAAAGAAGGCATCGGCCTGCCCAACCCGTCGCTCTACTACGCGCTCGGTGACTTCGTCGCGTGTGCAACCACCGGCGAGACGCCCGCGTGCGTCGTCGAGGAAGCCGCCCGCGCGACGGCGATCGGCATCGCGGCGCACAAGGCCATCACGACCGGCACCGAGCAATCGATCGACCTCTGAGCGCACACACGGAGAACGTCACTTGACCACGCCATCGCCAGCCTGGCCCCGCCTCAGCTCGCTCGGGTTCCTGTCCAAGGTCGGGCTCATCTTCCTCGTGCTCACGCTGCTGACCGGGTATATCGTCAGCGGCATCTTCCTCAACATGGAGTACGAGAACCGCGACGAACGCCCGGGCCTGACGATGACCGACATCGTCGGCGCGTACCACGGCGTGACGTCGCCCTCGCCCCTGCTCGAATCGCTCAAGAAGGGGCACCCCGAGACGCTCGGGAGCGAGGAACGCACAGCGCTCGTCTCGTGGCTTGAGGGCGACCGCATCGGTGAGGACTACGACAACTTCGACCTGGGCGACATGGCGCCGTCCGAGATCATCGCGGTCAACTGTCTGAACTGCCACACCCGCGGCGCGGCCGAGGGTGACGGGATCGGGGACCGGGTGCCTCTGGGGTATTTCAGTGACATTCAGTCGATCGCGGTGAGCCGGGAGATCAACCCGAAGAACGAGCGCATCATCGCGCTGTCGATGCACGTGCATGCGCCGAGCCTCTCAATGGTGCTCATCATGCTCACGCTGCTGTGCGCGATGACCCGCTGGCCGGGGTTGCTTGTAGGCGGCATCGCTGCCGTCGCGGGCGTCGGGCTCTTCTTCGATGTCACGGGCCAGTGGCTCGCTCGCTTCCAGGCGTTCTGGGCGTACGCGATCGTCGTCGGCGGGTTCCTCTCGTCGGGCGGCGTGGGCCTGCTTGGTTTGCTCGTGATCGTGGACCTGCTGCTGCCCGGGAAGAAGGCAACTGTGCCCGGCTGATCAGACGCTGGCGATCTTCTCGAGCAGCTTCTTGGTGAGCAGGCATCCCTCGCGCGGCGGGTGCTTCTGGCCCTCGTATTCCACGCCGATATAGCCCTCGTACCCCGCGTCGAGGACGATCTTGACCATGCGGTGGTAGTCCGTGTGGATCTCCTCGCCCTTCGCGTCGAAGTCGTGGCTCTTGGCGCTGACGGCCTTGGCAAAGGGCATCATCTCCTCGACGCCCAGGTACCGGTCGTACCACGCGTCGGGGTCGTCGGCCTTGCTCCAGTCGAAGCAGAAGTTCCCGAAGTCGGGCAGCGTGCCGCAGCGGGGGTTGTCGACCATCTTCATGACGCCCGAGAGCCACTTACCATTGGAGCTGAGTCCGCCGTGGTTCTCGACGATGACGTTGAGCTTGTAGGGCGCTGCGATCTCGGTCAGCCGGCTCAGCCCGTCGGCCGCGAGCTTCTGCTGCTCCTCGTAGCTGCCGGCGCTGGCGGCGTTGACGCGGATCGAGTGACACCTGAACTTCGAGGCCACGTCGAGCCACTTGCGGTGGTTGTCGATCGCCTGCGTGCGTTTGGCGTCGTCGGGGTCGCCCAGGTTTCCCTCGCCGTCGCACATGATCAGGAGTTGCTTGAGGCCGTGGTCCTGGGCACGCTTGTTCATGTCGGCGATGTACGCCTCGTCGTGGGCCTTGTCCTTGAAGAAGCCGTTGACATATTCGATCGCCGTGAAGCCCATCTCGTGGGCCTCCTTGGCGAAATCGAGGTTGTCGACCTCGCCCGCGTAGATCAGCTTGTGGAGCGACCACTGCGCGAGCGAGATATGGAATCTGGGTTCACGCCTCCCGAGCGAGGTCAGGGCGCTGGCGGGGGTGGTCATCAGTGCGGCTCCAAGGCCCGCGCCCGCGGCGAGAACCTGGCGACGTGTTGGATGAAACGCTTGCGAATCGGCGGGCATGTGATGCTCCTTCGTATCCGTGCAGTATGACGCCACCGTGCCGGCTTTGCCACAGTGAAACCCCGCATGGAGCGTTCGCCCGGGCAGGGCCTACGATCCAGACCGGCGGCAGGAGCGCCGGCGAGAGGATTGCGCACGGATGATCGTACTGCAGAGTGTGTGGACGGACGGCAGGCTGCACCTTTGGGCCGAGAGCGCCCACGGAGCCGCGGCCTTCGCTTCGCCCGTCGAGGATCTCAGCGACGAGGACGAGTCGCTCGACACCGAGCCCGGCGCGGGCGAATCCGACGAGTCGTCCGACTCAGACGGTGGCGTCGCGACGCAGGTCGCGGTGCACACCGAGACCATCGCCCACCCGTTCGCGCTTTCATGCGAGGAACTCCAGTCCACGCTCGGCGCGTTGCTCGGCGATGAACCGCAGTATTCGAGTGTCAAGCTTCGTGTGCCCTCGCAGGGCGGCGTCGTGCTGCCCAGCGCCCGCCTGGCGCACGCCGCGGGCATCGCGCTGACGGGCCGGGGCGCCGATGGGCTCTCGAGTGTCACGGTCGACTCGATCGCCGTCGAACCCGAGAGCGTTCCGGTGCTGCTCGAACGTCTCCAGGAGCTCGCCGACAGCGAGGACAACGAGAGCGTGCTCGTCGGGCGAACGATCGACTACCTCTCGCTCGTGGCGCGTTTCGCGCGCCGGCTGCTGGCTCAGCAGCGGTTCGTGCCGGCGCTGCGTCAGGGCTCGACGGGTGAACTCGACGGCTCGTGGCAGGCGTGGTTCGCCGACGAGCAGTCAGCCGAGGACGCTGGCACGCTCGTGTCTGCGATGCCGCCCGCGGTGCGGAGCATCGAGGACGCCCGCTCGCACGATCCGGCGGGGATCTTCGACGACATGGTGACGGCGTTGGTTGATGCCGGCGCGCGTCGGGCGCTCATCGATGATGATCTCCCCGAGGTGATCGAGGGGCGCGACCCGAGCGATCCGAGCGTGGCGTGGCTCTTCGGCTTGCTGGGCGATCGTCACACCGTCGAGCCCGCGGATCGGCGAGCACTCATCCGCGATGTGCGAGGCTGGATCGGTAGGCTTGAAGAACGCGGCTCGAGCACCGAATGGCGCCTGTGCCTGCGTCTGAATGAGCCGCTGGTGCTGCCGAGCAAAGCCGGTGACGAGGACGAGGCGCGCCCCGCGATCATCGAGCCCGCCGACGCGACCTGGGCGCTCAGTTTCCATCTCCAGCCGATCGGCGCCGAGGACGTGCTCGTCGATGCGGCCGACATCTGGCTGCTCTCAAGCGAAACCGTCACGATCGAGGGCCGACGCCTCGACAGCCCGCAGGAATTGCTTCTTGCTGAGCTCGGTCGAGCAAGCCGGCTCTACAAGCGCCTTGAGAAGGCGCTCGACGAGACCGAGCCCGTCGATGTCGAGCTCAAGACGAACGAGGCGTACGAGTTCCTGCGTGAGATCCGCCCGCTGCTGCGTGAGCAGGGCTTCGGCGTGATCGAGCCGGGCTGGTTCGGCTCGACGACCTCGCGCCTGGGCGCGAAGCTACTGCTCGATTCGGATCCGATGGAGGAGCCCTTCGAAGCCGGCTCGCCCTCGGTCGCGGGTGCCGCCAAGCTCGGGCTCGATGCGCTCGTGGGCTATCAGTGGCAGATCGCGGTGGGGGACGTCACGCTCACCCTCAAGGAGTTCGAGGAACTTGCGCAGCGCAAGACGCCGCTCGTGCAGATCAACGGCAAGTGGGTGGAGATTCGCCCGGAGGATGTCGAGGCCGCGATCAAGTTCATCCGCGAGAACCCGGGCGGCGAGATGTCCGTCGGCGAGGCCATCCGCATGGCCTTCGGCGCGGACGCGCGCACGAGCGGGCTGCATGTCACGGGTCTCGAAACCACCGGCTGGCTCGCCGACGTGTTCGGCGGCTCGTCCGCGGGCGAGGCGCTGCCCATCCTCGATCAGCCCACCGACTTCCACGGCACGCTCCGCCCGTATCAGCTCCGCGGCTACTCGTGGCTCAGCTTCCTCGAACGCTTCGGCTTCGGTGCGTGTCTCGCCGACGACATGGGCCTCGGTAAAACGATCCAGCTCCTGGCGATCCTCGCGGGCGAGCGCCAGGAGGCCAAGGCCAAGGGGCAGGATCGTGTGCCGCCCACGCTGCTCATCGTGCCGACGTCGGTTGTGGGCAACTGGGTCCGCGAGACGCACAGGTTCTGCCCGCAGCTCGACGTCGTGGTGCACCACGGCCCCGGACGCCTGGCGGGCAACGAGTTCGTCGCAAGGGTCGCCAAGGCCGACTTCGTTGTCACGACGTACGCGCTGGCCAACCGCGACCAGGATCTGCTCTCGGCGATCGAGTGGGGGCGTCTGGTGCTCGACGAGGCGCAGTTCATCAAGAACCCCGCCGCCAAGCAGGCGCAGGCCGTGCGGAGCATCCGCGCCCGCTCGCGCATCGCGCTCACGGGTACGCCCGTCGAGAACCGTCTGAGCGAGCTCTGGTCGATCATGGACTTCCTGAACCCGGGCTACCTCGGCTCGCCCGGCGGGTTCCGCAAGAAGTTCGCCGTGCCGATCGAGAAGTACCGCGACGACGCCAAGAGCGTGCAGCTGCGTTCGCTCGTGCGGCCGTTCGTGCTTCGGCGTCTCAAGTCCGACCCGAAGGTGGTGGGGGATCTGCCGCCCAAGGTCGAGAGCCGCGAGTACTGCTACCTCACAAGCGAGCAGGCCGAGCTGTACGAGCAGACGGTCAAGAAGATGCTCGCCGACGTGGACGCGACCGAGGGCATCCGCCGTCGGGGCATCGTGCTGTCGGCGCTTGTCAAGCTCAAGCAGATCTGCAACCACCCGGCGCAGGCGCTCAAGGAAGTCGTCAAGGGCCAGACCACGCCCCCGTCGGCCGCGCGCTCGGGCAAGACGACGCGTCTGATCGAGATGCTCGACGAGATCCTCGCCGCGGGCGATCAGGCGCTGATCTTCAGCCAGTTCCGCCAGATGGGCTACCTGCTCGCGTCGACGCTTCGCCACGCTTTGGATCGAGAAGTTCTCTTCCTCCACGGCGGCACGCCCCGCCTCCAACGCCAGAAGCTCGTCGACGAATTCCAAAAGGGCGACGGCACCTCACCGATCATGCTCGTCAGTTTGCGAGCCGGTGGTGTGGGTCTGAATCTGACAGCCGCGAATCACGTCTTCCACTTCGACCGCTGGTGGAACCCGGCCGTCGAGAACCAGGCGACCGACCGTGCGTACCGCATCGGGCAGATGCGGACCGTGCAGGTGCACAAGTTCGTCTGCCGCGGCACGCTCGAGGAGCGCATCGACGAGATGCTCGAGACCAAAAGCCAGCTCGCCGAGCAGATCGTCGGCGCGGGCGAGCAGTGGCTCACCGAGCTCGACACGGACGCGCTGCGTGACCTCCTGACCCTGCGCGGCGACGCGGTGGGCGAGGTTTGAGGTGATTTGAAGCGAGCCGGATGAAACTTTGGACGTGGGTGGATATCCGCCCGTTTGCGTCCAACCCTTGGATCTGGTGCCCAGGGAATGGGCAGAACCCGGGACGGAGACCCCAAGGCCGATGCAGCAGCCGCAGTTCCCACGCAAACCCCCAGAGAAAACCAAGCACCCCCGCCGGGTCCGCGCCGGGATCAAGATCCCTGCGAGCGACCGCGCGAGCGAGAGCTGGGCGGGCCAGCGTTGGCTGCGTTTGATCGAGACAGGTGCGACCACCGACGATCAGGCCGAGGGGCTTGAATATGCCCGCCTCGGTCAGACCCGCACGCTCAAGATCGAGCCGGGCAAGGTGGCGGCTCTCGTTCAGGGACGCCTGCCCAAGGCCTACCGCGTTTCGATCTCGCTCGATTCGTTCGACATCCCCAGCTGGGACCGGGTCATCAACGAGATGGCCCAGCAGGCCCGGTACACCGCCAAGCTCCTCTCAGGCGAACTCCCGACCACGATCGACGAGCTCTTCGCCCCGCTCGGGCTGCACCTCTTCCCGCTCACCGAGAAGGACGTGAAGCCGAGCTGCACGTGCGAGGAGCCAAAATCGGAGCTGGGCTGGTGCAAGCACTCGGTCTGCGCGGCCCTGATCGTCGCCGACCAGCTCGCCCAGGACCCGTGGACGATCTTCTCGCTCCGGGGCATCCAGCGGGATGATCTGATCGAGCAGCTCAAGCACCTCCGGCTGCTGCCAGGCTCGGGCGGCGGGTCCGCACCCGTCTACTCACCCCATATCGAGGCGGTCGAGACCATCGCCGCCAAGCCGCTCGAAGAGTGTCTCGACCACTTCTGGGAGCCCGCCTCGGGGCTGGAGCACCTGCACCTGGCCCCCGAGAAGCCGGACGTGAGCCACCCGCTCCTGCGCCGACTCGGGCAGAGCCCCTTCGAGGGCAGCAAGTTCCCGCTTGTGGGGCTTTTGGCGACCTGCTACGACGTGGTCAGCCAGCAGATCCTGGCCGAGGAGCAGGCCCGCGAGGGCGCCGACGACGGGCCTGACCCGGAAGACCCTGAGGATGGGCTGGACGAGGGCTTCGGGGACGACGAATCCTGAGCCTGGCCGCCTTTGCTGGGGCCCTGCGGGGCCTAGACTTGTGCATCAGAGAGGGCCGACCGTGACGAGGCATCTGCCGAGGCGCGGCCATGGGTCTCGACCGGGTGAGCGGGCGGAAGCTCGCGGAGCCGCGGAAGGTCGAGGTCCAGCCCCGGTGATCGTGAGTGCGATCACCCAGTCCGCGGCCGGCGCCCTGCATTGGGCCGTCGGCTCGCAAGCCGATGGACCGCGTGAGTTTGCTCACGCATTGCAGAAGGAGCCCGGCCGCCTCGGCCGATTCGAAGAAGATCGAACCGACCCGATAGTGTAATGGTTAGCACCACAGTTTTTGATACTGTTAGTCCAGGTTCGAGTCCTGGTCGGGTTATTTCCGATTTCTTCTGAATCACGAGCCCAGGCGCGCCACGCGTCGCCGTGAGCACACCAGCACCCATCGCGATCATCCTCGCCGCCGGCAAGGGCACGCGGATGCAGTCCGACCTGCCCAAGGTCTGCCACCCGATCGGCGGGCGGCCGATGGTGTGCGCGGTCGTCGACGCCTGCCTCGACGCCGGGTGCGAGCGCACGGTCGCGGTGGTGGGGTACAAGCAGGAACTCGTCCGCGACGCGCTTGAGGCTTATCAAGGACGCGTCGAGTTTGCGGTGCAGGACAAGCAGAACGGGACGGGGCACGCCGTCAAGTGCGCCTTGCCTGCGATTGAATCGCTCCCGGACGAGACGCCCATCTTCATCCTCTGCGGCGACGGCCCGCTTATCCGGAGCGAGACGCTCCGCACCATCCTCGACCTGCACGCGAACACCAACGCCTCGGCGACGATGGCGACGTCGGTTGTTGAAGACCCGACGGGCTACGGCAGGATCGTCCGCGATGACGCGGGCAGATTCCTGAAGATCGTCGAGCAGGCCAACGCGAGCGAAGAAGAACGCGCGATCCGCGAGATCAACCCGAGCTACTACTGCTTCAGGCTCGGCGACCTCAAGGGCGGGCTCGCGCGTGTGACGCCCAACGCCAAGAGCGGCGAGGAGTACGTCACCGACGTGCCCGAGATCCTGCTCGCGGGCGGGAAGAGGGTGGAAGTGATCGACGCCGTCCCGCCCGAGGACGTGCTGAGCATCAACACGCCGGCGCAGCTGGCCGAGGTGGACGCGATATTCCGGTCGCGCCAGAGCGCAGCAGGGAAAGGCTAAGGGGAGCCCGGCATGAACCAGGACGCGGACAAGCTGAAGATCTTCGCCGGGCGCCACATGCGCGACCTCGCCGAGTCGATGTGCAAGCACCTCGACATCCCGCTGGGCGAGGCCCGCACGCACGTCTTCCCCGACGGCGAGATGATGCTCAAGGTCGACGAGGACGTCCGCGGGCGCGACTGCTACATTGTCATCTCGACGTGCATGCCCGTGAACGACAACCTCATGGAGCTGCTGATCTTCCTCGACTGCCTCCGGCGTGCCTCGGCCGAGTACGTGACAGTCGTGCTGCCTTACTTCGGTTATGCGAGGCAAGACCGCAAGAGCGAGGGGCGCGTGCCGATCACGGCGAAGCTCGTCGCGAATTTGCTCACGGCGGGCAAGGCCGACCGCATCATCGCGCTCGATCTGCACGCGGCGCAGATCCAGGGCTTCTTCGACATCCCGGTCGATCACCTGTCGGCGACGCCCGTGTTCAGCAAGTACTTCAAGAAGCACCGTGACGATCTCAACGATCTCTGCATGGTCAGCCCGGACGTGGGCAACGTGAAGGTCGCCGAGGGCTTCGCGAACATGCTCGGCGGCGACCTTGCGATCATCAACAAGCGACGCCTCTCGGGCGATGCGGTCGAGACGGGCCACATCATCGGCGATGTGAAGGGCAAGACGGTCCTGATGGTCGACGACATGATCTCGACTGCGGGCACGATCTGCGCCGCCGCTGAAGTGGTCATGCAGAACGGCGCCAAAGACGTGATCACCGCCGCCAGCCACGGGCTGTTCGTGGGCGAGGCGTTCGAGCGCATCCGCAAGAGCCCGATCAGCCGGGTCGTCGTCACGAACTCGATCCCTCCCCAGCGGGCGAAGGACGAGCTAGGCGACAAGCTGACGGTGCTCGATGTCAGCAAGCTCCTGGGCGACGCGGTCCACCGGGTGCACCACAAGGAATCGGTCAGCGCGCTGTTCGAGGGAACCGCGGGCTTCAAGAGGTAGTCATTCACACAAGTCATCCCGCCCGGCGCGTGCCGAGCGGCGTTCTGTAAGGAAACAGTCATGCACGAGAAATCACCAGTTCTGAAGGGCGAGATCCGCGAGCGCCTCGGCTCTCGCTACGCCAAGCGTCTGCGCGACCAGGGCCGCCTGCCCGTCGTCGTCTACGGCCACGGCCAGGAGCCGGCCGCCATCTCCGTCGATGCCAAGGAAACCATCCGCTTCATCGAGGACGGCGAGCGCGTCTTCCAGATCGACATCAACGGCAAGATCGAGACCGTTCTGCTCCGCGATGTGCAGTTCAACTACCTGGGCGACGACATCGTCCACTGCGACCTGTCGCGCGTGGACCTCGACGAGGTGACACACGCCCACGTCCACGTTGTGCTCAAGGGCGATGCGGTCGGCCTCAAGACCGCCGGCACGCTGCTCATGCACCCCGTCACCGAGCTGACCGTCGAGTGCAAGCTCAAGGACCTGCCGAGCGAAATCGTGGTCAACGTCTCGAACCTGGCAGCGGGCGGGATCATCCACGCTGGCGAGATCGAGATGCCCTCAGGCGTCAAGCTGATCAGCGACAAGGAAGCCATCGTCGCGCAGATCGCTCACGCGGGCGGCGACGCCGAGTCGGCCGAATCCACCGAGGTCTCGTCGGACGCTCAGCCCGAGGTCATTCGCGAGAAGAAGACTGAGGACGAGGACAAGTAAACCCGTGAGGAGCGTGCGCTGCGATGAAGCTGCTGGTCGGCCTGGGCAACCCGGGAGCGGAATACGTCAAGACCCGGCACAACGCCGGGTTCATGGCGATCGATCTGCTCGCCGAGCGCCACGGCTCCGGTCAGATCGCGCGGAGCAAGTTCAACGCGATGCTCCTGGACGTCCCGGTGAGCGGGCATCGGTGCCTGCTCATGAAGCCCGTGACGTACATGAACCGATCGGGTCAGGCGATCGCCGAGGCCTGCCGGTTCTACAAGCTCGACGCGTCCAAGGACGTACTCGTTCTGGTCGACGATGTGGCGTTGCCCTGCGGCACGGTGCGTCTGAAGGCCACGGGCGGCGCGGGCGGGCACAACGGCCTCACCGATATCGCGCGCAAGCTGGGCAGCGAGAACTACGCCCGGCTGCGCATCGGGATCGACGAGAAGCCGCCCGTGATGCGTCTCGAGGACTACGTGCTTGGGCGTTTCACCGAGGAGCAGATGGACCGTCTCACGCCGGCGCTGAAACAGGCGGCGGATGCGGCGGAGGTGTTCGCGGCCGAGGGGATCGACGCCGCGATGAACAGATTCAACACAAAGAACACGACTGCGGGCTGGGGCAAAGAAGCCGAGCCCGAGGGCGATTCGCAGAGACAGGAATGATCGCGGCCATCCGCCGCGAGAAAGGCAACTGAAATGACAGATCAGCAGAGAATCAATTCGTACGAGGTGATGTTCCTCATCAGCCAGGCCGAGGCGACCGACTTTGCGGGCGTTATCGAGCACATCGACAACCTCTTCCAGCGCGCCGGCGCCGAAGTGGTCGCGATGCAGAAGTGGGACGAGCGCCGCCTCGCCTACGAGATCGACAAGCAGAAGCGCGGCGTGTACATCCTCGCCTACATCAACGCCCCGGCCGAGAACATGCAGGCCTTCGAGCGCGACTGCAACATCTCCGAGCGCATCATGCGGACGATGTTCATCCGCGCCGACCACCTGACGGTCGAGGAGATGAAGGCGTTCGACCGCCGGGGCGACCTGGCGATCGAGGCCAAGGAGCGTGCCGAGCGTGCCGCCGAGCGTGAGCAGGCGGGCGTGGGCTCGTCGGTCTCGCTGGGCGCTCCCAAGGCCCCCGAGCCCGAGCCCAAGGCCGAGGAATCCGAAGAGAAGCCCGCCGAAGCGACAGCCGAGGCCGGCGTCGACTCTGAGTAAGGCGACCGACTCGAATCCGAACGGATATGCTCACATGGGGCCCATACTCGGCCCCGGAAGGAGAACGCGATGGCCAGCTACAACAAGGTGCTACTGATGGGCAACCTGACGCGCGACATCGAGCTTCGCCAGCTTCCCAGCGGCGCGTCGATTGCCACGATCGGGCTTGCCGTCAATGAGCGGTACAAGGACAAGAACGACCAGTGGGTCGAGCGTGCCAACTTCATCGACTGCGAGATGTTCGGCCGCCGCGCCGAGGTCATGGCCCAGTACCTCTCCAAGGGCAGCCCCGTCTTCATCGAGGGGCGCCTGAGGCTGGACACCTGGCAGGACAAGAACGACGGCTCCAACCGCTCCAAGCTCAAGGTCGTCGTCGAGAACTTCGAGTTTGTCGGCGGCGGGCAGGGTGGTGGCGGAGGCGGCGGTGGTGGGGGCGGACGCTCCTCGGGTCCGAGCCGTCAGCCCGCCGGCCAGCAGGCGGGCGGCTACGACGACTACGCCGAGCAGGTCAGCCCGGATGACATCCCGTTCTAAGTCCTTCCTAAGTCCAGTGCCTCGGGCCCTTTGAGGGCCTAGGCTCATCCCTCCCAGCTCCGCCGATCGTCGGCGGGGCGTCGTTGGGGCCGCGATCGGCTCCTCAACTCCCGGGCATGCCCGGGAAGACAGCGAAGGAAACTGTCATGCGTAAAGACGTTCAGCTTCTTCTGGTCGAATCGGTGGACAACCTCGGCATCGTGGGCGATGTCGTCAAGGTCCGCGCCGGGTATGCCCGCAACTACCTCCTGCCGCACGGCCTGGCGACCGAGCCGAGCGATGAGCTGATCGCATCGCTCGCCAACAAGCGCAAAGAGGCCGAGGCCGATCAGGCCAAGCTCCGTGTCGAGCGTCAGGCCCTGATCAAGCGTCTCGAGGGCGTCGAGATCACGATGGAGCGTGCCTGCAACGACCTGGGCCTGCTCTACGGCTCGGTCACCCAGCAGGACATCTCGGGCGCCCTCAAGGCTCTCGGCTTTGCGGTCAAGCCCCGCGAGGTGCGTCTGCCGCAGGTCATCAAGCGCCTGGGCCAGTTCGAGGTGAACATCAAGCTCGCCGGCGGCTTCGAGGAGCACATCCAGATCCACGTCGTGGCCGACCGCGAGATGGAAGAGGACCGCCGCGAGGAGATGGAGTTCGACAACGAGGGCAACCTCATCGAGAAGTCGAACAAGAAGAAGCCCGCGGCCGAGGCCAAGGCTGCCGAGTCCGCCGAGTAAAACCGGCTTCAGAGCCTTCGCTGAAAGTAATACATAAAGAGAGAGCCGACCCGATGAGGTCGGCTCTCTCTTTGTTGTGTCGTGAAGTCATCGGCGAGCCGGTTTGACCCAGCCCCGCGATTGAATCAGCGGCGCCTCTCGGCTTCGAGTTCGAGCGGCGGCTCGAACGTTGCCAGCACGACGTCGCCGATCGCGAAGTGCTTGAGCTGCACACCCACGCTCGGACGGAAGATCAGGAACATCGTCTGATCGTCGCGGCTCCGCACGAGTGCGTCCGCTTCGTCGAGTCCCATCATCGGTCGGCCCGTGGTGTAGCGGATCTGCACCTTGTTGGTGTCCTTGTAGATGAAGCCGACCGCGTTGTACGCCTGGCCGTTCGCATCGATGAGCCGTGGCGGCACATTGGTCTTCAGATCGGGAGCGGCCGAGGTCGAGAAGAAACTCGTCGGGAACTGCGCCGGGTCGCCCGTGATCTGAATCTGAACGATGTTGGTGTCCTTCGTGACGAAGAGGCTGTCCACGCGGAGATTGCGGTCAAGCCCGCGGCCCTGGACATCGCCCGGGTTAAACACGCCTTCGCCGTTGACGATCTCGTTGTCGTCGTTTACTTCAAGACCCGGTGTGTTGCCCTTCTGGAGCACGACTCGGTCGGCCAGTCGTTTCCCGAGTTGGACACCTTCTGCTCGGTTATCCGTGGCATTCATCGTGACCGCGTGAGCGAGATTCAGACTTGCGGTCGCGTTTCCGACGAGCAATTCACCGGTCTGGATTGCGAGGTCTCGCGCCGAAGCGTCGGCGAATTCACGATCGGGCTTCGAGCCGTCGAGGTCGTAGCGAATGTTGCGCACATACAGAGAGCTTGCTTCGTACCCAGCGGGAACGGCAAATTCGAAGGCCATCGGCGCTTCGGTCGCGCCGCCGACGGACGCGACGTAGAACTCGCCGTCGAAGCGGAACCGTCCGAACTGGTTGCTGCCCGTACGAGCCTGCGAGGTGACAGCGATCGGGTAGAGCGTCACGCCGTTGCCGGCGCTGTCGTGCGCGATCAGGCGGAGCTGGCCTTTGCCTACAACAACGAGGCCGAATTTCTCCTTGGCGCCGGCGAGGAAGTTGATCAGGAAGCCCTCGATATACGAGCCGGCGGGCAGGGGCGAGCCGTCGAGCATCGTGATCTGCTGTGAGCCGGGGTTCTGGAAGTCGCTGAAGATCGCGTCGGCCGGAGAATTGCTGCCCTTGCCCACGGTGAAGTGCATCGCGACATCGAAGCCGCCGGGGAGGATGTTGTTCTTGTTGTTGCCGTTGCCCTCACTCATGCGTTGCGTGCCGGCCGCGGAGGCGAGATCCGGGTAGTAGTACGCGAGCGGTGTTTCGGTGTGCAGGGCGTTCTGCGAGAGGAAGTTGTAGAGATTCGAAGTAATGCGATCGACAGGCAGCCAGAGCTTCTGCTGGATCTCAAAGTTGCCCTGGTTGGCCATCTGCACCGGCTGGTAGCCCATGAAGCTCGCCGGCACGCGGAGGAACCCGGTGCTCAGGACAAAGATGCCCGCAGTGATGAGGCCGATGCCCGCGCCGCAGATCCCGCCACCGATCGCGTCGTAGGTGTCCTCGATAATGATGTTGCCCGGCGCGATCTTGTCGGTCGCGACACGCAGCAGCGCGAGCGAAATAGCGAACGGGAGCGCGAGGCCGAGGCCCCATGCGGCGTCGCCGATGAACGTGCCCATGCCCGACTGGGGCGCCTTTGAAAGCAGGAACATCGACACGGGTTCCCAGAGCCCGAACGCGATCGCGCCGGCTGCGATCACGCAAGCGAGATGGAGCAGCGCTGAGAAGAAGCCGCGGGTGACCCAGAGATACCCGAGACCCAGGATGATCGCGATGCTCAGCAGATTCATGAACATGACTGCACTCCGATGACTGACAGGCCCGCGTGTATTGTCCGGGCCGGTGGGGGACGTTGATCGATTATTCGTCGGCCGGTTTCGCGGGCGGCTTCCCAGCCGCGGGCTTGGCGACTGCGGTGACGCGGCTGAACTCTTCGAGACTGGTGTGTCCTTCGACGACACGGCGCAGACCCATCTGCTGGAGCGTCGGAAGGCCTCGCTTGCGGAACTCGCCCAGAAGGCCGTTCCAGTTCTGAGCGGTGATCATCGCACGCTCGGCGTCGCCGATCGGGAAGACCTCGAGGAAGGCGATCTGCCCGAAGTAGCCGCCGCCCGAGCACATCGGGCAGACCTCGGGCTTGTTCTTGATGAGCACCTGGCCGCCCTTCTTGTACAAAGCCTTGACTTTGTCGGCGGGCAAACCAAGTTTCTTGAGCAGCGCCGGATCCGGTGCGTACTGCACGCGGCAGTTCGTGCAGAGTCGGCGTGCCAGCTTCTGAGCAACCGCGGCAGACAGCACGTTGGCGCAGTCGCCCGGGCTGCCCTGATACTTCACGAGCGTCTGGATGGCGCGGATCGCGCCGTCGGTCTTCACCGCGAGGTACACCTTGGTGCGTTTTAGATCCGCGCGGACGACTTCTTTGGCGGTTTCCGCGTCGCGGAAGTCGGTGACGCCGACGACGTTCGGGTCACGCCGGAGAATCGAACGAACGGTCGTCGCGTATTCGGCGCTGCCTGTCGGATCGAACTTGTTCTGCATGACACCTTCGATGGGCGCCTGCACGTCGTACTCGATGGTCTGCACGATCGAGGTGTAGGGATCGTGCTTGCCGATGAGGCCGTACATCAGCGTCGTCAGACCGTTGCCCGGTGGGGCGGCGACGAGAATGAGGCCACCCAATTCGCTGCGAACTGCGTCAAGCGAGCTTTCCTGCGAATCGAGGAAGCCGATGTCGCTGTAGCTCCGTTGCACAGCCTTGGCTGGGTTGAACGTGAGTGTCAGCTTCGGGCCCGCTTGCCCACCGATGGTTTCGAGGCGCACCTGATGGTGCCAGATGTCGCCCTTGGACGCGGTGATCTCGGCGATCTGTTTGCGCCGCATGTCCTGTACGTCGAGCCCTGCCGACGACTTCCAGAATGTGATGATCTTGACCGCGTTGGGCGCGGGGATTTTCTCCATGATCTGGCGGACGCCATCGATTGTTGCGGAGACGGCATACACGCCCTCGCCAGCGGGGGCGATCTCGTAGAGTCGAGCGCGGGCGTCGACGGCTTTGATCATCGCGTCCTCGGCGAGCGCACGCACCTCGTACTCAGGCGTCTCCTTCTCGGGGATCTCGGCGGTCTTGCCGTCTTTGGTGACGATCTTGAGCTGCACCGTCCCGGCCTCCTTGGCCGAACGCTTGGCCTCACGTGCGTCGGCCATCGAGGAGAAGTCCAGACGCAGCTTGTGCCCTTCGGGCACGCGTTCGTCCTTGTTGTGAAGCGACGCGAAGATCGCGATGTCCGCCGCGAGGATCACGACCATCGCCGCGAAGCCTGCGAAGAACCCGCCGATGCCCGGTACGGGCATGAAGAACCCGGCGAAGAGCGCGATGAGTGCGACGAAGAGGTGGATCAGGTTCCAAGGCTTGCGCGGAAGGTGGAAGCGAGCCGCGTGCTTGTCCATCACCTTCGAGACAAACCAGCCCCAGGCCGCGAGCGGGAGCACGAAGAACACCGGCTTCCAGAACGACACAAGGAACACAGCGTCGGCGAGCATCGCCACCGCGAACTGAGAGTGAGACGGGTCGGCCTCGATAGGCATGGTCGGTTTTCCTTCGATCCGGGGCGGCTCTGCCCGCCCGATGGGGACAAATTAGCCGAGCTTCTTCAGGCGCATCGTGAGTTCGTCCACGTTGGGCGAGGCTTCCATCGCCACACGCATGTGGATGTACTCCTCTTCAACAAGTTTCACGAGCGTGCCGTTGAAGTCGATCATGCCCGACTGCTCGGCTTCGATCGTGCGCAGGTACTCGCGGAGTTCGCCCTCGCGGCCTTCGAGGATGTGCGTCCGCACGACGCCGTTGTTGATCAGGATCTCGATGCCGGGGATACGGGCGATGTTCTCGTGAAGCGTGGGCAGCAGCTTCTGGTACACGAACGCACGCATCTGGTACGCCAGGATTCGACGGACCTGCTCGACTTCTTCCTGCTCAAAGAGGCCGTAGATTCGGCTGAATGTCTGCGTCGTGCTCGATGCGTGGATGGTTCCGTACACAAGGTGACCCGTCTCGGCCGCGTGCAACGCTGCCTCGAACGTCTCCTTGTCGCGCATCTCACCGATCAGCACGACGTCCGGGTTCTCGCGAACGAGCGCTCGCAGGCCCGTCTTGAAGTCCAGGCAGTCCAGACCAATCTCACGTTGGTTGATCGTGGCCTTCTTGTCTTCGAAGATGTATTCGATCGGGTCTTCGAGCGTCAGAATGTGCACAGCCTTGCGCGCGTTCACGTAGTCGAGCATCGAGGCGATCGTCGTCGACTTGCCCGAACCCGTCACGCCGCAGAGCAGCACGATGCCCTGAGGCTGCAGCGCGATGTCGGCCATGATGGATGGGAGGTACAGGCCCTCGAAGGGCTTGATGTCGCTCGTAATGTTCCGTGCTGCGACGGAAATCTTGCCGCGAGCCATGAAGAGGTTGACGCGGAAGCGGTTCTTGTCGGTGTAATCGTACGCGAAGTCGACCGAGCCAAACTTGTGCAGGTCTTCGATCTGCTCTTTCGTCAGGATGTGCTGAGCGATCTGCCAGAACTCCTCCTGGCTGACCGGCTCCGTATTGAGCGGCTTGAGCGAGCCGCGGACGCGAACCTTCGGCTGCTGGCCCGATTTCATGATGAGGTCGGAGCTGTCGAGCTTGATCGTGGCCTTCAGGAAGTCGCCCCAGCGGGTCGCGTGGGGATCCTGCTTCTTCAGCATGGGCATGGCCACATGCCCGACGGCGGTGGCATCGGAATGGATTTCGCTGTCAACACTCATCTTGCGAACTTCCTTTTGGTGGTCACCGATCCCGGCTTGGCCGGTCGGCAAGTCGGCATGCATCGCGCAAACCTCTCGGAGGACCCCACAGGATTCTGCTGCGCAGCCCCCGCCCCGTCGGTTCCACGGCTACACGATATCCGCTGGAGCCGTTCCATGCGTCCGTTTGAGGCCCCGATTCCCCATGAATATGCCCATCGGTGACGAGAAAGCCGGGAAAGAAACAGGCCCGGCGATGGGCCGGGCCTGATCTTGTTCGGTTCGGTTTGGGCTCGTCAGTTCGAGCCGGCGGGCTTGACCGCTTCTTCTGGGTTTTCCAGCTCCTCGGCACCGTGGCCCAGGAACTTGGACTCCAGCTCGCGGCGGATCTTCTCCATCGCCTTGTTCTGGATCTGGCGCACACGCTCCTTGGTGACGCCGATGATCTGGCCCACCTGCTCAAGCGTCATGGGCTTCTCTTCGCCCGATTCCAGCCCGAAGCGATGCTCGATCACGGTCCGCTCGACATCCGTCAGATCCGCCCGGTTGTCCTGGACGATCTCGCGGACCTCGGCGGCCGTGTCCTTCTCGAAGTCGGCACGCTTGGTTTCGAGGAAGTTCGACTTCTCGAGCTTCGGGTCGAAATCCGTCGGGAACCGCTGGCGGTACTTGCTCAGCTTCATGCCCTGTCGGCTGAAGGCCTTGAGGATCGCTCGGCATGCGTAGGTCGAGAACTTGTAGCCGCGGCCCGCGTCGAACTTGTCCACCGCGCGGAGCAGGGCCATGTTGCCCTCGCTCACGAGGTCGGCAAAGTCCACCTCGCTCATGCGGGTGCGCTTGGCCATCGCCAGAACCAGCGCGAGGTTGGTCTCGGCGATCTGCTCGCGGATCCGCTCGGCTCGGCGGTGCCAGCTCAGGATCGACTCAGCCTGATCAGAGGTGGGGATGTGCCCCGCCTGGCTGCGGACTTCCTTCTGGAGCTTGTTCACCGTGTAGCGGGCGTAATTGAACTGGTGGAAGAGGATCCGCTCCTCAGCGCCCGTCAGGATGACCTGCTGGCTCGACTTGATCGTTCGGCTCCGGCTGGCGGAACTCAGATCGTCCATGACCGGGTGGTACCAGGTCGTGTCGGGCTTCTGGACGTCGGGGACTTCGTTGTAGATCTTGGTTTCCGCGTCTTCCTCGTAAAAGACTGGCGAATCGATGAAGTCTTGCTCGCCCTGGAGAAGGCGCTGAAGAAGTCGTTCATCGGCGGGGCTCAGCTTTCGCGTGACCTTGCGGCTGCTGGCGGAACCCGGGGTCGAGGCGACGCGGACGCGATGTCGACGCCGGACTTGCTCAAGCGGGCTCGGAGTTTTGTGCTGAACACGTGTCATTTCGGATGCGTTCCTTGCGTTCTTCTACCGACTCGGCCGCGGGCCGCTTCGGCATCGTTCGTTCTCGTGGGTTCCTGGAACCGATGCGTGCCACTCGTGGGACACTGTCAGAGCTGCTGGCGAACTGATCTCCCTGGTTGCGGGGAATGACGCAGGCACAGCTACCCTTCAGACCGGCCGTTCCATGGGGAGACGCCGATCGCCGGTTTCAATTACCCTAAGTTGTACGCCTAAGCGATCAAAATGGTTTTTGGAGCCCGCAAAATAGGGGACATCCCTCACGATCGCTTTCAGCCCCACAGTCGCCCGATCCCTCAGAAGAGAAGGTCCAAGCTCCGCTTTGGCCCGTCCAACAGAATCAAATTGTCAGTCCGGAACCAGCAATTCAGGCTGTCCATGCCCATATACCGGCTCGGCGGGGTCCACATTGACCCTGCCATATGAGACATCTACCCTACTTATCGGCCGAGGAAAGGGGATTTCGTGCAGAAAGCACCCATTCACCGACGCTCGTTCTGCACGCTAATCGCTGCTGGAACGGCTGTCAAGCTGTTCCCTCGCTCTGCCCTCGCGCAATCCACATCATTCCCCAGTCCCACATTTTCGGGTACCATTCGGTCCGATCAGGCCCAACCCGACACGAAAGGTCGCACCATGCCCTTCACCCTCCCCGATCTGCCTTACAGCTACGACGCACTCGAGCCCGTCATCGATGCTCGAACGATGGAAATCCATCATTCCAAGCATCACCAGGGCTACGTCACCAAGGCCAATGACGCGCTCAAAGGCACAGCCTTCGAGGGCGAGACCGTTGAGACCGTGCTGTCGAAGCTGGCGACCGTGCCAGACAACGTGCGCACCGCCGTCCGCAACAACGCGGGCGGGCACGCCAACCACAGCCTCTTCTGGGAGATCATGGCTCCCAAGGGCAAGGGCGGCGAGCCCAGCAAGGGGCTCATGGACGCCATCGTCAGGAGCTTCAACTCGCTCGACGCGATGAAGCAGAAGTTCTCCGACGCCGCAGCGACGCGCTTCGGCTCGGGCTGGGCGTGGCTCGTCGTCCGTGATGGTCAGCTCGTCGTCGGTT
Organism: Phycisphaera sp.; assembly: GCA_020639255.1. GTDB lineage: Bacteria > Planctomycetota > Phycisphaerae > Phycisphaerales > UBA1924. The sequence goes on from JACKGZ010000001.1 coordinate 477,880, forward strand.
CGACGCCCAACCAGGACTCGCCCCTGCTCGGGCAGGACATGTGCGAGTTCTACGGCACCCCGATCCTCGGTCTCGATGTCTGGGAGCACGCCTACTACCTGAACTATCAGAACCGCCGACCCGACTACGTCAGCTCGTGGTGGGACATCGTGAACTGGAACAAGGTCTCGGAGCTGTACGAGGTCGCCATCGCTTGAGTGGGCGGCCCCGCGCATGACCGATCAGCCCAAGCCAACAGGCCCCAGCTTGCGCAAACGCGTTCTGCTGACGCTGTTTCTCATCCTGCCATTCCTGATCCTGGCGCTATTGATGTGGGTGATCGTGTTCCAACTCCAGAAACAGGGCAAAGTACTCGGCGAAAGCAGCCGCAGTTCAACGCCTGTCTCAACGAATGGAACTCGGCCAATCGGAGTCGTTGTGCCGACGTGCGGCAACAACCGTCCTTCGATTTATCTGGAGCAGGCGGAATCGATCACCGCGCTCATGCGAGAACTGACAGGGGGCGATACCGCGCCCTGAGAATCTCTTTCGAGTCCGCGCTCAGCCAGTCTTCCAGGATCCCCGCGTAGACGGTGCGGAAGTCGATCTTGTACTTGAGGTCGCCGTTGTCGAGGTCGCGCAGCGACGGGTGATCGCCGATGACGCCCCGCTTGACCATCGGTCCGAAGAGGAACATCGGGGCAGCGGTGCCGTGGTCGGTTCCGCCCGAGGCGTTCTGCCCGACGCGGCGTCCGAACTCGCTGAAACACATCGTCAGCACACGCCCGTCGTTCTCCTGGCGTTTGAGATCGGTGTAGAACGCGCGGAGCGCGTCGCCGAACTGGCGGAGCAGGTTCGCGTGGCTGCCGTTGACGTTGCCCTGCCCGGCGTGGGTGTCGAAGCCGCCCATCGAGACGTAGTACACCCGCGTCCCGAGCCCCGCGCGGATCATCGATGAGACCATCTGCAATTGCCGGCCGAGGTCCGTCCCCGGGAACTCGGTCATCGGGCGCTGGCTCACTGCTTTGCGGATGAGGTCGCTCGACACCTGCGCATCGAGCGCCGTCTTCATGAGGAAGTCCGCCATCGGGTGTTCGGCTGATTCCTCGGACGAGCCGCGCATGGTGAGCTCTTCGTAGGGCTTCTCGAGCGAGCCGTGGATCTCCGAGCCCGTCCATCGGAAGAGGTCGGCCGATTCGAACGCGACGGGCTTGATCTTGCCGCCCTCCATCGCCAAGGGCGCGGTGCGTCCGATCGCGATCGCCGGTTGCGAAGGAGGTTCGCCTTCGGCCTGCCCCGATTCGCCCTTGCCAAAGCCGCAGCACTCGGAGTCGAGGTACCGCCCGATCCACCCCGCGCCGGTGCCCGACGTGTCGGCGGTGTGCCAGATGTCCATCGACTGGAAGTGCGAGCGGTTCGGGTTCGGATACCCCGTGCCCTGAACGAGCGTGCAGAGCCCCTCGTCGTAGAGCGACTTGATGCCCTCAAGCGCCGGGTGCAGCGCGACGTCGCGCCCCTTGCCCAGGTCGAGTGTGTTCTGCTTGGCGATGCCGATGGTGGGGCGGACGCGGTAGTAGTCGTCGTGCCCGACCGGGACGACGGTGTTGAGCCCGTCGTTGCCGCCGCCGAGTTGAACGATGACCAGGATGCGTCCCTCGTCGACGCCCGGGATCGAGCTCAGCCCGAGCGCCGGCATGGGCAATCCCAGCGCCGACGACTGGATGAAGCTCGGCACGCACGCCGACGCCGACGCGAACGCGAGCGACTTACCCAGAAACAGCCGGCGTGTGTACGCGTTCACACCCGATGGATCGTTGTGCAGACTCATCGCTCTGTCCTTTCGCCGGAATCAGGAACTAACACAGCTGATACTCCGGCATCGCGCTGATCAGGAGCAAGAGCCCTGTCACCGTCTCGCTGTTGACGACGTTCTGGTGCTGCGCCATGAATGCGCGGAGCGTTTCCTCGGGCGAGCCGCTGGACGTGCCCAGTGCGAAGCGCAGCAGATACTTCGTCACCGCAACCGGATCCCGGTCCGCGCCGGGCACGGCCTTATCCAGCTGCGAGAGCAGCGGCATCGGGTCGTACGACTCGCTCGCCGCCAGGGCGTCGTAGCCCTTGGGCATCTTGCCGGTCAGCAGATACGCGAGGATGTTCTGGCGGACAAAGAGCGTAGACGTATTGATCCACGTCCGCCCGCCGTCCCAGCCCTTGACGCTCGGTGGGAAGAAGATGTTCTGGCCCATGAGGTCGAGCGCGTCGAGCAGCACCGACAGATCACGCACCGGCGTGTTCATCGAACGCACCGTGCCCACGATCAGGTCCACCGGGCTCTTGATCTGCTCGCGCACGACCGCGCCCGAGTAGAAGTGCTCGCTCAGGAAAAGCTCGCGCAACGCGGGCTTGACCTCGAAATTCGCCCGGCGCATCGCACGCTCCATGCCGGAGATCATGGATGCTGCTTCCTTCGGCAGATCTCGTTCGCGGGCTGTCACATCGATCTCGGTTGCGAAGAACGCGTAGAACTTCCGACAGATGTAGACGGATGAAGCCCGCTGCGAGAGGATTGCCTTCACAAACCCATCGCCGTCGAGAGTGTCCGTGACACCCAGGATCGACTTGCGCCCGGTGTCGTGGTTGTTCGCGTTGAACTCGAACGAGTCGTCGCGGAACGAGTAGCCCGTGAGGGCGCGGGCGCCCTCCTTGATGTCACGCTCGGTGTAGTTGCCGAGCCCGAGGCTGAACAGCTCCATGAGTTCGCGGGCGAGGTTCTCGTTGGGTTGGTCTTTGCGGCTGTCGTTGTTGTCGAGGTACGCGAGCATCGCGGGGTCGCGGATGATCGCAAACAGCAGCTCGCCGAAGTTTCCCGCCGCGTGCGTGCGGAAGAGCTGGTTCTGCATGAACATGTGGTAGCTGTTCTCGATCGTGCGGAAGCTGGTGGCGAAGTGCCCGTGCCAGAAGAGCGTCATCTTCTCCTGGAAGGGGCGGGGCGACGAGATCATCCTCGCGAGCCACCATTTCTGGATCTCGCGCATCTGGCGTCGGTCATTCCGCTCGGCCTGCTGCTGACGCAGGCGCAGCTGCGCGAGCGCGTCCTCGTCGCGCCGGCTGCGCGCGTTGGCGTACATCCGGCGCTCGTCGTCGGTCGCGGGGCGGATGATGTCGCGGTCAAACCGGTCGGGCAACGGGCGGTCCGGATCGGGCACGTCCTCGTCATTCAGGATGTAGTCGACGGCTTTCTCGGCGCCCCAGTCCGAGAGCACGCGGATCTGATCGGGTGTCCCGCCGAAGCCGGCGCGCAGCAGGAGGTGCCGAGCCTGGTCATACCCGAAGTCCACGTCCCTGATGCGTCCCTGGCTCATGCGCAGACCTTCCCGGGCAAGTGCACGCCGATATCCATCGGCTCACGCCCAGCCTAACGCGCCCCGGGGGCCCGGATTGCATGAAAGTCAGGCCGATTCGCCCGATGCACGCACCCTTCGGACCCACACGGCCGCTAACGCCGAGGCCATCAGGAGGCACGCCCCGAGAAGCTGGTGAGCCGTCGCGATCAGCACATTCGCCAGAGGCAGCGGCGGGGCATCCGCGAGCTTGTCGTGCATCACGACCCGGTCCGAGGCTCCGTGGTCGCCCAACATCACGAACGCGACGATCCCGAGGACGATCTGTAGGCCCACGCCGTGCATCATGAACATGCCGACCCGTTTGAGCGTCCGGTTGCCGCTCGACTCCTTGGCGATTTTAATGAGGCTGAACGCGGACATGAGCAGGAGCATGGTCGCGATGATCGCGAACCCGGCGTGCGTCATGATCGCGTGACCCGAGCCGAGGTGCCTGTACATCGCCGCGAGGATGAGCTGGAGGAACAGCCCGCCGATCGCGATGTCCGTCCACTTACGCGAGCTGCGCGCGAGTTCTACGTTGATATCCAGTTTCTCACGCCAGGTGCGTGTGAGCGACGCGGCCAGGATCGCGGCGGTGCAGAGGATCAGCTGCGCGAGGATGCCGTGGATGATGCCAAAGCCCGGATTGATTTCCGTGACACGGATCGCGCCGAGCACGCCCTGGATGCACACGCCGACGAACACCACGACCGCGAGTGTCTTGGAGAGTTTGCTCTTTCTGCTGATGAGTACCGCGATCATGAGCGAGAGCGTGGTCAGACCGACGAGCGTGCCAAAGAGGCGGTGGGTGTGCTCGAGGAAGATCCGCGGGTCGGCCATGAGCCCGATGGGGTAGAGGAACATGTTCGAGCCGTAGGTCCCGGGCCAGTCGGGCACCGCCATGCCCGCGCCGGCGCTGGTGACGGCTCCGCCCGCGGCGACCAACGGCAGCATCGAAGCCACCGCCGCAGCGCCGAAGGCCGCGATCCAGTCCCGCGTCCCGGCTCCGGGCTTTGCGAGCTTCCGCCCGATCAGCCCGCCGACGAGCCCCGCCAGGAGGCTCACCAGGACGAACCCGCCCACGATCAGGGCCGCGTCGGGGCGGACTTTCGCACTTTCTGCCTCTGCTGGAGTCGCGCCGGCCTCGGTGAGCTGATTTCCGAGCAGGAGCAGGTTCACACCCGCGCTGACCAGCCCGGCGACCACCCCGACCGCCACCGCCCGGCTCCCGGCGGCCCGGCTCTTGCAGGCGATCATCGCCACCAGGACCGCGAGCAGCAGGGGGCCCGCGACGGCGGTTGGGACACGTAAACCCGGTAGGTGCAAGGGGTACCAGACGAGCCACATCGCGATCGCGGCCATGAAACCCACGACCACCCCGGGCCAGATGGGCCATCCCGAGCTTGATTCCTGTTTCACAGCAATGGCGTCCGCAGGCTCAATTGACATGTCGGTTCGCTCCAGATCGGGTTTCCAACGCCTGGGACGCGATTGAGAATGGGTCTCAACTGTGTCGCAAGACTTTAGATGCCTTGACAGGATACGCTCGGAGTGGAGAAATTTCGGCCATACGAGAACGCCAAAGGCCGATATCCAGGCTTGGTGCTCAAAGTAGGTTTTCGCTCCGGGGACGCCCGGGGCTCAAGCAGAGCGGGGGCCAATCGGCGGCATTCGGTGCACCGATCGGCGGAGGTTCTTCCTCATGTCAAACATGCTGTTCCCACGCTGGATGAACAAGCTTCCCACGGTCGTCGCGATCGGCGCCGTCGGCGGGCTCACAACAGCAGCCGTCGGCACGTGGTACTGGGCGACGCCTGACTTCTGGGAAGTGGGCTACATGCCCACGCAGCCGGGCTCGGGTTTCAACCATCAGATCCACGCGGGCCGACTCGGCATGGATTGCCGCTACTGCCATACCAACGTCGAAGATTCACATTGGGCCAACATCCCGACCGTCAACACCTGCATGGGCTGCCACACCGAAGGCAAGCTCGCGCAGCAGTTTGATCCCGGTGAGAAGGTCGCGTTCATCCGCGAGGCCTACGCCGCAGACGAGTCGATCCCGTGGCGCCGCATCCACAAGCTGCCCGACTACGTGGGCAACTTCCCGCACCACATGCATATCAACGCCGGCGTGAGCTGCTATTCGTGCCACGGGCAGATCCGCGGCATGCCGGTCGTCCATCAGGACCAGGGCCTGGGCATGGGCTGGTGCCTCGACTGCCACCGCAACGTCGAGGACAAGATCGTCGGCCCGAGCAAGGTGACGGACCTTGTCTGGGTCGAGGAGCACCTGAAGGAACGGGCCAAGGGCGCCGACAACGCCACGCCCGAGGCCAAACGCATCATCGAATCACTCAAGAGCAGCGTCGCCGAGGGCGGCCCGCAGAACTGCGGCGCCTGCCACCAGTGATCTTTGCGAACGAACGTCGGAACCAGATCGATACGCCCGCCGGGGGCGACTGACAGGAAAGAGCGACCATGAGCCGAGTAGACCAGTGCCCATCGACGGTCGGGAAGAAGGATCCGAAGGAGGATCGCGCTTCCACGGTCAACGGCAACGCGCAGAAGCTCTGGCGGAGCGTCGACGAATTCGCCGCGAACGACGCGGGCGAGTTCCAGTCGTTCCTCAGCCGCGAGTTCCCCGCGGGCGCAAGCGAGCTGATGGCTTCGAGCCGACGCACGTTCCTGCAACTGATGGGCGGCGCGATGGCACTCGCCGGCGCGGCGACGATTCCCGGTTGCCGCAGGCCCGATCACAAGATCATGACCTACTCGCGCAACGTCCCGAGCGACGTTGTGCCGGGCAAGGCGCTCTACTACGCCACCAGCATGCCCCTGCCGGGCGGCGGTGCCGAGGGACTGCTCGTCAAGACCAACGAGGGCCGACCGACCTTCGTCGCGGGCAACCCGCTGCACCCATTGAACCAGGGCAAGAGCTCGGCGTGGTCGCACGCGAGCACGCTCAGCATCTACGACCCCGAGCGGTTGAAGTACCCGGTGATGCGCGAAGGTCAGGGCGACAACGCTCGCCAGGTCGTGGCGACATGGGATGATTTCCGCGCGTGGAGCGCCTCGCACTTCGCCGAGTTCGATTCAACCAGCGGCAACGGGCTCGTGTTCATCGTCGATAAGAAGACCAGCCCATCACGCGACGCGATGCGGGCGCAGATCGCCGCCCGCTGGCCTCTCGCGCAGTGGATCTCGTACGACCCCGCCGGCCCGGACAACCGCGCCGCGGGTCTTCGCATGGCTTTCGGTCAGCCGAGGCGGCAGATCCTGAGCCTTGAGAACGCCGACGTCATTCTTTCGTTCGCGAGCGATGACCTCGACAAGGGCATGAGCGCCCTCCGCAACGCGCGCGGCTTCGGCTCGGCGCGCCGCATGCGGACGACGAACGACCACATGTGCCGCGTCTACGCCGTCGAGGGCGGCTACACGCCGATGGGCGCGGTCGCGGATCACCGCTACGCCCTCGCGCCGTCGCGCATCCCCGCCGCGGTTGTTGAGCTGGCACGCATCATCATCGGCAGCGTCGGTGGTGCGGGCTCGCTCGCCGATGCGGTGAACGCCTTCGACACGCGCGGCGAGTTCTCGCCCAAGCTCCGCGAGATGCTCGCGGTCGCGGCCGACGACCTGATCAAGGCCCGCGGCAAAGCGATCGTCACCGCCGGTCAGGATCTGCCCGCCGAGATCCACGCACTCGTCGCCGCGATCAATCAGGTTCTCGGCGCGCCGGGCAACACGGTCGCGTACGTTCCCGCCGGTGCCGAGGAGACCCGCGACGGGCTCTCGGATCTGGCCGAGATGATCGGCACGATGCGTGCCGGGCGCGTCAAGACCTGCGTCTGCGTCGAGACAAATCCGTGCTACGACACGCCGACGGCTCTCGGATTCGCCGAGGCATTCGGCCGCGTGACCAACCGCATCGTTCTGAGCATCGGTCCCTCCGAGACGGCCGCCAACGCGACGTGGCAGCTCAACGCCGCGACGTTCCTCGAGTCGTGGGGTGACACCGAGGCCGACGACGGCACGATCGCCCCGATCCAGCCCATGATCGCGCCGCTCTACGACGGCGCGCTGAGCGACATCGAGCTGCTCGCACTCATCGCCGAGAAGCGCAACGCCGGCGATTACACCCGCCAGCCCGCGGGCTACGACATCGTCCGCAGCGTCTGGCAGGGCCGGTTCGACTGGTCCGACTTCGAGAAGACCTGGCGCCGCACGCTGCACGACGGCTTCATCGCCGGCACAACGAACCGCGGCAACAACGGCGGGCAGGCCGCGAGTTCTCTCTACTCGAACGTCGCCTCCGTGCTCGGCTCGGCGGCGGTCGGTGTCAACCCATCGAGCGAGGCGCTCGACGTCGTCGTGACAACCAACAGCATGTACGACGGCCGATTCGCGAACCTGCCATGGCTTCAGGAATTGCCGCAGTTCGGAACAACGGTCGTGTGGGACAACCCCGCCCTCGTCAGCCCGCAGACCGCCGAGAAGCTGGGCCTCGAGCCCGACCCGTACACCGTCAAGGAGCCCAAGGCCCAGATGGCCAAGGTCACCGTCGATGGACGTTCGGTTGAGGTGCCCGTCTGGATCATGCCGGGCATGGCCGACAACACGATGATCATGTTCCAGGGCTACGGCCGCCGCGAGGTGGGTGTCATCGGCGCGGGCGTCGGGTTCGACGTCCAGCCCATCCGCGACATCACGGGCGCCCGCGTCTACACCGGCGCGAAGGTCGAACCCGCCAAGGGGCGATACCCGATCTCCAGCACCCAGAACCACTGGTCGATGGAGTCACGCACGTCGATCGTCCGCCATGTCGATCTCGACGCCTACCTCCGTCACGGCGACGCGGTCGATACCGAGACGGGCCACTACGGCACCGAGAAGACACTCAACTTTGGCGAGAAGCTCGGCGAACTCAGCCACACCCCGCCCAACGAGTCGATCTACGAGAATCCCTTCAATAAGTCGCGCACCGACGCGGCACCCAACTCGGCCTACTCGAAGGGGCCGCAGTGGGGGATGAGTGTCGATCAGGGCACGTGCATCGGCTGCGCAACCTGCACCATCGCGTGCCAGGCTGAGAACAACATCCCCGTCGTTGGCAAGACCGAGGTCCGCAAGGGCCGCGAGATGACGTGGATCCGCGTCGACCGCTACTTCACCGGCACCGACATGAATGAGCCGGGCGTGATGCACCACCAGCCGGTCATGTGCCAGCACTGCGAGAATGCGCCCTGCGAAACGGTCTGCCCCGTCAATGCCACGACTCACGGCCCCGAGGGCCTCAACTACATGGTCTACAACCGCTGCATCGGCACGCGGTACTGCGCCAACAACTGCCCCTACAAGGTTCGTCGATTCAACTTCTTCGACTACGCGACGAAGAAGACCAAGGGCGGCTACCGCTCCGAGTTCCCCGAGGGCACGCCCAAGCCCGAGAACATCAACCTCATCCCGCCACGCCTCCGCGAGAAGGTCGAGGAGATCCAGAAGCTGCGCAACAACCCCGACGTCACGGTCCGCAGCCGCGGCGTCATGGAGAAGTGCACCTACTGCATCCAACGCATCAACGCCGCCCGCTACGAGATGAAGCTCCAGGATCTCGATCACATCCCCGACGGGTTCTTCCAGACCGCCTGTCAGGCCGCGTGCCCGACCGGCGCGATCGTCTTTGGCGATCTCTTGGATGAGAAGTCGCAGGTCGCGCAGGCGGCCGCCGACGGCCGCAGCTACGGCTTGCTCGGCTATCTCAACACCCGTCCCCGCACGACGTACAAGGTCAGCCTCTCCAACCCCAATCCGCGCCTCCGCACGCCCGTCACCGATCCGTTCCACCACGGCGGTCATGGATCCGAAGGCGAGCACGGGGCCGAAGAGTCTGGCGGCCACGCACTGTTCATCGATCCCCTCAAGAAGCATGACGACTCCGGCTACGCCGGCAGTCTCCGCGTCCTCGGCGCGGCCGTGGGAGTGCATGCATGAGCGAAATCAACCCCGACCAGATCAACGCAGAGCGCCTGGCCGGACTCCGGCGCAGCGCTGTCCGCTCGCCCGCAGACCCTGCGCTCGGTGACGGCAGCCTCAACGACGATCCGGGCAAGCAAGCACCGCTCGTTCTGAACAACCGCTCCTTCCACGACATCACCGAGATAGTCGCCGGGTACTCCGAGAAGGCCCCGGGTTTCTGGTGGTTCCACGCCCTCGGCTTCGCGGCGACCGTCGCCTCGATCGCCCAGATCATGATCCTCTACCTGATCATCACGGGCGTGGGTGTGTGGGGTCTCAACAACCAGGTCGATTGGGCGTGGGACATCACGAACTTCGTGTTCTGGATCGGTATTGGCCACGCCGGAACGCTCATCTCCGCGATCCTCTGCCTGCTCAAGCAGCAGTGGCGCACCGCGGTGAACCGGGCCGCCGAGGCGATGACGATCTTCGCCGTTATTTGTGCCGGCATCTTCCCGGGCATCCACGTCGGGCGCGTCTGGTTCGCCTGGATGCTCTTCCCGATCCCGAACTACAACTACATCTGGCCCAACTTCCGGAGCCCTCTGCTCTGGGACGTGTTCGCCGTGTCGACGTACGCGACGGTGTCGCTGCTCTTCTGGTACATGGGCATGATCCCGGACTTTGCGACCTTCCGCGACCGGGCGCACCTGCGTCTGCGTCAGAACAAGAGCCGCTTCGTCGAGCTGCGTCTGCCGGTGCCGCTGCCGCTGCCGACGATCAGGCTCCCCTGGCGGGGCGATCTGATCCGCGCGTATATCTTCGGCTTCCTCAGTCTCGGCTGGCGGATGAGCGGCCGTCACTGGTACCGCTACGAGAAGGCGTACCTCATCCTGGCGGGCATCTCGACGCCGCTCGTGCTCTCGGTGCACTCGATCGTGTCGTTCGACTTTGCGACCTCGGTCGTGCCCGGCTGGCACACCACGATCTTCCCGCCGTACTTCGTCGCGGGTGCCGTGTTCGGCGGCTTCGCGATGGTGCTGCTGCTCATGATCCCGCTGCGGGCGCTCCTGCCCAACTTCGCGGACCTGCTCACGCTGCGCCACCTCGAGAACATGGCCAAGATCCTGCTTGTCACGGGCATGATGGTCGGCTTCGCGTACTCGATGGAGTTCTTCATCGCCTGGTACAGCGGCAGCCAGTTCGAGTCCGATGCCTTCCTCTACAACCGCGCGACGCCCATATGGCTCAACCCGCGAGGGGCGCCGTACTGGTGGGCCTATTACGCGATGATCACCTGCAACGTGATCTCGCCCCAGATCTTCTGGTTCAAGAAGATGCGTCGCAGCCCGATGGCGATCTGGATCGTCGGGTTCTTCGTCACCATCGGCATGTGGTTCGAGCGATTCGTCATCATCGTGACGAGTATCCACCGCGCGTTCCTGCCGGGCGAATGGGGCATGTTCTTCCCGACGCCCGTCGACATCCTGACATTCGTGGGATCGTGCGGCATCTTCCTGACGCTCTTCCTCCTGTTCGTCCGCTTCTTCCCGATCTTCCCGATCTCTGAGATCAAGAACATCATCCCCGGCGCCAGCCCGCACGACTACCACGACGATCATCACGACCACGACGAGGCCCACGCCGCGGAGGGAGCTCACTGATGGCCAGCGTGCAATACCAAACCGAGTCGGGCGCGAAGGTCTTCGGCATGCTCGCCGAGTTCGCCAACCCGCACACCCTCTCCGAGGGCGCCAAGAAAGTCCGCGACGCGGGCTACCGCAAGTGGGACACCCACGCGCCCTTCCCCGTCCACGAGATGGAGGAGTCGATGGGCATCGTTGGTAAGGCCATCGCTCCGATGATGTTCGTCATCGGGTGCGCCGCGATCTGCGGCGCCGGCGGCGGCTACCTGATGCAGTACCTCATCAACGTCGATTACTCGATCATCGTGCAGGGCAAGCCCACCTACCAGGCGTGGGAGCCGTTCATCCCCGTGACATTCGAGCTGGGCATCCTCTTCACCGCCTTCGGCTCGCTGCTCTCGATGCTCGCCTTCAACGGCCTGCCCCGTCACCACCACCCGCTGTTCAACAGCGACAACTTCCTCCGCTGCACCGATGACGCCTTCTTTATCTCGATCGAGGCCGCCGACGGCAAGTTCGACCCCGATCAGACCCGCAGGCTGCTCGAAGAAGCCGGCGCGACGAACGTTGAACTCGTCGAAGACCCGGAGGGGAACGCCTGATCATGAACCACGCACGCACCTCCATCGCGATCGCACTCGGGCTGACGGCCCTCGCGGGCGGCACCCTCACCGGCTGCCGCGGCGAGCGCACCGACAAGCCCCCGCGTCAGTTCTTCCCCGACATGGACGACCAGGAACGCTTCAAGCCCCAGTACGAGACGCATTTCTTCGCCGACGGGCGTTCGCAGCGCCCGGCCGTCGCGGGCACCGTTGCCTACGGCCGCGCCCCGATCGACCACGACGCCGCGATCGAAGCCGGCTGGGGGGATCAGTTCGAGACCCAGCGAGAGCGACTCCTCAAGGACGACCAGTCGCTCTACTTCGGCACGACCAGCGCACCCGCCGATGAGGCGTCGCACTACATCCGCGACATCCCCGTCGAGGTCACCATGGACCTCATCCGCGAGGGGCAGGAGAAGTTCGACATCTACTGCGCCGTCTGCCACGGCTACGAAGGTGACGGTCACGGCCCCGTGGGCAACCGCTACACCGTCCGCCCCGCCAACTTCCACGATCCCAAGTACGCGAACAAGGACGACATCCTCGGCCGCGACGGATACGTCTTCCACGTCGCCCGCAACGGGCTCTACGACCCCGCCGGCACGATGCGCATGCCCGGCTACGGCCACGCGCTCGACGAGCACGAGGCCTGGGCCGTCGTTTCCTACATCCGCACGCTCCAGGCGTCGCGCGGCGTCTCGATCGACAGCGACATCGTCCCGAGCGTCCAGCGCTCTCGCCTCATGGAACAGCAGGGCAGCCCCGTCGGCCAGTCCGACGAGACCACCCCGAACGCAACAGGCAGCGCCATCGCCGAAGGAGGCGAGCAATGAGTCAGGCCGCCGCGAACAAGGGCCAGAGCCTCAGCCAGATCGTCAGCGACGCAAGGCTCACGCGTGAGAACATCACGCTCGTCGGCAAGTCGCCCGCCAAGCTCGTCGGCCTCTTCTTGGCCATCGGAGCCATCGGCATCGTCCTCACGCTCGTCGGGGCGCAGGCGATCGGCCTCGAGTACGCGCTGGCCGCCTACCACGTGGGCGTCATGGGCGTCTTGGCCATCTGCCTCGGCTCGCTCTTCTGGGTCATGCTCTTCCACATGTTCAGCGCGACATGGAGCGTCACTGTTCGCCGCCAGTTCGAGAACGTCATGCGGGCGATGTGGCTCTGCCTCATCCTCATCCTCCCGATCATGATCCTCGAGGTCGCTTCCAACGGCGTCCTCTTCACATGGATGGGCGAGGCCGCCAAGAGCGACCCGATCTACCAGCACAAGGCGGGCTTCCTCAACGTGCCCTTCTTCCTGCTCCGCCTGGCGATCTACTTCACGCTCTGGCTCACGCTCATTCGCAAGTTCTGGGTCTGGCAGCGCAAGCAGGACGAGACCGGCGACCGCTGGCTCACCAACAGGGCCCGCTTCACAAGCGCCTGGGGCCTCGTCGTCTTCGGCCTCACCACCGCCTTTGCCGCGTTCGATTGGCTCATGAGCCTCGACTACCACTTCTTCAGCACGATGTGGGGCGTCTACTTCTTCGCCGGCGCCGGCTACAGCGCAATGGCCGTCAACATCCTGATCACCCGCGGCCTCTCGGCGATGGGCAAGATGAACGGCGTGGTCACCGTCGAGCACCGCCACGACCAGGGCAAGCTGCTCTTCGCGTTCACCGTCTTCTGGGCGTACATCGGCTTCAGCCAGTACTTCCTGATCTGGTACGCCAACGTCCCCGAAGAGACGAGCTACTTCCTCGCCCGCAAGGTCAACTACCCCGAGCTCACCTTCGCGCTGGTGGTGGGGCACTTCTGCCTGCCGTTCCTGATCATGCTGCCCCGCCCGATCAAGCGTTCGGGCCTGGCGATCACGATCATGGCGGCGTGGGCGCTCGTCATCCACTTCGTGGACATGTACTGGATCATCCGACCGATGGCCGACGCTCACGTGCTCCACGACGGCGGCTCGCCGATCGGACTCAAGGCGCTCTGGCTCGACCTCGCCGGGATCATCGGTGTCGTCGGCCTCTTCGCCGCTGTCGTCGCAAGAAACGTATTTACGGGTCCGTTGATCCCGCTCAACGATCCACGCCTCCCGGGCTGCCTGCACCACAAAAACTACGTGTAAGCCGCCCACGAACACAAGGCCAAAGGGCGGAAATGACCCTTGGTTGGACAGAAAACGCATACGCTCCGGCGTGCACCGTGCACGCCGCCGAGGAAAGCCAAGATGAGCCACCATCAGGAAACCCCAGCTCACGCCGTTGAGATCGATGCCTGGCACGAGAGCCACGGCGTTGCGCCGATGCAGGAGCACGGCTCGCACGTCAACATCCGGTTCATGCTCATCTTCTTCGTGGCCATCGTGCTCTTCATCCTCGTCACGGTGGGGGCGCTCGTCCTCTTCTTCGGGTACAGCCAGAACAACCTCCGCGCCAAGCTCGTCGAGAACACGTACGAGTACGAAACCCAGTACATGCCCTACGCCACCGAGGCGAGGGGCAGACTCAGCGAGTACGGCTGGGTCGACCGCGAGGCCGGCACCGTCCGCATCCCCTGGGATGTCGCTGCGAGGAACGTCGTCGCCACCTACGGCGGCCCCGCCAGCGATGCCGAGGAATCAAACAACTAAGAAATGACACAAATTGCTCGAACCATCCTGATCACACTCGCCGCGATGCTCACTTGCATCGGCGGCGTGCGTGCGCAGGTGCTGAGCGACAAACTCCCCGAGCAGATCGACGGCCTCGAGGTCGCCGACATGCGGGGCAAGGCTATCCCGCGTGATATCCAGCTCTACAACGCCCAGGGCGAACAGGTCTACATCGGCGACTACTTCGACACCGGCAAGCCCACGCTCTTCCTGCTTGTGTACTACAACTGCCCCAAGCTCTGCGAAGTCATGCTGAGCCACATGAACAAGGTCGTCAACGACGTTACCTTCGACGTCGGCAAGGACTACCAGATCATCGTGGTCAGCTTCGACCACACCAACACCACATCGATGGCGGCCGGCAAGCAGGAGTTCCTGCAGAACAGCTACCAGCGTGGGCTCTCCAAAGAGGGCGAGTCGCACTACCTCTTCCACACCACGACCGCCAACGACGCTCGCCGACTCGCAGACGCCGTCGGGTTCGACTACCGCTACATCCCGCAGCGCAAGGAGTTCAGCCATCCGTCGGTGATGTACATCCTCACGCCCGACGGGCGCGTCTCGAACTACCTCTCCGGCATCGGCTATGAATCACGCCAGCTCCGCGTGGCGCTCCTCGAAGCCAGCGACGGCAAGATCGCTCAATCGCTCACCGACTTCTTCCTGCACTACTGCTTCGTCTATGACCCGAACGCGGGAGCCTTCTCCGCCCAGGCGACACAGATCATGAAGCTCGGCGGCATCCTCTCGATCATCTGCGTGGGCGCGCTCCTCGTCGTGCTCCGTATCAAGGAATCCGTGCGGCGCAGGCTGCACAAAGCATCACAGCAACTGTCAACCCCCACCGGCAGCAGGCCCATGCCCAAGAGCAAGGCCGTGCCCGGTGTCAGCGGAGTCGGATCATGACGGCCACACTCGCCGGCATCAACGATCTTGTCATCAAGCTCTTCTTCGGGCAGCACGCCGACTCCGCCGTCGGTTCGGGCCCGGGTGGCACCGACAACCTCTTCCTCTTTATCTGGTGGGTGAGCGTCTTCTTCTTTGTGCTGCTCATGGGCATCATGGCGTACTGCATGGTCGTCTACCGCCGCAAGCCCGGCGTGCCCACGGAACGCAGCGCAAGCCACAACACACCGCTTGAGATCGCGTGGTCGGTCATCCCCTCGCTCCTGCTCGCGGTCATGTTCTTCTGGGGTTTCGACGGCTACCTCAAGGCCCAGATGGCCCCGAGCTATGCCGAGCAGATCGAACTCACGGGCCAGAAGTGGAACTGGTCCATGGTCTATTCCACGGGCATCGGCGCCAGCGAATTCACCACGCTCGGCAGCAACAGCAACGTGCCCATCTTCTACATCCCCGCAGGAAAGCCCGTCCGTCTTAAGATGAGTTCTGCCGACGTGCTCCACGCCTTCTGGGTGCCCGACTTCCGCACCAAACTCGACGTCGTGCCCAACCGCTACACGCCTTACGTCTTCACCGCCAATCCGATCGATCGCACAGGCGCTGACGAACGTGTTGCAACATTCCAGACCAAGGACGGCACCACCGTCTACTACCGTGACCACACCGTGTACTGCGCCGAGTATTGCGGCGACCAGCACTCCGAGATGATGGCCGTTCTGCGTGCAGTCGAGCCGGAGTTCTACTACACCTGGCTCAACACGCCGCCCTATAGCTCGATCACTCCACCCGTCGAAGTCGGCCAACTCGTCTGGAAAGCCAAGTGCTCGGTGTGCCACACCACCGACGGCGGCGCGAGCACAGGGCCGACGTGGCTCAACTCCTACGGCTACCCACGCGAGTTCGCAAACGCCGACCCGATGACGCAAGCGAAGATCGACGCCGATCCGCTCCTCTGGGACAACTACATCCGCGAGTCCGTTATCAACCCGGGTGCCAAGGTCCGCGCCGGATTTCAGAACGCAATGCCGTCGTTCGACGGTCAGCTCAGCCCCGTTGAGCTCCGAGGCATCATCGCCTACCTGCGGAGCCTGTCGGACAAGAACCCGAATTCGAAGATCGAAGGCTTTGAAGACCTTGAGAAGGAAGCCGCCGAACTCGAAGCAGCAGAGGGCGCCGAGTAAAGAAGTTTCACCGGCGGCCACGACCGCCGAAGTAGTCACCGCCGAACGCGGCGGAAGGAAAGAGTCATGACCACCGTCGACAGATCACACGACCACCTGGGCGGGCACGCCGGGCACCACGACGAGGGCTCCTACCTCACGCCCAAGTACGGCCCCATCGCCACCGTCTGGGATTGGATGACCACCGTCGATCACAAAAAGATCGGCGTCATGTACCTCTTCGCGGTGCTGTTCATGTTCTTCCTGGGTGGCGTTGCAGCGCTCGTACTCCGCACCGAGCTGCTTGAGCCCACTCGTATCGTCGACGGCCAAGTCACCGGAGCCGCGCTTCGTCCGTTCGTGACAGGTGAGGTCACGCCCACTTCCGTCGGTCAGCTCTACAACCGCGTCATGACCATGCACGGCGCGATCATGGTCTTCATGTTCATTGTGCCCGGCATCCCCGCCTCGCTCGGCAACTTCTTTTTGCCGCTCATGCTGGGTGCGAAGGACGTCGCCTTCCCGCGACTCAACCTCGCGAGTTGGTACATCTACGTCTTCGGCTCCATGTTCGGTGTCTTCTCCATCCTCCAAGGCGGCGTCGACACCGGGTGGACTTTCTACACGCCATATTCAACAACGACGGCGGGACAACCACAGGTCATCGCGATGGTGCTCGCCGCGTTCATACTCGGCTTCAGCTCCATCTTCACCGGCCTGAACTTCATTGTCACAACCCACAAGCTGCGCGCCCCCGGCATGGGCTGGTTCGACATGCCGCTCTTCATCTGGGCCGTGTACTCGACCTCGATCATCCAGGTGCTCGCCACGCCCGTCATCGGCATCACCCTGCTCCTGCTCGTCTTCGAGCGCGTGCTGCAGATCGGCATCTTCGACCCGGGCCTCGGCGGCGACCCCGTGCTCTTCCAGCACTTCTTCTGGTTCTACTCGCACCCGGTGGTCTACGTGATGATCCTCCCCGCGATGGGCATCATCTCCGATGTGCTCGCCGTCCACTGCCGCAAGCGTCTCTTCGGCTACCGCGCGATCGCGTTCAGCTCGCTCGCCATCGCCGCCATCAGCTTCCTCGTCTGGGGACACCACATGTTCACCAGCCAGGGCGAGCTGGCCGCGATGATCTTCAGCTTCCTCACCTTCTTCGTCGCCATCCCGACCGCCGTGAAGGTCTTCAACTGGATCGCCTCGCTCTACAAGGGCTCGATCACCTTCACCACGCCCATGCTCTACGTCTTCGCGTTCCTCTTCCTCTTCTCGATCGGCGGCCTCACGGGCCTGCCTCTCGGCACACTCTCGACCGACCTCCACCTGCACGACTCCTACTTCGTCGTCGCGCACTTCCACTACGTCATGTTCGGCGGCACCGTCATCGCGTTCCTCGCCGGCCTGCACCACTGGTGGCCCAAGATGTTCGGGCGCATGTACAACGAGCGGGGCGCTCAGATCGGCTGCCTGCTCGTATTCGTTGGCTTCAACGTCACCTTCTTCACGCAGTTCTTCCTGGGCACACAGGGCATGCCCCGCAGGTATGCAAGCTATGTCGACGAGTTCCACATGCTGCACATGATCTCGACCTATGGCTCATATGTCCTGGGCCTCGGCTTCCTCGTGCATCTTGCCGTCTTCGTCCATTCGCTCTTCCTCGGTGAGAAAGCCCCGCAGAACCCCTGGGGCGGCCTGACACTCGAGTGGGAAACCGAGACCCCGCCCATCGAGCACAACTTCCACGAAGAGCCCGTCGTCACCCACGGCCCATACGACTTCGACGAGGTCGTCCCGCCCGGTTGGGATCCCAAGGACTACCCGCTTCCCGCACCGGCGCCCGCAGGAAGCAAGCACTGAGAACGAACTGACCGAAACCCTCCCGCAGAGGAACGTTTCAAATGGCCACGATTGATACACACCAGCCCGCGCTCGGCAAGGACGACAAAAGCGTCCCGCTCTGGAAGCGCTACCACCACGGCCACCACTGGCGCACGGCGGATGACGAGTTCGACGCCGCCAAGATCGGCATCTGGCTCTTCCTCTCCACCGAGATCCTGCTCTTCTCGGGCATGTTCTGCGCCTACACGCTCTTTAGGCTCATGTACCCCGAGGCTATCGCCGCCGGGTCGAGCTACCTCGACTGGCGGTGGGGCGGTCTCAACACCGTCGTCCTGCTGATCTCCAGCTTCACGATGGCCAACGCCATCCGCTGCGTGCAGCTCGACAAGCAGTCTTGGGCACGTATCAACCTCATCATCACTTGGCTCTGCGCTGCGCTCTTCCTCGCTATCAAGCTCACGTTCGAGTACGGCCCCAAGTGGGCCCAGGGCAAACGCCCCGGCGTCCTCTTCAACTACCCCTTCGCCTCCGAGACGCACGAGCCCATCTGGTGGGGCATCTACTACGTCTCCACCGGCATCCACGCCACCCACGTCATCGGCGGCATGGCCCTCATCGCCCTGCTCATCTACCGCCAAGCCAAGGGAAGCTACGGCCCGTCGCACTACACACTCATGGAAGGCGTCGGTCTCTACTGGCACATCGTCGACCTCGTCTGGATCTTCCTCTTCCCACTCCTGTACCTCGTCCACTGAGCGCACCCACAAGGACTCACCAATGAGCCACGCCCAAGCCCACAACCAGCCGCACGCCTACGACCCGTCCGACCCGCACGGCTTCCACGAGGAAGGCCACCACGGGCACGTCATCGTCCCGTGGCAGATCCTGCTCGGGGTGCTGCTCGCGCTGCTTGCGTTCACCGTGCTCACGGTGTTCCAGGCGCAGTTCGAGAAGTACGCCGCCCACGAGTGGGGCTGGCAGATCCCCGGCTGGGTCAACGTCGTCCTCGCGATGGGCATCGCCTGCATCAAGGGCACGCTTGTCGTGATGTACTTCATGCAGCTGCGCTACGACAAGGGCCTCAACGTCATCCTTCTGCTCTTCACCCTCTTCGCCGTCTGGCTCTTCATCATGTTCACCGCGATTGACCTCAACAACCGCGGGCACATCACCGACTGGCGTGCCGGCGAGATCACCTCGGGCGGCACGGGCGTCGGCGTCCGGCGCGAAGGCGTCACCGGGCCGCTCATCATCGTCGCCAAGGACGAATACATCAAAGATCACGGCGAGGCCGAGTACGAGCACGAGCTCCACGCCCACCACGCCACGCACGGCGGTCAGACCATCTCCACCGCGCAGGCCAGCCGCTCACGCGAGGGCCTCACTCCGGGCCTCTTCTCCACCGGCGTCTGGGAGCACCTTGGCGATGATCACGACGCGCACGGTGACGCACACACTGATGGAGCGCACGCCGAAGAAGCCGATCACTCAGCGTCGGAAGAGCACGCCGACGAGAACCACGACGCCGGCGGGCACTGATCGCCCGCACCACGGAGCGGCATGGCCCTCAAAAGACCAATCCCCGCGATAGCGTTGGCGCTCTCCACCGTCGCCTTCCTCGCCTCTGCGGCGTGGCTCGCCACGAAGATCGTCTCCTTCAACCGCGACAAGCTCCCCGCCCGCGCCCATTTCATGCCCCTCGAAGCCGAGCACTTCCGCTTCGGCACGCGCGAGGTCCATTTCACCGAGGACACCTCGCCCACAGGTCAGAAGGTCGTCGTCGTCAGCTTCGGCGACGACACGCTCCGCCTGACCGAGACCATCCCGGGCGGCATCGAAGAACTCCCCGACCTCCGGCGCTACGAAGACTGGCTCCGCGTCTACCGCTTCATCATCGTCAAGGGCATGTCCGCCGAGGATGCCGTCAAAGCCATCGACACCGACGAGGTCGATGACCGACTGTGCGTTGTCGTCCGCAACCCGCCGCCCGGCGCCGACCACCGCACCTGGGGCGAGGTCTGGTCGCACGGCTGGACGTTCGATATCTACGAGCTCACCGAAGACGGAGAGATCGTCCACGAACGCCTTGCCTACCCCTCGAAACGCCGGGGCAGCGAGCCCCCCAAGGAAGGCGAGCTGATCGAGGGCACCTGGCAGTACGACGCCGCCATGACCTCCATCCCGCCCGTCGCTCGGCCCAAGCCGCAGTTCGACAATGACGCCTCGCTCCACTTCGGACTCGACTTCTTCCTCTCGGGCGTCTTCGGCATGATCATGATCCTCAGCGCCGGCTTCCTCTTTGCCCCGTCGCGCCGAACCGAATAAGTATTGCATCGCACCGTGAAAATCGTCTAGACTCACCCCGGCTCCGAAGCAAGCCACCGGACCCGCGGGAAGGGCTCAGCCCGCTTCGTCGAACACAACAGGTTGTTCCGCACGTTCTTCGTGCCACCTGCTTGCGGGTCCGGGTGAATTGCATGGAGAACCGCTGTGGAAACCCCACGCCCGTCGTCTCATTCGCTCCCGCCCCGTCCGAACCTCGATCACCTCCGCCGACAGGCCAAGGCCTTGCTCGCGGCGCTGGCCGATGGCGATCAGGACGCTGCCAAGACTTTCATCGAGCACCTGCCCGCCGCCAAGAGGCTCACACCCAGCAAGGTGAAGCTTCAGGGCTTCCGTCTCGCCGACGCGCAGTCCGCGATCGCGCGCCGCACCGGCTTTGCAAGCTGGCCCGCGCTCGCACGCCACGTCGAGACTCTCCGCGCGATGGAAGGCTCTTGGTCGTTCGCAAGCCTCGAGGTCGAAGGCTCTCACGTGCCCGCCGGCTCGCTCGCGTCCTCACGCATCCTCATCGACGGCGACCGATTCAGAACCGAATCCCCCGACGCGATCTACGAGGGCGTCTTCAACATCGACGTTGAGGCCGATCCGAACCACATCGACATCGAGTTTGTCGAAGGGCCCGAAGCCGGGAACTCGAACTTCGGCATCTTCCGGCTCGAC
Organism: Phycisphaera sp.; assembly: GCA_020639255.1. Classification (GTDB taxonomy): domain Bacteria; phylum Planctomycetota; class Phycisphaerae; order Phycisphaerales; family UBA1924. The sequence goes on from JACKGZ010000001.1 coordinate 498,991, forward strand.
AAAGACCGCCTCGAGATCTGCCTCGACATGCGAGGGAAACCCAGGCCCGCCGCGTTTCAGACCAAGCCAGCAAGCGGGCACGCGTACGAGGTGCTCACGCGCGGCTCGGCGTCACGACCCGAGAACGTCACCGGCGGCGATCGCAGCAAAGCAGCTTCCGATCCGAATGTTGTCGACGCTGTGGATCCGAGCGCGTTCGCGTACGTCCCCTCCGACACGCTCGCAAGGCTTGAGGGCGAGTGGTCCGCGGTCGAGATCGTCCGCGAAGGCCACACACTCCCGGCATTCATGCTCAAGACCGCGGGCCGAAGCGCCGTGAAAAACGAGATCAAGATCTCCGTCGGCGGGATGCTGATCATCCACGCGCTCGTACGAGTCGACGAGTCGCAGTCGCCCGTTCACGTCGACTACGGCAACATCGGCGGCGTCGCCAAGGGCACCGTGCAGCACGGCATCATGGAATGGCGGGGCGACACCGCGTGGTTCTGCATGGCCTCGCCCGGTCAGCCGCGCCCGACGACGTTCGAGAACCCATCGACGAGTGTGACGCTCAGCGCCTGGAAGAAGCGGTAAATCGCGCATCGCAAAGCAACAGAAGCCGACCTCATGCGACATGCGTGAGGTCGGCTGTTTCATTCGAGAATCTCAGGTAAAGACCGCTCGCAGCACGCCGCCCGTGCGCCACAGGTCGATCTCGTTCAAGAACTTCGCGAGCACGAGGTTGATGAACACGATCGCCAGGAAGCTCGTCACAAACGAGTCCGTCGTCGCGCGCCCGACGCCCACGGCGCCCGGCTTGCAGTTGAAGCCCTTGTAGCAGCTGATCACGCCGATCGCGAAACCGAAGACCAGGCTCTTGGTGATGCCGTTGAACAGGTCGAACCATGTCACGAGCGCCGACGAGTACCGCCAGAACTGATCGCTGTTGGCCTCGTACACCTGCGTCGTGATCCACCACCCGCCGAAAACGCCGCACGCGTTCGAGACGATTGTGAGCGCCGGGATCATCACCACGCACGCCGCCACGCGCGGGCAGACAAGCACGCGGATCGGGTCGGCCGCCATCGCGCGCATCGCGTCGAGCTGCTCTGTGACGCGCATCGATCCGAGCTCGGCCGTCAGCGAGCAACCGACGCGCCCAGCCAGGATCACCGCCGCCAAGACCGGCCCGATCTGCTTGGTCAGCGAGATATTGATCACGCCGCCGAGCCGGGCCTCCTGCCCGATCGCGGCGAACTGCAGATAGCCCTCGATCGCCAGGATCATCCCGATGAACGCGCCCGTCACCGCGAGCACCGGCACGCTCATCGTCCCGATGAAGAACAACTGCCGAGCCAGCCGGTCCCACCGGAGCCACGTCCAGAAGCACGCCAGACCTCGAACGGTCTCCGTGAGGAACTTCGCAAAGTTGCCTGCGTCCTGCAGCCACAGATCGACGCGCGCACCCAAACCCGCCAGCGTGCCGAGCACGCTCCGCGCCGACCCGGACTGACTCTCTGCGTCCGGGACGGCTACCTCTCCACTCATGGATCGCGGCGGATCAATCACCCGCCATTCTTACTTCACCGGGTCCAGCGGGCGAGCCGGGGAGGCCTGCGTATCGGCCTCGCTGCTCGTCACCGTCGTGCCACCCGCGACGCTCTCGGGGCGGAAGTAGATCTCCACACGGCGGTTCTGCGGCGTGTTGCCGCTCGCCGAGTTCGGAACCGCCGGGTGGCTCTCGCCCCAGCCCGCGACCAACAGACGGTCCACCGGCACGCCGAGCGACGAGAGCTTCTGCTTCACCGAGATCGCGCGATGCACCGAGAGGTGCGTGTTCGTCGGGTGACGCTGAGCCGTGCCCGAGCTAATCGCCTGGCTGTCGGTGTAGCCGACGATGTGCAGCTCGTAGCGGGCCGCATCCTGGCCCTTGAGCACGTTCGCCAGAGCAGCAAGCGTCTCGTTGGCGCCCTCGCGGAGCTGATCCGAGCCCGAATTGAAGGTCAGGTCGCTCGAGAATCGCAGCATGCCGAGCTGCGAGTCGTACGTCAGCAGGTCCGGGTGACGCCGGGCGAGCTCGGTCAGGGCTCGGTCCGTCGCCGGGTCCATGAGGTTCAGCCCGCGGAGCTGGTCGTCGAGATCCAGGAGCAGCTGGTTGTTCGAAGCAAGCTCGGCCCGGAGCTTGGCGTTTTCCGAGCGGAGTTGCTCGAGCGTGCTCTGCGTGCCGCTGCTGGCGTTGCCCTGCAGGGCCAAAGCGCTCTGGAGCTGCTCATTCTCACGGGCGAGCGTCGAATTGCGGTCAGCCGCGGCCCGGTACTGCATCTCCATCTGGTCGTAGTGCTGCTGTGAAACACACCCGCCCAGGCCCATCGTGAGCCCGAGACCGACCAGACCAGCAACCCGGAACTTGAAATTCATGCGTGCGGACATCTCGACCACTCCTGTTTACTCTGGATCGTCCCAACCACCAGGCCCGCGGCGTGGCGGCCAAGCCGCACGCGACGCCGATGGACTGCCAAGGATATCAAGCGCACGCACACAATGCCGCCGGAGAACGCAACTTCGTGCAGAGATCCGCAACTTCCACCACGCTCATCACCGCCGACGCTGTCACATGCGCAAAAGTATCCATCCCCGGCAACCGACAGGCTCCCGCCGCGCTGCTCGTGGAGCACGATGCGCAATCCCGGCGCATCCTCGCTGTCGGAACACTCGCCGATGTGCAGGCTCACCCCGCAACCGACAGCGCCGCCCGCATCGATCGCCCCGGCTGTGTTCTCATGCCCGCTCATGTCAACGCGCATACCCATCTCGACCTGACCCACATCGGCACACAGCCGCACGACCCGGGTGCTGGATTCACAAGCTGGATCGGGATGGTGCTCGCGAACCGGCTCTCCGATCCTGCCCAGATCAGGGCATCCGTTGCCGAGGGCTGTCGGTTGCTCCGCAAAGGTGGCGTCGGGCTCGTGGGCGACATCGCAGGGGTAGCAGGCGGGCAGCCGAGCCTTGAGCCATGGCAATCCCTCGCCGAATCAGGGCTTGCGGGCGTGAGCTACCTCGAGTTCTTCGCTATCGGCACCCGGACCGAGGCCTCGATCGAACGCGTTGCGACCATCGTGTTCTCAGTCGATGCATTTACACGAGGCTCCGTCCGCCTCGGCCTTCAACCACATGCCCCAAACACAGTTGCTCCAGAGGCTTACGAAGCAGCTTCAGTGCTGGCCAGGCGATTCAAACTGCCGCTGATCACCCATCTCGCCGAGTCGCCCGAGGAGAGCGAGTTCATTGCCGAAGGAACCGGACCCCAGCTTGAGCTGCTCCAGAACCTCGGCATCTGGAACAAGCTGTCCACCTACAAGTTCGGGAAGGGGCTGTCTCCGGTGTGGCATCTTGAGCGGTTCATCCGGAGTTCCGGCTCAAGCGTGGTTCATGTCAACGAATGCTCTGACGCCGACCTAGCCATCCTCGCCGATGCGCGCACGCGGGTGGTCTACTGCCCCCGCGCGAGCGCGTACTTCGGAGCCGAGCGTCACTTCGGGCCGCACCGGTACCGCGACATGCTTGCAGCCGGCCTTGAGGTTGCGCTCGGGACGGACTCGGTGATCAACCTTCCATCCGGCGTTCTGGATGAAGCGGGCCTCGGCCTCGGCACTTTGGATGAAGCCCGGTTCCTCCACGCCCGCGACGGCACCGATCCGGACACGCTCGTCAGGATGATCACCACTCACGGCTCGCGCGTGCTGGGATTCGATGACGACTCCGTCACGCTCGCCGAGGGCGCAACGCCGATCGGCATCCTCGCGATCCCGGCGTCTGGCGAGGGTTCGCCGGCGAAATGGGTGATGGAATCAAAGGCTGCGCCCGAGTTTCTGCTAGGCAGGAATTGATCCCGCCCGGCAGGAGTGGGGCGGGCCTCCTGCGTAGCATGACCGAGCAGGAAATTTCATACTGGATCGGGAGTGTCGGTTGAGTGCAAAGTGGCGTCGAGTTCAGGCGTGGGACCGTGAGAACCTGACCGGTCCGCTCACGCCCGTTCGGTATGTCCTCCACGCCCTCAGCTCGATCACACTGGCTGCGTTTCTGCTCGTGGGCGTGGCGCTCTACGCCGTCTTGGCAAGCGTGCCCGTCGGATTGCTCGCGCTGATCCCGACGTGGATCCTTTACATCCTCTCGCTGCTGCTCGTCTCGGTGCTGCCCGGCGCGATCACGTTCGTGCTCGCCGGGCGGGTGGCGTCGGGCAAGAACATGGCGCGGGCGCCGTCGTTTCTTTTGAAGGTCGGCTCGTTCGTCATCGTCACCGCAGCGGGCGTGTTCGTCTGGGTCGACTTCGTCTGGCCCGCGGTGCGCTACGAGCCCGCGACGCACGAGGGGCTCCGCCTCTTTGCGTCCTTCGTCGAGCGGTACGCGAGCACGACGATCCGAAGGCTCCCCGCGTTCGAGATGACCGAGCTCGAGTTCTACGCGTGGTGGCCGATGCGCGCGATGCTGATGCTGTTCACACTGAACCTCATTGTCGCGACGATCAGGCGCATCGAATTCAAGTTCGTTAACCTCGGCGTGCTCACGGTGCACACGGGCATCGTCCTGATCGCTCTGGGTAGCGTGTACTACCAGATGTTCAAGCAGGAGGGCGATGCGCTGCTGCTGGCGGGCGGGGCGCTGCAGGGCCAGATCGGCACGGGCCCCGGCCCGGCGCAGGCGGCCTTCTACGACCGTGAAGACCCGGCCCTCTGGATCCACGCGGGCATGGACTGGCAGCAGCGCCGCATCAAGGATCTGCCTAGGTACAACGACTACAGCCTGAACGCGTTCACGGGCGAGACGATCCACGATCTCGTCGCGCCTCAGAACGAGGAAACAGATGCACCCGAGCGCACGCTCTCGGTCGATCTGAACACGACGCGCCCGCTCACCGGCACGGACGACCTGTCGTTCAAAGTGGTCGGCTTCGCGTCCTACGCCGAGCAGTCGCAGCGCTGGCAGCGCGTCGAGCCGGCGCGTCCCGAAGGTCAGCGTCAGCCGATGCGGCTCGTCTATCTCGTGGCGCACGACCTCGCGGGCACGGGCGAGCCCGACGAGGAAGGTCGGCGGATGCTCTGGTTCGCATTGGCGCCGGGCGACGCGGTCAGCATGATGCACGAGACGCCCGAGATCGCCGTTGAATACGCGATCGGCATGGACCCGGAGCGTTGGAATGATCTCAAGACACAACTACCGATCGGTGCGCCCGCGGGTCTGGTCGTCGAGATCCCCGAGGCGAACTACAAGAGCGTGATGTCGCCCCGCGTCGGTGAGCGCACGCCCGTGGGCAACACGGGCTGGCACCTGACGCTGCAGCAGATCGCGCCCGAGCCCCCGTTCCCGATCGTGACGCCCGGGTACGAGGGCGCCAAGAGCAGCATCGCGTTCGTGAGGCTCGAGCCGCCATTGGGTGAACCGTTCGTGCGGTGGGTGTATCACAGGTTCCCGGAGATCTCGCAGGATCTGCTCGAACAGGCGAGCGCCGATGGTCGCCCGATGCGGCGCGACCCCGATCGTCGCGTGCGTGTGGGCTTCGTCGACGCGACCAAGCTCCAGGTGTACTTCAACGAGGATGCCGCGACGGGGCTGGTCGACGCGATCGTGCGCACGCCGGGCGGCGTGGAAGTGCGCGAAGGGCTCGCGCCAGGATCGCGGCTTCGCGAGCCCGTGCCGAGACTCTCTTTCGATCTCGCCGATCGATGGGACGACGCGCGCCAGGTCGAGGTGCCCGTGGTCGTGCCCGAAGAACAACGCGACGGCACCATGGTCGGCACGTACGACAAGGCGATGATCGCGGTCGAGGTGGCGCAGCAGAGCTCGGGCTGGAGCGAGGTTGTCTGGCTCCCGTTCTGCAAGTACACGGACGTGACATCGCTCCGCGCGTCGTCGCAGCGGGCGCTGGACTTGCCCGACGGCCGGCGGATCTCGCTCGTCTTCGGGCGCGTGCAGCACAGGCTCCCCGGGTTCCAGCTCCGGATGCTGGACTTCAAGATGCTCAGCTACGACCACCGCGGCTCGCCCCGCGACTACCAGACGCTCGTGCGCGTCGAGTCGACCGACGGCTCGTTCGAGTCGTACGACCATGTGACGCGTTTGAACGCGCCGCTCAAGGCGCCGTTCCTCTGGTCGAGTGCGCGGGGCTTCGCGGCCAATTTCGTGGGCGAGATCGTGAGCCACCTGAGCCCGAGGCAGTACAAGTTCTCGCAGGCCGGCTGGGACCGCTCGGGCTGGGAGCAGAGCCAGCAACTCGTCGATCAGGGCGTGATCGAGCGCCCCCGGGCGAACTTCACGATCCTGGGCGTAGGCAACAACCCGGGCATCCACGTCATCGCGCTGGGCGGCGTTCTGATGGGCGTGGGCACGCCCTGGGCGTTCTACATCAAGCCCTGGCTTCTGCGCCGACAGCGCGACAAACTCAAGGCGCAGCACGCCGATCAGACACAGTCGAAGCAGCAGGAAGCAGCGCCGAAAGATGCGCTGGAAGGGAGTCTGTCATGAGCCGCGATCTGATCGCACTCGTGCTCGCGGTGATCACGGTGGCTTGCGTCGGGTCGGCCCGTGCGCAGTACGCCCCCGACGGCAACGCGCACCCGGAGACGAAGCTCGTCGACGAGGTCGAGGGCGACGTGACGGGCATCTTCGGCACGCCCCCGGCGCGGAGCGCTATGTCGCCCGGAGAGAAGCACGCGTTCGCGCAGCAGATCGACGCCGGCGTGCTCGAGTCGCTGGCGGTCTTCCACAACGGGCGCGTCAAGACAATCGGCACGCTCGCTGAAGAAACAGTCTTCTCGCTCACGGGCAAACGCCGCTACGACGAACCGGGCAAGCCCGGAGACAACGGCGCCCCCGAGAAGCTCAAGTACAGCCCCGTCTTCACGCTCTTCGATCTGGTGATCGACCCGGCGTACTACGTCGACAAGCCCCTGCTGGCGGCCGACTTCCTGCCGGCTCGCCGCGCGTTCGTGGAGATGGCCTTCCCCGAGGACGCCAAGGCCCGCGAGCGGTGGACCAAGCTCGGACGCCTCTCGCCCGTGATGGCCGTGCAGCTCGGCGGGCAGGTCTACACCGCCAACGAGTCGAACATCGCGTTCCGCGAGTCCATCGGGCGGATCGACCGCCGCCTCGGGCTCTACCAGAACAGCATCAACAACTTCCAGATGGTCGCGCCCGGCTCGGTCGACGACAAGTGGCACCACCTCGGCGAGTGGGGGAGCGAGACCGAGATCGGGCAGGCGACGCGGGCGCTCGGGAGCGCGTGGCGCTCGGGCGATGCGGCCGCGACGAACGAGGCGATCGCCAAACTCGCGGCGCTCCTGCCCACGGTGAACGCCGAGCTCTACCCGACGGGTCGCCTCTCGATCGAGACGACATACAACAAGCTGCACGCCTTCGAGTGGGGGCTCTGGCTCTACGGCCTTGCGCTTGTCACGCTCATGCTCGCCTTCGGCACCGGTCGCAAGTGGCTCATCATGCTCGGGATCGCCACGCTGACGCTCGCGATCACGATGCACGGCGTTGGTTTCGTGCTCCGCTGCATCGTTGCCGACCGCTTTGCGATCCAGAACCAGTTCGAGTCGATGACGGGCCTCTCGCTCTTCGCGGCGATCGTGGGGGGCTCGCTCATGCTGATCCGTCGGCAGTGGCTCTTCGGGGCCGCGACGGCGGGCGTCGGGTTCCTGGTGCTCATCACCGCGACGCAGACGGGTGTGCCTGGGCGCGACATCCAGAGTGAGGCGGCGATCCTCAATACGAGCGTGCTGCTCAAGTATCATGTGACGACCGTGCTCGCCAGCTATGGGCTGATCGCGCTTGGGTTTATCGTGAGCCTGTTCTATCTCGGGACGCACTACCTCGCCAAGGCCCGCGGCAAGCAGGGCGAGGCGCTGCTCGCGGCCGACGCGCTCGGGATTGCAGACGGCGAGCCGGCGGGCGTGCAGCGGACGCTCGCGGATCTGCACAAGGCGCAGCTGAGTGTGCTGCAGCTCGCGTTCTGGACGCTTGGCGTCGGGACGCTGCTGGGCGCATGGTGGGCGGATCACTCGTGGGGGCGTTGGTGGGCCTTCGACCCGAAGGAGACCTGGGCGCTTGTCACGTGGATCGTCTATCTCATCGTTATCCACGTCAGGTTCGCGGGGCTCAAGAACCCGGGGCTCGTCACGGCGTGGCTGAGCGTGATCGGGTTCTTCATCATGCTGTGGACGTACTTCGGTGTGAACCTGCTGCTGCCCGGGCTCCACGCTTACGCGTGATCACGAGTTGAATCACTGAGCAGGCGAACAACCTGGTCCAATCGCTTGTGATTCACCCGACGCGGTGCCCAGCGGTATCGCTTCTTGCATTTGTCCTCATGCATGTAAACCACTCGAATGACGGTCATTCCCTTCGGACCAATTCTGGTCTTGATGCCGAGAATGTCTCGAGCAGGAATCCTTGCTTGTGTGCCTCCGAGGAGGTTGGCATGTGTTGTACTGATAGTCACGAATTGGATGAAAAACTGGATCAATGAAAGCATAAATAACATGAGTGGCAAGACGATGATGATGAGCGTCGCCTTCCATTGTGGGATCGGAATGAGGTGCTGGGGAACACCCGATGTCCAAACAAGCAGATTCCACACGAGTAGCGAGCCAAGAACACACAAGAAATAGAGCCTGAGAATCCTGGGGCCGAAGTAGCGAAACACTTTCTTGAGCATCCGCAGTCTGACAGGGATCGGTGTCAGCCACGAGACCGAGCAGTCGCAAGTTCCGGCATCCGAGGGGCTGTCGAGCATTCAAACCCTTCTTCGGAGATCCCCCAGATTCCTTACGAGGGAGAACCCGCATATTCCGATCGGTCCCGGTTCGGTTGACCGATATTTCCGCCCCGAACAGATCCATCGGCGACATCCGTTCGTATGCACTCCCAGAAAGGGGTCGGCATGAGCCGAAACCGGCTTTGAGGGCTGCCCCGCGGATGCTACGATTGGCTCCGGAGGCGGGCCTCAAGAGCCCGGCGGCGACAAGCCGAGAGAAGAGTGACATGAGCACCGAAGTTCCCGTCATCGATTGGCACAGGCTCGCAAAGGACGCCGGCGGCTACAGCCCGCTCGTCTTCGAGTTCGTCCGCGACGGGCTCCAGCACGCCTCGGAGACCGTCCACCGCGCTGAGAACCTCGGCGAGGACGAGTCGCGGCATGTCACCGGTCAGGAGCTCTGCGAGGGGCTCCGCGATCTGGCGATCCGGCGCTACGGCCCGCTCGCCCGCACCGTGCTCGATCGCTGGAACGTGCGATGCACCGCCGACTTCGGCAAGGTCGTCTTCGCTCTGATCGACGTGGGTGTGCTGCGCAAGACTGAGGACGACTCGTTCGAGGATTTCGTCGACGTCTACGCGTTCGACGAGGCCTTCGCCGAGGGCGAGTTGATCTGATTCCTGACTGAAATCAGCGATCGAGCGCCGAGGCCCCGGCTCGGGTATCCTCTGCCGCAATGGACCCGCAGGACCAATCCGAACATCACGCCGAGCGTGACATGCCCAAGCGCTGGCTCGATCGCCACCTGTGGCAGATCCAGCCCGTGCGCGATCTGCTTGTGATCGCGGCGATCTTCGGGTTCTTCTGGCTGGGCTACAAGCTCTCGGTCGTGACGGTGCCCCTGCTCCTGGCGATCACGCTGGCGTACGTGTTCGAGCCGCTCATCAAGCGGATGACCCGCATGGAGTGGATGAGCCGACAGGGCGCGGCGGCGTCGATCATCGCGCTCATGGCTGCGGTCGTGGTGGTGCCGCTCACAATCGGCCTCTCGTTCGCCGCGATCCAGGGCATCCAGCTCGCGAGCGATCTTGCGACGCAGGCCAACGCCATCAAGGACGCGATCGACCACCCGGACGACGAACTTCTCCAGAGCCGCGTGCAGGGGCGGATCCCCGAGTGGATCCGCGACGCGATCCACGACTCCCGCGAGCGTGAGCAGGAGAGGCTCGAGGAATTCGAGAAGAAGAACGCACCGGTCGGCGAAGACGGCACGCCAATCACCGAGCCGCCCAAGCCGGAAACTGCGGCGGAGACCGACCAGCCGGGCACCGCGGATGAAATCGCGGGCACTCTCGATGAGGCTGCGGGCGATCAACCGGAAGCAGGCGCAGAAAGCGCCATCGCGGACGGTGAGAGCGATGCCGATGCGGGGCCGGACGAGTTCCAGTCGAACGAAGAGTCTGTCGAGGCCAAGTCCCCGAAACGCACACGGCGTCTCCCCGACGACGACTTTACGAGGGCGATGCAGGTCGTCTTGAGCTGGGTCGAGCGCAACGCGCAGGCCGTCACGCAGCAGGCGCTCGCCACGGGCACCGCGGCCTTCGACGCGTTCGTGCGCACCGTGACGTCGATCATCTACGTCGGGTTCACGCTCTTCCTGACCGCGTTTTTCTTCTTCTTCATCTCATCGGGCTACGGCCGATTCATCGAGTTCTCGGGCAAGTTCATCCCGAACGAGCACCGCGACATGACGCTGCACCTCCTCAAGAGGTTCGACCAGGTCGTCTCGGGCTTCATCCGCGGGCGTCTGACGATCGCGTTCATCCAGTCGATCGTCTTCTCGATCGGCTACTGGATCATCGGCGTGCCCGCGCCGATCCTGCTCGGCGTCGCGGTGGCGGTGCTCTCGATCGTGCCCTACGCGGCGCTCGTGGGTATCCCGGTCTCGATCGGTCTGCTCTGGCTTGAGGACCGCACGGGTATCCGCGGCTCGATCGTCTGGACGCTCGGTGCGCCTGTGATTTTCTACTTCCTCGGGCAGGCGCTCGATGACTACGTCTGGACGCCGCTGATCCAGGGCAAGTCGACGGGCATGGACACGCCGACGATCCTGTTCGCCACGCTCGCCGGCGGCGCGCTCATGGGCGTCTACGGCTTGCTCCTGGCGATCCCGCTCGCGGCGTGCATCAAGATCCTGCTGCAGGAGGTCTTCTGGCCCCGCTTCCAGGAATGGATCGCGGGCAAGCGCCCCGATTTCTTGCCGATCGATAAGGGGTAGAACCTTATCCGTGACCGTGACTGTTAAAGTCTCTCAGATCGGCATTGCAAACCGGGCAAAGGGCTGGTATTTCCCCGTGTCCAATAAGCGGGAAGAACTTTTTGCAGCTAGGACAGATTCCTGCTCGCACAAGACGTTCATCGACAGCTGGATCGTCTACAAGTTGCTTTCCAGCTAATTGTGTAAAGTCCTTTGCACTGATCGATGCCGTGACTTGTTGCTCATTGAGCAGTGATTCTGGATCCACAAAGTGGATGAGCTGATGTGCATTCGCATCCTGGCGATTCTCGATGTACCGCTCGGGCACCGGGTTGCGCCCCCCGGGCCACTGCTGGTCCCAGAGGATCGTGTAGACCTTCCACTCGCCGTCGGCCTTGACCAGTTGGATCGAGTTGATGCCCTTGACGTGCTGGTTCTGTCCGTCGGCGTTGGTGTAGTGGCCCTCGTACGCGCTGAAGGCGTGGGCGATCGTGCCGTAGATCTCAAGCGTGCGCCCGATCTCGGATTCGGTGAACCCTGATTTTTCGAGCAGCGGGATCGATCGGTCGGCGTACTCGTCCGGTGTCATGGTGAGCGTCTTGAACGCTTCGAATTCCTTCGATGCGGGCTGCATTGCGCAGAGCCTGGCGCCCTCGGCGAAGACCGCGGCCATCCGTTCGCGGTCGCGCTCCTGGCCCACCGGCCCAGAGATCGAGGCGTAGAGCTCGGTCAGCACCGCGTCGATCGCCTGGAAGTCCTCGGCCGCGACCTCGGGCATGCGATCGGCGTCCTCGGGCTGGAACAGCCCCGTCGCGGTCCAGCCGCCCGCCGTGAGTGCGCATAGACCGATCAATGCCGCCGCGGCTTTGCGATTCATCGTTATTCTCCGGGTCGAGAGTGTGCTCAGCGAGCGGGATCACTTCCGCTTCTTGCGCTGCTTGAACTTCTTACTGCTGGACGAGCCCTTGGTTGAGCCCTTGGTGGACATCCCGGGCAGGCCCGACATGCCGGGCATCATGCCCTCGAGCCCGCCGCCGGCCGCGAGGCGCTTGACCGCCCCGATCTTGCCGCCCGCGCCGAGGCTCGCCATTTGCTTGCTCATCTGGCTGACCATGCCGAACTGCTTGACGACTTGCCCGACGCGTGCCTGGTCGCCGCCGAAGCCCCTGGCGATGCGCCGCTTGCGGGAATTGTCGATGAGCTTGGGCTTGGCCCGCTCATCGGGCGTCATCGACTTGATCATCGCCTCGACGCGATCGAGTTCCTTCTCGTCGAACTCGACGTTCTTGAGCGCCTGCCCGACGCCCGGCAGCATGCCTAGCAGCTGCTTCATGGGCCCCATCCGGCGCAGCGTCTTGAGCTGCTTCAGGAAGTCGTCCATGGTCATCTCGCCCTTGGCCATCTTCTCCTGCAGGCGTTCGGCTTCCTCTTCGCTGACTTCCTGCTGCGCTTTCTCGACGAGGCTCAGGATGTCGCCCATGCCCAGGATGCGCCCGGCGATGCGCTCGGCGTTGAACGCCTCGATCGCGCCGAGTGTTTCACCCGTGCCGATGAACCGGATCGGCGCGCCCGTCACTTCCTTGACACTGATCGCCGCGCCGCCGCGGGTGTCGGAATCGAACTTGCTCAGGATGACGCCGTCGACCGTGAGCTTCTCGTGGAAGGCCTTGGCGCTGGTGACCGCGTCCTGCCCGGTCATTGCGTCGACGACGAGGAAGATCTGGTGCGGCTGGAGCGCCGTGTTCACGCTGCGCAGCTCGCCCATGAGCTCGTCGTTGATGTGCAGACGCCCGGCGGTATCGAGAATGAGTACGTCGACGTCCTTCTCACGCGCCGCCTTGAGCGCGTTCTGGCAGACTTTGACGGCCACGCCCACGGCCTTGCCGTACTCGTTGCACTTGTCGGGCTCGGCATAGAAGTGGACCTTCGCCTGGCCCGCCATGCCGTCGGCCTGCCTGGCGACGATCTCGAGCTGCTCGACCGCCGCGGGGCGTTGAAGGTCGGCGGCGCAGAGCATGACGCTCCGTCCCTGTTTCTTGAGGAACGCCGCCAGCTTGCCGCAGGTCGTCGTTTTGCCCGAGCCCTGAAGCCCGCACATCATGACGACGGTGGGGCCCGGGGCGACCTTCATGATGCCCGGGTTCTCGCCCTGCCCGCCCAGGAACTCCACGAGTTGCTCGTGGACGATGCCGATCATCTCCTGCCCGGGCTTGAGGCTCTTGGTGACCTCACGCCCGACGGCCTCATGCATCACACGGTCGCAGAACGTCTTGACCACGTCGTACTGCACGTCGGCTTCGAGCAGCGCGGTCTCGACCTCGGCCATCGCCTCGCGGACGTTGGCCTCGCTGATCTCGGCCTTGCCTGAGAGCTTGCGGAAGACGTTGTTGAAGCCGTCGGACAGTCGATCGAACATGACACACCGCCCCGTGTTGGCGGGACGCTCCGGATAGGGATGTCATGGCTTGACCGCAGCCGAGGGAGCGTAGGCGATTGGGGCGGCAACGCCCCAGTGCGAAATCAAGACTCGCATCCGAATAAAGACCAAATTCAAATGAGCCCTATTGACAAATTAATTTGTCAATGATACATTGCACCCAGCATGGAACTCTGCGTCATAGACGACCCCGCGACGGCCACGGTGGCTCTTGATCCGGTGAGAAACCGCCTGCTGTCGGAGCTCGGCTCGCCCGCCTCCGCTGCGTCGCTCGCCGAGCGTTTGGATCTGCCGCGTCAGAAGGTGAACTACCACCTGCGAACGCTCGAAGCCCACGGGCTTGTCCGGGTGGAGAGCGAGAAACAGTGGGGCGGGCTCACCGAGCGGAGGATGGTGGCGACAGCTTCCTCGTACGTCGTCTCGCCCGGCGCGCTCGGCCTTGTGGCTGTAGATCCGGCAAAGGAAGTGGATCGCCTCTCGGCGAGCTATGTCGTCGCATTGGCTGCCCGTGCGGTCCGCGAAGTCGGGCAACTGCTCGGGGTTGCCAAGGCACGCAACAAGCGACTCGCGACGCTCTCCATCGATACCGAGGTGAGATTCCGCTCCGCGGAAGAGAGAGCCGCGTTCAGCAGCGAGCTCACGACTGCCATTTTAGAACTCGTCGCTCGCTATCACGACGAATCCGCACCGGGCGGGCGTCGACATCGATTGGTCACGGTGGCGTACCCCACACCCGTGGATCCTCAGGGAAAGGAAACGAAGTGAGTATCAAGAAGGAACCATCCGGGCGCCGGTCGGTGCAGGTCGAGGTCGAAGTCCCCGGAACGCCCGAGGAAGTGTGGAACGCGATCGCCACCGGTCCAGGCGTTTCGTCGTGGTTTGTCCCCACGCAGATGGAAGAATGTCAGGGCGGCGAGATCATGTCCAATTTCGGACCGGGCATGGACTGTCCCGCGAAGATCACCTCGTGGGAAGCCACGAAACGCTTCGTCGCTGAGAGCACGATGGGCCCTCCCGGCTCGCCGACCGTCGCGACGGAGTGGACCGTCGAGGCTCGCGAGGGTGGGAAGTGTCTCGTGCGCGTTGTGCACAGCCTGTTTGCGAGCACGGATGACTGGGACAACCAGCTCGACGGCCTCGAGAAGGGCTGGCCGGCGATCTTCCGCGTGCTCCGTCGGCGCCTCGAAACTTTCAGGGGCGTGGAGTGCGCGGCGATGCAGTTCGTCAGCTTCGCGAGCGATTCCGCCGAGAAAGTCTGGGAGAAAATGGGCGGCCAGCTCGGGCTTCTGAACATCAAAGAGGGAGAGACATGGACCGCTCCAGACGCGTTCCCGCGCATGGCCGGCGTGTCGATGGGAGACGGCATGCTCCCGAGCACCGTGCTCATTGCACTCGAATCGCCAGTGCCCGGAACGGCGTACATCGGGATCTTCCCCTGCGGTGGGATGGCGATGGCCTACATGGGAATTTATCTCTACGGCGACAACGCGCAGTCGGCCGTCGAGCATGACGAACCGATCTGGCAGGCATGGCTGGACAACCTGCTCCCGGCGCCGCAGATGGGCTAATTAACCAAGAAATTATTGTGATACAACGGCTCGGGTCGTGCATGAATGTGCACAACTCGGGCCGTTGTTTCAGTGGGTGCGAAGCATTTGGGTATCAGTCCTCTTCACCCAGCACCCACGCCAGCCCGCCCTCGAGGTGCCGGACGAAGTCGGGCTCGGTGAAGGACTCACTGGTGTGCCCGCCGCCCGTGTAGAAGCTGCGCCCGCCGTCGTACTCGTGGCACCAGGCGATGGGGTGTGAGTCGCCCATCGTCGCGCCCTCGTAGGTCGTCTCGTCGAGGGCGAGCAGCTTGCTCACTTCGTCGGCGGGCATGCTGCGGTAGTCGTACCACTCGTCCGTGCGGACCCAGTGCGCGCCGAGGTGCTTCGTCGAGGGGTGATGTTGGTCGAGGACGTGGATCGTCGCCTCCTGGATGCTCGGGTGGCTCTTGAATTGGGCGCCGACGAGGCTCGCGTACCAGGGCCAGTCGTACTCCGTGTCGGCAGCCGCGTGGATGCCCATGTACCCCTTGCCCGAATGGATGAACTTCTCGAACGCCTCCTGCTGCGCGCCGTCGAGCACATCGCCCGTTGTGCTCAGGAAGACAACCGCGTCGTACTCGGCGAGCCCCGTCTCTGTGAAGACCCCCGAGTCCTCCGTCGCGTCGACGCTCCAGCCGCGGGACTCACCGATCTTGCGCATCGCTTCGACTCCATCCGGGATCGAGCCGTGCCGGAAGCCGGCGGTCTTTGAAAAGACCAGCACCCGGTGCGTGGGCTCGTCTGCACGCTTGGGCGCAGGCGACCAGGCAAGGACTGGGAGAGTGATGACAACGGCGGCGAGAATGTGGGACAGCTTCATGCCGCCAGCTTAGCGTTTCTTCTTGAGCCAGTTGTGGAGTTTCTTCGCGGCCCACGCGTTCACGCACAGCTCGGGCGTGAGCCACCCGCGACGGGCGGTTGCAATGCCAAATCGCAGGTTGTCGAAGTCCTCGGGGGCGTGGTCGTCGCAGTCGATGGCAATCTTGCAACCCGCCTCGACGGCTGCCCGGACGTGCGTGTCACGGAGGTCGAGGCGCATCCAGTGGGCGTTGATCTCCAAGGCCGTGTCGTGTTCCACAGCCGCAGCGATGATCTCATCCATCGCGGGCTCGAGCCCCTTGCGCCGGTTGATGAGCCTGCCCGTCGGGTGCCCGATGATGTTCACGTGCGGGTGCTCGATCGCCTTGAGCAGCCGCTTGGTGGCGGTCTTCGTGTCCTGCGAGAGAGCCGCGTGCGGACTTGCGACGACGATGTCGAGCCACGCGAGGATCTCGTCGTCGTAATCGAGCGACCCGTCGGCGAGGATGTCGACCTCCGAGCCCGCCAAGATCGTGATCTTCTTTCCGAAGTGCTTTCGGGCTTCTTCGATCTCGTCGCGCTGGGCGCGGAGACGCTCGACGGACAGCCCGCCCGCCTGCGCGCTCGACTTGCTGTGGTCCGTGACAGCGATCGTGTGGAAGCCGCGATCGATCGCGCACTGGATGAGTTCGGTGAGGCTCATGACGCCGTCGGACGCGGTCGTGTGCGCATGCAGGTCGCTCTTGATGTCCGCCAGCTCGATGAATCCGGGCGTTTCTACGAGGTCGAGTTCGCCCGCGTCCTCGCGGATTTCGGGCGGGATGTAGGGCAGCCCGAGCTTGGTGTAAACCGCCTCTTCCGTCTTGGCCGCGACGGCCTTCACGCCCCGGCTCTGGGGCGACTCGGTCGTCGATTTGTCGTCGGGGAAGAGGCCGTACTCGTTGAGCGTCATGCCCTTCTTGAGCGCCCGCTCGCGAAGGCGGACGTTGTGCTCCTTGGAGCCCGTGAAGTACATGAGAGCCGCGCCGAAGCTGGCGTCGGGGACGATCTTGAGGTCGGCGCCCACGGTGGGGGGCGTTTTGCCGTCGGATTTCCAGCGTCCCGAGTTCCCATCCACGACGATGCGCACCGAGCACTTGCTCTCGCCCCGCGCGATGACGCGTTCGACGTCGTCGGCCTCACAAAAAGCCTCAGCAACTTCTTCGGGTTTGGTGGTCGAGACGAGGATGTCGATGTCCCCGATCGTGTCCTTGCCCCGGCGCATCGAGCCGGCAAACGCGCACTGCTTGACACCCTTGACCTTCTTGAGGCGCTCGACGATCGCCTCGGCGATCGGGGTCGCGATACCGAGCGCGAGGCGTTCGTTCGACTTGGAGGCAAACGTCAACGCGGCCTTGATGTTCTCGACCGTTTTCTCGCCCATGCGAGGCAGCGTGAGGATCGAGCCGTCGTCGATGGCCTTCTTGAGCCCCGCCCTGTCCGTGATGCCAAGATCCTGCCACATCAATCGCACGGTCTTGGGCCCAAGCCCCTGGATGTCCAGGACGTTGGCGAGCCCGGCGGGGACTTCCTTGCGGAGGTCTTCGAGTTCCTCGATCGAGCCCGAGTCGGCGAGTTCGCGGATGACCGAGGCGATGCCCATGCCGATGCCGTCGATCGCGATCAGATCCTTCTCATCGAGCGAACTGAGATCCTTGGTCTGCGATTCGACCGCTCGGGCGGCCCGCGCGAAGGCGTTCACCCGGAACTTGTTGGCGCCCGTCAGCTCGAGGAGCGTCGCTATCTCGTCGAGTCGGCTGTGAAGATCTGCGTTGAAGCCCATATGGGATGGTAGCTGGGGTGCCTGAGAGCGATTTCATGCGTCAGAAGAGCCGTCAGAGGCGGGCTGATCTGAGCCGTACTGCCGGACGATCTCCGCCTCGACTGATTCGATGACCGCGAGGCGTTCCTCTTCGGGAATGAGGATCAGGGCCGCGACCCAGCGCCGGGCGAGTTCGGGCCCGATGGGTTTGAGGAGGTCAACCAGCAATCTGAGATGATCGCTGGGTGAGAGCGCCCCCGATGGCCCTGGCTCGGGCATCGGCTTGGGTTCCTTGAGCAGGGGCTCCTGTTCCATCGCTCACTCCATGAGCCACCACCCCTCGGCCACGGACGCGGACATCGAGCCCCTGGACGAAGAGCTCCAGCCGATCGAGGCGGTCGCTCAGTGTGTCCAGCGTACCAGCAATCGCCGCCAGAAGCTCCCCCGGGTTGGCGTGCTGGAGAGCGTGATTCTTGGCGTCGGCGGCCTTCATGGGCCCCTCGCCCGTGAGGAGCCACTGCCCGCTGATCGAGAGCGCCGAGCACAGCGCCATCACGAAATCGACGCTCGGGGACTGACCCTGCAGGTACCGCCGGACGGTCTCGGGGTGGGTGTTGGTGATCTCTCCAACTCGGCGATAGGTGCGGTCACCGACCGCGGCCAGGAGTCGCTCGTGCAGGGGTGAGACGGCTTCGATCGTCGCCACGCTGGATTCCTCCGGAACAAGAGGGAAATCAACACAAGTCTGAGTGAGTCTACCAGCTTTTCGGTCGCCGGCCGGTCTCTCTGCATGTTCTGTCCGGTATCGAATCGTGCAACTGACAGCCAGAAGTAGGCTCCGAAGTACGAATAAACACAAATCCGAGTGTGATTGTTCAATAGGATGTTTGAGTTTGTGTCCGATCCTCTCGCAGGCACTCAAATGCTGTGCGAAGCCAAGTTTGGGCGACGAAGAAAGAAAAACTTGGCGACACCACCTGTTGATGTGGGTGCTGTTGCGTGTGTATCACGCAGCGATTGCCTATAGCGGCAAGGCGCAACTCATCCGGTGACGCGGATGTCGAGCCATTCGCCGTGGGTCTTGACCACCCGGTTCCGGATGAGCCTTTCGCGTTCCTGCGCGAGCATCGGCGAGCGAAGAATCCAACTTTGTGCGTCGCGTCGGGCCATTTGCAACAGGTCTGAGTCACGGATGAGGTCAGCGACACGAAACGGTGGCAAGCCGGACTGTTTGGCCCCGAAGATCTCGCCCGGGCCGCGGAGCTCGAAGTCGCGCTCGGCGACCACGAAGCCGTCGGTGGTCGAGGCCATCACCCCGAGCCGTTCAAGGCTCTCCGGCGTGGGCATGCCCGAGATCAGCACGCACCGCGAGGCCTTGCTGCCCCGGCCCACACGCCCCCGGAGCTGGTGGAGCTGTGCCAGCCCGAAACGATCGGCCTGCTCGATCACCATGACGGTCGCGTTTGGCACGTCGACGCCCACCTCGATGACCGTCGTCGCGACGAGCACGTCGATCAGGCCCCGACGGAAGCGTTCCATGATGTGCTCGCGGGTGTGACGCTTGAGCTGCCCGTGCACCGCCGCGACGCGCAAGCCGCTCAGCCACCCGTTCTCGAGCTCGCTGGTCAGGTCGCGGACGCCGACGAGGCCGCCGTCTTCGCCCTCGATCGCGGGGACGACGACATACGCCTGCTCGCCCGCCTCGACATGCCGACGGACCATGGCGTAGACCGTCTCACGCTCGGTGAGCGGGGCGATGGTCGTCTCGATGGGCTGGCGCCCGGGCGGCAGCTCATCGATCGTCGAGACGTCGAGGTCGCCAAAGAGTGTGAGCGAGATCGTGCGCGGGATGGGCGTTGCGGTCATGACGACGACGTGCGGCGTGGTGCCCGTCTCGTCCTCACCCTTGGATCGCAACTGCGCTCTTTGGCGCACACCGAATCGGTGCTGCTCGTCGATGACCGCCACTGCCAGTGACTTGAAGCGGACGTGCTCGGTGAGCAGGGCGTGCGTGCCGACGAGGATGTCGATCTCGCCCGCGGCGAGGCGATCGAGGATCGACTGCCGCTCGGCGCCCTGCGAGGAACCCGTCAGCAGCTCGACGCGAGGCCCCTTGTCCTTCAGGATCTCGGAGATGGATGCGAAGTGCTGCTCGGCCAGGAGCTCGGTCGGGGCCATGAGCGTGGCCTGGTGCCCGGATTCGACCGCGAGCATCATCGCGTAGAGCGCGACGAGCGTCTTGCCCGAGCCGACATCGCCCTGGACGAGGCGGTTGGCGGGGATGTCGCGCGTGAGCTCGTCGGTGAGCTCGCCCACGACGCGCTGCTGAGCGCCGGTGAGCGTGTAGGGGAACATGGAGAGGATCTTGTTCTGCACGACCGGGCTTGAGCGCAGGGCGGGGGCGCGCTGGGCGTCGCGGAGTTCGTAGCGTTTCATCGCCACGCCCAGCTGGAGCATGAGCAGCTCGTCGTAGGCGAGACGCCTGCGTGCCCGGGCGACCTCGGCCTCGTCGGCGGGCGCGTGCATCATGCGATACGCCTCGCGCAGCTCGGGCAGGTCGCGCTCGGCGCGGTGCTCGGGCGGGAGATGGTCCTCGATGAGCGGGAGCGCCACGGGCAGCACGATCTCCATCGCGCGCTCGATCACGCGGGAGGGGACGCGTTCGCTGGCGGGATAGATCGCGCGGAGGCGGTCGGTGAGCGCGGGCTTGGTGTCGGTTTCGGGGTCGAGGATCTCGAGCTTGGGGTTGGCGAGCTGGAGGCCGTGGTTGTAGGTCTTGGCCTTGCCCTGGACGCGGATGGTCATGCCCGGGTGGATCTTGCCTCTCAGGTACGGCGCGTTGAACCAGACGAGATCGAGCCGGCCCGTGCCGTCGGAGAGGACCGCGGTGAAGCGGGAGCGTTTGCCGTAGCCCGACATCCGGCAGTCCGTCACCTCGCCCCGCGCCGAGACGTTGTGGTCGGGCTTGAGTTCGACGATCGGCGCCTCGGCCTGCTCGTGCTCGTGCCGGCTCGGCAGGTGCGCAACGAGCTGCCCGATCGCCTTGAGCCCGAGCGTCGCCAGGTCGCGGGCGGTGCGCTCGTAGATCCCGGGCACCTGGACGATGGGCGAGGTGAGTTCGAGGCGTTCGACGCTCACGCCTTATCGTCCACGCTGTTGTCTCTGTCGGCGGGCGAGGGCGTGGGCTGGTTGGCGGGGTCGATCTCGCGGAGATAGGCCCACGAGTAGATGCCGGTGTCGTGCCCGTCGGAGAATCGGATGCGTATCGCGTAGTTGCCGACGAGCTCAGCGCTGTTCGCGGTGATCTCGCCCGTATCACCACCGGCGGATGCGGGCAACACGGTCAGTGGGTTCTTCAGCATCTCGGCGCGGAGCTGCTTCATGTCGGCCGAGGGCGACATCTTGCGGAGGTAGGCGATGGAGTAGTAGGAGGATGAGCCGTCGGCCCAGCGGATCGTGAGCCCGCGGTCTTTTTTGAGGTCGATGTCGGTGGGGGACTGCTCGTGCATTGCTGACTGAGAATAGGCTCAGCCAGCCCCATCACAAGGAGTACGCATGCCAAGCTCCCGGTTCGTGGACCGCCTCATCCAGCGCACAGCCGACGTCGGCTCGCCCGTCTGCGTGGGGCTCGACCCTGTCGCTGGCAAGCTGCCGGACGAGCTGCGAGCAAAGTTCGGCACCGACGTCGAGGCGGTCGAGGCGTTCTGCCTGGGCGTGATCGAGGCGAGCGCCGAGTTCGCGGCCGCGTTCAAGCCGCAGTCGGCGTGCTTCGAGCGGCTCGGCGCACCTGGATTCGCCGCGATGGGCCGCGTGATCGCCCAAGCCCGCAAGCTGGGCGTGCCGGTGGTGCTGGATGCCAAGCGGGGTGACATCGGGATCTCGGCGACGCACTACGCCGAGGCGGTGCGGGCGCTGGGCGCTGATGCCGTGACAGTGAACGCATACCTCGGGCCGAGCACGGTGATGCCCTACCTGGAGGCGGGGCTGGGCGTGTTCGTCCTGGTGCGGACGAGCAACCCGGATAGCGACGAGGTGCAATCGCAGAAGCTGAAATCGGGCGAAACCGTCGCCGAGCGGATGGCCGGGCTCGTGCGCACGCTCGGCAGCAGTCACGTCACACCTACCGGCATGAGCGACGCGGGCGCGGTCATCGGGCTGACGAAGTCCGCAGACGGTGCGAGACTTCGCGAACTGATGCCCGAGCAAGTCTTCCTTGTGCCGGGCTATGGCGCACAGGGCGGCGGGGCTTCGGATCTCAAGCCGTTGCTCTCATCGAATACCGAGCTGCCCGGGCGGGGCGTGCTCGTGAACGCGAGCAGATCGGTGATCTATGCGCCGACGCAGGCGAACGAGTCGTGGCAGGACGCGGTGGCGCGCGCCGCGAGGGACATGACGAGCGACCTCAAGAGCGTGCTCTAGCGTGCTCTGAAAAAAGACACCGACCCCACAAGGGGGCCGGTGGCACATCTCACAGAAACGAGTGTGAGTCAGCTGTTTCGACGGCGACGGCCGAGTGCAGTCAGCCCGAGTCCCGCGATCATCGCGGTGCCAGGGGCGGGCACGAAGAAGGCCGAGCCGGAGTAGGAGCCTTCGGATTCCCAAGCGACGTTGGGCAGGCCGGTCTGTGGGTTGATCGTGACACCTGGCACGCCCGCGGCGCCGGCGGGGAACGAGAAGATGTCGGTCAGCGTGAAGGCGGCATCGGTCATGTCCGAGGTGCTCGCGCCTGTGAACAGGTTGTACGCGGCCTGGCTCGCGGCTTGCCACTCGTAGTTGACATTGCTGCCGGCGAGACTCGACGCCTGGATGGTCGCGGTCGAGCCCCAGCCGTTGGCGTCACCGAGCGCGGTGAGGACACCATCTTCGATAGTGACCTGCATTACCGTGGATGACTGGAAACGGAATGTGCCATCAACGCCATAGGTATGCAGCACCTGGCCGCCGGGCAGGTTGAACGATCCGGAGTACGTCAGCTGGAAATCGCAGTAGAAGCGTGTGTCGTAGCTGAGCGTGGGCAGCGGACCATTCGCGTCGTCGACTTCGAGTCCGGTCGGGATACGAACAACACTGATGACGCCGGTGTCGGCCTGACCCTCGAAGGTCGGCTCGTTGCTGGCGACATCTGATGCAAAGCTAAAGGTAACGTTTTGAGCGCTGGCAACGCCAGCGGTGAGTGACAGCAGAACGATCGCGCCGAGACGCATGGCGACCCTTTCGATAGATCTCATTCGATCGAATCCCGGCGGTTGCGCACCGCGAGCCGGAATCTCCCATTTCTCCGCACCACTAAGGTGCCACGGAAAAGCAGGTCGGCCAGCAAAGGTCCGATTTTATTTGGTGATCACACGCCCGAATTCTGAGAAGATGGGCAAAGGCGAGTCCGGTGGCTCACATCGGCTTCTTGTCGATCGTGATGTCGTAGATCGACAGGAGTTTTTCCTTGTCGAAGACCATCTCCTGGCGGGAGAGGCCCACGATGTCGTACTCGGTGGTGAGTTCGATGGCGTCGACGGGGCAGGCCTCTTCGCACATGCCGCAGAAGATACACCGGAGTTCGTCGATCTCGAACTTCTTGGGGTACTTCTCGCGGTCGTCCCAAGGTGACTCGTCGGCGACGATGTGGATGCAGTTGGCGGGGCAGAGCGTGGGGCACATCATGCAGGCGACGCACTTGACCCGGCCCTCTTCGTCGCGGTTGAGGCGGTGGAAGCCGCGGAAGGTGGATTTCTCCATGCCCCCGTCCTCGGGGGCGCGGTTTTCGCGGCGCTGCTCGGGGTACTGGATGGTCCGGCTCAGCTTGCCCTGGCCGAACGAGCCGAAGAAGTGCTTCATTGTGGTCCCAAAGCCCCGGAAGAGCTCGGGGAGGTAGACGCTCTCGAGCCGATTCATGGGCTTGGGGGCGATCCGGATGATGTCCTTGTCGTCGATGGCCATGGGGCGGCAGTATAGCTTGGCGTTTGAGGCTCTGAATCGGCCCGAGAGCCGTTCCTGGCGAGTTTGATCCACTTTCGCGCCGGCATTTGCAACATGGGCTCGGCGCGGGGAGAATGCGTGTACTCATGGCCAAACGTCGCAACGCTCCCGCGCTCTTCGAACTCCTTCGGGAGTCGAATTCCACGCGCACAGGACAGATCGGCGGCGAGCAACTCCGCACCCAACTCGGTGGCGGCACGGTCAAGAACGCAGCCCCGCGTCCGCCCGGACATCCGGCGCTCAAGGCCGAGCAGGAGCAGCAAGCCGAAGCAGATGAGCAGTCGATTGTCGCCTCGCAAGTCGCGTCGGAATCAGTGGTTGAGTCGAAATCGACAGCCGAGTCGCTCACGCAGACGGTGGGCAGCGAGGTCGATCCGCTGCTGTCGATGCCGAGCTTCCGTGCCGGTCGGAGTGTGCCCGAGAAGTCCGAGCCCAAGGCTGTGGCTTCGAAAACCGACTCTCGGAAGGATGAGTCGGCCAAACCCGAGGCGACTCAGGTCGAATCGATCAAACCCGAGCCGAAGGCCGAGCAGTCCAAACCAGAACCGATCCCGACAGCGACCGTGGTTGAGGCGCCGCTGCCCGTGAAGCCGGCACCGGAGAACAAGCCCAAGCCGGAAGCCAAGCCCGAGCCGGCAAAGGTTGAGCGTACCAAGGAACCCGAGGTTCAGCACAGCCCTTCGAAGCCCAAAATCCCTGCAAAGAATGCCTCAGGACAGGCCCCAGAAGCTGTAATGCAGGGTGAGGACGACACGCAGGCGGAACCCAGCCCGGTCGTGACCGAGACGGATTCCGCTCCTGAGCGATACCCACTCGTCAAGCGTGTCGGCAATCAGATGACGTTCTCGACCTTTACGGTTGGGATGATCGTGACAGCCATCCCGGTGATCATCCTGATTGCCTATCTCATCGGGACATTGGTCGGGACATCGACCACGAAACGTGACCTGGAACCCATGCTGCGAGATCAGGCCGAGAACGGGCTTTCGGGCCTTGAGGGCCAGCCGGGCACGAATATGGGCCCGAACGACAGCGAGGACACCAGCCTTCGTGACCCGCTGAATCTTGCGCGCGACCCCGAATTCACGAGCCCAAAGGGTGTCGTCCCAGAGAACACGGCCCCAGCGGGTCAGAACGATCAAGCAAATGCCCAGGATACGGGCGAGGCAGCGGGTGAACCCGAAATGCCGAATGCCGTCCAAATAACGAACGAAGACACGCGTGTGGACGGGCAGAACTATCTGCACCTGGCACCGCTCGCAGACCCGGAAGAGGCCATCAGGCTCCAGAAGTTCCTGGCTGAGAACGGGATCAAGTCGTTCATCCGGGAACAGTACCGCGGCGGGCGTCTGGGGCACGAGATCATCACTCTGGTGGGGATTGCCTCGGACGAGTGGTCGACCAGCACGAAGAAGATCGACCACGAGCGTGAGGTCAAGCGTCTGGGCGGCATATGGTTCAGGGACTTCGGCGGGTCCATTGACTTCAGCCGGGACAACCAGTCCGTGTGGTACAAAGCCAAAATCGACGGTCCGTGATCGGGCCGGTGCATCTCAGAGAGCAATGACATGAGTCTGAACCGATCGTTGAAAACTTCGGGCAACCTCTCCGGCAAGCGGAGCGTGATGAAGCGCGCCGAGCGGATCGAGAAGCTCACGAACGACCAGAAGTTCGCCAAGGGCGAGCAGTCGCCGCTGGGTCTTCCCAAGACGCATGTCGTCGAGAAGTAAGCCTCTCTCCATCCAAGCCGGGAACGTGGCATGAATACCGAGCGTTTGATCAGTGATCGTGCGCGGGGTGTCAGTGCGTCCGGAATACGACGCATCTTCAACCTCGCTGCCAAGCTCGATGACCCGATCAATCTCTCGATCGGTCAGCCCGACTTCCCGGTGCCCGCGGCGGTCAAGCGCGGCGCGATCGAGGCGATCGAGCAGGACAAGAACGGGTACACGCTCACCAAGGGCATCGCGCCGCTGCTGGGCAAGATCAACGCGCACCTCAGGTTCGATCTCGGCTGGGACATCGGAGAAGGAACCGGCGTCGATTCGTTCGTGACGAGCGGCACATCGGGCGCCCTCACGCTCGCGTTCCTCGCACTCATGGGCCCGGGCGACGAGGCGATCATCCCCGATCCGTACTTCGCGATGTACCCCTACATGGCGACGATCGCCGGCGGCACCGCGGTGCGCTGCGACACGTACCCCGATTTTCGCATGACAGCCGAACGCGTCGAGCCGCTGATCACCGACAAGACGAAGTTCGTGCTCTACAACTCGCCCGGGAATCCGAGCGGCGTGGTGGGCACTGTCGACGAGTGCCGCGATCTGCTCGAACTCTGCCGGAGCAAGGGCGTGCTCCTGATCTCGGACGAGATCTACGACGAGTTCACGTTCAAGGGCGGGCTGACGGATGTGGCCCGGGGCGATGGCAAGACGCGGCGATGCCCGAGCCCGGCCAGGTTCGACGGTGCGCAGGACGATGTGCTGCTGATTCGAGGTTTCGGCAAGACCTACGGGTTTACGGGGTGGCGCGCCGGGTACGCCGCCGGGCCCGAGCCCGTGATCGCGGCGATGACGCGGATCCACCAGTACACGTACGTGTGCGCGCCCTCGATCGTGCAGTGGGGGGCGATTGTCGCGTTTGACGTGAACATGTCCGCGCACGTGGACGACTTCGAAGAGCGCCGCGACTTGGTTGTTTCACGCTTACGCGAGCACACCGATGTCTCGGTGCCCGAGGGCGCGTTCTACGTCTTCGTGAAGGTGCCCGAAAGGCTCGGTCTGACGAGCAACCAGTTCGTCGACCGGTGCCTTGAGCGCGAGGTCATGGTGATCCCGGGCAGCGTGTTCAGCGACCGCGACACGCACTTCCGCGTCAGCTTCTCGGCCCCTCGCGCCAAGATCGAGAAGGGGCTCGACATCATCTGCGAACTCATGCGGGGCTGAACCGATGCCGCTAGAAGCGCACTTCCGCGCCGGCGTAGATGCCCTGTAGCGCCGCGTCGACTTCGAGGTCGAATTCCCGGCTCTCGACGCTCATGAGCCGGTAGCCCACGAAGATGCCGAAGAAGCGGTTGAAGTCGTACCCGAGTTCGGCCTTGGCATCGATGATCGTGCCGTAGTCACCGAGGTAGAGCCCCGCGACCTGGCCTCGGATGGCGATGTTGTACCCGAGGTCGAGGTTGGCGCCGACGGCCGCGACGGGGATAGGCAAGAATAGATCCTCGCTGTGCGTCTCGGTTGTGCCCATGACGTCGCCAGTGATCTCTGCGTGCGCGTCGATGAGCCGGACGCCGCCGCCGATGTAGACCGTGACAAACTTCACCTCGGCAAGCTCATAGAGCAGGTTGACCTCGTATATATCCAGATCTTCGGAGCTGGAGACGGTGCCCGTGAATTCATCGTCGTCGAAGCTGACGGACTCGGTGGTCGAGCCGTCGAACGTGTAGCTGCCGACGTAGCCGGCTTCGATGAGCAGGTCGATGACGGGGATCGCGACGGCGACGCTGCCGATTGGGCTGAAGTCGTCGGTGTCCTGCCCGAGCGTGTCTTCGAGGTCGAGAACGTTGGTGGATCCATTCACCTCGTCGCCCGACGTGATCTCGCCGTTGGCGAAGACATACATGCCGCCCGCGCGGATCTTGACGAACGTGTCATCGCCGGCGTTTGGTGAATCCAGCGGGCCGGCGGCGAGCAACTCAGTGAGTGTTGCCGAGGCACTCGATACAGGCGAGGACAGCAGGCCCTGGCGGTCGTTCTCATCGGCGAGTGCCAAGGATGCGGGGATCGTCAGAAGCAGTGCAGGCCAGCGTTTCATAGGGGGGTTCTCCGTCGGTGATGGTCCAGTCTCACTATCGGGCCGCCAGCACACGATCCAGAAAATTCAAGATGCCAGCCAATGCCGACACGAGTTCGGGGGGTTGTGGCGATCCGATCGGGAATGGGTTTGGGGTGCCTAATACGTGATTGGCCCCCTCAATCAGCATCAATTCTGAGTTTGGGATTGCCTGAACAATGTGTGTCGCGCAGGCGGGATCAACGGTCGGGTCGGCGCTGCCGTGGATGACGAACGTGGGTGAGGGGATCTTCGCGGCCAAGGCGAGCAGGTCGTGCGCCTCGGGCTCGGCGTCCTGCTCATCCCAGAACGCGCGATCGATGCGGAGCGTCTGATCTGTTCGGCCGCTCGTGACTTCGAGATAACCCTGCTCAGCAAGGAGCATTCGCTGCTCGTCGGTGATGCGTCCGGTCGAGTCGGGCGCAGCGATGGTCACGATCGCGTCCATCGGTCTCATCGCGGCAACAGCACGCCTTCCCGCGCAGAGCAATGATGCCACGCCGCCGCGCGAGTGCCCGATGAGAACGATGGGCATGCCAGGGCCGAGGAGTTCTTTGCGGTCGAGCGCATAGATAAGTCGCTCGATGTCTTCGACCTGCTTGTTCCAGGTGTTCCTGGTGAAGAGGTCGGGGCGTGCGAACGTCTCGATCTCTTCGGTCATACCCGAGTGGGAGAGGTTGAACCGGTGGGCCGCGATGCCGCAGTGCGCGAGCGTGTCGGCGACGGTGGGGAAGAAGCCGTAGTCCTTGTACCCGAGGAAGCCATGCACGATGATCGCGGCGGCTCTGGGCGAGGCCACTGGCAGGTGCGTGTTGCCGAGGATCAGCTCACCACCGGCGCCGGGCAAAGTCCAGTTCATGACGTCGACGGGCATTCTGCGAGTCTAACGCACAAGCGTGTTGCGATCAGAACAGCCCGCCGAGCTTGGCCGCGGCGAGCAGGAGCACGACCGCGACGATGCGCCGGACGATCTTGGTCGGGAGGATGTGCACGAGCGAGGAACCGACGAGCGAGCCGATGATCGCGGCCGGCGCGAGCAGGCCGATGAGCCGGACGGCGTCCATCGGATCCTGCCCGTGCTGCGAGAGGCTCGCCATCTTTGTGGCGCAGCCGATCGGCGACATGAGGCACATGAGCGCGGTGCTGGCGGCGATCGCCTGGCGGATCGGGATGCGTCCGAGGGCGTGCAGCGCGGTGACGGTGATCACGCCGCCACCCGTACCGAGCAGGCCCGCGACGAACCCGGTGACGACGCCCGTGCCGACGATCGTGGGCGTGGCGCGTTTGATGCGCTGCGCATCGGTGAGTTCGTCGTGCCTGTCGCCGAAGCGCTGGCTGACCTCGCCCAGGACGACCATGAGCGCGATGACACCCGCGAGGATCTTGACGAGCACCGCGCCCTCGAATCGGTCCGAGGCGAGGGCGCCGAGGACGATGAACGCGGTGCCGGTGGGCAGCAGGCGCGTGAGGATCGCCCTGCGGATCGCGCCCGCCTTGGTGTGACGCCACGTCGCGGGGACGGCGACAAAGAAGTTCACCGCCATCGCGGCGGCCTGGTAGGTGTGCTGCTCGGGGTGGGAGGGGTCGTTGTACCCGACAAAGATCGCCAGCCCGGGGAGCATGACGAGCGAGCCGCCCAGGCCTGTCATGCCGCCGATCAGGCCCGCGAGGAGACCGATGGCGACGATGAGCGCCTGCTGGGTGAGATCGCCTGAGAACATTCCCCCTTACATCGACGCGCGACGGGCGGACTGCTCCAATCTGCGCGCGACATCGGCGGGGTGCTCGTCTTCCTCGGCCAGCATCGCCAGCTCGTCGTAGACCCGCATCGACTCGTGGTGAGCCCAGCGGACGTGCTCAAGCATGATGTCGCGGGCCTTGTCGGCCTCGCCACGCTCGACGGTGCGCAGGATCACATCGTGGTCGGCGAAGATCTCGCCCAGCCGTTCGTAGGTGAGCGGACGCGGGCGGCAGGCCGTCGCGTGGATGAGCAGGCGGTTGTCGTTGATGATCTTTACGACGCGACGGTTGCCGGCGGCGTGGAGCATCGCGGCGTGGAAGTCGCGGTCGAGGCGTTCGAGCAGGTCGTAGGTCTCGGGCGAGATCTCCTGCTCGCTGCTGACGCCGCGGTCGGCGCGGAGCATGTCCTGCATCTTGTCGAGGACCATGCGCGCCTTGTCGAGCGACGGGCGGATGCGCATCGAGGCGAGCGCGTGGATCGCTTCACATTCGAGCCACTCGCGCACCTGGAATGCTTCGTCGAGCTCGTCGCGGCTGGGGCTTTTGACGAACGCGCCGTAGCCGGGCACATGGTCGAGGACACCCTCGGAGCGGAGCTGGCCGATCGCCTCGCGGACGGGGCTTCGGCTGACGCCGGTTTGCTTGGCGACGGTGAGTTCGCACACGCGGCTGCCCGCGCGGAGTTCTCCAGTCAGAAGCTGCTCGCAGAGAAAGTCATAGACAACGGTGCGCAGACCCTTTGACACGGCTGATCCTCGTATCCGGGCCGACCGGCATGGCAGGCCCTTGTTGGGACAAGGATAGCGTTTTCATTGGGCCAAAAGTACGGCAAGCGTTGTATACAGCCTAGAACGCGGAGATGATCGCGAGCAGGCCGGTGAGCGCAGCCGCGGCACCACACAAACGGGCGATCAGCAGGTGCCGATTCGCACGCGCTTCAAGCTCGCGAAGCTCGCCCTTCATCACGTCGTATTTCACGTGCAGGGCCGACATCGCCTCGATCGTCTCGGAGTACTGCTGCGTCCGGGCGGTCGCGCGGCGGCGGGCACGCATCACGATTGCGTTGGCCTTCTCGAGCGATTCCTTCGCCTGCTGGGCACGGTCGCGGTATTTATCGGCTCGCTCATCGGCACGGTCCATCTGCTCACGCATGAACTCGGCTTCGGTCTCCTTCGCATCGAGCGCGTCACGCAGACGCTGGATCTCCGCGGGGACGCTGATCGGCTCGGCGACCTCTAAGGGTTTCTGCTCAATCTGAGCAGGGGCACGGTTGGGCTGCTGCGAGAGCCGCGCGATGGTCTGGTCCTTCTCGGCGAGCCTCCCGGACAGGTCTGCGATCTCAGAGCGAGCCTCGGCGAGGTCGGTATGAGCGGCTTCCTCGGATTGTGAAAGTTCCGTGAGCTGCCCCTGGATGACCGAGATGCGACCCTCAAGCTCGTCGGCGATGGCTTCGCTGGAGGCTGCACGGCTCTGTACTTCATCGAGCTGAGCACGAAGTGCCGTCGCGGCCTGGGTCGACTCGGTCAGGCGAGCCGACAGGTCTGCGAGCTCGTCGCGCATGCGCGAGAGTTCGGTCTCGTTTTCCTCGATCTGCGTCAGTGCATCGTCGCGTTCCTCGCTGGCGCGGGCCAGCTCCGAGCCGAGCTTGGCCAGGCTCGCTTCGTGCTCATCGATCTGGTCGGTGAGTTCCGTGATCTTCTGTTCGAGCGCGGCTCTGGCTGAGTCGGCCTGTGATTTCTGACTCCTGATCTCGTCGTGGAGCTTGCGGGTCTCGGTTCCGGCGGCGTCGAGCTTGCCCTTGAGTTCGGTGATCGATGTCTCACGCTCGGTGATCGTCGTGTCGCGCGATTCGATCTCGGTCTGCTGCTTCTTGATGGTCTGGGCCTGCTCGGCCGCGACGTCCCAGACCTTCTCGGCTTCCTGGAGTCGATCGTCGGCGACGCGCTGCGCGTGACGCAACTCGCCCTCGACGCTCTTGATCTGCTCGGCCGCGCCGGCGAGCCGGGCTTCGAGGTTCGTGACCTGCTGCTGCATCACCGCGACGGCCTCGGCGTGGTTCTTGCGCAGCACTTCGGGCGAATCCTCACCCAGAAGGTCGAGCGCCTCCTTCGCGATGAGCTGGATCCGCGCGAGCTTGCTCTCGGCGATCGAGTCCGCCTGCGCGGGGTCGATGGTCTTCGTCTGCTGGTTCGATCGCGTGGCCACGGCTGCGTCTCCGGTCTGCGGATGTGTGGGGAGACTCCCCTCGACCTAGAACGGCAAACCAAGGCCCCAAAATCAGTCCCATCCGGTGCTCCAATCCGGATAACGATCGCGGACTACCGGGATCCCACCGAGCGGGATCAGGGGGTGACCCGGAATCTGGCAAAGCTTTGACAGCGGCCCCCCGGATCCGGAGCCCTACGCTCCGGCGTGAATCAACAGAGCACACCCGCGAGCCGGACTTCTGAGAGCGAAGGCAAGGCGCTGTTCATCGGTCTCGCCACCGTCGTCCTGACGCTCGTGGGTTGGTCGGTCACGCCTCTCTTTATCAAACACTTCTCCGAGCCCGGCACGGTCGGCTACATCGACTTCTGGACCAGCAACGGCTGGCGCTACGGCTTCAGCGCCCTGCTCTGGGCGCCGCTGCTCATCGTTGGCTTTTTGCGTAAGAAGTTGCCGCCCCGGCTGTTTGTCGCCGCCATCATCCCCGGCGCGATCAACAGCATCAGCCAGATCGCATTCACCAACGCGCACTACAAGATTGACCCGGGGCTGCTGACCTTCGGTTTGCGGGCGCAGATGGTCGTGGTTGCCATCGGCGCGGCGATCATGTTCCCGCTCGAGCGCATGGCGATCCGAAAGCCCAGCTTTCTGGCCGGGCTCGCGCTTGTGATTCTCGGCACCGCGGGCACGATCGCCTTCGACGAGGGCTTCGGCTCCCAATCCAACACGGTGGGGGTGCTGCTCGCGCTCGGCGCGGGCGCGGGGTTCGCGTGCTACGCGCTAGCGGTCCGCAAGTGCATGGTCGGGATCAACTCGATGTACGCCTTCGCCGCCATCAGCCAGTACACCGCCGGCAGCATGATCGTCCTGATGCTCATCTTCGGCGAACGCTCGGGTGCGATGGTATTCAAGATGCCCCAGACGCAGGTGATGTGGCTTCTTGTTTCGTCGGTCATCGGCATCGGCGCGGGGCACGTGCTGTATTACATCAGCATCGCTCGCCTGGGTGTGGCCGTCTCGGCGGGCGTCATCCAGCTCCAGCCGTTCGTCGTGGCGATCCTGTCGTACATCTGGTTCGGCGATGTGCTGAAATGGAACCAGTGGGTCGCCGGCGGCATGGCCGTCACCGGGGCCGTCACGATGCTCGCGGTCCAGCACGTCACGATGCAGAAGCTGAAGCGATCGTCGCGGGACCAGTCGGGCGAGTTGCCCGTGGATCATGTGGCGGCGTCGGTGGAGTGCGAGAACGACCAGCCACATTCGGGGCATGTCAATTCGGGCAGACCAGCAAACGAGTAGCCGCACTTGCGACACTGAGATGGCGCATGTGTTTTCTCGTAGAGGGCCCGATCCCGGTCAAGCGAGACGCCGTGCACGACGTGCCAGAGGAGTGGGGCGGTGATGAGATAGATGAGACCGAGTCCGAAATCCGTGATCCCGTCCTGCGTGTCGCTGTAGAGCATCGCTGCGTACGAAGCTGCCGCGATGATGATGCTTCCCGCGACGAGCATCTTGGCGCCCTTTGTTGATCGCCAAGCATTCAACTGATTCCACGCGACTGCGCCTGTGTAGAGAAGCAGTGCGCCGATCGCGAGCAGTCGGTAGCCGTTGAAATACAACCCTGGGAAGATCAGAGTCATCGCAACCGGGAACGCGACGGCCAGCATCGTGGTCCCGACGTCGTACTCCGATTCCGGGCGCAGGGCGCGGTGACGTGCTCCCTTGGCTGTGTGAGCGAAGATCACCGCGAGCACGCTTGTGTAGATGAGCGTCCCGATACCGATAGCCATGTAGATGATGGCAAAGCCGCCACCGAAGAAGTCATACATGGGTCATCACTCCGGCGTTGGAATCGAATGAATGAAGTTCACTGCCGCACTCCGGGCAGACGTCCACGTGCAGGCCTTCGAGCGAGTACCCGCATTTCAGGCATTCATTCCTTGTTCTCGTCAGCGAGATCCTTGCGTGGCTCGAGGCGGCAAAGCTGGAAATGATCGCGAAGCCGGTGAGCCAGAGAATCGGTTCAAGGAGGAACAGCCCGATGCTCGGCTCGGAAGACTTCGGGCCGAAGCAGATCGGATCGATCAAGATGCTCAGCACCGCGACTGCGATGGTTGCAACCGCGAGCATGGTCGCATGGCGCGAGCTTTGGTATTGCCAACCCAGTATGGCCGAGCTGATGAGTCCGGGAATCAGAACGACCGCGATCGCATGCTCGAACGGGAGGCGGACCGTGTTGATCACGAAGAAGGGTGCAGCGAACGCAAACAGAATCGCGTACAGCAAATTGATGTGATCTGCGGGTTCGATCTCTCTCCCCGCGTGCACGCGTGCCGCTCGTGACGTGAGCAGGTAGACGCCGGTACACAAGAGTGATGGCCCGAAGAACACCAAGAGAAAGATCAGGATCATGAGCCGCCCACTGACGAGTGACTTGCCCGAGTCGACCGCGACAAGGGAAGCAAGACACGAGGTCGGAGGTTATATTAGGAAACACTAGCTTACGATTTCAGGGGTCGACTGGGGCATATGAGCAGGTTCCGGGGTGGCTGGACGCCTCACGATCGGCGTGCCGCACTCGGGGCATCGGTCGGCGGTCAGGCCCACGAGCGAATAGCCGCAGGTCATGCAGGGGAGGGTGGCCTCAAGGGCTCGTCGATTGGCCCGGGCTCTGACCGCGAGTGGGACGATCACAGCCATCAGCCCGAACATCAGCGCATTCCAGACAAAGACAGCCGACGTACTCCAGGTCAGGAACGCATCATGATCGATGTACCTGCTCAATGGATTTCTCACCAGAGTGGCGACGAACCACGCCGGGATGAGAAAGAGCAACGGCCCCAAAATGATGAGCTTGCTCTTGATGGCCTGATACAGCACGATCGTGATGATCAATGCCTGCAAGGCCCCGAAGAATCCGCCGAACAGGCAGCCGAGAACGGAGCCCCAGACGGCGAACGATCCCCCGAAGCCGTAGATCGTGAAGGTGGCCAGATCATCGCCGCGAATTCGCTCTGCCAGATGCGGCGCGTAGATACAAAAGAGCACTGCGCCCACGGTGAACGGGTAGACAAACAGCAACCCGTTGTAGTCCGGCACACCCGGGTCGGCATCGAAGAAAGTCGCGAGCACGAGCCCGATGGCGCCCGTAAGCACGAAACACACGACTCGGCTGAGCGTGACTGGCTTTGTGGCTGATGGCATCATGGTGAGTGTTTCGCCTGCCCGGAAGTTGGGTAGGGCGATGTGGTCGGAGCACCGCACTCAGGGCAGCATCGCTGTGTGATGCCGGTCAGGTTGTAGTTGCACCTCAGGCATCTCGGCGGGGGGAGATACTCAGGGCGTTGCTCACCGCACTGCGGGCATGTGTCGCGTACTTCGTTCGCCAGGTACGTGTAGCCGCAGATGTTGCAGGCGCCGGCGATATGCGATAAGTCCGCTCCGAGTCTCTGAGATCCGATCTGCGCCGCCATCACGCTGTAGAGAATCGCCGTGACGAGAAGAGCCAGCAGCGGACCGGCTTCGCCCGCCATGGCCGAAACCAAAAACGCAACAGCCGAGTTGGCGAGTCCGATCGGGATGACTGATTTCCAGAGTCCCGCACGAACCGAGCTGTAGATGAGCAAGGGCGAGAACAAGAATCCCATGATCGCGCCGATCATGGTTCCGACAAATGCAAAGTACGGTTCAGAGACGAGGGCTGCCAATGTGCCCCACAGGCTGCCGAGCAAGACCGACATGATGATCGCAAACAGCGGCGTCAGCGCGTCGGCCACCCGGCGCATCTTTGTTTCGGGGCGGTATCTCAGCCGGTCGTGACGTTCCACCTCTTGCCCTCCCGCACAACCCGCCGGTACAGCGTGTCGCGTTCAACCGGCTCGTAGCCCGCTTCGCGGATGGCTCGCTGCAGATCCCACGCCGTCGTCTCCTGGTGCGTGGTCTGGCCTCCGACCTTGGTGATGTCGTACCAGACGACGGTGCCGTCGATGTCGTCGGCGCCGGCCTTGAGCATGAGCTGGCTCATCGCGAGCGTCTGCATGATCCAGAAGCTCTTGGCGTGCGGGAAGTTGTCGAGCATGAGGCGGGCGACCGCGAGGGTGCGGAGGTTTTCGAGGCCCGAGGGGCCGTAGAGGTGCTCGAGCTCGGAGCCGTCGGGGAAGAAGGGCAGGGGGATGATGGTCTGGAAGTACCCGGCGTTCTCGTTCATGCCCGGGTGGGGGAGCTGTGTGCCCTCGCGGGTGAGCGTGATCGCATCGACGGTGTTGTCGTCGATGCCTTCGTAGGCGTTCGAGTACGCGCTCCAGTCCGAATCGCCCGTGTAGCCGAGTCGCGCGAGCGCCTGGTCCTGCGCGCGGCGGAGCATGTCCATATGCACGAGGCGCTCCTTGCGCTGCTCGATGTGGCCGTAGAGCATCGTGCAGTTGGAGTTGAGCCCGAGCTGATGCGCGACGGTGTGGACATCGAGCCAAGCGTCGTGACGGATCTTGCCCTTGAAGGCCTCGTCGTGGACGCGGTCGTCGAAGACCTCGGCGCCGCCGCCAGGGATCGAGCCGAGGCCCGCGTCCTTGAGTTCCTGCAGCACCCACCGGATGCCGGCCTTGCGGTCGTCGCGTTTGAACTGCTTGGCGATCTTGGCCAGATGCACGATCTCGACCGCGGTGAACGCCTTGATGTTGAGGTTGCTGCCCGCCTTGTCCACGACCTCGCGGATCGCGCGGACCATGTCCGGGTAGTAGTCCCAGGGCAGGTAGGGGTGCAGGCCGCCCACGATGTGCATCTCGGTCGCGCCGGACTCGATGGCCTTGTGCGCTTCTTCGCGGATGTAGTCGAGATCGCGCGTGTACGCGCCGCTCTCGTCTTTCTTTCTATAGAACTCGCAGAACTTGCAGCTGAGCGCGCACACGTTCGAGTAGTTCATGTGCCGGTTGATGTTGTAGTACGCCACGCCCGGGTGCAGGCGGTCGCGGACGAGATTGGCCAGCTCGCACACGCTCCAGATGTCGGGCGTGGTGTAGAGGACCTCGCCCTCGGCGAGCGTGAGACGTCGGCCCGCGAGGACCTTCTCGCGGATGGCCTCGAGCGCCGGGTCGAGCCGGCCGGTGCGTCGGATGGGAGTTGGGCTGGCCTCGAGCGTGGTCATGGCGTCTCTCGCGCAGGGCGTGGTTTCAATGATTCCTGAAAGAGTTATAGAGCCGCCGGGGAGTCCTGTCGCGTATTCGGGCCCTGCCCGTGTCGATACAGCCCTCCCAATTGGTGAGTTTCACCCGAAATGACTGATTGGAAAGGACTTATGGGTGAATCCCTGCCCTCTGGATCCGATGAAGCTCCTGAGAGGCCCTCAAAGCGGGGGACTCTGCCGATGGAGGGATTGGGCATGTCGACCGCTGCGACCGGACGTCCGAGCTTTGGCCTCGGTTCAGACAAGCAGGACGCCAAGAAGCTCGGCATCCGCCAGAAGATCAGCAAGGGCGTGATCAATCTCATGGTCTCGGCCGTGGTCTGGGTCTTCGCGATCGGGACGGCCTCGAAGTGCATCATCTTCGCCGAGCAGGTCTGGAACGGTGGCATGGCCGAGTTCTTTAGCGCCCGCCTCGGCAAGCTCAGCTTCCCCGCGTTCGGGCTTCACTACGAGGGCCAGCTCGGCGCGGTGATCGCTGGCGGGCAGGCGCTGGCAGTGCTCGCCGGCCTCGGCATGACCCTCTCGCCCGCGTCGGGCATGCGCCGCCTCGGCTCGATGATCCTCATCGCCTGGGCGGGCCTCTGGATCGCCGGGGCCGCGAGCCTCGTCATGGAGGTTCAGAGCAACGAGATGATCACCATCACGGCTATCTCGGGCATGGTGTTCCTCTGCACACTCGCCCGCGGCTTCCGCCTGTGGAGCAAGAAGCCCAAGAGCGCCAAGGGCTGAGCCTTCTACGGCTGAGTTAGCTCGGCCTGCGTTCCCAGGGCTCGACGACGCCGACAATCGTCGCGGGCCTCGGGTGATCGAAGGCGTGGAGCACGCCCTCGCAGATCTCGTCGTGCGTCAGCCAGCGACTGGCGGGGCCGTCGAGAGCGAATCCCAACGTGATCCGCTCACAGCCCGCCTCGGACGGACCCGGGGCGGGCCGCTTTGCGCTGGCGCTGCCGAGGATGCGCAGGTGACGCTCGGGCGAAGCGATCCGATGGGCCTGCTCGGCGGCATCCGGCGCGGTGCCGTGGATCCACGAGATCAGAACCGCGATCGGGCCGAGTTCATCGATCGCTTCGCTCATCGCGGCATCGAGCGAGTCGGGGTCTTTGTAATCACAGGCGAAGCACCCGACGCCCGGTCCGAGGTCGCGGTTTCGGCGCGCGAGCACGGAGACCGGGTGCCCCCGATCGGCGAGGGTTCGGCACAGGCCCGCGAGCATGCCGGTGCCCCCGATGACCATCACATGTGGGGGTGTGTTTGCCGGGTCGGGTGCGGTCACGGGGTCAGATTAGCGGGTCTGCCAGATCGGCAGCAGCGGGGCGGCGCGGGCCCGATCGGGCGGTCCAGAGGGGCCGGGGCGGGGCCAAAACGCCGATGCCGGGGTTGGCACAGGTGTTGCAATCTGTGCCTTGCCGTGCCCGGCGCGGCGGAATCGGAGGATCTATCACATGTCCAAAATCATCGGCATCGACCTTGGCACCACGAACTCGGTGGTCGCTCTCATGGAGGGCAAGGACCCGAAGGTGCTCATCAACAGCTCGGGTAACCGCACAACCCCTTCGGTGGTCGCATTCACCGACAAGGGCGAACGCCTCATCGGCCAGCCCGCCAAGCACCAGCAGGTGACCAACCCCAAGAACACCATCTACTCGATCAAGCGTTTCATGGGTCGCCGGGCGGGCGAAGTCACTGAAGAAGAGAAGGGTGTGCCCTACGAGGTCATTCACAAGACCGCCGACGACTTCGTCTCTGTGAAGGTGAAGGACAAGGAGTACACGCCGCAGCAGATCTCGGCGTTCATTCTCCAGGAGCTCAAGAAGGTCGCCGAGGACTACCTCGGTGAGACCGTCGACCGCGCGGTGATCACCGTGCCCGCGTACTTCAACGACGCGCAGCGCCAGGCGACCAAGGACGCGGGCGAGGTCGCGGGCCTGAAAGTCGAGCGCATCATCAATGAGCCCACGGCCGCAGCGCTCGCCTACGGCCTCGACAAGAAGACCAACGAGAAGATCGCGGTCTTCGACCTCGGTGGTGGTACGTTCGACGTCTCCGTCCTCGATGTGGGCGATGGCGTCTTTGAGGTGCTCTCGACCAACGGCGACACGCACCTCGGCGGCGACGACTGGGACCAGCGCATCATCAACTTCCTCGTGAAGGAATTCAAGAACAAGGAGGGCATCGACCTCTCCAGCGACGCGATGGCGATGCAGCGCCTCAAGGAAGCCGCAGAGAAGGCCAAGATCGAGCTCTCCACCATGCAGGAGACGGCGATCAACCTGCCGTTCATCACGGCCGATCAGAACGGCCCGAAGCACCTTCAGGTCTCGCTGAGCCGGAGCAAGTTCGAGGACCTCTGCAAGGATCTGTTCGATCGTCTCCGCGGCCCGTGCGAGGCGGCGCTCCGCGACGCCAAGCTCGACGCCAGCAAGATCGACGAGGTTGTCCTCGTCGGCGGCTCGACCCGCATCCCCCGCGTGCAGGCGATGGCCAAGGAGATCTTCGGCAAAGAGCCCAACCGCAGCGTGAACCCGGATGAGGTCGTCGCCATCGGCGCCGCGATCCAGGGCGGCGTGCTCCAGGGCGACGTCAAGGACGTGCTCCTGCTCGACGTGACGCCGCTCTCCCTCGGTGTCGAGACTCAGGGCGGCGTGATGACCAAGCTCATCGAGCGCAACACCACCATCCCGACCTCGAAGAAGGAGACCTTCTCGACGGCGGCCGACAACCAGACCAGCGTGCAGATCCATGTCCTGCAGGGCGAGCGGGAGTTTGCGAGGGACAACCGGACGCTCGGTCAGTTCGAGCTGACGGACATCCCGCCCGCTCCGCGCGGCATGCCGCAGATCGAGGTCGAGTTTGCTATCGATGCCAACGGCATCCTGAAGGTGACCGCGACCGACAAGGCGACCAGCAAGTCGAACAAGATCGACATCACGAACTCGGGCGGCCTGTCTGAGTCCGAGATCGACAAGATGAAGGCCGACGCCGCGGCTCACGCCGAGGAAGACAAGAAGCGCCGCGAGGTCGTCGATCTCAAGAACCGCGCCGAGGGCTTCCTGTCGAGCATCCGCCGAAGCCTTGAAGAGCATGGCGACAAGGTTTCGTCCGAGGTCCGCAGCTCGATCGAGTCGGCGATGAGCAACCTCGAGAGCAAGATCAAGGGCGACGACAAGGACGCGATCGAAGCGGCCCTGAAGGAGCTCGAGACGGTCTCGTCGGAACTCGGCAAGGTTGCCTACGAGCAGGCCTCTGCGGGCGGTGCTCAGGGCGACAGCGGCGCCGCGTCCGGCAAGTCAGGCGGCGACGACGACGTCATCGATGCGGACTTCACCGTCAAGGACGATGATAAGTAAGAACCGGTCTTCATGAGACATATACGAACGCCCGTCGCGATTGCGGCGGGCGTTTTCTTATGGCTTCAGAGCGTGGAGCTTCTCGGCTATCGCGCGGGCCGCAAAGCCGCGGTGGCTCAGCGTGTGCTTCTCACTCGGCGAGAGCTCGGCAGAGGTGCGAGTGAGGTCGGGTTTGACGAGGAAGAGCGGGTCGTAGCCAAAGCCATTTGAGCCGCGTGGGACATCGCCCGGCAGGCCGATGACGCCCTCGAACGTGCCCTGCGTCTCGGCGAGGATCTGGGTGCTCTTGTCTGCGACAGGTGTGACAAGGCACATTGCACAGATGAACCGTGCGGTGCGTTCTTCGACTCGTCTATCTGCGAGCTTGCGCAAGAGCTTCTCGTTATTGAATCGGTCGCGATCGACCCTTTGCAGGTCGCCGGGGTGTTCGTCTTCGGAGTATCGGGCGCTGTAGACGCCCGGCTCGCCCCCGAGCGCATCAACGACCAGGCCCGAGTCGTCGGCGAGGCATGCCCGGCCCGTCTGCTCGGCGTAGCCCACGGCTTTGATACGGGCGTTCTCGGCGAAGGTGGTCCCGGTCTCCTCGGGCTCGACAAGGTCGAGGTTGAGGTCGTTCAGGCCCACGATCTCAAGGCCGATCGCGCCCAGGATCTCGCGCATCTCGGCGAGTTTCTTCGGGTTGCCGGAGGCCAGGACGATGGGCTGGTCGAGTGGGCCTGTCATGGGCGACTGTAGACGGACGGGGCGGCAACAATGCGGGCATGACGAGTGACCGACGCTCTATCGCCGAGGCTGCCGCGGAAGCGGTGGCGGGCAAGTCCGAAGCCGAACTCAGAGCCGTGAATGCGGTGGTGGGGTTCGACGGCTTCGTCGACTCGATCATCCGTGTGGTCGATCAGCGCCACTCGATGAAGCCCGAGGACTTTCGCCCCGTCTCGACGATCACGGGCTTTGCGGATCGGTGCGCCGCGGCTGCGGGCAAGAGCACGAACATCGAACTGCACGTCGTCGAGCAAAGGTTCGGTGGCAACGGGCCCTTGCTCGCGGCGGCGATGGGGAGTTTGGGCGCATCGGTGACGTACATCGGCGCGGTTGGCGCGACGGAAGACCCGACGCTGCTCAGTCCGACGTACCAGCCGATGGCGGACCGCTGCGCGAAGGTCTACCCGATCGCACCGGCGGCCCAGACCGATGCACTCGAGTTCGAGGACGGCAAGCTCATGCTCGGCAAAACCGCCAGCGTGCAGGCCGTGTCGTGGCGGCTCATCACGGACGTCATCGGGCTGGACGCGGTGCGGCAGATCTACAACGACGCCACGACAATCGGGATCGTGAACTGGGTGATGCTGCAGGGTGTGGAGGGCATCTGGCGCGGCCTCATCGACGACGTGCTGCCGGGACTGAGGAAAGACAAGAAGCGGGGGATGTTCATCGATCTCTGCGATCCTGCCAAGCGCACCGACGAGGATGTGCGCCGGGCGGCGGGGTATCTGACGGAGCTTTCGGGCTTCGTGCCCGTCACGCTCGGGCTCAACCAGGCCGAGGCGGAGCGGATCGGGCGGGTGCTGGGCGTGGACATCTACGAGGGCCCGGGCAACCAGTCGCTTGGCTCGGCGATGGAGCACGCGGCCTCGACGATCCGGGCCAAGCTCGGGCTCGCGTGCTGCGTCGTGCATCCGCGCGAGGGGGCGGCGGCTGCCGATGCGCAATCGACCGCGTGGTTCGAGGGGCCCTTTACGAGCAAGCCCAAGATCTCGACCGGCGCGGGCGACCATTTCAACGGCGGGTTCGCGATGGCGCAGAACCTCGGGCTCGACCTCGCGCAATGCCTCGCGGTGGGGTGCGCGGTGAGCGGGGCGTACGTGCGGGACGCCAAAAGTCCGAGCCGGGATCGGCTCGCCGAGTTCTTAAGAGATCTTCCAAGATCTCAAGCTCGGGAATAGGTCGCCTACCATCGCCCGATGCATACCCCAGATCCGAGTCTGAACCTGGAGCAGGACCCTCGCTACGTCGCCGGCGTGACCGGGCGTGAGAGCCCCGAGAGCGGCGTCGTGGTGAGTTTCAATCCCGCCACGGGCGATCCGATCGCGGGCGTGAAGCTCGATTCGGCGGACTCGTACGAGCAGACTGTCGCCGAGGCCCAGGAGGCCTTCAAGCGCTGGCGTGCGGTGCCCGCGCCGGTGCGGGGCGAGGTGGTCCGCAACATCGCCCTTGAGATGCGCCGCCTGCTCGTGCCACTGGGCGAGCTTGAGAGCATGGAGGTCGGCAAGATCCGCGCCGAGGGCATCGGTGAGGTGCAGGAGACGATCGACATCGCGGATTACGCCGTGGGCCTCTCGCGCATGGTGGGGGGCAAGACGGTCCCGAGCGAACGCCCGCTGCACCGGATGATGGAGCAGTGGCTGCCGCTTGGTGTGATCGGGTGTATCACCGCGTTCAACTTCCCCAACGCCGTGTGGGGCTGGAACGCGATGATCGCCGCGATCTGCGGCAACGTGACCATCTGGAAGCCCTCGCTGCTCGCGCCCTTGACCGCGATCGCGACGAACAACATCGCCGACCGCGTGGCGACGGAGATGGGGCACCCGGGCATCTTCCGCCTCGTGATCGGGACGGACGACGAGGTCGGCGAGCGGATGATCGCGGACAAGCGTCTGCCCCTGATCAGTGCGACGGGCAGCTGCGCGATGGGTCGTCATGTGGGTCAGGTCGTTGCCGGTCGCCTCGGGCGCTGCCTGCTTGAGCTTGGCGGCAACAACGCGGTCATCGTCGACAAGGACGCGGACCTCGACCTTGCGGTCAAGTCCACGGTCTTTGGCTCGGTCGGGACGGCCGGGCAGCGCTGCACGACGTCACGCCGCCTCATCGCGCATAAGTCCATCGTCGACGAGATGACCCAGCGGATGGTCAAGGCGTACCAGACGATCAAGATCGGCGATCCGCTGGCCGAGGGCACGCTCGTCGGGCCCGTCATCGGTGAGCGCACGGTCGAGGCGTACCAGAACGCGATCGAGCAGGCCAAAGCCCAGGGCGCCGAGGTGCTCGTGGGCGGCAGCGTCGCCA
Source organism: Phycisphaera sp. (assembly GCA_020639255.1). GTDB lineage: Bacteria > Planctomycetota > Phycisphaerae > Phycisphaerales > UBA1924. The sequence goes on from JACKGZ010000001.1 coordinate 541,951, forward strand.
AACCCGACGGCCTCGGCGGCACGTTCGTCGAGCCGACCATCATCCGCGCCCCGGCTTCCAACGACCTGCCCATCGCGATGGACGAGACATTCGCCCCCATCCTCTACGTCTTCACCTTCGAGGACATCGAGGACGCGATCGCGATGCAGAACTCCGTTGACCAGGGCCTCTCCAGCGCGATCTTCGCGGGCAACGTGAACACGACCGAGCGGTTCCTCGCGGTCGACGGCTCGGGCAGCGATTGCGGCCTGGCGTACGTCAACCTCGGCACCTCGGGCGCTGAGATCGGCGGGGCGTTCGGCGGCGAGAAGGACACGGGCGGCGGACGCGAGGCCGGCAGCGACAGCTGGAAGGCCTACATGCGCCGCCAGACGTGCACGATCAACTACGGCAGTGAGCTTCGGTTGGCACAGGGGATTCGCTTTGAGTGAGCAGCAAGTCGTCGATCGTCTGGCAGAAGCGGCTGTCGCCCCGATCCAGTCGGGCATGCTCGTTGGCCTGGGCACCGGTCGCACCGCGCGCCGGGGTGTGCGCGCTCTTGCCGAGCGGATTCGCGAGGGCAACCTCAAGATTGACTGCGTCGCATCGAGCGAAGCCACCGAGCAGCTCGCGCGCGAGCTCGAACTCCGCGTCGTCGACTTTGCGCTCGTCGAGGAGGTTGACTATCTCTTCGACGGCGCCGACGAGGTGGACGCCAAGCTCCGCATGCTCAAGGGCTCGGGCGGCGCGATGACCCGCGAGCGCATCGTCGCCTGGGCGAGCAAACGACGCGTCTACATGGTCGACGGGCACAAGATGGTCGAGAACCTCGGCACCAACGCGACGCTCCCCGTCGCGGTCATGGCGTACGGGCTCGCCAGCACGCGGGCCTCGCTCCGCAGCGTCGGGCTCAACGGCGTCTGCCGGCGCACGATGGACGGGGACATGTTCATCACCGACAACGGCAACCTCATCCTCGACGTGCCCCTGACGCCCGACCACTGCCTCGAAGAGCTGGCCGCTCATCTCAACGACATCCCGGGCGTCATCGACCACGGGCTCTTCCTGGGCGAAGCCGACGAGATCCTCGTCGACAAGGGCGGCAAGGTCGACAGGCTCATCCGTCAGGACTGATTGCCAAGCCGTTTCTCGAAGAGTGTGTCATCGTCCGAAGCGAGGAAGCCGCAGGCCTTGTGCGCGGGCGGAGAGTCCGGGTAGTCCTCGTTGGTGTCCGAGGTTAGCTCGATAGCCCGACGCGATCTTGCCCAGTGCTCACAGGCATCGATCAGAGCGCGCCCGACACCCGAACCGCGTGCATTGGGCGAGACGTACCACGACTCGATGTGGCATCGGTTCTGGCCGAAGTCGCTGGTCTCAATGAATCCGACGGGCATGTTATGAACGCGTGCGATGAGTACGCCGTGCTCGCGATCGGCGATCTTGCCTGTGTTCAGGAACGAGTCGAGCTCGCTCTCGATCACGTGTAGCGGCTCGTCCGGGTAGAGCGCGATGCGCATCGCAAGCCATGCGTCACGATCTGCTTGAGAGATCGGCTCGACTCTGAGCATTGATCATTCCCGACGTTGGCTTTACTGCCCCTGCGCGAGCGAGAAGCCCCGCTTGCCCTCGAATTCCTTGAGGATCTGGAAGCTGGCGACGTCGAACTTCTCGCCGACCTTCTCGAAGAGGAAGATGGGCGCCTGCTGTCCGACGCGTCCGGTCATCGCCTTGTCGCGCAGCTCGAAGCGGGCGCGGTAGTAGTCGACGACCTCGGTGTAGACCGAGCCGGTGGGCCAGACCTGCGTGCCCCGGCTGGACATCATGGTCAGCTTGAAGGGCGTGTTCGCGCAGATCATCTCGAGGCGCTGGGCGAGGTCGTGCGGCGCGAGCAGGGTCTCGATGTAGATGTCGCAGCCGACGATCGCGCTCGTGAGTGTTTCGTACGTGCGCATCATGCGGTTGACGCGCGGGCGTTCGGGCGGCGTGAAGTTCGGTGTGTCCTGCGCCGGAACCTCGCGTGCGTAGCGCTCGCTCGGGGTCTTGCCGAGGTTGTCGGCGACGGCGCGGGCAAACTCGGCGGTGCCGACGGGCTCCTTCTCGCCCCGCACGTCGCCCGTGTGCACGCCCGATTCGAGCGTGTAGATCAGCGCGTTCTCGATCGTTGCCGCCTGCTTCTGCATGCCGATGTGGCGCAGCAGGATCAGGCCCGAGAGCAGCAGGCTCGTCGGGTTGGCCTTGTTCTGGCCCGCGATGTCGGGCGCTGTGCCGTGGACCGCCTCGAAGATCGAGACCTTCTCACCGATGTTCGCCGACGGCGCAAACCCGAGCCCGCCGACCAGACCGGCCGCGAGGTCGCTCACGATGTCGCCCTGCAGATTGGGCAGCACGACCATCTTGTACGACTGGGGCTTGAGCACGAGGTTCATGCACAGGGCGTCGATGATGACGTCCTCGGTCTGGATGTCCGCGTAGTCGCGCGCGGTCTGGCGGAACCGATCGAGAAACATCCCGTCGGTCATCTTCATGATGTTGGCTTTGTGCCCGCAGGTGACGCGGTCGATGCCGAACGCCTTGGCCGCCTCGAACGCGTACCGGTGCACTTGGTCGCACCCGGGGGCGGTGATGATGCGTTTGCAGTCGACGACGTCGTTGGTCAGGCGGTACTCGACGCCGCCGTAGGTGTCCTCGACGTTCTCGCGGACGACGTAGAAATCGACCGGCACGCCGGCCTGCGAGTAGACGGTCTCGACGCCCGGCAGGCTCTGGAAGTGGCGCAGGTTGGCGAACGCGCCGAGTGTCTTGCGGAGCGTGACGTTGATCGACTTGCCGCCACCCCCGATAGGCGTGCCCATCGGGCCCTTGTAGAGCAGGCCCAGACGCTCGATGGTGTCGATCGCGCTGTCGGTCATGCCCCGGGTGTCGCCCGCGTCGAAGACGCGCGAGCCCATCTCGACGGGCACGAACTCGATGTGCTCGAAGCACCCGGCCGCCTCGAACGCGGTCAGGCAGGCCTGGGTGATCTCGGAGCCGATGCCGTCGCCCTCGGCGAGCGCAATCTGGAGCTTATCGGACATTCTGGGCCTCACACGGGGGGTTGCGGTTGTATGCAATGAACCATAGCCGCCGGGATTGTCTCAGTGTTCCGCTGAGGCCCGCCGGAGTCGGTCACGCACCGCATCCCAGATCGGCCCGATAGCCGTGGGTCTTTCGACGATTATGAGATCCGCACCCATCGCGTCGGCCTCACGCAGGGCGGCGTAGAGACGCTTCGCATATGACGAGGCGTCGGCTGGCATCGCGATCGCGCCGGGTAGGTTCGTGGGCGTGATGGTGAGCAGCGCTGAATTCGGGTGCTGCGCGAGCGTAATCGCGATGTCCTTGGCGTCCACAATCCGAGTCAGTGTGCGCGGGGCGTAGTGCCGTGTGAGCATGCCCGGTGAGGGCAGCGGGTCTTCGTCGTTCGTTGCGTGTGTCTCAACAACGGGCACAACGCGTGCGATCTCATCTCGCCCGATGACACCCAGGCGCAGGATGTTCACGGAATCTTGTGCAACACGCACAACCGTGGACTCGATGCCACGCTCACACGGGCCGCCGTCGAGTACGGGCACGCTTTCTCCGAGCGATTGCGTGACGTGACTCGCAGCGGTGGGGGAGACGGTGCCCGAGGCGTTGGCGCTCGGTCCGACGATGGGGCCGCCGAAGGTCTTGATGAGCTTGCGAGCGATCTCGTGCGCCGGCATGCGGAGCGCGACGGTATCGCCTCCGCCAGTCACGACACTTGGCACTCGTCCTTGCTTCGGAACGACAATCGTGAGCGGCCCGGGCCAGAACGTTTGGGCGAGTTTCTCCGCAGCATCGGGCCACTCGCTCGCGACGGCTTTGGCCATCTCGATCGAGGCGACGTGCACGATCAGCGGGTTGTGAGAGGGTCTGCCCTTGATCGCAAAGACCTTGGCGACGGCATCGGGATTGAGCGCATCGGCGCCGAGCCCGTAGACCGTTTCGGTCGGGAACGCGACGACGCCGCCCTCGGCGAGGATCGTCGCGGCGGCTTGGATGTCGTCGATGATCACGGCTTACTCGTCGGCGGTCTCGGGCACCACGAACTTGATGCCGTTGCGTTCGAGCGTGCGACCGATCGCGGCGTACAAGCGGCTGATCGCGATGTTGTAGTTCACGAGCGCCTGGACTTCTTCGGCCTCAGCGATCGCGAGCGCCTGCTGCCGGCTCAGCCACTGGTCGAGGTTGAAGGCCGAGTACCCGCCTGTGGTTTCGACCACGACCTCGAAGGCCCGCAGATTCTCAGTCGCAGCGAAACGTGAAGATCGCGTCTGAGCGATCAGCTTGTAGCCCGCGACGGTGTCACGCAAGGCGTTCTTCACTTCGAGAACGACCTGCTGGACGGTGTTCTGGAACGAGGTGACGGCCTGGATATTCTCGAGCTGTCGCTGACGCAGCGTCGCGTTGGCGGCGCGGTTGCCGATCGCGTACTCGTAAGACAACCCGATGATGTAGTCGACAAAGCTGCCTTCCCAGACATCGCTGTACGCATCGCTGGCGTCCTCATCGAGCGCCGAGAATCTTGCCGAGATCTCGAGGTCGAGCCTCGGGAGCAGCTGATTCCGCGCGACCTGCTTGCGGATCGTCGAGTCGTCGATGGAGAGCAATGCCCGTGCGATCTCCGGGCGCTCGGTGAGCGCCGTTGTCACCGCGTCGACAAGGCTGAATCGGATCGGCTCGTCGATCGCGATGTCCGCGGGCAGGAGCAGCACCTCCGAGCCGATTGTCAGCTCGGGGTCGTTGATGAGCACCTTGAGCGCATCGCTGGCGGCGCGGAGGTTCCGCTGGGCACGGATGACCTGAGCCTTGCGACTCTCAACCTCGGCCTTCGCGTCGGCGATCTGAGCCGCGGTCGCGTCGAGGATCCCACGCCCGATGATCTTGTCGCGCACCTCGATGCCCCGTTCGAGCAGCCGCTGCTGGATGAGCAGGTTCTGGTGCGCCTGAACAAGCTGCCAGTACGATTCCTCGGTTTCGCGGAGCGTGCGGATCACGCTCATCTCGAGCGTGGCGACCTCGTCGCGCTCGGCGTTCTCGGCGATGCGGACCTGAGCCAGCGCGAAGTCCGAGCCCGCACCACGCAGCAGCGGCTGCGTGAGCTGAGCACCCACGGTGACGGTGTTGGCCGGGTTGGGCGTAACAGTCAGGCCCGGGGTCTCGTTGTCGGCGTTGGTCCACGAGGTGTCGAGCGTGAACGTGCCGCCGCTCGTCAGACGCCGACGCACACCCGTGGTGATATCGCTCTGATCGAACACATCCGCCGCCGTCCCGAAGAACGTGGTGCTCGTGCGTGGGCGGTCGATCGACTGGTACTGCCCGTTGACGAAGAAGGTCCAGTCGAAGTTGGCCTCGGCGGCGACGATCTGGCTCTCCGAGATCGCCGGGCGGAGCCGGTCGAACTGCAACTGCGAGTTCCGCTCCGCGGCCGACCGGATCGCCCGCTCGAGGCTCACGGCCACCATGCGCTGCTCGGCTCCGAGCAGGTCTTCGTCCATAGGGAACGCGCCGCGGTCGTACGACTCCGGGCCGCCCATCTCGCGGAGCTGGCTCATCCGGGCCTCAGGGATGCCAAGGCTTTCCACCGAATCCTGCCGGGAGGTCAGCATGTACTCCGGAGATTGCTCGGCCTCGACCATCTCACGCCGGACGGCATCGATAACGGATCGTGTCAGAATTGTGCGGTCGCGGTCCACGATCGGGCCCGTGCACCCCGAGAGAGCAAATCCTGCGCAAACGACAGGCAGAAGACGCATGATCGCGGGGGAAAGTTTCGATTTGTCCATCTGGGAATGGTCCTTTGTGCCGCCAGCTCCCGGGTTTCCGGCTGTCAGCCTCGTCCTGGTGACGTAGACTATGCCGCTCGGCGCCCCTTTGCCGCAACCGTCGGCATTCGGGTGGGTGGAACCGAGTGAGATTTCAGACACGAGGAGCGTGCATTTATGGCTAGCAAGTGGATCGGTGGCGTGGTGGCGATTGTCACGACACTCGGACTCCCCCAGGTGGGATTCGTTGGTGCCGCATCGGCGCAGGTCTCCTCGCAGGTCAGCGAGATCGAGCCCCAGCACATGCTGGTCACCGATCAGCGAGCCATGATCCGTTGCGGCGCCGGCACCGCCTACTACCCCGTTGCCGAGCTCCGCGCGGGCACCATTCTCGTGATGGACGGCGAGACCTCCAGCGGGTGGGCACGCGTCGCGTACCCCAAGTCCGCCGCCGCGCTCGTCCGCACCGAATACGCCCAGATCGCGGGTGACGGCAAGTCGCTCACGCTCTCACGCGACGACAGCCTCGTTGCATACAACGCGCTCGCTGGCGCTCGTGGAAGCTGGAGCAAGCTGCTCTCTGATCCCGCGCTGCGAGGGACACAGTTCAAGGTCATCGGCGAGGCCGTCAACGACCTCTCGGGCGAACTCGCAGGCTACCGCGTCGAAGCTCCCGAGCAGGCTCGCGGCTACGTCCGTCTCTCGTTCCTCCGCGCTGCCACACCCTCCGAAGTCGAGACTTGGAAGAATCAAGGTGAGACTCCGGCCGTCGCGCAGAACACGGGCTCGAATGACAACGAGCCCGCGATCGATCCCGGCACCGAAGCCCCGGCTCAGCCCGTCGATGTCGCGACGAACACCACGGGCAACGCACCGACAGAAGACCCCGGCCAAGACGACTCGCTCGTCGAGCCGATGATCGACGACACCGACATTGCCAGCGCTCCGACGGCTCAGCCCGAGCAGGCCACGCCGGTGAATGCGACGCCCGTCAATCCCGATGCGGGTACGAACGTCGCAACGCCGACCAACGCGGACACCGAAGCCCAGCCCGAGAAGCCCGCGCCGCTCAAGATCAGCAGCATCGAGGAGATGGAGCAGCTCTTCGAGGCGGTGCAGAAGCAGTCGACCGAGGAGGCCGAGTACGGCCCATTGCTCGCCGAAGTGACGCGCATGTACGACGCGACACCGGATACCGCAGAGAACGCAGGCCTCCGCACGGCTCTGCGCCAGCGTCAGTCGGTCCTCAAGATCCGCCAACGCGTGCAGGAAGCTACTCGCGCCAATGCGAGCTTGGGCGAGCGGGCCACCGAGCGTGAGCAGGAACTTGTGAACAAGGTCCGCGAGCTCGAGATCCAGCGTTCGTACGCGGTGGTGGGGCGTCTGCTCCCGAGCGCGGTGTACGACGGCCGCCGTCTGCCCCGCATGTATCGCGTGCAGTCGCTCGGCGTCACCGAGGCCCCGCGCACGATGGGCTATCTCCGCCCGAGCGATGACATCAACCTTGAGAACATGCTGGGCGAGACGATCGGCGTGGTCGGCACGCCCGAGCTCGACCCGAGACTCAACCTGCTGATCATCGACCCGCTCAAGATCGATCTGATCCAGGCCGGTTCAGGTCAGCAGTAAAGCGTCGATTCAGATCAACTCACGTCTTGCTGAACGGATCATCCTCGACGCTTTCGGGTGTTGAGGCTGTGTCCGCTTTCTCGCTCGATGATGCGGGCTCCGGTGCCGCGACAGCAGGTGCGGGCTTGGGCGGCAGCTTCGGTCTGCTGAGCAGCAGCACGATGAACGCCGCCACGCTCACGCCGAAGAGCATCGTGAGAATAAATCCGAGCGATCCCTTGTCGTGGTCTGGGATGTCCTTGCCCGCCTCCGGCTTGGCGCCCGAGAGGAACGAGTCTCGGTTGGCGGTCGTGTCCTCGGCGTTTCGGTCCTTGAGGTCGGCCTGGTACGCGTTCTCGAAGTAGCCGTAGACACCCGAATCACGGTAGTTGTGTCCGGCACGCCAGAGGAAAATGCCCGCGAAGACGATCGGAAGAAACAGGCCCAGGTGGATTCCGATCATCCCGACTTTCCGTTTCTTGTGGATCATGAGCGACATGGTGCCCATCGCCGCCATCACGACCGCGGCGATGCAGATCGCCACAATCGCAAAGACGGGGGCCTGGCCCGCCGGCGTGATGACGTATGCCATGATCCCGAATGTCAGGATCAGCGCCGAGTACAGGAACATCACGACCGCGACGCGTGAGACCGATTGATGCTGGTTGCTCAACGGTGGCCCTTTCAGAAATCTCATGTCAGTCTAGTGCACCCGTTCCATCATGACCGGTACGATCGGTTCGCCCATGCCAGACGCCCCCGAAGCCATTGTTCCGAGATTCGCCGCGGCGCTTTCTGTGCGGACGGAGTCCGCATCGGCGGCCAAGGAGGCCGTGGAGCGGGCGCTCTCGCGTCTGGGTGGGCAGACCCCCGACCTTGCGCTCGTGTTCATCACGGGCCCGCACGTGCTGCACGCCTCGACCATGGCCTCCTTGATCCGCCACGTGTCGGGCGCCGCCCACGTTGTCACGTGCAGCGCCAAGGGTGTGATCGGGGGCGAGATCGAGGTCGAGGACGCGCCGGGCGTCTCGCTCATGCTCGCCGCGGCTCCGGGCGTGCGGATCAGCCCGTTCCTGGTCGGCGAACTGCCGAAGGTGCCCGACAAGCCGGGGCCCGACTGGCACCGCGACGTGCTCGCCGAGGCGATGCAGATCGAGCCGGATCACGCGGGCACGCTCATGTTCTGCGATCCGTACTCCGTGCCGCTCGTGCGGACACTGCCGGCGATGAGCCTCGCCACGCGATCGATGCCGATTCTTGGTGGCTTCGCGTCATCCGCGAGCACACCCGGGCAGAACGCGGTCGGTCTGAACGACGACATCCGCAACTCGGGCGGCATCGGGATCAGTCTCTCGGGTGATCTCCAGCTTGAGGGTGTCGTGAGCCAGGGGTGCAAGGCCATCGGGCCCACGATGGTCGTCACGAAGGCCCGCGACAACATCATCCAGCAGCTCGGCGGAAAGCGTGCCGTGGACATGCTCAGGGAGGTCGTGAGCGAGCTGCCCGTCGGTCAGCGTGTCGCGCTCACCAAGGGCATGCTCCTTGGCAAGGTCATCAACGAGTACCGTGAACGCTTCGGGCAGGGCGACTTTCTCATCCGGGGTGTCCACAGCATCGACGCCACGACGGGCGCGATCATCGCCAACGATTTTTTCCGAGTCGGTCAGACGGTGCAGATCCACATCCGCGACGCCCAGACGGCCCACGGCGACCTCAGCATGCTGCTCGATGCGCAGAAACTCAGGCCGAGACCCGAGGCCGGGCTTGTGTTCTCGTGCGTCAGCCGCGGCAAGCGGTTCTTTGGGGAGCCACACCACGACGCGTCGGCGATCTCACAGGCCTTCTCCCCGACGCAGGCCGGCGTGCAGCAGGCCAAGAGCGGGAAGCACATCGACGTCGCGAACAGACCGCTGCCGATCGCCGGCTTCTTCGCCGACGGCGAGTACGGCCCGGTCGGCGAACAGAGCTATCTCCACACAATGACAACGAGCCTGGGGCTCTTTCGAAGCCCCAGGCTCGCGGATTGATCAGTGATGCAGTCGGGCAACCCGACCGAATATCACGGGAGTTTTGTGCCGGACTTGGTGTAGCCGGTCAGATCACCCTTGCAGACGGGGCAGGTCGTGGGCATTGTGCCGTGGCCTTCCAGCGGGACGTATTTCCCGCAGTGGCCGCAGATGCCGGCGGTCACCAGACGCTCGTCCACAGCGGGGTCATCGGCCAGCTGCCTCGTCGCGTAATCCTTCACCTCAGCGGCACGGATCTTGTAGGTCACCTGCTGCTCGCTGTTGAGCGTCTGAGGATCGAGGTAATAGATCCACTGGTCACCCTGCGTGTTCTCGGCCGGCATCATCGACTTGAAGAAGAAGAATGCCCCGCCGATCGCCGCGACCGCGACAATGAGAAGAATCGCGTTCTTACCACCACCCTTAGCCATACTTTCGTCCCCGTTCTGAAAGCGGCCCATGAGATGCCGCTCTGCGTGTCTGCCTGTATACGAACAATTATCCTAGCAGGGTTTGTTCCCCGCGGCGAGAATCGGCCTTCTACACCCCGAAACCGCAGAATCAGGGCGATGAACCCGCTTTCACCCGATCGCCGGCTCGATGATCCCTCGGCACTCGCCGAACCCGATCCGCCGGAAACCCTCACGCTCGCAGTAGCCCCTGATGATCACCTCGTCGCCGTCGGCGATGAACTTCCGCTCTTCACCCGTGGGGAGTTTGATGGGCGTGCGCTCGGTGCCCGGCACGAGCTTGGGCGGGTTCGCAAACGGATCGCCATCCCAGGTCAGTTCGAGCAGGCACCCGCGAGCCTCGCGCGTCGGCCCCGAGATCGTGCCCGAGCCGAGCAGGTCGCCAGGCTGCATGTTGCACCCGTTGCTCGAATGGTGTGTGAGCATCTGTGCGATTGTCCAGTACATGTCCTTGAACGTGCCCTTGCTGAGGCGGATCGGGTCCATCTTTTTGTCGCGCATCTGCTTGCTGGCGAGGAACACTTCAAGCGTGATGTCGATGCCGCCATGTGCCTGGTCGCGCTCGTCGAAGAGGTGGGGCAGCGGTTTCGGGTCGCCGTCTGGGCGCACCATCGCGGGCGAGCGGAAGGGCGCCAACGCCTCCATCGTGACAATGTAGGGCGAAACCGTCGTCGCGAAGTTCTTCGCCAGGAACGGCCCGAGCGGCACGTACTCCCACTTCTGCATGTCCCGCGCCGACCAGTCGTTGAGCAGGCACATCCCAAGGATGTGATCCTCGGCCTCGCCGATCGGGATCGGCTGCCCGAGCTCGTTGCCCCGCCCGACCACGACACCGAGCTCGAGTTCGTAATCCAGCATCTTGCAGGGCCCGAACCCCGGTGCACCGCCCTCTTCCGCGGGCGAGAGCTGGCCCGTTGGCCTGCGCACTGGTGTTCCGCTTGGGACGACGGACGAAGCCCGGCCGTGGTATCCGACGGGGATCCACTTGTAGTTCGGGAGCAGCGGGTTGTCGGGGCGGAACATCGAGCCCACGTTCGTGGCGTGGTAGACGGAGGCGTAGAAGTCGGTGTAGTCGAATGCTGATGGAGGCCAGTAAAAGTCTGCAGCAGCGGCATCGATTAATACACGATCAATCAATTCTGGATTTCCGCGCAAATCGTCACAGGTCGTTCCGAGCAATTCGCTCAACCGGCGGCGGAGTTCTTTCCGTACACCCGACTCAAGTTCGTATATCGAATATACATCTCGATTTCCTGTGAAGCCTGCCCAGAACGTGCCGTCAAGATCCGATGGCAAGGAGGGAAACAAACCGGCCTCAAGAGCCTTGTCGAGCAAGAAGAGTTTCTCACCAATGCGTACAGCCAGCTTTCGATCTTGCTGGTCACCAATCGTGCCCGTGAAGTCGCACAGCGGCAGATTCTGAATCGGAAAGTCTGTCGCCGGGTCGTTGGCGGACTCGACCCAGCTCTCGAGTTTCGGGTCGTGGGTCTCGTCGATCTCGTAGGGCATGGTGTTTCTCCTGATGTACAGAGTCTATGAGTCGAGCCACCCCAGCTCGGCCAGTTCTTCTGTCGGCTCGGTGAAGCTGCACGAGCCGTAGCTGAAGGCGAACTGGCGCCGCGCGTCGACGATCTCGTCCGTGGTGAGCGAGACCTCGCCATCGGGCGATCGCCAGGACGCGCCCGCGTCGTCGAAGCTGAGCTTGCCCTTGTCGGTCTCAACGAGCAACTCTGCGGCCTGCGCTTCGTCGATCTTGTTGTGACGCATCAGGGCGCTGGCGAGGAAGACGTTGAGATAGCCGAACATCGTGCCGGTGGCAGAACCCACTTCGTACGTCAGTCGGTAGTCACCCCGCAGCGGGTGGTGCAGGCCCGCGGTGCACTTGAAGGGCACATCGCCCACCTGGCAGCAGCGGATAAACCGCGCGACCTGTTCGGGCGTGGGTATGAGTTCGGGTGTAACACCCCCCGTGCGGATCTTTGCTGCTGCGGGAAGCCCCGAGAGCGCCGCGATCATGCCGCGCGGATCCTTGGTGTGATCGATCTCGAAGAACGGGATGATGTCATCGGGCATCGCGTCGATCGCCTCGTCGATGAAGTCGGCGCTGAGCGCTTTCACCTCGACCGCGTCGATTTTGGCGAGCCCGTGCTCTTCGCGCGAGTGTCGCTCGTTGAACGCGTGGACCGCCTCGAGCCCCTCGCCCGGCTCGTCGGGCTTGAGGATCGCCGAGACCTTCCAGGGCTCGGTGACGCCCGCCATCTCGGTGTACCCGCTGGTGGCGTAGGTGCCCGGCATCATGATCGCCGCGTGCTTGCTGAATTCATCGAGCCGCCACGCCGGGCAGATGAAGTGGCCAAGCACCCCCGCGTTCGGCCCGCGCAGGTGCCGGGCGTACTCGGTGACGGCCGGCTCCATGTCGAGCGATGCGGGCGGGAACAGGCCGGCGTAGTCGATGAGCTTGTCGATGAGCGCGTCGATCGAGGCGGGCATGGCATAGTCCTCCGTCAGAGACCAGACCATAGACCCCGAGGCCGCGCGTTACTTTGCCAGCTTCGCGATCACCCGCCAGAGGTCGTGCTGCGACAGGTTGAGCCCCGTTTGGTTCGCAAACGCGCCCGCGACGCGGTCGAAGCCATCGGTGTAGGGCAGCTGGTCCCGCTGACCGAGCGAGCCCACCTCATCCGCGACAAGACGTACAAGTAGCTGCTCGTGCTCGTAATCGATGACCGGCGGCGACGAACTCGCACGACCCATCCTCGGTAATTTGCCCGCCTTGCGCAGGTTGTGGAGCCGATGAAACACGGCGCGGTGCTCGGCGTCCGCATCGGTCTCACGAACAATCTCGATCAGCTTCTCGAACTCGGGCGTGTAGGGCAGCGCGTCGAGCGTGGTGCCGACGTTCTCGTACGCGCCCACGATCGCCTCGTCCTGCGCGTCGCGGCTCACCTCACCGAACAATGACCCGCTCACGCCATCGCCTCCGGCAGGCGCACGCCCGAGGTCATCACCGGCTCCCACTGCGCCAGCACATCCATCGGCTCGCGCGCAGGGTTAAGAAAATCGGCCGACATCTTCTCAAAGAGCGCGTGCCTGCGCAGGTCGTTCAGTCCGCCGTCGAAGTGCCCGTAGCGCGTCACGAACCTGCCCTTGAGCCCGGGCGGCGTGCCGAGCGCGTTGTAGACCGAGGCCTGCGTCGGCGCGGGCACGATCTCGTCGCGCACCGCGAGCTTCACGAGCGCCGGGCAATCGACGTGCTCGGCGTGCAGTGCCGCGTCGAAGAGATCCAGCAGCCGCGTGATCTCCTCGGACGCCTCGCCCGAGGCCATCAGGAAACGCTTCACCTGCCCGCCCGCTCCAAGGCTCCGCGGGTGCTGACGCTCAAGCCGCCAGCGCCAGTCGCCCAGCGTTGGCAGTCCCACGGCGATGCGGTCGATCCGCTGCTCGGGGTGTGAGCACGTCATCGCGCACGACCGGGCCGCCGCGACAACCGCGAGCCCGCCTCCGAAGCTCTCGCCCCGGACGTACACGGGCAACTCCATCCCGAGCAGGCGCCTCGCCGCCCGGATGCCGAGCAGGAGGTCCGCGATCGCGTGCGAGACGCACCATTCGCTGACGTGCTTGCCGTCTTCGGGCGGGCGTTCGAGACCAGTCGTGATCCAGCCGAGTTCGCTCGCCGAGAGGTTGCCCACGCCCGCGCGCGAGCCCGCGTACCCGCGCACACGTATGGCGATGACCGCAACACCCGGCGCGACCGGCGTCTTTGCAATCGACTCGGCGAGCTTGGGCGGGTCGTCGTACCCGTGCAGGAGCATCAAGACTGCTCGGACCTTGCCCTCGGGCAACTGGATTCGGCACCCGATTCGGCAGCTGCCCACGCCCGCGTAGGTGTGCGTCGCCGTCGGGTCGGAGGGGTCGTCGTCGGGCGAGATGAGCTCAAGCTTCGGCTCATGGTCCTCGATCGACTTGTGCCACTGCTGCCAGAACGCGCCGTGCAGCCGACATCGGCACGCCTCCGACACGTGCGCAAGCGTCTGCACCCAGTCCAGACCGAAATCATCGGGCTCGATCATGCCCAAAGCCTATCAGATACAGGGGCCGTACAGTCGGGCGATGAATGGCGACCCCGCAAGCGATCCGCTCGAACTCCGCCTGGTCCACGTGGATCAGCGGTTCGTCGTGGTCGACAAGCCCGCGGGCCTGCTCAGCGTGCCCGGTCGCGGCCCGGACAAGGCCGACTGCGTCATCGCGCGCGTGCTCGAACTCTTCCCCGAGGCCACGGGCCCGATGGTCGTGCACCGGCTCGACATGGACACCTCGGGACTGCTCGTCGTCGCGCTCGACGCCGGCGCTCAGCGGGATCTGTCCGTGCAGTTCCAGGACCGCCTGACCCGCAAGGCGTACGTCGCTCTCGTCGACGGCATCATCGAACGCGACACGGGCTATGTCGACCTGCCGCTCCGCGTCGATTGGCCCAACCGCCCGATCCAGATCGTCTGCATGGACGAGGGCAAGCCCGCGCAGACGGAGTACCGGGTCCTGGCGCGAGAGACCGAACGCACGCGCCTCGAACTCATCCCCGTCACAGGCCGCACGCACCAGCTCCGCGTCCACTGCGCCGATCCGCAGGGCCTCGGTGCCCCGATCCTGGGCGACCGTCTCTACGCCCACGGCCCCGCGCGCGACGATCACCCGAGGCTCATGCTCCACGCAGCGCGATTGAGCATCCGCCCGCCCGGCAGCAAACGCCTCGTGGACTTTGAGTCGGAAGTGCCGTTCTAGATCGTCTTGATGACAACGGGCGCGTCGGTTGTCAGTCCTGCTATGACCAACAACTCGCGCACGCGCTCGGCGTCGTTCTCGTCGAACGAACCCACATCAAAGCTGTCCGCGTCGTACACGCCCCAGCACTCGCCCGATTCATCGAAGAGCGGGATGACCAACTCGCTGAGGTCGCGCGGGTCGCAGGCGACGTACCCCTTGCCGAGCTTGGCGACGTCGGTGACGACGAGCGTTGTTCGCTCAGCACACGCCTGCCCGCACGCGCCGTGCAGGCCGATGGGCGAGCACGCCGGCTTGTCGCGCCGGGCTTCGAGGATCATCTCCTCGGCTCCATCAGCGCGTGAGTAGAACCCGAGCCAGCTCACGCCGGTGGGGGAGAGGATGGGCCAGAGGACATCGACGAACACCTGCATGCGCTCGTCGCGCGACATGGGCGAACTGATCGCGCGGTCGAGTTCGTCTCGGATCCGGTCGTAATCTCGTGTCATCGCGCGGGCTCCGGTCCGGAGCCTCCCATCAGAGGGTCGCCGAGGTGTACGGCAGCAGGCCCATGAAGCGGGCACGCTTGATCGCCTGGGCGATCATGGCCTGCTCGCGGGCGGTGGTGCTGAGGCGCTTGCGGCTGTAGATCTTGCCGTTCGGGCTCATCATGCGGCGGAGGGCCTCGTAGTCCTTCCAGTCGACGTAGGTGACGTCCTTGGCGGAGGTCTTGGTGGACTTGGGCTTGGGGCCGCCGGGGCCGAATCGGTTGAACCTGCTCATCGTCTGTCTCCGTTCTGGTCGTTCAGGCCGGGCTCAAACGGGCCCGGCAACGGAAGTTCCGTGGACACAGAGCGTAGGCGGGTCGCCTGCAGGCGTCGAGGGATCCGCATTCCTCCCTCTCCCCTCCGGGGGAGAGGGCCGGGTGAGGGGGACTGGCTCAAGCCTCAGTCGAAGGCTTCGTCCTCGTCCTCGCCGTAGTCGGCGTAGGGGTCCGTTGCCTTGGCCTTGCCCAGGGCGTCCGCCGAGGCCCGCCCGCCGCCGAGGATCAGGGGCAGCAGGGCCAGAGCCGCGAAGACGCCGTCCTGGATCAGGTTGCATCGCCCGAGGGGCCCGTCGCAGAAGAGCTTGATCTTCCCGAAGCAACCGCACTCGAGCTCTTTGCCCTGGTTCATCGCGTTCACGATGAGTGCCACGAACCCGGCGAGCATGAGCAGGATGACCGTCGCTGCAGCGCGGGTGAACAGTCCCGCGACGAGCAGAACCCCAGCGAGGATTTCCGTCCACGGGATGACGTACGCAGCGAGCGAGATCATCGAGTCGTTGTTGACGACGTCAAAGGCCTGGATCGACCGGGCAACCTCTGCGGGGTCGGCGACCTTGACGAGCCCGGCGAAGATGAAGATCTGGCCCACGCCCAGACGCCCGATCAGCGAGAGCCAACTGGCGAAGGTGCCGGCGTGCTGCGGCCCACGAAGTTTGCTTGCGTCTGCCATCCGGTCCTTACTCCGCCAGGGGGTCAGGACCAATATCGGTCGCCAAGCCCGCCCCGGTCCACGCGGGGTAGCCGTCGGTGAAGACGTGCACCCGGACGAGTTCGGGGCGGATGAGCATGATCTGCTCGACGACGACGTGCGAGTCGTGGCAGTCGCCGCCCGTGCAGTAGACGACGATCGGGCGCTCCACGTCGAAGAAATCGATGACCGCGGGCGTGCCGTTGTAGAACGCATCCGGCGGGACGCTGTACGCCCCGTCAATATGTCCGTCCTCATACTTGTCCGGCGGGCGGGCGTCGACAAAGTCAGCCAAGTTGTTCTCGAAAAGCGTCTTCGCCTGATCGAGCGTGATCTCGCGTTTCAGGACGATCGAGCTGCCCGCTCCGGGTTCGGCGACGTCCTCGGGCTGTGTCTGCTCGTCCTGGTTGCTCGCCGACTCGGGCGTGTCCTGCTTCGGTTTGCTCGGGATGACGACCGTGCCCGCGTCATCGGCGATCTCATCGAGATGCAGCTTCAGCGGCGGCTCGACCGCCCAGTGGGTGATCCCCGCCGCCGAACCGACGACGAGGATGCCCGCGAACTTGAGCAGGTACGCCTTGAACACGATCAGCGGCCCTGATTCTGGTCGGCCGCGGCGCTCTGGGCGCGGACGACGCCTGTGATCGGTGTGCGAACCACGCGCTGGCCCTCGGCGTCGGTCAGCACGACGATGCTGCCCTGGATGATCCGCATCGAGTCCGTCGCGACACCCTTCACCGTCACGAAGTAGCCGACCTCGGCCTTCTCGTTCTCATCCTCGGGCTTGGGGATCGGGGCGTAGCTCACCTCGATCTGGTCGCGGTCGAGCGTGCTCATCGTCGACGTGACGAGCGTGGCCTTCTTGACCTGGAACGGGATGCCGCGGGCGCTGACGAGCTTGAACGTCTCCTCGAACTTCTCACCCGGTGTGAGCGCAGCGAGCGAGACACGCGTCGGCTCGGCCGCGATATCGCCCGCAACAACCGCGGTGACGCGGATGTTCTTGACGGGCGAATTCGGGTCGTTGGTCTCAAGCCGGAGTCCGCCGTCGATGCGTCCCACGCGGGCCTGATCGGACATGTGCACCTCGATGAGCGACTCGCCGACCTCGATGGTCTCGCCGGTGCGGGGGTGCTCGCGATCGGAGACCTTGGGCTCAAGGAGCCTGACGCTGAAGGCATCCTCGCGGTCGATGCTGGCGCTGAGCACCTCGAAGTCGCTCGTCATGCCTTTGACACTCAGGATGACGGTCTTGGCCTCGCCCTGTACGACCTGCCCAAAGCTGGCGATGCCGGGCTCCACAACGACGCGAGGCAACACCCAGACATCGACCTCGATCGACTTGGCACCGGTCGGGTCGTTCGAGTCGATCGTGACACGCTTGCCATGCTGCTGACCGGCGCGGTTGCGTGCGTCGAAGTTGACGGTGAGCTCGGTCGATTCGCCGGGCTGGAGCGTCTTGGTGCCGACCTCACCCGCGGTGCAGCCGCAGGTGACGCTGATGTTCCCGATCTCGAGCACCTCGTCGCCCTCGTTGGTGATGGTGACGGTGGTGTGGACCGGGCCACTGTCATCGACTTCGCCGAAGTCGACCTTGTCGGTGCTGATGGTGAGGCGCGGGCCCGATTGGCTCGCCGTGCTCGCGGCGGGCTCGGCGACAGTCTGGGCCATGGACACGGGGGCCCCGGCAATCGCGACAAGGGCAGCGACAAAAGCGGCGGTGTGAGCTCGCATCTTCATTTCTTCCTTCCGGAACGGGGACCGAGCGGCCCCGGGATCCAAATCGTGTTCTCAACCCCTCGGCCGACCAGTACGCCAGCCTCTCAACTGTACGGTACCACCAGCAGCGGGTTGCGTTGAGCCCTGTCGCGTGAATCTGAGCGCATCGATCACAAAACCGGCACACCCTGCCCGATTTGAAGCGAGCAGGGTGTGCCAGGAAATGATAGGGCTTTGAGGGGTGGTCCGGTATGGACGCTTCGGGGCGGTCTTAGTAGTCCCGCCCCCGAACGCCATTCGGCGTGTTGTGGAGGCGTCGGATGTCGGTCTGGTTGTTGGGATTTGGGGCACCCTCTTCTGCGTCAAGGGGGTTTTCCACGGCACCGTGCATGTCGGCAAAGACCATCGGCGTGTTGGCGTCGTAGTGCCCCTCGACGATCTCGGGCTGCGTTGTGAGGTACGTCAGGTGGCGATCCCAGAGCATGACCTTCTGAGACGAGTACGTCACCTCGTCTGGGCGCGTCGGGCCGAGCAGCCTGGGATCCTCTGCGGCGTTGTCCTGCCAGTTGCGGTGCGACGCGAGAAAGCTGTTGCTGTACTCGTAGCTTACGACCTCGTGCGGTTCGAGATCTGTGAAAATGTCATCGAGTGTCGGCAGAGACTTGTCGCGCCCCGGGCTGATCCAGGTCGAATAGGCCTCCTCCCAAGGCGTGATGTTGCTGACCAGCGCGGGCCAGAGCGTCCCGAACTGCCAGAGACTCGACGTCGCCACGATCGTGCCCCGAGGGAACCACTCGAAGCTGTAGACCGTGCCGCCGCCCGGCACGTTGACGTTCTCGACCTGACCCGGGAACGGGAACGTCTTGTGTGTGTCCGCGTACATCGCGAACGTCTGCCCGATCGATCGCACGTTCGAGAGCGAGAGCGTCTGCCGTGCCGTCGTGCGAGCCGAGCCGAGCGCCGGCAGCGTGATCGCGATCAGCAGGCTGACGATCGCGATGACCACCAGGACCTCGATGAGTGTGAATCCGCGTTTCATGGTGGTCTCCTTACCCGCCGCCCCGGCGCGCCATCATGGCCTTCATGACCTCATCCATCAGTTCCTCGTTCCGTACATCAACGATGAAGCCCGCCGGCTGCCACTTCCCGGCCCCCGCCTGACGCATCTGGAGATTCACGACGATGTCCGGGTTCTCGGATTTCGAGCCCTTGGCCAGGAACGGCAGACGCAACTCGACGAGCTTGCCCTTGGCCTCCTTCGAAGCGGCCTCCGGGAACATTTGTGTTGGCGAGCCGATGATGAGGCTGGAAACCGTTTCGGTTTCTTCGCCCGTCTCGGGGTCTTCGTTCACATTGCGATTCATGCTGACGCTGATGCCCTCCTGACCGGCGACGTTCTGCGTCGGCTCGCGCACCTCGATGTTCGTGGTGTCGAGCGAGGCGAACTTCAAGAGTCCCGAGAAGAGCGTGAAGAGGCCCTCGGTGGGCAGGTCTCCGTCTTCATCGGGCTCGGTGTTGCCGCCGAGG
Source organism: Phycisphaera sp. (assembly GCA_020639255.1). GTDB lineage: Bacteria > Planctomycetota > Phycisphaerae > Phycisphaerales > UBA1924. The sequence goes on from JACKGZ010000001.1 coordinate 561,357, forward strand.
CTGGCGACGGCCGATTCGAGCGCCGCCTTGTCGCCGGCGTTGATGGGTTCGAGGAACGCGCGGACACTCCCGCCGAGAGAGCCGACACCGCCCGAGGGGTCGCCGTTGAGCGCGCCGATGACCTGCGACATGGTCTCCATCTGTCCAGCGACATCGCCCGCGTTCGTGACTTTGTCAAAGGCGTACTCGCGGCCTTCGTCCTCGGCGGCGGTCTCCCAGTTCATCTCGCTCGGGCGAGCTCGGCGCTGCTGAGGCTCGGGCGCTGTGCCATCGGCACGGACAAGCGTGGGCTTGGGCTTATCGGTGCGTTCGGTGCGTGAGGGGATGATCTGCCAGATCAAAAGCCCGATGCACCCCGCGGCCGCGATGCCCGCGACCGGGAGCTTCCACTGCGCACTGTCCGCAAAGCCGCGGCGTGAGATCGGCATGGTGTCCCCCTGTTGGCAGAAACGCCGGCAGATAGCCGGACACGCACGCAGATGCGCGCGCGATGGGAGCCCGTCAGCGATCTTGGATTTTCCCGATTGGGATCAATACGCCCCGCCCGATCAGGCGGTCAGCGTCTCGCGCTTCCCGGCGATCAGCCGGTGTCCGCCCGCCAGGAACTCGCCCATCACGCGGCGCACGTCGTCCGCCGACTTGGCCTCGCGGATCGCCTCGCCCAGCGGCTTGCAGCTGATTGCCCGCGTGGTCATTGTCTTGACGAACCAGCTGATCCGCGTGCGCAGCTTGTGCATCGCGTAGTGCTCGTTGCGGAACTCAAGCATCAGCTCGAAGAAACTCAGCACCATCTCCGCGATTTCATCGACGGTGGGGGGCTCGGGCACGGTGCCCGTGGTCTGCAGCGCCCACGCATCGCGAAAGATCCAGGGCCTGGCGAGCGAGCCGCGTCCGATCATCACACCCGAGCAACCTGTCTCGCGGAGCATGTCGAGCGCATCCTCGGCGCTGTTCACGTCGCCGTTGCCGATGACAGGCACTGCTCCATTCGTGTGCGCACGGACCGCGTCCACCACGCGCCTGATGCCCTCGCGCCGGCAATCGCCCTTGAAGCGCATCTCTGTCGTGCGCCCGTGCACCGTGATCGCGGCGCACCCGACATCGATCAACCGGCACGCCAGCTTCGGGGCGCAGTCGTTCTCGTAGGCGGCCTCGTCCCAGCCCAGCCGCATCTTCGCCGTCAGCGGGATGTTCCCGGTCAGCGCCTTGCGCACGGCCTCGGCGATGCCCACGGCCTGGGCCATGTCGCACATGAGCTTCGATCCGCCGTCCTTCTTGACGACCTTGTCCACCGGGCAGCCCATGTTGATGTCGACGATCGTCGCGCCGTGCTCGGCGGCCCACTTGGCACCCTCGGCCATGATCTCGGGGTCCGAGCCGTAGAGCTGCATGCCCACGGGCTTGTCCTGGTCGTTGGTCTTGGCGAGATCCAATGAGTGCTGCGTCCCGCGGAGCAGGCCGTGGGGGGACAAGAGATCCGTGCACGCGAGCCCGACGCCGCCGAACGATCGGCAGGTGAGTCTCCACGCGAGGTCGCAGTACCCGGCCATCGGGGCCAGGAGCATGTTGGTCGAGAGATCGACTGCACCGATCTGGAGTGGTTTCCCAATCACGACCCGATGATAAGGACTCGCCCCCGCCAAGCCGAGCGCGGGATCGATGAATGGAGTACAGTCGCCCGGTGTTCCAGAGCCTCCTCACACGCCGTTATCTGACCAGCAAGGTCATGCCCCTGCTCGCTTCGGCGGCGGTCATGCTCTCGGTCGCGATGGAGCTCATCACCTGGTCGGTCATGGGCGGCTTCCTCGAGCAACTCATCCAGTCCGGGCGCACGCTCATGGGCGACGTCGAGATCGCCCGCCCCCAGCGGGGCTTCGGCGACTACGAGAAGCTCATCGAGATGCTTGAGGCCGACGAGTGGATCGAGGCCGCGACGCCGACGATCGACGCCTACGGCCTCGTCAAGCTCAACGACACGCCGCAACAGCTGACAACCACCTGCCGGATCAAGGGCATCGACCCCGAGAGCTTCAACCGCGTCACAGGCTACTTCGACACGCTCTACTGGAAACCGATCGACACGCCCATGCCCCGGGACAAAGACCGCGAAGACCCCAGGCTCGACCCGGCCAAGCGAGAGATGTTCGAGACCACCCAAAGGCTCGGGCAGGAGCTGTTCGGGTATGACGTCGGAGCGCAATCGGATCGCGACCAGGCGGTGCTCGGGATCGAGGTCTTCAGCAAGCGGGGGTTGCGATCCGAGGCGGGGTTCGTCACCGACGACTGGGTCTTCCTGCCCGGCAAGGATGTCACGCTCAACGTGCTGCCCATCGACATGAGCGGCGGCTTCCTCGAGCCCGTCGCCCGCAAGCTCCAGATCGGCAACGAGTTCTCGAGCAACATCTACGAGATCGATTCGCAGACGATCTATGTGCCGCTGGACGAGCTGCAGCAGATGCTCAAGATGGACCGCGCCGAGATCGTCGAGACGGGCGGCCCGATCGAGTTCATCTACGACAACGCGGGCAACCCGATCGGGCGCATGCTGCCCGAGGTCGTGGGCGTCACACCCGCACGCGTGACGTCTGTGCTGGTGCGGGGCGTGGGTGACCACATCCCGCTCCGCGATCTGCAGGAGCGCGTCAAGGAGATCTACACCCGGTTCGAGTCGCAGTCCGAGCACGCACCGCCCGTCGACGCGCTCGACGTGCTCACGTGGCAGGACCGCAACGCCACGCTCATCGGCGCGATCAAGAAAGAGACGGCGCTCGTGCTGTTCATCTTCGGCATCATCAGCCTGACGAGCGTCTTCCTCGTGCTGGCGATCTTCTGGAGCATGATCAGCGAGCGCACCAAGGACATCGGCATCCTCCGCGCACTCGGCGCGAGCGGGCCGGGCGTAGCCTGGCTCTGGGTGCGGTACGGACTGGCGATCGGCGTTGTCGGCTCGATCCTCGGCGGCATCCTGGCCTACATCGTCATCACCAACATCAACGCCATCCACGACTGGATGGGCGCAACCCTCGGCATCATGATCTGGGATCCGCAGGTGTACTACTTCGCGCGCATCCCCGAGGATTTCAATCTGACCAAGGCCCTCATCATCGTCGCCGCGGGGATCGTCAGCTGCGGGCTGGGTGCGCTGATCCCGGCCTGGCGAGCCGCCCGCATGGACCCCGTGAAAGCGCTGAGGTTCGAATGAGCGCGATCGAGGTCGAGAACCTGCACAAGACGTACAAGCTCGGCAAGGTCGAGGTGCCCGTCCTCCGCGGCGTGTCGCTCGACATCGCCTCGGGCGAATGGCTCGCCATCCTGGGCGCCTCGGGCTCGGGCAAGAGCACACTGCTGCACCTCATGGGCGGGCTCGATCGGCCGGATGCGAAGTCCGGCGGGCGCATCGCCTACGACGGCAGAGCGCTCGGTGATCTCTCGGCGAACGATCGCAACCAGTTCCGGCGTGACCATGTCGGCTTCGTCTTCCAGTTCTACCACCTCGTCCCCGAGCTCACCGTCTTGGAGAACACGCTGCTGGGCGCGATGATCCGCCTCGGCAGGCTTGGGTACCTGCGCGAAGCGGGCAAACTCCGCGACTCGGCAAGGGAACTGCTGGGCAAGGCGGGCCTCTCGCACCGGCTCGGGCACAAACCGGCTCAACTCTCGGGCGGCGAGCGCCAGCGCGTCGCGATCGCCCGGGCGCTCATCAACGACCCGCCCGTCCTGCTCGCCGACGAACCGACAGGCAACCTCGATCAGAAGACCGGGGCCGAGCTTTTGGACGTTTTCGAAACCATGCGAGGAAAGACCGAACGGACGATCGTCATGGTGACCCATGACCCCAAAGTGGCTCAGAGAGCCGATCGCGTGGTCGAAATGGCTGACGGCCTGATCCGACAAACCACTCCAGGAGGCTCTGTCGGGGTCTGAACTGGGTGCCCGTGTCCCCTTTCTCAGGCCAGAGTTTGCGCTATCCTTGCGGACGGAGACCAAGCCCCAGGTGTCATCGCACATGACCTCCATCACGGATTCCACCACACCCACCGAGGGTGTGATCGAGATCATCGGCCCCTCCGGCCGACCGATCGAAGCCCGCGTGAAGGCGTTTGGTTCAGGTAAGACCCTGTGCTTCCTGCACGGCCTCGTGGGTTTGAACGATCACTGGGAAGATTCGGCGCTGGCTCTCTCCGAGAAGCGTCGGTGTGTCCTTTTCGAGCTGCCTCTCTTGAGCCTGCGAGGAGACGACTGTTCGATCTCGGGGGTCACCGATCTCACAGCCAAGTTCCTGCGCGATCACATTGACGGCCCTGCGACACTCGTGGGTAATTCCTTCGGAGGGCACGTGGCGCTGCGCCTCGCGCTCGATCATGCTGAACTCGTCGATTCGCTTGTGCTCGCCGGATCGAGCGGGCTCATCGAGAAGACGATGGTCAAGGGCGCGCAGATCCGCCCGAGCCGCGAGTGGCTCGCCGAGAAGCTCGAAGAGCTGTTCTACGACAAAGCACACGTCCGCGAGGCCGACCTCGATCGCGCACACGCCGAGCTCTCTGTCCGAGGGGGCGCGCGTGCGATGGTCCGGCTCAGCCGCTCGGCTCGCCACGATCACCTCGGCGGCCGCGTCAAGGACATCACCTGCCCGGCGCTGCTTGTCTGGGGCAAGCAGGACGTTGTGACGCCGCCCGAGGCGGCCCGTCAGTTCATGCAGAGCCTGCCCGACGCGCGCATCATGTGGCTCGATGAGTGCGGCCACGCCCCGATGATGGAATGGCCCGGCAAGTTCTCGCAGGCGATGATCGACTTCATGGACGAGCTCGACGCTCGGCCCTCCGCTGGGAACTGATCGGAGCCGGCGGTGATCGAGGCGGGATCCCCAAGCACATGGACCTCACTCGTCGGCGCGGCTCTCGAAGCCCGGCTCGCTCTGCGGGCGCCCTCGCTCGACGACACCGATTTCTGGCGCACGCACACCGCGTTCATCCAGCTCACGCAGCTCCGCCGGCTTTTCAAGAAGGCCAGCCGCACCGAGTTCGGGCGTGCGCACGGCTTCGACAGGATGTCCATGCTGGGCGACGCGGACATGCTCCGAGAGTACCGCAGGGCCGTGCCCATCGTGGACTACGAGGGATACCGCTCGCTCATCGAGCGGATGCGCGAGGGCGGCGAGCCCGACATCCTCTGGCCCGGGCTTGTCCGCGACTTTGCGCAGACCAGCGGCACCACCTCGGGCGATAAGTTCATGCCCGTCTCGAAGGAACTCTTCAAGTCCAACTATCGCGCGAGCCTCGACATCTTCGCGACGCTCATGCGATGGGGCGTGTCGCTACCCACGATGATGTCGGGCAAGTGCCTATTTCTGGGCGGGTCGACGGACCTGTCGATCAACGAGCACGGCATCCGCACGGGCGACTTGTCCGGGCTTGTCACGCCGCTCATTCGCTGGCCCATCAGCGAGGTCTATACACCCGGCCCCGACATCGCGCTCATGAGCGACTGGCCCGCCAAGATCGAGGCGATGGCGCAGCGGACGATCGATCAGGACGTCCGGATGGTCAGCGGCATGCCGAGCTGGGCGTCGGTCTTGTTCGCTCGCGTCATCGAGCTGGCGCAGGAACGCGGAAGAAGCGTCAAACGCATTCGCGACATCTGGCCCAATCTCGATCTGTTTGTGCATGGGGGCGTGAACTACGCGCCGTTCAAGCCGAGGATCGCCGAACTCGTCGAGGGCGACGCGCAGCGTGACCTCCCGCACCGGCTTGAGCTGTACCCCGCGAGTGAGGCGTTCGTGGCGCTTCAGGATGAACAGGGCGACCGCGGGCTTCGGCTCTGCGCCGACCACGGCAACTTCTACGAGTTCGTCCCCGTCGACGAGATCCACAGCGACAGCCCGCGGGCCTACGCCGCGTGGGAGGTCGAGAGGGGCGTGCGCTACGTTGTGGTGCTCTCGACGTGCGCTGGGCTCTACCGGTACATCCTGGGCGATGTGGTCGAGTTCGACATGATCCCGGGTGGGCTCGATGGCCTCGGCGGCGACGGGCCCTTGCGGATGCGCATCGTTGGGCGTCACAGGCATTTCATCAACGCGTTCGGCGAGAACCTGATCGTCGAGCACATCGAGAACGCGGTCGCCAAGGCCGCCGAGACGCTTGGCGTGCGCGTGGGCGAGTTCACCGCAGCCCCGATCTATCCGTCCGAGACGACCCGGGCCGGGCTTGAGCTTGCGATCGAGGCGGAGCTGGACAATGAGCGGGCGCGGAAGTTCCGCGACCTTGTGGACGAGGCGATCAAGGCGCAGAACGTCGACTACACGACGAAGCGCACCGACGGGCTCGGGATGGCCGAGCCCAAGATCACAGTCTTGCGCGAGGGCGCGTTCCACGCGTGGCTCGACAGCCGGGGCAAATTGGGTGGCCAGCACAAGTGCCCACGGTGTGCCAACCATCGCGATTTTATTGAGGGCGTGATCGCCAGCAACCCGGCTGTGGTCGGGTAGAGTCGACGATGTGCACGCTGACCGTGATCAATCTCAGGACGGACGAGGGGCAGCTCGGGTATCGCCTGGTGATGAACCGCGACGAGCTGCGCACGCGGAGCCGGGCGCTCCCGCCCGAGTGGCGTGAGGTCGATGGCGTGCGCGCGATCTGGCCCGTCGATCCGGATGGCGGCGGGACGTGGATCGCCTCGGCGGAGACTGGTCTCACCCTCGCGCTCGTGAACTCGTTTCCCACGCCCATGCCGAGCCTGCCCGAGGACCGGGTGAGCCGGGGCTTGATCATCCCGCGGCTCATCGCGAGCGAGGGGGTCGAGGGCGTGGTCGACGGCTTCGAGTCGATCGAGGTGGAGCGGTACGCGCCGTTTCGTCTGGTGGCGGTGGACCTTGCTGAGGGCGAGGACGGCGTCGAGCCCCGGATTGCCGTGGTGGACTGGAACCGCGAGGAGCTGGCGGTCGAGACGCATCTGGATGGGCCGATCTGTTTGGTGAGTTCCGGGCTGGGCGACGCGGTGGTGGAGCCGAGGCTCGGGCTGTACGAGGAGATGCTCGAGGGGGCGGGGCTGTCGGTTGCCAACCAGGATCGGTTCCACGCGCACAGGTGGGGGGATCGCCCGGATTTGAGCGTGATGCTGAACCGGGAGCTGGCGAGGACGGTCTCGGTGACGACGGTTGAGTGCCTGGTCGAGGCGGACGAAGCGATCCGGATGGACTACCGCGAGGTGCCCGAATGAGCAACGAGCCCGCGAGCGAGCGGATCGCGCGACTGGAGCGGGATCTGGAGACGCTGGCCCTGATCAGCAGGGAGCAGGAGGCGGAGATCCGTTTGCTCCGCGAGCGACTCGATCAGCTCCGGGCGAGCCGATGGCGGAAGCTGGGGCAGCGGCTTGGGCTGGCGATGACGATGGACTGGGAGCGGGAGTCCTGACGAGCCCGAAGCGCAAGCGAGGGTATTTGAGCCCTGTAACGACCACCCTCGCTTGCGCTTCGGGCTCGTCTTGTGGGTTGGCACCTCGGGCCTAGCCGATCTACAGTGTGACCCCATGAACATCCTTCCCACGGGCATCTCGGCGACGCAGCTCTTCGTGAGCGTCCCCTTCATCCTGATCATGGTCCACGTGATCCTGATCACGTGCGCGTACCTGATCTACCTCGAGCGGAAGATCTGCTCGTACATCCAAGACCGCGTGGGGCCCAACCGCGTCGGATTCGACTTCGGCCTGCCCTTCCTGAGCTTCCTCAAGGGCGCGGTGGGGCTGGGCCAGCCGCTGGCCGACGGCATCAAGTTCCTCCTCAAGGAGGACTACATGCCAAAGAGCGCCGACCGTGTGCTCTTCACGCTCGCGCCGGCGACGATCGTCATCCCCGCGATGATCGGCTTCGTGATCATCCCCTGGGGCGGGTACATCAACATCCCCGACATGTCGGTGCCGGTGCTCGGTGAGATTGGCGGGCGGATTCTGCTCGCCGGCGCGAACATCAACGCGGGCGTGGTGTACCTGCTCGCGGTCGCGTCGCTCGGTGTCTACGGCGTCGTGCTGGGCGGGTGGGCCTCGAACAACAAGTACTCGTTCCTGGGTGGGCTCCGCGCGAGCGCTCAGATGGTCTCGTACGAGATCCCCCTCGGGCTCGGGCTGATGTGCGCTCTGCTCGTTTGTGGCACCGTCATGCCGATGCGCATCATCGAGCACCAGATCCAGCACGGGTGGCTCGTGTTCTCGCAGCCCCTTGCGGCGCTCTTGTTCTTCACGGCGATCCTCGCCGAGGCGAACCGGGCTCCGTTTGACAACGCCGAAGCCGAGCAGGAATTGGTCGGTGGGTACCACACCGAATACTCGTCGATGCGGTTTGCGCTGTTCTTCCTAGCCGAGTACATGCACATGATTACGAGCTGCGCCTTCTTCGCGTTGCTCTTCCTGGGCGGGTTCCACCTGCCGGTGATCCCGGGCCTTGGGATCGAGGACACGTCGATCGTGGCGGGCGTGCTCAAGCTCGCGGTCTTCTTTACGAAGGTGGTGCTGCTCATCTCCTTCATGATGGTGATCCGCTGGACGGTGCCGAGGCTTCGGTACGACCAGGTGATGTTCCTGGGCTGGCAGAGCATGATCCCGCTCGGGATGGTGCTGCTGGTCATGACCTCGGTGATGGTCTTCTACCAGCGGACGGCGTGGTACGAGCTGCTGGCTGCCAACGCGGTGCTGACGCTGGTGATCTTGGCGGTCCTGCCCGTCTTGCCCAAGCAGAAGGTCAACCGCCGGGTGCCGATGTACGGCTCACGCTTCAACCCGATGCCAGGCGAGCGCGTGATGACCGCGGCTCCGGGTGGGCTGGCCACCGAGGACCGCCCGGTCGAGGGCACCGCCCCGGCGATGTGAGCAGGCGATGCGTTCGCTTATTGACGTGAGTTGAGTTCGCCCGGGCGTTCGATCGTGATGCTGGTCGGCAGGACGTACGAGCGGCCGTTGTAGGCGTAGCTCTGCCCGCTGACACGGACGGTGAGGCTGTCGCCGCGGGACTCGACGATGCGTTCCATGCGTTCGAGCAGGTGACACGGCAGGACGACCAGCGGAACGTCGATGATCTGGTCGGGGTCGTTGTCGAATGCGAGCGCGATTTCGCCCGCGGTGAGATAGGTCAAACGTGCACGGCGGCGCATGAACGTGCGTCCCTCGGGCACCGGGGCTCGTCCCGTGCCGGGCTTGCTCGTCGTCGGTTGGAGAATTGTGCGATCGGCGTGACGGGCCTCTTCGAGTTCCTTGATCAGATCCTGCACGCTCTGGCTGTACACAGGTTCGGGCTGATCGTCGCTTTCGGGTTCGGTAGACGCGTCATCGCTCGGTTCCGGCGTCGCGATGTCGGCTTCCTGCGCGTGGGCCGTGATGGCGCTGACCAGCAGATAGTTGCGGCCGCGGTAGAGCAGGGCTTCACCCGTGAGCGATACGAGATTGTTCTCGGCGTTCTGGCCGACGAGCTGGATGAGCCGCGAGAGCGACTGCGATGGGAGGATGACCATCGGCTTGATCGCCGCGTTGTCGACGAGCTGCGTCGGTTCGAAGACCCAGGCGCCGGGAGAGGTCGCGTGCACGCGGCCTTCGAGCTGCACGATGAATGCGCCTTCGGGCAACAACCGGCCGGCTTGTTCGGGCACGTCGATCTCCGCGTGCGGGCGCACGGGAGTTACACGGGGCGTGCGTGTTGGGAGTATGCCGTCGGGCTTATCGCCCGCGTCTCGCAGGTGCTCCGAGATCTCATCCACGCTCTGGTCGCTGATGATGGGATCCTGCTCGGGCTGGATCGCCAGCGCGTTGGCGGTGCCGACAAGGGCGATCAAGAGTGTCAGGGGCATCTTGCGGTTCATGCGGTTCCTCGCGTCCTTCTGAGGAAGTATCGTCAGGGTAGGCGTTTGAGGGCCAATGGCGGTTGTTGATCCGTTCGGGGCTTTGGTCTACCTTTTGAGCCGGAAGTAAGCGCCGGCCGTGTGCCCGAGTGGTCCAAGGGGACGGATTGCAAATCCGTTATTCGTGGGTTCGAATCCCACCGCGGCCTTTCCTTTTCCGGCAGCACTCTTGAGGACCCCGCACGAGGCGGGGTTCTTGTGTTCGGGGTAGGCTTTCAGGCCAAAGGGCCCGGTGCCGGAGGGATCTCTTTCTGCATCAGACACTCGTCGCCATTGCTGTTGTACTTGGATTGGGTGCGCTGGCACAGGTGGTGGCCGTGCGGCTGCGCTCTCCGGCGATTCTCTTGCTCCTCTTGATGGGCATCCTTGCGGGTCCGGTCATGCGGAAGTTCTTCCCGGATTCATCGCTGGCGATCGATCCGGATCACCTGCTGAAAGATCTGCTCAACCCGATCGTGGGGCTCAGCGTGGGGATGATCCTGTACGAGGGCGGGCTGACCCTGCGTGTGCGTGAGCTGCGGACCGGGGCCAAGGTCATCACGATGCTGGTGACGGTCGGGGCGTTCGTGACATGGCTGCTGGCGACGCTGGCGGGCGTGCTGATCATGAAGCTGCCCTGGGGGCTGGCGCTCGTGTTCGGCGCGATCCTGACGGTGACCGGGCCGACGGTCATCCTGCCCTTGGTGCAGTACATGCGCCCCAAGGGCGCGACGGGTCCGATCCTGCGCTGGGAAGGCATCGTGATCGATCCGATCGGCGCGCTCTTGGCGGTTCTTGTGTTCGAGGCGGTCCGGGCGGGCGGTGCAACATCGGCGGCAAACGACGTGTTCTATGGCGTCATCACGACCATCATCGTCGGGGGCGGGCTGGGCGTTGTCTCGGGCTGGCTCATGACGACCATCATCAAGAACTACCTCGTGCCCGATTACCTCCAGAACGCCGTCTCTTTCGCGATGGTTGTCGTGACGTTCGCGCTCTGCGATAGCGTGCAGAAGGAATCTGGGCTGCTGGCGACCACGGTCATGGGCGTGTACCTGGCCAACCAGAAGTCTGCCGACGTCGAGCACATCCTCGAATTCAAAGAGAACCTGCGGGTGCTGCTGATCTCTTCGCTCTTCGTCGTTCTGGCAGCGAGGCTCGACCTCGATGAGTTCCGCGCCCTTGGATGGTCGTCGGTGGCGTTTGTCGCGGTGTTGATTCTCGTTGTGCGTCCGGTGGCTGTCATGTGCTCGACGCTCGGCTCGCGGCTGAATTGGCGTGAGCGGGCGCTGCTCGCCAGTATGGCCCCGCGTGGGATCGTTGCGGCTGCTATCACGCCAGTGCTCGCCTTCGACCTCGCCGATCGCTTCCCGGAGCAGTCGTCGCGCATCGTGCCACTGATGTTCGCGGTGATCATCGGGACGGTGACGTTCTACAGCGTCGTGGCGCCGCTTATTGCAAGGCTCCTGAAGCTCGCCGACACAAACCCGCAGGGTGTTCTCATTCTGGGTGGTCAGCCCTGGGCGCGGGCACTCGGCAAGACACTCAAGTCGCTCGGCGTGCACGCGATGATCGTGGATACCAACTACTCGAACACCGCTGCGGCCTGGATGGAGGGCGTGCCCGCGCATCACGGGAGTGTGATGTCCGAGGGTGCGATGAAGGACATCGAGATGTCCGGTCTCGGTCGGTTTGTCGCGCTGACGCCCAACGATCAGGTCAACACGCTCTCGGCCCAGCGCATGACGCGGGCATTCGGGCGAGCGAATGTGTACAGGCTCCCCGACCGTGCTGCGGCCGAAGGCGAGCACGAGGAACACGCCGAAGGTGAAGGACGCGTGCTCTCGAACTCGAAGGCGACGTACCGCGCGATCACGGCCCTCTGGGCGAAAAACGGCGGTGTGCAGGTGACGCCGCTCTCAACCGAGTACACGCTGGCCGATTTCATCGAAGAACACGGCGAGAACGCGGTGCCGATGTTTGTGTTGAATGAGACGAATAAGCTGACGGTGGTGTCTCCCAAGCAGTCCGTGACGCCCCAGAACGGGCAGCGGCTCATCAGCATCATGGCCCACGCGGCCAAGGCGGAGACGGAGGAGTAGCCCATGCCAGGCAGCACGGACCCGGCGACGATGACGGACGCGGAGCTCGATCAGCTCCGGAGAAAGTTCCAGGCGGATTATGTCGCGGTGCGCGAGCAGATCGGCCGCGTCGTCGTGGGGAACAAATCGATCGTCGACGGTGTTCTCGTGTGCCTGTTCACGGGCGGGCATGCGCTGCTCGAGGGCGTGCCGGGCATCGGCAAGACGCTGCTCATCCGCTCGCTCGCTCAGGCGCTGAGCCTGGACTTCGGGCGTGTGCAGTTCACACCCGACCTCATGCCCGCGGACATCACGGGCACCACGATCGTGACGGAGGTCGAGCGCGCCGGGGGCGGCGTCTCGCGCGAGTTCACCTTCCAGCCGGGCCCGATCTTCGCGCAGATCGTCCTCGCCGACGAGATCAACCGTGCCACGCCCAAGACGCAGTCGGCACTGCTCGAGGCGATGCAGGAGCGGAGCGTGACGGTGGCAGGAGAATCGCACCGTTTACCCGCGCCGTTCTTTGTGATGGCGACGCAGAACCCGATCGAGCAGGAGGGCACGTACCCGCTGCCCGAGGCGCAGCTCGACCGATTCTTCTTCAAGCTGATCGTGGGCTACGCCTCGCGCGACGAGATGTCGGAGATCCTCGTCCGCACGACACGGGGCGATTCGCCGGCGATCGAGCCCGTTCTTGATGCCGAGTCCATCCTGACGTACCAGAAACTCGTCCGTATGGTCGCGATCGCGGATCACGTGCAGGACTACGCGGTGCGGCTGGTGCTGGCGACTCACCCAAAGGGCGAATTCGCGACACCGATGGTGAACAAGTACGTCGAGGTGGGGGCGTCACCCCGCGCGGCTCAGGCGATGGTGCTTGCGGCCAAGTGCCGGGCGGTGGTTGCGGGTCGGCCCGCCGCGAGCGTCGAAGACATCCAGAAGATCGCGAAGTTGGCGCTGCGGCACCGCATCCTGACGAACTTCGAGGCCGATGCCGACGGCATCACGACCGACCAGATCATCGAGAACGCCGTCTCGACCATTCCCCGCGAGTTGGCGACGACGGCCTGACGGGAACCTCACTCGGTCTCGGGCGTCTGATTGGTCCAGACATGCTTGTAAATCAGGGCTGCGAGCGACGCGCCCAGGATCGGTGCGAGCCAGTACACCCAGTGCATGTCCCAATGGCCATAGATCGCCGGCCCGAACGAGCGGGCGGGGTTCATCGAAGCGCCTGTGAACGGTCCACCGGTCACGACGCACACCGCAACGATGCCCCCGACGTAGAAACCCGTGAACTTCTCAGCCCGAGTATCAACCACAGTCGCCAGCACCACGAACATGAGAGCAAAGGTCATGATCGTCTCAAGCAGGAAGACCCGCGCGGTGTCGCCGCTGGCGTTGAGCAGCCCGATCGAGGCCCCTACGCGGGCGTCGTGAGCATTGGCCATCCCGGAACCGACGATGAAGACGAGCATGCCCGCCGCACAGGCAGCCGCCAGGAGCTGAACGGGGATGTACGCGGCTGTCCGCATCGGGGCCTGCTTGCCGATGAGAGTCAGAGCGATCGAGACCGCAGGGTTGAACTGGGCGCCGGAGACGTAGATGCAGGCCGGGACGAAGACCGCGAGCACAAGACCGAAGGCGGCAGCGACCGTCACGAGCGAGCCGTCCATGTTCTTGGCGACGACGATGCTGCCGCACCCGAAGAAGACGAGCGCGAAAGTGCCGATGAACTCGGCGATGCAGGCTTTGGCCAGATTCGGCATGCGTTTCCTCCGGAGCGTGCTGGGCGCAGAGCATATAGGCCATCACGTCTGGACGTCGTCGCTGGCGTTGGTTGCCGGCGTTGTGCTGACTGGTTGCGGCTCGAACGAGCCCGATCCCGGGCCATGGGAACCTGTCGCGCCCGAGTTCATGGATGACCCGCGATTCGGGGTCTTTGTGTCAGGCCGGATCGACGCCGTACTCGGCACGCCATTGGTCATCCTGATCGAACTGGCGGGCGATTTCCCGGCGGAAGATGTCGGGCCGGTGACGCTCGATGACGGTCGCGAGCTGGAAACCCGCATGTACTGGCTCGGGGTGATCCCGGGTGAGCCCGGTGAATCGTGGCTGCTCCCTTCGGGTGACTGGACCGCTCGCACGGTCGACGAAGTCGCCTCGGGCAGCGTCCCACGCGGAGAGGTTGGAACCTGGGCGCTCGTGATCGACCCGCCCATTGACGCGGTCGGGCAGGGGCTCTGGATCGCCGGGCAGAGGCGGACGGTCAACTGGCTTCCGGACCCGGCGGTCGTCGCTTCGCGCGTGAGTTCGCGCGCCTGGCTCAGCCCGCTCCCGCCCGTCATGCGCGAGTCGAGCAAGCTTCGATACATCGTCGAGCCCGAGCGTGCGAGTCCGTTCAGGCGTTGGCGGTACAAGCTCATGGTGGGGGAGCTCTCACCAGTCGTAGAGCGCCGTGTCGTCGACCTCGACGGCAACGTGCGGAGGCCGCAACGTTTCGGCGACATCGAATGGACCACGGGCCGCATGACCAGCAGCGTGCTCGAGACGCTTGCCCGGCAGCAGGAATCGAAATGGGCGATCGCGCTGGCTCGGCTCGACCAGGCGGACGACGAGCTCGCCGAGGAGGTGCGGCGTCGGCTCTGCGCAGTCGTCGACTTCGGTGCCGGCGAGCTTGCGCCTGTCTGGCCCGTGCAGCAGGAGGGCATCGATCGGCTGCTCTCGGACATGCTCGATCAGCAGCTCGGCTCGCGTGAGCGGGCCAGGCGTGCTCGCATCTGGCTCGATGAGCAGCAAACCTCGATCGCATGGGTGGTCAGCGATGCGCCGCGCGCCGACGGTGCATCCGGGCAGCCTCGCACGGTCATCGCGGCTGCGAACATCGACTACGGATCAAAGCTCACTTCGGTCTCGAGCCTGATCGGTGGCGAGTCGTCGGACCTCTCAACGCTCGCTCCGCTGACAGCAAGGGCGTACGAGGTGACGAACCGTGTGCGCACGGGCGAAACGCCGATCGTGATCGCACGCGTGGGCGAGGAGGAGCATCGACTGAGCGTCGGCGGCGCCTCGCTGGTCGCGACGCCTCCCGGGCTTCGGATCGACCAGCTCGCCGGCGACTGGACACTGGCTTCAATGTTGGCCGGCGCACCGAGCGCATCGGCCGGCGGTGAATCTTGGCACACTCGGGCGCTGCTCTACCGTGAGCCCGCGGGCCGGTGGATGCTCTATGTGCAATGCGGCACCCAGAACAATTCATCGAGCGAAGAGCGAGTGCGCATCACGCTCGGCGCCGAAGGTTCGCCGGGGGATCTGGTCATCGAGCTCTCGCCCGTGCGTGAGGCAATTGTTGAGGTGGGTGGCGGCGTCCTGAACGCACCTGCGGGTTTCGATCCAGAGGTTGAGATCGACACATTCCCGGGCGGCTGGTCTGCGCGGTTGGTGGTGCCCGAACGAGCGATCGAATCGCGTGGGGACATGCTCCGCATCGGGCTCGAACGCCACGATGCGCTCGCGCGTCGGTCGGCCTGGCCTCGCGCGATGCTGCCCTGGCAGGGCTCGTGCGCCAGAGCGGCCGTAGATCTGTCGAAGTGGGGCGGCATCGGGACGCGTTAACGTCCGGCGCTGACGCCGAGCGCCGCAAGCATCATTCCGTGCAGGTGGATGTTGTCGACGAAGCTTGGCATGGCCTCGGAGCCTGGACCGGTTGCATACACCTCGACATAGTCGGCCGTATGGTTGGGACTCAGGAATGCAACACCCGTGTGGTTGGCCAGCACCGAGCCCAGCACCATCCACACGCCGTTTGCAACATTGAACGGGTCGACCTGCTGCTTCTGGATGAGCGCCCGTTCGATGCTGACGACGTCTTCGCTCGTGAGTTCGAACCGGACCGCGTCCTGCACAATCGAGACGAACCGGTCGAGTGTCTTGTCGCCCTCGCCGTAGCGGTCGGCGATCCAGTCGAAGCTGTGGCTCGTGGATTGGAGCCGCTTGAACGAACGTTTGCCGTCCTTTGCGTAGAACGTCAGGCCCGGGTTGGCGGTGACGTGGTCAGCTGTCACGATGATCAGTGTGTCGTCGCGGCCTTCGGCCCACTGGAGAACAGTGCCGATCGTCTCGTCGAATGCGATCTGATCGAATACGAGCGAGCCGGCGTCGTTGTCGTGAGCGGCATGATCGATGCGGCCGCCCTCGATCTGGAGTACGAAGCCCTCCGGGGCGCGATCGAGTCTGTTGAGGGCCGCGAGCGACATCTCGCTGAGCGACGGGCACGTCTCGGGGCGGTCGAGCGAGAAGGGGCAATGATCGTGCGCGAAAAGACCGAGCAATCGGCCCTCGGACGGAGTGCGAGCAAGCTCTGCTCGGTTCGTAACGAGCGTGATGTCTTTGTGCTCGGCGAGGACCGAGTTCGGAAAGTGCTTGAGTCCGCCGCCGAGCGCGACATCGACGCGGCGGTCAAGGATTTGCTTGGCGATGTCGTCTTCGAGATCGCGGTGTGGGACGTTGGCGATGAACGACGCGGGCGTGGCGTGCGTGATGCGTGTGGTCGTGACAAGGCCAGTGCGTTTGCCGGCGTTCTTGGCGGTGACGAGGATGGGCTCGGGCGTGCGTTCGTCGGGCGTGAAGTTGACCGCGCCGTTGTTGATGTGCTCGCCGATGCCCCAGGCGCTCCCGGCGGCTGCGGAGTCCGTCACCCACCCGTCGGCCGAGTGCGTCATGCAGGTCGCTCGGCGGAATGCGGCGTGGTTCTCGATGATTTTCTGATAGTTCGACGGGCCGCGGCTCTGGAGCTTGAGCATCATGTCGGCGAGCGTGATGACGCCCTGGCCCATGCCGTCACCGACCATGAAGACGATGTTGCGGACGGGTCTGCTCGGCTTGCTCCATCGGGGTGCGGGCACGCGGGCGCGGGCGAACGAGGCGGGCATCGCGGTGGCGATCGCGCCGCCGGCGCCGATGCCGAGCAGGTGTCGTCGGGACAGGAGCGTGCGGGTGGAACGATCGGGGTTCATGCCTTCATCCTTCGGGCGAACAGGAGCCACTCGGCGGTGAGCACGGCCGCGGCCATGAGAACGAACCGGTGCCAGATCTCGCGGAAACCTTCGCCCATCGAGCCGGTGGCGACGGATCGCCCGGCGATGTTGACGGTGTCGCGGGTGGTGAGCGCCGACTCGCGCGAGCTGGCGGTGTTCACAGCGAGGATCGGTCGCCCACGGGTGTCGGTGTAGACGCCGGCGCGCTCGGGGATGCCGAGGCTGACGCGCACGGGCTGGCCCGGGGGTGTGTTGCCCGGGACGCGGACGCTGATCTGAACGGGGCCTTCGAGCACGAGTTGGCCTTCTCCGGGGGGGGCTTCGATGGTGGCCGGCCTCGAAGTGGTAGCCAGCGAGTCGGCGAGCGAGCCGGTCTCGAATGTAAAGAATTCAACAGCCTGCACCAGGAAGAGCAGGTACGAGATATCCAGGAGCGGCCAATTCGAGGACGCCGGCTCGAACGCGACCGCAAGCCTTCTCCACCGCCCCTCGCTGAGCAGCAGGATGATGGGGCCGAGACGCCCCGAGGCGAGTTCGTCGGCGGGCGGGGCGCCGTCCTGAGGGACAAACCAGGCGGGTCGGGCGATGCGGACGCCGTCGAGCACGAGCCCTCGCATGATCGGGTGCGTGCGCTTCCAGGCGGTGAATCGATCGGTCGTGTTCTCTTCGTGCTCGACGCGGTAGCCGGGGATCGAGGCGCCGAATGACATCGTCGGGACCGGGAGCCCCGCGGGCACGTCGACGCGGTCGAAAACGGCGAGGTCGTAGCCGACGATCTCGCCCGACTCGAGAAGGTCCGCCAGCGTCGATTCGGATCGGCGGGTGAGCGATTCGAACTCCATCTCGTCAAGGAAATCGCCGAGCACCCAGCTTGTATCGCCATCGCCCTCACTTGGCGTGACAAGCAGGACGCGGGGCTTCTCGGCGGGGGTGATGATGACGCTGGCGGTGTTGTCGGCCGCAAGTCTGTCTTTGCGGTCGATGTTCGCGGAGACAAGCCCCGTCAACCCTCGATCGAGCTCGAAGGTGAGGCTCGCGCCGCCGGGGGTGGAGCCGTCGCTTGCGGGGATACGCACGGCCCGGCGGCCGATCTCGTCCGAGGGGCCGGTGAGCACGACGGTCGCGGCGACCTCGCGGTCGAGCGTGTTCTGCAGGCGCAGGAACAGGCGTGTGAGCGTCGGGTCGTTGAAGTCGCTGGCGACGCTGACGGCCGTGATCCCGAGGTTGTCGTGGATGCTCGTTTCCTCGGGCCCGACTCGGCGGAAGGTGAGGGCCGCGCCGGCGAGCGCGTAGTCCTTGAGCTCGGCGTTGCCGTCGGAGAGCAGGATGACCGACGCGGGCTCCGGCGACATCGATTCGTCGCCGCCGGTCGAGGTGAGTGCACCGACGAGATCGAGCGCCGCCGCAAGATCATCGGGTTGATCGGTCGGGGCGAGTCGTGTGAGCGCCCGTCGAGCGGCGTTGAGGTCGGTTGTGGACGCGAGCGCGACCTCGGGCCGGGCGGCGTAGGTGATGATCGACACGCTCGCGCCCCGGTCGAGTTCGTCGAGTGTTTCGCCGGCGATGCGGATGGCGTCGTCGAATCGCGTGGTGCCACCGTCGCCGTCGCGGGCGTTCATGGAGAGCGATCGATCGATCAGGAGGATCACCCGGCCCGACGTTGAGAGCCCCCCGGGGATCGCGGGTCGACCGATCGCGATCGCAAGCAGCGCGAGGGCCAGCAACTGGAGGAACAGCAGCAGCGAGGGGCGCAGCCAGCGGAAGGGCTCGTTGACCTGGAGATCCTGCACGGCTCGCTGCCAGAGGAGCGTCGACGCGACGCGCAGGCGACGTCGACGGAGCTTGAGGAAGTAGAGCACGACGAGGATCGGCCCGGCGATCGCGCCCGTGAGTATCGCCGAGAACGGGTCGAGCAGCGTCACGCGTCGACACCCTTGCCCTTGAAGCCCCGGGCGACGATGTACATCTCACGCGAGACGTCGCGCGTGGCGTCCGGCTTGAAGCCCTTGGCCTGCATGAATCGGAACTTGGTCTCGGCGAGCACGTCCTGATACTCCGCGCCGTCGAAGATCTTCATGCCGAGGCGCCCGCCAGGTTTCAGGACGCGTTCTGCGACGGCGAGCACCGCCCGGCAGAGGTGCGCCGAGACGAGGTCGTCGCCGTGACCCGAGGTGTTGGGCGCGATGTCGGAAAGCACGGTGTCGAAGCGATCGCCCGCGAGTTCGAGGATGGCGTCGGTGTCGAGGTCGTTGAGATCGCCGACGATCGTGTGGCTGACGCAGTCGAGGTTGACCGCGGTGGGTTTGAGGTCGACGCCCACGAGCACGCCCTGCTTGCCGACGTATTCGGCGGCGACCTGGAGCCACGAGCCGGGCGAGCATCCGAGATCGAGCACGCGTCCGCCGCGCTGGATGAGCTCGAACTTCTGCTGGAGTTCTTTAAGTTTGAAGGCTGAACGCGCGACGTAGCCCTCGGCCTTGGCCTTCTTGAAGTACTTGTCCTGGAGCACGCGTTTGGCCATTGGTGCATGGTATGAGCCCCGCACGGCTGGCGCACGAAAAACCCCCGGCGGATACTCCGCCGGGGGTCAGAGATTGCTGTACGCCGATGCCCTGAGGCTTAGAAGTCCATGAAGTCGGCGGGCTCGGGGTTCGAGGGGATCGAGGGCTTGGGTGCCTTGTTCGGAGCCTTGCTCGGAGCCTTGTGTGACGAACCCGAGTCACTGACTGCCACGCCGGCGGCAACGGGCTGGCGGGTGTTGGACGCGGCGGCCGCGCCGGTGCTGTTGATCTTGAACTGACCGACGAGGTTGCGGAGCTGCGAGACCTCGGCGGCGGTCTCCTGCGCGGCCGAGGCGAGTTCCTCGGCGTTGCCGGCGTTCTGCTGCGTCACCTTGTCGAGCTCGGTGACACCCGTATTGACCTCGGCGATCCCGGTCGACTGTTCCTTCGCGGCCGACGAGATCTCACCGAGCAGCGTGTTGACCTTCTGTGTGCCGTTGACGATCTCTTCGAGCGCCTCGCTGACGCGGCCCGCGATCGAGACGCCGTTGTCGGCACGCTTGGCGGATTCCTCGATCATGGCCGAGGTATTCTTGGCGGCTTCGGCGGAACGCTGCGCGAGGTTGCGCACCTCGTCGGCGACCACCGCGAAGCCCTTGCCGGCTTCGCCCGCGCGGGCGGCCTCAACTGCAGCGTTGAGCGCCAAGAGATTCGTCTGGAACGCGATCTCGTCGATCACCTTGATGATCTTGCTGATCTCAGAGCTTGAAGCTTTGATCTCGTCCATGGCCTGGCTCATCACGTTCATCTCACTCTGACCCTTCATCGCCGACTGCTGCGACTCCTCCGAGAGCGAGGTCGCCTGAACGGCGTTGTCGGCGGTCTGTGAGGTCATCGCGGCGAGCTCTTCGAGCGAAGCGCTGATCTCCTCAAGGCTCGCGGCCTGCTCGGAGGCGCCCGAGGCCAGCGACTGGCTCGCCGAGGCGATCTGGCTCGAACCGGCGTCGATCTGGTTGGCGCCGCCGTTGACCTGCTCGAGTGTCTGCGAGATATTGCGGATCATCTCGCGGAAGCCAGTTGCCAGCTGGCCCATGCTATCGATGCCGTCAACTGTAATGGCCTGCGTGAGGTCGCCCTGACCTGCGGCGACGGCCACTTCGAGCAGTTGCTCGACCTTGCGCTGGAGCTCCTCGGCGGCGATACGCTCGCGCTCGGCGTTCTCGGCGACCTGACGCTGCAGCTCTTTCTGAGCGGTGATGTCTGTGGCGTACTTGACGACCTTGTAGGGCTTGCCGCTGGGATCGAAGATGGGGTTGTACGAGGCCTGGATCCAGACCTCTTTGCCGCCCTTGCCGAGGCGCTTGTACTCGCCCGCGTCGAAGGTGCCCTCGTTTAGGCGCTGCCAGAACGCGGCGTAGTCGGGGCTGCTGGCGTAGCTGGGCTCGGCGAACATGCGGTGGTGCTTGCCCTTGATCTCGTTGAGTGTGTAGCCGAGCGTATTGAGGAAGTTGTCGTTGGCCCAGCGGATGGTGCCGTCCATCTCGAACTCGATCACGGCCTGCGACTTGCCGATCGCGTCGAGCTGACCCTGGAAGTCGGCGGTCTGCAGCTTCTGGGCGGTGATGTCGGTGGCGTACTTGACGACCTTGAAGGGTTTGCCCGAATCATCCATGATGGGGTTGTACGAGGCCTGGATCCAGACCTCCTTGCCGCCCTTGCCGATGCGCTTGTACTCGCCTGCGTCGTACTGGCCCTTGTTGAGCTTCGCCCAGAATTCGGCGTACTCGGGGCTCGTGGCGTAGCTCGCATCGGCGAACATGCTGTGGTGCTTGCCCTTGATCTCGTCGAGTGTGTAGCCGAGCGTGGTCAGGAAGTTGTCATTCGCCCAGCGGATGGTGCCGTCCATCTCGAACTCGATCACGGCCTGCGACTTGCCGATCGCGTCGATCTGGCCCTGGAAGTCGGCGTTCTTGAGCTTCTGGTCGGTGATGTCCGTCGCAAATTTGACGACCTTGACGACCTTCCCGTTCTTGTCGAAGACCGGGTTGTAAGAGGCTTGAATCCAGATCGCGTCGCCCTGGCTGTTGAAGCGCTTGTATTCGCCGGCGTCGTACTGGCCGTTCTGGAGGCGCATCCAGAATGCGCTGTATTCCGGGCTGTTGGTGAAACTAGGCTCGCAGAACATGCGGTGGTGCTTGCCACGGATCTGATCAATGGTGTAGCCCACGGCGTTCAGGAAATTGTCGTTGGCCGTGAGAATCGTGCCGTCGGGGGTGAACTCGATGACGGCCTGGGAGCGATTGATCGCGTCCGACATGCCCTTGAGGTTCATGAATTCAGAGTTCGAATCATTGTGGTCGGACATGTAATCTCTCCGTGGTAGCCCAGCCCCCGGAACGGGGAAGACCGAATAAACGCATCGCCGCACGTTCTGCGCGGTCACTCCAGAACAATGTGGACACTCGACTCGAAACCGAGTCGGCTTGAGGGGACACCTAGGGGAAGAGCCTCATTCTGGAGGAGTTGCCCGGAAGTTCGCTCCCCGAATAGGTGAGACGTCGCTACAGACTCTGTCTGAAAAATTCTTGGAGCGTCCGGCAACGGCTCGGATCTCACTTCCGTGCGGTACTCACTCCGTACTGAGGCGAATCGGGGACGAAGGGCCGTGGGAATGCGTTGCCTCGCTGCTCATCACACAGCAGTGAGTATAAGAAAAATATTTATAATATTGATTATATTTAGACGCTGCCGTGTGCCATCAAGTGGGCAATGGATAACGACGAACGCATTGCTCGTTGACGCCTTGCCAACGTGCTGGCGGCGTCGCCAGGGTCATGTGCGTGTGGTGTAGTACACCTGCACGCCAAGTGCGGGAGCGACAGCGATGTCAGATCAAGGTTCAGCCGTGGCAACCGAGCGTCAACTCAGCGAGAACGAACTCCGCGGATATGTCGATGCGATCAGCAAGTCGCAGGCGGTGATCGAATTCACCCCCGATGGCACGATCCTCACGGCCAACAACAACTTCCTCAGCGCGCTCGGCTACACACTCGGCGAGATCCGTGGACAGCATCACAGGATGTTCTGCGACCAGGGTTATACCGCGAGCGCCGAGTATCGAAGATTCTGGGAAAAGCTCAACAAGGGTCAGTTCGATGCGGGTGAGTACATGCGCATCCGCAAGGACGGCAGCGCGATCTGGATTCAGGCCTCGTACAACCCGGTCTTTGACGAGAACGGCCTCGTCAGCAAGGTCGTGAAATTCGCCACCGACATCACCGCCCAGAAGCTGCAGACCGCCGACTTCCAGGGCCAGCTCGACGCGATCGGCAAGTCGCAGGCCGTGATCGAGTTCGAGATGGACGGCACCATCCGCTGGGCCAACGACAACTTCCTGACCACGCTCGGCTACACGCTGGACGAGATCAAGGGCAAGCACCACAGCATGTTCGCCGAGTCTTCGTACGCAACGAGCCCTGAGTACGCAGCGTTCTGGGCAAAGCTGAACAAGGGGCAATTCGACGCGGGCGAGTACAAGCGCCTGGGCAAGGGCGGCAAGGAGGTCTGGATCCAGGCCTCGTACAACCCCATCTTCGACCCCAGCGGCAAGCCCTACAAGGTCGTCAAGTACGCCACAGACATCACCGCTCAGAAGGAGATGCAATTCGAACAGGAGCGGATGCGTCATCGCGATGCGGAGCAGCAGGCCGCTCTCAAGGAAATGCTCGAGAACGTCTCGACGGGTGCGGATCAGATCGACCTTGGTTCACAGCAGATTGCGATGTCGAGCCAATCACTCGCAGAGGGCGCCTCGCAGCAGGCGGCAAGCCTCGAGGAGATCAGCGCCTCGCTCGAAGAGATGGCCGCGATGACGAACCAGAACGCCGACAACGCCGTGCAGGCAACAACGCTCTCAGAGGATGCCCAACGCTCGGCCACGAAGGGGCAATCCGAGATGCAGATGATGACGCAGGCCATGGACGAGATCAAAGCGTCGAGCGCCGAGATCAGCAAGATCATCAAGGTGATCGACGAGATCGCGTTCCAGACCAACCTTCTCGCTCTGAACGCTGCCGTCGAGGCCGCCCGCGCGGGCGAAGCCGGCAAGGGCTTCGCGGTGGTCGCCGACGAGGTGCGCAACCTCGCGCAGCGCTCCGCCGAGGCCGCCAAGAACACAGCCACGATGATCGAAGAGTCAGGGCAGCGAGCAGACAACGGCGTAGCCATCGCCGCACGAGTCAGCGAGGTCTTCGAAGAGATCGCATCCGGCACCAAGAAGGTGAACACGCTGCTCGGTGAGATCTCGTGTGCCGCCAAGGAGCAGTCCTCGGGCATCGCCGAGATCAACACCGGCGTGTCCGAACTCGACAAGGTGACGCAGCAGAACGCCGGCAACGCCGAGGAACTCGCCTCGGCCGCCCAGGAAACCGCATCGCAGGTCGCCACGCTACGCGACGTGATCTCGAGCAACGGCGACTCAAGCACGGCGCAGCAATCTGCCAAGCAGAGCACGGCAGCCAAGAAGCCCGAGCCGGTCAAGGCCCCGGTCTCCCGGCTGACCGCCGAAGCCGTCATTCCCATGGATTCCGACTTGGCAGACTTCTGAGCCCTCCCGGGACCAGTCAGCGAGCCAGTCAGCCCACCCAGGGCGACGGGGACGGTCCCCGTCGCCTTTCTTGCATGAATGGGTTGATGGGGCTTGATTCCGAGAATGAGAATCGATTATCATTCTCGCATGCCTTCGGCTGTTCCCCATCGCGACGCGGTCCTCGGCCTGATCCGGAGCCTCGGTCGGCCGGTCAGTGCCGATGAGATTCGCGATGCGCTCCGGGAAACCGGGATCGGGATCGCCACGGTTTACCGGATTGTCAACAAGGCCGTTGAGGAAGGTGATCTCGCAAAGGTCGAACTGCCCGGGGCCCCGGCCCGCTTCGAGCCGGCCGATCTGCCGCATCATCACCACTTCGAATGCGACGCCTGCAAGCGGGTCTATGACGTGCCGGGCTGCGCCAAGGGTGTCACCGGCCTGGCTCCTGAAGGCTTCGCGGTCGAATCGCACGAGATCATCCTGCGGGGCACCTGCCGCGAGTGCAGCGGGGTGGCTGTATGAACCGTGGCAAGACGACCACCCGGCTCGCCCTGCTCATCGCCCTGGCGGTGACACTGCTCTCGACGGGTCTGCCCGGGGCGCTGCACCGCATCACGGCGCACGGGTTCGAGGCTCACTCCGCGGCGACGCACTCGCACGCCTGTGAACACGGCGAGCATGCTCATCACGATCAAGGCGATTCCGGATCGCCGAGTGACCGCGATCACCACGAGGACCACGACTGCCAGCTGTGTCTCATGCTCGCCACCGGCGGGCAGTGGGGCGTCCAGCTCGCGGATGTCACGGTGTGCACGTTCGGTGCCGCGTCGCGCATGGACTCGGCGCCCGCGGCGCTGATCGACTCGCTCCCGACGCCCGCTCGGATCGCGCGTGGCCCGCCGACGCCGATCTGCGCCGGCTGATTTTCTCAATCCATCTCTCATCGCATTGAACGAAACACACGCCGCTGTCGCGTGCGCGCTGGGTCGCGCCGCCGACGGGGAAAGGTGCGCCATGCCCAGACGCTGTGCCTTTACACTCATCGAGCTGCTCGTGGTGATCGCGATCATCGCGCTGCTCATCGGTATCCTTCTGCCCGCGCTCGGGAACGCCCGGCGGGCCGCCCGGACGGTGGTCTGCCTGAGCAACGTCCGCCAGCTCACGATCGCGCAGGCGATGTACGCGGACGCCAACGACGAGTGGCTGATCGACGCCGGCATCGACCACGGCTCGATCGGCGAGCCGGCATCGTCCTGGATCCAGACGCTGTCGGTGTACTTCGATTCGCCGGACGTCATCCACTCGCCGGCCGACCGCAGCCGGTGGTGGCCGATTGAGCAAGGCGGCCAGAGCCAGGGCCCGACGCTCGCGGAGCTGCTGCATCAAATCGATGTGATCAGACGCGAGAACCCGGGAGATCCTGACGCCGCGATCGATGCGTACACCTCGGGCCTGCCGCCCACACGATGGACGAGCTACGGCCTGAGTGATTTCCTCACGAGCAAGTTCAGCCCGTTCACCGACCCGAAGTACGGCCGCATCGAAGCCACGCGCAAGCTCGCGCAGATCCCAAGGCCGACGCTGACGGTGCAGTGGGCGCTCATGGCCTTCGACGACACGGAGATCACGGGCGACTCGCGTCCGCAGTACGCGACAGCCGACCACTTTCACCCGTTCAGCTGGGGCGGCGAGGGGGATCTGCCCTGGCTGACCGCGCGCGAGCAGATCGAGATCGCCGCTCACGGCGGCAAGAACGGCAAGCCCGAGGCCAAGTCGAACTACGGCTACCTCGACGGGCACGCCGAGACCAACGACTTCGAGCGGGTGTACGCGGATTACTACACGAACAGGTTCTTCCCGAGGGTTGCCAAATGAATGAGGAGAGCAAAGGCATGAAAGCACGCAAATCACTCGCATTGATGTTGATGCTTGCCGCGGCACAGGCATCGGCGCAGATCCACGAGGGCGATATCGCCGTGGGCGTCAACGACGGCGTGATTACCGTCGGCACCGCGACCGACGGCATGGGCACGATCACCGAACGTCAGTGCGTGTTCGGCGTCGCGCTCGAAGCGCAGGCACGCACGACCGACCCCGGCTTCGACACCGACACGGGTACATTTGTGAGCGGCACGGATCTGGCGTACTACATTGGTTCGGCGCTGCGCAAGTGGGACGGGACGGATTTCGACACGATCCCACCCGAGAAGGTGCGCATCTCCTTCGGCCCGGCGCCGGGGATCTCGACGCCCGAGACCGACCCAGCCCAGCCGCTGGAAGGCATCTTCGTCGGCGTTTCCACCGGCGGCGAGTGGCACACGCACTACGCGTACCGGCTTGAGCTCGACGGCTCGCCCGCGACGGGCACGTCGAGCAACGGCGTGTATCTCCTGAGGCTCGAACTCCGAGCGAGCACGTCGTCCTACCTTGCCAGCGATCCGTTCTGGCTCGTGATCGTCGAGAACGCCCCGATGCAGGAGCTCGATGAGGCGTACGCATTCGCCGAGGCCGCGTTCGGTTGTCCGATCGTGGTGTGCCTCGCCGACGTCAACGGCGACGGCTCGGTGACGCCCGCCGACTTCAGCGCGTGGGTCGCCGCGTTCAACGCCATGAGTCCCGCGTGCGACCAGAACGGCGACGGCGCGTGCACGCCGGCCGACTTCAGCGCATGGGTTTCCAATTTCAACGCAGGCTGCTGATCTCACAGCAGCAGCATTTGTTCACACACCCCGCAGAGGAGACAGAGAGATGAGAAAGCAAGCATTGATGACCGCAGTGCTGGGTTCGGTCACGACGGTCGCGATCGCCCAGCCGCACAACCACGGCGACGACGGGATCATCGGCATCGACGCCGCCGGCAAACTCGCGATCGAGATGGATCTGGACGAGGCGTTCGAGTTCGAGGAGTTCTTCTCGGGCTCGGGTCTGAACGGCTACATCTCGGACGAACCCGGGTTCGCGGCTCTCGGCGAGGACGAACCCGACGAGGGGTTCTTCATGCTCGGCGCCGATGCCGACATTCACTTCCAACTCGTCGGCGCGAGCGACCCGGAGATGCAGGTGTACAACCCGTTCTTCGATGTGCCGGGGCTCGCGGGCGGCGATACCTTCGCCTTCGGGGCGGGCAACGCGTTCGACACGCACCCGTTCTGGTTCCTGAACACGGATCTGCCCTCGTTCGATCCCGCCAAGCAGGAATGGAGCGTGTTCTTCCGGGTCGTGGATATGGGGACAACCGGCTACACGGACTCGGACGTCTTTGAGATCCGGTTTGCGATCCCGGCTCCCACCTCGGCTTCGCTGCTGGGCCTTGCCGGCTGCGTGGCGCTTCGCCGACGCCGGTAAATGGAAAGTATGGTTTCGTTCAGCCCGCCCCGGTGGTTCCTCGCAGGCATGCCGGGGCGGGTTTCTGCGCATGGCGCGGCACAAAAACACCCCCCGCCGATGGTCTCGGCGGGGGGTGTGAGTGCAGACATGGTTGAGAGCAGACGTGTGATCAGCGGCGGCGACGGGTCGCGGCGAGGCCGCCGAGGCCGAGCAGGGCCGCGGATGCCGGAGCCGGGACGACGTAATCGCCGTTGATTTCGAATTTGTGCTGGAGGCCGCCAGCGGCTCCGCCCACGCCGGGGTTGCTGGTGCCGACCGTGGGGGCGTCGGCGTTCAGGAACCACTGGCCCGTGAAACCGGCAGCCACGGTGACCTGGAGGAAGCCCGCGTCGGGGACGATAACGCTGCCCGGGTAGGCGGTGATGGTGATGGTGTAGATGAAGTTGCCCGCGTTGGTCAGCGAGACGCCGAACGAGTCCACGAAGTTGCTCGAGGCATCATAGAAATCGAAGAACATAATGCCGCCGGCCTGCTGGACGCCGCCGACGAAGCGGAACGTCGACACGTCGATGGTCGTGCCGACGCCACCGATCGAGTCGTAGTCATCGAAACCGATGGCACCTGTTGCCGCGGCAAAGGCCGAATAGCCGGCGCTGTTGGCCATGTTCGAATAGGCCGTGCCGAAGACGCCGGCAAAGTCCGGGCCGTCGATCGGTGAGGCGTGGATTGAATACTGCCCGGCGTCGAGCAGGTTTGTCTGGGGCCCAGAAATCAGGTCAGCCGAAGCCGACGAGGCGAGGGCGAGCCCTGCGAGGGCGAGAACTGTCTTGGTCATATCTCAACTCCCAATCCCGGAGTCGGTGTTCATGACCGACCCCAACATGAGTGCCGAGAGCTTTCGGATACAGCGCGCGTAGGCACACGCCAACGAAAGGAACGTGATGTATCTGGGAAGGTCTCTCGTCTTCCTGCTCGATCCGGTCCCATGACGGCCGGTAGCGGCATCGTATCTCCGCCCATTCAAAACGCAATATGAATTCAAACGCGCCGATGAAAAAATTTAATAATGGCCATCATATGAAGTACAGGCCGACGCCGGGCGGTACGGAAAAGATCTGGCATGGCCGGTAGGTCAAATAAATGCCCGTACGGATATACCGTACGAACTCGTCGGTACCAACCCGAACGGTACTGGTAGGGGGATCAACGATCAAAAAAATAACACCCCCGCCAAGACATGGCGGGGGTGCCGCGAAAGTACACAATACTGAGAGGCTAGGAACGATTAGCGGCGGCGACGGGTCGCTGCCAGGCCACCGAGACCGAGCAGTGCTGCGGTTGCGGGGGCGGGGACGTAATCGCCGTTGATCTCAAAGTTGTGGCTGAAGGGGTTGCTGCCACCGAAGGCAACATTCTCGGTGCCGACCGTGGGGCCGGCATCGCCGAGGAACCACTGGCCGGTTGTGGCGGGGCCGAAGTCGCCGTTGCCGTCGACGTACATCTGAGCGATGCCGGCCTCGGGGACGACCACGCTACCGGGGTAGGCGGTGATGGTGATGGTGTAGATGAAGTTGCCGGGGTTGGTGAGAGCGACGCCGAACGAGTCAACGAAGTTGCTCGAAGCGTCGTAGAACTCGAAGAAGGCCACGCCGCCGGCGTCCTGGACGCCGCCGACGAAGCGGAACGTCGCGACGTCGATGGTGCCGCCGACGCCGATCGAATCGTAATCATCGAACCCGACATAGCCGCCGGCAGCCGCGAAAGCGACGTAGCCGTTGGGGCCGGCGTCCATGTTCGAGTAAGCCGTGCCGAACACGCCGGCGATGTCCGGACCGTCGACCGGGGTCGCGTTGATCGTGTAGTACTCGGGGTTCAGGAGGTTCGTGTGCGAGGCGCTGGTCAGGTCAGCCGAGGCCGACGAGGCAACAGCGAGACCCGCAGCAGCAAGAATCAGCTTTGTCATGTCTCTACTCCCAATTGTGAATCCGGCCGGAGGACTAGTCCAGCCTTACCATGTCTGCGACGGGAGTCTTCGCCAACAGCGCGCGCCGGCGAACGCCGACTCAGAAAACACGTTGTTCTGCGGAAGGTCTCTCGTCTTCCTGCTCGTACCGGGCCCATGACGGCCGGTAGATTCAGACTACCCCAATGAGGGAAATCCTGCAACGCAAAACTATCAGGTGCCTGTTTGCTGTGACGTCTGGCAGGATTGGGTAGTATTCTGTTTGGTATTGCATCGTCCTGATGAGAAGTCAGGCGAGATCCAGTATCGGACCGAGATGCCTTTCGAACCTTTGCCACCGGCCCATCGATGAGGTGTACATGGGCCGCCGGACTTGGTCCACACTGAGCGTCACGACCGTCCGCCCGCTGGAGTGTGACTCCAGACACGCCTCATCCCAATCCAATCCAACAAACTCGATGAGCCGCTCGGCCTGGCCACGCTTGTCGGCCACGATGTCCTCGTACCGCACGTCCAGGATCGGCGTCGTCAGGACCGCCTTCCAATGCTCAATGATCCTTTGGTATTGCCGGTAGTAGTGGGCCAGCGTTTCCAGATTGCGTGTGTACGCCTGGTTCTCGGGCCCCGGGAAGTGCTGGAAGAAACACGACACGCACGTGTCTCGCGGATCACGCTGGCAATGAATGACTTTGGCGCCGGGCAGGAGCAACTCGATCACTCCCGCGTGCAAGAAGTTCTGCATCAGCTTGTCGACGATCACCGGCGCGTCGCCGCCGGCGGCCTTGAGTTCAGCCAGCGTTCCCCGTGCAACGCGGTCGACCCCCGCCGCGCTGAACGTGTCGAGCCGCTGGGTCTGGGTCTCGTCCGCCGATCGGATAACCGTCAGCTCACGCGCAGCCGCCGAGATAATCTGCCGCTCACCGATGCCCGTCGCTTTCGGGTGGCTCGCGATGATCTGCTCGACCAGCGTCGTGCCCGAGCGAGGCATGCCCACGATGAAGACCAGCCCCGAGCCGTCCCGGCGCGAGCGGGGGAGGCCGGGCATCCGCTCGGCGCTAAACGCCTCGATCCGCTGGTCCATCCAACGCTGCCAACTCTCGATCGTGTGCTGCGAGGGACGCAACGCGTTCGCCTCAGCACCCGCAGCCCAGGCCTCGTCGTACCGCCCGAGCTTCTCATACTCCGCGGCCAGTTCGTACAGGACCGACGCCCGGCCCTCGCTGTTGTTCGACTCGACCTGCTCGGCCCGCTCCAGCACCTCGACCGCCTCGGCCCGCCGATCGCACGCCCGGCAGCACTTGGCAAAGGTCGCCACGTTCTGGCCGTCCGAGAGATCCCTCTCGATCAACGGCTTGACCAGGTCCGCGCCCTCGGATGCCTTGCCCGCGATGTTGAGCAACTCCGCCTTCACGCGGATCGCCCGCGTCGAGTTCGGATCTTTCGCGAGCGCCTTATCCAGCTCGCGCTCGGCGGTCGGGATGTCCTGAAGCGCCAGGCAGCACACCGCCAAGAGCGCGTGCGTGTCGGCGGGTACCTGCGGGAACCGGCAAGCCCGCTCCATCAGCTTGCGGGCTTCGCCGTGGTTGAGTTGCCCCATCCGGCAGAGCCCGAGATTGAAGATGATGCTCGGCTCGTTCGGGTGGCGTTTGAGCAGGTCTTCGAGCAGCTGCGCTGACTCGGTCAGCCGGCCCTCGCTCTGGAGTTGCTGCGCGTACGCGCCGAGGCGTTGGTCCTCGGCGATCTGCGCCGCACTCAGTTTCTTTCCAGGGAGTTTCGCCACAGGGCGATGGTATCACAATCGCACGAGCCGCCGCGCACCCGGCAAGGGGATCCGATCACCAGCGTTCGGCATCGTTCTGCGGCCCCAGCGGCCAGGGCTCGGACTCCACGCCGTTGATCGTCGTCCCGCCGTGCACGTTGTTCTTGACGTAGGGCAGGAACGACTGCGGGAAGGTCGGCTTGACTGCGCTCGCCTCGTCGAGCCTCGCGGTCAGCTCGGGCGGGATCGTCACCTCGAGCGCCTTGACGTTCTGCTCGAGCTGCTCCATGGTGCGGGCGCCGATGATCGAACTCGACACGCCGGGCCTGGCCTGCACCCACGCGAGCGCCACCTCGGCGGGCGTGCGGCCCATCTCCTTGGCGACCGCGACCAGCGCCTCGACGATGTCGAGGTTGCGCTCGGTCAGGTTGTTGGTCACCCACGTGCCGCGCTTGGGGTCGATCGAGTCCAGATTCGCCCGCGTGTACTTGCCCGTCAGCACGCCGCCCTTGAGCGGTGACCAGGGCGTCACGCCCATGCCGAGTTCCTGCGCCATCGGCATCAGCTCGTTCTCGACGGTGCGCTCGACGAGCGAGTACTCGATCTGGAGTGCGATCGCCTGTGTCCAGTCCCTGAACTCGGCCAGGAGCTGCGCCTGCGCGCACTTCCACGCGGGCGTGTCGGAGATGCCGAAGTACCGCACCTTCCCCATCCGCACGAGGTCATCGATCGCGCGCATCGTCTCGTCGATGGGCGTCAGGTGATCCCAGAAGTGCATCCAGTACAGATCGATGTAGTCGGTCTGAAGCCGGCGCAGCGACTCGTCGCACGCGGCCATGATGCCCTTGCGGTGCGCGCCGCCCCCGTTCGGATCGCCCGGGAACATGTTGCCAAGGAACTTGGTCGCGATGACGAGTCGGTCGCGCTTGGCGGGGTGTTTGCCGATGTGGTCGCCGATGATTTTCTCGGAGTGTCCCTTGGTGTAGATGTTGGCGGTGTCGATGAAGTTGCCGCCCATCGCGATATAGGCGTCGAGGATCTTGACCGAGTCAGAGACCGTCGAGCCGAAGCCCCAGTCCTCGCCGAAGGTCATCGCGCCGAGGCAGAAGGGGCTGACACGCAGGCCGCTCCGGCCGAGAGTGACGTAGCGATCCAGTGACATGGGCCTGCTCCTTTCAGGATGTTGCTCATTCGTATGCGACACCGGGATCGTAGTCGCACCCAACGCCGAGTCATCGGTATCACGAGCAGACTGCAGTGTCCTGTATGCACCCAGTCCCGGAGGCTCACACCATGAAACGTGCGTCAATGTTCGTGTCTGCTTGCCTGCTCTCGATCGCCGCGTGCACATCTGCCGCGCAGGACACCCCCGCGCAGCCGATCACGCCAACGATGCAGGAGGCCAACGCCGCATTGCAGGGCGGCGACCCCACCAAGGCCGCCGAGATGTTCAAGGCCATCTGCGACGCCAACCCAAAGGCCGCCCAGGCGTGGTTCATGCAGGGCTACGCGCTGCACATGGCGGGCAACATCGACGAAGCGATCCCCGTGCACCAGAAGGCCGCGACCTTTCCGCAGCTCCGCCCCCAGGCGCTGTACAACCTCGGCTGCGCGTACGCGCTCAACGGCGAGGCCGACGACGCCTTCGGGACACTCCGCCTCGCGCTCGACGCGGGTCAGGCGACCGTTGAGCAGGTCACGGGTGACACGGACCTCACATCGCTCCACGAAGATCCACGCTGGGAGCCGCTTGTCGAACGCCTGCGGGTCGCCCGCGAGAACGCGCCCGCCAGCGCCATGCACTTCTGGGTGGGCCAGTGGGACTGCTACTCGCCAAACGGCGTTCTCTCGGGCACGAACCACCTCGAACTCGTCAACAACGACATGTTCATCCACGAGCAGTGGACCAACGCTCAGGGACAGGAGGGCCAGAGCTTCAACTACTACGACATCGAGCACGGCGTCTGGCGACAGATCTGGGTCGACCCGGGCCGCCAGCTCGAGATGACCGCCGAGCCCACCACGCCCGGACGCCTGCTCTTCGAGGGCGAGAACTACGACCAGGCCGGCAACCGCTCGCTGCGCCGGATGCTCGTCCAGAAGCTCGACGGCGGGCGAGTCCTTCAAGAAGGACGCGCTTCGAACGACGAAGGCAAAACCTGGACCATCGCCTACCGGCTCGTCTACATGCCCAAGGGCGAGCCCTTCAACGGCGAGGGCCTGCCCGAGCCGGGCGCCTGAGTCTTACTTGTCGAGTTTCTTCTCGATCCTGACCAGCGTGTCGCGGATGTCGCGCAGAACCTCGGTCGAACCGCTCTGTGGTTCTTCTTCGACTGCCTCTCGTTTCGAGGGCTTGCCGTCCGAGAGGCTATCGCGCTGATCGAGCACGGCGTCGCGGAAGTCCTTGGCGTTGCGCACACCTACGAGCATCACGAGCGCCGAACCGAGCCCTGAGCTCTGGCCGGCGGTCTCGACACTGATCGCCTCGACGCCGCAGAGACGCATGATCGGGCCCTGCGTGATGCCGAGGTCCGTGATCTTGTCGAGCGGGACCGTTTTCTCTGTCTTGTTCAGAACGCCCCGCCTGACCCGCAGCGTGCGTTCGAGCAGCGTGCACTCGATGTGCTTGTACTCGATCGTGCGCAGGATGTAGACCATCGGCACGAAGATGATCATGAGCGGGATGCCCACGACCGTCAGCGCGAGCACCAGCACGATCGAGATGACGTAGTACCGCACCGCGCTGTCGAACTGGGCTTCGAGCAGGATCTTTTCGTTGCGCATGTCGTGAATCTCCCATCGGCCTGATTGGGAAACCAGACTAGTCGATTCCGTCGCGGGCTGTATTTGCGAGTCGGCGCAGCTCGTCGAACGCCTGCATCGGGCTCAACTCTTCCAGCTTGATCTCCCGCAGGCGGTCCACCGCCGGGTGTGGCACGAACTCAGTAAAAAGCGACATCTGCGCGGGCGTTTCCTGTCTCGACTTCAAAGCCGGGGGCGGCGTCGAGCCGTGATGCACCGCGAGCGAACCGAGAATCTCCCGCGCCCGCTTGGTTACCCCCGTCGGCACGCCCGCCAGACGCGCGACGTGGATGCCAAACGACTGCTCGCTCCGCCCGGGTTCGATCTGGTGCAGGAACACGATCTCGGGCTGGCCGCCCTCGCCAGTCCACTCTCGCACCGCCACGTGCAGGTTGCGCACCTTCCCATCGAGTTGCGTCTCCAGATCCGTCAACTCGTGGTAGTGCGTCGCAAAGAGTGTTCTGGGCCCGCGCTCAACGAGCGTCTCGACGATCGCCCACGCCAGGCTCAGCCCGTCAAGCGTCGACGTGCCCCGCCCGATCTCGTCGAGGATGACGAGCGATTGCTGCGTCGCGTGGTTCAGGATGTTGGCCGTCTCGATCATCTCGACCATGAACGTCGACTGACCACGGTGTAGCGCGTCATCCGCGCCCACGCGTGTAAAGACCCGGTCCGTCACGCCGATCGTCGCGCTCTGGGCTGGCACAAAGCTCCCGGCGTGCGCAAGGAGCGTGATGAGCGCCACCTGCCTGATGAACGTGCTCTTGCCCGCCATGTTCGGGCCCGTGATCAGAGCCAGCGCCGGCGTGCTC
Source organism: Phycisphaera sp. (assembly GCA_020639255.1). Classification (GTDB taxonomy): domain Bacteria; phylum Planctomycetota; class Phycisphaerae; order Phycisphaerales; family UBA1924. The sequence goes on from JACKGZ010000001.1 coordinate 596,083, forward strand.
CCGCCAAGCCCGAGCCCGTTTGGCACGAAGTCCTGCTCGAGCGTCTCCTCCAGCACCGGGTGACGCCCCTCGACGATCGTGAGCGATCGGTCCTGCGTCATCTCGGGCCTGTTCCACCCGCGGCGTGTCGCGCGGTCGGCAAACGCCGCTAGGACGTCCAGCTCCGCAACCGTGCGCGCAAACGCAGCCAATTCGCTCAGATGATCCGCCAGCAGCCTCACCAGCTTCGTGAACAGCTCCCGCTCGATCTCGAGCGCCACCGAGTCGGCCCGCATCACCTTGTCCTCGAACTCCTTGAGCTCGGGTGTGATGTACCGCTCAGCGTTCTTGAGCGTTTGCTTGCGCGTGAGCGCGTGCTGTGCGAGGCGATCGCCCGCGGTCGCCGCCTGCACCGCCGTCAGCTCGACGTAGTACCCGAAGACCTTGTTGTACCCGACCTTGATCCCGGGCAGATCGAGTTCGGTCGCGATCTTCGCCTGATACCCCGCGAGCCAGCTCGCCGCGTCGGTCTGCAGCGTGCGGGCTTCGTCAAGACGCGGGTCGATCCCCGCGCGGAAGACCCCGCCGTCACGCAGCAATGCGGGCGGCTCATCGACGCACTCCCGCACCACACGCTCGGCGAGCGGGCGGAGCTTCGAACCGATCGCCGACAGCTCCGCGTGCTGGGCGCCGAACGCCGGCGTTGTCTCCGTCAGTTCCAGCAAACGCTCGATGATCCCAACCGAACGCCCGATGCCCACGACATCCCTCGGCGAAGCCCGACCGAGCGCGAGCCGACCCGCGATCCGCGCTACGTCCTGGATCGGTTCGAGCGCTTCACCGATCTCATCGGCGAGCCTGCGATCACTCACGAGCGCCGCGACACGGTCGTGCCTGCTCGTGATCTCCGCGAGGTCGGCCGTTGGCCTGCAGAGCCAGTCGCGGACGAGTCTGCGTCCCATCGCGGTTCGGCACCCGCCCGAGCCCACCTGCCCGAGGAATAGCCCGACGACCGAGCCCTTGGTTGAGCCGTCGCGGATCGTTCGCTCGACCTCGAGCGCCCGCAGGCTCACCGCGTCCACGACGCACCTGCCGCTGGGCTCCTCGCGCTTTGGGGGCCTCAGGTGCGCCAGCGTCGGCGCGCTGTGCGCTCCTGGGCGCGAGGCGACGCCCTCGTTCCCGATCGCCTGCGTCTCGCGGAGATACCGGATCAGCGCGCCCGCCGCCGCGACCGCCGGGTCATCCGCCTCCAGCCCGAACCCGCTCAGCGTGCTGACACCGAACTGTTCCAGGACCGCCTGCGCCGATTCTTCTTTCCTGAAGTGCCACGCCGCCCGGCCCGTGCCCGCGATCTCCAGGCGGTCGAGCACGCGCTGCGTGCGGAGCGGGGCCGACCCCGAGCCCGCCTCGGCGTAAATGAGTTCGCTGATCGCGCGCGACGCGAGCTCGTCGGCGAGGTTGTCCGATTGGGCATCGAAAAGCGTGAGTTCGCCCGTCGACAACTCGGCGACCGCGATCGACGCGGGCGAGTCGTCGCCCGATTCCGTAAAGACGATCGCTGCTACGCGGTTGACCGACGACCCGTCGAGCAGCGCATCGTCGACGAGCGTGCCGGGCGTGACGACCTGCGTCACGGCGCGCTCGACGACGCCCTTGGCCTCGCTCGGGTCTTGGATCTGGTCCGCGATCGCCACGCGATGACCGAGCGCGACGAGCTTGCGCAGATAGTTCTCGAGCTGGTGGTGGGGGACGCCCGCCAGCGGCACGCCCCCGGTCCGCTGCGTGAGCGTCAGCCCGATCTGCTTCGAGACGAGCACCGCGTCGTCGTAGAACAATTCATAGAAATCGCCCATACGGAACAGAAGGATGCACTCGGGGTGCTCCTCCTTGAACCGCGCGTACTGGCGCATCGCTGGAGTGGCCTTGGAATCGCCCATGAGTTTGGACGATAGGGCGTCGGCGTGTGTGTTAGTCGTCCGAAGCCTGTCGGTTGTCGACCGCGTTATCCGCCTCGGGCAGGTCCCTGGCCACCAGTTTGACGTTCGCGAGCAGCTCGTCGAGGTCGCCCTCGGTCAGGGCCGGGTTCACGCAGACCATCCGGATCACCCGGCGTCCGAACACGATCCCCCAGCCCAGCTTGGCGAGCCGACGCTTGTCGAGCAGGTCGCAGATCCTGTCGCTCGGCTTGCCCGTCACCTCGAAGCAGACGTTGATCCACTCGGGCTCGAAGCTCAGGGTCAGTTCCGGATCCTCGGCTACCCGATCGCGGAAGTGGGCCGCCAGTTCGAGCTGGCGGTTCAGGCGCTTCTCGTAGCCCGTGTCGCCCAGGTGCTGCCAGGCGGCCCAGAGCTTGAGCGCGTCGTTGCGCCGGCCGCACTGCAGCGAGCGCGTGCCCGGGTTCAGGCGGTCCTCGTCTTGCTGGAAGAGGTACGTCGCTGACTCGTCGAAGTGGTTCGTCGTCATGCCCGGCTCGCGCGTGAGCATTACCGAGCAGATCAGCGGCACGCCCATCATCTTGTGCGCGTCCCATGTGAGCGAGTCCGCCAGTTCCACGCCGTCCATCAGCGGCGAAAACTCCTTCGAGAGCAGTGCGCTGCCCCCGAACGCGCCGTCGACATGCACCCACAGGTCGTGACGGTGCCCGACCTCGACGATGGGCTTGATGGGGTCGAACGCGCCCATGACCGTGGTGCCGCTGGTCGCGATGACCATCGTCGGATGGTTGCCGCGCTGATTGTCCTCGTTGATCATCCGCTCGAGTTCTTCGGGGAGCATTCGTCCGGTGTTGTCCACGGGCACCTTGCGCACGTTCTCGCGGCCAAGCCCGATGAGCCCCGCGTTCTTGCGCACGGAGTAGTGCGACTCGGCCGACGTGTACACGATGTAACGACCGCCCGGGAGCCCCTCCTCGCGCGTGCCCGCGACCTTCTCGTTGCGAGCGATGATCATCGCCGCCAGGTTCGACATCGAGCCGCCCGGCGTAAAGAGCCCGTCGCCGCCCGTCATGCCCGCCAGCGAAGCCATCTTGTCGAGCAGGATCTGCTCGAGCACCACCTGCACACCCGCAGCCTTGTAGGTGTACATCGAGTTGTTCAGGATCGCCCCGAGCATTTCCGCGAGCACCGCGATCGGCTCGCGACCGCCGAAGAGCTGGTTGTAGAAGCCCGTTCCCGACGTCACGGGCGTCGCGAGCACAACGCCGCGCAGCTTGTCGATCGTCTCCTCGATCGAGAGCCCGCCCGCGGGGATCGCAAGGCCCAGCTCGTCGGCGACCTTCGACGGGTCGAGCATGGGCCGAACGGGGTTGTCGACCTCGGACTGGAGCAGCATCTGGACCAGCTCATCAAGCCGGGCCATCGAGGGGCAGGACGCATCGGACGTGTGGAGCATGCAGGAGTATTGGGGGGCTGGTCGCGGGGGACCAATTCGGGTGATTCAGGGAGATTCTGCATCAGTTTCGGGCCCGGGTGGGATCGCTTTCCCGTGCGGGTCGAGGTCGCCCGACTGCGTCGGGATCGCCGCGGGCTGGTCGACGTGCTCGAGAAGCTCGGCCGTCGCGTGGACATGGTCGGGCCTGAGCCCCGCCCGCTCGACGAGGTACCCCTCCCAGAGCCTGTGCCTGCGGATGAGTCCCTCGGCCCGCTCTCGCCCGGAGTCGGTCAATCCGAGCTTCGACGCTTCCGCACGCACAAGTCCGAGTTTCGTCGCACGCGCCACGGGCATACCCGCGGCATGCATGGGCTGAATCGGTACGAACGTTTCACCCGCCTCGGCGCTGCGATAGAGAAGTCCAAGCAGATCCTCGATCGCGATCCGCTCCGCGAGCCGGCGTTGGCGCACAGCCCGCGCGATGAAGCCATGGCTGGGCGACGCAAAGCACACGAGCCCGAACACGAGCCCCGCGACGACCGTGATCATCCCCGCGATATTGAGCGCGTGCTCGGCACCAAGAGCCGTCGGCAGCTTCGCCCCCGCGAAGTACCCTGCGATCGCGCACAGGCCCGCGACCAGACCCGCGAGCATGATCTGCGTGCCGAGGCGGTCCGTGAGCATCCGCGCCGTCGCCGCCGGGCAGATGAGCATCGCGATGACCAGGATCGATCCGATCGCCTGGAACGAAGCGACCACCGCGAGCGCGACGAGGAGCACGAGCGCCCCCTGCACGAGCCACGCGGGAATCCCCGCAGCCCTTGCCATCTGCGGATCGAACGTCGTGATGCGCAGCTCCTTGAAGAACGCCGCCACGAACGCGACCGCGATGACAAAGATCGCCCCGAGCGCCCAGAGCGCCGGTGGGATATCGGTGTCCGTGTACGTCGCGAGTTTGAGGTACGCCGAGGGATCCTTGGGCGCGTCCCACCACACCAGATACTCAACCTGCCCGTACAGCACGCACGATGCGTCGAGATCAATATCCCGCAGCGCCTCGGATTCGATGAGATACACACCGAGCGCGAACATCACCGAGAATACGACGCCCATCGCCGCCCCGGGTTCGACGCCACCCCAGCGCCGTACGAGCATTGTGAGTAGCACCGTCAGGCCCGCCGCGATGCCCGCGCCGATGAACATCGGCACCGGCGCGCGTGACTGGCTGATCATGAATGCGACCACGAGGCCGGGCAGCACCGCGTGCGAGATCGCGTCGCCCATCAGGCTCTCGCGCTTGAGAACGAGATAGCTGCCAAGCACGCCGCAGGTGACAACCGCGAGCGTGCACGAGAGCAGCGCGACCAGATCGCCCGCGATGAAATGGTGCCACGCCTCGCTCATGCCCCGGCGTCCTCGAGTTCGACGATGCGTTCGAGCTTCTGCACCAACTCATCCGAGAGTACGTGCTCGACCTGGTCGACCGACCAGTCGACGTGCGACGGCGCGATGTCCGCGTGCGTCGTCAGGTACGCCGACCACAGGCGGTGATTCCTGTTCAGCCTTGCGCCCTCGGCAAGCCCCGCGGGCGTCAGCATGTACGCATCGCCGATCGATCGCACGTATCCACGCACCCGGAGCAGCAGAAACACGAGCCGTCCTTTGATGCCGTGAGGCAGATTACGCACCGGCCCGATATTGGGCGAGGTGCCCTCTTCGCTGTGTTCCCAGAGTGTCTCGATCGTGTGATCCGTGAGAATGCGCACGCGTGAACGCACCCGCCCGACCGCGCCGGCGATGATGCCTCGTCTTGGTGCACAGAGCATGCTCAGTGCGAACAGCGAGCCCGCCGTCAGCACGATCACCGCGCCCGCGGGCCTGCCCGGCGCCAGCGCCGACATCGCCGTCCCGATCGAGCCCGAGACGCCCCCGATCACAGCCGAGATCGCCACGATCCGGCCAAGATGATCGCTCCAGAACCGCGCAGCAGCGGGGGGGATCGTGATCATCGCCACGACCAGAAGCAATCCCACGGCTCTCAAACCAGCCACGCTCACCACGATGATCAGCCCCAGCAGCAAGAGATCGACAATCTGCACGGGCCAGCCCGTTGCTCGCGCGTACGTGTCGTTGAAGCACACGAGCGTGAGCTGCTTGCGCAGCACGAATGTCACGATGAGCACGAAGAGCGCGATGAAACCCATCGCCCGCGCGTCGGCGGCCAGCATCGAGGCCGTGTGCCCGAAGATGAACGTTGCGAGCCCGCCCTGCGTGCCCGACTCCATGTTCTGCACCACACCCAGCAACACCACGCCCACGCCGAAGAACACGCTCAGCACGATCCCGATCGCCGCGTCTTCGCGCAGGCGCGTGCGGTGCGCGATGAGCTGGATCATCCACGCCCCGAGCGCCCCAGCCAGCGCCGCCCCAACAAGCAGCCAGGGCCCCTCGCGCACCGGCACACCCAGCATCGTCCCCACGATAAACGCGCCCGCCACACCCGGGAGCGTCGCGTGCCCGATCGCGTCGGCGGTCAGCGATCGTTTGCGCAACAGGGCGAACACCCCGACTAGACCCGCCGCGACGCCGAAGAGCCCGGACGCGACGACCACGACCGTCGTGTTCGACGCCTGACCTGTGAAAAGCTTTGGCAGCTCGACGATCGTCTTCTGAAGGATCCCGAGCAGGCTGGTCGTGTCGGCGTTCACCGCGTCGGCCCCATCTGTGCGATCGCTTCACCTGCTTGTTCGAGCAGTGTCAGACGTCCGCCGTAGGACTTGACGAGGTTCTCTTGCGTCAGTGTCTGGCTTGTGGGCCCGACCGCGACGACGCGCATGTTGAGCAGGAGTGCGTAGTCGAAGTACGAGCCCACGGTCTGCAGGTCGTGGTGCACGCAGATGATCGTCTTGCCCTCACGCTGGAGATCGCGCAGCACGCCGATGATCGCCCGCTCCGTCGCCGCGTCCACGCCCGCGAAGGGCTCGTCCATGAAGTACAGCTCGGCCTCCTGCGCCAAGGCCCGCGCCAGGAACACCCGCTGCTGCTGACCGCCCGAGAGCTTGCCGATCTGCCTGTGCGACAACTCCTTCATCCCCACGCGCTCAAGGCACGCCATCGCCGCAGCCTTGTGCGTCTTGCTCACGCGCCGAAGCCAACCGACCTTGCGGTACCGCCCCATGCACACGACATCGAGCGCCGAAACCGGGAAGTCCCAGTCCACGCTCTCGCGCTGGGGCACGTACCCGATCCGCGACCGCGCGCGGCGCAAGGGCTCGCCCCAGAACTCCACCTCGCCGGCCGCCGCGGGGATGAGGCCCAGGCACGCCTTGATGAGCGTGCTCTTGCCCGCGCCGTTTGGGCCCACGATCGCCATGAGCGAGGCCGGCGGCACGTCGAAGTCGACGTCCCACAACACGGGCTTGCGGTGGTACGCCACCGTCAGCGCGTGCACCGACAGCGGGCTCTCGGCCGAGTGCTCCGGGTGCGCAGTCAGCGCGCTCGTCGTCAGTTGTGGAGTCGTCGCGTTCACTGCCCGCCCAGCTTTCCCTGCATGCCGTCTTCAGGGGCCTCGCCCCCGAGCGCCCGAGCGATGGTCGTGACGTTGTGATCGATCATGCCGATGTACGTGCCCTCGTAGGTGCCAGCCTTGCCCATTGCGTCGCTGAAAAGCGTGCCGCCGATCGTCACAGTGTGCCCGCGGGCTTTGGCGCCCTCGACGAGGGCCTTGATGTTGCGTTCAGCGACGGTCGACTCGACGAACACCGCCGGGATCTGGCGCGAGACGAGCAGGTCCACGAGCCGCTCGATGTCGCGCACGCCGGCTTCCGACTCGGTCGAGATGCCCTGGATGCCCACGACTTCGAGCCCGTACCGACGCCCCATGTAGTTGAACGCGTCGTGTGCCGTCACGAGCACGCGTTGATTCTCGGGGATCGAGCCGAGCACGTCGGACGCGTACGTATTGAGTGCATCGAGCCTCTCTTGATACGCTCGGAGCGAGGCCACAAACTCAGCCTCGTGCTCGGGTTCGAGTTCACTCATCGCCTTGGCAATGCGTCCCGCCGCGAGTGTCCACATCGCCGGGTCCATCCAGACGTGCGGGTCGGGGTGTCCCTCGAATTGCTCGGGCTTGAGCAGTTCGTATTTTTCGATGTAATCGGTCACCGCGACAACCGCGCGGTCGCCGGTTGCTGCACGCACGAGCGTGTCGGTCATCCGCCCCTCGAGCAACAACCCGTTGTAGAGCACCAGGTCGGCTTCCATCAGCTTCTGGATGTCCGTGCGCGTCGGCGCGTAGAGGTGTGGGTCCACACCCGCGCCCATGAGCTGCTCTACGTCGGCGTGCTCGCCGGCGATCTCGCGCGCAACGTCGGCGATCATCCCTGTCGTTGCGACCACGCTCGGTTTGGCGTTGATGCCACCACCCCCAGCGGGTTCTTCGGAGCACCCGCTCAGAAGGATCAAAGCAGAACACCACAGGACAACGCGTGTGATCGTCAAGAGAATGGGCATGACCAAACCGTAGCATAGGCTACGGATTTCGTCAACCCGATCTCGATCCCCGCTCGCATCTCGGCACACGCCCGGCCTTACGACCCCTGTTTGCGCACAAAGTCCGCGAACACCCGGAGCGTCTTGGGGCTCACGTGGTGTTCGATCCCCTCGGCATCGATCTCAGCGGTCGTCGGGTCGAGCCCGAGTGCCAGAAGAAACCGAACGACCACCTCGTGACGATCACGCGAGGACTCGGCCAGTTTGCGACCTGTGGGTGTGAGCCGGACGGGCTTGTACGGCTCGGTCAGCACATACCCGTCACGCACGAGCCTGCCGACATTACGGCTGACTGTGACATGACTTACGCCAAAGTGCTGAGCGAGATCGGCGACACGACAAGACCCGCGATCCGCGATGATCCCCGCGATCGCTTCGACGTAGTCCTCGGCCATTTCGGCGGAATGGGCTTCTCGGACCCGCTCGTGGCGAGCAGCCCCGGCTACTCGAGCCCGATCAGGCTTTGACGCTCCACGATTCGGCATGCGGCCCCCTTCTCGGTGATCGGACGCAGTTTAGATGGCAGGCACGGCATCCTGTGCAATTGATAAGTTGACATATAAATATAGTAATCTATATCATCGCGTACGATGGTCTCACAAACGGCTGAGTACGCCCTCCATGCCGTGCTGTTCCTTGCCAACGCGGGGGGCGGGCCTGCTGTCGCACAGGACATCTCTGAGGCGACCGGGGTGCCCAAGGGATACCTCCACAAGATCCTCCGCAGACTCGGGAAGGCCGGCATCCTTGGATCACAGCGGGGTGTGGGCGGCGGCTATGTTCTGCTGAAACCGGCGAGCCAGATCTCCGTGCTCCAGGTCATCAAGGCAACAACGGGTTCGACAAAGGCAAACACCACGATCGCCGACGGCCAAGACCCGATACACCGATTGATCGAGAGAGCCTCGGGGCGTGTCGATGACATCTTTCAATCGACATCGATGCAGGATCTCGTCGAGACCGCTCCCTAAGCAGCCTCGCGTTTCGATCCTCTCCTCGCGGCGTTCTCTTGGATCGCGTTGAGAAGCGGCAGGTTCTCGATCCACCGGCCCAGACCAGAGGCACCGAGTTCGAGCGCTTCGGGTAGGCCCATTGCTTCGGCGAAGACCCAGCCTTGCCCCAGATCGCACCCGAGTTCGAGTAGGAGATCGAGCTCGTCCTCGGTCTCGATGCCCTCACACACCGCGGGCACACCGAGGCTTTGCGCCATCTCAATCATTGTCGAGAGAATCGCGCGTCGGGTCTGATCATCCCGCCCGCTCTGGAGGAAACGTCTGTCGATCTTGAGCTGATCGAGCGGGAACTGTTCGATGCACGAGAACGAGGAATCACCCGTGCCGAAGTCATCGACCACGGTCTGCACGCCGAGCGAACGGAGGCCCTTCAGCACGGGCACGACCGCGATCTGGTGCTTCACACAGATGCTTTCGGTCACTTCGACCTTGATCAACGACGGCTTGATCCCGGCTTCGGCAAGGATGTCGGCCATCTTCTCGACGAACCGACCCGAGAGCAGCTCACGCTTCGAGTGATTCACCGCGACCGTGATCGGCCTGGCATCACCCGTCACTTCCTGCAGCAGCTTCGCCGCGTTGCACGCTTGACGCAGCACAAACTCGCCGATCTGATCGATCAGACCGAGTTCTTCGGCCATCGGGATAAACAGGTCAGGGTAAACGTTCCCGCGAGTGTGGTGGTTCCACCGGATGAGCGACTCGAACGAGTGCACCTCGCCGGTACGCAGATCGATGATCGGCTGGTACGCAACCTCGAATTCGCCGTTCTCAACGGCTGCACGGAGGTCGGTCTCAAGCGTTGCAGCCGAGAGCGCGCGGTCACGCAAGCCCTGGTCGAAGACGACGAAGCGTCCCTTGCCTGCATCCTTTGCGGCGTACATCGCCATGTCGGCGTCGCGGAGAAGCTCCTCGGCGCGCCTGTAGCCGCCGTTGTCGACCACGAGTCCGACGCTTGCCGTCGAAACGATCGATTGCTCACGGATGTGGTGCGGCTCGCGGAATCGATCGACGAGATGGGCCGCGAAGTCCTGCGCTTCGGACTCATCGCAGAGCCCCTCGATCAGCACGACGAATTCGTCGCCGCCCAGGCGAGCAGCCAGCGATTCCATGCGTGATTCGGGCCGGCTTCGGAGCGCATCACGGAGTCGATCGGCGATGCTGCGGAGCAGTTCGTCACCGACATCGTGCCCGAGGCTGTCGTTGATCACCTTGAACCGGTCGAAGTCGATGTAGTACAACGCGAGCCCACGCCCCGGCTTCATCATGGCCTTATGCACGAACTTGGCGAGCGTGGCCTTGAGCTGGGTTCTGTTGGCGAGTCCGGTCAGCGGGTCGGTGTGCGCCTCTCGGCGGAGCGCGTCCTCGATGCGTCTGCGATCGGTGATGTCGGCGATCGTCATCGTGACCCCGCTTGGGAAGGCGACCGCGCGGATCTCATACCACTGCGTGTGCTTGCCGTCGAAACGCCGCTCGTCCTGGCAGGGGAGGCTCGTGGCCATCGATTCGCGAGCAATCCCGGAGATCCACGGGTACAGCTGCGACGGGCAATACCGCTCGAGTCGCGATCCGATCAGCTTGGACGCCGGGGCGCCGAAAAGCTGCTCGATCGCGCCGTTCACCATGGTCACCGTGAACACCATGCCGTTGGGTGTCGGCTCGGCCTTCATGACGAGCTTGGCGCCCAGCGCACTGCGGAGCATGCTCTCTGTGATGCTGCGCGCGTTGTGCAGGTCGAGTGATTTGGTCTCGAGGATCCGCCGGATCGGAGTTTCGGGGATCGTCATCATCACCGGCCGACGCGAGTAGAAAAGCAAGCCCAGACCCGCGATCGCCAGTCCGAAGAGCACGACCAGACTCGGATTGTTTGCGGGAACGTGTTCGGTGCGGATGAGCGACTCAATGGTCGAGGCACCGGCGGTGTACGTCAGGACCGCGAGCGCTACAAGTCCCAGAAGCGTGCCGGGTGTCCGCTTGGCGGGCTCGAACCACGCCGCCAGGAACGCGAGCACGAACGCGACCGATGCGGTCGCCGCGCACAGTGATGGTACTTCATTCAGCATGCAGTTCTGCCCGCCTCGATGTTTCTTCAAGAGGGGCTATCGGCAGTGTGGAATGACCCATTCAGTTCGATCAGGGTATCTCTGGATGTTCACGTCATCGCCGGAAGTGGGTATGTCCAAAAAAGCAGACGGCCCACCTAAAGTGGGGCCGCCTCATGGAGTGGAACGGAGCGGAGTCGAACCGCCGACCTACGCATTGCGAACGCGTCGCTCTACCAACTGAGCTACCGCCCCAGATGTGCATAGATCATAGGCCCATGCGGGGCGAGGGCTCAAATGCCCGTGCTCACCTCTCTACCATCGAGTGTGCCCGGACTGGGCCCAGTCACGGAAGGACCGAATATGCGCGCCGAAACCATGCTCGCCGAGCTCAACCGTCTCCGCAAAGACCTCGACGAGGACGGCTCCGATATCGAGTGGCTCACGCTGCACCACGCGTTCTGCTTCATCTCGTACAAGATGGGGGACTTTCAGGCCTACCTCAACGAGCAGGCCGAGAAGGGGGCGTTCGAGGAATTTGAGGGCTAGTCGACAGCATCTCCCCAATAGCGGTGCATTTTGATTGTCTCGTGCATCATGTTTGAAACCGCGGGGGTAGTTTTTGCGATACATTGTCTATGGCGGGCGGCAGGCCCGGAAGAACGGCCCGGCGAACCCGGGCACCGGCTCCAGACCGGCCCGCCACGACCGACGCCCACACCCGGCGTCGGGCGATGAGCCCGGGGTGACGGCCCCGGGGAAAGACACCCGGCGGCGGCCCGTACAAGCCGCGTCGGCTGGGACGGTTCATCGAGAAGGGAGGTGGTCCAGTGATCAATTGTGACTGTACGAAGGGGCTGCGCCGCTAGCGGCAAGCCGACGGGATGCCGTTGGTGCAGCCCACACAAACAGCAGGAATGAAATTCCTACGGCTGCCGACCCAATCGCGGGTCGGCAGCTTTTTTGATGCGCATATCCTCACGCCGTGATGCAGGGCACAGAACCAAACCTCGAACTGGCCAACGAGTTGTCATTCAGTGACATCGCCGACGCGGCCGAACGCATCCGCGGAATCGCGCACCGCACCCCCGTCATGACTTCTCGCGCGCTGAATAAGCAGCTCGACAGACGCGTGTTTATCAAGTGCGAGAACTTCCAGCGCACCGGCGCGTTCAAGTTTCGCGGCGCAACCAACGCGATCTGCCAGGTCAAGCCGGGCGGGCCGGGTGTGCTGACGTACAGCTCCGGAAACCACGCGCAGGCCGTCGCATGCGCCTCAGCCTTGCTCGGCATCCGCGCAACGATCGTGATGCCCAAGAACGCGCCGAGCGTCAAGCTCAAGGCGACGCGTGGCTACCTCGAGGCCGGCGGTATCGAGGGCTCGGAGATCGTCCTCTATGACCCGCAGACCGAGATCCGCGAGGAGATCGGTCGCAAGCTCGCCGACGAACGCGGGCAGGACATCATCGCGCCCTACGACCACCCCGAGGTGATCGCCGGGCAGGGCACGGCCGCGATGGAACTCATCGAGGACGTGGGCGATCTCGACGCGCTCTTTGTCTGCTGCGGTGGCGGGGGGCTGCTCTCGGGCAGCGCGATCTCCGCCAAGGCCATGCTTGGCTCGTGCAAGGTCATCGGTGTCGAGCCCGAGCTGGGCGACGACGCCAACCGCAGCTTCCGCACGCGCAAGCTCCAGACTGTGCTCAACCCGCCGACGATCGCCGACGGCGCCCGCACGCCCTACCTCGGGCAATACACCTTCGCGATGATGCTGACGCACGTCGACGACATGATGACGGTGTCCGACGACGAGCTGCGCCGGGCGATGCGGTTCTGCTTCGAGCGGATGAAAATCGTCGCCGAGCCGACGGGTGTTTTGGCGCTGGCTGGCATGATCAAGGCGGTGCAGTCGGGCTCGCTCGACGGCGCGAGGCGCATCGGTGTCGTGCTCAGCGGCGGCAACGTCGATCCGGTCTTGTTTTCAACGATTCTGTCGGGCGATTGAGCCGGCTCAATCGCCCGTAGACTTGCCGTTGACAGTCAGCCGCGCCGGGTGTCCGAACCACGAGTTGTCCCCGTTGGGCGATGGGTAGTGGGCACTGAGTGTGCGGTCGACGTCGGCCATCGTGCCGTCGGCCTTTGCCCAGCCGTTGTCGAGGTCGGGGAAGTCGATCGCGCAGTTGGCACACTTCTTGTTCGAGTCGAACCGGATCGGGCACCAGAAGCTCTCGACGTTGCGGAGCATCTCGGTGCCGAGCGACCAGATGCCCGTCATCCAGTCGCAGTACAGGCACCAGATCAGATCGTGCCCGACGAGCCCCTCGAACTTGTGTCGGCTCACGTTCACCCAGTCGCCCGACTTGTACTTCGGGAGCTTGATGAGCCAGGTCAGCGGCGGGTAGACGATGTACTCGCTGAGTCTGACGATTGCGAACACGGGTACTGCGAGCGCCGTTGTCCACACCGCCGCGTGATTGCGCACACGGCCGACGCGGCGGTTGATGTTGCTGACGATCCTGGGCCCCTTGAGGTGCTTGCGGTTAGCGAGCTCGTGGAGCACCGTCCACACCATCACCATCGTCACCTGAGCGCCGACACCCACGCCGAGCCCGGCGAGCCATCCCCACCAGACGCTGTGATATTGCGCGCCCATGATCGGCCCGACGATCATGGGGACGACCGTGAAGTACGCGATCATGATGTCGAGCCCCGGCGCCCTGCAGAGCCACGCGGACAGGGCCTTCCCGCCCGGGCCGAGCTTTGGGATCAGATGGAGCACGCCCGCGCCGGCCAGCAATGCGAGCGACATGACGACGAACAGTGTGAGGAGTGGGGGCATCGCCCGAGTCTACTGCGGGGTAGATGAAGCTGCCGAACCTTGATCAGATCCGGTCAGATCAGCGTCTCGGTTGATTGATCCAGCCATATTTTTGGATCGAAGATGTATCGACGGTGTAGTTCACCTTGCGGTGACGCACACGGAACATATGGGCGTCGAAGTCGGCCCGTTCGTTTGCAAACTCGTCCTGTCCGGTCGGGGCTTCCCATCCCGCGACCGCGCCATCGAGGTACAGGATGTTGCCCTTGCCCGAGTGGCGGGCCGTGATCTGGTCGTCGTTCGACCACATCGCGTCGTCGTACACCTCGTTGTAGAAGGTTTCGTGTTCCTCGATCAGGAGCGGGATGCCCTGCATCGGAACCAGATTGCTCCGGACACCGCGTGCCGGGTCGTCGTAGTAGAAAAACTGCCAGCTGATGTCGATCCTCGCACCGGCCGTGCCAGCGAGCATGCCGTAATCGAATAGCAAATTCGCCCGCCGTTTCACCGTGGGGCATTCGAGGATGTGATCGATCTGGGAGAGGTATTCGCTCAGTGGGGAAGTATCGAACGGGTGGTTGTAGTGGTCGGGGTTGTTGATGTAGGCCTGGTTGTTCTTGCCGCACCAATCGAGGTTGCCCTCCCAGTTGCTCGCGGTCCGGCCGTGCGGCGTGACACCGGGGATCTGCTCGTAGTCCATGCCGTAGGACTGGAACGCGATACCGAGCTGGCGCAGGTTGCTCAGGCAAACAGTGGCCTGCGCCGTGTCGCGTGCTTTCGAGAGCGAGGGCAGCAGGATGCCGATCAGGAGCGCGATGATCGAGATGACGACCAAGAGCTCGATGAGCGTGAACGCGCTCCCGCTGCGGTACGTGCTTTGATCTTGCATGCGTCAGTCCCCGAGTGGGCGAACGCCCAAGCCGAGTTTACACGAAATGTAGTATGTCATGGAGCACAATCAGCGCAAGAAAATCGCCCGAGCCGGAACTCGGGCGATTGCTGTATACAGTGAATAGGCTGATCAGTTTCTGTTTAGATCATCCAGATCAGATCGGTCGTCTTAGCCGAGTCCGATCATGTCACCGATGACGGGGCCGTAGGCCACGACGAGGCCGGCGAACACAACCGAGACGATCGAGATCAGCTTGATGAGGATGTTGAGCGACGGGCCCGAGGTGTCCTTGAAGGGGTCACCCACGGTGTCACCGACGACGGTGGCCTTGTGGTCGTCCGAGCCCTTGCCGTAGACGTAGTTGCCCCCGTGACCCGTGCGGACCATCTCCTCGGCGCGGGCCATGATGGCATCACGAACGTTGGCGGGCACCTTGTTGCGCGTCTCGGCGTTGTTGACCATGTCGTCGGCGGTGATGCGCCCGTAGCTCTCGAGGAGCTTCTTGGCGTTGTCCCACGCGCCGCCCGCGTTGGCCATGAAGACCGCCACGGCAAAGCCCGAGGTCAGGCCGCCCGCGAGCAGTCCCATCACGCCCGGCACGCTCAGCACCAGCCCCACGACGATCGGCACCACGATCGCCAGGATCGCGGGGATGACCATCTCCTTCTGAGCGCCGGCCGTCGAGATGGCGACGCAGTTGGCGTAGTCCGGATACTGCTTCCCGTCGGCGGTGACGCGCTTGGGCCACTTCTCGGGGTTGGCGAGATCCTGCTCGCTCATGCCGTCCTTGCGGAACTGGGCACGCATGATGCCGAACTGCCTGCGGCATTCGTTCATCATCGCGTAGGCCGCGCGGCCCACGGCGTTCATGGTCATGGCGCAGAAGAGGAAGGCCAGCAGCACACCGATGAAGATGCCGCCAAGCAGGCGCGGGTTGGTGATCGTCACGTCGTAGAAGCCCATGACGTCGCCGACCGAGCCGTTGCGGGAGCTGGCCAGCTCGAAGACGACCTCGTCGGAGTGGTCGCCGTGATCGATGGTGTAGTGAACGGTGTAGCTTTTGGCGTTGCGTGTGTGCTCGAGTTCATTGGCCTCGCCGTGAGCGTGGTGCTCTTCGCCGGCCGCGTGCACTTCCGTGAGAACGGTGTTCGGTTCGATGTGATCGAGGTGGAACGCGCCGTGTGCATCCGACTTGATGGCGCGGTCCTTGATGAACATGCCGCCGTCGGTGTACGAGTCAGCGCCGCCGCCGTGGATGATGGCGAACTTGCCGTGGCCCTCGTAGACCGCGTAGAGCGTGTCGCCCTGGGGTGTGGTGAACGAGCTCTTCTGGACGAAGGTCTCGCTCTGCGTGGTGATCTGGGTCTGCACGACCTGCACGTACGCCGCGAAGAGTGCCAGCGCCGTCAATGCTGCCGAGCCGATGGCGAAGCCCTTGCCTGTGGCGGCGGTGGTGTTGCCGAGCGAGTCGAGCATGTCGGTCCGTTCGCGGACGTGGGGGGGCTGGCCGGTCATCTCGGCGTTGCCGCCCGCGTTGTCGGCGATCGGGCCGTAGGCGTCGGTCGCCAGCGTGATGCCCAGCGTCGACAGCATGCCGACAGCCGCGATGCCCACGCCGTAGAGACCCATCAGGAAGCTCTCGCTGCCGCCCGCGAAAGCGAACGCCGCGATGATCGCGATGACCACCACGAGCAGCGAGGCCCACGTCGACTTCATACCCTCGGCGATACCCGCGATGATCACGGTCGCCGGACCCGTCAGCGCCTGCTCGGCGATCCGCTGCGTCGGGCGGTGCTCGTAGCTCGTGTAGTACTCAGTCGCGTACGCGATGATGTTGCCCGCCAGCAGACCCGTCAGGATCGAGAGGCCAAGCTTCCACCAGCTCGTGCCGATGGCGCCAAGCGCAGCCTTCGTCGACTCGTCACGACCGAACAGCGCCCACAGCACGATGAACGCGGCGATCGCGACCAGGAACGAGGCGACATACACGCCCTTGTGCAGGCCCTTGAGAAGCTTGGCGAAGCTCGCGTTCTCCTCGGCCTTCACCGTGAAGATGCCCGCGATCGAGCAGAAGATGCCAACGCCAGCAAGCGCGAGCGGCGCGACCGCAAGTGCGAACGCCAGCTTGGTCGTCTGCTCGGCGGTGTCGAGCGACATCGCGAACGCGGCAGCAGCGCCCAGCGCGATCGTCGCCAGGATCGAGCCGTAGTACGACTCGTACAGGTCAGCACCCATACCCGCCACGTCACCGACGTTGTCGCCCACGTTGTCGGCGATGGTCGCCGGGTTGCGTGCGTCGTCTTCGGGGATGCCCGCCTCGACCTTGCCGACGAGGTCAGCGCCGACGTCGGCGGCCTTGGTGTAGATGCCGCCGCCCACGCGGGCGAAGAGCGCCTGCGTCGAGGCGCCCATGCCGAAGCTGAGCATGATCGTCGAGATCTCTGCGATGCCGAAGTCGGTCGCGGAGTTGAGCACGAGGAACCAGACGCTGACGTCGAGCAGTGCGAAGCCGACGACGACGAGGCCCATGACCGCGCCCGAGCGGAAAGCGACCTTGAGGCCGTCGTTGAGCGACTGCTTGGCGGCGAACGCGGTTCGGGCGCTGGCGTTGGTCGCCATCTTCATGCCGAACCAGCCGCAGAGACCCGAGAGCAGACCCGCGACTGGCACGCCGACGAGCGTGAGCGGGGCCTGTAGGTTGAGTATGACCATCAGCGCGAGGAACGCCACGAGCAGCACGAACACGCCCGCGACGACCTTGTACTGGCGCACGAGGTAGGCCATCGCGCCTTCGCGGACGGCCTGGGCGATGCGGACCATCTCGTCGTCGCCTTCGGAGCTCTTCATGACGGCGGCGCTGAACGTCTTGGCCATGATCAGGGCGAGGATGCCGCCGACCGGCGCGAGGTAGTACAGCGGCGGGATGTTGCCGATGTTGGCAAGCGTCGCCGACGCATTCGTCAGTGAATCGATCATCTCTGCGGTGCTCCCGGTTGGCTCGGTCTCGGCTCTGCCAAGGACCGGCTATGGAAGGTATCGAGCGCCCCACGGTCTCGGCGCTGCGCTGAACGGTGTATACATCTATCGGTCAAGGCGTGGAATCGGCATGTGTGCTGCGACTCGTACGATGGACCGGAAGCCCGGATCGGCATCCCTTCGGATCGCGGGCGGATTCCTGAAAAAGCAACGACGCCCGGCTTTCACCGGGCGAAGGCGTGTTTACTGCACAGGGCGCGTGACCGAGCGGCGTGCGGCGCGACGGCGGCGCTCCGAGGGCTTCTCGTAGAACTCTTTGCGCTTGATCTCTTTCGTGAGACCTTCCTTCTCGCAGAGCTTCTTGAAGCGTCGCATCATCTGCTCGACCGACTCGTTGTTGCGGGACTTGATCCGAATAGCCATGCCGTCCTCGTGGGTCTGAACCCGTCCCACACTCTTCGGAGGGCTTCGGGTCGTATGCTCGTTTGCGAAACCGGGGCCCAAGTCCCCGGGCCGCTAGTAAAGGCCCCAATCCCCCGGGAATCCACCGAATCGCAGCATCAGAGCCCGAAATGTGCCCCTTAGATGACCCGATCAAGCACCCAGCAGAGCGAGCCGGACACGTCGAGATATGTTGCTTGTTGATACATACAACGTGCTCCACCACCCGCTCGCCCATCGGGAACTCCCGCACGACGCCGGCCCGGCGGAGTTGGCCGCGCTGATCGCCGCGGGCAGGCACCGACGGAGCCGGGCCGTTCTCGTCTGCGACGGCATGCCCCGGAACATGGGGCCAATCGCCCACCGGCACGCCGAGCTTCGCTTCCAGGTTGAGCACGCCGAGCTCATCTACGCCGGCCCTGGTCGGGACGCCGACTCGCTGATCGAGCGTCTGATCGAGGCCGAGCACGCGCCCAGGCGGATGTCGGTGGTGAGTTCCGATCGCCGCCTCCAGCGAGCCGCCCGCCGGCGCCGAGCCCGGGTGATCCCGAGCGACGATTTCCTGCGTTCGCTGATCACGGATGTCGATCGCGGCAAGAGCCGATGGCTCCGCCCGGCCTTCACGACCGAGGTGCCGCTGTCCCCGAGTGCGATCCGGTACTGGAAGGACCTGTTTCGGATCGACGAGGCGGACCTGCCGCCCGAGGCCGTTGAGCCGCAGAAGGTACAGGCTTCATCCACGCCGCCGGATGAACGGCCCAAAGTCGAGCGAGCACCAGTGCCGGTTCCCCAGGCCATGCCTAAACCCGAGCCGGAACCGATCGACCCGGTTCTGCTCGAAGCGCTCCGCGAGTGGCGGGGGAGGCTCAGTCTGGACGATCTAGACATGACCAGATGGCTCGGCGACTGATCATCCCGCTCGCACTCACGCTCGCGTTTGTCGGCGCGTGCTCGCCCACGACCGCGACACAGGGGTATCACGACATCCGCGCGAACTGGTGGTCGCCCACGCTTGAGGCGAAGCTGCCGACGGGGTACCGCGCCGCGGATATCGCCGCGGCCGCCGAGGGGGCGCTCGTGCGGATGGGGTACACCACCACCGAGCGCACAGAGTCGGAAGACCGCGCGATCATCGTGGGTGAGCCGGCGCAGTCGGGGCTGCTGGACAAGATCGTGATCCGAGGTGTCCCCAGCGGCCGGCAGTTCATCGTGAAGATCACGACCAGGCCGCTCGGCGACGAGGACCGCGCTCGCATCACGCTCGATGAGATGCTTGTGCTGCTCGGGCTTTAACGAAAGACCCCTCGCTTGCGCGAGGGGCTCGTGGATACAACTGAGTCGGGTATCGATTACTTGCGATCGTTGATGGCGACGTAAGGGACGTTGTGCTCGCCCACGAACTCGGCCTTCGGGCGGAAGAGGCGGTTGTCGGAGAGCTGCTCGATGATGTGTCCGGACCAGCCGCCCAGGCGGCTCATGGCGAACATCGGGGTGAAGAGGTCGAGCTTGAGACCGATGCAGTGGTACGTGGTCGCGGAGTAGAAGTCGACGTTGGGGTAGATGCCCTTGGCGCCGACCTCGCGAGCCATGATCTCTTCGATCTTCTTGGACTTCTCGAAGAGGGCCTCGTTGCCGGTGTCTTTGGCCAGCTGCTGGGCGAGCTTCTGGAGCTCGTTGGCGCGGGGGTCCTTGGCCTTGTAGACGCGGTGGCCGAAGCCCATGATCTTGCTCTTGGTCGCGAGCTTGTCCATGACGTACTTCTCGACGTCGTCGATGCTCGGGATTTCGTTGAGCATTTTCATGACGCCCTCGTTGGCGCCGCCGTGGAGCGGGCCACGGAGCGAGCCGACGGCTGCGGTGAGCGCGGAGTAGACGTCGCTGAGCGTCGAGATCACGACGCGGGCTGCGAAGGTGGAGTTGTTGAGCCCGTGGTCGGCGTGGGTGATCATGCAGATGTCGAAGGCGCGCGCCATGGTGTCGGTGGGCTTCTCGCCGTTGAGCATGTAGAGGAAGTTCTGGCTGAAGCCGAACTCGGTGTTGGGGGCGATCGGGTCGAGCCCGCGGCGGATGCGGTCGTAGGCGGCGACGAGTGTGGGGGCCTGCCCGAGGATGTTGATGGCCTTCTTGCGGGCGCTGGCGACATCGTTGGCGTTGGGGTCGGCGTCGTAGAAGGCGAGCTCGGAGATCAGCGTGCGGAGCACGTGCATGGGCTCGGCGGTCTTGGGGATCTTGCGGATGCTCTCGACGATTCCGGCGGAGATGCTGTAGTGCTGGCGGAGTTCCTTGGTGAATGCGTCGAGCTCGGCGCGGGTCGGGAGCTTCTTGTTCCAGAGGAGGTAGACGGTCTCCTCGAACGTGGAATTCTGGGCGAGCGCGTCGATGTTGATGCCGACGTATTCGAGGACGCCGTTGACGCCGTCGATCCAGGACATCTGTGTTTCTGCGGCGACGACGCCCTCGAGGCCCTTTGCGTAGGTGCTCATGCTGATTCCTCTGCTGCGGATATCCGCGGATTGTTCGGGTATCGGCGTTCAAACGGGGTGACGTTGACGCCGGAACGCGGAACTATAGAACCCTCGGGGCCAAAGATCAGGATGGCGTTCGTTCGCTTCCCCCGAAGAGATGCCACTGCGGACCGGGCGGTCCGCCGGAGCCCGTCGCGTGCTGATCCCCATAACAACCGACAGGCCCCGGCGGCGAAGCCCGGTGCTGATCCACGCGCTGGTTCTGTTCAACGCCCTCGTCTTTGTGTGGACGCTTTCGGTCCAGGCGAGTGATCCGAACGACTACGGCCGGCTCATGGAGACCTACGCGATCCAGAACGACGGCTTTCGGTGGTTCCAGCTTCTGACCAGCGCGTTCTTTCATGGCGGGTGGATGCACCTGCTCTTCAACATGTTCGTGCTGATGGCGCTCGGGCCGAACGTCGAGGACAAGATGGGGCACGTCGGGTTCACGCTGCTCTATGTGATCGGGGCGGCGGCCTCGGGCGGAGCGCACCTGGCGATGAGCGACAACCCGGCCATCGGCGCCTCAGGCGCGATCGCGGCGGTGACGGGCGCGTACCTGGTGCTCTTCCCGAAGACGCGGATTATCTGTTTCTTCATCTTCACGCTGAGCCGGGTCGCCGTACCGGCGTGGTGGTTCATCGGGTTCTCGATCGCGGTGGACCTGCTCGCCAACGGGTTCGGCAGGAGGGACGGCATCGCGCACGCGGCGCACCTTGGCGGGTACTTCTTCGGGATCGGCTCGACGCTGACGCTGCTCTGGCTGAAGGTGCTCAAGCGCGAGCCGTACGACCTGTTCACGCTGCTTCGCCAGAAGAAACGCCGGGCCGATTTCGCCTCGGCGGCGAAGTCTCACGATCACATGATCCAGCAGCGCGTCGGCGCGGCGAGGCCCGAGTCGCCGCGCTTGAAGGCGATGTACGAGTCGCGGGCACGGATCGGCGAACTGGTCTCGGGCGGCGACCTCGAGAAGGCAGCCGACGAGTACCGGGTTTTTGTGGACGAGTTCGGCACGGACGAGCCGGCCTCGGTGCTGAGTCGGGATTTGCAGCTCAGGCTTGCCGAGCACCTGATGCGTTCGGGCGACCGGGCGTCGGCGGCGAAGGCGTATATAGGGTTTGCCCGGTCGAACCAGTTCGACCGCGAAGCGCCGGGGGCGATGCTCATCGCGGCCCTGATTCTCGCAGAGGATCTGGACCAACCCGAAGAAGCCCGGCCCCTGATCGAGGAGGCGCTGCCCAAGCTGGCGGGCCAGGAGAGGGAGCTTGCCGAGACACTCCTGTCGAACCTCGGGGTGAAAGCGGACAGCTAGCATTCGCGCATGGCACGCACACGCATCAAGATCTGCGGGATTCGGAACGAGGCGGCGATCACCGCGGCTGCGGAAGCCGGCGCGGACGCGGTGGGGTTTGTGTTCGTCGAGAGCTCGCCCCGGTACATCCAGCCCGAAGAGGCGTGGAAGCTGGCGGGACTGCTCCCGCCGATGGTGGCGACGGTGGGGCTCTACCAGAACCCAGGCGTGGATGATTTCGCCGAGGTCGAGCAGGTCTGCCCGACGACGCTCACGCAGCTTCACGGCAACGAGCGCGACCAGATCGTGGAGATGATCGGGCCGGACCTGATCAAGGCGATCAAGTTCGACCCGGAGACGATCGCGGGCAGGCTCAGGCACTACGACGAGTTCCCCGAGGTGAGCGCGATCCTGATCGATGGCTCGGCGGGCGGTGAGGGGATCGCGTTTGATTGGGATCAGCTGACGCCTCATCTTGAGGGGATCTCGACACCGATCATTCTGGCGGGCGGCCTGACGCCTGAGAACGTGGGCGAGGCGATCAAGGCCGTGCGCCCGTTCGCGGTGGACGTGTCGAGCGGCGTCGAGCGTGAACGCGGCGTGA
Source organism: Phycisphaera sp. (assembly GCA_020639255.1). Taxonomy (GTDB): domain Bacteria; phylum Planctomycetota; class Phycisphaerae; order Phycisphaerales; family UBA1924. The sequence continues at coordinate 618,566 of JACKGZ010000001.1, forward strand.
AAGACCCGGAGCTGATCCGGGCGTTCTGCCGGGCGGTCGTGCGTGCGGATGCGGAGTTGCTCTGAACGAGGGCTCCACCGAAGACCCCTCTCCCCGGCCCTCTCCCCCAAGGGGAGAGGGAGCAAAGTCAGAGCTGCTTGAGAGCCGACTCGATCGCTTGTGCGGTTGCCTGCGCGTCGAGCGCGTCGATGTCGATGACGATGTCGGCGATCGATCGGTAGAGCTCGTCGCGTTGGTTGAAGACGTCGCGGATTTCTTCGATCGGATCCTTGCCGGTCAGGCTCGGGCGGTCGGCGGAGCTTGCCATGCGTTTGGCGAGGGTTTCGGGCTGAGCTCGGAGGTAGACGAGCGCGACGATGCCGTGGAGTTCGGCGGACTGGAGCAGGACGCGCGAGGGGTCGTGCGTGGGAACGCCGCCGCCGAGCGCCAAAACGAGGCGTTTCTCGGGCAGGGTGTCGAGCGCCCAGAGCCAGACTTCGAGCTGCTCGCGCTCGCGGCTCCGGAAGCCTTCCCAGCCTTCTGTGCGCACGATGTCCGCGATGGTCGCGCACGCGCTGTCCGCAAGGACGGCTTCGTCGAGATCCTGAAAGTCGAAACCGAGCTTGGATGCGAGCATGGGCCCGACCGTGGACTTTCCTGAGCCGCGCAGGCCCATGAGCACGATCGAGCGCAGCATGCCGGCTTACTCCGCCTTGACGCGGGAGATGTACGAGCCGTCGTCGGTGCTGACGCGGATCGTTTCGCCCGTGACGATGAAGGGCGGCACCTTGGTCTTGAGGCCGGTGTCGCAGGTGGCTTCCTTCATCTGGTTGGTCGCGGTGGCACCCTTGATGCCGGGCGGCGTGTCGGCGATGACGAGGTCGACCGCGGAGGGCAGCTCGAGCGAGACGGGCGTGCCGTCGCTGAAGAGGATCGTGCAGCTGGCGTTGGGTCGGACGAAGAGGAGCGAGTCGCCGAGGACGTTCTCGGGGATGATGTGCTGCTCGTAGTCGTCGGTGTCCATGAACGTGGCGCCGGAGGCGTCGGAGTAGAGGTACTCCATCTCGCGTCGGTCGAGCGTGGCCCCGTCGATGACGGCGTCGGTGTTGAAGCGCCGCTCGGCCATGCCCGAGCCGTCGACGCCGCGGAGCTTGGCCTGGACGTACGCGGGGCCCTTGCCGGGCTTGACGTGGTCGGTCTTGACACACACGTAGAGCTTGCCGTCGAGGTTGACAGCCATGCCTGGTTTGAGTTCGTTGGCCCGCATCTTCGCTCCTGCCTGCTTGCTGAGGGGGTTTCGTGGGTTTGCCGGCCTTGCCGACACCGCCCATGGTAGGCTTCGTGGGGCACGCAATGCCCCACCGGAACGCATCATCGGAGGCCTGACCCATGCTCATGAATCGCCGCGGCTTTGTTGTTCGGACGTCGATGGTCACGCTCGGGGGGTGCCTCGCCCCGTCGGCCCTGGCGAGGGTGCTCCGGGCGGATCAGATCCTGGACTGGGCGAAGGTGACCGGGCACACCAAGGCGGTCGTCAACCTGGCGCTCGGTGGCAACTCGATGATGGTCGTCTCTGGGGGCGAAGCGCTGGTGATCGATTCAAAGTTCCCGTATCTCGGCGCGGCCCTGCGCGAGGATGCCATGACCGAGACTGGTGGGGGCGGAGTCAGTCTGCTCAACACGCACCACCACGGCGATCACACGGGCGGCAACAGCGCGTTCGTCGGGCGGGGTAAAACCTACGCGCACCCCAAGGCGATCGAGCGCATCCGCGGGCAGATCGACAACTACCGCACGGGCGCGGAGGCGGCGGTGGGGCAGGTGAGCCAGAACCTGGCGGGCAACAAACGCGCGATCGAGCTGGCGGTCGAGGTGGCCGACAATGCGCAGAATCTGAAAGCCGAAGACTTCGTCCCGACGGACGCGGTCGAGGGCGGGTCGCAGATCACCGTGGGTGAGCTCACGCTTGATATCCATCACTTCGGCGCCGGGCACACCGACAACGACATCGTGGTGCACATCGCGAGCGAGAACGTCGTGCACACGGGCGACCTGGTCTTCAGCGGCTTGCACGCGTTCTTCGACCCGAGCGGCGGCTACAGCACCAAGGGCTGGATCAAGAGTTTGTCAAGCGTGCTGGAGTTGTGCGACGCCGAGACGACGGTCGTGCCGGGGCACGGCGTGGTCGGCGGGCGCGAGATCGTCGAGAACGCCCGGAGTTATCTCGAGCAGCTCGTCGAGGCGGTGGACGCAGAGATCAAGAAGGGCACGAGCAAGGAGGACGCGCAGCAGATGACTTGGTCCTTTATGGACGGACTCGGGTTCGAGCAGATCAAGGGCCGTGCGATCGGCGCGGTGTACGATCAGATCAAGGGCTCGTGAGGAGTGGGCGCAAAGCCGCCGGAGGATTGACATGATGACCCCGTATCTCACGAGGATGTACGGCTACACGCTGAGCGAGGCGCAGCGCATGATGGATGCCGTTCCGTGCGAGCGATGCGCCGAGATGGTGGGCACGAGTAAGAACGCCGCGTGGCTCATCGGGCACCTTGCCGTCGCGGCGGACATGATGAACATGTTCGCCGGCGGCGAGATGACGCTCTCGTCCTGGCATGATCTCTACGCGCCGGGCAAAGAGCCGAAGCCCGACCGCTCGCTCTACCCGAAGAAGGCTGAACTGATGGAAACACTCGCCGAGCGCCACGCGGCGGTGGATAAGCACGTGGTGACATTGACTCAGTCCGACTTCGAGACGCCGCTGCCGCTGGAGAAGTACCGCGAGTTCTTCCCGACGATCGGTCACGCGGCGGTGTACTTCATGGCTTCGCACGAGATGTACCACCTCGGGCAGCTGAGTGTTTGGCGCAACGCGGCGGGGATCGGATAACTCGCAATATATGGCAGATACAAGAATCGTTATCAAGATTGATTGTGAGTTCATTTGCGATTGGGATTCGTTCCATGCATGCTTTGCGGATGTGCTCGGCTTTCCGGACTTCTATGGAAAGAACATGAACGCATGGATTGACTGCGTCGGCGACATGGATGACCCGGGTGCCGGCATGACGTCGGTTCACGTGCAGGCCGGGGGAGTCGTTCTGTTTCAGTTGGTTGGTGCTCGCTCGTTTCGAGAACGGTGTGAGGAGCAGTTCTTCGCATTGATTGAAGCTGTGGCGTTTCTCAATGGACGAGATGGGGCCGAATCGCTACCGACTCGAACGGTATGCTCTGTTGCGATTGACGGCTAGCTCGCTTGATTCGCCACAATTCGCAAGTAGCCAGGTGTTGCCTGGATTTGAAATGTAGCTCAGCATGCAGCTGCATTGGCTGGTCTGGGAGGAAGTGAATACAGAATCAAATGGTCTTGGTATGAGTGACGCTGACCGTCAGATCCGCCTTCGCGTTCACGGGGACCGACTCGATATGAAGGCGTTTGGCGCGGTGGTTCGACCAGTCGATCACCCTCGCGTCGGGGGCGTCGGCGCCCAGCTTGATGGAGAGGATGTCGTAGGTGTTGTTCCGCTGGGCGGGGGTGAAGCCGGCATCGCGGATGAGCTTGCACAGCACGGCCTCGTCGAGGCAGTACGTCGTGCCCGCGGAGCTGACAACGTTCTCTTCCATCATCACCGAGCCCATGTCGTTGGCGCCGAACTGGAGCCCGACCTGCCCGACGTGCGGGCCCATCGTCACCCAGCTCGCCCCGATTGAGTAGATGTTGTCGAGATACAGGCGGCTTGCGGCCTGGGTGCGCAGATAGTCCGTCGAGCCCGAGAGGCGGATGCGCCGGCCGAACTCCTTGTGGGCCTTCGGGTCGCTCTCGCCCATCAGCACCGCGACGGCATCGCCCGGGAAGACGGCTCCGGGCTCTCGGTCCTCGGGCTGGCTTCCCCATTCCTTGACGCGGCCGAGCGCGGTGTTGTCGCGCTGAAAGGGCCAGGAGATGAACGCCTTGTAGTGACCACCCGGGGGCTGGTGATCGGGTGGGGCGAGTTCGCCCTCGTGGTGACGGGTGAAGGGGCTGCCTTCGCCGAAATCCAAGAGTGCTTTGTCCTGCCACTGGCGGACAAGCTCCATGTGGTGGATGCGGTCGGCGAGCCCCTCGATGTGCCCGAACATCATCGTGGCGCTGGTGTACATGCCGAGCGAGTGCGCGACGTACATGGTGGTGAGCCACGCCTCGGCGTCGCATTTGCCCAGGCCGATCTTGGTGCGCACGGGGTTGGCGAAGATCTCGCCGCCGCCGCCCGGGAGCGAGTCGAGGCCCGCGTCGCGGAGTCTGATCATGACCCAGCGGAGTTTCTCTTCGAGGTTCTTGCCGGGCGGGTTGAAGAAGTGGACGAACTCGATGAACTCGGGCGGGCTGAAGCCGTGAACATGGATGTGCGGGTATCGCTCTTTGATGCCGTGGAGCAGGTCGATGTACCAGTCGAGCGGGAGCTCGGGGTTCATGCCACCCTGCATGAGCACTTGGGTGCCACCAACGGCGGTGAGTTCTTCGATCTTCTCGTAGAGCTGTTCGTACTCGAGCGTGTATGAGTCGTGGTCCTCGGCGGTGCGCTTAAAGGCGCAGAAGATGCACTTGGCGGTGCAGATGTTGGTGTAGTTGATGTTGCGGTCGATGACGTATGTGCGGAGTGCATCGCCGTGGATGGTTCGGCAGCGCGCGTCGGCCCATCGACCGAGTTCAAAGAGTTCCTGTTTCTCGAGCAGCGCGAGTCCTTGCTCGGGCGTCAGGCGGAGGGCACCCTGCGCGACATCGGCGAGGAAGCCCGCGTCGAGGGGGTCGGCGCTGGGGTTCGTGGGCAGGGGCTGGTAGATGGTCGCCATATGCGGAATCCTTCCCGTTCCGTGTTCGCCGGCGAGGGCTCGCCGGCTTCTTTATTTTCAGGAACCATTGAAACGATTTCCACCACTCAGCGTGGATTTCTCGGACGCCAAGGTCTGCGGCTTCGGCGGCCTGTGACGCTCTCGCGGGCCGGGCGAGATGCTCGAATCGCTGCCCTGACAGGGGCTTACACACCCGGGTCTCCATGAAACCGATGTTGTTTGACTGAGAGGGGACCAGATAGGATGGCGATTCAGCACCACACTGCGGCCGCGTTGTCCCGCTTGAAGCGGGGGGTTTATATCTGCGCGACTGGGCTGTTTCTTGCGGCCTTGATCCAGCTCTTCGTCTTCGGGTTCGTGCATTTCACGGACGTCCGATATCAAACACTGAAAGATCCAAACCCGGGCGAACACAAAGCTGTCGTCGTGACACAGACGTCGACGGCCGGCGTGCGTGAGGGCTTTGCAGCGCAGGACTCCGGTCCGCAGCCCGAGCCCATGGTCGTGCAGGGCGTGGCCGAGAACGTGCCCGATCTGAACCGGGTCGCGAGCACGTTCGATGTGATCCTCAAGCGATTCAGCCAGGGTGCCGCGATTATCGGGATCTTCTCCGCGGTCGGTCTGGCGGTGCTGACACTGCTGGGCGCGATCGTCGCGGGCGGTGCGTCGGTGCCCGGCGTAGAGAAGGCCATCTCCGCGTGCATGTGGGGGCTGGGTTTGTGCCTGCTCGCGCTGCCTTGGCAAGATGTGTTCAGTTCGATGCCGTTTGCGGGCGTCTTCTCGGGTTATGCGGGCATGGTGACGGCGAGCGAGGGGACAGCAGGATCGCTGCAACTCCTGCTGCTGTTCGTGGGCATCCCCGCTGCGGCGATGGGTGGTGCGATGATCGCGGCGATGCGATTCGGCTCGGGCGTCGAGGTCGCGGTGGTCGCAGGCAAGCAGAGCAAGCCGATGGACGCCGTTGACGCTGCGATGGCCGCTACGCGTGCGAACCTGTCGTCGAACCGTTCAGCTGGAGCCGTGAACAACAGCTTCCTTCCTGAGGCTCCGCCGAGCGTCGGGTTGGATGACGACGCGTCGCGCACTCGGGCAGCTGAGCCGCCGGCGCGGAGGCGTTCGCCGCTGTCGATGACGGGCAGCGACGAGAAGCCGGATTTCAAGCGGCCGATCTGATTCAGTGCGTATCTCTCTCTTCCGATTGCTCCTTGCAAAGACGGGGGGCCTCTCGCAATTCATACCGCTTTCCTCTACCCCCTCGGGTGAAATTGCTTGTGGACCTGTCGCAGGCGATCGCCGTCGACGTGGGTGTAGATCTGCGTGGTGGTGATGTCAGCGTGACCGAGCAGATCCTGCACGACGCGTAAATCAGCGCCGCCCGAGAGCAGGTGCGTGGCGAAGGTGTGGCGCAGCAGGTGGGGGTGGATGTCCTTGAGCCCCGCGGCGTCGGCGTGCTTGCGGACGATCTGCCAGATCGCCACGCGTTCGAGCGGGCGGCCCGTGCGTGAGAGGAACATCGCTCGCGTCGGGCGCTCGCATGCCTCGACGAGCGATGGGCGTGCATCGTTGAGGTAATCGTGGATCGCCGACATCGCGGGTGTGCCCATCGGGACGAGGCGCTGCTTGTCGCCCTTGCCCGTGACGCGGACGACGCCCCCCTCTTCGACGTAGTCCTCGAGGGTGACGGCGCAGACTTCCGAGGCGCGCAGGCCGCTGGCGTACATGAGCTCGAGGATCGCGCGGTCGCGCAGGGCGTAGAGCCGGCGCTCGGGCTTGGCTTCGAGCTCGGCGGCGGGCGCGCTGAGCAGCTTGCGGATCTGGCCCGGGCTCATCACGCCCGGGAGTTTCTTCCAGCTTGAGGGGCGTTCGAGGACGTCGGCGGGGTTCTGCTGGGTGCGCCCGGTCGCGTGGAGCCACCTGCAGAACACGCGGATCGTCGCCAGGTGCCGGGTGACGGATGACGCGGCGAGCTTGCGCTCGGCCGAGAGCCTGCGGATGTGCTCGCTGAGGTGCCTTGGCGTGATCGACTCGCAGTCGGTGAGGCTGCTGCGTACGAGATCGGTGAGGAGTTCATCGAGGTCGCGTGCGTAGGCGTCCTGGCTGGCGGGGCGCAGGCCGCACTCGATGGTGATGAACTGCATGAACCCGCGCCGGGCCCCTGCGAGGAACGGCGGGAGATCGGGTTGTGCCTTGACCTTTGGGCTCATGTCTCTGTGTTGTATCGACGCGATGGGCCCGCGTGTTGGAGCATGGAGTGCTCAAATGAAAGACGCCCGCCTCGGAGAAACCGAGGCGGGCGCGGGTGTGTGTGTCAGCCTGTCAGGAGGCCTTCCCGGCGTTAGCCGAGGAGCTGCAGAGCGGTCTGCGGCTGGTTGTTGGCCAGCGACAGGGTGTTCGTCGCAGCGGAGACGAGGATCTGCGAACGGGTCAGGCTCGCGGTCTCGGAGGCGAAGTCGGTGTCACGGATGACGGACTCAGCAGCCGAGCTGTTCTCGAGGTTGACCGCGAGGCTTCGCTTGGTGGCACCGAGCGTGTTGCGCTGGAACGCACCGAGACGGCCACGGAGGGTCGAGACCTGCTCGATGGCCTCGGAAACGACCTTCTGGGCCGAGGTGAGGTTGCCGTCGACAACGTTGAAGCCCTTACCTGAGCCGAGGTCGTCGAGGAAGCCGCCAGCTGCGTTGGAGCCGAGCTTGCGGATGGCGACTTCAGAGACACCCAGGGTGACCTTCGAGGTGATGTCGACCTTGCCGCCGAGCTGGAAGGTGGCGCCGCCGCCGGCGATGGCGAAGGTGCGGCCCGTACCCACAGCACCCGGAGTCTGGGCGTTGGTGGTGTTGAGGCTGATGGAGAGGTTGAGGAAGTCGGTGTCGATCTTGGCGGTCTTGCCCTTGGTGGTGGCGACGATGCCGTTGATCGTGGCGCCGAGATCCTGGCCGACGTCACGGATGCCGTTGGTTGCGGCGGTCGAGTTGAACGCGCCGAGCGATGCACCACCGGTACCGAACGCCGTGGCGTTGTAGCCGGTAATGTTGCCGCCCTGCTGAGCGTCATCGACGACCTTGACGGTGACGTACTCGCTCGAGCCGAAGTCGGTCGACTGCAGGCGGATGCCGTTGGTCGAGGAGACGACAGCCGAGACACCGAGCACGTCGCTGAAGGTGTTGATGGTGTCCTGGATCTGGGTCACTGTGGTACCCGAGGCGAAGCTGAACTCGCGGGTGCCCTTGGAGCCGGCAACCTCGATGACGAAGGTCGAACTGGCACCGTCGGTGCCGCCGGTACCACCGAGGTTCAGTGCCGCGGCACCGAAGCTCAGGAACACGCCGGCCTGCTGGGCCGATTGGGTGACGAGGACGGAGACATCGAGGCTGCTGCCCTCGAACTTGGCACCGTTGACGCGGAGGTCATCGATACCGGTGGCCTGGCTGGAGACGCGGAAGTCGAAGTTGCCGTTCAGGAGCTTGGTGCCCTGGAACGAGGTCTGATCCGCGACTCGGTCGATCGTCTGAAGGATCGAGTCGATCTGAAGCTGATTCGCTTCCTTTTCTGCCTTGCTGAGGCCGGCGGAGTTGGCCGAGTTGGTGATGAGGCCCTGGAGCTCGGTCAGAAGACCCGAGACTTCCGAGAGGCCACCCTCGGCGATGTTGACGACGCGCTCGGCGCGCTCGGCGTTGTTGATCGCGGCGCCGACCGACTTGATCTCGGCACGCAGATTCTCCGAAGCGATCAGACCGGCGGGGTCGTCCTTACCGCGGTTGATCCGCAGGCCGGTGCTGAGGCGCTTAAGCGAATCGTTGAGGCCGAAGTTGTTCTGGCCCAGCACGCGCTGAGCGACAAGAGACGTGACATTGGTGTTGATGCGACTCATTTGGATGAATCCTCCGTGAACACTCGGGCTCTATGCCCCTGACACACCGCCCCGCGTGTCTGCCCGTGTTGCCAGTTCTGGCGAATGTGGGCGAGACGTGCTGCGAGGCTTTGCCCGGTACCGTGCCGAGCCACCCCGTTCCCGGAAGTTCCATCTTCCGGGGACGCCTCGGCATCGGCGGTCGTGGGGGGTGGGTTCAGTCGGACGTGCGTACGGAGTGAGATTTCTCGGTCAGTCCATAAGAAAAGCCGACGGACGTGGTCCGTCGACTCTCTGGATCTGGGGGGGTGTCGGCCCTTATCAGGACCTCACGTGTTTATCCGAGCAGCGAGAGCACCTGGCTGGCCTGCTGATTGGCCAGTGAGAGCACGCTCGTGGAGGCCTGATTGAGGATCTGCGCCCTCGTCAGGTTGCTCGTTTCTTCCGCGAAATCGGCGTCGCGGATGACCGAGGCGCTCGAGGTGAGATTCTCGTAGGCCGCCTGCAGCGAACGGACGTTCGTGCTGAGCGTGTTCCGCTCGAACGCTCCGAGTCGGCCTCGCATGATCGATACCTCGTCGATCGACGTGGCGATGATGTCGGATGCCTGGCTGAAGTCGTTGCGACGGGCGCTGGTGCGGATGTCGTTGTCCTGCCCGCTCTTGAGCGAGTTGAGGAACGCGAGCTTGCCACCGACCAGTGTGCCGCCGAGGTTCTCGGAAGCGACGGACTGCACACCGATCGAGCTCTGCTGGAGGCTGCTCACCTCCGGTCCGAGCTGGAAGAGTGCGCCGCCGCCGGTGATATTGAAGTTGGACGTTGCGTTGAGCGATGTCGCGAGATCCTCGTGGAGGAGCATCTCGAGTGAGAGCGAGCCTAAGTATATAGAAAGCTTGAGCCCCGAGCTGTCGGCGAGTGTGCCGTTGACGAGCGCGGTGACGTCACGTCCGGTATCCCGGTTGGATGTTGAGAGTGCGGCCGTGGGCTCGGTCCAGATGCTGCCCGTGCCAGCACCGATCTGGTAGGCGTCGGCGGCTTTGTAGATCTTGACGGTGTCCTCGGTTGGGTCGCTGGGTCCGCCGATGCGTTCGACCGAGACGAATGAGTCCGAGCCGTAGGTGGTGGAGTTGAAGACGACACCCGAGGTGGCGTCGGTGGCGCTGATGAGCGAGGCGGAGACACCGGTGACCGCTTTCAGGTTGTTGACGGCGTTGATGAGGTTGGCGAGCGATGTGCCCGAGACCACTTCGATGGTGCCGACACCGAGCGAGCCTGCGATGCGGAGCGTTGTGCTGCTTGTGACGGCACCGCCCGTGCCCGCGTTGAAGCCGGAGAGGTAGAGTGCGCCGAGCTGCGCGGATGCGAGCACGGAGACGTCGACCTGGATGGCGTTGTTGCCGCTGAAGTTGGCGCTGAAGACCTGCGTCTTTGAGATCGCCGAGCTTCGGACGCCTGAGATGATGTAGTCCTGCGATCCGTCGAGGAGCTTGAGCCCGCCGAAGGTCGCGGTGTTTGCGATTCGTGTGATGGACTCGATGGCCGAGTCGATCTGGAGCTGGTTGGCTGCTCGTTCCTCGGCCGAGTTGCCGCCGGTGTTGGCGGACTCGACGATGAGCGATCGTATTGAGTTGAGGAGATCGCTGACTTCTGTGAGCGCTCCTTCAGTGGTTGCGATGACGGAACTTGCCCGCTCGGCGTTCTTGATGCCCTGCTGGACACCTTCGAGGTCTGAGCGGATTCGTTCCGAGATGATGAGCCCTGCCGGATCGTCCTTACCTCGGTTGAGGCGGAGTCCGGTCGAGAGCCGCTCGAGTCTGAGCTGCAAGTCTTCATTGCTACGTGTCAGATTTGACTGAGCAATGAGGCTCGGGACGTTTGTATTGATTCGACCCATTGTCGATCCTCCGTGACTGACGTTCGCTCGCCGCCGTCCGCGTCCTCGCGGTCGGTGCGGGCCGCTGGTTAGGCGGTGGTCCGCGTGGGCGTCGAGTCGTGAGCGCTCGCCGAGGTCACCTCGGTCCGCTGCGGGTGGACTCCGTTGCTCGTGGTGGCTTTGACACCACCGTTACCGTTCTGGGAGGCCAGGGATGACGCCCTGGCAGTGCGTCCCGGACGGACGGATTTCGGAGCCGCGCCCGAACTCAGCGGCCCCAGGTCGTCGCGCTTGAAGCACGCCGCCTGTTCATTTTCTCTTCTGATCGCGTCGTACACCTCCTTGCGGTGTACAGCGATTTGAGTCGGCGCTGTGATGCCGAGGCGGACCTTGTCGCCTCGGATATCGACGACCGTGATCTCGATGTCATCACCGATCATGATCGTCTCATCGCGCTGACGTGAAAGCACCAGCATTCGATTGGCTCCTTCCAACGCCGAGTCGGAAACGTCACCGACCCGGGGCTCGGCTTACCGCCGAGCGTCCTCCGTGCCCAACAGGCGCCCGCTTCCCTGCGCTGCGCCGCACATTGTCCCGCTGAATCAGGCGGAGGCCGCTTTGGCGGCCTGTCCGACTTTCATCAGCGGTTGCCTGGTCGTCCAACGCTTGTCGGCGAGAACGAGCTGTTCGCCCGTCCTGTCGATGGTGTTGATGACCAGCGGGCCCTGGAGGTTGCCCGTGAGCTGCTGCTCAACCTTGTTCACGATAACGAATACCTGCGCGTCCTCGAGTTTCTCGAGAGAGAGCGCTTCCATCTGTTCCGACCGGATGGGTACGTTGTACTCCGGATAGAACATCGTCGGATCGGTGATCACGAAGGCGAGATCCGGGTCGTCGAGACTTTGCAGCCAGAAGAAGAGCGCATCATCGCCCGGCTGCAACAGACAGTACCGGCACATGGCCGGGAACCCGAGAAGACCCTTCGTGAAGGTGATCACGCGGTCCTCCGCGATCTCAATCACCCCGAAGCGTGACGTTTGGACTTCCATGCGATCGTCCTTGACCTCGGCCTTGGCTTTGATGCCCTGGCAGGCGTCCCTCGCCTGCTGACTCTGACTCGTGCTCCCCGCGGCCGATACGGGGGAGCCTTGTTCCTTTCTTCAGCCCGTTCCTCGCTAACCGAGGAAGTCGAGCAGATTCAACTGATTCGCGATCGACATGCTCTGGAGCCCGGCCTGCAGCTGTGTCTGCAGAAGGGTGAGCTTGGTCGATGCCTCCGCAAAGTCCAGGTCACGGATCTCGCTCCTGAAACTCTGCTCCATAACGCTGACGTCTTCTTCCCTGACCCGAGCCGCCTCGAGCCTCTTGCTGTAGCTGCCGACCAGGCCGCGCGTCTGCGCGACGGAGTCCACAACTTCTTCCAGTTTGGTTCCTGCAAACGTGATGCCAGACGTGTCGCCGGCAGTAAGTGCCTCTCTCAGCTCGATCAGGCGCGTGAAGACGGTGCTCGAGACGACCGGTGCCGGGTCGGTGCCGGCAAGAGTTGCGCTGGTGGGGTCGAAAGTTGCGTCCCCGAGCCCGAGGTCGAACATCGCGGTGGAGTTGTTGCGCCTCTCAAGCGAGATCGGGCCAGCAAAGGCGGCGTCCTGCGTGAAGACGATGCCGTTGTCGGCGTCGCCCAGGCCGGCCTGGAAGGCGGTGGTGGGGATGCCCTGCGTGTTGGCCTCGTCGTTGATGCGTGCGATGACGTCGCCGATCGTGACGGTGTCCTGCGGGCGGAGGTTGACGGTGAAGGTGGAGCCGTCGCCCAGGACGATGGCGAAGTCGACGTCGAGGTTGGGGTCGGCCAGGCCCGTGACGGGGTCGGTGCCGCCGGATTTGACCTCGACGCCCCGGCCGTCGTTGAGGATGTCGGTGCGAGTCGAGGCCTTGAGCGATCGGATGCCGAGCAGCTCGGCGGTGCGGTTGCCGCCGGCGACCTCTTCGATGGTCATCGACTGGTCCGGGGCGGCCGAGACGAGATTGACGATGTCGATGCCGGTGCCCTGAGCGTTGATGACCAGTCGTGCGCCGATGTCGGCGCCTTGGATCGCGTTGGCGAGGTCTTCGATGGTCTGGGCGCCCGAGAGGTCGATCTGGGCGCGCCTGCCTGCGTTGTTGATGACGATCTCGTCGAGCGCGCCCGTGAGGCCCGCGAGCGAGGCGATCGAGGAGCGCATCGTGAGCTTGGGGTCAAGATCCTGGCCCGTGGTCTGTGTGGCCTCGAAGCTGAAGCCGCCCGTGGTAGTGAGGCCCAGGTCGCGTGCGGTGGTGCCCACGCCGACCTCGGTGAAAGTGAGCTGCGGGTCGGTGCCCGGTGCGCCGGAGACAACGTCTATGGTGATGGCCTCGCCCGCGAGCGAGACGCCGCCTGTGTCGAGGATGGTGACGCCGTTGGTGGTCTCGTAGTCGCGGATCGCGGCTTCGATGCGTGTGACGACGTCTTCCATGCGGTCGGCGGTTTTGAGGTCGATCTCAACGACGGGGCCGTTGTCGAGCTGCATCTGGATGGAGCCCTTGGTGACACCGAGGCCGACGGGCCCGCGGAGATCGGAGAGCAGCGTGTCGGGCGTGAGGTCGGGTGAGAGGTCGACGTCGCCCTGGACCTTGCTGAGTTCGTCGCTGATGGATTCGATGCCGACGAGCGTGACGGGGACGCTCTTGCCGAGGTTGATGTCGGTGGTGAGCTTGTCGAACTCGCCCCTGTAGATGAAGCCGGCGCCGAAAGCCTCGAAGGGCGGCGAGCTGGTTCGGCTGCCCCCGAAGAGGTAGTTGTCGACGGATTTGCGGTTCATCTGGGTGAGCAGGCCGTCGATGAGCGAGTTGACGACTTGCGCCTGGTTCTCGCGTTCGATCTGGGTGGTGCCGATGTTGACCTGGGTGCTTGCGATCTGCTTGGCCGAGAGCAAGAGGTCGTTGGCCTCGGCGAGGCTCGATTCGACGAGGGCGAGGTTGGCGTCGGCCTGGTCGATGTTGCGCAGGCGCTGGCCCGAGCGCTGGATGCTGTCGTCGAGCTGCGCGATGGCCGCGGTGGCGACGGTGTCGTCGCTTGGGCGCAGGACGGCTCGGCCCGTGGCGAGCTGCGACTGCGTCTCGAAGAGCCCGAGGCTGGAGCGCTGGATGTTGGCCAGCTGGATCTGGTTGACCAGCAGCGTCGGGGCCCGGCTCACGTTGGATGGGATCGAGCTCATGTGTGCCTTCAGATCAGATTGATCAGTGTGTCGAGCATCTCGTTCGTGGTCTGGATGATGCGGGCGGCTCCCTGGTAGGCCCGCTGGAACTGCATGAGGTTGAGCGCTTCCTCGTCGGTGTCGACGCCGCTCATGGCGAGGCGTTGCGATTCGAGCCCGTCGCGGACGAGCGACGTGGACTCAGCGATGACGCGTGCGGAGCCGGTCTGGACGCTGAGCTTCTGGACGGTGGTGCGCCAGAACGCGCCGACGGACTGCCCGCCGAAGGCTTCGAGTCCGTTGTCCTGGAGGTCTGCGATGGCGAGGCTGGTGCCGTTCTCGTGGAAGGTGCCCTCGATGTAGCGCCCGGTCATGAGCATGAGCGGGTTGTTGGCGAGGTGATCGCTGACAGCGATGTCTGTGGCGTCGGTGCCCTGGAAGTAGCTGTTCACACCGAGCGCCGCGAGCACGCCCGAGGTGTCGTCGGCGAAGGTGAACGTGGTGCCCTGCGTGGCATTAATCGAAAGCCTGCCGTCGCCGGCGATGCTGGCGGAGAGGCCCGTGATGGCGTCGATGGCGCTTGCGATGTCCTGGAGGGTGGTGTCGTCGGTGAAGCCGGGCTGGCCTGCATTTGTGAGGCCGTCGAGGTCGATGTCGATGCGCGTGGTTGTGACGGCTCCGGTGGCCTCGTCGACGGTGCGGACGATGAAGCCGCCGTTGGTGGGTTTCACGGGCAGCTCGGCGATGGTGGTGTTGCCGGGGTTCGAGAGCGCGAGCGACTGGTCGGCGGTTGCGAACTGGAGTTCTGACGAGGCGCTGGTGAGGCCGCGAGCGGTGGCGCCGGTGGCGTGGAGCGCGTTGATCTGGTAGATGAGCTGCCCGGCGAGCTCGTCGAGCTTGCCGATGGTTTCGTCGACGGTGCCGTCGCGGCTGTCGAAGACGCCCCCGATCTTGCCCTTACGGACATCGAGGACTTGGCCTGTCGAGGCGATGGCGACCTGTGTCTCGATGCGGTCGCCCTTGGGGACGTTGCGGAGTTCGAGCCCCTGGTTTTTGGAGCCGAGGACGACGGGCGAGGAGCCGACGAGGACGTCGATGGCGCCCGAGGCCTGCTCGATGACGGTGACGTCCATGATCTCGCTGAGTTCGCGGACGAGCTGGTCGCGCTGGTCGCGGAGCGGGTTGTTGGTGGCGCCGCCGGATTCGGAGGATGTGATCTGCTCGTTGAGTCGAGCGATCTCGGTGAGGGCGTTGTTGGCCTCGCTGGTGAGTGCGCCGAGTCGGTCGTCGAGTTCGTTGCGCTGGCTGGTGAGGTCGGAGCGGAGTCGCTGGATGAAGCCGGCCAGGAGCTGACCCTGCTCGACGACCTGTGACTGTGCTTGTGTGCCGTTGGCGAGCTCGCTCCACCCGGTGAAGAAGTCGCCCAATTCGCTTGAGAGGTCGAGGTCGGTGAGTTCGTTGAGGATGGTCTCGATGCCGGAGAACGCGCGGAGGATCTCGGTCGCCGCAGCGGACTCGCTGATGCTCGCGTTGAATCGCTTCTCGATGGCTGGGTCGAGCTGCCTGCGTACGCCAGTGAAGCGGACGCCGTTGCCGATCTGTCCTTCCTGCGTGTTGGCGTCGCCGGCGATGG
The DNA here is from genome assembly GCA_020639255.1 of Phycisphaera sp. Lineage (GTDB taxonomy): Bacteria > Planctomycetota > Phycisphaerae > Phycisphaerales > UBA1924. Next base: position 633,934 of record JACKGZ010000001.1, read on the forward strand.
GTTGGAGGCCGAGTGTCTGGCGTGTGTAGCCTTCGGTCGCGGCGTTGGCGAGGTTGTTGCTGGCGACCTGCACGCCGAGCTGGCTCGCCGCGAGTGCCGATCGACCGATTGTGAACGCTGCTCCGATGCCCACGTTCTGTTCCTCGTGTTAGTGCCTGAAATCGACGGCTGTTGACATGGCGATGCCCTGGGCCATCTTGCCTCGGGCGTTGTACGTTTTGGCGACGTTGCAGGTCTGGACGACCTGCGCGAGCATGCCGCCGAGGTGACCGGCGAATGCGGCGGTCGCTTCGCGGAGCGCGGACTGCTCGGTGCGTGCGCTCTCGATGAGCTGGCGGAGCTTCTCGGCGAGGAGGCTGAGGCGCTTGGCGCTGGGCCCGCCGATCTGGGCGATGAGCGCGCGGATGGTCGTGTTGGCGCTGGGCAGGCCGATCGCTTTGGAGATCTCTGCGACGATGCGTGCGCGTTCCTTGTCGAGCGCGATGATGCGCTGGTTGGTCTGGTTGCGCAGGTCGGCCAGGCGTGCGATGGTGGGGGAGTCGGCCTTGCGGAGCGCCTGGCGGTGCTGCTTGGCGAGCTCGATGAGTGTCTCGTGCTCCTTGGCGAGCGCGACGAGCGTGTGCTCGAGGGGCTCGGTCTGGATGGGTGTTTGTGTGGTGGTCATGCCGAGACCTCCAGGTTCTGTCCGATCGGGATGCCGGCGCGCGAGGCGAAGTCGCGGGTGAGGCGGTCGACGATGGGCAGGCGTGAGGATTTGACGATCTCGTCGGCGACGCGTTGGTCGAGGATGGCGCCGAACTGCTTCTCGCCCTGGGTGGGCGCGAAGGGCGGGGCGGCGTTGTTTGACTCGCGGATCTGGCTCAGCACGGGGACGATGAACGTCGCGGAGACGAGCTGCTCGGCGGCCTGGCGGATCTCGGCCTCGGGTGCGCCGGCCTTGGCGCGCTCGATGAGCTGCTCGAAGCGCTCGGTCTGGTCGGCGCTGGCGGGTCGATCGGTGGGGTCGAGCCCGGTGAGGTTGCCCGTCAGGTTGGCGATGGATCCGAGGTTCATTCGATGATCAGCTGCGCCTGCAGCCGTCCTGTTTTGTGGAGACTCTGAAGGATCTCGATCTGGTCTTCGACGGGGACGTCGAGCCGTTCCATGGCGGCCATGAGGTCTTCGAAGCGTGCCATCTCGCCCTGGCGTGCGTTGGTGGCCAGGCCCGTCCATTCCTGCTGTTTCACGCGCGGCTGCTCGGGCGTGGCGACGGGCTCGGGGATGATGGTGGTGATGCTGAGGTTCTTGTGCGTGATGGCGACTGGCCCGATGCGGACGTCGGCGGTGACGAGGATGACGCCGGTGTCGCGGTTGACGATGATCTTGGCTGGCAGGCCCAGGTCGCGTTGGTCGATCTGGTAGCCGAGGATCTCACCGATGAAGGCCGCGGAGCTGGTGCGTTGGTCCTGCGGGACGTCGATGCGGATGGTGCGATCGTCGATGACGGTGGCGACGGCCGGCCCGAAGAGGTCGGGCGTTCCGAACCATTCCTGGTTGATTCGGCTTGCGATGGCCGTGGTAGACGAGTGCCCCGCGAAGTGCTGGTTGACGACGAGGTTGAATGTGGGCCCGGGCGGGCGCATCGCGAAGTCGATGAGCATGCGTGCGCCGCCGTGGACGACGGCGTTGGTTGGGACCGCTGGGTTGGATACGACGATGGTGCCCTGCGCCATGGCCATGGGCCTGTCGAGTTCGACGGGGCCGCGTGTTTCGTATCGGAGTGGTGCGAGGAAGAGCTCGCCGCCTTCGAGGCTTTTGGCGCTGCCGATGGTTGAGACGCGGATGTCGAACTTGTCGCCGGTGCGTCCGCCGCCTTCGGGGATGGTGCACTTGACCATGACGAGCGCGACGCTCTTGGTGGCCGCGAGTTCTTCGATGGTTCCGACGGCGTTGCCCGAGTTGATGAGCAGCTGGGCCATCGGTCGGGCGGTGATGAGTTCTTTGCCGGAGTCGCCCGTGCCGCTGAGCCCGAAGACGAGCCCGAGCCCGAAGATCACGTTCTCCTGCTCGCCCTGGATGCGGACGAGATCCTTGATGGTGTCGGCGCGAACGCTCGCGGCGAGCAAGAGGGCGCAGAGGATGGTGATCAGCTTGTTCACGCGACGTCTCCACGGCGTGCCAAGGGCGCAAGAATCTTCATGTCCTCTGGCAACGCAATCCGCGTGCCAGCGTGAGCGAACGTCGGGTCAGAAGGCGAAGACGGTCTCGAGTGCCTGCGGGATCCAGCCCTTGCGTGCGGTCTTGCGGACCTCGCCTTCGTTTTTGGTGATGATGGAGAGGTTGTGCAGCTGGCTGGACTGCACGGTGTTCTGGTCGGTGATGTCCTCGCTGCGGGCGTTGCCCGAGAGGACGAAGACCTGGAGCTCTTCGTCGGTCTGGATGGTGCTGCGGGCTTCGAGGACGAGCACGCCGTTGGGCTTGATGTCGATGACCTCGGCCTGGATGCGAGCGGTGAGTCTGTCGGTGCGTTCGTAGTCGCCCTCGCCCTGGAAGTCGTGCGAGCTGGTGACGTCGAGGAGGTTGTCGGTGTTGTTCTCGCCCGCGCGGAGCCGTGCTTCGATGAACTCGGCGAGGCTTGGGAACCTTGTAAGCTCGGCGGTGGCGCTGTAGTCCTTCTTGGTGTCGAGGGTCTGCGATCGTTCGGCCTTGCTTGTTTCGTTGACGATGATGGTGACGAGGTCGTGCATCTCGAGCCGCTTGGGTGGCGGCGGGACGATGACGAACATGCTGTAGCCCTCGAGTGATTCGCTGGGCGTGGCGTTGCCGTGGATGTCCTCGGGGATGCCCACGGGGCGTGTGTCGTAGAGCGACTGCGCGTGGGTGTGGGCGGCGGTGATTGCGGCGAGGATGCAGAGTGGTCTGCGGATCATCCGTTGGCTCCTGTGAGCGTTGTGGCGCCTGTGACGACGACGGCTCGGCCCGGTGCTTTGACCTGGGCCATGAATCGCCCCTCGCCCTGGAGAGGTTCGAACTCGATGGTGTCGCCGACGCGGCCCGAGGCGAGCGCACGAGCGGGCGAGCGCATGACGATGGTGCCCGAGATGACGTGGACGGAGACGACGTCGCCCCGTTTGATGACCTCGGCCTGTTCTGCGTGTGCGGTGGTGAGCATCTCGCCTGCGCCGATGTTGCGCCGGAGGCGGATCGCGCCGACGGCTGTGGGCTCGATGAATGGGACATCGGGTGCGAGCCATGCGGCGTCGGTCTCGTAGTCTTCGCGTTCGAGCGTGTCGCCGCGACGCAGGGCGCGTGTGGTTCGGACGACCTGGCGGAGGATGCGGACACCGACGCGTGCGGTCTCGTCGCGGATGTTGCCGCGGGCGTCGTACATGGTGATGCGCATGGGCATGGTGTCGGACGAGCCGATGGGCTGGACGTCGACGGCCCAGCCCTCGGTGGGCGAGGCGAGGAGGGCGGCTTCGTTGTCCTGGTAGGTGAGCTGGAGCTGGTCGATGGGGACGCCGAAGGTCTGGACGAGCTTGGCCTCGATGTGGTCTTTGACGGTGGCGCCGACGCTGTCCGGGCTGACGGTGGGCCTGGCTTTGATGGTGTCGGCAGCGTTTGCGGTGCGCGTGCGGAGGATGACCCGGCAGGTCTCGCCTCGGAGCGTCATGCGGCCCGCGGAGAACTCGGCTTGCGATGCAAGCTTCGTGCGGATGTCGTCCAGCGTGATGTCGAGTCTGCGGTCGGCGCCGGCGCGGTCGCTCGGCTGGTCGTCGATGACGAGTGACTTGAACGGTTCGGCCTCGCCCGAGAGCAGGGCCACATCGCCCAGGGTGATGGGCGAGCCCAGCTCGATGCGCGCGACGGGGCGCAGGGTGACGACGCCCTGCGCGAGCGATGTGCATGCGGTCAGGAGTGCGATGAGCGGGATGACGAGACGCGTGATCACGCGGGTGAGTCCCTCGATTACTGCCTGAGCTGGCCGACGTTTCGGAGTGTTTCGTCTGCGGCGCGGATGGCCTGCGAGTTCATCTCGAAGGCGCGTTGGGTGCGGATGAGTTCGATGAGTTCGTATGTGGCGTCGACGTTGCTGGATTCGAGCTGACCCTGGAGGATGCGGCCGTAGTGGGCCTCGGAGGGGTTGCCGACGATGGGTGCGCCGCTGGCAGCGGTCTCGGTGTAGAGGTTCTCGCCGATCTGGCTGAGTCCTGCGGGGTTGATGAACGTGGCGAGCTGGAGCTGGCCAACTTCCTGTGGCGTGGTGTCGCCGGGCTGCGAGACGAAGACGCGTCCGTCGGCTCCGATTGTGATGGTGCGTGCGTCGGCGGGGATGCTGATGTTGGGTTCGAGTCGCCTGCCGACGTCGGATGCGAGGACGAGCTCGCCGTCGGAGTTGAGCGTGAGGTTGCCCGCGCGTGTGTACGCGGTCTGTCCTTCTTCGATGCCGACCTGGAGGAATCCGAGGCCGTCGATCATGATGTCGAGTGGTCGTTCGGTGGCGATGGGCGAGCCCTGTGCGAAGTTGAGCTGGGTGCCCGAGACCTGGACGCCCAGGCCAACGGAGAGTCCGATGGGTCGCTGGTCGCCGTTGGCGTTCTCGACGCCGGGCTGTTGTCGTTCGATGTAGAGCAGGTCCTGGAAGTTTGCTCTGCTGGACTTGAAGCCTGTGGTGTTGACGTTGGCGAGGTTGTTGGCGACGACGTCGAGCTTGGTGCTCAGTGCGTTCAGGCCCGAGGCTGCGGATTGGAGGGCGATGCTTGCCATTGGTGTTCAGTTCCTCGTGTCAGACGGCCCGACCCAGGCGATTGATGGCCCGGTCCATGAGCTGGTCGTGGTAGCGGATCATGTCCAGGTTCGAGCTGACATCGCTCGCGGCGGACTGGACGGCCATCAGCGCAGCGATCTCGTTGACGGCTGAGTTCTCGACCATGCCCTGCTTGAGCTGCCCCTTGGCGGTGGTCATGCCTTCGAGCGCATCGTTGGTGATGGTGAAGAGGCCCTCGCCCTTCTTGGTGAGTCGTGATCGGTCGGGGACGTCGACGAGGCGGAGCTTGGCGACGGGCTGGTTGTTCTGGTAGACGCTGCCGTCGGAGCCGAACTTGATGTCGGCGGATTCGTCGAGCCTGATGGGCTGGCCCGCGGTGTCGAGGACGGGTCTGCCCGAGGTGGACATGACGAGCTGCCCGGACTGGTCGATGGTGAGTCGGCCGTCGCGTGTGAGGTGGAAGGCTGCGGTGTCGCCGCTGGCCTCGGCCTTGACGGTGAGGAATCCCTCGCCGGCGATGGCGACGTCGAGCGGGTTGCCGGTGGAGCTGAGCGATCCCTGTGTGAACTCGATGCGCGTGGGCGCGAGCTGCACGCCCGCGCCGAGCTGTTCGAGCAGGGCGTTGGAGTCCATGAAGGGGAGGTTGTCCTCGATGCGTGCGACGTCGCGTTGGCGTGTGTAGGGGGTGTGGGGCTTGAAGCCGACGGTGTTGACGTTGGCGAGGTTGTTGGTGAGGGCGTCGAGCCGGTACATGCTGGTCAGGGCGCCCGAGGACGAGATGTGCATGCCGTAGTTCAAGCGGCATCCCCCCCGAAGCGGGTTGATTGGGGCGCATTGACTGCGCATCGCAATGCCTCGGCCTGATCGGGCACGATGGGTCGCGTGGCGGGGCGTGATTGGGCGGTGGCCTCGCGGGTGAGTCGCTCGGCCCGGGCGATAAGTTCTGTGCCCAGCGTGCCTTGCGCGAGCAGGGCGGCGGCCTGCGACCCGCGCAGGCGACCCATATAAGTAGTTTCAGCGCTCTGCACCATCGCGCAAATCCCTCCGGTTCGGGCATGGCCCACAGGGGATCAACGCAACGGGCGTGCCGGGCGGCTTGGCGACCTCTCCCGTTCGGAAAGAGGGTTGGGGTGAGAGGGATTCGCTCAGGCCCTCATCCGCCTCGCTTTGCTCGGCACCTTCTCCCCCGAGGGGAGAAGGAGGGAGTCTCAGTCGATCAGGTGCAGCTCGTTTGGCAGCTCGTCCATGTTCTTCTTGGGCGCGGGCAGGGCCCGGGCGAGGATGTCGCCGGCCTGGCTGATGGCGTCGGGGAGTTCGCGCGGGAGGGTGCCCGCGTCGAGGGCGTGCTGGAGGCGGAGGCGGACGGGTTCGAGCTGGTGCTCGGCGAGCATCGACTCGAAGGCGTCGTCGGGGATGATCGTCACCATCTTCTCGAAGAGGCTGATGTAGAGCATGACGCCCACGCGTTGCTGTGTGCGGCTGACGCGCAGCCGCTGGAACCACGAGGGCGCCGAGCGGTCGACGTGTCGTCGCAGACGACGCTTGCCCGCGACGGTGCGGACGATGACGGGGTTGGTGTCGGCCAGTGCAGCGAAGACGGCGAACGCGCCGAGCATGACGCCCAGGATGATCGCCGGGTGCAGGTGCGTGCGCGTCGGGAAGACCCAGTCGTTCTCGTGATCCTCGAAGACCCACATGAGCACGAGTGTGATGGCTGTGGCGCAGGCCAGGCCGAAGACGTCGGCGACGCGTGCGTACCCGCCCGAGCGATTGGCGACGACGACGACGATCTCGGCGCCGGTCTTCTGCTCGGCGTCGAAGATGGCGTCCTCGGCTCGTTGCTTGGCGTGCGCGTTGAAGATCTTGGTGGGCCTTGGCATCGCGTAGATCGTAGTGCGCGTGGTGCAAAAGCGTTCGCCCCCTCCCGCGAGTCGCGCACGGGAGGGGGCCAGGGTGGTGTGTGCAGAGTGGAGTGTTTCAGAATCCCGCGGACGCCATGGCCATCGAGGCGCCGCTGAAAAGTCCTGCGATCGCGAGGTAGATCGCGACGCGAATGTGTGCGCCGGCCTGGAGCTCTTCCTGGCGCTTCAGGTTGAGCCAGAACTTGCCGCTGCCCGTGCGTCCGATGACGCCCCGGCGTTCGAGCCACCAGGAGTAGGGCGAGGGGATGAGCCCGATCTCGGAGGAGAACCGGGCGGTCTGCTTGCACGTCGCGCCGGCCTCGGTGAGTGCGAGCACGGGTCGCCGCGTCTTGCGGTGATACCGGACCCGGTCGATGATCTCGATGCCGTCTTCTTTCAGGTGAACTGTGTGCATGGCGCTCTCCCGTCTCTCGTCCTTGGGAGCGCAGCATGCGATGCGTTGGCGTGAGTGCCAGAGCCTTGAGTGAAACCCCTGAGACTGTGCCCGAACGGACGATTCAGGCTCTCTGGATTCACACGTCGCGGGGGATATTCGGACGCTGGCAGAACCCTGAGAACCCGTAGGATCGGTTGAACCGATTTCTCACGAGCGGCGACTCTATTCTGGAGGCCGAATGACCAGAGGTACAAGCCAGATTGCTCACGAGCTGCTGGTGCTCTCGGCGCAGTCGGGCGACAGGCAGGCTGTCGCTCGGCTTGTCTTCATCTGGCACAAACCGATGCTCCGGCACGCGATTCGGCTTATGCCCGACGAGGCGTCGGCACGCGACGCGGTGCAGGACGCATGGCTTGCGATCGGGAAGTCGATCCGGCGTCTCGATGACCCCGCACGCTTCCGCGCCTGGGCCTTCTGCATCGTGGGTCACAAGTGCGCCGACATCGCCCGGCGAGAGCAGCGTCGGCGTTCGGTCGATCGGGCGCACGTGCACGTTGACAAGAGCGACATAGACGAGAGCCGCCACGCGGATCTTCGGCGGGCGCTGCGCGAGATGGACCGCGAGCGGGCCGCGATGCTCGCGCTGCACTACGTCGATGGGCTGGGTGTCACGGAGCTGGCGGAGGTGTTCGCCGTTCCGGCCGGGACGGTCAAGAGCCGCTTACACCACGCGAGGAAGCAACTGAAGTCACGCATCGAAAGGATGGAATCATGAACGACATCGACAGACAGATCAGAGAGGCGTTGGAGGCCGAGGACCGCGAGTTGTTCGACAAGCTGGACGAGCCGTCGTTGCCCGGGCAGGTGATCGAGAGCTTCCGCACGCGATCCCGCTGGCTGATCGCGGGGTCGATCCTCGCGGGCATCTTCATGATGGGTGTCTGCGTTGTCAGCGGGATCCGGCTGGCGCAGGCCGAGGAACCCCGCGCACTCGTGCACTGGGCCACGGTGTTCTTTGTCGCGTTCCTCGCGGTGGGGGCGATCAAGGTGTGGTACTGGATGGAGCTGCAGCGCAACGCACTGATCCGCGAGCTCAAGCGATTGGAGTTGCAGGTCGCCAGGCTCGCGCAGCGAGCGGGGAGCGAGGAGTGAACGCACGGGTCGTGTGGGTTGAGTTGTGAGATCGTGAGGCAGGCGGGCGCCGAGGGCGACCAGCCGGGCGAGCTGGACGAGGCGGTGTCGTGGCTGACGGAGGCGCTGGCCGGCGGGGCGGTGGGGGCGAAGGAGATCGTGAAGCAGGCCCTCGAAGTCGGCTTCGCCCGGAGCACGATCAAGAAGGCTAAGCGGGAATTGGGCGTTCAGAGCCAAAAAGCGGCCTTGGAGGGCGGGAAGGAGGCAGGTTGGGCCTGGGTGCTGCCAGGCAGTTGAGGTATTGAGGATATGACCCTTCAAGGGGACCCTCGCCAGACATTATGGGGGGGTCCTCTTGAAGTTGAGTTGGCAGTCGTCCGAGAACCTGATACGCTAGTTTCGGCCGCGATCGGAGATCGTGGCTGGCTGGCTCCCTTAACACGGAGCAGCTTGTCGGGAGTCTAAACCCTCTCGCAAGCGTCAGTCCCGGTAGTCATTGCCGTGAATCAATGGCACGAAGCACTGCGGACGCGTGAGCGTTGAAAGCTGGTGACATGTCGGAGAAAAAAATAGCAAAAACAGAAATTATCGATTCGGTTCCGTTGAGTGCTGAGCAATATCGGCAACAGACATCGGAGCTTAGTGATCAGCTTGCGCTGATTGAAGAGCATCTTCAGACGATGCCCGTGTCTGAGACGTACATGCAACTAGTTGATCCCAAACTACAAAGTCCTGGCAAAGGCCTTGCCATTCGGCGCGTAAAGAATAGATGGGCCATTCACTACTGCGAGACAGGCCCCCTCACCCTTTCTCAGGTCATGTCCGGCCTGTCGACTCGCTTGGGGGGCAGCGGCGATGATTCACTTCCGGAATTCATGATAAAGCCGCTGCTTTCTTGTTCAGTTGCGCAGAAATCGTGGGCTGCCACCCATCTCGCAGAGTTTCTGGATTATGCAAAAGAGCAGCACCGCCAGAGAATGGCCGAGATTATAGCAGCCAATGCTGCATTGAAAAAGCTGGTTGCAACACAAGAATCAGATATACAATATGAACCTGAAATAGTTGTCCGCCATCACCGGGCCGCTCAATCAATCGAGTCCAAGAGCTTAGCCAGTCGCCGGAAAGCGAACTCGACCACCGAGGAGGGCCCGTGATATGCCCTTCAGACAGCCAGATCACATCGTTTATCGTGTGTTTATCACAGCGATGCTCTCGTGTATCATCGCGTCATATGTAGTGTTTTTGTATAACCAGTTGCCGGATGCATTTGCTCCGATTTGGGTCAATTTGCCATTCGCTTACATTGCAGTACGCTCGCTCGAGTGCCTTTTGGGCTGGTCACTGCTACCAGATATCGATGAGATCCTAGGACGTATTCTCAAGTACTTAGAAACACGTCGACGCATTGTCGCCCAGATAGAAAGCTCAAGTATCGAAGTTGTCGGCGATATCACAGATGCGTAATCGAAATAGTGATTGATGTACAAGGGGACCCTCTCTGCACACTAGGAGAGGGTCCCCTTGACACTTAAACTCTGTCTTTTCACCCCAAAATCCCGTACCCTGCACACATCCAAATACGCAAACCCTCACCGCAAGGGAGGCCGACATGACGCGTTGTGCCCGCATCGTTCCGTTTCTCGCGCTCGTGCTGTGCCCGGTGGGCGCGTGGGCGCAGTCCGAGCCGCTCGACATCGAGTTGCAGGGCGTGGTCAGCTTCAGCGAGCCCGGGTTCACGGTGCCCGGCCAGGGCGAGCGGTACACGCTGGTGTACGACCTGAACCTTGACGTCTCGGGGCCCGTGTCGACGGGCGCGACGTCGTCGGAGTGGGGGGCGTTCGGGCTGATCACGCTCAAGCGGGACGACGGCTCGACGCTGCACACCGCCGTGGGCAACTGCTCGATCACGCTCGACAACCACGCGGGCGGCCCGGGCGACGCGACCATCTGGATCATCTTCAACGACATCGACGTGAGCTCGCCCAATCGCGACTACTACGTGCTGCTGCAATCCGCCCCGACCGACGGCCCGCTCGACCTCGCGCACCCGCCGACCGCCGACACGCTCAATGCGATGCAGAACGCGGTCAACGCGTCGGGCCCCTTCACGCTCAGCGCGTTCGAGCAGGACGCCTCGGGCCTCGAGGTCATGGACGGCACCGTCGACACGATCATCGCCACGGGCTACAACGGCGAGCTGCCGCCCACGATCACGGCGCAACCGACGAGCGCACAGATCATCAGCCAGGGCGACGGCGTCGTGCTGAGTGTCGCCGCCGACGGGCCCGAGCTGACGTACGAGTGGCGCCGCGACGGCGTGCCCGTGACCGACAACGCCTTCGCCTCGGGCGCGACCACGAGCACACTCACACTCACCGCCCGCCCGCGCGACACGGGCGTCTACGAGTGCGTTGTCACGAACCCCTACGGCAGCGCGACGAGCGATGCGTCGATGCTCGGCGTGCGCGTGACGTGCCCCGCCGACCAGAACGGCGACAACCTCGCCACGCCCGCCGACTTCAGCGCGTGGGTGAGCAACTTCAATCTGGGGTGCTGAGTCAAGCGTTATTCTGGGGCTTGGATCGGGCCGCAGAATCCGCTATTCTGCGCCCTTCTGAACCTCAAAGGGGGATTCCATCATGCCTCGCACCATCGCGGCCTTCGTGTTATCGCTCGTTCTCGCACTCGCCGCACGGGCGCAGGTTGTGCCGCTGACGCTTGAGGCCTCGGGCACGATCGCCGGCGTCGACCCGTCGGGGCCCTACGCGTCAGTCACGCCGGGCACCGCGTTCACGATCGAGTTCGTGCTCATGATCGACATCGGCACGCCCATCTCGCAGACGACCGAGTTTACCGTCTGGAGCGCCACGGGCGAGGCCAAGCTCACCATCGACGGCATGACGCCCACCACCGAGTCGGGCTTCTGCCCCGTCGCCGTCTACGACGACCCGTTCGTCACCGGGGGCGACCTCATCCGCTTCATTCTCAACATCCCCGGCGGCGGCAACCGCAACATCGGCCTCCGCTCCGACCCCGAGCAGGACGTTCTCGACATCAACGAGCCGCCGAGCGACTACGCCATCAACATGCTTCCCATCTCGGCGCAGTCGGGCAACGGCTTCGCGTTCGGCGAGCAGGACGCGATGGCCAACTACCTCATCAACGGCTTCATCACCTCCTTCACCGCCACCGGCGGCGCACCGCCTCCCCCGCCCGAGATCACCAGCCAGCCCGTGGGCGAGATCATCAACACCGGCGACACGCACAACTTCATCATCACCGCCGTGGGACAGGACATCACCTACCAGTGGCGACTCAACGGCTCGCCGCTGACCGACGGCCCGGGCCTCGTCGGCTCGCTCACGCGACGCCTGCAGATCACGCCGAGCAAGTCGGGCAAGTACGACTGCGTCGTCAGCAACCCGGGCGGCACCGTCGTGACGAACCGCGTCGTGCTCAGCGTCGAGAACAACTGCCCCGCCGACCAGAACGGCGACGGCATGCTCAGCCCCGCCGACTTCAGCGCGTGGGTCGGGAATTACAACGCCGGCTGCCCGTAAACCCAGCCGCACCAAGGAACCCGCATGCCAAGCCCACGCACCACACTGACCACACTCGTCACGCTCATGCTCACGCTCGTCGCCGCCCAAGCCTCGGCACAGGGCGAGACCTGCGAGAGCGCCATGACGATCCCCGTGCCCTTCACGGGCAACTTCGACAACTCCCGCGCCTTCGCCGACGGCCCGCCCGGCTCGTGCAACTCGTTCACGCTCACAGAGATGAGCAACTCGCAGTGGTTCTCGTTCAACGCGCCACAGGCCGGCGCCGTCATCGTCACCATCACCGAGGTGACGCCCTTCGACATGATCGCTTGCCTCTACACCGGCCGCTGCGGCTCCACGCTCACCGAGCAGGCCTGCGGCGACCAGCCCGAACCCGTCGTCATGCGCATCGCTGTCACACAGGGCATGCCAGTGATCATCGCCGTGGGCGACTGGGGCGGCCCGGGCGGGGGCACCTACCAGCTCGACGTCCGCTATGAGGGACAGGGCGAGACCTGCGACAACCCGCTCCAGCTCCCGCTGCCGTTCTCGGGTACCTTCGACAACACTCTCGCCCAGAACGACGGGCCCCCGGGCTCCTGCAACTCCTTCACGCTCCAAGAGATGAGCAGCTCGCAGTGGTACGCCTTCACCCCGCCCGTGAGCGGCAGGCTCGACATCACCATCACCGAGATCACCCCCTTCGACATCGTCGCCACGCTCCTCACCTCGCCCTGCGACCCGCAGTCCGAGGTCGTCTGCGGCGACCAGCCCCAGCCCATCACTATGCAGTACATCACAAGCGCTGCCGAGCAGCTCACACTGGGCGTGGGCGACTGGGGCGGACCGGGCGGAGGCGTCTACACACTCGACGTCGACTTCACACCATTCCCACCCGGCGACACCTGCGACGAGGCCGTCGTCATCGACACCATCCCATTCGCCGGCATGTTCAACAACGAGCTCGCCCAGAGCGACGGCCCGCCCGGCTCGTGCAACTCCATTTCTGCTCAAGAAATGAGCAACTCGCAGTGGTTCACATTCACACCCAGCTCCGCAACACCCCTGACCATCACCATCACCGAGATCACACCCTTCGACATCGTCGCCGCCCTCTACGACGCCTGCCCGCCTGCGGGCACCGAGATCGCCTGCGGCGACCAGCCCGAGCCCGTCGTCATCAACTTCACACCCACACCCGGCACCGCGTACACACTCGCCGTGGGCGACTGGGGCGGCCCGGGCGGGGGCGACTATGAGCTCAGCATCGACTTCAACATCACCTGCCCAGCCGACACCAACCATGACGGCGTGGTCACGCCCGCCGACTTCTCCGCGTGGGTCGCGGCGTTCAACGCCATGGCACCAGAATGCGACCAGAACAACGACGGCATGTGCACACCCGCCGATTTCTCGGCATGGGTGGCGAACTACAACGCGGGGTGCTGATGAGGGATGACGAGATGGCGAATCTTTCTGTCATGATCTGTGTCTTGATACTGATTTGCGTAACGGGCCGGTCTGTTGCGCAATCGGTGATCTACGTCGATGACAGCGCACCACCCGGAGGCGACGGTTCGTTGTGGGCGTTGGCGTTCAATCACCTCACCGACGCCCTCGACCACGCCTCAGCCACCGTAGGCCCTGACGAGATCCGCATAGCGCAGGGTGTGTACCGACCCGACCAATCCGCCGCGAACCCATCGGGCACGCTCAGCCCCTGCGCGACGTTCTTCATCCCCGACGGCGCGGACGTGGGCGACGTCACGCTCATCGGCGGATTCCGAGGCGTCGGGACGCCGGGCGATCCGGACGACTATGACCCGGAAGCGTTCGAGACGGTGCTCTCGGGCGATGTCGCGGGCGACGACCCGGCCTGGCCCTTTGGAGGACGCGAAGACGAATGGGAGGACAACATCGATGTGCTCCTCTCGGCCGCACGCGGACCGGTCGATGTCCGCGGGCTTCGATTCGTCGGCGCGAGGAGATCGTTCTACGACGGAGCCCGCCACATCATCGGAACGACCGGCGCAAGATGGTGGGCCAGAGATGTCAAGTTCACCGATTGCGTCTTCCGCGACTCGCCGCTGCAGCAGTTCAATTCGAGCTTCCCGGCGGTCTGTACGCACACGCTCGAGACCCACGCGGGCCACGGTTTCTACCTCGGGCACCCGGTCGAGACGGCCGCGAACACATTCGTCGTGGCCAACCTCGATAACGTCGTCTTCGAGCACATCTACAATCGCGACGACGACCATCCGATCATCTTCGCGGGTGCAAGCACGTTCACATGGACCGGAGGGGGCATCCGCGATTCCACGATCTGGTTTGGCCTCGGTGCGCACTCGTACAACTTCACCCAGAGCCCGCGGGTCCACCTCGAGAATCTTGTCTGCGAGCGAGTCACACTGGGCTACACCACGGGCGGCTTCGGGAATCCCCCCGGAATCATCGCATTCAAAGAGAATGTCCGGTCATACCTGAAAGACTGCGTCTTCCGTGATATTCAGCACTACGACATCTTCACATACACGACGCCCATCGTCGCGATGGAAAGCGATCAACCGATCGACACCTCAGTGTCGCGCGTGGTCGACGGCTGCCTCTTCGAGAATGTCCGCAACATCAACACCAAGGGTCCTGTCAATGCCCTGCCCTGCTTCGCCGCAACCCTCATCACCGACACCACCTTCCGAGACATCCTACTGGACGGCCGCGCCGCCGCGGTCGCACAGCGGATCGACGGTTGCACTTTCGAGAACCTGAGTACCGTCCGAAATAGCCAACAATCCGATCAGCACTACGACTGGGCGTTCGGCAGTGAGGTGCGGGAGATGCGCGTCATCGCCACCGCCGCTGCGGCATATGAGATCCGCAACTCCACCTTCTCGGGCTGCTACACCGAGGGCAACGTCGTCAATATCAAGGATCGCGCCGACAACTGCGTAGTCGAGAACTGCGTGCTCAACCCCGGCGTATACCAGTTCTGGAGCACGGTGTTCGCGGACGAGCGGTCGCTGCTTTCGAGGATGACCGTCCGGGGCAACGTGCTCGGGACGGGGAATCCCATCTCTGTCTTCTTTCCCGGGACGACGGGTGTGTATCTCTACGATGATGCCACGCTCGTTCAGTCGGTCATCTCCGGGAACGGGTCCTACCACACCAATGATGAGATAAGTTATGCATCCGCGCTCCAGATGCACTCGGGTTCGGTCCTGCACAACTGCCTCGTCGTCGACAACGGGCACCCGTTCGAGCCCGGTATGTCCCCCTCGCACACCGCGATCTACGCAGCTCCGGGTGAAACAGACATCACGATCATGAGCAGCACAATCGCGGGCAACGAGAGCACCGACATCGGCGGGATCGAGATCAGAGTCTTTGTGGGTCAGGTCCAGATCATGAACTCGATCGTCGCGGGCAACGAGTCCACGGGATTATTCGGCGGGTGCCCGACGATCTGCCCGGATCTCGATGTGAGCAACTGTCTCTGCGTGCCGCACAACACGACACTCACCAACTCGCTCACGACACAAGACATGCCCATGCTCGGCGCGGACTACCGCCCCCTAGCAGGCTCGCCCGCGATCGATGCCGGCACGCCCGATTGGGTCTTCGAGGACTTTCTCGATCTCGACATGGACGGCGACATCGCCGAGCCCATCCCGTTCGACGTTTTCGGCGAGCCGCGATTCGTCGACGACCCGAGCGTGCCCGATGCTTTCCAGGATTCATACATGGACATCGGCGCGCTCGAACGCCTGCCCCAGAGTCAAAGCTGCCCAGCCGACACCAACCACGACGGCATCCTCAGCCCCGCCGACTTCTCCGCGTGGGTCCAGGCCTTCAACACACAGTCACCCGCGTGCGACCAGAATAACGACGGCCTCTGCACACCAGCCGATTTCTCGGCGTGGGTGGCCAACTACAATGCGGGATGCCCGTAACCGATCACGAGAGGACGTTTCGTATGCACCGCTTCGTTGCCGCTGTTCTCGCCTCGCTCACAGCCGGGACGGCTCTTGGTCAGCCGACCTTCCAACCCATCGCACTCAACGGCGAGCAGGCGCCCGGCTTCGATCCGGGCGTCACCCTGTCCAATTTCTCGTCGAGCAGCCTGGCGATGAGTGACAACGGGAACGCGGTCTTCAGGGCGTTCGCCAGCGGCCAGGGCAACGTGCTCTTTCACGTGAGCCCGTCGGGCGATGTCCAGCCGTATCTGCTTGAAAACACGCAAGCGCCGGGCCTGCCCGCGGGCGTGAACCTGAACACGATCCAGGTGCCTCGCGCGGTTGTCAACGATTCGGGCGAAGTTGTCTTCACCGGACGTGTCACCGGCACCGGCGTCACCCTAAACAGCCGGCACGCCATCTTCGCCGGCGACGAATCGGGCTTCAGGGCCGTCGCCCGCGGGGACGATGCCGTGCCCGGGTCGCCCACGCTCGCCTACGGCTCGATCTACAACGATTACACGCAGTTCAATAGCGCCGGGCACGCCGCGTTCTGGTGCCAGCTCGCATCGCCCTCGCTCAACGGGATCATCATGAGTGAGGGCGACGGTCAGGGCCTGCGCAGTGTGGCGACCAAGAATGAGCAGGTCCCGGGCATGCCCGTCGGCACAACGTTTCAGTTCTTCCTGGGCAACACGCTCAACATCGACGACGCGGGCAGAACCTCGTTCATCTCCGAGATCGAGTTGGCTACTGGCGGGCACAGATACGCCGTCATCCGCGAGGATGAAACCTGGACGCCAACGGTCGTCGCTCAGGAAAGAGCGCCCATACCGGGACACCCGGCTACTTCCGAATTCAACGAGTTCGGCCTGTTCTCACCCAAGGCCAATTCCGCCGGCGAATACGCCCTGATATCAAGCATCACCGAGGATGGCGTCGGCTCACACGCTGTCTGTCTCATCGCTGATGGGGTCGGTGTCTCGCTCGTCGCTCGCAAGGGCGAAACAGCGCCCGGCCTCCCGCAGGGCGTGACGTACGCCTGGTTCCATGACGGCGCCGAGGTGTTCGCTCTCAACAACACCGGCCGCGTCGCATTCGTCGCCGCTCTCGAGGGCACGGGCGTCAATCTCGACAACCGCTACGCGCTCTTCGCCGAAACGGGCCAGTCCGGACCGGTCATGATCGCCCGCAACGACGACCACGCCACGGGCCACCCGGCGGGGACCTACTTCGATGATGTCGCCGGCAGCCGAGTCCGTTTCAACGATGCGAACCAGCTCGCGTTCATCATCACGCTCTCAGACGGAACCGACTCGTTCAAGGGCCTCTACGCCACCGACGAGTTCGGCGTGCTCCACCACGTCGTCTCCGTGGGCGACACGATCGACATCGACCCGGACCCCGAGCAGACCAACCTGGTCACCATCACCAGGCTCGATAATCTGGAACTCGCAAACTCGGGCGAGATTCTGATCGCCGTCTCGATTTCGGGCAGCTCCGGCCTCATCAAGTACTCCGGTGTCGTTGCCTGCCCAGCCGACACCAACCACGACGGCATCCTCAGCCCCGCCGACTTCTCCGCGTGGGTCCAGGCCTTCAACACACAGTCACCCGCGTGCGACCAGAACAACGACGGCGAGTGCACACCAGCCGATTTCTCCGCGTGGGTTGCCAATTACAACGCAGGATGCTGAACACGAACACAAGGAGCAAAGCCATGACACGCCTCACACTCGCAATCGCAGCCGCAATGCTCACGGCAGGCACCGTTCAATCGCAGATCGAGTTCTACGAGAACTTCGACAGCGACAACGCCGGCGTGCCCATGCAGGACTTCACCGCGTTCAGCCGGTTCACCGTCGAGATCGGATACGTCGACCTGCTCGGGCCCGGGCTGGATGACTTCATCCCGGGCAGCGGGCTCTACGTCGACATGGACGGATCGAGCAACAACGCCGGCACGCTCGCAAGCACACCGATCAACCTCGAGGCCGGCACCTACAGGCTGTCGTACGACCTCTCTTACAACCCGGACCAACCGGGCGAGAACAACACGATGCTCGTCTCGCTCTCGGGCCTCGGCGTCGTCCAGCACGTCGGCATCGCGGGCCTCAGCCCGACACGGTTCACCACCAAGTCGGCCCTGATCAACGTCACACAAGAAGGCCCTCGCCAGATTCTCTTCATCCACGCAGGCGGCGACAACGCCGGGTACCTCATCGACAACGTCGTCCTCCGCAATCTCGCGTGCCTCGCCGACACCAACGCCGATGGCGTGCTCACACCACAGGATTTCACAGCCTGGGTCGTCGCGTTCAACGCCAACGGGCCCGAGTGCGAACAGAACGGCGACGGCGTCTGCTCGCCCGCCGACTTCTCCGCCTGGCTCGCCGGGTGGGTCGCAGGCTGCGAGTAAATCGCAGACAAGACGTATCCGAGGCACCAGCCGCGGCTCCTCTGACACACCGGGACTGATTCCCGGGCATAAAGGGGACCGCCATGACCATCCGCGCTCGCTCAGCCGCTGCGATCCTCTTCGCATTCGGGACCGCCCACGCCGTCGCGCAAGGGTGCGACTGGCAGCCCCTCGATACCGGCGTCGGGCCCGCAGCCGATGCGTGCGCGGTCCTCACCAACGGCGATGTCGTCTACGGCGGCCGCTTCTCGCTCGCGGGTTCCACCGAGGTCGAATACGTCGCTCGCTGGGACGGCAAATACTGGCAGCCCATGGGCACTGGATTCAACAACTTCGTCCGCGCACTCCTCGCGCTCCCAGATGGCTCCGTCATCGCGGGCGGACACTTCACATTCGGATCGCAGAGCAGACCAAGCAACCTCATCGCTCGCTGGGACGGCCTCGCCTGGCGACGCATGGGCGACGGGCTCGACGCCGGATCCGTCCGCGCACTGGCTCGCACACAATCGGGCGACATCATCGCGGGCGGCTCGTTCCTTCAGGCCGAGAATCTCCCGGCGTGGGGCGTCGCGCGATGGAACGGATCGAGCTGGTCCAAAGTCGGAAACAACACCGCCGGCGGCGGGATTGCGGGCTATCTCACGCCAGAGCCCTCGCCCACGATGGTCAACTCCATCGTCGAGATGCCCAACGGCGACATCATCGTCGGTGGCAACTTCAGCTCCGCCGACGGCGTCGGAGCCACGGGCATCGCTCGATGGGACGGCACAAACTGGAACCCGCTCGGACAGGGCACGAGCCACGTCGTCCGCGACATGGTTGTCCTCGACAACGGCGACCTACTCGTCACCGGTATCTTCGGCTCGGCCGGTGGAATGCAGGTCAACGGTCTCGCACGCTGGGACGGCACGAACTGGCACCCCATGGGCGATGGAATCACGGGAACAAACTCCAGCTCCCCGTTCTCGATCGAGAAACTGCCCACCGGCGAGGTCGTGCTCGCGGGCGCGTTCAATAGCGTCGACAACGTCGCCGTCAACAACGTCGCCATGTGGGATCCGACAACAGACACCTGGTCGCCGCTCGGCACCGGTTTCCTCGCGGCGATCCAGACCAGCGTCCTCGACCTCGACATCGCACCCGACGGCACCATCTTCGCCGCAGGACAGTTCGCAAGCGCCGGGGGCACCACGCTCGCCAAAAACGCCGCCGTCTACACCTGCGCACGCGAATGCATCGCCGACGTCAACCACGACGGCATACTCACGCCCGCCGACTTCTCCGCCTGGGTCGGTGCGTTCAACGACAACGTCCCCGAGTGCGACCAGAACGGCGACGGGCTCTGCAGCCCCGCCGACTTCTCCGCCTGGGTTGCCAATTACAACGCCGGCTGCTGAAGCGGGCGAGTCCGATGTAGACTCCCTGCGTGGAGTACTACGCGGGCATCTTTATCTGCGCACTCGGTGGGCTTATGCTGCTCTGGGTCTTTGTTCGCCCACGCAAGGGCGACGAGCCGCACTGCCGGGCATGCAGGTTCAGCCTTGCGGGCCTGACCGAGCCGAGGGTCTGCCCCGAGTGCGGCGCCGACCTCACTCTGAAGCGTTCGACCATCAAAGGCCACCGCCCGAACCCAAGGCCAGCGATCGCGTGGTGTATCGGGCTCGCTCTCCTTGGCAGCGCACTCATCGGTCTCGACCGGATGAACCGCACGGGCTTCTATTCGCTCAACGCGCACAAGCCCGCGTGGCTCCTTCAATCCGAGGCATTCCTGCTCGGTGACCTCCGCGCCAGCATGGCGACCGATGAGATCCTCGATCGCCTGAGCGACGGCAAGCTCGCCCCATCCGCACGCGACACGCTCCTCCGCACCGCGCTCGTGCGGCATGCCCAGACCTGGCGCGCGTTCCCCGACGCGCAGTGGATCGTGATCACGGCCGCGATAGGGCGGGGCGAACTCAGCTTCGAGCAGATCGAGCGTGTGTGGAACGATTGCATCTGCGACGCCAGCCTCATCGAGGCGGGTCGAGGCGATCAGACTTACTTTCCAGGTGAAAGTGTGCTCTTTGTCGTCGGATATGACACGCGTGCAGGCAGCTTGATTCGAGCAGGACCGGCTGAGTCAGGCTTCCCGCTCGATCAATCCATGAGTATCAGCTTTGCCAACGAAGATGGTGAGATGATCACGGCCGCGAAGATACGTTCGCGTGGCCCGGTCATTCAAAGACATGCAAATATGCGACCGGGGACTTCATCCAACTATCAGCAGCTCCGAATTGTCTTGCACGAGGAAATTGGCGAGCACCAGGGGCGTATCGAGTTCGAGGTCTCGTGCATCGCAGACATGCTCGGTGCCACATGGGCGAACGCCGATGAGCAGCAGCTCGCAAAGCTCGGCTCGCTGAATCATACGTATAGCTTTCCGATCAAAATCAATATCGTCGATCCGCTGGATCTCGAAGTCCCTGCCATTGATCCGGCTTCCATCGCACAAACACCGAGTTCGCTCATCGACTTTGAGGTGACCAAGGCAACGAACAGCTTCGACCACAGCCGCGGCGCCGTCATCACGTTCCGTGTCCGCACCGCGCTCAGGCTCGAGAAGGACATCGGCCTGGGTGGTCACCTCTTCTTTGCACAGGGCAACCGCCGTGTCGGGGTCTCGCTCGACGGCTGCACGCCGCACGAATGGTCGCAGTATTTCGTTACGCTCTTCGGCTACAAGCCGGGGCCCGTCGATGTGTATTACGAGCACGACCAGATCACCGCGGCCAAGGCACGCAAGAAAGCCCCGCGTGTCCTCGGCGGCACCATCGACCTCGGCACCGTCACGCTCCCCGATCCCTGGCCAGAAGCCGACGACAATTCAAGGTAGACTCATTCCGTGGAACATTCGCTCGGCATTCTGAGCGTCATTGTGGGCGTGATGATCCTGGCCTGGGCCTTCGTACGCCCGCGCAGGGGCGACGAGCCGCACTGCCGGCGCTGCCGATTCAGCCTGGCCGGCCTCACCGAGCCCGCGAAATGCCCCGAGTGCGGTAGAGATCTGTCACCCGCGCGATCGACGGTCATCGGACAGCGGCCCAGCCCGATGTGGTCAATCGTAAAATGTACGATCTGCATACTCATCGGCAGCTTGCTCGTCGGCCTCGATCGTATGAACCTCACGGGCTTCTTCCCGCTCAACGACCACAAGCCCGCGTGGCTCCTGCAGACTGAGGCCTACACCCTCGGCGACCTCCGCGCCAGCAGGGCCAGCATCGAGATCATCGATCGCGTCACCGACGGCTCGCTGACAACCTCCGCACGAGACACGCTCGTCAAGACGGCCCTCGCGCGACACGCTCAGACGTGGCGCACATTCCCCGATGCACAGTGGGACGTGATCACGATGGCCATCAACCGTGGGGAACTGACCCTGCCGCAGATCGAGCGGGTGTGGAACGATTGCACGCACAGCCCGGTGCTGCTGTCGTCGGGCAGGCACGATCTCACATACTTCCCGGGTGAGGAGATGACACTCTCCGCTGGCGTGCGCACGCGAAGCGGCGACTACCACCGGAACAACGATCTCCGCGACTGTGCGTTTCTTGTCGGTCAGTCCTTGTATTTAACACTAAGGGCCGATACCGGGGAGCCGATGAAGCCAATTACCAGATCTTCCTATAACGCGTTCCTGCCGGGTCGGAGCATGGCGAACGGCAGTAGTGCTCCTGATGAACGCGAGTACGCGTACATCCATGCCCCATCCGAACTCGGTGTGTACCACGGCGAGATCGAGTACGAACTCTGGTACAAGAACATCAGTCGGAAGATGCAACAAATCGAGGATGAGCTTGAGGAGAGCGACTCACTCAAGAAATCGTTTTCCTTTCCTGTCACATTTCGTGTCGTGCCAATCGAGCAGATCGATGTCCCCGCGATCGATCCGCTGTCACTCCGCGAAGACACGGGCTCGCTGATGCAGTTTGAGGTGAACGATGTGGAATGCGTGGATGTGCTCATCGATGACATGCAGGTTGTATACAGATCACAGTACGCCGATGTCAGCTTTGGTGTTTCGCACGCACTTGATCCCGACATCGGGCTCGGCGGCTATCTTGTCTTCGTGCAGGGCAAGCACTCGCGCGAGATTCCGATCAACATCAAGCCGCGCGAGTTGCAGCGGCAGAGCGTGAGTCTGCGAGGCTTTACACCCGGACCGATCGCGGTCTCATATCGGCATAACCACGAGGTTGCGGTGCAGGAGCGTGTCGAGATCCCGCGTGTCCTCGGCGGTACCATTGACCTCAGCACCATCACGCTCCCCGAGCCCGAAGCCGAGTAGCTCAGAGCCTCGCTGGCCGGCGCACACGCCACGCGAAGTATGCGGCGCCGACGACGATCACATTCCCGCTCACCACCCAGAGAGCCCTTGAGCCGATCTCGCCTGAGACGATCGCGCCCGTCACCGCGCCCGCGATGAAGCCCGCCGCGAGCAGGACGAGCAGGCCGAGACGCCACGCCTCGAATCGCCGGCCGCGCAGTGCGCACCCGATGAGAAACCCGATGTCGGTAGCGACACCGGTCAGGTGTGTCGTGCGGACGATCAGGCCCATGTATGTCGAGGCCATCGCGTTCTGAAGACCCGCCGCGCACGACGCGAGACACGCCGAGGCGGTGGGGCCCTCGGCGAACGCCGCCGCAGCGCCCGCGAGCAGGAGGCCCTCGATCACAAGCACCACACCGTAGCGACGCCCCGAGCGCAGGCTTGGTGAGCCGACGATGACGCCCGAGAGCACCGCCCCGAGCACAAACGCGCCGACGATGGCGCCGAGCTTGGCGGCTTGATCAAAGTTGGAAGCCGCGGCGTCGGCGCTGAAGAGCGCCGCATTGCCTGTCACGTGCGTGACGGCTGTCCCAGCGAGCCGGAAGAACACCGCATCGACATAGCCGGCAACCATCGCCAGCCACGCCCCGCCCAGCGTCGCAAACGCGACGCGGACCCTGCCGATGGCACGGACGGACTGGTCGGTGGTGTACATGCCGATTCTATCGGCTTGTTTGCTTATTCCGCGGGAGTCACGAACATCTCAGCGATCGCGTCGAGCCGCGCGTCGTCGGCTTCCTTTTCCTGCACGATCATGACAACCGTGTACCCGTCGCCGTGGCGCACCCCGTATCCGCGGATGTTTGCCGTGTCGTTGCGTTCACCCGAGCCGCCCTGGTTCTTGCCGGTGTACAGCTTCTGGATCATCATCGCCTCTCGACCGGCCAGCGTCGTCTCGACCAGCTCGTCGGGCTTCTCGCGGAACGCGCGGAGCTCCTCCTTAAACAGGAACCGCTCAAAGCCAAGCCTCACGTTCCGATCCGCAAGCAATTTCTTTGACAGCACGCTGTTGTGAGGATCATCGTTGTAGACGGTCACATACACCCGGCTGTCTCTGAGCATTGTGAAGTACGTCGACGTGCCCGCGAGCAAGTCGTCGCTCCCGTACCACACGCTCTGGCCAAGCTCGCCGTCCAGCTCCAGCACGCCCACGCGGTGACGCTCGTCCTCCTTGAGCACCGTCGCGCCCAGGATCACCGACTCGGCGGCCTCCAGTTCGATCCCACGCAAGGGTGTCGGCGAGACGCTGTGCACCACCAGCCGATGCTTCGTGCCCGGGTACTCGACCAGCGCCGAGCTCACGCTCACATCGTCCATCGGCGTCGCGTTCTCGGCCACGCCCTTGAGCCGTGTCCGAAGCCACGGGCGATCGAGTCCGAGTGACGGATTGGGCGCCACCGGAGCCGTCCCGTCCGTCAGCGTTGCCAGCAGCTTCTCACTCTGCGACGCGTTCTGCTTGAGGAACGCCTTGACATATGCCTCGTGCAGCGACTCGAGCGTCTCGCCCTCAGCAGCGACTCCGATCGAGATGAACGATTTGCCCTCGTGGAGCGTGTCGATCCGGTCCCTGCCCACCCCGAAGTACGAGGGCGACAGCTCGACCAACCCGTCACGTAGCGCACGCTCGACGCCCACCGTTGAATCGACCGACAGCCGAACCCCGGGCACGAGCCGCGTCTCCTGCAGCCGATGCAGCTTGTCCCTCCCGCCCTGCATCCCAGTACCGATCGCACGCAGCAGCGACCCCGCAACCTCCGGGTCTGCCAGCGACACCGTTACGCTCGCGTATGTCGACGTCGAATCGTGTCGCGACAGCACCGTGTTGAGCAGCAGCTCTTCGCCGTTCTGGTACACCAGCATCGGAAATGTCAAGAGCAGCAGATTCCCGTCGCCCGTCGCCAGCCGCAGGTCGCGCTCGACGAGCACCTTGGCGGCCTGAGCGTTCTTGATCGTGTTGTGGTTGTCTGTCTGCATCTGCGTGCGAAGCGTCTCGAACGCCTCCTTCGGGTTGTCCGCATACCCCGTCGCTGCGGCCAAGATCCTCGCCTGCGCGCCGGCCATTTGCACGTCCGCGATCGTCAGCCCCTGCTGGGGCTGCTGCACGTTCGACACCACCGAAGCCACCGGCAGGCTAAACCTCCCGCCATGAATCATCGCGTCGTACGGTTCCAAAGGTGACACCGCTTCAAGCTCAAGCCACCGAAGCACCGCCTCCGAATGCGCCGCGTCCTGCGACATCATCGCCTCGTTCGACGTCGCGATCTTCACGATCACGCCGATGCCCTTGCCCTGATGTTCGAACGCGTAGCACTCGTACCGGCCCGTCACCGACTGCGGCTTCGACAGCCCCGGCAGCACAATCCCCGACACCGATTTGCCCGTGCGCATCGCCCCGGCGACGATCCGCTTGCACTCCGAGACCTTGATGCCTTCCTCGGCCGTCCCGAGCTGCGTTGCGATCATCTTGGCGTCGTTGCCCATGATCTCGAGGATCTGCTCGACAGTCCCAAGCTGCGCCAATGGTTGCACCGTCTGAACCACTCGAAAGAAAAACGCTCGGCTGTCGATCTCGATCGGCTGGTACACCTCGTTCGTCCGGTAGAACGTCTGCGCGAAAATCGCACCCGTCGACGTCGCCTGCGAGCGTACCAGCGGCACGCCCTCGCCCGCAGGCCAGCTCACGCCCTGGTACGACGCATACCCGGGCTTGCTCTGCGACAACGCAGCGGGCGTGACTACCAACAGCATCACAGAGAGGGCTACGGCAAAAAGAGTCTTCATCATGCCCCGAGCCTACACGCCCTAAGCCCGATGCGCCACCCGCACGCAAACCGTTCAGTCGAAGTTCCACCCCTCGATTGGCGAACGCTCCCGGCGGTCCATGATCGCCCGCAGTTTCTCAATCTCCTCGGGTGACGTCTCGGCGAGATTGTTCTGCTCATTGGGATCGATCGAGAGGTCGTAGATCTCCATCGGAGCGTTCGGGTTCTTCTTGAGCCCCCTGCGCACGCCCTTGATGTCACCAATCCGCGCAGCCTGCATGCCCGCGGCCGGGTATTCCCAGTACAGGTCCGTTGTCCTCTCCGGTCGTCCCTCGCCCACGAGCTCGGGCACAAGGCTGATGCCGTCGATCGGTCCGTTGTATGCGGGCAGGCCTGCCATCTCAAGCAGCGTCGGGAAGAGGTCCCACGTCGCGTTGATCATGTCGCTCGTCGAGCCCGGGGCCACGCGTCCGGGCCAACGCACGATTAGAGGCACGCGGATGCCGCCCTCGTACAGACTCCCCTTGCGCCCACGCAGATCGCCCGCGCTGTGGAAGAACTCCGAGTCCGCACCGCCCACATCAAACGTTGGCCCGTTGTCGCTCGTAAAGATGACGATTGTGTTCTCAAGCTCGCCGAGTTCTTCGATGGCGTCGATCAGCGCACCGATGTCCTTGTCCATGCGCGTCACCATCGCCGCGTACGTGGCGCGGGGCGATTCATTGGGCAGGTAGCCCTTCTTGCCGTCGTAGGGCTTGTCGTCGAGTCCGAGGTAGGGTTCGATCTCCTCGGGCGGGGCCTGCAGCGCCAGATGCGGCACGGGCGTCGCGTACACCATCAGCCACGGCTTCTCGCCCGCCTCGCGGATCAGCCGGATCGCCTCGTCGCGCATCGGATCCGGCGCGTACACCTCGCCCCACGCGTTCCGCTCGGTGTTGCCCGCCAGCTCGACGCGCTCGCGGTCGCGGTAGAGATAGGTGGGGCAGTGGTTGTGCGCGTGGCGCTGGCAGAGGTAGCCGAAGAAGTGATCGAACCCCTGGCTCGTCGGCTCGCCGACCGACCCGGGCGCCCCAAGGCCCCACTTGCCCACGCACGCCGTCGTGTAGCCCGCGTCCCGCATGATCTCCGCGAACGTGACCGACTCGGCGGGCAACGCCTCCTGCCCCTCGGGCTGGATCTCGCGGTTGTCACGGATAGGCGTGTGCCCGGTGTGCTGGCCCGTGTGCAGCGTGCTCCGCGTCGGCGCACACACGCACGAGCCCGAGTACGCCTGCGTGAAGAGCATCCCCTCCGACGCCAGCCTGTCGATGTTCGGCGTGCGGATCACTTCCTGCCCGTAGCACCCAAGCTCACGCCAGCCGAGGTCGTCGGTGATCACGAGCAGGATGTTCGGGCGATTCTGCTGCGCGAGAGCAGCAAACGCAAAGAGGGCGCACAGACACGACGCGAGCGGATGGATCGGCTTCATGCCGACCAGCGTACCTCAACCCCCGCCCGGCGTGGGCTGGTTGCTCTCATCGGGCGCCCGCGATGGGTCGCCCTTGATCTCGGCAGGCGTCTCGCCCTCGTCGCCCGCCTCGAGCGCGTCCTGCTCCTCTTCGTCGTCGCCCGAGAGCTTCAGGAAGGGAATCGTCGAGTCGATGTTGTTGATCGTTTTGCGGAGCGAGGCCAGGTGCTCGTCGATCTGCGTCAGCATCGGCTGAATCTCAGCCAGCGACGCGTCTACCGTGTCCAGGTTCTCGTCGATCGTCGCCAGCTTGGCGTCGATCCGCTGGAGGTTCCCGTCGATCTCGGTCAGGTTGGTGTTGATCTCGCCCAGCTGCTGGTTCGCAAGCTCCAGCTGCTCGTACGCATCCCAGATGATGCACCCGGGCATCGAGAGCGAGGCAGCGAGAACGAGTCCGATCGAGGCAATGCGTCGCATGGCGTGGCTCCTTTATGGAGCCGATCGTAGGGCACTTCATTCCGAGATCGGTCGAGGACTTTCTGTTCCAGTGATCGTGACGGGCCCGGAGACAAAATCAAGACGTTCGTCTTCACCGATCCAAGCGTTCACGACCGCTCTGAAGATGCCCTTGGGCGCGTTGTGATGGATGAGCGAGAGACGCTGCGATTGACCGGGCTCCAGAGTGATCTTCTGCATCCCCGTGCCGCAGTGCCCGATCATCTGGACATCAGCCCAGCCAATGTCAGTCCAGCGTTCGAGCCCATTGTAAGCGAAGAGCGACTCATCGCCGAGTTCGTTTAGATCCGAGCGGAGCATGCCGTCCACCCAGAGCTGAATCGGCACATCAAGCGTGTTCGTGAGCGTGGCTGACCAGTTGCCGAACTGATCGACCTCCTCGTCGCTCAGCACGAACTGATCCTCTCCAAAGATAGCCGGTACGTCGACGACCTCGAACCGAAACCTCGGCGTGGCGAGCTTCAACTCCTCCACGATCACATGCCCGTCGCGTGCTCGCTCAAGCCGTGCGTCTGTGTCGATCTCGATGAATGCCTCGTACGTTCCGGTGGGCAGCTCGCCGAAGAGCGTGTCAAGGTTCGCCGACGCCCGGATCATCGGCCTGTCCGTGTCGATGCGCCCCTCGTCGGTCCCGCTCTGGTAGAGATACACCCGCTCGGTCAACTGCTCGCTCTTGCGCACGTTCCCGGCCGCGTCGGTCAGCGTCACGACCATGCTCGCCTCGCCCGTGGTCCGCGGCACGCGCACCGGGCGGCCGACATTGACCAGCCGCAGATCGATCACCGGCTCGTCCACTGTCAGCGGGGTCTCGTCGAACGACACGAGCCACTCGGTCTCGTACGGCCCGGGCACCGCCCACGCCCTCCCGCCCGTGGGCACCCCGAGCTGCGCGAGCCTGAGCCGCTCCGAATCCGCGGGCATCTCCTCGGGCAGGGGCTGCCAGAGAACGCCGAGCGAGAGAACAAGACCGAGCAGTGCGTGTGTCATCGAGGGTTGAGACGGAGCCCAGCCGAGGGCGGTTCGCAGGCCGTCGCATCCGATTCCAAACGCACACAAACGTATATTTTCACAATCTTGGTGACGATATGTCTCACCCTGACGGGCTTTTTCGGATACACCGGTAGTGGGGGCCGTGGTCATGGACCCCGATCTAGGACCGGGTCCGATGTGGATCGCCCGGGCCGTTGGAGGTTTGATTCCATGTTTCAGAATGCCGCACGCGTTTCTGTCGCCTCGATGATCATGCTCGCCGGGTCCGCCCAGGCCGACATCACCCAGGCGGCCTACAGCAGCAACACGCAGTTCATCTACAACATCATCCACGTGCCCGATTTCGATCAGCGGCGTGCCGGGCTCTTCAACGATGGGCGGTTCTACTGCGTCCCCACGAGCTTCCTCAACTGGGCCGCCTACATCTCCGCGCACGGCAACCCCAGCCTCGCCCCGGGGCCCGACTGGTACCTCTCCTCAAACTACAACTCGATCACGGCCAACGACCTCCTCATGGGACTCGCCATGCAGACGAATCCTACAGGCGGCACGCCGGTGGGCCGAGCACTTACCGGTGGGAACGCATGGCTCGGCAACAAGGCGTTCGTCATCTACGACGACCGCCCGGTCAACGGCACTCGGACCCTGGGCGACATGGCCAACCTCGCCGGCAACGGTGCGCTTATCATGCCGCGCGTCTGGTGGATGGGCAACGTCGGGGGCGACAACTACGTCCACAACGGAGGCCACGTCGTCTGCATGAGCTACGCCGCACGCTCCGGCTCGACGCAGCAGATCGGCATCCGCGACCCGGGCAGCGACGAGAGCCCGGACAACCTGAATGCGCAGAGTGCCAACACCACAGACGTCTACAACGTCTTCGACGACCAGATTTTCGCCGAGGGCCTGCCGCGGTTCTGGCCCAAGATGGCTGGCTACGGCAGCAATAGCAATGCCGGCTTCATCGTCGGCTTCTACGCCATCATCCCGACGACGGTTATTGTGCCGCAGCCGACCTCGATCCGGCTCCTACGCGCCAATATCACCAAGAGCCTCAACAACGCGCTCCAGGACGAGGAGCACCCGACGCTCATCCCCGCGCGCCGGCTCTCACGCTGGGCCAAATCGGGCACCTCGCCGTTTGACATCGTCTACGCCATGGAGCCCGCCGACCGCACCCCCTCCATCCTCGTCTACTGGAACGACCTGCTCGACGAGGAGTACGTCCTGGGCCAGGTGCCCAACATCGAGGACGTCGCCGGCAGCCGCATGAACACCTTCTACGCCCTCGACGGGCGCGTGCTCCGCTGCTACGACCCCAAAGACCCGATGGGCAACTACGAGACCGCGAACATCGTCGTCCCCGACGACGCGGCCGCGATCACGTACGACGACGCCACCGACAAGGTCGTCCTGCTCGACCCCGTCGCCGGCCGACTGCTCTGCTACGAGCCCCATCTGCCCGCGGGTGTGCCACCGACCATCATCAGCATTCCCAACGACGTGCCCATCGATCCGGCCGCGGAGCTTCACACCATGCCCGGCGAGATCGGCACCTCGGGCGGGTTCTTGCTCGTCAATCCCGGCTCCACCAGCGCATGGCTGCTCGCCGAAGACCCCAGCACCGGCCGTTTCGAGGGCACGCCCGTCGCGCCCGCGGGCAACACCGACCCCATCCAGTCCGCAACGCCCACGCCCGGCGGCCTCGCGTTCGTCATCAACGACATCGTCGTTGAACTCGAGCAGGACGACGACGGCGTCTGGATCCCGGGTGACGGCTCGGTCATCACCGGCATCAACACCGGCGGCTTTCCCATCATCGCGCCCGGTTCACGCACCAACATCGACTACGAAGAGGCGTTCAATCCCGCCCGCACCAATGAACTGCCCACACAGTTCGAGCCCGTGCAGGTCATCGGGGACTGCTTAGCCGATACCAATTTCGACGGCATGCTCAGCCCCGCGGACTTCAGCGCCTGGATCGCACTCTTCAACATCCAGAACCACAACGCCGACCAGAACCGCGACGGCATGGTCAGTCCGGCCGACTTCTCGGCGTGGGTCGCCAATTACAACGCGGGGTGCGATTGAGCGAGTGGTGGTTCGTGACGGCCTGACTACAAGTGGGGGCGTGCAGCGCTCAACGGATCATCTTGCGGCCCCAGGCGACGGTGAAAAGTGCTAGGAGCGTCACGCCGAGCATAGCTTGAGATTCGGCCGAACAAAATGGATCATGTGTTTCGCGAAAGCAACTTTATTATGGCGACTTCTCTGCTACTATTGGGCGTCTCAGTGGTCGAATCAATAGCGAACCTGAATGGCCATCATTATAACCGTCGCCACCATGGGTGAGGATGTTTTCGACGGGCATGAGCAATTGATCTGCATACAGTGAGATGCGTCCGCCACCTCCGCCGCCATTATCTGTTGAGCCGTTGCCGCCAGTCGCTGAAATCGTACCGGACCCCATGATGTTCTTTGCATGAATGAGAATGGAGCCACCCGAGCCGCCGCCCGCGCTGCCTTTGAATTGACCGTTTGCTGTCAAGCTGCCCTCAACGACTAAGTCATCCCATACATTGATATGTATTGCGCCGCCACCACGAGTTCCATTGCCACCGCCGCTTCCGAGTTGGCGTGGGAAAACGGCAGAGCCGTAGGCGTTGCCCCCTTGTCCCATACCGCCGCAATAAAATCGACTATCGCTGCCATGGCCACCATAGCCGCCACCGCCGCACATGTGGCAGGATGTTTGGCATGTGCCACTTCCCGGCCCGTTGGTTGTGTATCCAGCGTTGTTTGCGCTAATCAATCCGTCTTGTTCAATGATTACATTTGTTGCAACAATCCGAAGGCCATTTGTGTCGCCTGGTATATGCGAGAGAATGGCGTTTCCTCGTACAATGAGTGTGTCGCATTGCAACAATGGGTCGGGAAGAGTTGTGACTTTATTGACGGTTCTGCCACCGTTATCAAAGATCAGAAACGACACGCCGCTCGTATCGAGCATGAGCACGGATCCAGCGGCCGCATTAAAGTAGCCGGCTCCACCGAAGGCGCTCACGGTACCCTTTAATGAGTAGTTGTCGTATCGCAGGCAGATGCGTCCTCCGCCTCCACCGCCCATATCTGTTGAGCCGTTGCCGCCGTTTGCTGTGATATTGCCTATGCCGTCGATGGACGTAGCGGTGATGAAAACAGAACCGCCTGATCCACCGCCGCTTCGGAAAACGCCTCCGCCATTCGATGAAATGTTGCCATTCAGAAGGAGGCTTCCGCCGATTTCGATTTGGACCGAACCTCCACCTCGAACGCCTCCGCCACCTCCAGCGCCGCTGCCCAGTTCTTTTGGTTCTGTGATTGATCCGTAAATGCTTCCCCCTGTCCCGGTGCCGCCGCAGTAAGTGCGGCTATTGGCACCAGCTCCGCCATACCCACCGCCCGCACACATGCCGCATGATGTAGCGCAGCTTCCGCCGCCGGGTCCTGATGAGGTGTGTCCCCGATTCGTTGTGTCAATGCTACAGCCTTGTTCAACCAGCACATTGCCGGCGGATACTAGTGAGAAGCCTTGTACAATATCTGTTCCGTTGCCGTTTGAGTAGTCATACGTAAACCCCGCACTATGTGTGAGTTTGCCTCCTTGTTCAATTACTAACGAGTTTATCGAGTGCCGCCCATTTAACGTTAGTGTTGCACCGCGAACGGTAATATCAGCGGTGACGAGTGGGACGCCTTGGATTTCTGTGTCCGTTGGGCCAATTGTGGTGTTGCTGGACACGAGGACAGGTTGTGCTTGGCTGCTCAGCGTTAGAAACAATTGCACAATCAACAGTTTTAGGTAAAAGAGCCTCATAGATTGGTCCTCATCTCGTCGTTGTGAAGTAACACTCCAACGCTAGATACAATAGTGAGAAAGACTCAGGTCTGCAAAACCCCCGTCCTGAACTCCACCGAATCATCCCACCCCTGCCTCGCCGCCTCGATCGCGGCGATCAGTTCCTCGCGGGTGCGGTGGGGCTCGATGATGCGGTCGACCCAGCCGCGGGCGGCGCCGTGTCGGATGTCTTGCTGCTCGTTGTAGCTCGCGCGGACGGCGCCCAGGATCGCGTCGTGCGTCTCCTTGTCGATCTCCTCGCCCTTGCGCTGGCGGCTGCGTTCTTCGATCATCGCGAGCACGCCCGAGGCCTGGGCCGCGCCCATGACGGCGCACCGTGAGCCGGGCCAGGCGAGGGAGATGAAGGGCTCGAACGCTCGTCCGCACATGGCGTAGTTGCCCGCGCCGTAGCTGGCGCCGGTAATGACGACGATCTTGGGCACGACGGAGTTGCTCATCGCGTTGACGAGCTTGGCGCCCGATCGGATGATGCCGCCCTGCTCGGAGTCACGCCCGACCATGAAGCCGGTCGTGTCGTGCATGAAGACGAGCGGGATCCTGCGCTGGTTGCAGTCCATGATGAACCGGGCGGCCTTGTCAGCCGAGTCGTCGTAGATCACGCGCGGCATGTTCGTCGACTTGCTCGGACCGGCCTTGCCGCCCGGCAGCGAGCGGTCGGTCAGCTTGCCCTGGTTGGCGACGATGCCGACGGCGTGCCCGCCGATCTTGGCGTACGCGCAGCAGAGCGACTTGCCGTACTCGGCCTTGTACTCATCGAAGTCGGGCTCGAGCGATTCGTGGCCCTCTGCGTTGGGCGCGGTGCGCGAGTCGACCACGCACGCGAGGATGTCGCGGACGTCGTACTGCTCGCCGGGCTTGTCGGTGAAGATGGAGTAGACGTCGCTGCCCGGACGGAACGAGGGTGCTGCACCTTCTCCCATCTGGGGAGAAGGTGCAGAGCGAAGCGAGGCGGATGAGGGGGTATTTGAAGAAATCGAGCCGCCCTCACCCCGGCCCTCTCCCCCGAGGGGAGAGGGAGGAAGATTCGGATACTTCCCAACCAGCTCGCGCACGCGGCGCAGGCACGCTTCGTCGTCGGGCTCCTTGAAGTCGATCGTGCCCGAGATGCTCGCGTGCATGGACGCGCCGCCGAGCTCTTCGTCGGTCACCTCCTGCCCGATCGCGGCCTTCACGAGCGCCTGGCCCGCCAGATACAGCCCCGAGCCCTCGGTCATGAGCAGCGTGTCGCAGAGGACGGGCAGATATCCGCCGCCGGCGACGCAGAAGCCCATGATCGCCGAGATCTGCGAGATGCCCTCGGCGGAGAGGCGGCTGTTGAGATAGAAGATCCGCCCGAAGTCGTCGGTGTCGGGGAAGACGTCCTCCTGCAACGGCAGGTACACGCCCGCCGAGTCGACGAGGTAGATCAGCGGGAGTCTGGCCATCCGCGCGATGTGCTGGGCGCGGATGATCTTCTTGCACGTCATCGGGAAGAACGCGCCGGCCTTCACGGTCGCGTCGTTGGCGATCACCATGTGCAGGCGCCCCTGCACGCGCCCGATGCCCGTCACGACGCCCGCCGCCGGTGCGCCGCCGTGCTCGGCGTACATGTTGAACGCCGCCCAGAGCCCGAGCTCCTGGAAGAACGAGCCCGGGTCGATCAGCCGATCGATCCGCTCCCGCGCAGTCAGGCGGTTCTTGGCGTGCTGGCGCTCGATGGCCTTCGAGCCGCCGCCTTCGCGGATGACGGCTTCCTGGGCGAGGAACTCGTTGGTGACGTCCTGGAGCTTGCTGGTTTCGGGCATGCCCCTAGCTTAGGGCGTGGGGGAAGGTATTGGGCATTAGGCACAAGGCATAAGGCACTAGGTTCTAAAGGCATTTGCATTACGAGTGCCTTATGCCTAGTGCCTAATGCCTCTCCCCTTCAATCCCAGATCGCTGTGAAGTCCTCCCGGTTCTCGCCGGCGGTGGTGAAGATGCCGAGGAACTGGTTGGCGTCGTACGCCTCGCGCCAGGCGTCCTTGCCCTCGGGGGCCTGTTCGTCGGCGAACATGACGTCGTGGATGTCGAGCGTGGAGCCGTCGTCTTGCGGGAGCTTGAGGCGAGGGTTGGATTCGGGCATCCCGACAGGCTTGTTGTCCGCATAGAGACGGTGCAAGAACTCAACGTGATTGTCGTTGTAGGCGACGTTGCCCACCCACCAATTCTTCTCCACCGAATCGCGTGTGATGAATTTGGTCGTCCGTGTCGTTGGGGTTGCAAAGTGTGTTGTGACTTCGCCTTCAGCATGTTCAACCGATCGCATCTCTGGGCCACGGATTGAGAGGATCGCTTCATCGGCTTTAAAGGTGTCGCTCCACATCGGCAGCCGCAATGTATCGGGGATCAGGTGTGCGTAGCTGATATTGCCGCCGGTCTCAGAAGTGAAATCAGCCGCGAGCTTCGGATCCCACAGGGCCCTCTCGGGGTCGACAGCGCCCGAGATGTTCTCGATCTCATAGTTCTCATAGACCTTAATGCGATTGTTATTTTCGAGTGGGCTTACGAGCAGGTCGACGGTGATGAATCCTTCATTGGTGAGAACGGACATGATGTTCGCCGTGGTGTCCTTGGCCCGACCGAGTTCTGGCACGGTGAAGTTGTCGACATCGATCGCTGAGGGAAGCGGGTACTTGTCGTCGTTGCTGCTCGCCCAAGCCACAAATGCCTGATGGATGCCGCGGAGTTGCGTTGCGTCCTTGAGTTGTCGGGAAGTAGATCCTTTGGGTCCCAAAGATGGCAACAAAATCGCCACGATCAAAAGTGCGATCAAAATCAGCACGAGTAGTTCAATGATCGTAAACCCCGCTCGTCGCATGGCAGTCCTCCGAATTGCTGCTCCCGAGCAAGATACGGAATCCTGATTGAGCCTGTTGCGGGCGTCTAGCGAAGTTTGGAGCCGTCGTTGTTCGTCAGGGCGTCCCTGAGCGCTGCCGCCAGCCACCATCTGCGGGCCTTGGGCACGGCGAGCCTCGCGTGCTTCCGCTTGCCGGGCTTGCGTTCGTCGTCGTACCAGATCTCGACGGTCGAGGCGGTCTCCTTGCGTCCGTCCTCGTCGCGTGTGCTGAGCAGGTGGACGTGCCGAACGTCGCGGGCTCGGAAGCGGTCTATCAGAGCCAGGATGCCGAAGCGGTTCTCGACGCGCGACGTCTCGCCCCGGAGGATCACGTCGACCCGCCCGCCGAGCGCCATGAGCGTGGCCCAGATCATGGCGACGCCGATGATTTGGAACGGGATGAGAAAGAGAATGAAGAACGCGGTCATGCCCGGGCTGAGCGGGAGATCCTTCGAGATCTCCCAGCCGGCGAGGAGTTGCTTCGCGCCCGTGAGGTGCATGTAGGCCGAGCCGTAGCCCGCGATGCTGAAGAACCCGACGAGCCCGTTCCAGAATGCCGCGAGCCCGAGCGAGATCAGGAACACCGGAAAGGAGGCCGCCGACGCGCCGATGCGGACGCCGTCGTAGTCGACCTCGCGCCACACGCCGCTTGGCGGGTTCTCGAGATCGACGCCCGAGACATCGAGCGACTCGGAGATGCTGCGGAGGTTGTTCTTGGCGCCGCAGCCGCACTCGGCCCGCTGCTTCTTCCGGTCGACGTTCGTTTCGGGGATGATGTCGCCGCAACGCCGGCAGACGTACCCGCCCCGGGGCTCATTCGGGCGCAGCTTGGCGGTGATTCTGTCGTCCACGGGCGGATCATCGGCGATGCCCGATCGCGGGCTTGGTCGGTGTGGATACTCGAAGTGCTTTCCGTGCCGAGGTTTATGTTTGTCACAAATTTGTTTGGGCCTGACGTAGACAGAACAGGACTACATCTGGTAGACTTCGTCCGCCGGGCACGCGACCGATGCCGCCCCCGGCCCGTGAGGGCTCCGACTGAGGAACCCCCGGCCCCGCATCGGGACCGGCGCCAGCCGGTGGACCGGTTCTCCGCGAACCGCCATCCGCCGACCACTGACGCAGCACAAAGGAGGCCACCGATATGGCCAAGCGCAATTCCGGACCCGGCAAGACCCTTCAGGCCAAGACCGAAACCGAGAACGCCCGGGCGGAAGTCCTCAAAAGAACCATCTCCCAGATCGAAAAATCCTTCGGGCAGGGCGCGATCATGCGTCTCGACGAAGAGGCCTACCTCTCCATCCCCGGCATCAGCACGGGCTCGATCAGCCTCGACCTGGCGCTCGGCGGCAAGGGCATCCCCAAGGGCCGAATCGTCGAGATCTTCGGTCCGGAATCCTCGGGTAAGACGACCGTCTGTCTCAGCATCGCGGCCCAGGCGCAGAAGCGGGGCGGCGTGGCCGCCTTCGTCGACGCCGAGCACGCACTCGATCCGTCGTGGGCCAAGAAGATCGGCGTGGACATCGACCACCTCCTCGTGAGCCAGCCCGACTCGGGCGAGCAGGCGCTCGAGATCGTCGAGCTGCTCGTTCGCTCGAACGCGGTCGACCTCATCGTCGTCGACTCCGTCGCGGCCCTGATCCCGCGGGCCGAGATCGAGGGCGAGATGGGCGACGCGGCCGTCGGTCTGCAGGCGCGACTCATGTCGCAGGCCATGCGCAAGCTGACGGGTGTGATCGCCCGCAGCCAGGTGACGGTTATCTTCATCAACCAGATCCGCGAGAAAATCGGCGTGATGTTCGGCTCGCCCGAGACCACCCCGGGCGGGCGGGCGCTCAAGTTCTTCTCGTCCGTCCGCATCGACGTGCGTCGCACGGGCGCGATCAAGGAGGGCGACCAGACCGTGGGCAGCCGGACCCGCGCCCGCGTCGTCAAGAACAAGGTCGCCCCGCCCTTCCGCGACGCCGAGTTCGACATCATGTACGAGGAGGGCATCAGCTCCTCGGGCGACCTCTTGGACCTGGCGGTCGAGACGGGCATCGCCGACAAGGCCGGCGCGTGGTTCAGCTACGGCGACGTGCGCCTGGGCCAGGGCCGCGAGGCGGCCAAGCGGTTCCTTGCTGAGAACCAGGATCTCTTCGAGGAGATCCGCGAGTCGGTGCTGGAGGCGAAGCTGCCCAAGAAGGTGCGCGAGCGTCTGGCGCAGATGGAGGCCGAGGAAACCGAGGGTGCCGAGGTGGACGAGGAACTGGCCGAGGCCTGATCGCTCGCCGAGTGAGGCGGGCTCCGTGGAAGCCTGCCCGGGGCGGACCTAGGATCGCCCCGCTGCGGATGTGGCGGAATTGGCAGACGCGCTAGGTTCAGGTCCTAGTGGGGGTAAAACCCCGTGGAGGTTCAAGTCCTCTCATCCGCATTCAACTGACAGACTTCGCGGCCGACCTTCGGGTCGGCCGCGGGTCGTTTTGGGCTGGGCTTCTTCAATGTTGTAGATGAAGCAGCGCACTCAGTGCGGGTATCGCTTCAGATCAAAGTCTTGGTCAGGATGTGGATATCCGCTACGCTCGGGCGGTACACCGATCTCTCGAAAGGGTTGTGATTTGGCATTTGCAAAGAAAACAATGGCGATCGGACTTGTCTGTATCTGTCAATCGATGCAGGCCCAGCAGCTCAATGTTCGCACAATCACGCGCGAGGGGGATCCGATTCTGGGGGCCGGGCCCGGTGAGTTCTCTCGCGGTGAAGGTTACGGGGAGATCAACGATCAGGGTGATGTGGCGTTTGTAGGTGCCGCCGGGCCGCCAGTTGGGAATGCAAATGTGTTCGTGTATGTGTGCGACCGGCTCGATGGCATGCGCATCGTCGCGGCACAAGGTGATGGTTCATCCGGTGGACCTAGCACGGATTACCTCGCATTTGATCCCCGTATCCTGCCGAACGGGAAACTGACGATGAGCGTCAGGTACGGTGATACGCCATTCCCGTACTCGGGTGTCTCGCTGTTGACCGAAGAGAATGGGTCGTTGACCACGCTCTTCGACGGTCCGTACGAGGACCCATTCGGTGTAGGTGCCACTTCAACGTCGTCTTTCGGAATCAGCGCGATGTCCCCGAGCAGCGATGTAGTGATGACGCCATCGTGGTACATCGAGCCGGATCGGACATATGCCCTCGCGTTTGGTGGGACCACGGCCCCGCTTGATGTCATTCTCACGAGCAACGACCCCTACCCGGTGCCCGGTCGTGATGGTCTCCAAGCCGGAAACCCGATAGCGCCCGTGATCAACGCGCAGAATCAGATCGCGTTGGTGATGGGAACAGCGCTGGTGGTCCGCGAGCCCGACGGCACCTATCGCGAGTTGGCGTATCGGGGTGAGCCTGCGCCGTTTGTAGATCCAGCCGCGGTCTGGGACTCAAGCTTTGACAACCCGAGCATCAATAATGCAGGGCAGGTGGCGTGGTCCGGGCAGGTTAAGATTTCCTCGACCGATCGGCGGCAGGGGATCTTCATCGGTGACCCTGTGATTGGCACGGTGTTCGCCGTTCAGCAAGGCGATCAGGCGCCCGGTTGCCCTGCGGGTCAGACGTTCAACTCGCTTGGGAGGCCGCTGATCAACCGGCTGGGTCAGGTCGCGTTCTGGGGGTCGGTGACGGGCAGCGGCGTGGACTCCTCGAACAATCTTGGGATCTGGGTCGTCTCACCAGACGGGGATAGCTGGCTTGTCGCACGGAAGGGTGATCAGGCCCCAGGGACGCCCGCAGGCGTGACGATTGCCGCATTCGATGACATCCGGGATGACTTCTACATCAACTTCAACGGCGTCGGGCAGGTTGTGTTTGGCGCGACGCTTGCGGGCCCGGGGGTTGATTCGACGAACGTGAGAGCGTTGTTCATGACCGACCGCAACCGCACACTGCGACTTGTGGCGAGGCAGGGCGACTTGTTCGATATCGATGACAGCCCGGACAAAGAGGATCTCAGAGAGATTGGCTTTCGATCGATCTCGCCTAGGGATTGGATGTATACCTACTCCGGGGGTGAGGACGGGCTCCGTCGAATCCTGAATGATGCCGGCGAGCTCGTGATCACGCTCGAGTACGCGGACGCGGCAGGAACATCGACTTTCGCAGAATCCGGTCTGTTTGTCGTCAGCTTCGCGGACTGCGTGCTTGCGGACGTCAACGGTGATGGTCTGACGACTCCTGCTGACTTCAGCGCTTGGGTTGCGGCATTCAACAGCATGACTCCCATGTGTGATCAGAACAACGATGGGCTCTGCACGCCAGCGGATTTCTCTGCGTGGGTGACGAACTTCAACGCCGACTGTCACTGAGTCGTGTGGTAACCTGATCACCATGGCCCTTGTCTACTGCGGGATCGATGAAGCCGGTTATGGTCCGATGCTCGGGCCGCTGTGCGTGGGGCTCGCGTGTTTCCGCGTCGAGCGATGGGACCACGAAGCCCACGTCCCCGATCTGTGGGAATTGCTCAGTGCAGGCGTGTGCCGATCGCTCAAGGAAAGCCGGGCGGACAAGCGGGGCCGGGTCACGATCGCGGACTCGAAGCAGCTCAAACTCTCGAACCAGACCAAGACGAAGCACCCGCTGACGCACCTCGAGCGTGCGGCATTGACATTGCTCGGCTCGGCGGGGGTGAGCGTGCCCGACGACGGGCATTTATTTGCCGCACTCGGCGCGACGCTTCCCAAGGAGAGCTGGTACGCGGGTGAGGCGATCGAGCTTCCGCTCGGATCCACCGCCGGCGAGATCGGGATTGCGACCAACGTGCTCGGGACGGCTCTGAATGAGGCGGGTGTCACGCCCGAGGAACTTGCCTGCATCGCGGTGGGGGAGCAACGCTTCAACCAGATCGTGCGGGCCGAGGGAACCAAGGGCGAGGTGACGGCCTCCGCGATCGGCACCCACCTGCGCACGATCGAGCGCCGCTTCAAGGGCTCGGGCGACGATGTGCGGATCGTGTGCGATCGGCTCGGCGCGCGCAAGGGATACGCGGACCTGATCGAGCGAGAGCTGCCCGGCACAAGGGCCGAGCGGCTGATGGAAACGCCCGAGCGAAGCATCTACAGGCTCGTCGGCTGGCCCGGCGACGCGCGCATCATGTTCGAGATCGACTCGGAGCAAGCACACCTGCCCGTGGCGAGCGCGTCGATCTTCGCCAAGCTCACGCGAGAGCTGGCGATGGCGCGGTTCAACAGGTACTTCTCTGGGTTGCTCGCCGAGCTCAAGCCGACCGCGGGCTACTACACCGACGCGCGCCGGTGGCTGGGCGATGCGCAGAGCATCCTCGATGCACCGACGCGTCAGAAGCTCGTGCGTATCGGCTAGCACGGTGCCATCACCCATCTCGGATGGGTGATGTGTCAACAGCAGATAGAAATGCACCACGCATCAGAGATGCGTGGTGGCACCGAATCTCAGTTTGAGTTCCGCTTCAGTACACCATCGCGGTCGCGGCCTCGATCGACTCGACGACCTGGCGGACCTGGAACGGCTTGCGGAGGAAGCCCTCGAAGCCCTTGCTCGCCAGAGCCGCGGCCTGCCCGTCGGTGAGCTTGCCGCTCATCGGGACGATCTTGGTCATCTGGAGGTTGTCCGAGGTGTGGACGAGGTTGGCGACGCGGTCGGCGTCGTTGTTGTCGCCCAGGTGCAGGTCGAGCAGGAGCACGTGGGGGCGGAAGCGTTCGCACTCCATGCCGGCCTCGAAGCCCGAGCTCGCGGTGCGGACGTCGTAGTTGGTGCGCTCGATGAGCACGTCCTTCAAGGTGTTGGTGACATCGACGTCGTCATCGACGATGAGGACGCGCGTGCGGCCGCCGGTGATCCCGTCGAGCGGGATGCCGTGGGCCTTCATGAACTTGACGAGCTCTGGGACGGGGATTCGGCGGTCTTTGGATCCGGGGATGCGGTATCCCTTGAGCGCACCCGAATCGAACCACTTTGAGACGGTTCGCGGTGCGACGTTGCAGATCTTGGCGACCTCTCCCGTCGTCAGCACGTCCTTGTCGATCGGCATGGATCTCACCTCAGCCAGCGGGGCCACTACCCCAGCCATCGCGCCACAAGGCCCGGCCCATACGACCGGGACAGACCTTGCACCCGGCATGGCATCGGTCCGAGGAAGGGGCGGCTTGACCTCCGAGGTTGGTCCGAGACGTGTTTGGCTATATTCGGACCTTGGAGGGGTGTTGGGGAGATCCACGAACATGGGCCCCCCTGATTGACGGGCGGGCACATTCGCTGGTACCTTGCCTAGGCTGATCTGCCGCACGCGGGGCGTGGCGGCGTCGCGAGGGGGGCAAGGAGCCCTCCGAAGCGGTTGAGATAGGTTGGCACCGAGGCACAGATTGGAAGATGCATGGGCAAGGCGGCCCGCGGGCGTGCCCCGAGTCATCTCCCCCGATCCCAGCCACCTGGAGTGAAGGCGTGCGGATGGATTGGAATCGATCGGTTCGGCTGTTGCGCGCAGCCGGCATTGGTATGACGCTCGGTCTCTCGGGTCTGACCCATGCCCAGGACGAAGAGCCTGATCTGAAGTCGCAGCTGCGCGACTTCATCTTCTATGTGAACGTGCACCAGGCCGACGCGGCCGCGGGCACCGCGACCGAGATCCTCGGCCAAGGTCTGTCCCCGCGTGAGCTGCTCGAACTCGTTGAAGAGTCCGACATTCAGGACGAACTCGACGAAGCGCTCGCCAAGGCGCTGCGTCGTGCGGAGATCGAGCCCATCGCCGCCAAGATCGTCACGATGCTGAGTGACGGCCGCCTTCAGCGTGCACGCGATCCGAACGAGATCGAACGCAACATCAAGGGGCTGACGGGTGGTCTCCGCGAGCGTCTGTACGCACGCGAGCGTCTCAAGGCCGCGGGCGAATATGCGATGCCCCAGCTCCTCGACGCGATGCTCCAGCGCACGGACGTACAGCTCCGCACGCAGGTGCAGCGGCTCCTGAACGAATCCGGCCGGGCCCCGGTGATCCCGCTCTCGGTCTCACTGATGGATATCGATCCAGCAGGCCAGGAGCAGCTCGTCAATGTGCTCGGGCAGCTTGGCTACGCAGCCGCGGCCCCGTACATCTCCGAGCTCCGCGACAAGACTCTGAGTGACCCTGTCCGCAACGCCTGCGATCGGGCACTCGACAACCTCGGTGCCAGCGGCTCGACGGCCGAGCTCTACCGCCAGCTCGCCGAGGGCTACTACAACGAGCGTGAAGAGCTCACGAGTTTCCCGGGCGAGGAGTTTCAACTCCTTTGGACGTACGACCCCGCGGTCAGCCTGATCCCAACCGCGATCGATACCCGTGTCTACCACGAAGCGATGACGATGCGGCTTGCCGAACGCTCGATGGAGCTTGGTTCGCAGGGCCCGTCGGCGCTGAGCCTCTGGGTTGCAGCCAACTTCTCGCGTGAGATCGACGAGGCTGATGGCTACGACAACCCGGCGTACCCGCCCTCGATGCGTGAGGCGATGTACTACGCCGTCGCGTCGGGTCCGGTCGTAAGCGAGAATGTGCTCGGCCGCGCTCTCGAAGATCGTGACACACGCCTGGCTCGCCGGGCTGTCGAAGCGATCGAGCGGACCGCCGGCCCGAGTCTGATCTGGGACCGTCGTTCGGGCCAGAGCCCGCTCGTGGCGGCGCTGAACTATCCGAGCCGCCGCGTGCAGTACGACGCAGCTCTGGCGATCGCGGCGTCGCAACCGCGTGCGAGCTTCCAGGGCGCCGAGCGGGTGGTGCCGATCCTGGCCAGCTCGATCCGTTTCGCGGGCACGAACTACGCACTCGTCATCGCCGAGAGCGACGAGCAGTACCGCTCCACACGCCGAGTGCTCGAGGGGATGGGCTACGAGGTACTTCCCTTCGGCAGCCAGGTCAGCGAGCTGTCACAGGCCATCGCCGAGGTGCCGGGTGTGGATCTGATCGTCACGCAGGCCGGTCGCGAGAAGACCGAGCCGCTCGTGAATGCGATCCGCTCGAGCGCCAAGCTCTCGGCTGCACCGATCCTGTCACTCGTGGCCACCGACGAGCTCCCAAGGCTCCGCCGGGTTCACGGCAGCGATATCTCGATCATGGTCCGGTCGTTCGGCATCGACGAGGCTTCGCTCAACGCAGCGATCACTAAGCTCGTCGATGAGGCCGCCGGTGGCGTGATCGAAGAGGACGAGGCACGCGAGTTTGCGATGCGTTCGCTCGCGGCATTGCGAGACCTCGCCGTGGCTCAGAACTCCACCCTCGACGTCGGCGACGCGACGGTGAGCCTGATCGCAGCGATGAACGAGACGACCGGCCCCGTGCGGATCGAGGTCGCCGAGGTGCTCAGCCGTATCGACCGCGCGACCGCGCAGACCACACTCGCCGAGAGTTCGCTCGCCGCGAGCGGCTCCGAGCGGATCGAACTGCTCTATAAGCTCGCCGGCTCAGCGCGTCGCTACGGCAACCTGCTCAACGGACCGCTCACCGAGCAGCTGGTTCAGCTCTCGGCGACCGGTGACGACCAGGAAGCAACCGCTGCGGCAACGGTCATCGGGGCGTTGGGTGTGTCTGAGAGTGACCTCGTTCGTCTGATTCTCGCCGGCCAATAAGCCAGTTTGATTTCTCGGACGCGTCCGGCAG
This sequence comes from Phycisphaera sp., assembly GCA_020639255.1. Taxonomy (GTDB): domain Bacteria; phylum Planctomycetota; class Phycisphaerae; order Phycisphaerales; family UBA1924. Next base: position 677,480 of record JACKGZ010000001.1, read on the forward strand.
CACCAATAACTTGTTGAATTGTGAGGCTGGGCAGTCCATATGGGCAGCCCAGCCTGTTTTTTCGTGCGCAGAACGCATAAGCGGACTCGCACACTGAAAACACCGTTGCATAAGGCCAAAGCCGGGCATGGACGTATCCGATCGTTGGGTTGGCCTCGAAGTGATCCCGGGCGAGCGGGGGGAGGCCGGCTTCGTCGAGTGTTCGACGGGCGCACACTCGACGGAAGGCATGGGACTGCTCGCACCGGTGCTTTAAGGAGGAACGTGCTCATGAGAGCCAAGATGAACCGAGCATTTACGCTGGTTGAAATTCTGATCGTCGTCGTGATCCTGGGCATTCTTGCCGCAGTGGTCATCCCGCAGTTCGTGAATGCGTCTGACGAAGCCCAGGTTGGCAACGTCGAGACTCAGCTCCGGACGCTCCGCACCCAGATTCAGCTCTTCCGTGCCCAGTCGGACACCAACGACTTCCCGGTGCTGGTTGAGGCTGATGCCGACGGTGCGGTCGCCTGGGAGCCCATGATCACCGCTCAGCTCCTGCAGGCTGCTCCCGTCAATCCCCGCACCAACTCGGCCGAGATCACCAACACTGACTCGACCGGCGTTGACGGCATCGACGAAGCCATGGCTGACACCGACGTGGGTTGGTTCTACAACCCGGACACCGGCGAAATCTGGGCCGCCTCGTTCAACGAGAACTATCGCGACCCGGCAGACGCCGACACGGGCGAGCCCTGGCCCGGCGACGGCGGCTAAGCCCCGACTGGTCTGAACACAGCAATGCGGTCGGCCCGAAAGGGCCGGCCGTACTTTCGAGTACGAATCTGAAACCTTCACCAATCTGCAGGGCACGAGCGAGGAAGCCATGTCGAACCAGCACAACAGCGGCAAGTCACGACTCCAGACCATGCTCCTCGCGGCTATTGCGGGCCTGCTCGCTGTCGATGTCGGTCACCGGTTCATCGGGAGCGACTCAGTCGGGGCAACGACCGACTCCGATATGCTCCAGGTCGCGTACCAGCCGGAAGTAGAAGGCGGCTTGGCCAACCCGCTCCGCCAGCGTCAGCAGATGATCGACCAGCTCAAGAGCGTCGATCGTCGACTCAGCTCGATCGAGAGCCAGCTCAAGGGCAAGCTCCGTGTGGAGGTGTTGAACTTCCCGCAGCCCAAGGCTGATGGAAAGGATTAATCCGATGACCGCGCGTTTCTTTCACGCGGGCGGGGACAGACGTCGGGGCGGCTACACACTGCTCGAGCTCATGGTGGTGCTCGTGCTCATGGGCATCGCAGCCGCGCTCGTGATCCCGAACGTGCGAGGCAGCGAGAACATCCGCATCCAGACCGCGGTGCGTGCGATCGCCTCGGATATCATGTACGCCCAGAGCGATGCGCTCGCCTACCAGGCTCGCCGAGCGGTGGTCTTTGACCCTGCAGCAAACACCTACTGGATCGCCGAAGTCAGCGGCGACGAGCTCGACTTTGATACCGATGCGATGTACAAGGTCGACGGGCCTGATCAGCGATTCCTCGTTGATGTGGACATCACCAGCGGCGGGGCGGCTCAGATCGTCTCAGCCGATTTCGACGGTGACAACATGCTGGTGTTCGACGAACTCGGCGGGCCCGTCGCTGGTCTTGACAGCGACGCACCAAGCGCCGGTGGAAACATCGTTGTCAGCGGCGACGATGGAACCGCATACCAGCTCGGTGTCGAACCGTACACGGGGCGTGTCACCGTCCAGCGGTTCGGTGCGGTCGCCGGAGATGGCGGCTAAAGACATTTGAGCGGGGGTGGGGATCGTGAAGCAGCAGAACAAGCGAAAGACAGCGCTCTACGCACTGGGCCTCTTCGGGGGCCTGATCTCTGTTGCGGTGTGGGGGAAGATGCGATTCGTTACCGACCTTCCGAAGATGGCGTATGCCGATCCGGAAGAACAACGAACGACCGAATCGACTCAGGCCGAGGAAGATCTCGACACGAACACTCTTCAGCCGAATTCGGAGTCCGAGAACGGGGCTCCCGAAACTGGTGGGAATTGATTTTCCCAAGCGATCCAGCCCCCCTATCTTGCCAAAAAACTGGAAACCCCACGAAAGTGCCCTTCTGAAGGGGTCGACCAACGTGACTGAGATCGGCCCGCATGTGCGGATCGGGTCTTCAAAGCGTTGAAAGCGGCTCGCCGAGAGCCGTTGTGGACCGAGGGGTACCTGGGATGTTGGAATCGCACTTTGCTGGTCGTGGGCTTCGGGCGTGGGGAATTCGTGCCGCCGCTCTGCTGGTGATGGCGTCCGGTGCAGCGTTTGCTGCAATGCCTACACAGGCACAGCCCGAGGGCGAGCCCTCGCTGAACGAGCCCGGTGGCAAGGTCAACGTTGATGAGAACCTCATCACCGAACTCTTCGTCAACGATGAGGATCTGAATACTGTTCTCCAGCTCCTCGGCGTTCAGGCCCAGAAGAACGTCGTCACCGGCCAGAGTGTCGCCGGTCGTGTCACCGCCAACTTCTACGGCGTCACCTTCTACGAGGCTCTCGAAGCCATCCTCAACGTCAACGGCTACGGCTACATCGAGCGTGGCAACTTCATCTACGTCTACGGCCTCGAAGAACTCGAGCGCATCCAGGAAGCCACCCGCACCCGCCGCAGCGAGCTCGTTACGCTCAACTACGTCTCGGCCAAGGATGTGCAGGTGTTCGTCGAACCGATGCTCTCGGACAAGGGCTCGATCACCGTCAGCCCCGACGCTGGCACATTCAGCCTGCCCGGCGACGTCCCGACCGGTGCGGACAGCTTCGCCGCCGGCAGCACCGTCATCATCACCGACTATGACGAAGAGGTCGACGCGATCCTTGAGATGATCGCACTCATCGACACCCGCCCCGCGCAGGTGCTCGTCGAGTCGACCATCCTCCAGACCTCGCTCAACGAAGCCAACGCCTTCGGCATCGACTTCTCCATCGTCGGCGATCTCGACTTCAGCGAGTTCACTGGCTCGGGCGGCCCGCTCGCGGTGGTGCCCTCGCTCATCGGTGGCCAGGGCGGTACGCTCGTCGGCGGCACCGAAACCCCGATCGCCACGCCGAGCGACGGCAAGGGCGGCGGCGCTACCTCCACCGTCGGCAACACGGCCGGTCCCGCGACCTTCCGCGCCGGTGTCGTCGCCGGTGACTTTGCAGTCTTCATGCGCATGCTCGACGAGGTGACGGATGTCACCATCCTCAGCTCGCCCAAGCTCCTCACACTCAACCGTCAGCCCGCTCGCGTCCTCGTCGGTCGCAAGATCGGCTACCTGAGCTCGACCACGACCGAAACGTCGACCACCCAGTCCGTCCAGTTCCTGGATACTGGTACTCAGCTCTACTTCCGTCCCTTCATCTCCAACGACGGCTTCATCCGCATGGAACTCAAGCCGCAGGTCTCCGATGCTGAGATCCGCGAGGTGACGGCTGTCGGCGGCTCTGCGATCACCATCCCCGACGAGGTCACCAACGAGCTCACCACGAACGTCATGGTCCGCGACGGCCAGACCATCGTGCTCGGCGGTCTGTTCCGCGAGTCGACCACCGTCACTCGCCGCCAGATCCCGTTCCTGGGCGACATCCCGATCCTCGGCGCCGCGTTCCGTGGCAACGACGACGAGTCGCTCCGTCAGGAGATCGTCTTCCTCGTCAAGCCCACGGTCGTGAACGACCAGATCCTGCTCGATGAGGCCGACCGCGCCCTGGCGACGATCGACAACGCCCGCACCGGCATCCGCAAGGGCCTGCTCCCCTGGAGCCGGACCAAGCTCACCGCGATCTACAACGTCGAGGCCCAAGAGCTGATCGCTCAGGGCAACTACAAGAAGGCCCTCTTCAAGATCCAGCAGTCGCTCAGCCTCAACCCGGCCCAGCCCAACGTGATCGCCATGCGTGAGAACCTGGTCGGCCAGGAGAGCAGCTGGAACGACAGCTACCTCGACGAGATCATCAGCGGCGAACTCGACAGTCTCTTCGATGAGAAGAAGAACAACGCTGTGTCGAACCTGATCCCCGCCAAGGTCCAGGGCGCTCGTCCCGAGCTGCCTCCCACCTATCAGGGGGCGCAAACTACGCAAACGGCCGAGAACTCGCAACAGTTCGAGGGCGAAGGTGCCGATAGCTCCACCGACTCGGGCGAGTTCGCGGACTTCCCGATCGAGAACGACGGCTCGGACGACGAGTAAAGCAACCCTCGTCGATCCGAACCCCAACGGAGCTGGCTCACCATGAAGTACGCAGGACGCGCAAAGACTCTCTCGGCCTCGACAGTTCTCGGACTCGCCCTGATGACGGGAGTGTCCGGGTGCACCGGCCACGGCCGGAGCACCTCCGGCGGGCTGACACTCGCCCACGAACGCATGGCGCAGATCAAGAGCGCCACGCAGTGGGAGATGGCCAACGAGAGCTACATGGCGGGCGACCTCGAAAGAGCACTCGAGAGCGTCAACAACTCGCTCGCTCTGAACCCGTCGGTTGCCAAGAGCCACGTGCTCCGCGGCAAGATCCTCTTCGAGATGGGACGTCTCGAAGAGGCACGCGACTCGCTGCTGACAGCCGAGATCATCAAGCCCGACACGATCGACGCGGTCTACTTTCTCGGAATCGTCCACGAGCGACTCACTCAGAAGGATGAGGCACTAGCGTACTACGAGAAAGCCGCACAGCTCGACCCGGCCGAGGCCATGTACGCCGTGGCTGCTGCTGAGATCATGATCGATCAGGGCAACGCCGACCAGGCCGAGGCGTATCTCTCGGAGCGGTCGAACGTCTTCGGTCACAACGCGGGTGTTCAGCAGACTCTGGGCCACATCGCGCTCATCCAGGGCCACGACGAAGAGGCCGAGAGCCGATTCCGTACAGCCTGGACGCTCTCGCCCGAAGAGCCGGCCATCCTCGAAGACCTGATCAACGCTCAGATGTCGCTCGGGCGCTACGCCGAGGCCGAGCACAACATCACGCAGCTGCTGCAGTTCGAGGACTACGAGAACCGCCGCGATATCCACCGGCTGCGATCACGCTGTCTGCTCGAACTCGACCGCACCATGGAGGCCCGCGAGGAACTCCTCAAGCTCACCGACGCCAAGGACGGCCAAACCGACCTGAGCGCCTGGCTCGATCTCGGTGTGGTCAGCTACTCGATCAACGACATGCCGCGCCTTCGCCAGGCGGCACAGCGCATCATCGAGCTCGCCCCCGAGCGAGCCGAGGGACATCTGTACCGCGCACTCTGGCAGCGCAAGCACGGCGACAACTCCGGCGCGCTCACCACGCTGCAGAAGGGCTTCAACACGGCAACGATGCCCGTCGAGGCCTATCTGCTCCGCGGGATGATCGAGCAGGAACTCGGCATGAACGACGCCGCGCAGCGCAGCTACGCAGCCGCGACTGAGATGGACCCGGCCAACACCAAGGCCAAGGCCATGCTCGAACTGCTGAGCACGCAGTCGGGTGTCGCCAGCTTCCCGGCGGACGGTCACTAGGCATCACTCGGCGAAGCGCCAGTCTTCGATGACCGGCTCGACTTCGCCAGAAAAACTCGAAACCTGCGGCGTCACGACCGCATCAACGAGCTGGCCCCGAGCCAGCTCGTTTCGTATCGAGCCGCTGTTCCACATGATGCACCGAAGCGCCCGACCTTCGTGGCGCAGGTGCAGCGACAGGTGCTTGCCCTGCGCCCCGAACACGCCCGGGTCGCGGTCGATGCGGACCTGCCGGAGGAGCAGCCGCACACGCGGGTTGCCCTGCCCGAAGGGGCGGAGCCTGTCGATCTCCTTGACCGATCCCACGTTGAGCTCGTTCGTCAGCGCGTGCGTGTCGACGCGGAGTTCGTTCACGAGGTCGTCGGGCGAGAGCAGCGACGCGGCGTGATCGCTGAAAGCGTCGAGAAAGGCTTCATAGTTGTCGGGTGTGAGCGACAGGCCCGCGGCCATATCGTGCCCGCCGTACGTTGCGAGGTACGAAGCGCACGCGTCGAGCGCACCGTGCAGGTTGAATCCCGGGATCGAACGCCCGGAGCCCTTGAGCTTGCCGTCTTGCTGGCAGAGCAGGATCGTGGGCCGTGCATAGCGATCGACAAGCCGTGAGCACACGATGCCGACCACACCTGGGTGCCACGACTCGTGCGCCAGCACGATCGCCCGGCGATCCGAGCCGGTCATGCCGAGTTCCTCGGCCATCTTCGCGGCCTGCTCGACGATCCGGCGCTCTTCGGCCTGGCGGTCGAGGTTCTGGCGGTGCAATCCCTCGGCAATTTCTCTGGCACGCTTGCCTTTGGCTGTCGTGAACAATTCCACGGCCTCGGCCGCGTGCCCCATGCGCCCGCAGGCGTTGAGCCTCGGCCCGAGCCGGAAGCCCACGTCGTCGGCGCCGATGTTCTCGCCGTCGAGCCCGGAAGCCGAGACCAACTCTCTGAGACCACCGAAGCGTGAACGCTGGATGCGGCTCAGCCCGAACCGCGTCAGCGCCCGGTTCTCGCCGACGAGCGGCACCATATCCGCGATCGTCCCGAGCGAAGCGAACGAAAGCAGCTCGAGCAGCAGTTCACGCTTGGACGCCGAGACCTTGTTGCTCCCGTCGGCGAGCACGCACAGCCACCACGCGAGCTTGTACGCCACGCCTGCGCCGCAGAGCTCACCGAATGGGTACTTCGAGCCCGGCAGCCTCGGGTGCACGAGCGCGAATGCATCGGGCAGCTCGCCGTCACTCTGAGGGTTGTGGTGATCGGTGATGATCAGATCAACGCCAAGTTTCTTGGCGACATCGGCTTCTTCGATCGCCGTGATGCCGCAGTCAACGCTCACGATGACCTTCGCGCCATCGCGTGCGATCGTTTCGATAGCCTCAGCGTTGAGGCCGTAGCCTTCTTCGAGGCGGTGGGGGACGTACGTGCGAACGTTGGCGGTGTCGCCCCCGACGGCGATGAAGGTGTGGTAAAGGATGGCCGAGGCGGTGATGCCGTCGACGTCGTAGTCACCGTAAATGACCACGGGCTCGCCGGATGTGAGCGCCGCCAGGATCCGTTCGCACGCCCGGTCGACGCCGGGCAAGGCCACCGGGTCGTGCAGGTCGGCGAGCGTGCAGGCGAGCATCTTCCGGCCTTCTTCCGAGTCGAGCCCGCGGGCAGCGAAGATGCGTCCGATCAGATCCGCGCCGGCGGGGGCTGAATGGGGCGCGATCACCCAGCGTTTGGCCCGCCCTCGGATGGTTTCCTGCGTCGCGGTGGTCACGCCGTAGACTAGCACGAGAGACCGGCGCTGCGCCGCCGGCGAATCGGAGGCTCGGGTGCGATGGTGAAACTCACGAAGATCTACACACGCACCGGCGACGAGGGCGAAACCGGCATCGGTGACGGCTCCCGCGTTTCCAAGATCGATGCACGTGTGGCGGCCTACGGCACCGTCGACGAGGCCAACGCCTTCCTCGGTGTCGCAGCCACCGCCTGCGGCGCAGCCGACAGCCAGATCGTCGCGATCATCACGCGCATTCAGAACGACCTCTTCGATGTCGGCGCCGATCTCTGCACCCCCCGCAAGCCGGGTGAGCATGTGGGCGATGCGCTCCGGGTGACAGGTCACCAGACGATGTGGCTCGAATCGCAGATCGACGAACTCAACGCCGACCTTGGCTCGCTGACCAGCTTCGTGCTCCCGGGCGGAACACCTCTGGCGGCGCATCTGCACGTTGCCAGGACCGTCGTGCGGAGGGCCGAGCGTGAGGTCGTGCTTCTGGGCGAGCAGATCGGGCGGGGCAACGTCGCCGAGCCGATCCGGTATCTCAATCGGCTTTCGGATCTGCTCTTTGTGATGGCTCGGTTTGTCAACAAGGCCGACGGTGGCCCGGGCGATGTGCTCTGGATTCCCGGAGGCGAGCGTGAGCCGGGGGGCGATCCGCAGTAGAATGGGGATTCTGAAAGCCCGATCGGCCGATCTCGAATCAGTCGCCGGGAGAGTTCCACTATCGCGGGGTGTTCCTTGTCGGGTAATCAGGCCAGCTATACCGCCGAGTTCCGCTACGAGTTTGCGGCCCAGATGGGCTCGCTGCTCAACAGGCGGTTCCTGTGGTTCAGTGGGATCATGGGGGGGATCGGAGCGGTCTCGACGGGGCTCCTGCTGTGGATGCTCTTCTTCAGCGACGCTTTCGACAAGTACAAAGCAGACGGGAAGATCGCGGGGCCGATGCTCGGGTCCATGTTTGTCTTTGTTGTCTGGACGCTCATGTATCTCGGGTCGTTTCTCTTCGCCGCTGTGCGAAGACCACCGGTATCCAAGCTCGTTTGGCTGAGCGTGCTCATCGTCGGACTCGACGGATTGATCAACATCGGGATGGATGCGTTCGATCTCCCGATGAGCTTCGGGATCCTGGGATTCGCACTTTCCTACACGATCGCGGCGAGCTTCCTGCCGTGGTCCGTGCGTCAGGCGTTGATCGTCGCCGGGATCGGGATGGGCGCGTTCGCGATTGCCAAAGTCACACCGATCGATGGTGCTTTCGGATTCGGTGGCCTGTTCAAGGTGCTGGCCTCGTGTCTGCTGATTCTGCCCGGCTTCTTCATCAGCTGGTACCGCGCCTCGAGCCGGTTGCGTGATTCGCAGTTCTACTTCCTCCAACGCCGCTACGGCGAGGTCCGGCGCGAACTCACCGACGCCCGCCGCATCCACGAGGCCATGTTCCCCGCGCCCATGACTACGGGCGAGGTGCGTTTCACCTACCGCTACCAGCCGATGCGCCAGATCGGGGGCGACTACCTCCACATCAACACGTGCAAGCCCAAGGCGGGCGAGCACGAGGCCCTCTCCGTCGTCGTGCTCGATGTCACAGGCCACGGCATCCCCGCGGCGCTCACCGTGAACCGCCTCTACGGCGAGCTCGCGCGGCTCTACGCCGAAGACCCCGAGATCGAGCCAGGGCACGTGCTGGCGCTCCTGAACCGCTATGTCCGTCTGACGATGGCGACGCACTCGGTCTTCGTGACCGGGCTGGCGGTGAAGATCGACCCGGGTCACGACGAGATGCTCTACGCCAACGCCGGGCACCCGCCGGCGTTCCACATCTGCGCCGACGGCACGATTGATCAGCTCGATTCTACGACATTCCTGCTCGGCGCGGTCGACGACGAGACGTTCGACTCCGAGATGCACTCGGTGAGGTTCGCGCCGGGCGATCGCTTCATCGCCTACACCGACGGTGCGACCGAAGCACGCAGCAGCAAGGGCAAGATGCTCGGCATCGAGGGCATGCAGGGGATCTTGTCTTCTGTCACGGCTCAAGCCGAAGGTGCCTGGCCGGCGACGGTGCTCACGGCGGTTGACCACCACCGCGGCGGCCCGCCCGACGACGACACTCTCGTCATCGAGATCTACCGCCCCGTGCGCACAGGCGAGGACCGTGCACGCTCACGAGATGTGCTCGTGAGCGAGTCGGTCAGTCCTTGACACCCTCGACACGGGTCGGATCGGTGTATTTGGTCAGGGCCTTTGTGAGGTCGATGCCGTTGATATTCGCCAGCGTGCAGAGCCAGGCGATGACGTCGGCGAACTCCTCCTCGAGGTTGTCTCGCTCCTCGGGGGTCGCCTCGGACCGTCGGCGGTTGTTGTTGGCGAGCGCCGTAGCCAGTTCGCCGATCTCCTCCATGAAGTAGAGGAACGTGCCCCCGGTCCCCCGATCGTTATCGGATGCGAAGTACCGCTCGCGGATCAGCTCCTGGATCTGGGAAACGGTGATCTCGGTCAGGCCGTCATTGGTCATGGCGGAGCGTAGGAATGCCGATGCAGCGGATGATGCTAGTGGATACTATACACCCATGATGCCGAGGCGTCCGGTCCATCTTGTCGGCCTTCTGGCCCTTTGGGCGATGCTCGTGCAGGGGATCGGGTGCGAGTCCGCGTTCGACCGCCACCGAGTCAGCCTGATCCGAGATCACGACCGTGGCGACTTCGCCGGTGCCGCGGTCGAACTCGATCATGCTAACGAGGAAGGCCTCTACGGCTCCAAGAACGAGGTACTTTGGCTTCTCGAACGCGGCGCTGCGGCGGCCGCGACGGGCGACAGCAAGCTCGCCATCAGTTCGCTCAACCGGGCCGAGCAGCAGACGGAGTTTTTCTACTCGCAGAGCGCCAGCGACATCGCGGGTCAGTGGCTGATCGGCGAGCGAGCTTCGCGCTACATCACACGTGCGTACGAGAACCAGTACATCAACGTGGTCAAGATGCTCGCGCACTTCCAAGCCGGCACGATCGAGAACGGTCCCACGGTCGAAGCCCGGCGCATGGCGTCCAAGGCCAATCGAATGCGCGACAAGTTTGCCGACGTGCTCGACGAAGTCCGGAGCGAGGGCGTCGACGACGCCTACACGCTGCGCAACCCGGGCGCGTTCATCGAGAGCCCGCTGGGCGTGTATCTCTCGGCGATCGCCTTCCGTGAGAACGGTCAGCCGGATATGGCGACAACGGCGTTTGCCCGCCTACGTACAGCGGCGGCCGCACAAGCCGGTCTCGGTATCTCGGGCGATACGTCTTACGTCGACGAACTCGAGAGCTTGGATGCGAGCAGGCAGGACGCGCTCTTCGTTGCAGTCGGGGGCGTGGGCCCGCGTCTCTCGCGGCAGAGTATCGGACCGATTTTCATCTACACGACACCGATCTATTTCGAACTGCCGCAGATCGAACCGGGCGGCTCGCGGGCCGCACGGGCGATCGTCGAGATCGAAGAACTCAACGGCTCGACACGCACGGTCGAACTCAGCCTGATCGAAGATCTATCAGCTGTCGCAGAGGCCAATTTCCAGCAGGAACTGCCCGTTGTCCACGCCCGCACGTATGTCCGAGCCCTCACCAAGAGCGGGCTGTTCACAGCGGGCGGGTTTGCCATCCGCAACTCCGCCAACAGCGATGAAGCGAAGGCCGCGGGGCTGCTGTTCTCGCTCATCGGCGGGCTGGTCTACCTCTCGGCGACCGAGAAGGCCGACGTGCGGTGCTGGTCCATGCTGCCGGGCGTGGCATGGGCGGGGGTCTTGGATCTGCCCGAGGGCGAGCACAAAGCCAGACTTGTCTTTCTTGGCCCCGGCGGGCAGCGCCTGCACGTCGGGGAGTGGGCGACCGTGCGCGGCGGCGCGTACGGGCTCGATTCCGTCATCGAATACTGGCCCGGCTGAACACGCCGGGTGATTGGAGAAACGTCATGAGATACACCACGCACATCATCGCAGCGAGCGCCGCGGCTCTGGTCCTGACCACCGGCGCATGCAGCCCCAATTGGAAGGTCAAACGCATCGACCCGGAGAAGACCGTCGACCTCGATTACCGCTTCGACGACGAGGACGCACGCCAGGTCGCACGCGGCATGATCGAGGACGCCCTCGCCAAGCCCTGGATCAACGAGTTCATGGCTGTCAACGAGAAGCGTCCGCTTGTCGTCGTCGGCAACGTCAAGAACGAGACCGAGGACTACATCAACCCCGACCTCTTCACCGACGTGATCCAGGAGGAACTGCTCAACTCTGGCAAGGTCCGCTTCATCGCCGAGCGAGATTTGCGGGCCGAACTCCGCCAGGAGCGGATCGAGGATCTGGAATTCCGTGACCCGGCGACGATCAAGAACGCCGCCATGGAGAAGGGGGCGGACTACATGATGCTGGGCCGGATCAAGGACGTGAAGGAGCGGAGCGTCGACCAGCGGAAGGTGGTCAACTTCTACCAGGTGACCCTCGAGCTGATCGACATCGAGACCAACGAGAAGGTCTGGATCGAGAGCCGGGAGATCAAGAAGACCGCCAGCCGGTAAGGGCCGGAGCACGATCAAGGCCCGATTCGGCCCGGAATCGGCCCGATTGGGGGCCTCCGGGGGTGGTTTCGACGCCCCTCTCGCCTTGAAGAAGCCGGCCAGAGGGGTACACTTCCGGGCTCAGGCGGGCACGGGGTGGCCTGTCCGCGGTGGGCATTGTTTCGTCAGGACGGATTTGGACCGCCCCCACGCGGGGCAGGGCGACAAGCCCAACGGGATCGGACTCGCATGCCAACGATCAACCAGCTCGTACGCAACCCTCGCCGCTCGCCCAAGGCTAAGTCCAAGGTGCGCGACCTCAATGCATGCCCGCAGCGTCGAGGCGTCTGCCTGACCGTGAAGACCACCACCCCCAAGAAGCCCAACTCCGCGCTCCGGAAGATCGCACGTGTGCGTCTCTCCAACGGCAAGGAAGTCACCGCCTACATCGGCGGCGAAGGTCACAACCTCCAGGAGCACTCGATTGTGCTCGTCCGCGGCGGTCGTGTGCGTGACCTTCCCGGTGTCCGCTACCACATCGTCCGTGGTGCGCTCGACACCCTCGCCGTCGACGGCCGCAAGCAGGGCCGCTCGAAGTACGGCGCCAAGAAGGGCAAGTAAGTCGTTTCACACGCAGGAGCCACGCGGCTCCTGTTTCATTTCATCAGTGGCAAGTAATCCCGCACGCAATCGAGCGGGGTGAACGAAAGCCGGCAAACGTCGGCGGACCAGCCAGGAGGTTTCGATATGGGTGGCAAGAGCTTTACCAAGAGTCCCGAGCAGCTTCGTCCCGACCCCGTCTACGGCGACAAGGTGCTCGCCAAGTTCACCAACTGCATCATGTACGACGGCAAGAAGTCCGTCGCCCAGCGCAACATCTACAACGCCATGGACATCATCCAGGCGCGTCTTGACAAGATCGACGACCCCAACGCCCCCAAGAGCGCTCTCGACTGCTTCCACATGGCCATCGACAAGGTCAAGCCCTTCGTCGAGGTTCGCTCGAAGCGCGTCGGCGGTGCGAACTACCAGGTCCCGATGCAGGTCGACCGCAAGCGTCAGCAGGCGCTGAGCTTCCGCTGGATCATCGCCGCCGCCCGCAGCGAGAAGGGCAAGCCCATCGCCCAGCGTCTGGCCGACGAGCTGTTCAATGCCGCCCGCGGCGAGGGCAAGGCCATCACCAAGCGTGAAGAGGTCCACCGCATGGCCGAGGCGAACAAGGCCTTCAGCCACTTCGCCTGATCGGACGAAGCATCTCAGAACTCACCGGGCCGCTCCGAACACGGGGCGGCCCGTTCTCGTATCCGGTGCATGGAGAACGAGAGCGAGACCCGTGGGCCGCGCCGCATCTTCACGCGCCGCGTTGTGATCGTGCTCGTCGCGTGGGCCGTGCTCACGACGCTCGGGAGCTGGCGTCACCAGCGGCGCTGGATCGACGAGGCGGCGAGCGATTCGTGGGTGGGCATCGACGCGGCGCTCCAGGTGATGGTCCTGCCCGCGTGGCTCGGTGCGCGAACGGTCGGCAACGGTTACGGCGTCGCCAACTCGCTCGCGTGGGCCATCGGGGTCAACTCGATTGGATTCGGTGCGCTCGCCGTGGCGTATCTCGTGGCGCACGCGGGCGTGCGAGGGCTGCTCATCCCAAAGTCCCGAGTCGGGGATTCAATCGATCCTTCCCGACGTAGATTGCTCCTCGGCGCGGCGCCGGATGCAATCGCTGCAGTTAGCGGCTGCGGCCTCCTGTACGCGACGGTTGTTGAGCCGAACTGGATTCGGGTGACCCGCACCGACGTGCCCATCGAGGGGCTCTCACCCTCGCACGATGGGCTCCGCATGCTCCAGATCTCGGACACGCACCGCGGCCCGCGCATCTCGGCGTCGTTCATCGCCGAGGCCGTGCGTTTAGGCATCGCTCAGAAGCCGGATCTCATCCTGCTCACGGGCGATTATGTGCATATGGGCGTCGAGTTCATCGAGGAAGGGGCCGCGCTCCTGGCCCCTTTGGTCCGTATCGCACCCACGGTCGGCGTGCTGGGGAACCACGACTGGTACGCGGGTGCCCATCGAGTACGCCACACACTCACAAACTACGGGGTGCGCATGATCGACAACGATCGATGCTTCCTCACCGATCAATGCCGACTCGATGCTGATGCAGGCACACTCTGTATCGCGGGTGTGGGGGATCTGCTCGAGGATCATGTCGACTTTGATCGTGCGCTTTCTGGCGTGGATCGAAGTATGCCAAGACTGCTGATGTCGCACAACCCCGATGCCGCGGAACTGCCCGAGCTCCGATCGCACCGCGTTGACCTCATGCTCTCGGGCCACACGCACGGCGGGCAGGTCCGACTCCCGCTCATCGGCGCCCCGGGGGTGCCGAGCCGGTACGGCCAGAAGTACGCGCAGGGTCTCGTCGACGGGCCCGCGTGTCGCGTACACATCTCGGCGGGCGTGGGCATGTCCGTCGCGCCGTTCCGTTTCGGCGTGCGACCCGAGATCAACCTGCTCACGCTGCGTTCGACCTAGCGTGCGATTGCGTGGTGATTCTGCGTGTCCCACTCACCCGCCATCACACCCCAGCCCATCCGCGTCGTGAGCCCGACGCCGTCGACCCAGTAGTCGTCGACCATCTCGACTTCCTTGCGGACGCCGAGCTTCTCAATCACGCGCATCGAAGCCTCGTTTCCCTTCGAGCAGAAGATCCGCACACGCCGGAGGCCGAGCCCGTTGTTGTCTTGCCCGCGCAGCGCCCACGAGATGCACGCCCGGCACGCCTCGGTCGCGTAGCCCTTGCCGCGGTGGAAGACGTGGATCCAGTAGCCCGTCTCGCAGCTTGCGGTGTCGCGCCGGACGTCGTGTACACCGGTCGCGCCGACGAACGCACCGCCGTCCTTGAGGAAGATCCCGAGCCCGACGTTTTGCCACGTGTCGGGGTTGCGGGTGTTCATGATCTGGTTCGAGATGTACTGCGCCGTCTCGGCGATCTCGCGGTGCGACTTCTCCGCCCAGCCCATCCAGGGCTTGAGGTGAGGCCTGCACTCGACGATCGCGTTGTAGACGGTCTCGATGTCGCCGAACTCGTAGTTGCGGATCACGAGGCGCTCGGTCTCGAATCGGATCGCGGTCAGATCCGGCGGCCGCCAACCCAGGCCCTCTGCCGGGTACCGATTTTCGCTGTCGCATCTGGCCATGCCGGGAGCCTACCGCGACGCTCGCTGGAGGGCCATACGATCCCACGATGCCCGTCGACCGCTACCACCGCCAGACGCTCCTGCCCGAGATCGGGCGCGAGGGCCAGGCCCGCATCTCGCGGAGCTGCGTAGCGATAGTGGGGGTCGGTGCGCTCGGCTGCGCATCGGCGGATCTTGTGTGCCGGGCGGGTCTGGGTCGGCTCATCCTGATCGACCGCGACATCGTCGAGCCGACGAATCTCCAGCGACAGACGCTCTACACCGAAGCCGACGCCAAGGCAGGGCTTTCCAAAGCCCGCGCCGCGCAAAATCGGCTCAGTCAGGTGAACAGCGCGATTGACATCGCGGCTCACGCCATCGATCTCTCACCCGAGAACATCGAAGAGCTGCTTGAGCCCGCGGATGTCATCATCGACGGCACGGACAACTTCGAGACTCGCTACCTGCTCAACGATTACGCCATCGACGCCGAGACGCCGCTCGTCCTGGGCGGGGGCGTCGCCACCCGCGGCACGGTCCTGCCCATCATCCCTGGTCATGGTCCGTGCCTTCGCTGCATGCACGACACGCTCCCCGTGCAAACCGAAACATGCGACACCGCGGGCGTGCTCGGCCCGATCGTCGCGATGATCGGCGCGAGACAGGCCGCTGTCACGTTGCGAATCCTTGCCGAGGGCACAGACACGCTCCCGATCCAGCTCGAGTCCTACAACGCGTGGACGGGTGAGAACCGCTCGATCGACCTTGCAGACGCTCGCGATCCCGATTGCGTCTGTTGCGGCCAGGGCAACCGAGAATTCCTCGATGGCAAAGGCGTCGGTCGCACGATCCGACTTTGCGGCCGCAACGCCGTGCAGATCACACCCGCGAACGTCGGGCGCATCGATCTCCTTGCGATCACCGATCGTCTGAAGCGCGCTGGCCCGGTCACAACGCTCGACGGCATGGTCCGCGCCGTAATCTCCGACCAATCTGATTGCGATTTTGAGGTGACCGTCTTCGGCGATGGTCGCGCCATCGTAAGAGGCACCGAGGAGCCCGCCCGCGCCCGCTCGATTTACGCTCGCTACGTTGGCGGTTGAGATTACTCCCCCGGCACCCACGGGTTCGAACGTTTCTCGCGTCCGATCGTCGTCTCCGGGCCATGGCCGGGCAGCACCCGGGTTTCGTCGGGGAGTGCGTACAGCTTCGTTCGGATCGACTCCACGAGCTGCGCGTGGTTTGAGCCAGGGAAGTCGGTGCGCCCGATCGATCCCGCGAACAACGCATCACCGACGATCGCCACATTGTGCTCGTCGCACACAAATGTCAGCCCGCCCGGCGAGTGTCCCGGCGTGTGCAATACACGCCACTTGGTTTCGCCGAGCTCCAGTACGTCGCCGTCCTTGAGGAATCGACTCGCCGGTGGCGCTGTCACACCCAACCCAAGGTACGCGCTGAGGTTGAGTTCCGGGTCCGCGAGCCAGTTCTCCTCCTCCTGAGCGATCCAGATGGGCACGCCCGGGTACTTCTCCAGCACCTGCCGAATGCCCGCGATGTGATCCGAGTGCGCGTGCGTCAGCACGATCGCCTCGGGCGTCAAACCCGAACCATCGATCAATTGGAGCAACGGTTCCGGTTCGTAGCCCGCGTCCACGACCCAGAGGTGGTCGCCCGACCGGACCGTGTAGCAGTTGGTCTGATAGCCCCCGAGGGCCGCGGATCGGATGATGAGGTCTGAACCGGCCATAGAGCCGATGGTAGACTGTGGCAGGAGGCGAACTCGCAATGATCCGCAATATCGACGACGTGCAGATGGATCCCGTTCAGATGGAAGGCGTCGAGGGCGCCTCGATGGCTGTCATGGTGGGCCGGGGCGATGGAGCCCCGCACTTCGCCCTGCGGAGCTTCCGCGTCGAACCGGGCGGCCACACCCCCCGTCACAGCCACGATTACGAGCACGAGGTCTATATCGTCTCGGGCTCGGGCACAATCCTTCTGGGTGACGAAACGAAACAGATCCGCGCCGGCGACGTTATTTACGTAAAGGCCGATCTTGAGCACCAGTTCAAGTCCGGCGATGAAGCGCTCAGATTTCTGTGCATGGTGCCCGTCGAGCGCAACTGCGGCGGGCCCACGCCCGGCAGCGGCTAACGATTCGGAGAAGCGACATGAAGAAACAAAGTGGCACGGTCGCGGTTGTCATGCTCACATCGGCAGCCATCGTCTCGCTCATCATGATCGCCATCGGAGTCGTCGAATCGCAAAGCGAAGGCGGGAGCGATGAACTCGCCAATCTCGGCATGCTCGGGCTCATCATCGCCGCAAGCGCCGGAGCGGTTGTCCTGGCGATCCTGGGCCAGAAGCCCGGCTCGAACAAGGCCGACACCGATCGCATTGTTGAACAACTCCGCCAGCTCCAGCTGGCGATGGAACGCAGCGCACAGCATGCGGCCCTCTCGGATGATGCCCGGCGCGTGCTCAACCGCGCCAAGGAGCGCGAGTTGCTCTGCCGAGCGATCGAGGAGGACATCCGCTCGCAGGACTGGGCCGCGGCTCAGGTGCTTGTGACGGAACTCGCCCAGCGTTTCGGCTACGAGCGCGACGCCGAGCAGTTCCGCATGCGCATCGAGATGGCCCGCGCCGAGGGGCTCGATCAGGAAGTCAACGAGGCGATTCAGCAGCTCGATCACCTGATCGTCCAGCGCCGGTGGGACGATGCCGTCGCCGCCGCCGACCGCATCGCCGCGGGCTTCCCCGTCTCGCCGCGCGTGCACGGCTTGCGTGGGCGCGTCGCCACCGCCAAGCGTCAGTACAAGGAAGAGCTGGAACGCCGATTCCTGCTCGCCGCCCAGGCCGAGCGGGTCGAGGAGGCCATGGAAATACTCAAAGATCTCGACCACTACCTCACGGAGCGTGAAGCCGAGCCCTTCCGCGAAGTTGCCCGGGGCGTCATAGGCAAGGCCCGTGAGAATCTCGGTGCGGCATTCAAGCTCGCCTGCCAGGATCGTCAGTGGGGGATAGCCATCTCGCTCGGCGAGCAGATCAGCCGAGAATTCCCGAACTCACGAATGGCTCAGGAAGTGCAAGACATGCTCCCGAGCCTACGTCAACGAGCAGGCGAACACGTCGGAAGCTGACCGCTCGGTTCAGTCTGAAGCGGATTGATCACCGGTGACGTCGCTTTCCGACACCCGTCGCGGCTGGTCCGCGCGCCAGAGGTGCCACATCAGCCCGATGATCCCGATGATCAGGAGCGCGTCGGCCACGTTTGAGACATAAGGCCAGACTTCCCACGAGCCGATCGTCACCGCGGGCAGCGGGTGGATGAAATCGCGAACGCATGCGTACATCAGTCGGTCGTACAGGTTCCCCAGCCCGCCCGAGAGCAGAAGCCCGAGCGAGACGTGCGCGATCCAGTCCTTGGGCCGCGTCCACGCGCCGAACATCCAGAGCCCGAGCCCGATTGCGCCGACCGTGAACACGATGAACAGCCAGCGCTTGCCCGCGCCCATGCCGAAAACGGCGCCCTGATTGAGCACGAGTGTGAAGTCGAGCACCTTCGGCAACACAGTGACCGGCCTGTGTCTCGGGATCAGCTCGCGATTCGTATCGGCAGACGCGAGCACTTCCTCGCGCGTCACACTGACAGGGTGATCGGCGATCGTTCGAAATGCGATCGACTTGCTTGCAAGGTCGGCGGCCAGCCCGAGCACAAGCACGACCAAGAGCACGGCCCAGGCACGCGGGCTTTGCAGAGCAGTGGTGGTGGGCGCGGTCTGACTCACGTCACCCGCCGCGACGTTCGAGTTCGCGGGCTGCCTCGATCGAGAGGCGCGCCCAGGGCAGCTCGTTCAGGCGCGTCGCCGGGATGGGATTGCCCGTGATCTCGCACAAGCCATAGACCTTGTCGTCGATCCGCTTGATCGCGGCGTCGATCTCACGGATCAGCTTGCGATCGACCTCGGCCAGCCCGATCGAGAGCGACTGGTCGTACGCGTCAGAGCCTTGTTCCGCGACATCGGTCGCGGGGTCGCCGCTCTTGTTCCCAAGATTGAGCACGCCCATCTCCATCGTGGAGACGTCGCCCACGAGCTCTCGCCGCTTGTTGATCAGGATCTCGCGGTACTTGTCCAGCTCACGCTTGTTGAACGGGGTCTTGGACTTCTTGCGAGATTTGTTGTCATCTTCCTCGGCTGCACCGAACACGCTGTGCTGACTCTCGGGCGCCTTGGGCCCCGACGCGATCAGCGGCTTGCGCTTCGTCCCGAGCAGGCCGACGCCGGGGGGTGGGCCGAGCACCTTCGCCGGCTTGCTCATCGACTGACGCCGCTTGGGTTTGTCGTCGACAATGGTGATGCCCTTGCGGCCCGAGTTCTTCTTGGCGTCGGCGGCCTTGGCGTCGGCGATCTTCTTCTCAGCGGCTTTCTTGGCTGCCGCCATCGCCGCGGCTTCTTCCTTCGCCTTCTTCTCGGCGGCCTGGTCTTTCTTGCTGACCTTTTTGGTCACCTTCGAAGAGTTGGTCGTCGCCTTTTTGGTCGAACTCTTCTTCGTCGTCGATTTCTTCGCCGCGGGCTTCTTCGCAGCAGGCGCTTTGGCAGCGGCTTTCTTGGCCGACGGCGTCTTCTTCGTCACGGCCTTCTTGGTCGTCTTCTTGGCCGATTTCTTGGTTGTCGAAGCTTTCTTAGCCACCGCGAATCCTCGTCAGTGGCTGCGGCGGGACGGGGCGCTCACGGAAACCGAACAAAATACGGAATCCTCGCCCGACGCAGCGGTGGGCCAAGGGTAGGCGTCGCGTGAAATCGAGTCAAAGCAGAGAAGATTTACCCCAAACGAATGCCTATTCAGAGGCTGCAGTCGTTTCTTCAGATCGCTCAATGTACGAGCCCAGGTTGCGGAAGCGGTTGTAGCGAGCGTCAAGGAGTTCATCGATGTTCATGCCGGCGTAGCTGTCGAGCTGCTCGATGATCCAGTCGCGCAGCATGGCACCAGCCCCCGCAGGGTCGCGGTGCGCTCCGCCAATCGGTTCGTCGACAACATCGTCGATGATCCCAAGCCGCAGGTTGTCCGCCGCGGTGAGGTTGAGGGCCTCGGCCGCCGAGCGGTTGGTCTGCTCGTTGGCCTGCTTCCAAAGAATCGCCGCGCATCCCTCCGGGCTGATGACCGAGTACCAGGCGTTGCGCATCATCGCGACCTTGTCGGCGACCGCAATCCCGAGCGCGCCGCCCGAGCCGCCCTCGCCGATCACGACGCTCACGATCGGTACGCGGATCCGCGCCATCTCGCGCAGATTCACCGCGATCGCCTCGGCCTGCCCGCGACGCTCCGCCTCGAGCCCCGGGTACGCGCCGGGCGTGTCCACGAACGTCACGATCGGCGTCCCGAACTTCTCGGCCAGCTTCATTTTCAGCAGCGCCTTGCGGTACCCCTCCGGGTGCGCACACCCGAAGTGGCACTCGATCCGCTCCTGCGTCGTGCGCCCCTTGTGGTGCCCGACGACCAGGCACTTGTGGTTGCCGATGCGCCCGAAACCCGTAATGATCGCCGGGTCGTCGCCGTAGCGGCGGTCGCCGTGCAGCTCACCAAAGTCGCGCACGAAGTGCTCGATGTAATCCCTCGACTGCGGGCGGTTGGGGTGACGGCTCACACGCACCGTGTCCCACGGGCTCAGCTCCGCGTACAGCTCCTCGAGCATCGTGCGGTGCTTGTTCTCAAGCTCGGCGATCTCATCCGCATTGGGAGTCTGCCCGGCCTCGACGCCCTGCACACCGACCGGCGCGCCGGGGATCTGCGAGCCCTTCTTGGCCTCGCGGATCTGCTGCTCAAGCTCGGTCAGCGGTTTCTCAAAGTCCAGCGTGTAGAACGTTCCCATATCTGCTCCGTCAGAGTCCGGCCCTTCGGTGGCTCCGCCAACGAAAGTTTATGCTCACACAGGGCCCGGCGCTCGGCATAGGGTGCCCCAAGGGCCTGTGGCACGAGAGGAAGGATCGGCGATATGGGCGAATCGGTGCCAGCACTGGCGGTTATCGGGGGTGGGGCGATGGCCTCGGCGATCCTGCACGGGGCCGCCGAGGCGGGTGTCCTGGGCAGGGTCTGCGTCGCCGAGCCCGAAGCCGAGCGCCGTAAGAACTTCGACGTCGCCGTTCCGACCGCCGCTGAGGCTCTCGAATGGCTCGGTGCCAACGAGTCCGAACCGGGCTCGGGTCAGGTCATGCTCGCCGTCAAGCCACAGATGCTGGGTGATGTTGCGGCTGAGATCTCTCCGCTCGTGCGCAAGCGAGTGGTGATCTCCATCCTCGCGGGCCTGCCGGGCGATCGCATCCGCGCCCAACTCGGCGGCTCGTGCCGCGTCGTCCGCGTCATGCCGAACACACCCGCGCAGGTGCGCAAGGGCACGACGGCAATCGCGCTCACCGCTGGCGCAACGAACGCCGACGCCGCATTTGCCGATCGCATCTTCCACGCGGTGGGGGACGTGGTCGTGCGGCTGGATGAATCGATGATGGACGCCTTCACCGCCGTTGCGGGCTCGGGGCCGGCGTACCTCTTCTACCTCGCCGAGGCGATGCAGCAGGGCGCGCTGGCCGTCGGTTTCGACACCGATACCGCGCGCACGATCGTGGAACAGACCATCTTCGGGGCCGCCGAGCTTCTGCACTCGGACGACGCATCTGCCGCCGAGCTTCGCCGGCGCGTCACCAGCAAGAAGGGCACGACCCAGGCCGCGACAGATACGTTCGATACGCTCGGTGTGATGCACGCGATCGCGCGTGGCATCGTCGCGGCTCGCGATCGCGGGATCGAACTCGGTCGCGACTAGAAGTCTCGTCTGGCGAAGATGAAGCAGCAGATTCCGAGCATCACCACCTCGAACCCGATGCTTGTGCCGAGGATCTTGGTGGTCGAACGCATGAGTTGTGCTTCTGTGAATCGTCGCTGATACTCGCGTTGATCAATAGTCTCATCCTGTCCAAACGCGGTCGGGATTTCCTTTGTTTCGCCGGTATTCATCAGGGCTTCGTAGTCAGCTTTGCTGAGCAGAACCCGATCCATCAGGTGCAGCGTTTCGATTGTCTTTGGAAGTGGGAACTTGGCGATCACGATGGCATGGTGCCAGGCCTTGAGTGACCGTACCGTGCCCTGAGTCTTGTCTCGCTGCTGCCGGAGTGTGACGAGCAGCGGGTTGGCGGCCTCTTGCTCCGTTGTGATGCCTGGTGCCCACTCCTCCCGTGGCGGAAGGTCTTCGCCCGCTTCGGCCATCTGTTTCAGGCGGTTGTCCGCCATCAGCTCCGCGTTCGCGACGCGTTCCTCCCGCCTTTCGGCGAGCATCTGCGCCTGCACCTTGAGCGCACCAACCGATTCGTCTCCTCTGTTGAGAATAATCAGCATGATCCAGAATAACGCGGTCAGTAGGAGCGACGCGATTGCAGATCGTGTGATGAGCCCGAGCAGCGCACATACGCTGAAAAGGTAGCTAAAGAACAGCAGCACGATAGGGATAGCCAGCAGCACCCTCGGCTGCCAATCGCCTCCACGAATACCGATGAGGATGAAGCACGCGAAGCTGAATGCCCCGACCTGGAGCGCGACGAAGACGAGACCGGATAAGTACCTGGTCAGAAAGAGACGAATACGCCCGATGGGTTTGGCCAGCGAGAGATCGATCGAGCCGCCCGAAATAAAGTTCGGGATGATGCCCGCGGTCGACACGAGCGCCAGGATCGTCGCAACCCAGCCGAGCCACAGCGGCACACCGAACGAGAGGAACATCTGCTTGTACATCAGATCCGGTGGAAGTGTTTCCGAAGTGATCGGGATGAAGTTCAGACGGAACCAGAGGAATGTCATCCCTTCCTCGTCGATACCCAGACAGGCGAAGATGCCGACAACGAGCGATGAGAGTCCAAGCGTGATCCAGAAGAGCTTACCCGCCGCCAGTTCGCGGTAGGCATCGATCAGCATCGCATTCGTTTGGCGCAGGACGGTGCTCATCGCTTGCCTCCTTCCTCGGCTCCGGGTTTGAGCGCTTTGCCCGTCGTTGGGTCGGTGACGGCTTGCATGAACAGATCCTCGAGCGAGGGCCTGACGTTCCGCACGCTCGTGATCACGCCACCCTCTGCCCGCACGCGGTCGATGATCGGCTGGATCAGCTTCGGATCGTTCGACCCGATCGTGAGCGTGTTCTTGGCCACCTCGATCGACTCACCCGAGGGCAAGAGCCCCTTGAACCCGATGCGTCTGGCCAGTTGCGTGTCACCCTCGGGCAGGGCCAGCTGACGCGAACCCTCGGGCAACGCCCGCTGGAGCAGGTCGCCCGCGCCGTCGGATTCGCCCACGACGAGCTCATACCGGAGCTGCCCCTCGGTGAGCTCTTCGATCGTGCCCTGCTGCGCGACGACGCCCTTGACGAGGATCGCGACGCGGTCGCTGACCATTTCGAGTTCACTCAAGAGGTGGCTGTTGATGAAGACGGTGCGTCCCTCGTCCTTGATGCGTTCGATGACGTTGCGGATGTCGCGCCGGCCGACCGGGTCGACGCCGTCGGTCGGCTCGTCGAGCAGCACGAGATCCGGGTCGTTGATGAGTGCCTGGGCGATGCCCACCCTCTGGCGCATGCCCTTGGAGTAGCTTTTGAGCTTGCGCTTGGACCACTCGCTCATGCCGACGAGTTCGAGGAGCTCGCCTGCGCGCTGCTTGCGTTCACGCCTGGGCACGCCCGTCATCGCACCGAAGAAGTCGATCACCTGCGCGCCAGTGAGGTAGCCCGGGAACGAGTGGTGCTCGGGGAGGTAGCCGACCTTGGCAAGCGTCGGCTTGTGCCCGACGCGCTGGCCCAGGACCGATCCCCGGCACCGGGTCGGGCGGATGACGGTCATGAGGATCTTGACGAGCGTGGACTTGCCCGCGCCGTTGGGCCCGAGCAGGCCGAAGACCTCGCCCCGGTGGACGCGCATATCCACGCCACGGAGCGCGGGCGTGGGTTTTTTGAATCGGCGTGTGTAGTTTTTGCTGACGCCGGTCAGGTCGATCGCCAGGTCACTCATGAGATCCCCCCGCGTTTGGCCATCATCCTATTGGGTTCCGCCTACCCACGCTTTCGCGCTACGACGTGGTACACATGCCAGCGTTTCTCGATGCCCTGGAAGTCCTGCTTGTCGCGTTCTTCCTCGTCGAACATCTCGAGGTCGAATCCCCTAAAGAGCCGCTCGGCCTCGGCTCGGGACTGGTGCGATCGATCCGGGATCGTGGCCCAGGAGTCGCGGTCGCCGAAGAGCTGGCCCGCGAACCGCCCGCCCGCCACGATCGCGCCCGTCATCACCTTCCAAAACCGCTCGAAGTGGTCCGGGTGGCAGAACGGAACAGAGAAGCTCGCGTTGAGCAAACGGACCTTCGGGAGACTGTCGAGCGACTCAAAGGTCGAAACGCGTGTCGTCAGATTCGGGTGGCCTTCAAGGCCGGGGCGCGAGAGGAGCAGGTCGACGCCCTCCTGCGAGCCGTCGATGGCCAGGACGTTCCAGCCACGATTGAGCAGTTCCTGCGTGTCGCGTCCCTCGCCGCAGCCGAGGTCGATCGCATCCCCGGGCCGCTCGTTCTCGAACCGGTCGAGCGCGAACAGGAGCGTCTCCCGCGCGGGCTTGCCCGCGACAGAGGCGAAATAGCCCGGCCAGTCGCGCGTGGCGCCGTAGATAAAGGTTGGCGGCTGGGGATCATTTTCAGACATACCGTTCGATCGTATGTATCCCGACGTGCAGGCATTCATCCGGGCTCTCGAAGATGCGGGCGAACTCGTGCGCGTGCGTGAGAAGGTCTCGCCCGTGCTCGAGATCGCCGCGATCGCCGACCATGTGAGCAAAGAGCGCGCCCCCGGCGAGCCCAGCACCTCGGCCAAGCGGAACGACCCCCAGTCCTGGGATCGCGGCGGGCCCGCGCTGCTCTTCGAGAACGTCGAGGGCTCGGACTTGCCCGTGCTGATCAACGCCTACGGCAGCTATGCGCGCACGGAGATGGCGTTCGGGTGTCACGCCGGTGGGCACACGCCGGGCGGGTTTGACGCGATCGGACGCACGATCGGGGAGTTGCTGAAACCGGAGCCGCCGAGGTCATTGAAAGATGCACTCGGCATGGCGCGCAAGTTTGCGCCGCTGCTCAAGGTCGCGCCGAAGCGATCGAAGAAACCCGGCGCGTGCCAGCAGCGCGTGCTGCGAGGCGAGGACATCGATCTGACGCGTTTGCCCTTTCTCCGGTGCTGGGCGCAGGACGGTGACTATGCCTCGATGGGCTACCCCGCGGGCGTGAACGACAACGTACCCGGGCTCGGGCATCCATCCATCGAGCCGGCCGAGTGGGTGAAGTCGTACCAGGGCCGGTACATCACGTTCGCTGGGATTCACACCGTTCATGCGGATGATCGGAATGAGTCGAAGCCGCCAAGCCACAACATCGGGATGTACCGCGTCCAGCTGATGGGCAAGGACCGCGTGGCGATGCACTGGCATGTGCACCACGACGGGGCAGCCCACTGGCGCTCGTGGAAGAAGATCGGCGAGCCCATGCCCGTGGCGATCGTGCTGGGCGGGCCGAGTGCGCTGCCTTACGCGGCGACGGCTCCGCTCCCGCCCGGGATCAGTGAGCTGCTGCTCGCGGGGTTCTTGAACAAGCGGGGCATCCGGATGTGTCGCGGCGTGAGCGTGCCCCTGTGGGTGCCGAGCGATGCGGAGATCGTGATCGAGGGCTTCGTGCGCACGGACGCGGGGGAGATCGGCTTCGACCCGCGGACGGACGAGCTCGGGCCCGGCGCGGTGTTCGAGGGGCCCTTCGGCGATCACACGGGGTTCTACTCGCTTCCGGACCGGTACCCGGTTGTGGAGGTGAGCGCCGTCACCATGCGCAAGAATGCGGTGTTCCCGGCGACGGTGGTGGGGCCGCCGCCACAGGAGGACTACTTCCTTGGCAAGGCGACGGAGCGTGTGTTCCTGCCGATGCTGAAGACCTTGATTCATGACATCGAGGATTACGACCTCCCGATGTTCGGCGCGTTCCACAACTGCGCGATGATCAAGATCAAGAAGGCGTACCCGCTCCAGGCGCGGCGTGTGATGCACGCGGTGTGGGGCGCTGGGCAGATGGCCTGGACGAAGACGGTCTTCGTCGTAGACGAATCGGTCGATGCGCACGACTGGCGGGCGGTCTTGCGCGCGGCGGCGGCGCATTGCGACCCGTCGTGTGATGTCGAGATGGTGCGCGGGCCCTTGGACATTCTGGACCACGCGGCCCCGTGGCTCGGCGCGGGCGGGAAGATGGGCTTCGACTGCACGCCCAAGTGGACGGGCGAGGAGCGGGATGTGCGTGTGGGACCGACGCGTGAACGCACGTTTGCGGATCACGCGAAGCTGACGCAGGACGTTTGCAGTATTGAGGGTGTGCGAGCGGCTTCGATGCCCGAGGTACTCGGCGGATGGCTCTTCGTGAGCACGGCTTTACGCGGGCGGGCGGCGATCGGTGAGCTTGCCAAACGCGTGATCCAGCGGGCGGACGCGGCGTTCGTCGTGATCGTGGGCGAGGATGTAGATGTCGCTGACGACGGGCTCGCGATGTTCCACTGGATCGCCAACGTGGACATGCTGCGGGACGCCAGGGTGGTGGGGCGGATGATGTGGTTCGACTCGACGCCGAAGGAGCCGGGCGAGGTGGATGGTGTGCCCGTACGGGATTGGCCGGTGTATCTGGAGACGGATGAGGCGACGCGAGCGCTCATCGAGCGCAAGTTGGAAAGCTACGGAATTCGCGAGCTGTAGATTTGGGCGGCGGGACGCCGCCTCCACCGAGAGTTGGAAAGCCCCCCTCATCCGCCCGCTGCGCGGGCACCTTCTCCCCCGGAGGGGAGAAGGAGGAAAACGCTCAGCCGCCGAAGGCGGGCGCTGTGTCAGCGGGGATGGTGAACTGGTCGATGTTGCGGTCGAGGCATTCGACGAGGTCGCGGTGGAGGTTGCGGGCGCAGGCGATGGAGTCGCCGGTGGTGAGGCCGTTGAGGAGGAAGCTGAACGCGGCTCCCTGTCCGGTCTCTGGGTTGATGATGTAGCCCGAGAGGCACCGGACGTTGTTGATGGTGCCGGTCTTGGCGTAGACCTCGTTGCCGACGCTCCCGAGGCGGAAGCGTTGCCCGAGTTTGTTCTTGGCGGTGGGGAGCGAGCCGAGCAGCGCGGTTCTCGCGTCGTCGTCGTGGTACATCTCGAAGAGCCACGATGTGACGGTGTCGGGCCTGACACGGTTCTCGCGCGAGAGGCCCGAGCCGTCGCGGATGATGGTCGAGGACGCGTGCTCCGGGCCGAGTTTCTCGGCGATGAGCATGCGGATGACGGCGGCGCCGTTGTCCCATGAACCCGGCTCGCCTGTCACGGCGTTGCCCATCCGTTTGATGAGCGCTTCGGCGTACATGTTGTGCGAGTCGTAGTTGACGCGGTGGAGGATCTCTTCGAGCGTGGAGGTGTGGCGCGCCAGGGGCGGGCCTTCGAACTCGAAGGACTCGTGCTCGCCTGCGAGGCGAACAGCGGTGTAGGGCGTGCGGTCGGTGCCGACGAGGACGCCGACGGCGGAGAGTCGGTCGGCGAGGATCTTGCCCATGAAGAGCGCCGGGTTGTAGATCGAGACCTCGATGGGCACCTGCGTGGGGACGTTGATGGTGCCACGGATGGTCCACTTGTCGTCGGAGCCCGAGCGTTGGATCCAGACGGCGTTGCGTCCCTCGTAGACGCGGCGCGAGAGGTTCTCGATCTCGAGCCAGGGCGCGAGCGGAGAGATGTCGACGGTGGTGCCCGTGTCGGGCGTGCCGGGGTTGGGGTAGAAGGCGAGGACGTTGGAGTGGACGTTGACGCCCGCGATCGGGGCGCAGTACCAGCGTTCGAGCTGGTCGGTGGGCCAGTCGGGGTGGATGAGTTCGCGCTCGAAGATGCGGTCATCGACGACGACTTCCTTGACGCGGGTGGTCTTGTTCTGCACGACGCCGGCGAGCGCGCCGAAGAGGTCGCTCGGCATGGTGGAGGGCGTGCGGTGCTTCATGACCTCGGGGTCGGCGAAAGCGGGATCGCCCGAGCCGACGAGCACGACGGTGCCGTCTTTGGTGATGGCGAGGTCGGTCTGGAAGACGAAATCGGGGCCGAGCACTTTGACCGCGGCAGCGCTGGTGAAGAGTTTCATATTGGAGGCCGGCGCGAGCGCCTCGGTGGCGCGGTGCTGGTAGAGGGTGGCGCCGGTGTTGAGATCGACGACGCTGACGCCGGCGATGCCGTCCTTGCCGAGAGCGGCGTTGCGGACGATGGATTCGAGCTCGGTGCGAATCTGCGCGGCTGCGGCGAGAGGGATCGCAAAAAGCGCGGTAAGTATGAAAAGCGAGAGAGATCGGGCGGTCGCCGGCATACGGGCCTCCTTGCACATTCGGGCGAGGTGCGTCCCAGACGGATCGGCGATGCGGAGTGAATCGGTTGAAACGCCGGCCGGATTGCTGGGGTCAGACGGGCTGACCCTCAACGATACCCGTGGTGAGCTTGAGAACGTCGGCGAGCTGGGCCTTGCCCTGGATGGACCACTGGGCCCAGCGGACCTGATCGACCTGGCAGGCGTGGACGAGGGTCTCGCGGAGGTACTTGCTGCCGCGTCGGATCAGGATGTCCTCGGCGATGGGCAGCGGGACGGGCAGGGCGATCGAAGGCCAGTCGGGCGTGGGGATGAGGTAGGCGCAGGGCTCGGTTTCGCCTGGGACTTTGTAGACGAGTGTCCATTTCCAGCTGAGTCCCAACCATTCGAGGCTGGGGGGTTGGCCCACTCTTTTTTCGAGCTCAGTGAGGCCGACGGATGCGAGGCTTTGGGCCGGCCCTTCGTACTGGGATAGGAGCTGTTCGGTCGTCGGGGTCGAGAAGCGGTCTTCCCACGGCGATCGGCTGGGCTGTCTGGAGGCGGGCATGGTTTCCCCCGGGGAGCTGGAACGGCTCTGAAGATGCTATTCTCGCAGAGCGGGCACCCGATTTGAACCGACAGCCCTGGGTATGGATGCAGAAATTGCTGGAGGATTCGGAAAATGTCAGGCAATTTCAACGCAGAGGACATGCTGACGGTGTCATCAGACGCGAGGATTCTGGTTGTTGATGACAACGCTCAGAATCTGGAACTGCTCCAGGCGTACCTCGAGGATCTTGGTTGTCAGATCGACATTGCACGCGATGGCGCCGAGGCGATCGAGATCGCCAGGCAGCGGGTGCCGGATGTGATGGTGCTCGATGTGATGATGCCTCGGATGAGCGGCTTTCAGGTGTGCGAGAAGCTCAAGAAAGACCCGGCGACGTCGGCGGTGCCGATCGTGATGGTGACGGCGCTCAACGAGATCTCGGATGTCGAGCGGGCGATCGAGGCCGGGGCGGATGACTTCCTGACCAAGCCGGTGCAGCGGCTGGAGCTGCTTGCTCGCGTGAAATCACAGATCAATGTGCAGCAGATCCGCCGCCGGCTTGAGCTTGCCATTCGCAGGCTGCGCGAACTGGATCAGGGCGCAGCGAACTGATCCAAGTATCTGAAGCTCTAGCTACATCATGGGCATGCGTTGTTGAACGCGGCGACCCATGCTGAGAAGTCGGCGGGTGTGACGCTGCCGTCCTGGTTGACGTCGGCGAGCGGGTTGTTCGCGTTGAAGTTGGCGACCCATGCCGAGAAGTCGGCGGGGGTGACGATGCCGTCGTTGTTTTGGTCGCCGTAGCCGATGGTCGTGAATGTCGCGACGCTCGGCGTGGATTCGGTGTAGCCGTTGGCGTTGTGGGCGCGGACCTGCCAGTAGTAATGCGTGCAGGTGTTCAGGCCGAAGACGATGGCCGAGGTCGATGGCAGCGGGCTGGTGGTGTAGACGACATTGGTGAGGCCCGGATCGGTGGCGACGATGATCTCGTAGAAATCGGCGTCGTCGGCGGCCTGCCATGTTGTGAGCACTGAGGTTGCAACCTTTGTGGCACCGTCGGCGGGGGTGAGGAGATTGAACTCGCCGGGCGTGGGTGCCGAGCCGAGCGGGACGATGAAGTCGGCGATCACGGGGAAGTGATCCGATGCGAAGGTGCTGGTGACGGCGCCATTCTGCGCGGGCGGGAAGCCGAAGTTGGCGATCTCGGGCGGCATGCTGCCGAGGGGCACTTCGGCGCTCTGGAAGATGAACGAGCGTCTGCGTGTGGCGATGGTGTCCTGCCAGATGATGGAGTCGAGTTTGCTCGAGCCCTGCGTGTCGGGGTCGCCTGAGAAGAACTCGGTGGACGCGTCGTAGATGCCGTCAGAGCCGTCGGTATCGACACCGGTCGTGGAGTCGCCCTGCGTCGGGCCGTAAGCCATCCAGAACGCGGGTCCGTTGCGGCCGTTGGTTTCTTCGTCTTCGTTGAGGTCACCGCCCATGATGACGGGTGTGTTGGCGTCGAGGAGCGAGGTCGCGATGGGTATGTCGCTGACGGCGTTCTCGGGGTCGACGTTGCCTGTGCCGTTGCCGTTGTACCAGTATCGCACGAAGTACCAGATGTTCTGTGCGGCGTCGAGTCGCTGGCTGAAGTCGCCGGAGGTTCCGCCGGCTTTGAGATGTCCGTTCCCGATGACGAGGTCGCCGACGTAGGTTTCGTTGGGGAGATCGATCTCGGCGAACTGGAAGCCGCGGATGCCGCCGGTGCCGCCGTCGATTGGTGTGGCGTTCGAACCGACGGTGAAGTTGCTGTAGGTTGAGCGGTTGTCGCCGTTGAGATCGAGGAACGGCCATCGGCTGAGGATGATGTTACGGTTGAAGCCGTCGTCGATCGTGCTCACGAACACGAACGGGAGGTCGTAGCTCGGTGCGTACTGCTGGACGAATTCGGCGACCGACCCGCCGTTGAAGGGGTCGGATCCGCCGTGGAGGAAGAGGTCGACGACGGTGGTCATGTTGGCGACCGAGTCAACGCCCGAGCCTGTGCCGTTGCCGGCGTTGTCTCCCGCTTCCTGGATGATGAGGACGTCGGGTTTCATCGCTGCGGTGATCCGTGCGAGCGCCGCCCATGATCCCGTCGCCGATGTTTTGTTGGCGGTTCTGCAGATGCCGTCTTCGACGTTCCAGGTCATCACACGGATGTCGGTCGCGTCGGTTTTACCCCACATCGCATTCGCCGGATCCCACTGTGCGTTCGCAGCAGGGATAAGAGCTGTAGTGAGAATGCAAGCGGTGGCGATGCGGGTCAACATGACTGGCTCCGGACGGGAATGGTTTGATCCATCACATGATGCAGCATCGGCTCGCCGGATGCAATGAGAATGGTTCGAACGAAAGCCCGCCCGCCCCTTTCGGGGCGGGCGGGTGAGTGTTGGACGGACTGCCTTGTGTTAGTTCAGGCAGTGCGGGCCGTTGACGCCCAGGTTGAAGTTGGCAACCCAAGCCGAGAAGTCGGCGGGGGTGACCAGGCCGTCGAAGTTCTGGTCGGCTCGGTAATTCTGGGTGTTGAATGCCGAGACCCAAGCCGAGAAGTCGGCGGGTGTGACAACGCCGTCGTTGTTGACGTCGGCGCAGAGGCGGTTCATCTGGCCGGGGCACTCGTCGGGGATGCCGTCGGCGTTGCGGTCCTGCGAGGTGCCGTTGGCGATGTCGGTGGCATCGTCGACGCCGTTGTTGTTGCAGTCGGTGATGTTGCCGCCGCCGAGAGGGGCGATGTAGAAGAGGTAGTTGTAGCCTTCGTCGCCGGTGGCTTCGTCGAACTGGCCGTCGCTGTTGCTGTCATAGGTCATATCAGCCGAAACGACGAGGCCGCCGAGGTTGCCCGGGTTGGCGGGGTTGGTGGGGTCTTCCTTGCCGGGGAAGCCGTCGAAGGTGGTGTTGTGCCCGAAGAAGGTGCCCGACGAGGTGGAGTTGCTGTCGGCGATCGAGAGGAACGTGACGACGTAGTTGAGGCCGTTGTTGGCCGAGGCGAAGACATCACCGGTCTGGATGAGCTTCTCGAGCGTGTAGCCGCCGGTGGCGGAGTCGTAGATGCCGCGGAAGAGCGCGGAGTCGAAGTCGTCGTCGATGCCACCGATCATCATGTCGGGGCCGTAGTCGTAGAAGGGTGCGATGAAGTAGATGTTGCCTGCGGCATCCATCGAGACACCGGAGATCGAGGGGCCGGCGATGCCGAAGACGGCGATCGCGGTGAGCTCACCGATCTGAACGCCCGAGTCGTTGAAGACGGGCTTGCCGGTGCCGTTGTCACCGTTGACCCAGGCGGCGAGGTTCCACTCGGCGGTGCCGGCGGGATCGGCCGCATCAAAGCGGAGGACCGAGATGCCCTGGATCGGAGCCTGAGCGCCACCGACACCGAAGGTGACGCCGGTGCAGTTGGCACACGCGATGTCGAAGACGGCGGCGGCGAGGACTTCACCGGTGACGGCGTCCTGGGAGACGGCGGCGGCACCGGACGGGCCGTTGAAGGCCATCTGGCTGCGGTAGTGGCGGAACTCGCCGTAGGGGGCGACGTAGCCGTCGATCGGGTCGGCGATCATGGTGGGGGCGGCGAAGTTGCCGACGGAAGCGGGCGATGCGTCTGCGTTGAGACCCATGACACCGAGGTAGATCGAGCTGGCGCCGGTGCGTCCGAGGAAGGCCGAGGTGGCGACGCCGCCGAGCGGGTTGATGGGCGAGTAGCCGTAGGTGCCGCGGTGG
The DNA here is from genome assembly GCA_020639255.1 of Phycisphaera sp. Taxonomy (GTDB): domain Bacteria; phylum Planctomycetota; class Phycisphaerae; order Phycisphaerales; family UBA1924. The sequence goes on from JACKGZ010000001.1 coordinate 710,108, forward strand.
TCCGACGAGTTGACGAGGCCCGGGAAGGTTGAGGTGCGCTGGGCCGCGGTGGTGGACGCGTAATCGTCGTACGCCATGTCACCGTTGAAGTTGGGGCCGAAGCCGACGGGGCCGCCGATGGCCTGCTCGATTTGGGTGCCCGGGCTGTGGACGGTGGGGGACGAGAGCAGGAGCGTCTCGGTCGTGCCGGCGTGCGAACCGCCCGATCCGCCGATGACGTTGAGGACGCCGTTGGTGCGGAGCTCGGCGTTGACGCGGAAGACGTTGTCGTCGAGGAGGTTGTTCGAGCCGGAGGCGTTGAAGTCGTCGGCACGGAACATGACATTCATGTTGGCGTCGACCACGCCCATGCCGAAGGCGCCGTTGTCGGTGTTCGCGGTGCTCGTGGGCTGGTTCACAGCGGCAACGATGCGGTTGACGTAGAGGGTCTCGGGAACTGCGGGATCGTACGAGACGAGGCCCGAGATGATGTTGTTGGCGGAGTTGCCGAACTCGGCGAATGCGACGCCGACGCTCTTGAGACCGCTGGCAGGTGCGTTGACCGATCCGGGAGCGGTGTTGTTCTGCGGATTCACGCCCTGGCCCGGCATGGTCCAGGTGGAGTAGGCACCGGTGGTGAGCGAGTTGTCGACGATCGAGCGGCTCATGGCCTGGCCCGAGATGAGGTGGCTGAGGAATGCATCGACGGGCAGCGAGTCGCTGGCCTTGATGAGGGGCACGATGCCATAGGTGTTGCCGAGGCTCGAGGTGAAGGGCGTCAGCGTGGTGCTGAACTTGACGACCTGCGTGCCGGTGTTGTACGCATCGAGCGCGTCGCCTGCGCCGGTGCTGGAAACGCTATCCTGAGCGAGCGCGGGGGTCGCGAGACCGGCGCAAGCGGCGAGGGTCATCAGACGGGCAATCTTCATTTTCTTAATCCCCATTTTTGCGGACGAATGCCGCAGGTTCTCTCTCGACGAACTCTCTCATCGCCGCGCACTTCGATGTGCGAGCGAACGTGTATCGATGGCGCCTCGGTCCACAACGAATCGCAACGCCTCACCTGTGTATGCAGCGATAGCTCGCTGCCCACAAACCGCTGCCCTGAAAAGGGTTCCGGGCATGGTTGTGGCACGAATCTCCTCTGCTTTATGGTAGCTCAGGGTATCTGGTCGGGCTGTCAAGGTGCCATTTTTTGGCCATGAAGCTTTCGTTATGACCGGGCGCAGGGCGTCCGAGAATGTCGGTTATTCGCTTCGAATTGATCGGGGTTTGGTCATCGCATCGCCGCAGCGAGCTGGCCCGCGAGACCGGCATTCGAGACGGCCAAAGCGATATTGGCGTCGACCGTCCTGCCTGCCGACAGGCGATGAACCTCTGCAAGGAGTGCAGGAGTGGCGTCACGACCACCGGCTGATTTCACACTGGGCAGATTGCGAGCCTCTTGAAGCCACTCGTCCCACTGATTCTGGGCGATTTCATCGGATTCCGGGATTGGGTTGGCGACGACGATGCCTCGTTTGTGACGGGCGAGTTCAAAGGCGAGGTAGGCCGCGAGTTCGGTAGGGTTGTCGAATGTGGCGTCGACAGAGAGGTGTGTTTGGCGCTGGTAGAAGGCCGGGAATACATCGGTCCGGTAGCCGACAACCGGGATGCCCAGGGTTTCGAGCATCTCTCGGGTGGCTGGGATGTCGAGGATGTTCTTGCAGCCCGAGGTGACGACGGCGACGCGGTGGCGGGTGAGGGCGAAGAGATCGGCAGATATGTCAGGGGTGAGGTGGTAGTCCCTGTGGACGCCCCCGATGCCGCCGGTGGCGAAGACGCGGATGCCCGCGCGTTCGGCGAGTTCCATGGTGGTGCTGACGGTGGTGGCGCCGTGGGATCCGGTGAAGAGGGCATGCCCGAGGTTTGAGGTGTTGAGCTTGGGGACGCTCCCGGCGTCGGTGAGAAGCTTGAGTTCATCGCGTGTCATGCCGACGACGGGGGAACCGTGGACGACACCGACGAGGGCGGGGTTCGAGCCGGCTTCGGCGACGGCGTCATCGAGTTGGTCGGCGACGGTGAGGGCTTCTTCGGGCGGAAGGCCGTGGACGAGGAGTGTGGTTTCGAGCGCGACGGCCGGGGCTTTGGCTCGGTTGATGAGTCGGGTTGGTCGGTGCTGTTCTGGCATGGATCGGCTCACTTCCTGTAGGCTCTTTTCCTTGGGATAGCCCGGGGGATCCTATGGAGACGGTACTGATCGCGCTGGGTTCGATGGTGCTGTACGTGGTGGCGTACCGCACGTACGGGCGGTACCTGGGGCGGAGGGTGTTCCGGGTGGAGCCGGACCGCGTGCCGCCGTCGGTGGAGCGTGAGGACGGCGTCGACTTTGTGCCGAGCAAGCGGAGCCTGGTGTTCGGGCACCACTTCACTTCGATCGCGGGCACGGGGCCGATCGTGGGGCCTGCCGTCGCGGTGGTGTGGGGCTGGGTGCCGGCGCTCTTGTGGGTGACGTTCGGCTCGATCTTCATCGGCGCGGTGCATGACTTTGGTTCGCTGATCGTGTCGATGCGGCACCGCGGACGCACGATCGCGGATCTGGCGGGGGACGTGGTGAACCCGCGGGTGCGGCTGCTGTTTCTGTTAATCGTGCTGGTCGCGCTGTGGATCGTGCTGGCGATCTTCGGACTCGTGATCGCGGTGGTGTTCGCTGTGTTCCCGTCGAGCGTCATGCCGGTGTGGCTTCAGATCCCGATCGCAGTCGGACTCGGTGTGTGGGTGCGTCGCGGCGGGAGTGTGATGATCGGGATGGCGGTGAGCGCGGTCCTGATGTACGCGACGATCGCGTGGTCGGCGGGCGTGGACTGGGCGAACGTGTGGGGGCCGGATATGCCGCTCTTACCGGCGGGGCTGACGAGTGTGATCTCGCCGGTTGCGTTCTGGACGCTGCTTCTGATGATGTATGTGTTTGTGGCGAGCGTGCTGCCCGTGCAGACGCTTCTGCAGCCGCGGGACTTTATCAACGCGGTGCAATTGCTCATTGCGATGGCGTTGGTGACGGTTGGTTTGCTCGTGAGTCGCCCCGCGATCGTGGCGGACGCGGTGAATTTCTCGCCCGCGCCGGCGACGGAGGGCGCGGTGGTGCCCGGCTTTTTGCCCTTCCTGTTTGTGACGATCGCGTGCGGGGCGTGCAGCGGGTTTCACTGCCTGGTGGCGTCGGGGTGCTCGAGTCGGCAGCTCTCGAGCGAGCGCGATGCGCAGGCGATCGGGTACGGCTCGATGCTGACGGAGGGGTTCCTCGCAACGCTGGTCATTCTGGCCTGCGCGGCGGGGATCGGGATGTCGGCGGGCAAGGGTTTGAACCCGGCGACCGGCGCGGAGGTGTGGCATCAGTACTACGCGACGTGGGGCGGGGACAAAGGGCTTGGCGCGAAGCTGACGCCGTTTATTGAGGGCTCGGCGAACATGATCGAGTCGATCGGGCTCTCGCACGACTTCGCGATCGCGCTCATGGGCGTGTTCGTGGCGTCGTTCGCGGCGACCACGCTCGACAGCTCGACGCGTTTGCAGCGGTACATTATCGCTGAGCTCGCGGGCGGTGGGAAGGAGACGGGGGCGAAGGCTTTCCGGATCCCGGTGCTGACGAACCGGTTCGTGGGCTCGGGCGTGGCGGTGGTGACGGCGCTTGCGCTCGCGCTCGGGGACGCTTTCACGAAGCAATCCGACGGCACGATGGTTGGGCTTGCGGGCGCGGGCAAGGGCGGGCTGATTCTGTGGCCGATCTTTGGGGCGACGAACCAGCTGCTGGCGGGGCTGGCGCTCCTGGTGGTGACAATCTGGCTCGTTCGGCAGAAGCGTCCCGCGTGGGTGACGGCGGTGCCGATGGTGTTCATGCTCGTGATGACGGGCTGGGCGAGCGTGGAGCTGATGCGAGGGTTCATGCGGCAGGACGGGAAGCTGCTGCTCACATGCGTGATGGCGATGATGTTTGTGTTCGAGGTGTGGATCGTGATCGAGGCGGCGGCGCTGGTCGTGCGTCAGCGGAGAGAACGCCGGCTGCTGGCGGGTGCGTGAAGGGTGAATGTCTGATGATGAAGCGACTGAATGTGCTCGTGAGTTCGTTTGTTGCGGGCGTGGCGATAGGGCAGCCGGCGATCGAGCCGGAGCACCTGTGGGCTTGGCCCGAGGGCGAGCGGGAGGCTTACGCGGCGTATGAGCGCGAGCTTCAGGCGATCCCGAGTGCCGAGCGATTGCGCCAGTGGCACGACATGACGGCCGGGCATGTGCACATCTCCGGGACCGAGGGCGACTGGACGACCATCGAACAGCTCGAGGAGGCATTCCGGGAGATGGGGCTCAGCGTCGAGCGGCACGAGTTCTGGGCGTACCTGTCGAAGCCGGTGGACGCGGGGCTCTGGATCGTGGAGCCCGCACTGGCGGAGCTCCCGATCTCGGAGACGGCGCTGGCGGGCGATCCGTACACGCTCGATGGCGTGCCGACGTTCGGGTTCAACGCGTACGCGGCGACGGGTGATGTGACGGGCGAAGTCGTCTATGCGAATCAGGGCACGAAGGAGGACTTCGAGAAGCTCAAGGAACTCGGCGTTGATTGCACGGGCAAGGTGGTGATCGCGCGGTACGGCGGGAATTACCGCGGCTTCAAGGTGAAGTACGCGGAGGAGGCTGGCGCGGCGGGGCTGCTGATCTACACCGACCCGGCGGACTCGGGGTACATGAAAGGTATCTCGTATCCGGAGGGTGGCTGGCAGACGGAATCGTGCATCCAGCGTGGGTCGATCAAGACGACGCCCTGGCCGGGCGATCCGCTGACACCGTTTGCGGAGGCGACCGAAGACGCCGAGCGTTTGGATCCGGGCGAAGCGGGTTTGCCGACGATCCCGGTGCAACCGATCGGGTGGGCGGCGGCTCGGGCGATCATGGAGAAGATGCACGGGGAGTTCGTGCCGGGCGGCTGGCAGGGCGGATTGCCGCTGGCGTATCGCCTGACGAGCGAGGGCGGCGTCAAGGTGCGCCTCAAGATCGAACAGGAGCGGAGGCTCGTGAAGTCGGCCAACGTGATCGCGACGCTTGAGGGCGCTGTGTGGCCCGATGAGAAGGTGATCGTTGGGTGTCACCACGACTCATGGGGCTACGGCGCGAGCGACGCGACGAGCGGGATGATCGCGCTCCTGGAGAGTGCACGGAGCTTCTCAGAGATGGCCAAGGCGGGGCAGCGGCCCGCGCGGTCGATCGTGTTCTGCGGCTGGGGTGCGGAGGAGCAGGGAATCATCGGGTCGGTCGAGTGGGTCGAAGCGAACCGGGAGATGCTCGAGAATACGGCGGTGGCGTACATCAACCTTGATATGGCGTCGATGGGGCCGCAGTTTGGGTCGAGCGCTTCGCCAAGCCTCAAGCGGCTGATCTTGGAGGCGGCAAGGTCCGTGCCACAGGCGAGGGAGCCAGAGAAGAGCGTGTACGACGAGTGGTTCGCGAGGTCGCAGGATAAAGAGGTTGCGGGCGAGCCGGCGATCGGGTGGCTCGGCGGCGGGAGCGACCACATCGGGTTCGTGTGCCATGTGGGCGTGGCGTCGGCGGCGCTGAGCGGGGGCGGGAGCCCGGGGACGGCGTACCACACGGCTCGTGACACGCTGACGTGGTACCGGCAGGTCGTGGGGGAGGATTACGAGCCGGCGCTGATGATCGCGCGGATGACGAACGCGGTGATGTCGAGGTTGGCCAACGCGCCGGTGCCGCCATTGGAATTCTCACGCTATTCCGGACTGATATTAGGGCAACTCGGCAAGATCAATGAGGAACTCGAGACGAAGTCTTTGGATATCGACGTCACAATCCACTTGCTGGTGGATGCTTCCCTTCACATCCAACCGATTCGTGATGATAACGCGGGGCTGACTACAGCTGATGTATTGGCCATGCAAAGAAAGGTGCTCAGCAGAGAGGGACGGGGCAGCCGTCCTTGGTATCGCAATCTACTCGTCGCACCAGATCCGACAAGCGGGTACGGGTCGCAGACCTTGCCGATGGTCCGAGAGGCGCTCGAAACAGGAGACGACGAGATGCTTGAGGAAGTTCTCGCGGAGCTTCTGGCCCTCGCATTTCCTAACCTATGAAAAAGACAACGGGCCGACCTGTGGAGGTCGGCCCGTTGAGATTGATCAGAGCTGTCGTTGGTCGATCAGACCATGTCCTTGAGCGCCTTGAGCGGGCGGACCTTGACGACGTTGCGGGCGGGCTTGGCCTTGAAGGTGGTCATCTCGCCGGTGAAGGGATTGATGCCCTTGCGAGCCTTGGTGGCGGGCTTGCGCTGGACGGTGACCTTCATGAGGCCGGGGACATTGAAGGTGCCGGCGTTGCCCTTGGAGAGGTCGGCGGCGATCATCCTGCCCATGGTGTCGAAGACGGCGGCGACTTCCTTCTTGGAGATGCCGACCTGATCTGCAATGACGGTCTGAACGTCGCTCTTGGAGCGGGGCTTGCCCTTGGCGCCGGTGATCTTGGCGGCCTTGGCGGGGGCGGCCTTCTTGGCGGCGGGCTTCTTGGCGACCTTCTTGGCGCCGCGGGCGGCGGGTTTACGGGTCGTTTTCTTCTTTGCGGTGCGCTTTGCCATATCCATATTCTCCAAATCGGGCAATCCTCGCCCGAGAAACTTGCGGTGGTTGTACTCCGCGTGAGAGCGTTTCGCAAGTCGGCATCGGCCCGCGAGAGCGATTTTCCTCGAAAAATATAGTGTTTTTCTTGCCTTGGCTTAGTGACGGATTCGAACGGTCGAACACGTGCGGTCTGTCGGATGAGCGCAACATGCGCGAAAATGCACGGAAATTCGGCTAGTTTTCGTCAACGGGCGCGATGGAGACGTTCGGCGTACTGTTGCGGCATGACGAACACGCTCCCAGTCGTCGCGGTGACACGGGCCACGCCCGGCGGTGATTTACAGGTGCCCGGCGCCAAGATGCGCCAGCGCGGCGAGACGATGCCGACGCGGGAGGAACTGCTCGAAGTGGTTCGGGGCGCTTCGGTTGTCGTGTCCATGTTCATGGACAGGGTGGACCGGGAGCTTCTGGACGCGGCGGGGCCCGGGCTCAAGGGGGTCTGCAACTTCGCGGTGGGGCACAACAACATCGACCTCGAACTCTGCAGGGAGCGGGGCATCGTGGTGACGAACACGCCCGACGCGGTGACCGAGGGGACGGCGAATATCGGGTTTTTGCTGCTCCTGGCGAGTGCCAGGCGGCTGATCGCGGCGGACCGCTTTGCCCGGACGGGGGCGTGGGTGGAGCATGGCCCCTTAAGCATGATGGACTTCCTGGGACTTGAACTCACGGGCCGGGTGATCCACATCGTCGGGGCGGGTCGGATCGGGTATGCGATGGCTCTGCGGGCCCGGGCGTTCGGGATGGACGTGATCTACACATCGCGGGGCCGGAAGATCGACTTCGAGATTGCGCCGTTGTGCGCGAGGCGCGTGGAACTTGAGGAGGGGCTGAGGGTTGCGGACGTGGTGAGCATCCACACGCCGCTGACGCCCGAGACGAGGCACCTCTTGAACCGCGAGCGGATCGGGATGCTCAAGCCCGAGGCGATCGTGGTGAACACGTCGCGAGGGCCGACGATCGACGAGGCGGCTCTGGCGGAGGCGCTGCGTGAGAAGCGGATCTGGGGTGCGGGGCTGGATGTGTTCGAGGAGGAGCCCGTGGTGCATCCGGATCTGGTCGGGCTCGACAACGTAGTGATGACGCCGCACATCGGGAGCGCCGAGAGGCGTTGGCGCGAAACGATGTCGCGGATGTGCGAGGCGAACGCGCAGGCGATCCTGGAGGGTCGGGAGCCTCCGAACCGGGTGGTCTGAGCGGCGTGGTCAGGCCCGGCGGAGCGGGCTGTCGGCCAGGGTCGGCTTGTTGGCGAAGTGCAGTTCGAGGTAGCGGGCGACGTAGTCGACGATTGAGTCGGCGGCGGGGATGTCGGGGTTGCTCGTCATGCCGTGGGGCTCGAATCGCATGCCCTTGAATCGGACGACGGCTTCGTTGACCGAGAGCCCGAGCTGGATGGAGAGGCTGAAGGCTCGGCAGAAGGCCTGGCACATGCCGCTGAGTGCGGAGCCTTCTTTGGAGATCTTGATGAAGATCTCTCCCGGCGAGCCATCGGAGTAGAGGCCGACGGTGAGATAGCCTTCGTGGCCGCCGATGCTGAATTTGTGGGTGACCGAGTCGCGGGTGTCGGGCAGCGATTGGCGGGCAGCGATCATATGATTGGATTCCGTTTGGTCTGCTGAAACAGGTCTGCGATCCGGCCCCGATGGGGATGCGAGCGATATCGGTAGGGTGGGATTCCGAACGTGAAAGTGGGTCAATCGGTACCGGTCGGGGCGGGATTGCTTGCTCGGGAGGGCGAACGTGTCGATCATTCAGGGAACGGGATGAACACCAAGACGACCAGCACGCGGCAGACGGGACGGGCCATCGGGCTCGGGCCATCACTCATGCTTGCGGTGACGCTGATCGTTCTGACCAGTGGCGGCGTGAACACCGCGCGGCTGATCGGGTCTGCGGGTGTCAGTCTGGCGATGACCGTGCTGCCCGAGCGGGCGGTGCGTCACCAGCAGGCAACGCCTGACATCGGTGATGTGAGCGACCCGAATGGGTTGCGGCGTGACTCGGTGGTGTTCGAGGGCGTGGCGGTCGCTCGGTCGAGTGATTGCCTGCTGATGGCGAGGCTTGGTCTGATCGATCTGCCGCCGCCTGCTGTGCTCTGAAGAGATAGACGTGCCGAATGGCGTTCTGCCTGATTCGGTGCGTTTCACTTTCGATTCATTGTGCGCCGTTGCTTCTGACGAGGTGATCGCGCCGGATCCAAGAGCACAGATTGAAGGCCCGGGTGAGCCGGGCGAAACGAGATATCCAGAATGCAAACCGAGAAGGGCATCCCCGTCGTTGGGCCGATCCTGAACAAGATCATCGGCACCCGCAATGAGCGATTCGTCAAGAGGTACACGAGCCGCGTCGAGCGGATCAACGCGATCGAGGCGGAGATCTCGGCTCTGACGGATGCGCAGCTGCGCGCCAAGCGTGCGGAGTTCAGCGATCGCCTAAAGAAAGGCGAGAGCGAGGACAATGTGATGATCGAGGCCATCGCGGTGGCTCGTGAGGTCATGGACCGCAATGTAGGGATTCGCAACGCGCTGAATCCGGAGTCGGGGTTCGACGCAAGCCGACTGACGGGCGAGGCGCGCGGGTGGTACGACAAGGCGGTTGCGGATATGGCCTCGATGGAGCCGGCCCAGCCACAGGGCGACTTCCAGGGGTGCGCCGAGCCGACGCCAGCGTGGCGGTTCGTTGAGGTTCCCGTCGGGTTCTACGCGGCGATTCGGGAGTTGTACCCGGAGTCGAGGCCGCCGTTCCGGGCGAGGCCCTTCGACGTGCAGCTCATCGGCTCGATGGTGCTGAGCCAAGGCAAGATCGCCGAGATGAAGACGGGCGAGGGTAAAACGATCGTGGCCCCGCTTGCGGCGTACTGGGCCTGCGTCAAGGGCGAGAAGGTGCACGTCGTGACGGTCAACGATTACCTCGTGCAGCGTGACCGCGACTGGACGTTCCCGTTCTTCTACGGCGCGGGCATGACGGTCGGGGCGATCCACCCGCAGCACATGCAGCCCGAGCCGGCCAAACGAGTGATGTACATGTGCGACGTGGTCTATGGCACGACGAGCGAGTTCGGCTTCGACTATCTCCGCGACAACATGAAGCGAAACGTGAACCAGCAGGTGCAGCGCCGGCGGGACTTTGCAATCGTCGACGAAGTGGACAGCGTGCTGATCGACGAGGCGCGGACGCCGCTGATTATCTCGGGCGCGGCACACGAGAACCAGCCGCGGTACGACCTGGCGGACCGGCTCGCATCGGAACTCTTGGAGAAGCAGCGGCCCTGGCAGGAGCAGGAAGACAAGGTCCAGCACACGCTCGAGCGGATCAAGGGTCTTGAGGGTGACATCCGCCAGGCGAAGGACAAGTCGCGCGTGCCCGAGATGCAGAAGCAGCTTGAGGAAATCAAGAAGGACTTGCCCGGTTTGGAGTCGGCGCGCGACCAGCACGTGCAGTACTACGAGATCCAGATGGACCGCAAGCAGGTGCACCTGACGCACGACGGCATCGCGACGGCACAGAGGTCGGCCGGCGTGGGCTCGTTCTACGTGGGCGAGAACACGGACATCCCGCACCTTCTGGAGCAGGCGCTGCGGGCGCACGCGGTGTATCAGCGGGACAAGGACTACGTGATCATGAACCTGCCGAGCCAGATGACCGGCAGGCCCGAACCGACGATCGTGATCGTGGACACGTTCACGGGCCGCCCGATGGTGGGGCGGCAGTGGTCGGACGGTTTGCACCAGGCGATCGAGTGCAAGGAGCGCGTGCCGATCAAGCAGGAGACGCAGACGGTCGCGACGATCACAATCCAGAACTTCTTCAAGATGTACAAGCGGCTGTCGGGTATGACCGGTACCGCGGACACGGAAGCGCAGGAGTTCCACGACATCTACCACCTCGACGTGGTGTCGATCCCGACGAACAGGCCCGTAGTGCGTCACGACTACGACGATCTGATGTTCCTGCGCGAGAAGGACAAGTGGGAGGCGATCGTCGACGAGATCAAGTCGTTCCACGACGCGGGCAGGCCGATCCTGGTGGGTACGACGAGCGTCGAGAAGAGCGAGCGGCTCGGGCAGATGCTGACGCGGAAGTACGGCATCAAGCACGAGGTGCTCAACGCGAAGCAGCACGAGCGCGAGGCGCACATCGTCGAGAACGCGGGCCAGATCGGCGCGGTGATGATCGCGACGAACATGGCCGGCCGAGGCACGGATATCAAGCTCGGGCGTTTCACGCGCGAGGAGTTGCTGGAGCATTGGCTGAAGCGTGGGATCGCAGCGCGGGGCCTGACGCCCGAGTCGACTGAGGATGAGGTGCGTGAGAACGTGTACCGCAAGATTGCGCCGTCGGAGCTTGGCATCCAGAAGCGCGAGGCAGAGTCGATGGACTACCCGGCACTGGAGCTTGAGCTCCTGCGTCACTGGGCGCGGAAGTACACGTGGCTGAGCGATGGGAAGGGAATGTTCGCGGGCAAGGGCGTGGCGAGCCTGTCGCGGGACGAGCTGATTCAGGAGCTCGACGCGACTGGGCGATGCCTCTTGCACCGGATCGGCTGGTACGACACGATCGAGTCGCTGGGCGGTCTGCACGTGATCGGCACGGAGCGTCACGAGAGCAGGCGCATCGACAACCAGCTCCGCGGTCGATCGGGTCGTCAGGGCGATAACGGGTCGAGCCGATTCTTTGTTTCGCTCGAAGACGATCTGATGAAGATGTTCGCGGGTGAGACGACGATGCGGATCCTGTCGCGCCTGGGCATGAAAGAGGGCGACGCGATCGAGCACCCGATCCTTTCCAAGAGCGTCGAGAAGGCGCAGCGGAAGATCGAAGAGCGCAACTTCCAAGGACGCAAGAACATCCTCGAGTACGACGAGGTGATGGAGCACCAGCGTCAGCGGTTCTACGGCATCCGTCAGCGGGCGCTCGAGAGCCGGGATGTCAAGGTGCTGATCCTGGAGTACATCGACGAGTGCATCGACGATGCATGTGCGGAGTATCTGTCGAAGGACTATCCGGCCAGGTGCGCGGCTGACCTGGCGCGTGAGAAGCTTGAGACGTTGATCGCGGTCGAGCGGCTCCGCGGCAAGGACCGCGAGGAGATGGAGAAGCGGATCCGCGAGGACGCCAAGTACGAGGCGCGGTCGATGATCGATGTGACGCTCGGCGAGTACATCTCGGCCGAGGGATCTGAGGTCGTGGTCGACTTTGACTCGGCGGGTCTGGTGTCGTGGGCGAAGAACCGCTTCGGGATCGACATCGACGTCGCGGAGCTGGCCGAGGCAGATCAGGCGAGCCGGCGAGCGGTGCAGGAACGTCTTGTCTACGCGGCTGAGAAGCAGGTCGACGACGCCGACCTCGGGAAAATCGCCGAGTTTGTGGATCCGGACTACGGCATCGACAGGCTCGTGTCGTGGGCGAAGTCGAAGTTCGGGATCGAATCACACCGCGACGAGATCCGCCAGGCGATCGAATCGGGTGAAGAAACGCCGCAGATGAAGCTCAAGGAGCGGGCTCGCAAGCGGTATCAGATGCGAGAAGTCGAGTACCCGATCGACTACGCGCTTGCGATGACGGTGATGGGCATGCGCACGTCGCCGCAGGAATCGCTCGATGCGTTGATCTCGTGGTCGAAGATGCGGTATGACCTTGAGCTGGATGCGGATGCGGTGCGTCAGGCCGGGCCTTCGAAGATGAAGGAACAGCTGGAGGGCGGCATCAAGGCTTGGTTCGAGCGGGACGAACTGGGCAAAGCGCTCGATGAGATCTCGGCGTGCAAGGACGTCGAGGCGGTCGAAGCGTATCTGCAGAAGCGATTCAGCGGCAAAGCGCCTGACTGGCTCGGCTGGCTCGACCAAGAGGAGTTCCATCAGGCTTCGCGCGGTCTTGTCGAGGCGAGGTTGCGACCCGAGATGCTGCAGCTCGAGCAGACGGTGCTCCTCGACACGCTCGATCAGTCGTGGAAGGACCATCTGTATGCGATGGACCAGCTGCGCGACGGGATCAACTACCAGGCGTTTGCGCAGCAGGATCCGAAGATCGCGTACAAGAAGCAGGGCGCGGAGCTGTTCCGCGAGATGCTGACGGATGTTCAGGAGCGGGTGGCGGAGTATGTGTACAAGGCGCGGATCAACCCCGCGGCGAATATGCCGCCGCCCCAGCAGGCCCCGAGGCCCCAGCCCGTCGGGGCCGGCGCCGGAGGTGGCGGCGGGGGCTTCTTCGGCTCCTCGATCGCCGGGCCGGGCTTTGCGAGTGCTCCTACCCCACCCAGACCGCCCGCGAACCCGCCCGCTGGAGGGAATCCGGGCGGCGGAGAAGGCGGCCAGGCGTGAAAAAGAGGGATCAGCACGGGCTCGGGCTCGTATCGGATGAGGCGGTATGCTGCCCCTATCGAGCGACCCGGATTGGAGATCGAGTCATGCGAAGCCCAGTGATGGTTGGCAGGCGTGCGTTCACGCTGATCGAGCTTCTGGTGGTCATCGGCATCATCGCGGTGCTGATGGGCATCGGGTTGTCGGTGGGCTTCGGCGTGATCAACTCCGGGCGTGGGAACGCGACGAAGAACACGATCCAGGTGCTTGAGACGTACCTGTCTGAACTCGACGCGGCGGGAAAGGATCCCAAGTCGTACAAGGCTTTCAAGACTGAGATTGCCGGGCAGGAGTACGAGTTCCCGGTTGTTGATGGGCGTGAAAACAGCGCCGGCTATTCAGCAACCGACCGTGCGTTGCCCTCGCTGATGAGGTTTATCGCTGCGGGCGATACCTATCTGGGTGACAGCAGCGACCGTTGGGGCGTGCTCGATAGCTCGCTCGTGCGTGACAACGAGATCGCGACGATCGGAAGCGATGTGATCCGGGGTGTGGAGCTACTCGACTCGTGGGACAACCCGATCCGCGTCGTCCACCCGGCGTACGACGGTGGCTTCGGGGATTTCTGGAATCAAGATGCCGGTAGCATGACGACTCGCAACACGCTGGATGTGAGCTACAAGGACAGCGGTGCGAATCAGACGCTCCGGCTTCGCAGGTCGTACCGCCCGTTCAACCAGACCTCAGCCGGTGAAGGCTCGATTGGCGACGCCGACGAGGGGATCTGCCCGGGTGGGCGGGTGTATTTCTATTCGGCGGGCGCGGACGGCGACCCCGGGACGCGTGAGGACAACATCTACGGGTCCGGTCCGAGCCCGACGTTCCCGGCCGAGACGGCGGAATTCGAATAGGCAGAGGTCCCTGCCTAGGGCAGCCCGAGTGGGGGCCTATACTGGTCGGCACATTCCGGGGTGTAGCGCAGCTTGGTAGCGCGTCTCGTTCGGGACGAGAAGGTCGGAGGTTCAAATCCTCTCACCCCGATTCGGCATCGGAAGGGAACATTGGACCAGGGCAACTGCGTGCTTAGTCCTGTGCCTCAGGCTCGAACCAATAGTCGAAGTGATAGAAGTGCTTGCCATCGATGATGTCGATCGTCATTTCGCCAGCAAGCCCCACAAGTTGATCCGTGCCCGAATCGGGGACAACCATGATCGCTTGTGTTGGTGTTCCTCGATTCATGATGGAGCTGTGTTGAAGCACGAACGACCCGGTGCGGCCTGCCAGCGTGCCCTCGACGCGTTCCATGGCGACATACCCGCCGGACCCGGCCTCGACCGAACGCACGCCGAGCATCTGCCCCAGACTGTGGGCTTCTAGTTCACCGTGAAAGTGTTTGTCGATCGACATTCTGCCGACATTTGGGTGGCCGATCCCTGGCGCATCTGATTGTGGGGTGAGATCCACATCGAAAGGGCCCGACACGGTTTGCTTGCACATGACTAACTCCGTTGTTGACACCCGCACATCATTGGTATGACACCCGACTAAGACCAGTGACACAACCCCAACGGAAATGGTGCAGAGTGATTTCAATGCACTCTTCATCAGACGATTGTATTCGGGCGGAGCGGAGATTACACGCTCAAGATGCGGGTCAAATTTGTAAGCCAGCATGTATTTTGTATCGGGAGTACCGGCACAACCGATCACGTTTCCAGACTCCAGAGGCCGATCTGTGCCACAAAGAGTTCAACTGGTGTCCTGTCACCCTGGTTCGCGAAATTCTCACTGGACGCATTAATCAGTTAATACGTCCATCGTGAGGACAGGACGGTTGAAGCCTGATCCATTGGTAGGTGTACAAGCGAGGCTAAAGGCCGCTCAGTGCGTCTAACTTCGCAATCCATCCTGGTTGACGGAATCAAGGAAGCTCGATGTACTCGTTCAACAGCCCGCGTTGAAGTTGGCGACCCAGGCCGAGAAGTCAGCGGGAGTGCACGCTCCGTCGATGTTCTGGTCGCAGGCGGGGGCTTGTGTGTTGAATGCAGCCACCCATGCGGAGAAATCAGCCGGGCTTAGCACGCCATCGCCGTTCGTATCCGCGACACAAGTTGGCGCAGGGGTCGAAGTGAGGAGCATGGCTTCGTTTCGGCCTGAGATGGTGTTGTACGCGCTGCCGACGAGATAAACCGAACCTCCATCATCGACGTCGATGTCAGCCACATTGAAAGACGAGTATTGGGCGGGCAGCGTTGGCGCGATCTCGACGACGGACAATGCGTTGCCGGACCAGATCACGGGTGTGCCGGTGGTCTGGCCCTCCCAGATCACCGAGCCGATCTGTAGACCCGAGTCGCACGCGACGGCGCTGCTCTTGAGGGCGCCGGTCGGGTGCAAGTCGATCAGTGAGCCGGGCGTGCCTGCCCAGAGCAGAGCATGTGAATCTGTCCATTGGTTGCTCGTGCCGACCTGCTGGCCATCGGACGCGTCGCTGATGGTGCTGTTGCTCGCCCAGGTGGGGTGCATGTCGACGTATGAGCCGGCGCTGCCCGACCACTTGGCGGCCTGCACAACAGCAAACGGCAGGCTGACCGAGCCGAACTGATCGTTTCCTTCGACCGCGGAGACGCTGCTGTTGCGAGCGAAAGATGGATGGATACTCTGCGCGTACCAGTAATCGGGCTGGGGCCAGATGACAGCCCGGTTGTAGTAGTTGCCGGACGCATCGTCGGTCGCGCCGGATCCCACGATCGATACACCGTCGGTCGCGGTCATCGTGGTGTACTCGAACCCCGAATAGCTTGTATCGTAGAAGTTGCCTGCAAAGTCCCATCGGGCGGCGCGTTGGTAGTAGCAAGTTCGCAGCTGGCCGCTGACATAGCAGCTCAGCGGCTCCCACCACCACCCGACGAGAAGGTCGCCACCAATGTCGTGCACCGACCCACCCTGCGAGTTGGGCGGCGTGAGGTTCCGGCCGCTCGCGGCCGTGCTGGTCCAGACCCACGGGTGGTCGATGTTGTTGTATTCGGGAGTGTCGAAGACGGCGCGCCCAACCTGAACGCCCTGGTCGACCGCTGTGGCATACGAGTTCTCCGCGATCGACGGGTGCAGGGATGTGAACTCCCAGTGCGTCGGGATATCAACTGGCGTGCGGACAGTGACCAGTGTTGGGTTGCCCGTGTCGGTGCCGCAACTGTTGGTTGCTATGAGAGCGTAGCTTCCGGCGTCTGCGGCGCCGCAGCCAGAGATCGTCATCGAGTCCGTCGTTGCGCCGGCAATGGTGCCGCCACTCGCGGAAGGGCCGTCGGTGAGCGGTGAGCCGTCCTTCTCCCACTGGTAGGAAATGGACCCGCCCCCCGCGACCGGAGCGTGAAGGAAGATAGTTGAGCCCCCCCAGAGCTGGAAGTCGGCGGGTTCATCGAAGACAACCGGGCAGGGCGTGGTATAGATGCGTTCGGTCGATGCGGTTCCGCTCGAATTGTTGTCTCCGCCGAAGACGTACAAATAGTTCCCGGGCCCCATGCCCGCCGCGAACCAGCAGCGAGGCTCGCTCATTGAAGGGCCGAGCGCCCAAGTGTCTGTGACTGGGTCGTAGACATGCACTTCGTTCTGGGTGGTCGATGTGCCGACAGCCCCGATGTTCCCGCCAAGAATGTAGATACGGCCGTCACCCCCGAGCACGGCTTCGTGACCGGTGAGCGCAACGGGCATCTCAGCATTGGCGGTTGATTGCCAGGAATTCGTTGCGATGTCGTACTGCTGAACTGTAGAGATGCGCGAGGATCCGTTGGCGCTGAAACCGCCGAAGACCAGAATGTGCCCGAGCCCATCGAGCGAGGCAGCCGCGTCTGCTACTGCGATTGGCAACGGCGCGAGTGGCTGCCAATTGTCGGTGTTTGCATTGTACCGTTCGGCATAGTTCGAGTTCGGTGAACCGGGCGTACCGCCGCCATTAGGACCACCACCGAATGAGTAGATACGCCCGAGTTCGTCCGTGCAGTCGGCGAACCACATCGATGGTGCGCTCGCGCCGCGCGCAGCCAGATCGTGCCAAGGGCCTTCGTTTGGATCCCATTCGAATGGGAGCGGTTCGCTGCCGGGTTCGGCGGGGTTGTCGCCGCCGAAGATGACGATACGTCCGAGCGCATCGAGCCCGCCGCCCTGGCTCAGCAGCACGCCCATGCCGTCGAAGCCGATTTCTTCACCCCAGACGTTCGTTGCAGTGTTGTAGCGGTACACCGATCCGTCTTCGGCCCCGTTGTACCAAGGTGGTCCGCCCAAAACGTAGAATGAGTCGCCGATCCCGATAGCGATTGAGTGCGACTTGGCTAGACCACCTGTCGGTATACTCGAAACGGTTTCCCATATGCCGCCAGACTGTGCGCACGCTTGTGTCGCGGCAAGAACGATCGGAGCAAGGGTCAGCTGCACAGGACGATTTCGAGCTTTGATATCGTATCGCATCGATCCGCTCCTGTATTGATATTTCATAAGTGCAAAGCTGTGGCCATGGTACATCCATTCCGATGCCGCTTCGGGCAAGTGCGTAGCGAAACCGGCTGCAACTGTTGCAGCTACACTCCCGGTATCGGTGGACAATGGTTCGAGTGTGCCTTCATTTCGTGTTTGGGTGCTGTATCGATCGTGATATGATCGGTACAGTGCCGGGTCGAATCTGAGAGTGAAGAATCGTTTCGAAGAAGGCTAGTACAGCACGCGAATTGGATAGAATACTGGCTTTAAATGTGGATTTTCACGCCATGAGATCGAGAATGCGATGCATGCTTTGTTTCGCCATGCGAGGCAGTCAAGCACCCATCGTGCTCGCGTGCTTTGTGAGCTTGATTGGCTGCGAGCGTGAGGGTGTGCATGCCTATCGCGTGCCTCGAGAACCGTCGGGCATGACACAAACCGCTCTCGGCCTCCAGAGTTCCTCGCAAGAATCTGCCGATCGTGACGCGATTCACTGGAGCGTGCCCCAAGGATGGCGTGAAGATCGAACGCCAAGAGAGTTTCGCCTCACGACATTCTTTGCAGATTCCGGAAAAGTTGAGATATCTGTCTCGGCCTTCGCGGGTGCTGCCGGCGGGATCTCGGCCAACATCAATCGCTGGCGAAGTCAGTTGCAACTCCAGCCATTGAGTGAGAGTGTGATTGATCACACGCTGGAGATGGTCGAGGGAAGCGAGCCGCTCGTTCGTGTATTTGATGAGACGAACGGGCAGAGGATCGTTGCAGCGATCGTCGCGCCCGGCGACGGGCAGACGTGGTTCATTAAGGCCATGGGAACGCCAGACTCGATCGGTGGTGTGCGGCAGTCGTTGGTCGAATTCGCGACTTCGCTTCGTCTTGCAAACACAGGCAAAGTGAACTCGGCACCAAGTCCAACTCAATCAAGCACGATGAATTCAGCTGTCGCAGGCAATGGCACTGGCGCTGTCGAGCGGGCGGTCGCGGCGTGGTCGGCTCCGGGGCACTGGCGTCGTGAGCAGACCAATTCGCAGATGGTCGCGGCTGTCTGGGCGACCGATTCTGGTTGCAGGGTCACACTGACCCCGCTCCGCCGTGATGCCATGACCGCGATCTCTGGCATCAATATGTGGCGGTCACAGATCGGGCTCCCTGTAGTTGGGAACCTTGCCGAAGCGGATCTTGAGCACTTCTCCGACACTGCGTCGCTTTTCGATGGAGTTGCGGAAGACGGAGAGCAACGCATCGTTGCCGCGATTGTGCAGGGGCCGGTGCAGAACTGGTACATCAAGCTCACGGGCTCCGCCACGGAAGTGGATGAGGAAATCAAAGCAGTGCGCGAGCTCGTGCAACTGGTCGATACCGCGGAGCACGGATCATAATGGCCAAGGACGTACTGAAGGCGTTCGCTTCGCTGAAGCTTACCGTGGTGCTCCTTGTGCTGAGCATGCTACTTATATTCGCGGGCACACTCGCGCAGGTCGAATCTGGTGTCTGGACAGTCGTCGATCAGTATTTCCGGTCAGCGATTGTGCGTGTGGATTTCCAGATCTTCGTTCCCAGGTCAATCGCGAGAATACCCGGTGCGATCATCTTGCCAGGTGGTGCGTTGATCGGGGCTATGCTCTTTGTCAATCTCGTTGCGGCTCATGTCTCGCGGTTCAAGTATCGGCTCAAAAACGCGGGCATCATCGTCGTTCACCTCGGCATTTTACTGCTGATCGTTGGGGAGTTCGTGACCGGGATCGCCGCCCGTGAGGGCAGGATGACGATCCTAGAGGGCGAATCTTCGAACTACGCGGAGGACATCCGCTCGTGCGAACTCGCGGTGATCGACCAATCCGACTCACAGGACGACTTCGTGGTTGTCGTGCCTCAACGACTTCTCTCTCACGATTCGGCGACAATTTCGAACGGGCTTTTGCCGTTCGAGGTTCGGGTCGATCAGTGGATGGGCAATTCGCGTATCGAGCGAGTGTCGCAGCCCGATGCATCGATGTCGACGGCATTTGCCCAGATGTTTCGGGCGATCCCGCTGCCGCCCGCCAACGGCGTCGACGGCGGCACAGTAGATGTGCCCTCGGCCTACATCACGCTCATTGACAGCGGCCATGAACTCGGACGATATCTTGTCTCGGTTCATGTCAATCAGCCACAGCAGGTCCGTGTGAACGGTCGGAGGTACCTGATCCAGCTCCGCTTCGCCCGCGATTACAAGCCATACCGGATCGAGCTCATTGACTTCCGCCACGATAAATTTGTCGGCACCGAAACACCGAGGAATTTCTCCAGCCAGATCCGGCTGATCGATCCGGAGCGAGGTGTCGATCGGGAAACCATTATTAAGATGAATCATCCCCTGCGGTACGCGGGTGAGACGCTATACCAAGCGTCGTACAAGCCTGACAACAGCGGCACTGTGCTCCAGGTCGTCCGCAATCCGGGCTGGCTCATCCCATACATTTCTTGCACGATGGTGGCCGTTGGGATGCTCTTCCACTTCGGTCGGCGTCTGAGCAGCCGAGGAGTATCCAGGTCATGAATACGACGCAGCGCATGGTTTACTTTGCATGTGTTGCGATCTCGCTCGTGCTGATCGCGAGCTGGTTGTGGCCACACTCAAGTGCTGGAACTGGCCTGAACCTGGAGAATGTTGCGAGTATGCCCGTCTCGGATGATGGGCGGGTGAAGCCGCTGGATACGGTGGCTCGATCGAGTCTCCTTCTGCTCAGCGGCAAGCAGAGCGTAAAGGTCGACGGCCGGCGCGTCGAAGCGATCGAGTGGTTGCTCGAGGTTTTCGCTCGCAGCCAGAACGCCATCACCATGCGGGTCTTCCGCATCGATCACCCGGATGTCAAAGCCCAGCTCGGACTCGACGACGCTCGGAACACGTTCAGCTACGGCGAACTCATGCCGAGCGTATCGGAGATCTCGCGTCAGGCGTCGCTTGCGAACCAGATCACACCGAAGAAACGCGATCCGTACCAGCGTCAGATGCTCCTGCTGCATCGCAGACTCTTTGTTTTCAATAGCCTCGCCGCGCTGAGCAAGCCCTACGTTGTTCCGCCCCGCTCGATCGGGAGCGGCGAATGGGCTCCTGTGACGAGTGCGCAGGGTGATACCGTCACCGAGCAATTCAAAGCCCTGATCGCTGGCTTTCAAGCCAGAGACCACGCGACGCTCGAACTAACCGCAGCGATCTGGAGAGCCGAGATCGATTCACGTCAGCCAGGGCTGCTCTCGAAGGCGTCCAAGGAAGTCTGGTTCAACCGTGCCAGGCTCTTTCCGCTGGCGTCCGGGCTGTATGTCTTGGTGTTTCTTTACGGATCGATCGGATTCATCTTCAGCGAATCCAGCGGCGGCTGGGGCTTGGCGCTCCGGCGGGCAGCGACGAGTGTTGGCCTGCTGGCGCTCGTTGTGCACACTGTGGGACTTGCGATGCGGATCTACCTGCAGGGCCGCCCTCCGGTGACGAACCTGTACTCGTCGGCCGTCTTTATCGGATGGGCCTGTGTGCCCATTGGGATGATGATGGACAAACGCACATCGGTTCCATTGGGCTTGGTTGCCTCCAGTGTGATCGCGTTTGCGACATTAATCGTGGCGCACAACCTCGGTGGCTCGGGCGACACGATGCAGATGATGCAGGCGGTCCTGGACTCGAATTTCTGGCTCGCCACGCACGTCGTCGTGATTACGATTGGCTACTCGACAACATTCCTCGCAGGAATCCTCGGGCTTGCGTTTGTGTTGCTTGGGGTCTTTACGAAACGTCTGGAGGGCGCCAAGGGACAGGCGCTCGGGCGATCGATCTACGGCGTGGTGTGCTTCGCCACTCTTCTCAGCTTTGTCGGCACCGTGCTCGGTGGGATCTGGGCCGATCAGTCGTGGGGCCGGTTCTGGGGCTGGGATCCGAAAGAAAACGGCGCCGCCCTGATCGTCGTGATGAACCTCATCATCCTCCACGCGCGATGGGGCGGCATGATCCGCCAGCGCGGGATCGCGGTCCTTGCGATCGCAGGCAATATCGTGACGGCGTGGTCGTGGTTCGGGACGAACATGCTCGGTGTCGGCCTGCACTCCTACGGGTTCACCGACTCGGCCGTCTTCTGGATCTCTGTCTTTATTCTCAGCCAGCTCGTGATGATCGGGATCGGCCTGCTGCCCATGCGGCTCTGGCGCAGCGGCACGATGCAGCGAGCCGTGGCCGCATCGACCGCCTGATTATTCGCGTCCATTCGGATGGCACGTGTAGCAGGCGTTGCTGTCCCAGACATACCCCGGCACGCCGCTGTGTTTGTCATCCATCGAGGACTGCCGGTGCTCGTGGCAGTCGATGCAGCTGAAAGCAGGTGTCGCGGCGGGCACAGTGTGACAGTCAATGCAATCGAGGTTGCGGTGCGCGCCCGAATTGATCGGGAACGAGTTGTGATCAAACACCGCGTCGTTCCAGTCCGATGTGTTGTGACACTGGACGCAGTCGGTTGGGAACCCAGAGATGGCGTGGTTCGGGTTGGTCGTGTTGTTGTACTCGGGCAGGTGGCAGGACACGCAGTCGGCCGGCAGGCCCGCGTACACATTCCCGATATGGCACGTGTTGCAGCTCGGCAGGTTGTGACCGTTGGTGAGCGGGAACGAAGGCGTGTGCACGAAGCTTGAGTTGTCCCATACGACTGTGTCGTGGCACATCTGGCAGTCGAGCGAGAACCCGGCGGCCGTGTGGTTCGGATCCGATGTGCCGTTGTAATCCGGCAGGTGGCACGCGGAGCAATCGGTCGAGAGGCCCGTGTAGACGCCGCCCATGTGGCATGAAGTGCAGTCGAGCCCGCCGTGGCTATTGGTCAGCGGGAAGCTGGCCGGGTGCACAAAGTTCGCGCCCTCCCATCCGAAGATGTCGTGGCACTGCGCACAATCAGTCGAGAAGCCCGATGTGACGTGGTTCGGATCAGTCGTGCTGTTGTAGTCGGGGAGGTGGCACGCGGCGCAATCGGTGGGCGTCCCGGCAAAAACACCGCCCATATGGCAGAGCGTGCAGTTGTCGGTGTCGTGCCCGCCGTCGAGTGGGAAAGTAGGTGTGTGGACGAATCCCGCCCCGCCCCAGGTCGTGGTGTCGTGGCACATCGCGCAGTCGGTGCTGAATCCCGCGGCCATGTGATTGGGGTCGGTCGTGTTGTTGTATTCAGGCAGGTGGCACGCGGCGCAGTCCGTCGAGAGCCCCTCGAACGTCCCCGGGAGGTGGCACGCCGAGCAGTCGAGTCCGCCGTGGCTGTTCGTTAGCGGGAAACTGGCCGGGTGCTCGAAGTCCGCAGGTGTGAACCCGAACTGCGAGTGGCACCGCTGGCAATCGGTCGTCCAGCCGTTGGCGATGTGATCCGGGTTGGTTGCCCGTGCGAGATCGCGCTGGTGGCAGATCTCACAGGCCGGCTCGAGGCCCTCGAAGTTCCCGACCGCCGCGCCCTCGTGGCACGTGAAGCACTCCGCCGAGGCGTGCGCCCCGACCAGGGGGAACCTCGTCGAGGCGTGCAGCGCGACGGCCTCGATGGGTTGCCAGGTGTCCTCGTTGTGGCACTGCTCGCAGTCCGGGCCGAGTCGCCCGCGGTGGATGTCCTCGTGACAACCCGCGCACCCGCGGCTGGCGAACATCGCGACCGGTCCATTGTCGTTATGGCACCGCAGACACGCCGCGTCGGCGTGCGCGCCATTCAGGGGTACACCGGTCTCGGCGAGATGATCAAACTCAAAGTCATCGCGGATCTTGGTCCACGAACCACCCTCATGGCAGAGCGAGCAGTCTGCTGGGAACGAGTCGTGAGGGATGACTGGCCCGAGATCGGCTTCGTTCCATTCCTGTCGAGGCAGGAGCGAGCCGCACGCGACAAGGCACACAAGCACGCCAACGATGATCCATGCTTTCGCCTGTGGTGATCGCATCAGAATCGGTACTCGATATAGCTCCGCAGCGCGTATGAGTCCTCGGCATCACCGAACGTGTACGACAGATCGAAATTGTACCTCCACGCCCCGTTGCGCCAACCGACCTCAGGCCGAATGATGTGCCTCGAACTCGTGACGTCACCGGACAGCATACCGGAATTCGTGTATTGGTAGAAGTCGTACTGGACCCCAACGTCGTAGCCGTCGTAGTTCTCCCCGACGCGGAGCCTGGCTCCCACACCGTCGGTGAACGTGCCATCCGAGAAGTAGACATTGCCTCTGAGAGATCCGGTCTCGCTCCAGACTTCCTGCCACGAGAATCCAAGGTCGCCGCCGTAGCCATCGTCGCTCTGGTCCGACCACTGGTTGACGCGTGCGGTCAGGCGCAGCTCATCTGTTGCCCGTACCCAGGCCGAGACATAGACGCGATCAACCTGGCCGTCGCGCAGGAGATCTTCGGGGAGCAGGTCGAAATCCCCTCGATCGATTTCGGGGTAGAGCGTGCGTGTGTAGCCGACAGCCGCGCCCTTCCAGCGGTCCGGCGTGTAGCGCACGTTGAGATTGCCCTGCGTGAGTTCGACGCCGCTGCCCTTGACGGTATCGCTCGACGTGTAGATGTTCACGAGCGCGAGCCCGTAGATGCTCAGCGTCTCGGTTGGTTTGGCGTTGACCCGCGCGACGAGCAGGTTCTGATCAGGCGCACCCTCGTGCCAGGTTTGCTGATACGCAAGTGTGCCGGCGAGTGGACCGGGGGTCTTCGGGCGGTAGTCCGCGAAGATGTGGACGCCGTAGTCCTTACCAAAGTCACGATCCTCGAACGGGGGCGGATACGAACCCGCGCCGACCCCGAGCCGCCAGTTGTTCTCAAAGATGAGCGTGCCCTCAACGCCGTCGACGAGGCCGATCTCGGGCACGTACACCGAGTAAAACCGACCGATCTCTCCGCGGAATGGCGAGAACTCATGCCCGCCGATCGCGTACGACAGCCGCTCGACACGTCCGAGTGTGTCCGAATCATCGGTGCTCACGACATCGAAACCATTGTGGTCAATATCGCCCTGAAAGAGCAGTCGACCGCCGAGGTGGAAAGGATTTGTCACCTCGACCCGAGCGCCGAGTCGCAGGAATGTGTAATCGTTCGAGCGATCGCCGCCGCCGTCGTGCGTGTAGCGGATCTGGTTGAAGATTCGGCCTCTGATCTCGGTTGGTCGCTCTTCAGGACTCGATCGTTTCGCCTTCGCGAGCAGTGGGGCTTCCGGGTCATCGCGGCTGATCGTAGATTTCCACGGCGGGTGCTCTGGCACCTGTTTCTTCGGTGCATCTGGCTCTGCCGTGGCGGGCTCCTGTTCCACTTCAGGCTTTGTCGGCACCACCAACCGAACGAGTGCGCCGGTCTGCGGAATCGGCGCCTCAAGCTGAAGCTCCGCCCGGCAAGACTTTCCGGCGACGTCGATGATGAGTGCGTACTGCTGCTCAAAGCCGGGTTCGAGTATGTCCACGCGGAGGTCAGCGATGACGCCTTGGTTCAATCCGACATCCAGGTAGATGCTCCGCCCGGAGACCGATGTGATCGTTGTTTCAATTGTGGTCTGCGCGGTCGCATGCACCGCCATCGTGCACAGGCACACCATAGCTGAGATCACGGAATGGAAAGCGAGGCGGTTCATTTCGCTTTACTTGGTATCGTCGGGATTGCCATGGCAATCGACGCATTGTGTACCCAGGGGTCTATAGTGGGTCACCGGGCCATCGGGCGTGTCGTAGACAGCATGACAAGAAATGCACGCCAGTGTGGCGTGATGTTCGTCGAGTGCAAACTTTGCATCCCTGTTATGATCGAATCGCACGTTGCGAAAATCAGTCTCGACGTGGCATCGTGCACAATCGGTTCGACCGGCAACCTCAAACTGACCGGCATGGACATCGAAATGGCACGTGGCGCAGGCCTGATCGGGCACTACAAACCGATCCGCGGCTCCAGATTCACCGGCCGGTGAATGGCAGGATTGGCAGCTGATGTTGATGTGCGCACCGACAAGCGCGTAGCCGGTCCAGAGTTCGTGCTCGTCGGCTGTCCAACTCACCTCTTTGAAGCTTGTGGTGACGTGGCACCGAGCGCAGCCTTGTTGTTCGGTCGGAATCGCAGCGAACCTGGGTGTGTCGAACCGCCCCTCGTGCACATCCTCGTGACAGTCGCTGCACGCCGATGGCGTCGGAACAAACCGGATCATCTCGCCCTCGGACTTATGGCACGCCTGGCAGGCGATCGCGCGGTGAGATCCTGTGAGCGGGAACGCGCACGACGCGTGCATCTGGACATCGAACTTGGTCGGGACAAAGCGATCAGGGACGTGGCACTTCAGGCATTCGCCACCCGTAGCACCCGCATCGAACTGTCCCAGGTGCGGATCGCCGTGGCAAGCCTGGCAATCTTCGGGATTCCGACATGGGAACGATACATCCCATTGGACATCGTAGGCGATCTCGATGTGGCAATCGACGCACGACTGCGTGTCGTGTGGCTTTCTGAGCGAGAACCCGGTCGCGGCGTGCTGCTCATTCGTCATCGTCGCATTGGGCCGTCGGAATGTCGAGTGCATCTGGTCGTGGCAGCTTGCGCACGAGTCCTTGAACGAAGGCACATCCATGACGGCTGGGATTGCGGAAGCGAACGCGGCCGAGTGCGAGGACTCGTGACAAATCGCACAGCTCGCGTCGGCAAGTACTTCAAGCGCGCCCGGATCATCGGCGTGGCAATGCGCGCAGGTCAGATTGTCGTGGCTGCCCACCAATGGAAATGTGTCGGTGTGCGCATACTCAGTCTGATCCCATTCATTGATGCCGTGACATTGAGCGCAGTCCATGTCGAATCCGACCGCGGCGTGGGGTGGATTCTGAGTGGCTCGGTATTCTTCGGCGTGGCAGTCACGACAATCAGTGGGGGTGTTCCTGTAGCTCTCGTCTTCGTGGCATTGTCTGCAATCCGCGATGCTGTGTCCCCCGACCAAAGGAAACATGTCGTGGTCGTATCCGGGGGCCTCATTGAACGGGCGCTGCTGGCCGTGACATGTCTCGCACTCCGGCAATTCACCGCTGTGTGGATCATCATGGCAAGTCGAGCACTCCTGAGATTCGCCAATGAACCTGTGCTGGCCCTCGGTGAGCGAAGCAGACCAGGCCGATTCGTGACATCTCACGCAAGCCAGTTCGTCGTGAGCACCCGTGAGCACATAGCTCTCGACATGTGTGTGTTCGTAGTGTCTTGAGTTGTCAATCCCCGAGAGCTTGAAGGACAATTCCGATACGAGTTCTACAGCACCGCCCACGTGCTCGGTGTGGCATGAGCCGCAATCATCGAACGCACTCGACTCAAGAGATCCATGGAGCCCCGTCCCTGTCTGGCCCTGAGTCTCGATCGGTTCATGACAGCTCAGACACGCCTGCCCCATAGAGATGCTCGCATCGCCGTGACACATCTCGCAGCTGTTCCGAGCGGTGAGCGCCGGAACCAACTCATGACTCGGATGGAGCGGCCCCGGCGATGTGAGCGCGGTCGATTCCCACCACACAATGCCGCCGACGACAGCGAGCGAGATGACGGCAACAGTAATACCGACCGCCTTGGCGTTCATCGCGATCCCTCAGCCAAGAAAGGCCACTGCAGGTCTGCGTAGCGCACAGCCGTGATGATGTGAGCAACGACCAGCAGCACCATCAGGAGCGCCAGCCATCGGTGTAGATACCGCCAGCTCGCGAGAATCGCACGGATTTCCTCGAAGTGAGCGATCTGCACCGACATGCGGTAAGCAGCCTTGGCCAGCACCTCGACCTCGATTGCTTCCTCTCGTCCGATGTCCTCCACACGAGCCTCGGCACGGATCGCGTGGATTGTTTTCCGAAGTCGAATCTGACCCCCGACCAGGTGCCTGATCCGCGAGACCAGACCTCCCTTCCAGCGGGTTCCGTCGACGATGTGCTCGATCTGTTCGCGGACGTGCGAGCCGAAACCTCGCCCGTGCCTATCCCACTCGCCCGAGAGCACGGCCAGTCTTGATTTGAGCTGCTCAAGATCCATCTCTTTGCCGTTCGCCGCTCTCGGCACAAACGCGTACAGGTACCGTCCGATGAGCCCACTGACTATGACGATCGTCAGCGCGATCGCGGCGTGTCCGCCGACGGTCCGGCGTGGGACAAGCCCGGCATGGACGAGCACAAACAGGAATGCCAGAAGTCCGGTGAAGATGTGCGTACCCATCCAGAACTTGAGCGAACCTGGAAGGAGCCAGGAGAGCTTCTTCGAGCGGCGGATGAGATAGCTCAAGTTCCACAAGAACAGTGCTGTAGCGAGTACGCCAAGGCTCAATCCGATAGTGCCACTTGGGCGCAGCTTGTCGTGGTCGACCAGCCCCGGACGTAGGCGCAACGGTGTCGAGTAGTACTCCGCGTGCACGCTCACCCATGCAGCAATCGCAACCGAACACACCAGCAACGCGATGAGCGCCGCGAACAAGCTGGAACCCTTGTTCTTGACAATCTCGGTCGCTGGCATATCCGCCGGATCAAACGAGACCCCTGATCGCTTGAGCAGATCAAAGGGCGGCTCACCGCCGATCATGACGAAAACGAAGTCATTCTCGAAAGAACGGTTGACCGTGCCTTGTGACGAATCGACACGCATGTCGACCCGGTCGTCATGTATCTGTGTGATGTTGCTGTTGAGCACGACGCGTAAGAGGTCCGCTTCGGCCGCGGATTCAATACGCTGCTGGTTCTTCGCCTTCACGCGTGAGAACGACCCGCCGCGGTAAGAGAGCGTCACGCGGTTGCCTTCCTGCCGAGCCAGACCGAGTGCTGCCTCGACCGCGCTGTCACCTCCACCGATAACCAGAATCTTCGAGTGAGAATACGACTCGGCGTCAATGAGGCTGTAGAGAACTTTTTGCTTATCCTCTCCGGGCACACCAAGTTTGCGTGGGGTGCCTCGCCTACCGAGTGCCAAGCACACAGCGTATGCCTGGTATTGTCCTAGCCCGGTCTCGACTGTGTAGATGCCATTCAAACTGAAAATGTTGTCAACTCGAACGCCGGTTTGGATATCGAGCGCATGCTTCTTTGCAAGATCCTGCCAGAGTTCGACGAGTACTTCCTTTTGATATTCGTTCTTTGGGAGCTTGCCGTGCAGCGGGAGCACAAGTGGCTGGGTCATGACCATCTTGCGCCGCGGATACGCGGCCACCGTGCCACCGATGTTTACCTCCTGCTCCAGGATCCGTGCACGCAGGCCGAGTTCTTTCGCTTTGAGCGCACATGCAATACCGGCTGGGCCTGCCCCGATGATGAGAAGATCGACGATTTCGGCGTAATCTTCTGTTTGCGTATCTCGGGAACGATCACGCGACTTTGAGACCGATTCCGCAACGGAAACCCCGTGTTGCACCGCGGTCCGTACGAGTGCAAACCCTGTTAACTCACCCGCGAGATACAGGCCCGGCATGCCAACAGCCTGAAGATCATCGCCGATAACCGGGAGATCATTGCGCCGGCTCACATCCCCAAGCGTGACCTGTATCGCTCCGGTCGGGCACACTTCAACGCAGCGGGCATGGCCGACACATCGCGCACCATGAACGACTACTGCTTGGCCGTGCAACAGATCAAGCACGCCGTCCTCGGGGCACGCGGCCACACATGCACCGCACCCAACACAGAGTGAGAGATCGATGTGCGGGTATTGCAGCCTTGCCTTATCAGTTCCGTGCTTTCTAGCTTCGTCGCGTGACCTGTAGCTGCCTTCAAAACGATGGAGCTCATGCCTGCGACGAAGGATCACGAGTACCGCGATGCAGATCGCAACGGCTGGCGCAGCAGCAACAAAGTAGATAGTCGTTGATGCAAATTGCGACATGTGTGGAGTATAAGAAAATGGAAAGGGATGCGTCGCCTACGCGTCGATACCTATCGACGGCGAGGCGTTGGGGAAGTGTGCATACTCGCGGACCGCAAAGTTTGCGGTTCAAAGGTGGTTAGCATCAACAAATCGATGATGCCCGCCGAAAGCAGTTGAAGCAGGCAAATGGCCGGGCCGACGACAACTATGACCGGCGCGATAGGACAAAAGCCGGGAGCTGCCTTGGCAGTCTCGGAAGAGCCAAAGTTGAGAGTTCAATGGCATAGGCTGTTGACGACACCGTAATCGAGCAAATAGCCACACTGCATCGGGCGCTCATGCATCACAGCCTGTCGTCTATGTCTGGAGTCCCGCGCAGTAGTGCAGAGCCGGGAGTGTGGTCGGGCACTTTGCTTTCCGCGGCAAAGCAACAGTTGCGGATCGAGAGGGTGAAACCATCGTCTAGTAGCGGATCGTCATCCGTCAGTATCTGCACGAGACTTACTCGTACGCCTGCGCAATCGCGCTTTACGGAAACATGAGTTCGGATATCTCATCCAGAAATTATGCTGTGTATCAAGAGTCGTTGCGGTCTGTCACCGGTTCTGCCCAATCACGATTGTTTAGCCTATTGGTGAGGTCGCTACTCTCACGGAAGAGTCAAGTGTGTTGGGGTTGGTGAGCGGAAAGACAGAGGCATCGAATGAGCGAGACCGTGTGTTTCTAGAATCGACCGGCAGTCTCAACGACCAAGAACTTCGATGATTGAAGCAGCCAGATCATCAAAGCGGAATGGCTTATAGTGCACTGCTCGTGCATGCGAGAGACGTACGGGCGCATCGATGGAGTCGGGCGACTCGCCTGTCATATAAATAACCGGTGTGTTGCTCAGTTCGTCGATCTCGTGTAAGCGTTGCTCAATTCCAAAGCCGTTGCCGGCTGGTAGGTTGACATCGAGCACGATGAGATCCGGATGCGATCGGACCGTCATTGCGAGTGCATGGTATGCATCTTGTGCGGTCATGACAGTATATCCGAGCGATTCGAGCCGGATCTGGATCGCCTGCAATAGCCTAATATCATCGTCAACTACGAGCACACTTGACATTACGCACCCTCCCGAAAGCACACGGAGTCCGCATCACAATTAGCATGCCTCACGCATCGCGGGATCCAGTTTCGGGAGGAGCCCGACGATTGTGCCGACAAGCTGGTGTGTATCAAACGGTTTCTCGACGATCGTGACGTTCTCGATCGCATCGAGTTGCCTGAGAAAATTATCGACAAATCCTGAAATAACAACAATCGGTGCCGAAGAAACCCTTCGAAAAGCAGTCGAGATGGCGAGGCCATCGCCGAGCGGCATGTTGAGATCAGTGACAAGTAGGTCGAACGTCTCTCGCCGTAGTTCGGCCATGGCCTGTGCGCCAGATTGAGCTTTAAAGCAACGGCAACCAATACTCTCGAGCCTCGTCGACACGGCCATGAGCAGGCCAACATCGTTGTCAACAATTAAGATCTTCGGCCGGAAATCGTTCATCGTTCGCACCCCGCAGAGTTCTGCGCGTGCTCTCTGGCTATGATGCAGGATTCGATCGCGCCGATCACGTCGTCGGCATCGTAAGGCTTGGAAATAAACTGCGAACCGCCGCAAGCGATCGCCCTTGAGCGTGCAGAATCCTGGACATTCGCAGACAGAAAGACAACCGGTATCGTCTCAAGACCGGGCATTCTTCTGATCCGTGTGCAGGTCTCATAGCCGTCGATGTCAGGCATCCGAATATCCAGGACGATCACATCAGGCTTGCACAGGCAAGCGGCCTCGACACCCGCCAACCCGTTAATCGCATGGCACACGTTGTAGCCCTTTGACTCGAGCCGGATCATCAACGCTGCGGTAATTCTGGGCTCATCGTCAATGATCAGTATCGTCGATTCCATGGAATACTCCGGTCGCAGTGCGTTCTAGGACTTTACAGATGGAACTCGCGTCTTCTTCGGTACGCCACATTCCGATTGCTTCGATCTGCAAGGGTTCTGAATCCCTGCCGTGACTGTCAGCAAAGCGCGAAGCATGCACTCTTTGGATCCGCTCGATCCAGCCTTTGCTCTTTGCGGTCTGGCCGATCATGATGATCGAATGCTGCTGCGGGAATGGGATCAACAGATCAGTCCCGTAGCAGGTTGATGAAAGGAAATCAATATCAGAGTGAAGATTCGCGACCGGGTGCTTATTCACAACAGCGAGTGCCGTGATCGGTGTGGCGTGATCTTGTTCTCGTGCGCGGTTGAGGAATGCAGAAATGATGGACTCGTGATCCTCTGCTGGGACTGTAAAGGCGAAAACACTCCCCTCTCCAGGTGTGCTCCAGATCTCGACTTTGCCTAGATTGATATGGACAAGGTCACGCACGATGCTCAAGCCAAGGCCGAAGCCCTTCTCGGACAGGTGATGTGATCGCTCGCACTGGTGAAACCGTTCGAAGAGGTGATCGATCTCTTCCTGTGTGAGACCCGGGCCTTCGTCCTCAACCTCGAAACGAACGGCGCCGGCAACGGGTACCGCTTGGATCCGTATCCGCCCGTCAGGGTTCGTGAACTTTATGGCGTTCGTCACGAGGTTCAGCAGTGCCCGCCCCGCTTTCTCGGCATCCACGAACACAAGCGGGAGTTGCGAGGGGATGACTTTCTCAACTGCAATTGACTTGGTCGCAGCTCGTGTTTCGACCATCTTCCAAGTCGAATCGATGATGTCTTGCGGCTTATGGACCTTCCGGTGCACGCGAAGCATGCCAGTGCGAAGTTTGCTGCTGTCGAGGAAGTCGTCAACGAGGTTTGCAAGATCGGAAGTAGCATCGTTGATAAAGTCAAGATAGCTGATCTGCTTCGGACTCACATCCCCCCCGATCCCATCGGCAATGATCGAAGCAAATTCTTTGATCACGGTGAGGGGCGTGCGGAACTCGTGAGCGACGTCTTCGACAAACTGCTGTGCGTTCCTCGTGAGTATCGCGAGTTTGTCGTTCTTGGCAGTAAGTTCAGCGTTTGCGAGCTTGAGGCTTCGTGCAAGCGACCGATTTGTCCGCTCGAGTTTGAAACGACGGATCGAGCGGTTGATGGATGCCCAGAGTTCGAGAGGCTCCCTGATGATGTTGCCCTTATCAAGGTAATCGGCTGCGCCCAGCCTGAATGCTTTGGCCGCAATCTCTTCGTCACCGGATGAGGTCACGATAATGACCGGACCCATCAATGTGCGAGTAAAGTCCTGAATCCAATCGAGCCCTGTCGCGCCGTTGAGGTGATAGTCCACAAGCATCACCACATTGCCATCCGGCGGCAGGCTGGCAAGCGCTACATCGGGTTCGCCGTACTCGAAGATGTGCAGCGTGCGGGTGCTATCGGTATCACGCTCCAACACAGCGCGCATCAGCTGTCGATGGTCGACATCGTCATCAACGATAACGACCGTCAACTCTTCATTGGATACCGCGATGCTCATGCAAGCCACCTTTCAGTGGAGCGGTACACCCACCGGGTTCATTCATCGACCGAACACATCATGTGATTCAACAACAGAAAAACAAACAGATAGAACCGGTACACCCGAGTAGGGCATAAGGAACACACGCACGAACGGCACAGGGGGACTGCAAAGCATGCCAATGAGTTTATAGATCTGAATACTGTGTCCAGATGGCAATGTAAACGCTTTACAAATGCATATGGATATTCAATATACGTAGGGGCGAAATGGGGAATCTTCCCTAGAGACCGATGTGGCAGGGGATACATTTCTCCGACTATGGTCGTGCCGCTCGACCGTAATCGCAGGAAAAGCC
The DNA here is from genome assembly GCA_020639255.1 of Phycisphaera sp. Classification (GTDB taxonomy): domain Bacteria; phylum Planctomycetota; class Phycisphaerae; order Phycisphaerales; family UBA1924. Next base: position 743,166 of record JACKGZ010000001.1, read on the forward strand.
GAATTATATCTATGCTGTCCCCATTGTGTGGATGCAATGATGCGGGATCGTCTGTGCGAGTGCACTCTATGGAGGCGTCCAAGATCTTGAATGCTCCAAATTCAGACGGGATTCAAGCGCGCAAAGCGGAACGTCTTACGGCGGTCATTGTCGGATTGCTAGTGCAAACGCTTGGGATCACTGTCATCGTCGGGTGGTTCGCCCATGCGAGGGTGCTCACAAATCTCCATCCTTCGCTCCCTCCCATGCAGTTCAACACTGCTCTCGCGTTCATCTGCTGCGGTACGGGGTATCTCTTCGTGTGCCGGGGTAAGGTGATTGTGACCCGGATCGCGGGCTCGATCGGCATGATGATCGGTCTGCTCACACTCTTTGAATATGTCAGTGGGTTCGATATCGGTATTGATGGACTACTATTCGACCAGACCCCCGATCCGAATCGGATGGCGCCCAATACCGCGATCTGCTTCACGCTGTCTGGGGCTTCGCTCCTACTCGTCCGGGCCAAGCATGATAAAGCCATTTATTATGTCTTCAGAGCGCTGCTTTGCAGTGCGGTACTCTGCCTGAGCCTCGCCTCCATCATCGGGTATCTTGCGAATATTCAGACCGCTTACGGCTGGGGTAATCTCACCAGGATGGCGATGCACACCGCGAGCGGGTTTGTGATTCTGGGTGCCGGCGGACTTGAGCTGGCATACCAGGCATCGCGGCAGAATCAGCAAGGGTACACGATGCGCTGGGTGCCATGGATCGCGGCCTTTAGCATCGGCGTGCTTGCGCTGACGATGTGGCAGGCGTTGCAAGCTGAGCACCATGGGCTGGCACTTTCAGAGGGAGCAGTATCTATCTACTCGGTTCTCTCGTGGACGCTTCTTATTGGCGGCCTTCTGCTTGCGGGACTCATGCAGTTGACGCTCTCGCGTTCGGCAGAAGCGCAGGTTAGGGCCGCCGAACATCTGATCACAGAAAGACAACTGCAAGAAGTGATACGAGAGTTGCAAACGCAGAAGTACGCCTTGGATCAGCACTCGATTGTGGCCATCACTGATGCGCACGGTGTCATCACGGTGGTGAACGACAAGTTCTGCGAAATATCCGGGTACTCTCGCGAGGAACTTATCGGTCAGACACATCGGATCATCAATTCCGGTACGCATCCGAAAGCATTCTTCGTTGATCTCTGGAAAGCGATCACTTCGGGGCAGAGCTGGCAGGGTGAGATCTGCAATCGGGCAAAGGACGGAACTCTGTACTGGGTTGCAACGACAATTGTTCCGTTTACTGATGCTAGTGGCAAAATCAAGCAGTACGCATCCATCCGTACAGATGTGACGGCGCACAAAACTGCTGAAGCAAAGATACTGTCGATTAACAACGAGCTGGTACAAAAGAATGCTGAGATGGAGCAATTTGCGTACACCGTCTCGCACGACCTGAAATCACCTACGGTCACGATCCGAGGGTATACCGGCTATCTTCAGCAGGATGTCGCACAGCAACGATACGACAGAGTGGAGCGGTTTACAGAGGCAATCATCCGTGCCACCGAGAAAATGCGGATTACCATCGACGACTTGCTCGAGCTGAGCCGAATCGGCAGGGTGACCCATGACATGGCACCGATCCGACTTGTCGAGCTCATTCAACTGGTCGTCAGCGAGTTGAAGCCGCAGATCGACGAAATCGGGGCAGCTATCTCTGTTAGTGACGAAATGCCAGACATTTACGGCGATCACGTCCGTGTCGAGCAGGTCGTGCAGAACCTGCTCTCGAACGCCCTGAAATATGCATACGATGAAGCTCAGACGCTTCGAATCAACATTACGGCTGAGTCAGACGGCAAAATGGTCCGACTCGAAGTCCGTGACAACGGGCCTGGTGTGCCGGGCGAGTTCGCCGAGAAAGTATTCGGTTTGTTCGAGAGATTACAGGGTGGCACCGATGGCACCGGCATCGGCCTGGCGATCGTTCGAAGGATCGCTGAGCTGCATGGTGGGCGGGCGTGGGTCACCGCTGCACCGGGCGGTGGGGCGGCTTTCAATATCACTCTGCCAGGTATACAATCCAGTGAAGCCAGTTCACAGCCTGTGCCTGTCGGAGTGCACGCAGAATGACCACAGAAGCCAAGCCCATTCACTTCTTGCTCGTAGAAGATGATTCAGCGCATGCGGATCTCGTCATGATGTCGCTGACGGAGAATAACGTCGCGAATACTTTGCACCATGTCCACGATGGCATGGAAGCGATGGAATACCTTCAGCAAGAAGGAAAGTACGCCGACGCGCAGCGACCCGACCTGGTTCTGCTCGATCTCAAGCTTCCCAAGCTGAGTGGTCACGAAGTACTCGAAAGAATCAAATCGGATGACAGCCTTAGATCTATTCCGGTGGTCATTCTTTCGACATCCGCTCATGAAGGTGACGTAGATCGTGCGTATGGCCACCACGCAAATAGCTACCTGACCAAGCCCGTGGACTTTGCGCAGTTCCACAAAATGATCCGCGACCTCGGCCTCTACTGGTCGGTATGGAACGCGCCGCCCGTTCGTCGGTGAGCAATCAAGGCTCGTCAAGCTATTGAGTTGCGAACCCAGCGATCGTGTGATCCGGACATGTGAGAAACTCTCAGATCTCGTAGGAACACACGCAGTGGGTATTCGTGGCTACTGATCAAAGAAGGTGTCTGTCGCACGCCACTGATCTTCAAGTTTGTCGATCCGTTCACGCGCCGCATCGCCGAGCTGGTCAACGATCTCGGCGACGAGGATCTCCGCCGCCGCCACCGCGGGAAGTGAGCTGTCGAACGGGCCCACAGCGGGGATCTTGAGTTCGCACCAGTCGGGTGTGAGCGACGCCAGAGGCGACAGCGGGCTGTCGGTGATCGCCACCAGCGGCACACCCAGCTCGATCATCGCACGGGCCGCGACGACCGAAGCCCGCCGATACCTTGCAAAGTCAAAGACAACCGCCACATCACGCTCGCACGCGTGGCAGAGATCCCGCCCGAGCGTGTGATGCTCGATGAGTCGAACTCCGGGACGGATCATCGACAGCCCACTCAAGAGAACGATCGCGCCCGCGCGTGAGGACTCCCCGGAGATGATCCAGACGCTCTGGGCGTTGGCAATGGGAGCCGCCAGACGGGCGACCCGCCCTTCGGCGAGGGCATTGGCTGCGGTCGTCGCCGCGTCGATCACCGCCTGCCGAGAGAGTCTGGACGCGCTGCCCTGACGAACGCGCACGCTCGGCTTGGCAAGCTGGCGGATCACACCCTTGCGGATCCACTCCTGGAGTTCCGAGTACCCGGCGAATCCCAGCTTCGTCGCGAACCGCACCACCGAAGGTCGGCTTGCCTTCACCCGGGTGGCGATGTCGCTGACCGACCCAAACGCGATAAGCGTCGGATCTTCCACCACAAGCATGGCAATTTTACGATCGGTAGGAGTTAGGATATCGCTGACATCCGATACAAGATCTTGAATGGTATATGATCGAGCAAATTGGTCAGATCGTTGCGAAGTCATTTCAATAGTGTACACTCTGTTACAGAGTCGCCAAGTCGATCCAGCCGTGGAGTATCCAGATGCCCCTGACGCATGTCCCTACAGCCCGTGAGCAAGCCTTTCTCGACACGGTCGAGGACGCCCGATACGAGCGAGAGATCATCAACGGCCTCGCGCCCTTCCTCAATGAGAAGGCGCCCGAGGACATGATGACCTTCTACAGCTCCGACGAGATGGTGCAGCTCCGCGTGCTCAAGGGCACCAATCGCGACGTTGAAACCCGCATGCCCGTGAAGGTGACCCGTCACTACTTCGAGCTCGCCCGCAACAGCAAGCCCATGCAGCGACTCGTTAAGGCAAGCCCCGACGAGACGCAGGACCTTGCAGGATCAGAAGACCCGGGCAACCAGATGGACTACAGCCCCGTCGAGGGTCTCCTGCACAAGTACGAGATGGGCCTCATGTACGTCGTCTCGACGTGCTCGGCCCACTGCCGATTCTGCTACCGCGAGGAGCTGATCGCCCGCAAGGAGATCGCGCGTCAGGACGGCACGGTCGCCAAGAAGGGCCTCGCCAAGATCCCCGAGATCGTCGCGTACATCAAAGAGCACAACAAGGAAGTCGAAGCGGGCGGCGGGCGTCACCCGGAGACCGGCCGCGAGAAGCTCCGCGAGATCCTGCTCTCGGGCGGCGACCCGATGGTGCTCAACAACTCCAAGATCGCCGCGTGGCTGGGCGCACTCGCCGAGGCCGGCATCGAATCGATCCGCATCGGCACCAAGGAAATGGCCTTCTACCCGCAGCGGTTCGACAAGACCTTCCTCGACATGCTCGACACATTCCACGAGACTTACCCGCACGTGGGCCTGCACTTCATGCTCCACTTCGAGCATCCCGACGAGTTCCTCATGAAGGACGACGCAGGCAACTACATCAAAGAGGAGAGGGGCACCTTCAAGTGGGTCCCCGCGACGGGCGACGCGATGCGCAACCTCGTCTCGCGCGGCTGGCTCACTGTCGAGAACCAGACGCCCATCATCAAGGATATCAACGACGACTCGGATGCGCTCCGCATCATGCAGCGTGAGATCAAGCGCATCGGCGCCGAGAACCATTACTTCTTCTGCGGCCGCGACATCGTCGCCTACCGAGCCTTCAATGTGCCCATCGAGAAGGCCTGGCAGATCATGAACGACTCGCAGAAGGGCCTGTCGGGCGTTGAGAAGCACGCACGCCTTTCGATCACGCACTACAAGGGCAAGACCGAGGTCGCCGCCGTCACCGACAAGCCCATCCCGGGCCTGCCCGGTGCCGAGCACGGCGTCGTGATCTTCAAGCTCCTGCGCAACCCGGCGGATGCGCCAGAGGTCGGCAAGGTCTGCATCGTGGGCCGCAACCCCAAGGCGCTCTGGTTCGACGACTACGCCGACCGCGTGCTCTTCGACGAGGCGGGGCTGTTCGACTACGCCCGCGTGAAGACCAAGAAGCACAACCTTGAGGAAGCGTCCAAGGAAGCCGTCTGATGATCAACAAGCAGGTGGCCTCGGTCGCCGAGGCCTTGGCGGATGTTCGTGACGGCGCGACGATCATGATCGGCGGCTTCGGCGAGGCCGGCAGCCCGATCGAACTCATCCACGCGCTCATCGACCAGGGCGCGCGGGATCTCGTCGTCGTGAGCAACAACGCGGGTAGTGGGGAGGTGGGCTTGGCCGCCCTCATCAAGACCGGGCGCGTCGCCAAGGTCGTCTGCTCGTACCCGCGCACCGCGAATTCGACGGTCTTCCCGGAGCTTTACCACGCGGGCAAGCTCGAACTCGAGCTCGTGCCGCAGGGCACGCTTGCCGAGCGCATCCGCGCGGGCGGCGCGGGCATCCCCGCGTTCTACACACCGAGCGCTGTGGGTACCCCGCTCGCCGAGGGCAAGGAAACCCGCACGTTTGACGGCCGCGAGTACCTCATGGAGCTTGGCCTCAAGGCGGACTTTGCGCTCATCAAGGGACGGGCCGCCGACACGCACGGCAACGTGCTCTACAACAAGACCGCACGCAACTTCGGGCCCATCATGGCCATGGCAGCCAAGACCGCGGTGGTGCAAGTTGAGAAGGTCGTCGCAGCGGGCGAGCTCGACCCAGAGACGATCGTGACGCCCGGCGTGTTCGTGCAGCGCGTCGTCGAAGTCGCGCACCCCGCGCACGAATCCGAACTCGTCGCACAGGGGGCGGTGTACCCATGAGCGCAGACACACCTACAGGCTGGTCCCGCGACGAGATGGCAAAGCGCCTCGCCCAGGACATCCCTGATGGCTCGTACGTGAACCTCGGCATCGGCATCCCCGAACTGGTCGCCAAGTACGTCCCCGAGGGGCGCGAGCTTGTGTACCACACCGAGAACGGCTTGCTTGGCATGGGCCCCTCGCCTGCTGAGGGTGAGGGCGACCCGGAGCTGATCAACGCGGGCAAGCGGCACGTCACCGCCAACCCCGGCGCGTCGTTCTTTCACCACGCCGACAGCTTTGCCATGATCCGTGGCGGTCACATCGACCTCTGCGTCCTCGGTGCGTTGCAAGTGGCATGCAACGGCGACCTGGCCAACTGGTCGACGGGGACCGCCGACGCCATCCCCGCTGTGGGCGGCGCGATGGACCTCGTCGCGGGCGTGCGGTCGATCTACGTCATTACCCAGCACTGCACGAAGACGGGCGAGCCCAAGCTCGTCGAGAAGTGCACGTACCCGCTCACGGGTCTTGGCGTCGTCACCCGAATCTATTCAGAGCTGGCGGTGATCGACGTCACCGCGCAAGGGTTCAGGCTCGTCGAGCTCGCCCCGGGCGTGTCGTTCGACGACGTGCAACAGCGCACCGGCGCGCCACTGTTGCCGAAGCAGTAAGACGCCGACTGGATCGCGACATGACATCGCACGTCTCATCGGTTTCGTCCACCACCTCGCGCGGCGCCGAGCTGTACGCCCGCGCCCAGAACGTGCTCCCGGGCGGCGTGAGCCGCAACGCCGTCCTGCGCGACCCGTACCCGCTCTACGCCGACCACGCCCAGGGCTGCCGCGTCACCGACATCGAGGGCGTGACGCGCATCGACTTCGCCAACAACATGGCCTCGCTGATTCATGGGCATGCGTGCCCGCAGATCATCGAAGCAGTCACCGAGCAGATGAAGCGCGGCACCGCGTACAACATCGCCACCGAGGTCGAGGTCGTGTACGCCGAGCACCTCACCTCGCGCAACCCGGGCTTCGAGAAGCTCCGCTTCGTCAACTCGGGCACCGAGGCGATGATGGTCGCGCTCAAGGCCTCGCGCGCGTTCACGGGCAGGCCCATGATCGCCAAGGCCGAGGGCGCCTACCACGGCGTCTACGACTACGCCGAGGTCAGCCAGTCGCCCTCGCCCGCAAACTGGGGCGACATCGACCACCCGAATCGCGTCCCGCTCGTGCACGGCACGCCCCAGTCCGTGCTCGACGAGGTCGCGGTCTTCCCCTTCAACGACACCGAGCGCACGATCCGGATTCTCGACGAGAACGCGGACCGCCTCGCGTGCGTGCTGCTGGACCTCATGCCGCACCGTGTGGGGCTGAACCCCGCCGACCCCGAGTACGTCGCCGCGATCCACGACTGGTGCACCAGCAAGGGTGTGCTGCTCGTGTTCGACGAGGTCATCACCTTCCGCGCCGAGTACGGCGGGCTGCAGTCGCACTACGGAATCACGCCCGATCTGACCGCGCTCGGCAAGATCATCGGCGGCGGCTTCCCGATCGGAGCCGTCGCGGGCCGCGCCGACATCATGGACGTCCTGAACCCGAGCGCCGCCAAGCTGCTCTTCCCGCACTCGGGCACGTTCTCGGCGAACCCGATCTCGACGACCGCGGGCCTGACCGCGATGCAGATGTTCGACAAGGCCGCCGTCACGCGCCTGAACGCTCTCGCGGACCGCGCCAAGGCGGGCATCAACCAAGCGATCAAGGAAACAGGCGTCAAGGCCTGCGTCACGGGTCACGGCTCGATGTTCCGCGTCCACATGAAGGCCACCGCGCCCAAAGACTTCCGCGACGCATACCCCACGCCCGACGAGAGCAAACAGCTCAAGGCGCTCCTGGCGCACATGTTCGACAACGGCATCATCCTCATCAACAGCGGCTCATCGACGCTCTCGACACCCATGACCGAGACCGAGATCGACACGCTCGTCGGCGCGTTCCGCTCGGGCTTCGAGAAGCTCGTCGCGATGGGCTAAGACGCTCTAGGCCAGCTCGAAAACCGTCGCCAGACCCTGGCCTACGCCCACGCAGAGCGAGGCGAGGCCGAGGTTCGTCTGCGAGCGCTGCATCTCGTGGATGAGCGTGGTGGCGATGCGTGCGCCGCTGCAACCGAGCGGGTGCCCGATGGCAATCGCGCCGCCGTTGACGTTGAGCCGGTCGGGATCGATCCCAAGCTCACGCTGGCACGCGACGGACTGGGCCGCAAAGGCCTCGTTGATCTCGACGAGCCCGACCTGATCGAGCGTGAGCGATGCGCGCGAGAGCGCCTTGCGGATTGCCGGCACGGGCCCGATGCCCATAAACGCCGGATCCACGCCCGCCGACGCGCTCGGGCCGACGTACGCCAGCGGCTGCAATCCCAGTGCCTTGGCCCGCTCTGCTTCGACGAGCAGGAGTGCGCTCGCGCCGTCGTTGACGCCCGACGAGTTGCCCGCCGTCACCGTGCCGAGGTCGTCCTTGGCGAAGACGGGCCTGAGTTTGGCCAGCTGCGCGAGCGTCGTATCGGGGCGCGGGTGCTCGTCGGTGTCGACCACGACCGGGTCGCCCTTGCGCTGCGGGATCTCGACGGGCACGATCTCGCCCTTGAACTTGCCCGCTTCGTGCGCCGCGTGCCAGCGCTGCTGGCTCTGCAGCGCGAACTGGTCCTGGTCGTCGCGGCTGATGTTGCGCTCGCGAGCGACGTTCTCGGCGGTCTCGCCCATCGCGTAGGGGTGGTACTTCTCGCTGAGCCTTGGGTTGATGAACCGCCACCCGATCGACGTGTCGTAGATCTGCTGCGTGCGGTCGAACGCGGTCTCGGCCTTGCTCATGACGAGTGGTGCCCGGCTCATCGACTCGACGCCGCCGGCGATGAAGACGTCGCCGTGGTTCGCCTCGATCATCCGCGCCGCGACATTAATCGCTTCGAGCCCCGACGCGCAGAGCCTGTTGACCGTCGACCCCGGCACGCTCGCCGGCAATCCCGCAAGCAGCGCCGACATCCTCGCCACGTTGCGGTTGTCCTCGCCCGCCTGGTTCGCCGACCCGAAATACACGTCCTCGATGAGGGCCTTGTCGATCCCTGTTTGCTCAACGACCGCTCGGATCACGAGAGCCGCGAGGTCATCGGGGCGCACGCCCGACAGCGCCCCGCCGTAGCGGCCGATGGGAGTCCGAATGGCAGCAATCACCGCGGCTCGTCTGGTCATGGCCGATGATAGATCGGTCAGGGCTTCTTGACGTTCGACTTCAGCAGGTAGCTGCTCGGCTGGAGTTCGTCCTCGAACCCGTACAGCGGCACGCCGATCATCGAGTCACCCTTCTGGTGGTCCTTCCAGATGTTGATCGGGCGGTCGATCGCCAGATCCGGGTTCTCGTGGTCGGCCACGATCAGTCGCACTTGGAGCTTCGACCGATCCGAGAAGTACCACGTCCCGTTGCTGTACGTCCACTTCGTCTCGCGGGCCCACTGCTCGCCCGGGATGCGCACCGCGAGCACTTCGAACTCTTCTTGCTGCACCTTCCACGCGCTGACCGCGGTCTTGATCGCCTCCTCGCGGTCGTCGCCGGCGAACGCGTCCTTCGGCAGCTTGTTCTCGCGGATGATCAGCTCGCTCAGCGACTCGGCCTGCTCCTTGAGCTGCTCCTGGGTCGCCTCGTACTCGGCACGCAACTCCTTGCCGGCCTCTTCATCCAGAGCCGACAGCAGCGCCAGACGATCCTCTGCGAAGCCCATCGTCTGCGGGATGCCGCCCGTGAACCAGAGGGGTTTCTGTTCCTTCACCGCCTCGGCCGCATACCCCATCGCCGTCTTCAGATCCTCGCGGATCTCGTCGGGCAGCACGGCCTTCTGCGCCTCGGCCTCCGCGAGGAAATCGTTGAGATTGCTCAGGAAGCCGTTGCCCACGCCCTCGATCGTCCGTCCCTGATCCGTTCGCTGCTGCATCAGCCTCGCGTACTTCTGTGCAATCCGGATGCACTCGTCTCGTGCGGCATCGGCTTGCGCGAGCGTTTCGGCGGCTCGAGGACGATCTGTCTGCAGAATCATCGTGTCGTTGAACATTACCGAGAGTTCGCGGAGGCGTTTGCGGTCAGCATCGAACTCCGGGTACTGGGCCGGGTCGATCAGCTTCCGCAGCTTCTCGTTCACCGGCCTCAGGAAATCCGTCGCGGTGACGATCTTCGCCTCCGCGTTCACGAGCTGCTGGCGAACCTCGGGCACACCTCGGCCGTCCGCGGGGAGCTTGTCGAGCGCATCCTTCACAAAGCCGGCCTTGCGCTTCGCGTTCTCGACGACACCCATGAGCCCGTCCACCTCGCGGTAGTCGATCGTGAGCTGGTCCTCGACCTCGCGCAGCGTTTCGAGGGCCTTGGTGAGCTGCTCAGCGTTCGCCTCGACCTCGCGGAGGTTGAACTTGGCGCCCTTGAGCACGTCTTCCTGCTGGTAGTCCAGCTTGACGCCGCCCGCCGGTTCGGTCGGAGCCGGCGCGTCCGGGCCGACCATGATCTCGCGCAGCCTGTTGTACTCCGCGGCCGCCGCCTGATATCGCGCCACCGCCTCGTCACGTCCAGCTGTCCCCGCCGGCACCTTTTCAAGCAATTCCTTGGCCGGGTTGATGTCGTCGAGCGCCTGCTCCAGCCGACGTGCGAGCAGCTTGCCGGAAGAGCCACCCGGCCAGCTTGTCCGGTTTCCGAGGCTCCCGGACACCGACTGCAGGTTGGTCTCCGCTCGGGCGAGCAGGCTGTTGACCTGGGCGATGTCTGCCGAGGCGACGGACGCAAAGCCGAGCCCGATCAGCATCGCGAAGAAGAAACGCCAAAGCCGGGTCGTCGAGGGGGCGTAGCTGCTCATCTGGGACTCCTCCGGGCCGATATGGCCCGCTTCCGAGTCTATTGCGACCCCAAGGCGAGTACCACCCCGTCGTCGCCGCCAATGCCCACAGCGGAATGGCAAGATTTTTCTGATCTCGTTTGCGCTTCGGCTCTCGGACGTCGTGTCTCCCAGTGAACCCCGGGGATTCCGGGCCATATGAGGAGCATCCAATGGCATCACGCACACTGAAAGGCATCACCACCCTGGCCCTCGCCGCCTGCGCGGGCTCCGCACTCGCTCAGCCCGCCGTCGCAGACGAGCTTGGCATGCTTATGAAGACCGACCCGCTCGCCGCGGATCTGGCTTTCACGCTCGACACCTTTGGCTCAAACTTCGACACCGAGATCGCGATCTGGCAGCTCAGCGGAAGCCTGGCCTCAAACAATGACGACGCGGTGCCCGGTTCGGTGCTCCAGAGCCAGATCAACGCGTTTTACCCGCCCGGCGTGTACTACGCCAGCGTCTCCGGGTACGACACTGTTTTCGGCAATAACTTCCAGGCCGATACCGATGTCTTTTCTGAGGGCGGCTTCGTCAACGCGACGCTTAACGTCGAGGGCGGTGCACAGGTCATCAACTTTAACAACACGATTGAGGCCGGTGACTTCGTCTCAACCCCGGGCGAAGTGAAGTTCTACCGCTTCCAGATTCCAGGCCTCTTCGAGCAGCAGGACCTGGGCACCGTCTCCTACGACGGGTTCGTCGAGATCGACACCTGCGGCTCCAGCTTCGACACCGAGATAGGCGTCTGGAACCTCGACACGGGCGAGCTCGTTGTGTTCAACGACGACGCCGACGACGAAGGCCCGGGCTCGCCCTGCGACGGCTCGCTCCAGAGCTACCTGAGCATGCGCCTGCCCACGGGACGCTACGCCCTCTCCGTCAGCGGCTTCGGAACCTCCTTCGCAGAGGGCTTCGCCGCCATCACCACCAACGTTTCCGCCAGCGGCAGCATGACCGGTATGGTGGGCGGCGTCTCGATCGCCGACACCGTCAGCGCGGGCGGCGAGGTCGAGTGGTACACATTCGACGTCATCGCACTCCCCGCGGGCGCACTCGCCGAGGGGGAGGCCGACTGTCCCGGCCTGGGCAACGGTATCAATGACGGGTGCTCCGCCGGTGGCAACTTCGGCAGCCTCAGCCTCGGACAGACCATCAACGGCAGCGCCGGCCCCAACGATTTCGACTGGTACGAGGTCGTGATCACCGAAACCACGCCCTACACCCTCTCTATCGAATCCGAAACCCAGGTCGCGTTCGGCTTTGCGACCCAGACCGTCCCGGGTGTTCCAGGGTGTGCGAATGTGCAGCCAACAATCGGTGGCATATTCGCTCAGCCTTTCACGCCGGCATCATTCTCCGGCACGCTCAACCCGGGCACCTACTACATCGAAGTCTTCGGCACCACGAGCGCAACCTGCGGCGGGGACTACACCCTCAGCTTCCGCCCGCAGATCCCGACCTGCCCCCCCGGCAGCTACCAGGAGCAGGAGCCCGTCCCCTTCGACAACTTCATCGCGCTCCAAGGCGGGACCAACGACGCGTGCGTCTTCGGCGGCCTGCAGCCCGAGGACGTCAGCCTGGGCGACACCATCTGCGGTACCTCCGGCACCTACTACGAAGATATTTTCGCAGTGAACTTCGGCGACCAGGACTACTACCGCTTCAATGTCGCCATACCGACCGTCGTCGAATTTGAGTTCATCGGCACGTCGGCACTCGGAGCCATCGCCACGACCACGCCGCTGCCCGCGACTGACTTCTGCGACATCCTCGATGCAGGCGGGCCGGATGGCTCTGCCGACGCAGGCGAGTACGGCTATCTGCGTGTCGCTCTGCCCGCGGGCGATCACTCGATCAATCTCTTTGCGGAACCATTCGCTACCAGCGGCACCGCCTCGGGCACGCCCTACATCCTGAGCATCAACGAGTACACCTGCAAGGCCGACACCAACCTCGACGGCAACGTCTCGCCCGCCGACTTCTCCGCCTGGGTCTCCGCCTTTAACACCCAGGGCGTCGTCTGCGATCAGAACAACGACGGCATCTGCTCGCCCGCTGACTTCTCTGCCTGGGTCAGCAATTACAACGCCGGCTGCCCGTGAGTTGATGGGATCCCACAACCACTCCTCATGCCTGCAGGCCCTACCGGGTCTGCAGGCGATTCCAAAGTCCTGATTGACTTCATCATGAACCACATCATCGAGACATCATTGCGACCCGTACATCTGCCAAGCGAGAAGTGGGCAAGTAATTCAACATCAGGTCCGAGAGCGCGACAAGACAAGCAGCATCACCGCCGAGTCCGCATGTGCGATCGTCGTGCCACTACACTCAAATGCATGCCGCAGGACGAACCGAAAGTCGGTGAGATTACGGGTTTGCTCCAGGTCGTTCGCGCAGGCACAAACCCGAAGGACGCCGAGGCGAAGGTCGTCCAACTCGCGTACGACGAGATGCGTCGCATCGCCGGCTCGATGGCCGGCCGGAACAATGGCGGCACGATCAACGCAACGGCGTTGGTTCACGAAGCCTGGCTCAAGCTCAACGGCAACCTCGGCCATGTCTCGGATCGCTGCCACTTTCTCGCCCTCGCAGCACGCGCCATGCGACAAGTCATGGCCGACGCAGCACGAGCAAAGTCGCGACAGAAGCGAGGAGGCGATCAACCAAGGTTCACGCTCCACGACAGCGACGGCGCTCAGAACGCAAACGATCTCGATCTCGCGGACCTGCACGAAGTACTCGAAGGACTCCGGAGCAGCTATCCGCGCCAGGCGGAGGTGTTCGAACTCCGCGCGTTCGGGTCGCTGACTTTCCGAGAAATCGGTCAGTTCCTCGATCTCTCGGAAAGCTCCGCAAGGCTCGATTGGCAATTCTCGCGTGCCTGGCTCCGAGCCGAACTCAGCGATGACACAAGCACCGCACATGATGATGAGGCTGTAAGCGAGTAATGGATACGGATCAACCCATTTCGTTGCTCGATGCATTTGCTCGAGTGATCGCTACGGATCCGAGCAATCGAGAATCTGTCATCCGGGAAGTATGCGGCTCAGACGCCTCTATGCACGAACAGCTTGTCCGCCTGATTACCGCTGCAGACTCGTCCGATCGCGATGGCGATCCGCTGAGCGATGATGCAATCAATGCCAGGCGACAATCACTCGAAAGCCAGGAGAGCTATTCGCACAGCCCGGTACACCCGGGATCGACCTTCGCCGGCTACGAGATTCACTCGCTTCTCGGCGAAGGCGGCATGGGCGCGGTGTACCTCGCGACACAGGAAAGACCATCACGACAGGTCGCGCTCAAAATACTCAAATCCGGATTCGCATCGGAGCGCCTCCGCCGGCGTTTCGAACTCGAAGCCGAAACACTCGGGAAGCTCAAGCACCCCGGTATCGCTCAGGTCTATGAGGCGGGTATTCATGACGGCCAGCCATACTTCGCCATGGAGTACATCGACGGTACGCCCGTCACCGAATACGCCGAGCGAAAGCAGCTCGGAACGCGCGACAAGCTCAAACTCATCTCGAAGATCGCTGCTGCTATCCAGCATGCTCACCAGCACGGCATCATCCACCGCGACCTCAAGCCCGCTAACATCCTCATCGCCGACATCAACACAGACGGCCAACCCAGCGCACAACCCAAAATACTCGATTTCGGTGTCGCGAAAGTCACCGAATCCGACATTGCTGTCACGACACTGCAAACCGATATCGGCCAGCTGATCGGCACGATCTCGTACATGTCACCCGAGCAGGCCGGTGGGAACCCGGACGACGTCGACACACGGTCGGATGTGTATGCGCTCGGCGTGATCGCGTATGAGCTGCTCACCGGCAACTTGCCGCTGAATCTCAAGGGTCGGCTTGTCCACGAAGCGGTGCGCATCATCCGGGAAGAGGAGCCCTCAAGGCTGAGTCAATCGAACAAAGCACTCAGAGGTGATGTCGATACGATCGTTGCGACTGCGCTCGAAAAGGATCCATCGCGACGGTACGAATCGCCTGCCGCGTTTGCGAGCGACATCGAGCGATATCTGAAGGACCAGCCCATTCTGGCTAAGCCGGCCAGCGCGTGGTATCAGCTGAAAAAGTACAGTAAGAGGCACCGTCAGATCGTGGTTGGTGTGGCTGCATGCTTCGTCTTGCTGCTGGCAGGGCTGGCGGGTACATCGGTATTTGCCTACCGAGCCGATCGCGCCAGATCAGATGCATTAAGAGCCAGCCAGGAAACGCAAGAGGCACTTACCGCCGAACGACTGCGTACACAGCAGCTCGAAGACGTGGCTTCTTTCCAGGAAGAGCAACTCGCGCAGCTCGATGCAATGGACTTTGGCTTCCATGTGCGTGAGGAACTCCTGAAAGAACTGGCTCAGCACCAGGGTGAGACCGAACCAGCGCCAGAAGTCATTCTGCAAGGCGTCGACTTCACCGGTCTCGCGCTCAATGTACTGCGGGCAGACATTTTCGATCAGAGCCTCGCGGCGATCGATCATGAATTCGACGAGCAGCCGGTTGTTCAGGCACGGCTCCTGCAATCATTCGCCCGTTCGGCCGAGCGTGTGGGGTTGATGGATCTGGCTGTCGAAGTACAACGACGCACCTGTGACATCCGAGATCAGAATCTCGGTCCCGATCATCCCGATTCAATCAGTGCACGCAACAACCTCGGTCTTCTTCTCCTCTATCAAGGGCAGTACGACGAAGCCCAGCCGATTCTGACTCAGGCACTCGCGGATAGCAGACGCACCAAAGGCGATCAGCATCCCGACACGCTGAGTGTTCTCGACAACATCGGCCTGCTGATGCACGAACTCGGCCGATTTGGAGAAGCCGAAAGCTATCTTCAGGAAGCCCTGGCCGGCTACAAAGCGCAGTTCCCAGCAGACGCACCCGAGACGCTCGCTGCGATGAACAACATCGCGAGTGTGTACGAGGGTAGGGGGGAGTTTGCCAAGTCGGAACCATTCCTGCGCGAGGCATACGAGGGGAACAAGCGTGTGCTCGGTCCGGACGATGCAAAGACACTCAGCTCAGCAAACAATGTCGCGATCAACCTGAAACGTCAGGGTAAACTCGCCGAGGCCGAGCCGTTCTATCGAGAAGCTTATGAAGGGCGACGCCGTACGCTCGGAGACGATCATCCACGAACAATCCGGGCTTTGAACAACATGGGCGGCCTGTACCGAGCACTCGAAGAGTACGAGAAATGCGAAGAAACCTATCGAGTTTCGCTCGAGCAGTACCGCCGGATCAACGGCAACCACCATCCCGACACCGTCATTGGTATCAACAACTACGGCGCAGTGCTGAGAGATCTCGGACGATTCGAAGAGGCCGAACGATACGGTGCCGAGGCGGTTCAGCTCGGCAGCGAAACTTTCCCGCCGGGCCACTGGATTGTCGCGGCCTTCATGCTGCAGCACAGCGAAACACTTCTTGCCATGGGCCGATTGGATGAGGCACTCGCAGAGGCTGAGGCTTCCAGGTCAGTCATGATGAACTCACTCGGTGAAAGCCATCCCAATACGCAAGGCGCGGCGTCGCTCGTGAACCGTATCGAAGAGGCCTTGCAAGAGACGCATCCCGTCGTCGATCCGTAAGTCATACGAATGAAAGCACGTCGCATGCAGTGTGACGTGGAATCAGCAACGTTCGCAAAAACGACAACCCCGACCGATCGGTCGGGGCCGTCGAGAGACAGGATGACCCCCCACGAGTTCTCCTGTCAACGATTTGTGTTATCTCCGGCGGCGAGCGGTTATCATGCCGCCAAAGCCAATCAGAGCCAGTGTTGACGGTGCAGGCACAAGAACCTCAAAGTAGCGACCAGATGCGGCAACGATATCGGACACTCCGCCCGTTGACGTGTTGAGCACATGAACGCCGTTGCCGTCGCTGAACATGATGTTGCCGTTGCCGAGTTCCATCACGCCTCGCAGCCCGTTGCCGACCGCGTAGTAATTGAGCTGATTGCCGGCAAGGTCGTACTCATAGATGCCGGACGGCGCGCTGAAGCCTGCCGAGAAGACGGATTGTCCATCAAGAGACATATTCATCTGCTCAGGGAAGTCGATCCCGGATACGCCATCAGAGTCGTGGAAGTTGCTCACCCAGCCGCCCGAGAGGTCGTGATATTCAATGTTCTCACCGGCGATATCGTTGATGAGGAAGCCATTCTGAAACGCGAGCACATCGAACGGATCACCGTTCTTTGCAGCACCAACGGTGAAATTGCCTGTGATCGACATCGTTCCGACATCGATCGTGATCACGGCATCGCCCGGGGCGCCGTTATTCGAGCCGGAGTTGGACACATAGACCGTGTTGCCGACAACCTCAAAGCCACGGATATTGTCCATGCCACCGACGATATTCCCAAGGTGATTGCCGGCCATGTCGAACCGCATGATGCCATCGCCTAACTGATCCGAAACCCAGATCTGATTTCCAACAACATTTGCGTTGACAGGCGTCGACGCGATGCCGGAGGTGGTCAGGTCGATGTAGTTTGCATCGACAAGGCTGCCATCAAATGGATCGAAGAGCATGATCGCGTCCGATGTCGAATCCGGCATCATGATGTATTGCTGCGCCGAAGCCGTGCCGGCCATCGCCGCAATGAGCGCGCAGAGACGTCTCATGTCGCGTTACCTCCTCACGAGTTGTGTACCCCCCGCGCGCAGGCTTGGGCCGAGTGGCCCTCACGAGTACCGGCGCGCGAGCTTATCGCTCGTTGAAAGATAGAGCATGAACCACGTGGTGCCATAAAAATGAAGCCGGAGGTGCCCGAAACCGCCCTCATCGTCTATGAAGCGGCTTCATTCTCGAGAACGACATCGATCTCACCCAATCGTGCGATGATGACGCGATCACGTTCTTCGCCCGCAGCCATCAGTAGTCGCTTCATCGGCTCGTCGATCGGTTCGTCGGAGAGCGGGAAGGTCGAATGATGCACAGGCAGCAGATACCGTGCACCGGACGCCTGAAACATCCGCCACGCCTGCTCGGGCGTCGCGTGCATGTGCTCCCAAGGGTCGTACGCGCCGATACCAAACACCGCAAGATCGAGCCCGGACATCCCGTCGAACGTATTCGTGTCCGCTGTGTCACCCGCAAACAGCACCCGTCTACCCGCTCGCTCGATGCAGTACGAGCATGCCCCGCGCCGCCGATCAAGCCATGTCCGAGCGCCCCAGTGCCGGGGCTGCACCGCCCACACCGTCGCCTCACCCTGCCGATAGCTCTCGCCCGCGCCGAGCTCGATCACGCGGCAAAAGCCCTTCGGAATCAGACGCTTGCAACGCTTTGGAACAATGACAGTCGTCCGTTGATCCGCCAATTCAACAAGTGTCGGACGATCCAGGTGATCGAAGTGCGCATGCGTGATCAGCACAAGGTCCACACCCTTCAAAGAGTCCGGCCCGAGCGGTGGGGGGGCCAAACGACGCAGCCCGACCGTTCGTTTGCCGACCCTTGGTCCGATGCGATCCGACAGAACCGGGTCGACCGCGACGATCGTGTCATCGAGACCGACCACAACCGACCCATGCCCGAGCCAGCTCACCGCGAGACCGGATGGCGACAGCTCTGTGAGCACATCCCGCATCGGTGCGCCCGTCGGATGTGGCTTTCTTAAGAGTGATGCAACGATCTCAGGCGGGTATCGCCGAAGCGCCGATCGTACGGCCTTCGTCGCGTGCTTGACCCGACCGGATCGGCGTTGATCGCTCTCACCTTGCTGCGGTGACATGTCAGAACAATAGGTAAACTATGCACCGATGCAACAGCTATTCACCTGGACCGCTCTCGGAACGATCCTACTGCATGTCGCCATCGTCGGCGGCCTGTCGCTCCGCGTCCTCGCCAAACGCAAACCTGCGGGCGTCTCCATGGCTTGGATCGTCCTGCTCTTCTCCTTCCCGATCTTCGGCGCGTTTATGTACGTCCTCGTCGGCGAGACCTGGCTCAGCGGGCGGCGTACCAAACGCACCGCTCTCGCCGCCAAGCAGCTTGGCGGCCCCATCCGGGAACTCGATAAACGCTTCGGCGCCGTCCTCGAAGATCATCACCCCGCAGCCGAGGCCATCGCACGCATCGGCCGAACCTCCGGCATGAGCGCCCCGCTCGGTGGCAATGACATCGAGCTGCTCGCAAACTCCGACGACTGCTTCAAGCACCTCATCGCCGATATCGACAATGCCACACGCTCATGCGACCTGCTTTACTACATCTGGTTCTCAGCCGGTCGTGTACAGGAAGTTGAGAATGCGCTCATTCGTGCACGCGAGCGGGGTGTCACCTGCCGCGTCCTCGTCGACGCCGTCGGCTCCAAGCGATTTCTCAGGCACGACTGCGTTCACCGACTCCGCGACGCCGGCGTCGACGTCCGCGCATCGCTTCCCGTCAATCTGCTCAGAGCGTCGCTCCATCGCGTCGACATCCGCAACCACCGCAAGCTCGCGGTCATCGACGACAAGGTCGCCCACGTCGGCAGCCTCAATATGGCCGACCCGAATTTCTTCATGCAGAATGAGGGCTACGGCCAATGGGTCGATCTCGGCATCCGCGTCACCGGCCCGGCCGCCGCCACGCTCGGCGACCTTTTCGAAGCCGACTGGGCTATGGACACCAACGACCCGTTCCAAAGCGAGATCAACGTCACAGAAACCGACCGCACCGGCACACAGATCGTACAGGTTGTCCCCTCTGGCCCGGGTCAGGAGCCCAAGGCACTTTTCCACATCCTCACCGCTGCCGTCTTCGGAGCGCAACGAACGCTCACGCTCACGACGCCCTATTTCATCCCCGACGACGCCTTCGTCGCGGGTCTCATCGGCGCCGCGCTCCGAGGCGTCGAGGTCACCGTCGTCGTTCCCGCCAAAGTCAACGGCCCCCTCGTCCGCTACGCCAGCATGGCGTACTACGACGACCTCCTCCAGGCCGGCGTCAAGGTTTGCCTCTATGACAAGGGCTTACTCCACGCCAAGACCATCACTGTCGACGAGGACATCGCCATTATCGGCACCGTCAACATCGACCGCCGAAGCTTCTGGCTCAACTACGAACTCAGCCTCGTCGTCCACGGCCCCGAAGCCGCCACTTCACTCCGTGCACTCCAGAACCAATACATCGCAAACAGCTCCCTCCTCACCGACTCCGCCTGGATGCGTCGCAGCCCCATGCGAAAGCTCGCCGAGCAAGCCGCCCAGCTTCTTTCACCGATTCTGTAGCGCATTCAACAATAACAGCGAACGAGTCAGGCTGTCACAACATAAACCTGCTGCAGCGGGAACTTGTGTCTCATCTCAGCATTCAACCGGTCATAGCTCTGGAGAAAGAGTTCAACAAACCGATCTGCATCAATCAGGATCAGGTTCGCATCGTTCTGCTCTGTATGCTTAGCATCTACTGAGAAGCCGCCGAGACTGATCAAGATCCCCTTTTCACCGGGATTGAGCACGCCTCGAAGCTGCTTGACAGCCGGAGCTCCGACAGTTGAAGTCCCACTCTTGGCCTGGATTTTCAAGATCGGTGGCGT
Organism: Phycisphaera sp.; assembly: GCA_020639255.1. GTDB lineage: Bacteria > Planctomycetota > Phycisphaerae > Phycisphaerales > UBA1924. Next base: position 763,340 of record JACKGZ010000001.1, read on the forward strand.
AACCCCTAGAGGATCAGCATGGGCAATCACGTCAACACCAAGATCGCGCGTTCCCTGTTGCGTAGTAGCCGAGTAGCCCAAGCCACGAAACACCGAAGCAACTACCTCTTCAAACTCCTGTGCCGTTCGACTCCATCGGCGAATAAGGTAATCTTTCGTTGCCTGGATGACCTCTTCAGCAGCAAACGCCGCGTCATCTTCGCTTTCTGCTGTCTCGTCAAGATCGGGCTCTGGTTCAGGGGCCGAGTTTTTCGGAGCAATCTTTCGGCCTTTCAGTACAGCTCGCAACTCGTCAAGATGATCGTCGGCGGTAGAAACAGAAGAGAAGCTCCCAAAGCTGCGGAGGGCGCTCTGGCTGAAGCGGACACGCGGTACCCGGTCAATCCACTCAACACGCCGGACGTTGCAATAGTCTCCCGCTTGAAGCTCAGCGTCTGTAGACCATTCATATGCACCAGCGATCTTTCCGATGAGAATGTCACGAGATCCCTTAATCGGATAAACGAAGGGCTCGCCAATTTGCATCTCGTGTGCGAAGCGAAACACCTGCCAGTACGATGAGCGTACTGAAGCCATCGACTTCTGTGGGAAAGCTCGCTCGTACGCCGCCTTCATCTTCTCTGGCGTGTCGTGTGAACTGAGATTCCCGATCCGAGTCCACCCAATGCAGATAAACCCTTCCTCCTGGGCACGTTCCGCAAGGTGCTTGTTATTGGAGATGTGGACCACCCAGAGCCGGTTTGCGTTCTCAAACATGCTCAAAGATTAGCTGAATTCAAGACTGTATACCGAGGTGTGGACAAGACGTAATGCGCCCAAAAACAAAGCCACCGGATCAGACCGATCCGGTGGTTGCAAATAGCGGGGGCTGGATTTGAACCAACGACCTCCGGGTTATGAGCCCGACGAGCTACCAGACTGCTCTACCCCGCAATCAGGAGAGGACACTAGGCCTCGCCAACTTCTCCGTCAACCCGGCTCCTATTCATCCCCGCCCCGTCCTACCATCGCCGCGTGACCGAAACACACAAAATCAACGTCCTCCTCATCGGCGGCGGCGGCCGCGAGCACGCCCTCGCCAAGGCTCTCGTCGCCTCCCCGAACCTCGGCACCCTCCACACCACACACCCGCAGAACCCGGGTCTGGCCAGGCTCGCCAAAGCGGTCGATGTCCCCGTTTCCAAGGGCGAGATCTACCGACTCGTCCAGTACTGCGACAAGCACAAGATCTCCCTCGTCGTCATCGGCCCCGAGGCCCCCCTCGCCGAGGGGTTCGCCGACGCCCTTGCCACCGACACCCGCCTCGTCTTCGGGCCCAAAGCCAATGGCGCCGTGCTCGAAGCCGATAAGGCCTGGGCCAAGCAGCTCATGCGAGGCGCCTCCATCCCAACCGGTGACGCACGCGTCTTCACCAACCTCGAGCAGGCGGTCGGCTATATGCAGACGCGTGAGGAGCCGCCCGTGCTCAAGGCCGCGGGCCTCGCCGCGGGCAAGGGCGTCGTGCTCCCGGCGAACATGGAAGAAGCCGTCGCATTCCTCACAGACTGCCTCAAGGGCAACAAGTTCGGCGACGCGGGTCGCAAGGTTCTCATCGAAGAGAAGCTCGAAGGCCCCGAGGTCTCCGTCCTCGCGCTCGTCGACGGGCGCAACATTTACGTGCTCGAAACCGCGCAGGACCACAAGCGACTCAAGGACAACGACGAAGGCCCGAACACCGGCGGCATGGGCGCGTTCAGCCCCAGCACCAAGATCGACGAGGAAACCATGGACCTCGTCCAGCGCGAGATCCTTGTGCCCACCGTCGATGCGCTCCGCCGCGAGGGCATCGACTTCCGGGGCGTCCTCTACGCCGGGCTCATGCTCACGCCGTCCGGCCCCAAAGTGCTTGAGTACAACGTCCGCTTCGGCGACCCCGAGTGCCAGGCCATCCTCCCGCGCTTAAAGTCCGACTTCATCGACATCTGCATCGCAACATGCAAGGGCAAGCTCGGCGACATCGACATCGACTTCGACCCACGCCCGAGCTGCTGCGTCGTGCTCGCCAGCAAGGGCTACCCGGAGAAGCCCGTCACGGGCGACATCATCACCGGCATCGCCGATGCCGAGAAAATGGGCGACGTGACGGTCTACCACGCAGGTACAAAGCTCGACGACAAGGGCAACGTCATCACCGCCGGCGGCCGCGTCCTGAACATCGTCGCCATCGGAAACGACATGCAGGACGCCCGCGAGCGAGCCTATCTCGCTGCCAGCAAGATCGACTTCCCCGGCAAACAACTCCGCACCGACATCGCCCTCAATTCCTGACGAGCCCGAAGCGCAAGCGAGGGCGCATTTCCTCCTTCTCCCCTCGGGGGAGAAGGTGCCGAGCGCAGCGAGGCGGATGAGGGCGACTTACTCCGGCGCAACCACTCCAAGCCTCACCAAGTCATCCTCTCCCACCCGATACCCACGCCAAACCCGGTCGCGCGCGACCCACAACATCCCCCCGCCCGCGCGCACCCGCAGCGACCCCATCGCCAGATCCCCAAACCCCGCAAGCCCGATCGTGCCGACACCCTCGGCATCACCCGCCGAGAGCGCTACCTCATCCGCATCGCGCCGCGTGAGCAGATCCAGCCAGCTTTCCGCAGTCGATTCGTCCTCGCTTGAGGCCCAGCCGCTGCTCGTCCGCGCGATCTCGCGATCACTCCACTCAAGCGTGATCCCCGCCACCTCACTCGCGGGCGTAGCCACCGACCTCCTTGACACCACATCCGTCACATCCAGATCGAGCAGCCCTGCAAACTCCTCTGGCACGCGCATCGACGCCCGCGCGACTTCCGTCGTCGTCTCCCCGTCCGTCTTGAACAGCATCACGTCCGCCACGAGTGATCCCGTGTCGATGATCGCCGTGTACCGCCGACGATCCCCGCTTGGCCCCGCCTCGACCATCAGCGTCACGATGTCCTGCTCCGGCTTGCCTTCCACGAACCGCTCCGACCGCGCCGCCACCAGCCCATCGATCAGCTCCTGCACCCGCGCCCCATCCACCGGCTCGACGACGGGCAACTCCACCGCCCAACTCGTTCCCACCCGCCGAAGCGCCAGGAGATCCCCCTCGCGGTCGATCGAGATCGTCACCGCACTCGCATCAAGCCCGGGCAGCACCGCCGGGTCACGCCAAGCCAGCAGCGAATCCAAACTCAGAAAGTTTGCAAGCTCCCGTTCGATCGTGCCCCATTCATCATCCGAAGTCAGCACCGGCACCCGTCCCCCAAGCGCCACGCTGCTCATCCCAAACTCCCGAACCACCTCCCGGTTCTGGTCCAGGATCACGACCTCGCTCCGCTCAGCCAGCCCATGCCGCTGACCAGACCAGAGCCGCGCATTGGCAAGAACCCGCATCCCCGCCGAAACCGTCGTCCCCGATGCTGGCCACGAACCGACAACCACATCACCATCCCACGTTTCAACCAACCACCCGTCCCACTTCGGATCCTGCCCAACAAACACAGCATCTCCCGCTGCATCCGTGACGCGTACTGCCCCAATCTGACTCGCCGGCACCCCAACCAGCGGCACGACCCGCTCCGCATTCGGCCCACCGGCCCTCGGCGTCGTCAGAACAACCGCCGCGACCAGCGCTCCAAGAATCACCACCAAGATCGCAGCCGTCCGTCCGCTCATGCCGAAAGTCTACCATCCAATCGGCGCCCACCCGGAGAACCCGCATCGCACGCGCCCGCCCACATCCCGTCGTCGGCATCACCGCCGATGTGCAGGTGTTCAATGATCGCGAGCGTCACACCATCACCTCCGCCTACACCCACGCCGTCACCAACGCAGGAGGGATCCCCATCATCCTCCCGCCAGTCGCCAGCGACATCGAGGCCCACCTCGCCCTCTGCGACGCCTTCGTCCTTACCGGGGGCGACGACCCCGTCACCGAACCCTTCGGTGTCCCCACGCATCCCGCAGCCGTCCGCGTCCACGAATCCCGCCAGCACTACGAAACCCAGCTCCTCCGCGCCCTCCAGCAGTCACGCCCGGACGCCCCGGTCCTCGGCGTCTGCCTCGGCATGCAGATGATGTCCCTCATCGCGGGCGGCGCGCTCAATCAGCACCTTCCCGACACGCACACCACCCACGCCGACCACTGGGACCGCGACCACGACATCATTCCGACCACACCGATCATGCAGCCCGGCACCGTGCACAGCCGCCACCGCCAGGCCATCAGCGACCCCGGCTCGCTCGATGTCCTCGCCACCTCACCCGACGGCCTCATCGAAGCGGTGGGGGATCCACGCCGACCCTTCTACCTCGGTGTGCAATGGCACCCCGAGCGCACCCAATGCGCCCCGCTCGGCAGCGATCTCTTCAAGCAACTGATCGCAAGCGTCAACGCGCGTTAGCTCGCCAGCTGCGACGAGGTGTTCACCCCGAGCGACGCGTAGATATCACGCGTCGCCGTCGAGTTGTTGAGCGTGTAGAAATGAATCCCGTCGACGCCGGCGTCGAGCAGCTCGGCGCACTGCTGCGTCGCCCAGTGCACACCCACGCGCCGGACCGCCTCGTCGTCGCCGTTCGTGCGGTCGAGCGCCCGCAGCATCTTCGCCGGGAACGTCGTCCCGAGCGCCAGCTCCGCCATCCGCCGCATCCCCGCCAGCGAGGTCACGGGCATGATCCCTGCGATGATCGGCACGTCGATCCCAACGTGCCTGCACCGATCGCGATAGTCCAGGAACGTGTGATTATCAAAGAACAGCTGCGTGATAACAAAATCAGCCCCCGCGTCCACTTTGGCGCGCAGGTGATCCATCTCCGTGAGCCGGTTGGGCGTCGCAGGGTGCCCGGCGGGGAAGCCCGCCACGCCAATGCCAAAGCCCTTCCCGTTCGGGTGCTTCCCTCGCTCGTTGAATCGCTTGATCGCCGCGACCAGCTGCGCCGCGTACCGGTAGTCGTCGTCCTCGTGGCGGTGCCCGGGCTTGCCCGCCGGCGGATCGCCACGCAGCGCGAGTATGTTCCCGATCCCCTGCGAGCAGTAATCCTCGAGGGTCTCCTCGATCTCGCCCGCCTTCTGGCACACGCACGTCAGGTGCGGCATCGGGCTGAGCGTCGTTTCCTTGCGGATCCGAGACACCAGCTCGCTCGTCAGCGCCCGCGTCGAGCCGCCCGCGCCGGACGTCACACTCACAAACGTCGGCTCGAGCTTCTCGAGCTCCGCGATCGTGCGGAAGAGCGACTCGGCGCCCTTCTCCGACTTGGGCGGGAAGAACTCGAAGCTGAAGGTCGTCTTCTGCCTCTTGAATACGTCCCGCATGTGCATCGTCGGCTCCTTGACAATCCAAAGCCCCGCGCGGGATCTCTCCCGCGCGGGGCGCAATCAATCAGTAACGGTAGTGGTCGGGCTTGTAGGGCCCCTCGACCGGAACGCCCAGGTACTTCGCCTGCGAGTCCGTCAGCTTCGTCAGCTTCACGCCCAGCTTCTCGAGGTGGAGCCTGGCCACCATCTCGTCGAGGTGCTTGGGCAGCACGTACACCTTGTTCTCGTACGCGTCGTTGTTCTCGTTGAGCTCGATCTGAGCGATCACCTGGTTGGTGAAGCTCGCGCTCATCACGAAGCTCGGGTGACCCGTCGCGCAACCGAGGTTCAGGAGACGCCCCTCGGCGAGCACGAGGATGCTCTTGTTGAGATCGGTGAACCGGAACTCGTCGAACTGCGGCTTGATGTTCACCCGCTTCGTGTTCTTGTCCTTGGCCAGACGCTCGATCTGGATCTCGTTGTCAAAGTGACCGATGTTGCCGACGATCGCCTTGTCCTTCATCTTGCGCATGTGATCGAAGGTGATGATGTCCTTATTGCCCGTCGTCGTGACGAAGATATCCGCCGTCGAGACCACATCATCCAAACGCACGACCTCGATGCCCTCCATCGCAGCCTGCAGCGCGCAGATCGGGTCGATCTCCGTCACCAGCACCCGGCAGCCCTGCCCGCGGAGCGACTGCACGCAGCCCTTGCCCACGTCGCCGTAGCCGCACACCACCGCAACCTTGCCCGAGAGCATGACGTCCGTCGCGCGGTTGAGCCCATCGATCAGCGAGTGTCGGCAGCCGTAGATGTTGTCGAACTTGCTCTTCGTCACGCTGTCGTTGACATTGATCGCCGGGAAAGGCAGCGTGCCGGCTTCCTGCATCTGATAGAGACGGTGCACGCCCGTGGTCGTCTCCTCGCTGATCCCCTTGATCGCGGTCGTCGACTTCTGGAACCAGCCGGGCGTGTCGCTGATCGTGTTGCGGATCGTCTCGAGGATGTACTTGTACTCCTCGGGCTCGTTGTTCTCGTCAAACTCGGGAACGCTGCCCGCGTTCTCGAATTCAAGACCCTTGATCATCAGGAGCGAAGCGTCGCCGCCGTCGTCGACGATCTGGTCCGGGCCGGTGCCGTCGGGCCAGGTCAGTGCCTGCTTCGTGCACCACCAGTACTCGGCGAGCGTCTCGCCCTTCCACGCGAACACCGGCACGCCCTTGGGCTTGTCGGCGGTCCCGCCCGTCTCGGGGCGACCAACCACGACCGCGGCGGCCGCCGAGTCCTGCGTCGAGAAAATGTTGCAACTGCACCAACGGACATCGGTGCCGAGCAGGTCGAGCGTCTCGATCAGAACCGCCGTCTGCACGGTCATGTGCAGCGAGCCCATGATCTTCAGGCCCTTGAGAGGCTGCTTCGAGGCGTAGCGCTCGCGCAGCGCCATGAGGCCCGGCATCTCGTACTCCGCGAGCGTGAGTTCCTTCCGCCCCAGCTCGGCAAGCTCCAGGTCGCGGACTTTGAAATCGATCGTGCCGACCTTGTCGGCCTGCATCATCGGTGTCGCAAGTGTGGTCACGGTGTGTCTCCCAAAGGGGGCCTCATGCCCCGCCTTCTTCTTTATCTGCCAATCCGGCCCGATGCCACGAATAGCCCCGGCCCGCGTGAATCCGTGCTGGTCGGCAGCTCGTGCACACGCACATGCCGCAAACCAGCGTCGTTCATGAGTTTCGTAATCTGATCCGGTGTGAATCCCAGATGCCGGTGTCCCATGGTCCGCCGGTACTCCTCGCGGTCATGCGCCAGCATGTCGATCACCAACAGCACACCTCCGCCCCGATCAGGGCGGAGGATCTTCGCGGCTTCGTTCAGAACCGCCGAAGGGCGCTCGATGTGATGCACGACCAGCGACAACACCGCCGCATCAACCTTCCAGCCGCCCGCCTCGGTCAGTGCCTCAAGATCGCTCGCCATGAAGTCAACGTTGGGTGTTTCCGAGAGCCTCGCCCGCGCCGCCTTCAGCATCGCCTCGTTCTGATCGACCGCGATCACCCGCTCGACGTGCGGCGCCAGAAGCCGCGACAC
>JACKGZ010000010.1 GCA_020639255.1 Phycisphaera sp.
CCGCATGAACTCTACAAAGAAGCCCTTGAGATGGAGCCCGACATCTCTGCGCTCCTGGCCGACGCAACGAGCGAACTCAAGGGCGCGAGCGTCCACTCTACCAAGAACTGGTCGCACCTCTCCCAGCGACTCGCGGGAGAGAACTGGTGGCTCTGCGGCGAGTCCGCGGGCTTTGCCGATCCGATCCTCGCCGCGGGCATGACGCTCGCGCACAACTCCGCGCGCGAGGTCGCCTACTCGATCCTCGAAATCGAGGGCGGCGCCGACGACGCCGCGTGGATCCGTCGGCGCTACGACGAGAAGAACCGCAAGAACATCGACCAGCACATACGCTTTGCGCAGTACTGGTACGCGGCCAACGGGTGCTTTACCGATCTCCAAGACCACTGCACCGCCATCGCCAAGGACGCGGGGCTGAAGCTCGCGCCCAAGGACGCCTGGCGCTGGCTCGCGCAGGGCGGCTTCGCCAACGAGTCCGTCGGCCACGCCTCGCTCGGCTCGTTCGACCTCAACGCAAGCAGGCACCTCGTCGATCGCTTCCTCGGCGGCGAGCAGAACATGAAGATCGCCGCGTTCAACGTCTTCAAGCTCAACCTCCGCGGCGCCAAGAAAGACAAGATCGGCGACCTCCGCGACGGCAAAATCATCCGTGTGCCTTGCCACCGCAGGGGTGATGCCGTGCTTCCGCTCGCAGGCGTCTACGGCAACATGGTCGAGATCCTCCAGCAAACATCCGACATCGCCACCATCTACAACACCGTAGTTTCCAGAATGCAGGGCCGCGTCGCGCCCGGTGCCGTCGGTGGTGCCGTGACGAGCTATCTCCAGGCGCTCGAAGCCATGTATATCCAGGGCTGGGTCACCGCCAAGCTCGACCCGCGCAAGCCCAAACTCGAGATCAGCTCGACGACAGGCAGGCTCATCCGTTCCGCCGACGCGGCAAAGGAAGCGCTCGCTAACTCCAAAGCATCGATCAAATACAACTAAATTGGAATGATTGCTTTCAATGCCTCATGTGTCAAGAGCGCAATTCCTGCGTTCTGATACAGCGAATAACCGCGTACAGAGTCAAGCGACCACCATATCCGGCGGGGCACATGCAGAAAGTGTGTGAATCGTGCAACGCACTCGGCGAACGGCGGATGCCCGGCTGTACTTTGCTCCGAGCGCCCAATAAGCGGCCAAAGGAGTTCGAGCATGAGAGATCGCATCCACGTGAAATACCTGACCACAACCGCCGCAGTTACATTGCTTAGCGGCACAGCGTTCGGCATGGGCGGCCACATTGGGCGAGATGACTGGTTAGCTGAGCTACTAAAATATGTAGAAGGTTCTGGAACAATAGTTTTTAATGATGTTAATGAACATAAATTTGATGCGATCTGCGGTATTCGTCACAACATTCATACGCCGGTCTTCTATGGTTCGGGAGTATACATCGGTGAAGACTCGAATGGTGATCACTGGATTCTTGCCGCAGAACACTCCATCGGAAACATCGATCTCGATGTCGAATCTATTAGTGCGTACTTCATCCGTCATCCCGACGGGAGCATCGGCAACAATGATACATCATCGGAGAACGACTGGAGTACGCACTACAAGCTGCGGATCGTTGAGGTAATCGTTCCTGACCCATTTGTTGACACTGTGCTCGCAAGGCTCGATCTTGCGGGCGACCCGACCGCCATGGATCATATTGATCCAATTCCAGTGTGGCCTACTCTGCCTCGGGCCAATCTGGGTGATGTGACCCCGGCTGAAACCGCAGTCGGCTTTGGAAGTGCCGAGAATGAATGGGATGGTATGCTCGTGGGGTGGGGGTGTGAAACAGGGTGTTGTCAGAATACGTGTATGGGAGCTCATCGCCTGCGCTATGGGCCGGTCACGCACAGAGGAGTTGAAACTCCTGCAGACATAGACGGGATACGAAGCCCTCTCTTTGTACACATCAACGGTGTGACAAATACAGAGCACGATTCGGGATCTCCTGTTTTGTTCTACAACGAAGACGGCGAACTCGGAGCATCTGCAACCGCTGTTGGCGGACCTCCGATGCCATACTATAATCTCCGCCGCCGAAGCGGATTCCCCATTATTCTTAATCAAAATCAGAGCTATTGGGCACTTGATGTCACAGGCAATATTGGATCCGATTCTTCTACAGATTGGGTAACAAGCACCGGGTCAACAGACCCCTTGCTTGCCGACGGCGTGCTCGATATGAACGACGCGATATACGTTCGGGCAAGGACGGGAGCCGGAGATATCCGATTCGATATCAAGAGCGATAGCGTGATCAATCTCGATGATTGGGGCAAATATGTAGATGAGCTATTTTTACAGAATAATAAATACGGCAATTGGCCGACGTACCCGCTTAGGGCGGACATGTCAGATATCAATGGAGACGGCCGGCTAAACGAGGCCGATGCGGCTCATCTGAGGTCGCTGGTTGCCGCAGGTACTGCGCCGCTTACTGCCGACTTTGACCAAAGCGGGAGTGTCCAGGAGGCCGATGCGATGATACTTGACGATGTCATTGCCGAGTTTGGGCACGGCGTCCTTGCTGATCTCGACAACGACGGTGATACAGACGCGGCGGACATGATTCTCATTCGTGCACACGATTCTGGGAGCCCGTTCCTGTCGCAGGCCTATCCAGACACGGAATATTTGCTCGCACTCGACTACAACACGGATGGGCTCAACAACCTGTACGATGCCCTAGAATTTCGGCGTGAGAAATACCCAGGTGAAATCGGATCGTTAACTGTAGCAGACGGCTATACATCTGGACCTTTGTTGTCTTTCCTCCCAAATTGGGAGGTTACGATTGACGATCTCCGCATGCTCCTAATGAGCGTTCCATTGCCGACTGCCTCCGGAAGAGGTGGAGACATCATGGATGTGTCTTCTTCTTCAGATCCAATGGATCCAGGGTACGCGGTTCCTGATGGAATAGTTTCTATGGAAGATCTCTGGAGAATACTGGTACATATCCAGACACCGATCGCAGGTGAGACTGGTCCTACAGACCGTTTGTTTGCGGCTCCATTCGATCCCAACAACGACGGCCGCTTCAATTGGCATGATCTGATAGACTATTACAGCCACTATGCAACAAGTGATATGGCATACATCAACAACAATGATGTGAATGGAGACGGATCGATATCGTTCGCGGATGTGAACCTGCTCTCCGTTGTTCTAGGAAGCCCTCAAAATCGATGGAAACTCTTCGATGAAGCTGGGACGGGGAACCCCGGATTGCAGTACAACCACGGCGTAGCAGGCGATTACGACGGCGATTGTGACGGGATCTATTTGTCTGGGAGCTGCTGTATTGATTATGGAAGCGGCATTATCGTGTGTGGGGCGTGTGACGCAACAAACAACCTTGCTGCGGTTGTTGTTGACACCGCCGCCGACTGTGATGATCGCGATGCGATCATTGCCGCGATAACTGCAAGCGACTTCGACTTCGACGGACGCCGTGCGGGTGAAGTAGGCTATCTATTCGTTATGGATTACGATCTTGACGGCGACAACGATGAGGACGACAGGGTCTGGATCTACAACCGCATCGAACCCGGCGATGTCAACGGTGATGGCGCGGTCTGCCCAACTGACTTTACGGCATGGATCGCCGCATACAACTCGGGCAGCTTGCTCGGTGATGTCAACAGAGACGGTTATGTAATGCCGAATGATCTGAACGCCTGGTACGCGGAGTACAACAGCCCGAGGTGCACGAACAGCTGCAATAACTGATCTAGTAAAGAAAGCGCAATGGCCCGGGTCTGGCTTGCTGGGCCCGGGCCATTTCTTTGATCAGGCATAGGGGGCGGGATCTGCTCGCTGATCACGGCGACTCCAACTCTTGCGGTTGTCAAACATGACGATTCAATGACGCCGAATCATCATCCACATCACCATTGGATCACATACAAAATCAACCCACGAGCTACCTTCAACTCGTCGCACCGCCGTGCGTTTCGGCGGCCGACACCATCCAAACGAAGGAGGCGATCCATGTTGAACCGTCATGCAATATTCGGAACGGCCCTGACTCTCGGGGTGCTCGCGTCGGCGTCATCCGCCAGCGCGCAGCTCACGACCGCACGGGATATGTACGAGGAGTTCATGCAGAACATGAACGAGAGCTATCTCTGGCAACGCACCGGCGACGAGCTGGTCTTCGGCACCACGAAGTTCTTCATCGAGTTCAACGAAACCGATCAGGACATCGGCGTGCAGTGCGTCCTCGGCGGCGAACCCTACATGAGGCTCCGGGCTTACGACCCGTCCGGCAGGCTCATCCTCCAGCTCCGCCCCCAGCACACCCTGAACCTGCAGGGCCTGAGCGATTTCTTCTTCGAGAGCGTCGAGCCGACGCTCGACGAGCTCTCGATGAACCAGTTCCTCAGCCGCTTCCCCGAGGGTGAGTACGAGTTCCTGGCGGTGACGATCGACCGCGAGCTCCAGGAGGGCGAGACCGAGTTCACCCACAACATCCCTGCGGGCCCGGTGATTGTGTACCCGCAGGAGGGCGACGTCGTCGATGCGGACGATCTCGTCATCCAGTGGGAACCCGTCACGCTCACCACGGCCTTCAACCCGCCGCAGGTGCCCGTCAACATCGTTGCATACCAGGTGATCGTCACGCAGGACGAGCCCAAGCGCGTGTTCGATGTCACGGTCTCGCCCGACGTCACCGAGGTCCGCGTGCCCGCCGAGTTCCTCGATGAAGGCACCGAGTACGAGCTCGAAATCCTCGCCGTCGAGGAGAGCGACAATCAGACGATCAGCCTGCTGTTCTTCGAGACCGAAGAGGGCGACGAGTAAGAAAGAGACCGACGTCGCCGGGATCAATGACAAGAAGCCGGGATCATCCCCGGCTTCTTGTGCTTCTTCGTGATGAAGTGGAGACGAGCGGGGTCGAACCGCCGACCTCTTGCATGCCATGCAAGCGCTCTACCAACTGAGCTACGTCCCCGATATGTCACCAAGAGCCCGGGCTGACGCCCCGACCACCGGCAGGCCCAATCGTACAGCCGACCCCGCCCCGGTCAACCGATCGGCATCCGCCCATCCCCGATTCGCACAACATCAGCCCCAACGCCGACTTATCAGGCCCCGCTCCGGGCAGCCGTCAGCAGCCGATCCACCGACCGCACCACCGAGTCCAGCCCGATCCGGTCCACCCGGCACCGCTCGGGGTGGTCGTTGGCCGACTCGGTCAGCGGCAACTCCGGGTCCGCCACCAGCACCGTCTCGGGCCCCTCGGGCCGCGTTGGGATCGTCGTCCACCGGTGATCCGTCGGCCCGAACATCGTCACCATCGGCACTCCGAACGCGGCTGCGATGTGCCTCGGCCCCGTGTCGTTCGTGACAAGCAGCTCCGACCGCTCGATGATTGACTTGAGCGAACCCAGCGTCATCCCAAGCGCCGGCAGCGACACCGGCTCCGACTTGGCCATCGACGCGATCGACGAGGCCAGCTCCGCCTCGCCCGGCGAGCCGCTGATCAGCACGCGCAGCCCGTGCGACTCTTCCAAGTGATCCGCCAGCGCCGCGAACCGATCCGCCGGCCAGCGCTTGGCCTCGTTGTTCCCGCCCGGGTTCAAAACCGCGTACGGCCGATCCAAGACGCCCGCTCTCGCGAGCACGTCGTCCGCCTCTTCGCGGTCCCTCTGTGTGCTGACGAGTTCCAGATACGTCCCCGCAGGCAGCCTGTGCGCGCCGGCCTCGTCCGCCGGGCGCAGATCGTCCACGCGCTCGCCCGTCGTCATCGCAATCAGCGTCTCGGCCGCGTGCCAGTAGTAATCCACCGCCGGCACGATCGCCCACTTGCCGTCGTCCGTCTTCGGCGCGGTCAGCCGGTGCGTGAGCAGCAGGTGCCGCGCGTCGCGGTCATACCCGATGCGCCTCGGCGCGCCCGCCATCCGAGCGATCAGCGCCGACGAGAACGAGTTCGTCAGCAGCAAGACCGTGTCGAACCCGCGCATCCGCAGCTTCGACGCCGAGTGCTTGTGCCCCATCACGCCGCCCGGATGCATCGTGATCAGCTCGTCGTACACGCCCAGCCCGTCCAGGATCGGCGCGACCCCGGGCTTGCACAGCAACCCGATCGTCGCGCCCGGCAGGCTCCGGCGGATCAGCCCCAAGGCCGGCGTCGCCATCACCGCGTCGCCCACCCAGCTCGGGCAGACCACAACAATCCGCAGCGGCGTCGTCGGGTGCAAGGACATCACTCAAAGGATAGGAGCCGGGTCCGCCATGCCCACGACGTGCCTCGCCGCAGCAAGCACATCCGTGAATCGGCCCTCTTCGCCGATCAAGAGGCACCGATCCGCGTCGATCCCCGCGTTCACGCCCGATTCGCAGTCCCTGGGCATATCCCCGATCAGCCACGAGCGCTCAAGATCGAGATCGAGCTCGCGCACCGCCTTCAGGATCATCCCCGGCGCGGGCTTGCGCAGCTCGTCCTCCCGCGCAAACTCCGGCACGTTCCCCTCCGGGTGGTAGGGGCAGTAATAGAACCGCTCGATCAGCGCCGAGCCCGCGTTGTCGACGAGCAGCTCGCCCACTCGCGCGTTGACCGCCTCGACATCGTCAATCGTCGCCGACCCCCGCGCCACGCACCCCTGGTTCGAGACCACCACCAGCGCATACCCCGCCCCGCGCATCACCCGGCACGCCTCGAGCGCCCCATCCAAGAGCACCACCCGCTCCGGGTCCGACAGATCCCCAGGCTTCCACGCCGGGTGCGGATGCGCCGGTGGCCCGAGCGACGCATTCGCAATCAGCGTCTCGTCACGATCAAGAAACACACACGGCCTCATGCGCCCGCCTTTCCTCCTTCTCCCCCTGGGGGAGAAGGTGCCCGCGGAGCGGGCGGATGAGGGGATGCCAGAAGGGACAAGTATCCCCGCATCACTTCCGCGAAACCTCAACCTTCCCGCCCGCCACGTCCTTGATCGCGTACCCCATCCCCGCAAGCTCGTCCCGGATCGCGTCGCTCGTGGCGAAGTCCTTGGCCTTCCGCGCGTCGGCGCGTTTGGCGAGCAGGCCCTCGACCTCTTCGCTCGGCGTGATGCCGTCGAGGAAGACGCCAATCTCGGTCTGGGTCGATTTGGCGCGCTCGAGCGACAGCACACCCAGCACCTCGTCAATCATGCGCAAACAACGCGCGTCGCCCTGTGTTGGTTGATCGGTCGTGTTTATCCAGCGATTGATCGCACCAATCGCGCCCGAGATGTTGAGATCGTCGTTCATGTCACCAATGAAATTTACGATCATCTTCGACGCATCACTGGGCTCCGGCTCTGTAAACGGGCCGCTTTCTCCCTCAATATAAAACCGTCTCCAGCGCTCGATCATCCGCGCCGAGTCCTTCAGCCCCTGCATCGTAAAGTTCGCGTTGCTGCGGTAGTGCGTCTTGATCAGTTCCAGCCGCACGGCCGCCGGCTCGTGGCCCTGTGCGAACAAATCGCGAGCCGTGAAGAAGTTGCCCTTGCTCTTGGACATCTTCTCGCCCTCGACCTGCAAAAACCGCCCGTGGAACCAGTGCCTGGCGAACGTGTCGTGCCCCGTGGCGCAGCAGCTCTGCGCCCGTTCGCACTCGTGATGGGGGAAGATGTTGTCCTCGCCGCCCGAGTGAAGGTCGATCACGTCGCCGAGCGCCGCCCGCGCCATGACCGAGCACTCGATGTGCCACCCCGGGTAGCCCTCGCCCATCGCCTGACCATCGATCACGGGCCCGGGCCAGCGCATGATGTGGCTCGCGTCCGTTTTCCACAAGAGGAAGTCCGCGGGCGAACGTTTCTCGGAGGTGTGCTCGGCGCTCACGCGCCCGCCCGCGCCCGAGCGGATCTTGTCGAGTGTGTTGCCCGACAGCTCGCCGTATCGGCTGTACTTCTGCACGTCGAAGTACACCGCGTCGCCCGCGCGGTACGCGTAGTCCTTCTTGGCCAGATCCTCGATCATCGCGACCATGCCCGCGATCGACTCGGTCGCCTTGGGCATCAGCTCTCTGCGTTTCGCCTCCGACTCGTTCGCTTCGAGGGCGACCTTGAGCCCGAGCGCCCGCGCGTCTTCGAGGAACCGCTCGGCGTAGAAGTCCGCGATCTGGCGCGGGTCGTTGGGGTCGACCACACCCATGTGGCTTGCGCCGGCCTTCTTCTGCTCCAGCAGGCGCTTCGCCGCCGCCTCCATCTTGTCCACGCCGCCGCCGTCGGCGTTGTCGTCGTCGGTCATGTGCCCGACGTCCGTGATGTTCATCACGTGCCGGACCTCGCGCGGTCCCATGTGCACCGATCCGTCCGGCGCGGTCACCTCGCACAGCGGGCTCTCAAGCCAGCGCCGCAGCACGTCCGCCGCCAGGAACGAGCGGAAGTTTCCGATGTGCGCGTCGTCGTAGACCGTCGGCCCGCACGAGTAAAACGTGATCCGATTCGGATCGCCCGGCGTCAGCGCCTCGCGGCGTTTGGTCAGTGTGTTGTAGAGCTGCATCGGCATGGGCGATGGTAGGGGACCGCCCGACCGAGTACGAACGCGTTCAGTCGCCCGACGGCTCCGTGCCGCTGGAGGCCGTCTCGGCCGAGGGCGCCTCGTCTCGCGCCTCGATCGTCACCTTCACCACGCGTGTCGGCGAGCTCTCGGTGACGCGCACCAGCGCCCCCTCCAGCTCGATCGTCTCGCCCGTCTCCGGGATCCGCCCGAGCGTCGTCACCACGTACCCGCCCAGCGTGTCGTACTCGTCGCTCTCGGGGATCTCGACGCCAAGCGTCTCAAGGTCATCGTTGGCCTCGTCCACGCGCAGGGCCGCGTCCGCGTGCGCGACGCGCTCGGCCGCGTCCACCTTGAGCGAGGGCTCGTCGTCTTCCTCGTCGTCGTACTCGTCGAAGATGTCGCCGAAGACCTCCTCGATGATGTCCTCGATTGTCACAAGCCCGCTCGTCCCGCCGTACTCGTCGGCGACCATCGCCAGGTGCACCTTGTTCGTCACCAGCTCAGCGAGCAGCTCGCGCACCGCCTTCTGCTCGGGTACGAACAGCGCCTTGCGCACCACCTTCTCCAGATGGAACGCCTGGCCCTTGCGATCGCTACCCAGCCACGCGAGCAGATCCTTGACGTATAGCACGCCCACGATGTCGTCGAGGTTCTCGCGGTACACCGGGATCCGGCTGTGACCGATCTCCTGCACCGTCGCGAGGATCGAGTCCAGATCGTCCGTCAGCTCGATCGCCTCCACGTCCGTGCGCGGCGTCATGATCCGCTCCACGCTCGTCGTGCGGAAGCTCACCACGCCCTCGATCATGTCGCGCTCGGTCTCGTCGAGCTGACCCTCCGCCTCGCCCATCTCGGCGACACTGATCAGCTCCGCGCTGATCGCCTCGGAGCCGCTCGCCATCGTCGCGCCCGCGAGCCGGCGGATCGCCTCGTCCATGATGTGAAGCACACGCCGGACCGGTGCGAGCGCCAGGTGCGCCCAGCGGATCAGCGGCGAGAACACCAGGACCGTTCGCTCGCCCGCGTGCGTCGAGATCGACAGGGGCAGCACATACCCGAAGAGCCACATCACAGGCGTCGCCACGACCGTCGTGATCAGGATATCGCTCGCCGTGAAACCCACCTCCGGCGGATGCCCACGGACTTTGTTCACCCAGATCAGCATCGCCAGCGCCGCCAGGATGTTGGCGAGCACGCGCGGGAGCGCGATCGAGGCCGCGTGACCCGTGCGATCGACCAGGATCTTTGTCGCCCGCACGCGCAGGCCGTCCGATCCACGCTCGGCGAGCTGGTCGATCCTCGAACGCGACAGACCCCGCAGCGACAGGTGCAGCGTCGAGCACACCGCGCCGAACACAAGAGAGACCACCGCGACCCAGAAGGCCATCATCGCCGTCATGGCGTGCCTCCCGTCCCAGTCTCAGCCCCGGCTTCGCGCGCCGCGTACACCACGCCCGCGCCGATCGCCGAGAGGATCTCGTCCTCGCGTCTGTGCATCGCGATCGAGCCGAACGCACCCTCTTCCTCGTGGTCGTCGTATCCCGTGCAGTGCAGGACGCCGTGAACGATGTAGAGCGCCAGCTCCTGGGCCACGCCGTGCCCGCGCGATGCTGCCTGCCTGCGCGCCTCGTCGGCGCAGATCACGATGTCCACGTCGAGCAGCTTCGGATCGCCCGAGAGATCGAACGTGAGGACGTCCGTCGTGCCGGGCGTGTCCTTGTGGCGTTCGTGGAGCTGGCTCATCCGCTCGTCGCCCACGACCTCGGCCCGGATCTCGCCGCCAAGCCCCTCGCTCGCAAGGTGTTCCCGGAGCGAGCCCATCAACTCGCGCAGGCGATCGCCCTCGGCGCGCGTTAGGAGCGCACGATGATCGATCAGGTCGGCCGTAAGTCTTCGGGCTGCGGGCGCACACGTCCTAGGTCGGCCAGGACTGTCGTCTTCCGCGGGAGGCTCTGGTTTCTCGTCCATCGCTCGGACTGATCCGGGCGGCTCGGGTCGCTCCCCGGCCGCTCAGGCAAACACGCCAATAGGCCGGCGACGGCCCACGCAGACAATGTAAGGCATTTCGGCCCCGCGAGGCGAGGACTTTCACCACAGGATCCAGCCCGTCGCAGCCGTCCGAGAACAACCCCAAACCGGGCCTATTCCTCGGCGTGATCGGCCTCTGGTTTCACCAGAATCGTGTAGGCCGTGGTCATCGAGGGCATCTCGTCCTCGGTGCGGACCATCGGCTCATCGAACCCGGTCGCGATCGACGCCCCCTGAAGAAACAGCGTGTCGTCCGCGTCCAGCGTCACGATCTCAAGCCCCGCCTTCTCGATCGCCTCTGCGGGGATCGGGAGCATCACATCGGAATAGGGCAAGGTGTGCGAAGGAATCCGAGGCTGGATCGGGCCATAGGCATAGCAGATGAATCGGCCGCCCGGAGCGAGCGCAGCCGACATCGATTCGATGAACGTATCGGGTTCGCAGGGCAACGGGTGCAACGACTTCCCAGGCGTCACCCATCTCGGCGGCTGCGCTGTGGTCAGGCTCAGGCCGCGCGAGACCCAATCACTGATGATGATCAAGTCGTAGCTTTCGCCCACCGGCTCGGCACCCTCGGCCGGCCAATCCGATCGCACGAGCCGCAGCGTGCCAGACGGACAGTCGCCGTGACCATCCACCTTGCCCACATCGCCCGCTTCGGAATAGAGCGCCGCAACACGCTGCTGATTGTGCACGATCGTCACATCCGCGCCGAGGCTCGCAAGGAGCCTCCCCTGCGTGATCACGCGAGGGTTGTAGAGCAGCACCTTCTTACCGGCAAGACCACCCGACGATTCCATCTCGGTGCCCATCACAACCAGATCCAGCGGCATGACGTCCATCAACGGCCGCTCTGAGATCGCCATGTAATACGCGAGCTCTGTCACCGGCCGGAAGTTCAGCCGACTGGCCTGCTTCTCATCGAGCTTGGCGTACTCGGCCTCCGTGTAAGCCACGGTGAATCGGCGGTCGACCCACAGATATCGCCTGAGCTGATTCGGAAGCGATTCCACGGCATCAAGAAACGCATGGCCCGTCTCAGTCCGGGCGTACGGCATGATCAATTTCGAGTGCTCGACAAACAACTCAAGACCGGGGATCTTCCCGGGATCATTCGGCACGCCCTCGACCAACGGCTGAGCAAGCCCCGAGCCGGTGAGTGTGAGCAGGGTCGTCAACATCAGCGCTTGCCGGATTCTCATCACTCTTTCCCTCGTCTCACTGCTACCACCAGAGCCCGTTCCGGTCGCACGACTTACCGAGCTGTCGCCCCGACCGAGACCGTCACAGGGACGTGCGAAGGCCGGACACGGGCCTCGAATTCGCCCCGGAACTTGTTCATGATCGTCCTGAGCGACCAGTTGTTCCCGTCCGCAAGGCCGCAGATCGTCGTGCCCGGCATCGAGCCCATACTCGTCCCGATCTCCAGCGCCAGGTCCAGGTCCTTCGTCCTTGCATCGCCCTCTTCGATCCGGCACATGAGCTGATACAGCCAGCCCGAGCCCTCGCGGCAGGGCGTGCACTGCCCGCAGCTCTCGTGCTTGAAGAACCGTGCGATGTTCCGCGCAACCGCGACCATGTCCGTGTCCTCGTCGAACACCGTCGGGCACGCCGTCCCGAGTCCCAGCACGTTGTACTTGCGTCCGATATCGAAATCGAGTTCGGCGTCGTACTGATCGGTCCCCAGGATGCCCATCGACACGCCGCCCGGGATCGCCGCCTTGAACTTCTTCCCGCCGCGCACCCCGCCGCAGTAATCCTCGACGAACGTGCGGAGCGGGATGCCAAGCTCAAACTCGTACACGCCCGGACGCTCAACGTGCCCGGACATGCCCATCAGCTTCGTGCCATAGCTCGGAGGACCGCCGATCGTGCTCTCGATGCCCTGACCCATAAACCACTGTGCGCCGTGCTCGATGATCGTCGGCAGGTGCGCCAGTGTCTCGACGTTGTTGATGATCGTCGGCTTGCCGAACAAACCCTTGAGCGCCGGGAAGGGCGGCTTGATCCGGGGCCAGCCCCGCTTGCCCTCGAGCGCCTCGAGCAGCGCCGTCTCCTCGCCGCAGATGTACGCGCCCGCGCCGCGGTGGACGTAGCAGTCGACGCGGAACTTCTCGCCGCCCGTGTTCTCGCCCGAGTTGATCAGTCCCTTGTCGCCAAAGATCCCGTGCTCGTACGCCTCCTTGAGCGCGTTCTCCAGCACCTTGGCCTGGTGGTGATACTCGCCCCGGATAAAGATGTACGCCTTGTTGAGGCCGCACGCGTAGCAGCAGATCGCGATCCCCTCAAGCACCGCGTGCGGGTCGAAGTCCATCAGCAGCCGATCCTTGAACGTGCCCGGCTCCGACTCGTCCGCATTGATCGCCAGGTACCGCTCTGCTCCCTCGTCGCCCGGCTTCTTGCCCTCGGGCACGGGAGGCAGGAACGTCCACTTCAGACCCGTCGGGAAGCCCGCGCCGCCGCGCCCTCGCAGCATCGAGGTCTTGACCTCGTTCGTCACGTCCGCCGGCTTCATCGTCAGGGCCTTGCGGAGCCCCTGGTACCCGCCCGTTTTCACGTACTCGTCGTACCCGACGATGTGACGGTCCTTGAAGTCGCCGTACGGAGGCGTCGGGATCCGCTTGCAGAGAATGTGCTCGCTCAGTTTGGGCTGCCAGGCCATGGTCTTCGCTCCGCCGCCCCCGGCAAGTGGGGCTCAAGGGTCTTCTCGGGCCTGATACTAGCGTCTTGAACCCGGCTTGCTGCCCCGGCGAGTGCCCTCTCATCCTCCAAACAGGGGCTCGACCTTGTGATCAACACGGTTGTTGGATGAACGCTTATGCCTCAAAAGAGAGACAGTCTCTGTTCGGATCTGCGGCTTTCCGAGTAGACTTGCCATGCCGGGACAGGCAGCCCGGCTCCATCTACATGGGATGGACCAACACAGAGAGGGATATGGCATGTTGCGATCAGCATCGGCGGTCGTAGTTTTGGCAGGCTTGGCCTGTGGTGTCTCGGCTCAGGAATATCGCTCGGTCGACGGCTCAGGGAACAACCTGATCGACCCAATGATGGGCGCCGTCGGCTACTCGCTCCTCCGCGAATCAAGCGGCGCTCACTACTCCGACGGCCTCGGCGCCATGCGCTCTGGCCCCTCGCCCCGCGAAGTTTCAAACGCGCTGTCTTCACAAACCGCGCCCATCGGCAACGACCGGAATCTCTCGAGCATGTTCTGGCAGTGGGGCCAGTTCCTCGACCACGACTACGCACTCATCGACACCGGGTCCGAGTCCGCCCCGATCTCCGTCCCCGCGGGCGATCCGTTCTTCGATCCCACCAACTCCGGCACCGCCACCATCGGGTTCAACCGCTCGGCGTTCATCGGCGGCGTGACAGGCCCGCGCGAGCACCAGAGCCAGATCACGCACTACCTCGACGCTTCAAACATCTACGGCTCAGACACAGTCCGCGCCGACACGCTCCGCTCATTCTCGGGCGGCCGCATGGCCACCAGCGCCGGCGACTTCATGCCCTACAACACCACCGGACTGAACAACGCAAACGAAGGCCCCGTGCCCGACAACCAGCTCTTCCTCGGCGGCGACATCCGCGCCAACGAACAGATCGGGCTCACTTCCATGCACACGCTCTTCGTCCGCGAGCACAACCAGTGGGCCGACCGCCTCGCGGCCGAGAACCCGTCATGGGACGACGAGCGCATCTTCCAGATGGCCCGCAAAATCGTCGGCGCCCAGGAACAGAAGATCACCTACACCGACTGGCTCCCCGAGATGCTCGGCACCACACTCTCGCCATACTCGGGCTACGACGAGAACGTGAACCCGTCGATGTCCGCAGCGTTCACATCCGCCGCCTACCGCATCGGGCACACACTGCTGAACTCGCAGCTCCTCCGCATCGGACCCAACGGCGAAGACAACGGCGCCTTCAATCTCAAGGACGCCTTCTTCAACCCCGCGCTTATCACAACGCCCGGCACCGTGGACGATCTCTTCCGTGGCCTCGCGTACCAGGAAGCCAACCAGATCGACACTCAAGTCGTCGATGACATCCGCAACTTCCTCTTCGGCCCTCCAGGATCCGGCGGCCTCGACCTGATCTCGCTCAACCTCCAGCGCGGGCGTGACCACGGCATCGCCGACTACAACACCATGCGTCAGGACTTCGGGCTCCCCGCCGTCAGCGATTTCTCTGACATCACGAGCGACGCATCGCTCGCAGCCGCGCTCCAGTCCGTCTTCGGTGATGTCAACAACATCGACGCCTGGATCGGCCTCATGGCCGAGGACCACGTCCCCGGCGCAGCGATCGGCGAGAGCCTCATGGCCATCTTCACCGATCAGTTCACCCGTCTTCGCGACGGCGACCGCTTCTTCTATCTCAACGACGTCGACCTGCTCCCCTACCTCAGCGAGATCGAGAACACCACACTCGCCGACATCATCTCACGCAACACCGGAGCCGAACTTTCCGGCAACGTCTTCGTCGTGCCCGCGCCGGCTTCGCTAGCGCTGATGGGGCTCGCGGGCTTTGGCGTCGTCCGCCGCCGCCGAGCCTGATGACATAGACGCCCCGGCGTGAGCTGGGGACAAACAAACTGTTCCACAGAAGCCCCTCGCGCAAGCGAGGGGCTTTTTCTTTGCAAACACCGCAGGCAAAGTCCCCATACCATTCTCCATGGAGGTTCACCTATGAGCACGGACATCATCGACTACCAGATCCTCGGCGACGACATGCAAGCCGTGATCATCACGCTCGACCCGGGCGAGGCCGTCGTCGCCGAGGCCGGCGCGATGATGTACCTCGACCCCGATGTGGAGATGGCGACCCACCTCTCCATGAAGGCCGGCGGCACGGGCGGCGGGAGTGTCTTTGGCAAGCTCTTCGAAGCGGGCAAACGCGTTGTCACAGGCGAGTCCTTCTTCATCACCTACTTCGCCAACCACGGCAGCGTCCGCCGTGACTGCGCATTCGCCGCGCCCTACCCCGGGCATGTGATTCCCGTCGAACTCGCAGACCACAAAGGCGAACTTATCTGCCAGAAGGACTCATTCCTCGCTGCGGCGCGCGGCGTCGAGATCGGCATCGCATTCCAGAAAAAACTCGGCGTCGGACTCTTCGGCGGCGAGGGCTTCATCCTCCAGAGGCTCACATCGCCAACCGGCAACGGGCAGGCCTTCCTCCACGCCGGCGGCACCACCATCAAACGAGAGCTCGCGCCGGGTGAAACACTCCGCGTTGACACCGGCTGCCTCGTCGCCTTCGAGAAGTCCGTCAGCTACGACATCCAATGGGTCAAAGGCATCAAGAACAAGCTCTTCGGCGGCGAGGGCCTCTTCTACGCCGCAATGACCGGCCCGGGCACTGTCTGGATCCAGACCCTCCCATTCAGTCGCCTCGCCGACCGCATCATCGTCGCAAGCCACACACAAAAGGGCGAGGGCTCGGTTCTCGGCGGCGTCTTCAAGATGATCGACGGCCAATAACACACACGGACCACACGATCGGTCGATAGCCTCCGTGAAGCCCTGCGCACGCAGGGACGATCGAGCGACCAACGGAGCCCCGCATGCGCGCCCTGATCCTGGCCGACAGCTGCAACCCCGAATGGCCAAGCCTCCCCATCGTGGGCTACAAGGCCGCGCTCGCGCTCGCCGAGGTCTGCGATGTCACCGTCGCCACCCACGTCCGCAACCGTGAGAACATCGAGAAGCACGGCTTCGGCAAGGCCGAGGTCGTCTACCTCGACAACGAGTACATCGCCAAGCCCATGTACAAGGCCAGCACGCTCATCCGAGGAGGCAAGTCCGTCGCCTGGACCGCCGGCATCGCGATGAGCTACCTGCCCTACATCGCTTTCGAACGCCAGGCCTGGAAGCACCTCGGCGATCGCATCCGCGGCAAGCAGTTCGATGTCGTGCACCGCATCACGCCCATGTCGCCCACGCTGCCCAGCTGGATCGCGGGGCGCGGCGATGTTCCCTTCGTCCTCGGGCCCCTCAACGGCGGTCTCAAGTGGCCCCCCGAATTCAAGGCCGAGCTGGCGCGCGAACGCGAGTGGCTCACCTATGTCCGCGGCGCGTACCGACATCTTCCCTATCTGAAACGCACCTACAAGAAGTCCGCTTGCATCCTCGCAGGCTTCAAGCACACCATGAACGACATCCCCGAGTGGTGCCACGACCGTGTCGTGCTCCTGCCCGAGGTCGGTGTCGACCCGAGCGTCTTCCAGTCGCGCACGCCCACCAACTCCGAGCGCCTCACCTTCGTCTTCGTCGGCAGACTCGTCCCCTACAAGTGCGCCGACGTCGCCATCCGCGCCTTCGCACAGAGCGAAGACCTCCGCAAGCACCGCCTGCTCATCATCGGTGACGGCCCCGACCGCCCCATGCTCGAAGCACTCATCCGCGAGCACAAGCTCGAAGACACCGTCGAGCTCGCCGGCTGGGTCGATCAGAAAGAAGTCGGCAACCTCCTGCGCTCTGCCGACGTCTTCGTCTTCCCGTCCATCCGCGAACTCGGCGCGGGCGTCGTCGTCGAGGCGATGGCGGCCGGCCTTCCAAGCGTCGTTGTCGACTACGGCGGGCCCGGTGGGCTCATCACCGACGAGTGCGGCCGAAAGGTCCAGCTCGGCACCAAAGAACAGATCGCGCAGGCGATGCGCATCCACCTCGACCAGCTCGCGCACGACAAGGACCTGCGCGAGAACCTCGGTGCCGCTGCGCGCAAGCGCGTCGAGGACCACCTCACCTGGCAGGCCAAGGCCCGCCAGACGCTCGACGTCTACGAGTGGGTGACGGGCCAGCGCCGCGAGAAGCCCGAGTTCGCGGTGCAGTAGCACGGAACGCAGGGTATTGTGCGCACATGAAGGTGCCCCGTATTGCGAAGATCGTTCTGATCTTTCACGCCGTGATCATGCTTATCGCGGTGACGGCCGCCGCCCTTTGGGCGACGCAGGGCAACTCGGGGTTCTTCGGAATCAAACCATATAGCAACGGGCGGTTGCCCGCGAATGTGCGCCTGCGGTGTTGGGATCAGCAGTCAACCGAGATCGTCGAAGCGGATCTCGACGCATCGACCGACAGCGGGCGCGAGCTTGCGATCTATCTCTCAGAGGCGACGAGTTCGGGGGGCACGGCGTCCGTGGGCGACCACGCCCCGCGAGTGATTATTGAATCTGATCTTGTTCGTGTGAATATTCTGAGCAACACGGTGGTGATCTCGAAACGGAATCGCGCAGCGGGTTCGTGGAGCCAGTGGGTGCGGAAAAAGAACGCTGACGACGAGGCCATCGAGCAGACCGCGATGGCCTACTTACAATCCTCGCCGTGATCGGCCTCGACCTCGATCTCCTCGATCGTTGTCCGCCGGAGCGTCACCTTCCCCGCGGGCGTGTCGCGCTCCTCGGTCTCGACGGTGCGTTTGACCTCATGGGTCTGCTTGCCGTCCGCCGGCGCCCTGAGCGCGCGCCAGATCTCCCCGGTGAACTTGCCAAGGCTCCGCGAGATGCTCTCTTTCTTGTTGCTCATGAAGCTCTTCCTCCCTCTCCCCTCGGGGGAGAGGGTGCCGAGCAAAGCGAGGCGGGTGAGGGCCTGCTTTCGACGAGCCCGAAGCGCAAGCGAGGGTCTTCTTGGATCCTGATCAGTGCCCGTGCTTCTGGTTCCGCGCCTCGTCGATCAGCCCCGCGATCTGGTCGGGCTTGACGAACTCGTGCAGCGTCTCATCGACGAGCACCGCCGGCGCCCCGCCGCACGCGCCCAGGCACTCCAGCTCGATCAGCGTGAAGGCGTTGTCCTCGGTCGTCTCGCCCACGTCGATGCCCAGCTTGTCCTTGCACGCCTGCGTCACCGCGCCCTGTCCGCAGAACTCGCATGCGATCGATCGGCACACCGCCACGACGTGGTCGCCCTTGGGGTGCGTCCAGTACTCCTCGTAGAACGTCACCGTGTCGATCACGTCGCTCGGCGTGATCCCGAGGAACTCGGCCACCTCGAGCATCGCCTGCTGGGGGATCCAGCCGTAGGCGTGCTGGATCTCGTGCAGCGTCGGCAGCAGCGCGCCCAGCGTCGTCTCGTACCGCGGCAGGATCTCGTCCCGCAGATGCTTCCGCATCGCGTCCGTCAGGTACGGCTCGGCCCGCTTCTCGACCGTCGCGCCGGCGCTGTTCTTCGTGATCCAAGCCATACCAACGACTCCTCAACCAGGGTCCGCCACGATGCTAGCGGCCCGAGTCATCCTCGGCATGGATCGACTCGATCGGGTGCTTGCCCGGGCTCATCAGCCGCCCATCCAGCGCCGTGTGCCCGACCATCGGGCCCCCGTACATGTATCGGCACAGGCTCCCCTGTCCCCCCTCGACCGCCTGCTCCACCACCAGCTCGTCGCCCGTCGGCAGCTCTTCCTTGAACGTGCCCCAATAGACGACATCGATCGGCCGGCCCTTCGGGCTCGATAGCAGCACCCAGTCGCCCTTGTTCGAGAACCCCGCGAACTCACTCGTGATGCCCATCGAGAACACCCACACACCGAGCTTGGCGTGCTTCTCCTTCGGCGCGGCGTCGGCCGTGCCGACGTCCGCTCGCGAGCGCATGCCGTGACCGTTGAACACCACCACGATCTCGCCCGGTTCGAGCGTGAATTCGGGGAACGTGAACTCGACGGCCCCCTGCCCGCCCGCGTTGCGGTCGCTCAGCGTGTACCCCGTCAGCTCGATCTCTTCCTCGTGCGTGTTCATGAGTTCAACAAACTCATCGCCCGACGAGTCGCGCACGCCGTCCATGTTCGCGTCGCCGCCGTCCTTGGGAACAACCGCCAGGATCTCGGTGATCAACGGGTGCGGGAAGACAACCTTGGAAACCTTGTCGTCCTGCTCCGGTTGCGAGACCAAGAGCGTGGCCGCGAGCGTGATCGAATGGATAAACATGCGACTATCTCCGCGAACTCAGTTCGGATTCTTATCGATCAGGCGCCAGTCCACGCCGGCAAATCCCCTCGGCAGCATGACGGGGATCACATGCGCCGTGGTCTGCCCGCTCGGGATGTTCACGCTCGCCCGCGGGGCCGCGATCCCCTCGGGCTGCGCAAAGAGCCGCGCGACCGACCTGGGCGCCTTCGCCGGCCCGAGCACCGCCGCGTCTCCAGGTGCGAGCCGCTTCGAGTCCAAGACCTTCGTCCCGCCGTACCACGAGGTGTACACCAGGTCCACTCGCACCGGATGGGGCGACTGGTTCGCCACGTTCGCGCTGAACGTCCCCGAGCACCCGGCCGCCAGCGCGACCAGCATCCCCAGCAATCCGATCCGAACGGCGCGTGACCCAACCTGCATGCGTGTGCTCCCTGCGGACGAGCCCAGTCTCCGCGATCACCGATCCGCCGACAAGGCCAAACTCACGGATCGCGCCGGATCGAGATGCCCAGCGACGACCCGCCGTACTCGTCCGCGCCGATCTCCGCGAACGTCTTGCCCGCTTCGAGCCTCACGCGCTCAGCGAACCCGCCCGAGCCCGATGCCCGCGTCACCGTCAGCCGAACCCGGTCCGTGATCGGCGCCTTCACGGGCCCGAGCGTCCGGTACTCGCCGGGCCCCAGCACCGCCTTCGTCAAAACCGCCTGCCCCGAGCCCAGGCTTTCGATCTCGAGCCGGGCCTCCAGCGTCGACCGCGTCGAGTTCGTCACATCGACCGTGTACGTCGAGCTGCACCCGACGCCCACCAAGGCCCCCAGAAGGGCGATCAGGGCGAATCCGAGCTGGCGGGTTGGTACGCATGGCGTCATATCCGAATCGTAGGTCCGATCCGCCGGCCCCCCCGGCCCAGCCCTTGACACGATCCGGCGCGATAGTATACTTGCATTGTGACGCAAGTATTCAAGCAACCCGCCAGCCCCAAGCAGGCCGCACGACGCCGGTCTCGGCTGGATTCACTCCTCGACCCCGAACTCTTCAGGGCGCTCGCCGACCCGACCCGGTCCAAGCTCCTGGCCTGCCTGATCAAGTGCAGCCGCCCCTGCTCCGTCACCGAGATCGCCCAGTGCTGCGACCTCGACTTCTCGATGGTCGCCCGGCACCTGGCCACCCTCGCCCGGTCGGGCGTGCTGACCGCCAACAAGCAGGGCCGGACCGTCTGGTACCAGGCCCCGCCCGACCTGGCCGCCCGTTTCCGCGCGATCGCCGACGCCATCGACGAACTCACCCCGACCGATTGCTGCGAGGGAGACTGCTGTGGCTGAGCGTCTTCCCCGCGTGCTCTTTCTCTGCACGGGCAACTCCTGCCGGAGCCAGATGGCCGAGGGCTGGGCGCGACACCTCCTCGCCGATCATGTCGATGCGGTGAGCGCCGGCACCGACCCCCACGGCCTCAACCCGCTGGCCGTCCGCGCCATGGCCGAAGCGGGCGTCGATATCTCCAGCCACACATCAAAGACCATCGACGCGTGCGACCCCGAATCGCTCGACCTCGTCGTCACGGTCTGCGGCCACGCCAACGAGAACTGCCCCGTCTTCCCGGGCCGCGCCCGCGTCGTCCACCAAGGCTTCGACGACCCGCCCAAGCTCGCGGCCGACGCCAGGTCCGAAGCCGAAGCACTCCCGCACTACGAGCGAGTGCGCGACGAGATCCGCGCGTTCATCGAGACACTGCCAAACCTGCTCAGGAGCAACACACCATGACGAACAAGCCCGAACCCTGCTGCGGCCCCGGCTGCTGCGATGACACAAATTCCAACACCGCCACACAGACCGACACGCGTGACAAGGTCCGCGCCAGCTACGCCGAGATCGCCAAGACCGGTCAGTGGTCGTCCGTCAGCGCCGCGCCCGCGTCATCCGGCTGCTGCGGCGGAAGCGGTGGGGGTGGCGGCTGCTGCGGCCCCACGACACTCACACCCGAGCAGGTCGCACTCGCCGTGGGCTACTCAGACTCCGACCTCAGCCTCATCCCGGGCGACGCCAACATGGGACTCTCCTGCGGCAACCCGAATGCGCTCGCCAATCTCAAACCCGGAGAGACCGTCCTCGACCTCGGCTCGGGCGGCGGGTTCGACTGCTTCATCGCAGGGCCCAAGGTCGGCGCATCGGGCCAGGTCATCGGCGTCGACATGACACCCGAGATGATCTCCAAGGCCCGCGCAGGGCTCACGACCTACACCAAGACCTCGGGCCTCACCAACGTCGAGTTCCGCCTCGGCGAGATCGAGAACATCCCCGCCTCTGACAACTCTGTCGACGTCGTCATCTCCAACTGCGTCCTCAACCTCTCGCCCGACAAGGACCGCGTCTGGCGCGAAATCGCCCGCATCCTCAAGCCCGGCGGCCGCGTTGCCATCTCCGATCTCGCGCTGCTCAAGCCTTTGCCCGCATCGGTCGCGAGCGACCTCGAAGCCCTCGTCGGCTGCATCGCCGGCGCGCAGCTCGTCGACGACATCCGCGCCTCCGTGCAGCAGGCGGGCCTCGCCGACCTCAAGATGACCGCCAAGCCCCAGTACATCGAGGCCATGACCAACTGGCAGGATCCGCTCTACCAGAAAATCGCAAGCGCCCTGCCCGAGGGCGAGTCCATCGCCGACTACGTCGTCAGCCTCGACCTCGAAGCGAGTCGCCCCGCGTAGAATCGCACGTTTGGGTCGCAGACAGGAGATCCACCATGACCCGTACAGCACTTCTTGTTGCGCTGCCCGCGGCGTTCTTGCTCGCGCAAACACTCGGCTGCCGCGCAGCCGATCCGGGCGGTGTGCGTCAGTTTGGCGAGATGCGCGCCGTCATGCGTGGGGGTGACACCGAGCCCAGGGTGTCACTCAGCAAAGTCGCCGCCCGACCCGGTGCCATCGCCGTCGGGGCGCTCGCGGACCTCGCCGGCGAGATCACCATCTACGAAAGCCAGGTCTGGGTTGCACGCCCCGAGGCGGGCGAACTCCATGTCACCGGCCCTACAGCCATCAGCACCGACCAGGCCACGCTACTCACCGTCGCCAACGTCGAGAACTGGGATGATCACCCTCTCCCTCTCGAGGGCGCAACCTCCGGCAAGGATCTCGAAGACGCGATCCGGATCGTCGCGACAAACGCCGGACTCGACGTGAAGCGTCCATTTCCATTCGTGATCACGACCGGCATCGCATCGCTCGAACTCCATGTCATCAACGGGTACTGCCCGATCGGCACCGACCCCGCAACCATGAACGCGCAGCCCTGGAAATGGTCGTCGACGGGGCCCGTATCGGCGACAATCGTCGGTTTTTTCGCGCTCGATTCCGCCGGCGTTATGACACACCACGGCACGTCGATACACGCCCACGCAATCGTCCGTCATGATCAATCCACCATCACCGGACACATCGACCGGTTCGCCCTCGGCCAGGGCGCTTCAATCAGGCTCCCGTCTCAAGAGTAATCTCGCCCTGCACCCGCTCAGAAAGTCAGACCCACCCCGACGCTGTACCCGACCAGATCCTCGCCCAGGATCAACGCCGCGTTCACCGAGACCGTGCTGTCCAGCGCCGTGTGCGGCATCTCGAGCGCGCCGCCCACCGTCACATAGTCCTTGATCTCGAATAGATCGCCCTCGACGAAGTGCCGGTACCCCAGCGTCGTTCGCCAGTTGAGGTCGCGCTCCAGCAGCCGCAACCCCGTCGGCCCGGTCACATCGCCGCGCACCGTTGCGATCTGCGCCCGTGTCGAGAAGCTCTGCGCATCGTCGTCCGTCTCGATGCTGTCCGTCCAGCGCACGTCGTACCGCCCGATGACCGAGAGCCCGTACCCCTCACGGATCGTGCGGCCCCACTCCGCGCGGAGCGCCGCGCCGTAGCTGACCGCCACCGCGTCCCAGTTGAACGCGATCCCGTCCAGCAGCACCGCGCTCGCGGCCGCCCCGGGCCCGGCGTAGTCCGTCTCGTTCTCGAGCCGCGCGATACCGACGTTCAGGATCGGCGCGACCGTCACCTCATCGCCGATGTCGAACTCCACGCCCGCGCCCGCCAGCGCGCCCAGCGTGATCCAGTTCGTCTCGACCGACGTCTCGAGCATCGGGTCCGCCCCGTCGAAGATGTCCGCGACCCGCTGCTCCGCGTTCGAATACCCGATCGCCCCCTCGAAATACAGCCGCGGCCCGCTCTCGGAGACCGGCACCGTCCGCTGAAAGGGCAGCGAGAACGTGCGGATGTCCGTGTCCTCGCCGTCGTCGATCGCCAGAAGCCCGCCCGAGAGCTCGAGCTCGTCCGACGTGAGGACCAGCCCCACCAGCCCCTTGGCGAAGTGAGTGTCCTCGAGCGCATTGCTCAGCGAGTCACGGAGGTCATCAAGCGTCTGCGCGGATGCGCTGGTAGCGAGCAGGAGAGAGGCAGCCGCGGTGATGCCGTAGGAACGGTGCATGGGCGGAGTGTACAGGGGTGGCCCACGATGCAAGAGTCAGCCTTTGATGGCTCCCACTTCGATCAGCGAGGCGGTGATGGCCCTGCCGATCCCCCGGTTCGCCCCCGTCACCATCGCCACCTTGCCCCTGACATCGAACGTGCTCATGTCTTTGCCCTCGTTCCGGGACGCGGGAGTGCGTTCCGGTCAGGGATGAACACTGGGGGAGGGGGCGGTGTTCCCGGGGAGGGGTGTATACATGGGATCTTGACTTTGGGATGTTTTGGTTCGGAGGAAAGGGTGCCAAGGGTTGTCCCAAAGGGCAAGGTGTGCTTGGTAGGCTGATGGAATCAAAGGTCGGAGACCCAATTGACTCGAAAGAAGAAACTCATCGCTGCTGGGACTGTGCTGGCCTTTCTAACCTACTCACTCCTCACTGGTGGGCTTGTGGTTTCTTGCACAAGCGACTTTGGTGGCCAAAGCGACATCTATCTCGCGCCGAGTTTAGAATCCGATATTTACATCGATCCATCTCGAACTGATCTAGGCATTATCTTTGTTGGTCACTATTACTCTACTAGTGCGCCGTATGCCATTCGACTGCAGTTGTGGGATGACACTAATTCGTATCGATCCATTCAAATAGATGCCGTGGAGTTTACATACCACGACGGCACTCGTGAAAGTTACCCACTAGCCTGGTCGAAAGAACTCAACATGGACATGCTTGGATCGCGGCCTGGGGATGCACGAAGAAGATGGCTCAGCGAAACCATCGAAGATCTACAGATTCAACACGCAGACGTATCAATCAAATTGAGCGGCGTTCTTTTCAAGACCGATGGAAATTCCGTGCCATTCGAAAGCAGTCAGAGTTTCCAAGCTGAAAGTCAATTTGACACTTATACGTTTTGGCACGTGCTCGCGAATATCTAGACTCTGCAAGCCAATACGCTCTCGTTCGTTACCTATCCAGCTCCGCCGCCACGACATTGATCGAGCCGAGCACCGCGACGATGTCGGCGAGCATGTGCCCCTCGATCATCTTGGCCATCGCCGAGTAATTGATAAAGCTCGGCGGCCGCGTCCGCACGCGCCACGGGCGGTTGTCGCCGCCCGAGACGATGTAGTAGCCGAGCTCGCCGTTGGCGGTTTCCTGGGCGCCGTAGCTCTCGGCGACCGGGGGCTTCCACCCGCGGTTGGACATGATCAGCTCGAAGTGCTGGATGAGGCCCTCGATGGAGCCGTAGACGTCTTCCTTCCGTGGCTTGGTCATCTTCGAGTCGGCGAACGCATCGATCGGGCCGCCAGGGATGTCGTCGATCAGCTGGTTGATGATCGAGCGGGCCTGCTTGATCTCCTCGACGCGGACGAGGAAGCGCGTGTACACGTCGCCGTCTTCCGCGAGCGGCACCGAGAACTTGACCTTCTCGGCGCCCTGCCCGTCCCAGTTGTCCGCGTAGCAGAGGTAGGGCTCGTCCTTGCGAAGGTCGCGCCTCACGCCCGACGCACGCGCCAAGGGCCCCGAGAGCGACCAGTTGATCGCGTCCTCGCGGCTGATGATCCCGACGCCCTGCGTGCGGTCCATGAAAATCCGGTTCCGCTCGACGAGCTTCTCAAGGTCGCGCACCGCGCTGGTCAGGTCGTCGTTGACGAACTCCTTGACCATGAGCTTGAAGGTTTCCTCGTCGGGCAGGTCGCGCATCGCGCCGCCGACGCGCGTCCAGTCCGGGTGGAACCGCTGGCCCGAGATGTAATCGACGATGTCGTAGATCCGCTCGCGCGGGTTGAAGGCGTAGAGGAAGCCCGTGAACGCGCCCAGGTCAAGGGCCGCAGCCCCCGTGCACAGCAGGTGGTCCTGGATGCGACCCATCTCAGCCATGATCGTGCGGATGACCTTGCAGCGCGGCGTGATGTCGATGCCGAAGAGCTTCTCGACCGCGCCGTGCCAGCAGATGTCGTTGGAGATCGGGCTCAGATAGTTCATCCGGCTCACGATCGTGACGTACTGGTTGTAGTCCATCACCTCGGCCTGCTTCTCGAAGCCCGAGTGCAGGTACCCGATGTGCGGCGTGCACCGCGCGATCCGCTCGCCGTCGAGCTGGAGCACCAGCCGAAGCGTCGTGTGCGTCGCCGGGTGCTGGGGCCCGAAGTTCAGCGTCCACCGATCCCCCGTGTCGACCATCCCCTCGACATAGGGCGTGGTCTCGGTATCGACGTCGAACCCCTCGTCCGGCTTGAGCGTGTAAGGCATCTGCGTGGCTCCTCGCGGTCAGGCCCAAGTGTAGGAGGACTCGGGATCCCTGGGAGACAGGCAGAGGGATCGTCCAGTATGCCTGCTACGGGCACCCGAGTGTGTAATTCGATACCCACGCGGAGAAGTCCGAGGATGAGCACAGGCCGTTAAAGTTCTGATCGCACTGCACCGAGCCCGTATTGAAAGCGGCCACCCATGCTGAGAAATCCGCAGGCGAGGTCATACCGTCGCCATTCACATCGGCTACGCAACCGAAGTCGATACTCTCAACCACCACGGCACTCGTCCCGTCCGTGAACTGCACCCAGGCCGCAACCATGTCTGAGCTATTTACACTTCCTGTAGGAAGGATCTGAGAACGTTCGACGGTTTTGGTGTTCCCGGGGCCGACCGTGATGGGTGTTCCGGGAGGAGCCACCGCACGCAGCTCGCCTCGTTGGTCGCTGACCCAGCTTCCTACGAGCGGGCTTTGCGGATCGAACCCGGGCCAGAGCAATTCACCTGTGAAGGCGATCCTGCCCGTTCTGATCGATGGATCTGGGCCGAGTGATCCGTCGGGGTATGTCACTCGGAAGGAACGGAAGGTATAGCCCGGCGGAAACCCCGGCGCTTGGTCGCCCTCGCGGGCACCTAGTACAAGATCTTTGTCCCACATTTCAAACCAAATGCACTCATCGTTTGCGGACGTAACGCCCGGACCAGATAGCTTTGAGACGAAAGCGATGGTGTCAAAATCACTAATAAAAACATCATCGATTGAACCGATACTCGTTCCGCTCAACAATCCCGGTGCTTGAGAACCCTCTCGATAGAGCTCTCTTAGAGAGCTTTGTCGGTTACTGAATATGACTTGGTCATTACTATCGGCGATATTCGGCCCGCTAACAGTCATTAAATAATATAAATTTTGATATAGACTCACAAACGGACGGATGGATGCAATCCGAGTGTCTGGTGAGAATCTTGGAGCTTGATCACCCTCGCGAAACTGCAAATGCAGAACTCCCGATCCACCAGTCCAAGTCCAAACACCTTCGTTGTTTTCTTCGGTAATGCCTGGTCCCTCACAGATAGCATGAAACGCGGTAAGCCCAGCCGCTCCAACCGTGGGATGTCCAAAGTGCCGAAACACAACGCCCGTATTGAATCCTGGGGCTTGATCGCCTTCGCGAGCAATCAGGGCCGTGCTTAAACCACGGTCGTCTGTGCCCCAAATTCCGGTGTCGGACGTGGACGGTAAATCCTCGCCGCGTAGTTTGATATGAAGGGCGAAGGTGTTCGTGAGCGTGAACGCCGGCACGGAAGCGTCACTGTGAAACAGATCGCCCGTCAAATAAGTGGTGCCCGCGGCACCGGTTCCCTCTAATAAAATAGTTCGGATGTTTCCAAGCTGATTCCAGTTTTGCCACACGCCTTCGTCACCTCTGTCTAACTTTGCGACAAACGAAAAGCGTTCACTGCTATTGAACAGCGGCGTGGGCGCGTATTGCCCAAACGTGTTCATTCTTCCAAAATCAATTATATAACTACCATCTGCCCCTGCTGGGACTTCTCCTTCGCGAGCTACGGCGTAGAGCGTTTTGTCCGATTCAATGTAGAGCACGCGATCGTTTACTTGATTGACACCAATTCCTTGAATTGATGAAACAAACCCGGTGTTCCCAAGTGTTGAGATCTGTGGCATTTCAAACGATTTGTATGTCACGCCCGCAGGCATCCCAGAAGCCTGCTGGCCTTCCGCTGCGACCACCCTATATTCGACGGGCTGAGCAACACACACACCGACCAATATTTCCGCAGCGAGCGGAACAAGTGCCTTTTGAAGACGCATTGAATCCTCCCATGGTCGATCAGCCCCTGACCCGTACATCGCAGTATAACAAACTAGATTTGACTCTCGGTTGCTGGTCTCACACGGTGCCGAGTGCTACGCAAATCTTGAGGAACTAACGGCGTGTCGGCCTCAACGCCCAATAACCATTTTTCAGCCACGTCTCCCCGGTCCGCCCTGCTACCCTTAGCCGTACCAGCACCGAGGGGTTATGAAGGTCTGCCTCATCTCACGCGAGTTCGCGCCGTTCTTCGGCGCCGGCATCGGCACCTACGCCGCCTGCTGGGCCCGCGCGCTCACCGAGGCCGGCCACGACGTCCACGTCCTCACCCGCAACCACGAGGGCGTCCTCGAGCAGGGCCCGTCGCTCTACCCGGGCATCACCTTCCACGTCATCAACCCCGCCGACGGCCCACCCAAGCTCGACCACAACTACCCATACGCGAGACACGCGCTCGCCGTCCTCAAATCCGTCCGTCGGCTCCACGAACGCTTCGGCTTCGATGTCATCGAGTACCCCGACTACTGGGCCGAGGGCCACGCGCTCAGCCAGGCCAAGCGCACAACGAGCGAGTTCGACAACGTCACCCTCGTCTGCCGCCTGCACACCTCGAGCGCCCTCTGCCGCCAGCTCGACGACGACTCCACCTACCCGCACTACGCCGCGTACCTGGACATCATGGAGCACGAGTCAATCGCCCACGCGGACGTCGTGCTCAGCCCATCGACCGATCTCCTGCGCACCACCCGCGAGTACCTCGCCCGCCACGACCTCGGCGAGATCAACGAGGGCCACGTCCTCCGCTACCCGTTCGACGTCGCATCCACCGCCGACCTGCGCACGCCGGGCGCACAAACACCCGCGCAAGCAAGTGAGCCCACCGTCCTCTACTTCGGCCGCATGGAGCAGCGCAAGGGGGTCGACCTGCTCGTCCGCGCCGCCCAAGTGCTGCTCGACAAGGGCATCAAGGCACGCTTTGTTTTCGTCGGGGGCGACACGGGCTCGGGCCCGTTCGGCCGCTCCATGCGCAAGCACATGCAGAAGCTCGTCCGCCCCGAGTGGCAGAACAGGTTCGAGCTCCTGCCGCCCGTCCCCCGCGCTCAGCTCGGCCCCATGATCGACAGCGCCACCCTCTGCTGCTTCCCCGCCAGGTGGGACAACTTCCCAAACGCCCTCCTCGAAGCGATGGCCTCCGGGGCTGCAGTCGTCTCAACAAACACCGGCGGCCCGGGCGAGATCATCGAGCTCGAAACCTCGGGCCTTCTCTGCCAGCCAACACCCGATGCGCTCGCGACCACGCTCGAGCGCGCACTGGCGGATGACCAGCTCCGGGCGCACATCGCCGGCCATGCTCCAGAACGCATCGCAACGCTCTGCAAACCCCGCGAGATCGTGTCCCAATTCTCAGCGCACATCGCCGGAGTTCGTGTTCCACGTGAAACGCCGACCGAGACACCGCTCGTCTCCGTCATCATCCCGCACTACAACCTCGCCGAGTTCCTCCCCGAGACGCTCGAATCCATCGAGCGCCAGACCTACGCGAACATCGAGACCATCGTCATCGACGACGGCTCCACCGACCCCGATTCCATCAAGCTCATCGAGTCGCTCGATCGCGCGAACCTCCGTGTCGTGCGTCAGGCCAACCAGGGCCTCTCCGGCGCGCGCAACACGGGCATCCGCGAAGCCAGGGGCGAGTTCATCCTGCCGGTCGACGCCGACGACCTGATCAGCCCGACCTTCGTCGAGAAGGCCGTCCGCGTGATGCAGCGCGAGCCGAAGCTCGCCTATGTCACCGCTCTGGTGGGCTACTTCCGCCAGTCCCCCGCGCGCCGATTCGGCGGCTGGGTGCCGCTTGGTCTGCACCGCAACCTGCTGCCCATCCACAACTGCGCCGGCTGCTGCATGGCGCTCTTCCGCGCGGACGCCCTGCACGACGCGGGCGGGTACTCGACCGATCTGACCAGCTACGAAGACTGGGACCTCTACTGCGCCCTCGCCGAGCGGGGGCTGCACGGCGCGGTGATCCCGGACATTATGCTGCATTACCGGATCCGCCCGGACTCGCTCCTGCGCACGGAAGTCGAGATGCGCCGCCAGCACCTGCACGCCCGCGTGCTCGAGAAGCACCCGGACCTGCCGCGCAATCACTCACGCGTCCTGCGCACCATGCTCAGCGAACAGATGGAAGCGGCAAAGCTCGAGCGCGCCGGCCTGCGATACAAGCTCGCCGATCGCATCAACGAAGCGATCAAGGGCTCACCCGTCCACGGCCTCGTCAAGGGCCTCGCCCAGCGCACCATCGAGATCAAGCAACGACGACGCAGCGAAGTCTGACGCTCTTGTCACAAGCACGGGTGTCTATCCGCCCAGGAGCTTGCGGGCGGAGCCCATCAGGCGCGACTTGATCGTGTCGCCCTGAGCCTCGAACGCCTGCGCGAGCCGCACCGCGCGACCGATCGGGAGACCCGCTTCGCCCGCGACCATCTCCCGGCGCACAAGCCCGCTGACATCCACGTTCACCGCGGGTCCGTCGGCAGGAGTTGCCTCGCACCGCGCTTCGGGCACAGCGACGCCCTTGGCGCCGAGCGAGACCAAGAGCGCCAGGAGCTTCCACGCCTCGCGCACGCGGATCGCCTGGTCCGGGTCGGTGTCCGCGGGCAGAGCCGCCCGCACCTCGGGTCGATCGAGCCACGATCGGCGCAGCACGACCGAGCCGACCTCGCGCGGCCCGATGACGAGTCCCTCAAGACTCGGCGTCCCGTGCGCGATCACACGGTCCCCTGCGCGTGGCCACCCGATCGCGAAGTCCGCCCCGCTCAGTGTGAGCGCGCAAGTCAATTTCTCACAGGCCGCCGAGATCATCGAGGGCGTGTTGATCATCGCGCACTTCGGGTCGCTCTTGATCTCGCGCCAGTGCTCGATACCACGCACGTGCTCCTGCCGCTGGCCGAGCACGGCTTTCGGGTCGCACATCTCCCGCACGCGCTCGATCGCCCGCTGACCCATCTCTTCGCGCTCGTCCCTCGTCATCGCGAGCGCCTCACCGATCGCCGCAGCCAGCGAGGCGGCGCTCGCGGACTCGAAGATCAGCCCGCTGAGCTTGTGCTCGATGAACTCGCTGGCACCCCCGATGTCGGACGCGATCACCACGCGACCCGCCGCCATCGCTTCGATGCATGTGAAGGGCGAGTTATCCTCGGGAGAAGGGACGACCACCACGCCCGCCGAGTGCTGCAACGCGCTGACATCGCCCGGCGACATGCGCCCGTGCTCGACCACCGTGAGCGCCGCCTCGCGCGACATCTGCGAGAGCAGCCGCTCGCCGATCGGCACGCCCGTCCGCTCGTCGGGGGTGTCCATCCCGACCAGGTGCAGCCGCGCCTCGGGCCTCAGCCGCGACCACGCCGACAGGAGCGTGTCGATCCCCTTGCGGTACTCGAGCCGACCGACGAAGAGCACGTCCGACTCCATCTCGTCGATCTCGGCCGACTCACGCACGGGCATGGGCAGCCGGATCACCGAGGCGTGGACGCCCCAGTTCCGTTCGACCCAGCCCGCCATAAAGTGCGAGGGCGTCACCACAGCGTCCGACCACCGCGCCTGTTCGCGTTCCATCCGCTGCAGCTCGTGCATCGCGCGCCCCGGCTCGCATCGGCGGTTCACGCGCTCGATCCATGCGCTCGGCGAGTGCACGAACGTCACCATCCGCACGTCGCCGTAGGATCCGAGATTCCGCCGGCGGTTGAGCGCGAACCAGCCCGCGGCCCCCGTATCGGCAAACTCGACCATGTCGATGCCGTAGCGCACGATCAGCGATTCGAGCTCGTCGGCGACCTGCATCGCAAAGACCGAGTGCGGCCCGAGCGCGTTCCAGGCGGCGAGGGTCTCGGCGTTGCGGATCGCCGGGTGCGGCGCGGCCCAGTCCTCGCCCTCGACCAGCGGCAAACGCACAACCGTGACGCCGTCCTCGATGTCCTCGGTGCGCGGGCCCGGCCCGACCGTGATCACAACGGGGTGAAGCCCCGCGCGGACCATCGCCTGCGTCACGCTGTGGGCGTAGGTCCCGATCCCGCCGCCCGAGAAAGGCGGGAACTCCCGGCTGACAAAGCACCACGTCATCGCGCGCCGCTCCATGTCTTCCAGAGCGAGAACGCCTCGTTCGCGCCGACGGCCTGACTCGGAATCAGCCGCTGCCCGTGGCTCACGAGCCAGGCGCGCCCCTCGGGGCGCAGCTCGTCGATGTCGTGCGGATCCCGCCGGAGACGCCTCGCGTGGTACGCGTCGGTGCTGACGACCTGTCCGCCGTGCGCGGCGCAGAGCAATCCGAGCACCCAGCTCGCCCCGTGATCGAGCACCGGATCGCGCCGAATGAGCGAGCGGTCAACCTCGAAAGCGGGCCAGCGATCGGCGCGGATGGCGACGGGCCCGAGCACGCGAGGACGCTTCAGCAGACCCGTCACGGAGAAATCCTCGCCCAGCCTGCCGTGACCGACGACCATCGCGGCCGACGCGTGGTCGCGCGCCGCCTTGGCGAGATCAACCAGCTTCTCATCGCTCCACGAGTCGCAGCGAACGAGCACCAGGCGCGAGCCCTTCCTCAGTGCTTCGAGCACGCCCTTCATGCCCGCGTGCGCCGGATTGACCGCGATCGCGTTCTCCACGAAGCAAGCCCCCGAAAGCCGACGGTCGCGCCGCCAAGATCGGCGGATCACGCGGAACGCGCCGCACCCGTCAGCCTCTCCAGCTTACCAGAACTCTCTCCTGAGCGGATCGGACGGAATTACCGCATGTCGAAGAACTCGGCGAGCAGACGGACACCGAACCCGGTCGGGCCCGCGATGAAAGGCCCCTTGGCGCTGCTCGCCTCGTGCACGCCCGCGATGTCGATGTGCGCCCAGGGCGTGCCCTCGTCGACGAAGTAGCTCAGGAACGCCGCGCCCTGGATCGGGTGCGCTTCGCGCACCGGCGCGCTGTTGACGATGTCGGCGATCGGGCTCTTCATCATCTCGCGGTACTGCTCGTCGTGCGGCAAACGCCAGACCCGCTCGCCCGAGGCGCCGGCCGCGTCCTCGATCTGTCCGCGCAGCTTGTCGTCGTCGCACCACATGCCCGCGAACGCCGACCCGAGCGCGATGACCACGCCGCCCGTGAGCGTCGCCAGGTCGATGATCGACGAGGCGTCTTCCTTCCGGCAGGCGTGCACGAGGCCGTCGGCGAGCACGAGGCGCCCCTCGGCGTCGGTGTTCGTCACCTCGACCGTCACGCCGTTGGCGAACTCGATCACATCATCGGGGCGGTAGGCCTCGTCGGAGATCGAGTTCTCGGCGCACATAAGCAGCGCCACGACGCGCTGTCGGGGCTTGACGACGGCCGCGATCGCGTGCATCGCGCCGAAGACCGCGCACCCGCCGTCTTTGTCGCGCTTCATGCCCTTCATCCCGCCGCCGACCTTGATCGACAGGCCGCCCGAGTCGTAGGTCATGGTCTTACCAACGAGCACAACGGGCTTGGCCTTCTTGCCCGCGTTTTTGGGCGTGTACTCAAGCCGGATCATGCACGGCGCGTTCTCGCTCGCGGCGCCGACGGTCTTGCACCCGGTCAGGCCCATCGAATCCAGCTGCGCGCCCTTGTAGACGGTGCACTTGAGGCCGGCCTTGCGCGCCATCTTCTGCGCTTCGCTGGCCATCCACGCAGGGGTCGCGATGTTCGGGGGCGTCTGGCTCAGGTCGCGCGCCATGTTCGCGCTCTCGGCGAGCCCGAGCCCGCGCGACAGGCCCGTCTCGAAGGCCTTGCTGGGCGAGGTGAGCGAGATCTTGCCGAACTTGCTCGTGGTCGTTGCGGTGCCGCGGAGCTTGTTGTAGCTCCAGCCCATCAGCCCGAAGCCCTCGGCCAGCGCACTGGCGCACGCGCCCTCGTCGAGCTTGCAGTCCTTGATCGGGCCCGAGAGATCGATCGAGAGGCTCGTCGCCTTGATGCTGCTGGCGACCTTGGCGAGCGCCGCACCCAGGTCGCGGAAGCAGCCCGCGGTGAGTTTGTCCTGCGTGCCGAGGCCAGCGACGATCACGCGCGGCGGGGCCTTCGTCTTGCTCCGCGCCGAGCCCTTCGGGAAGGCGTGGGTCAGGTTCAGATATTCGCCCGAGGATTCGGGGCGCTGGCACGCCTCGGCGACCGAGCCGTCGGGGTCGTAGGCCTTGCTGGAAGCGTGAGCGGGCTTGTCCTTGAACCGACCGACCACAACCGCCGAGGGGGCTGACCGACCACCAACCGAAATCGAGTCGAACATCGCAAGAGGCTCCGAAGGCCGCGGCGCATTCCGCGGGTACGGAGTCTAGGGACGAGCCCTACGCCGCGTTGCGATCGCGGAATTCCGGGTGAAGCCAGCTCGCCACCCAGCGCAGGAGGTCGAGCGTCGTCACGATGCCGACGGGTCTGCTCTTCTCATTCAGCACCGGAAGGCACGAGATGCGGTTCGCGGCCATCATGAGCGCCGCCTCGGTGATCGGCGTCTCGGGCTCGGCCCACACGATCCCTCGGCTCATGATCTGGTGCACACGCTTCTCAAGTGTCCATGCGTCGCGTTTGGCCTCGCTCAGTGTCCCGACGAACGGGCTCAGGTGCTTGAGCAGGTCGCGATGGCTGATCACACCCCGCGCGACACCATTCTCGACCACGATCAGATGATGGAACCGGTGTTCGTCGAAGAGCCGTCGCACGACTCCTAACGAGTCGTCGGGGGAGACGGTCACGACGCGCTTGGACATGATCGCCGAGATCGGCATCGACGAATCAATACACACCTGGTCCATCGCGCAGCCCTCCCTCTCGGATATCGGCCAGGCCCTCGCACCGCAGGCCCGCCCGAGTGCGACATCGCGCCGACATACACTCTGTGCATGCCGCCCAGCCCGGATAACCCGCACGATCCGAACAATCCGCCCCGCGTCGGCCCCTCCCGGCTCGATGCGCCCTGGCGACTGGCGTATATCGAGGCCATCGGCAAGGTCGAGGAGCAGGACGCCAAGGCGAAGGTGAAGCGAGAATCGAAGCCGAATACGGGTTGTTTCATCCGCGATTACTGGCTCACGCCCGAGGATGACGAAGCCAACCACGTCGTCCTGCGCACGGACGCGGGCATGGTCTTCCTGAACGCCTACCCCTACGCGAGCGGGCATTTGCTCGTCGCGCTCGGTGAGAGCCGATCCCGGCTGATGGACTACACCGAGTCGCAGCGTGCCGCGCTGTGGGCCCTCGTCGACCGCGCGACCGAAATTATGGAGCGCGTCCTCGAACCCCACGGCATCAACATCGGCGTCAATCAGGGACAGGCCGCCGGCGCGGGCGTGCCACAACACCTGCACGTCCACCTCGTCCCGCGATGGAACGGCGACGTGAACTTCATCACCACCGTCGGCGATGTCCGGGTGCTCCCCGGTGCGCTGGACGCGATGGCCGAGCGATACCGGGAAGCATGCTCCGGGTAAAGAGGTCTCTGCTTACCGGCCGCAGCCCGAATTGAACGTGCTGACCCATGCATTGAAGTCGAAGGTGTTGACGACCCCGTCGAGATTCGCATCTGCGAGCGAACTCTGCTCGTTGTATGCGGAAACCCACGCCGAGAAGTCGCTCGGCGAGACCACGCCGTCCCGGTTCACGTCGGCGATGCAGTAGAGCGTCAGGTTGACGCGGTCGGGGAGGTACTCCACGCCCAGAATCGGACTGAGATTCTGGCCGGCGCTGTTTCGAAAGAGCTCGATCGTGTCAAACTCACCGTTGATAGTCT
Organism: Phycisphaera sp.; assembly: GCA_020639255.1. Classification (GTDB taxonomy): domain Bacteria; phylum Planctomycetota; class Phycisphaerae; order Phycisphaerales; family UBA1924. The sequence continues at coordinate 35,760 of JACKGZ010000010.1, forward strand.
GGCTCGGGCTGTTCTGAAGGATCCGCACAGCCGGGATTGGCTTGCCGACGAATCGCTCGATGTTCCCATACAGCCGCACCCGGAGAGTGCCGGCCAGATGGGCCGTGTTCCGATTGATAATGATGCGGTCCGCAATCAGATCCGACATATCTTCATCGATAACCAACTCCAAAAGGCCGGTGGGTTCCTGTTCGAAGGCTCCCTGGATCTCGATGAAGCCCGCCGTGTTGAAGTTGCCCGAGACTTCCAGGATGCCATCGTTCGTCAACGGCACGCCGATGTCTCCCCACCCGGTGATCGTGTGGCCGACACCGTTGCGGATCTTGCCACCTGGTGAGTAGTGCGCGAGCGAGGCCGGTGCCGCCGAACCGCCGAAGGACATCCGCCCCTCGCCCACGAACGCGATCTCGTCGTCGATCGTCAGCACGCCGGTCTCATCGTCGACATACACGAAGCCGTCGTTGCGAAACTCATTGCCCAGGAGCGCCAGCTCCCCGTCGACGTTGAGGACCACATTGTCAATGTGCACATCCTCGAAACTCGATTGTCCCTCGATTGTGAAGCTGCCCCGGCCCGACCTGTCGATGGTCCCGCCGAGCAGAGACGAGTCCCGGAACGTCACTCTGGAAATGGACGTGATCCGTCCATCCGTCCGCTGATCGATCGCCGATTGATCAAAGACCAGGTACGCGCCTGAACCGGCCCGGATCTCGTTCCAATTGACGATGTCAGCCGAGTCGATCGTGAGCTCGACGACACCGGTCGGCGCGAAACGCTTCGAGGCGATCCGGCCGTGATTGCTGATCTCGCCCGTGATCATTCCGGCACCCTCGATCGTGGTTGCTTCGTCCAAAACCGTGTACGAATCAAACCCGAGCGACGAAGCCTCTCCGAGGTCAGCCAAGCGAATGAGTGCCGAGCGAGTAAACGCGCGTGCACCGGTGACATTGAGCGCGGCCCCGCCGTCAAGATCTGTACTCCCGATATCGACGGCGAGCGTTCCGTCGTCTTCTCCGTACAAACCCGTGAGTGTGTTGAGCGTCGAACCGGGGTCGATACGGACACGCACACCGCCGTCGCCGACAACCCGGTACACCTCGTACGCGCCGTCAACCGACACGGTGGGGATATCGCCCTGCTCGGTGCCCGATCGCTGGGGTGCCGGGCTGAGCCTTACGATCTCCGAGGGCGAATCCGGCACATCGGCATCGGACCAACGCGATGCATCCGACCAGAACCCGCTTTCTGAGAGCAACCAGTCGCGAGTTTCGAGTTGTCCCGACGCCGCGCCGGCGATCGCAACGAGCAGTCCAACCGGAATCCCTCGGCGCGCAATGACACCATTCTGTGAGACACAGATCATCGATCAGCCCTTTCCCTTTGCCAACGGAGAATGCCGCCGGCCGCTGCCACCCCCGCGAACGCGGATCGGCAAGTCCTACGGCTACGCAGCGCATCATGTTCGACCGATGAGTCGGATGAAGAGACTTTGTTGCAAGCTTCGGGCGCTGTCAGGGAGAGACGGCAACGCGTTTGAGATCGGCGTGGCGGATCTCGAGCGCGGCCTTGCGCGCCAGCTCGGCGAGCTGGACACGGTTCTTCACCCCCAGTTTGCGCGCGATCGAACTCCGGTGCGCCTCGATCGTCTTGGCGCTGCGGTGCAGATCCTTGGCGATCTCGTCGGTGGTCAATCCCTGGCTGATGAGCGCAAGCACCTCAAGCTCCCGGCGTGACAGGCTGTCGAGCGGACCAAGGTTGATGAGCCCGGTCTCAAATCGCAGGAAGTCGTCGGCGATCAGAAGATTCTCATCGCCGTTCGTTTCGGAGATCATCACGAGATACCGCTGCGATTCGCTGGCGGGCGTCGGCATCTGGTGATACGTGACAATGAGCGCCTGCCCGAGCCGGATATGCCGCAGCACAGCCTGTTGCCCGGTTTCATTGAGTCGCTTCATGAGCGAGATGCGCTCCCTGCACCACTCAGCCGGGAACAAATCAAATAGCGTTTTGTCGGTCACATCAAAGTCGGCCCGACCGAGGTAGAGCACCTTCGAGCGGGCGTTGGCCCAGAAGAAATCTCCGTCGCTGTTGATCAGCGTGGCACCGATGAACGGGTGCGTCAGGAGAATTTCGCTCAGCGAATGGGCTTCGCTGTCGGTGAGTTCCGTTGTGCCCGCGCCCAGACCCAGACTGTGCATGCTCATGCCGGTTTCCCTCGTCACGAGCTATAGCGTACCAAGGATTGAGGGGTTTTACTTAGGGTCTTTCCTTGTCGATCGAAAACGGTCTGATAATAAGAAGGCGAGTTCGAGGCTCTGGGCATAGTTGAGCCTCGGGTCGAGAGCCGTGGAGTAGTTCTGTTCGAGGTCGTGCTCGGTGACCCCGGCGGCCCCGCCCACGCACTCGGTCACATCCTCGCCGGTCAGCTCGAAGTGAACACCACCCATACGGGTGCTGACACGCCGGTGAATATCGATACTCTGGGCGAGTTCGCTATAGATGTCGTCGACGCTGCGGGTTTTCCGCCCGCTTGAGGTGGAGCGCGTGTTGCCGTGCATCGGGTCGCAGACCCACAGCACGGGCGAGCCCGCCTTGTCCACGGCCTGGAGCAGTCGCTCCAATTTCTGACCGACTTGCTCGACGCCCATCCGTACGATCAGCACCAACCGACCGGGTTCTCCCGACGGGTTCAGGTATCGAACGAGCTCGACCACCTCATCCGGGTCCGCCTTCGGCCCGAGCTTCACGCCCACCGGGTTGCGGATGCCGCGGAAGAACTCCACGTGCGCACCATCGAGCGCCCGCGTCCGCTCGCCGATCCACGGCAAATGCGTCGTCAGGTCGTAGTGCCCCTCGCGCCTCGGTACGGTCCTCGTCTGCGCCGACTCATATAAAAGGTTCAACCCCTCGTGGCTCGTGAAGAAGTCCACGCGCGTCAGGTCGTCGACCGCTTTCTCGCCCAGGTTCTCCATGAACCGCAGCGCCGACGCGAGCTCGCGGCTCATCGCCTCGTACATTCGTCGGCCATCTTCAGAAAGTGCCGCCGACCCGAAGAAGCTCAGATCCCAGTACTCCGGGTGATGCAGGTCGGCGAACCCGCCGTCGATCAACGCGCGGACGAAGTTGATCGTCATCGCCGCGTGCTGATACCCACGGACCATCATGTGCGGGTCGGGCGTCCGGACGGCTTCCTCGAACGCTTCGCCGTTGACGAGGTCGCCGAAGTAGCTGGGCAGGGTCCGGGACTGGCCGTCGATCTCGCGGGTCTCGGTCAGGCTCGAGCGGGGCTTGGCGTACTGCCCCGCGAAACGCCCGACGCGGATCACCGGCATGTTCAGCCCGTGCACCAGGACGAGCGACATCTGGAGCAGGATCTTGAGTCGGCTGGTGATGTGCTCGGGTCGGCAGTCGTCGAGCCGCTCGGCGCAGTCGCCGCCTTGGAGCAAGAACCGCTTGCCCTGCTGGGCCTCGGCGATCTGGGATTTCAGCTTCTCGATCTCAAAGCTCGTGACGAGCGGCGGCAAGGAGCGCAGCTTCATCACCGCGCGGTCCACCGCAGCCCGATCGGGGTACAAAACCTGCTGCGGATCCAGCCGGGTGCGCCAGCTCTCGGGCGACCAATCGCCCGAAGTGCCCTTGTCATGCGTGTTCTGGCTCGTTTCGCTCACGTCGTTTCTCACAATCCCGTCCGATCATTGCCCCGATGAGCACGCTCAGGATGTCGTCGTTTTTGCGCACTCGCTGGGCTAACTCAAATAAAAACAGCGTCCAACACCAAAAAAACACAAGCGGACCTCTTATGTGGTCGATTTGCGGTCCTGAAACGAGGACGCACACGGACGTGCACCTCTTCAGTGGCACCCGGTGAGGCCGGGGCCGAGTCATTGCCCGGGTCTTCAGGCTTGTGCCATCCCCCGGGCGCACAAACCGCTCGCGACACATTCTTCGTTCGCGAGGCAAGGAGACTGTCCATGGCTTCGACCGGTACCCGTAAGTCGACCCGACGTACGACCACCAAACGCACGACCAAGCGCACCGCGAGCACCTCGGGCCGCAAGCCCAGCGCCCGCAAGAGCGCTCCGAAGAAGACCGCCCGCAAGTCGACCGCCAAGCCCGCCGCTCGCAAGACCGCGGCTAAGAAGACGACCAAGCCTGCTGCTCGCAAGAGCTCGGCCAAGAAGACGACCAAGACCTCGGCTGCTAAGCCCGCCGCCAAGCGCACCACCGCCAAGAAGTCGACCACCGCTCGCAAGTCGGCCCCGAAGACCACGGCCCGCAAGTCGACCGCCAAGCCGGCCGCTCGCAAGACCGCTGCTCGCAAGACCACCACCAGCCGCTCGACCGCTCGCAAGTCGACGACCCGTCCGACCGCGCGCAAGACCGCGACCCGCACCGCAGGCCGCAAGCCCGCCGCCCGCAAGACGGCTCGCAAGTCGACCGCCAAGCGCACCACCGCCCGCAAGTCGACCGCACGCAAGACCACCACTCGCGCCACGGCCCGCAAGACCTCGCGCAAGCCGGTCGCCCGCAAGAACACGGCCCGTCGCACCACGGCTCGCAAGTCGGCCCCCAAGACCACCGCTCGCCGCGCGAACACCAAGGCTCGTCGCACCACCAGCCGCAAGCCGGTCATCGCCGGCCGCATCGGCCCGGCCAAGAGCTTCAAGCGCTCGGCCGCCCGTCGCCGCGCCGCCTGATCGGGCACGCACGACCAGACCGAATCTCTCTCCCTCCTCTATTCGCAGAACGCCGCGGCTCACAAGGTCGCGGCGTTCTCTTTTGCGGGATGCCTGTAGACTCCGCCCATGAAACGAGCCGCGATCGTGTTGTCGGTGTGCGCATTCCCCGCCACGGCCCAGCCCGCCCCGCCTGACTACGGCTTCAACTTCATCACGATCGGTGACGTCGGCAACGCCGCGTACGACGGCCCGGATCAGCGGGGCGTCGTGACCGGGCGCGGGTCCGTGGACTACGAGTACCGCATCGCGCGCACCGAGGTCACGACGGGCCAGTTCGTCGAG
>JACKGZ010000011.1 GCA_020639255.1 Phycisphaera sp.
AACTGACGCGCGTTGAACAAATCCGAGCCCCATACGAGGTCGACCCACACGATCGAAAGTCCAATCGCGCTGGAGCTTCGAACGCGGCGCACGCCGGTCATCCCGTTGACCGCGGACTCAATCGGGAACGTCACGTACTGCTCTACCTCGTCGGCCGCGAGACCGTCAGACTCGGCCATCACGACGACCGTCGGCGCGTTGAGCTCGGGGAATACGTCGACACTCATGCGGGGCATGCGGTATCCCGCATATGTGACCACAAGGACCGACAGAATCAGCACCAGCGACGAGTATCGAAGCGAGAAACGGATGACGGCTTTCAGCACGGTTCAGTCCTCCCCTTCATGGAACGTGCCGTCGGCGTGGAAGTGACCGCCCTTCTGGATCGACCCACTCGTGGCGAGCATGAGCTGGAAGGCGCCGTCGAGCACAATCTCATCGCCCTCGCGCACGCCACTGAGCAGCTCCACCCAACGTCCGTCGTCCATACCGAGATCTGCTTCGATGCGGATCGCCTCGTTCGGGTTGTCCGGTGCGCGACGGAAGATCACCGGCGTCAGGCCGTCACGTTGTACCGCCGCGAGCGGGATCGCAAGCTCGGACCCTCCCGACTCGCTCGTCACGATCTCGAGCTGAGCCGTCACGCCCGGTCTGGCCCACGCACGAAGCGACTCGGGAGTCACGTAGAGATCCAGCGTCCGATCGTCGGGCTTGCCCGAGAGGCCGATCCGGAGTGTTCCGGTCATTGTCTCCTGCAACGCAACTGCGCGCCCCGAAGCAGTGGGCACGGGCGGCACGATCGTGACTGCCAAGCCGTCGCGCAGCACACCCAGGTCGCTCTGCAGACCCGACGCCTTAACGCGCAGACGTTCGGGTTGAACTACCGTCAACACCGAAGTCTCCTGGTTCGCCCACGACCCTGTTGTCGTGCCGAAGCCTTCGATGATGCCCGGTTCCACCGCACGTACTTCGATGCTTTCGATCGTCGCCCACACCGCGCGCGAATCGCCCGGCACGCCAGCCGATTCGAGTAGCGACTGCGGATTCAGTGATGTGATAATCGACGCCGAACCGAGCAGGAACTCAAACCGCGAGCGGGCCGACTCGATGTCGGCCGACGCCTTGAGTTCCTCCGCACGCAGCAGCGCGTGGTTCTCGTGCACGCTCGTTAGTTCCGAGCGAGCAGCCGCCAGCTCGGCGCGGGCCGAGGTGAGCAGCTGGTTGCGACCGCCACCTGCCTCACGGGCTGTCTCCAGCTGCGCCAGCCGCTCCTCCCACACCTCGACGCTCTTGCGTAGGCTCGCCTCGTGCTGCTCGTGTGCCTCGAACAGCGGGCCGTAGGTTGCGAGTTGGACACGAAGCCGCTCGATCTCCGACTCGGTTTCGGTCAGGCGCTGCTGTAGCTCACGCCAGCTCGGCGAGTCGATGGTGTACAGCGCATCACCCGCCTCCACCCTGTCGAACTGATCGACGAACAGCTCCACCAGCCCCGTGAGCGCCGGGCGGTACTCACGACGCGCGGAGGGCTCGTACTCGAACCATCCCGGCGCACGGAGTGTGTGCGCCACTGCGCGCCGCTCGACGCGCACGAAGCTCACGCCCAGGTTCTGCCTTACAGAAGCGGGGATCGCAACGCGATTCGATTGAGTGGGCGTTGGCTCGTCATTGTGCCCGAGTGACTCCTTTGTCGCACTTTCATCGCGCGAGCATGCTTGCATTGGTACGAGTGCACATACGAGCACTGCTATCAGGAAGAATCCGGTCTGGTGTATCATCGGTCACCGCCTTCTGGCTGTGTGGAATCGGTTGCTGTGGGCTTGTCTGTCGGCGTGGGTCGTACGGGTTGATCAGGGCCGAGGAGTCGTGCGATCTCAATAGCAGCCTCTGCACGCTCGACACGCAGAGCCAACAATGCGCCGATCGATTCCTGCTGCCGTGTCAGCGTTTCCAGCAGAAGCGGGATATCGACCTCGCCGAGTTCGAGCAACTCGGCCACTTCACGGCTCTGCTCGTCGAGCATCGGAGCCAGTACGCCCTCGTAGATCGCCAGTTGCTCGTCCGCAGCGGTCAGCTGCGAGCGAGCACGCGCATAATCAATAATGAGGCGTTCCAGCGTCGTCTCCGCTTCCGCTCTCGCTCGGGCTCGTCGCGATTCCGCCTCGGCGATCCCTGCGCGATTCGCGTTCAGCACCGGGATTGCGATCGACGCGCCCAGCAGCAAGCGGTCATCGTTGCTCTCGCTGCCGTAGCCGATGCCGATGTCCAGATCCGGGTACTGCTTGCGGATCTCGAGACGCAGCGACTCCTCGGCGACCTGATACTCTGCCCGCAAAACATCAAGCATCGTGTTGCAATCGATTATCCGTTCGATCGGGAGGGCACGCTCGGCCATCACTGACGCACCGAGTTCCGGCAACAGCATTACATCGGCATCGCCCGGCAGACCCATCAAAGCAAGCAGCCGGCTCCGTAGCCCACGGCGGCGAAGATCGTCCTCGATCACATGCGATCGGAAACGCGTGACTTCCGCATGGACAAGCCTGGATTCCACGCGCGTGATCTCATCCACGCCCTCGAGTTGGCTCGCCACCGATTCGATCCGTTCGATCTGCATGAGCGTTTGGCGGATGCGGCGGCTGTGCTCCTCAGCCGCCGACCAACGCACCCACGCTGCGTGCACCGCTGAACGAATATCCCATTCCGCGTTGACGACCCTGCACAACTCGGCCTTGTAAGCCGCGTCCGCGAGGGCTTTCTCAATGTCCAGTCGGCCCGAAATCGGGAGCGTCATGCCGAGCGTGAGTCCGAACTCGAAAGGTCCGCTGGGTGACAGCAGTTCTGCGCCGTCGAACCCGAACACCGGATCCTGCCAGCGGCCGGCGTTCTCTGCGGTTGCCAGGGCGACCCCTGCGTCGAGCCTCGCGAGGCGCAGGTCGGCGTTGTAAAAGAGCGCGAGCACTTCGCCTTCTTCTCGCGAGATTCCGTCGGTCAGATCGACATGATCGGGAGCCGGTTCGCCCTGTTTGTTGAGCCGATCGAGAAAGTTGGCGATCGATTCCTGGTCGGATGCTCGCTTCGTCAGGGCCGATCGGTGGGCTGAGAGATCCAGGGGTTGCTTCGTGTACCGCTGGCAGCCAGTGATTGACAACGCCGTGAGCACAGCGCAAACAAGCCGCGCACAGCGGGGGAATTGAGTGTCTTGCATAGGGTCAGATTCCAAGTGGTCAGGGCAACACCACGCCGGGCGGCAGACAGCCGCGCAGCCACGCGTTAAAAACCTTGCTTGGAATCAGAGTGTCAGGCGTGTGCAAGTGACAGCAGCGAGTCCCAGACTCACCGCGAAGTCGTCATCGGGAGGAACGATCGGCCCTCGAAGCTCGGTTTCATCCGGGAGCGTGGCGATCAGGCAAGGCACGTACCTGGCCATGCGCACACAGAGCAGCTCGCCAGTGCTCGTGCGTTGCACCGCCAGTGAATCGGAGCAGTCGAGCTCGATATCCACGCAACCGCAGTCGTCCTCGTGCTTGTCGTGAACGCTGAGGCGAGGCGGGTCGCTCTCGTGCGAACAGGCATGGGCAGAAATGCAGGTTTCAGCAAGAACGCTTTCAGAGTGACCATCACTCAGGCAGACCGCGCCGTAGCGTCCGAACCCTCCGACGAGGGCTTGGAGTACGAACGCAGCAAGCAGCAGGATTGCGGTCGAACGGTGCGTCATCGCTCCCGAGTCTATCGGGCATCGAGGACGAAGTCATGATCGAACACCGAAACACCGAACCCCTCCGGGCGTGACAGCCCGGAGGGGGGTGATGTGAATATCCAAAGGATCAGTGATCCTGCTCTAAGACGCCCATTCCCGAACGGTCCGGGTCATTCGGGCGAACGGCGGGTGTGTACGGGTTCTTCTCGATCTCGGAGAGCATCTCGGCGATTGCGGCGTCGAGCTGGGGATCCTTGCCCTTGGCGAGTTGCGAGGGATCGTCGATGACCTCGATATCAGGGTCGACGCCGTGGCCCTCGATGCCCCACGTGCCGTCGGTCTCATAGAAGCCGAAGGTCGGGACCGCGGTATAGCCGCCGTCGATCAGCCCCGGCACGCCCGAGATGCCGACGAGCCCGCCCCAGGTGCGCATGCCGATGAGCTTGCCGAGTTCGTTGTATCGGAAGAGCCATGGGAACATATCGCCGCCCGAGCCAGCGAGCCCGTTGATGAGCATGCACTTGGGTCCCTGGTGCGAGTCGTAGGGCCAGGGCCAGTCCTTGCCGTCGCGACGGGCCCAGTAGTTGGTGCGTGGGCGGTTGAGCAGCTCGATGAATCGGTTGGGGATCTGCCCGCCGCCGTTCCAGCGCTCGTCGATGATGAGCGCCTCCTTGCCGATCTGTCCGTAGAACTGCCGGAAGAGGTTGTTCTGCCCGTTGACGCCCGTGTCGGGCACGTAGATGTACCCGACCTTGCCGTCGGTCGCGTCGGCGACGTACTGGCGGTTGTGCTCGATCCACGCGCGGTATCGCAGGTTCGACTCCGAACCCATCGGCTCGATCGTGAAGTCACGAACGTTCTGTGTTTCGTCGTCGCCCACGAGCGCGTCGGCGAACGTGATGGTGGTCTGCTTGCCGGCCGTCCCGATGAACGCGGCCCAGGGATCGTCGTCGGTGTTCAGCTTGCGACCGTTCACCGCGATGATGTACGTGCCCTCGTTGATGTCCATGCCGAGCTGCTTAAGCGGGTTGCGTGAGTCGGAATCCCAGTCGGCACCCTCGTAGATCTTGGCGATGCGGTAGGCGGTGTGGTCGTTGCCGTCATCGCCTGTCTCGCTGGCGAGCTCGAAGTCGACGCCGAGCAACCCGACCGGGCGGGTGGGGGCACTCTCGCCGTCGCCGCCCCAGTAGTACGCATGCCCGACGTTGAGCTCGGCGATCATCTCACCGATGATGAAGCTCACGTCCTCGCGGCTGGCCGCGTCCTGGAGCATCGCGTGGTACTGCTCGTAGACGTGATCCCAATCCACGCCGTGCATGTTGTTCACGTAGAAGAAGTCGCGGTGGCGGCGCCAGGCGTCGGTGAACAGCTCTTCCCACTCTTCGCGCGGATTCACGACTTTCGTGAGGCCCGAGGCGTCGAGCGGATCGCTGAACGACTGCCCCGCAGCCGCGGAGACGATGGCGAACCTGTTGGAACCCTGTGCGACGAGCAGTTTCTTGCCGTCGCCCGAGATTCCGACGAGCCCCGCGCCGCCCATCACGGTCTTTTCGCCCGGCTCTTCCTCGGTCGGGTCGAAAAGCTTGATGCTTGGCCCAGCCTCGCCCATGCTCATGTAGATGAGCTGACCCTTGTCATTCGAGACGAGCGCCGGGAATGTGCCTGCGTCGATAGGCAGTTCGAAGCCGCGGGCTTCGAACCCCTCGAAGTCGATTTCGACGGGTTTGACTTCCTCGCTGTCGCCTTCGGCTCCCTCGAGGTCGGGCTTCTCATCGGTCTTGGTGGCTTCGAACGCGCCCGAGATGCCCATCTCCGGGATGCTCCAGGTGCCCGAAATCTTGTCGCCCGACAGCGTGCCCTCCATTGTGGTCGAGACTGGTCCCTGCGCGCGGGTGGCGACAAACTTGCCCGATGCTTCATCGAACTCGACGCTGTCGTAGGCGTTGGTCTCGCCCATCGATTCGCTCGTGCCAGTGAATGAGCCGTCCTTGTGCGCCAGGATGGTCATCTTGAACTCGAGCGTGTCCTGCTCCATGCCGGGGATCTGGCTCAGGCCCTTGGCCTCGCCGGCCCAGACGCCGTGGATCGGGTTGTCGATGAGGAAGTTGTCCTCGGGCTTGTCGCCTTCGTCACTGTCGTCGGCGTTGTCCGAGTCGTCGGCCATCTCTTCATCGCCCGAGTCCGCCTCGTCGGCTGCTTCGTCGCTCTCGCCCTTGTCGGCCTCGTCGGCTTTCTCTTCGTCCTCGGCCTTCTCGTCTTCCCACGTCTCGTCGTCGGGTTTGACGAGCCAGGCGTTCTCGACTTCGCCGTTGAGGGGCACTGCGATCAGCTTGCCCGTGCGGTCGTAGATGAACGTCGAGCCGACGTCCTCGTACTTGGGCGTCGTGAACTCGCGGTTCGAGACGTAGTACAGGAAGTTGCCCTTGCGGCTGAACTCCGGGTTCACGTCGTTGAAGAACCCGCTCGTCACCTTGCGCGACTCACCGGCCTCGACGTCGTAGATCCAGATCGATGACGAGAAGCTCTCGGGCTCGGACTTGTTGTACGCGATGTAGCGTGAGTCGTGGCTCCAAGAGACAGCCGGCTGGTTGGCCCACTCGTCCCGATCGACCGGCTTCGATTCGCCCGATTCGACATCGATCAGCGTGATCGCGCCGGACTTGTCGGTGATCAGGATCTTCTTCGAGTCGGGCGACCAGGCCGTGCCGAAGAAGTAGTTGTGCCCGGTGTCGGTGAGCTTGCGGGTCTCGCCCTTGCCGTCGGACTGGGTGACGTAGAGCTCGTACTCGCCCGATTCGTCGGAGAAGTAGCTGATCCACCGCCCGTCGGGGCTCCAGGCCGGGTTGCGCTCGGCGGAGCCGGACGAGTCGGTGATCTGCCGCGGTGCGCCGTTCTTGGCGGGCACGGTCCAGATGTCGCCGCGGGCTTCGACGACGGCCCGCTTGCCTGTCGACGAGATCGCGCCCGATGCGATGAAATCAGCAGCGTTCACCGTGTGGTCACGGAGCTTCGGACGATCGCCCGGCACGGTGACCTCGATCGCCTTGGACTTCTTCGAGCGGAGGTTCAGGAGTTGGAGCGTCGAGCCGTTCTGGAAGACGATCTCGCCCTCGTTCTTGTCGCCAGGCCCCATCGAGGGGAACTTGCAGTCGTAGTCGGCGAACTTCGTCACCTGCTCGCGTTTGTCGGTCTTGGTGTCGTAGCTCCAGATGTTGAGCCGGTGCTCGGGCCCGTTGTCCGAGAGGTAGTACACCTTTGTGTCGTGCCACATCGGGATGGAATCGGTGCCTTCCCAGTCCGTGATTTTGCGGCTTTCGAGCGTTTCGACATTGAAGATCCAGATGTCGGTCGCCATGCCGCCGCGGTAGCGTTTCCAGGTGCGTGTGTCGCGCGAGTGGGGGGTGTATGCGATCCACTTGCCGTCCGGGCTCATCGAGCCGTTCGCGCCGTAGGGCACAGGTACACGGCTTGGAAGCCCACCTTCAGGCGAGACGGTGAAGATCCCGGTCTGTCGGCCGAGCCCCTCGAGCCCGTTCATGAAGTAGAGCAACTCGCCTTGAGCGGTCCAGTCGGTCAGCCATTCGAACGAAGGGTGATGCGTGACGCGTTCGGGCACGCCGCCGGCGACGGACATGGTGTACAGGTCGTTCCCGCCGTCGTAGTTGGCGGAGAAGGCGATCGTCTGTCCATCCGGGCTGAACTTGGCGAGCCCCTCGGATCCTGCCGGGCTGGAGAGCTTGGTCGCGGTTCCGCCGTCCTTCGAGACCAGCCACAGATCGTTGGCGTAGCTGAACACGATGTGCGTCTTGCTGACATCCGGATACCTGAGCATCCCGGCGTGTGGGGATATGTCCTGAGCCGCGGCCGATTGACCCGCAGCGAGCACGAGGACAGCTGCCGAACGAGACGCAAGTCGTGTGACTACATGCATGTGTGATTCCCTAAAGGTACCGTGTTTGACGGGGAATGGACGTATCAGCAACGAACGCGTTACGCCGATACGCACCGCGAGCATATCTTATCTTGTCAGCACTTGATCGGATTCCCTTCTCCGCTCGTGCAACGCGGCACCACGAAGTCTCCGGCAGCCAGACTCACCGGCTACAGGCATCGCGCAGGGCGGCAATGCTCTGTTCGCACCCTGCTTGGATGATTTCAAGCCGTCGATGTGCCGGTCAGTGGACCGGTTTCAACTCGCGAATCCGCGCGTTGCGGAACCGAACGCGCAACGGCTCGGCACGGTCGCCCACATCGTGCACCTGGAACCCGATATGACCTTCGGTGTCGGCGGCATCGAACACCTCGGCCGTCGGGATACCGTTGAGCCATGTTCGGATCACCGGCCCCTTGGCCACGACGCGGATCTCGTTCCACTCGCCCGGTTTGAACGACCTGCGAGCGTACGGCGCGGTGTGCAACGGGTGGAGCCACCCTCGCCGTGCCTCGTGGTACACACCGGCCGTGTACGCCCGATCGCTGGGATCGATCTCGATCTGATACCCACGCAGGTTGCCGCTGCGGTTGTCGACGCCACCGATCACATGGCTTCGCACCTGCACGCCGCTGTTGAGCTCCGGGTCATCGAGCACCTCGTAGATCAGTTCGAAATCCCCGAATGTCCGTGCGGTCGTATAGAAGGTATTGGGGGAGCGGGGGACCGACGTTCCGGTGAGTACACCGCCCTCGAGTTCGTACGTCGCGTTGCCGCCGCGGACGATCCATCCATCCTCGGGCTCGTCTTCGAAGAGCTTTGCCCAGGGGCCCGCTTCGTGTTCGGCTTCCACGATTGGTGCGATCCAGACATTGCGGTATTGCACCGGTCCTTCGGCCGCCGAAACATGGTCCTGCAAGCGCAGTACGCCGATCTGGTAATCGAGCCCCTCGCCCGGCGATTCGCCCTTGTCCTTGGAACTGCCCGTGCCGTGGGGGAGTTCGACGTCGTTGTGGATCAGTTCGCCGTTCCAGTAGACCGTGACGCGGGCGTCCTCGGTCTTGTTGCCGTCCGCGAACCGCGGCGCACGGAACCAGATGTCGTACGCCTGCCACGTGCCCGGGCCGGTCGACGCGTTCGAGTCGGCTGCCTTGATGTTGTAGATCGCTCCCGCCTCATTCAGAGCCGGGGCTTCGTCGCCCGCTTTCGTTCCGAGCACCTGGATCTCGTATCGGTCCTGCAGATAGACGCCTGAATTCCCCGCCATCTGCCCCAACCCGCCCGGCGGGCTCAGCCACTCGACGTGGAGTCGGGCGTCGCCGAATTCGGTCGCCGACACAAGGTCGCCCGAGCCGTCGCCGACGGTCATCCAGTTGTCGTTCTTGATGAGTTCGTCCTGCGTCCAGACGTGGTCCGGGTAGTCCTTCCCCTCGTACCGCATGCTCGGCGCGACGCCCTTGCGCACGAGTGTCACCGCGTCACCCCTTGGAAGTGCGCCCACGCCGACGGCCTCGGGTGTGAAGGATTTCCCGCCGATACTCGCCGTTGCCACTTCCCTGGCGCGCGGGATGCGGTTGAGCGTGTACCACGCCTCGGTCGACCAGATCTGCTCGCCGGCCTTGCTCGTTGGATCGGTGTAGATGTGGTAGCACCGACCTTCTTCGAGCCCCTCGACATCGATCGCCACACTCAGACCGTCTGGGCTCGCCACGCAGTTCGCCACTCCGTGTGTTCGCTCGTCGACCTTCGGCCCGCCGTATTCCTCTGTTGGTGCGTAGGTCCACGATGCTACCTCGAAATTCGCCGTGTCCCCGAGCCAGGCCGGATCGATCGGCATCGTAAAGTGAATCCGGAAACCGCTCGGCGTGGCTTCCACGCGGTGCATCTCGAAGACGGATGTGCCGTTGGGTGTCAGGCGCTGCAATCCGAACTGTGTTCCACGCCAGTTCCAGTTGCCGCCCGCGCCCATGCCGCCGAGATAGAGCGAGCCGTCCGGTCCCCACGCCATGCGGTTGACGCCCGACTCGAGCCCCTGCGTAAACCGGAAGAGCGAGCCTTGGAGCTGCCCGCCCACGCGTTCGAGAAAGACCCGGCGCACGCCGCCGGCGGTCAATTCGCCCACGAGCAGCTGCCCGTCATAAGGCCCGCCGTCGATGATCAGCGGCTGCGTGGGCGAGTTGTTCACCTCGTTCTGCGCCATCAGCACCGTCGCCGGCGTGCGGGGATAATCGCACAGCGCACTGGGCACGCCGCCCTCGGGGAACCGCTCGGCGAGCTTGGGCACGAAGTTCGTCCAGTTGTAATGCCCGTAGAAACGCCAAGGGACGAGTTCGACGAGCTGATTCGTCGGCATCCACGTGCCCTGGTTGTCCAGATAGATCATCGAGCCGTCGGCCGTCCAGCCGAGACCGTTGGGCGTGCGCAAGCCGCCGACCAGCACGCGCGTGTTGCCCGCCTCGATGTCGATCTCGATCAGGCACCCGCGCATCGGGCCGTTCGGGCCGGCGTTGTGCAGCATGCCTTCCCAGTCGGGCGGAGCCATGGCGGTCGAAAGAGCCGTGTACAGCTTCCCGTCTCGGTAGAGCAAGCCCATCGCGAACTGGTGGTAGTTCCAGCCCTCCCAACCCTCGCCCACGACCTCGTGCGTCTCATAGAAGCCGTCGCCGTCGTTGTCGAGAAGCCGTTCGACCGCGCGCCGGTGCGCGACGTACAGCACCCCGTCGCCGACACACAGCCCCATCGGTTCGTACAGATCGCCCGCGATGCGGGTGATCGTTACATCGTGCGGATCGGCCGCGTCCAGATTGCCGATCGCGTAGAGCGAGTCCGGCTCCTTGCTCTCAATGTCCGGCAGCGACACATCATCCCGCTGCAACGGATCGAAAGTGCCGATCACGAGCCGCCCGTCGGGCAGGAACGTCATCGCGCCGATCTTGGGCTCGTAGCCCTCGGGGCGGATCGTCGAAAGCGTCCAGCCTGGGTGGACTTCGATCAGCGGCGACAGATCACCGGGGCGCCGCCCACCCTCGATGCGTTTCAGACCGGGCGATGTCACACGCGTGATGTCCTGCTCCGTGCGCAGGTGTTTGGCGTCCAGCACTTCATAGCGATCCGCACCGGCCTTGCGCCACTCAAGCCGAAGCGAGCGTCCGCCGCCGCCGTCGAAATGTTCGAGGAACAAATCATGCTGCCCTGCCCCGAGTTCGATGCCCTTGGCCTCAACCGACGTCGAAGCATGCCGCCCGTCATGGTCGAGGACGACCTCGCCATCGAGTGAGAGCCGCGAGCCGTCGTCGCTCGTGAGTCGGAAGTCGTACGCCCCGTCTGTCTCGATCAGGAGCTGCCCGATCACGTGCGTGACGAACGGCGAGACCGCGCCGCCGAAGTCGTCGTTGCCGATGTCGATCCGGTCGCGGAGCGAGTCGTGGTTGGGAGTCTGACCTTCTGCGACTACCGGGAGCCGTTCTGGTGCGGGCGAGACCTCATAGATCCTGAGTGTGACCCCCGGATCAGTGAGGCCGGACTGAGCGAGAAGCCCGCCCGGGATGGCGCAGAAGATCGACACCAATAGGATTCGAGTATTGAGCATGGCGATGAGCATACCGAATATGCCCGCCGTCGCGTGGGAGTGGTGAGACGCTGCCGAGCCTGACGGGTGGATGAGAGGCATTCGGTTTCTCGATCCTCACAATTCGATAGGGCTTGATTCGACTATTCTACAAGAGGAGGAGTCCCTGATGATGTACGGTCGACTTTGACCTTCCAGAGCGGGGTGACCTGCCCTGAGTGACTTCCCGTCGTAGCCGACTTTGGTCGACGAGTACATGCGTCCGACGGATCCGACGCGAGGGATGAACTCGCCGAATTCGAGTCGGATGGATTGTTGCGCGATTCCCGAGTTTGATCAGTCGAAGCCGTTGTCTTTCCAAGATACATCGAACGGATTCCCACACCGAGTGATTGAAGGAGTTGCCAAAGCCGGTCTGAGTTCGTTCGGCTCATCGCCTCAGGCCTCCCGCTTTGTGCGTACTTGAGAGCTAGTGACCAGTGCAGTCTGCACGATATGGCGCTCCTGCTTGATAGCACTCTGCAATGGAAGCGAGTGTTGTGCTGCTGGCCTGTGTGATCCCCCGTGGTTCGTGATCGACAGCATCATCGAACTGGCATGGCATGCTCATCAACGATCCAAACAGCGGATGAACCACTGGCGGCGAGTCGTGCGGGCAACGGATCGCCCGACAAAGAACGTGTGACCGCGTCCTTCTTATTCGATCCCAGTCCCAGTATGACAATCAGCCTCGCCGCACGAAGTGTGGGAAGTGTGAGCGTGATTCGCATCGGGGGCGGCTTGGGTGAATCGTGTATGCCAATAACGGTTTCTATCGCCTCGAGCGAAGGCGCACCGGGGAAGAGAGACGCGATGTGGCCGTCCTCGCCGATGCCGAGCAAGACGGCATCGATCGGGTGCGTGCCGAGCACGTTTATGAGGAGGTTTTGGTAATGCGCCGCTCCCTCATCTGGTCCCAGTTCACCTCGCATCGGGTGGACATCCGCGGGATCGATAGGAAGGTTGGGGAGCACATCTCTGGCGAACGCGCCGTAGTTTGAGTCGGCGTGATCCGGTGGGACAGCCCGCTCATCGACCCAGAGAAGCTTTGTTTGCCGCCACGGGAAATCTGGCGAAGTTGCGGACGCTGACAGATGGGCAAACACACTCTTCGGGCTTGAGCCGCCCGGCATCGCGAGTGTGAAGCGACCACGTGCGAGGACGGATTGGTGTGCGAACTCGGCAAGCAGGCTTGCAGCAACGACTCCGGCTTCGTCGGCGTTGGCAACCAGGCGTACGTTGGGTTGGGTGTCGGTCATGCCGAATGCGTCAATGCGAGTCCGCTTCGTGGACGCGACGTCCATGGCCCACGAAGGATCCCCAGGTGTCTCTGGGTTCACTCGCGCGTGGGCTGGAAAGCGGGAGGAATATGCGTCCTGCGTCCGACGGCCCGTTCGAGCCCGCTGCGTAGTTCGGGAATGACGGTTTGGGTAGTGCGGCAAGGCCGTTGAGCACGGCGTCCGCCCAGACCCACGATGCTTCGACCTCGTCTTGGCGAATGAAGAGCGTCGGATCTCCCTTGAGCGCATCGAGCAGGAGTCTCTCGTATGCCTCGGGCAGGCTTGTGCCGAACGCTTCGGCATAGGTGAACTCAAGATCCACGCCCTCAATGTTCACGCCGGGCCCGGGGCGTTTCGCACCGACACTGAGCCGGATGCCTTCGTCGGGCTGGATGCGGATCCGCAGCACATTTGGGTAGGACGGGTCGCAGTTCGATGCGTGAAAGAGGTGCATCGGGGGCGTGCGGAAGCGGACCATGATCTCAGACATACGCGCCGGCAATCGCTTGCCATGGCGCAGATAGAACGGGACGCCCGTCCATCGCCAGGTGTCCAGGTGCAGCCTCGTGCCGATGTAAGTGGGCGTGATGGAGTTCGGATCCACTCCATCTTCGTCGCGGTATCCGACGACCGGCTTGCCGGCGATTTCACCGGCGCCGTACTGCCCCACAACGGTGCACTCGGCAACCTCTTCGGGCGTGCGTGGGATACGTATGGACCGTATGACGCGGACCTTCTCGTTGCGTATGTCGTTCGGGGCGAGGCTGAGCGGTGGTTCCATCGCGGTCAGCGCGAGCAGCTGCATCATGTGGTTCTGCATCATGTCACGCAGCGCACCCGCAGAGTCGTAGTAGTCGGCCCGCTCTCCCACGCCCAGTGTTTCTGAGACGGTAATCTGCACGCTTGCGATGTGGTGGCTGTTCCAGAGGGGTTCGATCATGCCGTTCGCGAATCGGAACGCGGTGAGATTCTGGACGGTTTCTTTGCCGAGGTAGTGGTCGATGCGATAGACCTGTTCTTCATCAACAAACTGGGAGAGGTGCTTGTCGAGGTCGCGAGCGCTTGCAAGGTCATGTCCGAAGGGTTTCTCGACAACGAGCCGGGACCAGGCTTGACGCTCGGCGTTCTGCCGCTCAAGCATGCCCGAGGCGGCGAGGTTCTCGGTGATCGTGCCGAAGAGGTTTGGAGAAACCGAGAGATAGAACATCCGGTTGCCGCTGAGTTGGCGCGAACGCTCGTGCCCCTTGAGTGCCTCGGACATCTCGTGGAACGACTGCTCGTTCTTTGCATCGAGCCGGAAGTACTCGATGAACGCCTCGAACTCGGCCCACCGGCCGGGCTGGGTGCTGGCCTCATCGACGTTCTCGCGCAGATAACGCACGAAAGCCTCGCGGTCGGGCTGGCTGCGCCCTGTTGCCAGGAGCATGAAGTCACCGATGTGCCCGGAACTCCAGAGCCTGAACAGCGACGGGAACAGCTTGCGGTGCGCAAGGTCGCCGGTGGCTCCGAACAAGATGAGCGAGAACTTCTTGGCTACGTCCACGGGCGGCTCCATGTGAGTGTTGACCGTTCGGCACGCGCTGCGTCCAAGGCTAGGCTCGATCAGGGCTCACAGATCAAAGGCGGCACTCGGCAAGTGGGCGCATGGAAACTCGTTGTTCCCGATTCGGCAATGGGAATATGTTGTGCGGATAGACGAGCAACCCATTGCTCCACAACTACAACGCACGCGTTTGGCCGTCTCCCAGCCAATCGGTATGGTACACCCCATCGCGGTCTATCCGACGGTACGTGTGTGCACCGAAAGCATCCCGCTGCGCCTGGAGTAGATTGTGGGGGAGTCTTGCCGCTCGGACCGTGTCGTAGTAGGCCAGTGCGGACGCCATGACGGGGCAGCCAACGCCTTGGAGCGCACCGGCGCTGACCGCGCGCCGGAGACCACCCAATGCCTCGGCAACACGATCGGCGAACCAGGGGTCGAGCAGCAGATGTCGTGAGCCCGCACCCCGCATCGCCTCGCTGATGCGGTCGAGGAATGAGATACGGATAATGCACCCGGCACGCCAAAGCTTCGCGACGCGTTCGAGTTTCACACCCCATCCGTGCACATCGCTCGCAGAGGCGATCAGGTCCAGACCCTGAGCGAATGAGAGAACCACGGTCGCAAAGAGCGCGTCGCGGAGATCTTGCACGGTCAGTGAGTTCGTATCAGACGCTGTGGGGTTGGGGTGTCCGGATGAGAGCGCCTCGCGGATTGTGTGCCGCGAGGAAACCCCCCGTGCGAAGACCGCTTCAGCGAGTGTTGGACAGGGCACGCCAAGGTCGAGGGCCATCTCAGCCGTCCACTTCCCAGTTCCCTTTTGCTGCGCTTCATCCAGCACCATGTCGACCAGCCTTGCGTCACTGCCGGAATCGCGAACTTTGAAGATCGTTTCGGTGATCTCCAGCAGGAAGCTCTTCATGTCGCCAGAATTCCATGAGCCGAATGTCGAAGCGATGGCATCGGCGTCAAGCCCCATCGGCCCCTTCAGAAGGGCGTAGGTCTCGCAGATCGCCTGCATGAACGCGTATTCGATGCCGTTGTGGACGGTTTTGACCGCGTGCCCACACCCGCCGCCGCCCAGCCAGTCGCAGCAGGGCTCGCCGTCGGGTCCATCGGCCGCGATCGCGTGTAGTGCAGCGCTGATCTCATCCCAGGCTTCTTCCGAGCCGCCCGGCATGATGCTGGGGCCACGCCGTGCGCCTTCCTCGCCTCCTGAGACACCGGCACCGACGAACAGAATGCCCCGTTCGCTTGCCAATGCGATCCGTCGTTCGGTGTCCTTGTAATGACTGTTGCCGCCGTCGATGACAATGTCGCCCGGTTCGAGCACCCCAAGCAGTTCCTCGAGGACGGCATCGACCGCTTTGCCCGCAGGCACCATGATCATCAGGCGTCGAGGCCGGGTGAGATTCGTCGCCAGGTCATGCGTACTGGTAAAGCCCCGCGACGAATCGCCGACTTCATCAGCAAAGAGTTTCACGAACGCTTGGTTCAGGTCGGCCCCGCCCACACTGAAACCGTGATCGGCGAAGTTCAGAGCCAGGCTCCTGCCCATCACCCCCAGCCCAATGACGCCGAGATCCAATTGTGTGTTCATCACCAAGATAGTACGTCATCCAGGCTGGCGGCGCTTTGGCTGAGTTTCGGTGCCTGTGGCCGCTGCGGCCACGCTTCCGATTGACGAAAGAATCGGTTCGTCCTTCACGATACCCGAATGTAGATGTGTGGACCCGGACAACCGCGCATAGCGCTCACGCTGGTGACATCGCGGGCTCGATATCGCGATCTGTCGGGGAAAGCCAGACGTGAGACACGATGCGAGCGATGCTCATGATTCCTACAGACCCATCTCGGCTGTGCTTACGGACGATCCAGAGCGAGCAACGCATGAGTTCCATGTGGTTCTGCCGTGCGATTTCGCAATGAATCTTCGAGTACACGACACGCTGTTGTATTTCTACAAGGCAGGCAGCAATAGCTCGCACCGTGTCGCGAAGACTTAACGGCGCTGAGTCCTATGGACCGAGTGTGCTGCCGATGAGGTGGGAAACTCCAGACGCTCATTCCGATCCTCGGGTAGACGAGGTTGACGCAGAGCGTGCTGTTTCCCAGAAGCGGTGGGCGATCCCGTATATGTTAAACAGTCTCTCGCGCTGCCAGTTGGCGGCGTTTCTCATTGCCCGATAGTGGGGTCATCTAGCGAATCGGCCTTGGCGCCCTCCAATCTGCCCTCACTGGGGTGGGCCAGGAGTTTGTGCGCCTCCTAAATGATGTCCGATGTGTCCGGCTTTCGGGGGTATGAAATCCTCTAAGCTGCTTGAATTGCAGCGGTTTATGGGTGTCCGCTTGTGCAGGGCCGGACATCGCAGCAGGGGTGTTAAATTGGGCAAAGAGCGATCAGTGTGGGAGGTGGCCGATGGCATTGCCATTATCTTTATGTGTGCCGCGATGACGGCTAGGACCAGGATGCTTGAGCACGCCTCGCCTTTGATTCGGCTGCTCGGGCAGCGGGATGCCCTGCATCACGACGCCTCTCTGCTCGAGCGAGAGCTGGCTGTTTTTCGATCGCAGCGAGAACGGAAGCCGGCTCACCAAAGGCCACACTACTCCCCCGCCGAGCGAGCGCAGATCCTTGAAGTCATGAAGCTCCGAGGATGGTCCGCCAAGGAAGCCGGGGCACGCTTCGTCGTGCATTCGAACACGATCCGCAACTGGCAGAAGGCTGTTCATGACAAACTAAAAGCCGAGCAGCTGTTCGGTGGTCCGCCGTGGAACAGATTGCATGACGGTGTCCGCCGGCTTGTTCACGAGATTAGAGAGGCTTTTCCTGAGTCCGAATTCGGGACGAGGACGATCGCGCGGCACATCATGCGTGCTGGGATTCGTGTGAGCCGGACGTCGATCAGGAGAGTGCTTCAGGAGGGGCCGCCGAGCCCGGCGAAAATACATGCACCAATTCGTGTGACAAAGGCACCGGCACATGTGCGTCACCCGACGAAGCCAAACCAGGTGTGGCACCTGGATATGACCGAGATCCGCGTACTCTGGAAGAGGATCGAGATTGCTGCGATAGTCGATGGATTTAGTAGGAAGATCATCGCGATGCAAGTGTTTGGGCGTAGACCCGCATCGAAGGAACTGGAGGATTTGGTCGAGTGCTCGATCGAGAGCGGTGGGGCATCGCCGCGGTTTCTGGTGACGGATCACGGCAGCCAGTTTCGATCTGAATTTCGCTCCAGTATCGAATCGTTCGATGTAATGCACATCCGCTGCCAAGTCCAAACATGGCAGCTCAACGCCAAGGTCGAGCGGGTCTTCAAGGATGTGAAGGCTTGGGTGCGTCGATCGGCGTTGCCGATGAGCCTGAAATCGATTCAACGTCGCATTGATGCATACGCGAAATGGCATAACCGATACCGGCCACATTCGGCCCATGGTACATTGACTCCGGTCGAGGCAGGACACGGTATTTCAGCAACCGAGACCGTGACTTACAGACAGAAAGGAGGTGTTGAGCCCAGAATCAAGATGCACAGACGATGCGTACGAGGAGATCCGAGACTGGCCTATCCGGTCATCCGGGTCTCGGAACGCCGTCTTGATGCCGCATAAGGCAGCACACAAACTCCTGGCCCACCTGAAAGGTGGTGCTGAAGACGAATGTGGGCTGCATCGAGCGGCGAAATCAGATTGAAGCGAGTAGGCAACGGCGAATACGCCGTGCTTATTGTTCTTCTTGCTACACCCTTCGCTCGTCCGCTACTGGCTTCCACTCTCGTTAGGGCTCGTGTCTTGGGGGGGAAGTTATTTTCGACTAAGAAGCCCTTCTGCTTTGACACCATCGGGGAACAAGATGTTGTTCTCTTTGTGGATGTGGATATGCGTGTCGCGTTCGAGTTCTCCAAGCAGTTTATAGCACTCTTTCCAGGTCGAGCACGCATGCGACGGGGGTGTAAGATCATCAGTGAGCGAGTGGATCCGAGCAAATGCCTCGCCGACATCGTCGTGGTCGTGGACCATGCAGTCGATCGGGCGGCGCACACTCCACGGAGGTCCGCTGGTGATTTCGGACTTCCGTTCCAGTCGCCGGAGCCATGGAAACAGCACGCGTTCCTCACGGATGAAATGGTCGTGCATGTCCTCGGTCAAGGCGGAAAATACGTCTTGCAATTCCATGAGTCTTGGCTCATCGTCGCCGTGCGCAGCAACGCACTTCCCGATGAGGACACATAGCCGATCAAGGGCCTCTCTTGCAAACCGGTGGTGTGTCTTTTCGATATGGTTCGCGAGTTCCGTCATAGACATCGCGGTGTAATCTGTCTCGTCAACTCCACCGGCCACTGGGGATACGTACTCGATGAGGCGTTTCAGGATGGATTGCACATCGTTTCCGCTGAGAGCCCCCGATTCTTCGAGCGTTCGGCTGCCGTTGCAGCAGAAATCGATCCGAAGCCGTTCAAGCTCTGGGATAAGTTCCGGGTAGTCCTTGGCAATCTGCCCGACGCTCATGGCTTTTGTGATCTTACGGACCATTTGCGGCCTCCTTCGATGAATCAACGGGTGCACCGGAGTAGCCCATTCGTTGCCAGGCAGCACCAAAGGCCATCGATTCCCCATCGGTTTCGGCCAGCAGTGATTCTGCCTCGTCTGGCGATGCGAAAGCTGCGAAGCCGGACCCCATCGGGGAACGTATCGAGGGGGACGCCACAAAGTGAGCTTCCTCGGTGCGGAACCACTCGCGAGTAGCGTGGCTGTGCGACCAGCGGGCGAGGACAGTGTGGTTCGGGTTTTCCACCTCGTAGTTGACCTGACAATTGAAGTCATCAAAGAGCTTTGTCTCCGGGCCACGCTCGCTCTCGATAACGGTGACGGTCGCCCACCGTTCTTCGCTGATGATCATGTTGCACTGATCGCAGACGGCATCGCCATACTGAATTCTGGGGGGCGCGACCGAGTCCCCCTCGTCACAGCCTCCGAGAATTAGAGTACACGAAATGGCTGCATACGTAAATCTTCGGCACTTCATACAGTACCCCTTCTCGTAAACAGGAAGATCGCGACCCCGAGCGGGGCGATCGTCCAGGCAATGAGCGTTGAGACCAAGACCCATGGCAGGGCGCTACCCAATGTCTGAGACGCATACGCGCCGACCGGGCCGAGCACGTCCAGCGATGCATTCATGCTGACAATGACGGCCATCTTGAAACACTGGAGCGGGTTGATTGATGCGAGGCCAAAGATCTCCTGGACATGAAGTTTGAAGATGACCGAGCTGGCCATCAGCCCGAGATCGCTCACGAACACCAATGTGAGCCAGACGAACAGGGCTACACCGGTCGCGACCGAGGTTCGGCGGGAGACCACTGATATCAGAAAACCAACGCTGAGCATCGCAATCGCCAGGAGTGCCGTCAGACCGATGAGCATCAGGAAGTCAAAGACACCTGCGCCCCCGGCTCGCCAGGCGAGCACCCCAGCGCTGATGCCGAACCCGATGCACAGCGAGCAGATGAGCGCCACGGCGAGACCAAAGTACTTTCCGAGCAACACCTGGGACCGAGAAACAGGCTGCGAGAGCATGTAGAGTAGTGTTCCCCGCTCGCGTTCACCGGCGATCGATCCAGCGCCGGCCGTGAGCGCCATCAGCGGCACCACAAGCATGATGAGATTCAGCAGGCCCGCGGCGGTCCGCCCGAACCCCGCAAAGCCGTGGGAGCCGACGCCGCTGAGCGAGAGGAACGACACCCCTACCGCGAGCACGGTGAACGCCATCGTATAGAGGATGAACCATTTGCTCGCCAAGGCATCGCGAAACTCACGACGGGCGAACCGCGCAATTCCGCCGACAAAGGATGGAGCTGTGGGCATCCCGATAGGTATTGGGTGCGACTGGAGTTGGGCGGAACTCATTGTGAGGCCTCCGGAAGTCGGACATCATCGAGGACTTCGATATCCCGGACTTCGATGTGATGACGGGCCAGCGCAATGATCGGCTCGGCTTTCCGATCACGGGCCACGGCGACACACAAACCGTGGCCGTTGAGATGCACCGCATGACCGGCGCTGCGCAGCGCATCAGCAGCATCTGTTTCACTCGCCATGCTCAGATACAGTCGGACGACCTGGACTGGCTTCTCGGTCGGCCATAGCTCGGCTGGTGTGGTGTCACGTTCGAGTTGCCCACGCTCCAGCACCAGCACCCGGTCGGCCAAGGAGATCACCTCGTCTGGCCGGTGCGATGCAAAGAGCAACGTCTTGCCCGCTTCACGGAGCTGTTGGAGCGTCAGAACGACCTCGCCACGCCCCGCGGCATCGAGGTTCGAGGTGGGCTCGTCAAGAATGATCAGTGGGGGATCGCTCAGCAACGCCACGGCGAGTGCCAGTCGCTGCTTCATCCCACCAGAGAGATCGCGTACGCGTTTGCGCTCGTGTCCCGTGAGCCCGACCGCATCGAGTGCTCGGGCAGCCTGGGCGCGATCAACCCCGCGGAGCTTAGCGAAGAACATCATCGCCGAGCCGAGCCGGGCGTCGTCGTGGAACGCGAGTTCCTGCGGCACGTAGCCGACCAGCGCCCTCGCATGCCTTCCTCGCCTACGGACATCGATTCCGTTCATCGTGACGCGGCCTCGATGCCGGATCACTCCGAGCAGGCATCGGATCAGCGTTGTCTTCCCGGCGCCATTGCTGCCCCAGAGTGCGACCGATCCACCCGCTTCTAGAGCAAACGAGACATCCGACACCGCCTGCATCTTTCCGAATCGCTTGGTGATGTTCGCTGAATGGATCATGACCGGTCTCCTCTGGGCGCTGCTCCAAGCCTGGGTTCGACGATCGTGTACACGATCACACCCGCGGCTATCGCGAGCATCGAAACTGCGAGCATGAGCATCGAACCCACTTGACGGCCTTTAGCCGCCATGTCCAGACGGATCTCCGGAGGCGAAGCGAGAGGGGAGGGATCGACAAGCGTCGATTGAGGCCTGAGTTCCGGCAGTGCCCGAGAGGTAAACTCGATCGCCCGCTGTGCCGGGCTGTGCACGAACAGCCTCAGATTGGGTTCATTCGCAAGCATCGCGCCGAACAGGCTCTGTGGTTCGTACACGACATCTCCGATGCCGTTGCCATCGAGATCGAAACCCGCGTAGTCCGACCAATAGTTGCCGACTCCCTCGCGAGCAAACGTGTTGTTCACAAGCCGACCACGCCCATGAGTGGCTGCGGGCTCTTCGTTCTCGATGAACGCGTTATTCGTGAACACATTGTCGTGTGTGTTGGGCGTGGCGAGCAGCCCGATCTCGTTGAACGCGATCAAGTTGGACTCGAACAGGCCCTTTGATCCAACAGATGACGGGCTGTTGTCGATGTACACGCCGACCCTGTTCGCCAGCAGCGCATTCCCGGTAATGGTAATGTCATCGCAGTCCTTGAGCCCGATGCCGTATCCGCTGGCGCCTCGGTTGTTGCTCATCCGATTCTCGCGGAGCGTGATCCCGTTGCTGTACATGAGGTACACACCGACGGAATTGTTCAGCAGATCGTTCTGTTCGAGAACCGAGCCGTGGCTGTACATGAAGTGCAGCCCGTAGCGGCTCCCCATCACTGTGTTCCCTCTGATTCGCAGATCTTCGGAATACCAGAAGACCATGTCGCGTGAGTTGTGCACGACATTACCCTCGACGAGACATCCGTGGCTCCACCAGAGCCGGATCCCGTCGCCGCGTCGTCCGGGTTCAAGATCTATGCACTCAATTTTGTTGCTGCGGATGATCGCATTTGGTGATTCTCGAAGGTCAATCCCGAAGAGCGACTCACTGATGTTATTCGACTCGATGACGACATCGGCTGCGATAACACGGATCGCCGCGGGCTCGCCGGTCACGTCCAGGCCCGAGTTCCGGACTGTGCAATGCCTGATCACAACCCCGTCCGCGAGCACCTCGATAACCGTCCCTCGCCCCAGTCCATCGAGTACGGCGCCGTCGCTGCCATCGAGCACGACCGGCTTGCGCACGACGAGGTTTCCCTCGTACACGCCAGCAGGAACCCGAATAATCGTTCCTGCGTCAGCGTTGGAGATCATTTCGGTGATGACTGCTATCGGCTTCGGATCGCTGTGCTGCTCACAGCGCGTTTCTACCGCCGTCCAGATGAGCATGGCAGTCAGGATGGTGCCTAGTGTGCGAGCCACGAACTGTCTCCAGATCAGGTTGTAGATGTGCGTAGTGCCTTGTTCTGCTTGACGAGCGGCAGGTACGCCCTGCGATGGAAGAGCAAAGCCAGTACCAGGACGAACGAGGCGATACTCGCGAGGATCAGCCCGGTTCCGGGCGTGGCGATCGTGACGAACTGCCCGATGCCGCCCTTACCTATTGCGGTCGGAACGAACGGCTTCACCGCGTTCGAGAGCGGTGCTTCGGGGTCGAGGTTCAGACCGAAGTGCCGCATCCACAGATGGAGGTCGAGCAGGAAGACGATCGGGAAGAACACAACAGGCACAACCAGCAGGACCGCCCAGCGTGTGTGGATGTACGCGGCGAGTTCCAGCATCACGACGAAGGCGATCATGACAAAGACGCCAACAGTGCGTTCGATCTCGGCTGCTTCGTAGAGCGACCGCATCCCGATGTAATGGTTGAGGCCGTCGATCTCTGCGACATCACCGGTAAGCGCGTTGAGATACGCTGTCATGTGCAACCCGTCCGGGTACTGCGGAGCCTGCAATTCCATGTGCCAGTAGGGGAGGAACAGCGAAACAAGCAGAAGCACCCGCGCGACAAGCAACAGGAAGCCTGGGGTGCCGTACCGCAGCGAGTGTCTCGAAGCCTCGAGCGGGTTGACGCGTGGACCAAAGAAGCGGTCGATAAGAGCGGTCATGTCCCTTCCTTTCGACGTAGAGCGGAATGCGTGTATCAAACCGCCCGGGGCGCTTCCGCGCCCGCGGGCAGGAGTCTCACTACTCGGGCTCAACCATCAGATAGCCCATCATTTCGAGATGCAACGCCGAGCAGAACTCGGAGCAATAGAACGGGAACGTGCCCGCGGTGTCCGCGACGAACTCGATCGTGACGGACTCTCCCGGTTCGAGCGACGCGGTGATGTTGTACACAGGGACTGCGAAGCCGTGAGTCGCGTCCACGGCTCGTTCGGTGTTTGTGATATGCCAGCGAACGACATCGCCCTGCTTCAGGTAAATATGCTCTGGGTTGAAGTGACTGCGGATCGCCGTCATGAAGATGTCGACGGTGCCGTCCTCGTTCCGCTGCACGCGCTCCATCTTGGGTTTGGGCGCCATCGGGTTGATGTTCTGCTCGTGCGGATCCCAGCCGACCTCGGGATAGGTCGTCCATGGTTCGAGCTTGTCGGCCTTGACGATCTGCGCGTAGTGCGGCTCGCCGACACCCATGGCCATGTCATAGATCACCGGCGCCCTGGTGCCCTGCTCGGAAATATCAACCAGTTGGAGGTTCTGCGGGAGCAACGGGCCGGTCGGGAAGAAGCGATCAACCGACCACTTATTGAGCGCGACCAGGTATTTACCGTCAGGGCTGACCGTGTCGCCCTCTGCCGCGGCGATGTGCCCGACGTTGTAGTGCACCGGCGTTTTGTGCACCAGTGTCCAGTCCGGCTCGGGCGTGCCCGAACCGTACGACCCACCCATGGTCCACCGGGCGACGGCCGAGTCGAGGTAGAGCGAGGTGTATGCGTAGCCGTCGGGTGCGAACTGCGTGTGGAGCGGGCCGAGGCCCACTTCGATGCGTGCTTCAACGACGCTGTCGAAATCCAGTATCGGCACGCCGAATTCGTCGGTGCCGGAGAAGGTCTTGTCCGCGATCGCATTTTTGATCTTTTCCATCGAGTAGATGGTGACGTGCGGATCGAGTTTACCTGAGACCACGATGAAATCACCCTTGGGCGCTACATCGACGCCGTGCGGGCTGCGGGGTTCTGGTGTGACGTGCAGCAGCCCCTCGGCGAGAGCAGTTTCAAGCGTAATGACCGGGAATCCCTCGATCTGCTCAACGTTGCCCGCCTTGAAGACCTGCTCGGCTTTCTTCCAGTCGATGATGTGAAGGAAGTCGGTGGCGTTGCGGCTTGCGCCGGCCTCGAACGGCGGTTTTTTGTCCTGAATTCCGCCGGTCGCGAGCTCGGTGTTGAGCGAGTTCATGAAGAAGTACCCGTCGCTGGCGAGCTTGCCCGCGTCGGACAGGTCCTGCCAGTAGGGCGGCAGCTCGATCGCGAAGGACTGATCGCGGTCGATCCGCCCCCGTTTGCGGTCAAACTTCCAGAGAGTTACCGACCCCTTGTACTTCTCCTTGTACTCAGAGATCGGTGCATACTCCGAGCCCCAGGGGACGGAATACTGTCCGCCCTCGATGATGTACTCGGTGTTGGGCGTCACGAATGTACCGCCGTGATCGCTCAGCGTGAGCGGGTTCTTTACGATCTGCTTGGTCTCCCAATCACGCAGATCGACGACCGCGACGCGTGCGTTGATCTTGTCGTTGATGAAGACGAACTGACCGTCGTAGTCGCCGTTGGTCTCCGAGAGCGCCGGGTGATGTGTGTCACCCCAGAGGTTCGCCTTGCCCTCCGGGAAGCCTTCCTCGAGGATCTTGTTGCCAACCCCGTAGCCCCATCCCTGCCAGGGCTCGGGCGTGAAGACCGCGATCGAGCGGAGCAGCCTCATGCTGGGCAGTCCTACGACGAAGATCTGACCGGCGTGCCCGCCCGAGGCGAACATGAGGTATTCGTCCTTTTCGCCGCTCGGGACATAGGTCTTCGCCGCGGCAATGAGATCCGCGGTCGTGAGACCACGCTCCTTGGCAACCGATTCGACATCCCGTATCGACTGCGCGAATATGGGCGATGTGACGCAGGAGATGGCGAGACCAGCTCCGAGTGCTGACAAGTGCCTGACTGATCGAAATCCTGCTTTCATAGTGTGACCCTTTCTAATTCACTCAATGACGGACATAGCTGCGGTGAAGAAGTCGTTGTGACAGCACCCCTCTATGTTCCGGTGGCTTCTTTCTGCACAGCCCTGATGTACTCAACAATGGCCTGCAACTGTTCGTCGGTAATCGCTGGGTTCCCGCCCTTGGGAGGCATGTCTACACCGGTCGTGTTGTTTGCATCCCAGACCGGACGCCCCGACTTGATGAACGTGATCAGTTCTTTGTCACTGGCTCCCCGGACAAATCCGCTCGTGGTGAGCGGAAGCCCTTGGTTCTCGATGCCCTGAGCCCCTTCCCCGTGGCAGGCCGAGCACGAAGCAATGAATAGATCGAAGCCCGCATGCTCTTCGAGTTTCACCGATGCAACTGAGCCGGCACCATCCTCGCGGTCCTTCAGATTCCAAGCTTCAGTCGAGGCAGTGGGGGCGTCCTTGTCCTGGATCGCTCTCAGATAGAGCACAACCCTGGCGAGGCGCTCGTCGTCAACATTTTGCGCACCTCGCGGGGGCATGAGCGCGCCCGAGGTGTTGAGAGCATCGTTGATGGGGCGTCCATTGATCAGCAGTCCGAGCAGATCATCATCAGACTGCGACTGCACGAACGCGCTGTTGCGGAGGGGTTTGCCAAGCAGGTGCATCCCCTCGCCGTTTGGACCGTGGCAGAGTGCGCAGCTACCGCGGTACGTAACCTCACCTCTCGAGATATCAAGCGGCTGCACACCCAATGAGGTCGCCTCCGCACTCCACGCGGGCTCGGGCGGGGTAGGGATCGCTTGCGAAACGATCGCCAGCATCAACGGAATTGTCACGATCGAGATGACGGAAACGCCGATCGCGTGCCAGCGGTACGGGTCCGTCGGCTTGGTCTGGCGACCTTTCTGGCTGAGTGAGGCTTGGGTGCCGTTCGTCCGGTTCGAGGTCATCGGGCATCTCCGATCGTTGTAGTGCAGTAGTGGAGTCACAACTGCACATTTGGGACAGCATAGACCGGATCGACAAAGTGGTCAACTTGCTCCACTACTTGTTCTGAGATTCTTTTCTGGCCTTCTCGACGGTGATGGATATCGGTAGTCGACCCTTCGGATCA
This sequence comes from Phycisphaera sp., assembly GCA_020639255.1. Classification (GTDB taxonomy): domain Bacteria; phylum Planctomycetota; class Phycisphaerae; order Phycisphaerales; family UBA1924. Next base: position 26,100 of record JACKGZ010000011.1, read on the forward strand.
CAAAGGGGACGAACACCGCCCTCGCCGTCGAGCAGATCCGCAAGAGTGGTGGCCGCAAAGGTGTGCTCGGTCCTGGCCATCTCATCGTCCAACAGGCGATGCAGCGCACAGAGGCTGGTGTGCCCCTTGATGCCGAGCGGGCACCTGGTAATACGTTGAATTTTCGTGTCTGAGGCATTTAAGACGTCAAGAACGCTGATTGCGGTAGGAACCTTGGCAAGATAAAACCCACCGTTTGTTCCTCGTTGAGCAACCAGTATCTCGTGACGGGCCAGCATGCGCAGGATCTTCTGGAGGTACCCTACCGGTACACGAACAGCTTCCGAGATATCTTGAGCAGACGCGGGTGAATCATCCGGGCGTGCAGCGAGGAAGAGAGCGG
>JACKGZ010000002.1 GCA_020639255.1 Phycisphaera sp.
GAGGCGGTTGCCTGGGCGATCGCGCGAGCGAAAGTGTTCCACAACGCCGCGCTCGACCGCGACGCGGCGATGTTGCTGGTCGATCGCGTGGGCGACACGGGGCGGATCGACTCGGAGCTCGGCAAGCTCGCGCTCGATGCGCCCAAGGGCAAAATCACGCGCGAGCAGGTGGCCCAGGCGGTCGGCGCGACGCGCGAAGAGGAGGTCTGGTCGATCCAGTCGCTGATCCTGTCGGCCGGGCCCGAGGAGCTGCTGACGCGTCTGCGCGCGATCCTGGACAACTCGAAGCAGGACCAGAGCGTGGTGACGATGTGGGCGTGCATGGATCTGTGCCGGAAGCTGCACCTGGCGAGCCGGGGCCTCGCGCAGGGGCAGAGCCCGCAAGCGGTGGCCGGGGCGCTCAAGCTCTGGGGCCCGAGCCGCGATGCGCTGATGGCAGCGGCGAGGCGCGTGCACCCGGCGACGGCCGCGAAGTTGCTCAGCATGGCTGTCGAGGCGGACCGCAAGTCCAAGAGCGGGCTCGGGCAGGCGGATCGGCTGCTTGAAAGGCTGACGCTCCAGATCGCTGGCGGCTCGCGCTAGCGCGGAAGTTGCGCATCTCATTCGAATCGCGCAGAAAGCGTGCAATCTCCAACGTGTTCGGTTGTGTGATGTCGATACGGGCTTGCGATGCGCCACGGATCGGCGCGGACCGGTGGCTGGAGGCCGCGCAGGATGAGTGTGGAACACGGACACGGACGTCGGCGGCCCGAAGGCGCGGCCGGGATCGTGCTGTCAGCGGCAGCGGTGGCGCTGCTGGCCGGCTGCTCGGCCTCGCCCGGGACGCTCACCAACTCCAACACATCGCCCATCGAAGACACCTCCGACTGGGTCTGGTCCGACCACGAAGAGCAGGGCGCGGACGCACCCAACACGGGTTTGGCGGCCCTCTCTGGACTGGATTACGCGGCCATGGCTGCCCAATCGGCTGCGGACTTGGAAACGATCCAGGCCTCGGGAACGGCGGACGACGACACGATCGTCATGGACGCGCCTCCCCAGCCGAGGCGGCGGCCGACTGGTCAGTCACGCGAAGACGATGCGCTCCTGCGGGCCATCTCGATTTCGGGCGACGGCGTGCCGGAACAGGCTGTCGAACCCTCCGAGAGCACCGAATCCGACATCACGATCGAGCCCGCGCCGGCGAAGAGCCGGAGCATGCGGATCGCGGAGCTGTCGGCCGAGCTTTCCAAGCTCCTCAAGGAAGAAGCACTCGAACAATCGGACCCGGCGAGGCCACTGGTCGCGGCGGCGCTCCTGGAATCGGCGGCCAACGGCGTGATCGACGAGATCGATCTGCCGGGCGGGGGCCCGTTGATGCTGACCGAGGACGAGCGCTCGGCGCTGATGTCGATCCGCGAGCTAGCCGTACGTCTGGCTGGGCAATCGGACGAGATCGGCGGCGACCCACAGCGGATCCGCGAGGTGCTGATCGACGCGGCCGAGCAGCTGCGCGACCACGCGCGGGTGCGCATCGGCAAGGCGGAACTCTGCACGCGTGCGCCGGGATTTGGCAGCTACGTGCCGCTGGAACGCAAGACATTCCTGGCGGGGCGCATGAATCGGATGGTCGTCTACACCGAGGTCGAGCACTTCGGCCTGCGCACGGCGCTGACGAGCGAGGCGATGACCTCCGGTGACACGGTCGCGGCTGAGATCACGCAGGAGCTCGAGCTGTATCTGCGGGCCGGCGACTCGAAGCCGACGTGGCAAAGGCGGATCGATTGGCTGCCCCGCACGAGCCGTCGCTCGTTCGAGGACATGTTCCTCGCCCAGGCGATCGAGCTGCCCTCGACGCTGACGGTGGGTGAATACGACCTCAAGATCCGCGTGATCGACGAGGTGACCGGGGCCCAGGACGAGTCGGTCATCCCGATCCGGATCGTGGCGGATACATCGGCGCTCGATGAGGAGCCGAGCGAGGGACCAAACTCCCCAAATTTGGGGAACCAAGGGCCCCCGGTCGCACGTGTGGATCGTTAAGACGGCACCCGATCTTGTTGTCGCAACACCTGTCAGGATGGCGGGTCGGGCTGTCGATTCGGGTGACATCCGGGTCCGGATAGGGCTCGAAATCGGGTCTGGGAGCCATTGGGCGGGTTTGACGCGATTGGCACCGGCTGTGCACCGATAGTTGGGGTGCCCCGAAGAGGGGCTCGCGGCGGGAGTCGCGGAATCGGGTGGGTGTCAAACCCCATTCGAGAGGGATACGAAACAGTCGTCGGCCGAGCCCGGTTGTTCGCCGGGCCGAGAGAACCGAGAGGTCAGGCCGGACAGGAGGCAGGCATGTTCGAACGCTTCACAGATCGAGCCCGCAAGGTGATGGCGCTGGCGAACCAGGAAGCCCAGCGTTTCAACCATGAGTACATCGGGACGGAGCACATCCTGCTCGGCCTCGTCAAGGAAGGCTCGGGCGTGGGCGCGAACGTGCTCAAGGCGCTCAGCGTCGACCTGCGGAAGGTGCGCCTCGAGGTCGAGAAGCTCGTGAAGCAGGGCCCCGAGATGGTGACGATGGGCAAGCTGCCCCAGACGCCCCGGGCCAAGAAGGTCATCGAGTATGCGATCGAAGAGGCGCGGAACCTGAACCACAACTACGTCGGGACCGAGCACCTGCTGCTGGGCCTGTTGCGTGAGCACGACGGCGTGGCGGCGCAGGTGCTGCGGAACCTGGGCCTGAAGCTCGAAGAGGTGCGCGAGGAGGTTCTGAACCTGCTGGGCGCCTCGGGCGAGGAGGCCGCCGATGACACGGGCGGCGCCGGCGTTGGCGGGGGCGACCCGAGTGCGGCTCGTAAGGGCAAGAGCAAGACGCCCGCGCTGGACTCGTTCGGTCGCGACCTGACGGAGCTTGCCAAGAACAAGGAACTGGATCCGGTCATCGGGCGTGAGCGCGAGATCGAGCGTCTGGTGCAGGTGCTGTGCCGCCGCACGAAGAACAACCCGGTGCTGCTGGGTGAGGCGGGCGTGGGTAAGACCGCGATCGTCGAGGGCCTGAGCCAGCGGATCATCGCGGGCGAGGTGCCGGACATCCTGCACGAGAAGCGATTGGTTGTGCTTGATCTGGCGATGATGGTGGCGGGCACGAAGTACCGCGGCCAGTTCGAGGAGCGGATCAAAGCGGTCATGAGCGAGGTCCGTCGGGCCAAGAACGTGATCCTGTTCATCGACGAGCTGCACACGCTGGTGGGCGCGGGCGGCGCGGAGGGCGCGATCGACGCGTCGAACGTGCTGAAGCCGGCGCTGGCTCGCGGTGAGATCCAGTGCATCGGCGCCACGACGTTCGACGAGTACCGCAAGTACATCGAGAAGGACGCGGCGCTTGCCCGTCGATTCCAGGCGATCACGGTCGATCAGCCCTCGCCCGAGCAGACGGTCGAGATTCTGAAGGGGATCCGCGACAAGTACGAGGATCACCACCGGGTGAAGATCACCGACGACGCGCTGAAGGCCGCGGTCGAGTTGTCGGGTCGGTACATCATGGGCCGGGTTCAGCCCGACAAGTCGATCGACGTCTTGGACGAGGCGGGTGCGCGTGTGCGGATCAAGAGCATGAGCAAGCCGCCAAACCTCGCCGAGATCGAGAGCGAGATCGAGCGTCTTTCGATCGAGAAGGACGAAGCGGTCAAGGCTGCCGACTACGAGCGTGCCGCGGAGCTGCGCGATCAGTCGGAGAAGATGCGCAAGAAGAAGGAAGACATCCAGCAGACGTGGCGCGAGCAGTCTCAGGAGAAGGGCGGCGTGGTCGATGAGGAAGTCATCGCCGAGGTCGTCAGCAAGATGACGGGCGTGCCGCTGCAGAGGCTCGAGAAGGAGGAGGCCCAGAGGCTGCTCCAGCTCGAGGCGGAGCTGCACAAGAAGGTCATCAGTCAGGACGCCGCGATCAAGTCGATCAGCAAGTCGATCCGTCGCGCACGGGCCGGCCTGAAGGATCCGAAGCGTCCGATGGGTTCGTTCGTGTTCGTCGGTCCTTCGGGCGTGGGCAAGACGCTGCTCTCGAAGGCGCTGGCGGAGTTCATGTTCGGCGACGCGGATGCGCTGGTGCATCTGGACATGTCGGAGTACATGGAGAAGCACAACGTTTCTCGACTGGTCGGCGCGCCTCCGGGCTACGTCGGCTACGAGGAGGGCGGGCAGCTGACGGAGCAGATCCGCAGGCGCCCGTACGCGGTGGTGTTGCTCGACGAGGTCGAGAAGGCGCACCCGGATGTGTTCAACATGCTGCTGCAGATCATGGAAGAGGGCCGCCTGACGGACTCGTTCGGTCGTCACGTGGACTTCCGGAACACGATCATCATCATGACCTCGAACATCGGCGCGGACCTGATCAAGGGCGGCGGCGGATTCGGGTTCACGAAGCGGACGACGGAGGCGGACTACGACAACATCAAGGGCATCCTGATGAAGGAGATCGAGCGGTTCTTCCGCCCCGAGTTCCTGAACCGTCTGGATGACATCGTGGTGTTCCAGCCGCTGACAAAGGACGACCTGACCCAGATCGTCGAGTATGAGGTGGCCAAGGTCGCCGAGCGTCTGACGCACCAGAACATCACGATGGTCTTGGAGCAGTCGGCCAAGGACTACCTGATCGAGAAGGGGTACAACCCGGACTACGGGGCCAGGCCCCTGCGTCGGGCGATCGGGAACCTGATCGAGGATCCGCTCAGCGAGATGCTGCTGGCGGGCGACATCGCCCCGAACGCCGTGGTGACGGTCAGCCGGAAGGAAGGGGCCGAGAACCTGTTCTTCCAGAGCGAAGCGAAGCCGGCCGAGCCGGAAACAGGTCAGAATGGCTCGGACGAGCAGGTTCAGGCTGGTTCCAGCGCGACCTAATCCCTGCCTACAAAACGACTTAGTCTTCCCTGATCACCCAAGTTTCCAATGACCCCGCCTCGGCGGGGTTTTTCAATGTGTAAAATTGAACTGTATCTGCTCTTCAAGGAACTTTGTCCTTGATTTGACAGATCGATCCCTCTAACTTGGGGGCATGGGAATTCAGGGTTGGCCCTCATAAAGCCAGTCCGGAGAGAGGCGACTTTGCACCTCTGACAATTGAGAGCGAGCTTTCTCGCGAGCATCCAGTCAAAGCCCGCCCGGTCTGTGGGGGCGTCCATGTCTGAAACGGGTGCGATTGTCGGCAAAGAAGCCATTTTGAGCGTCGGAAGCGGTTCCGGCGTGTGACTGAGGCGGAGGCGAGAGCCTTCGTGTCGGCGTTGGTTCTCGGCGAATGTTGGCTGGGAACGGAGTGTGGAGGGTGTTCCGGGACATGGCCCGGACTCCTAGAGAGTAGACAAGAAAAGAGAGTACACATGAAGATCGCCAAGACAGTCGCTTTCGCTGCCGGCCTGGCTCTGACCGCCACGGCTTCGGCCCAGACCCTGCAGTTCTCTGCCGGCGCTGCCGGTCCGTTCGACTCCGCGGGCGCCATCGGCGACGCGGGCAACGGCTCGTTCTCGTTCAACTACGCCGGTGCGGCCTTCACGGTCGGTGACATCGTCTTCACCGGCGATCTGACCGACGGCGGCGTGGGCACCTGGGGCAGCGAAGCCTCGGTCGCCGTCACCAACCCCGGCGGCATCGTCGGCACCGTTGCTCTCGGCAGCGGCACCACCTTCGCCGGTACCGTCGCAGTCGGCCCGAACACCATCACGGGCGGCGGCGGCCTCTGGGGCAACGACGTGGTCGGCACCTGGAACTTCGAGTTCTTCGAGAGCTTCGACGACGCCGGCATCGACGCCACCTGGACCAACGTCAACTTCGACTTCTACGACTTCGCTCCGGTTGGCCCCCCCGCTAGCACCTTCGTCGGCGCGAACCCCAACAATATGCAGGTTGAGCCGATCGGCCAGTCTGAGGTTCTGTGGTACAGCTTCGACCTCACCGACGGCGCTGGCGCTCTGCCCTGGTCGATCAGCACCGCTGGCTCGACCAACACCGGCGGCAGCTTCGGCGACGACGACACCGAGATCGGCCTGTACGACGCAGCCGGCAACCTCATCGCCACCAACGACGACGAGGACTTCGGCGCTGGCATCCTGACCTCGCTGCTCGACGACAGCACCGTTGGCGCTCTCGCCGATGGCACCTACTACGTCGCGGTTGGCAACTTCAACACCGTCTACAACGCCGGTTTCGATGCCACCTCGACCTCGACCGCCGAAGGTACCTCGAAGGTCACCTTCAGCTTCGTCCCGGCTCCCAGCAGCGTCGCGCTGCTCGGCCTGGGCGGTCTGGCCGCGATCCGTCGCCGCCGCTAATCGCTCCTGATTCATCCTACTTCTCGCATCGCCCGCTCACTGAGCGGGCGATGTTTTTTTTATGATCGGTCGGCTGCCCTTGTCCGACATCGCTTTCGGAGTCATCGAGAATGGAATGAGGGGCACGTGCCATATTTATCGTTTTGTATCGAATATTGATCTATTCGATTCCCTGCCTGGTCATCAGCGGCATGTCCGTATCTGATTGCGAGCCCGAATGCAATGCCGGGCATTGCAAGTCGCTGGAAAATATTTTTTCTCGCATATTGCGTGTCAACCATGAAAACCGGGTGTATGTACTAGATGCACGGCGCTCTCAACGCCGGGCAAGGCCCGTGAAATCTCGACGGGCATGGGGTAGGACTGTTTATTTGGAGCAGTGTCTCGGCCGGGCTCTCAACCCGGAGGGACGACCATTTGGGGGTTTTATATGAAATTTGTTCAGAATCTGGCTATCGTTGCAGGCCTTGCGGCTGCGGGTTCGGTGTCTGCGCAGACGCTGCAGTTTACTGCGGCCGCTGCGGGTCCGTTCAACTCCGTCGGCGCTCTCGGCGACGCGGGCAACGGTTCGTTCTCGTTCAACTACGCCGGTGCGGCGTTCAGCGTGGGTGACATCGTCTTCGAGGGCGATCTGACCGACGGCGGTGTCGGCACTTGGGGTAGCGAAGCGGCCGTTGCGGTGACGAATCCCGGTGGAGTCGTTGGGACCGTTGCCCTTGGCAGCGGCACCACATTCGCGGGCACGGTTCACGTCGGACCGAACGCCATCAGCGGCGGCGGCGCTCTCTGGGGCAACAACGTGGTCGGGAACTGGAACTTCGAGTTCTTCGAGACGTTCGATGACGCAGGCATCGATGCGACCTGGAACAACGTGAGCTTCGGCTTCTATGACTTCGCCGCTCCGCCCCCTCCGGCAAGCACTTTCATCGGTGTGAACCCGAGCACAACGGTTGTTGACGAAATCCTGCCGTCCGAAGTTCTGTGGTACAGCTTCGACGTCACCGGCGGCGCCGGCGCTCAGCCCTGGTCGATCGACACGCTCGGCTCGACCAATACCGGCGGCAGCTTCGGCGACGACGACACCGAACTCGGACTCTACGACGCAGACGGCAACCTCATCGCTTCCAACGACGACGAGGACTTCGGCGCCGGCATTCTGACCTCGCTGATCGACAGCAACACCGTCGGCAACCTCGCCGATGGCACCTACTACATCGCCGTCGGCAACTTCAACACGGTCTATGGCGCCGGCTTCGCTGCCGACTCGACCTCGACCGCACAGGGCACTTCGGTGCTGAATGTCAACTTCGTCCCGGCTCCCAGCAGCGTTGCGCTGCTCGGTCTGGGCGGTCTGGCCGCGATCCGTCGCCGCCGGTAATTCTGAAACCAGAGCCCCTCTCCAAGGGCTTCTCCATACACTCTCGCCGCGCCCGGTCCCACAGGATCGGGCGTGGTTTTTTGAGCCCTGCCCGGCTCTGCGAAGATCCGCATGAAACGAACCGATCGGTGTCTCCCGCGATAAGATTGCACCGATGCCCCCGCTCCTGCGATACATCCTGCGTCTTGGCCCGATCAACCCGATCGCTGTCCGGCTAGTCCAGGGCGGATCGCGGCGGGTTCGGCACATGTACATCCGATCGGCGTACCTGGGAGTCATGATCCTGGTGCTGCTCTGGCTCCTGCTCACACAGGTGCCGACCGGCGCGCCGAGCTACGGCGACCTCGCGGCCGCGGGCGCTCGATCGTTCACATGGGTGGCGTACCTCCAGATCGGGCTGATCTGCGTCCTCGCACCTGTCTTCATGGCAGGGGCGATCGCCCAGGAAGCGAGCCCGCGGACATGGGACATCCTGCTCACAACGCCGATGTCACCCGGCCAGATCGTGACGGGGAACCTGTTCGGGCGGATGTTCTTCATCCTGGCACTCTTGTTCTGCTCGATGCCATTGTTCGCGCTCACGCAGTACTACGGCGGTGTGCCCGGGCGCTCGATCATGACGAGCTATCTCATCGCGGCCTGCGCGGCGTTCTTGGTGGGGTCGATCGCGATCGCGCTCTCGTGCAGCAGGGTTGTTGGGCGAAGGGCTGTCTTTGCGTTCTATGTGACGGTCGTGAGTTATCTGGCGCTGACGATCGGAATCGACCGCTCGATGGTGGCCTCGGGCATGGGCGCCGGGCCGGACGGCGACGGCGTGACATGGATGACCGCGATCAATCCGTTCCTGACGCTCACCGCGCTGATCGAGCCGACGGGCTATCCGAGGGCCGACATCGAGGATCCGAGTATCGGGTTCCTGGCGAGTTGGATGCTGGCGCGACCCGTCACAACGTGGTGCTGGGCGAGCACGATCCTGAGCCTTTTCCTGATCGCCGCCAGCACGATCACGGTCCGCGCGGGCGGGCTGGCGACGATGGCGGCCGGCGCGACGGGCGTGCCGATTCATCGGCGGATTCTGGGCCGGGGCGCGGCCAAGGATGAGCTGCACCGCGCGCCTCGTTCGGTGTGGAACAACCCCGTCGCCTGGCGCGAGGCGGCGGCTCGCAACAGCTCGGCCGGTCGTATCGCGGCAAGGTGGGCGTTCATCGTGATCGGTGCGCTCTGGGGCGTCGGGCTCGTGGCGTACTACCACAGCAGCCCGATGACCGCCGACGCGTTCCGACTCGCGATCGCGATGACCGTGGTTGGTGAACTCGCGGTGACGGCGCTCGTCGCGATCAACATGTCGGCGACGGCGATCAGCCGAGAACGTGAGGACGGGACGCTCGATCTCTTGCTCACAACGCCGTTGACGGCGAGCGCGTACATGTCCGGCAAATTGCGGGGGCTGATCGCGTACATCCTGCCGCTGGTCGCGGTGCCCTCGGCGACGATCGGGATCGCGGGGCTCTATCCGCTCTTCCGCGGTTTCGGGAACGAGAGCAAGGCGTTCATCGCCGACCGCATCGGCAATACGCCGTACACCGCGCCGGTCGTGCTGCCCGAATCGGGGCTGGTGGTGCTCGTCGCGTCGCTGGCGTTCATGGCGTTCTGCGTGATCATCGGCTTGCAGTGGTCGATCAAGAGCAAGGGCACGCTCGGCTCGGTGGTGGGCACGGTGGGCGTGGTCGGGGCGATCGGCGGCACGGTCGGGCTGTGCGGGTGGCTGAGTTCGGACGCGGTGCCGCTGCTCGGTGCGCCGATGGCGGCGCTTACACCCGCATCGGCGGTGCGCGCGTGCGTGTACCCGGTGCGCGCGATGTCGGAGACGGTTAGCGAATCGGGCCTGGCCTCGGCGCGCGTGGGGCTGGCGGTGGGCGCGCTGATCGCGGCCGCGGTGTACGCGGCGATCGTCTTCGGGCTGCACAAGGCGATCGTGCGGAACTTTGACTTTACGGTCAGGAAGCTGGCGGGGGCGAAGTGAAGTCCTGGGTGATCAGGGTGTTTGACCCGAGGCCGCCCTGGTGGATGGCTGTTTTCTCGATTACGTCCCTTGTGTTTTTTGTTTACTTTACAACGTTTATTAGTCTATTTTACGTCTTCGGATTACGAAGTGTCGGGATCAAGTACGAGTACTTTGCGCGCGTTGACCACAGTAATCAAGAGCTTGTGGTTGAGCGGACAATCCACATCGAAGAAGATCGTTTCAAGCAAACAGTCGCTCTTTCAACTCTTTCGCTCTCCACGCGATATCCAACTGAGTACCCGAACCCACTTGCTTTCTTTGAATCGAACGACCCAATTGCAATAGACGCCAGGAATGCTATAACTGGCTTCAGATACAACAAGGTTGATGCCCCTGACTTTACGTCTGATTGGCATGTTGATCGCGTAAACGAGTTCATGCGAAACACCCAACAGCAGACTGCAACAAGATTTCTATGGGGAAAATTCGTATTTTGGTGCATATGCGTCGCACTTAGCGTTATCTTTGCATGTTTACTGATTGGGTGGTGCGTTGTCCGCTACCGATTAGCGGCCAATCTGCGGGCCTTATCTGCAGGCAGATGCCCCAAGTGTGCATATCCAGTTGATCGAGAGCACTCACAAACATGCCCAGAATGTGGTGCCTTTCTTGATCAAGAAGAGAATCGCCTAGAGATACTTTTAAAGTACGGATACCGTGGACTCATACGCGCTCAAGCTCAAAATAAAGCCGGTGTCTAACTCCGTTAGTGCTTCTTCCGTAGACGTGCGCTCGGGATGTCGAGTTGGCCTCGGTACTTGGCGACGGTGCGGCGGGCGATTTCGATGCCGCGGTCTTTGAGGGCGTCGGCGAGGGCGTCGTCGGAGAGCGGGTTTGCGGGGTCTTCGTTGTCCACGATCTCGCGGAGCGCGGCCTTGACGGCGTCGTAGCTCATGTCCTGGCCCGACTCGGTGGAAAGACCGCCCGAGAAGAACGAGCGGAGCGGGACGATGCCGCGGGGGGTCTGCAGGTGCTTGTCGGCGACGGCGCGGCTGACGGTGGCGACGTGGACGCCCAGCTGGTCGGCGACCTGGGTCATGGGCAGGGGCTTCAGGCTCGTTGGGCCGTAGTCGAAGTAGTCGCGCTGAGCATCGACGACGACGCGGATGACGCGGAGGAGCGTGCTCGAACGCTGCGCGAGCGCGTCGATGAGCCACGAGGCGTTGGAGATGTTCGTCTTGATGAACTCGCGGTCCTTCTTCTCGAGCGATTTGTCGGTCGAGAGGCGGGCGTACTCCTCGTTCACGCGCAGGTTGGCGGCTCTGCGATCGTTGAGATAGGCGTAGTAGCTGTCGGACTCCTCGTCGTACTCGACGATGGCGTCGGGGGTGATGATCTCGGGGCGCGACTGCACGAGCTGTCGCGCGGGGGCGAGGTTCAGGCGACGCATGAAGTCGAGGGCTTCGCGGATCTCGTCCATCGAGAGGCCGGACTCCGTCGCGACGCGCGGCAGGCGGTTCTGCGAGAGGTCGTCGAGATGATCAGTGATGAGCGTGCGCACGCGGGCGAGGAGCGCGTCGTCGGTGGTGTCGGTCGGGTCGGCCTCCATCGCGCCAAGCTGGAGGAGCAGGCACTCGGGGATGTCGCGGGCGGCGACGCCGGGGGGTTCGAGGACGAGCTGGATGGCTTGCAGGGCTTCTTTGAGGCGATCGAGGGTGAGGCCCAGGTTTGCCGGGGCCTTGGCGAGGACTTCGTCGAGTGGTGTGCGCAGGTAGCCGTCGTCGGCGAGAAAACCGATGAGGACGACGCCGGCCTCGATGATGTCGGGCTCGACGTCGGTGAGACGCCACTGTTCAAGAAGCTGCTCGTGGAGTGTGCCGGAGCGGGCGGGGGCGCTCGCCATGGCGTCGGCTTTGGCGTCGCGCTCGCCATCGGACTTGGCGGGTTGGCGGTAGGTGTCGAAGGCGTTCTCGGCGAAGTCGGGGTTGTCATGCGACAGGTCGTCGAGGTGCTCGAACGAATCGGAGTCGGCGTCCGGCGCTTCTTCGCGGTTGACGGGCTCGTCGAGGTCGTCGCGCTCGGGCTCGGCGAGTTCGAGGGCGATGTTGTTCTCGAGCTCCTGCTCGATGCGCTCTTCGAGCTCGGCGATGGGGAGCTGGAGGATCTCCATCGACTGGATGACGCGCGGCGAGAGCTTCATGCTCTGGCCGAGCTTCATGCCCTGGGATTGCTCGAAACGCATGGCCATGGTCTGTGTGCCTACTCCTTGATCTTCTGTCGGCCTTCGATGGCATCGGCAAGAACGGCCTTGCTCGCCAGCTCCATCGACCAGCCCGAGGGCAGCCCGCGGGCCAGGCGCGTGACGCGGACGGGGCGGGACTGGAGTTCCTGCATGAGGTAGAGCGCGGTGCCGTCGCCTTCGACGGTCGGGTTCATGCCGAGGATGACTTCTTCGATGCGCACGCCGCCGGCGTTTTTGGTCGGGTCATCGATGCGTGCGAGCAGGTCGGCAACGGTGAGGTGCTCGGGCCCGATGCCGTCGAGGGGGGAGATGCGCCCGAGGAGGACGTGGTAGAGGCCGCGATACATGGCGGTCTGTTCGATGGCGATCTGGTCGCGTGGCTGCTCGACGACGAGGACAAGCGAGCGGTCGCGTTTCTCGCTCGCGCAGACGGGGCAGGGCGAGGACTCGGTGAGGTTCGAGCAGACGGCGCAGTGCCCGATGGCAGACTTCACGTCGGTGACTGCTTTGGCGAGGCGATTAGCCGATTCGGCGTCGCCGCGGAGCAGGTGAAACGCGATGCGCTCGGCCGAGCGCCGACCGATGCCGGGCAGGCGTGTGAGCTCGGTGAGGAGGCGTTCGACGGGCGCGGGGTAGGCGGGGCCGTGACGCGATTCGACGGGTTGTTTGCGCGGCGATGGCACGCCGGATTGTATTCGGTCCGGGCGCTGGAAGGGTGAGAATCAGGGGCAGCCGGTGTTGTAATTGGAGATCCAAGCGGAGAAATCGGACGGGGCCACGACGCCGTCGAAATTCTGGTCTGCCCGTCGCGAGCCGTTGTTGAACGCGGCGACCCAGGCCGAGAAATCCGCAGGGGATACGCGGCCGTCGTTGTTGATATCAGGGGAGCAGGTTGTGCCCTGGAATTCATACGCGCCGAGATCAATTGTGCGATGGATTCCAAAGCCGCCGTTGGGTATTCCCGTATCATCAACGATGCGCGACATGCCGGCAAGATCCAATTCGCGGCCGATTATCGAACCCAGCGACGAACCGTTATCGATGAGAACCGAACCCGGACGGGGCCGGTAGTCATTGTCTTTCCATGTTGCCGAGTCACCATCGATGCCACCGGGTGAAACAAACCCGGGATCCGCATCGAGAATTTCTCCAACAATTTTCGGCTGGATCGGAGGTGACAGGACAGCACTTATCCCTCCTTCGATCAGCGACTGTATCAGTACAAGATCCGTTCCAAGAAACACGATCGTGCTTGGGGCATCACCTTTCATAAGAACAGACGATTCAACCTGAAGTGTTGAGTCGATTGTCGCGGAAACAGCGGCATCCGCTTCGGAAATCGCGGTTACTCCGGCCAGGAGTACATCGACGCGATTCGGAATATCGAGCGCGGGACGAGAGACAGAGTGGAGCAAAGAGTCATAGATAGAGAGGCTTGCTCGCTGGGATGGCGCGCCCTGTGAGACGAGAATCGTGTCGCGTTCGTTTCCGGCCACAACCACTCGGTGCGCGTCGATCTGCACATCTCCCGAAGACATTATGTCTATGCCACTGATGCCGTTGTCTGCAACGGATACGTCTTCCAAGTACACATACGAACCAGCCGCACTGGTGCTCACCCGCATTCCTAATTCTGTGTTATTGTTAATCACTGATGATACTATTTCGAGTACCGAATCTGGAGACAGTAGTCCACAGCGAATACCGTCGCCTTGATTGTTCGATATTTCGCATTGATTGATTATCTTTATGGGCCCCTGCAGACCATGGCCCTGATTGCTCTTTACAATCGTACGGTGTACCTCAGACACACTGCTCACTGTGCTGCCATTGCTGCCGGTCTGATTTCCTATTGCCGTCACCGAAATAAGTCTCTCTGCACCAAATACTGCACCACCTCCCTGGCCTGCATAGTTGCCGTTGAAGTTGGTGAGTGTGATCGCAGACACGGCATAGGTTCCACCGCCGCTTATTCCTGCAAAGCAGTTGATAAAGTCGCTATTCTCGACAGTACTTCTGCTCGATCCATAGAAGCCGCCGCCGTCGAACTGCGCGTCGTTGCCTTCGAATAATGAGTGCTCTACGTTTGCGCCGCCAAACAGTCCGCCGCCGTAGGCCGCTTTGTTCTCATTAAAGTCAACGTGGGTGATGCGCACGCGGCCGGAGTTGGGGTCAACACTGACTGCACCGCCGGTCATCGTTGCTTCGCATTGCACAAATGTTGACGCTGAGAGGACAAGACTGTCCTCTGGATCCCCCTGATTGTTCAACAGGAGTGCCCCGCCCCTGCTTGCCGAATTCGCGATAAAGACACACCGATCGATCTGTGACTGGATCGTCGGATCACTCACAACGATCGCCGCGGCACCGCCGCGACCCGAACTGCTTGAATTGTTGTCGTAGAACTCAGTGCCAGTAATTAATACGGATCCGTATTCAACAGAGATGGCGCCGCCGTCCCGGTTTGCTGTATTGCCCGCGAACACACAGCCGATCACGGCGTGCTCGCCATCGAGCAGGCGGATCGCCCCGCCTGGCTGGCCACTGGTCCTGTTGGAGATGAAGTCACACGCCCGGATCGTAGAAATGCCCCCGCTCAGCTGTATTGCACCACCCCCAAAGCTTGTGGCTGTCTGTGGTGTGTTCAGCGCAAAGAGTGACTGATCGATCAGCACGTCGAGATCTGTTAGCATGATGGCGCGGTCATAGCTGTTTTTGAGACCAACAAACTCGCAATCATGTATACGAACTGTCAGGAAACGGTCGGTATTGAATATGCTTGCCGCAAACGTATTCCGGAACGATAGATTCTCCAATGTGGTGGCACTTGTTGGGGCGACGTATGCGGGCCTGACAGTCGCTCCGGGACTCAGTGTGACCGCAGATGTCAGCACGATAACAGATGTGTTGTTGTCGGCGTCCAAAAATGATGCGTAGAGGTCTGTGTCGCGTTCGTTCGGGTTGAGCGGGTTTGAGAGGCCTGCAAATGCGCCCAACAGTCGCATTGGCCGAAGTTCTGGCGTGGCAAGCGGCACTTCGAAGGGGTTGTTGCCCGCGTTGTAGGTTCCACCGGCAATACGAATCTCGCCGCGGTTCTGGCCCAGTGTCTTGGCAAGGTCGATGGCGTCGTGGAGGTCATTGAAAGCGGTCTGCCATGACAGGCCGTCGCCGCCGGGAGGGGCGTCGTCGTCGACGTAGACGTGCGTCTGCGCGTTTGAGGCTGCTGCAAAGGTGAGAGCAAGCGACGCGGTGAGGAGTCGGTTGGTGTGCATGACGGAACTCCGGTGTCTCTGGTAGAGATCGGGTCGTCCGCGCCGCTCTGCTGAAATTTCATATGTGTTTGGTGTTGGGATGTTTCCAACACGATCTTCACATAAAAAGAGCCCGGGCTTGTGCCCGGGCTTCGTGAAAGCAAATGTGAAGTTGTGGCTCAGTCGCAGCCGGCGTTGTAGTTGGCGACCCAAGCCGAGAAGTCGGCGGGCGTGCATGAGCCGTCGGCGTTCTGGTCGCACTCGGGGGCCTGCGCGTTGAACGCGGCGACCCAGGCGCTGAAATCGGCGGGGCTCAGGACGCCGTCGCCGTTGGTGTCGGCGACGCAGCTTGGGGGCTCAACGCAATCGAAGGCCTGTAGCTTGATAGCGTCGATGCCGGCCTCAAGCACCTGGCCCGGGGAATTGTCGGCCGCGATGAATCGCAGGCGGAGCGTGCTGGTGAGCGGGATATCGCCGCCGCTGCCGACGATCGCAGTGGCCTCGCGCCACTGGTTGAGTGTGTCGGTGTGCGTGTGGAGCGTGACCCAGTTGGTGCCGCCGGCGTTTGTGGCGTACTGAACGCGGAGATAGTCCTCGGCACCGATCTCGCCGGTGGGGATGTCGTTGAGCCAGTACGAATAGCTGAGGGTGCCACCGACGGAGGCGTCGATGACTGGGCCGGTGAGGATCGTTTCGCCGTTGTCGACGTCGGAGTTGCCGGCTTCGTTGTCGGTGAGCCATGCGCGGCCCGAGCCGTCGGCGTCGCTGGTGGGATCGCCTCGGCCCGAGTTGACGGGCACGCCGCGGGTCCACTGACCGTCGGTCGCGGTGCCGCTGACGGTGTAGCCGAGATCGGTCTCGGCGTTATCCGAGAAGATGCTCGACAGGCTTGTAGCGACGACGGTGCTGAAGGTCTCGGCCGGTGCGATCGCGGGGATGGTGAACGCTTCGCCGGTCGTTGTTTCGGCGCTGACCCACCAGTCGATCAACTCGTAGCAGTCGAGCGAAGGTGTCGCGAATGAGTACTGGCCGGGTGTGCCGGTGGGCGTGCCGGCGATGGACGTCACCACGCCCGCCTCGTCGCGGATGTTCAGCATCGGCGTGGAGGGATTGAGCGTGACGTTGCGCTCGGAGATGGTGACGGTGGTCGTGTCGCCGCCGGCGGGGTCGATGATGTCGCCGAGCGGAGCGTCGACGACGAACGTCAGGACATCGAGCGCGGGGCGGACAACGACGAGTCCCTGCTGGATATCGGAGATGATGACGTTGCCAGAGGGGAAGAACGGGTAGTTCGACCAGGCGCCGTCGTAGCTGGTGCCGTCGTCGGAGGGGTAGGTGTCGAACCAGGCGACCTCGACGGGGTTCTCGGGATCGGAGATGTCGTGGATGCGGAGTCCCGATCGGTAGTTTGCGGCGTAGATGTAGTCGCCCTTGACGTAGAGGTTGTGGTCACGTGAGGAATTGCCGCTCGACCAGGCGCGGACATAGAAGATGTTCGCGGGGTCTTCGACGTTGAAGATGTGCATGGTGGTTGTGCTAACCACATCGCCTTCGTCGAGTTCGTCGTTCACATAGAAGTACTTGCGGTCTTCGCTCAGCCAGCCCTGGTGGCAGAAGCGGCGGTTGGGGTAGGCGACGTTGTCGAGTTCGAACATGTTGGACTTGTTGGTGACGTCGTAGACGCGGAGTCGCGTGTCGGAGCTGCCGTTGCCGAAGCCCGAGCAGAGGAAAGCGATTTCGCGGCCGGCGTAGGGGCCCGAGGTGTACGTGACGACCTGGGCGTCGTGAACGTAGAGGTTGGACTGGATCGCCTGCTGCGAGGGGTTGGTGGCGGTGCCTGGTGCGCCGTTGACACCGACGCCGTAGGCCCGGAGCCCGAGGTCAGTGCCGCCACCGACGCGGTAGAGGTAGCCGGAGTCCGGGTTGGCGACGATGTTGTGTGAGGCGCCCGAGCCGGTGTAGCTTGAGAAGCCGAGGTTGCCGATGACGCCGTTGTCGGCGTTGGAGAGGTCGAACTTCTGGATGTGGCTGCCGCCCTCGGTGACGACGTAGGCGACGGTGCCGATGACCTTGATGTCGCGCCAGAGACTCGAGGGGCCGGAGAAGGTGCCGATGATGACGGGGTTGACGGGGTCGGTGATGTCGACGAAGCCGGTGCCGGTCTCGAGACCCATGATGGCGATCTCTTTGCCCTGGGGTGTGGTGTAGCCCCAGCAGTCGTTGCCGCTGGTCGCGCCGAGCCCGAACTGCGAGAGCGAGACCTGGCTGAGGAAGGTGATGTTGCTCGATGGGAAGGCGCCGAAGCGCGCGTCGGAGGCGTCGCCCTTGCCGAGGAGCCGTTCTTCCTCGCCGCCCGGGTGAAGGGTGACACTCGTGCTTGCCAGAGCGCTGCCTGCGGTGAGCATGAGGGCAGCGGCACAGACCGACCACTTGGCGGTATACGACATATTCAACTCCTCCCCGTTCATTCGAAAGAGACCACGGCCCCCGGGGCTTGCCAGTGAAAGCGCACCCTTTCCGTCGTCTGCGCTCAGAATACGGGATTTCCGGGCCTTGGGTTGCCCAATCTGGAGAAGGGGCGAGATATCAGGCGGTTCCCCGTGAACAGCGTGCAAACAAACTGGCCCGCAGCGTTTGATGCTGCGGGCCGATGGTTATCGGATGATTATGGATCGGTGCGGTCGGGTTAGGGGCATCCAGCGTTGTAATTGGCGACCCAAGCCGAGAAATCGGAAGGCGTGAGGAAGCCGTCGCGGTTCTGGTCTGCGATGAAGTCGCCCCGGTTGTACGCAGCAACCCACGCGGAGAAGTCGGCGGGCGTGAGAACGCCGTCAAAATTCGTGTCGGCGAAGCAACTCGTGCCCTGGAATTCGACGGCACCGATGTCGAGGTATTCCGTGAGGCCGAGACCTCGGTTGGAGAGGCCGGGGTCGTCCTTTGGGCCTCTCGGGGCTCCGTATACATCGGTGCTGGGCAGGTTGGAACCGACGGCTTGCAGGCCCGAGTCGATGCAGGGCGAGGTTGGGCGAAGGGACAGATTGCCGGTCGAGATACTCGTGAACATTGGGTCGGAACCGATGTTCAGCCCCAACATGACGAGATCCGAGGGCGAGACCGTTTGGATGTCGCCCGAGCCGAGCCTGGTGCAGGAGTGGAAGAGCACGGCGGAGGTCCCCTGCGAGAGTTGGATCGTCGGAGCGGGATTCGAAGCCTTGTCCCAGATAATGCTGGATTCGATCCACACGAATCCGCCCCAGATGTTGAGCATCGGGAGTGACTCTGTGTTGTTGGATGCGAGTGTGGAACGGATGATGTCGAGTGCGCCCCCCGAACTCGTATGGATGTGCGTTCCGAGTTGCCACGCGTTGTTGTCCAGGAAGACCGAATCGCTAATCGAGAGATCCCTATTGCGGTTGGAATAGATCGCGCCGCCGTAAGCCGCGGTGTTGTTTCGGATCAGGCTTGATTGGATCTCCCTCGGGTTGTGGAGTGCGCCGCCTCGGGCCGCGTGGTTTGACAGAACCGATGATCTTTCGATTCTGTCTACGCCGTACATGGCTCCGCCCGAGTCCTTGGCGGTGTTCCCGGTGAAGATCGAAGTGGTGACGATTTCCGCGGATGAGATGGCTCCGCCGTTTCCTGTGGCGGAGTTTTCGGTGAACGAGCTGTCTTCGATGAGGACGCCGTCGTAATCGCCCGAAATGGCGCCACCTTGGTTGGCCGTGTTCTTGACAAATTCGCAGTCTCGCACCCGAGTGCCCTCGGCGATCGAGAGGCCGCCGCCACGGTGCGCGGCATTCGATACAAAATCGCACCTCGTAACGTAACCCCCGGCGTATGCGCCGCCCCCTTCGGATCCTGCGGTGTTTCCAGCGAAGTCGCAGGTATAAATGCGCGTGAGCGGAGACAGGGAAACAATTGCACCACCAAGCCGTTCGGCAGTGTTGCCGACAAAGTTGCAATATTCGATATCGACTCGGTAGGGTTCGGGATGATCCGCAACATAGATCGCGCCGCCATCGAATACATCGACGGAGTTGTACTCATAGACACCGGAGACTTCGATGGATCCGAGCACGGCATAGATCGCACCCCCGTGCCGACCCGCAGAATTCTCCCGGAAAGTGTCCGATATATCGACTTGCGAATTTGTGGCGAAAAGCGCACCACCTCCATCGCCGGCCCGATTGGATTCGTACACCGTGCCGGTAGAATCGAGTTGTGAATCAACGCAATAGATTGCACCGCCGTATTGGGCGGCGATGTTATAACTCAGCGCGGAAATCCATATTGCAACCGAAGAATTTGTCGATACGATCGCGCCGCCCGAACCGTAATGAGACATGTTGCTTACGATGTTACAGAACTCAAAGCGAGCTTCCGAGCTTTCGAGCAATATGCATCCGTCGATACCGTCTCGCAGGTATGTCGCATTGTTTTCGATACTACAGCCGTACAACGTAACAGAGGCATTCACGAGCCGAGCGACGCAGCCTGAATCGCCGATGTTGTCGAAGAATTGACAGCTCTGAATGTACGCTGCAAACCCAGACCCTTGGTTTGAGAACGCCGACACGGTTGCGCCCCTGAATCCGATCCCATTGAGAATGACGGCCGAGACTGGAGCGGCGGCCGCAGCGGTGTCGTCTATGACGAGCAGGCGGGCCGCGTTATCGCTTCTTGTGCTGGTCGAGTCCATATCGTTTCCGAGGAGATCCGCGGAGATTGTCGTTGGATAGATGGCCGGGTTGCGATCGTCGGGGGTCGCGGGATTCGCGAGCCCTGCGTACCCGCCGGTCAGATCGAAAATCGGCTCGCCCGCTTCCGGCAGCGGCAGACGGAAAGCCATGTTGATGTCGCCCGTGCCGCGATCGGGCTTGTAGGTACCGCCGGCGATACGGATCTCGCCGCGGTTCTGGCCCAATGTCTTAGCGAGGTCGATCGCGTCGTGGAGATCGTTGAAGGCGGTCTGCCATGACAACCCGTCGCCGCCGGGGAGGGCGTCATCGTCCACGTAAACGTGCGTCTGGGCGGAAGCTGTTGTAGCGAGAGCCAGGGCGAGTGACGCGGTGAGGAGTCGATCGGTGTGCATGGCGGATCTCCGGGTGTGCTCGTCGGTTATCGAGCGGTTTCGCACCTCGCGGAGAGAATCCGCACGTCCAGCGCAGATTCTGCGCGGGCGATGATTTGTGTGAAGAATCCGTTTTGAAATGAAAGACCGCGTGCGGGCGCACGCGGTCTTTCGGAGTGAAGCTGAGTTCCGTCAGCTCAGGGGCTCAGTTGCAGCCGGCGTTGTAATTGGCGACCCAGGCCGAGAAGTCGGCGGGGGAGCACATGCCGTCGTTGTTCTGATCGCAGAGCGGGCCGTTGGAGTTGAACTGGGCGACCCAGGCGCTGAAGTCGGCCGGCGAGACCATGCCGTCGCCGTTGGTGTCGGCGAGACAGGGCTCGGCGCCGGTGCATGCGTTCAGGAGGACAGTGACGGTGCCTGAAGTGGCGCCGTTGGCGGCGACGAGGTCGTCGTTGCCGTTGCCGTCGAGATCGCCGAAGGTAAAGTGGCGCGGGCGGGCACCGACAGGGAAGTTTTCGCCGGCCTGGAAGGTGCCGTCGCCGTTGCTCAGGAGGACTTGCACGGCGTTGGCGATGAAGAGGCCCGCGTGGATGTCATCGAAGCCGTCGTGGTTGGCGTCGCCGAGGGCGATGGCGATGGGCAGCGAGCTTGCGCCGGTGTTGATGGTCTGCTTGGCGCCGAAGGTGCCGTCACCGTTGCCGAGGAAGTACTCGACGGAGTCGCCGTTGAGGAACGGGATGGCGAGGTCTTCGAATCCGTCGCCGTTGATGTCGCCGACCGCGATGCCTTCGGGGCCGTCGGCGGAGAATCGGTTGAGTTCGGTGAGGTTGCCGTTGCTGTCACCGATGGCGATGAGAATCTCGTTCGAGAAGACCATCGGAGCTGCGACGTCGAGGTGGCCGTCGTTGTTGTAGTCGGCGAGTGCGACGCCTACCGGGCCGCCGGGGAAATCGATGAAGATCTCGTCGTCGAACGTTCCGTCACCGAATCCAGGGACGATGTTGAGTGTGTCGTCGTCGCGGTTGGCGTAGATGATGTCGAGCTCGCCGTCACCGGTCATGTCGGCGATCTCGAGGCCGCGGAGCTGCGTGGAGAACGCGTAATAGGTTGGCGGGCCGGAGAAGCCGCCGGCGCCGTCGTTGATGAGGATGCCGATTCCGACGTTGCCGAGGTCGGGCGACTGGACGCCGAGGGCGATGTCGTTCCAGCCGTCGCCGTTGAAGTCGGCGATGCCGGCCTGGAGGACGCCAACGGTTTCGATGGAGCCGGGCTCGACGGCGTCGATATCGATGGCCGCCTGAAGGGTGCCGTCGCCGTTGCCATAGAGGATCGAGGCGCTGTGCCCGAAGTTATTTGCGGTGACAACGTCGATGAAGCCGTCGTTGTTGAGGTCGCCGGTGGCGGCGCCCATCGGCAGGTCGCCGGTGGTGGCCGAGTACGGCGCCGCGTAGACGTCGGTCGCGGCGCACTGGGCGCTGGCGCCGGCTGCGAGCATGAGCATGGCTGCGGCTGTAGCTGCTCGCGCGGGCACATGGAGATGCAACGCCCTCTCGAGGATCTTCGTATGCGAGTTCATTTCCTGGTCCTTTCAGTCTGTGGTCTGG
Source organism: Phycisphaera sp. (assembly GCA_020639255.1). Lineage (GTDB taxonomy): Bacteria > Planctomycetota > Phycisphaerae > Phycisphaerales > UBA1924. Next base: position 21,842 of record JACKGZ010000002.1, read on the forward strand.
CTTGAGATACCTCTCTCACTCACTGCGTCCGCCGGCGTGTGGGGCACCGGGGAGTCACGATGGACCCGAGTGCTCCTAGCCTAGAGAGGCTCTGGATTGGATCTCTGATCCGTCATGGACCCCAAGCTACAGATCAACCAAGATTGTGTCAAGAGAATCGTGGAATATTCTCTGATGGATCACAGATCCATTTCAATCGTGTGTAGTTCCCGTTATACTTGCGGTTTCCCAGGAGTGACTGCACGAATCATGACTACGGCGTTCGGAACCTGACCTATGTCGATCACCTTCAATACGTCAAATCAGCGGCTGGCGAGAGACCTCGACCGGCAGATCTCGGAGGTCTCTGACTCCCTCCGCGAGAGCATGCTCCCGATTGTGGAGGCGCTCATCGGGGCGTCCTCGCACCGGCCGATCGCCCTCGCCCGTCGGCTCCAGATCGACAAGACGCTCACGGGACGGATTCTGCGATCCGTCAAGGCGAACGACCCGTTTGAGGTTATCCACAACGCCCCAGCTCCCCACGGGCTCCGGATCTTTCTGCAGGCTGCCGAGCGGGCGGGTGTCGATTCGGAGCTCCGCGCGAGGGCGGAGGAATCGATCACGGACTTTGAGTCGCTCATCCACACCTTTCCCGAGGGGCGGGCGGCGCTCGAGGCGGCGATCTCGGACCACATCCCCGAGATCCGCCGCCAGAACGAGCGGGCGGCGAAGCAGGCGGTGTACAAGTCGATGTCGTATCTGCTCGGGTATCAGGGCGAGGCTTCGCTCCTGACCACGGTGATCTCGCCATCCGTGTGCGGGAAACTGGTAGATACCCGGCACATCGACACGATTGTCGGTCTGCGTCGGCTGCGCGGCGAGACGCCCGTCAACCTCTTTGGTATCCGGCGACACGACACGATGGCCGGGACGCCGAACTGGATGGAGACGCTCGGCGGCGAGCGCGGTGTCGAGGATGCCAGCCGGTACCTGCTCAAGGAGTACTGCGATCAGCCGATCCCACGCCTGAGCGTGCGCGACGGCGGCAACCTGTTGTACTCGGTGCTCGACGCCGAGTCTCTGCCGATCAACAGGCCCATCACGATCGTCAACGGCTGGACGATCCGAAACGCGAGCCTGCGCTACCGCGACGACACGCACACGCACGAGTGGCACTCGTCATTGCTGCGTATCCCGATGCGGGTGCGTATTCAGGATTACTTCATCCACAAGGATGTGTGGCCCGGTGTGCCCGAGTTTGTGCCGACGATGCCGGGCCTTCAGCTCGATTCGATCCGGAGCCCCGTGCCCGGTCAGCAGCACGACGCGATCGACATGGATATCCCGGTTCAGTCGATCGGGATGGGGATTCTGCGGCCGGAGTTGCGTCACTCTGCGGTGCCGAGGTATCAGGGGCTGCTCGGGCAGATCTTCGACGCCGCGGGGTTCGATGCTCGCGATTTCCGCGTGTACCGGAGCGAGGTGGTTTACCCCGTGCCGTTCGTGCGCATCACCGCGTGGTTCGAGCTGCCCGAAGCGCCGGTCGCGCGCTGATCACCCAACACACTGAATCGATTACGGGCAGCCGGCGTTGTAGTTGGCGACCCAGGCGCTGAAGTCGGCCGGGGTGCACATGCCGTCGGCGTTCTGGTCGCAGACCGGTGACATGGTGTTAAACGCCGCGACCCACGCGCTGAAGTCGGCGGGGCTCAGGACGCCGTCGCCGTTGGCATCGGCCAGGCAGGTGACGGGTGGCGTCTCGGTCATCGTGATGGTGTACGTCCCGACGGAGCCGTAGTCGGACACGGCGCCGGATGGCTTGTTCTCGAATGTTCCGTCGACCACGACCGTGTAGCCGCCGGCGGGCAATGCGGGGTAGCTCTGGCTTGCCAGCCATGTGCCGGTGGGGCTGACCTCCTCGATGAGCTGGAAGGGCGCGTCGCGGTAGAGCGTGAACTTGAGATCGATGTTTCGGCCGACGTCAACTGTCGAGACATCGATGGCGACATCGCCGCCAGTTGCAACGAAGCTGAATGCGTCGGTGTCGGTATTGGTGGTGATGAGGCCGGCGATGGGTGTGTCAGAGAAAAGCGGAGTGCCGGAAGAGAGTTGGTTTGGGTGGTCGTCCGGGGCGAGAGTGACGCCGTTGCTGGAGCGGGTCATGACATCGAAATCGAGCTGTGACGAAGAAGCGCCGGGGTAGTCGCCCCTGGACCACTGCACGAGCTGCCGTCCGAATGGCGCGCCCATGATGGGGCCCCAGGTGGGTGCGCCGCCTGTTGAGCCGGGGTGGTATGTGGCGCCGTTCAGGCCGTCGTGCTGCAGGCCGAGTGTGTGGCCGGTTTCGTGGCTTGCTGTTTGAGGCCCGGCCCGCAGGGCCTTGTTGAACACGAAGCAAGGGTTGTCGATGCTGTCGTCGAAGCTGTTCAGCAGCGCGATGCCCCCGGTGCCTTGGCCGAATCCATCTGTGATCTGTGTCATCACGACTCTGATGCCATACTCCTGATCCGAACTCCCGGAGCGGATGAGCGCGGCTGTGCCGGGGTCTTTGGTGGTGATGTTGATGTTGCTGAACACAGCGAAGTCTTCAACCACTTCCTGCCAGTGCTTGATGATCTCGTCGCGTTCCGAGTCGGTGAACTCGGAGGGGTCATTCGAACGGTCCCAAGCTGGGAAAGTGATGTTGTGTCCCCAGCCGTTGCTTACGGAATGGTGGCCGTCGAAATCGAGATAGATCGTTTTCGGCGCACCGGGGTTTGATTCGAGGTTCAGGAAATCGTCGAGCGAGATGCCGCCACGAGCGAGGGGCGGGCCGTCTCCGTTTGGAGAATCGGGTTCGTCGGGCGCGAGCGGGCAGACGTTGAACACGAGCCCTCCCGGCGTGATGTAAGTTGACAGGTCGCGGCGGAGCATTGAGACCAATTCTGCGGTCGTCGTTTCGTTGCGGAGCGCGATCTCGTCGAGTTGGTCGGCGAAATGGTCGATCGCGGCTCTGCCGTTGAGCGAGCCGGGCGGGATGCTGCCGAGCGATTCTTGAGCGGAGGCGCTGCCCGCGAGCAGCGAACCGGCGGCGAGTGTGAGGACCGTGGTGCGTTTGAACATAGCGCTCTGCCTTGCGTGTGGGGTGTTCGGAACAGTTCCTCTGATGAGAAGCTTACGGGCAACCGGCGTTGTAGTTGGCGACCCAGGCCGAGAAGTCGGCCGGCGTGCACACGCCGTCGGCGTTCTGGTCGCAGACCGGTGACATGGCGTTGAACGCGGCAACCCAGGCGCTGAAGTCGGCGGGGCTCAGGACGCCGTCGCCGTTTGCGTCGGCCAGGCAGGTCTCGTCCTGCGTGCAACCGAAGCTCTCGAAGAGCAGGTCATCGACGGCGCACTCGAGGATGTCACCCGGGTTGTTGTCGGCGGCGATGAACCGGAGACGGAACTGGGGCGCGGCCCCGAACTCGGCGCCGACGTCGATCGTGTCGGTGCGCCAGTTTGTGTCGGGGCTGTAGTTGCGGGCGATGGTCCAGGATGAGCCGCCGTTGAGGGAGACCTCGACGCGGAAGTAGTCTTCGGCGCCGATCGTGTTCTGGTCGTCGTTCATCCAGTAGGCGTAGCTGACGGTGCCGCCGGTGGAGAAGTCGAGCTCGGGGCTCGTGAGGATCGTCTCGCCGCCGTCGACGTCGGAGTTGGGTTCGTTGTCGATGATGCCGGTCTGCCAGCACTGACCCGAGCCGTCGTAGTCGGCGGGCGGATCGGATCGGCCGTTGTCCTGTGGGATGCCCCGGACCCACTGACCACCGGTCGCGTTGCCCGAGACGGTCCAGCCGATGTCCGTCTCGCCGTTGTCGGCGACGGAGAGCCCCTCGCCGATGGTGGCCTGGTAGGTGCCGCTCACGGGGTTGGTGACCATGCCTGCGATCTGTCCTTCCGCGGAGAGCCAGTAGATGGGGTTGTCGCCGCAGTCGAACGCGGGGAGCGTGCCGGAGTAGAGCCCGCCGACGCCGCCGGAGAGCGTGATGGAGGTTGGGTTCGCATCGCCCGTGCGCTGGAAGTTGAGCATGGGCGAGCCGATGAGCGTGTCGCCGTTCTCGGTGACCTGCACGGAGACCGGCGTCGGCGTGTCGGGGGCGATGATGCTGGGCAGCGGCTGCGCGAAGGCGAGTTCGAGGAGCAGGATCGACTGCGAGAAGTCGAGGCTGTAGGTGCCGAGCGAGCCGTAATTTGAGACGGGTCCGTTGGTCTGGGGCTGGAAGCCGCCCTCGATGACGACGGTGTAGTTGCCGAGCGGGAGGTTGGTGTAGGTCTTGGTTGCGTTGAAGGTGTTCTGCGGATCGAACTGATCGATCAGCGAGAGTGGCGAGTCGAGGTAGAGATTCCAGCGGATATCGAGGTTGGGACCGACGTCGACGGTGCGCGCGTCGATGGTGACATCGCCTCCGAATGCGGTGAAGCTGAAGGCGTCGATGTCGCCGTGAGAGTGGATGATGCCATCGATGTGATCGCCCGAGGAGATGGGCGTTCCGCCGTAGAGCACGTCGGGGTAGTCGTCGTCGATGAAGTCCACGTCATTGACCGGGTTGGCGATGATGGCGGTGTCCTGCTGAAGTGTTTGTGTTGCGCCGGGGTAGTCCCCCTTGGACCACTGGACGAGTTGGCGGCCGAAGGGTGCGCCCATGATCGGGCCCCAGGAGGGCGAGCCGCCCGAGGAGCCCGGGTGGTACTCGGAGCCGTTGAGCCCGTCGTGGCGGAGCGCCAGAGTGTGCCCGGCTTCGTGGCTTGCGGACATGGGACCGGCACCGAGCCCCTTGTTGAAGACGAAGCAGGGCGTGTCTGTGTTGCTGCGGAAGGTGCTGAGCAGCGCGATGCCGCCGGTGCCCTCACCGAAGCCGTTGGTGTATTGCGACATCACGACGCGCATGCCGAAGACCGTGTCGTCGGCGTTCGATTTCACGAGCGCCGCGGTGCCGGGATCCTTAGTGGTGACGTTGATATCGAACCCGACAAAGTCCTCGGCAACTTCGAGCCAGTGGCCGATGATTTCTTCCTTCTCGGCGTCCGTGAAGACGCTGGTGTTGCCGTTGCGGTCCCAGGCTGGGAAGTTGATGTTGTGCCCCCACTGGTTGCCCGATGACTGGTGGCCGTTGAAGTCGAGGTAGATCGTTTTTTCCGACCCGGGTCGCGATTCGAGGTTGAGGAAGTCGTCGAGTGGGATGCCGCCGCGGGCGATCGCGTGGCCCGTCGCTCGAGTTTCGTTCTGGATCTCGGGCGGCGCAGCGGGGCAAACGTACATGATTGACCCGCTCGGCGTGACGTACGCGGAGAGATCGGTCGCGAGGATTGATGCGAGATCCTCGGCCGAGATGCCGTTGCTGGCCGCGATGTCGCCGAGACGCTCGCCGAGTTCTCGCACGGCCGACGGGCCGCTCAGCGAGCCCTCGGGCACGGTCGGGACTGATTGAGCCGATGCGCAGACTGTAAACGCCAAACCGGCGGCAAGCGCCGGGATCCCCCGCCTCGTGGTCCTGGTCATCTTGAGATGCTCTCCTGGTTGTGGAAATGGCGCAGCCCCCGTCAAGGGGCTGCACCCGGTTGGGTACTCGGATCTTACGGGCAGCCGGCGTTGTAGTTGGCGACCCAGGCGGAGAAGTCCGCGGGGGTGCACATGCCGTCGTTGTTCTGATCGCATGCGGGGGCCATGGCGTTGAAGGCAGCAACCCAGGCGCTGAAGTCGGCCGGGCTCAGGATGCCGTCGCCGTTGGTATCGGCAATGCAGTCGTTGGACTGCGAGCACTCGAAGCTCTGGAAGACGATGGCGTCCAGGCCGCACTCGAGGACGTCGCCGGGATCGTTGTCGGCGGCGATGACTCGCATACGGAACTGGCTGGTGTTGCCGAACTCGGAGCCGACGTCGATCGAGTCGGTGCGCCACGCGTTGGACGCGGTGTAGTTGCGAGCGGTCGACCACGTCGAGCCGCCGTTGGTCGAGACCTCGACGCGGAAGAAGTCTTCGGCGCCGATGGTGTTGGTCTCATCGTTCATCCAGTAGGCGTAGCTGACTGTGCCGCCGGTGGAGAAGTCAAAGACGGGGCTGGTGAGGATTGTCTGACCGCCGTCGACGTCGGAGTTGGACTCGGCGTTGTCGGTGAGCCAGCACTGCCCCGAGCCGTCGAAGTCGGCGCTCGGGTCGGAGCGACCGAAGTTGGCGGGGACTGCACGCTCCCACTGGCCGTCGGTGGCGGTACCAGAGACGGTCCAGCCGATGTCCGTTTCGCCGTTGTCGGTGACGGACGTGCCCGTGCCGATAGTCGCTGAGAACGCGCCGGCGGTCGGCTCGGAAAGCGTGCCGGCAAGAACTGTGTCGACCGAGACTCGGAAGTCCGGGTCGTCGCCGCAGTCGAAAGCGGGCAGGTCGGCCATGAAGACGCCGCCGCCGGAAGCGGACATCGTGATGTCGGTGAAGCCTGCGTCACCGACGCGCTGGTAGCTGAGGACGGGGTTGCCCAGCAGCGTGTCGTCGTTGAGTGTGATGAGCACACTGACGGGCGTGGTGGTGTCCGGGGCGATCAGCGTGGGTGGCGTGGTCAGCAGAGTGAGGTCCGCTGGCAGCTGAACACCCTGATCGACGCTGATGCTGAGTGTGTATGACTGGATGGTGTTCTCGGTTCCGCCGAAGACACGGACGTATGCCGCGCCGGCGGGGACGTTGGCGATGACGGTTTCGGCAAGGCCTGCTCCGTTGTCGTTGGCAGTCTGGAGAACCGCGCCGGCGGCGTCGAGAACCTGGATACCCAGGTTCTTCTGGTTGAGCGCGTCGTAGTTGTTGCCGGTGTTGCAAGCAGAGGTCTGCGTGCCCTCGATGTACGTGAAGCCACGAGGCGTGACGGTCGCGGTGACGGAGCCGGACATATTCAGCGTGAGCAGGAAGACGTCGGCGTCGGTGTTGTCGTCGATCGAGAGGATGTCGGTCAGGTTGGAGTTGTTGGGACCGGTGTCGCCGAGCTGGACGGACTGGCCGATGCTGTAGCTGCCGAGATCGGTCGCGGCGCCGGTGGAGTCGTTGGGTTCGAGCGGGTCGCCGTAGTGGCGCTGCGCGTTGAGAATGTCATCGAACCGCGGGCCGTCGTATGCGACGGAGATGAAAGGCTCCATGAGCTTGTTCTGTTCGACGGGGCAGACGTGGAGCTGGCCCATGCCGTGGCCGTGCTCGTGTGCGAGCACGTTGCGGAGGCGGAGGGACTGGCTGCCGGTGTTGTTGTAGAAGGTGTCGGGCGAATCGACGACCATGTCGCCGTTCTGGGGGAAGAAGTTGTAGGCAAGGATGCCGGAGTTGCCGTCGATGGGCTTGCCGCCCATGCGGAGGTCGCCGCGGACGCCAGCGACGCCGGGGTTGTTGAAGAGGGTGACGTTGTCGTCGTTGGGTTCGAGGATGTAGGTGTTGCCCGAGAGCTCGGCCCAGCGTGCGAAGACCTGGTCGTAGATGGCGCGCCATGTCGCGCGGTTGCCGTAGATGCCGTCCATGAACGCGTTGAGCCCGTTGACGCCGGTGCCCTCGCCGACGCCGTCGGGGATGGTGGTGCCGTCGGCGGGGAAGGAGTAGGTGAGTATCGTGGGCTCCCCTTGGGTAGAGTTGCCGCCCGGGTTGAGCGCGGTTGCGCCCCAGCGGCCGGTCTGCTGGAAGCGGTCGCCGTTGATATCAACGCCTGCGAAGACGACGGCTTCGAAGGCCGCGATGAGCGCGGGATCCGTGCCCGGCGCGAAGCAGGGCATGACTGGCGTCCCGCCGTGGGCGTCGGTCTCGACGATGTGGACGAGGCCCTTGAGCATGCGCTGGTGGATGGGCTTGAAGTTCTTGAAATCGTCCTCGGAAACGTACGCCTTCACGGCCTCGTACGTCTCTTTGAGCTCGTCCTCGGAGAGCTGCTCGTTGCGCTCGATGATGCCCGGATGCGTGTCGGCTTCGGGCTCGCTGGTCTGCATGAACGAGAGCGTGATGCCCTCGAGCTCGCAGCGCTTGAGGATGCGCTGGCGGTCTTCCTCGGGCAGGGCGTAGAACGTCTGTGCCTCGATCATGCGGAGCATGTCCTGGTGCACAGCCTGGCAGCAGACGCCCTCGGGCGCGGCGATCGGTTCGAGCGGTTCGGCGTTGACGGCGGCGGCCAATCCCGCGGCGAAGACGATCGCCGCGGCGGTGTTGAGCTTATTCATTCTGATTCACTCCTCTTTTTGGTATAAGAATCGGGGCCCCCGGATCGGAGGCCCCGAATGAGAGAACGGTATCGGATTACGGGCAGCCCGCGTTGTAGTTGGCGACCCAGGCGCTGAAGTCCGCGGGCGAGCAGACGCCGTCGGCGTTCTGATCGCAAGCGGGAGCCATGGTGTTGAACGCGGCAACCCAGGCGCTGAAGTCAGCAGGGCTCAGGATGCCGTCGCCGTTGGTGTCGGCGATGCACTCGGAATCACAAACCACAGTTCCGAAGTAGAACTCAACCGGGTTCTCGGGTGAGTAGACCTCGGGGCCATCGAGCAGCCCGACGATGAAGTTGAAGACAACATCGTCGTCGCACGCGCCGGCCGGAATGGTCGCGGTGTAGTTGTTGCCGCCGGCGGGGACGAGTGCAACTGGAGTCAGCGGGAAGGGCAGGCCCACGCTGTAGATCATCGTCAGATTCGAGTTGTCGAGCGTGAATGTGCCCGGGTCGATGTTCACGAGGATGTCGGTCGGGTCGGTGTCGCTGAAGACTGCGGGGATCCCGTTCGGGAACGTGATGACGACCGGCTCGGGCGGGACATCGATAGTGATGTTCGACGAGTTCATGTCGAAGAAGTTGAATCCGGTCGCCTGAACCATGACGCGGCCGTTATTCGTGAAGACCGCGGGCAGCGAGACGGTCTCAGAGCCGTCGTTCGGGACGCCCGTTGCGAGCACATAATCGAAGCTCGCGCCGGCGTTGGTCGAGAAGAGGATGTCGACCTGTGTCGCACCGAGCACGGTGTTCGTGTTTGCAACGTTCCATGTGACGGTCATCTGGCCGCTTGTGATGGTGGTCGGCGTGCTCTGGCTGGTAACGTTGAACGGACCGGCGGCCGTGGTGACGGTGACGCTTGTGGTATCTGTCGCATAGCCGCCGCCGCTGGGGTTGTTGTCACGGGCGGTGCAGCGGAGCGTGAGTGTCCGGTTGGTCGTGGCGTACTTCTCGCCCTTGGTGAGCGTGCCGTTGTTCAGATCGATGAGATCCGGGAAGTAGCGCGTGGGTGAGGTCCTGGGTGAGAAGCTGCGGAAGAGTGGGCTCGAACCGTTGTCTGCGGCGCTGGCGGTCTGAGCCGGACCGAGGTTGTACTGCTCCCAGCAGTAAAGCACTGTATCGCCGTCGGGATCCGAGCCCGTTGCGGTGACAAAGAAGGGCGTGCCCTGCGGCACGGTGAAGCTCGGCCCTGCGTCGACGATCGGCGTGTTGTTGCCTGTTGCAAACGGCGAGTCGCAGTTGTTGCCTGATCCAGATGTAATGTGGTTCGTGATCTCGAGCTGGCTGCGGTAGTGGAAGTAGGCATCTGAGTTGTTCTGGATGTTGTCGGCGCTGCAGATGCCGGCGTATCCCATGATGGTGGTCGCTGAGCCGATCTCATACGCTGACGAGGACGAGCGGTTGCCGTTGCAGCTGCCACCTGTTCCGTTGAATGTGTGGTTGCCGCCGAACTGGTGTCCCATCTCGTGCGCGACATAGTCGACGTAGAACGGATCGCCTATGGGCTGTGCGAGACCTGTGGTGCCGCCGCCTTTGTTCGAGGTGCAGATGACACCAAGGAACGCGACGCCGCCGGATCCGGTGCTCACGCCGTGACCCACGTCGTAATTCGCCGAACCGATGACGGAATTGATACGGCTGGTGACCTGGTTGAGCAGGCTTGAGCTGTTGCTCAGGCCGTCGCCGACGGGGTCGGTGTACACGATCTGGTCGTTGTTGGCGACAAGGTTGAATTTGACGCCGACCTCGTCCTGGTAGATGCCGCTGACACGGTTGACGCAGGTCACGATCGCAGCGAGCGCGGAGGGAACCGTGCCGCCGTGGAACTGGCCGTACTCGCCCGTGCAGAGCATCGCGAGGCGGTATTCCTTGCGTGTGACAGCCGCGAGATTGGCCAGGGGCGGCGGGTTGTTCTGGTTGTCCAGCGCCCATCCGTGGATGTCGGGCGATCCGTGCAGCTGCTCGTCGTACGAGCACGACCAGCTCAGATTTGAACGGTCGAGGTCTTTCTTGTAGTACGCGGCGTAGATCGTGTCATCGTTCTTGCTGTATCGATCGATGTATGCGTGCAGGCCCGAGCGGCGGATCTGCGCATCGAATCCGGAGGGGGTCATCGTGATGCGCACGTGCGCCGAATCGTCTTCGAGGCTCTGACCGGCGTAGGTACGGATGAGCGGGTACTTCGCCTGGAGCGGAGCTTCCATCACGGGTGACTCGTAGATCGCGAACGCCTGGAACCCGCCGTCGGGCATCGGAAGATCGATGACGATCGGCGCGAGTTCGGCCTCGGGTGTGCCCTCCATCGGAGCCGCGGAGAGAAGATTGCGCATGGCAACCGTGTCGAGAACTGCAGCGTTGAAAACATCCGGACGAACCCATGCCTCACTCGCGGTTCTTTCTGCGGGGATCTGATCGATCAGAGCCCAGGCGCCGTCGACGGACACGCTTCGGACGGCAAACTCGGGACTCGTGGTGGCCCAGTGTGCGGTCGGCTGTGTGGGCTGCTGACTCGCCGCAGCTCCAGCGAGCGCCGCGAACAAGGCCAGAGATCCGATCATCCTCTTTGTCTGCACGGTTCACTCCTTACGACGGGAACAGTTCTCGGCCCACGAGACAGCTCAAGCTGGCTGCAGCACAGCTGCAGTATGCGCGACGATCGCCCGGAGACGATCGAGATTGGTTCAGAAGCCGACAGCCCCCCTGCCGCTGGCTCCCTTTCGGGATCATGCCGCGAAAGTCCCGGACTGTGAAGGTCCGGAGAAACGAACGCGACGATGTATCCAAGATACTGGCTCTCGCGGTGGGTGAGAAGAGCAGATCCAAAATCACCGACCATTCCGAGCAGAATCCGACCGAACAGCCTTTATCAGACCTCAGGATCCACGAAAAGAAACGGGTGCGTCATTGTGGAGACGCACCCGAACAAGATTCACAATTGTCGGCGGTCGATCAGAAGTCGCAACCCGCGACCCACGAGGCCACCCATGCCGAGAAGTCGGCGGGTTCGAGCGTGCCGTTGCGGTTGCAGTCGGCGGCGAGATCGCCGGCGTTGTACGCCACGATCCAGGCGGTGAAGTCGGTTGGCGTGAGCATCCCGTCACCATTGATGTCGGCAATGCAATCAATGGTCCCGCCATCACACTCTTCCTGAGTCTGTGGAGTCAGGTCGCAGGGCATCGGCAACGTCGGGATCTCAAGCGAGACGTACTGAATGATGTTCTCGAGGATGCGCTGGTGGAAGAAGAGCGCAATGTTGCTGAGCCCGCCCGGACAGAGGTGGCAGTAGCTCATGATTGTGCCGTTCTCGGCTGTTCCGCACGAACCGAAAGCACACTGATCAACCGGCGGAATCAGGCCGTGCGTGTGTGGCGCACCGAAGTTGTGTCCCCACTCGTGGGCCGTCACGACGAGATCCCAGTTTTGCGGCAGATTGGACTCGATCGGAGTCGGGAAGAATCCATTGAGATTGCCCGAGACGGCCTGTGCGAGGTCGTGGTAGCAGAACGTTGCAAGGTACGCGATACCGCCACCGAGCGGCTTGCCCGAGAAGTGGTGAGCGCCGTGCCACTCGCCGGCGTAGGGCGCATCGAACTCTCTCCATGTCTCGTTCATCTCGTCGAGCACGGAGGGCGTGTCGGTGCCCATCCACGGATCCGCGATGGTGGCATCGGGCCAGATACGTGTGTACACGATGCTCAGACGCATATTCCAGTTGTCGGTGTAGATCTGGGTGACGCCGCCGACGAGAGACTCGATGTACTCCATCGTGAGTTCGGACGCGACCATCGGATCCTGCGACATAAACAGCTGTGAGAACTCGGTATCGGCTTCGATCGCAACCTTTGCGACCCGGCAGGGCTGCTGTGTGACGTCGTCACCGCCGCTGGTCTCGCCGCGGGAGGCGAAGTTCTGTCCGGGCGCCTCGATGAGTGTGCAGGCGTAGTCAATCCAGTTGATCTGCCCCTCGGGGAGATCGGTGAGGTTATAGATCGTGATCCCCGTCTGGAGTTCAAAGCTGCCATTGGAGACGATGTACGTCGTGCCATCGAACTCGAGGAAGCCGTTGCTCATGTTGGGCGAGATGGCAAGGTACACCTTCGAGCCCGGGATGCCGACGATCGAGCCGCGGAGCGTTGCGAGCTGCGGGCGTGCGACTGGTACAAGGCCGTCGGCGGTGCCGCGAACGAGCTCGGCGTTGGGGTCGAAGACGTCGAACGTTTCGAGTTCGAGGTCAACGGTCGTGGTGCGGTCGAGCGGGAAATCGGAGATGTTCACGCGGACCGCGTTGTTGATCGCGTTGAAGTATGTGTCGTCGAAGCGCAAGGGAGTTGCGATCGGTGCGATGTCGCGGTTGTCGACCACCAGCGGCGACGGGACCGTGACGATCCGTCCCTGGAGATCGAGCGTTCTCGGGAGACGACCCGAGCCTTCTTGTGCTGTGGCAGCGGTCGCCGACAGCATGAGAGCGACGCTGCACGCCGTGAGGAGTGTCTTCATACGATCCACCTTGCTCCTGATGCAAACCCACCGAGCCTGCCATCCCGACCCCGCCGGGAAGTGGCTGCGACCATTCTAACGCGAAGCCCCATCCGATTGCTGGATTTTGGAAGGTTTCGGGGCTTTGTCGGCGAAAAAACGCCTTCGACGAGGTCCGGTTCGAGCGCGAGGGCTCGTTGGATCCAATCCAGACTCGGTATCCAAGCAAACAGGCCCCGGGGGACGTCCCGGGGCCTGTGAAATTGAGGAGGTGCTGGCGTGGGATTAGCAGCCGGCGTTGTAGTTGGCCACCCAGGCGCTGAAGTCGGCCGGAGTGCATGAGCCGTCGCCGTTCTGGTCGCAGGCTGCGGCACCGGCGTTGAATGCGGCCACCCAGGCGCTGAAGTCGGCCGGGCTCAGGATGCCATCGCCGTTGGTGTCGGCGATGCAGCCGGTCTCGTTGCAGAGCGGGTTGCCGGTGAGGTCGCACGGGGCGCCGTCACCCGAGTAGAGGCCGGTGCTTCCGAGGTAGGCGAGCATCCAGGAGTTGATGTTCTGGGGGTGGAAGTTGAGGTTGACGTCACCGGTGCCGTTGCCGCAGAGGTGGCAGTAGCTCATGATCGTGCCCGGGAGTTGCGAGCAGTTGCCGTTGCCGCAGTTGTCGATGTTCGAGAGTGGCGACTGCTGGTGTGTGTGCGGCGCTCCGAAATTGTGACCCCATTCGTGCGCGGTGACCATGAAATCCCAGTTCTGAGTATTCTGGTTCTGGAGCGGGTAAGGGAAGAACCCGCTGAGATTACCCGAGAGTGCATAGTCGAAGTCCGGATAGCAGAGCGCGCCGACATAGGCCACGCCGCCGCCGAGACCACGACCAGAGAGGAAGTGAGCGCCGTTGCGCTGCTCGCCGGTCATGTTTGCGTTCCAATAGTCCTGGAACTGGAAGAGCTGATCGGTGGAGCCGCCCTGGTTCCACGGGTCGGTGGTGGTCCAGATGCGGAGGAATGTGATGTTGAGAATCACGTTGAGATCTCGCTCGTAGACCTCGCTGACGGCGCCGACGAGCATGGTGGCGTAGTCGGAAGCCTGCGTGGCGTTGCCGCCGAAGAGGTCGGTGCGGAACTCGGTATCGGTCTCGATGGCGACATCGGCGACGCGGCAGGGCGGATCGCCGAGGAACGCGACGCCGCGGCTCGCATTGGTATTGAGCTCGCGCCCGGGGACATCGATCGCCTCGCAGGCGAGATCCATGAAGTTGATCGCGCCCTCGGGCAGATCGGACGGGTTGTAGATGACCGTCTCGAGGCCCTGGCCGGCGGGGCCCGAGCTGATGATGTACTGCTCGCCGTTCGTCCGGATGTAGCCGAGCGTCATGCTGTCGCTGAATGCGATGTAAGCGAGCGAATCGTGATCGCCTGCGACGTGACCGCCGAGCATCACAACATCGGGGCTCGCGAAGGTGCCGCTTTCGTTGAGCCTGAGCGTGGCGTTTGCGTCGACGATGTCGCGCCTGCGCAGGTCGAGGATCACGCTCGTCTCGGTATCGAGTGCAAAGTCGTGCATGATCACGGTGTCAACACCGCGGAGGGTGTTGTGCCAGTCCTGGGTCGCCGTGAGCGTCGTGATGTTCTGCGTCGCCGAGGGCGATGCGGCGAACGGCTGATCGATCGTGACATGCGTTGGCTGCTGGGTCATCGCGGCCATAAGGACCACGGATGGGATCACAAACATCTTTCAGACTCCCTCTTCAGTGCGGCACCCCCGTGTCCGCAAACCAAACTGTTGAACCATTTTATGGACAATCCATTCGGGATCAGCATCCCGCGTTGTAATTGGCAACCCACGCGGAGAAGTCCGCCGGGGTACATGAGCCATCGGTGTTCTGGTCGCACGCGGGCGCCTGCGCGTTGAAGGCCGCGACCCACGCGGAGAAGTCCGCTGGGCTGAGCATGCCGTCGCCGTTGGTGTCGGCCAAGCAGGGCGAGGGCGGGTTGCACGTTCCGTCGGGGATCGTGTCTCCGTCGCCGTCGCAGATCGTTCCCATGCCGAGCCAGACCGCACCCGGGATGAGGTCGCAATTCTCTTCGGAAAGGATGAGGCAGTTGGCCGTCGAGGTGATGCAGCACGCACCGGTCGGCTGCGGGCAGTTGGCATTCATGCACGTGCTGCCGACGCCGAGGAACGTGCCGCCCATCGCGGACGCCTCGAGCGCTGTGACGCCCTCGATACACGTTCCGTCGGGCAGGCAGGCGGCGCCGATCGGGCAGAGCGAGCCGTTGCATTGAACGTTCGCGCCCTGCCATGTGCCGCCGATGAGGTCGCAGTTGTCTTCTGTGAGGAAGAGGCAGTTGCCGTTGGTCAGGCAGCAAGCACCTTCCGGGATCGGACAGTTGGTCGTGGCGCACTGTGTGCCCGCGCCTTGCCAGGCGCCGCCGATATTGAGGCACTCGGCCTCGGTTAGGTCGAAACACTCGGCGCTGCCATCGCAGCAGGCACCGGTTTGCGCTTCACAGGTAAAGCTGGTCCACGTTGCCTGGAGCATCCAGTCGCCGCTAGGTGTGCATAGAGCCGGGAACGACTGGAACGTGCTCCAGCCCGCTGGGCATCCGAAAACGCCGCAGTCAAACGCGTAGATCCAGTTTCCGGTCTGTGAAGCAACGCCGGTGTTGTCGGTCAGCGGGAACGCGTTCTGATTCTGTGGCGGCGGCGTGATACACCCGGTGCCCGATTGGGACTGATGCTGATCGATACGGAATCCGATCGTGAAGGAATTGGTGCCGCTGGAGTTTGTGATGAAGATCTGTTCCGGGTCGCCGGGATCGATGCTGAACGCGACGTCAACCGCCTGCGCCGGCCCGGGTGGGATGACAATGTGCGGGAGGATGACATCGTCCGACGAATAGCTCGCGACCAACGTGCCCGTGCTGGGTGGGCCGTCCCAGACAAGGACGGACCACTGCGTCGTCGTTTGAATCGTGGTGCCGGCCGTACCGATGAGCGCTTCGATGAGATCGATACGGATCGGAAAGACCGAAGCCGGCAGGGTGTACCGAGCCGCCATGATCTCACCCTCGACGAATCCTGCCTGGACGAGGTACGTCCCACCGGCGAAGGACTCGCTCGCGTACGTGTTGGCGAGCTGGCATTCGGTGCCGCGGTTGGTGTTGCCGAGATCGGGCAGGCTGCTGGTCACTTCGCCGAGCGAGGTCACGCCGAATGTCTGAACCTTGCTGAGATCGATGGGTATCGGGGTTGGTTCGGGCCCCGCGAGCGCCGTACCCGAAATGCTGATGAGCGACATCGCCGTGATGGTGCGGACAGACCGAGAACAACGGGAGCGTGCCATACGCTCGACCCTCCATAGTGAACGACCATTCGGCGAGAACCCGCCGACCCCCACCTGCACGACTCCAGAATACCTGAAGCACCCGGAAGATGGCACCCCCTTTTCTGAGAGGGACCCGT
Source organism: Phycisphaera sp. (assembly GCA_020639255.1). Classification (GTDB taxonomy): domain Bacteria; phylum Planctomycetota; class Phycisphaerae; order Phycisphaerales; family UBA1924. The sequence goes on from JACKGZ010000002.1 coordinate 37,993, forward strand.
ATCAACAACGGAGTTATCGGCTACGTCGAACCTTGCGTTGATGGTCATTGTCGAAATTCGCAGTTTGGTTGGGCCTGCCGACCTCCTGGAGCAGAGTCGCGGCTGTAATCTTTGCAAATTGAAGAAGGTTTCGTTTCGATTCCGAAAATTTTCGGTTCGTCCGCCAACTCAGAGGCTACGTTGTGCCGAATTCTGCGATAGATCGGCAACATGAGTCGGCAGCAGATCAATCTGGTTTGGCGTAGGGCGGTGTGTTTAGGGGTGGCCGCGAGGGTTACCCACGGAGTCGGTCGCTATGTGCGGCATCGCTGGGTTGACGTGGCGTGATGGCGAAGCCGTCACTCGGATGACCGACGCAATCGCCCACCGAGGGCCCGATGACAGCGGGCTGTACCAGGGCGAACCGGTCACACTCGGGCATCGACGGCTCACGATCATCGATCTTTCGAGCGACGGCCACCAGCCCATGACGGACCCGCAGGGGCTGGTCACGCTGACGTATAACGGCGAGATCTACAACTACCGCGAGTTGCGAGAGCAGCTCGTCACACTCGGCCATCAGTTCAGGAGTTCGAGCGACACCGAGGTGCTCCTGCATGCCTACTTGCAGTGGGGCGAGGCGTGCGTCGAGCGGCTCAACGGGATGTTCGCCTTTGCGATCTGGGATAGTCGCGACCGATCGATGCTCCTCGTTCGTGACCGTCTCGGGGTCAAGCCGCTCTATTACGCCGAGGTCACGCGCCCGGATCTCGACGGCACCCAGCTCGTCTTCGCGTCGGAGATCAAGGGCATTCTCGCCAGCGGCGCCGTCTCGCGGGAGATCGATCGCCAGAGCCTGTACTACTTCATGGGCTATGAGTATGTACCCGGGCGCCGAACGATCTTCCGCGATGTGCACGAGCTCGAACCCGGGTGTCTGCTTCGCTGGAAGGACGGCAAGGTCACTCAGCGGCGATACTGGGAACTCGATCTGACGCCGAAGGTTCGGACGAATGACGAGTACAAGCAGCTTCTCCGCGAGCAGCTGCGCCGATCGACCCAGATGCAGCTCGTCGCGGACGTTCCCGTTGGCGTGTTCCTCTCCGGCGGTCTCGATTCAACGGCGCTCGTGGCATTCGCCTCCGAGATCGGCCCCATGCGGAGCTTCAGCATGGGGTACGCGGACCGCTCGTACAGCGAGCTGGAGTATGCGCGCCACGTCGCCGAGCACTACGGCACAACGCACGAAGAGGTCCTGGCCTCCTCGATGAGCCCGGAGACACTCGAGCGGGTCGTCTGGCACCTCGACGAGCCCATGTCGGACTTATCGACCGCGGCGTTCTTCATGCTCTGCGAGAAAGTGCGGCCGCACGTCAAGGTTTGTCTCAGCGGCGAGGGTGGCGACGAGGCGATGGCCGGCTATGACCGCTTCAAGGCCAGCCGACTCAACGCCGCGTACACCCGGATCCCCGGCTTTATTCGCCACGGACTTATCGAGCCTGCGGTGCTCGGGCTCCGCGATCGCCCGACCAAGAAGGGCGCGGTTAATGTGCTCAAGCGCTTTGTGGAGGGCGCGCACCTCCCGGCCGACGGCGGGCACCTGCGCTGGCAGTACTTCATGCAGCCGGAGATCGAAGGCGACCTCTTCCGTCCCGAGCTGCTGAACGACGTCACGCGCGATCCGTTCGCGCCCGTCCGTGATGTGTTCGCTAGATCGCGGTGGAGTGATCGTGTCACCAACGAGATCTTCATCGACACCTCGCTGAGTATGCCGAGCAGCGTCCTCGACAAAGTCGACAAAATGAGCATGGCTCACGGCCTTGAGGTGCGCGTGCCGTTCCTCGATCACGAATACGTCGAGCTCTGTGCGACAATCCCGAGCTCGAAAAAGCTCCGTGGGATGACCACCCGAGCGATCTATCGCGAAGCCATGGCCGGGGTTCTGCCGGACAAGGTGATCCGGCGCAAGAAGCAGGGCTACAGCCTGCCCGTCAAGAACTGGCTGCGCGGCGATCTCGAAGACTACATGCGGGGTCTGATGCGAGAATCACCCGTGATTCACGAATTCTTCCAGCCGGCAACGGTGACGCGCCTGATGGACGAGCACCGCGCGATGCAGGCGAACCACAGCCATCTTCTCTGGTCGCTGATCAATCTCGCCGTGTGGGACCGCCTTTTCCTGCACAGCGCCGCCGAGCGGTCGGCCGCTTAGCAGCCGGCGTTGAAGTTGGCGACCCAGGCGCTGAAGTCCGCGGGCGTGCACGAGCCGTCGCCGTTCTGATCGCACTCAGGTGCGGCCGTATTGAATGCGCTGACCCACGCGCTGAAGTCCGCCGGAGTAACGAGCCCGTCGTGGTTGGTGTCGGCGAGGCAGGGCGTCGAGCAGGTGCCCGTACCGCAGAACAGCCTCGCGGCAGCGACGGGCGAGCGAGCGCCGGTCGCATCGATAACCCACTGATAGAACACCGTCGAGCCGTCGAGCAGCGCGTTGTCCGGGATCGGCAGGTGCGCCGTCACCGAGGCCGCGACACCGACGCCGGTTGTCGCCACGAACGGCCCCTCAACGGAGTCGGGCGTGATCGCGCCCATCACGGGCGCGGTCGAAGAGACATAGAGCGAAACAGTGGTCCCATCCGCCATGCCCGTTGTGCCGAGCTTGAAGCCCTCGTTGCCGAGGTTGGGCGGCGTGACCGCGACCATCGGCGGGATGAAGCCCGAGCCGTTGTCGCTGCCGGGGCCGATCAACATGGGGTTGGGCGGGAGCTCAGAACGCAGCGTCGGGCGATCGAACGGGAATGTCTCGTTCGCGACGCGCGCGTCGGTCAGCCCGTTGGCGATGAAGTCCGCCAGCGGCGGAACCTGTCCCGCGTTGAGGTTGACGGCCGCCATGAACGGGTCGATGTTCTCGGGGAAGAGCGGGCCGCCGACGTAGAAACCAACGGCGAGATTCATCGTCGTGAACGTGCCCGCGTGCATGAAGTGCCGCTTCAGGCCCGAATTGCGCAGACCGGGCGTCTTGAACTTGCCACGATCCTCGAAGAGGCCCGTCACCTCCATGCGCCCGGTATCCCACTCGACGGGCCGGACGCCGATCGCGCGGAACTGGTTGTCGGAGAACAGCGGCGGCGTGTGGCAGGAATCGCAGCGAGCGGTCTGGAAAATGGTCCATCCCTGTCGCTGGCCTGGCGTGAGCGCGTTGGTGTTGCCCGCGACGAAGTCGTCCCAGGGTGACTCATCAGAGACCAGAGTGCGCTCGTACGTTGCGATCGCGAACGCGATCCGCCTTGCCGTGATCGCCGGGTCGCCGAATGCGTCCTCAAAGAGCTCGGCGTATGTCGGGCTCGCCGCGATAGCCGCGGCCTGATCCGGAGTGAGGTCGGTCGCCAGGGCGAGCGGGCGGGCCGAATCCATTTTCTTGGTGATCTCGCTCCAATCGCGCGAGATATGCGCCATTTCAACATCGCTCACGGGCGGACCGACGACCTGACTCTCGAGCGCGCCGCCCGAGGCGATCGCGACGGCTCCGGTTTCCGGATCGATAAACTGCGACGTCGCCCGGCCGTCCCAGAAGATGTTGTCGGCGAAGGTTGCGTTGATCACCGAGTTCGCGGATCGGCCTGTGATCTGCCGCATCAGGTTGAACGTGGCGTCGACCGCGTAGTCGTCGTTTGAGTCGCTCTTGACGATGCCGAACGAACCGCGGATGTCATCGAGAGTGTTCTGCATGCCGTCGATGCCGGGGTTGTTTGCGATGCGCGGGTCCGTGCCGCCGGCGGCTGGGATGTGGCAGGTGCCGCAGCTGGTCGTGTTGTCGCTCGAGAGCTGCTCGTCCCAGAACAGGATCTTGCCGAGCACGCGCTTCTCTTCGCTGAACGGGTTCTCCGGCGGGAAGAAGACGGGGTCGAGCTCGGCGATGCCCGGCTGTGCCTGTGCTGTCAGGCCGATCGCGAGCACCGAATGCACACACAGAACCCGGAGGACAGCAACTGCCTTGTGCGACTGACGCATCTTTCAACTCTCCACACACTGATAGTTCGGCAAACCCTCGGAGATCCCGCGGGCGGCACCGTCACTCTGATAGTGTAAGGCGGAACCCGCGATGGGCCGACAGATTGCATCTCGCGGCGGACTTATCGGGTCAAATTGGGCAAATTCACGCCGTCAATTTGACTGTTTGCACAGTGAACCACCGAGTCTTCAATAGGTCAGCAGCCCGCGTTGAAGTTGGCAACCCACGCCGAGAAGTCGGCCGGAGAACAAATGCCGTCGCCGTTCTGGTCACACTCGGGGGCCTGCGTGTTGAAGGCCGCCACCCACGCTGAGAAGTCGGCGGGCGTCACCGCGCCGTCGTGGTTTGTGTCGGCGAGGCAACTGGGTGGATCACCGGCCTGAACTCGCACGGTGACCGGCTCAGACATGAGATACAGGCCGTTGGAATCCCACGCGATGAAGGTGATGTCGTAGAGACCCTCGTTCTCGATGAGGTGCAGCTGCGCGTGCTGGTGGCCACCGATGCCGACGTTGTAGCTTCGGGCGGCCTGCGTCGCGCCCTCGCTGTCGGCCTGCAGGGTGAACACGCCGGGCCCGGTGCTGTGCACCCAGACGACGCGTGCATCCGGGCCTGCCAGCGGCTGAACATTTGCGATCTCGAAATTGAAGTTGCCGCCGTTGAGTCGGCCCGTCGAGAAGTAGAAATCACTCGTGAGCACGATCTGCTGCGAGCCGAAGTAGCCGGCGAATGTGCCGCTGGGGATCTGGTCGACGACGTGGATGACCGCGATCTCGCCGTTGAACAGAAGTCGCCCGTCGACAATCGTGAACGCGGATTCGTTCCCGAGGTAGCCGGCGCGGATGACGGTCTGCGAGAGCCCGGGCGTCGGCATCGTGTCGACGGTCATGTGGAAGTGATCCTGAGCCGAAGCGGTCGCGGCGAGCAGCGAAAGGGCAAACGAGGCTGATGAACGGAGCATGGTGCATTCCTCCGAAAGCGTGTGTGTGTGAAAGCACCCGCCCCGCTTCCGCGGGGACGAGTGCGAGGGCTCAAAATCAGCGGCGGCGACGCATCGCAGCAAAGCCGGAAAGGGTCATGAGCGCAGCCGAAGCGGGCGCGGGGATGGCCTCGACACGGAGAGTGACGGGCGCCGAGTCGGCATAGACGCCGTTGGCGTCCCAGGCGACGAGCGTAATGTCGTAGACGCCTTCGCCGTTGATGCCTGTCACCTGGCCGTGCGGGTGGTTGCCGATGCCGACCCCGAAGGATCGGTCGAGGCGCGTCGCGCCGAGCGACGAAGCGATGACGTCGAAGCCAGGGCCGCCGCCGTGCTCTTCTTCGCCCCAGAAGGCCTCGGTCGCCGAGCCGCCGTCGACCGCGGCGAAGCCGACGATCTCGTAGTAGAAGTCGCCGCCGTCGAGGTTGCCCGTTGCGAAGTAGAAGTCGCTGGTGAGCGTAGCGGTCTGGCCGAAGTAGTACCCGTCGTGGAAATCGTGGGTGTGGTACTCGGCGATCTCGCCCTGATACGTCACGTATCCGCCGGCGATGCCCCAGTCCGTCTCGCTAGCGAAGAAGCCGGCTTCGATGCTGGTCGTGGTGCCGTCGGTGTTGACGGTCAGGTGGTTGTGGTCCTGCGCGGCTGCGGAAGTGGCAAAGCCGGCGATGATGATTGCGGTGAACGTACGCATTGGATGATCTCTTTCTTTCAGCTCAAAAAGTCTGATGTCGAGCGCGGCTACTTCCCACCTCCCAGCGGGTTGAACAGAGGCCGGTGGTGCTCAAACTTCTCGCGGACACGCTCCCACTTGAGGGACTGGGCGTGCCCGTCGGCGAATACGAAATTGGATGATCCGTCGTGTCTCTCGACCGCGACCTGCAGCGGGATCTCCTCAGCGGACATCCACTGGATCGAGTGCAGGTGGTCGATATCGCCCTCGCCCACCCATTCGACCGCGTAGGCCGTCTCGGAGGGATAGGGCACCTGAAAGACGCGCACGATCGCGCGCTTGCGTCCGCCCGGCAGCGTCTGCCCGGTGATCGGGTTGTAGTCGATCCCGGGGGTGAGCTTCTCGAAGTGGTCGTTGGTGATGTAGCTGAAGGGGCGCTTGTCGAGGAACTCGTCCTCGGGGCATTCCTTGACCGCGGGGTCGAGGCCGTAGTTGGCCTCCAGCACATCGAGCCACGAGTCGAGCAGGTTTCCCGTGGTGTGGCTCGAAAGCGGGAAGTGCCCGTCGAAATCGTTCTGGTAGAGCGTCACGGACTGCCCCATCGAGCGCAGATTGGCCATGCAGCGCAGCGACCGCGCCGAGGTCCGGGCCTTGCCCAGGGCGGGCAGGAGGATCCCGATCAGGAGCGCGATGATCGCGATGACAACCAACAGTTCGATGAGCGTGAACGCGCGCAGCGTCCTGCTCTTGTGAAGCAAGCGTGACATGCCAGAGTCCCCGGCTGCGTGCGCGCAAGGCGCAGCGCAGCGGACGAACGCGGTGTGAAATTCACAACGGATCTGGGGTGGGTGCGCGCAGGACAACGCCCGCGCGCACAGCGATGGAACTCAGGCTGTCGTGCGAGGAGGCGGCTCGGGCACACCGATCGGGTCCGCGGGCATCGCCTGCTCGTCGATGATGCAGACCCGGCTGGATGTGTTGAGCGCCATCGGCTCGATCGAACCGGTCGGCGTGATCGTTGGGGCCTTGAGCCCGGTCATCCATGCGGCCTTCTTGGCGCAGTCCACGGGCCTCCAGAGCGGACCTTTCAGGTCGTCCTCGTGGAAGATTGGGGCTGCGTTCTCGTCATCCCCCGACTCGGGCGCACAGCAGCAAACATCCCCGCTGCTGCAGGAAGAGCACGTGCAGACCGTCTGGCAGGTCGCGCCGTGGGCGGGAGCGGCGCTCAGCTGGATCGCGGGCAACGCCGGCATCGCGACGAGCGCGTACCAGACGACCATCGCGGCCGAGAACCAAGTTGAGCGGAACACGCCTCGCACCGATATTGCTGCCTTTCGAGCCGGGAGAACCCCGGCCGGTACGGCTTCATTCTACCAAATCGGACGGCTTGTTCCTTTCTGGGTCCAGAATTGGCTCAAAAAGCCTGTTCCAGAGCCCCCGAAGGGCTTAGCAGCCGGCGTTGTAGTTGGCGACCCAGGCGGAGAAATCGGCGGGGGTGACGTCGCCGTCGCGGTTCTGATCGGCGCGGACGTTGTTGGCGTTGAACGCGGCGACCCACGCCGAGAAGTCGGCGGGGCTGAGCGCGCCGTCGAGGTTCACGTCGGCCCAGCAGCTCGTGCCCTGGAATTCGTAAGGCCCAAGGTCGATCGGCCCGCCGACCGTTGTGCCCGGGTAGAGGTTCGGCATGCCCGGCGCATCGACGAAGCGCGGGTTGCCGTCGAGGTCGAGGGGGCCGGTGATGGGCTCGGTGACGTCGCCGTCGTTGTCGATGTCGTACTGATCGAGCGGGATGGCACTGTTGTCGCCCGCGTCGATGGCTGGCGAGCCGGGCAGGAGGCGCAGGTCGCCGAAGTCGTCGTTGGCGCCTTCGTCGACGTCGGGCGTGGAGAGGTCGTCGCCCCAGCCGTCGCCGCCGTCGTTGGGAAGGCGGACGAAGCCGATGGATTCGGGGTTGGTGGAGACGAGGTTGGAAGCGGGGAGGGGGGTGTAGAGGTTCGTGCCGTCGGCGATGAGATTGAATGGTGACTCAACCGCCAGAATGGTGTTCGTAATTGGTATTCCATCGCGGGAATAGGCCTCTGTGATTACCCCACTCGGAGCGTGATTGTCGTACATCACACAAGAATCGACCGTTGGCGGCTCACTGCCTCTAATGACCCCAGATGCCGAAACGACTCCGGCATAACCCCCGGAGCGATTACCCACAAAGATGCATGTCGTTACTCGACAATCTCTATAGACCGTTGCGACAGCACCGCCGGCAACTTCTGAATAGTTTCCATAAAATTGACACTGCCGAACTGATGATCCGCGAGCAAATCCCAGAAGAACCATCACCCCACCAGCTTCGCGGGCGCGGTTCTCGCGGAATACCGAATTCTCAACAAGAATAACGCCGTCTTCGATACAAAGACCCCCGCCCCCCTTGGTGTGCATCGTCTCGCCGGGAATATAGACACGGCCGTTTTTGTAGAACTCACAACCCGAGACCTTGCCCGTCGATGCGGATAAGTTCAACGCGCCCGATTCTGAGCCCGCATTTCCGGCGAAGTCGCAATGTTCAACCGTCAGGTCGGCAGCCCTCAGATGCGCAGCGCCGCCGAGCCCTGTGCCGGCCGCAACAATACCCGCGGTGTTGCCGATAAAGCTGCACTCATTGATATCAACCGACAAACTGTTTACGTAGATCGCGCCACCATCCGAAGAGTGGTTGTCTAAAAACGTACATCGCTCAATAAGTGCTTCGTAACCTATGGCCTGGGCATCAATGGCACCCCCTCGATACTGTGCCGTGTTGTTTTCGAAGTGACTATCTGCGATACGAATGCCGTTGCCGTTAAACTGGACACAACTACCGCTGTTTCGCATGAATGTCGAGTTGGTTATTACACAATTCCCTTCGTATAAGGTAAATACCTCTGATTCATTGTCTACACCAACTGCGCCATTAATCAGAATAGAGTCGGCGGAGATGCTCGCAGAATCCGTTGTGTGATCCATGAAAACATCTGAAACAACGACCGTGCCAAGCGGAGCGTACACATTGAGGGGGCGGCCAACCTCAACAAACTCGCAGTTGCTAATCTCGTAGAACTCACTAGTAAACGGAGGTCTTTTCCGCAAGCTAATTACCGACAAATCAATATTGGTGAATTTGCACCTGCGAACGAATGAACCGCCCGCGTCATACGCGTACACACCACCGGTCGCGTTGATGATCGAGAGGTCGGACATCTGTATGCCGGGCACGCTGGCAACCGCGTCTGTGTTGATCGTCAGCACTCTTCCGTCTGCTACGCCGTCCCCGTCAAGATCGCCCGACAGGATCGTCAGGTCCATGCCCGCGCCGGTGTAGGTGAGCGACTTGTTCTGCCCGTCGAGCAGCTCGCGGTAGGTGCCGGCGGCGATGACGATCTCGTCGCCGTCGACCGCGGCGTCGATGGCCTGCTGGATCGTCGGGTACTGGCTCGGGACGTGGAGCTGGTCGGCGCTCGCCGAGCCCGCCCAGATGGCTAGGGCGAGGGCGGCGGGTGTGAACTTGGGCAGCGAGATGGGCATGGCCTGGGCTCCGTGGTTTGGACCACGGTAGCCACAGGCCTTCGCCGCTGCAAATGAATATTTGGTCAGTGCTCAGCAGCCGGAATTGTAATTGGCGACCCACGCGCTGAAGTCGGCGGGGGTGATCATCTCGTCGCGGTTCTGATCGGCCTTGTGGTCGCCCGCGTTGAATGCGGCGACCCAGGCGGAGAAGTCGGCGGGCGTGGCCATGCCGTCGAGATTGATGTCGGCGGGGCAGATGAGTTCGCCGCGGACGATGTAGCCCGCGTTGCCGCCGCCCGCGGCGACGAGGAAGTCGATGAGCCCGTCGCCGCTGACATCGCCGATGCCGACGGCGTCGAATCCGAACTGCTGTCCGTTGGTGGTGTTGGTGATGGTGCGGAGGATGGAGCCGTCGAGCCCCGAGAGCACGAGCGCACGGCCCGCGCCGGAGCCGCCCTGGTTGGCTGTGTAGCAGCCGACGATGAGATCGTCGTAGCCGTCGAAGTTGACATCGCCGCCCGCGCCTCGGCCGCAACCGAAGCCCTGGCCCGGGCCGGTGCCGGGGCGTGTCCAGAGAAGTTCGCCGGTGGCGCCGCTGATGACGTAGCAGCGGCCCGTGCCGCCGCCGAGCGAGACGTCGGAGTAATCGCCGGCGTAAACGTCGGGCGTGCCGTCGTTGTTGGCGTCGCCTGCGGGCCCGACGAAGAACTGCCCCATCGCGTTGCCGGTGCTCGGCGCTTCGATGCCCGGGAAGAGAAGCGTTCGTGTCGCGCCGTCGAAGATGTAGGCGGCGCCGTCGGCGGTCGGCCCGGCGTTGTGCGCGCCGACGGCGAAGTCTCCGATGCCGTCGCCTGTCACATCGCCGATGCCCGCGGCTGCGGATCCGAACTGGTCGAGTGCGTCCAGCCCGTCGACGGTGTCGAGCACGGTGCCGTCGGCGCCGTTGATCACGTAGACGCGGCCGATGTTGTTGGCGCCGGTGATGTCATAGAGCGGCGCGCCGGCGATGACTTCACCGAAGCCGTCGCCGTTGAGATCCCCGACGCCCGCAACGGCGTAGCCGAGGCCCTCGCTGGGGGCGAGTTGGTCGACGCGGTGGATGAGCGAGTAATCCGCGCCGCTGAAGATGAGCACCACGCCCGACGAGTTGGCCCCGCCGACGATGTCGGTGACGGTGTCGCCGTCGACGTCGCCCGCGTCTGCGAGCGACCATCCGAATGATGTGATGCCGTGGTCGACGCCTCGGAAGCGGTTGAGGAGCGTGCCGGTGGCTCCGTCGTAGACGTCGATGTAGCCGCCGAAGGCGCCGGGCGCGCTGATCATGGCTTCCATAACGCCGTCGCCCGTGATATCGGCGAGTTCCGACGCGGCCCAGCCGAAGCCTCCCGTGCCGCTCAGCGTCTGGAGCGCCGCGGATCCCGGTTCGAGGAACTGGCCCGACGAGGCGCCCGCGATGAAGACCGAGAGTGAAAGACCGAGTGAATGGCGATGGATCGACGGCATCTGGAGGCTCCTTCGTTCATGGAAACACACCCCACGAACGGAACCTACCGGAGAACGTTGGCAATGGCTTTCAGGATCTTGCTTGTCGCAGGGCCGAGGGTGGCGAGCCGAACTCGGCCGACCATGACGAAGTGAAGTGGGCATGGCTTGAGAAACCGAAGCGATGTGCGATGTTGGTGATCGATTGATCGGTCCAGACAAGCCGCTCGGCGGCCGACCGGAGCCGAAGGCGCATCCAGTATTGCCCGATCGTGACGCCCGTCTCGCGCTTAAAGACCCTGCAGAGATGGTAAGGCGAGGCGTGTACACATTTGCCAAGCGATTCGATTCCAAATGGCATCACGCCGGCAGGGTCGTCGAGCGATTTGGCAAGCACGGACTTGGTGTTGTGGACCAGCTCTCGATGAGCTCGCTGGGTGCTCTGGGTCGGCCGGGCACATGGGCGGCGCATCTGTCGGCCGGCAGCCCCGACGAGCATCCGAAGGATCTCGGTCAGCGATGATTCGACCTCGATTGGATTGAGCCTCCGGTTATTGAAGAGTGCGCAGCCCAATTCGTGTTGTGCGCGCGTGACACGTGAAACCGCCGGCCCGACCGTGAAGGGGAACGCGTCGTGCTGCGCCTCCAGCTGTGCTTCATCGAGGACATCGTGAAGCAACTCGGCAGAAGGGCTGATGAAAATGCAACGATCGCCCCGCGGCGAGATGAGTCGCCGTTCGTATGGTTCATTCGCGCGGTAGAACACCGCAGAGTTCGGGTCGACGAGATCGTTGCGCCGTCTCGATCGGTCGATCACGACGCTCGTCCAAGGGAGTGCAACGATCGGTCTTGTCCCGATGACGTTCTCGCGCCTCCAGAGTGGGTCTGTCGGCACACAATTCCAGAGCCCGATCAGGCACCAGCCCGACTCATACAGCACCGTACTTAATGGAAATTGTATTTCTTGTGACATGACGCCACCGAATCAAAAACGATCGATGCTGCGTGTATCGGCGCTTAGTTGCATCCGGCGTTGTAATTCCCGACCCAGGCCGAGAAGTCCGCGGGTGTGCATGCGCCGTCACCGTTCTGGTCGCACGCGGGCGCCATTGCGTTGAAGGCGGCGATCCAGGCGCTGAAGTCGGCGGGCGTCACCGCGCCGTCGCCGTTCGTGTCGGGTAGGCACACCGGTTCGGGCACATCTCCGTTCGCGATGACAGTGGCGCTGCCCGCAAGCGTGACAGTGGTGCCGGTATTGGGATCCATCGTTGAGTTGTCGAGCGGCAACGAAATGGCAATGGTCACCACGCCGGCGTCGACATTGACAATCCCTGAGACTTCGATTGGATCCTGGGGAAGCGTCGAAAGATCGAGCATCGTGTCATTGAGCGCCGTACCGGCAGCGCCGGTCCCCGTGACACTGATGAGGCCGGCTGTCTGATTGGGGACATCGGTCACGAGAAACGTGCCGTCCGGCATCACCGTGCCGGTGACCGGCGTGGCACCCGCCGGCATCGACATGGACATGCCCTCGGCGGTGGCAGAAATCGTGCCGAGGAAGCTGTAATCAAAGAAGAATGAGAGCGATCCCGCGTTGAGTTCGTATTGATGCAGGGTGATCGTCGTCGGCGACTCGTAGCTGTCGAGTTCGATCCGCATCGATCCGGTCATCGCGGCAGAATCCGAATCGGTCCGTGAGCCGACGATCGTATCGAGCGTGACGGTGAGGTTGATCGAGGACTGCGACATATCAACGGTGAGATCCGTGGGCTGCGCTTGTGCCGCAGACGAAACAACAGCTGCACAGCATGTCGAAAGCAAGCGATACATATCACACTCCGTGGCTGGTTTGCCGAGAAGCGTCGACCCCGGCTTTCACCGGGGCCGACGCGAATTCATAGCTTGAGATCAGTTGCAGCCGGCGTTGTAGTTGGCTACCCACGCCGAGAAGTCGGCGGGCGAACAAGCTCCGTCGCCGTTCTGATCGCACGCGGCGGTCATCGCATTGAAGGCGGCGACCCAGGCGCTGAAGTCCGCCGGGCTCAGCATGCCGTCGCCGTTCGTATCGGCGATGCAGTCGTCCTCGTCACAAACGAACGACTGGATGCTGAACGCGTCGACAGCGGACTCGGCGACGGTCGCCGTGCCGGTGTCCTGGCTCGTGAAACGAACCCGGACCTGGCTGGTGGGCGTCACAAAGTCGGCCACGCGGAAGCTGCGGACCTGCCAGCCGCCCGTTGAGCCGTTGATGGTCTCGAGCGTGGTCCACGATGCGCCGTTGTTGTTGGAGATGCTGGCAATGAACGGATCGCCGTTGCCGGTGTCGTTCGTCTCATGATGAACGGCGTACGAGAGTTCGGCCTCTGGGTTGCCCGACAGGTCGTACGCGGCGGTGATGAGCGTCACGACGCCGCCGTCAACGTCTTCGTTGAGTGTGTTGCCCGTCACCCAGCAGAAACCCGAGCCGTCGTAATCGCTGGTCGGGTCGCTGCGTCCGAAGTTTCCGGGGACGCCGCGGTCCCAGTCGCCGGTCGTCGCGGTGGACGATGTGGTCCAGCCGGGATCGGTGTTCATGTCGAGATCGACGGTGACCACTGTGCCAGTGGCGATGATGCTGCTGTAATCGCCCGACGACGGGTTGGTGTAGCTCTGACCCATGGTGTCGTCGACCCAGAACGAGTACGAGACATTCTCAAGGCAGGCGCCGCCGGGCAGGGCCGCTTCGTAGCTGTCGCCGCCGAGGTGCGAGAGCGGGATCGTGACCGGGCCGTTGCCGTCGTTGTAGACCATCTCGGCCGTGGCGGGGTCGGGGACGATCGCGCCGTTGGCGGCGATGTTGATCGCAACCGTGGCTCCGCTCGGCGGGACGGTACCAGGCAAACCACCCGGGAAGCTGAACGACGGACCCTGCTGAACACACACACCGGTCGGGTTGGCGAGCGCGTTCACGACGCCTGAGTGGTTGACCCAGGTGCCCGAATTGTTGCCGCCGCTCGTCGAGCAGCCGCCGTGGGTGTGGATGCCGATGGCCATGCCGGTGGCCTCGTCGGTGACGGGCGAGCCGGAATTGCCGCCGGTGGTGTCCATGCCGTAGCTGAGCGCGTTGCCCGAGAGCCCGAAGAAGGGGCCGGCGTGCGTTTTCTGAACGAGGTACCAACTGCACGGCGCGAGGCCTGAGGACACCGATCCATACCCCGTCACTCGCGCGTTCGCGGCGTTCGGTGTGCTGAAATCGAGCTCGTACCAGTCGCCCATTGCCTGCCAGGGACGGAGGCCCGTATTGGAGTTGGGGAACGCGCCGAGGTAGCCCCAGTCGTTGCCGACACCCTGGCCGCCGTTGGACTGGTGCGAGGCCGCGTCGACGGCGTACTGGTCTTCCGGGCCCGGGTGGTTGATGCCACCGAAGGAGCAGGAGTTATCCGAGAGCGGCACGTTGAATTCGAGCACGTTGATGTCGCTATTGCCAAAGCCGTTGCAGTGACCGGCCGTCAGGAAGCAGTGCTCGCTGTCGTTGATCATCCACGCAGTGCAGCCGATGGGAAGCGCACGGGCGGCACGTGGATCGCTACTCAGGATGCGGTCGTCGGTCGAGCCGCAGATCGACTCCTCGTATGTGGGCGGCGAGCCGGCGATGACGGAACTCATGATCAGCTCGTTGGGGCCGGAGTTCGGGTAGGCCATGAGCTCGATGAGCACGCTGTCGCCGTTGAAGTAGGCCGATGTGTACTGCCACTGCTTGATTGTGACCTTGTCGAGATACTGCACCGCGCCGTCTTCGAGCGAGGTGATGCGGAGGAACGACTCATTGCCGAGCTCTTTGCTGCCCGCGAAAGAGACCTCATCGAATCGCATGCGGAGCCAGTCGGCGTCCTGGATGGTGACAATCTCTGAGATCACCGGCGCGAGCTCGGTGCCTGTATTGACAACCGGGCCCGTGTTGATGTCGACCTCTGCGTCGAATTGCGGGATCGGGTTTGGCTGGATCGATTGAGCGGTGGCAGCGCAGGCCATGCCGGCGGCAGCAACAACGCAAAGAATCTGTGCGGATCGTGTCATCTGTTGGACTCCGTGATCTCAAACTCTTGGATGCGGACGAGCTGGCCCGACGCGAAGGCCGTGATCGGATTCGAGCACGACGAAGCCCCACACGGGCCGACCAGAACTCCCCCTTTGGGTCCAGAGTACCGCATCGACCTATGTGCGTGGAACCCCGGAATAGGAGATTCGGGGGGAGTTATCGGGTGATTCGGCGCATGAAATGGGCCCCTCCACCAGGAGAGGCCCTGTTGAGGCCGTTGTTTGGTTTGAGATCGACGCGTTTACGGGCAGCCGGCGTTGTAATTGGCGACCCAGGCGCTGAAGTCGGCGGGGCTGCACATGCCGTCGCCGTTCTGATCGCAGAGCGGTCCGTTCGTGTTGAACTGCGCCACCCAAGCGCTGAAGTCGGCCGGCGATACCATGCCGTCGCCGTTGGTGTCGGCCAGGCACTCGACCGCTTCGGTCGCAACAACGATGCCGTCGGCACCGGGTGATGCGAACGCGATGACCGACCCGTCGGCGCTTGCGCCCGCGTTTGCGACGGGGTGTCCCACGTCGACCTGATCGATCACCGAAAGGGTCGCGGTGTCGATGATGGTCATCTCGCCCTCACGAGTCTCACTGAACGTACCGCCGCCGGCCGTGGTCGTCGAGTTGCCTCCGACCACGCGGAGCTCGGAGGCATCGCCGCTGAGAGCAGCGCCCATCGGGCGGTATGGGACTGCAATGGTCGAGGTCTGCGACAGCGTCGCCAGATCGAGCACGCCAATCGTCGAGTCGCCCCAATTCAGGACGAACGCCCGGTTGCTGCCGGGCATCGCGACTACATCGAACGGACTGTCACCCGTGACGATCTGTCCCGACAATACGGCAAGGCCCGCGGCGAAGTTGAACACAAAGACTCGATCGCCGTCGCGGTCCGACAGCACGATACGCGAGCCCTCTGGGTTCCAGGCGACGCGTGTCGGGAACGTGCCGGCCGTGATGCTCTGTGTCACGGTCATCGTGGCGGTTTCGAGGATGATGAGCTGGTCGGTGAACGAGCTCGCGATCGCGAGGTACGCGCCGTCGGGCGAGAGCGATATCTGCGAATTCTGCGAGTAGCTGTAGCCCACGCTGCCGAGGTTCCCGGTCGTGGTCAGTCCGCCGATAAACGACGCAGAATTGAGATCGAGTTTGCGGATTCCGTCGCCGCTGGCAATCTGCGCGACGTATGCGAAGTTGCTGTCGGGCGAGATCTCGACCTGCGCAATACGGGTCGCCGAGGGAACGGCCGTCGTTGTGCCGGCGGCCATGTCGACGATGCTGACGGTGAAGCCGTCGAGGTTCACCGCGACGGCCTTGGTGCCGTCGGGAGAGATCGCAACTTCACCGGCCCGTTCATCGAGCGGCGCGGTCGCCAGCTTCGCGCCGGTTGCCGTGTTGAAGATCGTCAGGTTGTCGCTGAAAATATTGCTCGAAACCGCTCGGCTGCCGTCCGGACTGACGGCTGTGTGGCGCGAGATGTCACCCTCGGGCGCCGGCCCCGTGCGGCCGTAATAGAGCAATGCCGGCGTCGTGTCGGACTCGATGACGACGAGATCGTCGCCGAACGTGGTCGAAACCATCGCGGCCTGATCGCTCGTCGGGCTGACAGCACCGAATGAGGCCGAGACACGGTCGTTTGCGCGTGCGAGCACCGCACCGGAAGCAAAGTCGATCACGGCGCCCGAGAAGCCCATGCCAACCGCTCGCGTGCGCGAGGCGTTGGCAACGACGTCGTTCAGATTCGCCGTGTTCAGTGCGCCACTAAAGACGTCGGTGTTCAGGTTCAGCTGGCGGGCAGCATTCTGAAACGCGATAACCGCGGCCGATCCGTCGGCGTTAAGCGCGACCGGTCCGTTGCATCGCGTGGGCCCGGTGATCGTCCGGTCGATCGTGCGCGACACGCCATCGATGACCGTGACCACGCCAGGATCGATCGCGTGCCCGACCAGGATGGTCGAGCCGTCGCCCGAGATATCGACACCCGCCGGATCGGTCGCGGTGAGCACCAGATCCGTTCTCGCGCCCGTAGCGATATCGATGAACGCGAGCACATCATCGAACCGGCCCGGGAATGCGATCGTGGTTGCATCGACAAATATCAGCGGCGTCGTGTACCGGAAGTCGACCGCTGCCGATTCCGGGCTGAACGCGAGTGTCTGCGTAAAGCCCGGGGTTGCGATCGTTCGGACGACGGCGTTCGTGCCAAGATCGATGACATGGAACGTGGAATCCACGCCGCAGCCGATCGCCGCGAGCGTGCCGTCGGGCGAAATACTCACGCTGCCGGGGCCGTCGCCGACACTCACGACCGTTTCGGTGCCCGTCGCGAGGTCGACGATCGTCGCGGTATCGTCGGCGTAGTTTGCGACCACTGCGCGCGAGCCGTCGGGTGTGACGCCCATCGCGATCGCCAGCGACGAGAGCGGGATCGAATCGACCACCGTATGCGTCGCCGCATTAAAGATCGTGATGTTCTGGCTCGCGCGGCTCAGGATCAGGATCTCGGAACCATCCGCCGAGTATTTGATATCCGCCCCCATATCCGCCTCGGGATCTTCTCCGATCTTGAGCAGTGATGGTGGATCAAACGGCACGGCACCGATTTCCGGGCCGCCGCCCTCGCTTGGGTTGAGTCGGATGCTCGCCCACGCCGGCGCGATGACCTCGATCGTGGCCACGTCGGCATCGGGCGAATCGAGCTCGCCGATCATGCGCACAATCGCGTCGGATGAATCGACCGAAACAATGTGCGAGATCTCGTCGGGCACGTTCTGTGCCGAGGATGTGCAGGCAATGGCAAAGCCCGCGGAAACAAACAGCGCGCGTGCGGAAACGTTCATGGCTCTCCTCTCATTGATCCCGAGCACCTCATTCCGGTCTGACCAGACTAACGGCGCATGGAAGACACTCCAAGCCGTAATCTGAGTCCGCCGACGAACTTTTCAGACGGGACGAATGAAACCGCGTCAGCAGCCCGCGTTGAAGTTGGCCACCCAGGCACTGAAGTCGGCCGGGGTGCACGATCCGTCGCCGTTCTGGTCGCACTCGGGAGCCATCGTGTTGAACGCGGCCACCCAGGCGCTGAAGTCGGCCGGAGTCACAGAGCCATCATGGTTGACGTCCGCGAGACAGGGAGGCGCCACGTCGAGGTCATACACCTGAGTCGCGCCGCCGTTCCCGAACGTGTTCGCATGGACGGATTTCGTGCTCACCACAATCCGGCTGCCGTCCTGGCTGAGGTCCATTGCAAACGGCGAGCCGTCGGTATCGAGCGAGTCGATCATGTTGAGACCGCGGTCGTAGACACGGATCTCGGGCTGCGTGTTCGCCTGATCGCCCCAGGTCGCAGCCACGAATACCGTTCCGTCGGCGTTCACCTCGGACGACACCACCGAATTCTGGAACGAGCCCGAACCGGTGAACCCGCTCGACGCGATGACCGTGGATGTGTTGAGGTCGACGATGCGGTGGTCGTTGATTAGGTACCCGCTGGCGTAATCGTGGCTGACCGCGAAGAGCGTCTGGCCGTCGGCGCTCAGCGAAACCGCACCGAACCAGTCCGTCGTGCCCGTTCCGGAGTACGCAACCTGCCACACGCCCTCGATTTCGCGGGCCGCGCGGACGTTGAAGCCGCCGTCGGCGATCGCCGAGCCGTCGCGCGAGATGCGCGCCCATCCACCGGCGCCGGAAACGCTGAGAGCGTACTCCTGGGTCATGGTGTTCGTGTCGTAGAGCCTGGCTATTGCGCCCGCGGTCACCACGACACGGTTGCCCGAATCATCCATGTCGAGACTGAGCGCAAAGCCCGCGACGGTGGTCGAGTTCAGCTCGTTGCCGTCGCCGTCGAGGATCACGAGCAGGGTGTCGGCACCGTCATAAGCGCACACCGCGACGCGGGAGCCGTCGGCGTTGATCGCGATCGAGCGGTTGCGCACCTCGTTGTAGCCCGTGCCAAATGTATACGTCCAGAGCGGCGTGCTGCCGCCGGCCGCCGAGAACCCACGTGCCGTCACCACGCCGGACGAAGACTGCGAAATCACGGCACCGAGCGCGCCGTTGGAGGCTGCCGCTACGCCCATGTTTGCCGGAGCTTCCGCGAGCAGCGAGTACATGAGATCGGGCGTGTTGCCCGACGCAACCGTGAACTTGCTGATACGTTGGTCATTAAGCGAGTGCCCGACCCACGCCTCGTCGCCTCCTGCACCGATGGCCGCCGAGTTCGGAATCGATGCGACATCGAAATAGGTCCAGAGCAGATCTTCGGCAATACCCGGTCTCGCCTCGTTCGAAACAAAGACGCGGGTGTGCTGGCTGAGCACACGCGAACCGGATGCGTCCGTCTCCAGAATGGTTCTTGTTGTCTGACCCATCGCGGAGCCGGCGAGAAGTGCGAGTGAACAAGCGGTGATTGCGGTGCGCATCTGAACCCCTCCAAGTCTGTGGCCGGAAGTACGCACGGCGGGCACTGCGGCGCAGCGTACCAGATCGGAGGCTCCGATTGAACAACAAACCCTGAGAAGCCTGAAATCAGCAACCCATGTTGTAATTGGCGACCCACGCGGAGAAATCCGCCGGCGTACACAATCCGTCATTGTTTTGGTCGCATGCCGGCGAGGCTGTGCTGAACGCCGACACCCACGCCGAGAAATCGGCCGGGCTGAGCATGCCGTCGCAGTTGGTGTCCGGCGCGCAGGGCTCGGCGCGGATGATCTGAAGACCCGAGCTGCCGTCGGCGATGTAGGCCATGCCGTTGACGTGCACGATGTCCTTGGCCACCCCGGGGGTGCCGAGCGTCGCGATCGGTGCGAGCGCCGATGGATCGCTGATATCGACAACCGTCAGCCCGGCGAGGCCGTGCGCGATGTAGGCGAGCGAGCCGTCGATCGCGACGGCTTCGAGCCGCTGAGGGAAATCGATGAAGTCGAGCATCGCGGGGTTCGCGGGATCACTCACGTCGATCGCCCAGATGCCCTGCGAGAAATCGGCGACATACGCCGTGGAGCCCACGACCTTGACGTCGAGCGAGTAGAACAGCGTCTCGAACGAGCCGAGGAGCGTCGTGTTGTCCGGGTCGCTCACGTCGATGATCTGCAGCCCTTTGAAATCATCCGCGACGTACGCCACACCATTCGAGACCGCTACGGACACCGCCCGGCCCTGTGTGTCGAAGCCACCGAGGTGCACCGGCGCCGCGGGATGCGTGACGTCGATGATCTGAAGCCCGGCGAACCCGTCGGCGACATACGCAAGATTCCCGACAACCGTCACGCCGGTCGCCGTGCCCGCGGTGTCGTATGTGAACAGGAGCGTGGGCGAGGTCGGGTCGGAAACGTCGACGATCCGGAGGCCGGCGAGGTTGTCGGCCACGTATACGACATCCCCGGCAGCGTCGACGCCGATCGCTTCGGTCGCCATTTCAAACGTGCCCAGCAGCGCCGGGGACGACGGGTTTGCGATGTCGATGACGTACAGACCCGCCGAGGTGTCGGCAACGTACGCTCGCGACCCTTCTATCGCGACGCCTCGCGAGTAATCGGGCGTGTTGTACGAGCCGAGCGCCTGCGGGGTGACGCACGGCTGCGCCTGCGCGGCCACACAAACCAAACTCAGTGACAACACAACCCCGGTCCTGTGCATCGGACGACCTCCTCTTACGGACACCCGGCATTGTAATTGGCCACCCAGGCAGAGAAGTCCGCCGGTGTGCAATTTCCGTCATTATTCTGGTCGCACTGCGGCGACATCGTGTTGAAGGCCGCCACCCAGGCGCTGAAGTCGGCCGGGCTGAGCATGCCGTCGCCGTTCGTATCGGCGATGCAGCACGTGCTGTTGTCGGGCGTGCTGGCCGGGTCGGCGGGGTCGGCGCAGGCGTCGAGCTCGTCGCGGTCGTAGAAGCCGTCGAGATCGCGGTCGATCCCGATGCGCTCCTGCGTGCCCGCCGGAACGGCAGTAAAGGTCAATTCCGCTCCATTCGCCGCCGCTCCGGTGAGTGCGCCGTGAGTCACCAACTCAGCCGATCGATCGGATTGATACTGTCCGAGGCCGATGTGCGTGAAGCTCCTGTTCTCGCCGTTGAATCGACCACGGACAACGAGCCCGATCTCGCCGCTCTCGGCGAGGATGAAGAGGTCGAACAGCCGTTGCGTCATCGTGGGGTCAGACGTCGGCAGCGTCACCTGCATACCGACCGCGGCGTGCGCGTCCTTGCTCGCGCTGCCGGGCGGCTCGAAGAGACCGCCCGCACCCGCGGGGAGATCGGAGCCGCTGAAGGCGAGCATGAACGCCGTCATGTCGGCGATCTCCTGAAGATTCGCGAAGCTGAATGCGGGCTCGGAGAAAAACCGTTCGATCGAGTCGACACTGCCGTCGTGCAGCACACCGAAGCCCGCGGTGTTGAGTTGCTGCGTCGTGTTGAACCCGGTCTTCTCGTACACGCTTCTGAGCTGGGGCACCTTCATCGAGACGTTGGTCGAGCCGTCGACCGAAACGGTCAGGTGGTGCAGCTCGCCGTTTGGGCCGGGCGGGAGCGGGATGAAGTTGATGCCAACAAGCTGGCTGTTTGTGCCCGCGCCGGTGGGCAGTGTGTGGCACGTGACGCACTCGAGGCCGTCGAGCTGTCCGAAGCGGTAGTTGTTGAGCCCGTTCACCGCGTTGCCGTTGGGAAGCGGTTGGCCTGGCGTGGCGAAGAGTCCCGTCGTGAAGTGCCCGGGCAGCGGCAGATCCGTCGGCAGAGTGTTATTGATCGTACGGAATGGGTTCGGCGGGAAGTGGATCGTTGCGAGGAAGTCTTCGAACAACTGCATCTCTTGGGCCGTCGGCTGAACGTCGTCGCCAAGTATCGATTGGAACGCACCTGCGAACTCCTCGAGTCCGAAGCGATCCGCGCGCCAGTGGTGCGGCTCCTGCCCGATGATGTCCTGCAGCGTCTGCGTCGCCATCGGGCCCTTCATGGGGTGCCAGTCCTGGCAGTTGCCGTCGAGGCAGTTCTGGTCGAATGCTTTCATCGCGCCGGACGGGTCGCCGAGATCCCACGCGAGCCGGTCGGTGCGCGCATCGATGTGGCACGACGCGCACGACGCCTGGCCGAGCGCCGAAGTGAGGTGTGTATCGTAAAGGAGCGGGCGCCCGTCACGGATCGCGGCCGGTGTCGGGTCGTACATCGGCACGGTCGCCACGACCATTTCGCTCCCGAGGTCCACCACGGAGATCGTCGCGTCGAACTTGTTCATGACGTAGAGCGAGCTACGCGCCTCGTCAACCGCGAGACCCG
This sequence comes from Phycisphaera sp., assembly GCA_020639255.1. Taxonomy (GTDB): domain Bacteria; phylum Planctomycetota; class Phycisphaerae; order Phycisphaerales; family UBA1924. Next base: position 59,987 of record JACKGZ010000002.1, read on the forward strand.
TCGGCCCCTGTCCAACCTCGATGGTGTCGGCCAGGCCGACGCGAGCGAGCGACTGATTGACGACGACGACGTTGTTTGAACCCATGCCGGTGATGTACGCCTTCGTGCCGTCGGCACGCCAGGCGATCGCGCGTGGATCGCCGATCGACTTGTTGCGATCGGCCTGCGCGATCGGCGTCACCGTCGGGCCGGGCGTATAGGCAAGGTGCTGGTTGAGATCGGCGAGTGTGGCGCTCGCGAGCCCGGGCACGAACGAGGCGGCGTTGACTCGCACGAACCGGCCGTTGAGGTTGGGCTCGAATCGCGTCTCGTTGGTGCCCTCGGTCCCGACCACCGTCACCACGCCCGTCGCGGGGTTCACGCCGAGCGACATGCACGCGTTCATGAGACCTGTCTTGTATGTCACGCCGAGCGTCGCGGTGTCGATGATCGCGACATCGTGATCGGCAAGATCCCAGCCCTGGACCCGGCCCGAGAGATTTGATTGCGTGCCCGAGACGAGATTCGTCCAGTCCGCGCCGGTGTCGTCGCGCCAGGCGCCGCCGGCGTCTTTCTTCACGATCAGCCCCACACGCGGCGCGTTCGGGTTCGCTCCGTTCAGAGCGGGCGAGAATGAGCCGCCGTCGTTGGGTGGCGGATTCACACCGCCGTAGGGCCCGGCCGGGTTGCTCACCACGTTGGGCGGGAACGCGAGTGTTTGCATCATCGCCAGGCCGCCGCCCAGGATCGTGGAGTGGTTTCCCGATTCAAACACCGCGGCGTACACCGTCTGCCCGTCAGGGCTGACCGCGAGCGATCTCGGATCCTCACCGAAAATCGGAACCTCACCAACAAGCACACCGGTGGATGTATCAAAGACTTGTACGATGTTCGCCTGCGAACACGTGACGAACGCCCTTTGCACCGGCGAGCCCGCGAAGACAACGTCCGCAGGCTCGTCCTTGGTCTGAATCGTTCGGACTACATTCATTGAAACGAGGTCCACAACGCTGATTGAGTCGGAGACATGATTCACAACCCAGGCTTCGTTCGCCGATCTCGCGCGTACAGAAACGGGATCGAGGCCAACTCCGACCGAACCTGCCGGCCTTGGAAGCCCGGAAACCAACGAGAACGTCTCGAGCCGATTATCCGCTGTATTCACCGCCAACAAGGCCGATCCGCCCGGCACGAGATCGATTGGATGAAGATGTGGCGTCTCAAAGTTGACAAACTGGTCAACGGGCTCTTCGTCTGGCACGGTGCCCGCGGGAACCGAGCCCGATCCGTAGGGTGACACCGTCACGGCGCCCACTGCACACATTGCAGCGCATTCAAAGACTCGGCTCAGCAGAAACCCCATGATACATTCCTCATCTTGAAATGATGAAAAACCCTAATCGAACCCGCTCAGTTTGCTTGCTTTGACACTCTGGGTCAATGCGGTACATATGAAATCGGCTACACGCCTCGCAATTTGCGCTGCACACCCGAACATCATCCTCAAGAGCAACCCATGAATTTCTATTTCACACGACCCAAAACGGGTGAGCCTCTTCTCGCGTGAGCGTATTTGAATACCGAGCCGGAAGATTTCAGGGAATAGCTTTATTTGTTCTGAACAGAGTGAGCGGTCTAGGCCCGTACGCCTAGTATGCGTTTCCACAAAGCTGTGTTTGTGGACAAATAGAAGAAGAGGTAATCAAGGATGGCCAAAAAGGTAAAGAAAAAGAAGTCATCTTCGAGCCGCGGGAAGAAAGTTGACGCACACAGAGTGCTCGCGTCCCCGGTTCGCCGCGAGATCTGGGCGTATTTGCGTGGCCAAGGCCCGCACACCGTGGCGGAGATCGCCAAGGGCATGGGCCGATCGCAGACGTCGCTGTACGCTCACATCGAGATGATGTCGCGTACGGGCGTCATCGAGCAATCCGGCTCGAAGCGATCGGGCAAGCGCCACGCCGCGATCTACCGCGCCGGCGTGACGGACACCGACATTGCCTACGACGGCAAGAATGCGCAGAGTGTCAAGGCGAGCGCCCGCTACGCCGCGGCCGTCATGCGCCGCGCCAACCGCGAGGTCGCCGACCACCTCGCATCCGGCAACGCGAATGCGAAAGGCAAGAACCGAGACACGTTCGTGCTGGGTGCCCGCGCCCGCCTGACCAAGCAGCAGCTCGCCGAGGTCAACAATCACATCGATGCCATCGAGCGCATCGTGGCGACGGGCGACCGCACCGGAAAGGCGGATCTCGTGGCTGTGAACATCGCGACCTGCCCGCTCGAAGATAATTTCTATCTTCAATGAGTTCGGGCCGAACATGCTAACAGTGAGTATCGAAACGCGGCCGGATGATCCGGCCGCGTTTGCATTTTTTATGCAATGCGAAACTTGTCCCCGGATCAATTCAAGCGGTTTCATCAATAAGAAAGCGGGCGACCCCAAAGGATCGCCCGCTCGGCTTTCAGATTCGATCTCGCGGCTTACGGGCAGCCGGCGTTGTAGTTGGCGACCCAGGCGCTGAAGTCGGCAGGCGAGCAGACGCCGTCGGCGTTCTGGTCGCAGGCAGGAGCCATGGCGTTGAACGCCGCGACCCACGCGCTGAAGTCGGCCGGGCTCAAAATCCCGTCGCCGTTCGTGTCGGCGATGCACTCGCCGCTTTCGCAAACAACCGAGCCGGAGTAGAACTCGATCGGGTTCTCGGGCGAGTACACCTCGGGCCCGTCGAGCAGGCCGATGATGAAGTTGAAGACAACCTCATCGTCGCACGCGCCGGCGGGAATAGTCGCGGTGTAGTTGTTGCCGCCCGAGGGAACGAGGGCCACCGGCGTTAGCGGGAAGGGCAGCCCAACGCTGTAGAGCATCGTCAGATTCGAATTGTCCAGCGTGAACGTGCCCGGATCGATGTTGACGAGGATGTCGGTCGAGTTCGTGTCGCTGAACTCGGTCGGAATCCCATTCGGGAATGTGATTACAACCGGCTCGGGCGGCAGGATGACGCTTACGTCGACGGTGTACCGGCCGAACGAGCCGTAATCGGAAACCGGACCGTTGGTCTTGGTCTGGAATGTGCCGTCGATCACGATCGTGTACGTGCCGGCGGTCAGCGCGTACGTCTGCACCGCATCGGACGTGCCGAGCGGATCGAAGTCGTCGATCAGCGTGAGCGGGGAATTCAGGTACAGCTCGTAGGTGAGGTCGACATTGGGGCCGTTGTCGACGTTCTTCACCGAGATGTTCACGTCGCCCGTTGGCACCGTGAATGTCAGTGCATCAATGTCGGTGCGCGAGTTGATCATCCCGGTCGCCTGGTTCGCGATGTCGAAGACCGTGCCCGAGAGGAACGAGTCCGAGTGATCGTCGGCGTAGGTGCCGATGCCGTTGGCGCTGTTGGTGATGATGAAGGTGTCGTTCTGTGTGCTCGTGCTGCCCGGGTAATCGCCGTTGGACCACTGGACGAGCTGGTGACCGAACGGCGCGCCCATGATCGGTCCCCAGCTCGGGTTGCCGCCCGACGAGCCCGGGTGGTATGACTGGCCGTTGAGCCCGTCGTGCTGGAGGCCGAACGTGTGGCCGACCTCGTGGCTGGCGGACATCGGGCCGGCGCCGAGGCCCTTATTGAAGACGAAGCACGGCGTGTCAACATTGTTGTTGAAGGAGTTCAGGAACGCAACGCCACCGATGCCATTGCCGAAACCACTGGTCGCCTGGGTCATCACACAGCGGACGCCGTAGTTCTGGTCGCTGCTGTTGCTCTTGATCAGTGCGGCGGTACCGGGATCCTTCGTCGTGACGTTGACGTTGTACGGCGCCATGTCCTCGACGACCTCACGCCAGTGATTGATGATGTCGGATTTCTCGGCGTCCGTAAACGTGCCCGTGCCGCCGGCGGTGTCGTATGCCGGGAAAGTAATGTCGTGACCCCATCCGTCATTGACCGAGTGGTGGCCGGTGAAATCGAGATAGATCGTCTTGCTCGCACCGGGGTTCGACTCGAGATTCAGGAAGTCATCGAGCGGAATATCCGGATCCGCAGCGATGCCGGGGCCGTCGCCCTCGCCGTCGCCGTTGTCGCCCTGCTCCGGTGCGAGCGGGCAGACGCTCAGCATGCGGAAATCGGGGGTGATGTAGATCGAGCGGTCGTTGCGGAGTGTGCTCGCAAGCTCGGCGGGGCTCAGGTAAAACTCGGCGGCGTAAGCGTCAATCCGATCCGCGATTTTCGCGAGCGCGGCCATGCCGCCCACGGACCCGGAGGGCACCGTGCTGGCTGCGGTTTCGGTCGTCGGCGCGAGAACCTGGCTCGAAGCCGAGGCACCCATCGCCAGCCCGGCGAGCAGGAAAATGGTCTTGGTCTTCTGTGTCACGATCCGAATCCTCTCTATATACGATCCTCTGGATGACCCGGAGACAGCGATGGCGCGGTCTCCCCCCTGAACTAGCTGATACAACACCACCCCGCCATCGCAAACACCTACAGGCATTCGCGTGCAAGAAACAGCCTACCGGACGCCCGACAAGTAAATTATCGGACCGATATGCCGTTGTGTGGCCACGGAGACTCCTGCGGACGAAGTGCTGCCACGACACGATACGGCCTGATTTCAATGCCGGATCCTACGAGAGTGCAAATCCCGCGTTGGTCGGGCTTTGAGAGGCAATGGCGCGCCAGAGGCTAGCAGCCCGCGTTGTAGTTGGCGACCCAGGCACTGAAGTCGGCGGGCGTGCACGAGCCGTCGCCGTTTTGGTCGCACTCAGGGGCCATTGCGTTGAAGGCGGCTACCCACGCACTGAAGTCGGCGGGGGAAACGATGCCGTCGTGGTTCGTATCGGCGAGGCACGAGCAGATGTCGGGCACGCCGTTGTGGTCGTTGTCGGCGAGCAACCCTGCGGCGATGTCGCACTCGTCGGGTATGCCGTTGCCGTTACAGTCCTGGCTCGTTCCGTTTGAGAGATCGGTGTTGTCGTCAACGCCGTTGCCGTTGCAGTCGGACGGTCCGATGCGAAGGAAGTACACGTCTTGTTCGCCATTGAATGTCGCGGCCCACGCGAGGTCGGCGCCGAGCAGGTCGGAACGCATGTGGTAGTAGTCGCCGATTTTGTTCTGCTGGGGCCAGCCGAGGTAGCTGTCGAATTCCGGGCTCATCGCAGTGCCGGGCGACCACGTTTGGCCTCCATCTGACGATGAGGCGTAATAAAGGCGAGAGCGGTTGCAGACGCCGGACTCACTTGAGTCGTTCCAGACGACATCGATACGCCCGTTCGGAGCGACGGACATCGTGCCGAACCACTGATAGCTATTGGGGTTCAAGGGATCGCTGTTGACGCGGGTTGAGGCGGAGAAGGATTGGCCGCCATCGGTTGAGATAGCACACCGCACATCGAGCGGGTCGCTGCCGGGCGGATCGACCGAGGCGACGACGTACACGTTGCCGTCGTTGGGTCCGCCGGAGTTGTCGACGCTGACCCAGAGTTGGCCCCAGAGCCCCGCGGGGTTCGGGTCGCAGTTTCCGCCAAGATTGAAGATACCACCCATGTCGATCTGTGTGCTCTGGAACGTCGGAGTTTGGGCGGGGTTCTGGGCATTTGTGGAACGGAGCAAGTACACGCTCCCGTTGTTAAAGTTGATGCCTGCGATGTAGAGCGTGCCGTCGTTTGCGACGGCGAGTGTTCCCCAAACGGGCGAGTTCGGTAGCGAGATGGGCGGCATGTAGGTCATGCCGCCGTCGGTGGAACGGGTGAAGATGTTGTTGCCGCAGCACCCGGCGGCAGTGGACCATGCCTGGTACAAGTTGCCGTCGCCGACGCCACCTGTGCGATCGATGACAATCCATTGCTTGTCGCCGCCGAACGCGGGGATGGGCGATGACCACGACTGACCACCGTCACCGGTGATGAACGTGTCGAGCGTGAAGTCGCTCTTGAGCGATGAGTAATAGATGTTGCCCTGCGCGTCGGCATCGAGCACGGGGTCGGACCTGAACGTGCCGGGTGTGAACACGGTTTCGTTGTGCCATGTTCGGCCGCCGTCGTTCGACCATGCGTTGCCGGCCTGCCTGAAATTCGAGGCGATCGAATCGAACTGTCTCCAGCCAATCACCATGCGGTTGGGCGCGGTAGGGTCGACCGCGATCGAGGGCTCGTTTGCCGCGTCGCCGACAGTGTTCGCGCCGCCGCCGTCGACATTGACCTGCGTGATCCCGAAGCCACCGAGCAGTAGCGGGTTTGTCGGCTCGGTGATGTGCACGTCTGGCACGAGCCAGGGGCCGACGATTCCTCCCTCGAGCGCCGGCGGCAGCGTTTCGGGCTGAAGCGCCGGGGGCGGCGTGCCGAACTGCGCCGAACTCGGCGAACAGATCGCGAAAAACATCAAACAAGCGGCGAGCGAGCGTGTACGACTGTGACGGATTGACATCGTGCCTCCTGACCAACGGGAGTACCTACGTGCCCATTCTACAAACTGAAACACCCGTCCGAAAGCAAATAATCTGCAGACAAACGCCGCACGGATCGGCTCAGCAACCCGCGTTGTAGTTGGCAACCCACGCGCTGAAGTCGGCGGGGGTGCAGGAGCCATCGCCGTTCTGGTCACATTCCGGAGCCATCGCATTGAACGCGGCGACCCACGCAGAGAAATCGGCAGGGGTCACCATGCCGTCGTGGTTGACGTCGGGCAGGCATGTTCCGGTTTCGGTGACGACGCCCGGGCCGACGATCGTGTTGGCCGAAGGCGCAATGGTGCTGCTGGCGGACCACTGGCTGGTGACCCATGTGTACGTCGTGCCGGCGAAGAGGATTGCACTGATCTCAGATGTGCCACGGGGCGCGCCGAACGGCGAGCTGCCGTTGCCGAGCCCATAGTCGAGAAGATTATGAAGAGGCTGCGCCGAATCGAAGCCGCCCTGATAGAGGAAGGTGAAGTGATCACCACCCGAGGACAAGATGCTTGTGAGGTCATAAACGCCCGACTCGCTCACCGTGAATTCGAACGCGTGATACGCAACCGGCCCGAGGCCCGATATGCCCGCGATGTAAAACGGCCGGCTCCACGAGTTGCCCGTATCGGGTGTGGCGCTGTAATTGGTGGTGATGTCGTCGGCGTCGGCAAGGAGATAGACCACCGCGCCATCGATGCGATATGTCCAATTCGACTGCGGCACTTCGCTCCCGAAGACAAAGGTCCACGTTCCGTTGCCATCAACAGACGCAAGGCCGTTGGTGCCGTCCTGCAACGGGTAGTCGGCGATGGTGACATCGCCCCCGATGGGGTTCCAAACGAGCGGCGACCCGCCCGCGGGCGGCGTAGAGGTGAGCCGCACATCGAGCGACCATGGCCCGAGGCCGTCCTTGAAATCACCAGACTGCACAACGAATGTGCCCGAGAGTCCGACACCCGTCACCGGCTCAACCACACCCGCGAACACGGGCGAGATCGTTGCGCCTGTGCTGGTCGGGACAACGATCGAGCCGATCTCGAACGAAGCGATGACTTTGTCAGATCCCGCCGCGGACCCCGCGAGCAGAACGAATGAGGCAAGGATAAATGGGCGAGCTGCACGCATGTCGATCTCCTTCGTGTTCGGCACCTGCCACGGTAGAGAAAGCCGGGAGTTCGAGCAAGGGTGTTTTAGAAACCCGAGGAATGATTCAGCAGCCTCTGTTGAACTTGGCAACCCACGCAGAGAAGTCTGCCGGCGAGCAGAGGCCGTCGCCGTTCTGGTCGCAGGGCGGACCGCCCGAATTGAACGCCGCGATCCAAGCGCTCAGATCCGCCGGCGTCAGCCGACCATCGATATTCACGTCCGCTTCGCAGAAACGATCGCCGATCCCGAGATGATTCGCAAGGAATCTCAGGGCCGCGTAATCAACGCCCTGACCGAGCGAGCCGTGGCCAGCATTGGGTGAGACGACGAACTCGTGCACAATGCCCCGCAGCACGCAACACTCGGCGAGCCGTTCACTCTGCCCGATCGGTACGCTCGTGTCCTGCGCGCCGTGACCAATGAAGATCGGCGGATCCTGTGGCGTTGCCAACACATACGGCGAAGCCGACAACACCAACGGCACGAGCTCATCGTACGGCGGATTCGGGTTGCCGATGTTCATCCGGATATCGCCAATCCCCTGGCCCGCCTGATCCCAGCCGACGAGTTTCGACTCCGGCGACGTCGGCGCATCGTGCTCGATCGAGCTGCCGGGCGGATCGGTGACATCCAGATCCATGCGCATCAAGTCGGCCGGCCCGAAGTAGTCGATCGCCACACCGATCGAACTATCTACTCCGTCGTGATCGCCGACATCACCTTCCAGAAAAGTGTCGCCCCCTGAAAGCCCGAGCACCGCCGACAGGTGCCCGCCGGCAGATGTGCCCCAGGACGCAAATTTGTCGGGGTCAAGGTTGTACGCTGCCGCGCTAGCGCGCAGGAAACGCACCGCCGCTTTCACGTCGTGGATCTGCGCGGGCCAGATGACCGGCTCGCTGCCGAACTGCCCGGCCTGCGAGGTCAGCCGGTACTGCACGCTCGCGACGGCAACCCCCATCGACCCGAGTGGGCGCACGAAGCCAGGCGACACATTGGATCCGCCAGACCAGCCCCCGCCATGGATCCACACGACGAGCGGGTATGGCCCGGGTTCGTCATCGGGGAGGTAGAGATCGAGCATGAGTTCAGTCCCACCGACGTTCGCGTAGACCATGTCGTCAAACGTTGGTGTCGGCTGGGCGTGCGCGTGTAATGCGGCAGTCGCAATGATGGCACAGAAGCCGTGTGTATCCCGGTATTTCATGATCTGCTCCCGCTCGTTCCCATGTGCGAAACGGGAGCGGGCGGAGCGTATTGCCGGTGGGCTAGAAATCGCAGCCGTGGTTGAAATTGGCGACCCAGGCGCTGAAGTCGGCGGGCGTACAGAGGCCGTCGCCGTTCTGGTCGCACCAGGCCTTCAGGATCGACGCCTGTGAAGTGAACGCGAAGTTATCGATCAAGAGGTGCAGATCGATCGTGTCGACAACGCCGTCGGCATTCATGTCTGCTCGGCACCCCGGCCCGGAGCCGGGATGAAAGAGCAGCACCCGCCCAGGAGCCGTAGGCGCCGTCATGGATGCCTCGCCGACGGCGATGGTGTCCGCGTAAACATCCACCGAAGATCCCATGAATCCCTCGGCAACGGGCACGTCTGTCGCCAACCGGTGTCGTTGCGAGATGACAGGCAAATCAAACACGAAAGCAGAGCCGGTATTCACGCCGTCGACAGCCGCGGACGGGGCGCCCACGACCAGCGACTCACCTATGGCGTTGAGCGAGAACCCAAAGCCGCTGCGTTGCTGACCGTCGAGCTTCGGGATGAACAGGCCTTGCGCAACCGGTGAGCCCGGGTCTGAAATCTTGTACTGATAGACCGTGCGGCCCGGGTCCGCGCCAACGAAAAGATTGTCCCCGACGATCGCAACGTCCGCACCAAACCCGCTCGACGAGCTGGGCTTTGTGATCGTGCTGATGTAGCTCCGCGTCGCAGCGCTGAAGAGGTACACGGCATTGTCATAGTCACAGACGACGACAATGTTGCCTTGGACTTTGACTTGAGAACCGAAGCGATCGACGGGTATTGATCCCGGAGGCGGATCGAGGCGGTCGATCTGTTGGCCCGTCGCCGTGTCGTACACGAACACCGCGCCGTACGCGTTGTTTGGTTGGGGGTAATACGCGTCACTGACAAAGGCTGTGCCTTCGCCCAGAGCGATAGCGCCGCCGAAGGCGCTTTGGTCGTTGCCGGGAGGGGGCGTGAGTGTGTGTACCAGCACCGGCGAAGCGGGGTCGGAAACATCAAACTGATAGACGGCGCCGACAACGGATGGATCATCACTGATGATCGCCGTGTTGCCCGCAAGATCCGCGGCCGGCACGAACTGTGCGTCTCCGATTGCTGGCGTTGTGAGTGTTCCGATGGGCTCACCGGTCAACGGGTTGTAGAGATACGCCTCAACAAAGCCGGTGGTGTTGTTCCACAAGCCCACAACGAGGAGAAGGCCCTGGCCGAGGCAAACCCGTGCGCCGAAGCGACCCGCGGCTTCTGCGGGGGCTTCGATGACGAGGTAGGGCGGCCTTGGCTGGGGTTCGGGCTGAGCATTCGTCGGCCCGCAAAGCAAGGCGATGCCCATGCCGACAGCGAAAGAACGTGTGTTGTTCATACCAGGTCAGACGCCGGGACGGGCGGTCGGTTCCCAGATGTTTCCCGGCTAGCAACCGGCATTGAAGTTGGCGACCCAGGCCGAGAAGTCGGCGGGCGAGATCATGCCGTCAAAGTTCTGGTCGGCAGCGCAGTTGTGTATGAACGTCAGGATTGCGTCCTCCCCCGCAACACCATCGTTGTCCCCGTCGAGGGGTTGCCCCGTCGAAACCGAAGTGATCGAGTCTGCGAGGGTTACGGTGTATGTATTTCCGGAAAGAGGTTCTGCGAGCCCGATGATCATGAACGAGCTGCCCGATCCGGAAACGTCAAACCCGACAGGCTGTCCGCCGCTATCCGTGATCGAAACGTCAGTATCGAGAAAGCTGACCGGCTCGCTGAGAATGATGCGTATTGCGTCGACGGGTTGCCCCGTGATCTTCGATCCATCGGGCACTGATGGATCTGTCGTCACAACGGCCGGCCCGGGCTCGTTGCCGATGGGCCGAACGAGCCAGACGCCGTTCTGGTCGGCGACATACATCGACTCTCCATCCGGCGAGATTGAGAGCGAACCGATCCCGACGAACCCGGTTGCCCAGGTCGAATGCGAGCCGTCAGGCGCAACCTGCTGCACCTCGTCGGTCAGCACCTCGGTCACGTAGGCCACACCGCCGAAAGAGCCCGCGGCCGCGATATCGAGGTCGCGGTATCTCCTCGTCGAGACCGGCACGTCGGAAATCGGCCGATAGGTGCCGCCGGCCGTCGCGTCGCGCAGCTCGTAGATCGCCGATCGCTGTTCGAACATAAGGCTCGACTCGGCGATCAGGATGCCCCCGCCGTAGCTGCCCGTCACGTCGCGCGAGAAGCCCATGATGTCGATGTCGGTTCGGCCGGTCGGCACACTGTCGGGCAGGATGATGTTCAGAGTCAGTTGGTCTGTTAGAACTGCGAGCTCGGTAGGCGGACCGAACCGGTCGTACAACACAGCCGAGGACGGGTTGCCCGCCACGCCGCCGCCAAACTCAAAGTCGAACCCAATCGACTGGCCAGTCGTCACGCGCGTAAACAGTTCGGTGACCTGGCCGCTCGTGCTGATCGTGACATACCTCGTGCCGAATTGGCTCGCGGGCTTGACGACGATCGACGCGTGGAGCAGGCCGCCGCCCGGCCCGGGAGGCGCTACGCGAACCCGGTAGATCCCGTTCGCCTGGCCCGTATTGATTAGCGGATCGATGTACGTCGCTATCGGGAGCGAGCTCCCCGACGGTGTGAGAAGCTGGAATACCGCTACGCCGTTCGAGGCGCTCGCGCTGATCACGCCCACACCAAAGCCTTCAGGATCGTCGATCGCGAAGAGCTTGGGGTTCGTGTCGACCGTCGAGATCCGTGTCGCCGAGAAGCCCGAAGGCACCTGCGGTTGCGCACGAAGGTGGCAAGCCGTCGCGGACAAGAAACACGCCGATATGATGCCGATCCGCCGCATTTTGAGCACCCCTTTCCGAATCAACCCACCATACCAAAGGCCCAACCGGGATGAAAGGTCTGTCCTATCATCCCGCCCCGGCTGCGCAGGCCCCGGGCCAGACTGACCAAACCCCGAAACACGGGCTGACAGAAAGGACTCTCCCTTGGCAAACAGGCACTTCGACATCGTCGTCATCGGTGGCGGACCCGCGGGCTACGTCGGCGCGATCCGCGCGGCACAGCTCGGCTACAAGGTTGCCTGCGTCGAACGCGCCAAGCTCGGGGGCGTCTGCCTCAACTGGGGATGCATCCCCTCCAAGGCCCTGCTCACCAACGCCGAGCTCATGGAAAAGCTCACACACCGCGACTTCTTCGGCCTCAAGATCAACGGCGACATCGGCTTCGAGTGGGACAAGGTCATCGGACGCTCCCGCGACGTCGCCGGCAAGCTCAACCAAGGCATCCACTTCCTCTTCAAGAAGAACAAGATCGAGCACATCGAGGGCAACGCCAAGATTGTCTCCGGCGCGACCGCCGGCAAGAAGTGCACCATCGAAATCCAGGACTGCGAGGTGAACGAGGAGTTCACTCCCGCGCCCGCCAAGCCCGGCAAGACCCGCGAGACCATCACCTGCGACAACATCGTCGTCGCCACCGGCTCCGTCGCGCGCGAGCTGCCCGGCGCGCCGTTCGATCACGACCGCATCTGGGGCGCCCGCGAGGCGATGTTCAACAAGGAAATGCCCAAGAAGCTCATCGTCGTCGGCTCGGGCGCCATCGGCATGGAGTTCGGCTACTTCTACAACGCCTTCGGCACCGAGGTCACCGTCATCGAGATGATGGACCGCATCCTCCCCGTCGAGGACACCGAGGTCTCGGCCGCGATGGAGAAGCACTACAAGAAGAAGGCCGGCTTCAACATCAAGACCTCGACGATCACCACCAAGGTCGAGAAAACCAAGACGGGCGTCAAAGTCACTGTCGCGCCCTTTAAGGACGGCAAGGCCGACGAGTCCAAAGCTGAAACCCTCGAAGCCGACCGTGTGCTCGTCGCGATCGGTGTGAAGGGGCGCTACGACGGCCTCTTCGACGACTCGCTCAAGCTCGAGACCTTCAAGGACCACATCAAGACCGACTACGTCCCGGGCAACGCGGTGCCCGATGCGCACTACGACTACAAGACCAACATCCCCGGCATCTACGCGGTGGGCGACGTCATCGGCCCGCCCTGGCTCGCGCACGTCGCGTCAGAGGAAGCGATCATCTGCGTCGAGCGCATCGCGTGGAAGCAGGGCAAGTTCGGCCACGAGCCGCACCCGATCGACTACACCGTGATCCCGGGCTGCACGTACTGCCAGCCGCAGGTCGCAAGCGTCGGTTTCACCGAGCAGGCGCTCATCGCCAAGGGCCTCAAGAAGGGCGAGGACTACGAGGTCGGCAAGTACAATTTCCAGGCCCACGGCAAGGCCATCGCCGCCGCGCACCAGGAAGGCTTCACCAAGATCATCCGCGGCCTCCCGCACGGCGAGATCCTGGGCGCGCACATCATGGGCGACCAGGCCACTGAACTCATCGCCGAGCTCACACTCGCCCGCCGCCTCGAGGCCACGAGCGAAGACCTGATCGCAACCGTCCACGCCCACCCAACGATGCACGAAGCCGTGCATGAGGCGGCTCTGGCGAGCGAGGGGAAGCTGATTCACGGGTGAGGGTGTTTCTGGTGCTCTAGGGACACCGCCTCACCTTAAGGAGAACTGCGCAACCAAAGCGGGCCTCGATGCCAATAGCATCTCAAAATGCGACTCTGGCCACATCTCGATCCTCAATGAACGGTCACTTTGGTTGTGTTTCTCGATGTAGTCTACAGCGTCACTAGAAAAACGACCACTTGTAGCAATCACTAGGGTATCAATCTTGGGTGGCGGTAAAAGTGCCATTTGGTCTTTTAACACACTGACATCAGAAATTCCAACGGACTTTGATTTCCAATGTTTGCACTGAAGGATCACTCTCTCGTGGCGCACGCCACTCAGCCCGTCACGCAATACTCGGGTTACCGACAGGTCGCGGCCGCGGTCTGGCGCGTTTGTTTTCGTAAGCCATTGCGGATTTGCATAACCATTCTCACTTGAGATTAGAGAGTAAACAAGCCTCTCAAAGTCCTCTTCCGAGAGCTGTTCCCACTGAAGTTTTGTGACGACTTCGCCAGTATGCTTGAATGAACCAAGCTCATTTAAATCACTGATCGCCGTTGGTATTGGTTCAGACTCGCCATACACCATACCCTCAATACTCGCCCGCACACTGGGCCAGTCTTGATTGACGATGTCATATAAATCACACAAAAGACCGAACCGGAGATGTCTCTGTAAGTCGTTCCACCCGGATGGTCTGGGCACGCTGCTGCCTAACAATACATCAATGACCTTCACCTCCGATCGCACTTCTTCAAACGAATCATCGCAGACACTGTCGTGCGAATCGAAATCTCCGGCGATTCGTGGTTGAAGCCGTGAGATCGCTTTGTCTATCACGTCAACGGCGGCTTTGATTGCGTCTCGAACCAAAGCCCGCCGCATTTGATCAAATCTTGTACGATACTCCCCGACGATTCTGTGGGGTAGCTCAATCTCTCTCTCGGTGGCGATTGTGTATTCGATCTCTCCAACTTCGAGGGCATCGAGCCTCGATTGCGCAATTGAATCCAAGTCTTGTGTTGGCAATTCCGGCTTCCATCCGTGTACAGCAGGAAGAGCGGCATAAATCGCAATCAATTGCCGATACTGCGAGTCAAACGTCACGCTTTCTTCACTGCTTGGAAAGACAACGCCTCCGGGGATGAGTTTGTTGATGCTTGTCAGTATCGTGTCAGCCTTAGCGAGGTTCGCCTCCACAATTTCTAGCTGGCGCAACATGTCGTTGAGGGAGTTTGACATTGGGCTCCTGTATGGCTAATCGTCCTAATAAATCATATGATGGCCGGTGTTCTTGGCGACGTCCCGTCTGAGTTACTCAGTTTGGGTCGCCGCGTTCAACACCCAAGCCCCCGAGTGCGACCAGAACGGCGACGGCTCCTGCACCCCCGCGGACTTCAGTGCATGGGTCGCCAACTACAATTCCGGCTGCTGATCCGAGTCGCCAGGGCTTCTCGTGAAGCCGCCGACATCTTGATTCTCGGGCAGCCGCGCGCGGGCCCGATCTGCTGCCGCTTTCCCAGATTCACATCGATTGCCTCTCTCGCTTCTCTCACAGCAAGTTTTCTGAGTCCCGGCGGTCTCTTGCAGCGGCTTCGTGATACATTGACCCGCGGCCGATCGATCGTGCCATCTCGGCGCGGCACGCCGGCTTTCTTCATCTCGCGGGTCGGTTTCTTCCGCTCGCATGGGGTCTCTCAATGCGAGCTTGGATCATCGGCTTGGCTGCGGCATCGGTTGTGCTCAACGCGTCGGCTGACATCATCTACGTCAATGTCAACGCCCCTGGCGCGAACACCGGCATGAGCTGGACCGACGCGTACACAGATCTCGCCGACGCATTCGCCTCGGCCCAGGCCGGAGACCAGATTTGGGTCGCCCAGGGCACATACTTCCCGCCCTCGAAAACGATGCCGTTTCTAATCCCCTCGAAAGTAGAGGTGTACGGCGGGTTCACCGGAGGCGAGACCCTGCTCACCCAACGCAGCGCCGATCCGGCGATCACGATACTTTCCGGCGACCTGAATCACGACGATCTCCCCGGGTTCCTCAATCGAAACGACAACGCCGAAACCATCGCGCTCTTTTCGCTCACAGAGGCGTCGACAATCCTCGACGGTTTCACGCTCAGGGGTGGCTACAGCACAACCAACAACAATGGCGGGGCCGTCGACTTCGTGCAGGCTGCTGGCACAATCATCAATTGCCGATTTGTCGACAACGCCGCCATACGCAAGGGCGGGGCCGTTTGGATCGATCGCGGCGGCGTGGTTGCGATCCGTGGCTGCGGTTTCCTGAACAACTCCGTTCGCAGTGTGATCTCTTCTGGTGACGGCGGCGCGATCGGGATGGACAACGGCACCTCCGGCCTCACCAATGTCGGCACGCTCATGATCGAGGACTGTGACTTCATCGGCAATACCGCCGACGGACCGACCTTTGCCTCTGGTGGCGCCATCTTTGTCGACCGAGCGGTGTCGGTCTCGGTTGTCGGCAGCTCGTTCGAGGACAATCTCGCCTCGGCGGGCGACATCGCCGAAGGAGGCGCGATCTCGATCCTGGATTCCCCGCTCGATGCCGTTCGGTGCACCTTTCTCAAGAATAACACGTCAACGACTGACACTGTGAGTATCGAGAACGGCGGCGCTATTCATCATTCAGCGAACGACGCGTTCGATTTCAACGTTGTGTCGTGCAGATTTCTTGGAAACGAGTCTCAGGGGGGCGGCGCCATCTACGTCAACACCGACGGTGCATTCCGGCTGGTCGGGTCGCTTGTCGCAGGGAACACCTCGTACTTCATGGGCGGGGGGATCCGCTCACTGTCCGCTACAACGATCGATTCCTCGACGATCGCATTCAACACATGCACACGAGGACTTGAGACTGGGGTCGGCATTACGTGTGTTTCGATTGATGGGCTTACGGTTCGCAACTCCATCCTCTGGGGCAACAGCTCCTCCGGTTCCGCGGCCGAAGCCGCCCAGCTCAGTGACGCCACCATGTCCCCTTCGATCGGCTACTCGTGCATCGAAGGTCTGACCGGCGCGTTCGGGGGGCCCGGCAACATCGGCGTAGACCCGAAGTTCTTCGATGCCGACGGCAACGACAATGTCTTCGGTACGCGCGACGACAACTATCTGCTCAGGCCCTTTAGCCCCTGTATCGACGCGGGCAGCAACGCCGCCCTGCCCAACGACAACCTCGATCTCGACGGAGACGGCAACACCGGGGAGAAACTCCCGCTCGACGCCGCCTCGATGTCAAGGCAAATCGAAGACAACGGCGTAGCGAATACCGGCCAGGGCGCCACCCCGATCGTTGATGTCGGCGCATTCGAACGGCAGCAGGATTCATGTCTCGCTGATACAAACAGCGACGGCGTCGTCTCTCCCGCCGACTTCTCCGCATGGGTCGCCGCGTTCAACACCATGGCGCCCGAGTGCGACCAGAACGGCGACGGCTCCTGCACCCCCGCCGACTTCAGCGCCTGGGTCGCCAACTACAACGCGGGCTGCTGAGCGCGGCTGTCTCGCGTAGGCAGCCGTGGCAAGCGAGGGGGAGCAGATTCACGAGCAGCGGCCAATGGGGTGGCCGTTCGTCGCTATGAGTTCCATATCAAAGACAAGGTCCAACTGGCTACCCGGCTGAATTCTGCTAGTCTGATTGCTCTCGTTGAATGGGGGGCAAGCGTGAATCGCCGGCTGGTCTTACGGGGCTGCTTTTTGATCTGCCCTGTGTCGCAAAACGGAGAGCACTGATGAGTATGGCAAGGCAATATCTGGTACTTCTTGGATTTGCTGCGGGACTCGCCTTCTCCGCTTCGGGGCAGTCGGTGTCGATACGTCCCGTCGCAACCACTCTGGACGAAGTTCCGGGCGTGCCGCCCAGCCGGGATTTCTATCTGTTTCATTCATCCGGTGTGTATATCGACGAGTATGGTCGGGTGGTCTTCTCCGCTCGCACCTCCGAGAATAACTCCAGTTTTGAAACCGGAATCTGGGCCGAAACCAGCCCGGGCTCGCTTGAGAACACACTCATCGCCGGCGTTCAGGTTCCCGGTCAAGATCCTGGCGTCACGTTCTCAAGCCTGAGTCTCAGCGGCCTGTCTGGCGAAGGCGTTGCCATACTCGACGGGAGTCTGAATGGGCCCGGCGTGAGTAGCTCAAACAATGAAACCCTGTGGATCTATGAAGCCGGTTCGGCTGCTCAGCTTCTTGTGCGCGAGGGGCAAACACAACTCCCTGGACCGATCGACGTGAGCTCGTTCTCCTTTGCCTCGTATTCAGATGATCAAAGCCGGACGGTCATCCACTCCGATCTCAGCGGCCCCGGCGTTACGATCGACAATGCCGCGGCTCGCTGGGCGATTGATTCGGGCGGCCAGGCCGAGATACTCACCCGAAACTCGGACCCCGCTCCAGAGTTTGGAGTGGATGCTTTCTATAGCTTCGCGCACGTGACGCCCACGGCGGGGGCTGATGCGTATGCGATTGTCCGTGTGTATGGCGATGGCATCGATCGTTCTCAGAATGAGGCCGTGATGCTCTTTCCGGCCAACCAGGGGCCCGGCACCATCGTGGCGCGGCGGGGCGATCCTGTGCCGGGACATCCCGGCATGGTGCATGACGATTTCTTCGAGTTCACAATCGCGGAATCGGGTGCGGCGTTCCTTTCCGTCTTCGCCAGCGGGTCGCCCGGCGTTTCTGGCTACGGGCTGCTGTGCGCCAACCCCGTCGATGGTCTGACACTGATTGCCGCGACAGGCGATCCTGTCGTTGGTGGAGCCCCCGGTGATACGTACGCATTTGAGAATGATACGAACATCGAACTCTATTATCGTCTCGTAGATATCTCCGAAGATGGAACTGTTGTCTTTGCCTCTTCTACAGGGTCTGGCAGCAACGGCCTCTGGTTATATCATGCCAACACGGGCATCCAGAGCATCGCCATAGCAGGAGATGTTGCGCCCACTCCTGGAGGCAGCTACGTATTCACCGATCTTCAAACCGCGTCGCCGATTATCAATTCGGTCGGCCAAATCGTGTTTCACGCCGAAGCCGTTGAAACATCCGGCGCGCCGACCATCAACGGCGTTTGGGCTACAACCCCCGGCGGCGGCCTCGTGCCCGTTCTCGTGTCCGGGCAGACCGTAAACGTTGGCACCCCAGGGTCGCCCATTCTGAAGCAGGTGACGAGCGTCTCGCTCCAACAGGGCAGTCCCAACGATCGGGATGAGAAGTCGCCGTTCTCGTCCGTGCTCAATTCCAGCGGCGAGGTCGTGCTTACCGCCGAGTTCACGGACGGAGCCGGGGTATTCGTCGCGCACATATCACATTGCCAAGCTGATACCAACGGCGACGGCATGCTCAGCCCGGCCGACTTCAGCGCCTGGGTCTCGGCCTTCAACACCATGTCTCCCCAGTGCGATCAGAACGGCGACGGTGCCTGCGCCCCCGCCGACTTCAGCGCCTGGGTCGCCAATTACAACGCCGGCTGTTGAACGTTCTCGGACGGCGATTTCGGAGACCACTTCCATTACGCTGAGGCGCAGCGGCCCGGGCTGTCGCGTGCTCTGACGGAGGTACCCATGCGCCGAACCACTCTCACCGCCGCCGTCCTGCTCATCGCCCAGGCTGCAACCGCCCAGCCGCTCAACGAGGCCTACATCCTCGCACCCAACGATCAGACTGATTCGCTCCAGTTCGGCGATCACGTCGACATCCACGACGGCGTCATCATCGTCTCGGGCCTCGGGCTCTGGACGGTACCCGTCCCCGGCGCCGCCTACCTGTTCGACGCCGCGACAGGCACGCAGCTGGCCAAGCTCGATACCCCGGCCCTTGAGGGCCCGGACCAGATCCTCTTCGGAGCCGCCATCGGGGCGAACCGCGCGATGGTCGCCACGCGCAACTGGGCGTTCACCGGCACCTACAACCCGCGCGTCTGGCTCTTCGATACGACCGACCCGGCAAGCCCCGTCTTCCTCACCTACATCCAACCGAGCGATGCCGGCAACAGCGACGACTTCGGCGACTCCATCGCCATCGACGGCTCGGTCGCCATCGTCGGCGCCCCGGGCAACGCCGGCGCCGCATCCTTCTCGGGCGCGGCGTACCTCTACGACACAACCACCGGTGCCGAACTCGGCAAGATCATCGCCAGCGACGGCGCGTCCGTCGACCAGTTCGGCTGGTCCGTCGATCTCGAGGGCAACCTTGCGATCGTCGGCGCTCGGTGGGAAGACGAGTCCGCGCCCAACGGTGGGGCCGCGTACCTCTACGACATCACCGACCCCGCAAACCCCGTCGAGCTGGCCAAGCTTTTCTCACCGATGGGCGACGAAAACGACTACTTTGGATACTCCGTCACGATCGCCGGCAACCTCGCGGCCGTCGGCGCGATGTTCGACGACGATCTCGGCCTCGACTCCGGCGCGGTCTACATCTACGACATCACAAACCCGGGCATCCCTGTCCTCACCAAGAAACTCCTCGCCAGCGACGGCGAAGACACCGACGACTTCGGCTGGTCCGTCGCGCTCGAGGGCACCACGCTCCTGGCCTGCTCACGCACCGACGACGACATCCACCCCGGCGGCGGTTCGGCCTATCTCTTCGACCTGACCGATCCCGCCAACCCCGTCGAGCTCACCAAGATCGTCCCGAGCGACACCTCCGCCAACGCCACCTTCGGCTGGTCCTGCGCCATCGACGGCACGACCGCGGTCATCGGCGCCAGCCAGTCCGACGCCGTCGGTCCGAACCAGGGCCAGGCGTACATCTTCGACATCGATCTTGCGCCGGAGTGCCTCGCCGACACCAACGGCGACGGCGCCGTGACGCCCGCCGATTTCTCCGCGTGGGTCGCCGCGTTCAACGCGATGGCCCCTCAGTGCGATCAGAACGGCGACGGCTCTTGCACCCCCGCCGACTTCAGCGCCTGGGTCGCCAACTACAACGCGGGATGCGGCTCATAATCTGATGATAAGTCAGAATAGGTAAAGTGCGCCGATATCCGGACCCTCAAATACGCCTTGAAATCCTCGTCTTTGGCCTTCTTTGCCGAATCCTTGCGCACCGCCGGTACCGCGGTGTCGGGTGCCTTGCGCACTCTTCGGATGAACAGAGAGACGTTCCGTCTGAGTGTTCAACGCAGAGGAGACCACCGATGACACGCACAGCACTCACCGCAGCGATGATCCTGGCAACGGCCGGCATGGCCCGTTCGCAAACGATCAGCATCCCGCCGGAAACACTCCCCGACGAGTCATACTTCACCGCCAACCCCGGCGTCACCGTCAACGTCGAGAGTGGCGGCACCATCTTCCCCGACGCCGGCGATGGCACATTCACGTTCAACGGCGCCACGGTCAACGTCATGACCGGCGGGGGCTCCGGCTTCTTCACCGTCGACCATTTCGTCGAGGACGTCACCTACAACATCGACGGCGGCGACCTCATCCGCGTCAAATTCGTCGGCGGAACGGGCGCGACAGAGCTCAACATCAACTCCGGCAGTGTCGAACGCGGGCTCTGGCTTCAGGGCAACACCGCCTGCACCATCGACGGCGGCGCGATCGGCTCCGTCGCTGGCGGGCAGGCCGCCATGATCGTCGAAGACGACGCGACCTGCGAGATGAACGCGGGCGACATCGACACATTCGTCGTCATCCAGGACAACGCAACCTTCGACCAGACCGGCGGCACAATCGCCGGCGCCATCCAGATCAACGACGACGCCATCGTCACCATCTCGGGCGGGTCATCCGGAGACGACGGCCTCATGAGCGACATCGGATGCGTGCTCAACATCACCGGCGGCACGGTCGGCGACGATTTCGTCATCGCGAAAGGCGTCGCCAACATGTCCGCCGGCGGTATGGGCACAAATTCCGCCATCCTCAACACCTCAGGCGTCGACCCCGTCTTCAACATGACCGGCGGCGCACTCGGCTCCGACTTCCGCGCCTACGACGGCACGTTCAACCTCTCCGGCGGGCTCGTCGGCAGCGGCTTCAGGCTCGGCACACCCACCGGCGACGGCTCGGGCGTCACCATGAACATCGTCGCCAAGTCCGCCACGCTCGACGGCGCGCCGCTCACGCTCACCACGACGCCCGCGACCGTCACCGCCCGCGGCGGCGAGACGCTCACCTGCGTCCTCCTCGACGACTCCGTCGTCTCGTTCGAACTCAACGAGTCGTTCGTCTCGGGCGAGGATCGCTTCCGCGCCGGGGCCGTGCTCACCATCGGGACCAACTGCGTCGCCGACACCAACGGCGACGGCATGCTCAGCCCGGCCGACTTCTCGGCCTGGGTTGCCGCTTTCAACGCGATGTCGGCCGGGTGCGACCAGAACGGCGACGGCGTGTGCTCACCTGCCGATTTCAGCGCCTGGGTCGCCAATTACAACGCCGGCTGCTGACCCCGCACGGCCCGGCGGTTCACTAGACTCGTCGCATGAAACCGATCCTCCTCGCACTCGTCGCCTGCCTCATGGGCTGCGCCGCGCATCCAAGCGCCTTCACGGTCGCAGGCGCGCCACACGCACCGGTCTGCCACTCCGAAGCCACCGGACCGCTGCGCATAGTCGTCGTCGGGCTCGTCCACGGCCACGCCGAGGGGCTCCTCTGGAACGCACAACACCGTGACGACATCGACCTCGTCGGCGTGTACGAGCCCAACCGGGCTCTCTTTGACCGTCTCGCCGGCAAATACAACCTCGACTCTTCGCTCCGATACGACGACCTTGCGCGCATGCTGGAAGAGACCGAACCCGAGGCCGCCAGCATCATGACCTCAATCGCCGATCACGCCGAGGCGATCGAGACATGCGCCGCCCACGGCGTGCACACTCTCGTCGAGAAACCGCTCGCCTTCTCGAGGGCCGACGCTAATCGCATCGAACGAGCCGCCAACAAACACGGCGTCCTCGTGCTCACCAACTACGAAACAAGCTGGTACGCCTCTGTCCGCGAGGCCGGGCGACTCGTCGACTCGGGTGAGATGGCGCCCGTCCGCCGCATGGTCTTCCGCCACGGCCACCCGGGCCCGCGAGAGATCGGATGCTCCGAAGAATTCCTCGAATGGCTCACCGATCCCAAAGAGAACGGCGGCGGCGCGATCGTCGACTTCGGCTGCTACGGCGCCGCCCTTGCCCTCTGGATGATGAACGGCGAGAAGCCGATCTCCGTGACGGCCGCCGCGAACACGCTCAAGCCCGACGTCTACCCCAATGTCGACGACGACGCAACCATCGTCCTCGAATTCGAGAGCGCGACCGCGGTCATCCAGGCGTCGTGGGCCTGGACGCACGACAACAAAGAGATGGACGTCTACACAGAAACCGGCTCAATCCACGCCGGCAAGTGGGACGCACTCTCCACGCGCGCCCCCAACCAGCCCGCCGTCACGACCAACCCCCCGCCACTGCCGGACGACTATCAGAACGAGTGGACCTATCTCCGGCGCGTCGTCCGCGGCGAGTGCGAAGTCGACCCGCTCTCATCGCTCGACCTCAACATCACAGTCGCCGAGATCCTGGACGAGGCCCGCGAGCAGATCGGTCGTTGATCCACAGGGACAATCATGTGCCCCGACGCCGGCGCTGCAGCAACACCGACCCGATGAACACCGCCCCGAACGTCCCTGGCGTCGGCACACGCACCGCCGAGTACCGCTCGACGAACTGCGTCTGGTTGCCGGGGCTCGTCCGCGATTGCAGCAGCACCGTCGCCGTGAACGCGTCATCACCCGCGAAGCGAAGGTCGGCCATCAGGTTCAGGCCGCGATTCGTCTGGCTCCCAGGGAAGGTCGCGTAGTCGCCGCTCAGCGCACCCGGAACAACCACGCGAAAGCCGACCGCGCCGTCCGTCTCGAAGACGCCCTGGATGTAGTCGCCGTCCGTCTCCGTGAGCCGGAGCGTGCTGCCCGCGACATCGAGCTGCATCGTCTCGGTGCGCTGCCCGATCAGCGCCCCGGTGCGTGGGTCGAGTTCCTCAACAGTCACCTCGAACTCGCCCCCAAGCTCGGCGCGGCCCACCTCCGGGCTCTCAAGCCTCGTCAGAAAGTCCGCCGTCGTACCCGGCGCTCGCCAGATCTCGCTCGTGAAGTTCGAGCCGCCGAACGCCAGGCTGAACTGCGCGTGATCCTGGCTGTCGAATGCCCCTGTGCCCGAAACCGGCCCCGTATCCCAAGTCGTCGTGCCGTCCGTCGCGATCGTGCCCGAGAACGGCGTCAGCGAGCGGATGTCATTGAACTCGTACCGCCGATCACCTGGCTGCTCGATCAGCGTCACCCACTCAAGCCCACCAAAGCTCGGCGACGAATACTCATGAAAGAACACGCCCCGCGGATCGATCGTCTGGGCACTCGCGGAAGAAACACACACGAACAAGACAGCCGCACATCGCATTTCTCGGACCTCCAAGGCCGGCACAATCGCCCGCCTGGAGTGATCATGCGTCGGCATACGGGTCCGTGCTTTCAGAATCCGGCGCGCAGATTCACTCCGGCCCTTGGTACACTGGCCTCATGAGCCCCGCGCTGCTTCACCAGACCGATCCGCAACTCGGATACATGTCGCTCACCACCGAAACGGTCATTCTGGGCAGCCACACATTCCCCGTCGAACACCGCGAGTGGTCCGAGGTCCGCACGTTCGCCGACTCACCCATTGTCGCGTTCGCGCGCACTCCTATCGAGGTCACCTTCGGCCACGAGCAGCCCGCGATGCTCAACGGCGCCGTCGTCGCGACCCCTCCCACGCGCACCGACTATGTCCGCTCGCCGCGCACAGCCGCCGGGCATCACGCCGTCTGGTGCCGACTCCTCGACCCGCGCACCACCGCCGAGATCGTGTCACGCTTCGACCCCTCCGCGGCCGACCGGGTCGAGGCGCCGTTCGCGCGGTCGATTTCGCCGTCTCACCCCATCGCCGCGCACACTGCCGAGCAGATCGCCCAAGCCGCGTCGCTCGGCCGCCTGCCGGACCCGCTCGAACTCGACGAGGCCGTGATCCGGATCATCGAGGCCATCGCCGAGCGGTGCGCCCTCGCCGAGGCACGCAAGCCACGCGCCGGCGGCGAGACTCAGCGCCAGCGACGACAAGCCGTCAACGCCGCTTGCGAGTACATGGCGCTCCGGTTCGAGCAGCCCCTCTCGATCGCCCACATCGCCGATGCCACCGCGTATTCGCCGGCCTTCCTCTCGCGGTGCTTCCGCGAGTCGCTCGGGCACACTATGCACGAGCACCTGACCACGCTCCGGCTCCGCGAGGCCGTTCACCTCCTCGCCGACCGACACAACTCCATCGCCCAGATCGCGCACACCACAGGCTTCGCGTCGCACGCGCACCTCACGACCACACTCCGGTCAAAGCTCGGCACCACCCCGTCCTCGATCGCCCATGCCTGCCAACAGGATCTCAGAGCCCTGCTCGATCTCCTCGCCAAAGCAACCATAAGACTCAATTAATCACACTTACACACCTACCCTCATTGCATGGACCTCATCACCAAGTACGCCTTCCAGTACTACGGCACCGACTGGCTCGCCGTCGCCTTCATGTGCGTCTACCTCTGGCGCGTCGGCGACAAGCACCGCGACGCCTTCATCTGGGGCGCGCTGAGCAATGTCTTTTTCGTCGTGCTGAACGTTCTCATTGACTCGCCGCCCGGCATCGTCTTCAACGCCCTCTTCTGCCTGCTCAACGCACGCGCTCTTATGCGGTGGGCCAAGGCAGAAGGCCGCCCCGTTAGTCCCAAGGGTTGATCAATTCGATGTTCTGTCGAATGGTTGTTGCATAACTATGCAACAATTGAATCTCGCGGTCCACGGGAGGAAGCATGTCCGCGGCATTCAGGTAGTTCCCGGCAGGGTCGACCGGCATCGGGTCATCCGTTGGAAGGCGGTCGGGCATACCCATTGTAACTCTTGCGTTCAGTTCTCTCTGCACCGCAGAGTCAACTAATAAGAATATGTTTTTCGACGCAACAAGGACTGACCGAATAAATCCGAGTTCCACCGACGATGTTCCCTGCTCAAAGGCTGCCTTTCGGTTCTCCAGCATCCTTATTGCATCGTCAACGCTGTAGGATTCGCGGCCCGGGTCGAGCCGCTGCGCAAGGTATACAAGATCGTAGAGGGTCATTAGCCCCGCTGCCGCGTGTGACCGATTGAGTCGTTCGGCGTCACCATACACACCATTCGGTATATCAATGTGTAAAATATCTTTGTAGACATGAACTTGTTCGAGCATCGCGGCCGCCTCCATCGCCGGGAACAGGTCTCCCCGACGAGGATGCGGATTGGGCAATCCAGCAATGAGTACATCCGGAAACTGGTCACGCCAAAACGGGCGTGATTCGGGCAGAAAGACATCCCGCTCGCCATCTGTCCAGTCGTCCCAAGCCATGCGAATACCTTCGATGTGTAGCGTGATGAGCTACCCAACCAAGGTACACGAACAACATGCCAACTTCAAGTAAGGAAGGGCGTTCCAGACGCGCCAAACTAAGCCGCCCGGCCAACCTGCTCAAACTGGTGGGCTTCTAGTACCGACCGGAAAACCGATGTGTTTGCGGGATAGAAAATCTCTATTTCGACGTTCAACGTCGGAAACACGCTGCATAACTCCGCTTCAATCCCGTCGCGGATGGCTACCAGCCGCTGCCAAGCCTCGTTGTTTGTAGCCAACATAATCACCCTAAAATGGGTGTTGTCGATTGCCGCGAAATAAATCGCGTCGTTGTGGAGCAGCCCATCGCTTTGATTGCTCAGGAACTTGCTACAAATTGCTTGTTTGAATTTCGCTTCGTCAACCACCGGACCGTCCACCAATTTCGGTAAGGTCGCGACTCCGCCGCATTCCTCCGAGCCCCCATGAGACGTCTTGCCATTTTTATTCTGGCGTGCCTTGTTCATGTCTCGGCTCCTTTAAGGGTAAACATTCGCTCAGCATGATTTATTTCGTTCGCCAACTGTCACGCCCGCTTCGTCCACCATCGGAAGTGCGGCCGATAAGTGTTCCACAACACAGTACTGGGAAGTACGCAAACCACCATTCAAGAAACCAACCAACGCCTTCTAGATCGATCATTTGACTCAGAAAAAACGACCGGCCAGGTGTTCACTGTCCCCCGAACAGGTCATCACACCACCTGCAGCACACGCATCGCGGCCTGTTTGATGTGCTCGGCCGTCAGGCCGCACTGCTGAAGCAACTCCTCGGCCGTGCGGGCGCTCTTGGGGATCCGCGTCACGTGCATCTGCTCGAGCTGGAACGCGTCGCCCGCGCGGACCATCGCGTCGGCGATCGCCGAGCCCATCGCACCGCCGAAGTTGTCCTCGACGCTGATCACGTAGCCGTTGTTCTGCGAGAGGATGTCCATCAGCTTGTCCTCGTCGAACGGCAGCGAGTACATGTCCACGAGCGTCGCGCTCACGCCGGCCTCGTCGAGCAGGTCCACCGCGCGGTTCGCCTCGTGCACCATGTAGCCCGACGCGCAGATCGCCACGTCGCGCCCCTGCGTCAGGACTTCCATCCCGCCAAGGTTGAACACCGTGTCGTCCGAGTAGATGAACTCGGCCTCGGGACGCGTTGTCCGCATGTAGCACGCCCCGTCATACTCCGCCATCGCCTGCACGAGCGCGTACGCCGCGTAGGCATCGGCCGGCTGGAGCACATAGCACGCCGGGTTGCCCTGGTGGTTCTTCGCCGTTGAGAACGAGCGGAACCACGCCACGTCGGGCAGCGACATCTGGCTCGGGCCGTCGGCCGCGAGCGTCACGCCCGAGTGCGAGCCCACGAACTTCACGTTCGCACCCGAATAGATCGCCATCTCGATCTGGTCGTATGCACGCGCGAAGAACTTGCTGAACGTCGACACGAACGGGATCTTTCCACCCGCCGCCATGCCCGCGGCCATCGACACCATGTTCTGCTCGGCGATCTTGCACTCGACGAAACGGTCCGCAAGATCGCTGTCCTTGGCGAACATCTCCGCGAACGTCGAGTTCTTCACGTCCGCGTCGAGCGCCACGACCTGACGCCCCGCGTGCCCGAGCGCCCGCAGCGCCACGCCGTAAGCCTTCCGCGTCGCCAGCTTGCCCGTGTGCAGCAGACTCTCCATGTCGTACCGGCGCATCGACTCCGTAAAGCCGGGCAACTCCGCAAGCTCGCCCGGACCCTCGGGCGCCTGCGCCGGCGGCTGGATCTCAAACGAGTCCGACGAGCTCAGCGTTGTCGTCAACGTCAGCCGCTTCTCGTCGAGCTCGGCCAGCGCCTTGTTGAGCGCCTCGCCCGTCGCCGGCTTGCCGTGCCACCCTCCGCCCTGGATCGACGGCGCACCCCAGCCCTTCACCGTCTTGGCGATCACCGCCATCGGCGCGCCGTTGCCAGCCGAGCGATCCGCGAACGCGTCGAGCGCCTTGATGATCTGCTCGGGGTTGTGCCCGTCGATCGTCGTCACGTCGAAGCCGTACGCCTCGAGCTTCTTCTTGAGCGTCTCGGGCGACTGCTGGTGGCTCACTCGCTCGGCCTGCCCGTACTCGTTGCAGTTGAAGATTGGCAGCACCGCGTTCAGCCCGCGCTCGACGATGATGTCCAGCGCCTCAGCGATCTGGCCCTCACGCGACTCGCCGTCGCCGATGATGCAATACACGCGCTTGTCGATCCCGTCGAGCCGCGCTGCTTCCGCGATGCCCGCCGCGACCGAGAGCCCCTGGCCAAGCGAGCCCGTCGCCGCGTCAAAGAACGGGAACCCGACCTCCGGGTTCGGATGCCCGTCGAGTGTCGAGCCCTGTTCGCGCAAGGTTGTGATGTCGGCCGGTGTCAGCTTCCGACGCTGTCCCGCCTCCTCAACGACAACGCCCAGCTTGCACGCCGCCGCGTACACGATCGGCACCGCGTGTCCCTCGCTCAGCACGAGCCGATCGCTGGTCGGGTAGTCCGGGTAGTCCGGGCTCCAGCGCATCGCGCGGTACATCAGCACCGTCACGATGTGACCCAGACTCAGAGCCGTCGTCGGGTGTCCGCTCCCCGCGGCGGCACACATCTCCAGAGACATCCGATCCAGCTCGATCGCCTGTGCATGAACCGCGGCTTCCAGTGACATCGGCGCATCCTTTCTTTATCCGGCCCGTCGGACGGGTCGGCACAATCGTCCCCTGACCCACGCAGATCGCCTCCCAGCCGGCCCCGCCAGGGGCCCTCTCCGGGAGGTGCCACAGCCAAAGCCGTTTCAGTGCTGGAAATCGACCACACACCGGCCCGCCAAAGCCCCCATGAGGGCCCCCCGCAAGCCGTGCCCAACAGTATCACGACCTCACCCGACCCGGGCAAGCCGACCCCGCCCCGCCCGGTCCAGATTCCTGTTTCTCCACCACCAAACCCCCGTCCGGCGTACACTCCCCCACCGGCAGACCGCACATCTTGTGCAGAAACTGTCACTACCTGTATTTGGGGATCGCCATGAAGGTCGTCTGTGATCGCAACGCTCTCTTCGACGCCGTCAGCGTCGTTTCCGGCGTCGTCAACACCCGCTCGCCCAAGCCGCAGCTCGCGTGCATCAAGCTCACCGCCACGGGATCCGAAAAGACGGGCACGCTCCTCCTCGAGGCCACCGACGGCGAGGTCGCCGTCCGCATCTCCTCTATGTCCGTCCAAGTTCTGGACCCCGGCGCCGCCCTCATCCCCGCCGACAAGCTCCGCCAGATCGTCGGCGCCGAGGACAACGACACCACCCTCACACTCGAAACCGAGGCCGACGCCTGCACCATCACCGGCGCCGACGCCGAGTTCACGGTCTACGGCTACCCCGCCGCCGAGTTCCCCGAACTCCCATCCTTCGCCGATATCGCTGGGGGCAAGACCGGCCCCAAGCCCAAGGACGTCTTCCACGCCCAGTCCGGCATCATCAACAGCCTTATCAACAAGACCCTCTTCGCCGCCGCGCGAGAGAACACCCGCTACGCGATCAACGGCGTGCTCATGAAGCGCGACGGCAAGAAGCTCGAGATGGTCGCCACCGACGGCCGCCGACTCGCCCTCTGCCGAGGCACCGTCCCCGCCACCAAGTCCGAAGGCCCCGCCGCAAGCTGCATCGTCCCCTCCAAGGCGCTCACACTCCTCCAGAAGCTCGCCGACGACGCAAACGAACCCATCACCATCGCCGTCACCGAGTCGCAGGCCGTCTTCGCGATCGGCGGCTCCGAGACCACCGGCGAAGGCGCCCGCGCCACGCTCGCCACGAGCCTCGTCGAGGGCACCTTCCCGCCCTACGAGGACGTCATCCCGAGCGACCAGGACAAGAAGGCCACCTTCGACAAGGCCGTCCTCAGCTCCGCCGTCAAGCGAGCCGCCCTGCTCACCAACGAAGAGTCCCGCGGCGTGCGCATGAGCTTCAAGGGCCAGGCCAAGCAGCTCGAACTCGCCAGCCGCGCCCCCGAGGTCGGCGAAGCCACCATCACCGTCGAACTCCCCAGCTACGACGGCGACGACGTCGACATCGGCTTCAACCCCCAGTTCATCGCCGAGGCCCTCCGCGTCGTCCCCGAGAGCGAAGTCATGCTCGAACTCAAGAGCACCAACAAGCCGGGCCTCCTCAAGGCCGGCAACGACTTCCTCTACGTCGTGATGCCCGTGAATCTGCAGTAATCCCGAAAGCCAAGACCCAACGCAGCCCCGCGACGCCGTCCGAGTACAGTGTCAACATGGGCCGATGGCTGCGCAGCCCGATCACACTCTTCGCGCTGACGATCGCACTGGTCGGCTGGCTCTTCACATGGTCGCTGGTTCCGTTCTATGAGTACCACGCCATGGGCACTCGGGGTATGCCGCTCTTCCGATTGATCGGCTACCTGAATTCTTCCGGGCAATATGGTTATTTGAGTCTGGATGTTGGGGAGCTTGGGCCTCGCGTAGCCGTTGCTCGCGTGGATGGTGAACTCCAAATCCTAGACGATCCTGGGTATGGTGAAAGTCGGCTGCTCACCGTGACGCCCACCGAGGCATCGTTCGTCTACGCCCGCCGCAATGAGCCGCAGGGCTTCGGGCTCATGGTCCCGGTGCTCGTCCATCAGACACACAGCTACGGCTCATACGAGTTCTGGCCGAACATTCCCGAACTCGACGAAATGGAGGCGATCGCTGCCGCCCGATCCTCCGGCAAACTCCCAACCAAATCACATTGGAAAATCAACCCGCGCTTTGCACTCCATGACGCGGGGCTCTTGTTCACACTTCTGCTCTGGCTCTGCGCGCTGGGTAGCATCCCCCGCTGGAAACTCTGGCGCCGCCTCACTCCCGCCCAGCGCCGCCGAGCACGCGGCTGTTGCCCTCGCTGCAACTACAACCTCAAAGGCCTCACCACCCCCACCTGCCCCGAGTGCGGCCAGGCCCTCCCCGCCATCAATCCCGCAACAAACTGAACCGATCCCGCCCCCGATGCGTCATAATGGGTGTATGCCCACCGCCCTCCGCACGCCCGTGGCCTTCCTCGTCCTCACGGTCGCCCTGATCGGCTGGATATCCGCGTGGACGATCCCTCACGATTACTACTCTGATCTCACGTTGTACAGCAACGAGATACACCGACCCTTGTATTGGTTAGCCAATCGGGCGCTTGGCAAGTCATATCGCAAAGCCTCTGCCTGGGAAGAATGCATAATCCCCTCAACAGAAACATGCATCATCGAGACCGACTCAGGATGTCGAATCGCAACACTCAGTCGCAACGGCGCCTATCTGCCAACCACATACAAAGGCGAGAGAATCCTGTCGGCCGGCATACCTGATCGGAAGTTCACCACCCACGAGTTCGGCCTGCTCGCGCCCGTCGCGTACCGCTTCACCACGACAACCGAACTCATCCCCGCCGGCAGGCTGCCGCTCATCGATCCGGCTCTTGTTTCAGGAATAGACCGTTTCGAATCAACCGCATCCTTGAAATATCCGTACCCGGCGCCCGCGTCGCACCAGTGGCAGATCAAGCCGGTCGCCGCCGTCCACGACACACTCTTGCTTCTCACGCTTCTCTCTTGGTCTATCTCGCTGATCAGCATCCCAAAGTGGACCCTCTGGCACCGCCTCACCCCCGCCCAGCGCCGCCGAGCCCGCGGCTGCTGCCCACGCTGCAGCTACAACCTCGAAGGCCTCGCTACCCCCACCTGCCCCGAATGCGGCAACCAAGTCGGCTCGGCGCCCGTATCCTGATCGATATGAAGCGGTGGCCATTTCACCCCATTCTCAGGCTCATTCTCCCATTCGTGCTTGTAGCGTGGGTGCTTGTTGTTTCCTACGACGCCGACCCCTGGGACCGCGGCTGGCTGACATCGCTCGTGGGACGAATCCTCAGACCGGCTCCCAGCTACCAGACTTTTCCGATGGGACCCGAATCGATCGAGTTCACTCTCTATAACGAAGGTGATATCTATGTTCACCTCGTACAGCCTACGTCGCAGAAAGACCTTCCAGTCACCTCTTACACCGGCACACCGATTGCCAGCGCCTACGCGCCCCCGCCGCGATTCGCCGACTATGGGCTGATCTATTGCGCGATCTCAACGCACTCCGCGAGCAGCACGATCATCTGGCATGTTTCAAAGGAAGAGTACGGCTACGACGACCAGACTCTTGAAGACCTGGTGGCCCCCGACCGACTCGCTCTCGCGTCGAGCAGGACAAGGCCCTCGTGTGGATATACCGGCGTTTCGCCTCAACTGTCCCAGGTTCTCTGGAATCGCATGCCCCTGCAATCAAGCCGTACTTTCATCGCATACGCCCCAGTACAACTCATCGGCGAACTCCTGTACTACTTCACGTTCATCTGGTGGCTCCTCACCCTCCGCTACGCGAAACGACTCTGGCCCAAACCAGACGGCTCGCTCTGCCGACACTGCGGCTATCCCACCACAGGCCTCACTGCCCTCACCTGCCCCGAGTGTGGCAACCCCATCGCGCAACCCGCCGTATCTTGAACACGTGCGACGCCTTCTCGTACATCCCGCCCTGCGCTGGCTGATCCCGCTGGCTGCCGTCATCTGGATCGGCTCGGCCACACAGATTGGCGACCAAGACGAGCGGGGCTTGCTGCCCTCGCTCACTTCGATATTGCTCCCAAGCCCCGTCGTACTGAGGTGTTACTTTGGATATGACGATATTTACTTCTACCTAAAGTCGGATCAATCGATTGGTGTGGCCGCAAACGAAAGTGATCTTGGTTCAAGCGCTGCGGTCCAGGACGCCGTCTTTGCAGTAGCCAGCCACGACTCCGGCCGAACCCGTCGATTTGGTCTTGTGTTCACACCAGTCGTCACCTCTACATCTTCTGCAACCGTCAATTGGATCAACCGTTCGCCGGCCAGTATGGCGCTCACTGTGAACGATCTCGAAGCTGCGCTGGTGCCCTACCGAACGATCTATTCAAATCCAGCTCCGACAGACGCGGAACTCGTCGAACTCGATCGCACGGGTCTCAATTCCTGCTCTACATTCGTTGCCCAACTCCCTCTCGTCGTCCCGAGCCAGACACACTGGGACATTGACCCAGTCCACCTCGTCGGTGAATTCGCGTTCTACACGCTTGTCCTCTGGTGGCTCCTCACCCTCCGCTATGCAAGGCGCGTCTGGCCCAAACCCGATGGCTCACGCTGCCCCTCCTGCAACTACCCCACCGCAGGCCTCATGGGCCCCGTCTGCCCCGAGTGCGGCAAGCCCCTCCCAAACGCTGCGCACGCCTGAGCCCTATTCTCCCCCCGTGCACCCCGAATCCATGACCATCCCGTCGATCGCCCGCGCCCTCGCCGAGGGCGAGACCTCCGCCGAGATACTCACCCGCGATTCCCTCGACCGCATCCGCGCGGAGGACGGCGCGATCCGCGCCTTCCTCTCGCTCCACGAAGACCGCGCCCTCGCCCGTGCACGCGAGATCGACACGAGGCTCGCCGCGGGCGAAACGCCCGAAGCCGTCGGCCCGCTCGCGGGCGTGCCCGTTGCGCTCAAGGACAACATCTGCCTCGCGCACGGCTCTACCTCCTGCGCCTCCAAATACCTCGCCGGGTTCGAGTCGCCCTACACCGCTACCGCCGCGGCCCGCCTCGAAGCCGCGGGAGCGATCGTCATCGGCAAGACCAACCTCGATGAGTTCGCGATGGGCAACACGGGCGAGAACTCCGCCTTCCGCGCCGCACGCAACCCGTGGGACACCGAGCGCGTCCCGGGCGGAAGCTCGAGCGGCTCGGCCGCCGCCGTCAGCGCCGGGTTCGTTCCCGTCGCGCTCGGCTCCGACACGGGCGGCTCCGTGCGCATGCCCGCAGCCCTCTGCGGCGTCGTCGGCTTCAAGCCCACATACGGGCGCATCTCGCGTCACGGCCTCGTTGCCTATGCCTCAAGCCTCGATCAGATCGGCCCCATCACGCGCACCATCGAAGACGCCGCGCGTGTGTACGCCGCCATCGCGGGCCCCGACGAGCACGACGCCACCTGCATCGACAAGCCTGTCGACAAGCGCCTCGACCTGAATGCGCCGCTTGAGGGCCTCAAGATCGCCGTCCCCGAGCAGGCTCGCTCGGACGCGATCGACCCGATGGTCCGCCTGATCTTCGGCATGACCTGCAAGGTCTTCGCCGACATGGGCGCCGAGCTCATCGACGTCAGCCTCGCCCACGCCGACCTCGCCGTCGCCGCGTACTACACCATCGCCACCGCGGAAGCCTCGTCCAACCTCGCACGCTACGACGGCGTCCGCTACGGCAAGCGCGCATCCCTCGACGCAAACGCCTCACTCGAAGACCTCTACACCCACACACGCACCGAGATGCTCGGCCCCGAGGTCAAACGACGCATCATGCTCGGCACGCACCTGCTCCGCGCGGGATACGCCGACCGGTACTACATCAACGCCCAGCGCGTGCGCCGGCTCGTGCACTCCGACTACGACGCGATCTTCCGCGTCATCGGCGCGCACGCCGTCCTCACCCCGACCTCGCTCAAGCCCGCCTGGCCGCTCGGCGAGATCGACGAAGACCCTGTCGCCGGCTACCAGCAGGACCTCATGACCGTCGGTGCGAGCCTCGCCGGCCTCCCGGCGATCTCCGTCCCCGCGGGCTTCGTTCCCTCGGGACAGAACTCGCTCCCAGTCGGCGTCCAGCTCGTCGGCCCCGCGCTCGGCGAAGCAACGCTCCTGCGCATCGCGCACCAGTTCGAGCAGCGCGCCGGCTTCGAGGGCAGGCTCGCCCCGATCTAACGCTTCTTGTGCAGCTTGGGCTTCGGCTCGGGTTCAGGATCAACCGGCTTGGGCTCGCTTCGCGACCCTCGCTGCTGGCGGCCGCCCGCGTGCTCGACCAGGAGCGGCGCCTGCCGACGCCCGAGCGCCCGACCGGCCGTCCGTTTGCGGACGCTCCGATCCCAGGCCCAAGCCCAGACCGTCATCGCCGGGAAGACAAGCAGCACGAAGATCCCAACCAGCGCGATCGTCGGGGTCAGCCCCGATTCCGAACCGAAGGCGGCATACGCAAGCGCGAGCGCGCCCACGGTGCTGAGCACCGCCAGGATCGCAAAGACCGCGCGTCGGGTCTTGAGCACAAATACGAGTTTGCGATCCACAGCCGCTCTCTCCCACACACCCATAGGGGCGGGCATCCTACCGCGTCGCACTCAGGGTTTCTCATGAGGCTCGCCCTCATTCTCCGCCTGCAATCGCGTCTTCACACCAGAACACACCCATCTCCGGGGTTCGCCATGAATCGGCTCTGTCGTTTGTGAAGCGACCCTCTCGCGGCTATCGTCCGCACCTGACCCGTGCCCGCCGGAACACCCAACCCGATGTGCCCCAGACGCCCAAACGCGGCGGCCGTGACGCGCGCTGCCTGTCTGCTCATTGCTCTGGCAGGGCTTCCACAAGCCGCCCTCGCCCAGGACAACACGCTCACCCCGGCCCCAACAGACCTTTCCCAGCCCGAAGGCCCCTACGACGGCCGGTACATCGCCTCGGTGACGATCCTGATCGCCGAGCCCGGCACCAATGACTACCAGCCCGCCGACAACGCGACCGGCCAGCTCATCCGCAACCAGATCCGCACCGGCAAGGGCTCGCGCGAGTACAGCCAGCAGATCGTCGCCGACGACATCGCCCGGCTGAACCGGCTCGGCAGATTCTCGCGCGTCGAGCACTTGCTCGCCTTCCGCGACAACGGCTCGGTCGACGTCACCTTCCGGCTGGAGCGTCAGCCCATCATCGCCGATGTCCAAGTCGCAGGGAACCGCCGCATCAGCACCGCCCGCATCGCCAAGGAGGTCGACTTCCTCGCCGGCACGCCCGTCGACCAGTTCGAGCTCGACCGGGCCGCGCGCGCGATCGAGGATCTCTATCGCGACAAGGGCTTCCATCTCGCCGGCGTCACCGTCAATCTCGACGAACTCAAAGACACCGGCGTCGTCCTCTTCGAGGTCCGCGAGGGTCTACGCACGCGCATCACAGATATCCGCTTCGAGGGCAACACCTCGTTCCGTCCCGGCCTGCTGCTGGGCGAGATCGAGACTCGCGAGTCCAACATCTTTCGCTCCGGACCGCTCGACGACAACGTACTCCGAGCCGACGAACGCGCACTCGCCCGCTACTACAAAGACCACGGCTACCTCGACGCCCGCGCGGGCAGCCTCGTCACAACCAGCCCCGACAGCCGCGAAGCGATCGTCACCTTCTACATCGAAGAGGGCCCGCTCTACTCCCTGCGCAGCGTCGTCGCTCGCTACAGCGACATCAACGGCGCCCCTGTGCTGAGCGAAGAACAGATCATCGGCCTGATCGAGATGAAGCCGGGCGACACCTATAGCGACATCAAAGTTCAGAAAGCGATCGACCTCATCACCGACGCCTACGGCCAGCTCGGGTACGTCGATGCGAACGTTCAGAAACAGGAGGTCCGCGATCCGACGAGGCCCCTCGTCGACATCGTGCTCGGCATCCGCCAGGGCGAACGGTTTCGAACGGGCATTGTCCAGATCACCGGCAACGGCACGACGCGCCACGAAGAAATCCGCAAGCACGCCCAGGTTGCACCGGGCCGGCCGCTCGACAAGACCGCGGTCGACCGCACCGCCGGCATCCTCACCGCGTCGCGCCTCTTCGAGATCACGCAGTCACCGCCGCGGACCGCCATCCTCCAGCCTGACAAGGGCGATCCCGAGTACCGCGACGTGCTCATCGAGGTCACCGAGACCAACACCGGCTCGCTCGGCTTCGGTGCCGCGGTCAACTCCGACGCGGGCCTTGTGGGACAGCTCAGCTTTACGCAGCGCAACTTCGACATCACCGATACGCCCGATTCCGTTGGCGACCTCTTCTCGGGCAAGTCCTTCCGCGGCGGCGGGCAGACCTTTAATATCGCGATTCAGCCCGGCACAACAACCGGCAACTACGCCATCTCACTCGGAGACAACTCAATCAACGATTCGTCCATCGGCGGCAGCATCTCGGGCTATCTCCGAACGCGTGACTTCAACGAATACAACGAAGCGCGCAGGGGCATCAACGCCGCACTCACAAGAAGATTCGGCGAGCGCTGGCGTGGCTCTATCGATCTCCGCTACCAGGCCATCAAAATCACCGACATCGAAGCCTCTTCCACAACCGACGTGTTCGAGTCCGAGGGCGAGAATCTCCTCTCAGGACTCGGCTTCGGGCTTCGACGCACCACCGTCCCGCCGCAAGAGGCCTTTCGCCCGACACGCGGGTCGATTACCGAAGTCTCTGTCGAGCAGGTCGGAGCGCTGGGCGGCGACTACGACTTCACACGGCTCTCGGGTGATCACACGGTCTTCCTCTCGCTCAATGAAGACTACCTCGGCACCAATACCGTCCTGCGATTGAGCACCCGAACCGCCTACATCCCGCAGGGTCAGGGCGACGTGCCCACGTTCGAACGCTACTACCTCGGCGGCAAATCGTTCCGAGGATTCGACTTCCGGACCGTCGGCCCACGCGGAGTCCGCAACGACAACAACCAGCCGAGCCCAGATCCCATCGGCGGCACATGGTCATTCTTCTGGGGCGCCGAACTCCAGCAGCCCATCCTGGGTGAAGGCCTCGCGATCGCCTTCTTCCTCGACACGGGCACCGTCAACGAAGAATTCTCGTTCGACAACTACCGCGTGAGTGTCGGCACGGGTCTGCGCCTCTACGTCCCGCAGCTCAGCCCGGCGCCGCTCGCATTCGATTTCGGATTCCCCATCCTGAGCGAAGATACCGACGAGGACCGCCTCTTCACATTCGACATCGACCTGCCCATCTAGGCTCGCCCGCGCTGGATCCCAAACCCGACGCGGTCCGGCCGGTACAATCCTCGGTTCGACACGCATCTGGACACGGAGGCCCGCATGAATTCCAACACCCGCTTCGTCGCCGTCACACTCGGCATCACGCTCGTCGCCGCCATCGCCGCCGCACTCGGCGCCGGTGTCGCCCAGAGCCGATTGGCCGCCCCAACCACGGTCGCAGTCATCGACATCGACAGGCTCAGTACCTCACTCGAAGAGTTCAAGGTGCCCCGCGAGCAGTTCATCTCCAAACAAAACACATGGACCGAGGAGCTCAAGGGCCTTCAGACCCGGCTTGCGAGCCTGGACGAGGAACTCGAACTCATCCCCGAAGACAATATGGACGCCCGTATCAACAAGGTCATCCAGCGCACCACCGTCGAGAGCGAGATCAAAACCAAGAGCCAGCTCTTCCAGCAGGCGTCCGACCTCGAGCAGGCCAAACTCTTCAAGCGCATGTACGACAAAATCGAAGACGGCGCCTCCCGCATCGCCCAGCGTGACGGCGTGGACGTCGTGCTCGTCGACGACCGGATCTTCAAGATCCCCGCAAACAACCGTGCCGCACAGGCCGACCTGCTCAACAGCAAGAAAGTGCTCTACGCCTCCGAGTCGGTCGACCTGACAGACGAGCTCCTCACCATGCTCAACAACGAGTTCACTGCGGGCAAGTAATGACCGAACCCGCCGAACATCGGCTCAGCATCACAACAGGCGAGCTGGCGTCCATGCTCGGCGGCGATCTCGTCGGTCCGGCCGATGTGCGCCTTGCCGGCATCGAGGCGTTGTCGAGCGCGGGCCCAACCGATCTCAGCTTCGTCCGTTCCTCCGCGTACGCCAAAGACGCGGCCGCATCGAACGCCGGCGCGCTCTTGGTCGCCCGGGGCATCGAGCTCCCGGAAACCACCAAGCCCGTCATCTTCGTCGACAACCCCGACCAGGCACTCGTCGGACTGCTCAAGGGGCTGCGCGCCCAGCGGCTCGGCGACGAGCCCTCGGGCATCCACTCCACAGCGGTCATCGATCCCGGAGCGTCCGTTCACGCCACCGCGACCGTCGGCCCGAACGCCGTCATTGAGCGCGGCGTCACCATCGGCGCTCACACACGCATCGACGCCGGGGCCGTTGTCTTGGTCGGCTGCGTCATCGGCGAGCGGTGCCGCATCGGCGCCAACGTCGTCATCGGGGGCGAGGGCTTCGGCTACATCACCGACAAAGCCACCGGCACGCACACACACCTCCCCCACGTCGGCATCGTCGTCATCGAGGACGATGTCGAGATCGGCCCGGGCACCTGCATCGACCGCGCCAAGTTCGCAGCCACCCGCATCGGACAGGGCACCAAAATCGACAACCTCTGCCAGATCGGGCACAACGTCATCGTCGGCAAGAACTGCATCATCTGCGGCCTCGTCGGCATCGGCGGCTCGGCCGTCATCGAAGACAACGTCGTCATCGGCGGCCAGACCGGACTCGCCGACAACATCACCATCGGCAAAGGCGCCCAGCTCGCGGCCCGCGGCGGCATCGTCTCGGACATCCCCGCCGGCGGCATCTACGTCGGCAGCCCCGCGCGCGAACGCTCGCAGGCCTTCCGCGAGTTCGCCGCACTCAAACGACTGGCCGACCCGAAGCGCAAGAAGCCCTCGTCATGACCTCGCCGCTCGCCCCGCGCCGCACACCCGCCGCGCCGGTCACCGTTGAGGGCACGGGGCTCTTCACCGATTCTCCTGCGCGCTGCACCATCGAGCCCGCCGAAGCCGGCGCCGGGATCGTCTTCGTCCACAACAGCGTCGAGATCCCCGCATCGATTGAGCGCCTCGCGCCGTCGCCCATCACCGCTTTCGCGGCACTCCCCGCTCGCCACACCTGCCTCGCCCTCGACACCGCGCGAGTCATCACCTGCGAGCACGTGCTCAGCGCCCTCGTCGGCCTCGGCGTCACCGACGCCCGCGTCACGCTCGGCGATTCGGGCGAGCTGCCCATCGGTGACGGCTCCGCCAATCTCTTCGCCGACGCCATCGCCGCCGTCGGCGTGCACACGCTCGACTATGGAATCGTGCCTATCACGCTGCAACAGCCCATCGCCGTGCGCTCGGGCAGCGCCACCATCGCCGCCGAGCCGAGCGACGCGCCGAGTTATGCCTACCACTTCGAGCCGCCCGAGGGCTCACCGCTCACAGCACAGTCCGCGTCATGGACGGGCAATCCGGATGACTACCTCAAAGACATCGCCCCCGCGCGCACATTCTCGATGCTCGCCGAGGCGAACCAGGCGAAGGCGCTCGGCCTCTTCACGTCATTCACGCCAAAAGACCTGCTCGTCCTTGATGACGCCACGGGCATGCCCATCGACAACGCGTTCCGATTCGAGAGCGAACCAGCCCGCCACAAGCTGCTCGACCTCATCGGCGATCTCGCGCTCGCCGGCCGCCCGATCTATGCCAAGATCACCGCCACCCGCTCGGGCCATGCGCTGAACCACGAAATGGCTCGCAGGTTGTTCGAAGCGCCGTAGTCGCGCTATCGCTGCCGCCGACGGATCGTCTCACCAACCACCGACTCAAAGCCCGCGATCAGCGCCGCCGTTGCACTCGCCTCGTCGTGCCCACGGTCAAACTCGATCGTCAGCGTCGCCACGCCCCGGTCTACGCCGAGGTAGCTCCCGATCGAACCGGGCGTTTCATAGCCCATCTCGTGCCGAACATCCCACATATGGCGCTGATCCGCATCGTCGGCCGCCTCTGCAAAGGTCGCAGCCAAATCCCGCGCAGGCCCGTCGTGGTTCACGAAAGGCCCCGTCGGGATCGAGTGCAGCACGATCACCAACTCCGGCTCCACGCGCCGGATCAGATCATCACCAAACCTCGTCTCGACCTCGGAGAGCGGTTCGGCTCCACGCATCGCGCCGGGCGAAAAGTTGCTCGCGGGCCAGTTGCGGTTCAGATCAACCCCGCGCGCATTGTATCGCGAAAGCACAAGCGAGCCGTCGGGGTTCAGGTTCTCGACGATGACGACTCTTGCCGCGACCGGATGCTGGCGAAGGTGCTCGATGAGCGCCTTCGTCGGCGCGAGGCCCTCGGGCTCCGAGCCGTGGATCCCGCCGATCACCAGCACGCTCGGGCCCATGCTCCCGATTGAGTGCACAACGAGCGGTCGGCCCTCTGCGCTCGCGCCGTATTCGGTCGACACGTGCGTTGACTGCAACCGCGTTGACGCACACCCAAAGAGCGATGCAACAACCAAGATTGCTGCAAAGAAATGCGACTTAGTCATCAACACCAAGATCGGCTTTCGTGAAGAGTCGCTCCATCCGATATCCCGCCTCGGCCATATTCTCGCTGGCGCCCTCCTGGCGATCGATCACCACCACGGCCGCCAGTACCGTCGCACCCTCGGCCTCAAGCGTCTTGCACGCCTCGATCGTCTGGCCCGCTGTTGTCGCGACGTCCTCGACGATGATCACCCGTTCTCCCTTCTCGAGTTTGCCCTCGAGCTGGCGGGCCGTGCCGTAGTCTTTTTTCTGATTTCGTATAAAGACACACGGTTTTCCTGTCACGAGCGAGGCCGCCGTCACAAGCGGGATCCCGCCCAGCTCCGCCCCCGCCAGGCGGTCTGCCTTCTGGCCCGTCTCGCGCTCGACCCGCCCGATCGCCTCACCCAGCAGTTTGCCGATCTGCGAAAGCACCTCTGGCCTCGTCGAGAAAAGGTACTTATCAAGGTAGTACGAACTCGTCCGGCCCGATCGCAGCGTGAAAGTCCCGCGAAGAAGCGATAAATCCGCGATCTGACGCGCAAGGGCCGCCCTGTCAGGCAATGTCTGGCTCATGGTCCGAGAGTAGGGCCGGCCCGCACACCCCCGCAACCCGCACCCATCCCGCCTTCTACAATCCTCCGGGCGTGGTGGCGCCCACGAACGCCAGAATCAAACCTCCAGCAGGAGCGCAGTGATGTCCAGCATCCTTCTTCGAAGCCTCATCGCCCTCACGATCACCGCAGGCTCGGCGCTCGGCGCCAGCGCCCAGTCGACGCTCCCGCCACCGCCCAAGCGCCCTCCTCTGCCCGACTACGTCCCGCCTTCCGAGCGCCCGCAGGTCAAGCCCCCGGTCGCGCAGAACCCTCGCGCCAACCTGCCCAAGTTCGATCCGAGCTCGATCGAGTACGAGCCGATCTGGCACACCACGGACGACGGCACCGTTGTCGGCCCGAGCGAGTACTACGAGCTCGCCGCGCTCAAGGCGAACCCGATGATCGACAAAGACCAGTGGGAGTTCATCGAGGTGCTCCTCGAGGACCGCAACCGCGAGATGGAGCTTGTCGCACAGGCCCACCCCCGCGCCTGCGTCGACGCCGTCACCACCGTCATCCGCGACTTCGATATCACCGACGAGTCCACACGCGTCCCGCTCGGCGACATCGCACTCGTGCTCAACCAGCCCGGCGGCATGATCGGATTCCTCAGTGAGCAGGGCGTCATCTCGGAAGAGGCAACCGTCATGACGCACCACATCGCGATGGACTTCACGCACAACATGATGGCCGGCATCGCGCAGTCACAGCCCGAGGGCACCAGCCTCGACGACACCACCAGCGCCCAGAGCCGATTCCTGATGCGCCAGGGCCTCGCCGAGCCGCTCATGGGCTTTGGCCGCCTCGCCCGACAGGCGATCGAGTCAAATCCCTCGCTCGTCGAGAACGCCGACGATGTGCTGGCGAAAGAAGGTGAAGAGTTCATCACCGCCGCCGGATGGGCGCTCGCACCACTGAGCGATGAAGAACTCCAGCGCGTCATCACGGAGGCCTACGAAGCCCGCAACGGCCCCGTTGGCGGCTGATACACCGAATCAAACTTCAGCGTACCGCACGAACCCCTCGCAACGCGAGGGGTTTTTCTTTACGCCTCCGCAGGACGCAGCAGCGGGAACAGGATCACATCCCGGATCGTCTGGCTGTTTGTCACAAGCATCACCAGCCGATCGATCCCGAGCCCCATCCCGCCCGCCGGCGGCATGCCGACACGCAGCGCCTCGACGAAGTCCTCGTCCAGCGTCCGGAACGTTGACTCCTCGTCGTCGATCCCCGAGAGCTGCTCCTGGAATCGCTGAAGCTGGATGTCCGGGTCGTTGAGCTCCGTGTAGTGCGGCCCGACCTCCATCCCCGCGACAAACAGGTCCGCGCGCTCCGCGATCGACGGGTCATCGGCTTTCGGTCGGGTCAGCGGGCTCAGCGAAGCCGGGTAGTCCATCACCCACGTCGGCACGCTCGGGTCGATCGCCTTCTCCGCGACCTCCTCGAACAGCTCGTTGACGATCCACACGTCGTCCATGGGCGTGCCGTCCTCGGACGCCGTCTTGATGCGGTGCTTCTTCGCCTCCTCGCGCGCCCGCGCCACGTCCGACGTCGGGAACCCGAGCGCCTTCTCGAACAGCTCCGCATACGTCACGCGCGCAAAGGGCTTGGCGTAGTCGATCATCAGATCGCCGAACGGCAAGGTCAGGTTCTCGTCCGAGCCCGACACGATCGACGCCGCGTGCCGGACGATCGCCTCCGACAGCTCCATCACGCTGTGGTAGTTCCCGAACGCCTCGTACGCCTCGATCGCGGTGAACTCCGGGTTATGCTGCTTGTCGACGCCCTCGTTGCGGAAGTTGCGGTTGATCTCATACACCTTGCGCATGCCGCCGACGAGCAGACGCTTGAGGTACAGCTCCGGCGCGATCCGCATCGACAGATCGATGTCGAGCGCGTTCATGTGTGTCACAAAGGGCCGCGCCGCCGCGCCGCCCGCCTGCGCCTGGAGCATCGGTGTCTCGACCTCGATGAACCCTCTCGCATCCATCAGCCTGCGGATCCCCGCCACGATCTTCGACCGCAGCTGGAACACACGCATCGCCTCCGGGTTCGCCCACAGATCCACGTACCGCTTGCGGTAGCGCGACTCAACATCCTGCAAGCCCGCCCACTTCTCGGGCGGCGGCACCAAACTCTTGCTCGCCATCCGCAGCGTGCCCGCCCAGACCGTCACCTCGCCCGTCTTCGTCTTCGTGAGTGGCCCCGTCGTGATCACGATATCTGCGTTGTCGAGCAGCTTGGCCGCTGCGAAACCCGCCTCGTCGCAGTCACGCTTGCTGACGGCGACCTGCAGATCCCCAGAATCATCGCGCAGGTTGAGCCAGATCAGCTTGCCGTTGTCCCGGCTCAGCATCACGCGGCCAGCAACCGTCACAACGGGGCGCTTGTCGACGAAGCCCTCGTTCTTGCCGTTGGTTTTCTGGTCCTCGTCGGCGGCCTCGTCATACCGCGCAGCCGCTGCTGCCAGGCTCATCAGCCCCGGCTCGCCCGAGCCGTACGGATCCTGCCCCGCATCACGCAGCGACTGGCGGTTGGCGATCCGTTGCAGGATCAGCGGATGAAGATCAACGGCTTGCTCGTTCGGCTCTGTTTCGGCGCTCATGCCGCAACTTTACTCACCCCAAAAAAGAGCCGCGTGCATGAGCACGCGGAGATTGAAATGGTCATCGGGCTGTTTAGGCAATCAGCCGGCCGCGCTCCGGGGCGTCCCGTTCGACGCGGGCTGCACCGAGAGCACCTGCTCCTCACGTGTGATCGCGCTCAGATCCTGGGCGATCTCGGCGATCGTCGACTCCTGAAGCACCGAAAGCACGCCCGAAGCCGCGCGGTCCAGTCGCTCGTGCAGCGCCTTGAACCCGTCGCCGAGTTCGTTGAGCTCGGCAGCCGTCCTGGGCTTGCGGATCGGCCCGACCGCCATCACGACCTCCAGAGCCGTAACCCGCTCGGGATCGACCGAGAGCGCGTACCCGCCGCCGATGCCGCGCCGGCCGCTGACGAAATTCGTCGCGGCCAGCTGCTGCATGATCTTGGCGAGATAGGGTGGCGGAACGCCCGCCTGAGTCGCCAACTCCGCCGCGGGAACGGT
Source organism: Phycisphaera sp. (assembly GCA_020639255.1). Taxonomy (GTDB): domain Bacteria; phylum Planctomycetota; class Phycisphaerae; order Phycisphaerales; family UBA1924. The sequence goes on from JACKGZ010000002.1 coordinate 104,541, forward strand.
CTCCCCGGGCCTTGAGGCGAGAGCACACATGGCTCGCAGGGCGTATTCCGAGGTCTGGGTCAGCATCGATCACCTCTTTCGGACGGCCGAATCAGTTTGCCCTCCAGTGTTTTAGAACAATCGCTCTATGTGGATGTTCCCGATATAGAAATTTCGTACCCGATGGCGCCATTTTCGAGTCACACCCCCCCGCCAGAGGCGTATACACTCCATGTACATAATCAGACTTGGAAGTGTGTTATTAGAGCGGACGTTCCGGTTCTGGGTTTGTGATCAGAACACAAACCTTGTATTCACTGATAGTTAGGCGTTGTTATCCACACGCTGCACATTCTGCACACCGCCGGCTAGTGATGTAGGATGATCCGGGAATCACCCCAGGCTTTCAAATCATTGTGTAGTGATTATTCCAGAACAGGCGGTTGTTGTTTATGCCTCGAACCCGCTCACTCCCCGAAGCAGAGGTGCTCGAAAGAGCGCTGTACGTCTTCTGGGCCCGCGGCTACGACCGCGCATCGATCGCCGATATCTGCGACGCTACCGGGCTCGGCCCGTCCAGCATCTACAACGCCTTCGGCAGCAAGATCGAACTCTTCCGGAAGTCCCTCGCTCATTACCTCGGCAAGTACGCCACACTCGCAACCGAACACCTCGACGACGCGTTCCATGCTCACGAATCCATGCGGAACTACCTTCGTGGCATCGTCAGGCTCTGTGTCATGCCCAACACGCCACCTGGTTGCCTGCTCATGCAGAGCGGCGGCGCCGGCATCCCCGAAGACTCCGAGGCGTGTGCCGCAACCAACGAGATCAAGACCGTCCTCACGCAGTCCATACGCAATGTGCTCGAGGCGAGACACACCGCGGGAGACACGCTCTCCGCTTCGCCCGGAACACTCGCGATGTTTGTCGTGGCAACGACGAGAGGTATCTCGCAGCTCGCATGCGACGGCGTCGGCGAGGACGAACTCCTCTGCGTCGCCGATCATGCCGCGATGAGCTGCATCAAGCAATAATCCGCGTTCAACCCATCAGGCGGTCGACTTCCTTGAGACTCGATGCATCTTCATCGGCGACCTCAATCGCCTCGAGCAGGCCGCGGATGACATCGTCAGGCCCAACCTGATCGGCCTCTGCGTTGAAGTTCGTCAGCACCCGGTGACGCAGCACGGGCAACGCCGCCGCCCTCACGTCTTCGATGTCCGCGTGCGTCCGGCCCGCCAGGATCGCCTTGGCCTTGGCCGCCAGTATCAGGTTCTCGCTCGCGCGCGGGCCGGCGCCCCAGCCGATGTAGTCCTTGATCACCTTGGGTCGACGATCTTCCTCACCTGGCCCAGGGACTCGCGTCGAACGCGCCAGCCGCAGCGCATAACGAATCACGTGATCCGCGACCGGCGCGTGACGCACCAGCTGCTGCATCCTCTGGATGTCCTCCGCGCCGAGCACGCGGTCGATCACGACCTCGGCCTTGCTCGAGCTGCGACGAACAATTTCAAGTTCTTCGTCTTCGGTCGGATACCCGATCTTGATCTGATACATGAACCGGTCGAGCTGCGCCTCCGGCAGCGGGTACGTCCCCTCCTGCTCGATCGGATTCTGCGTCGCAAGCACAAAGAACGGGCTCGGCAAGAGGTGTATCTGCCCGCCGGCTGTCACCTGACCTTCCTGCATCGCCTCCAAGAGCGCCGCCTGCGTCTTGGGGGGCGTGCGGTTGATCTCGTCAGCCAGCACCACGTTCGAGAAGATCGGTCCATGGATAAAGCACAGCGACCGCTGCCCGGTTGTCTTGTCCTCCTGGAACACCTCCGTGCCCGTGATGTCGCTCGGCATCAGGTCCGGCGTGAACTGAATCCGGCTGAAATCCAGACTCAAAGCCCGCGCAATCGTCGAGATCAGGAGCGTCTTGGCAAGCCCAGGCACTCCGACAACAAGGGCGTGACCCCGGCTGAAGATGCACTCGAGCATCTGCTCGATCACCACCTCCTGCCCGACCACGATCTTGCCGATCTCCGCCCGAAGCCGATCGTGGGCCTCGCTGATCTGTCGTAGGTCGTCCGGTCTCACATCCGTCATGTCGCGCTCCATCGCTGCTCAAGTCTCATACCCGGTCCCAGAGTATCGGCTGCCGCCCTGCAAGCTCTCCCCGCGTTTCGCGCCCGTGTGATGTAGATATTTGCGGTCTATTTTCCACCCGATGCAGGGCATCCGCAGCCGACACCCCGCTGTGGACAAGTTGTGCGTCAAGCGCCGGCTGCGCTCGGCTGCAGTGTCCTAGCCGACAGCTTGCGCACCACGAACTCCGGCTCACCGACACCCGCGCCCTCGCTGATGCGCGCAACCGTCACGCATCCGACATTCGGCCCCCACCCATATTCACACGCCTAACTCACGCACCACACATCGCTTGCGCGGGTCCGCCGATCGATCTTCACAATCCGACAGGGCTTACTACTGTGATGATGAAATTCTCTTCTCTCTCTAAGAAAGAAAGACCCAGGCGGCACACACGCAACAGGAGATCGAGAACTCCGTTGTTTCACCACAATTGTGATGAATATGGGGACAACTCATTCGCATGGCAACCCGCCCGATCCGGGATCGCCCGCCTTCCCGCGCCTCGCCCGGAAGAACGCCCGGAGCAGATCGCCCGCCTCGTCCGCCAGCACCCCCGGCACCAGCTCCACCCGGTGGTTGAGCCTCGCGTCCGTCGTCAGCTCGTAGAGCGATCGGCACGCCCCGGCTTTCGGGTCGTCCGCCCCGTAGACCACGCGGCCCACACGGGCGTTCACAATTAATCCCGCGCACATCGGGCAGGGCTCGAGCGTCACCGCCAGCGAGCAGTGGTTGAGCCGCCAGTCCCCCACGGCCCGGCTCGCCTCCAGGATCGCGATGTGCTCCGCGTGCGCGGAAGGATCCCGATCTTCCTCGCGCCTGTTGCGTCCCTCGCCGAGCACGCGCCCCGTCGCGGTCTCCCAGACGACAGCCCCCACGGGCACCTCGCCGTGTAAGGCCGCTTCCCGAGCCAGATCGAGCGCCCGCAGCATCATCGCACGGTCGACGTCGGAAGCGATCATGACGCGCTGCCCGATTCGCTGTCTGACTTCTTGGATCTGAAGCCGTCGGCCACCTTGCTCGCCGGCATCACGCGCTGGAGCACCAGACCGAATTCAAACAAGAGATACAACGGCCCGCCGAGCAGCATCATCGAGATCGGATCCGCAGGTGTCAGCACCGCGCCCACCACCAGACACCCCATCAGAATGTACCGTCGATACCCCGCCAGGCTCTTGTGATCGATGATCCCCGCCCAGCCGAGCAGGAGCACCACCACCGGCATCTGGAACCCGATCGCAAACCCGAGCGCGAACGTCAACACCAGCTTGATGTACTCCGAAAGCCGATACTGCTGCACCACGCCCCCGCCCATGAGCTGCAGCGGCGTACCGACCACAACACGCTCGCCAGCGGGCGTCTCGATGTACATCCGCTGCTGCATCAGCGTGGAGTTGATCCACGTCTGGCCAATCGCTGGCTCAGCGGGATCACCCGCGAGCACGGGGATCGTGGGCATCGCGTCCATCACCTCGGGCGCGACTTCGACGATCTTGGCGCGGGTGATCGAATCCTCGGCTCCCAGCTTCGAGCCGAAGTCGATGAAAAACGCCAACACCACAGGCAGCATCGCGTAGTACATGAACACGACGCCGATGACCGTGAGCGAGAAACTCATCGGCACGAGGATGTACACAAACCGGCGCTCGGAGATGTACAGCCCCGGGCTGATGAACTTCCAGAGCTGGATCAGCACCCACCAGCTGCCGCCGAGGATCGTCAGGATCATGGCGACCTTCATGTACGCGCCGAAGACCTCGATCGGGCTGGTCGCCTGGAGCACCGGGGGCAGGCCGGCGTCGGCCAGCGCCCTGCGGACCGGGATCGTCATGAAATCGAGCACCCACCGCCCGATGACGATGCCGATGACCAAAAACGGCACGAGTCCGAGAAGAGCCCAGATCAGGCGTTTGCGCAGCTCCTCCAGGTGATCGCCCAGGGGCATCGTCGCGTCGTCGAAAAAGCCGTGCTGGTCCAGTCTGTTGGAAATAGGGCTTCCCCGGGCGAACGAACCGGTACAACCCGTACCGATTGGCAGAGGTTATGCACGCATGGCGACGGGCCTACGGCTCTGGCGCATCCAGCGAGTCGGAACAGAACCGGGAGGGCGAGGCAGTGGACGAATCCGATCTGGTGCGCCGGGCCGCTGCGGGAGACCCCCGGGCCGCGGAGCTGATCTGGAAGACCCACCGCCGGTGGATCGCCGCGGTCCTGCTCGCGCACAAACCCAGGCAGGCCGATGTGGAAGACCTGCTCCAAGAGGTGGCTCTGGCCGTGGTTCAGAAGATCAACCAGCTCGACGACCCGGCCGCCCTGAAGCCGTGGCTCCGGATGATCGCGGTCAACGCTGCCCGGGCGACCGGCCGCAAACAGACCCGCCGCAAGGGCCTGCTCCGCCTCGTGCGCCCGAATGTCCCCGAAGAGGGCGAGGGCACGAGCGACCTGACAACCGATGCCGGCCGCCAGCGCCAGGAGCGAGCCCGCCAGCTCGGTTCACTCATCGAACAGCTGCCCGATGCCTACCGCGAGTGCGTGCTTCTGCGGTGCGCCCGCGGCATGAGCCACAAACAGATCAGCGAGGTGACGGGCCTGCCCGAGACGACGATCGAGACGCGCATCGCGCGAGGTCGGCGGATGCTCCGGGAACTGGCCGAAACATCGCAGCACACACGCGGGGATCGCCTCGCAGGGAGTCCGTCATGAACGATCAACTTCACCCTGAACCGAACGATCGGCGCGACGTGCTGATCGGACGGATCATCGACGGCGAAGCCACCGGCCAGGACTGGGCCGAGTTCCGCCAGCTCGCCGGCGACGACGAGTCCGTCTTCGCCGAGATCGCCGAGCTCCAGGATCTGCGCAAACGCACCATCGACATCGTCGAGCAGGTAGGCGACCTGGCCGACACCATCGAACTGCCCGTGCACATGCACCCCAAGGCGAGCCCGGCGCACCGCCTGCGCACCGCGGGCGTCTGGGGCGGCTGGGCGGTTGCCGCGATGGTCGCCGTCGCGTGGTCCATCGGCCTGCGTCCGGGCGATCCGCTGATCTTCGGCAGCCACGAAGGCCAGCAGGCCGGCATCGGCAGCGGCGTCATCAACACCGCAGGCGACGCGCTGCAGAAATACCTCGACCTCGGCAAGAAGTCCGGCTCGGTCATCGGCGAGATGCCCTCGGGCATCATCCTCGACAAGCAGCCGCTGGCCGACGGCTCGGGCGTCGAGACGACGTACCTCCGCTGCATCATCGAGCGCATCGTTGTCCGCGACGGCGATGTCTTCCAACAGGTCGAAAACGACGCCGGCCAGGCCCGGATCATCCCCGCCAAGATCACACCCGTTTCAAACCCCGCATCCCCGAGTGCGCCCGAGCCACTGGCCTGGTGAGCGCCCATTGACGCAGAAACACACAGGAGCATGAACATGCGACACACACCCATCCGCAAGTTGACACTCACCGCCCTGGTCGCCGCCGCCGGTTTGGCCGCCCCGGCGCTCGCGCAGGACGCCGCGCCGCGCGTCAAGTCGTCCTCGACCACCACGATCATGAAGTCCGACGGCGATCAGTCGTACGAGATCAAGATTCAAGATGGCAAGATCACGGTCTTCAAGGTCAACGGTGATGACGTCGACAGCGACCACTACAAGCTCGACGAAGAGGGCGGTTTCATCGTCCTCAAGGAAAGCAATGCCGAGCCCGTGATCATCGACATCCCGCACTTTGACATGCAGGGATTCCCGGGTGGGTTCACGGTTGCTCCGGCAATCCCAGGCGTTCCGGCTATACCTGGCGTGCCGAACGTGGCGCGTGCGCCAGGCGCCGACAACATCGAGTGGTTCGATGCACCCGCAGCGCACGACGCACCAGACGCCATCGCGTTGGCCGGCGAGGAGCCGCCCAAGGTCATGATCGGCATCAAGCACGACGAGGTCTCGGATGAGCTCCGCGAGAAGCTCGGCCTCGGCGCCGGCGAGGGCGTGTACGTCATCGAAACACTCAAGGATCTGCCCGCGCAGAAGGCCGGCGTCGAGTCCGGCGACATCATCATCGAGGTCGACGGCAACCGCATCAAAGAACGCCACGTCCTGCTCGACGTCCTCAAAGAACACAAGCCGGGCGACGACGTCAACATTATCGTTCTCCGCGACGGCGCGAAGAAGAAGCTCAAGCTCGAGCTCGCACCCTACAACCGCATCGCGCTCGGAGGCGACGCCGTTGCCCGCGGCTTCAGCTTCACACCCGACGCGCCGGGCCGGTTCAACATCCGCATCAACGAAGACGACGTGGCCGTGGGCGAGTTCGAGCCGTTCGGCGATATGGACGAGAACGAGTTCTTCGGCGGCGACTTTGATTTCGACTTCGACATGGAAGATCTGCCGCCCGAGGCCAAGCAAGAACTCCAGAAGGCCCTGAAACAGGCCCAGAAACAGGCCGAGGAGGCCCGTGTCCGCGCGTTCACGCTCCGGCGCGACGCCGACGGGCACAACGAACTGCAAGAGCTCAAACTCCGCGATCAGAAAGAGCTTGTTGAGCGGCAGAGAGAATACTTTGATCGCACCCAGGGCCAGCAGGAGCGGGCGTTAAGGCTCCATGCCGACGAGATGCGTCGCATCGAAGAGCGTCTCGCCAGGCTCCGCGAGCTGGGCGAGAACGACCGCCTCTTCCGCGCCAGCCCCGACGGCCGCGCGTTCATCATCCAGCGAGATGACGAAGCTCGAAATCGCGACGACGGCGTAGCCGGCGGAAATATCGATCAATTGGTCGAACACCTCGCCGGCATCCAGAATGAGCGAGACACACTCGCCGCCCGCAACCGCGAGTTGGAGGCAAGGGTAGACCAGCTTGAGCGCAAGCTCGAGGAGCTCATGAAGCGGCTCGAGAAAAACGAAAGCGGCCGGACCCGGTAACGGAAACCCGGGAACCGCGTTTCCCAATGACAGACAACCGAGTGTCGGGCCGGCGGGCTTCGTGACTCCCCGCTGCCAGCGCCCGCTGACCTGACACCGGCAAAGTAGGCTCGGAGTGTCTTCCGACTCCTCTTTGCCAGACGAACCGGATCGCACGGGCAACGCCCTGGCGGTCCGGTTTGTTGTTTTCACCCATTCAGTGGCGGAGGCTTCCAGTCTCCGCAGTCCCTCTGAGTTCTGTAAGCCTCCTAGGCTCGGTCTCATGACCGAAGAGCACGAACAGCCAGAATCGCTACCCGAAGCCGCGCAAGAGAGCGAGGTCCGCTTCTCCGACTTCGGCCGCGCCGGGCCGGCTGCCATCGTCGCGGCCCTCATGCCCGCGCTCGGCGGGTTCATCCTGCTCGGCTCCATCCCCGTCATCGCACCAAGGCTCCGCGATATGGGCACCGCGGGCCTGCTGCTCTATGTCGCGGTCTTTGCGGTCACCAGCGGCCTGGCGATCCTCCCAACCTTCGCACAGGCCGCACTCGGCGGCTACGCCTTCGGGCTCGCACTCGGGCTGCCCGGGGCGCTCTGCGGCTTCCTCGGCGGCTCGATCATCGGCTATTTCCTCGCCCGAGGCGTCACGGGCGACGACGCGCTCAAAGGCGTTCAGCGACACCCCAAGTGGAACATCGTCGTCCGCTCATTCTTTCCCGACCGCGAAGGCGACGGAGCCCACCGCGGCTTCTGGCGCACGCTCGGCATCATCACGCTCATCCGCTTCCCGCCGAACTCGCCGTTTGCAATCACCAATCTCGTTCTTGCGTCGGTGAAGGTCGATCTCATTCCGTTCGCCATCGGCACGGCGCTCGGCATGCTGCCCCGCACGGCTGTTGTTGCGTACCTGGGTACGCTCGTCGAAGGCGAGATATCCAAGGACGCCTTGGCGAGCACGCGCCCGGGCTGGTACCTGCCCGTCGGTATCGGCGTGTCGATCGCCGTACTGCTGATCCTCGCCCGGCTTGGCGATCTGGCGATCAAGAAAGCCGTCGCGAGCGGCGAAATCGACGCGGCGTCTCCAGAACAGGAACCCGAAGCCCCGGGCGACCAATGATGCCGCAGCCCGTGCGCGATTCCCGGGTACACGACAGGTAAGCACCGCGCTCAGACGCAAAAGGCGGGCCGAGTGCCCGGAAACGCTCACAAGGGATTCACCATGAACAACACCAGGGTCATGCTCGCCGCTCTCTGCGGCCTCTCCATCGGCTTCACAACCAACGCCGGCGCGACCGGCAGCGAGCCCGGCACGAAGGCCGCTAAGGACGTCGACGTCATCTCGCGCGAGGTGCTCTTCGGCAACCCCGAACGCGCCTCGTTCCAGGCCAGCCCCGACGGCAAGTTCGTCAGCTGGCTTGCGCCCAAGGACGGCGTGCTGAACGTCTACGTCGCCCCGATCGACCACATCGAAGCCGACGACGCCGTCACCAACGACGACTACCGCGGCATCCGCCAGTACTTCTGGGCCGAGAACGGCACGCACATCATCTACATGCAGGACAAAGGCGGCGACGAGAACTTCCACGCCTTCTCGGTCAACCTCAAGACCGGCGAGCGCATCGAGCTCACGCCCTTCGAGGGCGCCCGCGCCCAGATCCAGCAGACCAGCAAGCTGTTTCCGAATCACATCCTCATCGGCGTCAACAACCGCGACCCGCAGCTCTTCGACATCTACAAGGTCGACGTCACCACCGGCGAGCGCGAGCTCGTCTTCGAGAACTCCGGCTACCTCGGCTTCAACACCGACGACCACTTCAACGTGCGGTTCGCCGCACGCTACGAGGCCGACGGCTCGGTGAGCTACTTCGAGGTCGACGGCGACACCGTCAAGGACGAGATCTACCTCAACGTCCCGAGCGCCGACGCGCTGACCACGCAGATCGTCGGCTTCAACACCGAGGGCGACAAGCTCTACATCATCGACAGCCGAACGGGCAACACCGCGGCCCTGTTCGTCCGCGACATGAACACAGGCCAGACCGACATGCTCTACGAGCACCCCAAGGCCGACATCTCGGGCGCCATGGGCAACCCGAAGACGGGCGAGGTCGAAGCGGTCGCCGCCAATTATCTGCGCACCGAGTGGAAGATCCTCGACGACGCCGTCGCGGGTGATCTCAAGTATCTCCGCACCGTGCAGGACGGCGACATCTCGATCACCAGCCGCGTCAAGGACGACACACTCTGGACCGTCGCCTACGTGCACGACGACGGGCCCGTCGAGTACTACACCTACGACCGCACCGCGAAACAGGCCGAATACATCTTCAGCAACCGCCCCGAGCTAGAGAACAAGCCCCTGGCGAAGATGCACCCGACGGTCATCGAGAGCCGCGACGGCCTGAACCTTGTCAGCTACCTCACGCTGCCCGTCTGGACCGACACCGACGGCGATGCACGTCCCGAAGAAGCGCTGCCGATGGTCCTGCTCGTCCACGGCGGACCCTGGGCGCGCGATCAATGGGGATACAACTCCATGCACCAGTGGCTCAGCAACCGCGGCTACGCCGTGCTCAGCGTCAACTACCGCGGCTCGACGGGCTTCGGCAAGGACTTCATCAACGCCAGCAACTTCGAGTGGGCCGGCAAGATGCACGACGACCTCATCGACGCCGTCAACTGGGCCGAGGCCGAGGGTATCGCCGATCCTGACCGCGTCGCGATCATGGGCGGCTCCTACGGCGGCTACGCCACGCTTGTCGGACTCACCTTCACGCCCGACACCTTCGCCTGTGGCGTCGACATCGTCGGACCCAGCTCGCTCGTCACGCTTCTCAACTCCATCCCGCCCTACTGGAAGCCCGCGATGGAGCTCTTCAACCAGCGCGTCGGCAATCTCAGCACCGAGGAAGGCCGCGAGCTGCTCGAGTCGCGCAGCCCGCTCAACTTCATCGAGAAGATCAAGAAGCCACTGCTTATCGCCCAGGGCGCCAACGACCCGCGCGTCAAGCAGTCCGAGGCCGACCAGATCGTCCATGCGATGACCGAGAAGAACATCCCCGTCACGTACATTCTCTTCCCCGACGAGGGCCACGGCTTCGCCCGCCCGGAGAACAGCATGGCCTTCAACGCCGCGGCCGAGGCGTTCCTCGCCGAGCACATCGGCGGACGCTACGAACCCATCGACGACGACATCGAGGGTTCGACCATGCAGGTGCCCACCGGCGCCGACGAAGTCCCGGGCCTCAAGGACGCGCTGGGCGACAAGTAAACACACACTTCCCGACGGTCATGGGAGTCAGGTGAGAGAGACGGACCAAGACCAGGCCCGGCTTGCGAGAGCAGGCCGGGTCTTTTCATGCGCGAGCGCCGTATCGTCCGGCGTGACTGAGAAGCGCACCATCCCCTGCCCCGGTTGCGGCCTCGCTGTCCCCGACATCGACGCGCCCACGCACGCCTACATCGGCGCGGCCCCGGGATGTTGGGAGATCTACGGGCGCGTCCTCGCGCGCGAATACGGCGAGCTGCGCAACCCGCCCTTTCACCGCCTGACCGTCGACGCCTACGCTGCCCAGCACCCGGGCACCGAGTCGCGCCGATCGACGCAATCCGTCGCGGGGCACCTCATCGCGCTCCACCTGGTCTTCGAGCAGGGCCTCGCCCCCGAGGTTGTGACAAAGCTCATGCCCGCGATCGTGTCGAAGGCCGAGTCGTTCCGCTGGCTCATGCCGCCGAGTTTCGTGGGAACGTTCACGGTGGAGTCTGTCGCGAATGCCAAGTCAGCCGAAGACCACGAACGAGCGGCGCGGCGATGGGCCGAGAGCGTCTGGCGGGCGTGGGGCGAGCACCACGAGACCGTCCGCGGCTGGGCCGGGGCTCATACACTCCGGTGATGAGCGAGAACGCCGACAAACTGTCCGAGGCCGAGGTCCGCACGATCGCGCACCTGGCGCGTCTCGCGCCGAGCGACGCCGAGGTCGAGTCGCTCCGCACCGAGCTCTCGGACATGCTCGCGATGGCGGCCACGCTCGCCGATGCCGATCTCGAAGGCGCCGATCCCATGACCAGCCCCGTCGAGGCGATCAACCGCCTCCGCGACGACGAGCCGACACCCACGCTCACGCCGGGCGAGGTCGAGCATCTTGCCCCCGACACCGCCGCCGACGGCTCCATCCGCGTGCCGCGCGTCCTCGGCGACAGCGCCGGGGCGTAATAAACGGCTCTCTGGTGGGGGCGGCGTCCCGCCGCCCGTTTCCCTGACTCCTCTCCCAACGCAACACACAGCGCGGTACGCTGAAGAGATGCCCGACTTCGCATGGCACTGGTCCGGCTACGTTCTTGCCATCCTCGCGGGTTTCTTCGTGTTCCGCGCACTCTTCGCCGACAGGGCTAAGGGCCGCAAGCGCTGTCGGAAGTGCTGGTACGACATTACCTCACTCGGCGAAGCCCCGATCACCTGCCCCGAATGCGGCAAGGCGCACACCAAGCCGAAGCACCTCACGCGCACACGCAGACGCAAAAGGCGCGCACTCGCTTGGCTACTTATAATGGCTGTTGGCGGATATGGGCTCTGGGTTGTGCCGCGAGTACAAGACGAAGGCAGACACGGGCTTGTGCCGAACTTCCTGTTGGTCTACTACGTCCCTCATCTCCGCCTTCCCCAGGTTTACCCTCATCCCAGATTAGATACGAAAGTCAGAGAACTCTTAGAGAATTGGGAAACACCCGAGGGCCAGAAGAAACTGCGTCGTCACATGCGTCTCTGGCTTGCGCTCGGACTCGTAGATCCCAGCGGCTACTACGGCGATCCAAAACTCAAAACAGTTGCGGATATCAATGCGAACCTCGGCAACTGGACAGCCGCCGGGGCTTTATTCCAGGATGTCATGCCGATGGAAGACCTTCCCAAATGGGCAAGGTGGGCCGCGATACGAACACAAATCAACAACCTCTTTCTGTGGGTTGAACCTACGGAGGAAGACGGCGACCTTTCTCAAGTCTTTGTCAGGGGAAACCGCCGTTGGGATGTGCAAATCGGTGACATGGTCATCGCCGTTCGTTCACGCGATCAAGCCGGACCACCAGGCATGACTCTAATAGGCAAACTCGCGGAGATTCCGAAGAGTGCCGACAAGATGCTTGCGTGCAGCCCCGAACGGCTTGAGCAACTCGGATGGCGTGTTCCCGACCAAGATACCAAGTCGGGATTCATACCACCCCCGCACGCGGTCTTGCGATCGACTTCATCGGGAAAGTACTCCGCAACTGTGAGAATCACCGAAGCGGGCAATCTGATTGGAGAGTACTCGGTCGACTTTGAATTGGAGCCGCTTGACTGGCAGAATCCAAACCTGAGATTCCTGAAAGCTACGCGCACGGCCCAGCTCGGCGACTGACATATACAATTCGGCATGCTCCTCCTCACCATCACCCAGGGCCCCGACCGCGGCAAGGCGTTCAACCTGCCCAACAACGAGCCCCAGCTCATCGGGCGCTCCTCCGAGGCCCTGCGCATCACCGACTTCACCGTCAGCCGCCGCCACGCCGAGCTCACGCCCGACTCCGGGCATTGGTACATCCGCGATCTCCAGTCCCACAACGGCACCTACGTCAACGGCGTCCGCATCAACAAACGCACCAAGCTCAAGATCGGCGACGAGATCCGCGCCGGCTCGACCGTCTTCGCCTTCGGCGGCGTCGTGTCGCACCCCGAGTCCGACATCGTCGAGATCCTCCGTCCCGAAGAGATCGACGCCGAGATCGAGCACGCGCTGGCGAGCAACGAGGACTCGGTCCTCATGGCCGAGCCCGAGCCGCGCATCGCCGCCAACGAGCACCTACGCCTGCTCTTCAAGGCCAGCGAGATCGCGACCGAATCGATCGATAAACAAGAGCTCCTCGCGAGTATTCTCGAACTCGTCTTCGATCAGTTCGAGCCCGAGCGCGGCGTCATCCTCATCGCGCCCGACAAGTACCACTCGCCAAGGCCCGTGGTCGTCAAGTACATGACGCCGCCCAAGGGCGCCGAGGAAGCCAAGATCCAGCTCTCGCAGACGATCCTCCAGCACGCGATCGTCAAGAAGCAGTCGGTGCTCAGCTCGAACGCGATGGCCGACCCGCGGTTCAAGGCGGGCGATTCGATCCAGCGTCTCGGCATCCGCAGCGCGATGTGCAGCCCGATCCTCTTCCGCGAGCGCGTCTTCGGCGCGATCTACATCGACAGCTCCATCGTCAACTACACCTTCACCGCCGACCAGCTCGCGCTCCTCAACGCCGTCGGTCAACAGACGGGCCTGGCGATGGCGAACCTCGAACTCGTCGGCGAGCAGATCCACACCGAGCGCCTCGCGGTCATCGGCGAGACCGTTGCCAGCCTCTCGCACTCCATCAAGAACATCCTCCAGGGCCTCCGGGGCGGCGCGGATGTCGTCGAGATGGGCCTCAAAAAGGACGACCTCAAGATCGCCAAGGGCGGCTGGGCCATCCTCAAGCGCAACCTCGACCGCATCATGAGCCTCACGCTCAACATGCTCGCCTTCAGCCGTCAGCAGAACATCGAGATCGAACTCACCAAGCTCGGCCCGCTCATCGAAGAGTGCGCGCAGCTGCTCGAGGGCATCTGCCAGACGCGGCAGGTTCCGCTCATTGTCGATGTGGATTCTGAAATACCGCCCGTGCCCGTCGATCCGAACCTGATCCACCAGGCGATGATGAACCTGATGACCAATGCCATCGAAGCGGTCGAGCCCAAGACCGGAGCTGTCACCGTGCGCGTCGACTACCACCCTCACGGCAAGCCCGGCGCCGACGGCAGACCCAAGCCCCACGCTCGCGGCACGAGCGGCGCCGAGGTCGAGATCTCCGTCATCGACAACGGCCCCGGCATCCCCGAAGACCGCAGACTCTGGATCTTTGAGCCCTTCAACACCACCAAGGGCATGCGAGGCACAGGCCTCGGGCTCGCCGTCACCAAGCGGATCATCGAGGACCACCACGGCGAGATCGAAGTCCTCGATACCGCCGGCGGCGGCGCGACCATCCGCATCCTCCTCCCCGCCGACCCGGCGCAGCTCATCGACCCCTCCGCCACCGCCGCCACGCGCAGCCTCACCAGCGCCCAACGCATCACGCGGAAGTGATCCCTCCTTCTCCCATCTGGGGAGAAGGTGCCCGCGTAGCGGGCGGATGAGGGGCTCCGAGCCAGAGATGTCAAAGCAGAGATATCTCACCCGAATAGGAGAGGGAGTAAAGCCGACAAGCCCTACCCTTCCCGCATGAGCAGCTTCCACGACTCCATCCGCGCCCTCTCCGACCGCTTCGCGCCCTCGATCGTCTTCGGCGCCCGACTGGGCCAACCGGGCGAAGTCCCCGACTCACTCCGCGAAAAACTCGACCCCTGGGCCATGTGGTCCGACCAGGCCGCCCAGTCGCTCGGCGTCGCGGTGCAGATCGCCGCCAGCCAGCGCCTCGGCCGCGAGGGCTCCGAAGAAGCGCTCGCCATCCTCGCGGGCCTGCGCCTGGCCTACATGAAGCTCGTCTCGGACCTGGCCGACTCGATGAACATCCCCGAGGGCGAGCTGCACAACCGCATCAACGAAACCATGAACAACGCGCAGATGGATGACAAGGGGCCGTTCGACGAGAACGATCAGCTCGGCTCGTAGGCGATGTTGTCGTCGTGAAGCGTTTGTCGTAGCCGACGGCTCATGACATACCCGAGAGCACCGAAACAACTCACGGGCACAAGCGACAGCGCTGAATACAAAGCCGTCATCATGGTCGCCCCTCCGAGTGCCGGCACGGCGTCGGGGATCTTGATGTACCGGAGCGGGCGCACGGCTCCGTCCCGATATTCCTGCTCGACGATGACCTCTCCACCGTTTCTTTCCATCATCCGCATCTTGAGCCAATTCGTTTCAGAATCCACTTCGCGCAGGTCAAGACGGTGAAGATACAGATCGCGCGATCCGATGCCAACATTAATCGCACTTCCAGAAGCGACTTGCTCAAGGGGGCCTTGCTCTGATCCAGCAAGCCAGTACGGCCGCTCGTTGCCGTTGGCCGGAGGGATTGTGTACCAACCGGAGCGATCCGGAACAACACCGAGACCGTCGATACGAACGAACGGAACGATGCCGGAGTGCGGCCCGGCACTGACGAACACAGACATATTCTCTGGTGGGTCAAAGTTGAACAAGCCATCGTTCGACCAGCTGAGGATGCCGTAGGGTCGAACACCTATCAGATACGCGCACAGCAGCCCGCCCCCGAAGTACGTCACAATCGCCCAGATGAACCCCGTCATGATCGGCGGACACCAGAGGCACGTCACGAGCGACAGGAGTGCTTTGAAACGTTCCACGCATCCTCTACGCCGCGACATTCCGGAAGTTCTTGACCCTCCAACAATCCCCCATGGCACGAGCCATCCTCCACGCCGATCTCGACGCCTTCTTCGCGTCCGTCGAGCAGCTCGACAACCCCGAGCTCCGCGGCAAACCAGTCCTCGTCGGCGGCACCGGCAAACGCGCCGTCGTCGCCGCCGCCAGCTACGAGGCCCGCGCCTTCGGCTGCCGCAGCGCCATGCCCACCGCGACCGCGCTCCGCCTCTGCCCCCACGCCGTCGTCGTCAAACCCCACGGCAAACGCTACCGCGAGCTCTCCGACACGGTCTTCGAGATTTTCGAATCCGTCACACCACTCGTCGAGCCGCTCTCGATCGACGAGGCCTTCCTCGACGTCACCGGCTCGGTGCGACTGCTCGGCTCGCCCGAGGTCATCGCGCGCGACATCCGCAAGCGTGTCCACGAAACCACGGGTCTGACCGTCTCCGTCGGCGTCGCGCCCAACAAGTTCCTCGCCAAGCTCGCAAGCGAGATGGACAAACCCGACGGCCTCACAATCATCACGCCGGACAAAATCCAGGAAACACTCGACCCGCTGCCCGTTTCTGCGATCTTCGGGGTCGGCAAAGCCGCCGAGAAAAAACTCGCCTCGCTCGGCATCCGCACCATCGCGGACCTCCGGCACGCACCCGAAGAATTGCTCGTCGCGCGCCTCGGCTCGATGGGCCCGCATATCCATCGCCTCGCGCAGGGCATCGACGATCGCGAGGTGCATCCTGATCACACAGCCAAATCCGTCGGCCACGAACAAACCTTCGGCGACGATCTCACCGACCGCGAACTCATCCGCTCCATACTGCTCGCGCAGGTCGAACAAGTCGGACGCCGACTGCGCCATAAAGGACGGGCCGCAGGAAACGTCACACTCAAGATCCGCTTCGGCGACTTTGAAACGATCACACGCTCCACATCGCTCGGCACGCAAACCGACAGCACCGAAGAGCTCTGGCAGGCCTCGCTCGCGCTCCTCGAAACATGGATGAAGCAGTCGTTCCATCCCGTGCGACTCATCGGCATGACCGCCAGTCAGTTGTCGGGTGCAGAGGACATCCAGCCCGGCCTGTTCGGCGGCGACGAACGCGAGAAGCGGTCCAGACTCGACCAGGCCGCGGATGAAATCGCACGCCGATTCGGAGGCGACTCGATCCGTCGAGCCGCCTCGTTCTCGAAATCACCCTCTCAGCGGGCAAACAAACCGAAGCCGGGCGGTGATTCTCGGGCCTGAGCCCTTTCAAGATCGTGCGAACAGCAAACTTCCTGCAACTGCCCGCGCCCCCGCCCCGTATACCCGGCTACTCGTGACCTGCCAGGATCTTTCGAGACATGAACCAATTTGTGCGCCGGTTCGAACCGCTGGCAGCGATCTGCCAGGCCATCGCTGACGGAGACGTCAAGAAAGCCACCTCGATCATCGACGAGCAAGGCCCGGGCGGCCTCGAAGGCATCTCGGGCGACACGCTCGCCGAGAGCCCGGTTTTGATGGCCCTCTCAACAGGGCACCCGCGGCTGGCTCGGCGCATCATCGCCTCCGGATACAAGCCATCAGCATGGGAGGCCGCGGGCCTCGATCTCGCCGGCGAACTCCACGCCCTGGCCGCGGTCGACCCCGACCGACTCTGTCTGTGCAACGCCGAGGGCTGGGCCCCGCTTCACCTTGCGTGTTATGCGCACGCTTACCGTGCTCTCGTCGTGCTCTGTGAGTTTGCGACCGATCCAAACGTTGTGGCGTGCAACAGCTCGCTGGAAACGCCGCTGCACTCGGCCGTACGAGCCGACGATGCAGAAGCCGTGCGCATCCTTCTCGAGGCCGGTGCCGATCCTCGATTCCTTGACGCTGCGGGCCGATCACCGCTTCAGCTCGCGATCGAACTCGCGGCCATCGGCGCCGGCGAGATGCTCATGCGCCGCGACGACTAGGTTCAACCCTGCAGCGACGAGTCGTTCCGCAGCCGCTCAAGAAGCCGGCTCAGCGCGCGAAGGTCCGACTCATTCACATGACCGAGGCGCTCGCGCAGCAGCTGCCGCACGGGTTCGTCGAGTCCCTCGACGAGTTTGCGCCCCTGCGAGGTGATCCGCACATAGACCTTGCGTCGGTCCTTCTCGCATCGCACACGCTCGACATGCCCCGACTTCTCGAGGCGATCGATCAGCCGTGTCACGTCCGGCACTTGCACGACGAGATCCTCGCGGATGTCGCTCCAGCAGCGCCCCTCGTCACCCGCCGACCGCAAGATGCGCAGCACGTTGTACGTCGCCTCGCTCAGCCCAGATTTGCGGAAGAGCTTGCCGAAGTACGACTCAAGCGTCGCGGCCGTCCGGCGCACGTTGAGGTACGCCTCCTCCTCCGCGAGCTCGAAGGGCTTCTTCTTCCCGATTTCGTCCTGCAAATTAGGCATCTGTGGAAACAATAGTATACAACGAGGGCAAAAACGAGCCCCCGCACACGGGCGGGGGCCATGTTCCACTTCATATCAGGAGTCAGGCCAGATCGAACACCAAGACCTCTGCGTCGGATTCTGCCACAATCTCGATCTTTCCAACATCATCGATCGCGGCACCGTCGCCCTCGCTAAGCCTCTCTCCCGCAGCCGTCACCTCGCCCCGCACAACCTGCACGAAGGCGTGCCTGCCCGCGTCGATCTCGACCGTGTCCGTCTGGCCTGCGCCGATCGTTCCGACCCAGATCCGCGCGTCAGCGCCGAGGGTCATCGAGCCGCCTGCACCATCGGGCGAGGCTGCGAGCCGCAGCTTGCCGGGGGACTTGCGCCCGAATCCCTCGCCGAGCAGCTCGTACCTCGGCGTGGTGTTGCGCTCAGCCGGATGGATCCAGATCTGAATCAACCGCACTGGCTTGTCTTGCGACGGGTTGTGCTCGCTGTGCGTGATGCCGCTGCCCGCGCTCGTGAGCTGGAACTCACCCTCGCCGATGATCTCGGCCGTGCCCATCGAGTCCTTGTGCAACAGCTCGCCATCCACGACGTAGCTGATGATCTCCATGTTGTCGTGCGGGTGCGTGTCGAACCCGCTCGCAGTCGCGACGATGTCGTCGTTGATCACGCGCAGCCCGCGGAAGCCCCGGATGTCGGGCCCGTCGCCCGTCGGGAATCCCCGCGCAAACGCGAACGTGTGCCAACTGTCGAGCCAACCGAAGCGTGTCCGGCCGCGGTCCTCAGCCCTTCTGATGCTGATCATTTCAAACCTTCCTTTCTGATCCGCAACATCACTCAACAAACCCTCATCCCGGACCCGCTATTCCTTTGCATCTCCGGCCCATCTGGTAGCATGACGCCAACAACCCACACGGAGCCGACCGATGATCCAACGCCTGTTCACGCTCGTTCTCGCCCTGTTCGCCGCGACAACCACCGCCCATGCCGAGCCCCAGGGACTCGTCGTCCTGCACTGCGGCCAGCTCCTCGCCGAACCCGGGCAGGAACCCATGGGCGAGTCGACCGTCGTGATCGAGAACGGCGTCATTACCAATATCTTCAACGGCATCGTCTTCGTCGATGCCGCACCGGGCATGCCGCAGAACACACATATCGATCTCACCGACAAGTTCGTCCTGCCCGGGCTCATCGACTGTCACACGCACCTGACGTTCGAGCTCCCGCCCATGCAGATGCGTTTGCGCAAGCAGCTCACCGAGGACGCGACCTACGAAGCCGTCGACGGCACGCACAACGCACTCAAAACGCTCATGGCCGGCTTCACCACCGTGCGCAACGTCGGCTCGGGCGGCGCGGCGATCTATGCCCTCCGCAACCGAATCGCCGAGGGCGTCATCCCCGGTCCGCGCATCCTCGCCGCGGGCAAGTCCATCTCCGTCACGGGCGGGCACGCCGACCCGACCAACGGCATCAACCCCGCCCTCTCGCCCGCGCTCACATCAACCGACGGCATCGCCAACGGTCCCGATGAATTCCGGCACGCCACGCGCGAACGCATCCGCCAGGGCTCCGATCTCATCAAGATCACCTCCACCGGCGGCGTGCTCTCCAACACCGCCGCGGGCCTCGGCCAGCAGATGTTCGACGACGAGATCGAAGCCGTCGTCGAAACCGCGCACATGATGGGGCGCAAGGTCGCCTGCCACGCCCACGGCACCGACGGCATCAACGCCGCTCTCCGCGCGGGCGTCGACTCCATCGAGCACGGCACGTTCCTCGACGAATCCTCCATCGCACTCTTCAAGGAAACCGGCGCGTATCTCGTCCCCACCATCCACGCAGGCAAGTTCGTCAGCGAAAAAGCAAGCGATCCTGCGTGGTTCAACCCCGCGATCAAGGAGAAAGCCGAGGCCGTCGGCCCCATCATCCAGGACGCGCTCGCCCGTGCGCACAAGGCAGGCGTCAAGGTCGCCTTCGGCACCGACGTCGGCGTCGGCGCGCACGGCACCAACGCGCTCGAGTTCGTCTATATGGTCGAGGCTGGCTTCACGCCCGCCGATGCCATCAAAGCCGCCACCGTGAATGCCGCCGATCTCTGCGGCATCGGTGACACCGTCGGCAAAATCGCCAAGGGCTACCAGGCCGACATCATCGCCGTCGACACGAACCCGCTCGACGACGTCGCAATCCTCCAGAACGTCAGCTTCGTCATGAAGGGCGGCAAGACCTTCAAGCACGCTCCCAACAAGGATGCGGAATGAAGGTCGCACGCTACTGGGCAAGGGTCTCCGTCTCCGCGGAAGCTCCGGATGGCATCGAGTACACGCGCACGCTCGTACGCGGGTCGGACATCAGCAAGGCCGACGCGCAGCAGCAAGCCGAGAGAGCCTGCAGCCAGATCGCGCAGAACATCCGCGCCGGAGCCGAGGTCGACTGGTACGACTACGACCGACAGCCTAAGCCAGAGCCGATCGATCGCGAATGGTTCAACGAAGCCGGAGTCCGGATCGCCGCGATCACGATCAACCGCTACGGCATCCCGGTGCTCAACACCGCAACGCTCGTGATCGTTGATGTCGATCTGCCCGACGCGCCGCAGAGCCCCAGGCTCCTTTCCAAGCTCTTCGGGAAGAAACCGACTCGATCAAGCGAGGAGGACGCGCTGGCGCACGTGCGGGCCTGGGTTCGCGCGGGCACGGCACACTCGGCGCGCCTCTACCGCACCGCCGGCGGCCTGCGCTACATCCTTCCCGCGACGCCAATGGACCCGGCCTCGAACGAGGTGCAATCCCTCATGGCCCGGTTCGAAGCCGACCCCTTCTACATGCGACTCTGCAAGCTCCAGAACTCCTATCGCGCCCGCCTGGCCCCGAAGCCATGGCGTATCGGATGCCGGAGCATCCACCGCCGATCGCTCGAAGGGGGAGCAAACTTCCGATCCATCCCCGACTATCAGCACTACAAGCAGCAATCGGATCGGTTCGCAACGTGCAGCCTCATCGAGCACCTGGGCCCCCAGCCCCACGACGCCCGGATACTCGAACTCATCCACGTCCACGATGAGATGTGCAAGGCCTCGAGCAGTCGACCCCTTGCGTAAATCCAATCGCTGTGCGCAGACGTGCGGCCAACAACGCGGCTTTCGCGCCGATTCCCTGCGATGCGCCGGCAGCAGGCCGACTCGCGATTGCCGCCGTGTTTGAATCGCCCACACACCAGTGAGGGGGATTCACATGAAAGCATCGGCAAGCGTTCTCGTTCTCGCGTTCCTGTCCGTCGGCTGCGCGACCCAGCAGGATCTCTGGCGAGCGCAGGAGAACATCGTCGCCAACGACAACCGCCTCGCACAGTCGCTCGGCGTTCAACACGAACAGATTTTGACAGGCTCCGCCTCGTCGCTCCGCGCCGAGATCGACGACCTTCGGCGTGAGAACCAGCGCGTCTCCGAAAGAGCCCGCGAGATCGCCGATCAGGCCGTCGGCGCCCGCAACATCGCAGCCGACGCCATTGATGGCCTTGAGCGCTACGTCGGCTCACTGGGAGGCCCGCTCGGCGGCGCGATCGGGGCCGCCATCGAGAACGTCGCCCAGGGCGTCCGCACGCAGGACACTCGTCTGATCGCCGTCGAAAGCGAAACGCGCACGAGCGCCGCTCGCGTCGAGAATATCGAGTCCTCGCTCGACGACCGCATCCGCTCCGAACTGCTCGCGCTCGGGCTCTCGAACGATCAGGCCGACGCGATCCAGGGCAGCCTCAGCAACGAGGAACTCATCGCGCTCCTGGCGATCCTCGGCCTCTCGACCGGCACCGGCGCGTTCGCATCCAAGCTCGGCAAAAGCCGCAGCGCCCCGCAGATCGCAGCACTGGAACGCCGCGTCGAATCGATCGAGAAGTCCGCCTAGTCGAAGACAACGGTCTTGCGACCCGACACCAGCACGCGGTCCTCGAGATGCAGCCGGACCGCGTCGGCGAGCACCACGCGCTCCAGGTCTCGCCCCTTGCGCACGAGGTCCGAGACCGTGTCGCGGTGGCTCACGCGCGCCGTGCGCTGCGCGATGATCGGGCCGTCATCGAGATCCTCGGTGACGTAGTGGCTCGTCGCGCCGATCAGTTTGACGCCGCGCTCGAACGCCTGGTGATAGGGCCTCGCGCCGGCGAACGCGGGCAGAAAGCTGTGATGAATATTGATCGCCCGGCTGCGGAACCGCTCGACGAAATCGGCGCTGAGCACCTGCATGTACCGCGCCAGCACAATAAGGTCCGCGCCCGCATCGTCGATCCGCCCGATCAGGCGCTGTTCCTGTAGAGATTTGTCGCCATCGGCGATGGGCTCGTGTACGAATCCGACACCGGCGTGCTCGGCGAGCGAGCGCCCCGCCTCGTGGTTGCTTACGACGAGCGCCGCCTCGCCACCCGGAAAGTCGCCGTTGGCGAACCGCCAGAGCAGGTCGGACAAACAGTGCGTCGACTTGCTGCACAGGATCGCCACGCGCCTCGCCGGAGCATCGGCCCAACGCAGCCGGAACGCGATCGCGAGATTGTCAGCCGTGGCCCTGAATGCATCGATGAACGCGCGTTCAGTCAGACCGGGCCCCGGCTCAAACTCCACGCGCATGAAGAATTGATTTGTATCGGCATCGGTGTGCTGGTCGGCGTCCAGGATATTGCCGCCCGCATCGGCGATGCACGCCGCGACACGCGCCACCACACCCCGCGCGTCCGGGCACTCGATCAGGAGGCGCGAGGTCGACATCGCGGATCAGCCGAGCCCCATCGCCTTGACCATCGCCTTGCCCATGTCGGCCGGGCTCTGGGCCACCTCGATGCCCGCGGCACGCATCGCGGCGATCTTGCTCTCGGCCGTGCCGCTGCCGTCCGCCTCGATGATCGCGCCCGCGTGGCCCATCCGCTTGCCGGGAGGCGCCGTCGCACCGGCGATGAAGCCCGCGACGGGCTTGGTGACATGCTCCTTGACGAACGCGGCTGCGGCTTCCTCATCGGAGCCGCCGATCTCACCGATCATCAGGATGCCGTGCGTGTCCGGGTCGTCTTGGAAGAGACGCAGCGCGTCGATGTGGCTCATCCCGCGCACCGGGTCGCCGCCGATGCCGATGCACGTCGACTGACCGAGCCCGAAGTTCGAGGTCTGCCAGACCGCCTCGTACGTCAGCGTGCCCGATCGGCTCACGATGCCCACGGCCTTGCCCGTCTTGGCCTCGCTGATGTGCGTGTTGATGTAGCCCGGCATGATGCCGATCTTGCAGCCCGCGTTCGTGTACGTGTCGCTCGGCGACGTCCCGCCGCCTGTCTTTGGGCCGGGCGTGATGATGCCCGGGCAGTTCGGGCCGATCAGCGTGATCTTCTTATTCGCGGGGCGGGCGTTGTTCATCTCGTCGAGTACCGCCCGGACCTTGACCATGTCCTGAACAGGCACGCCCTCGGTGATCGCGCAGATCAGCGAGATCCCCGCGTCGGCGGCCTCCAGAATCGCATCCCCACAGAACGCCGGGGGCACAAAGATCATCGTCGCCGTCGCGCCCGCCTTCTTCACGGCCTGCTCGACGGTGTCATAGATCGGCAGCCCGTTGGGATCCTGCTGCCCTCCCTTGCCGGGGGTCACGCCGCCGACGAGCTTGGTGCCGTAGTGAAGGCACCCCTTCGTGTGCACCGCGCCGAACGATCCGGTGATGCCCTGACAGATGACCCGCGTGTCGGCGTTGACGAGAACAGCCATGGCTCTGCTCCGTGGAAGTCTGATGATCCAAGAAAGCCCCGCCCTGCGGGGTAAGCCAGCATAGGCCCAGGGGCGCTCGCCTGCGTCGCGGGCCATGGCCACGCACGCAAAGGGCCCTCCCCCCGTCGGGAGAGGGCTCTCGTGTCTGAGCGGACCTCGTTGTCAGCCCTTTCGGCTGTACGCGATCTCCATGACCTTGAACTCGTCGCCGTAGAGGATCTCCCACATCTCCATGACGTAGTGGTCCTCGTCGACAATCCTGAAGACCTGCTTGTAGAGCTTGCCGATCTCGCCGGTGGTGGGCTCGTCCATCGTGCCGACGAGCGTCATGACGGTGCCGGTCTGGTCGAGGTTGCCCCACGCGGGCGCGATGCCCGTGGACATGCTGTCGATCCAGACGTTCGTGAAGAGCTTGCGGTTGTTGTCGTAGCCGGTGATCGCAAACCCGGTGAAGGGCACGCCCATGATGTTGCCTTCGTACTCGGTCTTGAGGTAGCGGCCGTCCATGATCATGGTGTTGGTGCAACTGCCGGTGCTCTCCATCGGCTCGGCCGCCGGGTCCATCCACATGCGGCTTGTCGTGTCGAACTCCCCCGTGAAGAGCGCCAGGAACTCATGGGCCGTGCCCGGCTCACCGGCTTTCATGTAGTTGGCCATCATGTTCGGGTCCGAGACCTTCGCCATGAATTCCTCGACGTACTTCTTGCCAGGGTGCTCGCCCTCGGGCTGCCCGATGTTCGCGGCGCCCCACGCGCCGCAAGCCGCGGCCCCAACCACGAGCGCACCCACGCCGATCGCTTTCTTCATGTTCATGCCAGACACTCCAATCTCCGGGCGGCCCATCCCGCCCGAAGACAGTGTTGCATACGCGACTCAAAGATGGAAATACACCCGTTCCGGGCGAGCAAGAATCCGAAAGGGCGGATTGAAATCAGCAGCCCGGCATTAGCAGCCCAGGTTGTAGTTGGCGACCCAGGCGGAGAAGTCCGCGGGCGTGAGCGAGCCGTCGCCGTTCTGATCCGCGGCGGGCTGCCCGGCGTTGTAGCCCCCCACCCATGCGGAGAAGTCGGCGGGCGAGAGCACGTTGTCGCCGTTCATGTCCGCCGGGTTCGTGCACGGGTCGCACCCGTTGGCGACCAGCTCCGGGCGCAGATTGATAAGCGTCGCGTACGCGTGCGCGAGCTGGCCGGCGGTGAGCTCGTCCCGGCAGGTCTTAGCCGAATAACTGAGCAGGTTCCGGGCCGAGGGCGCGTAGGGCACGGAGCTTGCGCACGGCGGCGATTCGGTGCCGCCCCAGGCGCACGTCGCCGGGTTCACCTCGCCCGAGATATTCGGGTCCGCCGGCGTGTCGCACATCAGGTCGCCCGCGTCGCCACAGTTCGATCCGTCGGTGCACTCTTCCCCGAAGGCCATCTCGTGCGTGTGGTACAGATCGAAATAGTGCGCCAGCTCGTGCGCAAAGGTCGACGGGTTGCCGGCGCTCGGCGTGCACGAGTTGCTGATCGCGATGCCCTGCACCGAGCTGAACGTGAATGAGCTGATGCCGCACAGCGCACCAAGCTCCGTCCGCAGGTTGTTCACGAAGTACACGTTGATCGTGTCCGGCACCTGGTTCAATTCGCGGAGCGTGTTGACCTCGTTGATCGTGTCGGTCTCGTTGTAGTACGTGTCATGATCGATGTAGATCGTCTCGCCCGGCGTGCAGAACTGGATGCCGCTGCCGAGCCAGAGATCGTTCGCGCCGTCGATGGCCTGCAGCACCTGCGCCGGCGTGAGCCCGCCCGTGCCGTCGGTGCGCCGCACGACATGGATCGTCAGCGGCACCAGGATGTCCGGCCCGCCACGCCGCGCGGGCATGTCGTACAAACCAATCGCCATCCGTTCGCGCACGATCTGCACCTCGACCGGTGTGGGCGAAAGCGGGCACGGTGTGCCGTCGTCGCCCGGGTCGGCGATGGCCATCGAAGCTGAGCAGAGAACAGCCGCCGCGAGGGCAACTCGTGTATCAAGACGCATCGGGGTCACTTTCGTGTTGTCCGGGAGGCCAGCCAAACGGGCCTCGCGGCCCGCTCCCCCCTGGCTCTCCCGGCTGAATCAATCCGGCCGCTCAGCCTAACACACCGTCGGCCCCGCGCAAAGCCTGTTTCAACACCGCTTTGGATATCGGGCCTTCGGGGCCCGCGCTCGCCCCGGGCTACGATTGGCCTCGAACAGAAGCCGGAAGGATCGAAACCATGCGCGTCATTCTCACGGGTCAGGTCGGGATGGACAAGAAGCCCTTCCTTGAGGAGGTCGCCGCCTTCGCGGGCCAGCAGGGCGAACCAATCGACATCCACCACATCGGCGACCTGATGTACAAGGAAGCCCCCGACGTCAAGCCCGGGCGCATCCTCGACCTCCCGCTCAGCCGGCTCAACTCGCTCCGCCGGGCCGCGTTCAAGGACGCCATCGCCGAGAGCAAGGACCGCGAGAACGTCATCGTCAACACACACGCCACCTTCCGCTGGCGTCACGGCCTCTTCAGCGCGTTCGACTTCGACCAGATCCAGGCGTTCAAGCCCGACTTGTTTGTGTGCCTCGTCGACAACATCGAGGTCGTCCACCAGCGCCTGCACAACGAGCACGTCGTCGACGCGAACCTCAAGGATCTCATGGTCTGGCGCGAGGAAGAGATCCTGGCGACCGAGCTGATGAGCCAGGCCGTGCCGGGCTCCGACTTCGTGATCCTCTCGCGCGGTCGCTACGAGTCGACGTACAAGACGATGTTCCGCCTGACGACGCGCCCGCAGATGAAGAAGGTGTACCCCAGCTTCCCGATGAGTCACGTCGTGGGCATGCCCGACATCCAGGCCGAGATCGACAAGTTCCGCGAGATCCTCGCCGAGCACTTTATCACCTTCGACCCGGGCGACGTGGACGAGAAGTTGCTTCTTGATAACGCCGTCGACGCCGCCAAGAACGGCCAGGACTTCTTCGAGCACAAGCCCTACGCCCTGGGCGGCGAAGCCGGCACCAAGGCCAGCGCCGGCGCGCAGGCCCTCACGATGCGCACGCGCGAGGTGCTCGATATCGCCGGCGACATCGACGGCCAGATCTACATGCGCGACTTCAAGCTCATCGACCAGGCCGACATGATCGTCAGCCTCGTCCCCGAACTGCCCGGCGGCATCCCGGGCCTCTCCTCGGGCGTCGAGCGCGAGCTCCAGCACGCCTTCGAGCACGCCAAGGACGTCTACGTCGTCTGGAAACCCGCCAAGAACCCGAGCCCATTCATCACCGAGACCGCCAACGGCGTATTCAAATCGGTCGACGAGGCCATCGCCCACTTCGAGCAGGCGGGGATGTTCGGGCAGACGAACCTGTTCGGGCACTAGCCGATGAATTCAAACCGATTCGCTCGTGAGATATACAATTCTCGCCTGTTGCTGACAGGAGCGATCCGGTACTTGTCTCTACTTTTCTTTCTCCTCGCACTCGCACCGGCAGCCGACAATGTATTGGTTTACCTGTACTACTCCATGACCGGCCCGCCCCTTCTTCCTGGCGAGTCAATGGATTGGGTATCGTTAATTCTCGGCGCGGGTCCGGGACATTTTCTGTTGGCCGCCTTTTCTGCGACGTGTTTCTTTCTCGCTTCTCGTATTGCAAGGCATCTCATCCGCATTCCACTCTCGCTGGAATGTCCTAAGTGCCGCTTCAGCCTCGACAACTTCCGCGCCGAGCGCTGCCCCGAGTGCGGCCTCTACCTCGGCGAAGACTTCCACGCCCCGCCCCCGCCGACCGAAACGCCCGTCGAGTGAACCGCCTCGCCCGCGTCGTCGTCTGAATAGAAACACAAGGGGCACGCATGAACCGGACGGATCTGAACGATGTCATCCGCTACCGCATGCTCACGACAGGCGTGCTCCGGCTCATGGGGATCTGGATCATCGCCTCGCGCATCCTGCCGCTCGTCTCCCAGGCTCTGGTCATCATGTGGCAGGACTCGATCACACCCAATTTCTCGGGGGGCCTCTCGAACCAGCCCTGGCTCTGGGGCAACATCGGCCAGGCCGTGATCTACACCCTCCTCGGCCTGTTCCTGATCGTGTACGCCAGGCGCCTCGCCCGGAAGATCATCCCGACCGCCACGAGCCGGTGCCCCGGGTGCGACTACGACCTCGGGGCCGCCCCGCCGGCCCGCTGCCCGGAGTGCGGCCTCGACCTCTCCCCCCTGCTTCCGACCCCCGTGCAATCGTCCGGGGCCGACTCCCAATAGGCTTCCCATGAGCGTCTATGTGGGAGCCGTCGTGATCGGGGACAAGTCCAAAAATTCGGGATCGAGCGAGGGACCCGAGGGGTACACCGTCGACCCGACGACCGGCCGGGCCAAGGCCACGGGCCTGACCGAGGGGCACCGGGTCTACGCGAGCTGGTGCCACTTCGGCCCGACCATCGCCGCGGCCTCGGCCATCTTTACCAGCGGCGTGACGTTCATCGTCCCGCCGCTCGTCGCGCTCGCACTCTGGCAGATCAAGAACAGCGACTCGCAGTTCATCGACGACCACGGCAAAGAGGCCCTCAACTTCCAGATCAGCCTCATCCTCCTCGCCCTTATCTGCATCCCGCTGATCTTCGCCTGCGGCATCGGGATCCCGCTGCTCGTCGTGGGCATCCCGGCGCTGGCGATCGTCGGCGGCATCATGGGCGGCGTCCGTGCCCACAAGGGCGAGTTCTTCCGCTACCCCATGTGCATCCGGGTTCTCTGACGCCCACCGGAGCCCGCCCCGCCTCCACGGGTACACTTGAAACCAGTGGCCCTGCTCCAGACGCACCAGCTCCAGAAAGCCTTCCACGAACGCATGGTCGTGCAGGGCGTCTCATTTTCGGTCGACTCGGCCGAGATCGTGGGCCTGCTCGGACGCAACGGCGCGGGCAAAACCACCAGCTTCCGCATGGCGATCGGCATGCTCGAGGCCGACGGCGGCAAGGTCGTCTTCAACACACACGACATCACCGACCTGCCCATGTTCAAACGCGCCCGCCTGGGCATGGGCTACCTCTCCCAGGAGCCCAGCGTCTTCCAGCGCCTCACCTGCGAGCAGAACCTGCTGGCCATCCTCGAGACACTGCCCATCGGGCGCAAGGAGCGCAAGCGCCGGGCCGCCGAGCTGCTCGAACGCTTCGGGCTGACCCATAAGGCCAAGGAGCACGCCCGCACCTGCTCGGGCGGCGAGCGCCGAAAGCTTGAGATCGCTCGCTCGCTCATCACCGACCCCAAGCTCATCCTGCTCGATGAACCCTTCAGCGGTGTCGACCCGATCGCCGTCGAAGACCTCCAGGCCGAGATCAAGAAGCTTGCCCAGCGCGGGATCGCGTTCCTCATCACCGACCACAACGTGCAGCAGACGCTCCGTGTGTGCGACCGGGCGTACATCATCGACGAGGGCAAGGTCTTCGCCGAGGGCACGCCCAAAGAGCTCATCAACGACGAGATGGTCAAGCGCGTCTACCTGGGCTCGCTCTTCCGCGGCGACGAGTTCGACCACGACTACGCCCCCGCGCCCACGCGCTCGCACAAGAAATCGAGCGCGCCCGTCGAGATCAAGCGTGAGAAAAAACCCGAGGCCAAGCGATGAGGCGAGTGCTCTTGCTCATCGCGCTCACACCGACACTCGGCGGTTGTCTCGAACGCACCGTCACCATCACCAGCGAGCCGCCCGGCGCGATCGTCGTCCTGAACGACGAGGAGATCGGCCGCACGCCCGTCGAGACGGGCTTCCGCTACTTCGGCGTCTACGACGTGCGCCTCCAGCGCGACGGCTACGAGCCGATCGTCACCGAGAAGGAAGCCGTCGCGCCGATCTGGGAGTACCCGGGCCTCGACCTGCTCGCCATCGCGGCCCCGTGGCGCGTGAAGACGCACCTCGGGTGGCACTTCGACCTCGAACCCGTCCCCGAGGCCGGATCGGCGGAGGCCGAGCACGCCGAGCAGGAACTCTTCGACCGCGCCCGCTCGCTCAGAGCGGCAAGCCGGGGCGAGTAAGCCTTTCGATCAGCGCCTGCGGCGCGTCCCCACAAAGGCTCCGCCAATCAGCAGCACAGCGGTCGCCGGCGCCGGCACGAACGAGACGTCGTACGAGAAATCGATCGAGCCGTCACGGAAACCGAGCTGTTCCTGTGTATTGAGGAATAGAGAGAAATCAAATCGATAATCCCCGGGGGCGAGGACAAAGCTGTCGCTCTGCTGCTGGGGCACACCGAGCTGTGTGTTGTCAAAGCCGGTCGAGTACACGGTGTTGTTGTTGCTGTCTCGGAATTGAAGCCTGAAGTTGTTGGCAAAGAAGACCGGGTTAAATGTGTCGGTCATCTGGATCAAGAAATTGGTGTTGACATCAACCGTGGTCGGGAAGTCAACGGTGAAATAGACATTGTGCGAGAAGATCGCGGTGGCCGCCGGGATATTGCTGCCGCCGTAGTCCACAGAGAGATCGAGCGCGTCGGCATAGTGGGCGGCCGATGTGCCCGATCCCGACCAGTTCGAGCCCGTCGAGTCGAGATCGGCATCGAGCGAGACGGTGTGATAGGTCGGGTTGAACGACGACAGCGGCTCATCGTTCTCAACGAGAAGGCTGAGGCCCGCGGGGGCGACGGTCGGGTCGATCACAGGGAACGTGGCTTCGAGTATCTCGCCGCTGGAGTCCGTCACAAACATCAACCCCCCGACCGACTGGTCAGTGACGGTCTGGGCACAGGCGGCGCCAGAGCACAGAAGCAACGAAAGCGCACACAAAGCCTTGTGCATAGTCAGGTCTCCTTGGTTTCTTCCCTGAACCAAAGTTATCAGAGCCCGCCTCCCCAAACAACGATCTCTTTCTGGTTTCGCGCAAGGCCAACACACCCCACGAAATGAACCGCAGCCTTGACGGCTCAGGGTTGGATGGTATTATACCAACAAGTAAAATAACTATATGGTAAAACATGGTCGCCGACTCACTCTCCACAACCCTGCACGCCCTCTCCGACCCAACGCGACGGGCGATCTTGGACCGCCTTGCCGAAGGCGAGGCGACGGTGACGGAACTGGCTGACCCGTTCGACATGACGATGCCGGCCGTCACAAAGCACCTGAAGGTGCTCGAGCGGGCGGGGTTGATCGAGCGTGGGCGAGACCGTCAGACAAGGCCGTGTCGCTTGCGGGCCGAGCCCATGCGAGAGGCCGCCGAGTGGATCGACCATTATCGGCGTCAGTGGGAAGACCGGTTCGACCGCCTCGAAAGGCACCTTGAGAAGACCCAGTCCAAGTCACGCACAAAGAAGCGCACGAAGTAGCCGCACAAGGATTAACCATGGTTGCAAACATCGACGGCACCCAGCTCTCGGAATCCGAACGCGAGATCCTGGTCGAGCGTGAGTTTGACGCGCCGCGCGCCCTGATATGGCGAGCGTTCACAGCCGCGGACGAGCTCGCGCTCTGGTGGGGGCCGACAGGCTTTACGACTGAAACAGAGACTCTCGACGTCGTGCCGGGCGGGCAGTGGCGATACGTCATGCGAGGGCCCGACGGGCAGACGTACCCGAATGTCATCACATATCAAGAAGTGAAAGAGCCCGCGAGACTCGTCTACAAGCATGGCGGCGAGGTCGACAGCGAACCGGTCAACTTCGTCACACAGGCCGACTTCGAGGAAATCTCCCCTGAACTTACGCGAGTGGTTCTCCGAATGACCTTCGAGAGCAAGTCAACCAAAGACTTCGTCACACGTGAATACGGCGCGATCGAAGGCGCCAAACAGCATATGCAGGGCCTTGCCGATCACCTCGATCGCGTGCAGTCGGGCCGCGATGACTCGGGCGTGCTGGTCATTCGGCGCGTTTTTGATGCGCCCGTTGAAACCGTGTGGAACGCATGGACCGACCAGGAACAACTTCTCGCGTGGTTCCATCCAGAAGCCTGGAAGCTCAGCATCAGCGAGATGGACCTCCGGCCGGGCGGGACGTACTTCTACGCCATGTCCTGGGAGGGCATGCCCGACATGTACGGCATCTGGCACATCAAACGCGTCGAAGCCCCAAGGCTCCTGGAGTTTGTCGTCTCGTTCAGTGACGCGAGCCGCAATGCTGTTCGCGCACCATTTTCGGATGTATGGCCGATCGAGACACTTTCAACGATTACTTTCGAGACCCACGCCGGCAAGGGCGGCGGCACCGTCGTCACTCTCCGCGGCGAGGCGATCAACGCCACACCCGAAGAGCGCGAAGCGTTCAAGAACGGCATCGGATCGATGCAGCAGGGCTGGGGCCAGACGCTCGACAGCCTCGTTCGTCACCTCGCGGAGTAAGTCAGGAGCGGAGCAGCCGCGCCGGGCAGCCGACAACCGTCTTTCCATCGGGGATGTCCTTCGTCACAACAGCCCCCGCGCCGACGGTGCACCCTTGGCCCACACTGACACCCGGCAGCACCCGCGCGCCCAGGCCCACGAGCGTGTCGTTGCCCACGCGCGAACCGCCGCCCAGCACGGCCCCGGGCGCGATGTGCGCGTTCTCGGCGACCAGGCAGTCGTGCTCGACGATCGCCCCCGAGTTCACGATGGCATGATCCAACACCCGCGCCCGCGGGTTCACCACGGCACTGGGCCCCACGAACACGCCCGAGCAGATCACGCTGCTTGGGCTCACAGCCGCCGACGGGTGCACCACCCGCCTCGCGTCCTCCTCGGCCCCATACAGCCGATCGATCACCCGCCGGCGAAGATCCAGATCACCCAGGCAGATGATCCACGGCTTGCCCACGAGGTGCTTGCCCACGAGGTGCTTGGCGTCGAGTGCTTCGATCGTGCCGAGCCATCGGCTTGAGGGTTCGCCCTTGGCGAGCGGCGCATCCTCGTTGTCGTCGTAGAACCCGCCCAGTTTCACGCCCATCGCCAGGATCGCGTCGGCCACGACGAGGGCATGCCCCCCGCCCGCGATGAGCAGAATCCCGGTGTCGAATTCGTTTGCAGCGAATGCGGCCGCCATCAGAACCCATATCGGCTCACACCACCGATACACTGTGAGCGATGGACAGGGTTCGCATCGGCTGTGTCAGTTATCTCAATACGGTCCCGATGATCGAGGGGCTGGAGCTGCTCCCCGAGGCTGAGCTGGTCAAGGCGGTGCCCGCCAAGCTGGTCTCGATGCTCGAGCGCGACGAGGTGGACGTGGCGATCGTCTCGCTGATCGACGCCGCCCGCGCGAGCGTGCCCATGGCGATCCTGCCCGTCGGGATGATCGGGTCCGACGGCCCCACACTGACGGTCCGCCTCTTCAGCCAGGTGCCCATCGAGCGGATCACCCGCGTCCACGCCGACACCGACAGCCACACCTCGGTCGCCCTGTGCCGACTGCTGCTGAGTGAGCAGTTCGGCGTCGACGCCAAGATGGTCGACTACGACGCCCGCGAACAGATGCCAACCAGTCCGGACGAGCCCCGGGACGCCGAGACCCCGAGCCCCTGGCCCGAGGCGATGCTCCTGATCGGCGACAAGGTCGTCACGACGTCGCCCCCGGCGGTCCGGTATCCGTTCCAGCTCGATCTGGGCGAGGCCTGGAAGGAACTGACCGGGCTGCCCTTCGTATATGCCGTCTGGATGTGCCGGGCCGAGCGGGCCGATGACCCGCGCGTGCGAGCAGCCGCGGCGCTGCTCGACCGCCAGAGGCGGCACAACGCGACCCGGATCGACGCGATCGTCACAAGACGAGCACCGGAGCACCGGTGGCCGGTCGATCTGGCAAGAAAGTACATCGGCCGATGCCTGCGATTCGACTACGACGATCGCGCGCGCCAGGCCGCCACGAGGTTCGTCGAGATGTGCGCCGGCAAGGGGCTGGCGCCGACGACCCGGCTCGTGCACGCGGAGCCCGCGCTCCTGCCGACGAGCTGACGAAGCATGGGGGACCAGAGAGCGTGCCGCCCCTTCCGAGGCTGACCGTTGAGGCCATCGAGGACCTCGCCAAGCAGCTGCGCTACGCGCCGCGGCACGCCCTCTTGCGCGATCTCGAACGCACCGAACAGCTCGCCCTCGACGTCGACCCCGAACAGAACTACCCCGAAGACTTCGTCGTCTTCCGCGTCACCGGCTACCGCCCGGACAAATCGGGCGACACGATGATCATGGGCCAGGCGCTGCTCGGCGAACTCGCCGCGCTGGCGGAGCACCTGTCCGCCGCAGCCAAGATCCCGATCGACGCCGTCCCCGGCTCGCTCTCGCCCGACGAGCTTTGTTCGCGCTGGAACGTGAGCCGAAAGACCCTTGAACGCTACCGCAAACGGGGCCTGCTTTCGCGCCGGGTGGTCGGCCCGTCGGGACGCCCACGGGTGGTCTTCACGCGCGAAGCGGTGCGCGCGTTCGAGGCGCGCGAAACCGAAATCCTGAATCAGGCCTCCACCTTCACGCGCCTCGACGACGACACGCGCAACAAGGTCATCGAGCTCGCGCGTGCCGAGGCGAACACCGGCAAGTCGCTCAACCAGGCGGCCCTGTGCGTGTCCGAGGTCATCGGTCGCGGGCACGAGACCGTGCGCCAGATCCTGCGCAAGCACGACCAGGAGAGCGACGAGCCGATCTTCGAGGAGTCGGGACCACTGACGGACAAGCAGCGGAAGTTCGCGTATCGCGCGTGGCGCCGGAGCATCGAGCCGGGCGACATCGCCGAGCGCCTCGGCAAGCCAAGGCCCGCCGTGCAGCGCGTCACCGCAGACGAGCGGGCGAACGTCCTGCGCAGGCTTCTGCCCGCGATCCGTGACGGGCTCGACAGCTCGCCCGACGAGATCGGTGTCGAGACGAAGTTCGCGCGCGAGGGCATCGGGCAGGAGGGCCCCACCGCGCTCGCCGACCTCTTGGCGCTCTCGCGAGCCGTCACGGTCATGCCCGCGATCGAGGAGAAGGCCCGGGCCAAGGCGTACGTCGCGCTCCGGGCTCGCGCCGCTGGCGCGATCGTCGAGCTGCCCCAGCACGGCGTTCACTCGCCCGATGTCGATCGCATCGAGACCGACCTCCGCTGGGCTGCGCGCATCAAGGCCGAGCTCGTGCGTTCGCAGCTGCCCAACCTGTTGCGCACGATCGAATCGCGCCTCGGGCACGAGGCCGAGGCGGTCGGGGCGACGAAGCTCCGCGCGATGCTCGGGGCGCTGATGAAGGCGTCGTGCGTGGCGATCGATCGGCACCACCCCTCGACGGGCGGGCGAATCGCGGCCCCGGTGCTGCTGTCCGCAGACCGCGCGATGCGCGAGATGATGAACAGGCTCGCCATCAAGCCCATGAGCCAGGCCCAGCCTGGGCGCGCCAGACGCGTGATCGGCACAGGCGAGCGCGTCAGCGACTTCACGATGCGGATCTGTACCTGGCAGCTCGACGTCGAGCCCGACATCCGCCTGCGCCGGGGCCTCGAGTTCATCGAGCCGGCGCACGCGGAACTGCTCAGGCTCCGCTTCGGCTTCGCGCCCACCGAGGCGGGCAGGCCGCTCACGCTCGCCGAGCTGGCGCACCGGATGGACTCGCGCCCGCTGCACGTGGCCCGGAGCGAAAGGGCCGCGATCCGCAACGCCCTCGCCGCGGTGAGGGCGAGCCGCGATACGATGGGCTCGTGACCACCGAAGCCGACATCGTTTCCGTCGAGCCCATCATCGGGATGGAGATCCACGTGCAGCTGTGCACGCGGACCAAGCTCTTCACCGGCGCCCCGAGCACAGCCAGCGCCGAGTTCGACGAGGCCGAGCCCAACACGCTGACCGACCCGCTCGTGCTCGCGCTCCCGGGCACGCTGCCTGTGATGAACCGGGCAGCGGTCGAGCTGTCGGTCTTGGTCGGTCTCGCGATGGGCTGCGACATCGCCACGCGCGCGACGTGGGATCGCAAGAGCTACTTCTACCCCGACCTGCCCAAGGCCTACCAGATCAGCCAGTACGACCGCCCGCTCTGCGGCACGGGGACCATCGAAGTCCCCGCGATGGACGAGGCGGGCTTCGTCGATCTCGATGCGCCGATCACGCGCGTGCGCATCACACGGGCGCACCTCGAAGAGGACGCGGGCAAGCTCGTGCACGACGCGGGCTCCAAGGCGTCGCTGGTAGATCTCAACCGCGCGGGGACGCCCCTGCTTGAGATTGTCACCGAGCCCGACCTGCGCACATCCGAGGAAGCCCTGGCCCTAGCGCGGTACCTTCGGACATTGTGCCTCTCTGTGCGCGCCACGCTCGGCGTCATGCAGCGCGGGCACATGCGCTTCGAGCCCAACATCAACTGCAAGCTGAAGCTGAAAGACGGCCGCGAGGTCGTCACGCCCATCGTCGAGGTGAAGAACCTCAACTCCTTCCGCTCGCTCGTCGGCGCGATCCGCTACGAGATCAGCCAGCAACCCAGGCGCTGGCTCGAAACGGGCGACGAGTTTGGCCCGGGCATGAAGTCCACCCGCGGCTGGGACGACGAGAAAGAGATCACCGTCCTTCAGCGATCCAAGGAAGACGCGCTCGACTATCGCTATTTCCCCGAGCCCGACCTGCCCGTAGTCATGGTCGACGACAAATGGATGGCCGACCTCCGCGCCCGCATGCCCGAGCTCCCGCTGCGCCGGATGCGTAGGTACCGCGACGAACTCGGCAGGCCCGACCGCGATGCGCAGGCCCTCGCCTTCGACCGCGCCTCGGCCGACCTCTACGACGGCACGCTCAAGCTCTGCGATGCTGCGGGCGTCGCCAGGACAGATTCGTCGACCATCGCGGCCAACCTGATCGTCCAGTGCCTGGCGAGACTGGCGAGCGAGCGGGGCACGACGATCGAATCGCTCGGGCTCACGACCGAGACGCTGGCGCCCATCGTCGGCCTGCGCGCTGCGGGCGACATTAGCGCCAACGGCGCCGAGAAACTCGTCGAGCTGTGCCTGGGCGAATTGGACGCCGACCCGCGCGCGATCGCCGAGCGAGAGGGGCTCATCCAGGTCTCGGACACGGGCCAGCTCGAAGCGTGGTGCGACGAGGTGATCGCCGAGCAAGACGCGATTGTCCAGCAGATCCGCGAGGGCAAGGGCGCCGCGGTCGGCAGGCTCATCGGCGAAGTCATGAAAAAGTCGGGCGGGGCCGCGGATGCGAAGGCCGTGCGCGAGATTTTGCTTCGCAAGATCGGCGCTTAGACCCAGTGGCGGTGGCTTCCAGCCTCCGCAGTATTGAAAGATTGAGATGTTCAGGACAGCGGAGGCTGGAAGCCTCCGCCACTGAGCATTCAGACCTTCACGCGCTCCGGCTTCGTCTCGTAGCTGGCGATCCGCGCCTGGATGTTGTCCAGCACGTTCATGAAGTTGATGTACGCGTCGTAGGGCGAGTCGTACGGGCTGAAGTACTTGTGCACGTCGCCGTCGGCCCAGTACTTGGTGCACATGTAGTAGAAGTGATCGCTTGTCGTGAGCTTGCGCCAGTCCTCGAGCAGGTACTGGGCGTTCTCCTGCTGCTTGGGCGTCAGCGATGAGTCGGACGCGATGCGCTTGACGTCACGCTCGACCTTGTAGAGCTCAGCCAGCGCGTTGGCCTGCATCGCGTTGCCGAGCCACGCAGACAGGTCGCGCTCGGTGTCGGCCCAGCTCAGGTAGTGCGGCACGTCGTACTCGCCCACGGGCGCAAACTCGTCGAGCGCCATCGAGGGCGTGATGAAGTGGTTCTGCCCCGGGTTCACGTCGAACACCGCCTTGGGCAGCGCACGCATGAACTCGAAGATGCCCGTGTCGGCCCACTGGTGCTCGCCGAAGGTCTCGTAGTCCATGAAGAGGTTGATCAGGAAGCCGTCGCCGTTGACGTGGTTGACCCACTGGGCGAACTTCTCGGCCGACAGGGGCCACTCCGCCCACCCGCGGTTGCTGAACCGGAACGCCACGTCGTCCGACAGGCGGTAGTTCTTGAGCAGCAGCCCCAGCGGCTTGCCGCCCGCAGCGATCGGCGCGCCGGGCGGCGTGTAGACGTAGCTGGGCTTGCGGAAGCCGAGGTAGTGGTCCCAGCCCTCGCAGCAGACGCCCTTGAACCGGGGCTTGCCATCGGGGCCGAGGATCTTGCTCACCGCGTGCCCGACCTCGTTGGAGTAGATCAGCTCGGTGTTGCGGAAGACCGTTGGCGTCTGACCGAAGTGCTTCTGGATGAGTTCTGTGTGCGCGGCGACCTGCGCTTCGAACTCGGCGCGGGAGTACAGGAAGCTCAGTGAGTGGTGCGTCGTCTCGGCGAGGAATTCCACGCAACCGGTCTCGGCCAGCGCCTTGTACTGGTCGAGCACGTCGGGCGTGTAGTTCTCGAACTGCTCGAGGGCAACGCCCGAGATCGAGAACGAGCACCGGAAGTTGCCCTTGTTCTCGCGGATCAGATCGAGCAGGACCTGGTTCATCGGGCGGTAGCACTTGTCGGCCACCTTCTCGCAGATCGCACGGTTCTTGGCCGTGTCGAAGTAGAACGGGTGCTCGTCGAACACCGAGTAATTCTTGATCCGGAAGGGCTGGTGGACCTGGAAGTAGAAGCAGACCGATGCCATGAGAGACCCCTTCCCGCCCGGACCTGGACGCTGATGGTTTCAGTGTATCGGCTCTGAGCCGACGATCACCCGGAAACCTCGGGAACTCTCAGGTTCTTGGGCTCATCGTCACCGCGATGGCCAGGGGCAGGAGCACCAGAACAGGGATGAAGACCGAGATGACTGGCGAAACACCCGCGATCGGCGCGGTCGCTCCCACGGTGCCACCGATCAGCGCGACCATCGCCACCGGCGCCCCTCGTAGCGCCTGCCGGAGCATGTTGCCAGGCACGCGCACAAGGAAGAAGGGCATCACCAGAACCAGCGAGAGCAGATTCGTCAGCGCGATCGAAACCCGGCCAAAGCGTGTGCGCTGGAGCCGATCGCGGACATGCCCCTCCCCTTGGCCCGATTGCTGCAGCAACTGTCCCAGTTGGCCCCAGCTCAGGCTCTGGCTGTAGCTCGCATACTGGCGCACGACGAGTGCGATGGGGTCGAGGTCGGTCTCGATCCGGACGGGCTGGTCGGCCATCCCGCCGCCACGGCCGCCGAGGGGCTCGATCGTCGCGCTCTCGCTCATCCAGGCCGAGCCGTCCCACGTGGCAAGCTCGCCGTACGTACGACGGGTGGCAAGTCCCTTCTCGTCTCGCTCGATGAACTCGAAGTCACTCAGCGTCTTGGTCGCGGGGTCGAACTGCCTTGCGTACAGCAATCGGTCCTGCGCGTCTCGGACCATCGAGACGTTGGAAAGCCCGGCCGTCCGCATGCCGACCTGGTTGTGCTCGCGCGCCAGGAGCGGGGCGATCCTCGGCAGGATCATTTCCTGATTGAGCCCGGCCAACGCGGTCAGCCCGAGCGCAACGCCCAGGATCGGGAGCGCCACGCGCCGAAGGCTCTGGCCCGACGCAAGCACCGCCACCAACTCGCGGTGACGGACCATCTGCACGCACGTGAAGCCCATCGACCCCGCGAGCACAAGCCCGAGCATCGTGTTGAAGAGCGACAGCAGCTTGGGCCACCAGTAATCGGCGATCAGCAGTACCGTCAGGACGAACTGGCGGACCGTGCCCATCTCGCCGTCGGGCGAGGCCTTGCCGCCGGCCACGCGCCAGAACGAATCGAGATTCATCGCGACATCGATCGTCACCACAAACGCGAACAGGATGACATAGAGCGACACGATGTTGGTCGCGTACTGACGCGCGATGTACCGATCGAGGATCTTCATCGCGTCGACACCCGCCTGTAGGTCGCGTACGCATACGCGAGCAGCCCGAGCACCGCCGCCCACATCACCAGCAGCCCGGGCAGCAGCGAGTCCTGCGCCCACTGCTCGGACGTGCTGATGATCAGCACCGCCCCAAGCGCCGGGAAGAACGCCCAGAGGTACACCGTCAGCGGCAGCGCATCGCGGAGCCGGATCGCGACCGTCGCGCCGACGAGCAGCATCACAAAGCACGCCGCGCTCATCGCGACTCGCATGTGGGCCTTGCTCACCGATTCACGCTGCATATGACCGTTGCTACGCAGCTCGGCCCGCTGGACCTCGGCGAGCGCCGGCGGGACGCCCTCGCCGCCATAACCGGTCTGGTCGAGCAGTTCGTCAAACCCGAGCGATCGCAGCGAAGCCGTCTGATCGCTCGGTGCGAGCACGCCGGTGATCTGCTGGTCGCGTCGGCGGCCCGAGGCCGAGTCGTCCGCACTCGTGGTCACCTCAGAAAGAGTCAGCTTGGCAAGCACACGCGTCGCGGACGGCTCGTCGGCCTGGACGGTGTCGATGACGGCAGCCGACGAGACCGAGCGAGTGATCTCGCCGGTCGAGCGTTGGCGCTCGATCACGATCTCGCCGTTCTGGTTGGGCACGAAAGGCCGCTTCAGCCAGTCGAGCCGGCCGAGCCCGCGGGCGCTGATGGTGATAGTTTCGCCCTGGGTCGTGCTGAGCGAGACCGAGCCCGTGTCGCGGAGCGATCTGTCGATCTCCTGCAGCATCGCGATCGACGCGGCTCGCAGCCCGAGGCGGTCGTGGTTCACGCGGATCTTGGGTAGCAGCCGCGGGTCGGCCTTAAGCTCGCGGAGCTCGGTCAGCGACCGGAACTTGGGGTCGTCCTTGAACGCGCTGGGCACTCTGAAAAACTGCTGGTGTTTCTCGGAGCTTTCGGCGTTCACCGAATCGCCCCAGAGATTGAAGTTGTCGGCAACAAGACCCACGATCGAGTCCGAGCCCGCGCCGCTCTCGGCATCCCGGTAGATCACGATGAACGCCCGCTCGGCCGTTCCGCCGGATTGCAGCCGACGGTTCTCGTCGAGACGGCCGAACACGGCGCGGTAGAGCGAGATCACATCCTCGGCTCCCGCGGCGTTGCGCATGGTCGAAGGGTCGATCCGCTGGACGGAATCCGCGTAGATCAGGTTGCCGTTGAACTCAACGGTCTCGCCAGCGCTCAGCCGTCCCACCATCAGCCGCGCGACGTCCTGCGTGATCATCTGCTCCATCGTGCGCAGGAACCGCGGGATCACCTGGTCCGACAGCAGCCCGACGATCACCGCGAGCACAAGCCCGCTCGCGGCCGCCGGCACGAGCAATTTCGCGTGTCCGATCCCGCCGGCGTGCGAAGCCGAGAGCTCGTTGTCCTGCGCCATGCGGTGGAAGACGAGCGTCGCCGCGAACCCTGCGCCGAAGGGCAGCGCGTACGAGAGCATCGGGATTGTCGCCAGGATCATGAACCGGATCGCGTCGAACGCCGAAAGGTCGCCATCGGCCAGCGGCTTGATCGTGATGGCGAACGAGATCACCCCGACCAGAACCGCCGTTGTCAGCAGCAATAGCTTCCACAGCTCGACCGTGGTGTGCTTCCAAATGGTCCAGGGCATCCTCGACATCGTCCGTAGGGTACGCGAACACTCCCACCTTCTCCCCGCCGGGGGAGAAGGTGCCCGCGAAGCGGGCGGATGAGGGGGTCTTCCAGAGGGCGAGTGTCTACGTCGCCGAGATCAGCCACGCCACGAGCATGAAGATGGTCGTGTTGTGCAGGGCGTGGGCCGTGATGCACCCGATCAGCGAGCCGCGCCACTCGCGGATGAACGCGAACGACGCGCCCAGCGCCATCACCGGCAGCAGCATCAGCACGTCGTACTGGTGCAGCGCCCCGAACAGCATCGCGCTGACGATCGCCGAGAGCACGAACCCGAGCCGGCTCCGCAGGTGGCGGAAGAGCGCCCCCCGCATGATCCCCTCTTCGACGAGGGGCGCCCAGATCGTGACGAGCGAGCCGAGGACGATCAGCGTAAGGACGTCGTTCGACTCGAGCAGATCAAACACAGGGTTCGACATGGGCGGTTCGATCGTTCGCCCCGCGTCGCTCGCACCGGACGAAGTCAGCATCTCGCGGAGGTTGATCAGGATGAACGAGCCGAGGGCGGCCATGAAGTAGATCGGCAGGCTCGCCAGATACACCATGAGCCCGGCCGCGATCTCGCGGACCACGCCCCGTGGGGCGACGAGGCCCATGTCCTGGCGCCAGCGCTTGACGCCCACCCCTCGCGCGAGCGGCCAGAAGATCGAGAGCAGGACAAGCCACTGCAGGCTGTAGTGCACCCACGGCGGGACAGACCCTTCGATCAGAGCGCTGACGATCTGAAGCACGAGGAACGACGCGACGAAGACCGCAAAGGTCTCGAGGTAGACACTGCCCCCCGGGGCCGGAGCGTCGAATCGCATCCGCAGCGAACCGACACCGAGCTTAACGATCAGGATGATCAGCAGCACGACACCGGCCAGCAGTGCGAGCACGACCAGCAGCCCGAAAGCCACCAGCCCGAACATGAGCATGCCCCCGCCGCCGATGAGCTTGGCGCGTTCGGGGCTGTCGTTGTCCTCGCCGAACGTGAGCGCGAGTCGCCCGTGCCAGCCGTGGTGGTCGACGATGCGATTGGTTTGTTCCTCGCTCGGCGTCTCGCCCCGGTAGATCTTCGAGAGCAGCCGCGCGTCCTCTTTGATCGCATCCCGGTACTCGTCGTCGAGCCCGTCGAACGAGTCGAGCTCGCGCACCGCTTCGTCGAGCTTGTCGAGCGCCGCCTGCGCGCCCGCGATCTCGCCGTGCACGATCGCGCCCTGCAGCATCTCGTGGGGTGAGGCGGCCATGCCGTCCACGGCTTCGAGATAGCCCGCGTTTTCGAGCGCTCCCTCAGCCTCTTTCTCGTCGAGCGACATCAGCAGGTGGTGGAACTTCACCGTGAACCGAGAGAGCAGGCCGAAGGTCGAGGATCGGCTCGCCGGGACGATCTGCTGGGCCTCATCGTGGGCCCTCTGGGTTGCCAGCGCGACCGAGCACTGCTGGAGCGAGACCACGACCGCCAGGGTCGGGATGAGCAGGAGCCAGGTGATGAGCCCGGCCCGCCTGGAGCCCGGATCGGGCCGCCGGCCATCGGCGCGGGGCTCGGCCTCTGGGGTGTCGCCCAATGCACCATCCGTACCGGGGTGTTCCGGGAGATCGTCGGGGCTATAGAAAGGATTTGAGTCGCTCATCTGGGTGCTGCTCGGCTCTCTGGGCGTCCGGGGCGTCCGGATTGCCTTGATATGGGCAGGATTTCCACAGGTTCACCATCGGCCCACCCGCCCCGAGTAATTGACACGGGCCGGGCGGGCGCTACGCTTTGGACCCGAAAGCCCGGTGGTGGCCGGCGTTCTCGGGCAGGAAGTCACAAACATGGGAGGGCCCGCCCTTCCCCGCCCCGCCCGGTAGGCGGCGAGTTCAACGAGCATCGGGCCCTGCGCGACCCTCTTCGCAGCGCCCAGCAACAGGAGCGCCCCCATGCGGACGCATGAAGCAGCCTCGGCACGACGCCGCGAAACAACCCTCGCCAAGGCCGGCGACGTCCAGCGCCAGTGGAAGATCGTGGACGCCGACGGCGTCTCGCTCGGCCGACTGGCCTCCGATATCGCCATCGTGCTCATGGGCAAGCACCGCCCCGAGTACACCCCCCACGTCGATACCGGTGACAACGTCATCGTGATCAACGCCTCCAAGGTGGGCCTCTCGGGCACCAAGGCCGAGAACAAGCTCAAGTACCACTACACGGGCTACCCGGGCGGCCTCAAGGCCGAGACCTTCGGCCAGGTCCGCGACGAGAAGCCCGAGCGCCTGATCGAGGACGCCGTCAAGCGCATGCTCCCCAAGAACCGCCTCGGCCGTCACATGCTCAAGAAGATGAAGGTCTTCCCGGGCACCGAGCACCCGTACGCGTCCCACCAGCCTGAGAAAATGTAAAGCTGATTCCGCCCCGACGGGCAGGGTTCATTGAAGCGAGAACACATGAACGATCAGAACGACAGCCAGAACAACCAGCCCGCCACCGGCGGCC
This sequence comes from Phycisphaera sp., assembly GCA_020639255.1. Taxonomy (GTDB): domain Bacteria; phylum Planctomycetota; class Phycisphaerae; order Phycisphaerales; family UBA1924. The sequence goes on from JACKGZ010000002.1 coordinate 147,930, forward strand.
TGAACCTTTCCGAGGCCATGCCCGGCTCTTCGCTCGGCGATGTGCTCCTGGGTGGTCAGGCGCAGGACACCAACGTCCGCCGCGAGCGCGTCGCCGTCAACGCCGACAAGCACGGCTGGTGGTGGGCCGTGGGCCGACGCAAGAACGCCATCGCCCGCGTCCGCATGAAGAACGCCGACGGCAACGGCGCCGTCCGTTTCCAGAAGGCGCGCAAGAAGTTCAAGACCGTCGAGGAATACTTCACCGAGACGCAGGACCGCACCGACGTCATGGCCCCGCTCAAGGTGACGGGCGTTGAGGGCAAGATGGACATCATCGTCCGTGCTCAGGGCGGCGGCCACACGGGCCAGGCCCAGGCCACGCGCCTCGCCATCGCCCGCGCCCTGCGCGACTATGACCCCAACCTTGAGGACGTGCTCCGCGAGCACGGCTACCTGACCGTGGACGACCGCCGCGTCGAGCGCAAGAAGTACGGCCAGCCCGGTGCCCGCAAGCGCTTCCAGTTCTCGAAGCGATAATCCACACGGACCCAACACATCGGGTCCGACAACCTTCGTTCTCGCTCCGCCGCCCGGCCCCCAAGGTCGGGCGGTCGGCTTTTTGCTCGATCCGGCCGGGCCGCGCGGTAGACTTCCCTCCGCACACGCGGAGAGTCCATGCGAGCACCACTGGAGATATTCGATGGAGAGCGATCGCCTCGCCGATCGGGATCGGCGGACACCCGCGGCGCGCCGTCTGGAGCTCCTGCGGAGCCGGCGCACGCGCCGAACGCCCGACCTATCGATCCATCAGCCGATGACCGCGGCCGCGCTCCAGCTCCAGCAGCACCAGCGCGACGCCGGCCCGATGACAAGCCTGTGGAACGAACTGATCCCCCAGGAACTCGCGCAGCACACACGGATCCGCGTCGACAAGGGAACGCTCCGCGTGAGCGTCGCGGACAGCTCGTCACGGTTCGCGCTGGACAGACTCCTGCGGGCGGGTATCAAGGATCAACTCCTCCGCAAGTCGCCCGTCCCGATCAGAAACGTCAGGCTCGAGGCCACGACTTCGCCGCGAGCGCCGGCTGGCGACCCGCGTTCGACAACCCGCAGCACCAGGAACAGATCCTCCTGATCCTCGCCGGCCGACACGGGCTCTGCCCCAAGTGCGGCTTCGACCTCATCGACCAGGAACGCCCCGACTGCCCCGAGTGCGCGTGGGTCATCGACCCGTCCAAACTCATCTTCCCCGACGCGCCGCCCAAACCCGGGTATGCGCTCCTGCTCGCAACCGCCGCCGGTGCGCACGCGATCACCGTCGGCATCCTCTGCCTCGCGCTCAACGTGGTCATCGCCGGCCTCGTCCTGCCGATTGCGTTTGCGGTGCAGCTCTTTGCGACCTGGAAGCTGGTCACGCACCTGACGAACCCGGAGCTGTTCACCAAACTGGGCGCTGACAAGCGCCGCCCCCACTGGCACGCCGCGATCGGCTCGGTGGCGATGGGCGTGCTCGGGGCCGTGGGCGCGTTTCTGTACTGGACGCTGAGCTGAACCCATACCCGTTCGGCACGTACGGTTCAACAAGGCATGAACGACACCGAGCTTATTCTCGTCTACCTCGCCGACAACGACTATCCGTGCCCGTACTGCCAATACAACTTGCGAGCGATCCGCGAGCCCCTCTGTCCCGAGTGTGGCGAGATCCTGGCGCTCCACCCAGACGCCATCTGCCTCGCCCGCGCGACCGACAGGCGGATTCTCTCGCCCACACGCGGCCTGTTCCGTACCGCGATTATTGGGCTAGCCATTCCAATCGTTGCCTTCCTCATCATGGGCATCGCGATTGCAACCCGATGGCCCGGCGTCGGCCAACTCGGCATTCTGAACATCATCGCTTTCGTTGGGCTCGTTGTGCACCCGGCGTTGCTCTTCCTGCTGATCTGGAATCGCAGACGATTCATCAGGCTCAGCCCGCGATGGAGCTATGTGCTGGCGCTCGGCTCGTGGTACTGGGCGATGATCCCCGCAATCGCAATTTGTGTGATGACGCTGTGGAACATCGCGTTGGCGGAATATGTCTGAGGCCAACCCCCTCATCGCCTACCTCGCCACGCGCGACGCGCCGTGCGTCAAGTGCGAATATAACCTCCGCGACATCAAGAACCCCTTGCTTCCATAGGGGTTGAAATACGAGAGGTTGCCGCGTGAGCGACGAGCGAAGCAAACCCAGCACACCCGAGCGCGTCAGGCGCATGCTCGCGGACAAGGACGTTCCGTGTCCGAGTTGCGAGTACAACCTCCGGGGCGTGCAGGGTGGTTGCTGCCCGGAATGCGGCCGCGACCTCTACGAGCCGGGCCTGTTCGATCGCGGTGTTTCTCAACCCAGGTCTATCTGGAAAGACGTCGAAAGCGCGATCAAGACCCTCGCCATCATTGTGCTGTGTCTCTTTATCCTGTTCTTTCTGACCTGCGCCTACGGCATCGCCAACCCCGGCAGCCTCGGTGGGGGCGGCGGTTTCGGTTTCTGGTAATCAGTACCATTCGCTTGGCATGACTCCGCAAGACCCACTCATCGCCTACCTCGCCACGCATAACGCGCCGTGTCCAGAGTGCGGCTACAACCTCCGCGGGCTCAAGTCGATCACGTGCCCCGAGTGCGGCACCGACCTCCTCGACAGCGGGCTGCTCGCCGAACTCTGGATGGACGACCAAGAGGCCTACGACGCACTCTATGAGATCGGAGGCATCGGTACGGCGTCGGCGATGGTCGGATCCGCGACAGCGCTCGCCGTCCTCACGGCCTCGCTCGCGCTGTACTCGGCCTTCACACCGGGCTTCTTCACCAACGCAGGAGGCGCCGGCACATGGGTTACGTGCTATGTGATTCTGATCGTCCTCGCCGGCGTGACGTACTGGCTCGATGACATCTGGGACGGCATGAAGGACAAATTTCGGGCCATGCCCAAGGCCGACAGGCTGAAAATCGTTTTCGCGGCATGGTGGTGGCTGTGGTGTATGTTGATCGGACTGATCGTGGCACCGTTCCTCTGAATCGGACGTATCTCATCCTGTGAAAAATACGGATCCCCTCATCACCTACCTCGCCACGCACGATGCGCCGTGCCCGGGGTGTGGGTACAACCTTCGAGGATTGCGAGAAAGTTCGTGTCCGGAGTGTGGATACCAAACCAGTCTCGAAGCGCTTATTGCTGTTGCGACCAAGCGGAGTTGGCACACCCTAAAGCTGATAATTACCATCATCAATCTCGTGCCGGTTGTGATATCTGCAGCCCTTACGGCATTTTTTGCATTCGTTTCGATTGGTGACGATACAGCGGCCTCATTCCAGTGGTCGCTTGTGTTCGTAGGTCATGTCATTGTGATCTGGCTGCTAGCGATGCCGATTCGCCGATTGATACTCGCGTCTTTGGCATGGGCCTGGATATTCAACCCCCTTCTCGTCTTTGTGTTTGTATTTGTCTCGGATACGTTTCTTGGAAAAGCGATAGGCTTGCCCACCGATTAGTGCTCGGCCGCCGATCCAAACCCCTCCCCTCAACGTATAGATCCACGGGCCAGATGCCGATAACGCCTCTAGCCCGAGGGTTCGCCATGCTGCCAGCACCGTCCGCACGCGTCTCGACCGATCTGCCGCCGAATCTGGCTGAGCACATGCTCGCCATCCGTGAGAAGGCGATCGAGTACGGGCTCGACTTCTACGAGGTCGTCTTCGAGGTTCTCGACTTCGATACCATGAACCAGATCGCCAGCTACGGCGGGTTCCCCGTCCGCTACCCCCACTGGAGGTGGGGCGCCGAGTACGACAAGATGTCCAAGCGCGACGCCTACGGCCTGGGGCGCATCTACGAGATGGTCATCAACAACGACCCGTGCTACGCGTACCTCCAGGAATCCAACGCCGAGGTCGACCAGAAGCTCGTCATGGCGCACGTCTTCGGGCACGCCGACTTTTTCAAGCACAACTTCTGGTTCAGCAAGACCGACCGCAAGATGATGGACTCGGTCGCTAACCACGCGATGCGCGTCCGCCGGCACATCGACCGCCAGGGCCAGGAAACCGTCGAGCGATTCATCGACGCGTGCCTCTCGATCGAGCACCTGATCGACCCGCACTCGGTCTTCATCGACCGCGAGGGCGCGGGCGGGGGCGACGAGCCCTACACGCCCAGCAAGCTGCCCGCCAAGGACTACATGGACTCGTTCATCAACCCTGCCAAGGTGATGGAGGCCGAGAAGCAGGCGCACGAAGAGAAGGCCCGCAAGGCCAAGGGTCGCGTCCCGAACAAGCCCACGCGCGACGTGCTGCTCTTCCTCATGCGAAACGCCCGCCTCGAAGACTGGCAGGTCGACATCCTCTCGATCATCCGCGACGAGAGCTACTACTTCGCGCCCCAGGCGCAAACGAAGGTGATGAACGAGGGCTGGGCCACCTACTGGCACAGCAAGATGATGACGCGACACTTTCTCGAAGCGAGGGAAGTCATCCACTACTGCGACCAGCACGCCGGCGTCGTGCACATGGCGCCGGGCGGGTTCAACCCGTACAAAATCGGGCTCGAGCTCTGGAAGGACATCGAGCGCCGCTGGGACACGGGCCAGCACGGCAAGGCCTGGGAAGCCCTCGACGACATGGGCGCCAAGAAAAAGTACGACGATAAGAGCCTCGCCGGCCGCGCCAAGATGTTCGAGATCCGCAAGATCTACAACGACGTCAGCTTCATCGACGAGTTCCTCACGCCCGAGTTCGTCGACAAGCACCGCATGTACCAGACCGGCGTCGACCCGCGCACAGGCGAGACCAAGATCGTCAGCCGCGACTTCGAGCGCGTGAAGCAGACGCTGCTCTACCGCCTGACGAACATGGGCCAGCCCATGATGTACGTCGTCGACGCGAACTACATGAACCGGGGCGAGCTGTTCCTGGCCAACAAGTGGAACGGGCTCGAGGTCGACGCCGCCCGCGCGCTGCCGGTGCTCCAGAACCTCTGCACGATCTGGGGCCGACCCGTGCACCTGCAGATGCTGCTGCAGGAAGAGATGCACCTGATCACCTGCACCAGCCCGGACGGCGAAGCAAAGGTGACCGGTGACGGCCCCATCACGAGCCAGAAGATCACCGACGACACGCCCGCGCCGGCGCACATCGTGATCTAGCCCGCGCGTTCGTCCGGCGAAACCGGCGGCTTCTCATCGTTTGGGAACGCATCGGGATCGACCCCCGCGCTTTCGTCGACGCTCGCGGCTTCTTTGCAGAACAGCGCCGGGTTGATCGGGTGGACGAACTTCACGCCCACCTCGTGCAGGCGGCCCGTGACGAATCGGCACTGCGCGATCTTGCCGGAGATAACCTGCCTCTCGCCGTCGAGGGTGGTGAGCACGACGTCGCACGGGTTCCCGGGATGCAGGAATCCGCCGTGCAGGAAGCCCATGCCGCCCTTGGAGATGTTGCGGGCGCAGACCCGGAACCGCATCAGGCTTCCGCCGTAGCTCTCGACGGTGATCGGGACGTTCGTCTGTCGGAACGTCACGCGCTGAAACATCCGCTTCTGGTGCGTTGGCCCGCGGTGCGTGGGCTGCTCGAGCGCGTTCAGCAGACGCTCTCGCTCAAGCCGTCCGAGACGGACACTGTCAAAGCCTCGCTCGTTGTCCATGTGTCACAACTTCCATGCACACAAGCCCACCCCAGTGAGCCGGGATCATCGGGCGATCATGCGCGAGGCGATTGGTTTTTCAGACATTGCGAGAGAGATTTCTAGAATCATATTGAAGCGATCATGCTTTGTACGGAATCCCGTCTTGTAGAGTTCAGAAACACTTGTTTCAATACCGTGTAGTGAAACGATCGCTCTTGAGAGAGGTACGGCGCGACTTAGCTCTTTCGGATTCGCCCCACCATCGACGTCGCCTTCACTTCGACGCCCTTGAGTCGGCTCTCGAGCGCCTCGCGGTTGGGTGCGAACTCCATCGCGGTCGACTTGTTGACGGCTTCCTTCTCCACGAGCTCCACGAGCGAGTCCGTGAACGAGCGCATGCCGTCGGCCTTGGAGCCGTTGAGGATCGAGGGCAGATCCTCGTCGTGGCCCTCGCGGATCGCCTCGCGTACCGAAGGGTTCATGAGCAGCACCTCCGTTGCGGGCACGGTGCTGCTCTCGAAGTCCTCGAGCGCCGGCAAGAGCCGCTGGGCGCAGATCGCCCGCAGGCTGTTGGACAGGCTCATGCGGATGAACTGCCGCTCCTCGGGCGGGAAGAACTCTAAAATGCGCCCAAAGGATTGCATTGTGTCGGCGGTGTGCAGCGTCGCAAAGACAAGGTGCCCGGTCTCGGCCGCCTGGATCGCCGCCAGCATCGTGTGCTTGTCGCGCATCTCGCCGATGAAGATGACATCCGGATCCTGCCGCACAGCCGACCGCATCGCCTCGGCGAACGAGTGCACATCGATCCCGAGCTCGCGCTGGCTGATGACCGCCTTCTTGGGCGTGAACCGGAACTCGACCGGGTCTTCGATCGTGATGATGTTGACGTCGCGCACCGAGTTCACGTGGTCGATCATCGCGGCGAGCGTCGTGCTTTTGCCCGAGCCCGTCACGCCGCAGACGATCACCAGCCCCTCGTGCGTCAGATCAACGATCTGGCTGTAGACCTTGGGCAGGTGGAGCGACGCGTACGTCGGGATCTCGGCCTTGACGCGCCGGATCGCCGCGTGCACGTGCCCGCCCGCGAGGAACATGTTCACGCGGAAGCGCTCGCCGTTGTCGAGGTGGGCCGCGAAGTCGAGCGCGCCGTGCTCGACGAACCGCTCGCGCTGCTTCTCGTCGATCAGCGGGTCGAGCATGTGGTCGGCCTCGTCCTCTGCGAGCGGATCGGTATTGACGCGCTTGAGGTGCCCGCCCACGCGGTAGATCGGCGGCATCCCGACCTTGATGTGAAGGTCCGAAGCATCCAGCTGCGCCATCGCCGCCAGCAAACGCTTGATGGAATGCGAGCCCTCGATCATGGCGTAGCCCCACGCGCACAGAACGTGCGCCAATGCGAGTCTACCACGACCCCAACCGAACGACAGCGATATACGGACGTTTCAAAGACGATCTGGCTCACAGGGCGTCACGATGGGAAAGCAGTGCTGCCTGTGCGGGCGGGTCTCCCCACGAATCCGGTGGGCAAGCTGGGCAATCCGCCGGTTCTATATCACCTTCTGGTTGCAGCCTGCTCGGCTGCTCACAACCTTTGCCCCCGCCCGGGGGCGGCCGTGCGGGAACCCTCCTTCGCGACCGCCCCCTCGCCCTTTTTCACCCGTCAGATCCGGAATTGCTTGCCCCCCTCTGATCCGGGTATACCTTCCCCGCGATTGGCCCGGAGAGGCCTTTGGGGTCCAGATATGCGCGCCTTGATCGGAGCACTCCTGCTCCTGCTCACACTGACTTCAGTCCAGGCTCAGAGCACGGTCTATGTCGATGCGTTCGCACTCGGAGCCAACGACGGCACTTCATGGGCGAACGCGTACCGTTCGCTCCAAGCCGCGATCGACGCGCTCCAGCCCGGTGACATCCTTCGTTCGCGCGGCACCTTTGCCGAGGCTGTCGATATCCGTACCGAGGACATCCGGTGGTTCGGGAACGACGATCCCATCCGCCCAACATGGATCCGGGGCGACCGATACTCGCCCAACTGGACCGCGACCGCAACGCCCGGCGTCTACGCCCTCGCCGGCGTCGCAGGGTTGATCGGCACCGCACTGAAACCGGGCTCGATCGTGTACGACTACAAGCGAGACGACCTTCAGGGGTCCGTTACCGGCGTTGATCTGCGCAGGCACATGGACGAGCTCCCCGCGAACGGCGCAGGCGTTTACTTCGGCCATTTGAAGCCACTTGCAACCGTTGCAGAGATCCAGGCCACGTCGAGCAGCTGGTGCTGGGATGGAGCGAATGATGCGGTGTACATCCACATCCCCAAAGGGGCGACATTTGACCCCGCAAAGGCGGGCGTGTGCATCAACGGACTGAACGGCGTCAGTGTCTGGGCGGGTGATGTGCGCATCTCCGGCGTCAACACCATCTGCACACCTGGTGTGGTGAACAACAGCGGCTACGGCCTCAAGGGCCTCGGCACGTTCTCGGGCGGCGTTTTCGAGAACTGCGATATTGTCGACCCGGGGTGGCACGCGGCGGGATTCGAGATCGGATCGCCCACCAACTGCACGCTCCGCAACATCCGCGCCTGGTCGTCGGGCGTCGACGGCTCAAACGCGAACAACCCGTTCGTGTTCTTCGCCCTCGGAAACGTCCCGAGTGCCAACCACCTCGGCGAAGATCTCACATTCCACGCCTACCCGCTGCTCGGAACCGACGGCTCACCGATCTACACCACCTTTCTCCCAAAGCTCGGCCTGTCACACCCGACGATTCTGGCCGGAAGCCAGCTCGGGGGCGTGCACTGGAGGAGATGCAAGCTGTTCTCGTATGAGAGCGAACTCGAAGCCAAACACGGGCTCGGCATCTTCTTCGGCGGGAACAGCGTCGTCGCTACCGGAACGCCCAGCTATGACCCAGACGACCCCGAGGATTATCCGGTCGTTGTCGAGGATTCCTACTTCGAGGGCTCGAGCGCCGTGCCCACTGGGAACATCCGTTTCGAGCGGTGCATCTTCGCGCCGGGTGATTCGGAGCTTTCCGGGGAGTACCGGGTTGTTATTGAGGACGGCATGTGGATGCGGTCGTGTATGTTCGAGATTGGAAGAGACAGCGCCGCGGCATCTTCTGCATTCTTTAAACTCGAAAATACGGCCCGTGTTCACCTCGATCTCTGCACAATCCACGCCGAGCACGACGACCCGGTGAAACACGTTTTTCGAACTTCTTATGGCGCCGTGCTCGCCAGACAGTCCGTCTTTAGCACGCGCAACCCGAGCACAATCATGCTCATTTGGCCGGATGCGTGGGACGCCACCGCAACCACACACAGTTTCGATCACGTGTATTACGCGGGCCCGCTGACCATGGCGGCTCACGCCTGGGCTGCACCGCGCACACAGTCGTGGTGGCAAAGCACGATGGATCCGGACGGCGTCTTTGCGGGGGCCGCGGCGTACGAAGCACCCGAGATGGGCAATCTCAGGCCCGTGTTCGGTACCGCTCTGTACGAAGCAAAGTCTGACGAGCCGCTTTCACAACTCATCGATCTGCTCGACATTGACGGCAATGCGTATTCACGCAGCTATGGTGCATACCAGACACCCTGCCGTGGTGACGTGAACCACGACGGCGTCGTCTCGCCCGCCGACTTCTCCGCCTGGGTCGCGGCATTCAACGCCCAATTGCCCGAGTGCGACGTCAACATCGACGGCATCTGCTCCCCGGCGGATTTCTCCGCCTGGGTCACGGCCTTCAACCGCGGCTGTTGATCCCTTCCCGCCCGGCCTTCACCCCGCAAGGGAGTGCCTGTATCCTTTGTGCTCATCCACGCACGAAGGACACAAGCCCATGCGCACCATCGCGATCGCCCTCTCGCTCCTGACGAGCCTCTGCTCGCTCGCCGCCTGCGCCCAAAGCCGCGCCGACAGCTCCCTCCACATCGACGCCACCGACCTCCCGCGCCTCCTGCTCAGTGCACGCCAGACCATCCCGCTCGACTCGAACCAGCGCGGCACAGACCTCGCCCTCTGGTATCCCAAGTGGGTTCCCGGCTCGCACGCACCCGGCGGCCCAATCCAGAACATCGCCGGCTTCGCCGTGTCAGACCAGGACGGCAACGCCATCAAGTGGTCGCGCACGCCCGGCGAGGTCTACCGCTTTATCGCGCACGTTCCCAAATCCGCCACCGAACTCAACATCGATTTCCGGTACATCACCAACCAGTCCGCCGCCAACTCCCACGGCCTCGACTCCTTCGGCGCCTCCGACATCGGGCTCATCAGCCCCAACACCGTCCTCGTCTACCCCGAAGGCATGAACGACGGCGAGTGGACCGTCGAGACCACGCTCACCCTGCCCGACGAATGGAAAGCCGCGACCGCGCTCGAAGCCGTCGAGTCCGAGGGCGACGCCGACTACGCGTACGCGCCGACGACCATCCGCATGCTCATCGATGCGCCCATCATGGTCGGGCGGCACTACAAGATGTATGAGCTCAACGAAGAAGGCGTGAACGCCCCGCCCCACCGCCTGCACGTCTTCAGCGAGATGGCCTCGGCCGTCGACATCCACCCCGAGGTGCTCGCCGGCTACCAGCGCATGGTGACACAGGCGGCCCGCCTTTTCGGCAGCCACCCCTACCCCTCGATGGACATCCTCCTCGGCACCACCAACCAGCTCGACCGCAACGGCCTCGAGCACCTGCGCACCACCATGAACATCATTCCGCTGGGCACGCTCGACCACCCCGACAACCTGAACGGCTGGGACCAGATGCTCGTGCCCCACGAGTACGTCCACTCGTGGTGCGGCAAGTACCGCCGGCCCGACGCGATGGCGACCACCGACTTCCACACACCCAAGGGCACAGAGCTCCTCTGGGTCTACGAGGGCATGACGCAGTACATGGGCGAGCTGCTCGAGATCCGCGCGGGCCTCGGCACACTCGACGAGTACCGCTGGAGCCTGCTCACCCGCTACCGCAGCGCACGACTCAACCAGGGCCGCGACTGGCGACCGCTCGCCGACACGTGCTCGGCGAGCCACACACTCCGAGGCGGAAGCGCCAACTGGGGCGACCTCCGGCGCGGCCAGGACTACTACTACGAGGGCGCCCTCATCTGGATGGAAGCCGACGCGATCATCCGCACCGAGACCGATGGCGCCAAATCGATCGAGGACTTCGTCCACGCCTTCTTCCGCGCCGACGAGCCCACCGACGACCCGAACCCCTACAGCCGCGCCGATGTGATCCGCTACCTGAACGACGTTGTTGACTACGACTGGGAGACCTTTATCGCCGAGCGCGTCGACGACGTCACGGGCAAGCCGCTCGCCGGCGTCGAGAAGCTCGGCTACTCGATCCAGTACACCAACGAGCCCCCCACGGGCCCGAACCGCTCGCGCATCGACCCGCTCGACGCCCGCGACTCGCTGGGCATCTCCCTGTCAGGCGACGGCTCCATCCGCTCGGTCATCCTCGGCTCACCCGCCGACAAGGCCGGCCTCGCCCCGCGCATGAGGATCATGGCCATCAACGACTACACCTGGTCCCGCCAGCGCTTCGCCGACCTCATGGCCACCAGCGGGAGCGAGGGCTCCATCACCTTCACCACCGTCTCAGGCGACCGATTGAAAGACGTCACCATCACCTACGACGGCGGCCCACGCTACATGACCATGGTCCGCGACGAGTCCAAGCCCGACATCCTCGCCGAGATCATGAAGGCCCGATAAATAACGAGGACTTGCCCGTCGGCTTGTACGATTTCCGCTACGAACGATGCCTCGAAACAATTCGGGATTTCTCCTGAGTCCGGGGCTTTACCCTGTGCTGCAGGGTGTCGATGAGATGCGGGAATGGGAGAAACCCCCGATTATCTCGGCGATCTGTCCGCGCATGCAAGTGCGAGCACCTGCCCGATCAGGTGGCGACCGCTGGCATGGATTGCAGCCTTTGCGCTGCTCGTTGCGATCAATGCCTGGGTCCACGCTGACCAGGTCCGCGCCAAGAGCAGGCTGCTTTCCCTGGCGGGCACTTCCCGAGAACACGCCTCGCTCAGCCAGCTCGTGACGACCAGGTGTCTCGCGCTCTCGCAGGGGCTCGCACCGACCCCGACGGAGGAGCGACATCTGCGGGCCGAGCTGCTGCAGTCGATCAATGAATGGGAAGATTCGCACGCCGAGCTCTGCAGAACCGCCTATTTGGCGGGCTTCTCGATCGAAGAGGAATACTCAGTCTCACACGCACGCATGCACGCGGTCGCGACGGCTTTCGTGAACCAGGCCATGGCACCTCAGGCGCCTGTTGATCTGGAGCTGCTGGCTCGCGATCTGCTGATGCAGTCCGACGCGCATGCGAATGCCAACGACAGACTGACCGATCGAGTCGCGGCTGCGATGAGCACGTCAGAGCCCAATTCGAGTGTGATACGTGGCGCCAGCATTCTCGTGGCGTGTCTGATCGTCTATCAGATCGGCGCCGACAGCGTTCGGCATTCGTCACAGAAGAACCGCGCGCTCCGCGAGCTCGAAGACCGTTCGAGTCGGCACCAGCGTCTGCTGGCAACGATGGGCCACGAACTCCGCACCCCGCTGGCCTCCATCCTGGGCAATGCAGAACTGCTCAAGTCTGGCGCGCCTGGGGAGGCCGACGACGGACAGTGCCTCTGGACGATCAAACAGAACTGCAACCACCTCCTCGGCCTGATCGACGGCTTCCTGGGCCAGTCACGCGCCCACGAACACAATGTCGACGCCGTGCTTTCCTGCGTCCGTGTGGCCGAAGTGGTCACAGAATCCGCCGAGATCTGCCGGAGCCAAGCCAAGGCCAAGGGCATCGAGCTACATATCGAACTCGACGAATCGGCCCCCGAATGGATCATCACCGACGCGCTCCGGCTCCGGCAGATCCTGCTCAACCTCCTCGGCAACGCCATCCGACATACAGACGCGGGGCAGGTCCGCATCGCCTTCGACGGCGGCTCGGGCTCGGCTGACGAGCCCGTGCTCATCCGTGTCGCCGACACTGGCTGCGGCATCGCGCCCGACGAGCTTGAGCGCATCTTCGAGCCGAGCTATCAGTCGCCACGATCCAAGAAAGTCGGTTCGGCGGGCCTTGGGCTTGCGATCTGTCGCGAGCTCGCAGCCTCGCTCGGCGGTGACATCACGGTGACCAGCCGGCAAGGCGTCGGGAGCGAGTTCGTGGTCTCGATCCCGCGACATCTTTCCTTTGTCATTGACAACACCATTCCCCACGAAGCATCGGCCAGCGTGGATCCAACGCCTCTCGAGGGAAAGACCATCATCCTCGCCGAAGACTGCCCCGACATCCAGCGCGTCGTCGGCACCCATCTCCGTCACGCCGGCGCAACGGTCATCGTCACGGCCTCGGGCCAGGCGCTTGTCAATCACTTCCACGACACACGCAACCGTCCCGACCTCGTGCTCGTGGACATCCATCTTGAAGATGTTAGCGGCATCCACGCCACGTACGCGATCCGTCGCCTCGGCGTGCACACGCCCATCATCGCACTCTCGGCGAGCGACACAGCCGACGACCGCGCCGCCTGCCGCATCGCCGGCTGCGACGCCTACCTCACCAAGCCCATCGACGCCGACACGCTCGTGAGCATCTGCCGCACCTGGGCCGACGCCGCCCCGCAGGCGGCGTGAGGGTGCCTATCCCTCCTGCCGCATCAGCCGCGTGAACGACGCAACGAAGAGCGTGGCGATCACCCAGCCCATCGTGATGTGAAACGGCAAGTACATATTCTTGATAAACCACCCCCACCGCCCGTTCCCAGACGGCATCCAGTGGTCTTGCTGGTGGAAGCTCACGAGCGGGATAAGCGTGTCGGCAGAATAGATCAGGGCGTTGTATTTCGGAAGCGAGTCAACGAGCGTGCTCGCTTGGCCCCCGCTCCACTCTTTGAGCGCCAGCGCCTGCACCGGCTGCATCCGACCGTCGACAGGGGGGTGCGAGGATTCGGAGAACATGACGAACCCGAGCAGGATGAACGCCGCCATCCAGCCGATCGCTCGCCAGCGAGCATATCCGTGACCGACAGCGTATTTGTAAAGTCGCTGTGTGAACGAAACCCGTAACCACTCGATTCGCCCCGCGATCTTTGGGCGCTTTGGTAGAAGCAATAAGGCAACAAGTGCCGGCAAGAGTATTAGGAAGCTTGCGGCCCAGGTGCCCAAAGTGCCCACCAACCCGGACAACCAGGCACACCCGCCCGCGAAGAACCAGGCTATCGCCAGAAGGCCGCAATACGTTGTGGGATTTGACTCAATGTCTCGTCGCGCCCGCTCAGCCAAGCCCGACATTCGCCGTTCTGCACACACCCGAAGTACCGTTCGTGCCTCGTCTTCGTGGCCCTGTTTCTTCATGACTTCCGCGAGCCAGCGGTAAGGCTGCGGGTCGGGCATTTCAGCTATAATCGTTGAATCATGTAAGTTAAGCCAGCGAAGTCGACTAGTAGTATCCATCGGTGAATGGACGGAAATCGAGTCGTACCGACTGTCCGTCAGTACCAACGACGCGGGCCACTCCTCACCGGCTGCTACAGGCCCGTCGAATAAGCACCCAATGCGACTTCGTGAGAGAACTAATGTGCCTATAAAGCCTGACAAATTGTGAAAATGTAAAGCGCCGCCTATCGACGCAGCTTCAAGTGTGAGGGCAACTCTATTTGCGTTTAGTTGGAGACTGCCGCTACATGCGACATCGCCGCCAATCTGCGCACCACCAAACGACACCACACCCATAGACTCGAAGGCATTATCTATAAAAACATCACCAGTAACACAAATTCGATCCGCGTAAAGAGCATATCCTACGGAGTTAAAAAAGCGTCCTCCCGCACACCCCAACTGTCCCGCAATGGTTGCGCCAATCAAACGAACAGTGCCAAAGGAAACAAAGCTATCTCCCAAGAAAACGTTGCCCGCGACTCGCACACCATCCAAAATTAACGCATCAGCTTGTGAGTTTCTGAAAACGCCAGAATTGCAGTTAATCTGCCCTTTGATTTCGGCCCATATAAACCGGACTTCACCTGAAGACAGAAATCCATCACTTAAAAAAACTCCACTATTTACCCGGACACCATCTGCATGCAGTGCAACTCCGCCGGGAGCCCAAAACCTCCCCCCCACACAACTGAGCTGCCCATCGATTGCGGTATATGACAACCGAACACCGCCGGTTGCCAAAAAACCATCGCGCAGAAACACATTGCCATTAATGTGAGATGATCCGAGTAGTAAACATTCGTCCTTGCCCGATACCAACGGGTCCTCGCCAATGCGAGTACCGTTGAGGAGAACTGTGCGGCAGGTTGATCCAGTGAAATTTATACTTTTTTTAACTATGGAATGATTTAACCACAATGGGTAATTTAGTTTCGAGTTAATAATTTCAAAGTCGTCTTCGATTAGCACACCAACCAGGCGCACACCCTGAGAGTGGATGAGCAGTTCGGCACTCTTGTTTGTTAATAGCCACACCAAAAGATCGGCCGATATTTCAGCGGGCGGTGTGGGCCGGTCAGGTAATTCCCTGCCCTCGCTCATCGCTTCAGTCTCGGCCAAGATCGCCTCTCGCAACTTGCGAGAATAATCCAGATCCAGATCACTGAAATCCGCGATCTCACCCAGTGCCGCCGCGGCTAAAACCCGCTCATCAACCTCCGACGTCGACCCAAACTCGGCGCGCGCAAGATCGATCAGCGTATAGACACGCTTCTTCTCCCCCGGCGTCCGCCCTTCGAGCAGGTCCTTCATGCCCGCAGCATACCGCGGGCATACGAAACCGGGCGGCGAG
Source organism: Phycisphaera sp. (assembly GCA_020639255.1). Classification (GTDB taxonomy): domain Bacteria; phylum Planctomycetota; class Phycisphaerae; order Phycisphaerales; family UBA1924. Next base: position 163,391 of record JACKGZ010000002.1, read on the forward strand.
CTTACTCGCCGGAGCCCGCTTTACTGAACACAATGGTCGGCCCCTGCGCCCCAACCACCACCACATCCCCCGGCCCGAACTCGCCCGCCAGGATCTTGCTCGCCAGCGGGTTCTCGATCCGCTGCTGGATAGTCCGCTTGAGAGGCCGCGCGCCGAACGCCGGGTCCCAGCCTTCCTTGGCGACCAACTCCTTCGCCTCGTCCGTGACACTCAGCTCCATCTCGCGGTCGGCGAGCCTCTCGCGCAGGTGCGCCAGCTGAATATCCACGATCCGCGTGAGCGCGTCGCGACCGAGCCTGTGGAAGACAACCGTCTCGTCGATGCGGTTGAGGAGTTCCGGCCGCATGAAGCCCTGGTGCATCGCCAGGTCGAAGCGTGCGCGGAACTCGTCGCCTTCTGAGCCCTGTTTCCCTGAGAGGTCCGCGCCCGGGCCGCGACGCACGAGGTCGCGCACCGCCGCCTCGATCTCCCAGTCCTCGGCGCCCGCCTCGGTCATCTCCTGGATCTTCTGCGAGCCGATGTTGCTCGTCATGACGACGATCGTGTTCTTGAAGTCGACCGTGCGCCCCTGCCCATCCGTCAATCGCCCGTCGTCGAGCAGCTGCAAGAGCACGTTGAACACGTCCGGGTGCGCCTTCTCGATCTCGTCGAGCAGCACGACCGCGTAGGGCCTGCGCCGGACGGCCTCGGTCAGCACGCCGCCCTCCTCGTAGCCCACGTACCCCGGAGGCGCGCCGATCAGGCGCGACACCGCGTGCTTCTCCATGAACTCCGACATATCGATGCGCACCATCGCGTCTTCTGTGTCGAACAGGAACTCCGCCAGCGCCTTGCACGTCTCGGTCTTGCCCACGCCCGTCGGCCCCAGGAACAGGAAGCTCCCGATCGGGCGGTTCGGGTCGCCAAGGCCCGCGCGGCTGCGACGCACAGCATCGGCCACCGCGCGCAGCGGCTCGTCCTGCCCCACCACCCGCTCGCGCAGGTGATCCTCCATCCGCAGGAGCTTGTCGCGCTCCGACTCGACCAGACGCGAGACGGGGATCCCCGTCCAGCGCGAGACAATGTCGGCGACCTGCTCGGCGTCTACTTCTTCCTTGACGAGGGCGTCGTCGGTCGCCGCCCGCTCATCGAGCCGGGCCTCGGCCTCGGAAAGCCGAGCCTCCAGTTCGCGCATCTCTCCGTATTGCACCCGTGCCGCCGTCTCGAGGTCGCCTCGCCGCTGGGCCTGTTCGAGTTCCACTCTCTTGGCATCGATCTGCTCCTTGATGCTCTTGACCGCGTCCAGGTCCTTCTTCTCGATCTCCCACCGCGCCGTGAGCGCCGCGTTCTGCTCGTTGAGCTCGCCGAGTTCCCGTTCGATCCGCTCGAGCTCGCGCCTGTTGGCCTCGCTCGCCTGGTTCTCCTTGCTCTCGATGCGCAGCGCCTCGCGCTCCATCTCGAGCTGCATGATCCTGCGGCGAAGCTCGTCCATCGCCGTCGGCATCGAGTCGTTCTCGATGCGGAGCCGGCTCGATGCCTCGTCGATCAGGTCGATCGCCTTGTCGGGCAGGAACCTCTCCGTGATGTATCGGTTGCTCAGCTGCGCAGCGGCGAGGATCGCGCCGTCCTGGATCCGTACGCCGTGGTGCGCCTCGTACCTTTCCTTCAATCCTCGAAGAATCGCAACCGTTTCTTCAACCGTGGGCTGGTCGACGTACACCTGCTGGAACCGCCGCTCGAAGGCCGCGTCCTTCTCGATGTGCTTACGGTATTCGTCGAGCGTCGTCGCGCCGATGCACCGCAATTCGCCCCGCGCGAGCGCCGGCTTGAGCAGGTTCCCCGCGCTCACCGCGCCCTCGGCAGCCCCCGCCCCGATGATCGTGTGCAGCTCGTCGATGAACAGGATCACTTGCCCCTCGCTCGCCTGCACCTCGCGCAGGACGGCCTTGAGGCGCTCCTCGAACTCGCCGCGGTACTTGGCGCCCGCGAGCAGCTGCCCGACGTCGAGCGCGATGATCCGCTTGCTCTTCATCCCGTCCGGGCAGTCGCCGTTGATGATGCGAAGCGCCAGGCCCTCGGCGATCGCCGTCTTGCCAACGCCGGGCTCACCGATGAGGACGGGGTTGTTCTTCGTGCGCCTGCTCAGAACCTGCATGCAGCGCCGGATCTCGTCGTCGCGCCCGATGACCGGGTCGAGCTTGCCCTGCTGGGCCTTCTCGGTGAGGTCGATGCCGTACTTCTTGAGCGCCTCGAAGCTCCCCTCGGCGTTCTGGTCGTTGATGTTCGTCACCCCAGAGGCCTCCCTGATCTGCTTCACCGCGTCGCGCAGCACCCTGGGCGTTGCGGCGTTGACATCGAGGATCTCCTGCGCCGGACCTTTCACTTCGCTGAGCGCGATCAAGAGATGCTCGCCCGTGATGTACGAGTCCTTCATCTCCTTGCTGATCGCATCAGCCTTGGAGAGGATCTCCATGATCGCGCGGCCGCCCGAGCCCGCGCCGCTGCTGGTTGTGGGCAGGCGCTTGAGTTCGCTCTCCGTGATCGTCCGGATCTGCTGCGCGTTGACGCCGGCCCGCTCCATAATCGACCGGGCCGTGCCCGAGCGGTCCTCAAGCAGTGCCGAGAGCACGTGCAAGCCATTCACCTCGGGGTTGCTCGCCGTCATGGCCTTCTGCTGGGCCGAGGCGAGCGCCTGCTGGGCGAGCGTTGTCATGCGATCGGGTGTCAAAGCAAGGCCTCCGGTTCCGCCCGGGCCAATCGGCCAGCCGGGCAGACCCAGAGATGCAACTGGCGCGCCCGGAGCCGAACGCCCCTCTGGGCCGCCCAAACGCCATCGCCCCCTGCACCGGCAGGCGCCCGCGCGCGAAATGCTGCCAGATCGACAGCGGACTGTCGTTTGTTGTTATCGGACTATGTTGCTACGCAGTACCCAGACTCGGGGCCATCAAGCGAGCCGCCCGCGTGAGCGGGCGGTCTGGAAATCAAACGATGGGCAAGGCCCGCTCAGGCGGTGATATCGAGGTTCTGGCCCGTCTCGCCCGCTGCGGGCACCGGGCTGACGGCTCCACGGCTGTGCTGACCCACCTTCGCCGCGTCCTTGATCATCTGGACCGCAGCTGCCCCCTCGCTCTCCATGGCGTCCAGCACCTTCCGGGCGATCAGAAAGTCACCCCGGGCACCCGAATCCGCAACCAGTCCAGAGAGCGTCATACCCCCCACGATCGGCCAGACCGGCCCCTGCCTTCACCCAAAACGAATGCGGGCCAGGTATCGGGCTCAACCGGTGCCGACATCGGAGGATGCCCAAACCCCATTTCGAGGTGGGTGCCGCTCGTCCGGTTCCCGGCCTTCCACTCGAAGGAGGCCTGGCCTTCGACCGGTCGGATTGGACGGCTCCCATGGGGTCGGAAAGGTTTGGACATGAACCCCGATTTGGCCCCGGCTGAGCCGAACACCCGGCCCAGGCACGGAAAAACTCACCGCACTCCTTTGCATTCTCTGACCGAATCCACAGTCCCGCAGACTCGCTCACTCTCCTCGGGGGCATCTTACAGCACGCCCGGAATTCGCCTACCAACCATCCGCCGGATTCACCCCATCTTCTTCGTTTCGGACCATCGCGTTTGACGACGATCCCCGCTTCGGGTACAACACCATCGACGGGACACGGTGGGTGTGCTCCCGTCCGATCAGAAATGATCGCCCCACGTCCGCAGCGTGCGACCATGCCCGACCCGGGCTGCTATGCTGCGCCAGGCATCGGCCATCGGCGGCCGCGCACAGGAGTCACAAAGATGTTCATTCGCACCAAGCGCTCCCGTTCCATCGCTCTCGCCGCCGTTGCAGGCGCTGTCATCGCCACTGGCTGCTCGAGCGAGCGCAACCGCCTCTCCGAATTCCGCAGCAACCCGACGCCCGAGCTCATCACCATGAGCCAGCGTCCCGACGACGTCCGCAACGTCAACGCACTTATCCGCAACGAGTCGCGCCGCATGCTCCAGCGTGACTGGATCTACCTCTGGCACATGAACCGCCCGACGCGTCTGACCCCGGACCCCAGCGCCTGGTAAGAATCAGGCAGAATCAACAGACGAATCACCCGCCGCGTGCTCATGCACGCGGCTGTTTTTTGCCTACACTCATCCCGCACTCACAAGAAGCACCCGCCGGGCGAGAGCCCGGCACCGGAGCATTCGCGATGATCCCAAAGCCGCCGCCCCGCGAGGGCCAGATCGGTTTCCTCTACATCCCGCCGTACCGCATCCAGGGCACCTCGGTCGCCGGCGAAGCGACAACCCTCATGGTCCCCGAACTCGACGTCTGCTTCGACATGGGCACGGCTCTCCGCTGCGCGCTCGCGAGCAAGTACGTTGCGCTCACCCACGGCCACATGGACCACATCGGGGGGCTCGCGTACTACGCGTCGCAGCGCCAGTTCCAGGGCATGGGCGAGGGCACCATTGTCTGCGACAAACGCATCGCGCCCGATGTCCACAAGATGATGCGAGGCTTCAACGATCTGGAACGCCAGAAAACGCCGTACCAGCTCATCGAGCTCGACGAGGGCGAAGAGCTCGAGGTCAAGAACAACATCTTTCTGCGAGGCTTCGCGGTCGAGCACACCGCGCCCGCGTTCGGCTGGACGCTTGTCGAGAAACGTTCCAAGCTCAAGCCCGAGCTTGTCGGCTTGCCGCAAGAAAAACTGCGCGAGCTTAAGGAGCGCGGCCAAGAGATCACGAACATGCTCGAGGTGCCGCTGATCGCCTACACCGGCGACACGCTGCCCGGCCCACATCTTGTGCGTGACGACGTGCGCAAGGCACAAGTCGTGGTGAGCGAGTGCACATTCTTCGAGCCCGAGCACAAGGGGCGAGCCAAGATCGGCATGCACCTGCACATCGACGACATCGCCGAGTGGTCGCGAGTGCTCGAATGCGAGGCCCTGATTCTGGTGCACGTCTCGCGTCGCACGAACATCTCGTACGCACGCAAGCGACTCGATGACCTGCTCGGCGGGGAAATGCGAGACAAGGTGCACCTCTTGATGGATCACCGCGCCTGCCGCGAACGCTACGAAAGACAGGCCGCAGAGGCCGGGACGAGCGTCTAATCGCGTTTGTCGAAATCGCGCGCAGGAATCGTCGCGCGAGCCGTTGACACGCACCCGGCGGACAGGTATTTTTGCCCTGCGACCCGTTGTAATTATGTGCAACCCGGGCCGCGTGGTGGACCAGGGAATCACTCAGACGGTATTCGTGCAACCGATTCTTTCTGAGTCGTAAAAAGACGAACACGCACCGGCTTTCCGGTGATTGCAGAGCCCCGACGCGAGGTGGGGCGACGCGCCAGAACCGAAGAGGCATCGATGGCCAAACCAGATATGTCCATCTGGGACGACGCTCTTGTGCACCTACGCAAGACGCACCCCACCATCTGCAGGCACTGGTTCAATGCGCTCGAACCATCGGGCCTCGACGGCGGCGTCGTCACCATCGTCGCGCCGAGCACCACCTACCGCGACTACCTCGAACGCTCCTGCGCCGACGCCTTCGACGACGCACTCCGCTCCGTCACCCAGCGCCTCGTCACCAGCCGATTCATCGCCGCCGGCGACGCGCCCGTGCACGAAGCCTCGCCGCGCACCTCCGAGGACCAGCGGCGCAAGCCCGTCGAACACGCCAAACGCAACCGCAGCCTCATCAACACCGACGGCACGATCCCCCTCAGCCCCGACTACTCGTTCCAGCACTACGTCGTCGGCCCCGACAACCGACTCGCGCACGCCGCCGCCATCGCCGTCGCCGACAACCCGGGAGAGGCGTACAACCCGCTCTTCATCCACGGCGACTCGGGCCTCGGCAAAACGCACCTCATCAACGCGATCTGCCTGCGCATCCTCGCCAACCAGCCGGGCGCCCGCATCTTCTTTACGACGTGCGAGCACTTCATGACCCGGTTCATGCAGGACGTCGCCGCGGGCAACATGGCCAGCTTCCGCAACCAGTTCCGCGACGTCGATGTCATGGTCATCGACGACATCCAGTTCCTCTCCAAGCGCGACCGCACGCAGGAAGAGTTCTTCCACACCTTCAACACGCTGCACCAGAACCACAAACAGATCATCCTGACGTCGGACCTCCCGCCCGAGAAGATCCCTGATCTTGAGGAACGCCTGGTCAGCCGCTTCAAGTGGGGCCTCGTCACGCAGATCACCAAGCCCAGCTACGAGACGCGCATCGAGATCGTCAAGGAGAAGGCCCGCATGCGTGGGCTCGAGATCTCCGATGAGATCGCCGAGCTCGTCGCCGCCCGCAAGCAGGGCTCCGTCCGCGAGCTCGAGGGCGCGCTCTCGAGCATCCAGAACCTCGCCTCGCTCACCGAGCGCGAGATCGACCTGGCGCTGGCGCGCGAAGCCGTCGGCGAAGCCGTCAGCAAGCCCAAGGCGCCCGTCTCGATGGAGCGGATCGTCGACGCCGCGACCGAGTACTTCGGCCTGCGCCTGGCCGACCTGCAGTCACGCAAGCGCACCCGCACGATCGCCCTGCCCCGCCAGATCTGCATGTTCCTCGCCCGCGAGCACACGCGATACTCGCTCGAAGAGATCGGCGGCTACTTCGGCGGCCGCGACCACACCACCGTCCTCCACGCCATCCGCACCATCACCGACCGCAAAGACCTCGAACCCGAGATCGCCAACGCGCTCGAAGCGATCAATCTGAGGCTGCGGGAGCCGGAGTGATTCCTCCTTCTCCCCACCGGGGGAGAAGGTGCCCGCGCAGCGGGCGGATGAGGGGGCTACTGACTCTCCCCAAAGAGCCGCGGGCGTAAGCACGCGGACGGGTGGTTGTTGTTTACAACAAAGTTCGATTATGTACTCAGAGTGTACCCAGAGGCTTTAAGTAACTGAATGGTACGTCCAAACTGTGAACTCGCAAGAGTTGTTCCCAAAAGCGGTGTTACTTCAGAGACCATATCTCCTAAAGAGAGCAACCGAATTGGGTTTCCATTAAGAGCGGTTTGAAACCTTTTATGTGATTCCCAGTCGGAGCGATCTCCTTTTATTACTGTCACCGCCGTGATGTAAGTAAATTGGCTAGATCCTGTTGCAGCCTCAATTGCTGCAATAAATGCCTCACTCCACTTCGGTCGCACCAACTCCCGAAATGATCTCCATGTCTCTTTGCCAGACCGTCTTTTGTTGTTTTCGATTTCGTCGAGTATTGCCCGGACAGGAAAGCCCGTCTGCCAGCTCTTGCAACTCACGGCGAGCACGCGATCGGTACCGTCGCGCCGGGGGTTGTACCCAAGCACATCTATATCGCTGTGGTTGGAATCTTGTAGCTTGATAAAATCCGGATGGTCTTTGCGGGGCAAGAACTTGATATTGTGTATTGTGAAGTATCCACGAGATTGTAAATAGTCGTCCACCAATTGCTCGAGGATGTCTTCTTTCATCCGCGGCTCCGTTTAGCAGCATTACAAATAGAGTTGGCTGAAAAAATTGCCTTCGCCTACTCCCCCACTCCCAACTCCCTCACCAACCCATCAAAGTGATCAATCCCATAAAACTCGATCACGAGCTTGCCCTTGGTCCCGGCACGGTTGGTCTGGATCTTCACCTTCGTGCCGAGCCGATCGCCTAGGCGCCGCTCGAGGTCGGCGTGCACCGCGCTCCGCCGCGCGGGCTCGGGTGAGGCGCTGGCGGGCTTGCCGGCCTGTGCGTCCTTGGCTCGGCGTTCGAGCTCGCGGACCGACCACTCGTGCTTGGCTGCGTCGATCGCCAGGTCCACGCGTGACTGCCCGGGCGCGAGGCCGAGCAGCGCCTTGCCGTGGCCCGCGCCGAGTTCGCCGGCGACGATGAGCGTGCGGATCTCGTCCTCGAGCTCGGTCAGCCGCATCAGGTTCGCCACGCTCGAGCGGTCCATGCCGAGCTTGTCGGCCACCTCCTGCTGCGTGAGCCCGAACCGCCCGACGAGCTGCGCGAGCGCCTCGCCGCGCTCGATCGCGTTCAGGTCCTGGCGGTGGATGTTCTCGATGAGGGCCAGCTCGGCGGCGTCCCTGTCGCCCGCCTCGCGCACGATCGCCGGGATGCGTTCGAGGCCCGCGATCTTGGCCGCCCGCCAGCGCCTTTCGCCCGCGATGAGTTCGTACCGGCCGCCCGTCCCCCCGCTCCCGCTGCCGGGCCGGACGACGACGGGCTGCATGAGGCCGTCGTCGACGATCGACCTGGCGAGGGCTTTGAGCGACTCGGGATCGAACGCCTGTCGCGGCTGGTTTCTGTTTGGTATAATCGAAGAAACTGAAATCTCGGTCAGTTTATATTCAGATTGATTCTGTTCTTCGATAATTTGAACTTGGGCGGGGGCGGCGGGCGTCGGCGTGAGGGCCGGTGTCGGGGGCCGCTGCTCGGGGGTGGGCGAGCTCGGCGAGGTGTCGACGGCGACGGGGTTCCCGATCATGCCGCTGAGCCCCCGCCCGAGGCGGCGACGCTTGCTCGATGTATTGGTGTCCGACTCACTCATCCGGGGGCCTCCTTGCCAATGATGCCGACTCCCCCTAGCTTACGCGCCATGACCCCCCCATCGCAATCCGCGCCGAAGCAGACCTATGCCCAGCCCGAGGTCATCGCCCGCGGCCTCCTGACCCGGGGCCCGGCTGTCCTGGTCTGTCGGAACCTCGCCAAGGGCTACTGCTACCTGCCCGGCGGGCACGTCGAACCGGGCGAGCTGGCCGCCGAGTCGCTCGTGCGTGAGTTCGCCGAGGAGACGGGCCTGAAGGTGAACGTGGGCCCGCCGGCGCTCGTCGCCGAGGTCGTCTTCGGGAAGGGGGGTCACGAGATCAACGCGGTGTTCCACGTGGAACATCGTGGCCCACCCCCGGAAACTGTCGAGAGCCAGGAGCCCGACATCGGATTCGAGTGGCTCGACGCCGCGGCGATCGTCGATGCCGACCTTCGCCCCCGGGCTATCAAGGCCTGGCTTGTCGGCGGCGGGCTCGACCACGATTCAGGCGTTGAATTCGTCTCCGATCGTCAGACAGACTGAATCCGGCGAATTTGAGCGATTTGCACGGTCTTTTCGGGCCTGGGCTCATCCGCATCGGCAAAGGACCGATAGGGGAGCCGTGGCAGAAGACCAGCACCAGCGATCCTCGCCCGAAAGGGTTCAGGCGCTCCTCGATCAGCTGGCCGGGCAGATCTCCCGGCTGGATGAGGAGGTCGGTGCCCTGCGCCGAAACAGCGGCTCGGAACTCGCAGCGGCCCTGCTGGCCCACGAAGTCAACAACATCCTCACGCCGGGCAAGGCCCTGGCCCAACTCGCCCTCGCCAAGCCCGAGGATCGGGATCTATCTCAGCGAGCGCTCCAGAAGCTGGTGACCAGTATCGATCGGACCACGGATATTGCCAACGTGGTCATGGAGATCACCGAGGTTCAGGTCTGTCCCCGTACCGACGAGACCGAGATTCTGATGGCTGCACGCGAGGCGGTGTCTTCGCTTGGCGAAGATCCGGGGGCCCTGGGGATCACGATCGAACTCAAGATCGACCCGAGCCTGCGTGTGACCATGTCCAGCGTGGCACTCGTGCAGGTTCTCGTGAATCTGGTCCGCAACGCGATCCGGTCGATGCAGGGCGTCCAAGATGCCGGGCGGATCCGGATCGAAGCCGAGCAATCGCAATGTTCCACGTGGAACACTGGGGCGGTCCGGCTGGCTGTGATCGATGACGGGCCCGGGATCGCGGCTGAGATCCGTGAGCGGATCTTTGAGCCGTTCGTGCGAACGGCGGCCTCGAAGCAGCAGGGCGGCAAGGGCCTCGGGCTCTCGATCTGTCGGCAGCTCGTGCTGGCGGCGGGGGGCGAGATCGAGGTCGCGTCCACGCCGGGCCACGGCGCGTGCTTCTCGATGATCCTGCCGTCCGGTAGCGTCCAGCAAGAGCGAGCCGCCTGAGCCCCCGATCAAGAACTCAAGCCTTTGGTAGGATGACGACGTCGCGCGGGTCGATGTGCATGCCGACCTGGGTGGTCGACTTGCTCAGGTGCTCGGCGGTCGGGTTCAGCTCGCTGACGGCGAGGGCCTGGCCCATCGTCTGCTCACCGAGCCGGACCTGGTGCTGGGCGATCTCGCCGAGGTAAACGGATTCGAGCCGCTTGCCCGGGAGCGAGCCCGGGGCGCCGGCGTCGACGAGGCGGATCGACTCGGGGCGGACCGAGCAGGTCACGCGCTGGCCCGTCGAGTAGCTGTCGCCCGAGTGGATGGTCGCGAGAAGTTTGCCGGCGGAAGTCTCGAGGGCGAGTCGGTCGGGCGCGTCGTGGCCCGCGACCTTGGCCTCGATGAAGTTGGTCTCGCCGAGGAAGCTGGCGACAAACTGCGAGTCGGGGTGGCGGTACAGGTCTTGCGGCGTGCCCGTCTGCTGGAGCTGGCCGCCCTTCATGATGGCGATGCGGTCGGCCATCGAGAGGGCTTCTTTTTGGTCGTGTGTGACGTAAACCGTTGTCAGGCCCGCACTTTTGCAGATCCTTCTAATTTCAGATCGCAGATCTAATCTGAGTTTGGCATCGAGGTTCGACAGCGGCTCGTCGAGGAGCAGGACGTCGGGGCGGATGACGAGGGCGCGAGCGAGCGCGACGCGCTGCTGCTGGCCGCCCGAGAGCTGGTTGGGTTTGCGCCTCGCGTACTCGAGCATCTGGACGGCTTCGAGGGCTTCCTTGACGGCCCGGTCTTTGGCACCGGCGGGGGTCTTGCGGATAGTCAGCCCGAAGGCCACGTTCTGCTCGACCGTCATGTGGGGCCAGAGGGCGTAGCTCTGGAAGACCATGCCCGTGTTTCGCTTGTTCGGGGGGGTGTTGGTGACTTCGCGGCCGTTGAAGGCGATTCGTCCCGAGGTGGGCTCGATGAAGCCGGCGATCATGCGGAGGAGCGTGGTCTTGCCGCAGCCCGAGGGGCCGAGCAGGAAAAAGAGCTCGCCCGGCTCGATGACGAGCGAGACGTGGTCGACGGCGGTGGCCTTGCCGGGGCCGGCGCCGAAGGTTTTGGTGATCTGGTCGAGGTCGATGCGGGTGCTCATGTCGGCCAGAGCGTAGCGGGGCGGCGGCATCTCGGCACACGGGGCTCGGAAGCGGCCCCTCGGGCATCTTCGTCCGGCCTTTGCGCAAGGTGGCCGGAATTTGTTTATTCTCCGTTCGTGCGAGAAGCCTGAATGAATTGGCGACGGCAATCGTTGCCGAGTCTCATTCCGATACGAGAGGTGCGAGCGATGCGAGCGAGACGTCTGGTGATAGTGGCCGGAGCGATTGGATCTTGTGGGGCGATGTCTGCACTCGGGCAGGGGGCTGCTCGGAGCTACTCATTTGTCGAGCTCTCTCCTCCGTCGGGCTCCACGGTGACACGCGTGTATGCGATCAACAACAAGGGCGAGTCGGTTGGCTCGCGCGAGAGCCCGTCGGGCACGCGCGCGGTGATGTGGGACCCGACCGGCGTTGGGACCAACCTGGGACTGGCGATGGACGTGGATTCGGCGACGGCGATCGATATCAACGACGAGGGAACGGTGCTGTACCGCGGCCACACAGGTGTGGGCGCGGGGTGGTACGCGCGTTCGAACAAAGCGGAATACACGAAGCTGGAGCCACCGAGCGGCTACGACATGGTGTCGGCCGGGGCGTTGAACTCATACGGTGAAGTTGTGGGCGCTGTTGACGACGACGGCAGTCAAATCGGCGTCGTTTGGCGCCCAACGCCGGGGGGGATGGCGACAGAGTTATTTCCGTCAACAGTGAACTCATTCGTAAACGGCACGGCGATCAACGACTCTGGGATAGCCGCATTTGCAATATTTACAGGATCTGGGCGCACCACGATTGTCGATCGCAGAACCGGTTCAGAGGACATGAGCAATATCGGAGCTCAGGTGGCATGGGTGGAAGACCTCAATAATTCTGGAAGCGCCCTCGTTGTAACGGATGGAGACGGATTGGTTTTGGAAACCTACGCAACCGGGTTGGGTTCGGTCTTCCCGTTTGGTTGTGACGGATACTGCCAGCAGTATGGTGATGGAGACGTGGATGGCTATGCGCTCAATGAAATGGGCGAGATTGTCGGAAGAAGTGTGACAGTTGAGTTTGACGGTGACGGTGAACCAACCGGCGATAACGGGATCTATGAGGCGTTTGTGTGGTCATCTGATACCGGCACAATGAAACTGGTCGATCTCATTGTCGAGGGCGATACGGCCGGCTGGTTCCTTGAGAGAGCCGTCGACATCAACGACGCCGGCTGGATCGTGGGCAACGGGACAAAGAACGGCGAGCCCCGGTCGTTCCTGCTGATCCCCCGCGAGCCCTGCGTTGGCGATGCCAACCGCGACGGGCAGGTGACGCCGGCGGACTTCTCGGCGTGGGTGTCCGCATTCAACAGCGGATGTGACTAAAAATGTTTCGAAAAAAAGTTAGAATTTATATATCGGAGAAATCGATGAAGAATCGAATGAGAGCGGTGCCGTCCGGGCTTGTTCTTGGTGTTGCGGCCTGTTCGGCTACGGGGCAGGAATTGCCCAAGGCGTATACGCTGATTGAGCTGCCGGGGCTTGCAGGTTCGACAGAGAGCCTCGCGTGGGCGATCAATAACACCGGAATGGTTGTCGGGGCGAGCGAGGTGAGTTCTGGGGTTCGCAGCGCGGTGGTTTGGGATACATCGGGCGCCGTGACACAGCTCGCGTTGCCACCCGGATCATCTGACTATGAGTCAATCGACGTGAACGATGAGGGATCGGTGCTGGTTCGCGCGTTTGGTGGCTCGGGTGGTACCTATGTGTACGCATTTGATGGCGTGGTGCTCGATCTTCCCGCGCCTCCCGGGCTGAGTTCGGTGTGGCGTGGGAACTCGATGAATGCCCAAGGCGAGGTTGCCGGGACGGGGTATGACCCGATCGATGAGAATCCGGTTGGGATCGTGTGGGAGCGTACGCCGGGGGGCATGTCCCCGTTTCTCGTGGGTACAGGCGGGTCTTTGGCTTCGTTTGAGTACCCGCACGTCACCGACTCCGGGCTCTTCGTGACCGGTGGCACGAGCGGCACGGGCTTCAGTGGAACGCTTATCGATCGCCGAACCGGATCAGTCACAAGCGGCCTGGGCTCCAGTGATTTTTTGCCGATGTTCGACGTGAATGACACCAGATCGGCGCTTGTGATCGAGTACTCCGGGAGTTCGTCTATCCCGGGTGAGCCGAAGCTGGTCTCTCTCACGGGGCCTGATTATCTGTTGCTGGCGATCAATTGCGATCAGCCGAATGCGGACTGCGGCACGTTTTACATCAAGCTTGACCTGAACGATGTAGTGCCGATCAACCCGCTCGCGATGAACGAACAGAACTGGGTAGTCGGGGTGTCGGATGTCGTGCTTCTGGATTCGAACGGCGTGGCGTTCGACCGGGAACAGAACCGCGCCGCGTTCGTGTGGTCAGCTGAGAGCGGGACGATCGACCTCTCGACCCTCGTGAAAGACGGTAGTGCCGACGGTTGGGATCTACGGTCGGCGACGGATATCAACGAAGACGGCTGGATTGTCGGCAACGGGATCAGGAACGGCGAAAGCAGGGCCTTCCTGCTCATCCCGCGAGAGCCCTGCGCCGGGGACACGAACCGGGACGGGCAGGTGACGCCGGCTGACTTCTCGGCGTGGGTGTCCGCATTCAATAGCGGGTGCGATTGAAGCCGGACAGCGGGGTTTCCTGCCCGATCCGGGGTACGCAACCGACAGGCGTGCTTTGCTCGGACGGTATCGGGTTGAATGACCGAGCTGGAAAGCGGACGATGGGGGTGTGTCCGAAGCGCCCCCGAACCCGAAGGCCGAAGATTCCACTCAGGAACTGATGGAGTCAATGCCCAAGCCGCGCGCGGAATCCGTCGGTGAATCCGAGTCGTCGGCGAGCTGGGTGGAGTTCAAGCGTTCGCGCCCGGGCAGGGGCGGAGGGGCACCGGCTGAGCCCGACCCGATTGCCACGGAGGGCGAGGCGCCCGCGAACGCGGACGACGAAGACAAATCCATCGAGACGCCCGAACTGGCACGCAAGAAGCATCACACGCTGACCTACGCGGTGACGCACCTGGGCGATCCGCACGAGCGGAAGGTGCTCGCGCGGTATGTCCGGCGCAAGCGTGGGCTGATCGCCTCGGCTGCGGTCGTGCTGATCGGCGCGATCAGTGTTGCGGTAGCGATCGGGCTGGCGCTCGCGCGGTCGGCGCCGAGTTGGTGGATCGATATCGACTCGGCGGACCCGCGGAATATCGAGCTGGCCGAGCTGGTGCAGAACGGCGCGCTGTCGCACCTGTTCGAGGACCGCCAGTCGCTCGTGGGCGGGTCGGTCGAGTGGCCCGTGAAGATGACGGACGAGGCTGCCAACGCGTGGATGAACATCAAGCTGCCCGAGTGGTTCGCCAAGATCAGCGAAGGGCTCGAGTGGCCCGATTCGGTGCAGCAGCTGCAGATGGTGTTCGACAACGGCACGGTACGGATCGGGGCGCGCGTGCGTACGGAGATCGGCACGCGGATTTACAGCTGCGCGATCGTGCCCGAGCTGCACGAGGACGGCTCTCTCTGGATGAAGGCGCACACCGTCTCGATGGGCAGGCTCACGCTGCCGGCGAGCTGGGTGCTCGGCGGCGCCGACGCGAGCGCAGCCAAGTACATCCCGGAGCAGCTGCGTGGGACCGCCGAGGCCGAGGCGCTGTTCGAGAAGCTGACTGGGCAGATGCCGTTGTTCGATGTCGCCGAGGTCAGCCTGGGCGACGGCCGGCGCGTGCGACTGCTCGGACTCCGCGTGCGCGACGGGACGGTGATCGCGCACTGTGTGACGAAGAATCCGGAGTAATACGCGGGCTTGTTCTTGGGTGAATCGATGCAGGCGAGTCCAGCAGTAGAACTTCGCGAGGTGGTGCCCGGCGACTTGCCGACGATCTACGCGTACCAGCTCGACCCCGAGGCCAACCGAATGGCGGTGACGAACCCGCGCACGAGGGAGGGCTTCGATGCGCACTGGGCACGATCGCTCTCCGATCCGGGTGTGATTGCACGGGCGATCACGGCGGATGGCGAGCTTGTGGGTCACATCGCGTGCTTCGTGATGGATGGGCGCGACAGCGTCGGCTACTGGATCGATCGGGCGCACTGGGGCAGGGGCATCGCGTCGGCGGCGCTTGGGCGGTTCCTTGGTATCGTGACAAAGCGCCCGCTCCACGCGAGGGCCGCGCGGAGCAACGCCGGTTCGGTCCGCGTGCTTACGAAGTGCGGCTTTGTGCTGACGGGCTACGAGTGGGCCGAGGCGACCGAGCGGTTCCCGGCGTGCGAGGAGGCGGTGTTCGTGCTCGAAAGCGGGGCGGCATCATGAGTGGCGGGATGGTGTGTGAAAGGTGCGGCTCGGCCGAGGGTGTGCGCCGGCGGGTGATGTACAGCCGCTCGCGGATGTTTGAGCTCAAGAGCCCGTTTTATTACGAACGAGTGTGCAAGAAGTGCCGCGGCAAGGGCGTGACGCTGACGCTTGTGGTCTTTATCTTGGTGGTGGGGGCGATTCTGTGGGCGACGTGGTGGGCGCTCAATCTGGCGAATCAGATGTCACCGTGACGGAACTGTGTGGAAGTATCAAATACACCAACCCACAAAGTGCACCACCCAACGCGGAATAGACCAAGCCTGTGGTAATCAGGGCTGCGAACCCAAGCAGCACATTTCCAGTTGTTTCCCATGGGTCGGGTACGACGATCATCAGAACGTCAACCGCTGGGCCATAAACTGTTTCGAGTAAAACGGTCCCCCAGCGAGCGGCAGAGATCCCAGCCAAGTACTCGATTGCGGCGGGAGAAAGCACAAGCACGAGTTGGGCAAAGACCAGCAGGAATGCGGCTTTCACTGCAACCCGACGAGCACGGCAAGCGCGTGTTGGTTTAGACACCATTTCCAAAGCGTACGCGTTGTGCGTCAGGTGGTTCATGAAACTCACAGAACGCAATCGCCGGAAGGGGAATACAAGTCCCCTCTAGCCACCGCCCTTGGGCTTGCCGGTGACGAGGTCTTCGCCCCGGAGGTAGCGGGTCATGTCGCGCATGTAGCGGGTGATGCGGGCGCGCTGGTGGGGGGTGCCCTTGGCGCCGATGCGGTTCTCCATCATGTCAGCCATGCGCGTGATGCCGCCGAGTGACGGGCCCTTGGCGGGGTCGCGCATGGCTTCCTGGTCGCGTTTGGCGTCGCGCATGGCGCGTTCGAGGAGTTCGTCGTCGGAGCGGTTGGTGGGGCGGCCGTCGAATTCCTCGGCGAGACGGATCATGTCGACGATGCGCGACCTGAGGGCTTCTTCCTGGGCGGCCGGGTCGTCGAGGCTCGGGTAGTCCATGGCGAATTTGTCCATGAAATCGAGCATCATCTGGGCGGCGTTCTCTTCGAGCTGCTCACGCGCCGAGCCCGAGATGCCCGCGGCGAACGCAGCCAGGAGCGTGCCGTCGGAGCCGCCCATGCCCTCGACGCGCTGGATGAGTGAGCCGACGAGCCGCACGCGCTCCTCGACGGGCAGGTTGTTGAACTCGTTCTGGAAGAGCGTGTAGTTGAAGATGTCGTCGAGCGGGTCGTCGTCGTAGTCGGGCATCGGGTACGGGCGGAGGATGAAGTAGAGGCCGAGACCGAGGGCGAGCAGCGCGGCCATCGAGACAGTGATGCTTGTGACTTTGAAACGCCACGCGCGCTCGGGCGTGTCGGTTTGGCGTGCAACGAACGCTTTCCAACGATCTCCGATGGAGCGATTGGGTGGGCGTTCTTTCTTTGGGCGTTTGGGTTTCTTGCCCGCGGGCGCTTGGCCCGAGTCGGTGATGAGCGGTTCGAACTGTTGCTTCTGGAAATCACCCGGCGCGGTCATGGCAGGCTCCGGCGGGTGGTGATCTCTTCGAGGAACTGCTCGAACTCGCGGCTCGTGGGGTCGACGTTGGCGTCGGCGCGCATGGATGGGAAGTAGAGCGCGTTTCGGCCGTCCTTGTGCCCGTGCCAGGTGTCGGCGTCGACGAGGATGGGCCAGTCGCGGCGTTCGAGGCCGACGGTGATCGCTTTCTGGATGCGGGCGCGGTCGGCGCCGGGGAAGAGGACGAAGACTTCGGATGCGAAGATGAGCTTGCCGGCGACGTACTCGTAGCTTGTGCCGAAGACCTCGTGCACGGGGCGGAAGCCCGAGGCGCTGTCGTCGGACTCCTTGTCGGAGGGGCACTTCCACGGGTCGCTGACGATCCAGTAGGAGTTCGGGTCGCCCGGTATCTCGCGGCGTGGCGCGGGGACGTCCATGAAGTCGGCGAGGACTTCGAGGAGCGCCGGGTCGTTGGCGTTGCCGTCGGCGTCGGTGAGGGGGAGGACGTCCGGCACGAGCTCGAACTGGTTGTAGTAGAGCTGGAGCCCGACACCCATGCCCTTGAGGTTGGCCAGGCACTGGACGTTCTGAGCGCGCTGGCGGGCCTTGCCCAGCGCCGGCAGGAGGATGCTGATCAGGATCGCGATGATCGCGATGACGACGAGCAGCTCGATCAGCGTGAAGGCGCTGTGGCGTGGCCGCTCGCGGGATGTGCGGATTCGGATCATGGCTCCCCGTCCGAGCATACCGACAACGCCGGGCCGAGTGGCACAAATGCCCTCGGCCCGGCGGGTGTGACGCGGATGGGTTCGCTGCGTTTCGCGGCCGCGGATTCGTACCGGCCGCGTTGGTTTCGTTTCAGGCGGCCATCGAGATGCTGCTGCAGCTCGTGATGACGTTGCCCGTACGGATCATCTGCCACAACAGTCGCCGCTGGTCCTCGGTGATCTCCATGAACGAGACACCGAAGGTGGTCGTGCGGAAGGCCAGCTTCTTGATCCAGCGGACCTCGCAGGTCAGCGGCAGCGATTCTTCGTCGCCGGCGATGATGATCGAGAGTGTCGAGCCGGGCCTCGTGCCGCCGGGCAGTTTGCCCTTGATGCGCAGGCCGGTCGACGAGGCGTCGACGATCTCGCCCAGGTTGGTGCGCAGCTCGTTGCACTGGACGCGGCCGGCATCGCGCTTGTCTTCGTGCTGTGAGATGGAGCGTTGTTTCGGCAACATGACTGTTTCCCCCTGGACCCGAGGGAGAGCTTCACATATGCACGTCGGCTTGGCACGCGGCACACCCCCCGGTTTTTCCCCGATGGTGGGTCTGGATCGATTGGCCCGTTATCGGGGTCAGGCTGTGCCGGCTGTGCCGACTGCTCGGGCTTGGGGTCGTCGCTCGCGTGCGAGTCGGCTGGGATCGGGTGCTGCTTGGCGCAGGCTGATGGTGAGGGCCCGCGCCCGACATCAGCAGAAAGGCTCACCATGCTCGCACCGCGATTCGTTCTGGTTTCGATGGCTCTCGGACTCTCGTCCTCATCGGGTCTCGCCGAGCCTGTTTCAAGTTCGCTCACGATCGAGCGCGTGGCGACCGTCGAGAACATGGGGCGCATGGCGGTGAACCCGGCGACGGGCGAGATCGCCTTCGGGCGGACCGGGCCCGGCGCGAGCGACGCCTTTGCCGTCCGGGTGCTCGGCGCGGACTGGAACCTGCGCGAGGTCGGCGCGCCGATCCGAGACCCCGACGCAGTTGTGTGGGACATGGACGGCAGCTTCGGGCCGGCGGGCTCGATCCTTGTGGGCAGCTTCAAGGGGTTGTTTGCGGTGACGCCGAGCGGGGGCGTGCACCAGTTCGCGTGGCGCGGCGAGGATCTTGCTAACCCAGAGGACATGGTCATGGGCGACGACGGCTCGCTCTACTACGCCGACTACACGCTGGGCAGGGTCATGCGGCTCAGCATGCACGGCAGCTTCGCCGAGCTGATGGACAAGCCCGGCGTGAACCGCGTTGCAATCGATGCCAACGGGCATGTCGAGGCGGTCGATGTGGCCGGGCTGCTCTCAACGGCGGGACTCGCCCCGCAGGGACGATTCAGCGAGATCGCCTTCGGCGACGGCTCGGCGCTCTGGGGTGATGATCGCTACGTCTTCGATTCGGACGCTGGCTCGCTCCTTCGGCTTCTGGGTGACGGCTCGTCCGAGGTGCTCGCGACCGGGTTCTTCGACGAGCTCGCCGAGCGGCCCGATCGGCTGGTGGCGCAGATCGGTTTCATGCCCTCGGGCGAGATGGTGGTGAGCGTGCCGGACACCGGGGCGGTGTACACGCTCGTGCCGGCGCCGGGCGCGGCGACGCTCGCCGGGCTCGGAGCCGTGCTCGCGGTGAAGCGGAAGCGCTGATCGCCTCGCGGCGGGTGTTTGAAGATCACCGGATCGGGGTTCCAACGGAAAGGGTCATGCAGTATTCTGATTGAATACAGGCTCGTACGGTCTTGGAGCACCCATTCGATGAAGCGGATCTCGGGCATTGCCCTTCTGACAGCACTCCTCGCCTCGCCGGCAGCGGCGCGGGCGGACGTTCTCTATGGGATGGACAACGGCGTGTTGACCAGAATCGACACCGACACGCTCACTGCGACGCCGATCGGGGATACGGGGATCTTTTCAGTATCCGGGCTCGAGTTCGGACCGGACGGACAGCTTTACGGCCTTGCGCCGGACACAGAAGAGTTCCTTCGGATCGATGTACAAACCGGTGCTGCAACGGTCATTGGCTCTACGATTCTTACTGTGAGTCGTGGGTCGGGGCTTGGCTGGGATCCAGTATCAAACGAGATGTATTCCGTCGCCAAATTCACAGCAAGCACCCCCGATATTCTTGTTACAGTATCACTGTCAACAGGCAACTTCACAGCCGTTGGAGAGGTTGACGGAACTGGCAGTGCAAGAATTGTAGGTCTTGATTTTACTAAGAATGGTCAATTATACGGAATTCAGGGCATTGGCGGAGACGGCCAACTGCTTGAAATAGATAAAACGAATGGCTCAACAGCTGCGATTGGTGACAGATCTCTTCCCGGGACGGGATCGTTCACAATTGCCCCATCGGGCATCGCTTGGACAATCGAAGCTCCTGGATACCTGTACTCGGTCGACCTTGAAGATGGCAGCACTGTGAATCACGGCTTGATCACGGGCTTTACAGGTGGCCAAGGGAACATTGGTGCACTCGCGAGCATTCCTTCACCTCCTACGGCTGTACTGCTGACAACGGCTTCTCTGATCGCCATCCGGCGTAGGCGATAGATCCATAACTGCCCGAGCAGGGCGTTTACGCATAGACATTCGGCAACCTCTCAACAGTCCCATCCTGACGGCGGGCGCGTCAGAGCACCCACGTCAGGACGAAGATGATCAGGACGATCGCCCCGACGATGGGCCAGAGGTAGGTCTTGGCGAGGCCCTGCTTGGGGGCGAGGATGTACTCGCCGCAGACCGGGCAGATCGAGGCGTCGTCGTAGATCTCCGAGCCGCAGGACGGGCAGGGGCTCCCGGCGCGGTCGAGCCGACGGATGTCGGCGGGCGAGGGGCCCTCGGGGTCGAGCTCGTCGAAGTCGGGGCCGTGGTCGTCTTCCCAGGACATGGTCAGAGCCTATCCGCGCCCGGGGGCGGGGCCGGTGTGTAGGCTTGGGGCATGAACAAGCGCATGGGTGTGTTGGCGTTGGCGGCTCTCTCGGCACTGGCCGGGTGTTCGTCGCACCGCGGGGCCACGACGTACGACTCGACCAGGCCCAACCCGGGCACGGAGGGGTTCGTGCCTCTCTTTACACGCCTCTCGACGGCCACGCGCGGGCCGCTCGAACGGGTCGTCGCTTTCGACGGCTTCCAGACGGTGGGTTTGGCGATCTCGCAAAGCGGGCGGCTCTTCCTCTCGAGCCCCAGGTGGCATGGGAACCACGGCAACAGCGTGGTCGAGGTGTTCACCGGCAAGATGCAGCCGCCGGCCAGCTACCCGAGCCCGTCGTGGAACGCCTGGTCGCCGGGCGTTCGCCCCGAGCGCGCGTGGGTCTGCGTGCAGGCGCTGTTCAGCGACGACCTCGGGCGGCTCTGGGTGCTCGACCCTGGGGCCCCCAACTTCCAAGGCCCGATCACGGGCGCACCGAAGCTCGTTCGGTTTACCGGCCGCGACAAGGTCGGGGCGTCGTACCTGTTCGATGACTCGATCGCGCCGCCCGGCTCGTACCTGAACGACGTGCGCGTCGACACGAAGGACGGCTTCGCGTGGATCTCCGATTCGGGCCTCGGCGCGATCGTGGGTGTCGATCTAACGACAGGCCGGGCGATGCGGTTCCTTGAGGATCACCCGTCGACCAAGGCGGTGCCCGGCACCGAGCTCGTCATCGGCGGCAAGGTCTGGCTCGACGCGAGCGGCAACAAGCCGATGGTCAACTGCGACGGGATCGCCCTCTCGCCCGACGGCGAGTACGTCTACTACCAGGCGCTGACGGGGCGTGATCTGTACCGCGTGCCGACGCTGGCGATGAAAGCCGCGCTGCGCCCAGGCGAAGAGTGGGAGGGCCGGTTCACGGGCGCCAGCGCGATGACCGTGAACGATCACGTCGAGCCGCTGGGTCAGACGTTCGCCAGTGACGCGATGATCATGGACGAGAACGGGGTGCTGTACTTCACCGCTCTCGAGCGCGACGCGATCACGGCGCGCCTGCCCAGCGGCGAGCTGGTCAACGTCGCCGCCGACGAGCGGATCAGCTGGCCCGACAGCCTGGCGATCCACGGCGGGCGATTGTACTTCACGACCGCACGCATCCACGAGACCGGCTTCGGCAGGCCCGAGGGGCCGTTTGCTGAGGGGCCCTACGGCGTGTTCCGCGTGCCGTTGATTGAGGTGGAGTAAGTAGACCCCCTCCGTCCGCTGCGCGGACACCTCCTCCGCCCACGACGGGGGAGGATGGAGATGCGATGGCCACGATCTTTCTGAATGGCGAGTTCATCGAGGACGCGCAGGACGCGACGGTCTCCGCGTTCGACGCGGGCCTGACGCACGGCGTGGGGCTCTTCGAGACGATGAGCGCACGCAAGAACGACGCGGGCGAGATCGAGGTCGTGCGTCTGCTCGACCACATCGATCGGCTTGGTGAGTCGGCGAGGCAGCTCCGGCTCACGACGGAACTGCGCAGGCCCGCGCTCGCCGAGGCGGTGAAACGCACGGCCCAGAAGTGCGGGCTCGATCGCCAGCGGATCCGGCTGACGATCACGGGCGGCGACCTGAACCCGCTCGCGGCTGCCCGCGCGGGCGAGACACCCCGGCACGACCCGACGATCCTGATCGTCGCGCAGCCGGCGACCGAGTACCCGAGCCAGATGTTCGAGCAGGGCGTGGTCGCGGCATTGGCTGATCTCAAAGTTAACCCGCTCGACCCGATGAGTTCTCACAAGACGCTCAACTACTGGGGACGTCTCGGCGAGTTGCAGAACGCCTCGGCCAAGGGCGCTGCAGAGGCCCTGGTGTTTCAGGTGACGAACCACCTCGCGGGCGGGTGCGTGTCAAATGCGATCCTCGTCAAGGACGGGCAGATCTTCACGCCCGTCGTGCGGGGCGAGGAGGCGCCCGGCGGCCTGCCGAGCCCGGTGCTGCCCGGCATCACGCGGGCCGAGGTGCTCGACTGCGCGCGCCGCCTCGGCATCGAGACGACGAGCCGGATGCTCACGATCGACGACGTGCTCAAGGCCGACGAGCTGATGCTGACGAATTCGAGCTGGGGCATATTGCCCGTGGTGCGCGTCGAGGCGCAGAACATCGCCGATGGGGCAGTCGGGGATGTCACAAAGAAACTGCGCGAAGCGCTTGTGATCTAACTATGTGAATCAGTCGGCGCCCTTGTCTTGTGATTGGGCGAGCTTCTCGGCGAGTTCGTCGGTGATGTCGATGCCTTCGACGCCCTTGCCTGCTTCGAGGACTTTGCTCAGGTTGTGCGCGTCGGCGACGTCGCGCAGCTCGTCCTGCACCGCGAGCAGGATCGTGTAGAGCGGCTCCTCGCCGGCGAGCTGGCGGTGCATTACCTCCTGCCAGTAGGGACCCTCAGCCTCGATCTTGGCGGTCAGTTCTTCATCGCCCGCGTCACGGGCGGCGTCGCGCGCGGTTTCGAGCGTCTTGTAGTGCTCCTTAAGGTACTTCGACTTGCCGTAGGCGACGAGCAGATCGGTGCGCCGGACGACGCCCACCGGTCCGGCGGCGTTCTCGGGCAGGAGCATGAGCGTCTCGCCCCCGTGATCGGGCGCGGGGGTGCCGCTCGACCCGAGGGCGCAGCTGGTGAGCAGGGCGGCCGCGACCGCTCCGGTGCAGGCGAGACCAACAAAGAGGCGGGACATGCGTGTGTTCGGTGACATCGGAAATCTCCAGAAAGGTCGTTTCATACTACCGAGACAAGATAGTAATTACTAGCTTATTGGAGACTTGGAGATCATCTTTTCACACAACCGAAGGCCTAGCCCAAAAAACGGAGCTGGGTGGCCGTGCCGAGGGCCTCGATGCCGAGGTTCAGGCCGATCGCGGCCCCGGTGAGCAGGCAGGTCCGCACGAGGGGCCGGCTCGCCATGAGTTGGCGGCCTCCGATCACGCCCGGGATCACGATCGCCAGGGGGAAGGTCCAGGCCCCGAGGGCGAACGTGGCGAGTTTGAGGTGGGCCGCGGCGGTCAGGACGCCAGCGGTCGAGAGCCCGGCGACCGGCGCGGTCATGCTGAGGAGCGGCTTTGAGCGATTGAGCGGCTCAGTCATGCTCTTCTCCTTTCGCGAGATCGCGCTCTTTGGGGAGCGGGCCGTTGGATTCTGGCTTGTTGCGGGCGTTGCCCTCATAGACGAAGTCGGGGTCGAACTTCTGGCCGCACTCGGGGCAGGTGCGGATCCAGGGCGTCTCGATGAGCGAGGTGAGATCGTGGCCGCAACTCTGGCAGCGGAGGATGGGCTTGGGAGCGGGCACGAGCGACTTTAGTCGCGGTCGATGACGCGGACGTTCTCGCGGCCGTCGGTGCGGACGGGGCCGACGTGGGCGTTGGGCTTGTGGAGGCCGCCGAAGAGCCGGCGGAGCTTGAGGTAGATGAAGAACCCGATCCCGAAGAGCAGCAGGAGCGCGATGATCGGGATGATCAGGACGAGCAGGGCCACGAGGATGATGAGGGTGAGCAGGAGGTGGACGGCGCTGGCGATCGGGCCGCGGGGGCGGTCGTTGATCTGGCGCATCTTCAGGCGGAAGGCCTGGACCTGCTCGGCGTAATTCTGAGTGCGGCTCGGGTCCACGGAAGAGTCTATGGGTGGCGGGGCTGCTGGATTGCTTGGGCCGGCGTTCGGGGCGCCGCATTCGGCACTCATTGTTTGGGGATGAACTGTCGTTTGTTGATCCGCGGTGCCTTGATGAGGGTGGGTTGGCGTCGGTGGTTTGGGGGTTGGTCTGGAGACAGATCTGAACCGACAGATACACTGCACATCGATGGCGAAGACGGCGATGCCACAAGATGATGGTGCACTTGTCGGTTCGGAGGGCTCCGGCGGTAAGCCCTTCGTGCACCTGCACTTGCATTCGGAGTACTCGCTCCTCGACGGCGGCAACCGGCTGGACAAGCTGGTGAAAAGGGTCCATCAGCTCGGCATGAACAGCCTGGCGGTGACGGACCACGGCAACATGCACGCGGCGGTGAGCTTCTACCGCAAGGCCAAGGCCGAGGGCATCAAGCCGATCCTGGGTGTCGAGGCGTACGTCGCACCCAAGAGCCGACTCGACAAGACGTACACCGGTGTGTCCGACGGCGGGTACCACCTCGTGCTGCTGGCCGAGAACGAGACGGGCTGGCGGAACCTCTTGTACCTGTGCTCCGAGGCGTATCTGACGGGGTTCTATTTCAAGCCGCGTATGGACCGCGAGCTGCTCGAAACGCACAACTCGGGCCTGATCGCGATCAACGGGCACCTCGGGTCGGAGATGGGCGAGCACCTGCTCGACTACGAGACCTCGGGCGGCACCAAGGGCGGCGACAAGTCGCTCTACGAGAAAGCCGTCGAGAGCGCCCAGTGGCACGCGCGGGTGTTCGCCGACGAGGGGACGGGGCCCAGGTTCTACGTCGAGATGCAGCACCACATCCCGGAGCAGATCTCGATCAACCCGCACCTGATCCGAATCGCGCGGGAGCTCGATCTGCCGCTCGTGTGCGACAACGACAGCCACTTCCTGCACGCCGAGGACCACGACGCGCACGACACGCTGATTTGCATCTCGACGGGCAAGAGCAAGTTCGACGAGGGCCGGATGCGGTACACGCCCGAGCTCTACGTGAAGAGCCCGGAGCAGATGTGGGATCTCTTCGGCTCGCCCGAGTACAACAACGCCGACTTCGGGCGAGCGGGCGAGGAAGCGCTGCTCAACACACAGAAGATCGCCGACCGGTGCAAAGTTGAATTGCCCGAGGACGCGAATCATGCGCCGGTGGTGGTGGTCAAGGCGCCGCCCAAGAAGGAGTTGCCGTCGCATGATGACGCCCAGTACGCGGGCGATCTGACGGCGTGGTTCAAGGCGTTCTGCTCGCACTTCGAACTGGAACCCGCCAACGACCCGGATCTGGATCAGTCGTCGCTCACGAAAGAATGCGACAAGGCGCTGCGGTTGTTGTGCGAGGCGGGGATGGTCTGGCGGTACGGGCCGGAGATTTTGAAGGCCCGGCATGAAGGCATCGAAGGCGAAGACAAGGAGCCGGAGGCTGGAAGCCTCCGCCACGATGACGAACTCGACGCGTGGCGCAAGTGGGCGAGGCTCAACCGCGAGCTGAAGATCCTGTCGGACAAGCTGATCAGCGCGTACTTCCTGATCGTGTGGGACTTCGTGAACTGGGGCCGTCAGCGCGGCATCCCGGCGATCGCGCGTGGTTCGGGTGTGGGCACGATGACCGGGTTCGTGCTCGGTCTCTCCAACGCCTGCCCGGTGCACTACGGGTTGCTCTTCGAGCGGTTCACCGACCCCGACCGTTCGGAGTACCCCGATATCGATATCGACCTCTGCCAGGACGGGCGGGGGGACGTGATCAACTACGTGCGCGAGAAGTACGGGCATGTGGCGCAGATCATCACGTTCGGGACGCTCAAGGCCCGGGCCGCGGTACGCGACGTCGGGCGCGTGCTTGAGTACCCGCTGACGGACACGGACAGGCTCGCCAAGCTGATCCCGGAAGAGCTGGGCATCACGCTCGACAAGGCGCTCAAGCAGGAGCCGGACCTCAAGAAGCTGTACGACACGGACGAGGTCGCCAGGCGCGTCATCGACAACGCGCGGGTGATCGAGGGGCAGGCGCGTCACAGCAGCGTGCATGCGGCGGGCGTGATCGTCGCGACGAGGCCCCTGCACGAGGTGGTGCCGCTGTATCGCCAGAGCGGTGGGGGCGAGAACGAGATCGTCACGCAGTGGGACGGCCCGACGTGCGAGTCGGTGGGCCTGCTCAAGATGGACTTCCTGGGCCTGCGCACGCTGAGCGTGATCGAGCGCGCCAAGCAGCTCATCACGAAGTCGCTCAGCAAAGCGCAGATCTACGAGGCGGTGGGGCGCGAGGTGGGCGACGGCGGGCCGGACCCGCTTGACCTTGAACGCCTCGGGTACACCGACCAGCGTGTGTTCAGTCTCTTCCAGCGGGGCGATACGACGGGTGTGTTCCAGTTTGAATCGGGCGGCATGCGCCGGCTGCTGCTCGAGATGAAGCCCGACCGGCTTGAGGACCTGATCGCCGCCAACGCGCTGTTCAGGCCCGGTCCGATGGACCTGATCCCGGACTACAACATGCGCAAGCACGGCAACCAGCCCGTGCCGAAGGTGCACCCGATCGTCGATCGGTTCACGCAAGAGACCTACGGCGTGATGGTGTACCAGGAACAGGTCATGCAGATCGTGCACGAGCTGGGCGGCATCCCGCTGCGCTCGGCGTACTCGCTCATCAAGGCGATCAGCAAGAAGAAAGAGAAGATCATCGCGGGCGAGCGGCCCAAGTTCGTCGAGGGTGCGGGCAAGCAGGGGCTGGAGGCGAAGAAGGCCGAGGAGCTGTTCGAGCTGATCCTCAAGTTCGCGGGCTACGGCTTCAACAAGTCGCACTCGACGGGCTACGCGATCGTGGCGTACCAGACGGCGTATCTCAAGACGTTCTTCCCCGCGCACTACATGGCGGCGTTCTTGTCGTTCGAGAGCCAGGCGCAGAAGGTCAGCGACTGGATCCCGTATCTCGAGGACTGCAAGCGGACGAAGTTCGTCGAGCCGAAGTCGGGCGAGGTGATCAAGGTGGGTGTCGAGGTGCGCCCGCCCAACGTGAACCTGTCCGAGGCGGATTTCGCGGTGGTGTACGAGAGCAAGACGGACCGCACGCCCGGCAGCGGGCACATCCGGTTCGGTTTGCGCGCAATCAAGGGCGCCGGCGCCAAGGCGATCGACGCGATCATCGCCGAGCGCGACAAGGGCGGGGCGTACGGGTCGCTCTTTGAGTTCTGCGAGCGCGTGCCGCCGGGCACGGTGAACAAGGCGACGATCGAGGCGCTGATCAAGAGCGGCGCGTTCGACGAGGTGCACAGCCGCGACGACCGCGCGAGCATGGTCGCGACGATCGAGCAGGCGGTGAGCGCTGGGCAGAAGCTTGCTGCGGATCGCGCGGCGGGTCAGGGGGCGCTCTTTGGCGCGCCGGACCCGGCGGAGGAGCAGTCGCAGGCCGCGGCGGTGCCGCTGGTGAAGGCCGAGGCGTGGGGTGAGTCGGAGACGCTGCGCCAGGAGAAGGACACACTCGGGTTTTACGTGTCGAGCCACCCGCTCGAGCAGTGGAAGGACTGGTCAGGCGTGTTCGCGCAGCTGCGGATGGCGGATCTTGCGGATGTGCCGCAGGACAAACGCGTGATCGTGGCGGCCCTGGTGCAGAGCGTGCGGGCGATCGTCGTGCGCAACGGTCGCAGCGCGGGCCAGAAGATGGGCATTGTGACGCTCGAAGACCTGACGGGCACGGCCGACGCGGTGATGTTCGCCGACTGCTACGCGAAGTTCGCGCACCTGTTTGATGACGATGGTCCGAAGTTCGTCATGGGCCGGATGGATCACAGCCGCGGCTCGCCGCAGATCATCGTGGACCGCATGGTGCCGATCGAGGGCCAGCCGCTCGAGAAGGGCAGGTTGCACCTGACGCTTCGCACCGAGAAGCTCAACGGCAGCGGGATGCAGACGGTCGACATGCTGCACCGGTTCCTGGTTGGGCGGGCGGTCCAGCCCGGTGGCGAGAAGCCCGCGGGCGAGGTCGTGCCGGTGGTGCTTGAGTTTGAGGCCGAGGGCCGCGCGATCACGGTGGCGCCGGAGCCGGCGCTCCGCGTGGAGCTTGAGCCGAACTTTGTGCGCGAGGCGGCGCAGATGGTCGGTGCGGGTTGCGTCTCGCTCGTCGGCGGGAAATCGATCGAGCCCGAGGACAACTCAAAGCGAGGCTGGGGACGCGGGCGGCGCTGACTGGCGCAGCATTCGGCGGATCGATCGTCGGAGGCCGACCGCCAGCACAAAGTGCAGCAGCGGATATCCGACAATCGAGGTGAACACCATGATCCTCCAGACCGCGTCGGCAAGCAGGTATCCGCGCGTCTGGCTTTCGAGCTGAATAACCGATGCAGCGATCAGGATCAGCGAGCCGCCGAAGAGCACGGCCGCGATGAGAGCCGCTATCCGCGCGAAGCGTGCGAGATACACATGAAACGAGAGCTTTGCCAGGTGAATGGCGAGGCAAGCGTGTCCGATGACGACCAGGCACATCGAGCCGGAGAGACACACCAGCAAGGCCATCCACATCGCGCTGAGTTGACTTGCTATCGCGAATGGGAGCAGGAACGCGAGGCCCAGCGTGAAACCACCGGCCGCGACGCTGAGAACTTTCGAGTGTGAGTAGCGGGGCTTGAGTTCCTTCGGGAATCGCAGCGGCGCGATGGTTCCCACAAGCCCGGCGAGCTCGGCGACTGCGGCGGGCAGCACGAGAACGATGAGTATCAGCGGGATCAGCAGGCCGAGCGCTGGGAGGAAAATGACGATCGACGAGAAGATGAGTGCGAGCGCGCACATGACGTAGCCGACGATCGTGGTGAGCACGCCGTCGTAGATTTCGGTGAGTTGTTTCCGGTTAATGCGGACGAATCGTTTGAGCTGGTAGGCGAGCCGGATGGGGCTGCCGCACTCTGGGCAGGGGGCGTCTATGGGGAGACCCGTGAGGTCGTAGCCGCAGGAGATGCACAGTGTGTAGAGCGACGGGGCGTCAGCCATGGTCGATAGTTGCTGCATGCCATTGTCTGGCGATGCCTCCTGCGCACCGGAGCGTTCGCAAGAGCGTCACGGTGATGAGAAGGTGCGCCGCGTATGCCATGAGATATGCCGTGTATGAAGTCCACCGGAGTACAATTTGCGTCACCGAGGGGTCGGGTGGGACACCCGCGTTCATTTTCCAGAGTTGGATGGCCCACGACGCACCGACGAGCGATATCCCGACCGCGATGATCCAGAAGTACAGCCGAAAGTGTGAGCGACGATCGGTACCGGGGATCTGTGCAAACAGCGTGCGTGCATAGACCGCGGTTGCAAGCAGATACACGGCAAGGGGGAGCATAAAGACGCACCAGCGGATCAGTTCGTCTACAGCGGCGTAAGCCCACCAGCTTTGGATCACAAAGTAAAATGCCAGATGTGCAGCCAGCATCGCGACGCTCGACCATCTCGCAAAACGCCGAAGCCCGTTTGGGGGGCGATCATGAGTTATGTTTCGGTTCAATCGGGTCAGAATAAACCACCCGCTGACTGAGACCGCTACCGAGAGATGAAGTCCCCATTCCAGTAGGGAGTAAAGGGCGTAGGAAAACGAGTCGATGAGTTCGAAGTACACGACTGATCCAACGGCATGAGACAGGATGCCGGCCGTGCCGATGATTGCGAGGACCGCACCGAGGCGGAGACGTCGGACATGCTTCGAGCCTGCGACCTCTGCTTCGGCGATCGATTCGGCGCAGGGCTTGTTGCATTCCGGGCAGCTCGCCGATTCGAGGAGGCCGCCGAGGCAGTAGCCGCAGCCTGCGCAGTAGTTGTTTGGTGAGAGCGGTTCGGTCATCATGGCGCATGCTCTGCGGGGAGGATCGGCGTGCCGAGCTCGCGGGGCATCGGGTTGGTCGGCAGGCTCTCTGCGTGTCGGCGGCAGGCCTTCATCTGCTTGGCAAACATCCCGACGAGTCGGAGGTAGACCAGCAGCATCGCCAGACCCGAGAGCGGCATGGCGATGAAAGCGCCGAGCATGATCGCGTCGGTGAGGCCGCTTGCCGGGTTGGAGAGCGAGGCGAACATGGCGCCGAAGCCGATGACGAGAGCGGCTACAAAGAGAGAGCCGATGGCGATGCCCGCGACGCGCATCCGCTCGGCGGTCTTGATGAGCTTGCCCGACGGGATCCGCTCGCCGATCTGCCGGATGTACCCCGTGGCGGCGAGGAAGAAGATGATCATGCAGACGAGGTTGGCCAGGCTGGCGAGCCAGCCGACGAACGGGATGATCGAGGCGAACTGAAGACAGAAGATCGTGATGGCCAGGCCTCGCGTGACGGCTCGCTTGCGTTCGGTGGGCGCGGTGTGTCCGAGGAGCGGGTCGGATGTGGTCGCGCGGATCCAGCCGATGAGCCAGACGATCGCCGCGGCCAGGAGCATCGCAAAGTAGAGCAGCAGCCCGAGAAGCATGCCCGCCATGGGTCCGACGCCTCCCGCCGCGACGCCGAGCATGCCGGCGCCCATCATGGCGAAGAACATCACAAAGAAGGCCCCGACAGCGAGGTACGCGGCGAGGAGCACGAGCGAGGCGCCCGATGCGATGCGTTCGACGTACGCCCGGCCGCCGCGGTAGATCGAGTGCATGACGAGCGAGTCGCGGACATGCTGGCCGCACTCGGGGCAGCTGCTTTCGAGTCCGAGCCCGGCGAGGTGATAGCCGCAATGGATGCAGACGACGAAGTCGTCGGCTTTTTTCTGGACGGTGGGGACAGTGCCGCACTCGGGGCAGGGCGACTCGCTCGGGAGGCCTGCGAGGGAGTAGCCGCATTGGGCGCAGGTGTCGCTGGCGGAATGGAGTGCGTTCATATCGATGATGGTATCGGATCGTTGGTGATGTCGGGATGTGTGATGGCCGGAACCCCGAGCTTTCTCACCCGCCGCATGTCGCCGTGAATCAGCCACAACAGCCGCAGAGAAACGAGGAACGCCGCGAACAACAGCGCCACGGCCAGCAGCATCGGCAAGAGCCCGGCGGGCTTGTAGGTCACGATGAACAGGATACCGACGCCAAGGCTGACGAAGGCGTAAAGATAGAGCTTTCTGAGCAATCGAGCGGCGCTTCGCGTGCGATCGTTGAACGAACGCAGCCCCGTCCATGTGAGGATATTGAGTGTTGCGCTCGTAGCGATGAATGCGACGAGCTTTATAACGGGCTTGAACCATTCGGGCGGGACGTACGAGGGGTCGGCGATGAGCCCGTAGAGGTGCCAGCCTGCAAGGCCGAGGTAGATCGGCAGGGCCACAAGCAGCGATATCTGGCTGCGTAGCGGGTTCGTCGGGGAGCTCGGATCTCTCGAACAGATCAGGATGGACCCGGCGACGAAAAATACAACGAGAAGTGGCAGTGCCGGAAGAGCGAGCAGATTCAAGATCGCAAGGCCCGCCATCAGCGATGCCGCAAAGACGAGTGTCGCGAAGGCGAGCAACGCATAGAAAGCCAGCAGCAAGAATGTGCCGAGTTCGAGTCGGCGCAGATAGGACTCTGGCGAGAAAAGGAAGAGGTTCGAGAAGATATGCACTTCTGAAGGCATGGCTCAGATCGTATCGAGAACACAGCCGAACCGGAAGCGAAATGGGTTCGCTAACCCTCCCAGCGCGTGGCGAGCGAGTGCTCGACGCCGAGCAGGTCGAGGATCTTGCCGACGGTGAAATCGACGATATCGCCCACGGTCATGGGCTTGAGGTAGAAGCCGGGGTTGGTGGGGCAGATGATCGCACCGGCGAGCGTGAGCGTGCGCATGTTCTCGATGTCGACGAGGGAGAGCGGCGACTCGCGGTGGCAGACGATGAGCCGGCGGCGTTCCTTGAGCGTCACCATCGCGGCCCGTGTGAGCAGGTTGCTGCCTGAGCCCGTGGCGATCGCGCCCAGGCTGGTCGAGCTGCACGGGACGACGACCATGCCGTCGTGGAGGTAGCTGCCCGAGGCGATGAGCGCGCCGACGTCCTTGTTGGGGTGGCAGGTGAGCTTGTAGGCGAACGAGCCGTCCTGCTCGATGAGTTCGGGGAGCAGGGCTTCGGGCTCGATCTTTTTGATGCCCGCTTCTTCGTAGAGGAGGCGCTGGCCGTACTCGGAGACGACGAGGTGGACCTCGGCCCCGGACTGGAGGAGCAGTTCGAGCGTGCGGAGGGCGTAGGCCGCGCCGGAGGCGCCGGTGATGCCGACCACGAAGCGTTTGGGGCGTGTATCCACGGCTGATGGTAGGGTCGCTCGGGGAGGGACTCTGGATTCACTGTTGATGCGTCGCTGCGTGGATCGACGCGGGGGCACACCCCGCCCGGGTCGCATAGAGTGGTGCGGCTCGGGGAATGAGCGCTGTTCAACTGTCTGGAGCGATGGGATGAATCGACGGAATCGGCGGATCTTGGGTGTGTTGGCGGGTCTCATCGGTGGACCGGCTCTGCTCTGTGGGATGGGCGGGTGTCTGACGTACAGCAACTACCCGCCCGAGCCGGGCGTGACGTGGGTGAACGCGACAGACACGGCTTCGATCCGTGAGCCGATGGCCAAGGCCCTGAAGCACGTGATTGAGAAGGATCTTGCGACGCAGAAGAACCTGAACCTCCCCGCGTCGGGCTCGATCGTGGCGATCAACCTGCCCGGGGGCATCGCACCCGAGAGCTACCGCTGGGTGGCGGCCAATGCGCATCCGCGGGCCGAGGTGCTCAGCGAAACGACCGATCCGAATCTCCCGGTCTATCACATCGGCGAGGTAGCGATCCGTCACAGCCGCGTGCGAGTGGACGTGATCCGCCCGATCACGGGCCTGGAGCAGGGCGTCGCCGAGCCGGTGTATGTGGGCGTCGAGGTGCACATGCGCGGGGCGACGGGAACGCGTCAGATCGAGCGCGACAGGCCGCGAGAGGTGGGGACACTGACGCCGCCCGAGCTGTTCACAATCGAGGACGTTCAGCGTGCGTACGACGCTCGTCGCCACCCGGTCGGTCAGGACGACGGGGCGGTCGAGGAAGCACCAGCCGAAGAGAGCCAGCCCGAGACCAGCGGCGAGGGGTGATGCGGCGCAGAGTGGATCACGCCAGGCACTTCATCGAGCTGGCGGGGATGCCCCGCGAGCGGATTGTCGATCTCCTGCAATTGGCGCTCAGCTTTGATGATGGCGCCGGGATGCCGCGCGAGGACGCCGAGCTGCGCAAGCGCCTGGCGGGCAAAAGTGTGTGCAACCTGTTCTTCGAGGAATCGACGCGCACGAGGGTGAGTTTCTCGCTCGCCTCGCGCCGGCTCGGCGCGGGCGTGACGAACCTGACCGCGCCGGGCTCGAGCATCGCCAAGGGCGAGACGCTCGTCGATACCGCGAGCACCGTCGAGGCCACGGGCGGCGACGCGCTCGTCGTGCGCAGCGGGGCGTCCGGGGCGGCGTATCACATCGCCCAGCACGTGAGCGTGCCCGTGATCAACGCGGGCGACGGCACGCACGAGCACCCGACGCAGGGCATGCTCGATGTGTACGCGATGTGTAGAGCACTCAAGGGCGGGCGTGAGAAGAGCTTCGATCTGTCGGGCGTGACGGTCGGGATCGTGGGCGACATCGTCAGCTCGCGCGTCGCGCGATCGGATATCGCGGTGATGACGCGGCTCGGCGCGCGTGTGATCTGCGTGGGGCCGGCGCCCCTCGCGCCAAGATCGCTCGAGATCCTCGGCTGCAGCGTGTCGAGCGATCTCGACGAGGTGCTGCCCGAGCTCGACGCGGTGCAGATGCTGCGGATCCAGTTCGAGCGGCACGGCGGGGGAGGCGAAACCAAGCCGAGTTCGCCCCCGGGCGTGGGCTCGGTGCGGGAGTACCGCTCGCTGTACGCACTCACCGAGGCGCGGGCGGCTTCGATGAAGGACGGGGCCGTGGTCATGCACCCGGGCCCGATCAACCGGGGACTCGAGCTCGACGGCCTGGTCGCCGACGGGCCGAGGTCGCTCGTGCGCAAGCAGGTCTCGGCGGGTGTGCTGGTACGGATGGCCGTCTTGGCGGATCTGCTCGGGGCCCGTTCGTAAAATTTCCTGTCAGACAAGCAGTTTTAGTACGAATGCAGGAATTCTCCCCCTTGAGGCGATCTATTCTGCCGGCCCGGGCGTATAGGTTGGTGTGGGCGTGTTCTGCGTCCTGTCTCAGGCAGTTGGGAGTCATGCGCGAGCTTACGGGGTCCAGGTCGGTCATCGCGATACTGATCGGGCTGTACGTGTGCGCGAGTCTGGCCGCGGTGCCCGTGCCGCGGTTCCTTGCCAGCGCATTCGACCTGAGCACCGCGGGGGCGACCGAGTCGGTCTGCACATGCGGGGCGGCCTCGGCCTGCTCGACCAGCGGCTCGTGCTGCTGCGCAGCCAAGGCGCTGGCGAATCCCGCGGCTCCGATTGCTTCTGATACGGAATCCCGCACCGGCCCGGAGGTGATGACCTTCGGGTGCACGCCGCCGCTCAAGTGGTTCCTGGCGGCTGTTCCGGTGACATCGAACCACAGCGCGGTGAGCCGCGTTCTCGCCGATCACGATGGCGAGCGATTGATCGCGTATGAAGAGCCGACGCTCGGCTCGCGGTCGCTCGATGTGACAAGCCCCCCTCCCAAGCGTTCGGTCTGACCTCCGCGTCCGTACCGACCTCACAACGCTCGCGGCCGTGCTGCGCCTTGTCTGCGTGGCCATAGCCGCTCGGGAGATTTCTCATGTCACGCGCACAGACCTGTGCGAACCGAAGGCACGCCTTCACGCTCATCGAATTGCTCGTCGTCATCGCGATCATCGCGCTGCTCATCGGCATCCTGCTGCCCGCATTGGGCAAGGCCCGCACGCGGGCCAGGGGTGTGCTGGCGCTCTCGCGTCTGCGCGATCTCGGGATGGCGAGCACGAACTACTCGGACACCAATAAGGGGCGTATCCAGGTGACATCGCACTCGGCCGGTTTCGGTTGGCCGAACGGGATGCCCTGGAACTACGCGCTCTACGAGTATTTCACGGGCGAGCCATTCGACCCGACGGACCCTCCCGATGAGACGAAGTGGCTCTCGATCGTGAACGAGCACTACCGCTCGCCGCTCGATCGGCGTGAGCAGAAGCCGGGCGAGCGTCGTGTGACGCAGACCCCGATCAACAGCTTTGGTCAGAGCGTGTACTTCGAGCTCAAGTGGCTCGAGATCGACCCGGCCCGCGCGGGCGACGAGAGCAGGCCCTACCTGTACTGCCGGTGCGCAGCGAGACCCGCCGAGACGATCGTCTTTGCGGATCTCGACGAGGAAGCGGACGAGCCGGACCATCACATGGCGCACTTCTGGAAGAACTTCCAGGCCGACAACGAGAGCGTCGCGATGGATCGGTTCGAGCCCGGCGAGGGGTATGTCTTCCTCGACGGGCACGCGGAGGTCAAGAAGTACGAGGACACCTTCAACCCCGAGCGCAAGAAGGATCTCTGGGATCCTCGCGGCTGGTAAGCCGGGCTCGGCCAACCTTTCAAATTTGTATGACCCATTTGTTTGATCAATCGCGGATTGAACCCCGCTGAAGAAGAGAAAGAGAAATCTGATATGAACACGACCAAAGCAATGATTGCCGCTACCGCCACCTTCGCTACATGCGCCGCTGGTGCGCAGACCTGGCCCCAGTTCGAAAACCCGATGGTCCACGTGATGATCGCGTTCGACGGCACGGATCTGACCGCGCACACCGACAGCACCCCGCTGGCGATGATCAACTACGGCGACATGCACACCGCTCCCGCGGACGTGCTGGACGGGAAGTACATCTCGAGCCAGTACGGCTTCCTCGCCGACGGATTCATCACGCTGCCGCAGGACGCGGCGATCTGGATCGAGATGACCAGCGCCTCGGCGGGCATCGAGGCGTACGAGGGCGGCATGCGCATGATGCGTCAGAACCACACCTACGCGCCGATGTTCGGCACCGCCGGCTCGGACGCCGCGTGGAAGTGGGGCGGCACGATGCATCACCCCTGGTTCGCCGCGGCGAACGAGGGTTCGTACTCGATGGTTGTCAATCTGTACATCGGCGACGCGGCCACGGGCGCGCCGCTCTCGGGCTTCGGCTCCGAGAGCGTCACGCTGAGCTGGCAGACCGTGCCCGCCCCGGCGTCGGCGGCGTTGTTCGGCCTTGGTGGTCTTGTTGTGTCGCGCCGCCGCCGGTAATCACACAGAAAGGAGCGCGTCATGAACATGCGCACGGCATTCGGTCTTGTTGCTTCGTTCTCGATCGCGGGCTCGGCGCTGGCCGACACGCCCCAGCTGGGCGGCTCGATGCTGCACCTGCTCGTGTCACAGAACGGGCAGTCGCTCGAGCTCGATTATGAGACGCCCGTGAGCGGGCCGGTGGAGCTGTTCCTGTACGACGGCGAGACCTACACGGGCCCGGCGAGCGTGCTCACCGGGACGTACTACTCGGGCCGCTTCGGCTGGCTCGCCGACGGGTTCTTTGATCTGCCGGCGGGCTCGGGCGTGTTCGTCGAGAACCTCGGAACGAGCGAGGGGCTGAGCGCGTACGACGCGTTCAGCTACGCTCCGATTCTCGGGACCGATGGCTCGTCCGACGTCTGGCAGTGGGGCGGCATGATGACCCACAACTGGTACTCGGCGATGGGGCCCGGTGTGTACAGCGCGACGTACCGCGTGTACGTGGGCAACGCGACCACGCAGGAGCCACTGGCGGACTGGACGCCCGTCGAGCTCACGCTCGAGTGGGAGGTGCCGTTCGATTGCATCGCCGACGTCAACGGCGACGGCATGCTGAGCCCGGCGGACTTCAGCGCGTGGGTCGGTGCGTTCAACACCGGCGCCCCGGGCTGCGACCAGAACGGCGACGGGTTCTGCTCGCCGGCGGACTTCTCGGCCTGGGTCGGCAACTACAACGCCGGCTGCGAGTAAGGCACGCTCGGAATCGGTGCGAATCGTGATATCAGCGGGGGCCCTCGGGCCCCCGCTTTTTTCGTGCGAGGGCGGGGCGTGCTGGTAGACTGCACGCGGAGGGCGTCATGAAGAACTCATTCGCGGCGATTCTGATGACATCGGCTGCCGTCTCGGTTCACGCGCAGGGGGCCGAGGTGATCGTGTTCGGCGATTCGTGGGCGAATCGGCTCTCGGGGCCCTTGCGTCAGACGATCATCGACGAGGGGCACCCGGAGATCGCGGTCCTGAACGAGGGTGTCGAGGGTGCTCGGGCGGACGAGCTGTCGTCGAGCGATCCGTCGATCGGGTTGCCGTATATCGAGGGTGTGCTGCTGGCGAACCCCGATGCGCGGATCGTGCATCTGTCGATCGGCGGGAACGATCTCTTCGACGGCATCCTGTTCATCAACAACCAATCGATCGTGAACAGCCTGCTGAACCGCGTCGTGGGCGACACCGAAGACATCGTGCGACATATGTTGGCCGTACGCCCGGACGTGGAGGTGTACCAGTCGGGCTACGACTTCCTTCGACCGATCCTGTTCTTCGACCCGGCGCGCGTCAACGAGGTGATGCTCGACCTCGACAGTCGGCTCTACGCGCTGGCGGACACGATCCCCGGGTACACGTACGAGGGGTACTACGGCTTCGCGCAGATCAACTACGGCATGCCCGAACTCGGGATCCCGCCGTTCGATCCGTCGCTGCCCGACGCGAGCCTGCCCAGCCCGGCCTCGACGTTCGTCGACGAGATCCACTACACGCCCGCGGTGTACGAGGTCTTCGCGGACGATCTGTATGTCTCGTTCTACGAGGAGCGGCTCGACACGGCGTGCATCGCCGACGTCAACGGCGACGGCATGCTGAGCCCCGCCGATTTCAGCGCGTGGGTCTCGGCGTTCAACGCGATGGCGCCGGCGTGCGACCAGAACGGCGACGGGGCCTGCTCCCCTGCGGACTTTTCGGCTTGGGTGAGCAACTACAACGCGGGTTGCTAACACATTGCGTACACGGATAGACGGGTGGCGCATCTACCGCCAAATATCTAGGTCGATGTATTTATTCTGCCTCTCGTGTCTCCTGAGAGTGCACAGACACACCGTGACCCTCAGGGGGTAGACGGCTCAATCACAAGGGGACTCACCATGCGAAACACCACCAAGCTCATGCTCACCGCCGGCTTCGCCGCGACCTCTGGACTCGCAGGCGCCCAGGTGATCACTGTCAATACAGCAAGCGACACCGTCGACTTTAGTGGTGCTCAGCAGGTCGCCGACCTGCCGGGGCCGGATGGCGTTGTCTCGCTCCGTGAAGCCGCCCTCGCGTCTGACAACACGCCCGGTGTGCAGACAGTCGGGTTCGATGTCCCACAAGGCGAGTGGGCCTTTCAATTTATTTACCCGGGTCGCGCCGTCCTGAATCCGTTCCTACTTCGATTCTTTGAGCCCGTGATCATCGACGGCACCACGCAAACGGCGGCCACGGGCGACACCAACCCGGATGGAGCCGAAGTCGTCATCATGAGCGGGCTGATCACCATCGGCGACGACACCACTATTCGGGGCATCGATTCCTCAGCCATCTCCGTCAACGGCTCGAACAACACCGTCGAGCTCAACACAGGCTTTACGAGCATCTCGCTCTTCGGCGGCTCGGGCAGCACCATCCGAAACAACACAATCACGGGCACCATCAAGCTTGACCGATCCAACGATAACACTGTCGTCGGAAACGTCTGTCAGCGTGTCCGCATTCAGGGTTTCGTCAGCGAATTCGGAACCGGTCCCATCACCGGCACGCGCGTCGGCGGGCCAAACCCCGAAGACCGCAATTACATCACCGGCTATGGCACGTGGAACAGCGAAGGTCTCCCTTCCGGCACAACCGTGGAGGTCTTCGACAACCAGGACACCGTCATCGAGAACAACTGGATCGGTACGCCCGACGGACTCACTCGCGGCAACGACGCTTCGTCCATCGGGGTCGGGTTCTACGGCACAAATAGCGGCGTGCTCGTCAAGGACAACCTCATCTCGGGCATTCTCGGTGTCGGCATGGGGCCGCACTACGCAGGTACACTCTGGGGCCGAGGCATCTATATCACAGGCACCGGCGGCGACATCAACATCATGGGCAACACCATCGGACTCGATATCAACGGCCAGCCCACCCTCGGCAGCGTCTACGGCATCGATGTCGACGACTACCCCGTCACATCCGTCCACGGCGTCACCATCGGCGACGCCAGCACCGGACAGGGCAACACCATCGCGGGCCATCGGTTCAACGGGATCTCCGTCAACTGGAACGTCTCGGCTGTCACCATCTCGGGCAACAGCATTTATGCGAACGACGACCTTGGCATCGATCTCTTTGAGCTCGATGTCACGCCCTTCGGTGTCACCGCCAACGACGCGCAGGACGCCGACACCGGCGGCAACAACCTGCAGAACTACCCCGTGCTCAGCAGCGCCGAGGCATCACCAACTCAGATCACGATCGCCGGCACACTCAACTCCACACCCAACGCCACCTTCACAGTCGAGCTCTTCGCCAGCTCTGTGTGCAACGACTCCGGTTTCGGCGAGGGTGAACGTTATCTCGGGCAGACTACTTTGCAGACCAACGGCTCGGGTGACGCGTCCTTCAGTGTCGCACTCCCGGGCGAAATCGAAGCCGGCTGGGTCGCCACGGCTACCGCGACCGATTCCGAAGGCAATACCTCCGAGTTCTCGGCTTGCCTCTCTGTGACGCAGGGTTCGGGCAATTGCATCGCCGACACGAACGGCGACGGCATGCTGAGCCCCGCCGACTTCAGCGCATGGGTCTCGGCGTTCAACACAATGAGCCCCGCCTGCGATCAGAACGGCGATGGGGCCTGCTCGCCAGCCGACTTCTCGGCTTGGGTCGCCAACTACAACGCAGGGTGCTGACTGGGCATTACGGGCTGGCTATTGGGTGACTGATCCCGAACGGATAGCAGCTGTCGCATCATTCTGAGCCGACGATGTCAATATTGATCTTGTGACAACCAATCTGCGATCGGTATTCTCGGTGGAGCCCAATACCGGGCGGAGGATACTTCGATGAATGCTCAGGCTGGGAAGATCGTGGCCGCGGTGTGCTTCGGGGGTTTGGTTTCGGCTTTCCAGGTGGGCTCGTGCTCGGCGCAAACACTCATGCTCCAGCCGGCGTCGGCGAGCACGAACATGGGGCACTTCGGCACCTACGACCCCGTGTACGCCATCGATGAGTCGGGGCTCTCCGCGACGTATGTCTCGGGAGTGACGGAGTTTGATACGTTCGTCGCCTCGACACACACCGTCAGCGGCGGATCCAGCTTCACGACGTGGTTCTCGCAGACCAGCACGACCGGCAACTTCGACTTCGACCTCGGCGGGTCGTTCTCGATCACGGCGATGGCGATCTGGGCCGACCCGCAGGGCATCGGGCAGACCGTCAACGAGTTCACCCTGCTTGCCGACGACAACCCGGCGTTCACATCACCGACCAATCTTGGGACGTTTAGCGCCAACGACGGCAGCCCGAACCCGACGAACTTTGGGCAGGCCTTCACGTTCACGCCGACCGTGGCGTCGTACGTGCGCATGGTGATCATCTCGAACCACGGCAGCTCGCTCACGACGGGATTTGTCGAAGCGGCGTTCGGCGTGGGCGAGGGTGAGGAACCCTGCCTGGCCGATACCAACGGCGACGGCGTCGTGAGCCCGGCCGATTTCAGCGCCTGGGTGGCCGCGTTCAATGCGATGAGCCCGGCGTGCGACCAGAACGGCGACGGCTCCTGCACGCCGGCGGACTTCTCGGCGTGGGTCGCCAATTACAACGCGGGGTGCTAAGTTAGGCATCAATTAGCTGATAAACTCATAGCTATTGGGAACCACAATCTTTGGCGTGAGTCCAATCTCCATCTCAACCACTCGGTTGAGCTTGGAGATCCACCAATGGTGCAGTGGGTAGCGTTATTCCTTTCCTTATTAACCGTCGGAATCGCTCGTGCCCAAGGGGATCTATGCAGCCCTTTACAGGTTGCCAAGATTGTCGCGGCGGATGGGGATACCGAGGATCTGTTTGGAATATCTGGGGGGCTGTCCGGAAATGTAGCCGTGATTGGTGCCTGGGCAGACGACGAGAATGGCCACTGGTCGGGTTCGGCGTACATCTTTCGATTTGATGGGAGCGGCTGGATTCAAGAGGCCAAGCTGCTTCCGGATGATGGGTCGCCGGAGGATAGATTTGGATTTACAACCTCTGTTGATGAGAATATTGCCGCAGTGGGCGCATACCTTGATGACGACCATGGCGACAACTCAGGGGCTGTGTATATATATCGGTTGACCGGAGTCGGTTGGGTGCAGGAAGCCAAGTTGGTTCCGTCGGATGCGACGGCGCAAGCGCTCTTTGGTGCTTCGGTCTCGGTTTCTGGCGACCTTGTAGTAGTGGGTGCGGTGTTTGGTGATGGCGCCGCATCCCGGGCTGGGTCGGCTTATGTGTTCCGGTATAACGGTATGAGCTGGGTGGAGGAGGCAAAGCTCATCGCTTCAGATGGTGCGGAGCAAGACTGGTTCGGCATCTCGGTCTCTGCACACAATGGCGTAATAGTCATCGGCGCGAATCAGGATAGTCCGATGGGCGCCCGTTCGGGATCGGCGTATATCTATCGATTGCAGGGTAACACGTGGGTGCAGGAATCGAAGCTGATCGCTTCAGATGGATATTCGTTCGATTCATTCGGACGATCAGTGTCGATTGACGGCGATATGGCCGTCGTTGGGGCCCATCTCGAAGATGATAATGGGACGGATTCTGGTTCCGCCTACGTCTTCCGTTTCGACGGCTCATCTTGGAATCAGGACGGCAAGCTCATTTCTCTCGACGGTGCGCCCGAAGATCGCTTCGGTGAGTCGGTTTCGATTCGCGGGGATGTCATTGCAGTCGGAGCCGTAGGTGATGACACCTGGGGCGCAGATGCGGGCTCTGCGTATCTATTCAGACGTTCAAAGTCGGGATGGGTGCAGGTGGCGAAGTACTATTCGGCGGACATCACATCGGGTGATTCCTTCGGGTATCCAGTCTGTTTATCTGGCGATCAAATTCTGGTTGGCGGGTACAACAATGATGACATGGGGGTCGATTCAGGCTCGGCGTACATCTTCGATTTGAACTGTGAATTGCCCTGCCTAGCCGATACCAACGGCGACGGCGTCGTGAGCCCGGCGGACTTCAGTGCGTGGGTGGCTGCGTTCAACGCGATGAGCCCAGCGTGCGATCAGAACGGCGACGGGGCCTGCTCTCCTGCAGACTTTTCGGCGTGGGTGAGCAACTACAACGCGGGATGCTGAGTCTGAAATTCACTCCTCGCCGTCAAGAAATAAAAAAATATTCGGAATGATCCGCAGTAGAAGCCGGGCCTGAAGTAGAATTGGACCATGATGTATACAAATTCACGGTCGCTCTCTGGACATCTTGGGGCAGCGGGTCTTCTGGTACTCTGTATCGTTGCTCCGGCCCATGCGCAGCAGCAGATCAGCCCATACGCGAGTATTCAACCCGCGGACGCCGTTGCGGGCAATCTCTTCGGTCAGTCGCCTGTTATTCACGACGGGAAGCTGTATGTCGGCGCAGTCGGTGTTCAGAACGGCGGCAACGCCGGGACTGGCGGCGTGTATGTCTTCGATGTACAGACGCTCGCGCAGGAGAACTACATCTACGCGACGACGTCGCCTCCCGCTCTCCCGCCGGAGCAGTTCGGGCAGTCGATCGCGGTGCAGGATGGCAGGGTGCTCGTCGGCAGCCGCGAGGACGATCCCAACTCGACGGTGAAGGCCGGGGCCGCGTATCTGTT
Organism: Phycisphaera sp.; assembly: GCA_020639255.1. Taxonomy (GTDB): domain Bacteria; phylum Planctomycetota; class Phycisphaerae; order Phycisphaerales; family UBA1924. The sequence continues at coordinate 206,343 of JACKGZ010000002.1, forward strand.
TGAGTATCCGTCCGGCAATCAGCTTGCGAGGTACACACAGACCTTTGGCAACGACAATTGGCAATCGCCCTATTTCGGCGAGAGTGTTGCGTTGGTCGGTGATGTCGCGGTTGTCGGCGACTCTTGGGGCGCTTGGAGTACGACCTTCAGCAGCAGTGACGGCACGGTCAATTTCTTTGATACTACTACCGGCCAGCAAGTTGAGAGTCTCAGCGGCAGGTTTTTCCCCAGCGGCTACTTTCACTTCGGAAAGGTCCTTGCCACCTGGAACGATCAGCTCATCGTTGCATTTGATCAGGCCCCGGGCATCTATTTCTATGATGCGGATACGCAAGAGTTTTTGTATGAGATCGTATCGCCAGCTCTTGGGACACTGAGCAATGCGAGGTTCTTTGGAACCGATATCGCCATCTATGGCGACATTATGGTCGCGAGCGACTCAGAAGTGTTCGGCAACGAGGCTGTCCTGACGGCGGTGTACGTGTTCGATCTGACAACGCAGGAACTGATCCGTACCATCAGAATTTTACCCGATGACGGCTATCTGGGCTTTGGTAGAACTGTTGCGGTGAACGACAAGTACTTGATTGCAACGCGCCCCGATTATGCGAACCAGACTACGATTATCTATGTTTACGACACCGTAACAGGCGAACTCATCGGTGAACTGTTGCCACTCATGAACGGGTCGAGCACCGCATCGATCGGCTACAATGTCATTCTCAATGGAGACACCCTTTTCGTCAACTGCCGTGCGAATGACGATCTTCTCCCGAGCCCCGGGGACGCCATGCTCGCTTACGATCTCTCGCAGCTCGGCGCGACGTGCATAGCTGACACAAACGGCGACGGTGTTCTGAGCCCCGCTGACTTCAGCGCCTGGGTTGCCGCCTTCAACGCCATGTCGCCCGCCTGTGACCAGAACGGCGACGGGACCTGCACGCCGGCGGACTTCTCGGCTTGGGTCGCCAATTACAACGCGGGGTGCTGAGCGGGTTGTCAGTTCGTGGGCTCCCGGCTCGGGGGCATGCGGGCTACCCTGTTTCATGGCGGCCCAGCTGAGCGACAACACGGGGATGCTGCTGATCATCAGCGGCCCGAGCGGGGTGGGGAAGACGACCATCACCCGCGCGGTCGAGGCGCAGATTCCCGGCAGTGTTTTCAGCGTGAGTGTGACAACCAGGCCCAAGACCGCCGCCGACCACGAGGGCGTGGACTACTGCTTTGTCGACGACGAGCGATTCGACCGGATGGTCGAGCGGGATGAGCTGCTTGAGCACGCGAATGTCTTCGGAAAGAAGTACGGCACGCCCAGCGCGTGGGTGGACGAACAGCTCGACCAGGGGCGCCTGGTCATCCTGGAGATCGACGTGCAGGGAGCCGAGCAGGTGAAAGCCAAGCGGCCCGGCGCGTTTGCGATGTTCATCGAGCCGCCGAGCGAGGATGAGCTGCTGGCGAGGCTTCGTGCGCGGCAGCGCGAGGACGAGGCGACGATCCAACGTCGGTTCGCCGAGGCCAAGCGCGAGATCGAGAGGGCCAGAAGCGGGGGGGTGTACGACACCTTCCTTGTGAACCGGAACCTGGATGAGGCGATCTCCGAGGCGGTTCGGCTGGTCGGTGAGGCAAGAGCTGCGCTCGCGGCGAAGGCGTAGCGCCCGTTTCAACATGAAGCGGTCCGGGGGCCGATGGGAGGCATCCGGCGGCGTCGTGCGCGGTGCACGTGCTGCCCATGGAGCTTTCATCATGCGCACGCAGACACTCGCGGCGACACTTCTGGTTGTGCTCGGTGCAGCCGGGTCGGCCGCTCAGGATGGGGTCGAGCGCCGGGGTGGGATCATCTCGGACACAGACTACAACATTTTCGGCCAGGAGTCCGAGCCGATCGAGTCGCCGTTCGCGACGGATCGCGCCCGCACACGCACGGGCGTGTTCGTGGTGCCCGTCGGGCGATTCAGCATCGAGGGCGGCGCGACGTACACCTACGACGACGAGGACGACGTCGAGGTCGAAACCGTCTCCGGGCCGGAGCTTCTGGTTCGTGCGGGCATCGTGCCCCGCGTCGAGGGGCGATTGGGCTGGACGGGCTTTCAGCGCGTCGACGTCTCGACCACCGGCTTCGACGACGCCACCGACGGCATCACGGACATGAACGCGGGCGTGAAGGTCTCGATCTTCGAGCAGAACACGGGCATCGTCCCAGCGATGGCCGCGATCGTCGAGGTGAACATCCCGATCGGTGATGACGATTTCACGACGGACCGCGCCGACCCCTCGATCGAGCTCGCGTTCGATTACAACGAGATCCACGAGATCTTCGGCTTCTCGGGCTCGGTGAAGGTCACCTCACTCGAGAACCAGACCACCGAAGACGACTACATCCAGACCGGCGTGGCGCTCAGCTTCGATCAGCGCTGGGACGAAGAGGTCGAGACGTTCCTCGAGTACTTCACATTCGTGAACAGCGACAGCGACATCGAGGACACACACTTCGCGCAGGCAGGTGCGATCTTCAAGATCCTGCCGCAGGTGACGGTCGACGTACGCATCGGTATCGGCCTGACGAACGACTCGACGGATGTCTTCGCCGGCGCGGGCGGCTCGGTCAGCTTCTGATTCGAACAGCGCAGAACCGCTCCTGAACAACGTGCAACGCAACGGACGCAGGCCCCGGGGAACATCTCCTCCCCTCGGGGCCTGTGTCGTGTGTGTGGCGGGGCAGAGATGAGGCGTTCCGCCCGCGATGGGATAGGTTCGCGTTGCGGCTGCGATCAAACGGTGATCAATCGCAGCCCCGGTTGTACGCCGCGACCCAGGCGCTGAAGTCGGCCGGAGTGACGGCGAGATCGTTGTTCTGATCGGCGATGAAGTCGCCCCGGTTGTAGGCGGCAACCCACGCCGAGAAGTCGCCCGCTTCGAGCACGCCGTTGCGGTTTGTGTCGGCCTTGCAGACGTTGCCGGGGCGAACGAAGATCGCGCTGGCCTCGACCGGGAGGGTCCATGTGTCGACGAGCGTCGAGGTTTCGGCGTCGTATACGCTCACTTCGCCCATCGAGCGCGTAAACAGCGTGAAGTCGCCCGTGTAGCCGGCGTCGACGACTTCTTGCGTGACGTAGTAGCCGTCGTCGGGGCCGCCCGCCCAGAGGATGCGCCTGGCGTCGTCCAGGTTGTCGGCGACCACGAGCGCCTCGGGCCTTGCAGCGAGCGTACGTATTGCAGAGGGCATCGTGCCAAACAGCGACCATGTACTCTCGCCCTGCGCCTTGCGATGGATTTCGCCTGTGTTCGTGCCGACATACATGTCGCCGTCGAAGAGCAGCACGCTTGTCACGCCCGCGGGTGCGTCGATCGTGTCCTGCGGGAAACCCACGGCCAGCGGCGTGCGCATGACGCTGCCGTCGGCTTTCACGACGATCGCGTCTTCGCCGTCGATCGCCATGTCGACAATCTGCACACCGGTCCAGGCGCCGGTTTCGAAGACGCCCGTTACGCCGTCGAGTTGCCAGAGCCCGCCGAACGAATCGGCGACGAGCAAGTCGGAGCCGAGCGGCTGGATGCTCACGATCGGGCCGATGCAGAAGCAGGCGAAGTAGGTGAACTCGCCGGTGTCTGAGTCGGCGACGTAGACGGCTCCAGCGGGGCCGCCGACGAAGATCTGGTCGTCGGCGCTTGCGGTCGTCGCGGCGGCTGCGAGCAGGGCGATGGCTGCGGTGCGGATGTGTGTCATGGCGTGTATCTCCTGCCACGAAGGCGGTTTGGAATATGTGTCCCCATGCTGGGCAACAGGCCTATCTTCGAGGATTTTGGGGGCCCAACAACCCATCTAAATAGATGGTCCCACAAAGAATGTTCTGGAGTAGTCTGATGAGATGGGTGGACAGGAACCAGACATCACGCAGAGAGCCGGGAGATCTCGGGCTCGGCGGGGCGACATCCGCCGGGTGTACACCCTGATCGACCGCTGCCGGGTGCTCGGGGACGATGCCCCGGCCTGGCGCCGGTGCGCGATGGAAGGGTTGATGGACCTCCTGCCCGCAGATGTGGCGATCGGGAATGAACTGGCGGACCTGCGGGATCTGGCGGACAAGGGGTGGAAGGGCGTGCCCCCTGGCGCGCCGGCGAGGTCGCCGAGCCACGGCGCGATCCGTATCGGCTTTACGACGAAGAAGCAGCGCGAGGCGTGGGAGCGGTACGCCGAGGAGACGCCCGTGCACCGCACGCCCGAGTTCACGACGCTGCTCAAGGCGGACACACCGAGCGTGACGCGATCACGCCGCCAAATCTGGGACGACGCGAGCTGGTACCGCTCGAAGGCGTTCAACGAGATCCACAAGGTCGCGGGGCTGGACGACTACATCATCTCGATCTGCCGGATTCCGGGGACGCGCCGATCGAGTTCGATCTGGGTGCACCGCGCGATCGGGGCCGAGCCCTTCGGGCGGCGTGAGTGGTACCTGCTCGATCTGACACACCGGGAGCTGGCGCGCCAGATCGGCGGACCGGTGGCGAGCACGCTCCAGCCCACGCCTGCGACGCTGACCAGGCGTCAGCGCGAGACGCTGGAGCTGATGCTGGCGGGAATGACCGAGAAGCAGGCAGCGGCGAGCATGGGCATCGGCGTGCCCACCGTGCACGAGAACGTGCAGGCGATCTACAGTCACTTCGGCGTGCACTCACGCTCGGAACTCTCGGCGCATTTCATCCGCCGATACCGCAGTGCGCTGAACGATGCGCAGCTCGGTGAAGACGAGGACTAAGGGCGATCAGCATCCCGCGTTGAAGTTGGCGACCCACGCCGAGAAGTCTGCGGGCGTGCAGGAGCCATCGCCATTCTGATCACACGCCGGGCTCATTGTGTTGAAGGCGGCGACCCAGGCGCTGAAGTCGGCGGGGCTGAGCATGCCGTCGCCGTTGGTGTCGGCGACGCATTCTGGTGACGCGTACGCGATGACAAGGTTGTCGAGCTCAAGCCACATGCTGAAGCTGAAAGCGGGAAACAGCGTGATCTGTGTGACGGGCTCGGAGAATTCGATCACGCCGAAATCGCCGGGGTTGGCACCGGCGAAGTCGCTCGGCTGGTAGAACACGAGATCGTCAGTTGCGGTGTGAAATTGGATGGCGATGTCGAGGATATTCATCCCAATCGCGGAGACGGGCCTGTCGAAGTGGATGCCGACGGTCGCGCTGGTGTCAGAGTTCGAGGCGCCGCCGATGACGAGTGTGTTGTTCACGATCGATGCGCCAGCCAGGAAATTGCTGGTGAGGGTGAATGCATCGAAGACGAGTGTGCCATCCGGCTTCACCTTGGTGGGGCCATCGTTGAAGTCTTCGACGGCGAAATCGGTGAGCCCAGACGTATATGTTGCTTGGTCCGTGATATAGATGTTCTGAGCCGAGGCGCTTGCGGTCACGGCGAGTGCACAACTCAGGGCCATTCGATGGGCTTTCATCGCGTTTCTCCTTTGGCTCAATCGCTTCCGTACTCACGAAGAATGAGTGGAAGCCCGGATATAGAAATAGGATAACACATTGCGTTCGCCGAGCGACCCCAAATGCGGAATGCGGTTGCATTTTGAGATGAAGCTTGAATGTGTGTGCCTGATTTCGGATTGATTTATGGACAACCGGCGTTGAAGTTGGCGACCCAGGCCGAGAAGTCGGCAGGCGAGCACATGCCGTCGCCGTTCTGATCGCACTCGGGTGCCATGGTGTTGAAGGCGGCGACCCAGGCGCTGAAGTCGGCGGGGCTGACCACGCCGTCGTGGTTTGTGTCGGCGAGGCAGTCACTCGGGGTGGTGCCCTGGAACTCGGCGGCACCGATGTCGATGACAGGAGGGAGCCCGCCGTCGACACCCGTGTCCGGCGTGCCGGTGTCGTCGTGGAACCTGGGCTGACCGTAGATATCGAAGCTGACGAACGGGCTGACGAAGAGGTTGTTGCCCGCGTCGATCGCGGGGGAGCCGGGCATGAGTCGGACATTGTCGTCGGCGGTGCCGAAGACGTTGTCCGGTCCGTTGCTGTCGACGAAAAGCGGGTTCAGACTCGAAGACCCGACGCCGTTGATCGGCGGGGCCATCGGTCCCGAGCCCAAGTACTGAATCAGACACCGATCGGCTGTGGCGCTCCCGCCCGAGATGAAGATCGAGCGGCGCTGGTCCGCGGTACCTGTGCCGGTGTTCTCGTACACGATCGTGTTGTCCATGTCGAGAACGCCAGCGGCTAGCTCGATGCCCGCGGCGAACGGGGCGGATGTCGAGTTGCCCGCGATGGTCGAGCCGATGATGCGGAGTGTTTCCGGGCCGTCCTTGCTGATCGCGCCGCCCTGGCCCGCGCAGCTGTTTCCGATGATCAGCGTGTTCTCGATGAGCAGCGATTCATTGGCCGAGTCCATGTCAAGGAACAGTGCGCCGCCGCTCACGGTCCCCTGGCTCACGCTGTTGCTGCGGATGATCGAGTTGCGCAGCTCGTGATCGCCGGCGCCCAGGTAGTACAGCGCACCGGCCCGGAACGCCTGGTTGTTCTCGAACAGTGCGCCGTCGATGCGCGTGATCGCTGTGGTTGAGGTGTGGTTCAATAGGACCGTCGAGAGCGATGTGGAGCCCGGGTGGTCGCGGAACTCGCAGCGCAGAACCTCCTGAAAGATGTTCGCGGTCGAGCCGTCGAGCCAGAGTGCACCGGAGGTGTTGGCGACGAAGTCGGTATCGATGATCGAGACGGGTATCGAGACGCGAACGGCGAACTCGCCGGAATTGCCTTGGATCAGGCATCGATCAATGACCGCGTTCGAAGCGTTGGTGCCTCCGAGATAGATAGCCGAACCGGGATCGATCGACGAGCATTGGGTAATGAAGAGCTGGCGCAACGCCGGAGTCGCGCCGCTCGCATAGACGCCCGCACCGCGCGAAGTTGCGCCGGCTCCGGAGACATCCGCGGTGCCTTTCTTGATGACAAAGCCGTCAAGTACGGTGCCCACACCCGGCGCGGCGATCGTGACGATGCTGTAGGAGTTCGTGTTTCCGCCGTTGAGTTCTGTGATGTTGAGCGTTGGGTTTCGCGCGATGAAGACGCTCTCGGTTCCGTTGAAGCCGCCGTAGACCCCGACTCCGGACGGGATCGTGAATGTGGCGTTGCGACCTGCGGGCGCGACGGGCTCGTAGATCCCTTCGGCGACCCACAGCTGGTCGCCTGTGCTTGCGGCGGCGAGCGCGTCGGTGAGTGATTTGTACGCCAAGGCCCACGAAGAGCCATTGCCACCAGGGGCGGCGTCGATGTCGACCCGCAGGATGTCGGCCTGGGCTGTGCCGGCGATGGTCAGAGCGAACGCGATCCGGTGTGTGTGGCGCATGACGAAGCCCCCTTGATTGAAGAGGGCCCAGTATGACGCAGAGTGCGGAGTTCTCCAAGCCCGCGTTTGCAGAATATGGGTGCCGAATTCTCTATTTTCACACTATCGTGGCGGACTCGCTCAGCACCCCGCGTTGTAATTGGCGACCCATGCCGAGAAATCGGCAGGTGAGCAGATGCCATCGCCGTTCTGATCGCACTCGGAGGCCATTGTGTTGAACGCGGCGATCCAGGCGCTGAAGTCGGCGGGGCTGAGCATGCCGTCGCCGTTGGTGTCGGCGATGCAAGGCAGACAGCCCAGGTCGAAGACGAAGACCTTTCCGACTTCGAGCATGCCGGCGTCGAGAGTGAACGGCGCACCGATGAACGCGGTGTCGCCTGCGAGGCTGACCGAGGCTCCGAACCAGTCGAACGGCACAGCTCCGGCTGGGATGATGGCGTCTTCCTGGTCCCAGTCGAAACCGGTGTATCGGTAGACGTATGCCGAGCCCATGCCGTCGCCGAGGCCGCCGATGACCGAGCTGATCGAGCCGACGATGACGAGATCATCCTGGATGGCGACGGAGGTGCCGAAGACATCGCCCGTGGTGATGGCTGTTGGGCGCATCTTGTCTTCCTGGGTCCAGTTGGTGCCATTGAAACGGAATGCGTATGCGGCTCCGGCGAATTCACCGCCGCTGTCCTCGCCCGGTGCGCCGACCATAATGGCGTCGCCCGAGATCGCGACCGAGTATCCGAAGCGGTCGTCGGCTGCGATATCGTTGGATTGGAGCTTGGTTTGTTCGCTCCAGCCCGAGGCATCTCGTCTGAAGATGTAGGCGGCTCCCGATTCGATTCCGATCTCTCGGTCGCGGCTTGCGGCGATGATGGCGGTATCACCCGAGACTGCAATCCCATCTCCAAAATTTGAGAACTGCCGCGGATCGCTTGCGTGGAGTTTGGTATCGAAGACCCAGCCCTTGGCGCCCTCGCGTGTGAAGACGTAGACGGAGCCCGAGCTATTCTGCCCGTTGTCGCTGTCGAAGGGCGATCCGATCAGGATGGAATCGCCCGAGATCGCGACCGAGTAGCCGAAGCGGTCAAAGGAAGCTTGGTCGGGCGCGATCAGTTTTTGAGATTGGTTCCAACTCACGCCGTCGAACTCGAAGACGTAGGCCGAGCCAGCGTAGGTCCGGCCGTCGGGGTCGCTGTCGAGCGAGGCGCCCACCACGGCTATGTCGCCATCGATGGCGACGGCCGCGCCGAACTCGTCATCCCCCGTCTCGGCGACGGCGAGCAGTTTGTCCTCGTAGACCCACGAAGAGCCGACGCGTCGGTAGATGTGCGCAGCGCCGGCGGCGAGGCCATTGGTGTTGTCCTTGGGTGCGCCGACTATCAGCACGTTGCCCGAGGTCGCCGAGCAACTGCCCATGAAGATGGTGTTCGCATCGGGCGGGAGCAGCGTGCCGGTCTCGGTGTGCGAGCACGGCTGAGCGCACGATGGGCCAGCGGAGATAGAAATCAGTGTCGCAACGATCTGGTTCGTTCTTAGTCGCATCGGTTAGTTCCTTGTGCTAGCACCCCGCGTTGTAATTGGCGACCCATGCCGAGAAGTCGGCGGGCGTGCAGGCGCCGTCGCTGTTCTGGTCGCAGGCGGGGGCCATCGTGTTGAATGCGGCGACCCAGGCGCTGAAGTCGGCGGGGCTGAGCATGCCGTCGCCGTTGGTGTCGGCGACGCAGGGCGGCGCGCTGGGCGCCCAGACGACGAGGTCGCCTTCGGGGCGGGGTGTGCCGGTGTCGTACTTCGGGCCGATCTGCGTCATGCCGCCCATCGCGTCGATGCGGAAGACCAGCACGCCGCGGTCGTCGCCGGTGGTTTCGATCGTGTCATCGGTGACGAAGAGCAGATCTTGGTATGTGGTCATATCACCGATCGAGCCCTGCGAACCTACGTCAAAGAACGCGCCGGTTGCGGTGAGCGAGCCGTCTTCGTTGTCGATGGCGAAGCCCCGGACAGTAGCGTCGGTGCCGTGGCCCACGAAGAGATAGTCGCCCGCGGGCATGATGGCGATGTTGGCGGGGCTGTTGCCGGCGCTGACGTAGGGCGAGCCGGGCAGCGCCATCAGCGGCACCGGGTTTGCGGCTTCGTTCACCGCGTAGCCGGTCACCTTGTTGCGGTTGCTCGAGATCCCACCTGCCGAATAGAGGAAACGATTGTCTGCCGAGAGCGTGACGTCGAGCGCGTAGCTGCCCTGCGTGACAGAACCGGAAGCGGTCATGTTGCCCGTGCCGTCGTAGGCATAGCGGAAGATCGCGTTGCTGAACGAATCCTGCGTGAACAGCAGCGAGCGCGAGCGATCGTTGGCGAAGTTGGTCGCGAAGCCGCCCGTGGCTTCGGTATCGACGAGTGTGACCGATGGAACCTCAAGATCGACGTCGTACGTGTTGATGATCGAGTTGGAGATGTCGGAGTTCAGGATCGCGATCGTGTCGTTGTCGAGCCAGCTCATCGCCAGCGGCGACTGCGGGATGATGACGCTGCCGAGCGGGCTGAGCGTGGAGTCGGCGTTGATGTGAAAGAAGTAAGCGAAGTCGCTGGTGCCGAAGCCATCGTCTGAGCCGGCGGGGTTGCCGACACAGAGCGTCGAGCCATCGGGCGAGATGGCGATCGAGTCGGACCACACGCCGCTTGGCGCGCTGTCGGCCATGGAGAGCGTGCCGTCGCCGTTGATGACGAATGCCACAACGGTCGCGCCACCCCCGTGGTAGTGCGCAACGAAGAGCGTGGGCTCGACGGGCTGGGCAGCGGCGGTGAACGGGACAACGGCGAGAACGGCGAGCGATCGGCGTGCGAGCATGGATGTACCCCCTTTGCTCCGTCCACCATAAAGAATGAGACGAGGGCGTACAAGAGTTAGCTCTGTTTCCCGCGTTGAAATCGGTCGTATTCTGACTTCAGCGGCGTAGCGGCCGCCCCGCAACGGGCTGGAACTCGTAGGGCCCGAGGTCGATCGGGCCGGTGAGGCCGGCGCTGTCGAACAGGTTCGGCGCGTCGGGGTCGTCGACGAACCGCGGATTACCGGCGAGATCGGTGAACCCGACGAGCAGTTCGTCGAAGTCGCCGTCGCGGTCGAGGTCGTAGATATCGCGTGGGAGCTTGGCGTTGCCGCCCGCATCGATGGCGGGCGAGCCTGGGAGGAGTCGCAGGTCGCCGTAGTCGTCGTTGACGGATTCGTCGAAGTCGGGCGTGCGTGGGTCATCACCGAAGCCGTCGCCGCCGTGGGTTGGGATGCGGACGAAGCCGACGGACTGGATGTGGTCGGCGATGAGGTTGGATTCGGCGCCATAGTCGAGTGTTTCATTGTTTGCGGTGAAGATCGGGGCGTTGTCAATTGGAACGGCTATGCACGAGTCGAAGATGGACGGCTGAAGGTTGAGAATGGTCGAATGGCGAGACTCAAGGTACGCGATCGTTCCGTTCTTAGACTTGTTACCAATGAATGTGCAATTGGATACCAGTGTCCTTCTGGAGGCGACGATCGCACCTCCGTATCCATCTTCGGCGTTATTGCCGATGAACACGCTGTTTGTGAGGCCTAGGCTGTTGCTGCTGCTTACTCCACCAACATAGATTGCTCCGGCGGAACTATAACGTTCGCTGCCGGAACGATTGCCATGGAACTGAGAGTTCTCGATAGTGCAAGACATGTTGTACCCACCAAACATCACGGCGCCAGCTGTTGTAGCAAGGTTGTTGTGAAATAATGTATTGCGTATGACGAGGACGCCGCTCTCTAAGCAGAGTCCACCACCTCCGCGGGGTAGGTATGTGTTATCAGGTTGTATCTCGCCATTGCTCTCGAAGACGCAATTCGAGATCACCGATGGTGTGACGGTTGCGGCATTGAAATTAATAGGTCCAACGTTGTTGGCAACGTTGTGTGTAAAGCTGCAATTATCAAAGTGAAGAATGCCTGTGGCGTGAACGGCCGAGTCGTTGTTTCCGCGGTTGCCGTTAAATGTGCAATCCGAGATAGTGATGATCTCGTCGCCGCCGGAGATACGAAGTGCGACTTCCGAGGATTGATCTCCGTTGTTACGGACCACGTTGCGGACCAGTTTCAACTCTCCGCTGCCTGACATTGTGATCGCATTACTACCATGGCCGTTCGCGGATCTGCCGGCGTTCTCCTCGAACACGCAATCCTGAATGCTGCCAGAAGCAGTGTAAACCGATGCGCCGGCGTCGCGGCCGCGGGTGAACGTTGACCGAGACAGGCTGAACGCTTCTGTATTGACGTAGATTGTCTGGCGGGTCATATTGTTGAAGGTGCAGTCCTCGATCGTCAGCGAAAGCGTGCGAGTGAGGTACATGCCGCCTCCTGTTCCTTGGAACGATGAGCCGCGGACATCGACCCCGAACGTAAACGAATCGGCGTATTGGCTATACGGAAGTATGATGCCGTAGTCGCATCTCGTGAAGCTGCAATTGCTGATGTCGAGATACGCAGCGCGGAACATCCGAAGGCCGGCATCGGAGTCCTCGAATGCAATCCCGTCGAGCGTGATGAAAGGCAGAACGTCGGCGCCTTCGTTCTGATAGTTCAGAATCGTTCCGTCGGCGAGTGTGTCGCCATCCAGATCCCCCGACAGGATCGTCTGCTCCGGCCCCGACCCGATGAGCGTGAGCGACTTGTTCTCGGGGTCGAGTAGCTCGCGGTAGATGCCCGGGGCGATGTGGATCTCATCGCCGTGCTCTGAGGCATCGATCGCGGCCTGGATCGTCGGATACTGACCCGGGACGAATAGCGGCTCGCTGTGGCTGGTGAACACAGAGAACAGACCGATCGCGACGAGTGCGGGGCGCAGCATGGCGTGTCTCCTGTCGGCCGGGGGGGAAACCGGCGGGGATAGATAAGTCAGACACGCGAGCTTCAGAATGGTTCACACATGAAGCATAAATCATGCAAATCAAGGTGACGGAATGGTTTGCGACGCGGCGTCAGCTGATCGTCAGCTTGGGCTTGCTCCGGCCCGATCGCATCGCCGCGAGTGAGAGCTGATTCTCAAGATTCTCGGCGAGCTTGGTCAGGGCTCTTGGCAGTGCCTCGCCGCCGGCGGTCTTGGGGTCGAAGTTTGCGCTCGGGTTGCCCGCGTCGGAGTTGGCGCGGAGGGCCATGGTGATGGGGATGTCGCCGAGGTAGGGCAGGCCCAGGCGCTGAGCCATGGTCTCGGCGCCGCCCTTGCCGAAGATGTCGTAGTGCTTGCCGTCGTCGCCGATGAACTCGCTCATGTTTTCGACGACGCCCAGGATGTCGACACCGAGCTGCTGGAACATGCGGGCCGCGCGCACCGCGTCGTCCTGCGCGACGCGCTGCGGCGTGCAGACGATCACCGCGCCGGCCAGCTGCAGGCTCTGCGCCATCGTCAGCGGCACATCACCCGTGCCGGGCGGCAGATCGATGATGAGATAATCGAGCTCGCCCCAGTTGGTCTGCTCGGTGAGCTGCTTGAACGCGCCGTGCGCCATCGGGCCGCGCCAGATGAGCGGTTTCTCCGGGTCGACCATCTTCCCGATCGTGACGGCCTTGATGCCGTGGACGTAGAACGGCTCGATGAGTCGTTCATGCACGACCATCTCGTGCGCAGCGAGCCCGAGGAGTGTGGGTAGTGACGGGCCGTAGATGTCGCCGTCCATGAGCCCGACCGCGTGCCCCTTGCGAGCCAGCGCGACGGCGAGGTTGACCGAGACAGTCGACTTGCCCACGCCGCCCTTGCCCGCGCCGACGGCGATGATGTTTGTGACACCCGGCAGCGAGCCCGCGCCGGCTTGAGCGTTCGGCTTGCCCGATGTGGAAGACGCGGTGTTCGGCGTGTTCGACTCGCCCTCTTTCACAAGTCGCGAGGATTGATCATCGGTCGGCTTGGCGCCGGAGGTCGATGTGAACAGCACGGTGCCCGGCTCGTCGACGAGTTCGACGATGAGGCTCGTCAGGATGACGCCCTGTTCGGCTGCGGCCGCGCGGATCGAGCCGTGCACGCGTCGTGCGAAGTTATCGAGCTTGGCCTTGTCGGTGACGCCCTCGATATGGAGCTTGACGGAGGCGAAGGTGTCGCAGGCGGCCGACCAGATCAGGTGCCGGGCCAGCGGCACGCCGTCGGGGCCCTCGGCGCTGGCGAGGGCGGCCTTGATGAAATCGCGGCTGAGTGTGGGCATATCGGGGTTATCCTTCGTATGACGGCTTTCATGCTAGGAAGGGCTGCAATCCGGGGCGGATCCGTGCGTTTGACCCACAGACGTATCCGAAGCTCAGGGGTGGGCAGCGGTGCGAAGCTCGAAAGGAGCGATGCGATGAAGACGCTTTCCACGCGTGTGCTTGTGATTTCGGTGTTGGCCTGTGCCGGCTCGGCTCTGAGTCAGGACGCGGACAAGCCGCTGCTGAGCGGCCCCGAGGTGAACGACACGCGCCCGGCGCTCGTCGAGGACAGCTTCGGCGGCGACATGAAGATGGGCAAGGCTCGCCTCGGCGCGATGGACGCAATCCCCGCGGGCGATCTGCGTCAGATCCTGCGTGAGATGGGCTCGCCGAAAGCCGACCCGATCATCCGTCTGAGCGAAGAGCAGGGCGAGCGGATCCGCGAGCTGATGCGCGACTACGAGCAGGAGCGGCGCGCGTATATCGAGGAGAACCGCGAAGAGTTTGATGCCCTGCGCGAGGCCGCGGGCGTCGGCGGTGATCGCGGCAGGCCAGAGGCGGCCGAGCGCGACATGCGTGAGCCGGCGGGCCAGGAGCGAGCAGGCCGACAGGCCAGGCCCCGCGTCGAACGCGAGCCTGCCGAGGAGGGCACCCCGGGGCGTGGCGCTCGAAGGGGACCGGACGGTGCCCCGCCGAGAGCGATCGAGGGCGAGATGCCTCCCCCCGAAGCGAAGCCGACACCCGAGCAGGAAGCCGCGAGGCGTGAGCTGCGCGTGTTCATGCAGGCCGGGCCCTCGACGGGCGATCTCCAGCGCCGCATCTACGCCGAGCTCTCGCCCGAGCAGCAGCAGTTCATCGATGAGGAGGTGCTGCTCAGGGCCGAGGAGCGGGCGCAGGAACGCGACATGGCGATGATCGAGCGCAAACGCCGTGACCGCGCTGAGCAGCAGCCGGGAGCGCGCCCGGATCGGGTTCCTGATGGTGCAGCGCCCGCCGGCAACCGCGAGCGTGTCGATTGGAGCAAGGTCTACAACGAAGACGGCTCGGTCAACATCGATGCCCTGCCCGAGCGGGTGCGTCAGCGCCTCGAGAACCTCAACGACGAACAACGCCAGCGGGTCGTCGATGCCCTGAAGAAGCGGTTTGAGACTGGCGAACGGCTCCGTGCGGGCGATGGTGGTTGAAGTTTTTCACAATTCAACCACCATAATTGGTGACTATCTTCCGGATGAGTTGCCGACCCAATCTCTGATTTTATCGATTCCAAGCCGGTTTCCACCGGCTTTCTTTGTTGAATGTTCAAGAAACAAGGCACGTTCACGGGCTGTGGATCAGTTGCATGAAGATCGAATTTATACGGGTTTTATTTGGATTTTATGGCGATAAAATCACTGGTTTTGGTGTCAAAATAGGCGAACTTGAGGATTTGATGTGCTTCCACTCGAACCGGCTTGCCGATAATCCGTACAATTCTCTGATCTCTCTCTCCTCCAGCGGGGTGCCGATTATCGTTGGCACCCTGCTTCTTTTTTACCCAGTGTGAAGCCGCTCGATCTGTCGGTTGATCTGTTCATGGTTCACTGTCAGGTCGATCGAGGGATACGCTGGGATTGGATTGTGCAACGGAGTGAGATCGATGGCGGGCGGCGTGATCGTTGTGACGGGGGCGGCGGGATTCATCGGATCCCACCTCTGCCAAGCCCTTCTCGCGAGGGGCGACCGCGTCGTCGGCGTCGACAACTTCGATCCGTTCTACAGCCGGGATCTCAAGGAGCGCAACCTCGTCGAGGTGAGTGAGGCCGCGCCGGATGGTGCGTTCGAGTTCGTCGAGCTTGATCTGTGTGACCACAACAGGCTCGAGGGCCTCTTTGCCCGTGTGAAGCCCGAGGGCGTTGTGCATCTGGCAGCGAAGGCGGGCGTCCGCCCGAGCATCGCCGACCCGGTCGGGTACGCCAAAGCGAACGTAATGGCGACGGCCGGGGTGCAGGAGGCGGCGCGGAAGGCTGGGGCCGAGCGATTGGTCGTGGCGTCGTCGAGCTCGGTCTACGGCAACAACGACGTCGTGCCTTTCTCCGAGGAGCACAGCGTCGACGCGCCCATCAGTCCGTATGCCGCGACAAAGAAGGCGTGCGAGCTCATCGGGCACACGCACTGGCACCTGACCGGCATGCCGGTCGCCATGCTGCGGTTCTTCACCGTCTTCGGCCCGAGGCAGCGCCCCGACCTTGCGATCAATAAGTTCATGCGGCTCGTTCATGCGGGCGAGCCGATCTCGATGTTCGGCGACGGCTCGACGAGCCGGGACTACACGTTCATCGACGACATCATCGCGGGTGTCGTGGCGTCGTACGACCAGATCGACCGCTTCGGCTACCGCGTGTGGAACCTCGGCGGCGACCACCCGATCCGCCTCGACGAGCTGATCGCCAAGATCGGCGAGGTTGTTGGACGCGAGCCGGTTGTCGAGCGCCAGCCCATGCAGCCGGGCGACGTCGAGCGCACGTGGGCGGATGTCTCGCGGGCGAGGGACGAGCTCGGGTACGTCGCGCGGACGAGTGTCGAAGACGGGTTGGCCCGCCAGTGGGCGTGGCTCAGGGATCGGCTCTGATCGCTTCGGGCTTCTGCCGAAGATGCTCGGGCACGGTGGTCTTCCACGTCTCGGCGGCTCTGGCGCGATCCGGATCTGTGAGACTCACGGTTGAAACAATGACAGGCACGTAGCCGAGTTTGGCCAGCGCGCTCGCGTCGGATTGCACACGGGCCGCAGAGATGTTGCCCGGTCGGATGCGCTGGATCTCGGAGTATCGGAAGTACGCCCACGACTCGTGCCCGGGCAGCAGGAAGTCGGCGAGATAGTGGGGCGTCGTCAGCTTGTGGAAATCGCGGTCGTTCCGCGCGTTCTTGTTGGCGGTATAGGCGATCATGAATCCCGGCGCGTCAACCTGGATGAAGTCGGCGCACATGGGCTCGGCGACGAAGGTGATGCTCGGGTAGACGCGGCGCATCGCGCGGATGAGCCGGCGCTGATCCCACGCTGGGACGAGCCAGTGGTTGAGGCCGTCGAGACCGATGAGCGTCGCGCCCGCCCGGTGCGCCATGGCGAGCTGGCGGGCGATGTCACGCAGGTGATCGCGGCTTTCGAGGTCGAGGGGTTCGAGCTTCTCGGGATCCCACGAGCCCGCGTGCTGCGTGGCGCGTCCCCACCAGAGGCCGAGCTGCGTGCCCGTGCGCGAGAGTGTCGAGAGCTGGGGATACGTCGTGCGGAGCAGCGGCACATCGTCCCATCCGAGCGTGAACTGTGGCGGGTAGTTGAGGTCGGGGTGCTTGTTGTACAGGCCGCTAGGCGCCCAGAGCATGACACGCCGGAAGCCCTCTTTCGCACGGATGTAGTTCATAAATGGGCCGAAGCCGTTGAGGTCGGGGCGTGTCGACTTGTCGCCCAGAAAGCCGCGCGGGTTGTCGCTGCGGATCGCGCTGGCGTTGGCGACCTCGCAGGCGAGAACCGCGTCGGGGTTGCGTGTGTAGCTCACTGTGCCGAACTGCATCTGGAAGTATTCGCGGTAGGGAAGGAGTGTTTCGAGCCAGTCCTGGGCGTCGGTGACGGATCTCGGACGCCTTGTGCGCTTCATCGTGCGAACGGCGACCGTGTAGGTGCGCTCTTCACCCGGCGCGAGCGAGGCTGGGTAGGGCAACGCGGTGTTGACATTGTTGTAGGGCGGCTGAGAGAGATCGAACGAGACGGTCCAGCCCTCGGCGCCAGCGGGCCCGTGGAACACGCCGCCGGCCTTGCTCACGCCGACGAGCACGTCGTGCTTGTACTCGGTGACCGGGTAGAGCAGGCTGACACCAATGGCGACGTCGTTGTTCATGAGCACAGCAACTGGGCTGAACGCCTCGGACGGGTATCGCCAGGCCTGCGAGGTGTAGCCCTTGTGCGTCGTTTCGACGAGCGTCGAGCCGCGATGGACGTTGAGGTATGTGACTTCGGGGCCGAGCGCGAGCGCGCCGATGGTCAATCGAGCGAGCGGCTGGGGCGTGGCTTTGGTGTTGCGGTACGTGCAGACGAGGTCGTAGCCGGTATCGCCGAATCGGACGGTTCTGATCTCGGGGAGGATCGAGGTCTCTTCGCGCTGAATGCCCGCGATCGCCATGGTGCGGGGTTCGATGACAGCCTTGCCGTCGATGGTGATGGTCGGGCCTTGCCGCGAGGCG
The DNA here is from genome assembly GCA_020639255.1 of Phycisphaera sp. Taxonomy (GTDB): domain Bacteria; phylum Planctomycetota; class Phycisphaerae; order Phycisphaerales; family UBA1924. The sequence continues at coordinate 224,072 of JACKGZ010000002.1, forward strand.
TCCGGTGTCGAGAGCTGCGCCCGAGCGGTTGTGGGCAGGAGCACGGCAATGAGTGCAAGCAAGACAAAGCGTTTCATCTTGAATTGTAGGGCTGAGCAACGAGAGCCCTGTTGCGAGATATCCTGATGCCGTGCGCGAAGTTCCCGAGAAGCCTGCTCGTCATCGGTCGGTGACCATTGCTGTGTGGTGCATGGCCTCGTGCGCGGCGGTCTGGGCGTGCGTGGTGTGGACGCCGGCGGCCTTCGCGGATCGGGCCGCGAGCGGTGAGCTGGGGACATGGTTCTGGGTAATCGATGTTTGCGCTTCGCTTGCATCTCAGTCCGTGGTTCCGGTCGCGGCTGTCGCGTTCTTGATTCTGCTGCTTCGCCGATGGATTGCGTTTGGTGCGGTGCTTGTATCGCTGATCGCCGTGGTGCTTCTGCCTCTCTCGGAGCCGAGGCTCGGCAGAGTCCGGGCTCGCGAGAGCGCGGTGCGGATTGTGATCTACAACGCCAAAACGAGTTCGGGGGCCGTGGAGGCGAAGAACGAGCTCGTGCGATCGGCCGATGCGGATGTGATCGCGATGCTCGAGGCGCCCATCGACTTTGTCGGTCGATATCTGGGCGGGGAAATGCTGGACGGGTACGCGTCGGTGTGGCATCCAAAGGGGCCGTGGTCGGGGTGTCCGCTCTTGGTGAGCCGGTTGCCGATGGAGGAGCACGGCTTGGATCTCGCGGAGATCCGGCGTCGGCTCTGGGATCATCTTTATCTGCTTGAGATCGTGCGCACGCCGGCGGGAGATGTGGCTGTGGTACTGATGCACGCGCGGAGCCCGCGTCGTGCGTGGCGTTGGGGTTCGGGGCTCGAGCAGCTGCAGGCCGCGGCGGACATTGTGCGCGAGATCGGCGAGCAGACCGGCTTGCCTGTGGTTGTGCTGGGCGATTTCAACAGCACGCCGACCTCGGTGCGCGGACGTGCGTTCGCGGATCGGAGCGGGCTCGTCCGGGCTAAGCCTGGGTTGATGCCGAGCGGGACGTATCCGTCCTGGGCGCCGAGCGCACTGGGGCTCGCGATCGACGGCGTGTACGCCTCGCCCGGCGTGCGAGTGGCGCGGTGGGAGCCGATCGGCTCGGCGGGCTCGGATCATCGGGCGCTGGTTATCGAACTCGTGCTCGATCAGCCCGCGTCTGTATCGGAGTAGGCGGCCGCGAGCTCGGGGTCGTAGTAGTGCGCGTGCTGTTCGTGCTCGTCCGCGTACGGGTCTTCCTCGATGCGAGCGAGGTCGTCTACGGTGATGAGCCCGGCCATCTTGAGTATCTTGGCAACCACGATGAGCATGATGAGTGCGCCGAGAACGCCGACGGTGAACTCGTACGAGAAGTTGGCGGCTTCGCCTCTGGGTATGCCGATCAGATTGCCGAGCGACGAGCCGATGGGCAGCGCGATGAACGGCTGCGTCGGTGCGCGCTCGAGGATGGCGTCGAAGTAGCGGACGAAAAGTCCGAAGACGGCCGCGTAAACAATGAGCGCGTAGAAGCCGCCTTCGGCGGCGGCGTGCCCGAGCAAGCCCGGTCCGATCGAGAAGCCGTCGGGCACACCGGGGATGCCGGCGTCTCGCCAGGCGACCGTCGCGAGCGGCTCGGGTTTCTCGGGCCAGAGCGCGCGGGGGACAGAGAAAACGACGAAATACTTGATTGAGTGCAGGTGCTTGTAGTCGTAGTACTCGGGGTAGATCTCCATGAGGTGCATGGACCATGCGGCGCATTCCTGCCCGGAGACGAGGTCCATGAGACCGGCCTTGGTGTCGGCGTTGATCATGGCGGTGAGTCGTGCGACGCCGCCGGCTTCGGTGCCCTGAAACTGACCGCGCACGGCGGTGTACTTGGCGACGAGGACGACGGGGATGAGTCCGAAGACCCCGGCGTAGAGAACCACGCGCGCCGGTTGGAGACCACGCCAGCGTGAGTAATACGTGCCCCACGCGAGACAGCCCGTGATGGCGACGATCGGACGCCGGCCGTAGAAGCCCGCCAGATTGATGATGAGCGCCGCGATCAGAACGCCGAACATGAGCGCGGCGGCCGCGGGGTTCAGCGGGCGACGCACCCAGATCCATGCACCTAGGCCCGCGGCGACGGCGGCCGTGGACAAACCGATGTGCGTTGTCCACACCGAGACGTACGGGATGAGCACTGTGAACCGGAGAATCAGCGCGAGGCCGAGCAGAGCGAACGCAAAGATCCAGAGCACGGGCTCTCTGGGCGTGCCCTTGACAAGCGGCGTGAATCGAGCGAGTCGTTTGGCGCCGAACCCCCAGCGGTAGCAGGCGAGAAAGACGATCTCAAAGATGATGATCCAGAGCAGATACTGGCCGGCGATGGCGTTCTGATCGCTGACGGTGATCTCGGGCGCGTAGCTGGCGGGGTTGGCGATCGTGATGACGCCGCTGGTGACCTGATAGATCGTGAATCCGAAGAGGAAGAAGTTGCGGCAGGTCATCAGCTCGGCCTTGCCGAGCATGTACGGCACGACCACGATCGCCGCGTTGATGAACGCGATGAGGATCAGTGCGTATTTGACGATTTCGACCATGCGGAGCTGTTTTCGTTATCGGGCGATCGTGCGGGCGGCTACTTCGTACAACGAAGCGTATCGACCCGAAACCACCTCGGGATCAAGGTTGGTCAGGACCCAATCCCGGCCTTTCTGGCCCATTTCGCGCCCACGGGGCTCGTCTTCCAGCAGTTCGGCGATGGCGTTTGCGAAGGCCTCGGCGGTCTGCTCGGCGATGAGCGTCGAGCCCGAAGCTTCGAGCTCGGGCCAGGTGTCGACGCCCCGGGTCGTGATCGCCGGGACGCTGCAGGCCAGGGCCTCGGGCAGCACGAAGCCGAAGTTCTCCTGGCTCGTGGGCAGGGCGAAGACATTGGCGGCCTGATACAGACTCAGCTTCTGGGCGCCCTTGACCATGCCGAGCATACGGACGCGACCCCCGAGGTTGTTCGATGCGATCTGCTGCTTGATGCGGTTTGTGTACTCCTCGTCGCCCGTGCCGGCGATGAGGAACTGTGCATCGACGCCGCGATCGGCCAGGAGCTTGGCCGCGTCGACGAGGACGTGCACGCCCTTCTTGACGTGCACGCGGCTCAGGAACAGTACGACCGGTTTGGCCGCGTCGATGTCGAACGCCTGGCGGGCGAGTTCGGGGCCGGGCAATTCGCGATAGGGCTCGATGTCGAAAACGAGCGGGACGACGATGCCCCTGCCCTTCGGGTACCAGCGCTTGGACTGCGTGAGCTCGGCCTCGGCGGTGCAGTGGACCGCGGCTGCTTTCTCGAGCATGGTGCACGCGCCGAGCGCGAGGTAGAGGCGTTTCTTGAGCGATCGCTGCGACATCGACCAGTCGTCGAGCATGCCGTGGATGCTGACGACGTAGGGGACGCCCAGTTCTCGGCAGAGCTTGGCGGCGGGGATGTTGCTGGGTTCCCAGGGTGTGTGGAAGTGGACCGCGTCGCACGATTTGAAGAGCCGCGTGAGCAGCTTGATGGAATGAGGCGTGAGCTTGCCGAGGCGCGCCGGCGGGTCGATTTTGAGGATGCGTGGCGTGTCGGGGTTGCCGTTGTCCCAATCCTTGGGCGCGTCGGTGGTGTCCCACGTAGCGAGGGTGATGTCGTGCCCGTGCTTTGACATCTCGCCCGCGAGGTCGAGGACCGCGCGGACGACGCCGCCCTGTTCGAGTCGGAAGGGCGGCGCGAGGTGCGCGACTTTGAGCGGCTTTGTGGGACTCACGGCGTTTGCTCGGCGGGCTGGTCTTTGAAGGGCGGGCGCTCGGCGATCGGCTTGGCGGGGTTGCCGCCGAAGATGGTCCAGGGCGCAAGGTCTTTGAACGCGGCTCCGCGTGCGCCGAGGATGACGCCGTCACCGACGGTGATGCCCGGCCCGACGAACGCGTCGGCGGCGATCCAGACGTCGTCGCCGATGGTGATGGTGGGGCGGATCAGGGGCATGGTGCGCGTGGTGTAGTCGTGCGTGCCGGCGCAGAGGTGGGCGCCCTGGCTGATCGTGGTGCGGCGGCCGATGGTGATGGGCCCGAGGTTGTAGACGATCGAGCGGTCGCCGAGCGAGGCGAAGTCGAGCATGGTGAGGTTCCACGGGATCTCGATGTGCGCGGATGGGCGGATGTAGCAGGAGCGCCCGATCTTGGCGCCGAAGAGTCGCAGGAGCGAACGCCGGTAGCCGTGCCAGGTGTGGAAGCTGAAGCGGAAGAGGACGGATCCGACGAGCATCCAGAGGACTCGACCGAGCTTTTCCTTGGTGGACCACGGGCTGACCTGGGCCGCGGCGAAGGTGTCGTTCGCGGCGGCCTGATCGGCGTGGGTGTGGTCGGCGGGCTCGGTCATGGTCGTGATTCTAGGGAATGGTTGAACCGGGCGCGGGCTGCTCCGCTATGCTCGGGCATGGACGCTTCGACGCAGAAATCGGGGACCAATCACGTATCGGCCGGCGGGTTCCCCGTCAGTGTGATGATCCTGACGAAAGACGAAGAGATCAATATTCAGGCGTGCCTGGAGACGGTCGGGTTCTCGGACGATGTGGTGGTTTTCGACAGCCACTCGACGGACCGTACGGTCGAGATCGCCGAGACGTTCGACAACGTGCGTGTGATCAAGCGCCCCTTCGACAACTGGTCGGCGCACCAGAATTGGGCGGTGGCGAACATCGACTTCAGGCACCCGTGGGTGCTGTACATCGACGCGGACGAGCGCGTGGACGACGAGATGCGCGAAGAAGTGATGCGCGTCGCGGACCCGGCCTCGAAGGCCAGCGCGTTCCGGATGCGCCGCAAGGACATGTTCATGGGGCGCTGGCTGAGGCACGCCCAGATCTATCCGACGTGGTTCACGCGGATGTTCCGCCCGTCCAAGATCCGCTACGAGCGGCTCGTGAACCCGATCGCGGTGGTCGACGGGCCGACCGAAGACCTCAAGTGCCACATCATGCACTACCCGTTCAGCAAGGGCGTGCACCACTGGCTCGAACGCCACAACAGCTACTCGATGTTCGAGGCCAAAGAACTGATCAAGGTGACGGGTGGCCAGCGGGCGCCGCGGAAGGACATCTTCAGCGGCGACCCGGCGAAGAAGCGGGCGGCGCTCAAGGACATCTTCTTCACGCTGCCCTTTCGCCCGCAGATCAAGTGGGCGTACTACGTCTTCTGGCGCCGGGCGTTTCTGGACGGCAAGGCCGGCATGATCTACTCGCGGCTGCAGTACATGTACGAGTACATGATCGTGTTCAAGGCGCGCGAGCTGCGGATGAAAGAGAAGGGCGAGCAGCTCTAGGATTTTGACTTGCCCGAGCCGCGTTTTCGCGTGAGCTCTTCGAGCATGTCGATCCAGCGGGCGCAGAGCGTGTCGGCGTCGTACTGCCCGACGAGCGCGTCGCGGGCGTTCTTGCCCATGCGTTTGCGCCCGATGGAGTCGGAGGCGAGCGAGCGGATGGCCTCGGCCAGGCCCGCGCTGTCGCCCTCGGCGAAGCACATGCCGCTGGCGGTCTCGGTGATGATGCGGGCGATCTCCGACTCGGGCGAGCCGACGTAGAGGCTGGGCTTGCCGGCCGCCATGACGCCGAACAGCTTGCTCGGGACGATCATCCCCTCCATGCCCTCCTTGACGGTCATGAGGTGCACGTCGGCGGCCCCGAGCGAGAGCCCGATGTCGGCGCGCGGGACATAGTCGTAGTACGTCGCGTCCTTCTCGAGCTTGTATTCCTTGATGTACGCCTCGACGAGCTCGCGCCGCTTGCCCGCGCCGACGAAAACGAAACGCACGGGGATCGCCCGCCCCTTGTCGTCACGCGGCGGGACCGTGACCACGCGCCGCATCCCGTCGCAGATCGTCTCGTAGTCGTGCGCGATGCCCCAGTTGCCCGAGTACATCACGCAGAACGACTCGGCCGTGTCGAACTTCTCCCGGTACGGATTCTCCGCACGGCGGACGGGCTCGATGCCGGTGGTGTCCGCCCAGACGGGGATGAACTTCACACGATCTTCGGGAGCGCCCTTGTCCAAGACGAGCGACTGCATGCAGCGCCCAAGCACGACCGTGACATCGGCGCGCCTGAGCAGCCAGCGATTAAGAGCGTTGAAGAAACGCGTGGGCATCGAACTCGGTTTCATGACGCCCGAGGCGACTGCGACGTCGGGGTACATGTCCATGAGCCAGCAGACGCACTTGGACCGACGGAACAGGCGCGTCAGGATGCCGACCAGTGTGATGAAGGGGGGCGTCGTGAAGCAGACGACAACGTCGGGCTTTTTGAGCGTGAGCGTGCGCAGGGCGGCCCGGACGTAGAAGAGCCCGAAGTCGAAGGCTCGGGCGGCGATGGACTTCTTGCCGAAGCGGCTCGCGCCGACGCGGTAGACGTGGATGCCGTCGATGGTTTCGCGTTTGGGGAGTGTCGCCCCGGACTTGCCGTAGATCGATCGCGAGGCGACGACAGAGACGGTGTGCCCGCGGGCGACCAAACGGTCGGCGAGATCCTTGGCCATCTGCGCGGTGGCGACGACGTCGGGGTGGAAGGCCTGGTTGAGGAGGACAACGTGCATCGGTCGGATCTGGGACTCGTTTGGGTGAAGCCGGCTGACGGGTGAGTTTCACCCTGTGCGGGTGAATGGTCAAACCATCGGCGTGATCGGGTGTGTGGTGCAAAGAAATAGGCCAAACCCGGCGTCGTGACGTTTCGATGAAACCGTACACGGCGTGCTGTGCGGCCCGCTGCGCCGGATCCGGGGAATCAGAGATCGCCAGCCGAGAACGTGTCGCCCGAGCCGAGGTCGCCCGACTCGAATCCCTTTCGGAACCACCGGACGCGCTGGGCGGATGAGCCGTGGGTGAACGAGTCCGGGACGGCGTAGCCCTGGCTGCGCTTCTGGAGTCGGTCGTCGCCGACGGCGGCTGCGGCGTTCATGGCTTCTTCGATGTCGCCCGGTTCGAGGATGTTCCATCGCTCCTGCGCATGATGCGCCCAGACCCCCGCGAGGAAGTCGGCCTGGAGTTCGAGGCGCACAGACAGATCGTTGTACTCCGTCTCAGGGACTCGGCCGTTGGCGGTGTGGACCTGATCGGTCGTCCCGAGAAGGTGCTGGACGTGGTGTCCTACTTCGTGCGCGAGGACGTAAGCCTGCGCGAAGTCACCCGGCGCGCCGAGCTCGCGCGTGAGCTGGTCGTAGAAGTCGAGGTCGATGTAGATCTTCTCGTCAGCGGGGCAGTAGAACGGTCCGATCGCGGCGGAGGCGAAGCCGCAACCCGACGAGGTCTGGCCCCGGAAGAGCACGAGCGTGGTGGGGCGGTAGTTTCGTCCGGCTTGTGCGAAGAGATCGGCCCAAACCTGCTCGGTGTCGGCGAGCACTGTGGCCAGGAACTCGTCGGTTGTGCCGTCGCCCGCGTTCGGGTCGAGCCCACGGGTGCCCTGCGTGGTGGTGCCGATGTTGGTGCCGGTGCTCGTGAGCACGCTGAGCGGGTTGCCGCCGAGCGCCCAGACCAGGGCCATGATGACGAGGATGGTCAGGACACTTCCGCCGCTGAGCGCGACCTTGCCGCCCGGCACGCCCCTTCCCGAAGTACCCATGCGCGGGAACGAGATCGGTCCGAGGCCGCCGCGGCCTGAGTTTCGGCGGTCTTCGATGTTCGTGCTCTGGCGGCGGCCTTTCCAACGCATCGCAAGGTCTCCCGTGTGTCGCCTGCCCGGTCTCATCGGGCGAACATGACGCAAGTCTACCGGTGAACGCGAAGCGTTTGAAGCGATGATCAATATCGCTTGTCAATATGAGAAACGGCTCATGCGATTCCGGTGGGCACGCGGGGGTGCCCCCTTCGGACGCCTGAATCGGTTTGGTCTTACATCCTCGCCCCGGCGTCCTTGTGGTGCTTGCGGAACCACTCGATGGTGCGGGTGAGGCCCTCCTCGAAACCTACTTCGGCTTGCCAGTTCAGCAGTTTCTTGGCGCGGCTCGTGTCGAGGCAGCGGCGGGGTTGGCCGTCGGGCTTGGTGGCGTCCCAGCGGATCTTGCTCGACAGCGCCTCGGCATCGGGCGCAAAGCCCGTCAGGCGGGCGATGAGCTCGACGAGGTCCTTGATCTTGATCTCGAAGCTCGCACCGAGGTTGATCGGGACGGGCTCGTTCATCATCTCGGTCGCGCGGACCACTCCCTCGGCGGCGTCATCAACATAAAGGAACTCGCGGCTGGCGCTCCCGGTGCCCCAGACCTCGATCGAGGAGTCGCCGCGCTCCTGCGCTTCGACGCACTTGCGGATGAGCGCGGGGATGACGTGCGAGGAGTGGAGGTTGAAGTTGTCGTGCGGGCCGTAGAGATTGACGGGCAGGACGTACGAGGACTTGAGCCCGTACTGCATGCGGTAGGCATCGAGCATGACCATCGCGGCTTTCTTGGCGACGCCGTAGGGAGCGTTGGTCTCCTCGGGGTAGCCTTCCCAGAGGTTCTCCTCGGTGAATGGCACGGGCGTGTCCTTGGGGTAGGCGCAGATGGTGCCGACCTGGACAAATTTCTGGAGGTTGCGGATGCGGGCCTGCTCGATGAGGTGCATGGCCATCGACATGTTGGCGTAGAAGTAGCGCCCCGGGTTGTCGCGGTTGGCGCCGATGCCCCCGACCTCGGCGGCGAGGTGGATGACGACGTCGGGTCTGGCGTCGTCGTAAAGGCGTGTGCAGGCCTCTTCGGTGGTGAGGTCGTAGTCGCTCCGGCGGGGGATGAAGATCTCGTCGACGCCCCGCTCGCGGAGCTTGTGGACGACGACGGCTCCGAGGAACCCGGCGCCGCCCGTCACGACGACGCGCCTGCCTGAGAGATCGGTTTTGGTGGTGTCGGCCTGGGTGGTGCGGAGGTGCGGGGGGGTGAAATCGTGGCTCATGATGAAGGATAGGGGCGGGCGGGCCGACTGAATGGGGGAGTGGCCGGGTTCCTAGGCTTGGCCTGCGGGATTCTGGCGGCGGGGCGGTGGGCTCCGATTCCGATCACACTCAGGGCTGTTGATGACGACGACGGCGAGCAACCCGACGCAGACCGTGCCCGCCGACCTCGGTGCGGCCGAGCTTGCGCGCCGGCTCTACCCGGACGGGCCAGTGCTGACCCGGTTCATCCAGCGCCATCGCCACCGGATCTGCCCGCTCGATCTCTTGGTCGAGCAGGTGCCTCGGGGTTCGCGAGTGCTCGATGTGGGCTGCGGCGGTGGGCTTCTTGCGGCTCATCTTGTGGCGTCGGGGCGGGCGCAATCGGTGCACGGGATCGACGCATCGCGGCCCGCGATCGAGATCGCGCAGTCGATGGCTGGTCGGCTCAAGGATGTTGTGCCGGCGGCGCGTGCGCACTTTGAGCATCGTCAGGTGCAGGACGGCTTGCCCGATGAAGAGTTCGACGTCGTGTGCCTGATCGATGTGCTGCACCATGTGCCGGTGGAGGCGCAGGAGAAGGCGTTCACGGACGCGGCCTCGCGCGTCGGGCCGGGCGGCGTTTTTCTGTACAAGGACATGGCCGACGGGCCGGTGTGGTGCTCGGGGATGAACCGGCTCCACGACCTTGCGATGGCGCGGCAGTGGATCCGGTACGTACCGATCGAACGCGCGGAAGAGTGGGGTGATCGCGCAGGCCTGCGTCTCGAACGGAGCGAGGACGTGCGAATGCTGTGGTACGCGCACGAGATGCGTGTGTTCCGGCGCGCGGGCGGGGACGCGGCATGAAGCTCGAGCCCGGTCAGCCGAGGACGATGGCGCTGGCGGCCCTGTTCGCCGGCGCGGTGACGCTCGTGCCGACACTCGTGCTGATCCTCATGGGCCACAACGCCGGGCGGGCAGCCTTTGACTCTGTGGTCTATCACGAGCGTTTCATCCGCCAGCTCGCGGCGGACTGGCCTCACTTCGATCTCTCGAACCCGTTGACGGCGACAACGCCGGGCTATCACATCGTTTTGGCTGCGATGATCAAGCTGGGGCTTTCGAGTGAGCTGGCCCTTCGGATGATCAGTGCGCTGATCGGTGCTTCGCTTGGCGGGTTTCTGGCGGCGTGGCTTGCTAAGCGTTCGTCGAAGTACGACGCGGTCCTGATGATCATGCCGCTGGCCTGCTCGAGTTATGTCGTGCAGTCTGGTGCCTGGCTTTTGCCCGACAATCTGGCGTGGCTGGGTGTGGCGACGATCATGATGTTGGCGCTGCACCCGAGCGTGTCATGGAAGCCGGTGATATTTGGATCGGTGGCATTGCTCGGGCTCGTTCTCGTCAGACAGATCCATATCTGGGCGGCGAGTCTGGTGTGGCTGACGGCTTGGCTCAACGCGAGGCCCACGGAGCGATCGGTGTTCGATCCCCTCCCCACTCGTGCATGGCATGCAGGCGTCGCAGTGCTGTTGACACTCCCCGCGTTCGCGGCACTCGCGTGGTTTGTACACCTCTGGGGTGGTCTCACGGCACCGCGGTTTCAGGTGAACATCACCGGCATCGGTGTCTCGACACCTGCGTTCATGCTCGTGCAGCTTGCTGTGTTTTCGGTGGGATTCTCGCCCTGGCTATTGCCGCCGCTCGTGCGCGCGACAAGGAAGGCACCGATGCCGCTTGTCGTTGCTGCGGGAATCGGTTTGCTCTTGGCGGCCTTTCCGAACACGACGTACAACGAGGACGCCGGGCGATTCTCTGGTTTTTGGAGCCTTGCGAAGCTGACGCCGACGATCGCGGGGCATTCGAGCCCGGTGTTCCTGGTGCTCGCGCCGATCGGCGCGATGGTGATCGCGGGCTCGCTGATCGAGATCCCGAGGCGCACGGCGTGGGTGTTCCTGGGCGCGTTTGTCGCGTTCACGGCGGCGCAGTGCAGCACGATCAACAGCTTTCAGAGGTACCACGAGCCGATGCTGCTGATGCTCTTGGCACTCATGTCATCGGTGCAGCCCGTGACCGGGCGACCGGTGGCGACGAAGTACCTGCGGCCCCCGGCGATCGCTCTGCTCTGCGGGCTGCTCCTGGTGGTGATGTTCCGGAGTGTCCGGGGTGAACCGGTCGCGCCCGGTGCTGTGCCGCACCCGCTGCACACGAGCCCCGATGATCCGTGGTACGTGGCACCGGTTGATGGTGGCGCGTCGGAATCGATCAGCGATCCAGCATGATCAGCGGCCGCCCCGCAACGGGCTGGAACTCGTAGGGCCCGAGGTCGATCGGGCCGGTGAGGCCGGCGCTGTCGAACAGGTTCGGCGCGTCGGGGTCGTCGACGAACCGCGGATTACCGGCGAGATCGGTGAACCCGACGAGCAGTTCGTCGCGGTCGCCGTCGCGGTCGAGGTCATAGATATCGCGCGGGAGCTTGGCGTTGCCGCCGGCGTCGATGGCGGGCGAGCCGGGCAGGAGGCGCAGGTCGCCGTAGTCGTCGTTGACGGATTCGTCGAAGTCGGGGGTGCGTGGGTCATCGCCGAAGCCGTCGCCGCCGTGGGTTGGGATGATAGTGAAACCGATGGAACTGATGTCGGTGGTCATGAGGTTGCTGATCGTCGAGACTTGTACGGGCCCGAAGTACGACTCAAACGGTAGTGATTGTGAGTTTGTAGTCAGAATGATATTGTGCATAAAACCAGTAGAACCGAGCGAAGAATCGAAGTTGCTTGTACCACGCGAGAATACGACTTCGCCATACTTTGCGGTGTTGCCAAGAAAGACATTGTTCGTCGCGGGCAGGTCGCCTCTTGTCCAGATGGCTCCTCCATACCCAAGCTGTGTCGTATTGCCAACAAACGTGGAATTTGCGATGTATGAACCTGCGTTTGGGGATATACGGACGGCACCTGCTTCGTCAGTCGCGTGATTCCCCTCGAAGCGGCAGCTGGTGATTCCGATTCGGCCTCTCGTGACCATGACAGATCCAGCGGAGCGTGCGAGATTATTCCGAAAGATGCTGTCCTGAATGAGTACCGTTCCGCCCTCAACACACAGGCCGCCGCCGCCGGCGGGGATATATGTACCGTCTGGCCGGGCCTGTCCGTTGCGTTCGAACATGCAGCCGACAACAGTGCTCGGAATGGTGCTGACAGCGAAGTTGATCGGTCCGGTTCCTTCGCTGACGTTGTTTCGGAATGTGCAGTCACGAAAGTGAGAGATGCCGCCCACATTTGCAGCGGAATGTTTCGAGCCGCGATTGCCTAGAAACTCACAGTCAGTCACGGCGACAGAGCCCAAGCTGAAGTGAAAATCAATATAGAGTGCACAGCTCGAGTCATTGAGGGCTCCGTTGTTCAGAAAATCGCAATGCACGACAGAAATATTGCCAAGGCTTATCACAGACAGGCCGTTGCCCGCCCAGGCAGACGAGGATCGAGTGCTACTTGTGTTATTCTCGAATGTCGTGTGGGCAATTGTGCCGTACTCTGCTCTTATGGCCAGGCCAAGGCCTGAACACCCAGATACAAACGAATCGGAAATGCTGATGGATTCGCACGCTAGATTTGCGGCGATGTCGGTAAGTCCTGCAAAGGTTGTGCGGACGAGGGAGATGTCGAGAGCCGTTTGAATATCGATTCCACTTCCAGATCCCGTGAACAAGGTGTCTGTAATCGTGAGGTTGAACATGTACGGATCGAAGAATTGGCCGTCTTCGAGATGAACGCCCTTGCCGCAGTTGATGAACGCGCAGTCGGTGATGCCGGCGTTTGCCGCTCGTCGGAACGTGAGCCCTGATATCGCATCGGTCATGGCGAGACCGGTTAGTGTGATGAACGGCAACACATCCGCGTTCTCATTCTGGTAATGAAGGATTACCCCATCCGCCACAGTGTCCCCATCCAGATCCCCCGACAGGATCGTCTGCTCCGGCCCCGCGCCGATGAGCGTGAGCGACTTGTTCTCGGGGTCGAGCAACTCGCGGTACACACCCGGGGCGATAAGGATCTCATCGCCCGGCTGTGCGGCATCGATCGCGGCCTGGATTGTCGGGTACTGACCCGGGACAAAGAGAGGTTCACCGGACGCTGCAGCGGAGATGAGTGTGAGTGCAACGGTCGCGCCGACTCGGAGCATGGGAAACCTCCCGTCGCCGGGCGGGCCCGGCTCGTCATTGGTGGATGCTGGCAGATCGGCGCGAGTGCGCCCGTGACTGTTTCGTTGGACGCGAGCGAGTCGGAATGGTTCACGGAATGGGCGTAAAATGTCGCAAGCCCCTTCGGAGAAAGGGGCTTGCGCGAGTCAGGTCAAGTATGAGATGAAGTTGGTGCGGTCTGAGATCGTGCTCAGCAGCCCGCGTTGAAGTTGGCGACCCATGCAGAGAAGTCGGCTGGCGAGCAGGCGCCGTCGCCGTTCTGGTCGCACTCGGGAGCCTGAGCGTTGAAGGCGGCGACCCAGGCGCTGAAGTCGGCGGGGGTCACCATGCCGTCGTGGTTGACGTCGGGCAGGCAGGGCGTGTCGGCTTCGACGACCTCGATGCTGCCGGTCATGCCGAGGTGCCCGAGGATTCGGCAGGTGTAGTAGTACGTGCCGACGTCGCCCGCGCCGGGTGTCCAGACGATCGAGTCGGTTGTCGGTGCGGGGTCGGCGGTGAAGTCGGCGATGGGCTGGAGCGTGGCCGCGTCGACGACGGCGCCATCGGTCGTGGTCCGGCTGTACGTGCCGTCGCCGCCCGAGACGGGGAGCGTGTCGTTGCAGATGACGTAGATATGGAAGCCCGTGGTGCGGACGAATGTGTAGGTCTGGCCCGCGACGAGCACGAGCGTGGGGTCGGCTTCGTCGGTGACGGTGCCCGAGGCGTCGGTCCAGGTGAAGAGGAAATCGCTGATGCCGTTGTTCCCGATGTTGAACGTGACGCCCGCGTCGACGAGGTAGCGGCTCGGTCCGAGCTGGGTGGTGTCGGCGGCGGCGGTGCCTGCGAGGGTGGCGGCGATCAGGGCAAGAGTGGCGGACTGGGTGTGCATGGTGTTCTCCTCTCGGTTTGGGTGCTCCCGCGGGGCAATCACGCAAGCCCGAGGCGGGTGACACGTGCATCCTCGGGGGGAATGGTGTCGCGCCAACCCATCTGAAGAGATGGGGTTTCGAGAATCGCATTATTATCGGACATTTGACGTGTCGAACTGGCTCTGGAGGGCGTTCTGGCCGATGGAGAAGGCGGTTGGGAGCGTGCTGGCCCTCTATCCTCAACTGATCCGGACGCGATGCGCGGGGCCGGGCGAGAACATCCCGGCCCGGGCGGCGTAATCCGGGTTCAACACGCAGACATCCCGCGCCCCAAGAGCGCGGCTCGAAACGCGGAGCAGAGCAGATGACCGAAGCCAACGGCAAGAAGGCCCTGATCACCGGCATCACGGGACAGGACGGCAGCTACCTCGCCGAGCTCCTGCTCCGCAAGGGCTACGAGGTGCACGGCATCAACCGGCGGTCGTCCTCGTTCAACACCGAGCGCATCGACCACATCTACCAGGATCCGCATCTGGCGGGCACCCGCCTCTTCCTGCACTACGGCGACCTCTGCGACGCCAACGTGCTCTCAAAGCTGATGGATCAGGTGAAGCCCGACGAGGTGTACAACCTCGGCGCACAGAGCCACGTGCGTGTGTCGTTCGACATGCCGATCTACACGGCCGAGACCGTCGCGATGGGCGCGCTCAAGCTGCTTGAGGCGATCCGCGACTACCGCGACAAGACCGGGCACGAGGTGCGGTACTACCAGGCCTCGAGCTCGGAGATGTACGGCAAGGTCGTCGAGACGCCCCAGACCGAGACAACGCCCTTCTACCCGCGTTCGCCCTACGCGTGCGCCAAGCTGATGGCGCACTGGGCCACGGTGAATTACCGCGAGAGCTACGGGCTGCACGCTTCGTGTGGCATCCTGTTCAACCACGAGAGCCCTCGCCGGGGCGAGACGTTCGTGACCCGCAAGATCACCCGCGCGGTCGGACGCATCAAGATGGGCCTGCAGAAGAAGGTCTTCCTGGGCAACCTCGACAGCAAGCGCGACTGGGGATTCGCGGGCGATTACGTCGAGATGATGTGGCGGATGCTCCAGCAGGAGACGCCCGACGACTACGTCGTCGCGACGGGGCGGACGATCAGCGTGCGTGAGTTCGCGGATCTGGCGTTCAAGGCGGCGGGGCTGCGGTTCGAGGACCACGTCGAGTTCGACGCGAGGTACTTGCGTCCCGCGGAGGTCGACCTGCTCCTGGGCGATCCCGCCAAGGCCAAGGCGCAGCTCGGCTGGGTGCCCAGGACGACGGTCGAGGAGCTGGCGCAGATGATGGTCGATCACGACCTTGAGCTGGCGGCCCGCGAGAAGACGCTGCGCGACGCGGGGCATGAGCTGCCGAGCTTTACGGGGCACGATCAGTAAACGCCGGTTGAAGGATTTGATGGCATGAATAAGGCCAAGCTCATCCGGGCAGCAGGTTCGATGCCGATGCTCGGCCCGTGGCTGCGTAGACGTGCGAGTCAGTATGAAGAGGGCTCTGTCGTAGAGATCAAGTCCGGGCTCGCCGAGGGTTTGAAATGGAAGCGTCACCATCGCTATGTGAACGGGTACTGGACCGGACAGTACGAGTATGAGATGCAGCTTGCATTGAAACGCGAACTTAGCGAGAGTGGCGTTTTCTGGGATGTCGGCGCTAATGCAGGCTTCTTTTCGCTGATCGCACGTCGGCTGGTCGGTGAGCGCGGCGAGGTGGTCTCGTTCGATCCCGATCCGGACAACGGTGATTCGGTTCAAGCGCAGATCGACATCAACGGGTTTGGTGACGCCTGGCGGCTTGAGCGCGCTGCCGTGGGCGGCGAACCGGGCGTGCTTCCGTTCAGACGATCGGCACCGGGTTCGCCAAAGGGGCACCTGGCGGGGTTGGATAGCCGGGGTTTCGACGCGGGTGAGACCGGTGGCGATGAGGTCTTCGAAGTTCCGGTTGTGACCATGGATGCGATGCTCGATAGAGGCCGGGCCCCGGATCTGATCAAGATGGATATCGAGGGTGCCGAGGTGATGGCGATGGGTGGGGCGGCACGGCTGCTTCGCGAGCACAAGCCGACCTGGCTCGTGGAGCTTCACGGCCCCGAGAGCGAGCGAGTCGTGCGGGAGGCGTTGACATCGCACGGCTATTCATTCTTCACGATCGAGGGCGAACCGGTATCCGGCGATGGGCTGCCCCGTCATTTCATGGCGAGGCACGCAGGCTGAGCGTTGGAAGCGGGCGGGGTTCACGCGGGATCCTGAGATGTCGGACTTGCAAGCGGGCAACGGTTCCACGGACGGGACGGATGCGATGAACCCAGGCGATCAGGGTGCGAGCGGAACCGGCGGTGCATCGCTGACCAGGACGGCTGCGCGCGGGGTTGCGTGGACATCGGCCGTCTCGCTCGCCGAGCGGATTTCCGCGTTCGGCATCCAATTTCTGCTGGCGGCTCTGCTCTCGCTCGAGACGTGGGGCGCTTGGGGCATCATCACATCGGTCGTGATGCTGTTCACCGGCTTCGCGTCGACCGGTGTGCGCGAGGTGCTGATCCATCGGAGTTCGTCGTATCGGCTCTGGAGCGGGCCGGCGCTGTGGTTCGCGCTGGTGTGGGGTCTGGCGCTCTCGCTCTTGACGGCCGCCGTGGCCTGGCCCGTCTCGCTGATGGTGAAGCCGGAGTACGCGACCGAGACATTGCTCGGGTTGCTTGTCGTTGCGCCGACGCCGCTGATGCAGTCGTTGTTCTCGGTGCCGAGGGCGAAGCTGGCGATCGATCACCGGTTCAAGGAGGCGGCGCTGATCTATGCGCTGCCCGGGATCGGCCAGCTCGTGCTGACGCTAGTGCTGGCGTGGATGGGCATGCGGATCATGGCGTTCGCGATCCCGTACACGCTGGCGATGCTTGTGCGGACGGTGCTCATGATGCGCGCGGCCCGTGTGTGGCTGAGCGGCCCGCTGCGGGTGAGCCGGTGGAAGTACTTCACGGGTGACGCGCGCCGTGTGTGGGTCGAGTCGACCGCGGTCTGGATGCGCGGGCAGGCGGACGTGCTGATCGTCGGGCTCTTTGCGACACAGGCGGAGGTCGGTCTCTACACATTTGCAAGGAACATGTCGCGGCAGATGGTGACGCTGTTTACTCAGCAGGTCGCTGGCGTGATCCAGCCGATGCTCGTCACGATGCAGGCGGATCCGAAGCGCCTGCTCTCGGCGTTCATGCGTTCGTCGCGGTTGCTGGCGTTTATGGGCGTGCCGATGACGATCGGGATCGCCGCGGTGATGTGGCCCGGGACGTCGCTGGTGATGGACGAGGAGAAGTGGGCCGAGCTGCCTCTCGTATTGACGGCGATGTCTGTCGGCATCGCGTTGCGCGTGCTGACCGAGTCGGCGGTGAGCCTGAAGTTCGCGATCGGGCGGTTCCGTGAGCAGCAGGTCTTCTCGGTGGTCAGTTCGGTGTTCTTCTGCTTGTGCGTGGGGCTCGGGGCCTGGCAGGGCGGCGTGCTCGGCGCGTCGATCGGCTTCGCGGTGTTCTGCGCGGGCGCTGGGCCGTTGCAGTTCCTGACCGCGGTGCAGCCGGTGGGGGGCGGCTGGAAGGAAACCTCGCAGGCGGTCTTCATGCCGATGATCTGGTCGCTCATCGCGATCGCGCCCTGGACGATTCTTTCCGAGGTGATCGGTCACAGAACGAAGGCGTGGCAGGCCGTCGAGGTGATAATGGTGGTCGCGTGCTCGGCCCTGACGTATCTGCTGCTGGCGATTGCGCTGCGCATGCCTGAACTCGCCGAGCTTGCCGAGCGCGTGCGCGATCAGTCGCCGGGCAGGCTGCGTCCTTTTGTTGACCGGCTCACCGCGCCGATGATGGTGCGAAAGGGACGCTCCGCATGACCTGGCAGGCTTGGACAACGCTCGGTGTGATCCTGGCGATGGTGCTGGTCCTCGTGCGCGGCCGCTACGGCCCGGACGTCGTGATCGTCGCGGCTGTCTCGCTGCTGGTGTTTCTTGGTGTGCTCAGGCCCGATGAGGCGTTGGCCGGGATGTCTAACCAGGGCGTTGTCACGATCGCCGTGCTCTACGTCGTGGTCTGCGGCCTGACCGAGACGGGCGCGGTGCGATGGATCGGCTCGATCATGCTGGGTCGGCCCAAGACTCAGCGTGGCGCACTGCTTCGACTCGTCGCACCGGTGACGGCACTGTCGGGTTTCGTCAACAACACGCCGATCGTCGCGATGATGATCCCGGCGATCGATGACTTCTGCAAGCGCCGTCAGTGGCCCGTCTCGAAGTTCATGATCCCGCTGAGCTACGCGGCGATCCTCGGCGGCACGTGCACGCTCATCGGCACGAGCACGAACCTCGTCGTCAACGGCGAGTGGGTCGCCTCGGGCCGCGAGCCGATGGGCATCTTCGCGATCGCGCTCGTGGGCGTGCCGTTCGCGCTTGTGGGCGCGGTGTATCTCACGACGATCGGATCGGCGCTGCTGCCCTCGCGTGGCGGGATACTCAGCCCGGGCGACGACGCGCGGGCGTACACGGTCGAGATGCTCGTCGCGACGGGCGGACCGCTCGAGGGCAAGACGATCGAGCAGGCGGGCTTGCGTCACCTGCCCGGCCTCTTCCTCGCGGAGATCGAGCGCGAGGGCTCGATCCTCGCGGCCGTCGGTCCGAACGAGAGGCTTCAGGGGAGCGACCGGCTCGTGTTCGTTGGACAGGTCGATTCGGTGGTGGACCTTCAGAAGATCCGCGGCCTCGAGCCCGCGACGAACCAGGTCGTCAAGCTGAACGAACCCAGGCCCAACCGCGTGCTTGTCGAGGCGGTCGTCAGCAACAGCCACCCGCTGCTGGGTCAGAGCGTGCGCGAGGGGCGGTTCCGGACGAAGTACAACGCGGTCATCATCGCCGTGGCCCGCAACGGCGAGCAGATCCGTCGCAAGATCGGCGAGATCGTGATCCGCCAGGGCGACACGCTCCTGCTCGAGGCGCCGCGATCTTTCATCGCGCAGATGCGCGACTCGCGGGACTACTACCTCGTGAGTGAGGTCGCCGACTCGGCGCCCGTGCGGCACGAGAAGGCGATGCTTGCGATTGGGATCGTGGGGCTGATGGTGGCGCTCGCGACGATCCAGCCGACGTTGCCGATCCCGATGGTCGCCGGCGGCGGGAACGTCAAGATCGGCATGCTGCACGCGGCGGTCTTTGCGGCGGGGCTGATGCTCGTGCTGCGGTGCTGCTACGGCTGGCAGGCGCGCAAGAGCGTGGACTGGGCGGTGCTCGTCACGATCGCCGGTTCGCTCGCGCTCGGCAAGGCACTCGAAGCCTCGGGTGCGGCCGAGCGGATCGCCGACACGGTCGTCGGCTTTGCGGGCACGAACCCCTGGCTCATCCTGGGCGCGGTGTACCTGATGACGATGCTCCTGACAGAGATGATCACGAACAACGCCGCGGCGATCTTGATGTTCTTCATCGCCGAGTCGGCAGCCGAGAAGCTCGGAGTGGATTTCCAACCCTTTGCCATCGCCATCATGATGGCCGCCAGCGCGAGCTTCTCGACACCGCTGGGGTATCAGACGAACCTGATGGTTCTGGCACCGGGCGGGTACAAGTTCGGCGACTATCTCCGCGTCGGCGTGCCCCTGAACATCCTCGGGATGATCGTGACGGTCGGGCTGACGCCGCTGTTCTTCGAGTTCTGATCGTCTTCGTGATCGAGTCGCTACGCTGTGAGCCATGGAATGGCTCACGACCGAAGCGCTTGTCGCCCTCATGATGCTCACGATGCTCGAGATCATCCTCGGCATCGACAACATCGTCTTCATCAGCATCCTGACCGGGAAGCTCCCGGAGAAGCAGCGACCACGGGCCACGATTGTCGGGCTCGCCGCTGCGCTTGTCATGCGCATCATCCTGCTGATCGGGATCAAATGGGTGATGAGCCTTGTCGAGCCGTTGTTCGACGTTGCTGATCGCGGCATCTCCGTCAAGGATCTGATTTTGCTCGGGGGCGGCGCGTTCCTCGTCGCCAAGGCGACGTACGAGATCCATCACAACGTCGAGAACCACGGGCGCAAGCTCGGCAAGAAGCAGGCCGCCTCGTTCGCGGGCGTGATCGTGCAGATCATGGTGCTCGACATGATCTTCTCGCTCGACTCGGTCATCACCGCCGTCGGCATGGCCAACCAGCTCTGGGTCATGATCGCGGCTGTGGTGCTGTCGATCGGTGTGATGATGGTCTTCGCCAACCCGATCAGCGAGTTCGTGCAGCGGCACCCGGCGATGAAGCTGCTCGCACTCGCGTTCCTCGTGCTGATCGGTGTCGCGCTCGTGATCGAGGGCGCCCAGCCCGACCCCGTGATCGTCGACGGCCACGCGGTGGGTGAGCACCACGGCTTCAAGGGCTACATCTACGCCGCGATGGGCTTTGCGCTGATCGTTGAGCTCTTGCAGCTCCGTATGGCTAAGAACGCGGCACGGCACGCTGATGAGCGAGTCGACCTCGAGGACGCAAAGCAAGACTGATCAGATACAACCCCGCCGGGCGCCGGCGACGAACGCTGAAAAATCGGCCGGAGTGACCTGCCCGTCGTTGTTCTGGTCTGCCTGCGGGCTCTGCGCGTTGTACGCATTGATCCAAAGGTCGAGATCGCTCGCGTCGGTGACGCCGTCGCTGTTGAGATCGGCGCGGCACGGTTCGAGTATGAGTTGCCAGCAAGCACCGGTGGCTTCGTTCGGTCCGGTCATGCCGCCGACGAGCGCCCAGCCGTCGGCGAGCGGCACCAAGTTGCGGTGGTCCATTGTGGGCGTGCGCGGTGGGGAGATGTAGAGTGTCACCCAGCGATCCCGCGGTGCGTGATAGGCGAGGACTTGATTCAGCGGCATCGCGGGCTGGCCGTCGTATCCATTCCCGGAGATGTTGTACGGGTTGTCGGTGCCCCCGACGATAAGGATCGATCCGTTTGGTGTCGCGCCGAGGGAGCCGGCCGCACGATACGTCGGCGAGCCCGGGTGCGCGGGCAGCTCCTCCCATGCGATGAGCGACGGATCGTCCGGATCGATCGTGCCCCGATAGACACTGTTGGAGATCGTGAACCCGCCGTCGCTGACGGAGCCGTCGATGTACAGAAGTGTGTTTCCCGAGATCCCGCCCGTGTGCCCGAAGAGTCCGTCACTGGGTCCGGGTATCGGTGTGGCCTGCTGCCATGTGTCGTGGTGTGTGTCATATACCTGCACGCGTGTGGTATTGTCGTTGATCGGTCCGTGCCAGCCTGAGATCAGGTAGATGTAGCGATCCGAGTACACCGCGGGCACGGTGTCGTCGACCTCGAACGGGACATCTGCGAGCTGTGTATATGTGTCGGTGTCGGGTTCGTATCGGAAGAGCCGCTTCTCGGTGATCTCGGTGCGCGAGGGTGAATAGCCGCCGATCAAATAGACACTGCCTGCAACAGTGACTGCGGACGCCGCGACTTTGGCCCGGCCGCGCGAGTCTTGCGGTGCATCGGCGATGGGTTCCCACTGACCGCCGGGCCAGTCGAGTTTGTATGAGTGAAGCGTCGCGTTGGCAAGCCCGGTCGCGGGCGGGCGGATGCCCATGAACGAGTACAGTGTCCACGTGCCGTCGCCATGATCGAAGCTTGTCACCGCGTTGTTGCTGATCGACTCTGGCAGCGGGGGTAGAGGAACCCATTGGCCGTCTTGAGCGAGCACGGGCGAAATAATGAGCGAAAGAGCGATGGATACGAGCTTCATCGCCACAGCATATCGGGCGTCATGCTGCCTTCGAGAAGAATGCGATCAATTACGCCGGTTTGATGCCGAGTGCCTCAATCGCGCCGATGACATGTCCGTGCACCCGTGGCGGGGCGCAGACGATGCCTTTGTTCTTCTCGAGGCCGCGGCCGTGCGAGAAATCGAGCGCATGGCCCATGATGTCGGTGACAAAGCAGCCCGCCTCGGTCGCCACGAGCGCCCCGGCGGCGTGGTCCCAGATGCGCTCGACATACCCCGGGCGCGTCGGCATGCGCAGGTACGCGTGGGCCTGTCCGCGAGCGGTGACGGCGTACTTGCACTGGCTGTCGATCTTCACCGGCTCACCCGTCGGATGCCCGTACTCCTTCTCGACGTATTCGAGGATCCGTGCGGTGTCGTCGGCGTTGCTGTGGGCCTTCTCGACCGAGCCGCAGACGCTGATAGGGGCACCCTCGTCGACGTCGTTGCATCGGATGCGTGTTGGCGAAGTCTTGCCGACGATCTCGAACGCGCCGTCGCCCTTGATTGCCTCGTACACGCAGCCCCGGGGGTCGGGCGTGTCGAGGTCGGCCGAGAAATCAGCGGGAAGGTTCGGGCAACCCATCGCGCCGACAACGGGCTCGCCGCGCTCGACGTATGCGAGCGCGATGGCGTATTGCTGTCCGCGGAGGAAGCCCTTGGTGCCGTCGATCGGGTCGAGCGTCCAGAAGCCGCCGTGGTGGGTGTCGCCCGCGCCGATGTCGATGAGCTTCAGCACGTCGTCGGCGTTCAGATCATCGAAGACTTCCTGCGCCGCGGCGACGACAGCTTCCAGATGCGCGTCGTGTCCGTCTTCACGCAGGAACTTGGAGTCTTCCTCGCCCACGAGCACGATCTCGCCCAGGCGATCGGTCAGCACCCGTGCCACCACAGCCTGGCTCGCGAAGTCGGCGACTGTCACCGGGCTTTTGTCGTCCTTGGTGATCTGGCGCACGCTGTCGAGCGCGGACTGGACTTGTCGGCACACCCCCGAGGCGATTGTGACGGCGTCGCGTGCGGCTTCGAGCATCTTCGCGTAGTCGGCCATGTTGTTGGCTCCTTCCACAGGCAGCGTAGGTCGCTGCCTGCGGCGAAGCCCGGATGCAAAGCGGGCCGGGAGTTTGAGGCTCCCGGCCCGCGTGCGTGGCTGTCAGACTCAGCAGACCGAAGCTGCCAAGTGTGTCAGAGAATCAGAGGCCGGGGCAGCCGGCGTTGTAGTTGCTGACCCAGGCGCTGAAGTCGGCCGGGGTGCAGTTGCCGTCGCCGTTCTGATCGCAACCGAAGCTGCTGGAGTTGAACGCAGCAACCCAGGAGCTGAAGTCGGCGGGCGAGATCAGGCCGTCGTTGTTGACGTCGGCGAGGCAGTCAACGATGGTGAACTGGCCGGCGTCGACAGCGGTGTTGTTGCTAGTGACGACCTCGTTGGTGAGGGTCGGGATGCGGAGGCCGGCGAAGTAGTTGCCCGGAGCGAGGCTGCCGGGAACGCTGAAGGACCACGACCAGCCGTTGGACGTACCGCCGGGAGCGATGCTGCCGATAGTGCCGCTGTTGGCGAGCGTGTCGGCCGTGTTGATGGTGTTGTTGGTGGAGATGCGGATCTCAACGGGGATGGTGCCTGTGGCAGCGGTGCCGACGTTGGCGACGTCGAAGTTGCTGACCGAGACCGACTGGCCGTGGTAGTAGCTTCCGTTGCCGGCGTCAAAGTTGCTGGCGGCGGCGTCGGGGCGGCCCTGGAGCTGGATCGGGGTGCTGTTGAGCCAGTAGTTCGATGCCACGCTGTTGTCGACGTCATCGGAGCAGCTGATGATGATGCCGATGTAGCGGGGGCCCTCGCCGAGGCTGGCGGGCAGGTTGACCGATTGCACAGGCGTGGTGAACGAAGCGTTGCCGGCCAGGCCCGAGTAGGTGAAGCTGCCGATCTCGGGGTCGCCGGTCGACAGAACATTGTTGCTCGAAGCGCGGACGCTCATGGTGATGCTGTTGGACGCTTCGGCACCGAGGTTCTGGAAGACGGCCTGAACGTTGATGTTCGAGCCGAGGAAGAACGTGCCCGCCGAGTTCTGGAAGGCCGTGATGGTCGGGTCGGCGACGTCGTTCACCGAGATTTCCCAGGCATCCTGGCCCGAGGAATCGTTGTTGCCGGTGTTGGCGTCGCTGTTGTCGATGAGCAGACCGACCCAGCGTGTGCTGGTGGGCGTGTTCTTCGGGATGGTGAGTGTGCGGGTCGTCGCAAAGACGGAGCCGTTGGTGCCGAAGTTCGCCGAGAACGTGCCCGAAGCGAGTGAGGTGTCACTTGTGCTGATGAGGTCGTTGGTGGAGAGGCGGTAGCTGTAGGGCACGTTGCCGTTGTAGGCAGCCTGCGACCAGTTGCCGACGATCGCGTTGACGGTGATCGTGTCACCGGCGTTGACGCTGGTGACGCCGCTGGTCTCGCGGGTCCAGATGGCCCAGAGGTCGTACGTGGTGGGCTTGGCGGCTTCGATGAATGTATCACGGACGTACTCGAACGAGCCCTGCCAGAAGTTGCAGTGGCGGGTGTAGGTCGAGCGGTCCGAAGTCGAAGCGACGCCATACGCATAGCGTGACGACCCGTCGATGCGGTAGTTGCTCGAGCCCGACATGCCGCCGTAGCCGGCACTGTTGTACTGTGCGCGGTTGGACGACGGGCACGAGTCGAATGTACCGAAGCGGTAGTACATGAAGTTGCCGTTCCAGCCGTAGGCGCTCTCGGCGGGGTAGCTGGCGTTGTTCCAGGAGTAGTCCGTTGTGAACGTGTCGCAGTTCGAGCTGTAGCCGTAGCCGAAGTTGCCGGTGATCATGCCGATCGGGCGATCGATTCGGACATAACCCTGGTCGTAGTTGAAGTCGCCGCTGCTGGTCCAGCCGGTCCAGCTGACGAGGTTGGTGACATAGCCCGAGCCGAATGGCCAGTCCTGCTCATCGGTGTAGGGCGTGCCGCCGTTGCTGCCGTCGTCGTTCTCGTAGCCGGGGAAGACGTAGATCTGATCGGCCCAGGCGCCGCCCGAGCCTTCGTTGATGCAGTGACCGGCAGTGAGCACGGTGCGACGGTCGATGAGCGTGCCGGAGCAGACGTACCAGCCGTCCGGGAAGTGCATCAGCAGCTTGCAGTTGATGTTCCACGGGGAGGATTCCGGGTTGCCGACGAGGCTCAACGAGCCCATGTTCTCACCGTAGATGTTCTCGCCGAAGTCTTGTTCGAGGAGGCCCATCGCCGGCTCGACGGCCTGGCCCGGGAGCTCGATGAAGTTCTGGGGCACTTCGCCGACCGTCACCATGCCGGTGGCGACGTCGTACATCACCGGGCGGACGGTTGAGGGATCGGCTGTGACATGGGGCACGCGCGAGTCATCCGGCATCGGCCTGGGTTGGGCAAAGTTCGCCTCGGGGGGCGGGGTGCGGCGGGCTTGATCGGCCCGGTGCTCGGCCAGACCGGGCTCGTCCTCGACGACAACCGGCTGAGCCATAACGCTCGCTGCCAGGCCCGCGTATGCGAGCACAGCCAAACATGCTTTCTTCTCGAATTTCATGTATCTATCTCCACTGGGGGCGCTGATATCGCGCCATTCCTCTACTCACTCACCCCGCGGAAGAATGTCCGGAGGGCGATCTGAACAGACTGCACGAGTACATCCGTGAACGAGTTGACGTCCCCGACACACAATTTTCCGGAACGGATGGTCGCGGAAATCCGGGGTGATCATCTAAAGAACCAGGTGATCCCCTGACAAGAAAACACCTAGGAATTCACCCTCAGATCAGGTGATTTTTGTATAATGTAAACACCCAAACAGGGGTGCTTTATACATAATAACAACCACAGAATCGCGGCTTCAGTCGAAATAGTTGCGAATAGCTATTCACAAATAAATAACCCCCGCCGAAGCAGGGGTTGAAAGAGGATGGATTGTATGCGATGCCGGTGTCGTCAGTTGCAGCCGGCGTTGTAGTTGGCCACCCAGGCGCTGAAGTCGGCGGGTGAGCAGACGCCGTCGGCGTTCTGATCGCACGCAGGCGACATCGCGTTGAACGCCGCCACCCAGGCGCTGAAGTCGGCCGGGCTCAGGATGCCGTCGCCGTTGGTGTCTGCGACACATGTCGTCCCGCATTCACCGGGCACAACGATGGAGATCGCGTCGACAGCACATTCGAGGACGTCGCCCGGGTCGTTCTCGGCTGCAGCGAACCGGATGCGGAGCTGGCTGGTGTTTCCGAACTCCGAGCCGATATCGATCGAGTCGGTTCTCCAGCTCCCTGAAGTGGTGTAGTTGCGTGCGATCGACCAGTTCGAGCCGCCGTCGGTCGACACCTCCACGCGGAAGTAGTCCTCGGCGCCGATGGTGTTGGTCTCATCGTTCATCCAATAGGCGTAGTTCACGGTGCCGCCACTGGAGACATCGAAGACCGGGCTGGTGAGGATCGTGACGCCGCCGTCGACGTCGGAGTTGGACTCGCCGTTGTCGGTGAGCCAGCACCGGCCCGAGCCATCGAAGTCTGTGGTGGGATCGGAGCGGCCGAAGTTGGCGGGGATAGCGCGCTGCCACTGCCCGTCGGTCGCGTTGCCCGAGACAGTCCAACCGGGGTCGGTCTCGCCGTTGTCGCTGAACACGAGCATGTCGGCGGTGACGTCGGCGACGATGGGCACCGTCGCGCCGTTGGCTGGGAAGTCGACGACCGTGCCGGTGGTCGTCATGGCCTGCAGGTAGAATTCGACAGTTGTGTCGCAGTCACCCGCGTTGAGTGTGGCGCCGTACATGCCGTTGCCCATCGAGGTCGCTGTGATCTCGGTGAACGAACCCGACCCGCTCTGGCGAGCAAAGACTTTGACGCCGCTGGCGGCGGGGTTGTTGAGGGCACCGAGCACACTGAACACGATCGAGCGCGACTCGTCCTGCTGGAACGTGGCGTACGCGGACTCGGGCAGCACGAAGCGGAGCGGCTGAGTGCGGAGCTCGGCCATCACGAGGTAAGCGGCGTTGATCTCCTCGGCCGCGGGCAGGATGTCCGAAGCGGGGGGCGAGAACCCGTTGAGCCCACCTCCGGTCGGCCTTGCCTCGATCGTGAAGCCGAATGCGCCGAGCACGAGACCGGTCCAGTCGCTAAACGCTCCGGCGGCTTCGTACAAGTCGACGCCGCGTTGGGGCGTGTAGAACGCGCCGTTGGTTGCGAGGATCGCGTCGGACATGTCCTCGGCGACGGCCTGAAGCGCGGCCTGATTTGGCGTCACCTGCGCGAACGTGCCCGGTGCGTGCAGCACGAGCTGCGAGTAGCTGTGCGTGTCGACGTGGGCGCGGAGATCGTCGAGCGTGAGCAGGAAGTCGCGCATCACCTGCGTTTCGGGCTCGGAGAATGCGCTCGTGCCGCGGTAGGTTTCGTCGCTCGTGTTGCTCGAGGCTCCGTTGCCGCCCCAGTCGATGTCCCAGTTGCGGTTGAGGTCAACGCCGAACGTGCCATTGCCGTTGTTGCGTCGGTTCTTGCGCCAGTAGCGTTCGGTCGACCAGGAATAGAGGTAGCCGTCGACGTTGAACACGGGCGTGACATACCAGTCGACGGTGTCCATGAGGTTGCGGATGCGTGGGTTCGAATCGTAATCGCGCACGAGGCTCTCAAGCAGGTACTCGGCAGCCGGGGATGTGATCCACTCGCGAGCGTGGATGGTTGCGTTGATAGCGACCTGCGGCCTGTTCGAGGCGTCGCCCGGGCCGGTGGCGTTGACCGTCCAGATCGGGTTGCCTTGCAGCGACTGGCCGATCGTGGAGATCGACGCGAGGTCGGGTCGCTCGCCCACGAGCTGGTTCATGAAGGCAACATGGTCGGCGAAGGGGTAGTAGTTGCTGTAGTCGATCGCGTCGCCGCCGAGGTGCGCCACGGCTCGCTTGGCCGCGATCTCGGCCCGCTCACGTTCCGCGTCGGCCTGAAGATCGTCGACGACCACCTCGAGCTCGATGCCCTCCTTGCGGAGTAGTTCGACGTTCTCTCGGCTCATTTGCACATCGACCGGGCCCCGCCCGACACCCTCGGACCAGAGGCTCTCGGTCAGTTCGAGCACGCGAGCAAGTTCTTCGCCGGAGTGATGTGTCACTCGGATGACTTGCTGACCCTCATAGCTCTTGGGCTCTGAGGCGACTTGTCCGAACGTCGAGCCCGCGATGACTGCGAGCGTGAATGCGATGGATGATCTGGTCCTCTTCACGGCGGGCTCCTCTTCCTCTCAAAGATTTTCCTGACCCCGGCGCGAAGGGGGAAAGCCCCGGAAGCGCACCGACCCCCTGTGCCCGACTTCGGGCTTGATGCCTGTACGTTGACACGGATGCTGCTGTTCCGCAACCGAACAGGCCGCAACCTCTGGGTATTTGGGTCCGAAAAGCAAGGATGGGCTGACTGAATCGATGGAAGCGGAACGGCTTGTTTGAAGGTTGGGCAAGTGCCTTGGCGCGGTGCGGGTGTTGTGTCAGGATAGAGAAGCTGGCGGGTACGAAGAAGAGGACGGAGATCCGAAGATGATGAAGCCGACGAAGCGATCGGCCGCGGCTGCGGCGGCCATTCTTGCGAGCACCGGTTTGGCGCGCGCCCAGGCTCACGAGGCACTCATCATCGTCAACCCGAACGACGCCGAGAGCCTGTACGTCTCAAACTACTACGCCAACGCACGGGGTGTCCCATCGACCGGGCTGACCTACTTCGACCCCGACCCGGCGGGCTACAGCGACTTCATCGCCACCCGTGTCCCGGCCGTGCTCGGCACGATCGCCAATCACCGCAATCAGGAGAGCATCGATTACCTCGTGCTCCCCGCGGGGACACATTACCGAATGAGTGCCTCTGGGTTTGTTTCTGACGGGTGCTTTCCTGTGAATCTTTTCAGTACGACCGGAGCGTACACAACCACACGATTTGCGAGTGTTGTTCAGGGGGGTGTCAGCTCGCTGCTCTCCAACGGCTATTTCAGCAACGACGGCGAGGCACGCGAATTCGACAACGGCACCACGTACTCAGGCGGCAACCCGGGCCCGGGACAACTGAACGGCAGACCTTTCATCGCATGTGCCCTCGGATACACTGGGAATCGGGGCAATTCACTCGGAGAGATTCTGACGCTTATCGATACCGCCGTCAGCGCAGACGGCACGTTCCCGGCGGGCACATTTCGGTTCCTCCAGACCAATGACGCAGCGCGGTCGGGGCCGAGACATTCGCTCTACACCTCGGCCGTCAATCGGATCACGGCCGCGGGCGGTTCGGCGCTGCGAACGACGGGTCAGAACCTCCCCTCCGGCGGCGAACTCGTTGCCGGCGCGATGTCGGGCTTTGCAGACGACGACATCGAGGGTGCGAACTTCACCTTTGCACCGGGCGCGTTCGCGGATCACCTGACCAGCTTTGCAGCAACTTTCGACAACGCAAGCCAGACAAAGATGAGCCGCTGGATCACCAAAGGGGCGGTAGGCACGTTCGGCGCGGTCGAAGAACCCTGCAACTATCCCAACAAGTTTCCCACCGCGTACATGCACACGATGTACTACGACGGGCTCACGCTCGGCGAGGCATGCCTGCGGTCGCTCCAGGCCGTGCCCTTCCAGGGCATGATGTACGGCGACCCGCTCTGCCGGCCGTTCGCGCACATCCCCGTCGTCAATCCCGGCGCTGTGCCGACCGGCGTCGTCACGGGCAACTTCACGCTCATGCCGAGCGCCACGACCACGCACCCGACCGCCGGGATTGCGAAGTTCGATGTCTACGTCGACGGCATCCTGCGCGCCAGCGACCCGAACGGCACGGCTCTGATCGTCCGCACCGGCAACCTCGACGACGGCTGGCACGAGCTGCGCGTCGTCGCGTATGACAACACGCTCGTCGCCTCGCAGGGCGAGTGGATCGGCTCGTTCGTCTCGAACAACCACGGCAAAGCGGTGAGCGCCAGCGCTCCGGCTGCGAATATCGATCGCTCGGGCATCATCCAGACCGTCGTGGGCGCCACGGGCGGGACGGTCACCGAGACACGGTTGCTGCACAACGAGCGCGTGGTCGCGGCCATCCCCGGCGCGGGCACGCTGCAAACCCGCGGTGAGATCGTGGGTGCTGGCCCGGCGCGTGTGCGCGTCGAGGTCGACTTCGCCGACGGCTCGACCGCGCGTTCGCAGCCGTTCGTCGTGAACGTCGCCGACGCCAACCCGCCGAGCGGCGCGGGCGGGCCCACGGCCTTCGATTTCAACAAGACCGTCAAGCCGGGCCAGACCTACATCCTCGAGCTGCCCGCGATGCACAACACGGGGCTCAGCGAGCCGAGCTTTGCCGTCCTCTCAGGCCCGACCAAGGGCACCGTGCTCAGCGGCTCGGGCCGGTTCCGCATCGTCCAGGCCAACACCGGCGCCTCGGGCACCGATCAGATCACCTACCGTGTCACGTCCAACGGCGTGAGCGACACAGGCACGATCACCATCAATTTCTACGACCCCGACGCCGAGCCCTGCCTGGCCGATACCAATTTCGACGGCATCGTCTCGGCGGCTGACTTCAGCGCGTGGGTCCAAGCGTACAACCTGAATCTCGCCTTCATCGCCGACCAGAACGGCGACGGCATCGTCTCGCCCGCCGACTTCTCGGCCTGGGTGTCGAACTTCAACCGCGGCTGTGATTTCTAAGCTCGTCGCGGAACCGCATGCCCGCACTCGCGTCTGATATGGCATGAGATTCCCAATTGTGCTCATGGTTGCTCTCTGCGCAGTGAACTGTCGTGCGCAGATCACCGACGACGCCTTCGGCGATCTCTTCGATGACATGTCGCTCCAGGAGGCGCTCGATGAATCGATCGCGCAGTCGAAGCTGCTCGTGCTGTACGTCGACCGCGAGTCATTCGGACAAGAGGCGGACGCTCGTTCGCTTGAGTGCATCGAGTCTGCGAGAAGGGACCGCCTGCTGCGCTTCTGGCTCCGTCAGCACGCGATCATGATCCCGCTCGGCCCCGAGCACAAAGAGCTGGCGGCCAAGATCGCTGAAGCCGGAGCAGCGAGGTGCTCTCGCGCGACCAAGATCGGTGACACGGAGCTCGCCCGCGTGAAAGCAACGCTCCCGGTGTTCGGCGTGTTTCTCAATGGTGATCTTGTCAGTGCGGTGAGCGCCTGCCGGCTCAACATAGGAAATCAGTTTGGGGGCGGCATCTTCAAGCGGGGCGAGGCGAACTTTGCAAGGAATGTGGGCGTCTCGATGAACTGGGCGCTCTTCGAGCTCGATTTCCAGCTCGACAGAATCAAAGCCCTGAATCCCGTCTGGTTCGGCCTCCACGAACTCCGCAACCCGCCGCTGGAAGCCGAGGCGAAGACGTACTTCTCCGAGATCGAGGACGCCAGCGCCGATCGGTTCAGCGACGAGATCGCCGAACGGCCGGGCGATGTCTTTGCCGTCATCAACCTCGCCCGCACGCAGGCCGAACTCGGCGATCGCTACGGCTCGGCCGCGACGTACACCTGGCTCTGGGAGCGGGGTGCCGAGCGCGATCCCGACTTCGGCCCCGCGATCCGCAGGCTCATCACCGTCGATGTGCAGGAACTCGTCAACTGCTGGGACAACTACGAGACACGATTCAACGACATGAAGGACGCCGCGACGAAACGCATCGGCACCGAGACACTCGATGAGTTCGCCGACTGGCTGCGGCTCGCCGCGGTGACGGGCGACCCGCTCGCGCAGCTGAGCGAGCTGGACTATCGGATCAACAGCAACTACTTCGGCTCGCTCATGCCGCGCGACGAGAGACGGGTGCTGCTCATGATCGCCGAGACCGAGTGCGAGGTCATGGAGCGGCTCGGCGATCCCGACACGGAACGCGACCGGCTCAGAAGGTTGCTCATCAATTACGAAGCCGAGAAGAGCGCACTGGCCAAACCCGAGCTGCGCCGGCTGGCGACGGACCAGGCGGTGCTGCTGCACGCGCGGATGCTCGAGGAAGGTTTGGAGGCGGATGCCCGCTCGGTGGCGGAGCAGGCGATCGATCGCCTCGGTCCCGAGGTCGGTCGGGCGCTCGTCGCCGGAGCCCTTGTGGCGGGGCATGCACGATCATGGCACCGGGATTTCCTGCCCGCGGACGGCTCGGCTCCGTATCTTGCGGAACATCTCCAGCGTGCCCTGGAGGACCAGGACGCACTTTCTGACGAACTTCACGAGATCCTTCGCCGGGAATAGCCGGGCCCGAGAGGTCGTTGGGTACACTGGTGACACTGCGCCAGCACCCTCTCGGAGTGACGGATATGAAACGGATTCTGATTCTTGTTCTCACGCTTCTCGGACTCGCTGCGGCTCCCGCGCTCGCCGAGCCCGAGGTTTTCTCCAAATCGGGATTCAAAGCGGACCAGCAGGCCGCGATCGCGGGGCAAAAGCTGCAGGTGGCCTACTTCACCGCGACGTGGTGCCCGCCCTGCAAGAAGATGAAGGCCGAGACGTGGGTCGATGAGAAGGTCGAGAGCTGGGCCGATGCCAACGCGATCATCACACCGGTCGATGTCGACGAGCAGCCCGCGTACGCGTCGCAGTACCGCGTGCGCAGCATCCCGACGACGGTCGTGATTCTCGGCGACAAGGAGATCGGGCGCACCACGGGCTACATGCCCGCAGAGAAGTTTTTGGAGTGGCTCGACGGCTACC
Organism: Phycisphaera sp.; assembly: GCA_020639255.1. Lineage (GTDB taxonomy): Bacteria > Planctomycetota > Phycisphaerae > Phycisphaerales > UBA1924. The sequence continues at coordinate 256,426 of JACKGZ010000002.1, forward strand.
GCGCTTCGCACCTCGACCCGGCGCGCGAGGCCGCGGGCACGCCCGTCAAGCCCGCGCCCGCTGCGGACGGGGAGGGCGGCAAGCTCATCGCTCCGGCCGAGGCCGGCGTCGGTCTGAGTGCCAAAGAAACGATCGACATGTACAACGCAGAAGCCCGCAAGGACACGACGGGCTTCGGCGTGACGGGCAGCGTGCTCCTGCCGAGGCTCGCCGAGCTCGCCAACACCGACGCGGCCCTCAAGTCCAATCTCGCTGAGCGAGTGAACGAACTCGTGGGCCGGGTGAGCACCGACGCGGCGAGCATGTCCGATGTCCGCGAGTATCTCCAGCTCGCACCGATCGCCGGCCTGCAAGACCAAGCCGCCGCGTGGATCGAAGCACAGCTCGCCTCGCCCCAGACGGTCGGGGTGATCGAGAGGAACAAGTACGTCGCGGTGCAGGTGCTGACCGAGGTCGGCAAGTACACCGAGGCGGCGGAACTTGCCGGCGATCCGGTGATGCACGCCCGCATGCTGCTCTCCTCGGCGAGCAAGGCCGCCGGCAAGGCGATGAAGGATCTCGACGGCTCGCTCGCCGCTGCGTTCGAGTCGGGCCAGTTGGAGCTCGTCCGCCGCAACCTCGCCGACACAATCGCGATGGCGCTGGCTCAGGGCGACCAGGCCAAGGCCAAGGCGATCGCCAAGCTCTTCCCGGGCGGTGAGGTGTCCAAGGCACAGGACGCCATCAACGCCGCCGCCAAGCGGGCGGGTGTTGAGCCGATCCAGATCACGGACTGACTCACTTCCAATCAGTGCAAACAAGCGACACCGCTTTCGGCTTCCCGGAGGCGGTGTCGTTGTTTTCTGCCCAAACTCGGATACGCTCCCGGCGCATGGAAGAAACCAACCCGGCACAACGGACATCGCGGTACGCGGGCATCGATGCCGCGCGGGTGGTCGCGGCTGCGGGCGTTGTGTTCACGCACTGGCTCACCGGTTCGGAAGCAATCTGGCTGAAGCAGGCCTCCCGGTTCGCTGTACCCTTCTTTATCGCGGCCGCCGTCTTCTTTACAGTGAACCAATGTTTCTCGGGGCGCGCAATCCCAAGGATGATCGGTGATCGGGCTTGGCGGATCCTGCTGCCGTACATCATGTGGTCTGCGGTGTATTTCTTGCTTAAATATGTGATAAGCGGCTGGATCATCGGGGGCATCCATCCGCATTTCTCACTCTCTGACGCGGTGGACGGGTTCGGCGGGCATCTCTGGTTCCTGCCGTTTATCTTTCTGGTTGGTGTGTGTGCCGTCGTTTCCGCAAAGATCGCGACACGATCAGCAGCACTCAGCGCCGTGCTTGCCCTCGGTGCTTGCTTTGCAACGGGCATCGTGCTGAGAGCGTTCCCGGCCTCGACGGGTAATCTCGATCGATGGCCCTATGAGTTGCCCATTGCGCTCATCATGTTTGCAATTACGGTCTCAACGCAACGCGGCTGGATTACAGTCGCAAGGCATGGGTTGTTGTCCTTCGGGTTCCTCGCGACCGCAGTTGCGCTTGTACTTTGGTCGCTCAAGTATGAAAGCTTCCCGGATCGTCGAGCGTGCCAGCTAGCCGGCATAGCACTTTTATTGGCTGGCATCTCGATGCCGAGCGAACGCATCCCGGCTTGGCTGAGCCGACTTGGCAGACTCGGATTCGGCGTCTACATCACACACGGTTTGCTGATCATGGTCTTGCACAAATTATTCGGCAAAGTCGGTCATGGTTCGCAGACCACTGTGCTCGTGGCGTATCCATTTGTGCTGGCAGGGGCATTCGCTTTCACGGCTATCTGCTACAGACTGCCAGTGGTTCGGCTCATGATGCCAACACGCCAAGCGGGGCCGCGACGTCAGAAAGACCAGCTTGCTTTGGCGAGTTCCCGCTAGGCAAACTCGGATGCCCGTGAGCGGGCCTGTCGTCAGCCTTTGCTTGCCGTGATCGCCACCAGCTCTTCATTCGTCGGGAACCGTTTGAGGGCCGCGAGCAACTGCTCGACCTGGTTCTCCGGCTTCATGTTGAGCAAACGCCGACGCAGAGCCGTCACGGTTTTCTGCTCCTGATCTCCGAGCAGAAGTTCGTCCTTACGTGTGCCGCTGGCGGCGAGGTTGATCGCCGGAAAGAGGCGCTTCTCCGCGATCTTGCGGTCGAGGATGAGCTCCATGTTGCCTGTGCCTTTGAACTCCTCGAAGATGAGTTGATCGCCCTGGCTGCCCGTGTCGACGAGGCATGTCGCGATGATCGTCAGGCTGCCGGCCTCTTCGGTGTTGCGGGCCGAGCCGAAGAGCTGCTTGGGGACTTCGAGCGCCTTGGAGTCGATGCCGCCCGACATGGTGCGTCCGCTCGAGGCGTGCTTCTTGCTCCGGTTGAACGCCCGGCCGAGGCGCGTCAGCGAGTCGAGCAGCACGACGACGTGCTCGCCCCTGGCGGCCCGCTCGCGGCACTCGTTGATCGTGTCGATCGAGACCTTGACGTGCTGCTCGACGTCGTGGTCATTGGACGAGCCGCGGACCTGGCAGCGCTGCATCTCGCCCGGCTCACTCTCGCGTTCGAGCGTGCGGCGGAAGTCCGTCACTTCTTCGGGGCGTTCATCGACGAGCAGGACGGTCAGCGAGACGTCGGCGTGGTTGTGCAGGACGGCGTGCGCGATGTCCTGGAGCAGCGTCGTCTTGCCTGCTTTGGGCGGGCTGACGATCAGCCCGCGCTGGCCGCGGCCGATCGGGCAGAACAAATCAATGAGTCGGCACGCCGGCGGACAGCCGCGGTACTCAAGCTCAAGCCGAGGCTGCGGGTCGATGGCGGTCAGCTCTTCGAGCACCGGGCCCTTGGGCTTGGCTGGCGCATTCTGAGCCTGGCCTTGCGGCTGCCCGTTCTGCTGCGGATTGCCTTGGCCACCGCCCTTGCGGCGTCTGCGTCTGCGGCGCTTCTTCTTCGGCGAGCTCGTGTCCAACACGATTCCCCTCGATCCGGTGCTTCGGACCGGGCACGGGTATGGGTGCTCCATATCCGCACACAGGCCGGACGCATCATGCGTCGGCACCGCTTGCTGAATGTCACGCGCTGTGTTCAGGCCGATCTGCCAGCGCCCGTTGCGCTCGCTCAAATCGTGGCCGAGACAGCCAAACCACACCTTGCCGTGGTCCGTGGAGCCCTCGGGTGCGTCGGCACCCGTCAGGCATTGGGCGGCAGAACCCGCCCCTTGCATCAGAGTATCGGCTCTGGTGGGTACCCGAGTCAAGCCTCCGGTCTACGATCGCACGCATCCCTGACATTTCCCCGTAGAACCCCAGACTGGGGGCAGCCATGGGGTGTGTGGCGGGGACGGTGTGTCGGGGATCAGAAACGAGATGGAACGATTTTCGGGCATCGGGGTGTCGCCGGGCATTGTCGTCGGGCGTGTATTCGTCCTCGACGACAAGGCGAGGCGGATTCCTCGTCGTTCGGTCGCGCCCAAGGACATCGATCACCAGCTCGTCCGGCTCAACGAAGCGTTCACCCTGTCGGTCGAGGAACTCGAGCGGGTCCGCGATCAGGCCGAGCAGGACATGGGACGCGAGGCCGCCCAGATCTTCGGATTCCACATCGGCATGCTCCGAGACAAGGTGCTCCGCGGCTCGATCGAGAAGGTCATCAACGACGAGGTGGTGACGGCCGAGTACGCGGTCGACAGGGTCTTTGGCGAGTGGGCCGACCGCTTCCGATCGATGGAAGACTCGGCCTTCACGACCAAGGTCAATGACATCACCGATTTGGCGAGCCGGGTGCTCACACATCTGGTCGGATCTCACGGGCACGAGCTATCCGAGTTCGAATACGACGCCATCGTCGTCGCGCGCGAGCTGACACCCAGTCAGACCGTCGGGTTCGATCGCTCCAAGGTGGTCGCCATCGCTACCGATCTCGGCGGCAAGACGAGCCACACCGCGATCGTCGCAAGGGCGCTCGGCATCCCGGCGGTGGTGGGGCTGAGCAGGCTCTGGGGCAAGCTCTCCGACGGCGACACTGTCATCCTCGACGGCTCCCGCGGCATTGTGATCGTTGAGCCCGACTACGACACCATCGAGCACTACCTCTCCGAAGAGGTCGAGCGCGGCAACTACCAGATGACCCTCCGCGAGCTGGCCTCGCTCGAGCCAGTCACGACCGACGGCACCAAGATCGAAGTCCTTGGGAACATCGAGTTCGCCGAGGAAACCAAGCAGGTTCTCGAGTACGGCGGCGAGGGCGTCGGGCTCTTCCGCACCGAGTTCCTCTACCTCGCGGGTGAGCGTGAGCCGACCGAAGAAGAGCACTATAACGCCTACCGCTCGTGCGTTGAGCAGCTCGCGGGCCGCCCGCTGACCATCCGTACGATGGACCTGGGCGCCGACAAGTACACACAGGCCCAGTCGCTGAACCCCGAGCGCAACCCGGCGCTCGGCTTGCGCTCGATCCGGTATTGCCTGAAGAACTTGCCGATGTTCAAGCATCAGCTCCGCGCGATCTTGCGCGCCTCGGCACATGGACCGGTGAAGCTGATGCTCCCGCTCGTCACGAGCGTGAGCGAGGTGCGCCAATCGCGGCACATCATCAACGACGTCATGGAAGATCTGCAGGACGAAGGCCATTTGTTCGACCGCGATCTTTCCATCGGGATTATGGTCGAGGTGCCCTCGGCGGCGTTGGTCGCGTCGACGCTGGCGCGCGAGGTCGACTTCTTCTCGATCGGGACGAACGACCTCGTGCAGTACACGCTCGCGGTCGATCGGACGAACGAGCAAGTGGCCGATCTCTTTGCACCTTCTCACCCGGCGGTGCTGAAGCTCGTGCGTGATGTGGTGCGCGCGGGCCGTCACCGCGATGTGCCGGTCAGCTGCTGCGGCGAGGCCGCCGGCGATCCGGATATGGCGGTCTTGCTGATGGGCCTGGGCGTGCGTACCCTCAGTGTCACGCCCGGGGTCGCCCCCGGGATCAAGCGTCTGATCCGGTCGATTTCCATCGATCGCTGCGAAAGACTGGCCAAAAAGGCGATCTCTTTCGATTCCGACACTGAAGTGTCGATGTATGTCAGGGACCGGCTCCGCAAGGAGCTCCCCGAAGCGTACGACAGTTTCGGTCAGTTCCGGGGCGACAAGCCCGGGCGATGACCGAGTGAACAGAAGAACGAACCACGTCCCAGGCGCCTCCGATCGCCAACTGGGCGCGAGTCACGCAGGCCTGTTGCCGCGATGACCCCCGCAAGCACGATCGGCGCCGGACACGGGCCAAGGCCCGCATCACAAACGAGGCAGGCGGTGAACATTTCCGCTTTGAATCCAGAACGATGCGACAGCAAGACGAGCGTGCGCTCTGCGCGCGCCGATGTGTCATGCTGCATGCCCGCGGCCCGTGCGTCCGGCGAGAACGCCACAGCACGGAAAGCAGACAATGCCCAAGCACCAGATGCTCATCAGCTACCAGCCCGGCGAGGAGTGCCGGGTCGCCATCCTTGAAGACGGCATCCTCGAGGACTACCACACCGAACGACCCGCCACCGCCAACAGAGTCAACAACCTCTATCTCGGCAAGGTCACCAACATCGAGAGCAGCCTCCAGGCCGCGTTCGTCGACTTCGGCGGGCCCGAGTCCGCGTTCCTGCACACCTCGGACATCCACCCGATGTACTTCCCCGAGGAGGACGGCGACACCACCGAGAAGATCGGCAAGAAGACCGCACGACGCGACCGCCCGCCCATCCAGCAATGCCTGAAGCGCGGGCAGAAGATCGTCGTGCAGATCCTCAAGGACGGCGTCGGCACCAAGGGCCCGGCCGCCACGACCTACCTGTCCATCCCGGGCAAGTACCTCGTCATGATGCCGCAGATGGACAACGTCGGCGTCAGCCGAAAGATGGAGGACGAGGACAAGCGCCGCCAGATGCGCGAGACCCTCGACTCGATCGACCTGCCCGAGGGCTTCGGCTTCATCCTCCGCACAGCCGGCTTCGGGCGCAACAAGACCGAGCTCAAGCGCGACCTCGCGTACCTCCAGCGTCTGTGGAAGGACATCGAGAAGCGCCGTAAGTCGACCAGCAAGCCCTCGCTGCTCTACGCCGAGAGCGACCTGCTCGTCCGGGCGCTGCGTGACCTGCTGACGACCGAGATCGACGAGGTCGTCATCGACCACGAACAGGGCTTGGCCCGCGCTGCGAACTTCCTGAAGGTTGTCGCCCCGCGCACGGGGATCAAGCTGCGTCACTACAACCAGCGCACGCCCATGTACCACGCCTTCGGCATCGAGGAGCAGGTCCACCAGATGATCACCCGCGAGGTGCCGCTGCCCTCGGGCGGGCGTCTCGTGATCGACGAGACCGAAGCGGTCGTCGCGATCGATGTGAACAGCGGCAAGAGCCGCAAGGCCAAGGACGCCGAGACCAACGCCTACCAGACCAACCTCGAAGCGGTCGACGTGATCTGCCGCCAGCTCAAGCTCCGCGAGCTGGGCGGGCTCGTGATCAACGACCTGATCGACATGAACCAGGCCAAGCACCGCAAGGCGATCGAGGCGCGGTTCAAGGACCGCCTCAAGCGCGACCGCGCCAAGAGCACGATCCTGCCGATCAGCCAGTTCGGCATTATGGAGATGACGCGTCAGCGCATGCGTCCGAGCGCACAGGGCACGCACTACACGGAGCTGCCGCCCCACATGGGCCGGGGCTGGGTGCGCAAGCCCGAGTCGCTGGCAGCCGAGGCGCTGCGTGAGCTGGCGTTGATCCTAAGCTTTGATAAGGTCAAGAAGGCCGAACTCGTCGTGCCCGGGCGCGTGGCGGGGGAATTGCTCTCGAGTCGACGCCGCACGATCACGCGGATGGAGCTGGTCACTCAGAAGACGGTACTCGTGCGCGTGAGCGACCAGCTCGGCACCGAGCGCTTCAGTGTGTACGCCTACGACGAAGCGGGCAACGACATCGACATCGCCACGCTGCCCAAGCCCAAGGCCCCGAAGGAGCTTCCCGAGTGGACCGATTCCTCGGACGATCGCGCATGGGACGAGATCAGCGAGGAAGAGGACCTGCTGCAGGCGATCGAGGACGTCGCCGACCCGCACCCGATCGAGCTCGACGCGGCCCAGGCCGCCTCTGCTTCGGATGACGATGACGATGACGAGCAGCAGGCGGGCGGCAAGAAGAAGCGTCGCAGGCGTCGTCGAGGCGGTCGCGGCCGCAAGCGCGGCGGCGACAAGTCGCAGGAAGGTGAAGAGTCGGCCGATTCGGACACCGAAGACAAGCCGGCTTCAGAGGGCGAATCCGAGGAAGCCAAGCCGACCGAGAGCGCAGACGAGTCTGAGTCGAGCGATACGGACGCCGAGGGCGACGACAAGCCCAAGAAGAAGCGCCGCCGCCGTCGCGGCAAGAAACGCAGCACGAGTGGGGATGCTGCGGCCGAGACAGGCGATAGAGACGAGAACGCTCCCAATGCCGATGATGAGGCAGCCGCATCAGCTGATACCGATTCCGAGAGTGCATCAGCCGACGACGCAAAGCCCGAGGGCGATGACGAAGCGGGTGGCAAGAAGAAGCGTCGCCGCCGGCGCGGTGGTCGCGGCAAGGGCAAGTCGTCCGACGCGGGCGAAATGGGCGAGACGTCCAATGGTAAAGCCGAACCCGAGCAAAGCCCGCCGACCATTGAAGTGGTCGCCGAGACACCCAAGCCGAAGAAACCGAGAACCCTATATGGCGGCAGCCGGCGCAAGCTGAAGCCGAGCGAGAAGGCCGCCATAAGCGACGAGTGATCCGATGACGTCCCCCAAACGCATCGTCATCCTGGGCTCTACCGGCTCGATCGGGACGCAGACGCTGGACGTCATCGAGCACCTCAACGCGCAGAAAGGCCCGCACACGTTTGAAGTGGTGGGGCTGGCCGCCGGCCGCGCGAGCGCCGAGCTTGCGAAACAGATCGAGCGGTTCAACCCTCGCTTTGTTTCGACGTGCAGCGAGGAGTGTCTCGACTCCAAAGCCGAGCAGATCGCGGGCGAGGACGCGGCCGAGGAACTCGTCCGCCGTGCACACGAAGTCGTCGGCGTCGATCTCGTCGTCGGCGCGATCGTCGGCTCGGCGGGGCTCGGCGCGACGCTGGCGGCCGTCGAACTCGGGATCGACGTGGCGCTGGCGAACAAGGAAACACTCGTCGCGGCGGGTGAACTGGTGGTGGCCGCGTGCAGCCGCACGGGCGCTCGGCTTCTTCCGGTCGACAGCGAGCACTCGGCGCTCTGGCAGTGCCTGGGTGAGGTGCGTCCACCGATAGCGACACCCTCGCGCGTCAGGCGCATGATCCTGACCGCCAGCGGCGGGGCGCTGCGTGACCTGAATGCGAGTGAGGTCTACGCCGCCACCCCCGCGCTGGCGCTGGCGCACCCGACGTGGTCGATGGGGCCCAAGGTGACGGTCGACACCGCCTCGCTCATGAACAAGGGGCTTGAGCTTATCGAGGCGCACTGGCTCTTCGGGATCGGGGCCGACGGGCTCGGTGTGCTCGTGCACCCGACCTCAACGGTCCACTCGATGGTCGAGTTCGTGGATGGCTCCGTGATCGCGCAGCTCGGTGCCCCCGATATGCGGACGCCCATTCAATACGCGCTCACGTTCCCCGATCGCGCCGAGTGCTGCGCGGACGGGTTCGACCTTGCCAAGATCGGCACGCTCGAGTTCCGCGAGCCGGACCACGACGCGTTCCCGGCGCTCTCTATGGCGTACGAAGTGATCCGCACGGGCGGAAGCCTCGGGGCCGTGTTCAATGCCGCCAACGAGGAAGCCGTCGCGGCGTTCCTTGCGCCGGGCAACGAGGATGGCAAGCGCGTGCCGTTCGGTCGCATCGCCGAGGCCGTTCGCGCTGCGATGGATGCGCACGACTCGAAGCCCATCACCTCGCTCGATTGCGTTGAGAAAGCGAGCACTGAGGCACGGGCGTTCGTGCGGGATTGGCTCCAGATAAAATGAAAAAGGCCGGACCCCGAAGGGCCCGGCCTCGTGCGATTCGCTCAATTACCGACGGATTCAGAGGTCGTCGGTGTTGTAGATGTACACGGCGTCGAGCGCCCGCTGGATCCGGCTGCTCGCCGAGGCGAGGTGTGAACGGGTGTAGTCGTCGAGCTTGCCGTTGCTCTCGAGCGCCTTGTCGAGCTTGGTCTTGAGATTCTCGAGGTGCTCGACGGAGAGCGCCCGAACCGGAGCGGCCGAGGCGCCCGACATCGTGCCCGGGCGTGTGAAGTCGATCAGGCGATCGATGAGGTTGAGCTGAAGGTTGCGGCGGAAGCTCGAGATCATCGGCTGGCGCTCGCTGAACGTCTGCTTGGGCGCCTCGGCGATCTCGCTGAAGACCTCGTTCACGACCGCGTTCATGACCTCGGGCAGCGTGATGGTGTCCTGGTCAGAGGCCACGCGGAACTCGTTGTCGTAGACGTTCTTGAGCGTGGTCGGGTTCATGACCATGGTCAGCGAGCTGGCCATCATGCCGTTGACGCGGTCGTGGATCGGGAAAGCCGGGTCGGCCATCCAGTCACCCCAGATGTCGGACCAGTTGTCGGCCGAGAGGTGGGTGATGACATCGGGGGTCAGGCCGTACGCCTCATCACGCATGCCGTTCTCTAGGACATACTTCAGCGCGGCACGCTGCCTGTCGGCCTCGACGACCACGAGCGGCGGACGACCCTCGGGGTCGCCCTTCTTATCGCGGTAGACGTACGCGCCGCCGATCCAGTTGGCCATGATCGAGACGCCCGAGAGCTGCTGGTTGAGCGTGATGTTGTACCCACGCGTGGCGCGGCTCCAGCTGTCGCCGTCTTCGACGAACTTCGTCATCAGACGGTCGCGGTACAGGTCGATGAGCCGCTTCTGGTTCTCGCAGTAGTCGAGTGGCCAGGCCGCGAAGTCATAGCGGCGGGCGAGCGGGTCGATGCCCCATGTGTCGTAGTCGGTTGCATAAGGGAGATTCTTCTCGGCGGCGAGCTTGACCGTTTCCTCGGGCTTGTCGCCGTAGCCGTATTCGATGACCCAGTAGTCGTAGTCGCCGATATCGACCATCGCGTAGTCGCCCTGGATCTCGCCCGATTCCATGTTGATGTTGATCGGGTTGTAATCCATGACGGAGGCGGTGAAGGCCTTGCCCTTGACAGCGTTGGAGTTGATCTCGGCCATCGTGTACTGGCTGGACGCCTTGAAGTTGTGGCGCAGGCCCAGTGTGTGACCGACTTCGTGCGCGACGAGGTCGGCGAGCATCGGGCCGATGAACCAGTCGGGCATGCCGTCGAGCATGTCGGAGTTCTCATCGTCCTTCTTCTCGTCGTCGAGCATGTCCCGAGCAACGTCGAGGTACATGCCCATCATCGCGACATCGAGTCCCTTGCCGCGTGAGGCAAAGCACATGCCGTTGAACTCGGACTGAGCGCCGAGCTGCCCGTCGTACTCGTCGTCGCCGTAAAGCGTGCTGTCGACCATCGCTGCGGGGTGCCCGCCGTAGCGCTGCACGCCTCGCTCGGCGATCTGCGCTTTGACGAACTCCTGCTGCGCCGGGTCGGCGAGCAGCACGCGCGGGTCGTAATCGGGTCGGTCCGCGAGCCACGCGAGGTTCTCGGGGCTCATGCCCTCCATCGCGGCGTCGGGCAGCAGGTCGTTGAACTGATAGTTGAAGTACCGGATCCAGCCGTCGGTCAGCACGACGTCGGCGTCGAGGATCTCGCCCGTCTCCGGGTGCGCACGGCTCGGTCCGATCGCGGTGCCGATGTCGTTGCTCAGCCAGCGAACAAAGTTGTAGCGTACATCCTCAGGATCCTTGTCCATGTGCGCGCCGGTCTCGGCGTCCTGCTGATAGACCTCGATGGCGTTGAGGATGCCGACCTTCTCGTACGCCTTGTTCCAGTACTCGATGCCGTCGCGCACGAAGCGCCGGTAGCGCACGGGCACGGTGTGGTCGATGTAATAGACGATGGGCTCTTTCGGCGGGCTGAGCTTCAGGTTCGGGTCGCGCTTCTCGAGGTTCCAGCGGTTGATGTAGCGGACGATCTTGTCCTCGTCCTGGAACTTGCCGAGGTCGCGGTAGGTCGTGGTGAAGTAGCCCAGGCGCTGGTCGGCCACGCGTGGCTTGTAGCCCTTGCTGCCCTCGACGGCGCTGATCGAGTAGTGGAACTCCTTGAGCACGCCGCCCGCGACGGGCATCTCGATGGCGATCTCGATGTTCTTGGGGAATGCCTTGGCGCCCGTGATGCGCGTCAGCTTCGTGTTGGCGCCGCGGGCCGAGCCGCCGAAGAAGGTCTGTGCATGTCCCGCGAGCAGGTCGTCCAGGTCGATCACGGGCTGGCCGTTCGGGCCGATGCACTCGATCGGCAGATCGAGGATGACGCGATCGGTGAAGATGCGGTTGACGGAGTCCTTGGATTCCTGGTCGCCGGTCGAGCGTGTGTCGATCTCGGGTGCCATGAGCGCGATGCGTTTGTCGTAGCGCTTCCAGTAGGTGTACATGTTGCCGCCTTGCAGACCGGCGTAGGTCTCGCCCGAGCCGACGGTGACGGCGAACCACTGTTTGACGTTCTCAAAGTTCCGGGGGAGCTCGGCGAGCATCTGCCCGTCCTTCTCACGCGTCCAGACGGTGTAGAAGCTCTGCGCGCCGTCGGCGGTCGAGACCACCTTCTGGAAGTCCTTGGCAACTTCCTCGAATTTCGGGAAGTCCGGCTTTTTCTCTTCCTGACCCAGTGTTGTTCCGGCAGCGATCATCGTGAACGCCGCGGCCGTGATCAGGCTCCTCCCGATCCTGTGCGCGTATGCCATAGCCCAAAGCTCCTTTCCGCGCCGCTCCCGACAACCAGATCCCAGGCTGGGATGGACGCGATCCGTATTGTGTCAACATTCTCGGCGATCTGCCGAGATGCCCCGTACTTGCCGTGGGGTCAGGACCCCAGACCCAGCAGATCCGATCGCCGGGCCAGAAGCAGAGCGGCCGTGATGGCCACGAAGACGAACCCAGCGGCCTGGACCCCGCGATCGCGGACAGCCAGTTCCGTTGGGTCGTCGTACCTGCCCTGTTCCAGGAGCACGATACAGCGAAGCAGCCCGTACGTTGCTGGCAGGATGGTCAGCCAGAGCAGATTGAAGCCCCAGGCCACCTGGTGGGCCGCAACCTCACGGATCGAAGGGCCGAAGTTGCTCTCCTGCTGTTCGACGTAGCCCGCGTAGGTGACGAGCGTGCCGACAGCGGTCATCACCACAGCCATCCGGAGCAGGTCGTCCGTGTACACGCGGTGCACACCCCGGATGTCCTCGGCGGCCGACGGAGAACCGGTCATGGTCCGGCGTTCACCCAGACGTTTCCCGAGCGCCAGGAACATGGCCAGGAAAAAGGTCGAGTTCAGGAGCCACGTGCTCGGTGCGACTGCGGCCGCGGCACACCCGGCCATGACCCTCAGCACGAAGCCTGCCGAGAGGCTGACCACATCGAGCATGGCCATGTGCTTGAGCCAGGCGGAGTAGGTCAGCACATTGATCACGTAGATGCCGACAAAGCCGCCGACCCACCAACGCTGTTCGGGGTCGACGAGGAAAACCGACACGGTGGCCAGCAACAGCAACCCGAGTGCATAAATCCGTGCCGGTCCAGGCTTGATTCGGCCGCTGGCGATCGGGCGGCTTTTCTTGCGTGGGTGGAGCGCATCGCTCGTGCGATCGGCGATGTCGTTGAAGACATAGCACGCGCTCGAAGCAAAGCCGAAAGCAAGGAATGCCCCGAGAACCGGCAGCCATCGATCCAGAAGCGCGAGGCTGTACGCGGGCCCGATGAGGACGAACGCGCCCTTGCCCCATTGGTGGGGCCGAGCCAGCCGCAGGAAGTCCGCGGGTCGTGCTTGAGCGTTCTGGGTCTTTTCGGGCATTGGGCGCTTCCGGTGGATCCTAGATCGGCACGTGCCGGGCTCCAGACCGAGTGAAAGGTTCAACTCGGATGGACTATGCGCGCCAGCTGGACGGAGTTCTTCGAGCTTGAGTTGAGGACTCGCGGATAACCAATGCCGGTCCGTCCGGAAATTGCAGCAGATCCAGCGTTTTCGTGGCCAATCCCCGGAATCGGCGCATATTCGAAGCGGAGAAGTGCAGAATCCGCTTGCCGTGCCGGAACCGATGTGGTGTCATGGCCGGAGAGGCGGTGTCCGATCGCGCGTAAATCACTGCGAGAGTGTGGTTTACGTCAAAACGGATTCGGGAGATCCTCGGGGGAGTGAGGAGCTGGTATGGCCGGTGCGCGGTGCGTGTGCGCGTTTGCGGGTCTTGTAGTGTCGACAACAGCATCAGCGGAGCCGATCACGACTTCGTTTGAATCGCTCGTCCACGGCGAGATCATCACCAATCAATTTTCCGATGTCGGCATGTCGATCTCGGCGGAGAACTTCGACTACGCCGGCGCCAAGCCGATTGCGTTCAATAGCAACCTTCTTGGAACGGCGGATCCCGATCTTCAGGGACCAAACTGGGCCAAGGGCAACATCGCCCCGGGCACCGACTTGGGCAATCTGATCATCATCCCCGAGAACCTGACCGACGCCAACGGCGACGGCATTGTCGATGATCCCGACGACGAGGGCGCACGCCCCGCAGGCGATCTGAAGTTCACATTCAGTGATGTCATGACCGGCTTCGGCTTCGACGTCGTCGATATGGAAGGACCCGTCCGGGAGATGTCCTCAATCGAGTTCCTGCTCTTCGGGAGCTCGGTCGCGACAGTCGACTTCAACCAGTTCGTGACCCCCGGCAGCGATTTCTACGACCCGACAGTTCGTTTCGGAGACAACTCCGCGAACCGAATTGCCGTGATGACCGCCGACGCGCTCGGGATCTCAGGCTTCACGAGCGTGGTCATCCACGTCGGAGGCTCGGGTGCTTACGACAACATCGTTGTCATTCCCGCCCCGGCTTCGGGTCTGATGCTGGGCATCGGCGGGCTTGCGGCCATGCGTCGCCGTCGTCGCTAGAAACAATTCTGAGAATGAAACATGCACGCAGAGCGTCAATCTGGGCGCTCTGTGTGTGTTTCTATGCGCAGTCTTGACATGCTCTTCGCCCGGCCTTGACGGAAAATTCTGGTGCCACAGATACGGTCAGAGGACTCGGAAATCACCCTGCATGGGTAGGGAAATGAGAGAGATCCTTCCGGGTGGAGTGGACACACGCGTGGCGTCATGAACCACGCAGGAGAGACAGTCATGCGCAGCGCGATCATCGCAGCAACCGTCATCGCGGCCGGCTCGGCCAGCGCCCAGATCCAGATCACCGAGTGGGCATACTCCGCCGACGGCGGCGAGTATGTCGAATTCACCAATGTCGGCGGCACCGCCATCGATATGACCGGATGGTCGTACGACGACAGCACGCCTGTTCCCGGCACACTCGACCTCTCGGCGTTTGGTGTCGTTCAGCCGGGCGAGTCGGTCATCATCACCGAGGCCACCGAGGCCGCGTTCCGCACGAACTGGGGCCTCGCCGCCTCGGTCAAGGTCATCGGCGAGTACACCAACAACCTCGGCCGCTCCGACCAGATCAACCTCTTCGATGCCGGCGCATCGCTCGTCGATGTGCTGACCTACGGCGATCAGGACTTCGTCGGCTCGATCCGTACGCAGGACTTCAGCGGCAACCCGATCAGCGCCGCCGCACTCGGCGCCGATGATGTGTACCAGTGGCAGCTTTCGTTTGTTGGCGATTTCTACGGCAGCTACGCCGCTCTCACGGGCGAAGTCGGCAATCCCGGCTCATTCAACATCCCCGCTCCCGCCTCGACCGCGCTCATGGGACTGGCCGGTCTCGTTGCCGGTCGCCGCAAGCGCTAATCAAAACGAAACGTTCTGTTTCAACACATCCGCCAATATGAAAAGCAGCGGGCGGCCCTTCCGTGGGTCGCCCGCTGTTGTTGTGGTGGACGCTCGGCGTCCAGGGGAATCAGTTGCAGCCGGCGTTGTAGTTTGAGATCCACGCGCTGAAGTCGGCGGGGCTCAGCATGCCGTCGAAGTTCTGATCGGCCGGGCACGACGAAACGACGTTCGGCGTGAACTCGTACGCACCGATGTCGATCGCCAGCCCGATGACAACCTCACCCGTGTCGGCGGTATCCGGATCATCCTGGCCACGGTTGTTGCCTGCCAGGTCTGAGAGCGGGCCGCCGACGTACCGCGTGCTGCTGCCCGCGTCGATCGCGGGTGAGCCAGCCATCAGCGAGTAGTCGCCGCTCGCGGCGTTTACGAACATCGGATCCGCGTCGATGTTGCCGGTACCAAAGCCTCCGTATCCACCTTCGACCAGCGAGTAGTTCACCAGGTTGAGCCCGGCACCGTTGATCGCGATCTGTGAGGCCAACGGCAGGTTGCCCCAGGCGACGCAGCTATCGATCACGGCGTCGGCCGTCGAGTGCGATCGACGCACCGCGCCCCCGATAGCGTCCGCATCGTTGTTCACGAAGGTGCAGTTGATCGGGAAGACGTTCGATTCAATCGCGATATCGATCGCCCCGGCGCTGATGGCGGTGTTGCCGTCGAACAGCGAGTTGTAGATGTACAGCGTGGATTCGGTCGTGTTGGTGCTGCTCGCAGCGACTGCACCGCCGAAGCCGTTGCCATCGCCCTGACGACGGGCGCTGTTGCCCTTGAACGTGCAGTTGATGACGTCCGCGTTCAGGCCCGGACCGACGAGCTGGAAAGCGCCCGCGCTCGACGACTCGTTCTCGGTGAACCTGCTGCCGACCACCCGGCCGGACGTGCTATTGAAACGCAGCGCGCCGCCCGAGCCGGCGCACAGGTTCCGCTCGAAATCGCAATCGACGACCTGCGCGTCGATCACCGATGTGAGATAGACGCCGCCCGTATCCTGGCTGGCCGTTCCGACGGCGACGTTGTCAAAGAATCCGCTGCCGGTGATCGTCACGCTGTTGGAGTTCGTCACGAAGATGGCACCGCCCGAAGCCGTGCACGTGTTGTCCTGAAAGATGCTGCCTGTGATCACAACATGGGCGCCGGTGCCCGCGTGGTCGAGCGCGCCACCGTTGCCGCCTATGGCGTGGTTGTCGGTGAACGTGCAGCCGGTGATCGTGACGGTCTGAGTGGGCGTTCCCGCGGTCCGCACGGCCCCGCCGAACAGCGTGGTCGAGTTGCCCATGAACGTGCAGTTCTCGAGCGTGGTCGAGGACAGCGTCGAGTAGATCGCGCCGCCCGCCTGGGCGGTGTTGTTCAGGAACTCGCAGTCGCGGGCGATGAGGCCACCGGACGCGAGCACGTTGATCGCCGCGCCGTTGCTGCCCGGGTTCGCGCCGTTCTGGATGGTCAGGCCTTCGAATGTCACAGTCCCGCCAGCGGCATCCACCGTGAACGCGGCGCCGGTGCCGAAGGCGTCGATCACAACGTTGTCGCCCATGGCTTCTTTGATCGTGATATTCGGCACGGTCACCGTGAACGTCCCCGCGTGGCTCACGGTGTCGCGGAGCACGATCGTGTCGCCGGCGGCGAGCCCGCTCACGGCGGGGTTGAGCGCGAGGGCGAGTGTGGGAAAGTTGTCCGGAACGGTGATCGTCTGCTGCGCGAGGCTGGTGCCGGCGACGAACGCCAGCGTTGCGGCTGTCAGTGTGCGTGTCATGGCTGTATTCCCCTTAGTTTGACGCTTCGAGGCCCGTACCCACCGGCCTCATCCCAGTACGCGACGAACTGCGATGCCGCGCATCACACGAAAAGGCCGGGTGGCCCTTTCGAGCCGCCCGGCGTGGAGCGTCCGTGCTGGTTGGGTGCCTGATGTCCTCGGACGAGGCTCAGTTGCAGCCGGCGTTGAAGTTGCTGACCCACGCGCTGAAGTCGGCGGGCGAGCAAACGCTGTCGCCGTTCTGATCGCACTCCGGGGCCTGAGCGTTGAACGCCGCGACCCAGGCGGAGAAGTCGGCCGGAGAGACGACGCCGTCGCCGTTGGTATCGGCGAGGCACTCGTTGGTCTCGCCCGGCCGCTCGATGGCGCCCATGTCAACGATGTAGCTGTCACCGATGCCGGTGTCAGGCGTGCCCGTGTCGTCCGCGAAACGAGCGTTGCCGAGGAAGTCGGTCTCGAATCCAATCGGCACGAGTGTGTTGTCACCGGCGTCGACGCCCGGCGACAGCTCGGCGAGTGTGTAGTCGCCGGCGCCCGCGTTGACGAAGATGGGCGCGTCGGTGATGACGCTCAGCCCACCGACCACCGGGCCGCTCGAAAGCACGTTGAAGTTGCTCGCGAGGTTGGTGGTGGCGTCGATGATGCCCGTGTCGGTCGAAAGGAACGGCTGCTTCACGCCCGACTCGGTGAAGGTCATGAGGTTGTTGCTCGCCACGGCGCTGAAGCCGGTGAGATCGGAACCGGTGGTGACGACGGCGTCTGCCCGACCGTGAGTGCCGGTGGAACCTGGCGTGCCCGAGCTGCCGTTGCTGCCCGATGAGCCCGTTGATCCGGTGCTGCCGCCGACGCCCGCGCTGCCGCCGGCGCCGCCGGCGCCCCCGCCCCCGCCCGAGCCCGGGCTGCCGCCCGCGCCGCCGGTACGAGCCGCGGCTTCATACACGGTGTTGCTGGCAACGATCGCGGCGTTGCCGGGATCGATGACGCGGACGAGTTGGAGAGCGCCGCTGGTGCCGCCGGTGCCCCCGTCGCCGCCTCGTCCGCCGCGTCCACCAGCACCGCCTGTGCCGCCGTTGCCGAAGACACCGGGTGCGCCCGTTCCTCCGCGGCCTCCGCGTCCGCCGTTGCCGCCACGTCCGCCGACGCCGCCCTTGCCGCCGCCGGGGCGTTCAAAGATGTTCTGCGCGATGAGCGTGTCGGCCGAACCGTTCGCGTAGATCATGATGGTGCTGCCGCCGGCACCGCCGTTGCCGCCGCGTCCACCGGCGCCACCCGTGCCGCCCGAGCCCGGCGAGCCGCCAATGCCCGCGTTGGAGCCGGCGCTGCCTGTGCTGCCGCCACCGCCGGAGCCGCCGTTGCCGCCGTTGCCGCCCTCGACCTGGAAGAAGCGGGAGTTTGTGACGTGAAGCCGGTTGACGTTCCGCGCGTCGATACCGGTCACGCCCTGGCCCGCGCCGCCGGTACCGCCACCCGCTCCGGTGCCGCCGTTGCCACCCGTGCCGCCGCTGCGTCCGCGGAACGGGCCGAAGACGCACTGATCGACGCTGAGATCTGTGCCGTTGCGGGCGACGACTGGGTAGCGCCACGAACTCTGCGTCACAACGAAGCCCGAGGCATCGAAGATCTCGCAGCCGACCATCGAGACGTCGGCGTCATCCGCGACGATCCCGTACTGCTGCACGTCTGTGATGTAGGCGTAGCTCATGTCGGCCGTCGAGCCGTCGAGCAGCTTGAGGCCGTCCCACGAGCCGTTGATGGGGAAGAAGACGACGGGCTCGGCATCGGTGCCGTTGATCGTGAGCGTCGCGCCGTCGGCGATGTTGATCTGATAGCCGGTATCGACGACGACCTGCGCCCCGGCTCCGATGGTCAGGGTGCCGGTGTAGGTCGTGTCGTCATTGATGATGAGCGTCCCGCCCGGGGCCACAACGACGTCGCCCGGCACGGTGGTCTGTCCGATGGAATTGCTCGCTGCGAAGGCCGCAAGGAGCGCAGCCGCGGTGAGGTGATGTCTGTTCATGGTGTGGTCTCCGTGTCTGGTGTGGTTCAAAGGGCAGTCAGATCCCTCGAACCCAGACGCGACGACCAAGGAACGGGCGCTTCAGAACAAGGTCACGCAACAATCAGATTTCTCACACGAGCGCAGCCGACCTCCCCGGACGATGGGGGGTTCAGTTGCAGCCGGCATTGAAATTGGCGACCCAGGCGCTGAAATCGGCCGGCGAGCAGATTCCGTCGCCGTTCTGGTCGCACTCCGGTGCTTGTGCGTTGAAAGCCGCGACCCATGCCGAGAAATCTGCCGGCGAGACAACTCCGTCATGGTTTGTATCTGCGAGACACTCCGGAACGCCCTGATACTCGTACGCGCCGATGTCGATGATCGGGGCCGTGCCGTTGCCGGTGTCGGCGGTGTCCGGGTCATCGACGAACCTCGGGTTGCCGTCGAGATCGACGGTAAGCGCGTTGGCGACATCGTTCCCGCCCGCGTCGATGCCGGCCGAGCCGGCGGCGAGCCTGAAGTCGTCGTCTTCGTTGTCGGGGATGTCATCCGAACCGTCGGCATCGGCAAACATGACGGCCGGGTCGTTCACGAGCGTGTGGTTGGTGAAGAGCTGCCCCCCCGAGAACGCGCCGTTGTTCCCGTCGAAGATCGTGTTGTCGATGAAACCCGCCGCACTCGAGAACAGAAAGATCCCGCCTGTGCCGGCCTCTGCGGTGTTGTTGACAACCGTCGAATTGTAGAATTCGAGCTGAGCAAGCGAGCCAAGGCCAACCGCGCCTCCGAAGCCGTTGATGCTCGCACCGAGCCTTTCGGCGCTGTTGGCGTTGAACAGGCTGTTTGTGATCTTGACACTGGATGGGAGGTCGCCCTGGGTGAGGGTCGGCCCGAACGTGAACACCGCCCCGCCGAGTGTGGCGTGATTACGGAGAAAGACGCACTCGTCGATGTCGATTGTGGCACCGATGCCGCTGACCGCGCCGCCCGATTCTGAGGTGTTGTCAACGAACGCGCACCTGCGAATGGTGCAGTCAACGCCCTCAAAGTCCTGGCCCGTCGCTGCGCCCAGCGCCAGCAGGATCGCGCCGCCCTGATTGTTGGGGAGCATCTCGTCGAAATTGCCCGAGTTCGCTTCGAAGTGCGAGCCCGTCACCGTCAGTGTGCCGCCAAAGGCGGCCAATGCGCCGCCCGCGCTGTTCGGCCCGCTGTAGCTGTTGTTCTCGAAGACGCACGACTCAACCGCCAGATCACTGACGATCGAATAGACGATGACCCCGCTTGAGCTGGTATTGAGATCGTGGTTGTCGGTGAATCGGCACTCACGGATAGAAGCCTGCGATCTCGAGATATCCAGCGCTCGTGAGAAGTCCGTAAACTCGATGCCCTTGATGACAACCCCGTCGCTGGTATTGATATCGATACCGGTGTGGAGCCCGTTGCCGTCGAGGACAGTGTCATCGGCATTACCCGACGCGGAGCGGATGATGAGATTATCGAGAGATGTCACGCTTACCGTCGAAGCGATCACGTACGTTCCCGGTGCCAAGATGATCTCGTCGCCGGGCATCGCGACGGCGACGGCGGCGGCTAGTGTCGGTTGATCTCCGGGGACATTGATGTCATCGGCATAGGCCGTGCCACAGAACGCGTGGACGAGCGCTAGCCCAACGGCATGGGTGCGGTGAAGCATGATCAATTTCCTTTGCCAATCTCTCTGAACTAATACTACTCGCTAGCCGCTTCTCACCCAAGGGCTTTGCAAGCAGTGCGATGCTTCTGGTGCACTAGATATGGACGATTGACAACAGCTTGACCCGCCTACCCTCCTCCGCAGGCCGTGGTGGGCTCTGCCGCAGCAATACCAGACAATCACCGACCACTTGTTCCCGGAGGGAATGCGCACATGTCCGGTCTTATCCAGCCGCACGGCGGCACACTCGTCAACCGCGTCGCCGAGGAACCCCGTCGTCACGAGCTCGTCCACGAAGCCGGCGGCCTGCCCCGCATCGACCTCTCCGCCAAGCAGTCCTGCGACGTCGAGATGATCGGCATCGGCGCCTTCAGCCCCCTCACCGGGTTCATGGGCTCCAAGGACTTCAACTCCGTCATCACCGACATGAAGCTCGCCTCGGGCGACATCTGGCCCATCCCGATCACGCTCAGCGTTTCCAAGGACAAGGCCCCGGCCGTCGGCTCGCGGGTCGCGCTCTACGCGCCCAACGGCACGCTCCAGGCCGTCATGACCATCGAAGAGGTCTACGACCACGACCGCGCCAAGGAAGCGACCATCTTCTTTAACAAAGCCGGCGACGACGACGGGCAGCACCCCGGCGCCGAGGCCGTGAAGAAGGAAGGCGACACCTGTCTCGCCGGCCCGATCGAAGTCGTCACCGTGTGCGTCGACCCGAACGGCCCCGAGGCCTTCCTCGACTTCCGCCTTACCCCCGCCGAGACCCGCGCCGAGTTCGAGAAGCGCGGCTGGAAGACCGTCAGCGCCTTCCAGACCCGCAACCCGATCCACCGCGCTCACGAGTACCTCTGCAAGTGCGCCCAGGAGATCACCGACGGCATCCTCATCCACCCGCTCGTGGGCGAGACCAAGCCGGGCGACATCCCCGCCGACGTGCGCATGCGCTGCTACCAGAAGCTCATCAGCGAGTACTTCGTCCCCGCGACGACCATGCTGAGCGTCATGCCCGCCGCGATGCGCTATGCCGGCCCGCGTGAGGCGATCCTGCACGCGCTCGTCCGCAAGAACTACGGCGTCACGCACTTCATCGTCGGCCGTGACCACGCCGGCGTCGGTAGCTACTACGGCACCTACGACGCGCAGACCATCTTCGACGGGCTCGACAAGGCCAACCTCGGCATCGAGCCGCTGAAGTTCGAGCACGCCGCCTACAGCAAGAAGGCCCAGGGCATGGTCTCGGGCAAGACCTTCCCCAAGATCGAAGGCGACCAGGTCTTCCTCTCGGGCACCAAGGTCCGCGACATGCTCGCCCAGGGCGAGCGCCCGCCGGGCGAGTTCACCCGCCCCGAGGTCGCCGACATCCTGATCGAATGGGCGACGAAGGCCTGATCTATCTCACAGAATTTCGACCATAAGAAGAACCCCTCGTGATGGCGAGGGGTTCTTTATTCATGTTGTACACTCGTGAACATGCCAAGCACTCACGCATGGACACGCAGGCACATCAAACGCACGATCTGGATCGTCGTGATCTGTGTCGTTGCGCCGCTGCTCATATCGAGTGTGGTGCTCGTCTACGCGTTTGCGACAAAGCGATGGTCGATCGCCCAGTGGCTCGGCCTGACAGGTCTCTTCGGGTTCGTTGGGCTCTTGCAGCTGTTCTGGATCATCCCCGTTCGGCGCAAGGTCATCGCTCACAAAGGGAGGGTTTGCGGCAACTGTCTCTTTGCGCTCGCTGGATTAGATACCGAGGGCATCTGTCCCGAGTGTGGCGAACCCTTCGCCATCGAGGACACCATCAAAGGATGGGAACGGGATTTCAGAATGTCGCTCACGCAGAACGCGGCTGCCGACGAATAGCGCACGTGACACGTGTATGCGATCCTGGTGCCGAGATTCTCTACACTTCGAAGCATGAGCCGCCAGAAACAGACCTCGATCGGCCTCGTCTCCGCTGTCGCGATGGGTGTGGGTGGGATGATCGGGGCCGGCATTTTCTCGATCCTGGGCGTCATCGGTGACATCTCCGGCTCCGCGGCATGGATCAGCTTCGTCATCGCGGGTCTGCTCGCGCTCGCCTGCGCCCACAGCTTCGCCAAGCTCGGCGTCGCCTTTCCCTCCGCGGGCGGACCGGTCGAGTTTCTCGTCCGGGGCCTGGGCACCAACCTCCTCAGCGGCACGCTCAACATCATGCTCTGGGCCGGCTACCTGCTCGCGCTTGCCCTCTATGCCAGCGCTTTCTCTGGCTACGCCAACGCGCTCTTCCATGGCCCCGACTCGCTCCAACCCCTTATCGCCGTCGGCATCGTCGCGATGTTTCTCCTCCTCAATCTGCTCGGGAGCGCCGCGGTCGGCAAGGCCGAGGGCGTGATCGTCGGCGTCAAGCTCGTCATCCTGCTCGGCTTCGTCGCTGTCACCGCGTTCTCGATCAAGCCCGAGCTGCTCGCGCCATCCGAGTGGAAGCCCGCGCGCAGCATCGCGTTCAGCGTGGGTGTCACATTCCTCGCGTTTGAGGGCTTCGGCCTCGTCACCAATGCCGCCGCCGACATGAAGAACACCGCGCGCACGCTCCCGCGCGCGATCTATCTCTCCATCGCCATCGCGATGGTGGTGTATGTCCTCGTCGCAATGGCGACCTTTGGCAGCCTGTCCGCCAAGGAGATCTCCGAGGCTTCCGAGTACGCGCTCGCCGCCGCGGCCAAGCCCGCGCTCGGGCAGGCCGGGTTCACGATCATGTCCATCGCGGCCCTGTTCAGCACCGCCAGCGCCATCAACGCCACGCTCTTCGGGGCGGCCAACATCAGCCTCCAGATCGCGCACGACCGCGAGATGCCGACGGTCTTCGACAAGACCCTCTGGCACGGCGGCAAGGTCGGTCTCTACGTCACCGCGGCGATCGTCGCGCTGCTCGCCGCGACCGTCCCGCTCGATACCATCGCCAGCACCGGCAGCGCCGCCTTTCTCGTGATCTACGCGTCCGTCTGCGTCGCGCACCTCAGGCTGCGAAGCGAGACCAGGGCCGCCCTCTGGCCCATCGTGCTCGCGATTCTCGGGTGCGCGGCCGTGCTGGTGCTGCTCATGATCCACCTGATACGCAATGATCGCGGCTCTGTCGTCGGCTTCGCTGCCCTTCTTGTGGTCAGTCTGATCGCGGAGCTGCTCTACCGTCGATTGCGCGGCCCGCTCAAAGTGATTGTCCAACCGACCACCCGAGCCCCGCAGCAAAAGGGTCCGTAAACCACTGCATACACCGGGCTTGACGCCCGCGGCAAGACCCCCAAGCCGCCCACGCCTATGCTTGGCCTCAACCTTTGGAGAAGCGACCGATGACCGAGATCAAGGCGACGAACGTTCACTGGCACGAGGGCAACCTGACCCGCGACGAGCGCTGGAAGGCGCTGGGATGCAAGGGCTGCACCCTCTGGTTCACGGGCCTCTCCGCCTCGGGCAAGTCCACCGTCGCAAGCGCCCTCGAGCAGGTCCTCGTTCAGCAGGGCGTCAACGCCTACCGCATGGACGGCGACAACATCCGCATGGGCCTCAACAAGAACCTTGGCTTCTCCGCCGAGGACCGCGCCGAGAACATCCGCCGCATCGGCGAGGTCGCCAAGCTCTTCGCCGACAACGGCTCGGTCGCCATCACCAGCTTCATCAGCCCCTACAAGTCCGACCGCGACACGGTCCGCGCCCTGCACGACGAGGCCGGCATCCCGTTCTTCGAGGTCTTTGCCGACACCCCGATCGAAGAGTGCGAGAAGCGCGACCCCAAGGGCCTCTACAAGAAGGCTCGCGCCGGCGAGATCAAGGGCTTCACCGGCATCGACGACCCCTACGAGGCCCCCGAGAAGGCCGAGCTCGTCCTCAAGTGCGCCGAGAAGTCGATCGACGACTGCGTCGCCGACTGCATCAACATGCTCAAGGCCAAGGGCATCGTGAGCTGAAACGCAACACCATTTTGGGGGATGGTGCATCTTCGCCTTGTCGTTGGCAGCGGTATAGCTGCATCTATTTTATAACTAGCATTGTGCGTCATGAGCACATCTGGGACACTCAATAAGATTGCCTAATGAGGGAGTGTGCCATGCGCATTTTCAACGCACCAATACTTGTCTTTTCCGTGTTGATTGCTGGTCTTGCGCAGCCACAGATTCTGGTTGAATCTCATAAATTGCGAGCAGTTAGTGTTAGCTCGAATACTCTCCTTGGGTACTCGATTGACGTAAAGGATGGCCTGGTGGTTCTTGGCGGACCCGGCACCGATAACAGCGGTCTGCCCGGGGCAGCATATCTATTCGCATCTAACGGAGAACAGCTACACAATCTTGATCCTGGCACGCTCTTAGTTGGTGATCGGTTTGGGTTTGCTGTTGCAACAGATGGGCACAAAGTTGTAGTGGGGGCGCCTCGGCATGACACTAATCAGATCGATGACGGTGCAGTATATGTATTTGATGCTCGATTCGGAACATTACTCTTCATTCTCAGTATCGAGAACTTGCCCCAAGGGGCAGAGTTCGGGTCATCTGTGGCAGTATCGAACGGTTTGATAGCAGTTGGCGCGCGCCATGATAATGGTGAGAGGTCCAATACCGGATCTGTATATTTATTTGATTCTGACACAGGCGAATACATCGCGAAGATTGTAAGTGATGATGGCAGTGCTGGTGACGGATTCGGTGTATCAGTAGCTATGGCGGGCGGATATATTGTTGTTGGTGCCCAATTTGACGATGACAATGGCACGGCGTCGGGCTCGGCATATATTTATAGTGTGACAACACTTGCTCAATTACACAAGCTATTGCCCCATGATGGCGACGGTGAGCATAACTTTGGCATCTCAGTCGATACGGATGGTATTCACACTGTAGTTGGCGCTAGGTTCGCGGATAAGTGTGGTTATAGATCTGGTTCTGCTTACTTGTTCGACAACACTACTGGTATGGAACTCAATCAGTTTATTCCGCTAGACTGTCGTTCCGATGTGTGGTTCGGTCATTCGGTTTCCATTGATTCAGGATTAGTGCTGGCGGGAACGATTTTTGATCGCCATGAACCAGGAATTTCTGGTGCGGCGTACGTGTTTGATGTCGCAACTGGGTCGCAACTTCGCAAGTTGATTGCAAGTGATAGCATGCCAAATGACTGGCTCGGATATTCAGTGGCGATTTCGAACGGGCTAGCTGCCTGCGGTGCTCGTGGGAATGACGAAGCTTCGTTCAATGCTGGAGCAGGCTACTTGTTTGAGATTTGGGGGCCACTCTGCCTCCCCGACACCAACCACGACGGCGTCCTTTCCCCCGCCGACTTCAGCGCCTGGGTCGCCGCGTTCAACACGCAATCGCCCGCATGCGATCAGAACAGCGACGGCTCGTGTACGCCCGCAGATTTCTCCGCCTGGGTCGCCAACTACAACGCCGGCTGCCCGTAAACGAAGCATGAATCCGCACCCGGCACTCCGATAACGCTTCATCCCGGAGCGCTTTTCCGGTATGCTGGACCCCGTGCGCCGGTCCGCGATGGGTTGGCGGTACGCTGGTCAATCTGAAACCACGTCCAAGCCCGGGGAGGCCCTTCCGATGCAGAAGCCGTTGTTTGTCGTTCTCGCCGCGGGTCTCGCGCTCGGCGCGCAGGCCCAGTCCGCCAATCCCTCGCACGGGCCCGAAGCCTCGGCCCTGCGCATCGTCGATGCCCCGGTCGTGAACCTGCCCGACACCGCCGAGTCGGCGGTGCCCGTGGTCGTCAACGCAGCCGCGTTCAACGCCGAGACCGCGCTCATGCCGCTCGGCACGGGCGAGACGCTCCGCATCTCGATCGATCGCACCCGACATCACTCCGACGTCTCCACCGGCTGGTCGGGCACTGTCGAGGGCGTCGAGCACGGCTGGTTCAGCTTCGTGCAGTACGACGACGCGTTCCACGGCATCGTCGGCGCGGGCGAACTCGGCACGTTCGAGCTCCGTGTCTCCGGACAGAACACCGACGACGGGCAGACGATCTACAACCTCGTCAAGATCGACGACTCCAAGTTCCTCGGGTGCGCGACGAACGAGCTTCAGCCCGTCAAGCGCGGCATCCAGCCCGTCGATGTCTCGGCGAACTCGACTCCGAGCAACGACCTCGGCACGCACGACCACCACAACCCCGGCGGCCCGCTCTACGTTAACGACGACGGCTCCGTCATCGACGTCATGATCGTCTACACCGCCGAGGCGCGCATCGGATGGGGCGGCACAAGTGCCATCATGGCGCTCGCCCAGAACTGCATCGACACCACCAACATCGCCTACGAGAACAGCGCCATCGGGCCGCTCGAACTCAACCTCGTCCACGCCGAGGAGGTCAGCTACACCGAGACCGGCAGCGCCTCGACCGACATCAGCCGCCTCCAGAACGATAGCGACGGCTTCATGGACAACGTCCACTCGCTCCGCAATCAGTACGGCGCCGACCTCGTCGACCTCCTCGTCGATGGATTCAACGCCTGCGGCATCGGCTACCTCGCGCCGTTCGATTCCGAGCTCGGCTACACCGTCACCGCAACAGGATGCTCCGTCGGCAACCTCAGTTTCCCGCACGAGATCGGGCACAACCTTGGCGCCCACCACGACCGCGATAACGCGGGCTCCTCGACCTACCCATACGCCTACGGCTGGCGCTGGAACGGGACCAACGGCACCCAGTACCGCTCGATCCTGGCCTACTCGCCGGGCTCGCGTCAGCCCTATTTCTCAAACCCCGACATCAACTTCCAGGGCGCACCTACCGGCGTCAACAACTCCGAGGACAACGCCCGCTGCATCGACAACACGCGCACAAGCGTCGCCAAGTTCCGCGATTCACTCACGAGCAGCTGCATCGCCGACACCAACGGCGACGGCATCCTGAGCCCGGCCGACTTCAGCGCCTGGGTCGCCGCGTTCAATACCATGGCCCCCCAGTGCGATCAGAACAACGACGGCGCCTGCACCCCCGCCGACTTCAGCGCCTGGGTCGCCAACTACAACGCCGGCTGCTGATCGGCCGCGCCGACATCCCAAAATCAAACAAGCCCCTCGCGGATCGCGGGGGGCTTGTCATTCAGACATACTCATGCCCAGTTCCCAGTTCCCAGTTCCCAGTTCCCAGTGCCCAGTGCCCAGTGCCCAGTGCCTAATGCCTAATGCCTAATGCCTTACTTATTCTTGTAGTAGTCGATGTTGATCTGGATGTACTTGTTCCACTCCTCGGGCAGGTCTTCCTCGGGGTAGATAGCCTTGACCGGGCACTCGTCGACGCACAGGCCGCAGTCGATGCAGGTGTCCGGGTCGATGTAGAGCTGGTCGGCCGTCTCGAAGTCGGGCTCGTCCTTGGTGGGGTGGATGCAGTCGACCGGGCAGACCTCGACGCAGGCCGTGTCCTTGGTTCCGATGCACGATTCGCCGATGAAGTGTGACATATCCCGATCCTTGGTCTCTTCGTGTCCTGATCCGTCTGGGCCTCGGCATCATATCGGCGATGCCCCGGGCCTTCTTCATCCGCGGCTTCTCACCCGCCCAGCCCCACAAGAACCTCATTGAGACTCGTTATCACCCACGTCGCGCCCGCCTCTTCGAGCGCCGCCGCGGATGTGAGGCCCGCCAGCCCGACGACGCGCATCCCCGCCCGGTTCGCCGCCACGATGCCGCTGACCGAATCCTCGATGACGACCGCGTCGCTCGGCCTCGATCCCATCCGCTCCGCCGCGTGCAGGAAGAGCCCGGGCTCGGGCTTCCAGATCCCTATGTCGTACGCGCTGTAGATCCGCGCCTCGCCCTCGTGGTGGAACCGGTCGATCAGTCCCGCGCTCGTGAGCGACGCCTGCATCTTGTTCATGGGCCCGTTCGAGGCTACGCAACGCTTGTGCGTGCCCGCCTCGTCGAGCGCATCAAGAAGCTCCAGCGCCCCCTCGATCAGCCCGATCGGCTCGCTCGCAAACGCCTCGAACATCCGGCTCCGGTACGTCGGCAGCAAATCGGGCAGCTCACGCCCGACCTTCGCCTCCGCCTCCGCGCGGATCACGTGCAGGTCGCGCCCCTTGAACGTCTCGATCGACTGCTGCGTGGTCATGGGCCAGCCGATCTCGGTCAGGCACTCGGCGAGCAGGCGGTTCGTGACGGGCTCGGTATCCACGAGCACGCCGTCGCAATCGAATATGATCAGCTGGCAGTCGAGCATCAGTCTTTCTTCGCCACCGGCGCGTCTTCTTTCGGATCCGCCCGCATGAAGAGCGCCTCGCCCTTGGTGATCTTCTGACCCTTCTTGAGCGCGTGCGCCCCGCCGAACCTTGCGAGTTCTTCCAGCGAAATACCGTCCGCGGGCGCACAATTCCAGCCCTGCCAGAGCTCGGCCATCTTCGTCGGCATCGCCGGCGCGATCAGCAGGCTCGCGATCCGCAGCGTTTCCGCGCACGAGTACAGAATCGTCGCCAGCGCGTGCGGCCCGTCCTCAAGCTCATCGATCTGCTTGGCGAGCGTGAAGGGCGCCGAGTAGCTGATGAAATCGTCTACCGCCCGCACGAGCGACAGGCCCTGCCTGACCATCTCGTCCACCTCGAACCCGTCCGCCGCGGCGATCGCTTTCTCCACCGCCTCGCGCGTCAGGTTCGCAAAGTGGAATGTCCGCATCTCGCCCTCGGCGGGCTTGCCCGCGTTCTGGCGTGCTTGGAGCGCCGTCTGGAGGGCGGTGCCGTTGGGGAACCCGTACTCCCCGTCGCAGAGCATCGTCAGCTCGCCGCCCAGGTACTTGTCGATCATGTTCCCGACCCGGCTCGTCGAGTTGCCCACGCCGTTGGCGAGGTCCGCGTTGTACGTCTCGACGAAGTGGTCGTGCGCAAAGTCCGCGTCGTTTGCACCCAGCGGCCCCTGCGTCAGCAGATACCACCGCACCGCATCCGTCGAATACCGCTCGCAGTACGCCTCGAGTAGTTCGATCTCGATGAAGTTGCCCAGGCTCTTGGACATCTTCCGCCCCTCGCGGATCCAGTACGCGTGCGCGTACACCGCCTTGGGCGCCTCCTCACCCAGCGCCTTCAGCATCGCGGGCCAGATCACCGCGTGGAACCAGAGAATGTCCTTGGCCATCACGTGCACGTTCGCGGGCCAGAACCGCCGGCGGTCGTCGGTATCAACAGTGGTCAGGTAGTTGCACAGCGCCTCGATCCACACATAGATCCGGTGCTCCGGGTCATTGGGCATCCGGATGCCCCAGTCCGCGTCTCCATCCTTGATCCGGCGCGAGACGGGCACCTTGTTCAAGCCCTGACGGATCCGCCCGAGCACCTCGTTCTTGCGCGCGTCGGGCAGCACACGGATGGAGTTGCTCTCGATCTGCTCCTTGAGCCAACCCTCGTACTTGTCAAGCCTGAAGAAGTAGTTCTGCTCCGTCCGCTTTTCGAGAGGTCGGCCTGTGACAGGGCTCTTGTAGTCGTGCTCGCGGGCCGTGTTCTCGGGGACGTACTCCTCCTGCGAGGCGTCGAACCAGCCCTCGTAGTCGCCCAGCTCGATGTCGCCCGAATCGACGAGCTTCTGGATGTACGCCGACGCCCGGGTCTTGTGGCGGTCTTCGGTCGTGCGCACGAAATCGTCGTACGCGAAGTCCATCGCATCGAACGCCTTGCGGAACTCGGCGGCGTTCCGGTCGGCCCATTCGAGCGGCGAAAGCCCACGCTGGGCGGCCGATTGCACGACCTTCTCGGCATGCTCGTCCGTACCAGTGAGGCAGAAGACATCGCCCGGGCGTCCCAGGCGCATCCGCTGGAACCGGGCCGCCACGTCCGCCAGGAGCGTGGTGTAGCAGTGCCCGATGTGGGGCCGGTCGTTGACGTAGTAGATCGGCGTTGTGACGTAATACGTGTCCATCGGGCCAGTGTAGGTGTCTCAAAACGAGCCCCTCGCGTGAGCGAGGGGGCCATGGAGTCATTTGGGCACCCGGACACCGCCCTGAATTCTGGGCTAGGCTTGAACCGCCGACGTGACGGCAACGTGGAGGTCCGCATGAACCGCGAGCAGTTCGAGGCCGAGGCGCTCGAACATCTCGATGCCGTGTTCCGCATGGCGATGCACCTGACCCGCGATCGTCAGCGGGCCGAGGATCTGGTGCAGGATGTCTACGTCCGGGCGCTCAGGTCCGCTGCCAAGCACGGGTTCGAGTCCAAGGGCGGGGGCATGCGGGCCTGGCTCTTCACCATCGCCCACAACACCTTCTACTCCACGATCAAGCGCGAAAACCGGGCCCCGACCGCGGTCGGCGAGTTCCACTCCGACGCATCCAGCGAGCCCTTGCCCGACGAGCCGCCCCCCGCGTGGGACGGCTCCAGCTTTGACTGGGAGCACGTGGACGACCGCCTCCGAACGGCGATCGAATCGGTCCGCGAGGAGTACCGCCAGGTCCTGATCATGTGGGGCGTGCAGGGGCTCAAGTACCGCGAGATCGCCGAGGTGCTGGGCGTGCCCATCGGGACGGTCATGAGCCGCCTCCACCGGGCCCGCAAGATGGTCGCCGACGCTCTGGCCGAGCAGCCCGGGGCCCTGGAGGAACTCGGGATTAGGGGCGACAGCGAGATCACTTAGCGGACGGGGCCGAATCGGCCGAAAAAACAAGGGCCCACGGAAGAAGCGGGGGCCGAGCGGCGTTGGGAAAGTGGGTGTCCCGCTCGTGGGCACGGGCAGGACTCAAATCAGCAGCGGAGGCGTACTGGGCAATGGCGGATTCTTCGGGCAATTCTGAGCAGAAGCTGAACCTGGCCGCGCTCCTGCGAGCCGCAGCCGACGACGAGCTCTGCTCCCACGACGAGCGCCGGCTCGAAGCCTTCATCGAGGAAGACCCATCGCTCGCCAGCTGCATCGAGTGCGACCAGAAGCTACGCGAGGCGATCAGCCGGGCCTTCTGTTGCGAATCGGGCGACTGCGCCCCCAAGAGCCTCCGCGATTGCGTCGCCGACGCGATGCGCTGCTGCGAATTGGAGCATGACGCCGCGAGCGTGCCCGAGGCGATGGCCGGCCGGACACGCTCGGTTTCGTTCTGGCAGCGCACGAATATCCAGATGAGCGCAGCCGCAGCCGCGATGGTGCTCATCGCGGGTGTTTTGTACTTCTTCAACAACCTCAGCCCGACGGGGCCGAACCAGGCGCTCGCCGATCGCACAGCCGCAGCATCGTTCGTGGCCAGCGAGCACGGCCATTGCATCACCGACGCCGTCCACGCTGCCGAGAAGCTCGTCGTCGAGAACCCCGACGAGCTGCCTGCCTTTACCGCGAGTGTCGTCGGCACCGAAATCGCCTTCGCCGACCTGGCCGCCAGCGGCGCATCCGATGTCCGGTTCGTGGACGCGGGCGAGTGCCATGTCCCGGGTGGCGGCCCCAGCATGCACGTCCGGTTCCAGCTCCCCGATATCGAGGGCGATTCCTCGCTCTTCATCCAACGCGACTCGGGCCGCATGAAGCTCTCCGAGGGCATCACCTACACGCTCGCTCCCTCAGGCGACGCGCCCAACACGCCCAGCGTCTATATCTGGCTCCGAGAGGGCTTCGTGTACTACCTCGTCATCCCCGAACGGGCCGAGTGCGAGAAGCTCCGCAAGTCGCTCTACCTCCCCGCCGAGACCCGGAACCTGACCGACCAGGTCTAACGCACCGGATCGGGCTGATGAAGCGGGTTTCACTCCCGCTTTCGTACGAAAACGACCGATGCTTGGGTCCGGAACGTACCATGAACGGAGGCTGGCCCGCGCCACCCGGAACCGGTCCGTTCGGAGGATCCCATGAAACGCCTGACCGCTGCCGCAATCCTGCTTTTCTGCTCGCTGCCCGCATCGGCGCAGAACGCCATCGGCTCGGGCAACAAGCTCGACAAGTCTCCTCAGAAGGGATCGGGCGGCGTCAACCAGCCAACACAGAACGACCTCCAGGAATCACTGCGCCTCCGAAACGCCATCGTGACAGGCAACGCAGCCGGGGGCATGAGCTTCCGAGGCAGTGTCGGCTACGTCGGCGAGCGCGAGTTCCGTGGCGAGCTCGGCTCCGACGACCTCTTCAGCTTCAGACGCGACTCGCTCTACTCGGGCATCTCGGGCCTCGGTATCCGCGGCACCGACGCGCTCCAGTACCAGTTCGCCATGACCACCGGCTCGCGTCCGCCCTCATCGATCGCCGGCTCGCTCGCCATCAGCCGCGACTCCTTCGCGCCGACAGTCGAGAACTTCGGCGCCGACAGCAACGCTCTCAGTCAGGGTGAGGGCCCCATCCGCCGAGTCGATCCGGCGGCGCAGCAGCAGGCGGCGGGCACCGGCCTTTGGCGGCTTCGGTCCGCTTCGGGCTATCTGACCGACAAGTCGCTGACGACCAGCTACATCGGCACGCTCAACACCGGGCAGGGGCAGTCGTACGACGTGACGGCCTCGCCGCTTGAGGGCGTCCGTCTCTTTGATCCGGCTTCTGTTTCGCCCAACTCACAATCACTGCGCCCGCAGACCAACAACAACCAGAATCTTGTCGAGCGTCTCGCGCCCGACAACAGCGCCCTGGCCGATTCGACCGGGCTGACAGGCCACGAGCAGATTCTCTCGCGTCTGCGTGACAGCTATACGCACGACGCGGCCGACAACGCGAGCGCTCAGGATCTTGTTCGCCAGGTGCTCAACCAGAACGACAAGCTCCGCGAGTATCTCGAGGGCATCAAAGCTTTTCAGACACTCGATCCGACTCTCGATGGCGAAGTGCCCGAGAACGGAACGCCCGAGGAACAGGTTCCAGACGAAGAGCTCACTCCCCGCGATCGGCTGCTGCGCGACTTCGAGCGGATGGACATCGACCCGGCGATCATCGAGGCCATGCGATCAAGCTCGACGACCGTGGACGAACTCATTCAGAACGCGACGCCGAGCGACCGCAACTACTACGCGCTGCATCTCAACCAGGGCCATCAGTCGATGATGGACGGCAACTACTTCGACGCCGAGGCACGCTTTGCGCTCGCGCTCTCGATCAAGCCGGGCGATCCGACGGCTTCGATCGCCCGCGTTCACGCGCAGATCGGCGCGGGCCTGACGATGTCGGCCGCCACGAACCTCCGCGAGACGTTCACCGTGAACCCGACCATGATCTCGGCGCATTACGCGCCGGGTCTCATCCCGCCGGCGAGCCGGCTCCGCGACATGGTGCCCAGGCTCGAGACGCTTTCCGACGGCGCAGGTCTCCGCGCGAGGCAATCGGCGCTCATCCTGGCGTACATCGGCTACCAGTTGAACGACGATGCGGTCATCAAGGAAGGCCTCGACAGGCTCGAACTCGAAACCGAGGACAGGCTCGCGGCACTGCTCCGCCTCGTCTGGCTCGACGATCAGCCCGTCGGGGATGCGATCAAAGAGGCCCCTCAGGGCGAAGGCGGGAACGGGGACGAATGACCGCCCAGAGGCCTTCGATCGTCCAGTTTCTGACCGATGGCTCCCTGCCGCGGCTCTGCGCCGATCTGGGGGCGCTCGCCCGCGTGCGCATCACGCTCCACGACGAAGCCGGCTGTGAGATCATCGCGGGCGACGGCGACGTGCCCTACGCGATCGCGCAGCACGCCTCGCCTCTTTCTGAGGACACGCTCTCTGTCCCGATCGAAGTCGACGAGATGCAGATCGGCGAGCTGCGCATCACGCGCGGCGCGCCGGATCGCCTCGTCGCGTGCGTCAGGCATCTAGCCACGACCGTCGCCGAGGTGTGCGACCACGACATGGAGCTGCGCCACCGTGTGCGTGAGCTTGAGCTGCTCTACCGCCTGAGCGAGCATCTGGCTCGCGCGACCGATGTGCAGGAAGTCCTCCAGATCGCGCTCGACTCGGCACTCGACGTGCTCGATCTCGATGCGGGCTCCGTCGTCCTCTTCGACGACAAGAAGCAGATCACATCCGACGAGCACGGCATCGAACTGATCGCCTCGCGCAAGCTCTCGAAAGAGTGGCTCGGCGATCCGAGGCCGCTGTCGATCGAACGGCAGTTCGACCGTCGCGCGATCGCAGGCGAGATCGTCGTCGTCGAGGATCTCCGCATGGACGACCGCATCCTCGCGCCCGAGCGGCTCGCCAACGAGAAAATCGTCGGCTTCGTCACCGTGGGCATCATCTTCCAGAACACGCCCATCGGCGCGATCCGCCTCTACGACTTCGAGCCGAGGCTCCTCGACAGCTCCGAGCAGCGCCTTGTCCGTTCGATCGCGCAGCAGGCGGCCGTCTCCATCGAGCAGGCCAAGCTGCTCCAGCTCCAGGCTCGCGACCGGCGCATCGGGCGTCAGCTCAAGCTCGCCGGCGAGATCCAGCTCCGCATGATGCCCACCAAGATGCCCGAGCTGTCGGGCCTCGACATCGCCGGGCGCTACACGCCCTCGCTCGAACTCGGGGGCGACTTCTACGACGCCTTCAAGGTCGGGGTCGCCACCAAACCGAATCTCGGCCTTGTCATCGGTGACGTCGTAGGCAAGGGCGTGCCCGCGGCGCTGCTGATGGCCAGCGTGCGTTCCTCCGTCCGGGCCTACGCGCAGGACGTCTACGACATCGACGAGATTGTGAGCCGAACGAATAAAGCACTCTGCCGCGACACGCTAGAGAGCGAGTTCGTCACGCTCTGGTACGGCGTCATCGACCCCGAAACGCTCCACCTCACGTACTGCGGCGCCGGACACGAAGCACCCATGATCCTTTCCGTCCCGCGCGACAGGCCGCCCACCATGGCCGATCTTGTCGAGCTCTCCACCGGCGGCATGGTCATCGGTGTTGACCCCGCGCAGCGATACCAGCGAGGGCACTTCGACCTCCGGCGGGGCGACGTCCTTGTCTGCTACACCGACGGCATGACCGACGTGCAGAACTTCGAAGAGCAACGCTTCGGCAAGCGTCGGCTCCAGTACGCGATCATCGAGACGCTCGCCGAGAAGCCCGATGCGACGTCGGACGAAATCGTCGAGGGCATTTTTTGGCGCATCCGCCAGTTTGCGGGCCTTTCCAAGCAGCCCGACGATCAGACGCTGCTCGTGGTCCGAACCTGATCACGCGTCGGGGCCGGTATACCAGTCCGTCCACAACCGTTCGACTCGGCGCGTGTGCTCCTCGGGTGTATCCGTGTAGAGCTGCTTGCCAAGCCCGTGCGCACGCAGGCGGAGATCCGTCTGGCGGCGTTTGATCTCGCTTGTCAGTTCATCTGAGCTCGAACCCAGGAACGTCGCGAGTTCGCTCAGATCATGATCCCGCCCGAGCAGGTCCGAGACCGCCTTGGCCTGCTCGTACCGATCATCGGCCGCGAGTTCCCAGGCGTCGGCGAGCAGCCGTGTGTGGTACCGGTCGTACTTGATCCGTTTGCGCCACTCGTGGAAAGCCTCGGGCGTGCGTATGTCGTAAGCCTGCGCCATCTCCAGCTGCGTAAGACCGTATGTTCTGGTGATTCCATCGCGCAGGGCTTCGAAGCCCTCGCCTTCGATCACCCACTCGCCTGATCGTTCGAGCGCTTTCTCCATCGCTTGGCGAAACCGATCGAGCGCATCGTCGACGTTGGCACTCGCGGCTTGGTCGCGACGGGCGACGAGCCGCTCACGAACCGGCGCGAATCGGTTGGGGTTGATATCGCCCGCGATCAGATCGTCGAACGTGTTCAGCATGGCCGCCGCGTCGCGCAGGCCCGCCAGGCTCCGGGCCGCGTCGCGCATGGCGTTGTTCTCATCGGCGTAGCCGTCAAAGACCGGACGCACGAGTCTGATCAGCCCGCGGACCTTCTTGCACCGCTTCCGCACCGCCAGCGCCTTCTCGTGCGGGCCGAGATCGTCATTTGAAAGCTCGGCGAGCGAGCGCTCGATCTGCTCGCCCGCGACCCGCCGGACACCCTCGTCAACGGGCTCGGTTGCTTCAAGGCGGTACGACACGGATCCCCTCCGATTGAGGGTACGGTGAGATGACGGATCAGCCGATCGTTCGGCGTGTCAAGAAACGATGAGCGCAGCGACAACACCGGGCTCATCGTCCGGTGTACCTGTTCCAACAGCTATTTGGGGAGATCAGGCCGCCGACGGGCCGTCGTCGTACGAGTCGTCCTCGACCTCAAGCAGCTCGCGGAACTCGTTGAAGTTGAGCTGGAGGTGCTCGAACTGCTCGTCGACGCTCTCCATGAGTTCGCGGGTGCGGTCCGAGAGTTTGGTCTCGGGGACACGGTCGGCGGGCGACCTCGGTCGATCGCCGGCGGCACGTCCCGGAACCTGACGGGGGAACGGGATGGGTGCGGGATCCTCTTCCCAGGTACCCCGAAGTCGGAATCGGTTCACGATGAACCTCCTTGCTGCTCCATCGAGCCGGAACGGCCCATATCTCGGAGCAATGGTGGTCATCGGATCAGCGTCTGTTGAAATTGACACACCCAGCCGGTTTCCGGGCGGATTCAGGGTTTCACGGGGCGAGCCCGAGCAATTTCTGCGCTCTGGGTCTTCTGGAGAATTTGGTTATCGGGCGTTCGTGCTCGTTGACACGCGTTGTCCGATTTTGTGCTCTGTGCCGGCGAGTGTTCGTTTGAGGTTGCCCCGGTGTTTGTAGATGACCACGGCGGCCAGCAGGCCCGTCGCGACGGCTGCGGGCCAGGCGCCACCGAATCGATCGGCCACAACGAATACGAGCGCGAGCGTCGTGATCGGGAGGCTCAGGGCTGCGGCGCAGCTGGAGACCCCGACGTATTTCGTGAGTTTGAGCACCGTGAGAAACACCGCCAGCGCGATCGCGCCTGCGATTGTGAGCACGGGGAAAACGGCGAGCAGCGTGCCGAGCCCGGTCGCGACGCCCTTGCCGCCCTTGAAGCGGAGGAAGACGCTGAACATGTGTCCGAGGACGGGCGCAATCATCGCACCGAGCCACCACCAGGTCTCGGTCGGGGTGAGCGCCGCGTCCGTGCGCACAAGATTGTTGACAAGCCCGAACGTGAGCGTGGGGATCAGCCCCTTGAGCATGTCGAGGAAGAAGCAGACGAAGAAGAACTTCTTGCCCAGCACGCGCCCGACGTTGGTCGCGCCGATGTTCTTCGAGCCGTGCTGGCGGATGTCGATGCCCTTGGACTTTGCGATGAGCAGGCCGAAGGGGATCGACCCGACGACATAGCCGGCGGCGATCAGCGCGATGAGCACGGGCACGGATTGCATCAGCTGCCCGTCTGCCGAGCTTTGGGCACGAAGCGTTCGGTCAGGCCCGTGATGAGTTTCTCGAAGACCTTGTCGGCGTCGCAGGTCGCGTCGATGACGAGGTATTTACCCGGCCAGCGGCGCGCCTGATCGAGGTAGCCCTGGCGAACGCGGGCGCGGAAGTCGTCGGGGCGCGCTTCGATCCGGTCAGGCTCGGCGCTGCGCCGACAAGCCGCGGTTGATTCGTCGACATCGAACACAACGACGAGATCGGGCTCGAGCCCGCCCGTGGCGGCCCTGGCGACGTCGAGGATCTCCTTCTCGGGAAGCCCGCCGCCCGCGCCCTGGTAGGCGAGTGTCGAGCTGACAAACCGGTCGGCGAGCACGAGGTGCTTCCTGGCGAGCGCCGGGCGGATGGTCTGCTCGACGAGCTGGGCTCGGCTGGCCATGTAGAGGAGCATCTCGCAGCGGAGGGTCATGTCGCCGTGGTCGTGTGCGAGCAGGAGCTGGCGGATGGCCTCGCCGATGCCGGTGCCCCCTGGCTCGCGGACCTCGGTGACGCCGACGCCATGGTCCGAACAGAACGACGAGAACCGAGCGAATTGCGTGGACTTTCCTGAGCCGTCGGGTCCTTCGAAAACGACCAATCGGCCAGCGAGCGCGTCACAGAGTGGCTTGTGGTTCGGCACGGGTGCAGTTTAGCCGAAGCGCACCGCGTGCACCGGCTCGCGGCCGCAGAACGCTGTCGGCTCTCAGGCTCTCGGCTGGAGTTGCAAGTGATGTCACTCGCCCATCGGCACGAACTCGACCTGGCGCTTGCCGCCGGGCTCGTCGAAGCGTGTCGAGGGCGCGCCGAAGATCAGGCGATCGATCGAGAGCGCGCCCGGGCCGATGAAGAACATCGCCAGCGCCGACATGAGCAGCGCGAACTGCCAGAGAATCGTGGCGTAGACGTAGCCGGCCGGGCTCTCGTCGAACATGCGGGTCGGGAGGAAGCCGATGAGCGTGTTGCCAGATTGGATCGCCGGCCCGATCTGCGTGAGCCACATCGCCGTCAGCATCGTGCCGGCGAGCGGCAGCGAGGCGAGGCGCGTGAAGAAGCCGATGAGCATCGCCGCGCCGCAGACGAGTTCGAGGATCGCCGCGACCCAAGCGAACACCACGGGCAGCGTGCCCTTGGCGAGCGCATCGGGCCAGAGCGACGTCAGCGGCTGGCCTTCATTGTTCACGCCCGGGTTGGCGGCGTGATGGATCAGCAGCGCCAGCCTCATCACGCGCTTGACCTCGACAGAATCCTGATCGCTCTGATACGCGACAGGCAGCGCATTCCCGCCGTCTTCGACGGGAGTTACTTCGTCGCCCTCGTCTGAGTCGGTCGCGGCCGGGTCATCGGGCGGAAGGTCGTCGGCGGGCTGGTTCTCTTCGACCTGCTGATCGTCGTCGGGTGTGATGGCATCGAGCTTCTTCTGAAGGTTGTCGATGACATCTTCCAATCCGTTCGATTCGTCGGCCGGAGGCGTCGCTGCAGGGTCGTCTTTGGGTTGGACCGTTTCGGGGTTGTCGAGCGGCGGAGCCGGGACGGCTGCGGACTGCGGCGGGACGATGTTCCACTCGACAAGCTGGGCGATGTCGTTCGGGTCGGAGATCTCGGTGCGGTAGGCCACCTTGCTGATGCCCGCCCACATGAAAGTGCCTGCCAGGGCCAGTCGCAGACACAGCGGGGCGACATTCAGGGCCAGTGTGGTGCGAAAAGACATGGGTGATCCTTCCTTCCGGCCTCGCAGACGGCCCCCAAACGCCGGCCTGCGGCGGGAACGTCTCCTGCTCCGTTTATGATACGGAAGCCTGCGGCGTGCGTTTCTCCATACCATCGGACGCTCGGGGCAGACTGGACCACCCGAGAGACGATGCGCGGGCATGGCGGAATTGGCAGACGCGCGGGATTTAGGTTCCCGTGACCGGAAGGTTGTGCAGGTTCGACTCCTGTTGCCCGCATTCACCCAATCCCAGCAAGACCCGCCACTTGCGGGGGGTCCATTGGAGAGAACCCGGCTTGGGCGCGCGTACGCTTCTCTCCTTGGCTGAACAGTCGAACCAATCCGCACGCCCGGGTCTGCCGCGTCTTGTCGGCACCGAAGCGCAGGGCTCGCAGATCGAGGGCAAGCCCTCACCCGCCTCCGCCGATGCGCCTTCGCCCATCGGCACGGTCGTCGGCCGGCGATACGAGCTCGTCGAGTTCCTCGGGACGGGCAAACTCGGCAAAGCCTTTGTCGCGCGCGACCGCCTCACCGAGGCGATGGTCGCGCTCAAGCGATTCCGCACCGACACCGAGAAGCACCGGCACGCGGCCGAGATGGCGATGGCGGCCGCGGAGCAGGTCGCCGCTTACCGCCACGAGTCGATCGTGCGCGTGTTCGACGTGGGCGAGGACGCGGCCGGGCCTTACATCGTCAGCGAGTACATCGACGGCCCCGACGCGGGCCGGCTGGTCGCGTCGCAGGGCGCGATGAGCCTGCGACAGGCGGTGCGGATCATCGAGACGGTCGGCTCGGCGATCGCATTCGCGCACGATCACGGGTTCTTTCATGGGTCGGTGCGAGGGGGCAACATCCTCTTCATCGATGGGAACAAGCCCGTGCTCGCCGACTTCGGCCTGGGCGGTCTCGACAAAGGCGATCACGCGCGGGCGGTTCGCCAGGATGTCAAAGGCCTGGCGCGCACGCTGTGCCAGCTGCTGACGGGCGTGTCTTCGGGTTCGGTTGAGGTGCGCGATCTGCCCGAGGCGGTTCAGCCGGCGGTGCGTGCGGCTCTCGGAACAAGTGTTGCGACGCGTCAGCCGACGATCGAGGCATTCCTCCGCGAACTCCGCGCCACCGAGCTCCACCCGGAGCAGCTGCAAGAAGGCGAAGAGGAGCTGATCGGCCGGGCACGCAAGGCCGAGCTGTCGGGCTCGTTCGCAGCCATGCGCGAGGCGGGCGAAGAGGCCCTCGCCAAGAACAGCGAGTCGGCCGAGGCGATGGTCGTGCTCCGACGGGCCGACCAGCTCAAGGGCGAGCGCGACGAGCTGACCAAGGCCTTTCGCCAGCACGAGCAGGATCTGAATTACGCCGGCGCGCTCGACGCGCTGACACGCCTGCTCAAGAGGTTCCCGGCGGACCACCAGGTTCAGCGGCTCTCGCCCAAGCGCGAGACGCTGGCGGAGCTGACGCGGCTGACCGGGATCGCCGAGCAGCTCTGTGCCGCGGGGCATGTTGGCGCATCGCTCGACACCTGGAAGCGGATCGCCGAACTCAGCCCGACGGACCAACACGCCAAGCAGATGGTTGCGCAGGCGAAACGTGCCAGGCTGCGGACGCGAACTGTGCGCGTCGCTGGGGCGCTGCTGGTGCTCACTGCTGTTGGTGGCGCGGGCGGGTACTTCGCGTGGGACGCGGGCTATCTCAACGGCCTTGGCATCCCGGGGCTTCCTGCCGGCGGCACGGTCGCCCAGGGGGCAACCCCGACGAACGACTCGAGCCTGGCGGAGAAGCCGCGCGTCATGCCGGCCCAGACCAACCCGCTGGTGCGTTCGCCGAGCGAAGATCGCAACGTGACACCCGTCAACGATCGACCTGTGAGCGAAGACGGCTCGGCGGGTGACACCGAGATCGCAGCGCCTGTCGCGCCGGTGATCGACATCGAAGCCGAGCGTCGACAGGCGCAGGCCCAGTCGGCGGCCCTGGCCAAGCGCGACGCGCTGGCCGCCAAGCGCCATGCGGAGCAATCGGGCGCGGTGGGTCTGGCGGGTGCCGCATTCGACGCCGCTCAGGCGGTGCTCGATCGCGCCGAGTCGCAGCTCGAATCGGGCGAGTACGCCTTCGCCGAGGACAGCTTCAACGAAGCGCGTGGCGCGTTCGTCTCGGCGGCCGCCAAGGCGGGCGCGGCGATCGCCGAGGTGCGCGGCATCATCGAGGAGTGCCGCTTCCGGGATGCGACGAAAGCCATCGAGCGTCTCGAATCCAGAGCCCCTCGCGCCGAGATCGACTCGCTCTGGCGCGACCTCGACAAGGCGCGCGGTCGCACGATCGAGCTGGCGCCGGGCGTCGAGATGGCGATGCGCTACGTCGAGCCGGGCGTCTTTACGATGGGCAGCCCCGAGGGCGACCCGGAGCGCCGCTTCGGCGAGGACCAGAAGCAGGTCCGCATCGAAAAGGGCTACTGGCTCGCGGCGACCGAGCTCACACGCGCGCAGCTGGCCGCGATCCGCGGAGCGCCCGTGCCCGATCGCCCCGATATCCCGGCGCTTGGGATCACGATCGACGAGGCGCGCACGCTCGGGCAGATGCTGGGCGATCGTTTCGGCGGGACGTTCGGCGTGCCGAGCGAGGCGCAGTGGGAGTACGCGTGCCTGGCCGACCGCGACCGCGCGAGCGAGGCGGGCTGGTCGGTGCTCGACTCTTCTGGGTTGCCGCGTGAGGCGGGTGCCAAGGGCGTCAACCCATGGGGGCTGGCCGACATGCTGGGCAACGCGGCCGAGCTTGTGATCAGTGAGGGCGCCGGCCATAGCGACCGCGTGGTGATGACGCGCGGCGGGTCGTATCTATCGACGCCCTCGGCGCTGCGTGCCGCGGCGAGGCACGAACTCGTGCAGCGCGAGCGTCCGGACGAGCGCGTGGGTGTGCGTCTGATGTGGACGGGCGAGACGCAGTCGAATCCGGGCAGCGCCAACACCGAGGCCGACGCCCGATGAGGCGTGCGGGCGCTTGTGTTGTCGTGGCGATCGCGTCGTTGCTCATGCTTACACCGGTCGGCTGCTCGTCGTCGCCGAGGCCGCCGAGGGTCACAGCGCCGAAGCTTTTGAGCGCCGTCTGGTCGCCCGAGGCCGGGGGGCTGTGCGTGCAGCTCGACCGCGGGCTCGACGAACTCGGCAGCGACGGGCTGATGGGCGGCACGCAGCTGCGCCTGAGCGGCCCAACATTGCCACGGTCCGTGTACGCCGAGCCGACGCCCGCCGGCGCGATGTGCTTCCGCATCGCCGAGTCGCCCGCCGAGATGCGCCGCATCAAGCCGGGGCCTGTGACGGTTCACGCGCTCATCGACGGCGACCTGTACGAGGTCGACACGCGGCTGCTCGATCAGACATCCCTCGACCGGCTCTTTGAATGGTCGCTCGCCGAGAGCCGATCCGAGAGCGGCATCGCCGGCCCGGGCGGCTCGGTCGAGATCGAGTACCGCGTCGAGCCCCAGCCCGTTCCCGCCGGCGGCCGCGCGGTCGTCAAGGCGCTCGCGCGATCGACCGGCACGCGCCCGGTCTACCGCCTGCACACAAGGCTCGAGCCCGCGACGGAAACGGGCCTGGACCCCATCGACTTCCAGTTCGGCATGCTCGAACCGGGCGAGACGCTCGAGCTCGAGCAGCGCGTGCATATCCCAAGGCGCGTGCGTCAGAGCGCCGCGAGCTTCGCCGTCACGTCGAGCGAGCAGCACAACGCGGCGATCGATACGTCTGAGTCGCTGACGATCGCGGTGAACCCGCTGCCGCTGCCCGCCTTGGAGACGACGCTGGAGATCCTGCCCGACCGTCACGGCCGCGTGGTCGATCCGGTCTCGGGTGAGCTGCGCTTTCGCCCGGGCGACGACGTGCACCTCGTGTGCAACGTCAAGAACTTCGGTGACTCGCCCCTTGTCGGCGGCGTCGCGCGGCTGCGCACACCCGTCGCCGACTCGGCGAGCGTCCGCATCGGGCGTGCGATCGTGGGCGATCTGCCGCCGTCGGCGTCGGGTCGCGTCAGCATCTGGCTCGTTGTGACGGCCCCTCTCGGCAGCGACCCCGTCCCGATCGTCGTCGAGATCGAGGACCAGGACCTGGGCGTGGTCGCCGAGGCGACCACGATCCTATTCATCGAGCCGAGGCCCGCTAAGCGCACCGGGGACTGAGTCTTCATTGCATATGCACGACAACTCGAGTGCATCACTAAACGATGTGAAGCTGTCGTCGTATTCGTGAGTGCTAAAAAGAGAAAAAGGGGATGGGGGTGGGGCGGCTGGCGAGCCAAAGTTGCCGGGGCACAATGGCCAATCGCGGCGAGCTCCGCCTACCCCTCAGGCCTGCCCGGGTCGCCGTGAAGACGCCTGGCGTGGCCCTCTTGTCCCTCCCGATCCCATCTCTGCCATGAGACTACCGGAACGCCTTCGCGGGTCAAGACCGAACATGCGAATCCGGGGTTCAGTTTGCGTGAGAGCCGTGTTTTCGGGACGCAAAGCCTTGGCTGTTCGGGTGCGGATGGCGTGTATGCAGCGTGAGAGCTTCCGCCGTTTGCAGGCGGCTCTCAGCACCCGGCGTTGTAATTGGCGACCCACGCGCTGAAGTCGGCCGGCGAGCACATGCCGTCGTCGTTCTGGTCGCACGCGGGGGTGTTCGCGTTGAACGCGCTGACCCAGGCGCTGAAGTCGGCGGGGCTGAGCATGCCGTCCTGGTTCGTGTCGGCCGGGCAGGGGATGGCGCCGATCTCGATCGTGCTCGTGGCGATGTAGAGGTGCCCGTCGTGCGCGAAGGCGAACTCGAACGCACCCTGCGCTTCGTCCGTGACGAGCGCGGTGATGAGGACTTTGTTCATCGTGTTGCCGTCCGCTCCACCAAGGCCCGGGCTGTTGAGTGTGCCGACGCGTGTGACGTCTCCGACCCAGCCCGTCGGGGCATCGAGGATGCCGTCGTTCGCGAAGGCGCTCGCGTTCAGATTGATCGCCAGTGGGATCGCGGGGCTCGTGTCGCCCGAGCGGTCGCCGATCGTGACGTAGGAGTCATACGGCACGTTCAGCCCGACATAGAGCGATGCGGGGATGGGGTACACGGGCGAGCCGCTGCCCGAGGCGGATGTGTCGATGAATGCACCGCCGCCATTGTTGTCGACGTGCGCGCTGGTGACGCTGATGAGTTCGGCGTCGGCGCTCGGGAGCGGGGCGAGGATCTCGTAGGCGGTGCGGCCGTCGGGCTCGGTGACGGGGCGCGCGACGAGTTCGAGCGAGCCCAGTTCGGGGAGCCCGGTGGCGAGCTGCCCGGTCGTGGCGCAGGGGTTGAAGTTGGCGCTGAAGAAGGCGAGGTCGACGCCGTCGGTGTCGCCGTCGTTGTCGTAGTCGGCGATGCTCGGCCCGCCGTT
The DNA here is from genome assembly GCA_020639255.1 of Phycisphaera sp. Lineage (GTDB taxonomy): Bacteria > Planctomycetota > Phycisphaerae > Phycisphaerales > UBA1924. Next base: position 301,022 of record JACKGZ010000002.1, read on the forward strand.
GTTGACAAGCTGGAGCATGAGCGAGAACTGGAAGAAGTTCACGCAGCCGCAGCCGTTGAGATCGAGCAGCGAGCAGTCCTGGGCGCTGGCCGTGGGGGCGAGCGCGAGCGAGGCGAGGGCGGTGGGCATGAGGCGGCGTGTCATGGCGATCTCTCCGTGGTGTGAATCCGGGTACTCGTGCGACTCTGGGAGGATCACACGCAGGCTGCAACACATCTAGAACGCCCTGTGCGCGCCCTTCAAAGCGAGTCAGCGGTGCGGTAGACTGGACCCGGAGGCGTGGTGCAAACGGGTTCGCTGACGCATTCTGTTTCGCTGGATCCCCCCGGCACGCGGACGCTCTGGGCCGACCGCGCCGGGGACTGGCTCGTCGTGCTGGCGCAGTACGCCCCGGGCGAGGGCCTCGGGTGGCACGCGCACGATCTGGCGTCGTTCCACCTGACGCTCCGGGGCACGAGCGACGAGCGTTACTGGCGCTTCGACCGGGGCAAGCTCGCGGGGACGGCTCAGTTCTACGGCTCGGGCGTCGAGCATCGCACCCGCTTCGGCCCGGGCGGCGCGACGGTCCTGCACATCAACAAGCCAACCGGCGAACCGCTGGCCGGCGACGCGATGGTCGAGCCCGACCCGAGGCCCATGCTCTCGATCATGCGCGAGATCCTGACGGGCGATCGTGCGTCGCTGGTTTCCATCGAGGGCTGGTGCGCCGAGCTCGAGGCCTCGATCGTGAAGCGATCGCCCCCGCACGAGACCGAGTGGCCGATCTGGCTCGACCGTGTGCGCCAGCGATTGTTCGACGACCCGGCCGAGGGGCTGAGCGTGCGCGAGATCGCCGAGGACGAGGGGCTGAACCCCTCGCACGTTGCTCGGACGTTCCGCGAGAGGCTGGGTGTGACGATCGGCGAGTACCTGCGCGTGCGCCGGCTGCAGATCGCGGCCGACACGCTGCTGACCTCCAAGAGGGCGATCGCGTCCATCGCGACGGGCGCGGGGTTCTGCGATCAGAGCCACTTCGGGCGAGCGTTCAGCGCGCACTACGGCTCCACGCCCGCTTCACTTCGGCGCGAACTCGGCGGCGTTGTGCTCTAGATCGATGACTCAGGCGGCGCGCTTGCGCTTGTGCGTGATGCCCTCGCGCGTGCGGACGTTCGAGGGGCTGTCGGCTTTCTCGGTCCAGTCGTCCACGCCGGGCAGGTTGAGTTCGCTGGCGCCGGTCTTGCGGTAGCCGAGCAAACGCACGACCTCGAGGACGTCGGTCCAGTTGGGGTAGTGCTTGTTGTTAGCGGCCTTGAAGGTCTCGATCGCCTTGAGGAAGAGGAACTGCTCGGCGTTCATCTCGCCCTCTTCGGCGGCCTTGACAAAGTCGGTCAGGCGACGGCCCGGTCCGCGGCGGCGCTCAAGGCCGCTGGTGCGTGTGTCGACGACACTCTTTCGTCGATCGGGGCCCTGGTAGCGCTGCTCGCTGTTGGCGAGCTTCGGGCTGTTGTCAGGAGTGCTGATACCGGGGACATCGCCGCCCATGGCCAGCAGCTCGTCGAGCTCTTCGCTCACGGCTTCGTCGAGCTCATCGGCGGGGTCGGCGAAATCGGCTGTCTCGAACGCGTCGTCGTCGAACTGATCGTCGAACGAATCGAAGTGTTGCTCTGCGCGCTGACCCATCGGCTGGCTCCCTATTGCGGAGCCGCTCCCAAGGTCAGGACGACGGCCCCAGATCAGAGGTCATCGTCATCATCGTCCATGTCGCCGTCGCCCTCGTCCTCCTCGTCGTACTCCTCGTCGTAGTCCTCGTCATAGTCCTCATCGTCGTCGTAGAAGTCGCCGCCTTCCTCTTCGTCATCGTCGTAATAGTCGCCCATGACGTACTCGGTTCCGAGAACATCACGCTGCGCTTCGGCGGTATCAATGAGAAGCTGATCGAGGGCTGTTTCTCTGTCGAGTGTCAGTGTCATGGCAGTTCTCCGCGTCCGTCCGGCCAACCTTCCCGGACGGTCGGTAGATTACCCACCAGTCGGCCTCCGTCAACGTGTTTCTTGAGGCTCCCTGTCACGCCCCTCGGGCCGGGTGGCCGAGGTATAGCTTCAGCGTGGAAGCCCCCCCGAATCCATCCCCGCCCGCGACACCCCCGGCGGGTCCGGAAAGCCTCTCTGAGGCGCCCCCGGCCCTGCCTTGGAACACGCGCGGGTTCCACCCCATGGCCGGGATCATGGCCATGGTCTTTCCCGGCCTCGGGCATATCGCCCTCGGGCTTCCGAGGCGGGGGCGTCTGGTCATGCTCGGGGTTCTGGGGCTCTTCGTGACGGGGATCCTGATCGGCGGGCTGGACGCGATCGACAGCCACCAGGATCGCTGGTGGTTCTACGCGCAGGTGCTCGCAGGGCCCGTGGCATTCATCACCGACGCGGTCCATATTCACCTGCGGTCCGAGGGCCACATCGTGCAGGGTCTCGGCCGGATGAACGAGCTGGGCACCCTGAGCTGCGCGATGGCGGGCTTCATGAATCTCATCGCGATCCTCGACGCGATGTTCCCGCCGCTCCGCCGCCGTCGTGAGGGGGCCAGGCTGTGAGCGATTCGGTGAGCGGATACTGGCAGCCGTTGCTCTCGCCCCTGCCCGCGCACGGGTACGAGTGGCTGCTGCTCATCCCGATCGTCGTCTTTCTGTGCATCGCCTACAAGGCCGTGCGCTGCGAGCACATGGAGCGTTTCTGGCGGAACACCTTCCAGATGGCGGGTGTCATGGTCGTCGGCCTCGGCGTGCTCGCCGCTGCGGGCTGGGTCGTGGTCGAACTCCTGGCGATGCTCCCGGCCAGCGGCTGAGTGCCTCAACGCGAGGGCCTGTACCGCGATGCCCGCGAGGCGTGCGGGCTGTCGAGGTTCACGATCATGTATCGCAGCGCATCGACCGCGTGGTCGGGGCCGTCCTTGACGGGCTCCATCGAGCCCGGGTTCTCGGTCGGGTAGTGGTACTGCTGGAGCGCCTCGATCAGGTGCCGGCAGCGCACATGCACGCGCAGCGTCGGTTCACCGGCCGCGGGCTTGAGCCGGGCGCTCACGAGCGCGATCCCCTCGGCGATGCGCGAGGGCCTGGCACGCACGTGCAGCCCGTGCTCCTTGAGGATCTGGATGTTGCTCTGGCCCGTCTGGTCGGAGCGCTGACGCCCCGCCGGGTCGACGCCGATCCAGGCGGGTCCCGCGAGCGGCCCATCCACGATCGCTCGCGCGTGGTGCGCAATCACGGTTTCTCTCTCGACGCGTTCGGCCACGATTACGACCTCGCCTGCTTTCGTGAGCTGGCCCCAGAGGATCGCCGTCGGCGCTCGGAACCCGAAGTCCATGCCGGCGATGAGCAGGCCGCATTGCTCGCTTGGCGGGTCGGAGGTGACGACGTGGACGGATTCGTTGAACTCGGGGAAGACGCAGTCGGTGCGCCTCGGCTCGAGGCTCAGCATCTCGGCGTTCCAGACGGGTAGCGCGACACGCCGCTTCATCGTGATCGCATCGCTGACGGAGATATGCCCGGGCACGGCGCGTGCCTTGGCCGAGCCGTCGCACTCGGGCAGGAGTTCGCAATCGCCGGCGTCGGTGGTGCATTCGCGTTCGTCGCCGCAGCGTTCGAGGACATCGACGACGCCCCAGTTGAAGAGCCTGCGTGAGCCCGATTCGGCTTCCTTGACGAGGCGCGACATCATGCCGAAGGGCTGGTGCATGGTCGAGATACACTCGACCGAGCCCGGGACGAAGACGTTGCCGCACTGCGCCGATCGCGTCACGAGCTGGGCGGCTTCCCAGATCTTCGGATCGAAGAGGTCGACCTCGTCGCAGCGGAGCTTCTGTACTCGCGTGCCGCGGACGCTGGCCTGGCTCGCGGCGAGGAGTTCGACCCGTGAGCCGTTGGTGAGCCGAAGGCGTTTGTCGGTCATCTTGCCTTCGACGAGTTTGGCAAAGGGTTCGCGCGAGAAGAAGTTGCGCAGGTGCTCGTGCATGCGCCCGGCCTGTTCGAGGCTGCCGGCGAGGATGCGGATCTCGATCTCGGGCTTGAACGCGAGGTCGAGCGCCGTCGCCAGCGCGCCCAGGAAGGTCTTGCCCCCGCCCCGGTTGGCCCAGACGAGGGCGTCGCGCGGCTGGTCGTGCTCGAAGAAGCTGTGAGACAGGTACTCGAACGGCGCACTGTGGCCAGGAACGATCGCTTCGCGCGGGATCGTCAGCGCGAGGTGCTCGCGCAGCCACTCGTGCAGGGCGTCCGCCCCGCCAGGAAGTTTGTCGAACACACGGTGCTCCCTGCGGGGGAGACTCTTTCGGATTGGATATGTGATTACCCGGCTGTGTGCGCGTAGGCCGTGGGCGGCGCGATGAGCGCACACGCCGCGGCCCGCGCGATCTGAGGGATCTCGCCCTCGGCGATGCGTCTTGTCGCGGCGCTCTGTTTCGCCCAGCTCCGGAGTGAGCCGGCGAGTTTGCTCTCGGCTTCGATCGGCTTGAGCAGGTCGTCGACCGTGAGACGCAGAGCGTCCAGTCGTCGACGCAGGCGGTCGTTGCGCGCCGGGTCGGCGATCGGGTAGGCCGTCATGCCGGCCCGCTCGAAGAACGGGCACACGGGGCCCATCGCGGCGACGGCTTCCGTGCATGACGTATCCGGCGTGTCGAGGTACACGCGCACAAGCCGCCTGGCGATGCCCGTGCCGCGGTACCGTGGGTCGATGATGACTCTGCTGATCGTGCGCAGCTCATCGTTGATTCGGCGGGCTTGGGCGCTCTTGTTCTTTGCCTCGAAGCGACCGGGCCACGCGAGCCTGCGCCAAGAGCCGTTGAGCGTTGGCCTGCTCGTGAGCATGACGCCCGCGAGCTCGCCGGTGGACTCATCGGTCGCGATCATCACACGGACGATGGTCGCGGGGGCGGCAGCCCGGTAGTGAAGCCGGGCGAGTCGGGCGTAGTCGTCCGTCGTTCCTTCGCCGAAACTGATCGGCCTGGGACCGTGCTCCGGGTTTCCTGTGAATCGCTCTCGGATGTGTTCGGGCACGAGCGTCCCGGGATGGCTGTGCATGTGTCATTCCTGGTGAGGATCTCGGGCGTTCCTTCGAGTGGGACATAGACGAGAACATCGGGCCGGAGGTGCTCGATGAGGTCGTCGTTGGCCGAGGCGCAGATGAGTCGGAGTGGTGTGCGCACCATCCGGCGGACGGAAGTCGCGACACTCGCCGCCGTCGTGCGGTCGAGCGTCGAGCAGAACTCATCAACCAGAATCGTGCATGCGTTGTTGAATAGTTCGGCGTTCTCGAAGGCTTGCGCGATTGAGAGCCGGGCTTTCTGTCCATCGGACAATCGGCCCGCGGGTGTGACGAGCGGGTGCGCGTCGGCGAGGCCGCAGGCGCTCAGCAGACGCAGGCGCGATTCGACCGAGGATCGGAGCATTTCGATTGTGGGCTTGCGTGCACGATCGGGTATGGGCGTGGCGACGACACTATCGTGGATGACGCGCTGTAGTTCTTGCATCAGAAGCGATTTGCCCGAGCCGCTCGGCCCGGTGATGAACGCGATCTCGCCGGTGGTCAGTCGGTGGTGGATTTCTGTTGCATTGGTAGCAGCGGCGGCGTGAAGCGCGATTGTTCGCGATCGGCTCGCGTGATATTCCATTGGGATGCCGAAACGTGCGCGAATGAGTGTTGCTGGTGATGTCACGCTCATGGGATATCGCCAGCAGATGGGATTTCTTCGCAGAGCGCATCGATCGCTTCTTTGTGCTTGCGCACGGTGTATGGGCTGAGCTTGAGCCTTTCCGCGGCCTCGCGGATCGAGAGACCTTCCAGAACGCAGGCGCCGGCAACCTTGCGGCGTGTTGGGCGCCATCGGCTCTGGTGCACGGCGACGAACCTGAACCGAGGATCGAGTACGCGCTGGGTGATGCGGTGGACCTGCCGGCTGAGTCGTCGAGGGTCGGCTGCGGACTCCCGGGCGACCTTTGAAATTGAATCACCACGCTCGAAAATAGCAGAAAGCAAAAATCTTTCGGCTTCTGGAAGGTGCCGTGAACCCTCCTGAATCATCTCAACGAGGCGCCTGGATCGCTTCCTTCTGAGGTCACCAGCGGCCAAGACATCGGTGTTTGCTTCATTCTTGAGTGGTCCCACGGATCGATACCTCAAAATTGTGTCAACGGGGCTTGAACATCACGTGTCGCATGTTCACAATATAGCGAATTGTAGCATGCATTCATTATTTGAAGAACGCTTTGCAAGGTCATTGTATGGTTCCGCCAGAAGTCAGCGCACAAAACCGAGAGTTGCACCGGAGCGAACGTGCACGCGTGTTGAATGAGCGAAAGGGATTTGCAATTTCCTGGAACGGGATCAACAGACTCGGTGCGGTGTTGCGCGATCGGCGCACACAACTCGGGTTGACACTGAGTCAGGTGGCCGAGCGGGTCGACTGCGCCAAGAGCTATCTCTCTGAGATCGAGACCGGCGTGCGCGCGCGTCCCCCCGGAACAGAACTGCTCGCAAAGCTCGAGGCGGCGCTCGGTCTCGATGCGGGGCAACTTGTCGAGATCGCCAACTGGGAGGCGACGCCGGAATCAGTCCGCCGACAGGTGGCGTCCTCTCGCCAGGCGGCAATACGTTTGCGTGAACTGCTGGCATCCACACAGACCAAGCAGGATGCGCTGGATCGCGCGTTCGGTTCGGGCGAGCTTCGACGGCTAGTTGAAAGCCTGGATCCCACGCTGCCGCGGGGTCTTGAGGTGGTGTCGCTTCCGCGCGAAGTGCCGGTGATCAATCGTGTCACCGCGGGCTACCCGAGTGAGTTCACGGACCTGGGATACCCTGCACGAGTTGCAGACGAGTACGTCCGTGTGCCCGACCTGGATGACGCGGACGCATTTGGTGCGAGGGTGGTGGGTGACTCGATGGAGCCGGAGTATCGCGAGGGCGACGTGGTCGTGTTCAGCCCGAAGGCGACGGTGATCTCGGGTTCGGACTGTTTCGTTCGTTTGGAACCCGACCAGGAGACCACGTTCAAGCGTGTGTACTTTGAGAAGGACGCCTCGGGGCATGAACTGATTCGGCTTCAGCCACTCAACAACGCCTACCCGCCGGTGGTCGTGCCGAGGGACCGTGTGGCAGGGCTTTATTCGGGCGTCTCGGTTGTTCGGTCGTTGATGGCTCGGCGCTGAAGGCCGCTAGAGGCGGAATTCAGCCTGTGCCTCGTTTGCCGGAGTGTGATATGCTGGTATCGGTGGGGAGCGGTCCGCGAGGATCGTGCCCGAGCGCGGTGCCCGATGACGGGCCGGACGCCGGGGCAACAAACCAAAGACGGACCGAAACGACCGTGGCCTAAGGATCGGGCCGGGAGCCGAATGCAATGGCGAAGATGTTCTACTCGCTCCAGGAAGCTGCAGAGAAGCTCGGTATCTCTCCCGACGAGGTGCGCGAGAAAATCGAAGCGGGCGAACTCTCGGAGTTCCGCTCGGGCGATGAACTCGTCGTGAAGCGTGAGCAGGTCGACATGCTCGCCGGCGATACCGGTGATGGCGATGCCGACGACGGCTCGATCGGTCTCGACGAACTCAATACGGACGAGATCGGACTGAGCGACTCGGTACTCGAAGATGACAGCCCGATCATCGACACCGGCCACGATTCACTCGTCATCGGACTCGACGACAGCGGGAGCGACAGCATCGGGCTTTCCGACGATGACGCCGTGGGCGGATCGTTCGGTCTCGGTGACAGCGCTAGCGAGCCGATGCTTGCCGACAGCGTCGGCGGTTCGATCGGCCTCGACGACGAACTCACCACACCCATGAACGTCGGCAGCACCTCGGGCGGCACTCCCGCCGATTCGGGTATCGGTCTCGGCGGATCGAGTATCGGGCTGGGTGGCTCGGGTGTGATCAGTCTTGCCAGCGAAGCCTCGGGCAGCGGCATGGAGGTCGAGAGCCCCAAGGACCAGACCGGCATCAGCATTTTCGACGATGGCCTCGACGATGTCGACGCCTCGGAAGCCACGCTTGTCACCGACTCGCCCATGTTCGAGACCGACGCCTCGGCCTCGGGTTCGGGCCTGCTCGACCTGACTCGCGAGGGCGATGACACTTCTCTGGGTGTCGATCTTCTCGACGATGGCTACGGCGGCGGCGACGATGACGCCGGAGTAGCGCCAGCCGAAGCTGGCGCACTCTTCGAGACTACTGCAGGTGGCGAGGTCGATCTGGCCCAGGCTGCGCCGATGATGGTCTTCCAGGAGGCTTACGACGGCTCGGGCTCGGGCCTTGTCGGAGGACTCGCGCTCGGCATCGTCGCGGCGATGCTCTTCCTCGGCGCGATCGTCTTCATGGCCCTCATGAATCAGCCCGGCACGCGCATCATCGATCAGCTCGGCGGCACGATGAGCGTCGGTGTGGGCGAGGTGCCTATCGCGGTCCTCGCGGTCGCGGGCGTGACGGTGATCGCCGGCATCATCGGACTCGTGCTCGGCAAGAAGAGCTGAGAGAGCTTGAATTCGGCGCTCGGTCTCCTCAATCAGGTACAAAACGAATGAGCCCCCAGCGCGAGCTGGGGGCTTTTCTTATTGTGCGAGCTGCTGGTTTAACCAGCTTAGCCGTTGCCCGAATCGCATGCTCTCCATTGGGTTGGCATGGACGCACCCGGAGAGCATGGGTTGGAGCTGGTCCATGTACTTACGCCCGGCGAGCCAGAGAATGGTTGTGCCAGGGCGGATCAGGTGCGCCGATCGTATCTGTTGGCACACATGTTCTGCCCATGCTTTGCGATCGATAGTGCTAGCGGTATTGAGCGTCTGCTCGTACGGCTCGATGACAGTGTCTGGATGCAGGAGACCGTATTTGGCTGAGAGGATGAACCACGCCCCAGCTTGCATCTGGGCATAGCTTCTCATCTTGTGAAAGAGCGCGGATGTGTACAGATCTCGAGCGGGTGCGTTCGTGAGCTTCTTGCCTTTGACACAGCTCACAAGTGCAATATCGTGGGTGAAGCTCATCTCTGCACGGTTCTCTTGATCGCTTGCTCAAGCAGATCGAGAAACTCCGGGTCGTAGCGGTTTCCAACCGCTCTGACATTCCAGAGACCCGAGGACGAAACAACGGCGTTGGTGGCGTGCTGGCCGAGCCAGTCCGCGCTTGACGGCTCGTAAGCAGAGCCTGCGTAAGTCTGGGAGAGCAGCGCGATGCTGTGACGTTCAATTTGGGCGCGGATGCTGTGCTTGGAGGGTTCGTCGTCGGCTTCGATCCAGAGCATGGGCATGGCTCGGATGTACTCTGAAACCGCGCGTTCGATTGGCAATTCTGCTTCACGGATCGGTTTAGGTGCATTTGAGCCCTGACCCCATGCCGAGCCGGTCGGCGGAAGAATTCTGCCGGCGTTGAGGAGGGCGGAGCCGACATGTCGCCTGAAGATAGAGCCCCGGTGGTTGCCGCCGCCGGTCTTCGAGGCGCCTTTGTGTTGGGAGAGACGTTGCCAGAGCGTGGCTTTGGACCCATCAGACACAGCGTGCGTGCCGACACGGACGACGCGTAACTCGCCGGTGGGGCGGGTCTCGCCGGGTTCGAAAAAGAAATAGACACCGCGGCTTGGCCATCCGGAATTGTGATTGCAATCGGCGAGCATTCGAGAGCCCGTTGCATTGTGTAATTGTTGAAGCAGCAGGTAGAAACGGTTCAGATGTTCTTGTGTGGGATCCATATACGGTTCGCCCTTGCGGAAATAAGCGTCAGATTTACAAGATTCTGACCAAAGATGCAAAGCAATATGTGGAGTTGCGAAATCGCGTGTAAATGTGATAGGGAAATTCAGCTGAAAATGGGTGATGGGTAGCGTCCGCCCCTGATACCGAGGCGTGCCAGGAGCCCAGTGCGAGCGTAGAGGAGCTTGGCACTCGATTCGGTTATGCGCAGAGTGGCGCTCAGGATAGTTTCGTGGGCGCTTGCGATCTCGACGTGCGTGTAGGGCTCGGCGTCGACGAAGGTCACGCGGGGCGCGGTGAGCTCGATCGGGTGCGAGCGGTTCGTCGCTGGGTCGACGAATTCCGCAGTGGGTGTGGTGTCTCCCTCGAAGGCGATGCGCAGCTCGACGGGCTTCTTTGACTTTGCGTCAAGGCCGAGTTCCGGTTGGGCATCGATTACCGCCCGGCGCTCCACGAGCCAGGTCACGACGGCGGCACGCAGGGGCTGTGCTTGCGTCTTCTGCGGCTGCGAGGTTGTGGATCGGATCGTGGTCATTTGTCGAGCTTCGTGAGGAGCTTGGCGGCCAGTTCGAGGCCCGAGCCCGAGGGGCTGACGAAACGCTGGCTCAGCTTCTCCATGACTTTCAGGAAGCTGAGCATCTCTTCGAGGCGTTTCTGGTTGGCGAGCAGTTCCTTCTGGGCCTGGCCCGTGGCGTCGTCGGGCGCGGGCGAGGCGTCGCGGATCTCGTAGAGCGTGGCGAGCAGCGGCTCGACCTCGCGCTTGATGCGCTCGCGGACGATGGAGCGGAACATGGACCAGACGTCCTGGTCGGCCTCGAAGTACTCCTTGCGGTCGCCACGCTTGTGCGTGCGGCTGATGATGCCCCAGTCGAGCAGGGCCCGGATGGACATCGAGGCGTTGCCGCGGGAGATCTGGAGGCGGTCCATGATCTCGTCGGTGTTCATGGGGCGACCCGTGATGTAGAGCAGGGCGTGGGCCTCGGCCATGGTCCGGCTGATGCCCCAGGCGCCGGCCATCTGACCCCAGGAGGCGATGAACCGGTCCTGAGCTTCGATGAGCTGGTCGTGCTGGTCGGCGGGCTTGGCCATTACGGGATTATCCGGCTCGACTGGCGGGCGGTCGAGCGTTTCTTTCAGAAATTTTTGAAATCGATGCCTCGCTTGGGTGGGTCTGAGTGCCAGTTTCAGGCGAAGAGGTCGATGAGCCCGGCGAGTCCGAGTGTGACGCTGGCGATGCCGTTGAGGGTGAAGAAGGCCATGTCGAGGCCGGCCTTGCCGCGCTGGGCGAGGACCGAGTGCTCGGCGACGAGCAGCCCCGCCACGGGCGAAAGGCCCGCGAAGAGGAAGATGCCCCCGAGCCTGGGCTCAGCGAGCCAGGCGAGCGTGAGCGATGTGAACGCGAGCAGGTGACAGATGCGGCTCACCCAGATCGCCCGTTTCCAGCCGAGGGCTGCCGGGACGGAGTGCAGGCCCTCGCTACGGTCGAAGTCGAGATCCTGGAGCGCGTAGATGATGTCGAAGCCCGCGACCCAGAGCAGGACGAACCCCGCGATGAGCCAGATCGTGGGCCCGGCGAGGTAGGCCGGGTCGATCGCGATGACCGCGGCGACGGGGCTGAGCGCGAGGGCCGCCCCGAGGAAAGCGTGGCAGAGCGCTGTGAAGCGTTTGGTGAAGCTGTAGAGCGCGATGAACCCGAGCACGGGCACGCACAGGATCGCGGGCCAGGGGTTGCCGGTGAGCGGCCAGAAGAGGAACGCGAACGCGCAGAAGAGGGCAGCCGAGGCGAGGGCGATGGTGCGCCCGTCGCGGGTGGAGAGGTCGCCGTTGGCCATGGCGCGGCGTTTGGTGCGTGGGTTCCTGGCGTCGATGCGCGCGTCGGCGAGGCGGTTAACAAGCATCGCCCACGTCCGGGCGGCGACCATGCACAGGACGATCAGGACAAGTTGGAGCGCCAGGTGCGAGGGCGACTCGGAGAAATCGGCGGCGAGGGCCGCGCCCAGGATTGCGAACGGGAGCGCAAAGACGGAGTGCGCGAGCTTGATGTCGCGGGCGGCGAGTGCGAGGCGGGATGGCGCAGTTTGGGCGCGCGTAGTCATTGCAAAGGTTAGGTAGCGATGAGGGGAGAGTAGATGGGCGGCGGGACGCCGCCCCCCCCGAGAGATAGAGCCGAGGTCTTAGCAGCCTAGGTTGTACGCCTGCACCCATGCTGAGAAGTCTGCTGGTTCGAGTGTGCCGTTGTTGTTGACGTCGGCGCGCATGTCGCCGTTCTGGTAGTTGGTGAGCCAGGCGAGGAAGTCGTCGGTGGTGAGGACGTTGTCGCCGTCCTGGTCGGCGGGGCAGACGAACTCGGTGCCGAGGAATCGCAGGGCGAACTTGGTCAGCGTGTGCGTGTCCATCTCGGCGAGGTCGGCGACGTTGAGTGTCCACGTGCCGGCGGCCTGCTCGCCCCAGCAGCGGACGGAGTGGAAGGTGTGGTCCATCTCGTCGGTGGAGTTGTTGTGCTGGGTGTGCAGGATCGAGGCGGTGCCGTCGGGGCTGGTGAGCGTGATCTGGAGGTCGCCTATGTAGGTGCCGTTGATCGCAATGTCGGCGATGACGTGTTCGATGACGATGTTGTCGTGGACGACGAAGGGGATGTCGATACCGGCTGGGTCGTTGTCGGGGATTGCGATCGATTGCTCGATCACGCCCGCGTCGAGTGCGACCTGCGGCGCGACGGGGGACCAATTCAGGGCGGCATTGATCATGCGGACCGCGTCGAGCTGACCGAAGCCGTAGTTGTGGTTGATCGGGATGCCAGCGCCGTTGGTGGTCCAGTCGCTGTCGGATTCGTCGACGGGCTCTGCGGCCTCGACGATGAGGTGCTGCACGTCACGCCAGGTGAGTTCGGGGTTGGCTTCGAGACAGAGGGCGATGAGGCCCGAGGCGAGCGGCGCCGCAGCGCTGGTGCCGCCGAAGTTAAAGGTGTAAGGCGTGGTTGAGGAATTGCTGGTGGTGACGATCGAGCGTCCCGAGCCGTCGGAGTACGTGACGGCGAAGAGCGACGAGCCGCGTTCGGAGTAGTTTGCACGTAGGGCTTGGTGGGTGATGGCGCCGATGGCGATGGTGTAGGGGCTGGATGCGTAGGGGTCGTAGTCGACACGGTCGGCAGCCCCGCCGTTGCCGGCGGCCCAGACGAAGACGGTGCCCTTGCCATCGCGTCCGGTGGTGGCTGCGGTGATGAGCGCGTCGTTCTCGATGTCGCTGATGCTGCGGAGCAGCCCGCTGTCGGACGGGCCCCATGAGTTGTTCTTGATGTCGGCGATATCGTTGCGTCTTTCGAAGGCGGCCGCGTTGACGACGGGGTCACCCGGGCCTGAGTAGTAGAGGCTGCCGTAGTCCGCGCCGTGCGCGATGCCGGCCGAGCCCTGCATGTTGTCGCCGATTGCGACGGCGATGCCCGCGACGCCCGTGCCGTGGAACGAGGACGGGCCGCTCTGCGTGAGGTCGGCGTTGCGTTTGCCGGCCATATCGGGGTGGAAGCCGTAGACACCCGAGTCGATCACGCCGATCGTGATGCCTGCGCCGGTGTAGCCCATTTTCCACGCGGTCTCGGCGTTGACGTCGTGACCTTCTGAGTCTTCATTGAAGAGGTGCCAGGCAAGCGGGTAGAACTCGTCGTTGAGGCTGTTGCGTGGGCCGAGTTTGGCGCGCGCCTCGACCGAGGCGCTCGTGACACCGGGCATGTTCGCGATGGCGATCGCGAGTTCGTTCGCGGCCGTGATCGAGCCGGCGTCGATCGCGACGAAGCCCGCCGGCGCGGGCGTGAGGGTGTAGCCCGCCTCAGACAGGGCTCGTTGCGCGTCGGCGTTCGCTTTGACGAAGACGCGGCTTGTGACTGTGATAGGTTCGGACGTCGCACCGGGCTTGCCGGGCGAACGGTCGTGGACGGTTGCGATCGATTCGCGAGCCGACGGGTCGGCGATGCGGAGCTTTATGGCACCAAGCGAAGAGCGGACTGTCGCGACTGTTTCGGTCGTCGGCGGTGGTGCGACCTGCTGGCCGGACGCCGAGCCGGCGAGCATCACGAGGAGCAGGCAGGGCAGCGGTCGGCGCAGGGGCATGAACATCTCTCCGGCTGGTGCGGTATGCGGGCAGGCCCGAGCGGGCGGATGTGCCCGGGGCCGATGGTCTGTACGCTTAAGTGTGCCCCCAAGTTGCCGCGCTGGCCAGCGCTTCGTCGGGATCGGGGTTTGCGGAGCTGAGAACGTGGGCAATCTGACGGATATCGAGCGTTTGGAGGGTCTGATCAGTGCTGGAAGGCCGCTTGTCACGATCCAGACGTACGAGGAGGACCAGGCACTCGACGTGGTCCGGCAGGTCGCCCTCGGCGAGCGTGGGCTCGCGGTCTGGACCGTGCTCAGCGGCGTCTACGACGGGCTCATCGATCGGCCCGTGCCCGTTGACAACACGACCAATCCGGCGGCGGCGCTTTATCACTTGGGTTATCAGAACCAGTCGTCGATTGTGTGCCTGATCGATATGGCGGCCCATCTCGACGAGCCGGCGGCGGTGCGCGGGTTGCGCGATTTGGTTGCCGCGATGGAGCGGCGCGGCGGCACCGTTGTCATGATCGACCACGCCGAGAAGCTGCCGGGTGTTGTGACAGCGCACGCGTCGCGACTGGATCTCTCGCTGCCGGGCGAAGAGGAGCTCGAACAGATCGTGAAGGAGACGGTCCGTCGATTGCACGTGATGAGAGCTTTCGAGATCGACCTGACGAAGAAGCAGCTGAATGCGATCATCGCCAACCTGCGAGGGCTGACGCGTCGGCAGGCGGCACAGGTCGTGGCAGACATCGTGCGAGACGACGACAAGCTCAATGAACGCGACATCGACCGCGTCGTGCAGCTCAAACGCGAGATGGTGCAGTCCGACGGCATGCTCGAGTTCACCGCGGCGCCGGCGAGCCTAGACGAGATCGGCGGCATGGACCGCCTGAAACGCTGGCTCAGGGTGCGCGAGCACGCGCTCGAGTCCTCGGGAGATCAGCCCAGGGGCGTGCTGCTGCTGGGTGTGCAGGGCGGGGGCAAGAGCCTGTGCGCCAAGGCGATCGCGACGGCTTGGAAGCGCCCGCTGCTGCGCATGGACGTGGGGGCGCTCTATGACAAGTACATCGGCGAGAGCGAACACCGCCTGCGCCAGACGCTGCGCCAGGCCGAGCTGATGGCCCCGATCGTGCTCTGGATCGACGAGATCGAGAAGGCCTTTGCGGGCAGCGCGAGCCAGGCGACCGACGGTGGGTTGAGCCGGCGCATGTTCGGTGCGCTGCTCACATGGATGCAGGAACACCGCGAGCCGGTATTCGTCGTCGCGACCGCCAACGACATCGAGGCGCTCCCGCCCGAGCTCCTGCGCAAAGGGCGGTTCGACGAGATCTTCTTCGTGGATCTCCCGAGTGAGCGGGCACGGCGGGCGATCTTTGAGATCCATCTCAGAAGGCGCGGCATGGACCCGGCAGCGTTCGATCTGGACGAACTGGTCGAGGCGAGCGACGGCTTCAGCGGCGCGGAGATCGAGCAGGCGGTCATCTCGGCCGGTCACGAAGCGGGCGCGTCGGGCAGGCAGGTGGATACGGGTTCGCTTGTGAAGCAGATCGCGGAGTCGCCGCCGCTCAGCGTGACGATGGCCGAGCGGATGATGGCGCTGCGCGCATGGGCGTCGGGGCGTTGTGTGCCGGCGGAGTAGCTTGGTTTCACTTACGGACAGTTCGCCCTGATGATCCCGTCGCCGTCGGCGAATGTGATGGGGTTGTCGTTGGTGAGAGCGACACCCGGAGGCGGCGGGCAGTTTGAGCCGCCCGCGATCGTGAATCGGTAGGTGTCGTCGTCGTACTCGCTGACGAATCGGACGTCGGGCGTGCCGATGGCTCTGGCGGAGAGGAGCGTGCCGTCGACTGGGCGCATCCGCCACTGGCCCGCGGTGAAGCTCGCGCTGCCGTCAGCGTGAACGACGATCGTGCGGTCGCCGTACTCGCTCGTTGACGCCTCGACGTAGAAATCAGCCGAGCGGTCGGTCCAGGTCTGCGCGCCGGGCGCGAGGTGCTCGACGATCATCTCGGCACCGATGTCGGTGAAGACGGGCCCGAAGAACCGCGGTGCAACGGCGACGAGCAGCTCGTTCTGCGCGAGCGTGAGGGTGGCGTTGTGGTGAGGCCAGCTCTCGGTGGTGTGGAAGTTGAAGGGTGCGATGCCGACGGAACCGCCGCCGAAGTCGGCGAAGGGGATGTCGTAGAACTTGGATGCGCTGGTGACGACGCTGGGCGAACTCATGCCGATGCGGACGGTCGCGTTGGCAGGGAAGTCGGTGTCCTGTCCCTTGCCGATGATGATCTGCCCCGAGAGGCCCTGCTCGGCGCGGACGAGGATCTCGCCTGCCGGGAGGCCGGTGTTGGTGACGGGCATGGAGCCGACGATGATGCTGGAGCCCTCGGCGACGCTGCCGGCGATGTCGATCTCGGGGCCGGCGGATCGCTCATTACGGATAGCGTTGGTGAAGATCACATCGCCCTCGAGGTCACCCGCGATGGACAGGAAGCAGGGCGCGAGGCTCCAGCCGCCGAAGCTCGTGAGCGTGCGGGCGCGGAGGCTGCCCTCGTAGCCGCCCGTGCGCGTGGTCAGGCCCGCGAGATAGCCCGGGATCGAGGCATTCGCTTCGAGATCGATGTGGGCGTGGATCTCGTCGGCCTCGATCACCCGGATCGAGCCGGCGGTGATGATGTCGGCCAGTGCGCCGGGTCTGCCGATGGAACCCGCGACGATGACATGATCGATGGCGATTTCTGTGAGCGGGGCCGTTGCCCAGATCGCGGGTCGGCCCACAGAGCCCATGTCGCCAGCGACATCAACCGACGCGATGGATCCTTTGCGAGCGGTGAGCTGGCCGTTGAAATCGCCCCCGATCGTGACGGCTCCGATGCTGCCCGAGTACGCCGCGATCGAGCCGCGGGGCGTCACCGAGCCGTCGATATCGACGGCGCCGATGCCGGGCACGGGGCTTGCTTTGTCGCCCCAGTGGATGATGGGGGCGTCGAGATCGCCCGTGAGGTCGAGGCGGATGAGGCGGTGGACCTCAATGCCCGGGCCTGAGATGGTCTTGGCGAAGATCTGGGCGCGAGTGAGCTCGTTGGACTTGATGCCCGCGAGTGATCGGCAACCGAGCTGAGCGAGCGGGGCAGCCGTCGTCGGCTGGGGCTGGCTCGGCTTCCCGATTAGGAGTGTCGGCGACTGCCCGGGCTGGGTCCTGAGGGTGATGACCCCGATGTCGGTGGTTGTTGGAAAGTCGGAGTAGACGCGGATGGTGTCCGAATTCTGGATTTCGATGGTGAGGTCTGAGCCGGAGGGCAGACCGACCTGCCCGGCGGCTTTGTTCGGGAACCCCGGGAGGGCGTCCCAGCGGGCATTGGCCTGGTTGTAGACCTCGGCGTAAATGCCCTGAGCGAGGGCAGCGGGGGCCGAGCAGATGGCAGCAGCCATGAGGAGCGCGCGGGCGGGTCTTTGGATGTGCATACGTGTCTCCGGTTTCCCGGAGCGTGCGCGAGGATCGCCGCCATGCCCGGCGAGACCCCGGGGAGAACAGGTCAGGTGCTCGGGGTGTGCGGTCTAGGCAAACTGGGGGATGGCCCGACGGGTGTATCCGGACGTGGTCGGAATGGCACCATGGCGGAGCGGTTGATCGTTGACCGCGAAGGGGCTTGGGCTAGGATCGTTTCCTCAACCCGGCGGTGGGCCGGGGAGAGGCCGCTGTAGCTCAGTGGTAGAGCGCACCCTTGGTAAGGGTGAGGTCGTGGGTTCAAATCCCACCAGCGGCTTTGTGGGTGTGGGTGGCGAGACGGTGGCGTTCTCGGCACCTATGCTCATTGACCGGCTTTTTGTGGGTCGGGTGGTGGCCCAAAGGGCTTGGCTTTCGGGCTGAGTCGGCGCGGGTCAATTCGTTTGTTGAGGTGCTCACGGTCGAGCGGCGGAAACGCCTGCCTCGCCCGCGGGCTGGTTCGGGTCGGTCGGAACCGGCTCAGAAGAAAGTCGTTCGCAGCGGCGGGCCCGTCAAGGTTTGAGGGTTCGGACTGCTCGGATTTGGAGGTTCAGGGCCATGGCCAAGGGTGTATTCGAGCGCACCAAGCCGCACGTGAACGTCGGCACAATCGGTCACATCGACCACGGGAAGAGCACGCTGACTGCTGCTCTCGTCGCACGCGCAGCGGCAAAGGGTCTCAGCGAAGCCAAGAGCTACGCGGAAATCACCAAGGGTGGTACGGTTCGTGACTCGAACAAGACGGTGACGATCCATTCGTCGCACGTCGAGTACGAGACCGCGACGCGTCACTACGCACACGTGGACTGCCCGGGCCACGCCGACTTCGTGAAGAACATGATCACCGGCGCCGCCCAGATGGACGGCGCGATCCTCGTCGTGGCCGCCGACTCGGGCCCGATGCCCCAGACCCGCGAGCACGTGCTGCTCGCCCGTCAGGTGGGTGTGCCCTACATCGTCGTGTTCATGAACAAGATCGACCTCGTGGACGACCCCGAGCTTGCTGACCTCGTCGAGATGGAAATCCGCGAGCTGCTCGACAAGTACGAGTTCCCGGGCGACGACACCCCGATCGTTCGGGGTCAGTCGAAGGCCGCCCTGGAGAACCCGGGCGACGACGCGATCTGCAAGCCGCTCGACGAGCTGTTCGACGCGCTCGATAGCTACATCCCCGAGCCGGCGCGTGAGGCCGACAAGCCCTACCTGGTCGCGGTCGAGGACGTGTTCTCGATCAAGGGCCGCGGTACCGTGGCGACCGGTCGTATCGAGCGTGGTGTGGTCAAGGTTGGCGACGAGGCCGAGATCGTCGGTCTGGCGCCGAGCATCAAGTCGACCGTCACTGGCGTCGAGATGTTCAACAAGACGCTCGACCAGGGCATGGCCGGCGACAACGTCGGTATCCTGCTCCGCGGTATTGAGAAGGACCAGATCCAGCGCGGCCAGGTCATCTGCAAGCCGGGCTCGATCAAGCCGCACACGAAGTTCAAGGGCCAGGTCTACGTTCTGACCAAGGACGAGGGCGGCCGTCACACGCCGTTCTTCTCGAACTACCGCCCGCAGTTCTTCTTCCGCACGACCGACGTGACGGGCTCGATCAAGCTGCTCGGCGGCGCCGAGATGTGCATGCCGGGCGACAACATCGAGGTCGAAGTCGACCTGGGCGACAAGCCCGTGGCGATGGAAGCCGGCCTTCGTTTCGCTGTCCGTGAGGGCGGCCGGACGATCGGCTCGGGCACAGTGACCGCGATCATCGAGTGATACTCGGGATTGCTGTCTGACTGAATCTCACCGGTCCGCTCGTGAAAGCGGGCGGACCGGCTTTCAAAGAACGTGGACTGGTTGGGCGGTGGGTCCGCCGGCCGCGACGCGTAGCAACACGGGGTGTCCCGATGGCCAAGAAGAAATCAGCAGCCCGCGAGTACGTGTGGCTTCAGTGCACCGAGTGCGACGACCTGAACTACCGAACCTCGGTGAACGTGAAGGGTGGCCTCCCGGAGAAGATGAAGGAGGGGATCCGCAAGTACTCCCCGCGTCTCCGCAAGCACACGCTGCACAAGATCAAGCGGAAGTGACCAGATGGCCAGATGAGCAGATGGCCAAAGTTCCAGATGTGTTTCATCTGGCCCTCTGGCAATCTGGAATTCTGGCTCTTTGGATACGCCAGTAGCTCAACTAGGTAGAGCAGCGGATTCCAAATCCGCAGGTTAGGGGTTCGATTCCTCTCTGGCGTGTTGGGGCAGTTCGGCCCCGGCAAACGAAACGGGCACACATGAGCGTCGGTGTTTACAAACCGGGACAGGGATACTGGGTGCGGGTGCTGACGGCGATCTTTGCCGGGGCACTGGTCCTCTCGGGCGCGATGTGGGCCTGGAACCAAGCCGCGACGTATGTGCCCCCGACCCACCGGTACACACTGAATCTCGCTGCGGTCGATGGGACGCTCGCACAGGGTGTGCAGATCGATCTGTACCAGCCCGGCGCGACGACCGACGCGGGAGATGAGCTCATCGGGACGGCGACGGTCGAGAGCTTCCTGACAGGGGATGCCCGGACCGGCACCACGATCGTTTCGAATGTGCGCATGAACGACGGCGTGATCGTCGCGAGCGCAAAGAAGGTCGTCAACGAGAACATCGTTGGTCAGGATTCTCCGTTCTCGGCCGAGGTTGTCTCGGCGGCGGGCATCGCGGCTTTCGACGTGATCTACGTCCAGGCGGGCGTCGCAGGGGCGATCATCCTCATCGGCTCGGTGCTCATCTATCTGTTTGTCGCGATGCAGCGCAACTCGGTGAACTTCCTGATCGCGACCGACGGCGAGATGAAGAAGGTCAACTGGTCGACCCGCAAAGAAGTGCAGGGCTCCACGATGGTGGTCGTCATCGCCTCGTTCCTGCTGGCGATGCTCATCTTCGTGATCGACTACGGCTTCGGCGCGTTCTTCAAGCTGATCGGCGTGCTCGAGGGCTGATGCCCGCACCGAGCCGCGATCGGAAGAGGGAACGCATCCAATATGGTTCAGGGCAAAAGGGACGGTACATCAATGGCTGAGCACGACATGCCGCATCAGAACGGAACGGTCGAGGGTGATCAGCCCGAGATGGCCGAGCGTGAGGCCGAGGCCAAGCCGGCGCCTACTCCATCGGAGCCGGCGCTCGATGGCAAGCCGAATGAGAAGGCCGACCTGATCGGTGAGGACGAGCCGGTCCGCCACGAGGGCATGGACTGGTTCGTGCTGCGTGTCGCATCGAACAAAGAGAGCTCGGTCCGCGAGACGCTCCTGCGCAAGGTCCAGATCGAGAACATGGGCCATCTCGTCAACCGCATCCTCGTCCCGATGGAGAAGACCAAGACCATCAAGGGCGGCAAGCAGCGCATCACGCAGACCAAGCTCTATCCGGGCTATGTCTTCGTTGAGATGCGCCTCGAGGACGACGGCCGAATCCCGCAGGACGTGTTCTTCCTGATCAAGGAGACGACCGGCGTGGGCGATTTCGTGGGCACGGCTGGGCGACCGACCGCGCTGCAGCAGCACGAGATCGAGAAGATGCTCCAGGACAGCAAGAAGCCCGAGGACGAGCCGACGGTGAAGCTGACCTTCGACAAGGGCGAGGCTGTCACAATCAAGGAAGGCCCGTTCGAGGGCTACGAGGGCACGGTCGACGAGCTGCTGCCCGAGAAGGGGCTCGTCCGTGTGCTGGTCACGATCTTCGGCAGGCAGGCTCCGGTCGAGCTCGAAGAGTGGCAGATCGTCAAGACGACCGACGCCTGAATTCGGCTTTATGGTCAATGAAAACGCAATTCCGGCGGCCCTGCATGGGGCCGCCGTTTGTTTGGTGACACCTCGGGCTGGCTCGGGCATAGGCTGTTCTGGTGGCGGAGCCATTGGAGAGATCGCGTGAGCGAGCAGGGACGTTCGTTGGAGCTTGGTGGATCCGGTTCGCTTGCTTCGCGTCAGCGTGAGGAACAGGCCGAGCGCATGGCGGTCGTCGAGCCCGTGGGCGGCAAAGGCCCAAGGCGCGGGCGCAAGCGCAAGATCGCGCTCGTCACCGCTGGGGCCTTGGTCGTCCTCGTCGGGGTGGCTCCCACGATCGCCGGGCGCGTCGGCAAGGGCACGATCGAGTCGAAGCTGTCCGATGCACTCGGCGGCAACGTGCGCATCGAGAAGCTGGGCCTGAGCTGGTTCGGCGGTCAGAGCGTCCGGAGCCTGCGCCTCGTCGACGGCTCCCTGCGCGAGATCGCCGACGTCGACATCCACATCGATCGGTCCCTCTTTGGGTTTGTGATCAACTGGAAAGACCTGGGCACGATCACAGTCTCGGGCGATGTGACGATCGACGAGCGCGAGGGGCCGCTGGGCGGGCTCACTCTTGAGAGTGGCGAGCCGTCATTAAAGACCGGCAAGCCCGTGCGGCTCCCAAAGGCTTTGACGGGCAAACTCCGCGCCGACGGGCTGAGCGTGGTGTACATCTCCGCCGAAGGCGCTGAGTACGGCGCCAAGGAGATCGAGGGCACGGTTGGGCTCGGCGTTGGTGGTCCCGTCACGGCCTCGCTTGTAGGTGCCGTGTCCACACCCGACTGGTCTGGCAAGGCGGACATCACGCTCGATGTTTCGGGTCTGACCGACGACACGGGCCTGGTGACGTTCGAGAAAGCAAACGCGACCGGCGGCGTGGCGCTCTCGGGAGAGGGCTCGCCGATCGATGCGTACGTTGGCGAGTCGTTTCACTCGGGGGCGTATACGTCGAAGGTGACGTTTACAGCAACTCCGGAGCGAGGCTCGGCCGAGGTTGTGTTCGATTCCGCGCCGATCGCGGCGAGCCTGCCCGTCTCGTTCCGCAAGGTCGACGGCGGCTACCGGGTCGAGGCCTCGCGCGAGGGCGCGGTCCGGGCCGACGAGAGCGTGGTGAAGTCTGTGCTGCCCGCGCTCGCCGAGGCGGCGGGTCAGAGCGTGACGCTCGAGTCCGGGCAGGTCGTGAAGCTCGGCGATGTGCCCGGTCTGAGTGTCAAGCTCAGCGAGCTTGGCATGACGATTCCGACTGGAGGCGAAGCGTTCGATTGGAACGCAGCCGTCCTGCGTGGACATGTGGAGACATCAACGCTCACCGGCACACTCGACGATGAGGCGTGGATGGTCGAGCCGGTGACGCTCGATGTCACGACGCGGGGCGTCGAGCGGGGCGTCTCGGTGCAGGCCGTCACGACTGCGCGACTGGACGAGCGTCCCGCGGGCATCTTCGTGCTCAACGCCGAGTTGAAAGATCTTTACAACGCGTCGGGTCGGCTGCCGGAGGGCGGCCTGCTCGGCGCGGTGCTCGCGGGCCTCAAGGGCGGGATCGAGATCAACGACGTCGAGGGCGCTCTGATCGATTCGCTCGCGGGTGCGTGGCTTCGAGACGCAAAGATCTCGGTCGTCGAGGATCTCGGTCAGCGCGTCGACGCGGAGCTCGCGTTCGAGGGCGGCGAGTCGCGCGAGCTTCGTTTGTTTGTGAACTCGGGCAATGTGCGAGGGAGCGCGGGGTTTGTGATCGAGGACGAGGTGCTCCGCAGCAACGGCGCCGGAGTGCGTTTCGAGGCCGACTCGGTCGCGCCGCTTGTCTCGCGCCAGCTCGGTCTCGACGGCGTCACGCTCGACGAGGGCGGTCGGGCTGAGCTTTGGGTGCGCGACGTGGTGGTCGAGCTGAACCGGCTCAAAGCCGAGACGACGACCGACCTCCGCGCGGTGAGCGGCAAGGCGGAGCTGCGGATCGAGCCGATGACGGGGACCATCGTCATCGCTGATGAATCGCACTCGCTCGCGACGTCCGCATCGGCATACACGGTTGATGTGCTGAACATCGGGGAAGGCGCGAGTGTCGCCGGCGGGATGACGCTGCGCGTGGATGATCAGGTCGCCGGCGATCTGAGCGTTTCGCTCCGTGCGACCGAGCTCGTCGACGAGCGTGGATCATTCCGTGGAGGCGTGCCGAAGATCGACGGCGAGGTGGCGCTCCGCAACGCGATGACCGGGCTCGCTCAGCCGATCGTCGAGTCCACGGGGCTTGTTCTGAGCGAGGACATCGGTCCCAAGCTCGACATCATCGCGACGGCGTCGGTCGACTCCGAGGATCGCATCGGTCTGGATTTCGATCTGAAATCCGATCGACTTTCGGGCAGCGCCGATCTTGTTGTCGCGGGTGACGTCGTCACGGCCAAGAACCAGGGCGTGAAGCTCGAGTACCGCAACGTCGGCTCGCTCATCCGGCGTTTCGTGCCCGAGACGATGACAACCGATGATGGGGGTGGTCTCTCGCTGACCGCGAGCGATGTGCGGCTTGCGCTCGGTGAATCGGGCATCGATTGGTCACGCTCTGATCTCTCGGCCAAGCTTGGGCTGCTGGGTGTTCGGCTCCGCAATTCGGGCGGCGAGCAGTACCAGGCGGACCGCCTCGACATGGCGATGACGATCGCCGGCGCCGAGGGCACTGGCACGGTTGAACTCAGTGGCCTGCTCTCGCAATCGGGCGAACCCGTGGTCGCCGGCGGCAAGATCGTCGCGTTGAATCTCATCGAGAGCGGTGCTCTCGTGCCGGAGAAGGTGAGGTACGACGGGCGGATCGATCTCAGCGGTTTGCCCGTGGCGCTCGCGGCCGAGGTCGCCGACCCGTCGATGAGCAGCGGGCGCGTGCTGGCGGCGGAACTGATCGGTCGGCTTGTCGATGTTGTGCTCGTTGCCGACGCGGAAAGTGGCGAGATCAAGCTGGATGTGTCGAGCGATCGGCTCAAAGGCGATGTGCGAGCGGAGATGTCATCAGGCGATCTTCGGGTTTCCGGCGGCCAGCTTGTCTCTGAGATCGGGCCCGAAGTCATCGAGCAGATCCGCCTGCGTGCAGGCCAGGCTGTGGGCAAGGCCGAGCCAGTCGGCGCTCGGTTCGTCGAGCCGGCGCGGGTGGAGATGGCACTCGGCGCGTTCGATCTTTTGCACGGCTGGTCGCTTGCTGCGTCTGGCAAGCCCGAAGTGAAACTCACCGCTTCGGGCATGGTCGAGGGCTTGCCCATCAAGCGGGGCGAGGAGACGATCTACTCCGGTCCGATCGGATTTGAATCATTTGTCATCGAAGGTCGTGTGCCTGTCGGCGCGATCCTTGGCAGCGAAGCCGAATCCATGTCGCTTGCCCTCTCGGGCGACGTCGTGACTCGCGACGGCACAGTCGTCGCGCTGACGGGTGGCGCAGACATCGGCTTCGATCAGCGGAACCTCAGCGGGCCTGTCCGTGCGGATGTGAAGGTCGAGTCGCTCGACGCGGGGCTGGTCGACGACATCGCGCTGCTTGACGGCGTTGTCGCAGGTCTCGTCGGCGCCAAGCTCGATGCAGATCTGAGCGTCGAGGGTGTTGTCGCCGATGGGACGGTCGGCACGCTCACCGCGGTCGCGAGTGTGTCAAGCCCGCGGCTGAAGACCCAATCGCCAATTCAGTTCGAGATGACACCGGCTGCGATCGCCCTCAAGGAGCCCGCCCGCGTCGATTGGAGTGTGGCTCCGGATGTCGCGACACGATTCGGGTTTGGGCAGCCAATCGGCGCGGAGCGCGTGCGCGTCACCGATGAGGTTGAGCTCAGAGTTGAACTGGATCAGCTTTCTGTTTCTCGCGGCGCCGGGCCGGTGCGTGATGGCGTGTTTCGGATCGACGCAAGGGTTGATGCCGGGCGCGTGAACTTGTTTGTGCAGAACGAATCAACGGGCGACCAGGGCGGGGTAAAGCACTCATACGAGCCGGTGTATCTGCATATCGCGGGTGATTCGAAGCAGATTCTGATCGATGCAAAAGGACAACCCGCAGAGCCGGGTCGAGAACCCATCACGCTGGCGGCGAGGATCGAGTCTTTCGCTGCCGAAGATGGGAGCGTCGCGGTTAAACAGGCCAAAGTCGACGGGCAGATTCTTGCCAAGGGTGCGCCCACCGCGATGCTCGATGGGCTGCTCAATCAAGGCGGCTTGATGCTTGAGGTGCTCGGGCCCTCGACCACGATTGATGTGAAGGCAAGCGACCTGCAAGCCGACGGCGGGGCGCTCACGCTCGACCTGCAGACGACTCGCGCCACCGGCAAATTGGTGAGCAAGATGTTCGAGGGCCGACTCATCGCGATCGAGCCCGCGGAGCTGGTCGTGCGCGAGGTCCGGCCCGAACTCGGCCACTTTATCGGTGAGGCGCTGCCCGTCATCGGCAGAGTCACCAAGGGGCCGAACGATGGACCGGCCACGCTAAAGGTCAACGTGCTCGAGATCCCGATCGTGCGAACCTCGGAACTCAGCCGGTTGCAGGATTTGCAGCTCGAGGCCACGGTGGATCTCGGAACGGCCCGATTCCAGACCAGTTCCATCTTCTCGAAGTTGATGAAGGCCGCGAAACAACAAACCGAGGGCGGCATCGGACGCAAGATGAGCCCTGTCAGCTTTACGATCAACAGCGGGGTGCTGACATATCCGCGCACCAAGATTCCGATCGGAGAGTTCACGATCGAATCGGCGGGCACGATCCGCCTGACCGACGGGTACATAGATGTCGTCACCTATGTACCGATGGCGGCACTCACCGAGGAAGCACTGGGCAAGCTGAAGACAGGTGTGACCTCGCTTCTTGGCCGGCAAATCCCGCTGTTTGAATCGATCACGATGGTGCCGTGGCGCACCAAGGGCATGCCCGGCAGCCAGAAAACACTCGCGGATGTTGAGCTGCTACTCCAGAACGTGGGCGACACGCTCAACCCGCTCGATCTGATCAACAAGGGGCTCGGCTCGATCCAGGGGCTTGTGCTCGACAAGCCCAAACCTGAGAAGAAAGAGGGCGAGTGATACTCAGCGCTCGTCGAGGATGGATCGGCGATTCTCCCAGAGATCGTCGAGTCGCTGACTGGTCTTGGATGGTGGAGGCGACGCGAGCCGCGAGCCGCAGGCGGTGAGCAGATCGATCATGCCCGCGGCGTCGGCGACGGCGACGTGTTCTCGCCCGGGCTTCGGATCTTTGAGTGAGCCGGCCTGGGCTTCGTCGAGATTCGCCATGTTGTGGTAGTTGCCCAGCGGCAGGCACACGCAGGTCGCGTCGAGACCCGCGTGGCAGAAGACCGTGGCCTCGCACGCGCCGCCGGCCATGAGTTTGCGTTGCCATTTCCACTTGGGCAGATCGGATTGTTTTTGTGAGGCCGTGGGCGTCGATGGTCCGCCCGCGATGTCCTCGGCGATGCGAGCGATGTCGTCGGTCAGTCGAGGGCTGAAGATCGTGAGTCGATCGCCGACGCGCACGATTGGGCCGCCACCGATCGGCGCCTCTGGGAACGCGCGGCTGTTCTCGAGCGCGATGACCTTGGCATCCTTCGGGACTGTGCCGTGGTGCACGACCGCGAGCGCTCCGATGAAGCCGACTTCCTCGGCGCGTGTGAAGAGGATTCGAACGTCTGCCTTATGCTTGCCTTCGGCTCGCTCGGCGCGGACGCGGTCCATCGCGAGCATCGCGCACGCCGCCGCGGCCAGATCATCGCACGCGTGTGTGTAGATGATGCCATTCTCGACCGACGGCTCGGGAAGCAACCAGCGAGCGATGTCGCTGGTTGTGATGTCCTCGGCGGGTTCGTCAAGTTCGCAGAGATAGTGCTTGTAGGGGCTCTCGGTCGTCGGGTCGGTCTGCTCGGCGATCGTGCCGGGCAAGCGTTTGTCGTCATTGGTGATGACTTCGACACGCGCGCCAGGGAAGTAATCGTCCATGACGCCGCCGCGGAAGGCGAGTTCGAGAGCGCTCGGTGCGATGACACGCTCGACGACGAAGGCGGGGTGATCGAGGTGCGCGGTGAAGTAGACCGGCGAGCCGGGGTCCGATGGCTCTCTGATTGAGATAGTCAGATTGCCCGATGCGTCGGTGTCGAGTGTGAGGTCGTCGCGCCGGTCGACCCAGTCCTTGATGAAAGAAACAACGCGACCCTCACGGCCGGCGGCCGTGGGGATCGCGGTGAGTTCGAGTAAGAATCCGATGTCGGAGTCGGTCATGCCTGATGATATGGCCGACGGGACTTAGTGGTTGGGCACGGGGTTGTCGCAGTCGATGCGGACGGGCTGGATGCCCCGGTTCTGCCCGAGGAAGTTCATGTTGCTCCAGTCGTCGTGGTCTCGCAGGATGTCGCACGTCGAGTCGTAGCAGCCCGAGCCCGAGCCGCAGGTCGTGGTGTTGAGGTTGGAGCAGTTGATGTTCCGGCTGACGGTGCCGCCGTTGATTGAGCCGTTCTCGTTCCAGTCGATGGGCACGCCGCAGATGCCCGCGGCCTCGCTGAGCGCGTTCTCGTTGAGGTCGGGGTTGAAGCCGTGGGAGTAGTCCAGGATGCCGTCGCCGAATCCGTCGCAGTTGGTGTCGACGCCCGGGAACTGGTTGGCGTAGTTCATGACAGAGTTGTAGTTGGGCTTGTAGTTGAGGTTCTCGTCTCCGCCGTGGCGGAGGCCGAAGTTGTGCCCGATCTCGTGCATGAGCGTGTTGGCGACGCCTTCGTCCCAATCCCAGTACTGGTAGAGCGTGACGAAGAAGGCGTCGGCATTGATGTACGCGACACCGGACGAGCCGTTGCTCGAGGAGTCATAGCGGTGAGTGAAAACGCCGTGGTGGAAGTATCCCCATCGGTCGGAGTCCATGTAGTCGTTGTGCCAGTTGTAGCCGAAGATGAGGAACTCTGGGTTGGTGCCGTCGAGGATCTCGGTGCCGCCGGTGAAGAGTCCGCCCTGGCCGTAGTCGATGATGAAGTCGATGCCGGTCGAGCCGTCGGGGTTGGTCAGGGGCGAGGCGGCGAAGGCGGCCTGCACGCGGCTGACCATGCCGGGCCTCGGGCGGTGGGAGTGGAACGAGGTGTCGAACGCGTCCTCGGTCCAGTCGATCTCGACGAAGATCGATTTGCGGTTCGGGTTGGCGCCCATGGCGGGCAGGTTGACACCGGTCGTGGTGCCGTAGATCTCATCGCCGTCGTCGAGGTTGTCACCGTCGGAGTCGGGGTTGTTGGGGTTCGTGCCTGTTGCGTAGCCGGCGACGTAGGTTCCGGTGTTGTTCTCGTAGATATTGGGGATGCGATCGCCGTCGGAGTCGGCGAAGTTGCAACCCGCGTTGTAGTTGGCGACCCAGGCGCTGAAGTCGGCCGGCGTGCACGAGTTGTCGCCGTTCTGATCACACAGAGCCGAAGACGTATTGAACGCGGCGACCCACGAGCTGAAATCGGCAGGGCTGAGTACGCCGTCGACGTTTGTATCGGCGGGGCATGGGCTGGTTTGGGCATAGATAGATAACGAATAACTGAGAAGCATTACAAAGATTGTGCACAATTTAAATTTCATAAATTACTCCAGTACGCAAGTTATTATTTCTGGTGATGACGCACGAGCATGTAGTAATGGAGTTAGACGAATAGCACTCCAGTCGTCAAAATCTCGAAACTCCGCCCAGCAAATACCACCAAACGCATAATTTGCACAACAAGAATTGCCACCGGATGTACATGTATTATTCGAATTAGTAGGAATACTCGGGCACCCAGTCGGACAGGTCTGTCCGCAAGGCAAATACGATGTTCCACTGCCGCAAGGCACTGTAATATCATATGGATACGGCATATCAAGTATGCCGTTCTGATTCCAATCTAAATAATTAGATGAACCTAATGCCCCGCCGTATAAATCGACACTCTCGTCAATAGAATCGGAAAAGATAACCGGCCGAATACCAACTGAGTAATCTAACACTAAATCAGGCATTTCGTCTCCTGGACCGCCATCACCATCTACATCCAGGCCGGTTGCAAATCTATAGTTCATAATTGAATTATAATTGGGTTTGAAATTAATATCCTCAAATCCTCCGTGTCGTAAACCCATGCAGTGCCCAAGTTCGTGAGCAAGGTAGTAGCTATAGCCGAATGTAGGATTTGTAGGGGGTGTTTGCCTAATCGCAAGGGTGTCCCCATTCAGCTCTCCTTGACCCGTTCCTCCACCCGTTAGGCTACGATCTGTATATAGACAGTAATAGAAGTATCCTACGCGATTAGAATCTAAGTTAATAGATTGAATTTGAGTGCTAATTTGATTCAGACTAATTGGAGAAGTGTGAGCGGACGAAACTCGATTGCCTCCTGAATATAGCCCGCCTTGGCCCATGTCAATATGAACTACGATTCCATCGACTCCGTCAGGATTTGACAGCGGTGCATTTGAGAACATATCTTCCAAGATATCAAAGTAACCCACCGGTGGTTGATACGCGTCTGGATTTGACCCGGATAACGGTTCGTGCCAGTCAAGTTCAATAAATATGTCTTTGTGTAGTGGATTGGCACCTAATCCGGGAAGATCGAGCCCGGAAGAAGTTCCAAGAACTTCATCCCCATCATCAATCGTATCTCCATCTGTATCATCAATATTCGGGTCCGTCCCTGTGTGCGTCAAATCAAAATACACATAAGTTCGCGTTTCCACAAAATCGGATAGCCCATCGCCGTCGCTGTCTGGATTCATTGGATCCGTGCCGGTCATGTAATTCGCAACCCATGTGCCGCCGTTGTTTTCGTAAATTGAAATGATTCCGTCTGAGTCGTGGTCTGTGGTGTCACACCCCGCGTTGTAGTTCGCGATGAAGGCCGACCAATCGGCGGGAGTGACTTGCCCATCGCTGTTCTGGTCCGCGGCTTCGTCCATTGCGTTGTAGGCGGCCACCCAAGACGACTGGTCTGCGGGATCAACCGAGCCGTCCTTGTTAACATCCGCTTTGCAAGGGTCTTGTGAATACGCAGGGGCAATAGCCAGGAGAGAACTGCTCAGAATTGCACACGACAGCATTCGGTTCATCAGATTGTCTCCATTGAGTTCAATGGAGATTACCTGAAGGATCTAGATGCCGCAATTATCTTCTTCCCGATTTGATGCGTCCGCCGAGCATTTTGGGCGGGCGTTTGGAGGGCACGACGCCGCCGGGGAATTTGTTCTCGGTGACCTCGGTCTTGGGCGGGGCCTCGGACGAGTTGTACCGGCTGCGCTGCATGGCGGCCTCGAGCTGGCGCTCGCGGGCGAGTTGCTGCTCGCGGTAGTTCTCGGGGACAGGGCCCGGTTCGAAATCCGGGTATTCCTGGATCGGGATCTCGGAGTTGATGTGGTTCTCGATCGCGGTGAGCAGCGGGCCCTGCTCGGGTGTGACGAACGACCACGCGACGCCGCCCGCGCCGGCGCGCGCGGTGCGCCCGATGCGGTGGACGTAGAGCTCGATGTCCTCGGGCAGGTCGTAGTTGATGACGTGCGTGATGTTCTCGACGTCGATGCCGCGGGCCGCGAGGTCGGATGCAATCAGCACCGAGAGCTTGCCCGAGCGCAGTCGTTCCATGACGGCGTTGCGCTTGCCCTGGCCGAGGTCGGCGTGGATCGCGTGCGCCTCGATGCCCTCGCCGTTGAGCATGCGGGCGAGCTCGTCGACGACGCGCTTGAGCCGACAGAAGACAAGCGTGAGCGTCGGCTCCTCGTGCGTGAGCAGGTGCCTGAGGAGCTTCTTCTTGTCCCAGGGCTGAACGGTGAGGTAGAACTGCTTGACGAGACTGGCCGTCAATGAGCCGGCGCTCGTGACGATCTTCTCGGGGTTCTTCATGTAGCTGCGCGCGAGCTTCTCGATCTCGTCGGAGAGGGTCGCGGAGACGAAAACGGTCTGACGGTCCTTGGGGCAGAGACTCAGGATGTGCTTGATGTCCTGGCGGAAGCCGACATCGAGCATCCGGTCGACCTCGTCGAGGATGACGAACTTGAAGTTTTTGAAGCTGAGGTAGCCGCGGCGCTGCATGTCCATGATGCGCCCGGGTGTGCCGACGATGATCTCGGCGCCCTTGTTGAGCTTGTCGGCCTGCGTCGTGATCTTCTGGCCGCCGTAGACCGGGATGGATCGGATGTGCGTCTTGAAGCCGAGCTCCTCAAGTTCCTTGTGGATCTGGATAGCCAGCTCGCGCGTGGGCGCGAGGACGAGCGCCTGGAAGTCCTCGCCCGGTGTCACCTCGGCGAGCAGCGGGAGACCGAAGGCGGCGGTCTTGCCTGTGCCGGTCTTGGCCTGCCCGATGACGTCCCTGCCGGCGATGATGGGCGGGATGATCTGCGACTGGATGTGCGTCGGGCTGGTGAACTTGAGCGCAGCGAGCTGCTCAAGGAGTTCGGTCGGGAGGCCGAGGTCGGCGAACGACTTGTTCTGATCGAAGATGTCGGCGTTGGAAGTATCGCGCGCCGATCGGACGCGGGTTACCTTGGCGTCTTCGGAGGTGGACTCGGGTCGACCGTCGGCCGATCGGCTCTCGTCGTTGCCGCGTCCCTTGCCGCCGCGACGACGGCGCGATTTTTTACGGGGTTTGGAGTCGCCATCGCTTTCGACCGAGTCGGTGTCTGTCGTAGCGGCGAGATCACGACCCCGTCGCGGCTTGGGCAAGCTGTCCGAAGACGATTCCGAATCGGAACCGGAATTGGATTGGCTCTCTGTCGACGTAGACCCATCGCCGGTCGGCTTGCGTCCGCGTCGGCGCCGCCGCTTCTTCTTGTTGGCTTCGGTTGAATCGGCTGCGGGCTGGCCGGTCTGGGCCTGATCGGGGTTCTCTTCGGGCATTTCAGTTCCAAGTGCCTGAGTAGGCGGCTGTTACGGGAAGGGTGGCCCGGGCGTTTGATCCTTCCCGGCCCAAATCAACATCTGCGACGATCGTAGCGCCCTAGCGGGCTTGCGTCGTTTCACCCGTTTGGGCGAGGCGGAACATCGCCTGGTGCTTCAGGCGTGAAGCTCTGGCGGTCGCGTGGGCAGCCCGGAGACCGGGGATGCCGTCGAGGAAGGCCTGTCGCATCAGGAACTGCTTGAGGAAAGCCGCTGCAGGGCTCGTCAGGAGCTTGAATCGGCTGGGCTTGCGCCCCTCGGCGAGCATGGAGCGGGCCATCGTCTCGGCGTGCCGCCCCTGCTTGGCGAGAAACTCGGGCCAGGTGCTGATCGAGTCGTGGCGAAGATCGCCCTGGATCATGTGGACCGATCCATCGGGGTTGATGGGAACGAGGTGGTCATGCGGATCGAGGCCCGCCCAGCGGTAGTGTCCCCGGAGGACGAGACGGAGGCGCCACTCGGGCTGCCAGGCGTGGTTCAAGGGCTTGTCGTTGACGTAGACCTTGCGGTTGACCAGAAACCCGGTGTGTTTGCCGGGGTTGGTGAGGGCCGATTCGATCGAGCGGATCAGCTCGGGCAAGGGTGATTCGTCCGAGTCGAGCGCCAGCACCCAATCGCCCTGGCAGTGGTCGAGCGCAAGTTGCTTGGTTTTGACGTAGCCGAGCCAGGGCGACTCGATGACCCGGGCGCCCGCTTCTCGGAGCATGTCGAGTGTGGCGTCGGTCGAGCCGGAGTCGACCGCGACGATCTCGTCCGCGAGGCCTTGGACCGAGTCCAGCGTCCGGCCGATCGTGTCGGCGGAGTTCTTGCAGACGATGGAGACGGACAGACGCATGAGATGATGGTAGAAGACGGGCGGGGTGTGTGCGGGGGCGAGCGGAGCTAGGCTGGGGTGTGGACCGGAATGTGCGCATCTGGCAGCTGGGCGTTGGCGAGGAGCGAGGGCTCTGGGAGCGCCGCCTCGCGTCGATGTTCTGGTCGGGTGGCGAGTTGGTTAAACGCGACAGCCGCGGGCGCGAGGTCTGGCGGGCCAACGCCGACGCCGGGGATTTGGCGGTCAAGGCGCGCCCGCTATTGGGGATTCGCGAGCGAGTGCGGTTTTGGTTCGGCGCGACGGACCTCGGGCGCTCGGTGCTCGGGGCGGCCTTGCTCTCGGCTCGCGGGTTCGAGACGCCGAGGGTTCGGGTGCTCGGGATCGTGCGCACGGAGTCGGGCTGGCTGGAGGTGCTCGTCACGGACTGGGTCGATGGTGAGACGCTTCTCTCGGCTTGGGCGGAGGCCGATGAGCGCGAACGGCTTGCGCTCGCGCGGCGCGCAGGTGAGCATGTCGGGCGGCTGGCATCGAGCGGGGTGTTCAATCGGGATGCGAAGCCGTCGAATGTGGTGCTGAGGGAAGACGGCGGTTTCGAGATGGTCGACGTCGGGGGCGTCCGGCTTTCTGGAAATGATCCGGCGCGCGAGCTGGCGCGGATGATCGGAGCGCAGGGCTTCGAGCCGACGGGCGTGGGGCACGGGGCGAATGCTGGGCAGGTGGCCGCGTGCGTGCGCGCGGCGATGCGGGGCTCCAAGAAGGGTTCGGGGCCTGATCGGCGCACGCGTGGGCGCGTGATCGCGATGCTTCGGCGTGAGATTCTGGAGCACGGCGATCCTGCTCCGGAGGACGATCCGTTGCGCAAGGCATGAGAATGCGCTAGGCTGTTGGCGATGTCGCGCGCGCGTTCCGAATCTGATCCCTTCGATGCGTTCGGACCGGTAAGCCCGGATCGACCTCTGGAGAAGGTGTGGATCCCGCGTGACAAGCCGGGCTTCTTGCCCGGGCCGGTGGGCGAGGCGCACCACCCGGAGAAGTGGGACTGGCCCGCGTGGCTCAGTGGTTCGGATGCGGCGTGGCTTCGCACGCTTGAGAGGCTCTACGCACTGCCCGCGGCGTTCCCGGCGGCGATGAGCCCGGAGACGGGGCTCTTGCTGTTCTCGCTTGTGCGCAATATCCGCCCGAGAACTGTGATCGAGGTCGGTTCGTTCATCGGTGTGAGCACGATCTGGATGGCGGCGGCGCTCGAAGAGATCGGCGACGCGTACGCGCAGTCGGGCGACGAGGCCGAGCGCGTGGGGGCGCTGGTTTCGATCGACACGTTCGAGCCTCTGCCCGAGACGCAGTGGCGCAAGGCGAGCGTCGGGGGCGATCGACAGGAGCTCGTGCGATCGCACGTCGAAGAGGCGGGGCTTTCGCACCGGGTGCATCTGGAGAAGGGGATCAGCTGGGAGGTGCTTCCCAGGATCCGGCCGCAGCTGCGCGAGACGGGGGGCGTGCAGCTGGCGCTGCTCGACGGGGATCACTCGGCGGAGGGGTTGCGGAAGGATCTGATCGCGCTCGAGCCTGTGCTTGAAACGGGCGGGTATGTGATCGTGCACGACACGATCCCCGAGCGTTGCGGCGGGCACGTGGGAGGCAGGCACCTGCTCGATCACATCAACAGCTTCGCGGCGGGTTTGTACGAGTCGGTTGAGGTGTATCTGTCGCCGATGAATTACGGGATCGGGTTGTTTCGGAGGATGGGGTAAGAGGGGAAGGCCCCTCACCCCGGCCCTCTCCCCAGATGGGAGAGGGAGGGAATACGCATGGCCAAGAAGTCAGGGACACTGAAGCCGACGCACGAGATGAAGGGGTCGCTGCGCTCGGAGGCGGGCGAGGCCAAGGGTGTGCGTGTGTACGTGGGGGACTGCCGGGACATGTTGCCTGAGATTCCGCAGGTCAAGCGCGGTGAGGTGGACCTGGTCTTCGCGGACCCGCCCTTCAACTGGTCGCGGGCGTACGACGAGTGGCACGACAAGATGCCACGCGAGGACTATCTGGACTTTACGTACGCGTGGCTCGATCTGTGCGTTGATGCCTTGCGCGATCATGGGGCGATCTGGGTGAACATCCCCGACGACACGTGCGCGGAGATCGTGTTGCACCTCAAAGAGCGCAAACTCACGATGATCAACTGGTGCGTGTGGCACTACCGGTTCGGGCAGAACACGAAGACGCGGTTCATCAACTCGAAGGTGCACGCGCTGTACTTCGCCAAGAACGCCAGGAATCGACGATGGAACGCGGAGGAAGTGCTCGAGGTCTCGGACCGGGCGTCGACGTACTTTGACCCCAGGACGATGGACAAACGCGACGGGATGCCCGCGGGCAAGCGCCTGCCGATGGACGTGTGGTACGGCGAATACTGGGGACGCATCCAGGGCAACAACAAGGAACGCCGACACGGGCACGACAACCAGCTGCCCGAGGTGTACCTGGAGCGGGTGATCCGCGCGACGAGCAACCCGGGTGATCTGGTGCTCGATCCATTCCTGGGTTCGGGCACGACGGGCGTGGTGGCGCACGCGCTCGGTCGCGGGTTCATCGGCACGGAATTCTCGGGTGCAAACGCGAAGCGAGCATTCGAGCGCATCGAGAACGGGCCGATCCGGCTCGGGGCGCTCAAGGACGCGGTGACGGCGATCCATAAGCCCCGGCGCAAAGCGCCCGCAGCGGCTGCCAAGTGAGCGTTGTTGAGAGCACAGACGGTGGCGTCACGATCCGGGTGAAGGCTGTGCCCGGTGCGAAGCGCGAGCAGATTGCTGGTGTGCTCGGGGATCGTCTCAAAATCAAGGTCTCAGCGCCGCCGGAGGGCGGCAAGGCGAACGCAGCGATCTGTGCGCTCATCGCCAAGACGCTCGGCGTGAAGGCGGGCGCGGTGAGTGTGGTGAGCGGGATGACGAATCCGGAGAAGGTGGTGCGCGTTGAGGAAGTATCGCTCGACGAGGCAGTGCGGGCGTTTGCTATTGGTTGACGTATAGCGCACTGCCGATGACGAGGGCGTCGAGTCCGGTGCGTTTCATGCAGTCGATGGCGTGCGACGGTGTTTCGACGATGGGTTCGCCCGCGTCGTTGAAGCTGGTGTTGAGCAGGACACCCAGGCCGTCGCGCTCACGGATCACACCGAGCAGGTCGTAGAGGCGGGGCGTGTGCGTGCGGCTGACGGTCTGGAGCCGGCCCGAGCCGTCGACGTGTGTGATAGCGGGGAGTTTCTCGCGCAGCTCGGGTTTGACGGTGGTGTTGAAGAGCATGTGCGGGACGGGGAAGTCGACGCCGAAGATTTCCTCGGCGTTTTCCTCGCGGCAGATGGGCGCGAAGGGCCTGAAGGCCTCGCGGTGTTTGACGCGGAGATTGAGCGTGTCCTTCATCTCGGGGCTGCGCGGCCAGCAGAGGATGGAGCGTGATCCGAGCGCGCGTGGGCCGTACTCGGATGGGCCCTGCCACCAGCCGATGATCTTGTCTTGCATGAGCAGGTCGGCGACGGCTTCGAGGAGGTTGCCCGGCTTGGTGCCGCCGTGGCGGACGAGTTCGCCTTCGGCGGTGTGCTCCTCATAGGTGGGGCCGAGGTAGACGGGGTTGTCCTGGAAGGGGAGCTTGCCACCGGCGAGGATGTAGTAGCCGACGAGCGCGGCCCCGAGCGGCATGCCGGCGTCGGAGCTTGCGGGCTGGACGAGCATCTCGGTGAGTCGGCCTTCGGCTTTCAGCGTGTCGCGTGCGAGTCGGTTGGCGACGACGTTGAGCATGACGCCGCCGGCGCAGCAGAGCGTACGGGAGTTGGTCTCGATGACCGCGGTTCGCGCCAGGTGCAGGACGGCCTTCTCGAGCCAGTGCTGCGCCCAATAGGCGATGTGGTTGTAAGGCGGCGTCGTAGCACAGATGTCCTTGCTGCGCACGGCCGGGATGGACCACTCGGTATCGTGAAGGTAGTCGAGCATCGGTGTGTCGATGTCATCGAAGATGGCATCGGGGAAAGCTGGGAATTCGGAGAGGTGATCGGAGCTTCCCCATCCGGCGAGGCCCATGAGCTTGCCTTCCTGGAGGTGACCAAAGCCGGTGACATGCTTGGAGATATAAGCGTAGAAATGCCCTGCGCCGGAGCGCGTCGAGGTGGCGATGCGTTCGAGTGATGTGCCGCGGCCTTTGAAGATGGATTGGGTTTCGGCGCGTCGTTCGTATCGACGGAGCGGGCAGCTGCCGATTTGGTCGAGCGTGCCTGTGTGGATCAATCGATCGCCCGAGCTTTCAAGGGGCCAGTCGGAGCCGGAGCCGTCGACGACGAGGACCGCGGCCTTGTCGCGGTTGAAGGGGTAGTACGCTGTCGCCGCGTGGGCGAGGTGGTGGTTGACGACGAAGGCGGGCTTGCCCTCGAGCGCGAGGAAGAAGGCCCGCTCACTGGGGAGCCAGGTGTCGGGGTTGACGGTGCCGATGGGGCGGGTCTCTTCGACTATCGTGTTCGGGCCGAGCTTGTCGACGCAGACGAAGTCGACCGCTGAGAGCGGAAGTCCTGCTTCGGCAAGGACGGCGTCGATCGCGAGCTTGGGGAACTGGCGGTCCTGCTTGCGCCGTGAGAGGCGTTCTTCGGAGAGGGCGCAGCAGCGGAGGACACCCTTGTCTTCCCAGACGAGGCAGGCGCCGGTGTCGTGCTGCGGGCCGAGTTTGAGGCCGAGAACCGCGGTCATGGGTCTGGATATCGGCTCTGGGAGCTTGTTTTCGTTGAAGTGCGGTCCTGATAACCCTCAAGTGAACAGCGGAGCTTCTTCGGGGTGCCATCGGGACCGATGCTCGGCTCGGAGGCTTGCGATGCTCGAAGGCATGACGATGGGTGTGATCATCTCCGGCAGCCTGATCGGGCTGGTGGGGTTCTTCATGTTTCTGTATGGCAAACGCGAGGGGCAGCCGCTGACCCTGATTACGGGTCTGGTGCTCGGTCTCATCCCGATGATCATGCACGCGATCGTGCCGATGTGGATTGTCAGCGGCGCGCTGGTCGGGTGCGTGGCGGTGCACCGGCGGTACTCGGGTCCGACGAGCGTGGCGTGAGTCTTATCTCGCCATGAATGCTTCGATCTCGCTCGCCGAGCGGGGGAGGTCTTTGGAGAGGACTTTGCACCCGGTGTCGGTGATGAGGATGTCATCCTCGGTGCGGACGCCGATGTTCTCGCTTGCGATGTAAACGCCCGGCTCGATGGTGAGGACCTGTCCGGGCTGGAGGTGTTCGGTGTCGAGGCCCACGTCGTGGACATCGAGGCCCAGGAAGTGGCCCAGGCTGTGGTAGTACTCGTCGGCGAAGCCGGCCTTGTCGATGACGCGCCTCGCGGCGTCGTTGAGTTCGACCCAGGTCATGCCGGGCTTGCACATGTCGACGGTGGTCTGCCAGGCTTCCTGGACGACGTCGTGGATCTCGCGTTGGCGGGGCGTGAACTTGCCATCGACGGGGAATGTGCGCGTGAGGTCGGCGGCGTACATCTGGTACTCGCCCCCGACATCACAGAGGACCATCTCGCCCGCGTTCATGGTGCGGTTGTTGGCGGTGTAGTGCAGAACCCAGTTGTTGGGGCCCGAGCCGACGATGGGCTCGTAGGCGAACGAGTTGCAGCCGTTCTCGTGGAGCGTGCGCTCAAAGACGTGCATGAGCTCGCGCTCGTTCATACCGGGTTTGACGGCGTGCATCGCGGCCTTGTACGCGCTGACGGACGCATCGATGGCGTGCTGCATGAGTTTGATCTCGTCCTGGTCGTGGAGCGAGCGCATGCGGGGCAGGATCTTGTGCTCGTCGCGGATGGAGCAGTTCAGGATGCGCGACTGGATATCGCGATAGAGCTGGAGTTCCTTGGAGACGGGGCGGTTGTAGGTCGCAAAGTCACCCAGGTAGACGAGCTCGCGAGACTTACATTGGAGGATGGTGCGGTTGAGGAGGATGGGCATGTTGGCGGTGCGCGAGACGCGCGCGATGCCGGTGCCCAGTTCGACAGCGCGCCCGAGCATGGGGCGGATGCCGTGCCAGCGGTTGTCCTCAACCTCGAGCGTGCGGAGGAAAAGTTGCTCCTGGTACTGCGGGTGCTCGGGTGCCAGGACGAGCACTGCGCCGGCCTCATAGGCGAGGCCGGTCAGGTAGTAAAAGTCGGAGTTCTGGCGTTTGCCTGCGCCGATGGAGTCGGCGGCGTAGATGACCGCGACGCCCGAGCCCATCTGTTCCATCAGGCGTTGACGGCGTTTGCGGTAGACCTCGGCGCCGATGTCGCCATGAGGTGTTGGGATGCCCTCGTCGTTGCCTTGAATCGGGGCCTTGATGTTGGGCGTTTCGAGCGGGCGACGTGCTTCGGGCATGGGTGCGTTCCTTGGGGCTGATCGATGTGTATCGGTGAATGGTAGTGGGGTTCGACGGGTGCACGAAAAAACCGCCGCGGAACGAGTCCGCGGCGGCTGGGAGTGCGGAAGCTAATGGTCCCTTCAGCCGGCCTTAGCCTGAGGGAAGTTATCGTTGCTTGCCGTGGTGTTGGCGGCGTGCTTGATGGTGCGCTTGTTGGCCGGGATGTCCTGATCGACCTCGTGGTGCGATTCGGCGTTCTCGCAGGGCTTGCACGTCATGAGGATCGACAGGCCCGCGATGGTGGAGACGAGCGAAGCCGAGAGGATGCCGAGCTTGGCGGCGTCGAGGTGGATCGGCGCGGTCTTGTAGGCGAGGTTGGCGATGAAGAGGGCCATGGTGAAGCCGATGCCCGCGAGGCAGCCGGCGCCGATGATGTGGCGCCAGGTGACGCCCGTGGGCAGGGCTGCGATGTTGAGCTTGCAGGCGAAGAAGCAGGCGCCGATGACGCCGATGGGCTTGCCGAGGAAGAGGCCGAAGAAGACGCCGATGGTGACGGGGTCGGTCGCGACCTTGCCGATCTCGCCAGAGAGGTGCAGGCCCGCGTTGGCCAGCGCGAAGATGGGGATGATCCAGAAGGCGCACCACGGCCCGAGCGCGTGCTCCATGCGGTGCAGCGGGGGCAGGATCTGGTTGACGTTGGTCTTGAGCGCAAAGGCGGCGGCCCGCTGCTCCGAGGATTCGCGGGGTGTGGAGCCGTCGTCGCCGGCGGTCTCGAAGTGGTCGAGCGCCTTGCGCGAGGCCTTGAGGAACCGCTGGGGGTTGACGCGCGCCGACGCGGGGACCGTCGCGGCCAGGAGCACGCCGGCGATTGTGGCGTGGATGCCGCTGGAGAGCACAAAGAGCCAGAGCGCGATGCCCGGGACGAGGTAGAAGAGCGGGTGGCGCAGGCGGAGGACATTGATGGTGGCGAGCAGGCCCACGACGCCGCCGGCCAGAAGGAGGTAGTTCATGTGCAGCTCTTCGGTGTAGAAGAGCGCGATAACGATCAGGGCGCCGAGGTCGTCGGCGATCGCGAGGCTTGCGAGGAAGACCTTGAGCGCGAGCGGTGCGCGGGCGCCCATGAGCGTGAGGATGCCCAGCGCGAAGGCGATATCGGTCGCCATCGGGACACCCCAGCCGCGCATCGTTTCGTTCGCGATGTCGCTGGTGCTGTTGATGCCGGCGAAGATAAGCGCCGGGACGAGCATGCCGCCCATGGCGGCGATGACGGGCAGAGCGGCTCTCTTGACGGAGCGGAGCTCGCCCACGAGGAGTTCTCGTTTGATCTCAAGCCCGACATAGAGGAAGAAGATCGCCATGAGCGCGTCGTTGATGAGGTAGGCGAGGTTGTGGATGTGGGGCAGGTGCCACGATCCGAATCCGAAATGGAACTCCATCTCGTTGAAGATGTAGTCGTACGCCTCGAACCACGAGCTGTTGGCCCAGAAAAGCGCGATCACGGTCATGAGGATGAGCGTGATGCCGCCGGCGGTCGAGAGGCGACCGAAACGCTGAAAGCCGCGGAGGAGTTTCTCGCCGGGTTCGAGCGGGAGCCCGTGGGCTGCGGTTGGGACGTGGTGCGTATCCATGAGTGCCTTCCGTGCTGATGGGCCGAGGGCCCAACGGGACCAAGAGAATCGTTCTACGGAGTCCACATCGGCGGTTTGAGGCCGCTGGGTTGGTTCGGGCGGCGGCTCAAGTTTGAGCCACGGCCCCAAGCAACGCACCAGTGCGGGGGATGATATGTGTGTTTGATACCGTCATTCCCCCGGATGAGGTCAGAAACCCGACTGACCTGTTCGATTCATCCGAAATCGGGGGGCGTGCATACAGGACGTGTGGGGCGGGATCTATGCGGTGACCTTGAGCACCAGAAGCGTGATGTCGTCGGTCTGCGGCGCGCCGTCGCGGAAGGCGATGACCTCCTTGATGATGTCCGAGGCGATGTCGTCAGCGGGCTTGTGAGCGTTCGCCTTGATCGTCTCGCGGAGTCGGTCCTTGCCGAAGAGTTCGTCCTGCGCGTTGCGTGCTTCCCAGATGCCGTCGGTTCCGATGACAACGACGCCTCCTTCGGCAGGCAACGGCGCTTCGAACTCGTGGAAGTCCCATGCGGGTTCGATGCCGAGCGGGATGTCGTTGCCGGCGAACTCAGTGAAGGTGTCGGTGCTCGGCGTGTAGACGATGGCGGGGTCGTGACCGGCGCTGGCCCAGTGCGCGGTGCGCGACTCGGGCTCGATGAGCAGGTAGTACAGCGTCATGAAGTGCCCGGATCTCGCGTCGCGCGCGAGGTCGGCGTTGACACGCGTGAGGACGGTGGCGATCTCGTCGGATTCGATGGCGCGTGTGCGCAGGAGTGCGCGGGCGGTGGTCATGAGCAAGGCGGCGGCGATTCCGTGGCCTGTGACGTCGGCGACGAAGAAGGCGTGCTTGCCGGCTTCGCCCTCGACGGGGAAGAAGTCGAGGTAGTCGCCACCGGTCTCGTCGCAGTAGATGCTGCGCGAGGCGATGTCGAGGCCCGGGATCGCGGGCGGTTCGCTCGGGAGGAGATTCTGCTGGACTTCCTTGGCGAGCATGAGCGACTCGCGCACCGCGAGCTGGTCTCTGAGCTTGGGGACCATGTCGTTGAACGCGTCGGCGAGCTGCTGGAGCTCGTCGCCCGTGCGCACGGTTGCGGTCGCGTCGAGGTCGCCCGAGGCGATGGCGCTTGCGGTATCAACGAGCGAGTGGACCGGGCGGGTGACGCTGCGAGCGCCGAAGAAGGCGACGCCCACCGCGGCGGCGATCACGATGCCGCCGATGCCCGCGTTGCTGGCGATCGTGTCGTTGAAGACGGAGTAGACCTCGCTCTGGACGTTGTCGGCGACGGAGTCGATCGTTTCGCGCGTGATGGCGACGACGACGAACGAATCGCCCCGGAGCAGGCGTTGGTACGAGAGGATCCACTCTTCGCCGTCGATGGTGAACTCGAT
The DNA here is from genome assembly GCA_020639255.1 of Phycisphaera sp. Taxonomy (GTDB): domain Bacteria; phylum Planctomycetota; class Phycisphaerae; order Phycisphaerales; family UBA1924. The sequence continues at coordinate 343,118 of JACKGZ010000002.1, forward strand.
GTTGCCGTCGTCGGTGGAGCCCATTTGGTCGAGCAAAGCCTTAGTCTGTGCCTCGTCATCGGCGGTCAGATAGTCGAGTTTGATCGGGTCGCGGGAGCGGCCGCCTTGCTCGGCGTACTCGGCTTTGGCGTGGATGAGGGCGCCGGTGTCGTCGAGTGTGACGAGCATGATCTTGACCTGGCCTTGCATGTCTTTCGGGAGTTCGATCTCGTCGAGCATGTTGATCATGAGGACGTCTGCGGCGACGACGCCGATGAGCGAGCCGTCGTGCCGGCGAGCGGGCGCGGCGCAGGTCATGCGGACCTGTCCGGTGGGCGCGTCGACGATGGGTCCGATCCACGTTGCGGGCTCGTCGCTGGCGGCGGCTTTGGTGTACCACGGGCGGGTGCGCGGGTCGTAGCCGGCGGGGTAGCCGCCCTTGCCGGGGTATGAGATGTGCGTGCCTGTGGCCTCGAGCGAGGCGTAATGGCTGAGCAGCCAGCTTTCACCGGTGGGGAGCGTCGTGCCCGTGGAGAGCGTGCGTGTGAGCGCGCCGAGCTTGCGCACATCGCTGGAGATCTCGGCCGGGTCGGTGATGACGGTGACGAAGACGGGGTAGTCGCGGCTGATGGGGATGGGGGTGTGCGAGCCGTCGTCGTTCTGGATGTACTGGTTGTCGTCGAAGGTCATGCCCTTGGGGGCGCGTTCGGGATCGCTGTAGTCGGCCGCGAAGTAGACGGGCGAGGGATCGTGAATGACGCCGGGTGTGGCGCTCTCGAGGAGGTCGATCTGTTCGAGCAGGTCCGCGGCTGTGCGCACGGTCGACTCGATGAGGATGCGGTCGCGGTCGAACGTGGCGGCGTACTGGCGGACGTAGCGCGTGCGGGCGACCTCGACGATCTGCTCGACGCGGGTGCGCGTGTCGGTGGCGACGCTGGTGCTGCACTTTCTGACGTTGATACGGGCGAGGATGCCCGTCGCGATGAGCGGGATGATGGCGATCGCGACGAGGATGAAGAAGAGCTTGTTCCGGAGTCTCATGGGTGTGATTTCCTCGGCGTCCATGATATCGGAAGAAAAACGCGAACGCCCCGGGCGTGGAGATCTGGCCCGGGGCGTGCGCGTGTGTGTCTGGAAAGGGATCGCGAGGGGTCAGTGGCCCATCTTGACGTGCTTGAGGGCTTTGAGAACATCGCTCGGCTCGGCGCGGAGCTTGTAATCGGCGGTGACGTATGAGAATTTGATCGTGCCGTCGGTGTTCACGACGTAGGTCGCGGTGAGCGGGAGTGTGTGCGAGTCGTCGCCGTTGTAGCCCTCGAGCATGGGGCCGAATCGTTCGGCGAGGACGGGGTCGATCTCGTAGCGGAGCCCGAACATATCAGCGACCTTGTTGCCGGGGTCGCTCAGGACGGTGAACCCGAGCTTGTTTTTCTCGCTGGTTTCGAGCGAGTTGTCGGGCATCTCGGGCGTGATCGCCACGAGGCTCGCGCCCAGGGCCTGGATCTCGTCGAGATTGTCCTGGTAGGCGCGGAGCTGGATGTTGCAGTAGGGGCACCAGCCGCCGCGGTAGAAGGTGAGGACGACGGGGCCCTCGGCGAGGAGTTCCTTGAAGCTGACGGTGTTGCCGTTGGCGTCGGTGAGCTCGAACTCGGGCGCTTTGTCGCCCTTGGCTTTGACGTTCTCGAGGATGCCCGACTCGGCGAGGCGGTCGATGGCCTCGGTAAAGGTCTTGAGCATCTCGGGGTCGGCCTTCTCGGCGAACTGGGCGCTCAGGGCGGCGAGTTCCTTGGCGAGAGGGCCTTGCTCGGTGTCGTGGGCGGTGTCCTTTGCGGCTGGCTGGGTCTTGTCCTTGGTGGAGTTCTGGGCCTGCGCGGGGCAGGTGCAGACGGCGACGCCGAGGGCGGCCATGCCGGCGAGCTCGACGGTGCGGTGGCGGAGGGCCTCGAAGCGGGTCATGGGGGCTGGCATTGCGGTTCTTCCTGTGCTGGATTGGAGAGCGCGTGATTCCGTGCCGGGGCGAACCTTGGAGCGGGCGGGCCTATTCCACAGGATGCCGGGGAATTCAGATCGTCGGCTGGGGCGGGCGGACGGCCTTGGTCGCTAAGACCCCGAGGGCCATGGCAACAGCGGCGCTGATATAGAAGGCGGGCCCGAAGTCTCCGCCGGCCAGTCGTGCCCCGAGGGCGACGAGGAAGGGGCCGGTCGCGGTGCCGGCGACGAAGAGGGTTGTGACGAAGCCCCGGATCTCGCCGTGGTGCGGTCGCCCGAAGAACCGTGCGACGGCCGGCCCGAAGGAGGCGGTGTAGAGCCCCTGCGAGAGGCCGAAGGTCGCCATGCTGATCGAGGCGTGCAGGGCCGATGAGGCGAGCCCCATGACGATGAACGAGAGCGCCATCATGAGGCACGCGACGGGCAGGAGCACGCGGGCGGCGATCTTGTCGGCGATCGGGCCTGAGATGAGCGTTGAGATGAGCAGCGCGACGCCCCAGGCGCTGGCGGCGGTGGCGCCGGCCTTCTTGAAGTTGACGACATTGGCGTGCTCGAGGATCGGCTGGATGTGGAAGATCATGGCGGTGCCGACGAGGCCGCTGAGCATTCCCGGGAGCATGAGCGCCCAGAAGGTGAGCGTGGCGCGGGCCTGTGGAAGGGTGAAGTGCGCGGGAACCTCGGGCTGTGTGTGCTGCTTGTGGATCTTCTGCCAGCGCTTGTGTTCGCCCGGGGGCTCGTTGTCGAGGTGCTGCCCGATGTCCTCGGGCTTGTTGCGGTAGATGGTCGCAACGAACGGGAGGACGAGCAGGCAGACGGAGAGTCCGAGGATGGCGTAGCCCTGTCGCCAGCCGACGGCCGCGATGAGCCAGACGGTGGTCTGCGGCGCGACGACGCAGGCGGCGCCGAAGCCGGCGTGCTTGATGGACTCGACGGTCGCGAGCCTGCGCTCGAACCAGAGCGCGAGCAGGTGCGAGCTGAGCATGCCCATCGAACCCTGACCGAAGAGGCGGATGAGGAAGAAGCCGAGCGTGAGGGCGAATGCGTTGAGCGATCGCGAGACGACGAGACATCCGAGCGTGAGGCCGAGCGCGACGAGGGCGGTGGTGATGCGGGGCCCGAGCGTGTCGGAGAGTCGGCCGATGCGCCGGAGCGGGAAGGCGGCGGCGAGCGTGCCGACGAGGTAGGCGGTGCTGAGCGATTCAAGCGAGAGGCCGAGCGACTCGCGGAAGGACGTGTTGAACTGGCTGACGACGACGGATTGACCCGGGAGCGTGCAGCAGACCATGACGAGCGAGACGGGGAGCATGAGCCAGCCGAAGTAGAAGCGCGACTCCGGGTGGAGCTCGGGCTCGGGCGGGAGGCCTTGGGCTTGGGCCTGAGTTTGGGGAGCGGGTTGCTCTTGGAGCTGATCTTGGAGTTGGGTCACGGGCGAGGGTAGCTCGGCGTGAACGGCCAGTGCGTGTGTATACCGCAACCGCTTCGTGAAAGTGTGATAGAACGTGTCGCGTGAACGAGAGCCAGGGCAACACGGGTCGGCGTCGGTGGCCCGTGCCGGTGGTGGACGTGGCGCGGGGCGAGTGGAAGCCCGTGCTGCTGTCGGGCGGGTTCTTTTTCTGCGTGCTGTTCGCGATCATGATGCTGCGCCCGGTGCGCGAGGCGATGGGCGTTGAGCGCGGCATGGACTCGATGCGGTCGCTCTTCTACTGGACCGCGGGCGTCTCGCTCGTCGTCGCGTTGCTCTTCGGCGGGCTGGTGAGCCGGGTCGATAGGCGGCGGTTTATCCCGATCGGGTTCCGGGTCGTGATGCTGTACCTTGTGGTGTTCGCGGCTGCGCGAGGCGTGATGGGCGACGACGTGAAGCGCTACGCGGGGGCGGCCTTCTATGTGTGGTTCAGCGTCTTCAACATGTTCGTGACGAGCGTGTTCTGGGCGTACATGGCGGACATCTGGCGGCTCGATCAGGCGAAGCGGCTGTACCCGGTGATCGGTGTGGGCGGGACGCTCGGGGCGTTTCTGGGGCCGCTACTGGCAGGGAAGCTTGGAAGGCACTTCGATGCGCAGGCACCGATTCTGGTGCTGCTGATTTCAATCGTTGTGTTTGAATGCGCGGCACGTTGCATGATGGCGCTCGATCGCCAGCCAATGCAAGATGAACAGATCAAACGCCGGGCCCACGTTGTCGGTGGAACGATGCTTGATGGGCTCAAAATGGTCGCCCGTTCGCCCTATTTGTTCTGCGTCGCGCTCAATGCGGCGTTCATCGCGGTGAGCGCCACGCTCGTGTACTTCGCGAGCGCAAGGCTCGTTGTTGATAGATCAAAGGAGATGGGCGAACGCTTGGTGCTCTTTGCACAGCTCGATATAGCCAAGCAACTTGCAACGCTCGTACTTCAGATCTTCGTGACGAAGAGGTTGCTACGCACGATCGGTGTGGGTGGGACGCTGTGTGTACTCCCATTGCTGACGGTCGCGGGATTTGCCTTAGTCAAGATGGTGCAGGGAGAGTCCGAGCTCGTGATCTGGGGCACGTTCGCGGTGTTCCAGGGGCTGCACTCGGCGACGCGGTACGCGGTGATGCGGCCGGCGCGGGAGACGCTGTTCTCGGTGCTGAGCGAGGGCGAGAAGTACAAGGCCAAAACGGTCGTGGACATGTTCGTCTACCGGGCGGGCGACGTCGCTGGGGCCCGGGTCGAGCAGATGCTCGTGGGGGCGGCGGGGGTGACCCTGGGCTCGATGGTCATGCTGACCGCCCCGATGGCGGGGGTCTGGGTGATTCTGGCCCTCGGCCTTGGGGTGATGCAGCGGAAGCGGGCCGGTTGTGGTACACCCTCCTCGCTGGAGCGGACAGACACGGGAGCGACGGATGACCACACGGACAAGGCGTGAGTTTTTGGGCGAATCGGCGGCGTTTGCTGCGGCGATGGGCGTGGCGCCGATGGCGTTTGCCCAGGGAAAAGCCGCGATGACGGGCAGAGCGTCCAAGCCGCTGGATCTCTTGATGCTGGGCGGGACGGGGTTCCTCGGGCCGCACATCGTGTGGCGGGCGCAGGAGCGTGGACACAACGTGACGCTCTTCAACCGCGGGCAGACGGGGCCGGATTTGTTCCCGGATCTGGAACTGATCGAGGGCGATCGCTACACGGATCTATCGCATCTGAAATCGGCTGTCGAAGAGGGGCGTATCTGGCACGGTGCGATCGACACGTTCGCGTATGTGCCGAGCGTGGTGACGGACATGATGGGCGTGATCAGGGACGCGGTGCAGCATTACACGCTTGTGTCGACGGTGTCGGTGTACGCGGACTTTGGTACGGTCGGCGCGGATGAATCGGCGCCGCTTGCGGAAGTTCCGGATGATGTCGCGGCTGGGATCAAGTCACATCGCGAGGTGAACGAGCACTACGGCGCAATGAAGGCGCGGTGTGAGAAGGCAGGTGAGGATGGCATGCCCGGCCGGATCGCCAATGTCAGGCCCGGGTTGATCGTGGGGCCGAGAGACACGACTGGGCGGTTTACATACTGGGCGGTGCGGGGTTCTGAGGGCGGCACGATGATCGCGCCGGGTGATCCGAAGGATCCGATCCAGGTGATCGACGTGCGCGATCTCGCGGACTTCATCGTTCTCGCGTTCGAGCGGAAGCTGTCGGGCGCGTACAACGCGATCAGCCCGGCGGGGATGTTCACGATCGGAGACGTCGTGGAGTCGGCGATCAGGGTCGGAGACGCAGGCACGGAGGCCGAGTGGATCGACGCGGACTTCCTCGCGGCGCACGGCGTGAACGGCTGGCAGCACATGCCCGCATGGATCTCCCAGAGCACACCGGGGTATGAGGGCTTCGGGACGAACAACTGCGAGAAGGCGACGAAGGCGGGCATGACGATCCGCCCGATGGACGAGACGATGCGCGCGACGCTTGAGTACTACCGCACGCGGGGGCCCGAGCTCGTCGCCGAGCGGGGTGAGGAATTCGGCGCGCAGTGGCGTCAGTCGGTGCGAGGCGGGTTGCCCAAAGAACTCGAATCGCAGGTGCTCGAGGCGTGGAACAACCGCGGCTGAGCCATTTCACAGACCCTTTTCAGAGCGCACCCGGCCTCGGATCTATGATCTGGGGCTTGGTCGCTTTTGGGTCCATCCGGATGGCTGATGTCGCACGCAAGGTCTTGAGTGCCGGTGTCGCGATCGTTGTCACAATCGGACTCGCAGGTTGTTTCACGATTCATGTCGACAACCCGAACTTTCCAGCGACGGCACGGGAGATCAGTGCAGATTTGGCGCGAATGGAGCGAGATCCTGTGCGGCTTCGGCGTCCGGTGATTGTGCTGAGCGGGTACCGCTCGCCGCATCCGGTGGCATCGCGGCTGGCAGAGCGGATCTGCGACCTGACGGGTGCGGAGCGCGACGAGGTGCAGTCGCTCGCGTACATCTGGTCGGGCACGGTCGAGGGGCCTGCGCGGCAAGCGGTCGCGCGGGTGGAGAAGCTCTGGCCCTCGGACGATCAGGATTGGACGAGCGAGGTGGATGTTGTTGCGATCTCGATGGGCGGGCTTGTTGCGAGGCTCGCGGCGGCGTATCCGGAGCTGCGCGGCGAGCCGGGCGGCAAGCGTCTGAAGATCGGGACGCTTTACACGCTGGCGAGCCCGCATCGCGGGGCGAGGCTGGCCGATTGGATCCGTCTGGACTCGGCGTGCTGTTCGATGAAACCGGGTTCCGAGTTCTTGGTGGCGCTCGATGAGGCGTTCGCGAGCCGCGAGTACGAGGTGGTGCCCTACGCCGTGCTCCGCGACAAATGGGTCGGCGCGAAGCACGCTTCGCCTGTCGGGCAGGAGCCGATCTGGGTGCCCGGGCGTCTCGTGATGAGCCACCACCTGGTGTCGTTCAACAAGCGGATCCGCGCGGACCTGGCGCGCCGACTGCGCCGCGAAGTGCCGCTCGCCCAGCCGAGCACGCCGCCCAGCGAATGAGCCTTATTCTGCATTCTGATTTCGGAGCTCGTTCATCGCCTCGGCAAACCGATTCCCGAGATCGATGAAGCCCTCGGTGTCGTAGTGGTAGGGATCCGAGTAGGCGTAGCCGTCGGTCGAGGTGACGATCGCGGCATCCGTGTCGTGCTCGGCGACGTCGTGTTGGCCGGCGCGGACGGCGTCGCCGAACGGCCAGACTCGCGCGACGTTGGGCGTATCGGCCGCGGAGTCGCTGATGCGTCCGAAGACGAAGGGCAGGTCGTCCTTGCGGAGGGCGGCGCGGAAGAGCTCAGCAAGCTCGGCGAGGTGCTCGCCGTATTCCTTGGCGGCGTCTTCCTGTGTGCCGTCGGACTCGCCCTGCATCCAGACGATGCCGGCGGGGATGAGCGTGTCGTCCTTGCCGTCGCCGTCGATATCCCGGACGCGCATCGCGGCGTCGATCGCAGCGAGCGCGTGGTCATACTGATTGATGCCCTGTCCCTTGCCCTCGCCCCTCGCGTCGTGGGGATCCCAGACGCCCCAGTTCTGCGCGCGTGCGTCGATGGATGTGCCGCCGCGGGCGTACTTGATGATCGCGATCTTCTCGCTCGGACGCAGCTCGCGGATATGTCGCGCGAAGGTGAGTTCGGGCCCGAAGCGGTCGCTGTGCGTGACTTCCTTGCCGTCGGTCCTGGCTTGTGTGCCAAAGCCCGGGCGAAGGCTGGTCCAGAGCCCGACGGCCTCGGCGGGTTTGAGGTCTTCGTGGTGCTCGCCCAGGAAGATGCGGACGCCCTCGACCTCGCCGCGGAGTTCGACGGGGAGTTGGTTGTTGTAGCCATAGCCGTCCATGTTGGATTGCCCGGCGAGGAGGTAGACGTAGTAGGTGTCGGCGTGGGCGAGGGAGGCGGTGAGCGAGAGGGCGAGGGAGGCGAGTGTGCGGTGCATGCGTTGAACTCCGATGTACACGCGAAAGGACACGAGATACGAGCAAACGGGACGCGCCGGCATTGTATGCTCTGGCATGGACACAACGGCCGATCTTGCACCTGACCGTCGCGGTGGGGACGTTCATCCGCTTGGAGTGATCGGCCATTACAAGCTGCTTGGCGTGCTGGGTGAGGGCGGATTTGGGGTTGTCTACGAAGCCGAGCAGATTGAGCCGGTGCGTCGGCGTGTGGCGCTGAAGCTGATCAAACCAGGGATGGATTCTGCGGCTGTAGTGGCTCGATTCGAGGCCGAGCGACAAGCGCTAGCCGTGATGGATCACCCGTGCATCGCGAAGGTGCTTGACGGTGGGGTGGCGGGGCCTGATTTCGGGAATCGGCCGTACTTCGTGATGGAGCTTGTCAAGGGCGTGCCCATTACGGAGCACTGCGATACGCAACAGTTGACGATCGATGAGCGGTGTGAGTTGTTCATCAGGGTTTGCGAGGCTGTGCAGCACGCGCACACCAAGGGCGTGGTTCACCGTGATCTGAAGCCGAGCAACGTGCTGGTTTCATACTCAGACGAGGGACACGCGGTTCCCAAGGTTATCGACTTTGGCGTGGCTAAGGCGCTCAATCAGCGGCTGAGTGAGAAGACGATCTATACCGAGCGAGGCCAGCTGATCGGGACGCCCGAGTACATGAGCCCGGAGCAGGCGGAGATGTCGGAGCAGGACATCGACACAAGGGCGGATGTTTACTCGCTGGGTGTGCTTCTGTACGAGCTACTGACGGGCGTACTGCCGTTCGATCGGGCGACTCTACGCGAAGCGGCGTTCAACGAGATTCAGCGGATTATTCGTGAGACTGATCCACCGCGGCCAAGTACACGGCTGAGTACATTGCTCAGCGCGGGCAAAAACTCTAGACAAATAGAGCAAATCGTAAAGACTCGCAAGGCAGATCTGAGATCGCTGACGGGTGTGCTTCGGCAGGATCTTGACTGGGTCATCATGCGATCACTCGAAAAAGACCGAGACCGTAGATACCAAACTGCAACAGCAATGGGAGACGAGCTCCGCAGGTATATCGAAGGCGAACCTGTGAAGGCCGGTCCCCCCAATGCGATATATCGAATGGAGAAATTCTACAAGCGCAATCGTGTCGGAGTGATTGTTGTATCAGTTGGAGCGATAGTGATACTTAGTTTGGCAGTTGTTTCAAGTGCAGGGTATCTGCGGATAAAGAAAGCTGATGACGCTAAAGCAAAGGCGCTTGCCAATGAGTCGCGAGCGCTTGCGAGTGAACGCGAGAAAACGGCTGAGCTCAATATTGCGATAACCGAAATCCAGTCATATCTCGATGCTGAAAATGACCGTCTCAGTGAACTGGCCGGTCAGGCGGTAGGAATTCAAGATGTCAAACAGAATAACGAGAGATTGTTACAGCTCATTTCAGACAATAGTATTGATTTAACTGAGTTGTTTGAACGGCCGCAGCTCATTACGGTGCATCATAGCGGTCTCGTGTTTTATGATACAGATCTTGAGAAAACGGTGACGCACATTCGACAGATGAGAACCGAGCATATTCGCCGCGGTTGGTTTGATATTGGGTACCACTTCATAGTTGATACGGCGGGTCGTGTGTGGGTGGGTCGGTCGCTACTCGAAGAAGGTGCGCATGTCAAAGGGATGAATGCGGGCAATATTGGTGTGTTGGTGTTGGGCGACTATTACGAGCAGGATCTCACGACCGAAACTGCTCAAGCTACGATTGAACTATTGCAGAGACTTTGCTTGGCATTTGAGATCGACAAGTCGCGTGTCTATGTCCATCAGGATCTGATGCCGACCAGAGATCCGGGTCCGCCACTAAGAGATCTTGTGCATCGATATAAAAATGATGCAGATCTATCGCTGCCAATAAAGCGCTTTGATTCGCCACAATATCCGCAATGGATTAAGCGAGACATCGGTTCCCTAATCGAAAGCATAACACTTGTTGAGAGAAAGAATGGATACTCAATAGAAGTGTCTACGAACCAAACTATTCTTGACGCGCCATTGGTTGGGCGAATCGAAATCCATTTAGTTGATCTGAGCGGGGCAAGTGTGCAGGTCCCAGAATTTGAAGTAAAAATCGTGTCGATACCGGAAATATCAGCAATCTGGCCATCGTATCTAGACAGTCAAGGAATACCTATTTCTAATGAAGCAGTGCAAAGCACTGTTGCGAATGGTTTGGATGGGAACCCCATTTTGCTCGAATGGTTAGGTGGAATGATGCTCGATAAAGCGATCGCCCAGGATCTGCCGGGCGTTATTCATGAGGGTGTGGCGAGGGTTGAGATACATCCAGACAAGCTGCTTGGAGCCGCATTGCGTGAAACGGGACTGAACGTGCCTGAAGAGGCAATGGACTTTGAACCAATCGTTAAGAGATATAAAATCAATACGATTCGATAGGGCACTTACGCCACGGTAATCGACTCATCCAGATACACATCCTGGATCGCGTGCAGCAGTGCCGCCCCTTCCTTGAGCGGGCGCTGGAAGGCTTTGCGGCCTGAGATGAGGCCCATGCCGCCGGCGCGCTTGTTGATGACGGCGGTCTTGACCGCGTCGGCAAGGTCGCTGGCGCCCTTGGACTCGCCGCCCGAGTTGATGAGCGGGACGCGGCCCATGTACTGGTTGATGAGCTGGTAGCGGCAGAGGTCGATGGGGTGCCCGCCCTTGCCGGTCTCGTCGGAGCCGGCGAGTTCGGTGTAGACCTCCTTGCGGAACTTGCCGTAGGAGGAGTTGCCCGAGTTGAGGGCGCTAAAGCCGCCGTTGTTGGTGGGGAGCTTCTGCTTGACGATGTCGGCCTGGATGGTGGCGCCGAGGTGGTTGGCTTGGCCGGTGAGGTCGGCGGATGAGTGGTAGTCGACGCCGTTGACCTTGAATGCGTCGTTGCGGATATAGCACCAGAGGACGGTGACCATGCCCAGCTCGTGGGCTTGCGCGAACATGTCGGCGACGTACTGGATCTGCTCGCCCGAGTTGTCGGAGCCGAAGTAGATCGTCGCGCCGACGGCGACGGCGCCCATGTCCCAGCACTGCTTGATCGTGCCGAAGGGGATCTGCTTGAACTGGTTCGGGTAGGTCATGAGCTCGTTGTGGTTGAACTTGACCATGAAGGGGATCTTGTGTGCGTACTTGCGTGCGACGATGCCGAGCACGCCGAACGTCGAGGCGACGGCGTTGCAGCCGCCCTCGATGGCGAGCTTGACGATGTTCTCGGCGTCGAAGTAGTCGGGGTTGGGCGCGAACGAGGCGCCGGCGGAGTGCTCGATGCCCTGGTCGACGGGGAGGATCGAGACATAGCCCGTGCCCGCCAGACGACCCGTGTTCAGCATGAGCTGGTAGTTGCGGAGCACGTTGGGCGAGCGGTCGGAGAGGCTCACCACGCGGTCAACGAAGTCGGGCCCGGGGAGGTGGAGGCGGTCCTTGGTGACGGTGTTTGAGGTGTAGTCGAAGAGGCTCTTGGCTTCGGGGCCGAGGACTTCGCGGGGGTTGATGGTCAGGCTGGGCATCTGGTGAACTCCCTGGGTGCTTCTGGTGGGCGGAATCGCCTGACTATAGGCTGGAGCAACGTGGTCGATTCTTGTATGCAGGCCGGGGGACGCTGATGTTCATGTTCGGATTGGTGTTCATGTTTCTCTGGATCCCGATTCTCGTCGTGGTGGGCGCTCTTGGGGTAGCACTAATTGTGCGGTGTGTCACAGCTCCGGCTTGGATGCGTCGCGGGGCGGCGTGCGCGGGCTGTGGTTATGAGCTGACGGCGCTCGGAGATGGGCGTTGTCCGGAGTGCGGCGCATCGCTCGTCAAGGTGGGTGTGACGACGCCTCGATTAGCCGTCCGAATTCGGGGGAGTATGTTCATGCTGTTTTCGGGTTGGACATTACTTTCGGTTGCTGTCGTGGTGCCCGTACTGAGTGTCATCGGCTATTACGCATCAATGTCGCAGATGCAGCAATTCGCAACCATGGGCGGTGCTCAGCGTGGGGTTATCCAGACGCGCCTCATCCCCAACGGCTACTGGATCAACGATCTGCAGCGTAAAAGACAGACACAGGACTACTGGATCGATCTCAACGTGGACCTTGTGACGGCGGATTCGTTCACGCTTGAGTCCGGCACAGCCACGCTGACGTTCGATAAGGATCGCGGTAGCCACGAACTCGTTGTTGATCTGATGGAGTTGTCGTGGCAGCTTTCCGATAACGCGGGCACGCTCGTTCAGAGCGGGGACACGTTCGATGCAAAGGCGGCCAGGGGTGTGTACGACGTTGTTGGGCTCGATACTACCTCAATCAAGTCAAATTCGGAGGAGGCGGAGTATCTCGTCGCATTCCTCAGTAAATATGCGGATGATCCGATGGGATACATGGCGGGAAACAACTTCAGCTTCGAGAACCCTCTATCGGAGGTGGGCGGGTCGACTTCATGGATGCCTTCTGGTGGAGGCGGGTTTGTCACGGCGAACGACCCGTACGAGACGGCCATGCTCATAGCGGTTGGCATCAGCGGTGTGTTGTATGTCATCGGGCTGGTACTGCTCGTCATGAAACGTGCGAAGCTATTGGGGCGTCCCGTCGCCGCCTGATCTCAATCACATACTTGTATAGCGATGCCGTAACGCCCTCCAACCGTTTCCGTATGACCTCGTGTCTCTCGCGGTTGATGCCTCTTGAAGGAGCAGGGCCATGACGTTAGTAAACGCAAGTATCGGGTGTGGGTTGTTGCTGATCGCGGGTTCGGCGATCGCCGGGCCGCCGGTGTCGGGGCACATCGATCCGGTTGCGAAGTGGGTGGTCCATGTCGATCTGGAACAGCTGAACTCGACCGAGATCGGCTCGTTCCTGATGGACATGGTCGCGGCGGAGACAGACGACTTCGAGGACATCCGCGAGGTGATGCCGAACTTCTGGCCCGGACCCAAGGGCGGGATGTTCGGTGTGACGCTGTACGGCTCGGAGCTCGAGTTTGAGGACGACGAGGTGCCCGAGGACTTCTGCGCGGTGATCTACGGCAACGAGCAGATCCGCGGGTGGGGCTCGATGCTCGAGGCGATCGCGCTGCACGAGGGTTTCGAGGACAAGCTCAAGAAGCGCGAGATCCACGGCGCGGACGTCTGGTCGATGCCTATGGACGAGGGCGGGCGGATCTACGCGGGCCTTGTCGAGGGACGCGGCGACCGGGTCGCGTGGGTGGTGAGCTTCGATTCGGATCGGATCGAGCGGTCGCTCGCCTTCTTCGAGGACAAAGGCGGCGGGAACGAGCTCCTGCCGCGGGACGGCTGGCGCGATGGGACGGTGGCCTTTATGGCGACGAACGCGGTGGGCGATGTGCCCATGGACCGCAAGGCGTCGAAGGTGATCGGCGAGGCGAAGTCGTTCAAGCTTCGCGTGGGCGAGGTCGGCAAGAACGCGTTCCTGCAGGTCGCGCTCGACACGGGCGACTCGGAGAGGGCCAAGTCCGTCATGGGCGTTGCGCAGGGGTTGATGGCGATCGGTCAGCTCGCGGCTGCGGAGGACGAAGAGCTGGCGGCGGTGATGCGGGTGGCTCGCGGGCTCGAACTCTCGACGAGCGGCACGAGCGTGCTCGTAGATTTCGAGCACGACGCGGGCGAGATCGTCGAGTTCCTGCGCGAGTCGGGCGAGTTCGATGTCGATGTCGATAACCACTTCGATCGTGACGACGACGATGATGATGACCACGATGAGGACGATGCGTGGTGATGTGGTAGAGGAGCGCTCTGCTGGACACGGCGGTGCTGACAGAACGCGAGAGGGCTGCGTCCGGCGCGGTGCCGGGCGCGGTCTTGCGCGCCGATGTCGCGGAGTCCGATGAGGCTCTGGCGGCGAAGGCGGCGGGCGGTGATCGCGGCGCGTTCACGACGCTCATCGGGCGCTACGAGCACCGGGTGTATCGCTTCGCGTATGTGAGGCTCGGTTCGGAGCACGACGCCTGTGAGGTGGCGCAGGAGACGCTCATGCGTGCGTGGCGGGCGGCCCGGAGCTACCGGGCGAGCGCGCCGTACGCGTCGTGGATCCTGTCCATTGCGCACAACGAGATCGTGAACGTCGTGCGTCGTCGTCGGAAAGACAGGCGTGGGATCGAGGCCCGAAACGCTGAACCGAGCGTCGCGTCAGACGTAGAGAGAGATGAGCTGCCCGATGTCTGGAGAGCGGCGCGTGAGGTTCTGGAAGATTCGGTATTCGAGATTGTGTGGCTGCGGTACGCTGAGGACATGGAGCCGAGGCAGATCGCGGTGGTGACGGGGCGGACGCCGGTGGGCGTGCGTGTGCTGTTGCACCGGGCGCGGGCCAAGATCGCCGAGGCGCTTGGCGGAGTAGAGAACACAAGCGGGATTGACAGCGAGGTTGAATCGTGAATCGGGTTGAGGCTCAGGACATCGAGACGAGGTTGCGTTCGCAGAAGCCGGGCGCGATGGAAGCGCCGGCGTGGGTGCGCACGCGTGTGATCGCGTCGATGGACGCCGATCAATCTGAGCGTGTTTCGCACGTTGCAGGGAGTCGGTTCCTGCCGTTTGCGGTTGGGACGGGCGTGCTCGCGGCTTTGGCCCTGGGCGCGGCGCTCTGGGTGTTGCCCGTGCAGCCGAAATCTGTCGACGACGGATGGCAATCGCATGACACGGTCAAGATATCGCTGCCCGATTCGATCCGTGTGCCGGGGCTGGATGCGCTTGAGAAGGAGGCCGAGTCGGTCCGCGAGGACTTTGTCGATCTGCTCGGCGTGATCCGTGTGCCTGTGGCGAAGCTCACCGAGGCCTCGAAGCCGTTCAAAGGTTCGGTCTGATCCCGACTTTGCGAGCCGCCCCGTGTGGGGGCGGGATTGACTTACATGTGCTGGAAAGAAGACCGCCCATTCACGCGGGCGGCTCGCTTTGAAGCATGGGTTTTTGAAGCATGAGTTGTTGCAGGATTACGGGCGGTAGGTCGTCGCGCAGCCGGGGGATTCGGTGACGCTGACGGCCGTCACCTTGGCGTGCGGTTCGAGGGCTTCGTCGAGGCGGCTGTGCATCTCGTTGAAGATGTACTTGGCGATGTTCTCGGCGGTGGGGTTGATGCCGCCGGCGGGCTGGTTGAAGGGCCCGATCTCGTTGAGGTTGGAGTTGTTGAACTCGTCGAGGATGGCCTCGAGTGCTGCCTTGGCGGTGTGGAAGTCGCAGACGAGGCCGTCCTGGTCGAGGCGGTCGCCCTGGATCTCGACGGTGGTGACGAAGTCGTGCCCGTGGAGGGTTTCCCTCTGCCCAGCGATCGAGAGGGCGTGGGCGGCCGAGAATGTCGACTGGACGGTGATGGTAAACATGGAGCTAGGGTAGGGAGGTTCTGGGCGGGAGTCGTTATCGTTTGACGAATGTTGCCGAAGTGTGAAGACGGACCGGCCCGCCGGGCGTGCAGGAGAGGGTGAGATCGATGAGCGAGGCGCCGTTGATGCTGGGTGTGAGCGGCCTGCGGGGGATCGTGGGCGAGAGCCTGACACCGGAAGTGGCGGTGCGGTACGCAGCGGCGTTCGGAGCGTGGCTGAGCAATCTAGAGGAAGTGATCACTGTCGCAGTCAGTCGTGACGGACGACAGGGGGGTGAGAAGATCCAAGCCCTTGTTATGGACGCTTTGAAGGAGTCGGGCATTCACGTGCTGGATGCGGGTGTCATGATGACACCGTCGCTCGCGGTGTTTGCAGACTCGCAGCAAGCGCATGGTGTTCAGATCACGGCTAGCCATAACCCGCAGGAGTGGAACGGCATCAAGCTGCTTATCAACGAGTATGCCATCGGAGGGCATGAATTCGGAAAGGTGAGTGCGGCTGCACCGCCCCTAGAGATTGCAAATGCTGTTATCGACAATTTCAAGAACGGCATCGCACACGACGGAAAGATACACGGGGGCATTCAACACAACTATCGTCGGACCGATGATGGTCAGCATGCTGCACATGTACGCAAAGCAATGTCCGATGAATCAAGTTCACAGCAATACTTTCTGAATTCGATTGCTTCTGCTGGGTATACATGCGTTGTTGACAGTGTGAATTGCTCGGGTTCGGATGCGACTTGGTATTTGATGGAAGAGTTGGGGTGTCGGTATATCCAACTCCACGGTGACAACTCCGGCATCTTCCCGCACACACCAGAACCCACCGCCGAGAATCTCTCGGGTGAGGGTGGTCTTTGCGACGCGGTGCCGGGGTTGAAAGCGGACGTCGGCTTTGCGCAGGATCCCGATGGGGATCGGTTGGCGATCGTGGACGAGAAGGGCCGGTACATCGGCGAGGAGTACACGCTCGTGCTGGCGGCGATGTCGATCCTGGAGGCGCGTTCTTCCGCTCCCCCGCCGCCGGTGGGGGAGCTGTCGCCGAAGGTGACTGAGGGGGCTTCTGCACGGACCCCCTCCGACCGTTCCGCGGCCACCTCCGCCGTCGGCGACGGGGGAGGAGAGATCACCCCTCACCCCGACCCTCTCCCCCAGGGGGAGAGGGAGGAGGATGTCGTTATCTGCGTCAACCTCTCCACCTCGCGGATGATCGACGATGTGGCCGCTCGGTACGGGGCGCGTGTCGTGCGAACGGCGGTGGGGGAGGCGAACGTCGTCGAGGCCATGAAGCGGCTCAGGAAGGAGGGCAAGAGCGTCATCCTCGGGGGCGAGGGCAACGGGGGCGTGATCTGGCCCGAGGTGACGTACGTACGCGACTCGCTGGGCGCGATGGCGCTGACGCTGTCGCTCATGGCGCGGACGGGCAAGACCGTGAGCGAGCTGGTGGCGGACGTGCCGAGCTACGCGATCGTCAAGCGCAAGCAGCCGCTGGCGAGGAAGGAAGACGCGACGCCCACGGTCGAGAAGCTGGCGGCGCATTACCGGGCGATGGGCGAGGGCGTGCGCGTCGACACGCAGGATGGTGTGCGGATCGACTTCGACGCGGACCGCTCGTGGGTGCATGTCCGGGCGAGCAACACGGAGCCGATCCTGCGGCTGATCGGCGAGGCGCCGACACCCGAGCGGGCCGAGGCGGTGCTGGACGAGGTGCAGCGGCTCGTGGACGCGGGCTGAGCTATACTGACGCCCGATGGACGAGACGACCTTTCAGCCCGGACAGCGTGTGCGTGTGACGCAGCAGATTCCCCGCCAGAGCGGCTCGCAGGCCGTCACGGTGGAGGGGACGGTCGTGGCCTTCGAGACGGGCAAGACCGGCTCGTGGTTCGCGCACGCCAAGGACCACAAGCTCTGGCTCGAGCGGCTCGAACTCCAGAAGGACGACGGCGAGCGTGTGATGCTGAATCTCGATCAGTACTCGCGGATTGATGCGGTCGACTGATCGGGACACGAACTTGGATGGCCGACCCCCTGCGCGAGCGGGGGGTTGTTGTTTTTGAGGCGATCGATCCGGTGGGTTGGTCTGTAGACATCGCCAAATCACGGAACACCGGGTTTGTGCGCACAGCCGAGCAGGCGGCTCTGATCTTGTTTCTGATTTTTTGAAGAATTTTATCTGCATTTGCGGCCTGGGTTTGCGCGGCGACGTGGAGCTTGGCGCGCCGGGTTTGTGCGCGCAGATGTGACCCGCGAGGGAATGGGTAGAGGGCGTGTGTGAAACGTGCTCGACCGAGAGCGGGGGCGAACCGATGGCGAGTGTGGGTGGCAGGTTGGACGGGGAAGCGAGGCCGGGGGCGGCGGTGGGGCTCGACCCGGCGCTTGTGGATCATCTGATCCGCGAGCACAGCGACAAATGCGCGGAGTACACGAGACTCTGGGCGTACTACAGAAACCCTGTCACCCACGCGCCGCGGCTCGGAGCGGACGGCATGAGCCGATCGGTGCGTCGCCTGGCGCAGGAGGCGGGCCTGCCCGGGCGTGTCACGGGCGTGCGGGGCGATGCGCTCACGGACGATCGTCACGCGGAGCGGCGTGAGGTGGTGATCGAGAACGACATCGCCTGGCGTGTGCACACGATGATCGACTTTCTGTTTGGAAAGCAGCCGGCGGTCGTGAGCACGGCTGCGAGCGAGGCGCAGCGCGATCTGATCGACGAGTTCGTTGAGTCGGTGTGGAAGGCGTCGGGCGGGCTGGCACTCTTGCAGGACGCGGCGCTCATCGGGCATGTGTACGGGCATGTTGACTTGGTGGTGCGGATCGACGAGCGGGCGATGAACGCAGTGGGTCGACGGGCAGCAAAGCTGCGCGAGAGCGGGGCGTCGATCCACGCGATGCGCGGGCTGATGCGAGAGGCGGGGCGTGCGGTTCGGATCGAGCCGGTGGCGCCCGAGCGGGGGATCCCGGTGATCGATCCGGGCGACTACCGCAGGCTCGCGGGGTACGTGATTCACTATGAGCGCGAGGCGAACGAGGTGGAGCGCACGGGGCTCGTGCGCCGGCTGACCGGGCGCACGCGGGGTGAGTGGGGGCGCTCGCGCCGGATCGAGTCGTACACGGAGGTGTTCACGTCTGAGGGGCGAGAGCTCTGGGTGGACGGCGAGTTGGTTGAGAAGAACGAGCGAGGGTTTGCGGGTGGCGACCTGCCTGTGGTGCATGTGCAGAATCTTTCACAGCCATTGAGGTATGAAGGCATTGGAGAGGTTGAGCCGCTCGTGCCATTGCAGGACGAATTGAACACGCGGCTGAGCGATCGCGCGAGCCGGGTGACTCTGCAGAGTTTCAAGATGTACCTAAAAACCATGATATAGTGTCTATATTGTCGTTTTATACTACATAACAATGACTATTGCACTACAATATGGGTTCACTGCCGGAGATGAAGGCATGTCACGACGGAAGCGGCGAATCCCGAAACTCACTTTCACGGCCAACCGCGGGATCGGGTGGCACGTCTCGTATCGAGACGCTGAGTCGGGCACGCCTCGTCGGTTCCGCTTTGGTCTTGTGAACCAGACCGACAAGGCCGAAGCCGAGCGGCGCTATTCGAAGTGGCTGGCGGGTTATCTGAACGGTCAAGTTATTCCGGCTTCGAGTGACGACACCGCAAGAAAGCCAGCAACAGAACGTCTACCGGCATCGTTTGGTGTCGCGATCCGTTCCGGTTCGTTGATCGATGTCGCCAACGGATTCTTGGACTTTCAAGAATCTCGTGTGCGCGATCCTGACTCTCCGCGAGCAAGCGGGACTATTCATCCTGATGTGTTTCGGTACCGCACCCACTATGTGCGTGAATTTCTAAAGTTTATCAACAGTCAGCATGGGCGGGGTGCTGCTGCTCGTCTCCGCGTATCCAATCTGACAATGCAGGAAGTAGAGGCATACAACCGCAATCTTGTTGAGCGTGGCTTGTCGGCTGCAACAGTCACACATGCGATGCAAGTCGTACGGCAGTTAGTCATACGCGCGGGCCGGCCAGAGCACGGCCAGCAGGTCTTGTCTTGGAACTGGGATTCACGTGACCATTTTTCTGGCCGAGCGAAGAGAGCACGATCTCTGCCAACACTCAATCAGCTTCAACGCATGCTTGTTGCGACGGATCTGCAGGGAAGAGCCATGATTTGGACAGCCATTGGACTCGGCTTTGGTGCTCGTGATCTCTCGAAAGTTCGGGTAGGCCTGATCGATGCGGAGGGCTATGACTTGCGCCGGAGCAAAACCGGGATCGCGAGATACGGTAAGACTCCTCCTCGTGTTTGGGTCTATCTCGATCGGTTGATCCGGACCTCAGGGAAATCGACCGGTGATCTGGTCTTTCGTTCTGCAACCGGATTGCCTCTGGTCAGCGGTCGTGTTGACCGCGTCAACACATGGTGGGGCGGGCTCCGCGAGAAGATCGGCGAGAGCAAGGACACGATGAGTGGGTTCTATGTGCTCAGACACCTCGGCGCGACAGAGTATGGTTCCCGTCCCTCGTGCTCGCTCAGCGAGATGCGTTCTTGGCTCGGACACGCAACGAGCTCGGCGATGGCCGATGTCTACATGCGCCCAGTTGCCCCGGAACACCGCGAACTCGTGCTGTGGGTGCGGGACCAACTCGCAAGCGCCGATGAGGTCGAAGATCGGGATTCCAATCCGGCTTCACAGAAGGTCTGAGAGATCACGGCGGATTCGAACCGGTTTTACGGGACCACGGCGGAGCCTCGCGTCTTCCCAGGCGACCACATCGCTCAGTCTCGCGAAGCGGACGCGTCCGCGCTGCTCGAACGGGAGTTCGCCTCGATCCATCGCAGCAATCACGCGAGACCTTCCCATCCGCTCGCGGATGCGGATCTGCTCGACGCTCAGCCAAATCGGTTGCTGAGCTATGATATGGAGCGGTTGGGCGTGGTCCGTAATAGATCTTGGGTCATGCTGCGACGGGCCGAATCCGTCCGAATTGTGATGGCTTGCGTTGCCCATACACCCCGTGCTGATGGGCGATGCAGGCAGGAACACGAGGCGGTGGCACAGCACATGCGCCTGGATCGTGATTGGCCTAGCCGCGTGTCCGCTTCATGGCGAGGAGCAGCAGATCCGCGATGGCGTCCTCGAACTGCGCCATCCCCAGCGGGTCGCCGGTGGATGGGCGTTCCAGTCGATCTCGCCGATCGATCACTGCCGCGAACTCCTCCTGCGACCTGATCGCCAGCGTCCAGAGCGCCCGGGTTACTTCGCTACCGTTGACCTTGGCTCCGAGGTAGGACGAGAGGGTCCGTGTCATCCGCTCCATCTCTTCGGCCTCGCTCCGCGAGACCCTCGTCTTGATCTGGACTCTCGTCTCGCGCTTTCTGCGTGGCGCAAACTCGGTTGGGTTATGCGTCTCCTCCTCCGACTGATGCTCCATGTCCGCAACAGGATCAGGCATGTTCATTGTGGCGGCTTGCTCGTTTGTCACCGGTGTGTCCGCTGTGTCATTCGTTCCATGCTGGATCGGTGCCACGATCGCGGCCACGCGATCCTTGAGCAGAGGGTTAGTTGCGGGCCGTTCTCTGCGTTTAGCCATTGACCGACATCGCGCCGATGGCTCCGGCACCCTCCCCTGCCCCGGCTTCGGTTTGCTGCTGCGCCGCCAATCGGCTGATCATCTCCCGCGCCAGCAACCGGTACTCCTCGGCCACCTTGTGCGCGGGCTCGGTCTGGAAGATTGTCTTGCCATGCTGCTGGGCCATCGGCACCGCGACGGCGCTGCTGATCCGGGTCTTGAAGTCGCCGTACAACCCCGCCCCCTTGAACGTCTCCTCGACCCAGCCCAGGATCTCCGAGGCCAGCCTCGTGCGGCGGTTGACGCAGGAGAGCACGACCCCGAGGAGCCTGAGGTCGGGGTTGTTGTGCTGACGGACTGTGTCGATGTCGCTCATCGCGTCATTGAGCCCTTCGATTGCTAACCGCTCGGGCGTGGCCGTCAGGATGAACCACTCCGCCACGCGGTAGGCAGCGGCCGTCGGTGTGTTGATGTTCGGGGCGGTGTCCAGGAAGACGAAATCCCACCGCCCCGACGCGACGATCTTTTGGATGGGCCGCCGCAGGCAATCACGGTAGTCGGTCAGCCGGTGCTTCTGGATGAGCTCTCCATCAATGCGCTCTAGGTCCCGGCTCGACGGGATCAGGCTGACGCCCTGGGGCATCTCGATCCCCTCCTCCGCGTCGGTTGTGAGCGCGACTGAGATCGGGTCCTCGTCACCAAGGAGGACCTCGTAGCTGCCCTGGTAGCTCTCCGATGGGATGCCGAAGCAGCGCGTGGCGCCGCAGTTGGCGTCGAGGTCGATGATGAGGGAACGCTTGCCGAGCGTTCCGAGCGCCGCGGCGAGGTTCACGGCGGTCGTCGTCTTGCCCACGCCCCCCTTCTGGTTGCCGACGGCGATCACGTATGTAGTCGTTGCTGTAGTCATGACTTCTCCACAGGTTTGTTGCGAGGTACTCGATTGCGCGGTTTGACACCGATGGGAACCGGTCGCCCGGGGACGGGCGAGCGGGACCAGTCGACATGGACCGTTCGAGAAGGACCGGTTGCGCGGTCCCACTCCCACAGTGCCACAAGCGATCGGCGAGGGTCAACGGCGGATTTGGAGTTGTCCACAGCTTCTGGGACCGCGCGTGAGGAACCGGTTACGTGGTCCCGGTTGATCGGTCCCGCTTAAGAGGTCACGGTCGACCGGGACCGATCGAGTGGTCCCACTTGTATTCAGACCTGGAAGTTGGCGCATCGAGCGCGTCTTGACGCACCTCAGCGACTCGCACAGTGTGGATCCAACGTAATCGGCCCCGCGTGCCCGAGCCGCGTCCGCGGCGAGAGCGGGGGGCCACTCCATGCAGAGCGCATGGCCCAGAAGCCAAGGAAGCCACTCCGTGCCCCGGGATGGCCCCGCCGCTGGCGAAGCCTTGCGGCCCTACCGAAACGTACTTCACACGTTGATATCTGAAGATATCGCGAACGGTCGGGCTCGTCAACGGCGGAAGCCGGCCCGGCCGAGGTGTCCGTGTGCGGAAAGGATACCGCGATGACTACTCACACCAACACACCTCCCAAGCAGGCCGATGACGGCCCCCCAAAAGGCGTCTGGACGCACCACATCGCTGGCCGATACCGGGCGATCCAGGTCCGACAGCTCGCGATGGCTTGGTGGTGCTACCGGGAGAGCCACATCTCGTTCAGGCAGCTCCGCGTCTATATGGCCGCCCATGAGATGGCCGAGCGGCGGCGCTACACCAAGCCGGGCGGGCGCACAAAGGCGTCGTACTCTCTCGACGAACTTAAAGCGATCGTCGGGGGCAGGGGGTCAGAATCGGCCGACGCGGCGCTCAACGCCGATATCAGGCGGCTTGCGAGACTCGGGATGGTTTCGATCTCGGGGCACGCCATCGGTTTCGCCGAAGCCATTGACGACATCGAGCTTGAGGACGTCTCGGGGTTCCATGCCATGATGGCCAAGCTCCCGCACCCGGACCGCACCGTGCCCGTGCCGAGGCGCGTGCTCCGCGCAACGGCGGCGGGGTTCACGCGAGGGATGACGGCGGTCGTCCTGGCCATGCTCATCCGTTCGCTGTTCTGGCACAGGGATCGGGGCGCATTCCGCGTCGACGGGCGGACTAAGCGAGAGTGGATCGCGGACGTGTTCGGGGTTTCGCTCCGGAGCGTGACCGAGGGCCGGGCGCGGCTCATCGGCCTCGGGTGGCTCGTGCCCCGCGAGACCTCGCAGTTTCTCCTGAACCGCTACGGGGCGCACGACCAGATCAACACTGAGTGGTCAACCGCGGTCGCTGACAGCGGAGCAGGGGAGAAGCGCGACGCCGAGCAAGGCGGTTCTGCCAGACTATCGGGTGTATTTCAGGGTGAATCTGCTAGCCCATTAAACAGATCGCTTCCCCAAGAGGGGAATCACATAAACAACAGAACCTCCGCCCATCCAGCAGAGCATGGGTGGGCAGGCCCGTCTGGTGTCTCTCTGCGTTCGACTTTGGGCAGTAGGAAAGAGAGACCACCGGCTCGCGGGAGTGGGGGGGCGTCTGGGTCTCCCAACATCCGCGACATCCGCTCGGCCGATCTCTCCGACACGGACCGTCTGCTCGAACTCCACCGTCAAGCCTGCAAGCTCGGCCTGGCACACGCGAGCGAGCACGGGCGGATGACGTTCTTCTCGCTCGCCGAGCGGGCCAGGTCGCGCGGCAAACGGGCGGGAGCCTTATTTTACTGGCTGATTCGCGAGCAAAAAACAGCGTTCATCACACTCAGCGACGAGGACGAGGCGGCGCGTCGGCTCCGCGAGCACCTAAACACCGGCGGAAGTCTGCTCAGACCGTCATCGCCGGAGCCCGCGGCGTCGCCCCCGCCGTTCAGTCAGGATGAGCATATCGTCGTGGCCTGTCTCAGAATCGCGTGCCAGCGGGGCCTTGATCCCTTCCACGTTGCACGTCGGGCGAGGGGCTGGACGAGAGACGAGTGGGACGAGGCCCGTCACGCGCATCTGCAAGCCCAGCACGCCAGGTGGCGTGGCGAGACCAAGGATGCAGAATGAAGAAGCTGTTCAGCAAGCGGAACCGAGCCCCCAAGGCATCGACCGGACCCGAGTTCTCTGAACGCACCAGGCGGCGGATCTGGCACACGCTGGAGGAGACGTGCGAGCAGCGGAGCTGGTCGTCGAGCGGCGGAAGCTGGGAGCGGCTCATGGAGCTGACGGCTCAGCGTGCCGTCCGCGAGTACGGCGTTCTCCCGGGCCAGGAGAGCCCGGGCTATCACACGGATCACATCCCGCAGATCACAAGGTACTTCTTCTGGTGCAGCACCGACGAGTTCTGTGACCTGCTTGAGATGCTCTTTCAGTTCTTCCGAGAGGGCCTGACGCAGCGCGAGGTCGACCTGCTGAACGGCATCCTGGAGGAGGAGGGGGTCGCCTTCGAGCTCACGCCGCTGAGCAGGCGGGAACTCGATCGCGTGCCGGGCCGTCCGGGCACCCCCATTGAAATCACATATCCCATGATCATCCGGCGTGATCACGCCTTCGCGAACGCCGAGATCGTCGATGGTGCTCTTGCGCTCCTCACCCACGCAGACCTCGCCGACGTGAACGCCGAGTTTCTTGAGGCTTTCCGTGCGCAGCGCGACGGCCGGTACGACGACGCGATCACGAGAGCGGCGGCTTCGTTCGAGAGCCTGCTGCGGATCGTGTGCAAGCAAAAGGGCTGGACCCACAAGCCGAGCGCGACGTGCGGCGATCTCGTGGGTGTCTGCCTCCGCGAGAACCTTCTGCCCGGTGAGTACAAGCCCGTGCTGATCTCACAGGCCGCCATTCGCAATGAGCACAGCTCGTCGCACGGCAAGGGCGGCAAGCCGTCGGTCGAGATCTCGGACCATCACGCGAACCACGCAATCCGCATCACGGCCGCGAACATGCTCTTGGTGGCTTCGGCTGCGGGGATGTCGTAGGTCCGGTGAGCGGTGGGGGTGGGGGCCGTTGTCTCAAGCAGGCCGCTCCGAGCGCTCGTGTTGATCCATCGATGCTGACGCTACCACGGCGGGCGGAGCCACAAGCAGAATGACGGTTTCCGGCCTCCGGCCGGACCCTCCGCAATTCCGCTTGCCGCCCCACAGAGCCCTTGTCCCCGTGGTTTGTGCTCGGCATCGGTCAACACAAACGAAAGGAGCATGACCATGACAACGAACCAGAACACACCCATCCTGTCCCTCACCGACGGCCGCATCAAGGCGGCGATCTGGAAGAACCAGAGCGAGAAGGGGGCCTTCTACTCCGTCACGTTCACCAGGTCGTACCGTGACGACACGGGCGACTGGCACGACACCGAGAGCTTCTCCGGCACCGAGCTCCTGATCCTCGGCCGGCTGTCCGTCCGGGCCTACGACGCGATCGCGAAGCTTCGATCCGAAGACCGGTCCGCCGATGCCGACGCGGCCTGATCGCCCCACGCGGGGGCCGGCCGACCCGCCGGCCCTCGCATTTAGTTCGGGGTCCGCAGCGAGATCTTCTTCTCGTGGGCCTTGGCCTCGACCGAGCGGACCGTCCGCTGGAGTGACTTGGCGATCGAGGTGGTCGGCTTGTCGTTCTTGGCGAGCTGACGGAGCTGCTTGATGTCGCCTGCCGTCCACTTCGTGCCGTGTTTCGATGGTTTCCCTGCCATGCGTCGGCTCCTTTCGGGTGCCAGTATACCGCTAGAGCGTGTCCAGCTCGTCCTGTCGTTGATGACGGATGCGCAAGATGTGGACTTCTTGTCCGATCACCGTGTAGATCACCCGGTGCGAGCGGTGCAGGAGCTGGCGGAGCTCGTCTTCGACGTGATCGTTCTCGCGCGCGTGCCCGCAGCGGTGAGGGTGTGTCTGAAGTGAGTCGAGTTTCTCGCTCAGCTCGGTGAACCAACGCCTGGCGGTCTCCGGCGAGCCTTCTTCGGCGATGTAGTCCGCGGCTTTGAGCGCTTCGTCCAGGGCTTCACGGTGCAGGATCACGCGGTAGGGCATCTACCCGCCATGTGTCGGCTCGATGCCCAGCCGTTCTCCGATCTCTTTCACCGCTTCCTCGAGCGGGACGCCCGCCTCTCCGCGTTTCACGCCGGCGAGACGATCGCGGATGATGCGCACGTCCTCGGCGAGCTGCACCTGGTCGAGCAGCTTCTGGTACGCGGCCACGTCCTGGACCACCACGCGGGCCGAGCCGTTGACGGTGAGCACCTCGGGCTTGCCGGTCTGGGCGAGCCTCTGGATGTGGGCCTTGTGGTCCCGCAGGAACCCGGTCATCGGGTGGATGTCGTTGAGATCAACCATGCGTGCCTCATCACAGAATTATCATATAATTCTATGATATATCATCGGATCGCTGCCTGTCAAGCTTGATCTCAGCGTGTGGGAACCGGATCGGGAACCCGGCGTCCAAAGACGGCGGTGGGGGATGGAATGGCCCGCTCATAACCTGTTTGTGGTGCCAGTGATCGCAAAATGATGGTTATCCGAGAGCTTCGTGGCAGAATTCCGATGTACGCCAGGCTGTTTTGTGCGGTGTATGTTAGCATTGCGTTGGATGCCCGGGTGTCGGGCATTGGGTTCCGAGTTGGAGAAAGGAATTAGCAATGCGAGAAGTTACATCGACTTGGTGTGGTAGGGCCCTATGCGCCCTCCTGTCCGGCACTGCGGGCCTCGCCCTAGGGCAGGTGGACAAAGCATACTTTGACAATGGCTCCACGTTCATCGCACCAAAGTACGTCCAGTCAATTGCAGCAACACCTGCCGGGTACGACTTGGTTGGGACAGGGTCGAGCCTAGTGGCAGACGGCTACCCAGAGGTTGCGGTCGGGTCTGAGACGGACGGCTTTGTTCGGTTCTACCGGAACGAAAATCTTTGGGATACAAACCCGGCGGCCTCGTTCACTCAGCTTTTCTTCAATAACAACACTGTTGGAGATATTGACGTCTTTGGTGATTTTGCCTTCATCACAGCCGACGATGCAGTAACGACTCGGTTGCGCGATATCGAACTCGTTGACATGACCGGAGACACAACCCCGGATCTCTTGGTTGCGATCTCTTATTATGCAGAAGTTGGAGGTGAGGATGCCGAGGTTGGACTCGTCGCGCATTACAAAGCGTTAGACGTTGGACAGTCAACGTTCCGATATGAGCTATTCGATTACGAGGTTATGGAACTCCCGGTAACCTCGCTTGCTACCGCAGATCTGTCGCAGGATGGAAGGATTGATATTATTGTGTCCTGCGAGGACGATGAAACATCTACGGGGGTCGTTGATCCAGCCCGGGTTTTCGTCCTGAAAAACGACTTGGTCGGAGGCAATTCGGGGTACTTGTTGCGTCAATCCGACGAAGTGCTCACAAATACCGCATACCCATCCTACAACGTGGCTCTTGGCGAGTTTAACCTCATTACCACCGGAAGCCTTGGCGGGACCGGCAATTCGCTCGACTTTGTTACATTCGGTGGAAACAACGCGAGCGGACTTCGGCTTGGAACGGGCACGGGATCGGGGCCATTCTCGTTTTCTGTTACCTCGGTAACAGGAACAAATTGTGGATCTGGGAATGTGGGTCTTTCATACGGACTTCAGCCGTATGGGCTGGACGTGGAAGCGCTTATTTTGTTTGATCCATTTGCCACTGCTGATCAATCCCTTGCTACTGCCAGCGACGCAAATACGGTGCAGCTCCTTCACAACAGACCGAGGTTCGGTACGTTCTATCATCTATGTTACAACGGAGCTTCGGCGGATCGGATTGATGTATCACCGAATATCCCGTTTAGCTCGCCGTGCTCTGGCACCAGCGGCTTGCCGACTCTTCCTCACTTTGGTGCGTATGCGGCATCCGGCAACCTTAATGGCGACCCATTCGGTGATCTCGTGCATGTTGACCCAAACAACCGCAATGCTGCTTTTCTGCTCGGGCGTGGGACGCCGGATGCAACGAACAGCATCATGCAGTTTGACGACACTTCCTGCGATTACTTTCGATTGGGCTATGCGCCATATGCCGGTGTTGCATTTGATCGAGTCATGTGCGCGGATCTCAATCTCGACGGTGTTGACGAGGTGCTGATCACCAGACACGGAGACTGGACAACGAACCCAACAGAACAATGGCGTCTGGTCGTTTATGTGAACACGACACCATAACCCAACAAGAAGCTTGGTCGATGCGAGAGCATCGACCAAGCATTACAGGAGAATTGGTATGTCAATACGGAACCACAGCGTATCAGTGTCAATTTCATTACTGGTATGCTTCAACAGTCACTCGCAGGTGGGCATCTTTACCATCGGCGATCTCCCCGGGGATAACACGATCAGCCACGCGAGCGATGTGTCCGCTAACGGATCGGTTGTCATCGGAAACGGAGTGCCCGCGGGAGGCGGAACGGCCTCGTTTCGGTGGACGGCAGACGTTGGCATGATCGAGATCCCCGGCGTGCCCGGAGGCTCATTCTACGAGTCGACCAACCTCTCTCCCTCTGGGAACTATGTTGTCGGACGGTACACACGCCCTGGCGGCGGCGGCACGCTGAGCTACATCTGGTCGGAGAGCGCCGGCACCGTTCCGCTTGGGGATTTATCCGGTGGTGCAGAGTACACGCTTGTGAGCGCGGTTTCGGATGCTGGTGTTGCCGTAGGCTCCAGCACCATCGGCGTCACGAGCACCGGCGCGAGACTAAACCGCGCCGCGATATGGACCATGTCAGGCGGTATCGAAGCGTTGCCGCTGCCACACCCGAACGATGAGAACTCCCAGAGCACAGCCCTCGATATTCTCGCTGACGGCAGAATCTTCGGCCAGTCCGCGTCTGGCTCCTGGCTCTACTCTGTCGACGACGGGTTCGAGTACCTCCCGGTTGGCAGCTATCTCCAGAACATCAACTCGGACGCGAGCTTTATGCTCGGGGCGAAATCAGTTCCTGGAGAACTGTTTCCACTAAGAGCCACGTACTGGACACCCGATACGGGCGAGGTTGAGCTCGCACCATACTCGCCTGATCAGAATTATGGTGCTGGTTTCATGAGTGACGACGGGTCGATCATCATCGGCTCGCAGCAGGATGTTGGGCTCCTTGTGTGGATTGACCAGGGCTCACCTGTTTTGTTCGAAGACTATGTGCGAAGCGTTGGTGTCGATCTGGACGGCTGGACGATTACGAGTGTGGCAGACATTTCCGCTGATGGTACGACGATCGTGGGTACCGCGTACCACGAGGATTGGTTCAGCGGTGGGGGGCCTCCCGTTCGGCTAGAGGCATTCGTGATGACCATTCCAGCACCGTCGACCTTCCTTGCATTTGCGGCTATCGGAGGCCTGTTATCTCGTCGCCATCGTTCCATCGAAACTACTTATCCGTCCTCGCCCAACCCACGAGGCCGTGACGACACTCTATGTCACTCTTGAGTTCTGTCTCCTTCTCCGTAGCAGTACACTAACGCCAGGTGCCACATCCGAGAACTCTTGAACGGCCCGAGCGTGTAATGCAGACTGGAAGGGCTGGATGTTGGACAACGAACCCAACTGAACAATGGCGTCTGGTCGTGTATGTGAACACGACACCATACATGAACCGAGAGGGTGACTGATGACACACGAAGGTCTTGTTGAGATCATCGAGTCGTATAACGCAGGCAGTCTTCCAAGGTTCTCGGCGACTCGTTCACTCACACCAGAAGTTGTGGTGGCCCGTGTGTGGAAAAACGAGCCTACGGGCGGTCTTGTTGATAGCAGAAGCCAGAAGTATTACTTCGTGTTGGCCGACGGTTTTTGTGTCGCTGTTGTGTACGACATGCACGACTATGGATATCCTGGCGGCGAGCTGCACTGGCTTGTTCTTGAGGGGCATCGG
The DNA here is from genome assembly GCA_020639255.1 of Phycisphaera sp. Lineage (GTDB taxonomy): Bacteria > Planctomycetota > Phycisphaerae > Phycisphaerales > UBA1924. The sequence goes on from JACKGZ010000002.1 coordinate 372,760, forward strand.
AAGAGGGGGTATCTTCACCGTGCTCTACAGAGCACGATATTTCCACACATGTTCCAAGACGATCGAAAGATTCAATTCGCGACCGCGAAAGAGCCGGATGCAATTCGATATGCCGAGCGGCAAGGATTCCAGAGGTGCCAAGATCAGACCTATGCGCCCCACGGAAGTGTGCGGCTGGAGCTTGAGCCAACGAAAGCGATGCTTGGTGTAGATGTTCGAGGTCAGAATAAACGGATGAGCCGCACAGAAATCGAAGAGATGAAACGGAGGCTGCGGCAGGCCGCATCGCTTGTTGTGTCGGTGAGCGAAACGCTTGAACTCAACACCGGAATAGACAAGCTATTTCTTGATGAAGTTGCCGGAGATCTAGAAAGCGCGCGAGAACGCCTCTGGCTTGACTATGAGGATCATGTTGATTTGATGAGCTAGTCGCGTTCTATTGATCCGCAAACAGTCCAAGCTGACGCACCTGCCCCGGCACGAAGAACGCCGGCGGCCCGCAGAGCACAAACCAATCCTTGCGATGTGTCACGGCCACGCCGTGGTAGAACCCGTTCGGATCGGCCCTTGCGGCCTTGCAGTCGCTCGTCTTGGAGTCGTAGTCCGCCGTGTCTTCGGTGAAGATCTCGATTGGCACCAGCCTGTAAGCCTTGGCTGCGCCGCCGCATTGGCCGACGCTGATCCAGAGATCGCCTTGGAAGACGAACGGCTTTCTGGTCTTTCCTTGCAGCCCGATGGTGTCTCCCGAGTAGGACGCGGAGATGTCGCCCTCGCCGACCGTCGCATTGAACTCTTGCGACCACCGGCCGCTTGCGAGCCGGCCCGGATCGACCTCGTATGTGTTGAGCGGCTCGGTCATGTCTGAGCGTTCGCCGCCGGGGCCTGGCTGTATGGCAGAGCGCCGGTGATGAGATCAGCCGCTCTCTGCCCCGCAGCCGCGGCGTTGATGATGAGCTTCTTGTCCTGCCCGAGTTTCTTCCGCCACCCGTCGATGTAGCTGGCGGATTGTTCGATGGTCTGCGTGCCGATCCCCGATGCGGCGGCCAGAAAAGCCGCTCCCATCTCGGCGACGAGCTCCTCTTTGGAGTAGTCGGGTGAGCCGAACGGCGCGAGCTCTCGATCGAGCCCGCGGTCCAGCCGCGTGCTGTGCCCGGTCGAATGCACCAGCTCGTGGAAGAGGGTGGCGTAGTAGGCCTCGCGCGTCTCGAACCGGTCGGGTTCTGCGATACGCACCGTGTCGGTTCGCGGCGAGTACAGGGCCCGCCCGCCCCTGTGCTCGATGGTCGGTCCGCCGGCGTAGCCGGCGACGACTTCGGCGCACTCCCGTATGGGTGTGAACCCCTCGGGCGGCTCGGCGTCCTCGACTCCCCCACTGCCGGGTTCGTCGGATGGCAGCTCGATCCCGTCGCACTGATCGGTGTTGAAGACTGTGTACCTGCGGAGCACGGGGATCTTGATCGGCTCGCCTGTCTTCTTGTCCTCGGTGGCGTGCTGCTTCCAGAAGATCACGAGCGAGCCCTTCTCGCCCTTGCGGACATGGCCGCCCTTCTCCTTGGTCTGTTTGAAAGTCAGCCAGTACGGCGACTCGTAGCCCTCGGCCCAGGCCGTGACGGCGAGCAGGAAGACGTTGATGCCGCGGTACTCGCGGTGCGAGAGCAGATTCGTGGGCAGGCGGCCGCTGCCGCCCTGGGATCGGATCGGCTGCTTCCAGGGGACAGTCCCCTGTTCGAGCAGCTCGATGATGCGGTCGGTGACCGCCTGGTAGATGTCGAGTGTGGCCATGTGGGCCTCCGTTGTTGGTTATGACAACGGGACTGATGGCACACGCGGTGTCGATATGTCAATAGAATTCGGTGCTGCGCCGCAGCACTTTCCGTTCAAGGAGGCGGCCGATGGATGAAGCCAAAGCGATCAAGCATGCCGGGCATCCGAGGCATCCGGACCATCGCGAATTTCTGGAGGCTTTGGGCGCGGCGATGTTCATGGCCGCGTCGGTGAATGGTCACATGGTCGACATTGCTCGGAAGCACCTTGATATGGACTACTGGGAGCTGATCAGGCTGCCGATGGGGCTGTTGAAAGACAAGCTTGTCGTGAGAGCCGAAGAGGTGGATGGACTTGCAGAAGCGGTCCCGATCATCATCGAGATCCTCGCGCTCCGCAATGCTCTGGCTCACGCCCTGCCCGTGCGAGACGGCCTGCACTACAGACCGAAAGACCGGTCGGTGATCAACTTCTACGACGTTGAGGATCTGCGTGATGCCGAAAGGCGTTTCTCCGCCCTTCGGAAGGACCTGAACCGGGTGCTGCATCCGCGCTAGGCAATCAGCAGGGCCGATTTCGTTATAGATATAAAAAATGTCAATGGCGTGTTTTCGGGTTTGTGCCGACCAGTATGCCCCCGCCGGCGATAGGGATCAGACCGCAAATCGAGGCAAAGGCGTAGTCCGAGGGCGAAACCTTGGTTCTTTTGACTTCTTGGTCTGATGGCGACCACCAATGATGTTGGTTCTGAGGCGGCTTATCTTCGATCAGCGTTCGAGCAACCCACACAAAGCCGGCTACACCAAGTAGAAAGATCAGCCAGAGAACACCGAGCAGGATGAGCAACCGGCCGAGATTTCTGAGAATGAATCCCATCGGATGCGATTGTAGCGAAAAGGAAAACGGGTGCACTGAAACTCATGGATCAGACGCACGCACCCAGATCAATTGACCGGACGAAGCAGAGAGGAGGATCTCAGACTGCAAGGGCAGTCTCAAGCAAAAGTCAGTGTTACACAGGCTCTAGCGACCAAGGTAGTTGAAACTGGCAACATTGAAGGCCCCTGAGGGTGGGACCATTTCGACCAGGAGCGGGCTCGAATATAACGTCCGATATTCTGGAACAAAACGAGTCCGGATCGGATTCCCGGAGCTTCGGGAGCGATCGTACTTGACTATGGGAATGATTTATGGCAAAAGAGAGTAATAAGCAAAGCAAACGGGTATCAAGATGTGTTTTTGGTGCCCAAAAACAACCGCTACGCGGCCCCTAACGGGGTCTTGCCAACGGATTTCACCCGTTGGATCGTGATCCGCAGATGACCCAGACACCTCGCGGTGCTTTGGTGTGGTCATCGGCGGGCCGTTCGCTGCGATCTCCCCTCCGATGTCGGGGCGGATCGGGCGACCGGCACAGGCTTGGCGGTAGGAATGAAAGGAAGACCGGGATGGCCCGACCGACCAAGCAGCCGCACGAGAAGCGGACCGAGCGGCACAACCTCCGCTACACGCCGGCGGAGATGCGGCACATCCAGCGACAGGCCCAGCTCGCCGGTCTCGATCCCACCGAGTACATGCGGCGGCTGACACTGCGTGAGTCCGTCGGTGTGTCGAGCTCCCGCACTGATCCGGCGCTCATCACCGAGGTCAACCGCCTTGCCCTTCAACTCAAGTACGTGGGCGTGACGGCCAACAAGCTCGCCATCGCGACGCACATGGAGCGAGAGTTTCGCGGCGACTGGAGGCACGTCGCCAGCGAGATCGATGCGGTCCGCAGCGAGGTCGCCGACACACTGAAGCGAATCGTGTGACCCTCCGATGGTGCCTCGTATCCACAAGAAGGGCAAGAGCTTTCGCGGGGCCGCGATGTACGTGCTCCACGACAAGGACAAGGCCAAGACTGATGAGCGTGTGGCGTGGACGCAGACGCGCAACATCGGTGTGGACGACCCGCACACCGCCTGGAAGATCATGGCGGCGACCTCGATGGACCAGGACCGTCTCAAATCTGAAGCGGGCGTTCCAAATACGGGGCGCAAGAGCAAGGACCACGTGCTGCATCTCACGCTGTCCTGGCACGAGCAGGAGGCCGGGGGTCTGACGCAGGACGAGATGATGCGGGCCGTGAACCAGGCGATCCACCAGCTCGACGCGTCGGACCGCCAGGCGTTGATCGCGGCACACAAGGACACGGCCGAGCCGCACGTGCACATCCTGATCAACCGGGTGAGCCCGGATGACGGTCGGCTCCTGAGTTCCTCGAACGAGAAGCTCAAGCTGTCGGCGTGGGCGGAGCACTACGAGAAGGAACGCGGGGAGGTGCTGTGCGAGGCCCGCGTGATCAACAACGATCGCCGCCAGAACCAACAGTACACGCGCGACGACAGCCACCGCCCCTACCACATCCACGAGGTGGAGATCTCCAACGACAACAAGCCCGGCTTCGGCCAGGCCAAGAGGCAGCAGATCGCCAAGGACGCCGCTCTTGCAGCAGATGGCAACGGCCGCGAGCAGCGGCGACGCGAGGCCTGGGAATCGATGGAGGCTCGCCATGCAGCGACCCTCGAATCGATGGAGAACGACGAGCAGAGATCGATCTGGGCATCCGAGAACGAAACCGCGGCCAGCTACCGCCCCCACTACGAGGATCTTCACCGCCGCCATGCCGAGCAGATGGAGGCGTTCGAGTCCAACGAGGACCGCTTCCTGGGCCGCGTCAAGAACGCCTTCCGGTCGGTGAACTGGCGGGAAGTGATGCGGGCCGAAGACCGCCCCGAGAAGCTGAAGGAGGCATATGGAGCCTTCAGCTCCAGCGGTGCCCGGCTCGAAGCGATCAGGCGGGCACAGGAGGCCGAGAGAGAGGCTCTGCGTCGCCAGGAGATCGCGGTCCAGCAGGAGCGGGCCGATGCGATCAGGAGGCAGACGGAGCTGGTGCGAAAGGACCAGCTCGCGCTGTTCGAGGCCGAGCGGCAGTCCGCGATCCTGACCCAGAAGCTTGAGGACGCCGCCGCACGCTCGGAGTGGCAAAAGCGGAACGAGGACCGCAGGGCTGCGTACGAGCGGCTTCAGGAACGGGAGCGCACCGGAGCAGATCCTGACGACAGGCTCTCGCCATCACAGCAGGCCTGGATCGAGGAGTACAAGCGAGGGCGATCTTCCAACGACAACGAACGCAATCGGGAACCGGACCGCGATCACTAAGCCCTGCCAACAGGAGAGCAGATGCAGGAGATCCTTGATACAGTTAATGGGTGGATTGCCGACGCTGCCCTCTTTGCGAAGGTAATGCTCAGTCTGGTTGCTCTCGGTCTCGTATTGGCGGCCCTCAAGGCGCTGATCTTTCACACGCTCCGACGATTCGGGCTAGCGAGCCCCTGGACCTACGAAGACTGGCCGCGTCTGCCTTGGCGTCGGTTCTTGCCGCTGCTCATTAGGATTGATCGCTATTGCCTCTCGTGGCTCATGGGCAAGCGGCAGACGGCGAAGTGGTCAGGCCCGCTCGAAACACTCGGCAGCATGTATCGGCCTGGGAAACTCTTCCTGGGACGATTCACATTTCTCCGGCTTCCATGGTGGTGTCCGATCGGCATAAGCCCCGAGAAGCATTGTGTGATCGTTGCAGAAACCGGGTCAGGCAAAACAACGGGTATGATTTCGATGGCCTCGCTTCATCGCGGGAGTCTCTTCGCGATCGACCCGGCTGGGCAGATGGCGCGGTGCCTCTATGTCCGTGAGGGTGCAGGCGACCTTGGTCTGGCTGTCCATGGCAAGGGCAATGCCGTTGCTGTGCTCGATCCGAACTCCATGCTCTCTGGGATCACTTCGGCGAGTTGGAACCCGTTCGACGAGATCGCCCACCTCGCTGAGTTAGAGCGTAAACGCTCAGGCAACCAGGCCGCTCACGACATCGTGGCGACATTCGCGGACATCATCGCCGAGGGTGTCGTCCGGCAGGACAGCCAGACCCAGCCCGTCTTTGCGAATATCTCTAGGTCCTTCGTGAAGGCCCTGGTGTTGCACGTCTACACCAAGGAGCCGGCAGAGCGGCGAAATCTGATGACGCTCCGTCGATACCTGACACGCGGGATCGATGTCGGTGCTGACCGCCCCGAGCTTGCAGAGCTCGACCTCTCCGCTCTCGAACTCCTGTTCATGGAGATGGAGACCGATCCAGTCTATGACGCGATCCCGGAGGGAATCGCCACCGTCAAGGCAGAGGTTCAGAAGAACAGCGGTGCAGCCGCATATTTGAGCTCTGCGATCCAGCAGACCGAATGGATGAACCACCCTGCCCTGCAGCGGATCATGGGGAGTTCAAGTTTTCATCTTTCCGACCTAAAGCGGTCCTTGCTGTCGCTCTTCGTATGCGCGGATGTCAGCGATATCCGAGGAGCCTTCTCCGGCTGGTTCCGCCTTCTCACCGTCTTCGGCGTCCGCGTTTTCGAGAAAGAGCGTTCGGATGCCCCGAGCAAGCCGTGTCTATTCATGGTCGATGAGATGCCATCACTCGGCAAGATAGAGGCTTTCGGCGATGCGTCCAAGATTGGTCGAAAATACGGGCTCCGCCTCGTGGTAATCACGCAGAACCTCAAGGAACTCGCCGCGGTCTATCCGGATACCTGGGAGACCTTCCTCGGGGGTTCTAGCGCCGTGCTCTGGTTGGCAGCCGAGCACCAAGGGACGCTTGAGTACCTTGAGCGAAAGCTCGGTGGCCGAACACTCAAGGACGGACACGATCGTCCGCTTGCTTATGCTCAACAGCTTGAGACTTTCCTCAAAGCCGGCGGCGGAAACATGATCGTTACCAACACGCCCCGGCCAATGATGCTCCGCATACCCCCTTACTACACCGAGCTGGCCGTCAGCGAATATGCCCCCGATCCGGCCCACGGGGATAGCCGACCCCGGCACAACGCAAGGCGTTTCCTATCCCTTGCAAAGAGCGCGGGCGATCGTCTTGCCGGGTTTGCGACATCCGCAGTCCGGTGGGTCAATTGCAACATTGAAAGAGAGTGGTGTGCCACATTGATCACATCGCTTTGCGTGCTCACATTCCTGCTTTTGCTCCGTAGCGAAGATGGCGGTCTGTTGTGGAAAGGAGAGGCGGTTTCTTCCTCGCCGTCTTTGCTGCATCTGCCCGGTCGTTTGCTTTTGGAGTTGGTGTGGTCCACCGTTTGCGTGGCCTTCGTCGGCTGGCTGGTGATAGGTGTCTTCTGTTTATTGGTTATCGCGCCGATCGCCTACGGCTATGCGTTCTTTCTCGAGCTTTCTGGCCGCAAACCAATCGCTCGCGCTGCGGTCCTGAAAAGGCGAGAGAGCCGCTTGCGGTGCCGTCGCTTACAAAATTTAGAATCCGAGGCGATCTATAGGTTGCACGATATCATGAAGACGCCGATGGGCGGATTAAGACCGGATGCGGTCCTGTCAATTCTCGGCATGATCCTGATTGCCGTTATGGGGTTATCTCTTGGATTGGTCGCTTATCAGGCCGTCCTAGACAGCAACCAGGTGCGGGTGCTCGCCTGGCTCGCATTCATCCCCGCTTCTCTTGCTGGAGCTCTCCTCTCCGGATTTGTTTTCTCAACATGGATCTATGGAATTGGATTCCCGCTCCTCTCGGTGTGGGCTCGCCGGCGAGACGCTGTATCTCAACGAGGGCAATAGTGCTGAATTGATATTCGTAGTTCTGGAACCGATGTGTCCGAACTCGCTGCACAAACGATTCACCAATTCTATCAGTCGCTTACAGCCCAAATTTGTCGCGTTAGCGGTGTCTATGCGATAATGGTTGTATTTACAGCAACTACAACTTGGTGAACACAATGAGTATCAAAGAACAAAGCACATCTATATGGGATCGTGGCATCGACACAATCGACGCAATCGGTGAGCTAGCCACGCGATTTACAATGAACGCAGGATACAGCGACTTTCCAACCGGCAGGCGTCTCGGTGCTCGCGTTTTGCTGATCCCTGCAATTACTGCGATCAACACGGTGAAGCTCGTATCATCTCCACTCCAGGCCGCTTACACAGCCGTCTATAAATGGGACGCGGATGGAGCCGATCGGTGGGTGGAAGCACAAACCAGCGAGCGCTTGGCCAACGTCGAGTCGCAGCTCCGAGAAACACCGGGTTCCGACCACGGATAGGGCACACATGAACGATCGCCAGAGCCCGGCGTTGGTTCAATAGAGTGCCTGGCAGGATCGTCCTTCCCGCCCCTGTCCGATCGTGATACGGTGATGCATGACCTCACGCGCCGACGAGCTCGAACAGATGAAACGGGTTGATCTTCGGATCATCGCCGCTGAGCTCGGCTTTCATCTCAACCCGAAGCGGACCTCGCGCGGCTCGGCGTGCATGGATCACCCGTCGGGCGAGCGCATGCTCATCGGCCTGGCCTCGGACGGACACTACGTCTGGTGCGCCGTCAGAGGGCACGGAAGCGGCTCGGTGATCGATCTCTGGCAGCAGCACCGGGGCGGCAGCCTAGGCGATGTGCGGCGGGCTCTGCGGCCGTTTTTGAACGGGTCCGACTTTGCCCCCTCACCGCTACACGCGTCGGGTGTGCAGCAGAGCCGCATGCTCCCAAGCCTTCAGCCCATCGAGCGTGATACCTTGGGCGTGCAGGCGCGATACGCCGGCTTCAGCCCGCTCGGTCCGCACCACCCGTATCTGTGCGAGGTCCGCGGCATCCCGTCCGACATATTGGCCGAGCCGTTTCTCGCCGAGCGTCTGTGCATCGACGAACGCGGCAACGCGATCTTCCCGCACTATGACGATTCTGGTCTGTGCGGCTGGGAGGCTAGGAACGACGGCTTTGTGGGCTTCGCCAAGGGCGGCAGGAAGGGGATCTTCTGCACCGTGCCCGGCGAACATGATCAGAAGCTCGTGGTCGCCGAGTCGGCGATCGACGCTATCTCATATGGCGTCATCGCAGGGCACGACCGGGCACGTCTTCTCAGTTTTTCTGGCGGGCTCAACGACGAGCAGCCCAGGCTGCTTCAGCAAGCCATGAGCAAGATGCCGCCCGGCTCAATGGTGATTGCCGCTGTTGATAGAGACGATGACGGCGATCGGTATGTGAGCGTCCTTGGGGATTTATTTCGCCAGCTCGGCCGCGAGGACCTCACCTTCAGAAGCGATCAGCCGCCCATGATCGGGTGCGACTGGAATGACGCCCTACGCGTCGGCTCTGGATCGCCCCGGCCACTCGGGGGCGGGCGACCAGAGCCAGGCGGGTGACAGGACCGATGCGACGGCTCCCTCGCTTCTATTGCTACCTCCTGCTCAGCGATAAAGGCGAGGTCTACTGCGGGTACACCAACGACATCAGACGGAGGTTCAAAGAGCACAACAGCTCATCGAACACCGGATGGACACGAGGACGGCGATGGCGCCTGCTCGCCGTGAAATGCTTCCTCGACGACCGCTCAGCCCTGCTCTTCGAGAGATGGGTGAAGAAACGGCGATGGATGAAGCCTGCGTGGATCAGGCATTCACAACCCAGACTCGGTGAGTTGCGCAGGAGGCACGGGATCAGCAGCCCGCATTAAAGTTCGAGATCCAGGCGCTAAAATCGGCAGGTGAGCATTGCCCATCATAATTCTGATCACAGCCAGGGGACTGTGTATTAAATGCGTTGATCCACGCGCTGAAGTCTGCCGGAGAAACCTGTCCATCGTTGTTGACATCCGCGATACAGTCCCCAGTATCGAATGGGGCGGGTTCTGTCATCGCAATACCACGTCCATTCTCCGCGGTTACAAACCATTCGTAGTTTCGACCTGCAAAGAACGTGTTTGCGGGAACAACTGCCGACGTTATGGTGGATGGCAGCACGCCTGAGGCGAACACCCTATTGCGATCTCCGCCGGGCATTACCTGATCCACAAAAAAGTAGTACCCGATTGCGTTCGACGAGGCTACCCAGGCAAACGTTGTGTCAACTGAAGGGTCAATCGAGGCCAGCGGTCCCGGGAACTGCAAAATTGCTTCTTCGGCCGGGATTGGTAAATTATTCTGGTCAATGATATAACCAATTGTATCGAAAGCAGCGATGTCCGACTGATACAAATACGTACCGAACTGGGATAACGAGAAGCCTGGCGGGAAAGCTGGCGTCATTGCGCCGATCGGCTCGAACGCGGGAATCCACGGATCGTAGTATGCGCTATCCCAATGACTAGCCTGACTTTCTCCCTCATCGGGATCAGGGCCACCTCGAGACATCGCAAAGACGTAATCGAAAGTATTGATACCGAGGCCCGCAATTGCCGGTGCATTCTCGGTTAGCTCTCGATTCGCTCCCTGCATCTCACTGGCGCTGATAGTCGGACCCTCGTCCTCCGGAAAGCGAAACACATCGAGCATGCTTATTGATTCTGGAAAACCGACCTTGCCCGTATTGGAATCGAAGCCCATGTGATGCCCGATCTCGTGAACGAGAACAGATGTCAGACCGACCCTCGTAGGGTCAACCCCGTCTGTTTCATCAGCGTCCCACAAGTCAGCCGTACTTCGAATTCCGATACGCAGAGTTGAGACGCTGTTTCCGAATACCGATCGTATGAGCGGCAGGGTCATTTCGATGTCGTCTTCGTCATCATTTGAGCTGTTGTCCCACTGAAACGGGATCGTTGAGCCGCTTGGAAGCCAGTTATACACAGTGAGTTCGACGCCATCGCTATCAAGTGATGAATAGGTAGATACAACAGAATTGTAGATTACATTCCATCTTCGATCATCCGTTATAACCTCTGCATACGCCAAGACGTCTTCTGATGCGCTTGGATCGAAGAAAAACTCCATTGCAACCGGGCCGAAATTGTTGTCCCGCAAGAGTTCTTCCCAGACATTCACGGCGCGGTTTACTGAGTTGATCAGATCACCGCTGCTGATGTCGCTCGGCTTATCTGTGTCATCTATATCTGATAAAATAATTGGGATCTCAATCGGCCCAGGCGCATGCGCCGCCACCCGTTGAGTACTCGAATCCGGTATGAAGTCAATTCCAACACTCTCCAGACCGATGTAGACAACCGCTCCAGGTTGGACTGTGCCGTGGCTTCTTCTGTAGTTCCAATCGCTTACGGTCCATTCTCCGTTATTGTTGAGCACCACATTACCAGCCACTCTTTTTGTAGGGCGCATCGCAGACGGACTGTTATTGGTGTAATACTGACCCGGTTGAAGTTCGCCATCGTTATTAAACGTGTAGACAGGTATCTTCGTGCCAAGTATTGCTTGTGAGACGACCGCGGGCTCTACCTCAACGACTTGCAGCTCGAAGGTTCCGTCCTGGTGAACAACAATACGCTCAGGCAATTCGTGTACTACCGGCTGTGCGCTAGTACCTTGGGCGAAGAACGATACGGCTACAACCACAGTCTTGCCCTGCATCACAACCTCCTAATCAATATCATACAATATACCGTCTGTCTGGAATACATACGACTGCGATTGATTGCATGCCGGCGAACTCTCGCCATGATGCGCACGAACATGTATCTCACCTTCGTTTGCCCCGTCCTGTCGAGCTATTTCCGCGCCGAGAAATACAAACTCGTAAGCGCGACCATTCCACGCCAGAGAATGCGGCCACCTCTCGATGTCATACCGTTGAGTGCCGGCAACCTCGTACTTACGGTCTAGGTGTATTCCGTCAACAATAGTTCCATCTTCAAGTTGCGACTTGAAGATGAGTTCTCTGGAACTGTCGTGATCCGGCGCCCATTGGGAGACTTCCCATTTGTTGGTCGCTGAATGGTAAAGCACGGAAATGGGCCATTGCTCTGGACATCCTGATGTAGCGCACCCGGCTAGGAAAACCGGAAGCGTGCTCAATACAATAATTGGGTTGGATGTGCGTCTTTTTGCGCCCATACCAGAGTGTATTCTTAGATGGTTCTTTGCGAAACACTGATGAGTGCAGGAACTGCACAGTTCCCGTTAATTATTTGCAGTAGTAAGCGATTCCTACCGAAACAACATAGATCTAATACACCCGATTGGGTGGCTGCATTCCAGATCTCGTAGTGCCAGCGATATCTTATTGTTCAATCTCGATCCAGGTACTGGTTCACCCACCGGAACGTGCCATCGGCAATCGCAGCCATCCAGGCGCTCTGGTGCTCGTGCGACTGGACAGGTCCAATTTCGGTGAAGATCTTCTCGGCGATCTCGATACAGGTCTTACGCGCCTCGTCCATGAAATCCGGGTCGACGCCCACCTTTTGCAACTCTGCGGCCCGGAGCGTCAGGGCGCAGCTAATGGTCTGCTCGCACCAGAACCGAAGCTGTTTCTCGGCTTCTGACGTTGGCGGGATACTCCAATTCACCGCATGCTCCTCGTTTTGATCGGGTCATATGACCTGAAGACCTCATGACCCGATCGAGACCGCTTGATCGCCTTGTGCAGCAAGTCCGCCAAGCCTCCTCGAATTCCGCCATGCCAATGTAGTCGCCTTTGGCCGGAGCCTGCAATCGCTCGCGGGCGTGAGCGGCCTGCCTTGAGGGAACTGCATCGTCTAGCCACGATCGCTGGACCCCTCAAGGAAATTGTGGCGCAAATGCCTGCACTACAAATCGATTGATTCAGGTCGAATCCAGTCGATCAATGGGTCGATGGAGTCGCGATTAGCGGCGTTCAGGGCATCTGATGGCGTTATTTTGTAGTACAGCAACCGTTCAAGATGTACCTGGCCAAGGGGATCGACGGCTTCGATCGCGTGCCGGTTTCACCGGGGACGGTGAGGTCGACGGACAACCCGGACGCGAGCGTTGAGGCTTTCGGCGGGGATGCATCGAGCCCGAGCGAGGATCGGCATATCGGAGAGATCCGGCAGGCGCTGGACAAGATCAGCGGCGTGCCGCCGGTGGCGAGCGGCGTGATCGAGGCGCGTATCGGGAACCTGACGAGCGCCAATGCGCTGCGGGTGACGATGGTCGGGCTGATCAGCAAGACGAATCGCAAGCGCGTGACGTACGGGCGTGGGATTGTGGCGGCGAGCGAGATGGCGCTTGCGGCGGCGGGCGAGGCGGGGTTGATCGAGCTGTCGCTCGGTGATCGCGAGCTGAAGCTCGAGTGGCCCGACCCGCTCCCGATCGATGAGCAGGAGATCGCGCAATCGGCGCGGATTCAGCGCGAGCTCGGCGTGCCGACGGAGCGCATCGCCGAGCGACTGGGCGTGGTGCCGACGGATCTCGACGAAGTCGTGCAGACACAAGAGCAACAGGAGACGGTGTGATGCCAATCGAAGAGTTGGAGACAGGAGAGGGTAGCGGCGGGGTGGAAGGGCCGGTCGGGGGTGGGGGCGATACAGATCGTGGTGATGCGACCCAGGATGATCTGAGTTGCGAGGAGATGATCGATTCGCTGGAAGAACAGCTCGATGAAGCACATGAACGAATTGCCACTCTTGAGCGGCAGCTCACGACCGAGTCACGGAGACACGAGCTCGAGAAGATGCTTGCTGACGCCGGTGTGATCGATATTGAAACCGCTCTGGTGCTCGCCGAGCGCAAACTCGAGAGTGAGGGTGTGACCGTTGAGCAGGCGGTGAGTTCACTGATGAGCTCGAAGGGCTTCCTGTTCCGCAGGCCCGAGCGAGCGAGCGGGGCGAGCGCGCTCGCGGGTTCGCCGGCGCGATCGAAGGATTCACTCGAAGATCTGGCGCGTGAGGCGAGCGAGACGGGCGATCGGCGTGCGGTGCTGAGGTACCTGCGTCGACGCCGGGGCTAAGAACGGACAGAGGTTGGTTCAGGGTGCGATAGGAATCGCTCGGCGTGAGCGGACGGCGGTGTCTGCGCGCTGTGTAGGAGGTATGAATCGATGGCATTTACAGGCAAGGCAACGTATGGGGCGGGGAGCACGCTGCCCGAGCTGGTCGAGGATGTGAGCGATGTGATTGGGATTGTCTCGCCATTCGAGACGCCGCTCTTGAATCACATCGGTGATCCGAAGCGAACCGCGCAGAGCACCGTGCACGAGTGGATCGAGGACGAGCTCCTGGCAAACACCGACATGATCAACCAGACGACGTTCTCGCCGAGCGCGACGACGGCCACGGTGATCACGGTGGACAACGGGAGCAAGTTCCGTGTCGGCGACCTGGTCCGCCCGGCGAGTTCCGAGGAGGTGTTTTTCGTCGCGGCGATCTCGACGAACAATCTCACCGTGATCCGAGCGTACGGCGGCACGACCGCCTTCGCGCTCGCGGACAATATGGTACTGAATATTCTCGGCAATGCGGCGCTCGAAGGTGATGATGCGCCGGCGGCTCGTTTCACCAACCGCACGCGCAAGCAGAACTACACGCAGATCTTCACGTCGACGATCGATGTTTCGGGATCGATGCAGGCGGCCCGGGCGTACGGCGTGGACGACGAGGTGGATTACCAGAAGCAGGAGCGCATGCGTGAGCTGCTCCGTGATCTTGAGAACTGCGTGATCAACGGTGTTGCGCCCGCGGTGACACAAGTGGGCAGCTCGTCGGTGAGGCGATCGATGAACGGAATTATCCAGCTCATCGTCACCAACGATCTCGCGCCGGGTGCGGGCGGCATGCCCGACGGCGGCGGTACGGGCAACGACGAGCTTACCGAGGAGCTCCTGAACGCCGCGCTGCGCCGGGTGTGGGACAACTCGAGCGGCAACATCGACACGATCGTTGTTGGTGGGGCGCAGAAACGCAAGATCAACGAGTTCGCGTCGGCGAGCCGTCAGTACGTGCCCGAGGACACAAGCTATCGCGACATGATCAACGTGTACGAGAGCGACTTCGGCGTGTACCGGGTGATCATGAGCCGGTGGGTGCCCGAGGACGCGGTGTTGTTCCTGGATTCGTCGCGTCTCGATGTGCTGCCGCTGGCGGGTCGCAGCTTCCACTTCAAGGCGCTGGCGGCGACGGGCGACTCGTTCAAGGGCCAGGTGATCGGCGAGTACACGCTCGAGATGAAGAACGAGCTGGCGCACGCGAAGCTGCGCGGGCTCGCGGTCTGATTCCTACGCGTTGCAGCGGGGCGGGCATCGGTGCGCGGGGGCGCCGGTGCCGGCCCGGTGCGGGTGAGAGCCCGCGCCGGGCTTTGGTTCGGAATTCTTGTGTGGGAGGCGCAGTGATGTTCGCATCGGACAGAGATCTGCTCATGTACGAGCCGCGGCTGTTTCTGGACACCGTCTGGGTGGGCCAGCGCCAAGTCTCGGCGTCGGGAATCGTGGTGAGCGGCGTGCTCGTTGTTTCGGGCGTGACGTTCATGACCATCGGCATCGGGGCGGGCCAGGTCGTGACGTACAAGGACGCGGCGTATGAGGTTGTGCAGGTGCTCGGCGAGACGCAGCTCGGGCTTTCGTTGCCCCGGGCGAGTGCCGACGACCCGGTGATTCTGGCGCCCGACAGCGCAAGCACAACGGTGCAGATCTACACGTTTCGGCACCAGCTCCTGATCGTGCACGAGCAGATCCTGCGGATGATCGGGATCGAGCCGGACGTCGAAGCCGAGCCCGGCGAGTCGATCGTGTCGGAATCGAGCATCATCAATCCGACGGCGCTGCGCCGGCTCGAAGCGCTCGGGGCGCTGCACCTGATTTACGCAGCGGCGAGCGTCGCGGGGCCGCTGGGTGAGGGATCGGTGTACGCGGACAAGGCGGCGATGTACCGCGAGCGGTTCGCGGCCGAGCGTGAAAGAGTGAACGTGCTCATCGATACGGACGGTGATGGGCGAGCGGACGCGGCGCGGAGGCCGACGGTGATGCACCTGGTGCGCGGATAGGAGGCTCGTGATGCTGGTGCTGGCGCCGGAGTCGGTGGAGTTCGAGGGTGAATCGTGGCCCGCGGTGGAGCTGATCTCGATCGATCGCACCCCGAAGCGGGAAGTGGTCGAGGTGGGGGACTTGGGCCCGCAGGTGGTGTTCGTGGATGTGCCCGAGCGCCGGGTGAATGTGCGAGTGGTGCGCCGGATCGAGCGGAGCGAACTGGACTCGGTGAAGCCGGGCGATTCCGGTGAGCTGAGCTTCCGCGCGGGGTTCGGGCGGACGGACGCGGGCTGGAGCGTGGTGACGGTGGGCGCGGTTGTGACGCGCGTGACGCACGAGTTCGAGCAGAGCGGTGTGAAGCGCGTGGTGGTGATGGTCGCGGTCTCGGCGGACGGTGTGACCGACCCGGTGAGTGTGGAGGAGGTGTGACGTGCCGAGTTCCTGGAAGGGTGTGAACCTGTTTGGATCGGGGCCTCACCGGTTCGCGATGACGAGGCGTGGTTTCCTGCTGGCGCCCGACTTTACGAGCGACACGCCGACACCCGTGCTCTTCGAGTACGGCGCTCTGGAATGGGACATCGTCGTGACTGGGCGGCTGGTCGCAGCGAGCGAGTCGGGGCTCTGGACGCTGCGCGACGCGATCCAGACTTCGCTGGATGCCAAGGGATTGGGCACGCTCATCGATCTGCACGGGCGGAGCTGGGCGTCGATGTTCTTCAGGCGGTTCACGATGGGTGAGGTGACGGATCGCGGGCGGCAGGTCTCGATCGGGTACGTAGCCGAGTTCCATAAGTTCACAGATGCCTAGGTTGGTTGGTCGTGGTAGGGGTACGGATGATGGGAGTCGAGGCCGAGGTCGCGGGAGTGCTGGCGCAGCTTGGAGCAGCGGGCCTGATCGGGCTGATGTGGCTGAGTGAGCGGCGGTCGGCGCACGAGCGAGAGCGTCAGGTGAACGAGCTGCACGACCGGATCAGGGGTGACAAGGCCGAGCTCGGGGTGCTTCTGGCGGCACTCGAAGCGAACACGCGGGCGATGGTCAGCCTGGAGGCAGGGCAACGCAGGCTGACAGCGGCGCTCGAGCGGTCGGGCGCAGTGGGGGGTGGGATTGATCCCGAGCAGAACAGCCATCCGCGCGCTTAGACTCAGGCACATGCGCGTGGGCTCTGTGTTCATTCTGGTGGCGTTGGTGTTCTCCGGCGGATGCAAAGGACGGGGGAGCGATCTGCCGGATGCGCTCGACCCGACGCTCGCATCGGCGTTTGCGCCTGTGGCGATCCGCATCAGCCCGCTGACCCGGCTTGAAACCGGAACCAACGGAAAGCCCGAACTGGCCGTGTACTTCGAGCTGACCGACAACTGGGGGCACACGACGAAAGCGCCGGGTGTCGCGCAGGTGCAGATCTACCGTCTCGGCGGCGTATCGGATGGACTGGCTACGCTCGCCGACCGGTGGGAAGCGGACCTGACGAACCCTGATCGGAATTCGGCGCTCTTCGACGTGACGCGGATGTACCGGCTGCCCTTGGCGGAGCTGCCCGACTGGCTCGCCGGCCGGGCGACCGGTGATGGACAACACGAGCGGGTCCGGATCCGACTCTTCTATCGCACGATCGGCGAGGGCGGCGTGACGGTCGACCTGCGGGATACGTTCGAAAAAGACTTTTAGCGGCTCTCAGGTGGTTCGCTTCTTGGCAACGACCTGCACAACCGACGCTTGGCCAGAGTGAAAGTTGCCCTCGATGACATCGCGCACGATCGAGGCCCGATGAACGATCTCGAGCCCATCGAGTTCCTGGAGAATCGTTCCGAGCGGCGCAAGCAGGGCCGGGTCTTTGGGGCCGCCGGTGTCGCGGTGGATTTGATCGGGGGCGTAGGCCTCGAGCAGGAAGACGCCACCCGGTTTGAGCCAGCTTCGGACGCCCGTGTGGACTTTGGCGCGGATGGCTTGCGGGACGTGCGCGAAGGTCGAGGTGATCACGTCGAAGGATTCGGGCTCGGCGCTGAAGTCATTCAGGTCGACGGCCTGGGTGCGCAGGGTGAGCCCGCGTTCTTTGGCGAGTCGCTCGGCCTTCTGGAGGCCCACGGTGCTCTGATCGATCGCCAGGACATCGAGTCCGAACGAGGCGAGGTAGAGCGCGTTGCGCCCTTCACCTGCGGCGATATCGAGAGCGGTGCCTGAGTTCGGGATGAGATTGGCATTGAGCGCGACGAACTCGTTGGGGGCTTCGCCGTAGACGAGTTCGTTGCTGGCGTATCGCTCGTTCCAGAAGTCGGTGGTCATGTTGGAAAGCTCACTCGTCACGAGTCAGGCCGAGCTGACGGTATTTTTCGCGGTACTTCTCGGCGAGTTCGGACTGCTTGGATTCGAGGTTGATCTGTCGGCCCTGAACGAAGGCCATCACGGGGTTGGTCGTGATCTCCAGCGGCGAACCGGTTGTGACGATGATCGTCGCTTGCTTGCCCTGCTCGAGCGAACCGACGAGATCGTCGACTCCGAGGATGCGCGCCGTGTCGATGGTGAGGGCTCGCATGCCGGCGTCGTGGTCGAGGCCGAAGGCGACGGCCTTGGAGACGTTGTATGGCAGGTTGCGCTCGTGCGCGGTGTCGTCGGCCGACGACATGCACCAGCGGATGCCGAGTTCGGTCAGCTCGATGGGCAGCGTGAACGCGGCGTCGTGCGGCTGGTCGGCGCGCTTGGGGAACTTGTGCGTGCCGGTGACAATCACGGGGACGTCGTACTGCCTCAGGAGTTCGGCCGAGAGCGGCGCGTCGGTGCCGCCGACGATCACGGGTCGGAGGCCCAGGTCGATCGCCCAGGTGACGGCGGCGTTGATCTGGTCGACGTCGTTCGCCGAGATGAACACAGGGTTCTCGGGCTCGCTGCCGTTGGCGCTCGGGATGACCGAGAGCATCGCGTCAAAGCGGAGGTCACGGGGCGTGCGGTCGCCGTCGCGGTAGCTGATGGCCTGCTGGAACAGCTCGTCGATCTCGTCGAGCCTGTTGTTGATGCGCTCCATCTGGCGCGCATCGGGCTCGTCGGCCCACCAGTTGTTCGAGGGGCGCATGCTGGGCCAGTTGATCGCCAGGCCCGCGTCCTGCTTGACGGACATGTCCTCCCAAGTCCAGCCGTCGGCGGACATGACGCTCACGCGTCCGGGGACGGAGCCGCCCGTGGGGAAGGATCCGAATGTCAGAATGCCGTTGGCGCGCGTGACGGGGATGAGCGTGGAGTCGGGGTTCACGGCGGTCGCCGCGAGCACCTCGGGCGTCGCGCTTCCTGCTTCGTTGCGGTCGTCGGTCTGACGCAGCGCGGCGATCTCGGTGAGGCCGAGCTGCGTGACGGGCGCGATGAGCCCGGGGTAGACGTGAAGGCCCTCGCCGTCGATCACCTTGGTGGTCGCGGTGAAGACGCGGTCGCCCTCGCCGACCTCGGTGATGACACCATTGTCGAAGAGGATGTAGCCCGTGCCGATCGAAGGCCCGGACATCGGGTGGATCGTCGCGCCGGTGATGGCGATGGGCATGTCCTGCGGCGGGGCTTTGTGGCCTAGATCCTGCGCACCGGCCTGGCTTGCCGCGAAGACGAGCGAACTGGTCACGAGGCGGAGGTGTGAGGCTTTGTTGGTGTGGTTGTTCATCGGATGATCCCCATGTGCGAGAGGCCGCAGCCGCAATCGCCGGGCTGCATGGTGGTGCTCGGGTTCTTGCCTTCCAGCCACAGCTGCATGTTGTGGGCTTTCAGGTTGTCCAGTCGGATGCGGGCCGCGAGCGACATCCGCCCCGGCTCTTCGGGAGTCTCTTCGGCTTCTTCTTCGTCGCCCTCGGACTTCTCGTTGTCCTTCTTTTTGTCGGGCTTGCCGTTGAGTTTGGCGATCAGGCGCGCCCGCTCGGCGGCGTTGGCGGCCTGCAACTGGGCGTCGTTCTCGAGCGAGTAGTACTCGCGCCCGTCGATCCAGGTCGCCTCGCAGCGAGAGAGGCCCGACATCGGATCGCCCGACCAGATCGCCAGGTCCGCGTCCTTGCCGACTTCGATCGAGCCGACGCGCGCCTCGATGCCCAGCTGCGTCGCGGGGTTGATCGTGACGAACTTGAGAGCTTCCTCGGGCGGGACGTCGCCGTACTTCACGGCCTTGGCGGCTTCGGTGTTGAGCCGACGCACGAGTTCGTCCGAGTCGGAGTTGTAGCTGACCGAGACGCCCGTCTCCCAGAGGATCGGGCCGGCCTGCGCGATCGCGTCCTGCACCTCGACCTTGTACGCCCACCAGTCGGAGAACAGGCTCGCGCCGATCGCGTTGGCCTTGACGGCTTCGGCGACCTTGTATGTTTCGAGGCCGTGCTGGTACGAGCCGATCTTGAAGCCGAAGTCCTCGGCGATCTTGGCGAGCATTAGGATCTCGTCCTGGCGGTAGCTGTGGCAGTGGATGAGGCGATCACCCGCGAGGATCTCGGCGAGCGGGTCGAGCTCGTAGTCGCGGCGCGGGCGCGCGTCGTTCGTCGGCATCTTGCCCTCGAACTTGGCGGCCTTGGCCAGGCTCTTGGCGAGCACCGGCTCCATGCCGACGTCCTCGGGCTTGGCCTTGGACGTGTTCAGATAGCTCGTCCAGTCGCGTGCGTACTGGCGGGCCGCGGTGAAGCGGTCGCGCATCAGTGTGTTCACACCCATGCGGGTCTGCGGGTAGCGGTCGCGACCCTCGTTGCCCCAGTTGGCGTGCGTGACGTTCTCGCCGAGGGCGAACTTGATGCCCGGCTTGGCGCCGTCGAGGTGCATGCCCCGCGGGTGCGCAGCGCCCCAGCGGACTTTCTGGATCACGTTCTGTCCGCCGATCGGGTTCGCCGAGCCATGGAGCGTGTTGACCGTCGTGACGCCCGCGGCGAGCTGGCGGTACCAGTTGATGTGATCCGGGTCCGAGGTGTCGGCCATGCGGACCTCGCTCGTGACGGCCTGTGCACCCTCGTTGGTGCCGAATGTCCACGTGCCCGTGTGGCTGTGGGCGTCGATGATGCCGGGCGTGATGTGCTTGCCGGCAAGGTCGATCGTGCGAGCGCCGCTCGGGATTCGGGCCGCGAGTTCGCCCTCGGTGACGATGCTGATGCGCCCGTCCTCGATCATGAGTGAGCCGTTCTCAATCACGCCCGCGGGTCCGCAGGTCCAGATGGTCGCGTGGGTGAAGAGCACCGTCTCTTGCGCGGGGGCCTCGGCCATCGCGTAAGGCCCGAAGGGATAGCCGGGCAGTAATTCCGGCGCAGGCTCGTACTCGTCTTCTTTGTCTTCCTTCTTCTTGTCGTCCTCACCCTCGACTTCGTCATCGCTCTCGATGCGCTTGGCCTGCCAGGTGAAGGTGCTGTTGTTCGGCTCGATGCCGGAGCCTGCGATGCGATCGCCCGAGAGGATGCCCGACATGATGTACGTGCCCGAGCCGTCGTCCTCGTCGTCGATGAGGAAGCTGATGGTGTTCTTGGTGATGTCGACGTGACGTGCCTTGCCTGTGGCGGGCTCGTCGCCGTCCATCGCTTCGGTGGCCTCGATCTTCTTGCCGTCGATCTTCATCGTCATCTCAAAGAAGGGGGCTTCTTCGGGACCGACCCAGATCGCCCACTCACCGTCGAACGGGTGCGCTTCGTCGTCATCGCTGACCTCGTACCGCGAGCCGTCGATCCAGACGTCGCGGATCTTGGCCTTGCCCTTGGGATCAAAGAGGTCGCCCGATGCAACAACGAGCGACGCGGCCCGGCCCTCCTCGATCGCACCGACCGTGTCCGACACGCCGAGCAGCTCCGCGGGCACGCTCGTCATCATCGCCAGCGCGTCGTCCGGCGAGAGGCCCGCCCTGATCGCCTCGTGCAGGTTCTTGAAGAAGTCGCCCCTCTTACGGCTCTTGCTCGTGGTCAGCGCCACCGTCGCGCCCGCCCCGCGGAGACGCCGCACATTGGTTGGCGCCTGCTCCCAGGTCATCATCGTCTCAAGCTCAACATCCTCGGCCTTGCCCACACTCGAGACGTCAGGCTTCCGCGGGTACCGCAGCGGCACGATGAGCGCGTGCCCGTCGGCGACGATCGCGTCCAATCGCTTGAACTCCGTGCCGTTGCCAACAAGGACGAGCTGCGTGTCCTTCCCGAGCGTCTGCACGACTTCGTGTGCCTGGAACGCTTCGAGCTCGTTGTCGAGGTTGAAGAAGATCGGCGCATCGACCGTCGTGAGCGTGTCGATCGCGTTCACGCTTGGCTTGTACTCGCCCGCCTTCTGCCAGTTGGCGTCGTTGAGCGTCTGGCGGATGAGCGCGATGCAGCCCATCTGGCTCGTGGGGTAGATCATCGCGTCGCCCCAGCCGCCCGACCAGAAGTCGGCCGCGTGGAACGCGTCACGCCGAATGACCGGCGCGCGATCGGCCGCGGCGCTTTCGGGTCTCGGCGATGTGCTCACGACCGCGCCGAGCCCGCGAAGAATGCCGCTGTTCGGCGCGATGCCCGCGGCGACGAACCCGAGTTCGCGCAGCGACTTGGCCGTGCCGCCGTCGAGGCCGTCGCCTTCGAGCACGCTGCGATCGGGTGTGATCTTCGGGTTCCAGTGCCGACCGGGTCGGTTCGCGTCGTGCTCGGGCGTGCTCACCTCGACCCACGGGTCGACGAAGCCCGGGTAGATGTGCGCGTCGTCGCCCAGCTTCCACTCGCGGTAGCCGGTCAGGTCGAGCCCGTCCGCGTTGCGGGCGAGGCGTTCGATCTTGCCGTCCTTGATGAGGATCGTGACGCCCGTCTCAGCGCCGCCGGGCAGGTGCACCGTGCCGCCGGTGATCGCGTAGCGACCGGGGTCGGTGACGCGAGGCCCGTTCTCGGGCGGGCTCAGCGGGCTTGTGCCGGAAGGCTGGGCGGTCGTTGGACAGGCAGCGGCCACCATGACGCCGGCGAGAACCGCCAGCGCGGGGCGGAAGAGAGATGTGATGTTCATACACGCATGGTACAGACTTGGCGACGCGTGCAAGCGGGGCGGCTTACCATCGCCGAGATTCCGGCCAATCGTTGCCGGTTCGGGAGTTGGTCGAGTCTGTCAGGCGAGGAGCGAGCGATGAGCAATGGTCCGATCGAGGGGAACGCGGTCATCGGGCAGTCGGGCGGGCCCACGGCTGTCATTAACGCCTCGCTCGCCGGCGTCGTCGAGGGCCTCAAGAGCGTCGGCGCGATCAAGAAAATCCTCGGCATGCGCCACGGCGTCAAGGGCCTCACTCAGGACAACCTGATCGATCTCTCCGACATCGGCTCGCACACGCTCGACGCGCTCTGCCACACGCCGTCGGCCGCCCTCGGCTCGACGCGAGACAAGCCCGACCTCGATTACTGCAAGCGCATCTTCGAGTCCTGCCGGAAGCACGACATCCGCTACTTCTTCTACATCGGCGGCAACGACTCTTCGGACGCCTGCCGCATCGTCAACGAGGTCTCCAACCAGGCCGGCTACGAGCTGCGCTGCTTCCACATCCCAAAGACCGTCGACAACGACCTCATGATGAACGACCACACGCCGGGCTATCCGTCGGCTGCGCGATACGTCGCCAAGGCGCTCAAAGCCGACAGCGCCGACAACGCCTCGCTCCCGGGCATCAAGGTCAACATCATCATGGGACGCCACGCCGGCTTCCTCACCGCAGCAAGTGCGCTGGCCCGCTCCGACTCCAACGACGGCCCGCACCTCATCTACATGCCCGAGGTCGCCTTCGATCTCGAACGCTTCGTGCAGGACGTCGCCAAGGTCTACGACAGGCTCGGTCGATGCCAGATCGCCGTCAGCGAGGGCATCCAGGACAAGGACGGGCAGGCCATCGGTGCGATGCTCATCCAGGGCGAGACCGACGCGCACGGCAACGTGCAGCTCTCGGGCTCGGGCGCCCTCGGCGATCAGCTCGCCAACATCCTCAAGGTGAATCTCACGCCCGCCGGCGGCAAGCCCCCGCGTGTCCGCGCCGACACACTGGGCTACATGCAGCGCTGCTACCCCGACCAGTCGCCCATCGACGTCGCCGAGGCCCGCGGCTCGGGCCGATTCGCCGCCGAGGTCGCCTCGCAGGGCGACGTCGACGGCTCGATCGCCATCGTCCGCACCAACGACGCGCCGTACGAGTCGAGCTTCAAGCGCATCGAGCTGACGGACGTCGCCGCCAAGACGCGCCACATGCCCGCCGAGTTCATCAAAGGCACCAACGATGTCACCGACGCATTCATCAAGTACGCAGCGCCGCTCGTCGGCGACCTGCCCGAGTTCGCGAAGCTCTAGTTCACACCGTCACGGTTGAATTGAAAACGCCCGGGCACTGTTGCCCGGGCGTTTGTCATGGCGTGTGCTGCGTGATCAGGCTCGCAGGTACTTGATGTGCATGCACTTCATCTCGTTGCCGTCGGGCCCCGTGAAGAACATCTCCATCGTGTGCTCGTTGTCATTGACGAGCGTGATGACGCTGCGTTTGGTCATCGGACCGGCGCCGGGCATGACGGATTCGCCCTTCATCTCCCAGGATTTTGTCTTGGGGTCGAAGTCACCTCGCTCGATGCCCATCTGGTTCGAAGCGTTGTCGATCCAGAATCCCTCGTACTTTCCGCGGGCGTCGTTGAAGCCCCAGTAGCCCCGGCCGATGAACTCCGGGAAGGGCCCGTCGTTCGGATCGCCCGTGTATTCCTCGCGGAGGTACCGCCCGCCGAGGTCCATGGTGTTGACCATTTTCCCGGTCGAAACCATCGGCTCGCCTGGCCCCATCCACATCGTTACGGTCGCCTTCCATGTCCCGACGAAGTCCGCTAGGCGATCGTGCTCGGCTCCGGGCCCGGCTGGCATGCAGTGTTCCTGAGTGTCTGTCGACATATCAGTCGCCTCCGATCACGGGCTTACTTGCGGGTGTACTTCATATGGCCCGACTCGATCCAGCTCTGCCCGCCGTCCATCGAGTCGAAGAACGTATCGATCATCGTGTCGTCGTTCGGCATCGACTGAACGATCTTCATCTTCGTTCCCATCGCGCTCTCGCCGAGCCAGACGAACTCGCCGTTGTCCATCAGCTCGCCCGCAGTCACGAAAACCTTGGTCGACATCGAGTCCATCCAGACACCCTGGTAGGACTCCGACGAGTTGTCGTAGCCGTTGTACCCGATACCCGTGAAGGGCGAGCCCATGAAGTCGGGCATGTGGAAGTCGGTCTTCACGAACCGTCCGTCGAGCACCCACTCGCTGCTCATCGAGCCCGCACCCTTCATCTCCTGGCCCGAAGACGGGTCAACGAACGTCGCCTCGACGTTCCAATCGCCCACGGCTCGACCGAGCTTCTCGTGATGCTCGCCCGGTTGACCCAGACGCTCCATCATGGCCATCATCTCTTCCATGCTCGGAGCTTCGCTCTCGGGCTGGAGGGCGGCGCTCGGAGAGAGCGAGGCCTGAAGCATGAACCCGCCAGCGATGCCCGCGGCCAGTGTCAAAGCAAACTTCGAGGTATTGCAGCACAGCATTTTGTGATCCTTTCGTGTCTTCGTTAGCTCGTTCGACTGCCCCCACAGGGCACCCACCTCGTGCGAAGCGAGCAGACCGATAGCCTACCAAACAAACAATGCGTGGCTACACGCATGATTCAATATCCAGCCCCACTCGTTCCACAATTTCAATACCGAATGCCTCAATCTGGGGATATTCGGTGCCCGAGTTGCTCAGCAAGCGGATCTTGGAGAGTCCGAGCGCGCGGAGCAGCTGGCAGCCCATGCCGTATTCGAGCATCGGGGCGGGCAGCGATTGCTGCGGGGCGTCGTCGATCGAGTGATTCGTCGGCCTCGACAGGCGTTGGCTCAGCCCGTCACCCAGGCCGTGCGGCCGTAGATACACGATCGCGCCGCGACCGGCCTTCTGAATCGCCCTCATCGAGGCGCGGAGCGTGGCACCCGTCGAGTACGCCTCGCCTTCCTGCGTCGCGTCGAAGATGTCGCCGAGGATGTCGCGCCGATGCACGCGCACCAGCGTCGGCTCGTCGGCATCGATCACCGTCCCGTCACTCGACAGCGCTCCGACGTCGCCGACCGTGAGCGCGATGTGCGGCAACGGATCAACGACAGACTGGAACGCGATCAGGTTGAACCGACCTTCCGGCGTATCGATCGCTGTGCCGCCAGCGGGCTCGACGCGTTGCACGATGGTCGATTTCTTGAGCCGGTGTTCGATGATCTGCCGGACCGAGCACATCTTCATGCCGTGCTTGTCGATGAACTTCGTCAGGTCTGGCAGCCGTGCCATCGTGCCGTCGGGGTTGCAGATCTCGATGCCTACCGCAGCGGGCGTGAGCCCCGCGAGCTTGCACAGGTCGACCGAGCCCTCGGTCTGCCCGATGCGCACGAGCACGCCGCCGTTGCGAGCGCGGAGCGGGTTGATGTGCCCGGGACGGACAAAGTCGCCCGCTTCGCTCTCGGGGTCGATGGCGAGCTTGATGGTCTTGGCGCGCTCCTGGGCGCTGACGCCGGTGGTGAAGCCGTGCTTCGGGTGCCCGTCGATCGAGACCGTCAAGGGCGTCCCGCGCACGCTCGTGTTCACCTCGGCCTGCGGCACAAGCTGCAGCCGATCGCAATCCGACTCGGTAAGAGAGAGGAAGAGATACCCCGCGGCTTCCCGGACCATGAAGCTGATCGCCTCGGGCGTCACAAACTCGGCGGCCATCACGATGTCGCCCTCGTTCTCGCGGTCTTCGTCGTCGGTCAGGACGATCATCCGACCCTGGCGGAGTTCCTCGAGGCATTCATCGATCGTGCTGAAAGCGGTCTCGGTCATGCCGCATGGTAGGGAGTGCCCACGGGCTCTATGATCCGCCTATGAAACGAAAGCTCTCGCTGATCGCTGTGCTTGTCCTTGGCCTCCTCCATCCGTCGATCGCCTGTGCGGCAGCGCAAGAGGCTCCCGCGCAGCCGCAGGCTCAGCCCGAAACGACCCCGGGCCCCTTCCAGCCCGAGGCCGAGCCCGAGCAGCCCGTCCGCAACCCCAAGAACACCGTTGACTTTGCCCCACGATGGGGCATCTGGCGGGGCGAGATCGAGCTCCCCGGCTCGAAGGCCCTCTCATTCAATTTCATCATCGATTTCTCACGCGACAGCGAGAGCCTGCCCGTCTGGAAGCTCACCCTCCGCAACGGCCCCGAATCACTCCCCGCCGAGATGGAGGTCAAGTACCCCCAGGTCATCTTCACCTTCCCCGGCACCGAAGCCCGCATCGAGGCCACCAGCGATCGCTCCGATACCGCGCTCAGCGGCGAATACATCTACACGCACAAAAACGACTCCGGAGTCGATGTCGAGTATCGGCTGCCTTTCACCGCACAGTGCTCCGACTCGCGGCGTTTCGGCTGGCTCGATCCGAACTGGAAGCCCGGAGAACCCATCCAGCCGCGCTGGGTCGTCAACTTCGATGAACGCACCGGCCCCTCGGTCGCCGAGTTCCACACGCTCCCCGACGGCATGAACGTCCTGGGCACCGTGATGACACCCACTGGCGACGACGGCCAACTCGCCGGCACGTTCGAGAACGGCAGGCTCAGGCTCTCTCGATTCACCGGCGGCTCGGGCCTGCTCTACGACGGCACACTCGAAGCCGACGGCACACTCATCGGCACCTTCCGATCGCTCGCGCACCACGCCGAGGGCTTCACCGCCTCGCCCGACGGCAACGCCGCCCTGCCCGATCTCTTCGAGCTCACCAAGTGGAAGAAGGATGTCGGGCTCGCCGATCTCACCTTCCGCAATTTCGAGGGCAGCGAGGTCAACCTTGCCGACCTGGCGCCCGACGGCTCTCCCCGGCTCGTCTACATCATGGGCACTTGGTGCCACAACTGTGCCGACGCGACGAACTACCTCAGCCAGCTCCACGAGCAGTACGCCGACCGGGGCCTCTCCATTGTCGGCCTCGCGTTCGAGTCGCCCGAGGACTTCGGCGAGCAGGCCGAAAACGTGCGCACCTACGTCCTCCGCAAGTCTGTCCCGTTCCCGATCCTCGTCGCCGGCCAGCGAGACAAGGGCAAAGCCACGCGGGCGCTCGGCGCTCTCGATAAGGTCCGCGCGTTCCCAACCATCGCGTTTGTGAACCCGGAAGGCGAGGTCGTCGCCGTCCACCAGGGCTTCGTCGGGCCCGCCGCTCCGGAGCGTCACGCCGAACTCCGCCACCAGTTCACCGAGCGCATCGAGTCGATGCTCGCCGGGAAGTAAACCGATGGGACGCTACGAAGACTTCCAGGCATTCCGCGCCAAACTCAACGACCGCATCCTGAAGCCGGGCGAGGGCAAGCCCGAGGCCACGCTCGTCACCAAACGTTTCTTCAACCTCGACGCCAAGGTCTACGAACCCGGTGCGATCGACGAAAAGAACAAGGAACTGCTCGGCCTCAGCGCGTCGATGGTGCTCCGCTGCGACGACTGCATCGCGTACCACATCAACCGGGCCGTCGAGTGCGGCGCCAGCGACCAGGAACTGCAGGAAACCTTCGACATCGCGCTCATCGTGGGCGGCTCGATCGTGATCCCGCACATGCGACGAGCCTTCGAGTTCCTCGATGCCTGCCGAGAGGCTCGCGCCGGCTCAGGTTCATAAAGAAAGAAGGAGGCGCCCGTGGCGCAGATCGGCGCACACGAAGGCCCCCTGGACCCCGCTCTGGCCCGAAGCCACGCGGTCGACGTCGTCCGCACGCTCCAGAAAGCGGGACACCGTGCGCTGCTCGCCGGAGGCTGTGTCCGCGACGAACTCCTCGGACTGCACCCGACCGATTACGACGTCGCCACAGACGCCAAACCCGAACAGATCGGCGAGCTTTTCCGTTCGACCGCGCACGTCGGTGCGCATTTCGGCGTCGTCATCGTCCGTACGGGAAAGGGCGAAGGCGTCGAGGTCGCCACGTTCCGACGCGACGGCGACTACTCCGACAACCGAAGACCCGACTCCGTCGAGTTCGCGAGCGAAGAAGAAGACGCCCAGCGCCGTGACTTCACCATCAACGCCCTCTTCCTCGATCCGCTCGCCGCCGAAGATGCTCCAGCCATCCACGGCCATGTCGTCGATTACGTAGGCGGTCTCGCCGACCTGAGCGCACGAATCATCCGCGCGGTGGGGCACGCGGAAGACAGACTGCGCGAAGACCACCTCCGGGCGCTGCGAGCCGTGCGATTCGCCGCGAGGCTCGGCTACGAGATCGAGCATGACACCGCTCGCGCGATCAGAGAGCACGCCGGCCAGCTCCGCGGCGTCAGCGTCGAACGCATCGGCCACGAACTCCGACGCATGCTCTCCCACCCGAACCGAGCCAGGGCGGCACAGCTCATCGTCGAACTCGGCATGGAAGCGCCCATCTTCGGCGAACACATCGAGCACGCACTCGTCCGGCTCAGCAGACTCAAGCCCGAGTCGCCGTTCGAGTGGGCGCTGGCCGCGTGGATCCTCGATCGTCAGGGAGCCGGCGCCAAGATCGCGCCATACCGCCGGGCGCTCTGCCTTTCCAACGACGAGTCGGCCGCCATCGCGTCGATCATCGAGATCGTGGGCATCATGAGCGGGGCCTGGGAGGCGCTCGGCGTCGCAGGCCAGAAGCGACTCGCCAGCCGTGAAGGCTTCGAAGGGGCCTTGGCGGTCTTCGATGCCGAGGACTCCAGCTCGGCGATGATGGTCAGGGGACGTGTCGCAGAGCTCGCCGACACGCCCGGCGGGCTCGCCCCAGAGCCTCTGATCGGGGGTGACGAGCTGATCGAGATGGGTTTCCAACCGGGCCCGTTCTTCGCTTCTGTGCTCAGAGACGTCTACGACGCCCAACTCGACGGCCGGATATCGGACCTTGAGGGTGCCAAATCACTCGCCCAAAAACTGCTCGGCTCTGGGAACTCGGGGCGACCTGGTGCGTCACATTCATAAGAGCGTCTACGTGTGGACGCGCGGTCTCATAGGTGGGGCCGGCCGTTCCATCGATTCTTCGCCGACACGATGGAACCTTCGGATAAGATGAGCAGTACGCCCGAATGCCGGGGATTCGCCGCGATCGCAGCCGGGTTGCCCGGTGCGTGTAGTGGTTTCAAGAGGAGCAACCATGTCGAACTCTCAATCAACCCACGCCCGACTCCTTGGACGCGCCGCCGCCGGGCTCGTGGCCGCAGCCGGACTCGTCATGACCTCAGCCCCAGCCGACCCGGCCTTCGCCGCGACCACGCTCGCAACCGGTGAGCCGACCCACGAACTCCTCCTGACCACCGGGCAGACCGTCAAGGTCGAGATCGTGAAGGAAACCGACAAAGAGATCGAGGTCAACCTCTACCTCGGGAGCATGTCCGCCCCGCGCACCTACCAGCGCAGCGAGATCGTCTCGATCACCGAGCTTGGTCACTCGACCGAGTCCGCCAAGCCAGCCGCCAAGCCCGACAGGGCGACCCGCGCCGACAAAGCCGACGACAACATCCCCGGCGACGCGCTCCGCGTCTATGTCATGGAACTCGACGGCCGCTTCGGCTGGGACGTCAGCTACACGCCCGTGAAAGACGCGATCGACAAGGCGCGCGAAATGAAGGCCGACGTCATCATCGTCAAGTGCAACAACAACTGGAAGCAGCTCGAGGGCTTCAGCGACGAACGCACCGACGACCAGGGCGAGTTCGAAGAGTTCGATATCGCCATGAAGATCCAGCCGGTCTTCACGAGCGAGATGCACGCCAAATGGCAGAAGGAGCCCCAGGTCGTCTTCTGGGTTGAACGGGCCATGAGCGGCATGGCGTTCCTCCCGCTCATCAAGAACGACATCTACTTCACCAGCGACGGTCGCATGGGCGGCGTCGGAGGGCTCGACGAACTCTTCGGCTCGACCGGCGATGAAGTCGTCCGCGACAAACAGAAGTCGCTCCGCAAGGCCTTCGTCGAAGGCATGGCCATCGAGGGCGGGCACGACCCCATCATCGTCCGCGCCATGGTCAAGAAGAGCATGGTCCTCAGCTACCGAATCGAGAACGGCAAGCCCGTCTATCTCGAAGGAGAAGAGCCCGGCTGGACCCTCCTCACCGACGACGGCAAGGACGAAAGGCAGGACACCGATTCCGATCTCGTCCGCGGCCTGGGCAACGACTCGCTCACCCTCAACGCCGACCTCGCCTACAAGCTCCAGCTCTCCAAGGGCACCGCCGACACGCTCGACGACCTGCTCTTCCAGATGGGCATCGAGGATCGCGCGTACGTCATGAACGACGAGGACAGCAACGACCTGACCGACGCCGCCGAGCGAGAACTGAATGACTGGTCCACCGGCATCGAGCGTGCGGATCAGAAGCTCCGCAGGCTCCGCTTCGATCTCGACAACGTCCAAGTCCGCGAAGTCCGCAACGACCCCGACGGCTCAAAGGCTCGCAACGCCGCAAGAGGCCAGCGCACCAAGCTCATCAACGAGGCTATCGCCCTGCTCAACAAGTACGGCGAAGTCCTCGACCCCGGTGAGCAGTTCCGCGTCCAGCTCGAACTCATGCGCCAGCAGATCGAGAACGAGAAACGTCTCGAGCGCACCCGCGGCGGGGGCGGCTGACCCGAATCTGCCGCACAATCACGAACCATCGAACGCACGATTCTGACTCACGAAAGGTGACACGCATGACCCTGAGAACCCGCATCGCAACTCTCGCGATCGCCCTGGCGATGCTCGTCGCGACGCCACGCGCGATGGCGGCCGAAGGCCTCTACGAGCCCAAGCAGGACGTCGTCAAACTCAAGGACGGCCGCGAACTCAAGGGCACCATCGTCAAGGAGCAGAACGGATACATCTGGATCGACCTCGGTGTCGGGCCCGAGATGTTCATCTCCCCAAGCGATATCAAGGAAATCGTCCGCGGCTCCGACGAGCCCATCCCCTCGGGTGAAGAGGCCACCGAAGCCATCAAGGCCAAGGCCGACAAGCAGACATCCTGGGAACGCGTCCCTGGAATCACCCGCGCCGCCGTGATCACCGCCGAAGGCACCGTCGGCATGCAGATGGCTGCCAAGCCGCTCCGCGAAGCGATCCCGATGCTCAAGGAAGAGGGCGTCGACCTCGTCGTCTTCAAGGTCCAATCCGGCGGCGGCATGCTCCTGGAAATCCAGCGTCTGTCCGATGTCCTCCAGAACGAGTACAAGCCCCAGTTCCAGATCGTCGGCTGGATCGATGAAGCCATCTCCGCCGCAGCCATGACCTCGATCACGATCGAAGAGCTCTACTTCATGCCCAAGGGCAGCTTCGGCGCCTGCACGGGCTGGTTCGGAGCCCTCCAAGCCGTCGAAGGCCGGGGCCTCGAAGACGTGCTCTTCAAGATGGAGAAGATCTCCGCCCGCGGCAACAAAGACAAGCAGATCATGCGCGCCATGCAGATCAACGAAGAACTTTCCTACGACATCAACGAGCAGACCGGCGAGGTGAAGTTCTACCAGAACCTCGACGGCGCTCACATCCTCAACGACGGCACCGACATCCTCACCTTCACCGCCGCAAGCGCCCAAGACTGCGGCTTCAGCTCGGGCACCGCCGGCACGCTCGAAGAACTCCAGGCGCTCCTCGAAAAGAGCGTCGGCGAGATCGTCTGGGTGGGCGAAGAGGTCGAGGGCATCCCTTACCCCGTCTGCAAAGCTGAGAAGTACCAGCGCGAGTACCGCAAGGAAGTGGACTTCCAGGAAAAACGATTCGATGAGATCGTCACCAAGTACGCCATGGAAATCCAGAACGCACAGAGCGTGCCCGTCGACTCTCGCGGCGGCTTCCTGAGAAGGGCCGAGGGCTACCTCGCCCAGATCAGGCGCCTGCACAACATCAACCCCAACTTCGGTCTCCGCAGCGGCTACGACGCCGACTGGATCAACCGTCAGGAAGAGATGATCCGCCAGCTCCGTCGAGGCTGATCGTCCGGCCTACAAAGTCTGAATCCCCACCGGCCGAGCACCCCGCTCGGTCGGTGTCTTTTTCGGGCGCATACCATCCGCTCCCGCTGTCAACTTCACGGAGCCGAACATGCCCACGATCAACACCAACTTTGTTCCCGCCGACATCGACGCAACCGATCTCGCCCAGATCGAGCCGCTCTACCAGGAGCTCCTGGACCGCTCCGTGACAAGCGCCGCCGAGCTCGAAACCTGGCTCGTCGATCGCAGCGAACTCGACGCCGCCTGCTCCGAAGCCGCAGCCCTGCTCTTCATCGCCATGACCTGCAACACCAACGACGAGGCCGCATCAAAGGCCTACACGCACTTCATCGAGACCATCCCGCCGAGGCTTAAGCCCATTGCCTTCGAGCTCGACAAGCGCCAGGCCGGGCTCGCCAATGAACTCGACCTGAACTCAGCGCGGTACGAAGTCATCAACCGCGACACAGAAGCCGACGTCAAGCTTTTCCGCCCCGAGAACGTGCCGCTGGAAACCGAGCTGGCCAAGCTCGACCAGAAATACGACACGATCTGCGGCGAGATGATGGTCACCTACAAGGGCGACGAGAAAACCCTTCCTCAGATGGGTGTCTACCAGGAGAGCACCGACCGCGCCGTGCGTGAGGAGACCTGGCGCCTCGTCGCCGACCGCCGCTTGAACGACGTTGAGCCAATCAACGCGATCTACGACGAGATGGTGCAGCTCCGCGACAAGGTTGGCAAGAACACCGGCTTCGACAGCTTCACGTCCTACGCATTCAAGGCCAAGCACCGCTTCGACTACACGCCCGAGCACTGCTTCGCCTTCCACGAGGCGTGCGAGAAGATCGTCGCTCCGTTTGCGCGACGCCTCGACGAGCAGCGCCGCCAGAAGCTCGGCGTCGAGACCCTCCGCCCGTGGGACATGACCGTCGACGAACTCGGCCGCGAGCCGCTGATGCCCTTCGACGGCGGCGCGGACCTCGTCAGCAAGTCCGTCGCGGCCTTCGAATCACTCGACCCTCGTCTCGCCTCGATGCTCAAGGAACTCGGCGCGGGCGACGGGCGCGTGACGGCTCAGAACATGAAGAACCCGCCCTTGCTCGACCTCGATTCGCGCAAGGGCAAGGCCCCGGGCGGCTACCAGTACATGCGCGATCGCTCGCGCGTCCCGTTCATTTTCATGAACGCCGCGGGCCTGCACCGCGACCTCGAAACGATGGTCCA
Source organism: Phycisphaera sp. (assembly GCA_020639255.1). Lineage (GTDB taxonomy): Bacteria > Planctomycetota > Phycisphaerae > Phycisphaerales > UBA1924. Next base: position 406,389 of record JACKGZ010000002.1, read on the forward strand.
CGAGGCGGGGCACGCGTTCCACAGCATGCTCTGTATCGACGAGCCGCTCCTGCACTACCGGCACAGCCCGATCGAGTTCGCCGAGGTCGCCAGCATGTCGATGGAGCTGCTCACCATGCCGCACTGGGACGCGCCGGGCTCCTTCTACGAGGGCAAGCCCAGCGACCACGCCCGCGCAATGCGCCGCCAGCTCGAATCCTCGGTCACGCTCCTGCCCTGGATCGCCACCATCGACGCCTTCCAGCACTGGGTCTACGCCAACCCGAACCACACCCGCGACCAGCGCACGCAGGAATGGCTGAGCCTCGACAAGCGCTTCGGCAAGGGCTTCAGCTGGCAGGGCCTCGAGCCCTACCGCGACTCGGGCTGGCAGAAACAGGGGCACTTGTTTGGGTCGCCCTTCTACTACATCGAATACGGCATCGCGCAGCTGGGCGCCCTCGGCCTCTGGATCCGCTCGCTCGAAGAAGGCCCGACCGTCGCCATCGACGCGTACATCAAGGCCCTCAGTCTCGGCGGTAGCCGCCCGCTGCCCGAACTCTTCCACGCTGCGGGTCTCGACTTCGACTTTGGCCCCAAGACCGTCGAGAAGCTCGTCGATCGCGTCGAAGCCGAACTCGCCAAACTGCCCGAGTAGGTCCCTGAGTAATGAGCGTGGACGAGATGCCGCCGCACATGTCGCCCGAAGAATTCCGCGAGCAGGCGATCCGCGCGGTCGATGCCGTCGCCGAGTACATGCGCCGCGTCGAGACGCTCCCCGCGCGCCCGCGCACAAAGCCGGGCGATGTGCTGAAGCAAATCCCCGAACTCGCGAACGAATCACCGGGCGATGCGCACGAGTGGACGCGCATCTTCGACGACCTCGAACGCATCGTCATCCCAAACATGACGCACTGGCAGTCGCCGAACTTCTTCGGCTACTTCCCCTGCAACGCCACCGGCCCCGCGATCATCGGCGAATTGCTCAGCGCCGGCTTCGGCCAGCAGGGCATGCTCTGGGCCACCTCGCCCGCTGCGAGCGAACTCGAACGCGCCCTGCTCGACCAGATGGGCCGCGCGATGGGCCTGCCCGAGTCGTTCCTCTCCACGAGCGGACTCGGCGGCGGGTGCATCCAGTCCACCGCGAGCGACGCCACACTCGCCGCGATGGTCGCGGGTCGTCGGCGCGTCTCGGACAACGGCGCCGACTTCCACAAGACCACCGTCTACGCCTCCTCGCAGACACACAGCTCGTTCATCAAGGCCGCGTTGATCACGGGCCTGGCCGAGAGTGTCACCGACACCTCCCGCGTGCGCACGATCGAGACGGACGACCAGTTCCGCATGGACCCGGCCAAACTCGAAGCCGCGATCCGCAAGGACATCGCCGCAGGCCTGACGCCCGCGATGGTCTGCGCCACGCTCGGCACCACGGGCACCACCGCGATCGACCCGCTCTCGGACATCGCCAAGGTCCTCCGCGACACCGGCGCTGCTGACAAAGGCTGCTGGCTGCACGTCGACGCCGCGCACGCCGGCGCGCTGCTCGTCTGCCCCGAGCACCGCGCGATGTCAGCGGGCCTCGAGCACGCCGACTCGCTCTGCTTCAACCCGCACAAGTGGCTGCTTGTGAACTTCGACTGCGACCTCTTCTGGACGCGCGACCGACGCGGGCTCGTCAGCAGCATGTCCGTCACACCCGAGTACCTCCGCAACGCCGCGACCGACTCGGGCGAGGTCTTCGATTACCGCGACTGGGGCGTGCCGCTGGGTCGGCGCTTCCGCGCGCTCAAGCTCTGGTTCGTGCTGCGCCACTACGGCCTCTCGGGCCTGCGTGCCCACGTCCGCCAAGGCCTGGCACAGGCCGAACTCTTCGAGTCGCTCGTCCGCGAAGACGACCGCTTCGAGGTGCTGACGCCCCGCACCATGAACCTCGTTTGCATCGCCCTCTGCGCGGGCGACGACGCGACCCGTCAGCTCATGGACACGCTCAACCAGCGCGGCCCCGCCTACCTCACCCACACCGCCATCCCCATGCCAGACGGCGCCACTCGCTACGCCATCCGCGTCGCCATCGGCGCCACGACCACCCGCGACGAGCACGTCCGGGCGCTCTTCGAACAGATGGCCGCCGTCGCGACCGCGATCGTTCAGGGCGGGTAAGCTCATGGCGATGCTCACGCGATCTCTCACACTCCTCGTGGCACTGTGCACGCTCGTCGGCTGCGCCACGCGAGGCCCCGCCCTCTCCGGTACCGGCGGGCGATTCACTGCCGAGCCCGGCACGTACGACGCCGCCTTCGACATCGCACGCGACGAACTCGTCGGCATGGGCTTCACCATCGACCGCGTCGACGCCTACTCGGGCGTCATCTCCACCAAGCCCAAGTCCTCCGCGGGCATCGCGACCCCATGGGACCGCGAGCAGGCATCCCTCAAGTCCGAGGTCGCCGACCTCGCCCACCCGCAGCAACGGACCGTCCGCATCAGCTTCCGGCCCGCCTCGGAGATCGATCGCATCCCCTCCGATGAGCCCATCACCCAGATCACCGGCGAGGGTGCACCGCGCTCCATCGCCGAGACGAGCGAAACAACCGAACTCGTCGGCGTCGTTGAGGTCTCCATCGAACGCGTTTACCGACCCTACAAGCGCGTCTCGACCGTCCACCCCGTCGGCGTCTCGCGCACGCGCGACCCGGGCCTCGCGGACCGGGGCATGTCCAGCAGCTTCACTGTCATTACACAGCGTGACCACGCGCTCGAAGCCAGGCTCGCTGCGCGCATCGGCTCACGACTGAACAAGTAGCATCGATCTCCAAGCCACCGTGGGGGCGTCACGCCGCTTATCCGACAAAAAAGAAAGCGGAGGCCGTTATGCCTCCGCTTCGAATGGTTTGTCAGCAATGACTGAATTCAGTCGAGTCTGCGAGCCGCGACACCCGGCTTGGGTTCGATCGCCTCGTGACGATGGACAGCCTCGCCCGGCTTGTGTTCGATCGTGGCGCCCATCGGCTCGGCATCCGCGGTCGTGTGACCGAGCGCCCGCGCGACCAGCTCGCCCCGGCTCGAAGCGCCCAGCTTGCGGTGCAGGCTCTTCACGTGGTCGTGCACCGTGTGCGGGCTGCGGCCCAATTCGTCCGCGATCTCGCGCACGCTCTTGCCGAGCGTCAGCTGCTCCAGCACGATCTGCTCGCGCTGCGTGAGCCACTTCGTCGGGCCGTCCGTGCCGTCACCCAGCGCCAGGATCGCCCGCCGTGCGAGCACCGGCAGGATCGCCGCCATCGCCGAGTTGTGGTGGCTTGTCAGCCGCAGGCCCTGCCCGATCGGCGCAACCTGCGCCATGAGCACCCGACCGGCCTCGGGATCCCCGATGCCGAGGATGCCGACAAGGACATCAGACGATTCGAGCCCGTTCCACAGACGTGGGATGTCGCCGCGGGTCACGTTCTCTCCGCCCGGGAGTTCGGTCAGCCTGCCCACGGTCGGAATGCTGCGCGACGTCGTCGGCACACGCACCCCGACTCGGCGGAAGCGTGCCGCGCGGACGCGGAGGGTCGCGATGCGAGGATCCTCGCCGCGGGTCTCGCCCTCGTTGCGCCGGATCGCCCGGGCCCTTGCGACCCCCGTTCGGGCTGCGACACCCGAGACTTCCTGGTTCGTCAGATCGCCCGTGGGCGAGAGCGTGCCGACCGTCAGCGTGGCCAGCGCCGGCTCACAAAGACCGGCCAGACACCAAGCCGCACGATCGCACCACTCAAGCGTTGCGACGGCTGGCAGACCCACGACCGACTCGGTCGACGTCGCCACCGCAGACATCACGGCATCGAGAGCGCTGTTTCGTTCGGAATCCATATTGTGGCCTCCGGGCGTGGCACTCAACCCTTGCTTCAATCCATCCCCATACACGGGTGATGGAAACAAATCAGTCTATCGGACGTCGGCAAAATGCCCACCCGAAATACACCATGATCAGGCGTCTTCACCAACTCCCGATAAAATAGGTAGAATGCCCCCCAAAATCCAGCCCATTCGGGGGATTCGCCCCGATCCGGTGCCCGATGCGTATCCATGAATGTTCGGCCGCCTCCTCTGGGGGCGTTCACCAGAACCGGGTGCTCTACCATCCGCCACGACAGAACCCAGGAGTCCGATGAGCGACCAGCAGATACAACACCCCGGACGCATCCTGATCGTCGGTGCCGGCCCCACCGGACTCGGCGCGGCCTACCGACTCCGCCAGCTCGGCCTCACCGACTTCACGCTCCTCGAGGCCTCCGACAGCGTCGGCGGGCTCGCGCGGAGCTACACCGACGACGCCGGCTTCACCTGGGACGTCGGCGGGCACGTCCTCTTCTCCCATTACGCCGAGTACGACCGCATCTTCGAAGAGCTCATGCAGGGCCAGTACACCACCAACGAGCGCGAGAGCTGGGTCCGCATCGCCGGCACCTGGGTGCCGTACCCATTCCAGAACAACCTCCGCTACCTCCCCGACCAAGACGCCAAGGCCTGCATCGACGGGCTCATCGACGCGCAGACCAACTCGTCGGGTGCCGCCGGCGCGCGCAACTTCGGCGAGTTCATCGACAACGTCTTCGGCTCTGGGATCGCGCACCAGTTCATGCGCCCGTACAACTTCAAGGTCTGGGCCTACGCCCCCGAGAAGATGAACAAGACCTGGATCGGCGAACGCGTCGCAGTCATCGACTGGCAGCGCGCCAAACGCAACATGGACGAGGGCCTCGACGACTTCGGGTGGGGCCCCAACAACACCTTCAAGTACCCGCTCGGCGGTACGGGCGACTTCTACGACCGCTTTGCGCCACTCTTCAAGGACCAACTCCGCCTCCACACACGTCTCGTCTCGATCGACACAACCGCGCGCACCGCGACGTTCGATCATCACGGCGAAATGCGAACCGAGCCCTACGACGCGCTCGTCTCGACCATGCCCATCGACAAGCTCATCTGCGACGTCATCGACGACGCGCCCGCGGATATCCGCGCAGCGGCGCAGAAGCTCATGCACTCCGGCGGCTACATGGTCGGCGTCGGCATCAAACGACCCTGCCCCTCCACCAAGTGCTGGATGTACTTCCCCGAAAACGACAGCCCCTTCTACCGCGTCACCTACCTCAGCAACTACTCCCCGCGCATGACGCCCGACCCCGAGGCGTACTACTCGCTCCTCTGCGAGACGAGCTTCAGCGAAGACAAGCCCGAGGACGAAGCGACCATCCTTGAGCGCACCGTCGCGGGCCTCGAATCCTCGGGTCTCTTGCAGCCCGGCGAGCGCGACGACATCGTCTCCACCTGGGTCATGAAGGTCAGCTACAGCTACCCGACACCGAGCGTCGAGCGCGACGAGATCCTCGCTAGGCTCATCCCCTGGCTCGAAGCCCGCGGCATCTACTCCCGCGGCCGATTCGGCATGTGGAAGTACGAGGTCGCCAACACCGACCACTCCGTCATGCAGGGCGTCGAGCTCATCGACCGCCTCACCACGGACAAGCCCGAGCAGACGATCGGCATCACCTACAAGGTCACCGACGACGGCCGTCAAGCCGCCGAGCACGAACGACCAGCCGTCGCAGGCTCGGGCGAGAAGCGCATCGCACAGCAGATCGAGGCCAAGAACGTCACAAACGCGGGCGACCTCGACGAAGCGACCATCAGCGAAGAAGAGCTGGGTGTCACCGACCGGAAGTAATCCGACTCAGCCGCCCTCTTCTTCGTTCTCTTCCGCGCGATCGCGTGCTCGCTGCTGACGCCGCTGGATCTCCGCGAGCGATTGGATCGCTTCCTTATATTCGTCGGGCTGCGGCGTGCGCCGGCTAAGCAGCGCGATCCCGCCCCGCGCGTTGCCCTCGTACGCCATCGAGAGTGCCACGAGGATCTCGTGGTTCGGGTACGCGATCCAGTACGGGTCACGTTTCCACCGATCGGGCCCGGCGAGCACGAGCGTCGACCCGGTCTCGTAGTCGCCCGCCTCGAAAGCCGCGTGCGCAGAGGTGTACGCCAGGCGTCCGATGCGCCTCCAGAACAGCTCGAACTCGCCGCCGGTGGGGAACTTGTCCTCGATGGCTTCGGACAGATCGAGCACCGCGCCAGCGAAGGCGATCGCGTCCGCGTCGTTCGCCTGGAGCATCTCCTCGGCCCGGATCATCGCACTCTCGAAGGTGATGTTGCCCTTGTCGAACTCGCTCTTGAGGTTCCCGAAGGTCGCGGCCCGGCCGTTCTTACTGACGCCCGAATAGATGATGTCGAGCCGGGCATCGGCGTTGTCGCACCCTGTCAATGGCGTGATCGCCAGGAGCATCAGCACACACGCTGTGAAGATGGGTCGGTTTCGTGGCAGGACTCTGGGCATGGCGTATTGAAGGACACCGCGCTCGGGTGTGTGTCCGAACAAGAAAATGTGAAACGGGGCAGGGGAACGCCCCAGATTGGAGGGCTTTTTACGGCTGAACCGATCGAATGGGTTGCAAGGGCCCGTTTCCGGCGCATGGTCAGGCTGTCTGACGTGGGAATCGGGTCGCCTCGAGTGGGGGCGTGCCCGTGTCTGGATCGAGAGCGGACGGTCGTGCGGTTGCCGTGTCGCCGGAGAGGGCGCCCAGAGTAGGGCGTGACTTTGGCGTAATGGAATTACTGCGCGGCCATTCTGTTCCGGGTTCACCCATGCGGGGCTGGCAAGCCGAGCTTGCCCGCGTGCTCGACGAGCACCACCTCGCCGCGTGGTCGAACCAGTCCGGTGAACGAGCCTCGTTCGCCGCAGGACTCGCCGCGTTCCTCGCCGGCATCCACGACGCCCAGGTCATCCCGATCTTCGGCCGCGACGTGACGGACCTCGATGGGCTCTGCTACCAGCTCGAACGCTCCATCCCGGGCGAGGCCCCGATGCGCCGCCGGATCGACGGCCCCAGCGGCGTCGTCGCCCGCCTCCGATCGCAGCCCGTGATCCCCGGCCGTCCGCCGCTGAGAAACCGCTTCATCGTCTGGCACGATGCCGACGCGATGATCCGCACCGACGAGGCCCTCTTTGGACGCCTTGCAGACGCCATCGCCGGCGTCGCCGCCGAGGCCGAGTTCGCCAGCGACGACTACCTACTCGTCACCCGAGTGGTCTACATCGGGGGCGAGGACCTGCGCGAGTATGCCGATCTCGAATCGGGTCAGCTCCGCAGGTGGCTCAGCGACGGGGCCGACGAGCCCTTCTGGCGCGTGGTCTCGGGCGTCGATTGCCCCCCGGTCATCGGCGGCCCGATCTCCCGCCTGCTCGAAGACCCCGAATCCGTCGCCGATGACGCACTCTTTGCCTCCATCAACGCCCTCCTCAACTGATCCCTTCTCCCTCTCCCACTTGGGGAGAAGGTGTCCGCGAAGCGGACGGGTGAGGGGTCTCTTTCATCCCAAACTTGACCCGCCCCCCTCGATCGGCTTTGCTGACCCGATGCGCATCATCGGTGGCGAATTCAGACGCAAGCGACTCTTCGGCCCCTCGGAGAAAATGCCCACAAGGCCCATCCCCGATCTGGTCAAGGAAGCCCTTTTCAACCTTCTCCGCGGACACGTCGAGGGCCAGGAGTGCTACGACGGCTTCGCCGGCTCGGGCGCGATCGGGCTCGAGGCGATCAGCCGGGGCGCCAAGCGCTGCGTCTTCATCGAGCGCGACAAGAACGTTATGCAGGTGCTCCAGAAGAACATCGATCACGTCGGCGCGGGCGAGCGGGCCGAGCCCGTGAAGGCCGACGCACTCGGAGCCGCGGCTCTGGCGCGCTGCCCGAGGCCCGTGCACCTGATCTTCTTCGACCCGCCCTACAAGCTCGTCGAAGATCCCGAGACCTACCCGCGCGTGATCAAGCAGTTCGGCAGGCTCATCCAGAATCTCGACGACGACGGGTACGCGGTTCTGCGCACACCATGGCCCTTCAAGCATGTCGTGGGCACCGAGGAGCACGATGGCAAGGTGAAGAGCATCTTCGCCGAGCCCGATCTCAAGATCCCCGGCGCGCTCGGGCCCGAGACGCACGACTACGGCACGACCGCGATCCACCTCTACATGCGCGACAAGGACGCGGCGCATGACGAGTAGAGCCCACTGGTCCGAGGGGCTCAACGCCGCCCAGCACGAGGCGGTGAGCTATGACTCCGGACCGGTCGCGGTGCTCGCAGGCCCGGGCACGGGCAAGACGCGCGTCATCACGCACCGCATCGCAAGGCTCATCGACGAGGGCGGCTCGCGCCCCGAGTCGATCGCGGCCGTCACGTTCACGGTCAAAGCTGCGACCGAGATGCGCGAGCGCCTCGGCGCACTCATCGGCGACTCGCCCGCCTCGCAGGTGAGCGTCGGGACGTTTCACAGCCTGGGTCGACGGATCCTGAACCGCTGGGGCGACACGATCGGCGTGCCGGGGCGCGCGGAGCTGATGGACTCGGTCCAGCGCAAGCGCATGCTGCGCGAGGCGTGCCGACTTGCGATCGATGAGGGCAAGATCCCGGGCGCGCTGCTCGCCGACGGCGGGGTGGAGGCGCTCGGGCTGCGCGCGTGGGCCTGGATCGAGTTTCTGCGCACGTCGGCGGTGTTTGCGGATGAAAGCATGAAGCTCGCCGAGCGGTGGATGGAGTGGATCAACGAGCAGGAAGGCTCGGAAGGGTGGGATGAGGAGAGAGTCGCGGCTGAGCGCACAAAGGCGGAGGAACTGACGGCAAGCTCGGCGGTCTATACGCACTTCGAGCGGATCCGCCTTGAGCGAGGGCTGCTCGGGTTCGACGACTACATCATGCTCCCGATCCGCGTGCTGCGCGAGTCCGAGCGCGCACGGGCGGTGATCCTGGACGAGCTGCGCCACATGGTGGTGGACGAGTTCCAGGACGTCAACGGCGCGCAGCTGGCGTTTCTCCGCGAGTTGTCACCGCCGAAGATGCAGCGCGACATCTGCGTGGTCGGCGACGACGACCAGGCGATCTACGGCTTCCGCGGCTCGGACGACCGCGCGTTCCAGCACTTTGCGGAGATCTGGAAGGGGGCCGAGGTCGTCACGCTGACCGAGAATTACCGATCGAGCGAGGCGGTCCTGACGACGGCTCAGCGCGTGATCAACGCCGCGCACGACCGTTTCGAGCCCGAGAAAGAGATCCACGCGCGGCGCGACTTTGAGGATGCACCGGAGCAGGTCGAGGCGGTGCACGTCGCCGGGCCCGCGGAAGAGGGTGTCACGATCGCGGCGATGATCCTGAAGGATCTTGCAGAGCACGAGGGACGAGACCTGTCGCGCATCGCGGTGATCGGACGCTCGCACACGACGGTGTCGGAGATCGGCAGGGCGCTCGAGCTCGAGGGGATCCCGGTCGATTTCTCGCAGACGAGGCGGTACGAGGAGGACGAGGCGGTCCTGGATATCAAGGCCTGGATCGGCCTTGTGACGGGGGCGCCGGGGCCGAACATCATGCGGCTGCTCGTGCGCCCGCCGGTGGCGTTGTCGCCTGAGGTCGCGGTGGGATTGATCTCGGCGTACGCGGCTCACGAGCGTCAGGCGAAGGTCGAGAACCAGGAAGCGATGTCGGTCGGCGCGTTCCTGACGGAGCGAGCCGAGGAGCACGCGGGGCTTGCGCGTCTGGCGGAACTGCTCGCGGAGTTCACGGGTGAGGCGGCGGTGCGGAGCGCGGAGGAGATGGTTCGGGTCATGATCGAGCGCACGGGTGTGGCGCATCGTGAGCTGCCGAGTCCCCGCGAGGAGGCGCGTCGCGTTCGGGCGCTGGCGACGTTCATCGGTTTTGTGCGCACGCTGCAGCCCAGGATCGATGCGCCGGGCGATCTGGCTTCGTTTCAGAGGTATTACGAGGAGCTGGACGCGGACGAGCAGGCGCGGGGGCTTGCGAGCTTTGAGGGCAAGGAGAGCGAAGACGATACGGAGTTTGCAGCAGAGGGTGTGAAGCTGCTGACGGCGCACGCGTCGAAGGGGCTTGAGTTTGACACGGTGTACGTGCCGAGGATCGGCGCGGCGGCGGGTTGCTTCGGTCAGGTCATGAAGCGCGAGGGCCCGAGCCTGCCCGCGGAGCTCGGCGCGTTCGAGGCGGACGAGAGATCCGCGCACGAGCGCGAGCAGGACGAGGTGCGCCGGCTTTTCTATGTGGCGTGCACGCGGGCCGAGCGACGGCTCGTGCTCTTGAGCAAGCGTGCGAAGGACCTGAGCAAGTCGATGCACCTGTTCCAGGAGCTTGCGTGGCGCGGCAAGACGCCGCTCGGGCCGGACGAGCGTGGTGAATCGGTGGTGCTGGTTGAGGGTGAAGACGTCGTGGCCCGCGCGGGCGAATCGGGCGTGGTGCTCCGCGGGGGTGATGCGCTCTCGGCTGAGGGCGGGGCAGCGGGCAGTGAGCGCGAGATCCGGTCGAGGGTGATCGCGGATGCACGGCGCACGGCGCGGAGAGCCGCAGCTTCGGCTCTGGACCGCGCGGAAGACGGCCTCGCGGATGAGGACGAGCTGGACGCGATCGGTGATGAGCTCGGGCAGTCGGCGCGCAGGCTTGCGATCGTGCGAGCGGTCGAAGCGGGGCTTGATGTGCCGACGTGGCTCGCGGGCGCGGACGGGTACGCGGACGAGCTGGCGCAGCAGATCGAGGGCGCGATCGAACTTGTGGGCAGGGGCACGGGATTGCGCAAGCTGACGGCGCCACTTGAGCTGAGCTACTCGAAGATCGATCAGTATCAGCGGTGCCCGGGGTGTTTCTATCTGCGGTATGTGCTTGGCATGGTTGAGCCGGGCACGAGCCAGCAGATTGTGGGCACGGTGGCGCACGCGGCGCTGGAGCGGTTTTACAGGCGCTGGAGCGATGCGGACGCGGAGGGGCTGGACAAACCCGGTCTCGACGATCTGCTGGTGATCGCGCGCGAGTTGTTTGTGATGGAGAGCCGGCGCGTGCGCGGGGTGGAGGCGTCGCAGCTCGATCAGATCGAGGCGCAGCTTCGGCTCGGGTATGAGCGGCTGCACGATGACGGCGCAGAAGTGATGATGCTCGAGGAGAACGCGCCGTTCGCGTACGAGCGCGAGGGTGTGGACGAGCGGGCGCACACGTTCAAGGCGAAGCTGGACAGAGTCGATCGATTGGCGGAAGGGTTCCGGATCGTGGACTACAAGACGGGCCAGGCGTGGGGGAGGCTGCGCGAGCCGAAGAAAGACGATCTACAGCTTGGGATCTACGCGATGGCGCTGGCGGCGCGGCTTGAGATGCCGATCGAGGAACTCGCGGGCTCGGCGGAGTACTGGCTCTTTGCGACGGGCGAGCGCGGCGTGATCGGGCTGGGTGAGATCGACCATAAGAAGGTGCGCAAGGCGATCGATCGGGCGATCGAGGGGATGCTGGCGGGTGAGTTTGCGCCCAAGAAGGACTGCGGGGAGCAGTGCAGGCTTTTGCTCGGGGGTGGGGGGCACGGCTGACACAGCCGTGGCACGGAGGTGCAGGGAGTCCATGCCCGGCTCTCTCCCCTCGTGGGAGAGGGATGGGTGCAACATCGGTGAATTCAGGGGGTAGGCTTCTGTAGACCGGCGGCGATCGGCTTTGGGGAGCGTGCGCCAGCCGGGCGGAGAACACGCATGAAGATTCAACGGACGCTCGGGCTCGTGATGTCGGCCGGTCTGGCCTCGGCGCTGGTGGCCCAGCCTTTGACGCCCCGCGGCGACATCGTGACGGGCACGCTGGACAACGGGCTGAGCTACATCGTCAAGCAGCACGCCAACCCGCCGGGGCGGAGCGCGATGTATCTGCACATCTCGACGGGTTCGCTCAACGAGACCGAGAAGATCCGCGGCATCTCCCACTTCCTGGAGCACATGGCGTTCAACGGCTCGGAGAACTTCCCGCCGGGCGATCTGATCCCGTTCTTCGAGTCGATCGGCCTGACGTTCGGCCGTCACCAGAACGCGTTTACGAGCTTCAACCAGACGACGTACATCCTCGAGCTGCCCGACGCTGAGCCGACGACGATCGACAAGGGCATGCTCTTCCTTTCGGACGTGGCGTTCGGGCTGAGCCTGTTGCCCGATCAGATCGACGAGGAGCGGGGCGTGATCCTCGAGGAGAAGCGCACACGGCTCGGCGCGCAGCAGCGGGTGCAGGACGTCTTCTTCGAGAAGCTCGCACCGGGCTCGACGTTCGGCGAGCGGCTGCCCATCGGAACGGAAGAGGCGATTGAGTCGGTCGATCAGGGCGACTTCCGGCAGTACGTCGATACGTGGTATGTGCCGAGCAACATGACGATGATCGTTGTGGCGGACGCGGACCCGGAGATGGTGGTCAAGGAGATCAAGAACCATTTCTCGCGGGGCGAGCTGGTCGAGCGGCCTGTTGATCTGGACATCAACCTGACGCCCTACGAGGGATTGCGCGCGGTGGTGATTACTGATCCTGAGCTACGTGAGGCGCAGGTGCAGATGATCGGTCTGCGCGAGCCGACGCCGCCGGTGACGACGAAGGAGGGGTTGCGCGACTCGCTCGTGGAGAGCCTTGCGTCGAGTGTGTTCAACCGCCGGCTTTCGAAGAAGGTGAACGAGGGCGAGATGTCGATGCTGGGCGGTGGCGCGTTCGCGGCGGACCTGTTCAACGCGCTACGGCTGTCGATGATCGTGGCCAGCGGTAGGCCCGACGTGTGGAAGGCGATGCTCGAAGAGAACGCGGCCGAGCTGCGACGGGCGCGGCTGCACGGCTTTACGAGCCGAGAGATCGAGGACGCGCGCAAGGCGATGATCGCCGGTGCCGAGCGGTCGGCCGAGTCAGAGGGCACGCTGCCGGCGCGGGCGATTCTGGGGCAATTCAACAACGCCGTGGCTTCGGGCGAGACGCTGACCTCGGCGGCTCAGGATCTGGAACTGGTGCGCGAGCTCGTGCCGACGATCACCGATGAGGAAGTGAGCCAGCGGTTCCTTGATTTGTACGACGACCAGAACCTGACCGTCTTCGTGACGATTCCGGAGAGCGAGGATGCGCCGACGGACAGTGAGCTGCTGTCGATCGCCGAGGAGGCGCTCGCGGTCTCGCCCGAGGCGGAGGTCGATGAGGATCGCCCGACAGAGTTGATGGCGAACATCCCCGCGCCGGGCAAGGTCAAGGAACTGGGCCGACACGAGGCGACGGATGTGTGGTCGGCGTGGCTCGACAACGGCGTGCGCGTGCACGTCCGCGAGATGGACTACCGCAAGGATAGCGCGACGATCACGATCACGCTCGCGGGCGGCAAGATCCTTGAGAGCCAGGCGACCAAGGGCATCACCGATGTGGCGGCCCTGGCGCTCTCGCGTCCGGCGACGCGCGGGCTCTCGAGCACGAACGTGCGCGACCTGATGACGGGTTTGAAGGCGAACGTGTTCGGGTACGCGGGCGACGACGCGGTGCAGCTGACGGTCTCGGGCAACCCGGCCGACTTCGAGCAGGCGCTGCAGCTGGCGCACCTGCTGCTCACCGAGCCGGTGATCGAGCAGGCGGCGCTCGACCAGTGGCGTGAATCGCAGAAGCAGGCGATCGAGCAGCGTGACACGGCGCCGCAGGCGAAACTGCAGGAGCTTTTGCGTGAGACGACCTCGCCCGCGGGCGAGGTGCGGATGCTGCCGCTGACGATGGATGATGTCGAACGCGTGACGCTGGACGAGGCGCAGAACTGGCTCGACTTCACGGTGCAGCACGCGCCGATCGAGGTCTCGGTCGTCGGCGACATCGACAAAGAGCGGGCGCTCGAGCTGATAGCGACGTACCTCGGCTCGCTGCCGGCGAGAGAGCGGATCTCGGAGGACACGCTCGACGAACATCGGTATATCGATCGCCCGGTGGGGCCGCTGGCGGTGAACGAGGAGATGCAGACGCAGACGGAGATGGCGATCGCGTGGGCGGGCAGCTTCGGGCCCGACGCGGAGAACGTCCGCGACGTGCGGCTCGTGAACCTTGCGACGCAGATCCTGTCGACGCGGATGGTCAAGCGCATCCGCGAGGAGCAGCAGCTGGTGTACTCGATCCGCGCGGTGAGCCGCCCGGCGTCGGCGTACCCGGGGATGGGCACGATCTACGCGGCCGGGCCGTGCAAGCCGGGCAACGAGGCCAAGCTCGCCAGCGAGATCGGCAATATGTTCGCCGAGTTCGCCAAGGAGGGCCCGTCGGGCGAGGAAGTCGAGACCGCGCGCGGGCAGATCTTCAACACGCTCGACGAGCAGCTCAAGGAGCCGGGCTACTGGACGGGCGTCCTGAGCGACATGACCTACCGCGGCGTGAACCTCGACGAGGTCGCGCGGATCGAAGAGGATTACGCGCGGTTCACGGCCGACGAGATCCGTGCGGCGTTCGCGAAGTACTACGCCCCGGGCAATACGATCAGTGTGACGGTGACGCCGGTGGGTGATGCCGGGATGGAGTAACGAACGGCCTCAGTTTTTGTGAATGTGAAGCGGTGTAGCAAGAGCCGGATAAGCCTCGAAGATGCCGGGATCTCGGTCGATGAGAAAGTCCCGGACGGTCATTTCCTGACCAGTTTTTATTGGCTGATCCAGAATAAAGCCTCGAGCGACCGCGTCAACCAGGGCTCGGCGTGGGAGTTCGGGTCCGTATTGATATGCGAACAGGACTGACGCTCCGACAACCCTGCCATATTGGTTGCGTGCGTTGAGGTCGTCTTCATGGCGAAGGAGTTCTTCGACAATTCGCCATTGCTGGAGCATGGACGCATGATCAAGGGGCGTTGCACCGTTCTCGTCCACGGCATCCAGGCCAATACCAGATCTGGCGAGTTCGATCGCGGCATCTTCGGCGCTCACGCCAATGGTCATCTCCAGAATATTCGTATTTGTTTCCTGCACCCAGTCTGCGGCAGTCGGGCACTTTGCAAGGATCTCACGGATGGTCTCGGGCTGATTTCCGAGCGCGGCCCAGCCGAGCGGAGGCATCGGACGGTACCCCTCCTTTATGCCGGCACAGTATGTGCTTCCGGGTCTTGTCAGCTGTTCACAGCTCAATCTGGAGACATCAAGGTTTCCCTTGTACGCGCGTGCGCACAACCGATCGCGCTGGAGTATGTGTACACAACCAGTGGCGCATAGCGAACACCACACAACGAAACCAACCGCAATCGAGTGGATTGCGGTTGGTTTCAATCTGATGGGATTCATGGCCTTATTCGAGGGCCGCGGCGCCCGAGATGATCTCGGTGAGCTCGGTGGTGATCTGGGCCTGGCGGGCGCGGTTGTAGACGCGTGTCAGGTCCTTGCCCATGCTGCCGGCGTTGTCGGTGGCGGCCTTCATCGCGACCATGCGGGCGACGTGCTCGGAGACGATCGCGTCGTTGAACGCCTGGAAGAGCGAGGCCTTGACGGTGCTGGGCAGCAGCTCGGCGAGCAGCTCCGGGCCGCTCGGGCTGAACTCGTACTGCAGCGTCGGGCCCGACTTGGGGGCGCTGGTGTCGGCGGTGGGCGGCTTGAGGGGCAGGAGGTTGAGCACCTCGGGCGCCTGCTTGCCGGTCGAGATGAATCGCATGTAGATCACGCGGACGGCGGTCACCTCACCAGAGGTGAAGCGGTCCATGAACTCCTCGGCGAGGCGCTCGATCTGCGCGAAGCTCGGGTTGTCGCCGATCTTGTGCGTGGTGGCGACGGGGATCTTGTTGAACTTGAGGAAGTTGACGCCCTTCTTGCCGACGACCTCGATTCGGCCGTTCTTGGCGTCGGGGTTGGACTTGAAGTGGTTGGTGGCGACGCGGAGCAGGTTGCCGTTGTACGGGCCGCAGAGGCCGCGGTCGGAAGTGATGAGGAGCGTGAGTTCCTTGGCATCGGGCTTGAAGCCGGCGTCGGGGCCGTTGATGAGCGGGTGATCGAGGTTGCCGGCGGTCTCGGCGAGCTCGGTGACGAGGCCGAAGACGCCCTCGGTGTAGGGCTTGGTGGCCGTGGCCTTGATGAGGGCCCGGCTGAACTTGCTCGTGGCGATCATCTGCATCGTGCGCGTGATGCGCTTGATGTTGCCGACGGCCTTGATGCGCTTCTTGATTTCGCGGGTCTTTCCCATGGGGCCAATGGTAGGCCCCAGATCGGCCCGGTCAGCGGCTCTTGGGCGTTTCCTGGCGCCCGGGCTTGGCGGGGGCGGCCTTGGCGGGGTTGGCGCCGGCGCCGGTGCCCGAGGGCGGGAGCTGCATGGGGAAGGCGAAGCTGAGGCCTTCACGGACGCGGTTGCGGTCGGTGTGGCTGGGTCGTGGGCTCATATCTTGCTCCTTCGGCTTTCGCCCGGGCGGGCTTGCGTCTTGCAAGAGGTCACCGAATGACCCGTTCGCAAGCCTCCCGGCCCGGTGTTCCATCCGAAATCGGCCTTGGCGGGCGACAGCGGGCGGACAGACGGAGCAACCATCCCAGGCTGACCTCCATTCGCGCTCGGCGAAGGTCTGAGAAAACCGAGGGGTTGCCCCGAGCCCGAACGGGTCAGTCACTCGCCCAGAGTTAGGAGAGGATCAGGCCGTCGTGGGCGAGGGCCATGGTCTCGGGCAGGGTGCTGTTCGTGGACTCGTGGGCCAGCTCGTGGCTCATGTGGACGAACAAGGTCTGCCCGGCGTCGACGCGGCTGGCGATGCTGACGGCTTCGTCGAGCGTGAGATGCGTCGGGTGCTTGCGGTCGCGGAGGGCGTCGAGCACGAGGGTCGAGAGGCCCGCGAACCTCGGCCAGCTCTCGGTGGGGATCGCCGAGACGTCGGTGCAGTAGGCCAGCGGCATCCAGTCGGCCCTGGGCAGCGAGGACGCGGGCTCGATGCGGAAGCCGAGCACGGGCAGGCGGCCGTGGAGCAGGTCGATGGGTGTGAAGCGCAGTCCGAAGAGATCGATGGGGTGGTTGCTCGCGATCTCGTGCGCGATGAGCGTGGCAACGAAGCTCTTCTGTATGTTCCGGCTCGGCTCGAAGATGTGCTGGTACACGCGGCGCAGGTGAACGAGCGTGTGCGCGTTGGCGTAGACGTCGATCGCACGGCCCATGACGATGTTGAAGCGGCGGACCTCGTCGAGCCCGAACGTGTGGTCGACGTGGTTGTGCGTGAAGAGGATCGCGTCGAGGCGTTTGAGGTTGTGCCGCAGGACCTGCTGGCGGAGGTCGGGGCCCGCGTCGATGAGGACGGCCCTGTCCTGGCCTTTGGGGTCGGTCCACTCGACGAGGGCGCTGGTGCGTGTGCGGTTGTCGCGCGGGTTGGTGCTGGTGCAGACGGCGCAGTCGCATCCGATGGTGGGGATGCCCGCGCTGGTGCCCGTGCCGAGAAAGGTGAAACGCATTGAGGAAGGTTAGGTGAGCGGCTCAGACTTCGAGCGATTCGCCGGGCTTCAGCGCGTGGACGCTCGCCGACTTGGGCTTGAACTGGGAGATGTCGATCTCGATGGGGGGCCAGGTGTTGTAGTGGCAGGGGATGACGGCTTTCGCGCCGACCCAGTCGGCGGCGAGCGAGGCGTGGGCGGGGCCCATGGTGTACCGGTCGCCGATGGGGAGGATGGCGATGTCGGGTTTGTGGAGTTCGCCGATGAGCTTCATGTCGGAGAAGAGCGCGGTGTCGCCGGCGTGGTAGATGGATGTGCCGGCGATCTTGATGACAAGGCCGCAGGGGTTGCCCATGTAGATGGCGGGTGAGACGGAATCGAGGCTTGACGAGTGGATGGCGTAGGTGAAATCGACGGAGCCGAAGTCGGTGGGCACGCGTCCGCCGGGATTGCCCGCGTTGATGTTCTCGTGCTTGTGCTCTGACGTGAACCACTCACCGATCTCGAAGTTGGCGATGAGCTGCGCGCCGGTGCGTTTGGCGATCGCGGGGGCGTCGCCGAGGTGATCGCCGTGCGCGTGCGTGAGCAGGATATGCGTGGGTTTGAAGTCGTCGGCCTTGATGCCGGCGGTCTCGGCCGATGGATTGCCCGTGATGAACGGGTCGATGAGCAGGTCTGCGTCGCCGGAGGTGATGTGGAACGCTGAGTGGCCGAGGAATCGGATGGTGACTGGCATGGCGTGCGCTCCTCATGCTCCGGGCTGCTCTGGGTCCATGCTACACCGATCCGTTTGCATCGGTCGTGAAGGCAGGGAGCGGACGCTGAAGGCTTAGTACATGGGCAGCAGCGCGGGGAGGATGTCCGACTTGCGGAGCAGCTCGAGCGCTTCGGTCAGTGGGATGACGGCGAGCAGCATCATCGATTCGAGGACGGCCTTCGTGAAGACCTTGGGTGCAAACTCGGCGGTATCTCGGCACCGGTAGAGCGAGAGCCTGGGGATGAAGCGAGGGACGGACTTGAGGTAGTCGTCGAAGGGCTCGCCGAAGATGCCGCGGAGCTTGGTCTCCTCGCGCAGGATCGTCGGCCAATGGGTGAGGAAGAAGATGACGGTGAGCGCGGCGGCGAGGATGAAGGACTGCAGCAGCAGTCCGACGCCGATGAACCCGAGGAAGCTGAAGAAGTAGAGCGGGTTCCGGACGATCGAGTAGGGGCCGTCGGTGATGAGCTCGACACTTTTGCGCCCGGAGACGAAGACCGCCGACCACGCCCGGCCGAGCGCAGCGGCCGAGACCAGGAGCATGCCTGTCGCGTCGAACGCGAATTCGATGGATGGGTTCTCGGGGTATTGCTGCTTGGCGATGAGTGTGCTGCAGACGACCGCCGCCGTGAGCGCTTTGGAGATCAGCAGGCGGGTGGTCATGGATCAGCCTTTCGTCGGTGTGAGGAGTCTTCGTTGAGTATCGGCGGGAGCGGAGGTTTGTCTGCGGATCCGCGAGTGAGGGTATCTCGCTGCGTCTTACGAAGTCATCCGACCTGTTCGGACTTGAGTTCGCGGCTCATGAGGTTCGTGATCGCATCGAGCGGATCGACGCGATCGAAGAGGACCGAGTGGACGGCCTGCGTGATGGGCATCTCGACGCGGAACTTCTTGGCCAGCGCGACGACGGCTTTGGAGGTCGCTACGCCCTCGACGACGAACGGTGTGCGCTTGAGGTATTCGTCGAGAGGTTCGCCCTTGCCCAGGGCCTCGCCGCAGGAGCGGTTGCGACCTTCGGGGCTGAAGCACGTGGTGGCGAGGTCGCCCACGCCCGCGACGCCGAAGAAGGTTTCGCGGCTCGCGCCCATTGCGACGCCGAGGCGCGCGATCTCGGCGAGACCCCGGGCGAGCAGCGCGCTCTTGGCGTTGGAGCCGGCCTGCAAGCCGTCGAGGATGCCGGCGGCGATGGCGATGACGTTCTTGGTCGCGCCGGCGAGTTCGACACCGAGCAGGTCTTCGTTGGTGTAGACGCGGAGCCAGCTGGTGTTGAAGAGGCGCTGGATCGCGCGGGCGAAGGAGCCGTCGTCGGTGGCGGGATCGGTCGAGGCGACCATCGTCGCGGGCAGGCACGCGGCCAGTTCGGTAGCGATGGTCGGGCCCGAGAGGCACCCGAGGGGGCGGGCGGCTTGGTCGGGGTCGTCATCGAGGACGTCGGCGATGATCTGCGTGGGGCGGAGGAGCGTGTCGATCTCGATGCCCTTGGCGACGCTCACGAAGCCGGCGCTGCTCGGGACGAAGTCACGGACGCGCCCGATGACCTCGCGGATGTGCTGGGTGGGGACGGCGACGACGACGATCTGGCTCTCGAAGAGGGCCTCTTCGAGGTCGAGCGTGACGCGGACGGTCTCGTCGAGCTCGAAGTGGGCCAGGCGCATGGAGGTGTGGGTCTGGGCGAGAGCACCGACCTCGTCGGGGTCGTGGCCCCAGGCTCGGACGCTGACGGCCTTGCGCTGCCCCCCGAGGCCGGGGTCCGAGCCGGCGAGCATGTTGGCGCAGACGAGGCCCATCTGTCCGACGCCGAGGACGGCGATGTTGGTCGTGGTTTGATCGGTCATCGGGCCCTCGTGTGGGTCTGTCTGAACCCGCGTGGGCGCGCGGGCGTAGAGCGCTACGATACCAGCCCGGCCGGTGGGTCGGCGCGGGGACGCTGTTTCCGGATTCCAGACAGATGAGTTTCGCACCGGCCCGATCGGGCCAGGGGGCCGACCAGGCATGTCACAGATGCAGACCGCCCAAGCAGCCGATGTTTCCCAGTCTCAGACGAACACCGAGGTGTTCGAGGCCGCGGCTGCGGAGGCCAAGAGCGAGCGTTATGTCCTGATCTACCTGATCGGCGGCATGCTCGTGCTGACGACGCTGATCTCGAACACGTTCGGGCTGCTCGACAGCCTTGTCGCGCAGATCCCGGCCTTGATCGGTTCGGTGATCCTGGCGGTGCCGTTGTTCGGCGCGGCATTGGGTGAGATCCGCAAGCAGCAGATCAGCTCGAACACGCTGGCGTCGCTGGCGATCCTGGCGGCGATCATGAGCCAGATGTACGCGGTGGCGGGTTCGCTCGCGTTCATCCTGTTGGTGGCGGATCAGTTCGTGCGGCGCACAGCCTGGGGGGCGCAGCGGGCGATCGAGCAGCTCATCGGGCTGACGCCCGACATCGCTCGCTTGGTTGAAGAGGGCGTCGAGCGAGAGGTGCCGCTCGAACAGATCAAGGTCGGCCAGATCGTGCGTGTGCGTCCCGGTGAGAACCTGCCGGTCGACGGCGTGGTGATCGAGGGCCGCTCGACGATCAACCAGGCGTCGCTGACCGGTGAAGCAGTACCCGTTGAGGTCGCGGTGAACGACCACGTCTACGCGGGCACAACGAACCTGACGGGCGGCATTGATCTGCGTGTGACAGAGGTCGGCGCGGAAACGACGATCGGTAAGGTGACCAAGCTCATCGGAGAGGCCGAGAAGTCGAAGACGCCGAGGCAGCTGATCATCGAGCAGGTGGCGCAGTTCTTCGTGCCGGTGGTGGTCGCGGTCGCCGCGGTGACGTGGTGGGCGATGAGCCGGAGCGAGGACCAGGCGACCAAGGACGCTGCGGTCTCGACGTTCGTGCAGATCCTGGTTGTCACATGCCCGACGGCGCTGCTCCTTGCGAGCCCGACGGCGATGGTCGCGGCGTTCGCGGCTGCGGCTCGACTCGGCATCCTGATCAAGAAGGCGACATACCTCGAGGCGGCGGCGACGATCGACACGGTCGTGATGGACAAGACGGGCACGATGACCACGGGCGTGTTCGAGGTGTCCAAGCTCGTTCCCGCCGAGGGCGTCAGCGGCGCGGATCTGCTCCGCGCAGCGGTGAACGGCGAGCAGCACTCGAACCACCCGCTGGCGCAGTCGATCCTCAAGACCGCTCGCGCTGCGAAGATCGACCCCGACGGCTCGCGCGATTACGAGGAAGTCCACGGCCGCGGCGTGCGGGCGCGGACCTCGATCGGTGAGCTGTGCGTCGGTCGCGCGACGTGGCTCAGCGAATTGAACCCGGACATCAAGCCGCAGCTCGCCGACGTCGAGTCGAAGATCGAGGGCATGACGGGCGTGCACGTGATGCAGGACGGGCGGTACCTGGGCGCGGTGGGCCTCGCCGACACGGTGCGGAAGAACACGAAGACGGTCATCGAGCGTCTGCGTGAGCTGGGCGTGCGGAAGATCGCGATGTTCACGGGCGACCGTGTGAGCGTCGCCAAGCGCGTGGGCGTGGCGGTCGGGATCGATGCGATCGAGGCCGAGTGTCTGCCCGAAGAGAAGCACGAACAGATCCGCAGACTGACGAAGTCGGGCGCCAAAACGCTGATGGTCGGCGACGGCATCAACGACGGCCCGTCGCTGGCGGCGGCGGAGCTGGGTGTGGCGATGGGGCTCTCGGGCTCAGACATCGCGGCCAACAGCGCGGGCGTGGCGCTCATGAACGACGACCTGTCGCGCGTGCCCTTCCTGATCGAGCTGTCGCGCAAGGCGCGGGCGATCGTGACGCAGAACATCGCCATCGCGATCTTCATGGCGCTCATCGGGCTCGGGCTCGCGACGACGCGGACGCTCGATAACTCGTTCGGACCCTTCCTGGCGGGCCTGTATCAGTTCGCCACGGGCGTGATCGTGATCGCCAACAGCTTCCGTCTGTTCCGCTTCGGCGAGAACATCGCGGTGGCCGAGGAATCGGGCGAGGGCGAGGGCATGGTCCGCCGAGAAGGCTCGATCCGGGGACTCCGCGGCCAGCCGGCGTGAGTCAGGGCTCGGCACCACCCATCTGAGATGGGTGGTGGCACCGGTGCGATCTGAAATCAGGTCGGTATTCTGTGGGCATGAAGAGCAAATGCCTGCAACGCCTCTCCAGCGCATCCCAAGGAGTAACGGGGGCCGGTCGGCTCCGTCTGAACCTTGGGAGCTTGACCATGGCGCCGTTGCTCGCGCTGCTATCCATCTTGCTTGGCGGTGAGGCCGAGGCTTCCACGGTGCCTGCGTCGAAGTCGCCGGTTGCGATCGTCGACGTCGCACAGACTGATGATTTCAATGAATTCGAGGACTCTTGGAAGTATGTGTGGGCGCACGACACGCAGGTTGCTGACATTCAGCCCGCTGAGCCGACCGTGCAGCGTTGGCTCGGGAAGGTCGAGATCCCCGGGCAGGTGATCGATTTCGTTGTCACGATCGTCGAGACCGAAGAGGGCTTGACCGGCAAGCTCGACATCCCCGTGCAAGGGTTGGTCGGTGGCGAACTGCGAGGCGTAAAGCGCGAGGGCGATGAACTCGCGTTCCATTTCGAGATCCCGAGCGCACCCGAGGCGAACTGGCCCAAGTGGGTGGTGACGATCGACGAGACTGGTAAGTTGGCCGAGGGCGTGCTGAACCAGTCAGGCGCGTCGTTCCCGTCTTCGCTCGTGCTCGATGAGACGGGCAAGGCTGAGGTGCTGAACAGGCCGCAGAATCCGACTCGGCCTTTGCCCTATCGCGAAGAAGAAGTCACGATCACGTCGGGCGATCACACGTTGGCGGGGACGCTGACGGTTCCGGACGAGAATGAGTTTGGCAAGGGTCCGTATCCGGGCGCTGTGCTGATTACGGGATCAGGGCCGCAGGACCGGGACGAGACGCTGCTCGGGCACAAGCCGTTCCTGGTGCTGAGTGATCGGCTCACGCGCCGCGGCATCGCGGTGCTGCGCTACGACGACCGTGGATTCGGCGGCTCGACGGGCGACTTTGCGACTGCGACGACGATGGACTTCGCCGACGACGCGAGGGCGTGCGCTACTTGGCTGGGCGGGCGTGACGAGGTGAACCATATCGGGCTGATCGGTCACAGCGAGGGCGGGTTGATCGCGCCGTTCGTCGCGCGTGACAACGACGGGGTCGACTTCGTGGTGCTGCTGGCGGCGCCGGGTGTGCCCGGGCGCGAGGTGATCATGCGCCAGATGCACGATCTGAGCGTGGTGGGCGGGCTCGATGAGGCCACGATCGCCGAGCAGTCGAAGCTCATGAAGCAGGTGTACGACATGATCGACTCGGGCGCTTCGGAGGAGGAGATTCGCTCCGGGATCGACAAGCTGGTGCGGCTCCAGTTCGGCGTTGCGCCGGACGACGAAAGCGGATCGATCGCGGAAGCGGTGGAGCAGACGTATCAGCAGGTGACGGGGCCATGGTGGAGTCAGTTTCTGAAACTCGATCCTCGGCCGGCGCTGCGCGAGATGACTCAGCCGGTGCTGGCGCTCAACGGCTCGCTGGATCTTCAGGTCGCGGCCGATCAGAACCTCGCCGAGATCGAGCGCGTGTTTGCTGACGCGGGCAAGAGCGACAAGCTGACCGCGTTCGAACTCGACGGGCTGAACCATCTGTTTCAGCCGGCCACGACGGGCGGCATGGACGAGTACAGCCAGATCGAGACGACGTTCGACGAGGACGCGATGGAACGGATCGCCCGCTGGATCATCGAGCACGTGCGATAGAGATCGCTGCTAGAGGATCAGGATCGAAGCGCAGGCGAGGTAGATCACGAGGCCCGAGACGTCCATGAGCGTCGCGACGAGCGGCGAGCTGATCGTCGCGGGGTCGAGCCCGATGCGGTCGAGGATGATCGGGAACATCGAGCCGATTGTGACGCCCCAGAGCACGATGCCCAGGATGGAGAGCCCGATGGTCAGGCCGACGCGGGTGGCGCGCACATCGGTGACGATGCCCGCGGCGTTGAGCGTGACGACGATGGCGAACGCGAGCACCCCGAGCAGGGCGCCGAGCACGAGCCCGGTGCGGAGTTCACGGGCGATGATGCGCGCCCAGTCCTTGTGCTCGATCTCTTCGAGCGAGATGGCGCGGATGAGCAGGCTCGCGGCCTGCGTGCCGGTGTTGCCGCCCGAAGAGATGATGAGCGGGATGAACGAGACGAGGATCGCCGCCTGTGCGAGGTGCGACTGGAACATGTCGAGCACCCCGATGGTTGCGACCTGAAGGATGAGCAGGATGCAGAGCCAGATGCCGCGGGCTTTGACCATCTCCAAGAGCCCGGTCTGCATGTAGGGCTTGTCGAGCGCCTCCATACCGGCCTGCTTCTGGATGTCCTCGGTGACTTCTTCCTCGGCGACGTCGGCGACGTCGTCGTGCGTCACAATGCCCAGCAGCACGCCCCGCGAGTCGATGACGGGCAGAGCCGTGCGGTCGTATCGGGCCATCATGCGGACGGCTTCTTCGCGGTCCTCGTGCGCGTCGAGGGCCTGGAAGGCGTCGTCCATCAGCTCCTTGATCTGCATGCCCGGGTCGGCGACGAGGAGCTGGCGGATGCGGAGGTCGTCGACGAGTCGCTGCTTGCTGTCGACGACGAAGATCCAGTGGACGGTCTCGGCGTCGCGGCCGAACTTGCGGATGTGCTCGAGCGCTCGGGCGACTGTCCACTCGGGGCGCACACGGACGTAGTCGGGCGTCATGAGGCGTCCGACCATCTCGTAGTCGTAGCCGAGGATGGCCTGCGTCTCGCGGCGGGTCGCGGGGCTGAGCGAGGCGATCAGGCGAGTGGCGACCTCGGTGGGCAGCTCGTCGAGCACGCGGGCGCGGTCGTCGGGCTCGAGCGCTTCGATGGCCTGGCGCGAGCGGATGTCGCCCAGCTGATCGATCAGGTCGGTCTGAAGATCTGCGTCGAGCTCGGCGAAGACGTCGCCCGCCTCGTCGCGCGGCAGGAGTCGGAAGGTGACCGCCGCCTGCTCGAGCGGGAGATCAGTCAGCAGGTCCGCCACGTCGGCGGGCGGCACGCCCGTGAGCGATTCGCGCAGCGCGCGGAAGTCGCGCCGGGCGATCAGCTCGGAGACCTCGGGCATGAGCAGCTGGCTCGTGGGATTCACGGAGGAAGGCTACGCCAGAGAATCAAACCCCGTCAGCCCGACCGGCTCGCGGGTGTAGAACGCCTCGCCCGAGGGCACGCCGATGCGGGAGCCGAAGTAGGTGAGCGAGGCGTGGACCCAATCGACGATCTTGCGGTTCTTCTCGGGCAGGACGAACTGGGTGTGGTAGGCGTTGATCGAGTCGATCTTGGTCTGCTCGTAGCCCGTCACGTCGATAACGAAGCTCGGGTTGGCCACCCAGCGCAGGTGCGTGGCGTAGTAGTAGAAGAACCACTTGGGGTAGATCGGATCGCCGAGCAGGACGGACTCGCCCGTCCAGCCGTCGACGGGGCTCTGCAGGTCGAGGCTCGTGAGCTTGGCGTCGAAGCGGGCGTCCTCGGCGATGCGCGTGACGGCGATGTGGTCCGGGTGGGCGTCCTCGAAGAAGGGTGCAAAGAGAATGTCCGCCTGATGCGCCCGGATGATCGCGGCGAGCTTGTGCCGTGCCTCGATCGAGTGCAGCACCTCACGGTTCTTGAGCCCGAGCAGGTGGCGCCTGATGGGCGGCTGGCCCTTGGTCGCGAGGACTTCCGAGGCTTTCATGGCTTCGGCTTGGCGCGTGACCGGGTCGCCGAAGGGTGTGGGCTCGCCGTTGGTGACGTCGAGGAGGAGGACGTTGTGTCCCTGCGCGGCGAGCTTGGCGATGGTGCCGCCCATGCCGAGTTCTTGATCGTCCGGGTGAGGTCCGATGACGAGGACGTTGGCCATGGTTTAGTACTCCCGCTGACCGACGACGATGAGTGGCAGGAGCGAGCGGTCGCCGAAGGCGTCGGTTTCGAGTTCGGCGTGGACGATGCGCTCGGGCGCGGTGGTTGCGAAGAACCCGCCGCCCTTGAACGGGTCGCTGTACTGGTCCTTGAAGTCGGCGAGGCTGAGCGTGAGCGACTGCCCGATGCCGAGGCCATCGATGTCGCGGCTGAACCACTTGTTGAGCCAGATGGTGGAGGGGCCGAAGTTGGTGGCGGTGGTATTGGTGAGCGTGATGGAGCGTCCCTGGCGGTAGATCTGGATGTTGCTGGGAGCGAGCGTGGTGAAGCTCGACGGGTAGGGGTCTCGCTCGATAAAGGCTGCGGATCGGAGGCACCCGGGCAGTAT
Source organism: Phycisphaera sp. (assembly GCA_020639255.1). GTDB lineage: Bacteria > Planctomycetota > Phycisphaerae > Phycisphaerales > UBA1924. The sequence continues at coordinate 432,656 of JACKGZ010000002.1, forward strand.
CAGTGCCGAGAGGGTGAGGAGGGCTGGCGGCAGAAGACGTATGGGATTTCGTCGCATCGTTCCTATCCTCTACCCGGTGGGCTGCCAGAGCAACAACGCGACCGCTCCCGCGCCCGGAATCGCACCGGGGGGCGAGGGGCTCGACCCGAGGCGGTGTGCCGAGGACGTCGCGCGCTCGCACGGGGGGCTCGGGATCGACCCCAGGATCCCGGGGGCCGTCCCGGACTGGGACGCGCCGTTCTTCCAGGCGGGGCTGGCGGGCTACTCGGACGCGGCGATGCGGATCATTGCCCGCCGACACGGCTGCCCGGCGTGCGTGACCGAGGCGCTGCTCGACCGGACGCTGCTCGCGGGCGGGCGCGGGTTCGCCAAGGCGGACCTCGGTGAGCTGCACGACAACGTGCCGGGCGGCGATGAGGATGCGCCGCTGGTCGGGCAGATCATGGGCTCGGAGCCCGCGGAGATGGCGGCGGCGGCGCTCAAGATGCTCGAACAGGACACGCGCGGCGCGAGGGCGTACCGCGATCTGGCGTACGAGGACATCACGCAGCACAAGGTGCGCGAGAGTCTCGAAGAGCACGATGAAATCGAGCGGGTTGCGGGCAGCTTCGCCGCGATCGACGTGAACCTTGCTTGCCCGGTGAAGAAGATCGCCAAGAAGGCGCGGGGCGGGCACTGGCTCGCCGAGCCGGCGGGCGCGATCCGGATTCTGGAGGCGGTGCGAGAGGCCGTGCCGGCGCACGTGCCGGTGACGGTGAAGATGCGCCGCAGCTTCGACGACACGCCAGAGATGGTCGAGAGCTTCTGGAAGATCTTCGACGCGGCCTACGACATGGGCTGCTCTTGGGTGACGGTGCACGGGCGCACGGTCGAGCAGAAGTATGTGGGACCGAGCCGATGGGATTTGCTGAAAGAGATCCGTGAGGCTCGCCCCGAGCGCGTGATCCTGGGCTCGGGCGACATCTGGGAGGCGGGTGACATCTTCCGCATGATGGCGTACACCGGCCTCTCGGGTGTGAGCGTGGCGCGCGGGTGCATCGGGAACCCGTGGATTTTCCGCCAGGCGCGCGACCTGATGGCCGGGCGCGAGCCGAGCCTGCCCACGATCGCCGAGCAGAGGAAAGTGCTCGAAGATCACTTCGCGCTCGCGATGAGTGTGAACCGCTCAATGGTCCGCAGCCCCGAATCGCACACGGGCAAGACGATGCGCAAGTTCGGCATCCGCTTCGCCCAGCACCACCCGCGGAGCGAGGAGGTCCGCCTGCGCATGATCGCGGTCAGCACGCTCGCCGACTGGCGGGCGGTGCTGGATGACTTGTACACAGAGGAGTAAGGCATGGACACACCGAGCCACGACAACCAAATCATCCAAGGCTGGCTGACGGCCTTTGCGAGCTCGAAGAAATGGGCCGACGGCTCGATCGAACAGATGTCGGACGAGCAGCTCTTCACGCGGGTCGCGCCGGGGTTCAACTCGGTCGCTGCGATCATGAAGCACATCGCGGGCAACGTGAAGAGCCGGTGGACCGACTGGCGTACAACCGACGGCGAGAAGCCCTGGCGCAACCGCGAGACCGAGTTCGACGTCGAGGGGCTCAGTCGAGACGACGTGCAGAAGCTTTGGGACAACGCTTGGGTGACGATCTACCGCGAGCTGATGTCGATGACCGAGGAAGACCTCGGTCGGACGATCACGATCCGGGGCGAGGACCACACGGTGCCCGAGGCGGTCAGTCGACAGCTCCTGCACATGGGCTACCACACGGGGCAGATCGTGTGGCTCGGGCGGATGCTGGTGGGTGACGGTTGGAAGTGGCTGACCGTCAAACCGGGCGGGAGCGACGACTTCAACAGGCTCATGCACGACCGGTTCGGGCCGGGCCTTGGGCCGGGCATGGGCCAGGCCTGATCGCCGTGACCTGACGCGCCGGGCGGGTTGGTCGGTACGATCGGGGCATGAAACAGACATTTCTTTGGCTTGTGATGTGCGGTGCGTTCGGTGCCCAGGCGCAGCGTTCGCTTGAGTTCCGCGCGACGGTGGACCCTGCTGTGCAGCCGCTGGCGGCCAGCGGCCGGCTCGTGGTGTACCTGATCGATCAGGACTCTGAGCTTGGTCGGATGCAGCCGGCCGATGGACCTTTCTTTTCGGATCCGCAGCCGATGTTCTCGGTTGAGGTGCGGGGCGTGCCGGCGGGTGAGTCGATGGTCGTCGGTGACGACGCGGTCTTCTTTCCGGTCATGCCGAGCGAGCTCAAACCCGGGCGGTATCGCGCTCAGGCTGTTCTGGACATGCATCGCGCCAACAGCGACTGGCACCGCGAGGAAGGGAATCTGTACTCGCAGCCGGTGACGTTCGACGTCACCGAGCGTGAGCAGGATCAGATCGTGCACTTGCGACTGGATCAGCGCGTCGGTTCGTACGAGGCGCGCGAGGAGCCGGGCATCCATCAGATCGCCGTGGTCTCTCGCGCGATGCAGGAGTTTGATCCCGATCGGTCGATGCTGCGGGCGGCCGTGATCGATCCGATCGACATGGAAGAAGGTCGTCGATACCCGGTGGTGTACGAGGTGCCGGGGTTCGGTGGCGACCACAACCGAGCCGAGTGGATGGCGGCGCGGATGCGGTTTGCCGAGCCGGATTCAGATCTTGGTCGGCTCGCGCGCAATGCGTTCTGGGTCGTGCTCGATCCGGAAGGGCCCAACGGGCACCATCTCTTTGCCGACTCGGCGAACAACGGCCCTATGGGCGAGGCGCTCACAGAGGCTGTCATCCCCGCGATCGACGCCGCGTTTGCGACGATCCCGAAGGCGAGCGCGCGATTGCTGCGCGGTCATTCGTCGGGCGGGTGGTCGACGATCTGGCTCGGGATGAACTACCCGGACACCTTCGGCGGCATCTGGTCGAGCTCGCCCGACCCGGTCGACTTCAGCTCGTTCCAGGCGGTCGATATCTACGCCGACGCCAACATGTATCGGCGTGAGGACAAGGCTCAGGAAATGGGGAGCGACGTCGTGTGGATCCCCAGCTACAAGGACGAGCACGGCAACGTCGGCATGACCATTCGCGAGGAGAACCGAATGGAAGAAGTGCTCGGGCCGGGCAACACGAGCGCACAGCAGTGGGACTCCTGGCTCGCGGTCTTCGGGCCGAAACGCGACGACGGCACGCCCGCCGATCTGTACGACCCGAAGACCGGCACGATCGATCGGAGTGTTGCGAAGCAGTATGAGAAGTACGACATCGTGCGCCAACTCAAGGGCAACCGCGCCAAGTTCGGGCTGATCCTCAAGGACCGGCTGCGGCTGATCGTGGGCGACATGGACAATTACGACCTCGACGAGGCGGTGAAGAAGCTGATGGTCGAGCTGGACGCGCTGTCGTTCGCGGGCGATGGGGCGCCGTCGGGCTACATCGCGATCGTGCCGGGCAAGGACCACTCGAACATCTTCGATACACCCGAGATGGAGGCGATTCCGTGGCAGATGCTGCAGGAGCTCGAGCGCAAGGGGCATATCCCGAGGCAGGCGAAGAAGGAGGGCGAGTGATGTCTGGATGTGAACGTGCAGCCGCTCTTGCGGACGCGATGCGGGCGACGAAGCCATTTGTGACGCGGTTCCTTGCGGGATTCGACGACTCGAACCGCACGAAGCAGATGCCGACGCTGCCGAACCACGCGGTGTGGTGCATGGGGCACCTGGCGCTGACGATGAACCGCTTCGCCATGCGTTTCGACGGGAAGCCGCTGCCGGAATCGGATTACGTCACGGGCGACGGCGGCGCGGGCAACGCGAACCAGTTCGACACCGAGTCTGTGTGCGTCGGATCGAAGCCGGTCGATGATCCGTCGAAGTACCCGACGCTCGAGCGCGGGAGGCGTGTGTTCGAGGACGCGATCGACCGGATCGGTGATGCGCTCGAATCGATGAGCGAGGCGCAGTTGGGCGAGGAGCAGCCGTGGGGCAAGGGGCAGTTCAAGGTCTCCGACCTGGCGGCCCGGATCATGTTCCACAACGGCATGCACGCGGGGCAGCTGGCGGATCTGCGCCGGGCGATGGGGCTGCCGGGCGTGATCGGCTAACGCCGAGAGAGCCAGATGGCAGATGGCCAGATAGCCAAATGAACAAGCTTTCTCTGGCTCTCTGCTTATCTGGCCATTTCGCATTCACGCGGTCCGAGAACGATCGAACTCGATCGAGCCGGGCGATTGTGGGGTGCGAAATGATGGGGATGGTGTATGTCTTTGCATGGCGGCCTAGCCGCACGGAGACATCGCCATGGACGTGCGCCGACTGATTGCCCTCTCGCTTGTGTGTGCCGCTGCGCCGGCTTTGGCTCAGGACGTGATCGGCGGGCAGTCGCCCCAGTCGCCCGCGCAGTCGGCGATCTCAGCGGAAGAGCCGGGCGGGGCGTACATCTACGACGACCAGAAGCTGGGCGAGAACCTGACGCTGCCGCGCACGGGTGTGGTGGAGCGCATCCGGTTCTGGGGCGGCTCCGAGACGAGCGAGCAGAACGACCTGAACACAATGGGTTTCCGGCTGCAGATATTCGAGCAGAACGGGCAGACGCTCACGCTCCTGCACGACCGCCGATTCGGCCGCGGGTTTGCGTTGCCGACCGAGACGGGCGGGACGTTCGGCGCCGACGGTGCGCGGCTGTTCTCGTATGAGCTCGATCTCTCGCATGATCCGATCGAGCTCGCGGGAGGTCAGGTGTATGTTGTCTCGGTGTCGGCGTTGCATTTCGTGCCGCCGAGGGATGGGCGTGAGTCCTGGAGCTGGGCGAGCGCGACCGGCGACGGCGTGGTGTTCGTCGATCTCTTCGACGGGATCGGACTGGACGAGGGCGATGCTGGCGTGACAGGTCTGGCGATCGAGCTGATCGGCGAGATGGAGCCGGCTGCGTGTCTTGCGGATGTCAACGGCGACGGCGTGCTCAGCCCGGCGGACTTCTCGGCGTGGGTTTCGGCGTTCAATGCTCGCGACATGCGGGCCGACCAGAACGGCGACGGCTTGCTCACGCCCGCCGACTTCTCGGCGTGGGTCGCCAACTACAACGCTGGGTGCTGATCCGAGTGCTTTGAACGAGTTGGTATGCTGATCGTGCCGAACGAGGAGGCACGACATGGCGCAGTCCGACCCGACCGAGATCCTCTTGATCCATCACCGCTGGGCGAACGACCGTCTGCTCGAGGCGTGCGTGAAGCTGGCTGACGAACAGCTCGACCGCGCGTTCGAGATGGGCCGGGGCACGCTCCGCAAGACGCTGACGCACGTGGCGGGCGCAATCGGGAGGTGGGGCGACCTCCTGGCGGATCGCGAGCTGCGCCCGATGCTGGACGATCAGGTCTTGAGCATCGACGAGCTCTGCGCGTTCTACGACGAGGTGACGACGGACTTCGAGCTTTCGGTCCGTCGGCACAGGCCGGAGGAGATTGTCTCGCGTGAGCTGCACGGGAAGTCCTACGGCTTTACACGCGGGGGCGTGCTCACGCACGTCATGACGCACGGGGTGCACCACCGGGCGCAGTGCCTGAACATGCTGCGGAAGCTCGGTGTGCAGCAGCTGCCGCCGGTTAGCGTCGTGGAGTGGATGATGATGGCGGACCCGGTGTAGCGTTATTCGGTTTCGCCGCCGGACTCTCCGGTCTCCGCGGCTTCGTCCCCGAGCACGTCGATCAGGTCGACGAGCTCGACCTCGGGCGTGCACTGGGCCATGAAGCTCAGCAGCGGGACGTGCCCGGCGCCAATGAGCACGACGACGTTGTCGCCCGGCTCCGAGGCGTTGAGGATGTTCTGGAAGATGCGCAGGTTACGGTTATGCCAGGCGCTGACGAAGCCGTCGACTCCGGGATAGCTCTCCCCGTCGCCGACCTGGAACGCGCCGGTCAGGTACATGCCGTTCGAGGTCTCTCGGTATGTCTCCGAGTTGATCGCGAGCAGCGTGTCGGTCAGGTGCCACGCGTCGATCAGACGGTCGCGCTCCTGTATGACCGGGAAGAAGGCGATCTGCAGCGGGTTGCGGAGCTTGCCGGCCTGATCGTTCTCCTTCGCCCATGTCTCCGGGTTCTCGACCGGCTCGTGCCACCGGGCCTCGGCGTCGACCGGCGAGACACCTTCGAGATGCTCGCGCTCGGCGAGCCTGAAACCGATCTGGTGGATCTCGTTCGGTCCGAGGTCGAGCTTGCCGTCGGTGTACGCGTTGAACTGATTGTCGAGCGAGGACTTGTTGCCGAAGCGCCGCTCGACGCAGACGACATCCGCGTCGAAGTTGTCGAGGCGATCGATGATTTCAGCGATTTCCTTCTGCCGACGCTCACTGAGCGCGTCGAAGTGGTGCGTCGGCTTGTATTCGTCGAGCCCCTGGTCGTCGAAGTGGAAGGTGCCGACGAAGAGCACGCGGCGTGGCTTCACGCCGGCGCGTTCGGTGACGCTGTGCAGGGTTGCCTGTATCGCGTTGTCGACGGCTTCCCGCGTCCTTGCCGGTGGTTCGGCGGTCTGGGTTTGAGCCGTCGCCGCGCCGGCGGAGAGGATGAACGTCAGCGGAATCCATGTGCGTTTCAAGTGAAACCCCTGTGTATTGGTCTGGAGTGACTCTGTGTGGTCCTGACGTGTGGTCAGGGTTGTGTGCTGCTGCTGCTGCTGCTGAGGGATTCGGAAGACGTGGGGCTGGATTTCGTGTTGGCGATACGGCACACGGAGAATGAGGCCTATTTTCGCGCTGATTGATGCGTGGCTCCATGATCGAGCGTGATGCTCCGCCTGTCGGGCGGGTTGCTCGGCGCAGCTTTGCACTCGATCGGACGGATCCGATCGTTTCGATCGCGGGGACCACGGGTACAATCCCCCGACCACCCTGCCATGGTCCCCGAGTTCTTGTGCGCAGCGTGTGGTAGACAGATCGAGGCTTATTGTCTAGAATAATTCTAATCTAGGGCTGTTCTCGGTCCTACCAGTTCACACACAACCCTGACCAGGAGCCGACGCCATGTCTGACCGCCCGACCCTGACGACCGCCGAGGGGTGTCCGATCGTTGACAACCAGAACTCGCTGACCGCGGGGCCCCGCGGCCCGCTGCTGATGCAGGACGTGCAGCTCCTGGAGCAGATGCAGCACTTCAACCGCGAGCGCATCCCCGAGCGCGTGGTGCACGCCAAGGGCTCGGGCGCGTACGGCACGTTCAAGGTGACCAATGACATCACCAGGTACTCCAAGGCGAGCGTGTTCAGCACCGTGGGCAAGGAGACGGAGGTCTTCCTGCGGTTCTCGACGGTCGCGGGCGAGAAGGGCGCCGCCGACGCGGAACGCGACGTGCGAGGGTTCGCGTTGAAGTTCTACACGGACGAGGGCAACTGGGATCTGGTCGGCAACAACACGCCGGTGTTCTTTATCCGCGATCCGCTCAAGTTCGCCAACTTCATCCACACGCAGAAACGCGAGCCCAAGAGCAACCTGCGCAACAACGACATGCAGTGGGACTTCTGGAGCCAGTGCCCCGAGAGCCTGCATCAGGTGACGATCCTGTTCTCCGACCGCGGCATCCCCGCCAGCTATCGCACGATGCACGGCTACGGCTCACACACGTACAGCATGATCAACGCACAGGACGAGCGCGTCTGGGTGAAGTTCCACTTCAAGAACCAGGCCGGATTCCAGACGATGACCGACGAGGAGGGCGCGGCGACGATCGCCGGCGACCGCGAGAGCCACCAACGCGACCTGTACAGCGCGATCGAGAAGGGCGATTTCCCGCGGTGGAACGTGCGGATTCAGGTGATGACGCAGCAGGAAGCCGTGGAGTGGGAGCAGAAGACGGGCTGGAACCCGTTCGACCTGACCAAGGTCTGGCCTCACGGCGACTTCCCGCTTATCGATGTCGGTGTGCTCGAGCTGAACCGGAACCCGGAGAACTACCACGCCGAGGTCGAGCAGGCGGCGTTCAAGCCGAGCGCCCTGGTGCCCGGCATCGGGCCGAGCCCGGACAAGATGCTCCAGGCGCGCCTGATGAGCTACGCGGACACGCACCTGCACCGTCTGGGTGTGAACCATCACCAGATCCCGGTGAACAAGCCGCGCTGCCCGGTGATGCACTACATGCGTGACGGACAGGGCGCGACCGCCGAGACCTACGGCAGCATGCCGAACTACTTCCCCAACACCCGCGCCGGCACGCCGCAGGAATCCCCGAGCCACCGCGACCCGGCATGGGACATCGGCGAGGCGATCGTGGACCGCTTCGACTCGCGCAAGGACCACGACGACTTCACGCAGGCGGGCAACCTGTACCGCATGTTCGACGAAGGTCAGCGGGATCGCCTGACGACCCGGATCGCGGGCGTCTTGGGCGATGCGCGGAAGGAAGTTCAGATGCTCCAGCTCTGCCACTTCTTCCGCGCCGACATGGACTACGGCAAGCGGGTCGCAGACAAGCTGGGGATCGATGTGTCGTCCATGATGCCCCAGGGTGCGGGCGCGCCGGCGCACGCGTAAACGTCTGGGTTGTCATCTCACGTCTTTGGTCGCCCGGAGAGCTCCCTTTCCGGGCGGCTTTTCATTGCATCTGAGTGAGCTGATCCTTTGACTCGTTCTTTCTGAGGAATTCAGCGAGGATCGGATTGTCCTTGGGGTCGCGTTCGAGCCTGAGCATGCAGGCGACCAGCATCGTGGCCGCGTGGCTGAAGTTGCTGCAGTCCAGTATGGCTTCCTCGAACGCGGACGAGGCCTCCTCGAAGCGTTCGGCGCTGAGCAGGGCGATGCCCTTGTTGTATGAGGCGATCGCGCTCCCGCCGTTGCGGGCCGCGACGGTGTCGTAGAGGCGTGCTGCGGCGTCGATCTGTCGCCGATGCGCGGCGGCGTTGGCCTCTTCGAGGCCGGCGTACGACTCGATCGGAACGACTCTGGCTCGTCGGACACGCATCATCTGCCAGAGCGCATAGGGAACCCCCAGAACGAAGATCAGGTTCTTCAGGAGCATGATCCGCGCTTCACGCTTGGCGCAGCTGTTGCAGACGAACTTGGTCTGCCAGCCGAACGAGTAGAACACCACGAAGAAATAGAAGAAGAATGTCTGGAACTTTCGCGGCTGGTCGTAGAGATGGCAGTTCTGGCAGACCTTGACCGCCTTGGCGTCCTCTGCGGCCACGCGCGGCGAGATGACGCCGTCGCAGTACTCGCAGTGAATCTCGGGGGATTCCGCGTAGCCGGTCAGCAGGATTGTCGCGTCGCAGTACGGGCACGTATGGTCGCGGTACTCATCGAGCCGGCCCTCCTTGGAGAGCTTGGCTCGTTCGCGTTTCGCCTTGCCGGTTGAGGCCATCCGGTTGTAGAGGTTCGTGAACTCGACAGGGTCGGCCTTGTGGATGGCGAGAATGAGGAACTCGGGCTCTTTCTCCGGGTCGTGGTCCTCCGAGTACACAAGCACGACCCGTTTCGCGTGATGGCTCGCGTAGATGAACGACTCGGGCGGGATCTCGAGCTTTTTGAGGAAGAGCCCCTCCTCGGTCAGCTCACCCTTTCGGGTCGAGAGGCTCTTGGGGTTGCCTTGCCTGTCGAACTGCTCGTAGGGGAACTTCATAGCGGTGCTCGCACGCGGACGGTCGGGGCCAGATGACGCGGCGCTATACTACAGCCATACGCACGGGGCGCCCGTCGGGATGGCGGGCTGAGAAGCACCCGAAGAACCTGATCCGGCTCGTACCGGCGGAGGGATGCGACCAATGGCTAGCACACACGACACAGTTCTGCCCACCAGCAAGTTCCGCGTGCCGACGCACGGCGCGGGCAACCCGGGGATCGCGGGCATCACCTCGCCCGGCAGCTTCGCCAACACCCCCGACATCGGCGGACCCTACGCGTACTCGTCACCCGACACGCCCGGCATGCCGACGCCTTCGGACAAAACCGCCTGGGACTTCCTGCCCGAAGGCTGGCGCGTCGAGGAGGCGCCGGATCACACGATGGGTTGCGCGGGGCACAACAAGGCCAAGTTCGGCGTGTACATCCGGTGCGTCACGCCCGAGGGCTTCACGCCTGTCACGCAGCTCGAGTCGGCGCGCCTCGGCATCGTGACGCCCGAAATGACTCGGGTTGCTCAGCGCGAGGGACACCTGACCCCAGAGCAAGTGCGCGACGAGGTGGCCGCGGGGCGCATGGTCATCCCCGCCAACCGCACGCACCTCAGGTACAACCTCGACCCGATGGCAATCGGGCGCGCCAGCAAGACGAAGGTCAACGCGAACATGGGCGCTTCGCCCGTGTCGTCGGGGACGGACGAAGAGGTCGAGAAGCTCAAGTGGGCGGAGAAGTGGGGGGCCGACACGGTCATGGACCTGTCGACCGGCGGCGACCTCGACGAGTGCCGCGAAGCGATCCTGCGCCACTCGACCGTGCCCATCGGGACGGTGCCGATCTACTCGATGATCATCGGGCGCAGGCTCGAAGACCTCGACGAGCGGGCGATCCTCGAGACGCTCGAGCACCAGGCGCGTCAGGGCGTGGACTACTTCACGATCCACGCGGGCGTCCGCAAGGGGCACCTGAAGTTTGTGAAGAACCGGCTCATCGGCATCGTCAGCCGCGGCGGGTCGCTGCTCGCCAAGTGGATGCTCACGCACAACCGCGAGAACATCATGTACGACATGTGGGAGGACATTTGCGATCTCATGCGCGAGCACGATGTCACGTTCTCCATCGGTGACGGCCTGCGCCCGGGCGGGCTCGCCGACGCGACGGATGATGCGCAGCTCGCCGAGCTTGAGACGCTGGGCGAGCTGACCGAGCGGGCGTGGCGTCGTGGCGTGCAGGTGATGATCGAAGGCCCGGGGCACGTGCCGTTCGATCAGATCGAGTTCAACGCCAAGCTGCAGCGTCAGCTCTGTCACGGCGCGCCGTTCTACGTGCTCGGGCCGCTGGTGACGGACGTCTTCCCGGGGTACGACCACATCACCAGCTGCATCGGCGCGACGGCGATCGCGTACCACGGCGCGAGCATGCTCTGCTACGTCACGCCCAAGGAGCATCTCGGTCTTCCGAAGAAGGGCGACGTGAAGGAAGGCTGCATCGCCTACAAGATCGCGGCCCACGCGGCGGACGTCGCGCTCGGCATCCCGAATACGCGCACGTGGGACGACGAGCTGACCAAGGCACGGGCCGCGCTCAACTGGGAGAAGCACTTCGAGCTCGCCTTCGACACCGACACGGCTCGCGCGTACCACGACGAGGATCTAGACGTCGACACCGACTTCTGCGCCATGTGCGGCCACGACTGGTGCTCGGTGCGCATCAGCAAGGAGATCCAGGAGTTCGCGTCGGGGAAAGCGGATGGCTTCGCCCGCGTTGGCGCAGATGGACAAGTCGGCAAGCCCGTCAAGTCGGACGCCCTCACCGAGGAGCAGCAGAAGATCCTTGAGCAGCGAGGCTACCTGAAGCCCGAGGAGATCCACAAGCTGGCGAGCAAGGTCAAGAAGACCGTCAAGCCGGGCGATGATGCTGGCAAGGCCTCGTGCCACTCGGACTATGTCGACGACGACGAGGCGAAGCGGATTCAGCAGCTCGTGCAGGTCGATGTGAGGCCGGCGATGGGGATTGCGAAGGATGATCGTCTTGTCTGAGCCGGCACAGCTTGGAGTTTGAGATGTCAAGACTTGCTGGCAAAGCAGCGCTGGTGACAGGTGCTGCTCAGGGAATCGGTCTGGCCATCGCCCACGCATTCGTACGCGAGGGCGCGTCGGTTCTCATGACCGACATCCAGGATGAGAAGTGTGCCGGCGAAGCCCGTGCAATCGGGGCGGAGTCTGTACATCTCGATGTGCGTGAAGAATCGGACTGGGCGTCGGCGTTTTTATTCACTCGTGAGAAATTCGGTCGGCTCGATATTGTTGTGAACAACGCGGGTATTGCGGGAATCGATGCTCAACAAGGACACAACAACCCTGAACACGTCGATCTGGCGCATTTCCGCGATGTGATGCGGACGAATCTTGAGGGCGTCGTCCTCGGGTGCAAGTACGCAATCAGTACGATGCGTCAGAACGATCCGAAGGGCGGCTCGATCATCAACATCGGCTCGCGATCGGGCATCGTCGGCATTCCAAGGGCGGTGCCCTACGCGGCGAGCAAGGCGGCGGTCCTCAACCACACGCGGAGCGTCGCGCTGTACTGTGCCGAAGAAGGCCTGAACATCAGGTGCAATGTCATCCAGCCCGCCGCGATTCTCACGCCTATGTGGGAACCCATGCTGGGGCAGCTCGGCACACACGAGCGCAAAGTGATCGAAGAAGCGATCGTCGCCGATTGTCCGCTTAAGCGCTTCGGTACGCCGGAAGAGGTTGCCGAGATCGCGGTGTACCTCGCTTCGGATGCATCGGCGTATACGACTGGATCGGCGTTCAATCTCGACGGTGGAATTCTCGCTGGTGCAGCGCGGCCGAGGGTCTAATCTATGGAACGCACCACGCTCGAAAGCCCGCTGACGTCGCGCAACGCGTTTCTCTATCACATTCAGAACAATAGATTACGTCGCGATATTCTGACTGGTGCGATCTCGTTGCTCGTGCCGGGCATCGGGTGGCTGATGAATATGGGGCGCCGCATCGCAGGTCAGTTTCTTTCGCGGAACGATCGGCTGGTCTAATTCAGTGATTATCTAACTTGTCAATCGGGAAAGTAGTTCTTTGAATCCAGCAGTGTTAACGAAGTAGTTCGTGGGGATCTCTGTAAGTGCTTTGCGTATGTCGTTCTGGTAATCGCGCAATTTACGGCTTGCGGTGGGATTCATGAGTCTATTGAAAAGTACTCCATCCATAAATGCAATGTAATGCGCGATACCGGCCGGTTTATTTTGTGAAATAAATCGTTCAAGCTGAGCAATTTGATTATATTGCCCAGAACCCTCTTCCTTGCAATGCTTATGCTCACCCACATAAATATGATTATTTATAGAAAATACGAAATCTGGCATTCTTCTTCGGTAATTCTTGGAGGCAACATCGTTGTGACGGAGATATTTCCGAAGTGACTTATTTGCATTCTTGCCACCAATAATCGCAAACTCCATCGAGTCAAGAGTGGGGTCGGTTTGGAATGTCAGGCGTTGCTTAAGCTGAGATTTCGTGCAAAGATCGGTTATCTTGTGTGTTGCTAGCTGTCCCATGCTCTTGTGTGAGTACGAATCCGAGATTGCTTGGAGAGTGGTGGCGGAATACCCATGTAGCTGATATCTTGTGTGGCGTTTGTCGAGATACTTTGTGATCGCAGTTGTTAAGAGATAAATCTGATTATCACGGCTACAATCGCAGAATTGACTATATGAAAAATCAAGTGTTGGCCAAAACGATACAAATTCAGTAAAGTTAATATGTTTAGTACTAATAAGTAGCTCGAGTAGCTTTTCTACAATATCGGCCTGTTCGTCGCGATGTGAATTGTTTCGTGCCTCGCCGTACTTGTTAATTAGCGAGATCACTTGTTGGTTAGCTTGAACTAGCAAGTTAGAATTCGGTTCAGAATCACTAATAATAATGGCGTGACGTTCATATGCCGGGTCAAGGAGGGGCTCGGGATGTGCAATGGAATAATCGAGCAGTTCGATACCGTTCATCGATCGCAGTCCCAGAGCGTCCCATGAGGTGTTGTTTCCGTATCCTGCTGCCGAATCGCTCTTTCAAGAATCGCTCGCGCAGTTCGGTAGTCGAGGCGGCGGCGGCGGGTGCCGTCTTTTCGATTACCCTTGAATGGCGAAAAGATTAGGTCGTATGTGTCGGTGCGCAGTTCCTCTAAGAGCACGTTAGCGGTATGTGCTATTTGCTTGATCTGGTCGTCGCTTGTGAAGCACGGCGAAGAAATGAATGTGACGAGCCGTGAGCTATGCTTGATACCCGAGACGTTGTACGCGGATGCTTGGCGATGCAAGAAGCCGATCGGGCGATTCGGGTCTGAGGTGTCAACGGCTTGCAACGCCAGTTGCCCGTTCGGATCATTGAAAGTGAGCTTGTAGGAGTTCGTCGGCACGACTCTGTGAGACTCGATCTCGCCCAGCGTGCCCAATGCCTCTTCGCCTCGATAGACCAGTGCCTTGGATCGACCCGCGGAGTCGGGGCCGAAGCAGCAGACGCAGATGGGGCAGTCGGTATCCGTAAAGTCAGCGGACTCGACGACTGTGAGACTGACGAGCCGATCGAGTGGATATCCCGAATTAATCACGGTCTCGGGGATGATGGCCACGACGTGGCTGTAGGTCTCAAGGCACTTATCGAGTGCGACCTGATAGAGATCGTCCCTGCCGGTAGAGACGTAGTGCTTGTTGACTTCGTCGCGTACGCCCTTTCGAGATGCGCTGTGCTTCGCAAGGTAAGGAGGGTTTGTAATGACGATGCCCCGTTCGATGCGGGGGACATTGACAAGGCTGTCATTCACTGTGAAGCCGAAGACACTGTTGATGTCGTAGCCGAATTCTTGGAAGTGTATCTCACGCCTGCGTAGGGATTGAAAGATATGTCCCTCGCCGGCAAACGGATCAACAAAGTTCGTGAGCCCGGATTCCGTGATGAACTTGCTGACATGGCTGGTCAGCCAGTTGTCGCCGCGTGTGAAGAAAGCTCCGTTGCGAACCTTGTCGTGGTCAATCTCAATGTACCGGTTCTTCTCGACTGAAACGAGCATGCCGCGTCGTTCAGACTGAGCTTTCGCTGATATTGCCATGTCGCTATGGGCCTCCGATGGACGCAGGTTATGGCGATAGTGTCGCTGCGGCAACTGCATCTCTACTGGGGGCTCATTCCTGCAATGAGATAAACGCATTCGCCTCCGGGATGCTCGCCACACTCACGGATCGGCTCGGCAACCTCGGCCTTGACCTTCACGGGGCTGTTGCGCGTGGGGGCTGGCCTGCTGCACGACATTCATGACGAGCCCTGCCCGCCGAAACTTTAAACTTCTGGCTCCGTTTAGCCAAGAACCGGGCCTCGCTGCGCTTTTGCTGGCAATTCCCTTCAATGCGGCGCACCTTTCCTCTGTCGGACCCATCGGCTGTGGTTCTCTCTGACCAGAGCATCTTGTGGGGGGTCCATATCACAGGAGGACAGCAATGAAACGCGCTATCGCTGCGCTCGCTCTGGGCGGCTTCGCAACCGGGGCCGCGTCCGGTCAGATCTTTTTCAATGAAACCGACTGGATGAACGCGTCCGGGGGCAACTTCGTTGCGCCGGATTACAACAACCTCGCGCCGATCAGCTTCCCCGAGGGCACGACGGATTTCTACGGCTACTTCGATGTCACATCGGTGGGCAACGGATCGGCCACCTACAACTCGGCCCGAAACTTCGTGTTCGACTTCGACGCCCTCGACACCGTCACATTCACGTTCGACACGCCCATCACCTCGTTCGCGGCAATCTGGTCGAATACGTTCGTGCAGGACGGTTTCCGCGTGAGTACGCCGTTCAACGATTACGATCTGAATGTTCTTGATCCCGGCCTGAACGCGGTTTTCATCGGCTTCGTCGAGAATGCACCATTCTCTTCGGTCACGTTCACGACCAGCAATCCGACGATGGGCGACGACTTCGTGTTCTTCAACACGTTCAACTTCTACGAGGTTCCGGCTCCGGCATCGGCGGCGATCCTCGGCATGGGCGGCCTCGTCGCGGCCCGCCGCAGACGCGTCTGAACAAGGCACATCAAAAAACAAAGCAGCCCGGGTCATGCGCCCGGGCTGCTTCTCTGTGCGTGTTTGAGATTCGTCTATTCCTGAAGCGCATCGATAAACGCGTTCGCCTCCGCGATGCTCGCCTCCATCTCCTCGATCAGCTCGGCGACCTCGGTCTTGACCTTGGCCAAATCCGTCTCGAGCGAGGCGATGGCGCGGGCGTTGAGGTTGTGCTTGAGGAACAGCGTCTGGTCCTTAAAGGCGGCCAGCACCGGGTCCATCTTGGAGGCCGCGTCTTTCATCGCTCCGATGAGCGTGGTGTAGCGTTCGCGGGTCGCGTCGAGTTGCGCCTGACTGGCGTCTCGGAGTGAGTCGCTCGAATACTCGCCGAGTTCTTTTTCCCATTCCTTGAAGAGCGCCTTGGCGACGGATTCGACGGTTGAGATCCGACCATGCACGGCCTCGGCGCGGCTCACGCTGTTCTCATAGGCCGATTCGATCTTCTTGTACTTCTTCTCCAGGTCCGCGGTCGTCTCGTCGCCCTCGGTGATGGCCAGGAATTCTTCGAGTGCGCTGGCGAAGGCAACCTTGGCCTTCTCCTGCTGGTCGCGGGCCTTCTCGACCGAGCCGACGAGCTGCTCGCGCTTTTCGTAGCCGAGCTTCTCGTTGACCCAGATCTTGGTCTTGGCGCAGCCGGTGAGCGTGGTCGTGCCGACGGCGGGGAGGACGATGAGCGAGACGGCGGCGAGAGCGGCGAAATCGGTTCTGCGGGGCATCGGCGGACCTCCTGTGGGCCGAATTATAGCGGCCGACCGTGAAGATCGGGTGTGGGCCTTGTGAAGCAGGCCGTGATCATGTAGGCTCGCTCGGTCAGTTCAGAAAGCACCCTATTTGGAGCAACACATGGGCAAGGCCGGCGGCATCATCGTGGCACTCGTCATCGCGGCGATCGCGATCGGGCTGAAGTTCTCGAACAAGTCCGAAGAGTCGGATCACACGCGCCAGCAGGTGTCCGAGTTGCTGCACACGCTGCCCGACTATGACCAGGCCGGCCCGTGGTACGAGGGGCTCGTGGATACGCACCATGAGGCGGCTTTCAGTCATCACTATGACATAGGCGGTCGGCGTCGCTCGGCGAGCTTCGACCAGATGGCCTACATCCACGAGCTGCTCGATCTGATGGCCGCGGACGCGGACAGGCAGAACCAGAAGGAGCGGGCCGAGTACATCCGCGAACTTCGCAAGACGGTCTACATCGATCCGAACGGCTGAGCTTCGGCGAACCTATACTCAAGGCATGAAGTTTCGACACGCCAGTGGCTGTGCCGCTTTGATTTTGCTCACTGGCTGCACCGGTGTGGAGCCGGCAATGCTTGGTGTCGGGGTGAACGCCTTTCAGCAGGGCGTGACGTACGTCTCCGGCGTCGATTCCTACTCTTTCCAGCCGGCTCGCTATGACGACACACTCGCGGCCGCGCTGCGTGCCGGTGACTCGATCGGACTCGATCTGTACAGTGTCCGCGAGATTGACCCAAAGCACTCAGAGATCCGGTTTCATTTCGACGAGGATGACCGTTTGACCGTTGAGGTCGAACATCAGACCGACGAGGTGACGCTCGTCGAGGTCAATCTGAAGCGCAAGTCTCGGCGCGGCATGGGCACACTCTACATGAGGGCCTTGGCTTACGAGCTTCGGAAGGCTGAGGCGTATGTCGGACAGTGGCAGGATAACGCCGACTTGATCGGGAATTGATCGATTCCAGCCCGGGCAGTCCATTTCTCGCGGGCTTTGGAATGTCAGTACGATATGTGCTGTATAGATCTGCTAGAATAACGCGGCAGCCAGGTCCGGCCGCCGTAGAACCAGAATCAAGGAGTTCCACCATGCGTGCACGGTTTGCAGTCGTTCTTCCGATCGCCCTCCTCGCCATCGCCGGCTGCAAATGTGATGCTTGCGCCGTCGACGACGATCATGACGGCGCATCGCCGGCGATGTTCGTCAACGACACCTGCCCCATCGGCGGCGAGGCCGTCGAGGCCGAAGGCGGCTCGGCCAGCTACAAGGGCAACACCGTCGGTTTCTGCTGCCCTGGCTGCAAGAGCGGCTGGGAGGACATGAGCGAGGCCGACAAGGACGCCTTCATCGCCAAGGCCAAGAAGGGCGACGCCTGATCCGATCAGCGCATCTGACTGACTCGCGGCCCCGCCATTGTGCGGGGCCGCTTCGTTTCCGACAGATGGTGACCGCCGTCCAATAGCGATGGCGGGGTTTGAACTTCGGATAGCTGTGCCGGTTGTGCGGGCTCCCCGCCGGATGTCGGGGCCTTGGGGCTGCAATCCGCCGAGCAGATGCGGCTGCTGTTTGTGAATGTCTCCTCGGGAACCCGCCCAACGGAGGTGCGAGGAGGCAGCAGGCATGAACCCGATCGGCGGCTCGTTTGGACTCCAGCAGGCACACCAGTTCGGCTTCATCCAGCAGCAGAAGCAGGGCGTCCTTGAATCGCTCGCGACGGGCCTGCGCATCAACCGCGGCGCGGACGATCCCGCGGGGCTCGTGTCGTCGGAGCAGCTCCGCGCCATGCTCGCCGATCTGGAGGCCGAGAGTTCGTCGCTCGAGCGTGCCCGCGGCGCAGCCCGCGTCGCCGATAGCTCGCTCGGTGAGATCGGCGACCTGCTGATCGAGGCCGAGGCGCTCGCCGTCGCCAACGCAAACACCGGAGGACTTTCCGAGTCCGAGCGTGAGGCGAACCAGATGGAGCTCAACTCCATTCTCTCGGCCGTGGACCGCGTCGCCAGCTCGTCGAGTTTCAAGGACACGCCCCTTCTGCGCGGCGGGCACACGCTCGAAGTCGGGGGCGGCAGCGTGAATCTCCCGAGCGCCGCCGTCACAGACCTCGGCTCGACCGAGATCGACGGAGAGACCTACACGCTCGCCGACGTCGCATCGGGCGGCAGGTTCTCGATCGAGAACAGCGACACAAGCCGATCGCTCGAGATCATCCGCGCGGCGCGCCAGGAGGCGATCTTCGCCCAGGGCGAGGTCGGCGCGTTCGAGATGCACGCCATCGAGCCCAGGCGTGCCGGGCTCGGCATCGCGATCGAGAGTCTGACAGCCGCGGAATCCTCGATCCGCGACACCGATTACGCGAAGGCGACGGCTGCGCTCGCGCGGCTGGACATCCTGGAGACCGCGTCGCTGCGCATCTCCTCGGCGGGGGCGAGATTCGATCCCAATCAGCTGATCCGATTGCTCGGCTGACGATCAACGGGCGCCCCACCGGCGGGCGACCTAGCCTCCTCTTGTGTCCACCAAGAGTCGATCCCAACATTCCTCGCACACCCGCTACCAAGGCATCCTCGCCCGCCGGTTCGGGCTTTCGAGCCTCAGACCCGAGCAGACGCCCGTGGTCGAGAGCCTCATCGCGGGGACATCGATGCTCGTCGTCTGGCCCACGGGCTCGGGCAAGAGCCTCTGCTACCAGCTCCCCGCGCTCGCGCTCGCCGACGAAGCCAGAGAGCGAGGCGAGGCGCCGGGCGTCACGCTCGTCTTCAGCCCGCTCATCGCACTGATGGAAGATCAGGTCAGCTCGCTCCGCAAGCGCGGCATCAAGGCGACGTACATCAACTCCACGCTCTCGAAGAAGAAGCGCGAGGAGCGCTACGCCAAGCTCGCCGAGGGCAAGTACGAGATCGTCTACGCCACGCCCGAACGCATGGACAAGCCCGAGTTTGTGCAGGCGTTGGAAACAGTGCCGGGCGGCGTGAACCTGCTGGCCGTCGACGAGTGCCACTGCGTCACGCGGTGGGGGCACGACCTGCGCCCGGCCTACCAGCGCGTCGGCGAGTTTCGCAGGCAGCTGGGTGATCCCGTGACGGTCGCCCTCACCGCCACCGCAACGCGCGAGGTGCGTGAAGACGTGCGACGAGTGCTTGGTTTCGATGAAAGCTCGATGCCGCTGTCGGCCCTGCCCGTCGATCGCCCGAACCTGAAGCTCGAAGCCGAGGAAGCCTGGGACGACCGGGCGAAGATCCAGCGGATCGTTGAAACGGCAAGTGAGTACCCCGGCACGGGTATCGTGTACTTTGCGCTTATCAAAGATCTCGACCGCATGGCGAGTGAATTGCGGCGTGCGATCCCAGGGCGCACAGTTCGCATCTACCACGGCAAGCTCTCGCCCCAGAATAAGAAGTACATCTACAACGAATTCACGAATGCCAGGCCCGAGGACAACCTCCTGCTCCTGGCGACCAACGCGTTCGGCATGGGCGTCGACAAGCCCGACATCCGCTTCATTGTGCACGCGCAGATCCCGGGGAGCATCGAGAGCTACCACCAGGAGGTCGGGCGCGCCGGGCGTGACGGTCTGCCCAGCGTCTGCCGGATGCTCTACTCGCAGGACGATCTCGCGATCCAGCAACAGTTTGTCGAGTGGAAGAACCCGAACCGGGCGCTCATGGAAGAGATCGTCCGCACGATGCACGCCTCCGATCACGCGGACTTCGACGCCGACGAATTGCGTCTGGTGATTCTGGGCAAGATGGGGCAGTCGGGCGTGGTCGATCACGCGCTGATCCGGCTCGACGAGCTGGGCGTGGTCGAGCAGACGAGTGTCACCGACGCCGAGCCCCGGTATCGGCTCCTGCGCGAGCTTCAGCCGGGCGAAGTAGACGACGACGAGATCGCCGAGAAGCGCAAGCGGGATCTGCTCCGCCTGCTGCGGGTGGTTGAGCTGACGCGCTCCGACGATATCGCCCGCGACGTGAGCCGGTACTTCGAGCTGGAATAGTGAGCGCCCGCGTAAGGTTGGCCATGCCGACCATGAACGACCGCTCGACCATCGCGACGACCAACGCCGACTCGTACACGTCCATCGTGACCGTCAAGGGCGAGGTGCAGCACCAGTTCCTGACCGATGCGCACCCTTCGGAGGGGGGCCTGGGCAAGGGCGCCACGCCCCACGAGCTGCTCGAAGCGGCGCTGGCCGGGTGCAAGACGATCACCGTGCAGATGTATGCGAGGCGCAAGGGCTGGCCGCTCGAGTCGGTCACCGTGCGCGTTCGGCACGATCAGCGCGCCCTCGAAGAGGGCGGCCCCAAGCGCCACGTCTTTGACGTCGAAATCGAACTCACCGGTGATCTGTCGGGCGAGCAGCGTCAGCGCCTGCACGAGATCGCTGGGCGCTGCCCGGTGCACCGCATCGTCGAGAGCGAGCCGGTGTTCGTGAGCCGGCTTGTCGATGTGTAGATCGTTGGAATGCGTTGAAACTGTTCGCCGCGAGGGCCATGGGCGGGTTCAATGCCGTGCTATTCCTCGATGGCACTCGGCTCCGGCGCCTGCCGAATGATCACATTGATCTGCGAGAGGTTCATCGACCTGCGGGTCACGTCCAGCCTTCGAGCGATCTCGGTGAAGGCCGAGCGGACGGCCTCAAGCTGCTCGGCGTCGTTGGCGGGGAGATGGCGGTGCGCACGCTCGTGCTCTGTGAGTCCCTGAGCCTCGATCACGGACTCGAGCGCCTGGAAATTCGAAGATGTGTTCACCAGGGCCCAGTCGATCGCCGAGCCGGCGCGCCGAGCTGGTGTGTCGAGCTCGCGACGTTCCTCAACGACCCGGCCCAGGCCGCGGATCTCACCCAGCGTCTGTTCGAGCCGCGCCGGCGCCATATTCAGCACGAACGCATCGATCGGCTCTGCTTCGTCTTTCGATTCGTCGGGCACGATTACGCTGAATTCGTCGAGGTCCGCCCTTGGCAGATCGGCGAGCGCGTTTATGGCCGCGTCGATGTCGCTCACCTCGATCACGATGTTCGCGTTGACAAGGTACGGATCGAACGCCATCAGAGAGGCATCACCGGCCTCGAACTCGAGACCCTCCTCCGGGGCCATCCGCATCTGCATCAAGCCCGGGTGCGACGCGTCAACCCCGGCCGTCGGGTCGGCAAACGCCACGTCCATGTCGACCTCGTCACGAGCCGCCGCGAGTTCACGCGGCGTGTCCGTAGGCTTTTCCAGCTCTGTCGTCGGCTGCGCAGCACGGCTGCGAGCCGCGCTGCTCGGCTCGACGAGTCGGGTGAACTCAGAATCGAGCGATTCGCCGGCATCGGCGATCAAGCGGTCGGCGGTGAGCTCGGGAACGGGTTCCTGCTGCCTGCCACCATATGGGGTTGGGGTGTAGGAGGGAGCAGCGTCGCGTCGCTCCTTGGCCATTGCCAACGCGTCTTCAGTGAACTGTGCTTCGACCGAATCATCCGACACAGCTTTGTCGCCGAAGAAAGAATTCTCAAATTGTTGGTCTTCGACTGGTGCGCGGGCAACCTCGTTCGAGGCCATCTCCGGAGTGTCTGTAACAGGTTTGGTCCGCACGACCGTCCACACGCCCACCGCGAGCACGACCATCGCGGCCACGCCCACGGCATTCAGTGCGATGAGCAGCCGGCGACCGCGCGGCGTTGTCTCACGGTCCACGGCCGGATGCACGAGCCCGGCACGCTCCTCGGCGCGCGAGATCTCCAGCGCCCGCTTCCAGAGCTCCGTGGATCCGTCGGCGTGCTCGGGCCCGGATGTGTTTCGGGGCTCACTCATCGCGCGCAGCCCTTGTTCGATCTGTTCCATCGTTCGGTCGCTCATGCCTCGACACCCCGGCCGGGCACCGCGCTCTGGGCGCCCAAGCTCTCACGCAGCTTCTCCAGGGCCTTGTTCAGCCGACTCTTGATCGTGCCCATCGGAACGCCCAACACCTCGGCAGCCTGACGATGCGTCAGGCCGCGGTGATAGCACAGGATCACCGTCTCGCGCTGGTGCTCCTCGAGCGCCCCGACCGCGGCCTCCAGCTTCGGATCGATCGCCGAGGCCGCCGGGATCACGTACGCCTTCTTCGCGTCCTGCAAACGATCGTGGTGCACACGCTCGCGGTTCTTGCTCGCAGTGCGTGAGCGACCAAGATCTCGGCAACGGTTCATGGCGATCTGGTAGATCCACGTTTTCACACTCGCTCTGCCGTCGTACGTCCTGCTGTGCCTGATCACCCTGAGCCACGTCTCCTGCACCGCTTCCATCGCCAGCGCCCGGTCACCGAGCATGCCCGTGCATAGCCCGAGGAGCAGGCCCTCGTACCGCCGGGCCAGTACGCCCAGGGCCTCGTCGTCACCCGATACAAATCGCGCCAGGATCCGCTCGTCGCTGAGGGATCCGTCATCGCCCGAATCGGGCGCACCGAGATGGGGCCTCGCCTGGTCGTTCAAGCGTCTTTCCCGGGGTGAGACCCGCCGGCGTGTCCGGCGGTTCGCGCCCAGAGGCATTATCGACACACCGGCCCGAGAACTCCCGGACTCAGAACAGGAAACGAACCCCGACCGCCAGCCCGAACTCGCTCTCCGGGCGTTCCTTGAGGTCTTCGGCGATGGGCAGGATCAGCGAGATCTCAGCCGCCCACCTCGGAGCCTCAACCAGGAACCCAAGCCCGGTATCGAGGCTGGCGTCGCCGTTGGTCTCGAAGTGTCCCAAGAGCTCGACCTGCGAGAACACCGCAACGTTCCCGCCCTCGGCGTAGCTCTCGGGCCAGATCCGGTACAGGTGCGAGCCGGCGATCATCAGATGATCTGCGAGCCCATCGCCCGGGTCCGTCGGATTGTCGTTGGCGCCTGTTGTGAGTTCGTATGAGGCCGACGCACCGATGCCGTGGCGTCCGAGGATTGTCGTCGTGCTTATCCCGATCGACGGGTTGACGGTGTCGTTGGTAAATTCACTGCTGCCGGTGGGCATCCGGAGCGAGAACTGAGCCGCAGCCCTGAACGTTTCGATCGGCCCGAAGTCGTGCCGATAGAAGCGATGGCTCACGCCGAGCCGCGTGTCGCCCAGCCCGGTGTCGCTCGCATCGCCTCCGGGTGATTCGATGTCGCGGTCGACGATGGAGACCTCGGCGAACGCGGCCCACTCGGGCGCGATGCCGTACATGAAGTGGTGCATGAACCGGAGGCGATCGGCGTCGCCGTCCGTGCCGCCCGGGGCGTCGGAGAACCTGTCGTACCGCAGCATCGGTCGATAGGTGAGCAGCCCGGGCCCGGGCAGGGTCGCTGATGGCGAGTTGGTCGGCTGCTGCGCCGAGGTCTGTTGCGCACCGCAGAGCGCGACAACCACACCGATCGCGCAGGTTCTCAGCGCGCGGAGTCGAGTATTCATCGCTCAGCCTCCCGCGCTCTCAAGGAATGAAATAAACGTAAAACCAGCGTCATCGATGGCCTTGGCGACTTGTCCGCGCGTGGGCGCGGGGTTCTCGATGTCCATGAGGACCACGCCGCGATCGAGATCGAGCCAGACCGATCGGACGCCGTCGACCCGTTTGACGACGGCGTTGAGACTCTCGGCACAGAGCGGGCAGCTCAGCCCATCGACGCGAGCCTCGTTTCGGCCGATGGCGAGTCGTTCGTCCATCCGATCGGGCACGGCACTGGCCGCCTGCGATTCGTGCGAATGGGTGGCGGGGTCGTGAGCGAGTGTGCCGGTCTGCGAAGCGCAGCCGGTCAGAACTGCGCCAAGCAGCGCAGCGAGTGCAAATGCAGATTTCATTGATACTCTCCGTTGGTTGTGTGCTGTACATGTCGAACGTCAAAGCGAATGGCGCGCAGTGATCGCGCAGCATCCGTCTCTACGTTCGCCAGACACACAGCCGCGAGAGCCGGCGCGTGTGCGCCTCGGGCTCAATCAGCCGGACAGGAGAAATCCGGTCATCCGCCAGTTCAGGCTCAGCCACGAACGCGGGGATGCTTGGGCTTGGGATTGCCATCAGATCCGTGCCCCGTGTGGGCATTTGGATCGGCTCGGGAGCGGGGATGTCGTCGATCGGCTCGGCTTCGCAGCAGCAGCCCCTGTCGGTCACGCAGTGTTGCTTCGGAGCGCAATCGGCCTGGGCGATGCTCGCGCCGATCGTCTGGGCACCGCTGGCGGGCAGACCCGGGTGCACCAGAGCGTGCAACAAAACCAGCCAGATAAGCATGAAGCGACCGACCATCTCACACGACTATATCACGAGTCGGCTCGGGTATTCCAAGCCGTGCAAATCCGCGCGTGTTATCGCCCCGAGGTGCCCGTCCCGCTGCCCGGATAGCTGATCCGGCCGTGGTAGATGGCGGTCACGCTCTTGGCGACCGATTCCTCAATCGTGTGAAGGTCTTTCAGGGTCAGGCCGCACTCGTCGAACTGGCCGTCCTCGAGGCGCTTCTTGGCGATCGTGTGCACGAGCGACTCGATCCGGCTCGGCGTGGGCTCGCTCATCGAACGCGTCGCGCTCTCGATCGCATCGGCGATCATCAGGATGGCGACCTCTTTCGTCTTCGGCTTGGGGCCCGGGTATCGGTACTCGATCTCCTCGGGCAGCTCGGCGCGCGTCTCGCCCGAGTCCTCGGCCTTGCTCTTGGCCTGCTTCTTGGCTCGGTCGTAGAAGTACTCGACCAGCGTCGTGCCGTGATGGCCCTCGATGAACGCGTGCAGCTTGCGGGGCAGGCCGAACTCTCGCGCCATTTCGAGGCCGTCTTTCACATGCCCGACGATGACAAGCAGGCTCATCGCGGGGCTGAGCTTGTCGTGCTTGCTCGGGCCGCCCGTCTGGTTTTCGACGAAGTACTCGGGCTTGTTCATCTTGCCCACGTCGTGGTAGAGCGCGCCGACGTAGGTGAGCAGCGCGTCGGCCCCGATCGCGTCGGCCGCGGTCTCGGCGATCGACGCAACATTCAAAGAATGGTTGTACGTGCCGGGCGCGCGCTGCTGGAGCTCGCGCAAGAGCCGCTGTTTCGGGTCACGCAGCTCGATAAGCGTCATGCCCGTGGTGATCTGGAAGAGCCGCTCGATCGTGGGCAGGATGAAGAGCGTGATGCCCATCACGAGCACGCCGCCCGCGCCGGCGGTCAGCGATTCCTGCAGCACGCGCTCGGGCGCGATGGTGTTGGCTCCGGGCCTCCCGACCGTGCTGGCGACCGCGGTTGCCGCAGCCAGTGTGCTGCCGATCGTGAATCCCGCGCGGATGAGCGTGCGTCGGTCACGGATCTCATAGAGTTGCCAGGCTGCGACACCGATGCCCGCCAGGAGCGCCGCGAGCGTGGCGACCGGTTCGTTGATCGAGTGGCAGACGAGGACCGACATAAGCGTGCCCAGCGCCAGCGCGACGCGAGGGTCGTAGGCGATCAGGAGGATCACGGTCGCGAAGATCGTGGGCGCGAGTACTGTCACACCCCGAAGCTCGGGGGCGGCAGCAGTGCCGAACACCGTCACAGCTTGCGCACCGAGCAAGATCGCCGCGACGCCGAGCATGCGCTGCGGGTTGCGGCGGATGCGGGGGCAGTAGAGCGCCGCGTACCCCGCGGCCCCGAGCGCGATCGCCAGACACCCGAGGACCTGCGCGCCCTTGTTGACGAGGATCGCAGCGAGCGGGCCGACCTGCGCGTAGGTCTGGGCTTCCTTGCGGAACAGTTCGAGCTGGGTCGCAGTCACTTTCTCGCCCGCGCGCAAAACCACCGCACCGGCGGGATGATCGTTCACCACAGCCGTGACGCGGGCCGCAGCAGATTCCTGAAGCTCGCTCGTCGCCTGCTGATCAAAGCGGAACGTCGGATTCTGCAGCGCCCCGATGCGCGCCTCGACGACCTGGATCAGTGCCTGCGCGATTCCCGCCTGTGTCGCCATATCCCGGCCGGCCTGCTTGAGCATGGCGGGGTCGTTGCCGTTGACAACGCCGACGGAGAGCACGCTCCGACGAGCGCTCGGAAACGCGAGCTGGATGTTGTCGCCGAGTGATTCGCGTTCACGCCGGTAGGTCTCAGCGTCAAGGATCGGGCGCCTCTCAAGCTGTCGGCGGAGCGATTCCATCCGCGATCGCCACGCATCCGTAGGCACGCCGTTGGCATCGGCGCGCTTCTTGAGCTCCGCGTACGCCTCCGTCCCGATCGCAAACGTTCGGCGGATGTCGTTGTCAACTTGCTCGACGTTCTCTGTCGGCGCGATGATCGTCGGCAGGCTCTCCAGTGAGGTCAGCACCTCGGCGATCAACGGCTCATCGGGTGTGTAGACCCGTGGCTCGCGCAGCCTCGCCTGCTCACGCGCGCGGGTCGTCGCGTCTTCGTCGAGCAGCTGCACCGGCACGCGCGTCAGCACCGTGCGACGCGCGGTATCGCCCGCCGCGACCATCGGCTCGGTCCCGGCCCACCACACCATCCACGCGCTGAAGACCGTAAACGCGACGACGATCAACGCGCCCCAGCCAAGCTCCGGCGTGCTCGATGCTCGGCGCAGAAGCGATGTGACGGTCAGCGTCTCACGCTTCACCGCGAGTTTCCGCTTGGCCCGGCCGCCGCGCCCGGTCGATTTGGTCGTGTCCTTCGCCATCGTTCTCGTTTGTTAGTGGTGGGGCCCGTCGACCTGGTACGCCTCGATGATCCGCTGAACGAGCGGGTGCCGAACCACATCGGAATTCTGGAGCCGGATGAACGCCGACCCCGGCACATCCTTGAACCGCCTCGCCGCGTCGATCAGCCCGCTGTGCGCCGGGTTCGAGAGATCGATCTGCGACGTGTCGCCTGTCACGATCATCTTGGAGCCGTGGCCAAGCCGTGTCAGGAACATCTTCATCTGGGCGGCCGTGGTGTTCTGCGCCTCGTCGAGGATGATCACGGAGTGATTCAGCGTTCTTCCGCGCATATACGCCAGCGGCGCGATCTCCAAGACGTCCGTCTCCATGAACCGCCGGATCGTGTTGAATTCGAGCATGTCGTGCAGCGCGTCGAGCAGCGGTCGAAGGTACGGGTGCACCTTCGCTTCCAGATCGCCCGGCAGGAAGCCCAGCTTCTCGCCGGCCTCGACCGCCGGGCGCACCAGCATGATCTTGCGCACACGGTCGGCCTTGAGCATGTGCACCGCGCACGCCACCGCCAGGTATGTCTTGCCCGTGCCCGCCGGCCCCGAGCCGAAGACGAGATCGTTGTGACGGATCGCCTCGACGTACTGAAGCTGGTTGTTCGTTCGGGGTCGGATGCGCCGACCGGCCGAGTAAACCTCAAGGTCGCCTTCCCAAGACACCGGACGCAACTCGGGCTCGTCCATCGTTGCGATCTGCACGGCCTGGTCTTCGGTTTCGTCCGCGATCAGGTCCTGCACCTCGCCGGGCTGACACTGGTGACCGCGTGCCGCCAGCTCAACCATTCGGTCGATCACCGCCTTGGCGATGCACACAGGCTCTTCCTGCCCGGCGAGCTGGACCACCCCGTCGCGAGCCGCGATCGTGACGCCGACCGCCTCGCGGACGAGTTTCAGATTAGAGTCAGCCGGTCCCGCGAAGCGGACCCAGTCACCAGCCACAGGAATGCGAACCGTGATCTCCAACAGTCAACTCCGGCCCGCCCTCCGAGGTGCGGGGAACCGCTGCCAGCGATTCCAAAATCGTACACGGATTCGGCCCGCGTTGGTCGGATCCGCCAATTCCTCGTCGATTTCTCGGATGAGACCTGTTTGGGGGGGTCTTTTGACTGCCAGTACCATCTTTCTGGTCGCATGCGCCGGTCTTCCGAATGCGAGAAGGTTCGAGGGAGAGCTGCCGACAACGGTCGTTGCGGATTGGGACGACATCGACGCCGCGATGAGCCGGACCGTGAAGCGGACCGAGACCGCCGTCGTCGGGCGCACGGAGATCGGGTCGGGCGAGAAGGGCTCGCGGATCCGTCTGGACATGCTCTCGGTGCTCGATGACCAGTTCTGGCTTGAGTTCGAGACGCTCGAGAGCTGGCCCTCGCCCGAAGGCCAACCCATCAAGATCTCCATCGACACCGGCTCGTTGCTCGACAGTTCCGAGCCTTTCCAGCGCGCGGTGGTGGGTGAGGTGAGGCATCACCTCGAGGCGCTCGCGGGGAAAGGCAGTGCTCCGTTCGAATGAGGCTCAGGGTTGAGAGCGTTCAGATCGTGTGCGCCGGGAGTGTGACGATCATCGTCGTGCCCTGCTGCCAGACCGATTCGACTTCGACGGTGCCGTCAAGCAGGCGAGCGGCGTGCTTCACGATCGCCAGCCCGAGCCCCGTGCCGCGTTGGGCTCCTGAGCGTGCCGGGTCGACCTGGTAGAACCGCTCGAAAATCCGCTGCTGCTGCGCCAGCGGGATGCCGGGCCCGTGGTCGCTCACGCGGATGACGCAGGAGCCGGGCCTCTCCCCGGGACGAGCTTCGACACGGACGGCCGTGCCCTCAGCCGTGAACTTGGCCGCGTTTTCGATCAGATTCTTCGCGATCAATACCAGGAGCCTGCGGTCGGTGCGGATTGTCTCGCAGGCCGAGTCGATCTCGAACGCGAGCGAGACCTTGCGTTTCGCGCACAGATCGTCGAGGAGCTCGGCCATTTCCTCGACGAGCGTTCCGAGTGAGACAGGTTTGAGTTCGAGTCGCATTGCCTCGGACTCGAGCTTGGAGAGATCGAGCAGGTCGCTGATCATCTCTTCGAGGCGCAGCACATGATTCTCGATCATGCCCACGAGTTTGTTGCGCATGGCCTCGTCGCCCTGGGCGATGCTGAGCGTCTCGGCGGCACCCTTGATCGCCGCGATGGGCGTGCGAAGCTCGTGTGAAGCGTTGGCGACGAAATCGGTCTTGAGCTTGAGCGCGCCGTCGAGCTCGGTGATGTCCCGCAGCGTGGCCACCACGCTCGCCGGGCGTTCGTCCGACAACGGCACGATCGAGACGTCGCACACCTTCACGCCGCCGGCGCTCGGCAACCGGATCGAGCCGCGCCACTGCTCGCCCCGCCGCCCGCGCGAGATGCGGTCGAGCAGTTCGGCTTTGGTGACCACTTCCTCGACATACCGCCCGGTGAGTGGACGGGCCAGACCTAGGATCCGTGACGCACGCATGTTTGCGTGCACCACGAGCCCGTCGGGTCCGATCGCGATCACGGGATCTCCCACGGCCTCGATCAGCAGGTCGAGCCGCTCGAACTGCCCGTTCTCATTCTCAGGCTCGGGCTTTGGGCTCGGCTCAAGGGCCATCTCGGGCTCGGTCGGGAACGGGTTTGGCTGAGTGACCAGAAACCCAAGCAGTGTGACACCCGCGAGTGCGATCGTGACGCCCCAGCCCAGCCCCACGACCCAGCTGTGCCACCGCAGCCCGATCGCAAGGCTCGCCCAGATGAGCGACGCCAGCGACGCGTAGCCGCAGAGCTGCCAGAGTTCATACTTTCCGATGCGTGCCATGGGGTGTCCGTGTACGTGCGGATCAGGCGGTTGGGTTGATCTTGAAGGTTAGGGCCGAGTCGAGGGTAAGCCCGGATCAGGCGTCCGGCTCGTTGATGCGGTAGCCGACACCACGGACGGTCTGGATCATCGACCCGTAATCGCCGAGCTTCTTGCGGATCGCGGCAACATGCACGTCGATGGTTCGCTCGGTGACGGTGATCCCCGGCCCGATCGCGTTCGAGATGAGGCCCCGCCTCGAGAGCACGCGACCTGGTGCCTGCATGAGCGCCGCAAGCAGCCGAAACTCGGTCAGGGTGAGCTTGATGCCCTCGCCTACGCAGCTTGCCTCATGGCGATCGAGGTCAATCCGCACCGGGCCGAGTTCGACGATCGAGGATGCGCCGGCTTCCTTGGAAGCTCGGCGGAGCACCGCGTCGACACGGGCGAGCAAGACCTTTATTGAGAACGGCTTTGTGACATAGTCGTCCGCGCCGGCATCGAGTCCTCGGATCTGGTCCTCGTCGGCTGACTTGGCTGTCAGCATGATGATGGGGATGGTAGAGGTCTCGGCGCTGCGTTTGAGCTTGGTCGCGACCTCGATGCCGTCCATCTCCGGCAGCATGATGTCGAGGATGATCAGGTCTGGTTTCTTCGCCGCGACCGATTCGATCGCGGCTGCACCCGAATGGACCACCTCTGCCTTGTGACCGGAGACATTCAGGTTGTACCTGAGCAGCTCGGCGAGATCGAGCTCGTCTTCGACCACCAGGATGTTTCGGATCTCTTGCATCTGCCAACCCTCTGCAGACTCACCGATTCCGGGGAATTCCTGGTGCAAAAACTCTGCCAGACGTCATCAAGGCCAAGCCGGTGCAAGGTTAGGGAGCCGAGTCGGCTTCTCCAAGCCAGAACCCGCATGGCATCGGGATCTTCACAAACGCTTGACATGATTGTATTTGCTAACTTAATGACCGACCGTCCAAAAAAATATGGCATTCTGCGACTTGAAACTCAATTCGTGGCGTGTCGTCGGGTGGACATCCGATGCCTAGTGTTCACTGTACCGGGGCGGTGGAATCGTCTCGGAACCCGTCTCCCGTGCACGGACCGCACGGGGTATTGGGCGGGTGTTTTGTACCGGCGGGAGCAGGAAGCTCTTGCCGCTCCTCGGCAGGGCATGAGGCGCTGCGCGTGGGGGGGAGCACCGGGCCGTGTGGTCCGTTGCTTGCATGATGTCGGAGCCATTCAGAGGATCTGAGGGACGACCGGTTGGTGGATTCAGGTCTCAATATTCAAGCCAGAGACCCCGCCTATCCGCTGGTAGAGTCAGATCATGCAGGAAGTAGTTTTGTGAACCTGCGTGCGGGTATGAGAGACTTATGCGACGCCGCGTGAGCGCCGCGACTAGCCCGCATCGTGAGGCAAAGGCCTGCACGAGCAATCGCGACACGTTGCGCGACGTAGCAAGGAGTGGCACGACATGAGTCCGAAGATTCGTCTGATGATTTTGGCAGGTACCGCGCTGACAACCGGTGTTGTGAGCGCCCAGAGCCTCGACCAAACCCGCGAGTACGCCGCAGAGGTCATGGCCGATGCTCAGCAGCGCACCAGCCTCCTGGGCGCCTCGGCTGTCGGCGGTTCGCAGTTCGGCCTGACCTCGGCCGACGGCACCTCGACCCTGAACTTCAGCGGCTGGCACCAGACCACGTTCACCGTCAGCTTCCTCGACGACAACGGCGGCGCTGAGGATGATTTCGAAACCGGCTTCCAGACTCCCGATACCCGTCTGATCTTCGACGGCTCGGTCGTCAGCCCGGACACCACCTACAAGATCGAGCTTCAGATCAATGAGATGGGTGACTTCTTCCTCCGCCAGGGCTTCCTGGCTCAGGACTTCGGCAACGGCTCCAGCGGCTTTGTCGGTCAGTTCACCGCCCCCGTCACCCGTGAGTCGATGGTCGAGAACAACGTTCGCCAGACCATCTCCACCACCCCCACGGACTGGTACTTCGGTGCCGGTCAGATCCAGGGTGCCGCCTTCAGCTTCACCGACGAGGGCAACTCGTACCGCGTCACCGGCTCGTTCAACGACGGCGCTCGCACGGCCAACACCCCGTACACCGCCGCCAACGACGGTGACTACGGCATCACCGTCCGCGGTGATATGGCTTTCGAGGGCCAGGTTGACCCCTACTTCAACACCACCCGTATGCTCCCCGGCGGCGAGAACGCCATGATCCTCGGCGGCTACTTCCACGTGCAGCAGAACGCCGAGACCCCGACCCAGGACGACACCCAGCTCATCCAGTTCGGCGTTGACTTCCTGATGGACAACGGCAACGGCTGGAACTTCTACGGTGCGTTCCATCTCCGCAGCACCGACGTCGCGAGCCTCGACGATACCTTCCTGGATACCGGTATCGTTCTCCAGGGCGGCTACTTCGTTCAGGACAACACCGAAGTCTTCGGCTCGTTCGACATCCTGATCCCCGATGACAGCTACGCCGGCGAGCCCGATCCGTTCAGCACGCTCGCTGTCGGTGTGAACCACTTCCCGTTCGCGGGTACCCAGGCGGTTCGCCTCACCGGCCAGGTCACCGTCTTCCTCGATGACCCCGTGGACTCGGGCGGCCTCGTTGGCATGAACACCAACGCCGGCCTCGTCGACGACAACGGCAGCTCGGTCTCGGTCCAGGGTCTTGCTCAGGTTGACTTCTAATCTGAACCTGATCTGAAACGCAATCTCAACGGACCGGCTCGAAAGAGCCGGTCCGTTCTTTTTTGAGGCACTAGGCACTAGGCACTCGGAACGACGGGGGAAATGCTCATGGGATATGCCTTTGGCATTTCCCTTGTGCCTCATGCCTTGTCCCTAATGCCTTCCCTTACATCCGCTCGAGCGTCTGAATGCCCAGGCAATCGAGCCCGTCGGCGAGCACACGGGCCGTCAGGTCGCACAGCCGCAACCGGCTCAGCCGTGACACGTCGGTCTCGGCCTTGAGCACCGGGCAGTGCTCGAAGAATCGGCTGAAGGTGCCGGCGAGTTCGTACAGGTATCCGCACATGCGGTGGGGCTCGAGCGTGCGTGCGACACTCGCGACCGTTGCCGGGTAGCGCAGGAGCACGAGTGCCAGTTGCTTTTCCTCGGGCTCGTTGATCGCGAGCGCCGCGGACTCGTAGCCCGCCACGATGCCCTGCTCCTCGGCCTTGCGGAAGATGCTGCGGATGCGGACATATGTGTAGAGCAGGTACGGGCCCGTGTTGCCCTCGAAGGCGAGCATGCGGTCCCAGTCGAAGACGTAGTCCTTGATCCGGTCGCTCGACAGGTCGGCGTACTTGAGCGCCGCGACCGCGACGGTGTGCGCGATCTTCTGGCGTTCATCACCCGCAAGGTCGGGGTTCTTCTCGGTTGAGATCACCGCAGCCCGCTGCTCCGCCTCGTCGATAAGGTCGCTCAGCTTCACGTTCTCGCCCGAGCGCGTCTTGAAGGGCCTGCCGTCTTCGCCAAGAACCATGCCGAAGGGCGCGTGCTCAAGCGTCGAGTCCTCGTTCGCGCCGATCTTGTGCGCAAAGCCGGCCTTCTTGGCTGTGGCAAAGACCTGCTTGAAATGCAGGGCCTGGCGCGCGTCGACGCAGTAGATCACGCGGTCGGCGCCGAGCTGCTTTACGCGCTTACGCACCGCAGCCAGGTCGGTGGTTGCGTAGAGGTACCCGCCGTCGCTCTTGCGCACGAGCGTGGGCTCGAGCCCCTCGTTGCGGACGACGAGCGCGCCCCCGTCTTCCTCTGCGAGCTTCTTGTCGAGCAGGATCTGCACGATCTCGCCGAGCTGATCGCGGAAACTCGATTCACCCGCCGAGTCCTTCGCGGTGATGTTCGCCTGCAGGCGCTTGCACGTTTCCAGGCACGCACCCATTGTCACGTCGTACAGCTTCTGCCAGAGCGCGACGATCTCGGCATCGCCCGATTGCAGCTTCACGAGCGTCTGCTTCGCGTGCTCGAGCGCCTCGTTCGCCCCGGCGACCTGCGCTTCGAGTTCCGCTTGCGCCTTGGGCCCAAGCTGGAATCGCTCGACGGCTTTCAGCCCCTTGGTGTCGGCGCTGCTCTCCTGCTTGGCGACCTTGTAGAGACGATCGAGATCGTCGAGAGTGACTTTGCCCAGATCAATCCGCCCGGCCTTGGCTTCGCTCTGGAGCTTGGCGACTACCATCGCGATCGGCAGGCCCCAGTCGCCTACGTGGTTCTGGCGGATGACGGTGTGCCCGAGCTTCTCGAGCGTTCGGCACATCGCGTCGCCGATCACGGTCGAGCGCAGGTGCCCGACGTGCATCTGCTTGGCGAGGTTCACGCCGCAGACGTCGACGACGATCGTCTGCTGCTCCTCGGCCTTCACACCCAGGCCCGGTCGATCGAGCTCGCCGACGAGTTCTGCGAGCGTCTCGGGCTTCAGGCGGACGTTGATGAACCCGGGCCCGGCGATCGAGCTCTCGTCCATCGGCGTCGCAAGGTCGCCGAGGTCCAGCTTCTCGACGATCGCCTTGGCAACCTCGCGCGGCGGCATCCCGAGCGTCTTGGCGAGCGGCATCGCGGCGTTGCTCTGGTAGTCGCCGTGCTGGGGGTTCTTGCTGGGCGTGATGAGCGGATCGACCGCGCCGCCCTCCAGCTTGCCCGCAAACGCGTCCGCGATCGCAGCCGCGAAGCGCTCGCCGAGCATCTCAACCGGGTCCAGCCTCTGTTGTGCGTGTGCCTGTGTCATCGTGCTGCGATCCTAGCGGCCCGAGCGCCCCGAGCCTGCGCTCGAGTTCGGCGCTCACCCCGATGAAAGCCGTGCTGGGTAGAAGCGCCAGCGGATCGTCGATCAGCACCACGCGCCCCGATTCCACCGCACGCAGCCCGAGCCCGTCGAGCGAACCCAGATCCTCGGGCGAAGGTGTCCAGTCCATCGGCGCCGGCTTGGCGTCCCGTGCGCGGGGCATCACCAGCACGATCACGCCCGGATCCATCGCCAGCACGTCCTCGGCGTCCATCGGCATAAAGGGCTTGCCCTCGGTCACCGCTGGTGTGTAGCCCAGTCTCTCGATCGATTCCTGGTGCGCTGAGCCGGGCCCGAGCACGTCGACAGTGGGGGATGTATGCATGGCAATCAGGACCGTGCCCCACGATGAGCGGTCCAGTGTGCGAGGTTCAATCGCAGCGATCAGCCGATCCGCAAGCCCAGCGTTCGGCGCGAAACGGTCTTCGAGCTGCCGCGTCGCGCGCTGCACGTCGTCCAGCGTCAATGTGCGTGTCAGGTTGACGATCTCGAACCCCGTCTCGCCCGCGATCTGCGTGAGCCGCGCCGGCATGCTCTGCGAGTCGGTCTGTAGGATCACGTGCGTCGGCGCGATCGTCAGCAGCTTCTCGTAATCGATCGAGCCCTGCTCGCCCACCGGCGGTACGTCGGCGTTCACCGCCTGGTCGTAGTTGTGACGCCCGACGATCGCCTCTTCGAGCCCGAGATCGATCAGGATCTTCGACCCCGCTGGGCTGAGCGAAACGATGCGAAGCCCGTCACCTTGCGTTTCGCTTGTGGTTGTCTTTCCGGCGTCATCGGTGCACGCGATCAGCGCGGCACACAGGCCAGTCAGAATGAATGAACACATCACTCGCATACACCAAGCCTACTCCGCAAACCGTGCCGCGATCGCCTCGCGCAGCTTGGCGAGCCGATCGGGGCTGTGCAGGGCAACCGACCACGTCCGGTCCGTGCGCAGGCGGTGCTCCATCGCGAGCATCTTCGTCCGCTCAGCGTCGTTGCGATACCGTCTGATCTCCTCGGCGTGCTCTGTTCGCGTGCGTTCGAGGATCGCCAGGATCTGTTCGTAGAGGGCCCGGCGCTCTCTGCTGTGCCTCGGGAGCGACTCGATTTGCGCCGCCAGTTCGCGTTTCTTGCGTTCGTCCTCGTCCTCGCCGACGAGCGACGGGTCGTGCCGGGCGTGATGCGCAAGCCACGCCGCGTGGTCGGCGTCCTGTTGCGTCGCGGGTTGGTGATCGTCGAAGTCGAGCGTGAGCGTCGCCGTCGCGGCCGCAAACGGTGCAAGCGGCGCATCGATGAGGTGGGGCAGCCAGCGGTCGTTGACCGGTTCGTACGAGCGTCCGCCCGTGCCATGAATGAAGAGGTCGCACCCGGCCAGCCGCATGAGCCCCGTCATGAGCAGCCCGCCGGGGAGCAGCGCCTCGCCCCGCTTGGCGTCGCTCGCCCTGGCGCGTTCGCGCCGTCCGCGATCATCGAGACGCCACATCGGGAGTTCTTCATTGCCGAGCGAGACCGGCGCCACGCCCGAGTCTGGCACGTTCGTCACCGCGTCGTTGAACGTGCCCGCAAAGTGCCCGGGGTCGTCCGCTGCGAGCGCGAGCACCTCCTGGTACAGATCCGTCTCGGCGAATTTCGTCGGCGCGACGATCGTGGGTGATTGGCTCACGGGCGCGAGCACGTCGAAGATGGCGCGTGTCACCTGCATCGCGATTGATGACTCATCGGCGTGTGCCGCGATCGCGCGGTGCAGTCGCTCGAGGCGCTCGGCGATCTCGGGCGTCGCGGGCTTGATCTCCGGGCCGAACCGGATCGGCGCGGGCTGGGCCGCGGGCGTCGCACCCGTCGCTCGGCGGACCGCGCGCTTGTCCATGGGCGTGAAATCGAAGAGCTCATCCGTCATCGCCCCGCCCGCGTGGCGCACGGGCACGCGGAGCGAGAGCGCCTCGTTCGTGTCCATGTCGACGATGAGCCAGACGACCACGCCGCCGACTTGGCTCGCCACCGACTGCGCCGCAAAGAGCTTGGCCAGGATCCCCGGGTGCCAGAGCTGCGCCTGGTGCCCGGTCATGATGATTGGCTTGTCGATCGGGAGTCCGAGCTGCTCGCGGAAACGCGTCGCCCGCTCGGATGTGTTGTGCGTGACGAGATTTGCCCACGACGTCGGCTCGGGATCGAGCCCAAGCTCGATGGCACTCGGGGTGCTCGGGCTCGTCCGGGCGTGGGTGGTCAAGAGCCGCAGTCCGCCGTGACGTCCTGCATCGCCGAGCTTGGCAGACGACGCTGACATCGCTTGAGTTCGCAGTGCAGCACGCGCCTGTAGTGCGCAAGCCTCACATCACGGTCATCCAGCGGCCCGCCGAAGCTCCGCTGCAGATCGTTGTAGATCAGCTTCACCGGGATCTCTTCGATCCGCAGTCCCGCCGCGACCGCCTGCACCCAGAACTGCATCGGGAAGGCGTAGCCCTGCTCGTCGAGCGTCAGGCCCGCCAGCGCCGCGACGCGGTACGCCTTGAAGCCGCAGAAGGAATCGGTGAGCGTGAGCCCGAGTCTGCTGTTGAGTTCATCGGTGATGATCTCGTTCACGCCGCGCCGCTCGGGCGGGGGTGATCCGATCGCCTCCTGGAGTTCGACGGGGATGAGGTACCGCGAGCCGCTGATCACGTCCGCGCGTCCCTCGCTTGCTGCCTCGAGGAATGCGGGGATCGACGCCGGCTCGTGCTGCTCGTCGCAGTCCATTGTGATGACCCAGTCGAACCCGTCGACCGCGGCCCACCGGAAGGCGTCCATGAGCGAGTGCCCGTAGCCCCGGTTCGTCGAGTGACGGATCACCTCGACCGGGAAGTTGGCGAGCAGCTGGGGCGTGGCGTCCTTGGAACCGTCGTCGATCACGAGGATGTGCTCGGCGTGCTGTCGAACCTTCTCGAGCACGCTGGCGACGTACTTCTGCTCGTTGTAAACAGGGATCGCCACCAGTGTTCGCATCGTGTTCTCCAGCCCGGTATGGGCGTACAGACTCTATGAGCCCCGCGGCCCTGGCGTTCAACCACCCTCCGACGCGCAACCTTCCCGGGAATCCGACTTTTCGGCCTGGCGACTCAAGACGCAGATTGATGTATTCTAGATCAGCTGGGGCGTCGTGTGTTTTTATTGTGTTAGGTAAATTTGCTATGGATAAGGCAAGGCGGGACGATCTGATTCAGAGATCGCAATCGCTTGTTTCTAAAGCTGGCATACTTGCGGATATGTCGTATCTGACAGTGCTCGATGCATGCTTGATTCACGACTATCCGATTGAGCAAGTTGCTTGGAAACAAACCGTGACTGTTGCAGGCTGTTTTGCTGCGATGTCGGTAGTTGCAGCAGGTGCGCCAGAGAAAGTTGTACGTGAGATACAACAAGTCGTTGAAAGCGACCTACAGGACAGAATTGGTAGGTACGCAATAGGAACAATGGATCAAATATCAGAGGTGGTGATCTCGAAGAAACCGGCCTGTGACAATTTTGTCGATCTGGTCACAACAAGTGTTGCAGATTGGGTTATTAGAGAGATCGGCGGGTCGGCATCTGTTGATTTGGTACAAGTACTTTATGCAATTATTGAGAGAGGTGTTTGTGTCGAAATGATGCGATACTGGGCGATGTGAACGCATGCGTTAGATACGAGCGTAGGAAAGTTTAAAATCTGCATTAGCTCCTTTGGGATGGTGAGACAGCCACTTTTGTTGTTAGAACAATCCCATCTGCCCGCCAAGCTCGGGGCGTCGGAAGTGCTTGCCGGTTAAGGGCCTGACATCACGGTTGAGTCCGTATTTGCGTGTAAAGATGTCGAACGTCTGGGCGATCTGTTTCACATGCGCGCCATCCCCCCGTCCGCGGTTTGTGGTGGCGTTGTAGAGCTTCCCGCCGCGGGATTGGCGGATGAGCGACTCGACCTTCCGCGCCCGCGCCGGGTGAACGTTGCGTTCGAGCCATTCGAGGAACAGGTCCTTGACCTGGTAGGGCAAGCGCAGCAGCACCCACGCGGCGCGCCTCGCCCCCGCCTTGGCAACAGCCTCCAGGATTGCCGGCAGCTCTGTGTCCGTCAGGCCCGGGATGATCGGCGCGACGTTTACCGTCACCGGCACACCCGCCTGCGTCAGTTCGCGGATGATCCGGAGCCTGCCGCTCGGGATCGTCGCGCGGGGCTCGAGCTTCTGCGCCAGCTCCGCGTCGAGCGTCACGAGTGTCACCGTCACCCTGCCCGCGTTGTGGGCGGCCAGCTTCTGCCAGAGATCGGTGTCGCGCAGCACGAGCGCGCTCTTGGTCATCGTCGAGACGGGCTGGTTGCACTCAGCGAGCACCTCAAGACACTGCCGCGCAATCCGGAGCTTGTGCTCGATGGGCTGGTAGATGTCCGTGATCGCCGACATCACGATCGGCTCGGGCTTCCACTTGAGCGAGGCCAGCTCCTTGCGCAAAAGCTCGGGCGCGTCGGGCTTGGCGACGAGGCGCGTCTCGAAGTCGAGGCCGCAGCTAAACCCGAGGTACTCGTGGTAGGGGCGCGCAAAGCAGTAGATGCACCCGTGCTCGCACCCTCGGTAGGGGTTCAGCGTCCAGTCGAAGGGCACGTCCGAGGTCGGCGCGACGCGGTTGATGATGGTCTGGGTCTTGTCGCGGTAGACCCTGCGTTCGACCCGGTCGAGCCCGCCGCCCTCGACCTCGCGCTCGACCCACTGGCGGTCGAGCTCCTCGCCCAGCACGTGGAGCCTGATGTCCTCGAACCTGTTGCCGGGGTTGAGCCCCGCGCCGCGTCGGTGCGCTGGCCCGCCGCGGAGCGCGTCGCGGTAAGCGAAGTCTTCCGTGTCCATTCCGAACACAATACAAACATATTAAGTCGAGTCAAGACTGATTTTCGGTTTATGAACGGTCGATTTCTTCTTCGTTCGGCCCACGGCTGGCCTTCGAGAGCGAGGTGAACGCCGCGAACCCGAAGGGCTGCTGGTTCTCCTCGTCCGGGCCGCCGGTGAGATGGTTGAGCTGGGCCTCGGCCTGCCGCTGGAGCTTCTCTACGAGCTCGGGCGAGAGCGAGTGGAAGCCCCGGATCTCGGAGAGCGGCAGCGTGAACACCTCGCCCGGGGGGGTGCGGATCTGGAAGACCGTGCACTCCACGGCCGTGGCGAGGGATCGTTCGTCGGAGTTGTGTGTGACACCACAGGCAAAGAGCGGGTGGACGTCGGCGATCGGGATCCGGTTGCCGAGCGTGGTGATGACCGCGAGTCGCCCGTCAAAGAGCTCGGCCTCGGAGGCTTCTTCTTCCTCTTCCTCGCCGTCCTGCTGGGGGCCGCCCTGAGTGATGGTGCCATCGGGTGTGTCGATGATCACCGAGCCGGTGGCGATTTTCTCGGCCTGCTGCCGGGCCTCGAGTTTCATGCTGAGCATCGAGAGCGAGGTCAGCATCTCGCGGATGACGTTCTGCCAGAACAGCTCGCGGAGCTCCCCGACCGGGGGCCTGTACTGCGTCAGGCTCGGGTCGGACCCGCTGAAAGCGGCGGGATTCGGCGTGTGAGGATGGGGCTGTTCCACGGCGACAGTCTAGGGCATCGCGACGTCGAGTACGCCAAACGGACCTACCCAGACCGCACAGGCGTCACGGTTTCAAGCGCCGACCCAAACCGCTCGTTCCGCAGCGGAAAGCCCCGCACAAAGCGGGCCGATAGGCCAGATTGACCAGGAGCCCGCTGCAATGAGCACTTCTCAACACACCATCGACCAGGTCCGATCGATTCTCGGTCGCCTCGACCGATCCATCGATCAGGCACGGGAGAAGCGCCTGCACGGCGACACCGATCCGCACCCGGCGAGCGAGCCGGCACGGTCCGAAGAAGCCACTAGCCGCGCAAGCACGCCGCCGCCGCCGGCGGTTGGGCCTGCTCGCCCGGCCGCGAACCGTGCGCCGAGTCCGTTCGGCCGCGCCAAGCCGCTCCGCAACCAGAACGACGCATCGACCAGCCGTTGGTCCGACCGGGGTGCTCCCGGTCAGGACGACTGATCCACAAGGAATCCGACCATGTTCGATAAGCTTCTGGGCAAGTGGCGGGGGCAAAGCCACGACCAGCAGCGCCCGCGCACGGCGCCCAATGACCGCAGCGCGTATCCGAGCATGCCCGATATGCCCAAGGTCCGGCCGGAGATGGCCAACTTCGACGTCGTCGACGGCATCCTCGTCGCCACCGCGCTCCAGGCACGACTCATCGGCATGGACTCGGCGGATCTCGTCGAGACCATCCTCGCCGAGGTCGACTCCAACGGCGAGGTCAGCAACGTCATCGTCGACCTTGAGAACATCGAGTTCATGGACTCGACGTCGCTGGGCATGCTGGTCTTCCTGAACAACCGACTCCAGATCATCGAGGGCCGCCTCGTCGTCGTGAACGCGGCTGCCACGCTCGAACAGATGTTCAAAATCACCCAGCTCGACCGGATGCTGCCCGTCTGCCGCGATGTCATGAAGGCCGTGGCGATCCTGAATCGCGCCCACGCGGCCTGATTCGGCATCTTGTCCGGCGTCCCCCGGCGGCCAACAATCACGGGCATTGCCGGGGCAATGGTGTAATTGGTAGCACGACAGATTCTGATTCTGTTAGTTGGGGTTCAAGTCCCTATTGCCCTATTCGACGACCCCTCGCTTCCGCGAGGGGTATTTCATTGGCCGCATCTCATCAATCCAAGAGATCGACGGTATGAGCCGCGTCGGGGTCGAGCTGCATCTTGAGATACGCCGCGTAGAGCCCGCCCTCGGCGAGTAGCTCGTCGTGCGTTCCGAGCTCGATGAGCCGGCCCTTCTCCAGCACCGCGATGACATCCGCGTGTCTGATTGTGCTCAGGCGGTGCGCGATCACGATGCTCGTCCGTCCCTGCATGAGGTCCGCCAGCGAGCGCTGGATGAGCGCCTCGGAACGCGAGTCGAGGTTGCTCGTGGCTTCATCCAGAATCAGCAGCACCGGGTCAGCCAGGATCGCCCGCGCGATCGCCAGGCGCTGCTTCTGCCCGCCCGAGAGGCGCACGCCGCGCTCGCCGATGAGTGTGTTGTAGCCCTTCTCGGTCTCGACGATGAACTCGTGCGCGTTGGCCAGCTTTGCGGCGTGCTCGATGGCCTCCATCGGCGCGTCGCGCTTGGCGTAGGCGATGTTCTCGGCGATGGTGCCGTCGAACAGGAAGACGTCTTGCTCGACGATGCCCAGCAGCCTGCGGTAGCTGTCGACGTCGATGTCGCGGAGATTGGTCCCGTCGAGACGGATCGTGCCCTCGGTCGGGTCATAGAAACGCGCGACGAGGTTGCAGAGCGTGGTCTTGCCCGCGCCGGAGGGGCCTACGAGCGCGAGCGTCTGCCCGGGCTGGATCGTCAGGCTGAGATCTTGGATCACACGCACGGGCTCGCCCTCCGACTTGTCGGTGGGGGACTTGGGATACGCGAACGAGAGGTGCTCGATCGCGATCTCGCCGCGGGCGGTCTCACGCGTGACGTGCGAGCCCTCGCGCTTGCCCTCGAACTCCATCGGCTCGTCGAGCAGGTCGAGGGTCTTGTCGAGCGCGGAGAGGTTGTTCTGCACGGTGGTGGCGCTCGAGGCGAGCGCTTCGAGCGGTCCGAGCAGCATGACGACGTACGTCACGAACATGATGACGTCGCCCGGCGTGAGGTTGCCCCTGATGACCTGCGATCCGCCGTAGACGAGCACGCCTGTCGAGGCGACAGGGATGAGCAGGGCCCAGGCGACCTCGATGCCGCGCGACCACCACCAGGCCATGATCTCCTTGCGGATCATGAAGTGGTTGGCGCCGACGAACCGCTGGCCCTCGCCGCGCCATCGGGAAAAGCCGCGCACGATGCGCATGCCGCCGAAGACTTCCGTTGAGTGGCTGTCGATGTTGGTCCGGCTGACGCGGATGTCGCGGTAGATCGGGCGGATGCGCCCGATCCAGGTGCGATGCGTGATCCAAATCGCCGGGATCATGAGCAGCGACCCGACGAGTAGCTTCCAGTCGACCATCGCCAGGATGACGAGCGTGACACCGACCTGTGTGATGGCCCGCCACGGGTTGTAGATGAGGCTGAAGACGAGCTCGCCCACGCCGCCCGCGTCTTCGCGCAGGATCGAGGCGATGCCGCCCGACTTGAGCGCCTGCACGCGCTCCAGCGGCAAGCGCACCGCGTGATCGAAGAGTGCCC
Organism: Phycisphaera sp.; assembly: GCA_020639255.1. Classification (GTDB taxonomy): domain Bacteria; phylum Planctomycetota; class Phycisphaerae; order Phycisphaerales; family UBA1924. Next base: position 475,494 of record JACKGZ010000002.1, read on the forward strand.
TGCGGAACGACACCTGCAGGCGCTTCGTGATCCGTGTCGCCTGCCAGCGTCCCCACATCGCGATGATGACGCTCACCATGGTGAGCGAGATCATGCTGACGCCGATGAGCCAGAGCATGGCCATCCGATCGGGCGAGCCGTCGGTGTGACGCGGGATGTCCATGATGCCGTGCAGTCTCGCTGCCAGCTTCTCGGGGCCTGGTTCGTCGGCCCAGACGTAGTCCATCACGAGCTTCGTCGAGACGGGCAGCACCATGCCGATGAGCGTCGAGATGCTCAGTGTCGCAAGCGCCATGCCGAGCCGAGTGTGGTGACCGCGGCTGAGCTTCCAGAAGGCGCCGAGCACTTCGCGGATGGACCGCGTGCGTTGGCGTTTGGTCGATTGGGTGCTTGTGACGGCTTCGTCGTTGCCCGCGCGTGATTTCTGTCGCCGGCGGACTTTGTAAGCCGCGAAACGTCTGCTGCTCGCTTTGCCTGGCTGGCTTTCGTTCTGCACGGGCGGATGCTAGGCTCTCGCCTCTGAGCGCCGGATTCCAGGCGTACGGACAATGAACAGGAGACTCACCGATGGCGTTACCGGGGTCGAAGATCGCACTTCACTGGCGGATCCTGATCGGGCTCGCGCTCGGCATCATCGCGGGCGTCATCATTAACACGTCCTGGACACGCGATACATGGGCCGCCATGGGCGTCAACAGCCCGGAGGTGCTCATCAAGGGTGGTAAGGCCGCGACCGACTCTCTCAAGCCCGGCAACCCGAACGAGTACGCCGACCTCACCGCGCGCATCGCCGCTCACGCCAGACAGGCCAACGAGTTTGTCGGCCAACTCTTCATGCGCGGGCTCAAGTTCATCGCGGTGCCCATCGTCCTCTTCAGCCTCGTCGCAGGCGTGGCGAGCCTCAACGACACCCGCAAGCTCGGTCGCATCGGCGGCAAAACAATCGGGATCTACCTCTGCACCACGGCGCTCGCGATCACCATCGGTCTTCTGGCGGCCAATCTTGCCAAACCGGGCAAGTCATTCCCCGAGGAGAAACGCATCCAGCTTGCGTCGCAGTCGCAAGCCGCTGCGGATGTCAAGGTCAAGAGCGCTGAGACGGAGCGAGCCAAATCGCCCTGGAAGATCGTTCTGGAGCTCTTCCCTGAAAATCCGTTCGAGTCGATGGCCCAGGGCAAGACACTCCAGGTCGTCGTCGTGGGTCTGCTCGTCGGATTCGCGATCACGCTGCTTCCCAAGGAGCAGGCCACACCGCTCATCCAGTTCTTCGAGGGCATGACGAGCGTCGTCATCAAGATCGTCGAGGTCATCCTGAAGATCGCGCCGATCGCGGTGTTCTCGTTGATTGTCACACAGATAGCGGACCTCGGCATCGATGTGCTCCAATCGCTCCTGCTCTATTGCCTGACCGTCGTCGGCGGGCTGGCGGTCATGATGTTCCTCGTCTATCCGCTCCTGCTCAAGGTTTTCACGCCCGTCGGCTACGGACGGTTCTTCAAGGCGATCAGCCCGGCGCAGCTGCTCGCGTTCAGCTCATCGAGCTCGGGCGCGACCATGCCCGTCACGATGGAGTGCGTCGAGAAGCGCCTCGGTGTTTCTGAAGACGTCACCAGCTTCGTGATCCCCGTCGGCGCGACGATCAACATGGACGGGACCGCGCTCTATCAGGGCGTGGCGGCGGTGTTCATCGCGCAGATGTTCAATATGCCGCTCTCGATCGTGGATCAACTCACGATCGTGCTGACCGCGACGCTCGCCTCGATCGGGACGGCCGCCGTGCCGGGCGTGGGTATCGTCATGCTCGTCATCGTGCTCGAATCGGTCGGCCTGCCGCTCGAGGGCATCGCGGTGATCCTGGGCGTGGACCGCATCCTCGACATGTGCCGAACGAGCGTGAACGTGACGGGCGACTGCATGGTCGCGGCCGTTGTGGCGCACTCCGAGAACGAGCTCCTGGCCCCCGAGCAGATCGCCGCGTCGTCAAGCCGCCCGCTCGACGAGCACCCGCCTCTGTAGTGATTTTCGTGCAGTGTGTTCCGTTGTCCCGATACGTATTTCAGGCTGTCGAGGCCATGGAGAACGTCGAAGATAAGGGGCTGGAGTTATGGCACGAAGGTACCTGATGATTGCGTCCACGCTTCTTTCGCCGGCAGGACTTTCTGGCGCACAAACAGTCTTCGATGTGAGTGCTCAGCGAGATCTCTTCACGCAATCGCAGATCAGCGATGGGTCGGCGTTTCAGGAGATGTCTGCATCGTTCGTCGATCTCGGTTTGTTTGACAATACTGTGATGTCGGCTGTCAACGGTCCTGCGGGTAGTGGCGAGGGTTCAGCTTGGCAACGTTCAAATATCTACGCAGCGCCCGGGTCGTTGGGAGTGACGTATCAGAGCAGTACACTAGTAGAAAATATGGCACTCGATCTCGGCATCGGTGATTTGGATTCGTCTGCTCGATCAGCTATGAGGGTAGA
>JACKGZ010000003.1 GCA_020639255.1 Phycisphaera sp.
CCGGGTTCGGGCAGTCGATCACCTTCGGGTTCACGCTCGTGTTCACGGCGTCGAAGATGTCACGTCCGGCAAGGTCGATCGAGCAGGCCGTGTTCCAGTCGAGATCGATTCGCGCCTTCTTCGCCGCGATGAGCGCGCTGACGACGTTCTTGATGCGCCCACCCGAGAGCAGGTGCTCTTCGAGCTGAGCTGTCGTAATGCCAAGGCCAGCCTTCACCGCACGGATGCGGTTCAGAACGATGATTTTGGGATCGACATTCCGCAGCCGCATACCCACGAGGTCCAGAATCGTCACCCTGGCGTTCGACGTGAAGGCCTGGATGTAGAGCCTGATGTAGCTCCCGACGACAAACATCAGGATCAGGAAGACGAGAATCGCGATCACGCCGACCACGATCATCCATGGCCGGAATCCACCGCCGCCACTCGATTGTGCGAGTGCCTGGCCCGCCGGGGTCAGAGTCAGAGCCAGAGCAGTCGTAGCCTGTGCCGTGCGCATGGTGCTGGGTTCCTTGCTCGAAGAGTGGGGTCGTCTACCGGGGAAGTATACGCGCCAGAGAGAGCGGCTCAGGATACAGGCCGCACCTTGATCTGCGCGTTCACGATCGCCGAGACCCGGACTTTCTGCCCCGGCTCGATCGCCAGGCCCTCCGCGAGCGCCTCGTAGCGTTCTTCATCGATCTCGATCGTCCCGACGGGTCGGAGCGCCGACTTGGCGACGCCGATGCGGCCGACGAGCGCTTCGAGCGCTTCGAGGGCTTCGCGTTCGAGCTGCTCGCGCTGCGAGACTTCTTCCTCGGGCAGCACGCCCATCATCCGCTGCCCGAAGCGCGTATGTGGGATGACCTTGACCCAGAGTGCGAACATGCTCGGGAAGACGATCAGCATCATGAGGATGCCAGCCGAACCCCAGAGCGTGCCCTGCTCTTTCATCATGAACAGGCACACGATCCCTGAGATCGCAACCACGCCCGCAGTGATCGCGAGCATGCCGCCCGATGGCACAAAGATGTCGATCACAAGGAGCAGAACCGAGAGTGCCAGCAGCCCCAGCCCCCAGATAAGCATCGGATCCATCAGGCGCTTCCCCCGGCCTCTTCGACGACGATCGACCAGCCCTCGGTGCCGACGACGCGCACAGCCGAGCCCGAAGCAACATACCCGAGCGACGACTTGGCGTCGTAGAGCGCCCCCTCGATTTCCACCCGCCCCGATGGGCGGAGCGGGGAGTGGGCCACGCCCTCTTTGCCCACCAGCACACGCAGGTCGTCCGATTCGCCCATCGCCTCGGCGAGGCTGAGCTCTTCGTCACCCGTCTCGCGCGAGCCGTCGAGGATCAGCCGACCCAGTACCGGCAGCGAGCCGAAGTATTTGGTCACGAAGAAGATCCCCCCGCCCGCGGCGCTCATCGCGAGAAGCACCGTCACGGCCGCGCGGGTCAGATCGGCCTGCCCGACGGGTGTGCTGGGGAATACGCCGCCCGAAGCGCCCACGAATGACATCACGAGTCCGCCGAATAGCAGCACCAGACCCGACACGCCCGCGACGCCGAACCCGGGGATCACGAAGATCTCCATCAGGATGAGCATGATGCCTGTCAGGATTGCGATTGCCTCCCACCAGCCCGCAAGCCCGAGCATCCACGCCGGCGCCATCACGAGCAAGAGCGCCACACCCGCGACCGCGCTTGGCACAATGAGCCCGGGGCTCACCATCTCGATGAAGAGCGCGAGCAGAAACACCGCGATCAGCAGCATCCGCACCCACATGTTCGAGAGGGTCTTGACGATCCGCTCCGACCACGTCGGCTGGATCCGCACCAGCTCCCGCGCGCCGAAGTACGCCTGAAGATCCGCGTCTGTGTTGATGTTCCGCGACGCGAAGCCGTAGTCGAGCATGTCCTGCTTTGACATGACGATCGGCCCGCTGCCGTTGGTCAGGTAGCGCACCACGCGCCACTTCCCAGCGTCGGCCGGTGTCAGCACGGGCCGGCCCGAGGCCGACGTCAGCATGTCAAGATCCTGCACCGAGGCCGCGCTCGATTCACCCGAAAGACTCGGCGACAGATCCTCGAGCGCCGGAGTCGCGGGGCGGAACGACTTCTCGTTCTCGGGCACCAGTGGCCGGTCGGGCTGGCTCTGCGACTGCCGGGTCATGCCCGACAGCCCCTCGCTGCTGGCGGCGATGATCCCGGGCGAGCCCCTCGGGGGCTCCTGCCCCGGAAAGAGCATCCGGAACTCGGGCTCGTTGATCGCCATGCGCTTGCCGGGTGATCCGTCGGCCTTCACTTCCTCGACCCACCAGAGCTCGACACGGTCGATCACCACCGCCTGCACGATGAACTCGTCCCAGCCGCGCACGCGCGCCGAGTCGACGACTTCCGCGAGCACCGGCGGCACCTGCTTCTTGCGGAGCTCGCCCTGCGTGGCAACATCCACGCCGCCCGGCCCGATCATGATGGGCAGCGCATCGCCCATCATCGCGCCGTCGGCGACGACGATCTCCCGACACGAGAGCGCGATGATCGCGCCGCCGCTGTACGCCTGCGGGTGAATCCACGCCACGGTGTTGGGCACGCTCGACGCCTTGATCGCCGAGCAGATCTCCAGCACAGAGGGCACCTCGCCACCGGGTGTGTTGATGTCGAAGACGATCGCCTGCGCGCCGCCCTGGATCGCAAGATCCATCCTGCGTTTCACGCTGAATGCCGTCACCTTGTCGATCGGCTCGTGGATAGGGATGATCGCCACGCGGTCAGCTTGCCGCGAGGCGGGCACCGTAACCGGCTGGGTGGGTGACGAGGTCGGCTGGGCCGACAAATAGAGCGGGAAAAACGACAGCAGCAGGACGAGCAGTCGCCGAAGCGTCCACCCTCCCTGGCGCAGCAGTCCCGGCTCATTCCGTTGAGCGATCGGCATCACACTCAAGTATACGGGTTTGGAGGCCCTGTTCGTTCACACAAGCCCCGTCAGATCCGCCCGCTGGGCCGGAAGGGGGTCAAACTGCTCCTCGACCGTCCAGGTCATCTCCGGACCTCGGCAGTCGACATGCACCGCAAAGAAGCCCGGCCGGCCCCCCGGCCCGGTCGCTTCGTGCCGCCTGACCAGGGGCCAGATGATCTTCCGGTCCGTTTCGGGCAGTGGGAGCGTGTCCAGTTCATCCGGAGCGTGCCACTCGAGCCGCCCCTCGGGCATGTCGTGGGCCTCGAGTTCCACAGCCCCGAGCACCCGGTAGTAGAACAGGAGCCAGTGCCCCTTGCCCTCGAACGCCTGCTCCGAGATCAGGCCCATCAGGTGCAGCCGCGAGATCGGGATGTCCAGGCCCGCTTCTTCCATGATCTCACGCTTGGCGCACTGGGCGGGCGATTCGCCCGATGGCATCTCGAGCTTGCCTCCGATCGGTGAGCACAAACCCTTGTTGGGCTCGCGGAGTCGGTGGAGCAGCAGGATGCGGCCGCTGGCGTCTCGTATATCGCAGAGCGTGGCCAGCTTGTACGGGAGCGTGGGGTGATCCATTGCGAGCATGGTATGCACAACCTGTCGTTTGCGCGCAAACCCGCTGGTTTCAGGAGTTGACAGGCATTTCGCCGATACGCTCCTTTGCCGTGCAGAACACACCATTGAACATCGGATTTGACTCGCTCGCCGCCGCCAACGGCTCCTGCTACATGATCGGTATCGGAGGCTGCGGCATGTCGGGCCTGGCCCGCCTGCTCCGCGCTCTGGGTGTCACGATCGAGGGCAGCGACTCGACGCGCAGCCAGACGACCGATGCGCTCATCGCCGAGGGCGTGGAGGTCGCGACCGAGCAGATCATCACCGAACTGCCCGAGGGTGTGGGTTCTGTGATTATCTCCGCCGCGGTCAAGCACGATCACCCGCTCGTGCTCGACGCCGCCAGCAAGGACATCTCCGTCTTCACCTACGCCGAGGCGCTTGGTCTGACGATGCGCACGATGACGGGCGTCGTGATCGCCGGCACCCACGGCAAGAGCACGACCACCGCCATGCTCTCGGCGGCCCTTATCGAGGCGGGCCTCGACCCGAGCGTGATCGTCGGCGCGACCTGCCCTCACCTGCTCGACTCCAAGGGCAACGCGACGGGCTTTCGCCTGGGCGCAAGCCGGATCCCATCGGGCCCGCTCGCCGGTCAGCCCGGGCTCCTGCTTGCCGAGGGCTGCGAGTTCAACCGCTCGTTCCACAACCTCGCCCCGCGCATCGCCGCGATCGGATCGGTCGAGGCGGACCATCTTGATATTTACGGCTCGATCGACGCCGTCGTCGAAGCCTTTCACGAGTTCGCCAAGTTCGTCCCGCCCGCGTCGACCAAGCCCGGCATGGGCGGCAAGCTCATCATCGGGCACGACAACGCGCACCGGCGCGACGTGACCAGCGGGCTCGACTGCGAGATCGAGACCATCGGCTTCAACCCGGCCGCGGACTGGTCGATCGCCTTCGACCCCGAGACCCGGCGCGTGCACCTGCGCTACAAGGGCGAGACCGCGGCCGAGTACACCTGCCCTATGCCGGGCGATCACTCGGCGCTCAACTCAGCGATGGCCTTTGCGCTCGCCGACTCGCTCGGCGCCGATCGCCTGGCGATCGTCCGTGCGTTCAAGAACTTCAGAGGCATCGGTCGACGGCTCGAACTCATCGGCGATCGCCCCCTCGTGACGGGCGGCTCGGTGCGTGTCTACGACGACTACGGGCACCACCCGACCGAGGTCGAGATGACCCTCCGCGCTCTGCGTCAGCACGAGCGCCCGCACGACCGCGGGGGCCGGCTCATCTGCGTCTTCCAGCCGCACCAGCATTCACGGACGCGGTTCCTGCTCGACGACTTCGCAGCCGCGTTCAGCCAGGCGGATGTTGTGATTGTCCCGCACATCTACTTCGTCCGCGATTCCGAGGCCGAGAAGCAGAAGGTCTCGGCGGGCGACCTCGTCGACCGCCTGCGCAGTCGGGGCACCCGCGCGATGCACCTGTATCCGTTCGACGCAATCATTGAGCACCTCGACGACATTGCCCAGCCCAATGACCTGCTCGTCGTCATGGGCGCGGGCCCGGTCTGGACCATCGCCCGCAGCTTCATGGAGCGAGCCCCGAGCCCTGCCTTCGTTGGAGTACACGCCTGATGAGCCGCGCCGCGACACTGCCCGAGATCGAACGCGACGCGCCCATCCCGACCTACTTCAAGGTCGGCGGGCGTGCCGATCGCATGGCTCGCCCCGCAACGATCGAAGAACTCCAGGCCTGTTTGATCGCCGAGCCCGACCTTCGCGTGCTTGGCGACGGCGCGAACCTGCTCGTCGACGACGCGGGCGTCTCCGAACTCGTCGTGAAGCTCGATCACCCTACGTTTCGCGGCGTCGAGATCAACGAATCGACGGGCGTCGTCACCGCCGGCGGCGGGGCCGACCTTGCCAAGCTCATCCACGCATGCGTGCGCACGGGCCTCGCGGGCATCGAAGGACTGATCGGTATCCCCGCATCGCTCGGCGGCGCCGCGTTCATGAACGCCGGCGGCTCGTACGGCCAGATCGCCGACGCTGTGAAGTCCGTCGCAGCGCTGAACAAGCAGGGCGAGATCGTCCGCATCGCGCGCGAGAACATCGCCTTCGCCTACCGCACGAGCGGCTTGTTCGACTTGGTCATCATCGAGGTCGAGCTCCAACTCACGCCGGGTGATCCCGACGCGGCCCGCAACCGACTCAAAGAGATCATGGACCAGAAGGCCCGCACGCAGCCGCTGGCGGCCAAGACCTGCGGCTGCGTGTTCCGGAACCCCATCCTCCGCCACGATCTCGAAGGCATCGGCAAAGCGCACGAACGGGTTGGCGCGGGCCTGCTCATCGACCGCGCGGGCGGCAAGGGCCTGGCCTGCGGTCCCTGCGCCGTCAGCGAGCGGCACGCCAACTTCATCGAGACTTCTGACGGCTCGACCGCGGCGGACATCCTCTGCCTGATCGAGAAAGTGCAGAAACTCGTTCAAAGCCGCTTCGATGTACACCTCGAGACCGAGGTCGTCGTCTGGAGACGCACATCGTGACACACGTCGCGGTTCTCGGTGGCGGCCCGGATATGGAGCGTGAGGTCTCCATCGAGAGTTCCACCGCCGTCGCCAAAGCGCTCAACGACGCGGGCCTTCGGGCCGAGCTTCACATCATCGACACCCTCGATTCGCTCGCGCACATCGCGGGAGATGTCATCTTCCCAGTGCTCCACGGGCGCTGGGGCGAGGGTGGTCCGCTCCAGGACATACTCGAACGCGACGGGCGTCCGTATGTCGGGTGCGGGCCCTTTGCCGCGCGCACGTGCATGGACAAGATCGCGGCCAAGCTCGAAGCGGCGCGGCTCGGCATTCGCACGCCTCCCGCGTGCCTGTTCAACCACAACGACCGCGTCGCGATGGACCCGCCCCTCGTCATGAAGCCCGCGCTCGAGGGTTCGAGTGTCGGGCTCTCGATTTGCAGGACGCACGGGGACGTCGAGCGGGCCGTTGAGTTTGCAAGGCGGGATCTCGTCAAGAATCCGGGGCAGGTGACGATGGTTGAGCGGATGATCGCGGGGCGCGAGGTTTCTTCGCCCCTGATCTCCAAGGACGGCAAGCTCGTGGCGCTGCCGATCATCCACATCGCGCCCGCCCAGGGTGTGTACGACTACGAAGCCAAGTACAAGCGCGACGACACGGTCTACACCGTCGAGCCGGCCGGCATCGACGCGGCCCCGATCCAGGCCGACACATTGAAACTCGCCAATGCCATCGGGGTGCGGCACCTGTGCCGGGCGGATTACATCATCGACGAGGCCGGGCGTCACTGGCTGCTCGAAATCAACACCATGCCCGGGTTCACCTCGCACTCCCTCGTGCCCCAGGCGGCCCTCAAGACGGGGATGGCGATGCACGAATTGTGCGTCCACCTCGTGCAAGAGGCCATGGCGGGCCTGAAAGGGCGATCCGGGGCTCTCCATTCAAGCGAAACGGCCCCCTGACCCGACCCTCTGTTGCATATGGCCAGCAAACGCAGAAAGCCCCCGACCGCTCGGGAACGCATCACCGAGTGGGTCTACGACCGCATCACCGCCAATGTGATCAGTATTGTCCTCACCGGCATTGTGCTGACCGTTGGGATGGGTGTCGGGATCCGTTTCGCAGACACACGAGCGGCTGAGATCGCCGCAGATGGGCCGCCGACGGTGCGCATCCACTGGCCCGAGGCCGTCTCGGGCGGGCAGAATGTCAACTGGCCGCCACAGAGCGTCCAGAAAGACCTGCTCGATGATGCGTACGAGATCGTGGGAGAGCATCGCGGCCCGTTCTCGGCACGCACGCTCGACGCGCTCGGTGTCTGGCTTGGGAGCACCGGCTGGGTGAGCCACATCGACGCGATCAACCGTCTCGACGAGGGAGTGATCGAGATCAAGGCCCGATGGCGTTCGCCAGGTGCGGTGGTGCGCGACGGTGCGCATGACTACCTCATCGCGACCGACGGCCGGCGTCTGAAGGCGAGTTGGCGAGCCGATCTTTCGCCGTTCCCGGTCATCCTCGGGTCCAAGGACGCCAACCCGCTGGCGGTCGTGCCCGGGCATAGGTGGGATGACGAGTCGATCCAGGCGGGGCTCGAGCTTCTTAATCTGCTTCACGAGCGTCTGCCCGGAGCCAAGGGCGCGGACCAGATCCGCGGCATCGACGTTTCGCAGTTCCCGCGCTTCCGCAGGCTCATCATCCTGACCGACACGGGCAACCGCATCATCTGGGGCCGCATGCCCAGCGACCCTGTGCCCGACGCGGTGAGCACCGACGGCAAGCTGCGACAGCTCGCCTATCTGCGTCAGAATCCGGACTTCGGTCGCCGAATCGATGCAGGTCGCAAGCTGATCGACGTCAGTTCCGGGCCAATCCTGGTGGAAGACAGGCCCTAGAGCCCCCAAGATTCTGACGTGGACGAGCCAGGCCCCATCCAGCCGCGGAAGAATCGCGCGGGGCATCGACGTGCCCTTCGAGATTGGGTCGAGCACATTGGCCTGGTCGCACCCAAGAACGCACCGGATCCGTGGGCTCATCGTCGCGGCGAGCCGCGCGGCTTCGCGGTCCTCTGGATGATCTTCCTGCTCGTCTCGACGCTGCTCGTCTTCATGACGCTGGGCGACCCCGTCCGCGTGACGGCCGAGGGGTACCGCGAGGGAGCACGCCGACTCATTACGGTCATCTCGATCGGGATCACGGTTCTGTGGCCCATGATCAGGCTCTCGCAGGTCAACGCGATCGCGGGCGGCCCAACGGTTGTGGCCAAAGATCTGGTGATCCTGCTCGTGCCCCTGCAGGCCGTGCTCTGGCCTCAGGCGATCATCACGGGCTGGTCGGTAACCTCGGTGGCGGCGTCGGCGGTTGTTCTGGTTTCGTGGGCGCTCATCGTCGGGGCGATGCTCGCGGTGGCTCTCGGGCCGGGACGGGTCGTTCGGACGTTCGAGGGGCCCCTCGAAGCGGACATGCGCGTCAGGCCCGGCCTCGAACGGTCGTTGTGGATGGTCTCGATCTTGTCGGTTGTGGGAGCGGGGCCGCTGATCCTGATGTGCCTCCAGTCGATCGGAAGGGGCACATCGGACGATCTGGAACTGCTGCTCAGGATGGCGTCGCCGCTTACGGCTCCGTGGGAATTGCTGCGGGAACGGATCTGGACGGGTCGGCACGCGGTCGTGGGGGCGGCACACTGGAGGGCGACCTGGATGACGGCCTGTCTGGCGGTGTCGTCGTGGATCTTGGTCGCGATCTGGAGGTCCACCTCACGCGGGGGAGTGGCATCGAGACCGGATTCCGCCTAAGTTGACCGCTGCGGACCCGCTTTTTGCGGGTCCGTTCCTACGGATACGGAGACCCCAGGCCATGGAACTCATCACACACGAAGAGAAGGCCCAACTCGAGAAGCGGCTCAACGATCTGCGTGAGAACCGTCTCCGCATCTCCGAGCGCATCGCCGAAGCCAGAGCGCTCGGCGATCTCAAAGAGAACGCGGAGTACCACGCCGCCCGCGAGCAGCAGGGGATGGAAGAGGCCGAGATCCGAAGGCTCGAAGAGAAACTCCATCATGCCCAGGTGATCGATTCATCCAAGCAGGCAGCCGACGTCGTTTTCATCGGGTCGATCGTCCGGCTGAAGGATGTGGCTCGGGGTGACGATGACACGTATCGCCTGGTCGGCGAGCTCTCGGGCAACGCGATGGCTGAGCACGTGGAGGTTTCGGTCAACTCGCCGATGGGGCAGGCGCTGCTCAAATCTCGCGTCGGCGAGGTGATCAGAGTGGACGCGCCCAAGGGCATCAAACAATTCGAGATCGTCGAACTGCTCTGAGACCGATCGCGCTCTGGCGCTGCCGATATCGGAAACAGATCGGGGTGTCGGGCGTCCGAGCGGGCCCGATGTGGGATTACGAATTCGGACGCTGCTGCATGGTCTGCTCAGAGTTGGCAGCCTGCTTCTTCCCGTCGTTCTCTTTGGGCTGAGCCGTGGTTTGGCTGAAGCGACCCGATTTGGAGTCGTACAGCGCGGCCTCGAGCGAGAGATTGACGACGTCATGCTGGGGTAGATCGCCCATTGCGGACCTCCCTTCATTGTCTACAGGCACCGAGCGGTACCCGATCAACTCATCCCAGCCTATCAGATCTTGGCGCGATCTGCAAACTTATGAGACCTGATGCGTACAGGAGAAAGTCCTTGCGGACCGATGTAAGTTTGTGTATACTTACAAACGGATCGTTTGCCCAGGGAGGATCAGGTCATGAACAAGCTCGCTTCGATCGCAGCCGTCGCCCTGCTCGCATCTGCCGGGAGTGCCAGTGCTGACATTGGCTTCCATGTGGGGCTTGGGTCATCCTTCGGATTCTGCGGCTCGGGGATCGGTTTCTCGACCGGCATCTCGATCGGGAGTTCGTGGGGTTGCTACCGGCCCGCGTACTCGTATTGGGATGGATGCGGCACCTCTTGGGGCGGGTACACGGGCTGGTACACCCCTTCGTGGCACCACTCCGGCTACCGGCACTACACGCCGAGACGGTACCACCGCGGGCACTGGCGGGGTCACGACAGGTACCGCCACTCTGACCGGGGCTGGTGCGAGGTCGATCTTGGTGAGCTCTTGCCGGCAGCGGTGACGGTCGCCTCGACCCATGATCGCCCGGTCAACCGCACGCCGGTGGTCACGGACACAGTCGCGGTCGATGATCGCTTGGCGCAGGCATGGGAGCTGCTCGAGAAGGGCGAGGCGAACCGGGCCCAAGGTTTCTTCGCGTTAGCGGCCTCGAAGGCGCCGGATGACGCGGTGGCCAAGATTGGGTTCGCGCTGGCGTGTGCCGAGATGGACGACACGTCCCGTGCCGAGTGGTCGGCGAGGCGTGCTCTGGCCGTGGATGCGGGCGAACTCGCCACGCTCACGCTGGGCGATCAGGCGAGCATCGTGCTGGCGGATCTGCTGGATACCTGGCAGGCCGACGGGCTGGAATTGGCTGCGGATCTCGGGGCCGCAATGCCCGGCGTGGTCACACTGCCGACGGATGAGGTCGCGGTGGTCGAGCCCGAGGCTGACGAGAGCTAAGACCGGCTGAGCCTCGCACGAACTTCATTGGACGCCCGAGAATTGAGCGGGTAGAATTTCTTGTTGAAACAATGAATAAGCGCCGGGGGCGCCGCGTTCGACGTAGGATGAGTTTCTACGTCGGCGGCCGGGTCCCCCGACTCACCCACTCAGGAGTTTCCAATGAAGACGAAGTCTCTGGTTCTTGCGGCGGTTGGTTCGGCGGCCCTCGGCGGCGCGATGATCGGGTTCAACTCTAACCCTAATGCCGCGGACAAGGCCGTGTATGAGACGAGCCGCGCCGATGCCTATGCGGTCGACGGCATGCACTCGTCGGTCGTGTTCAAGCTGGGCTACATGGGCGTGACGAACTTCTACGGCGTGTTCGAGCAGGTCACGGGCGAGTACGCGATCGATCTTGAGAACCCGAGCGGCAGCACGCTCGATGTGGTCGTGAAGGCCGAGAGCGTGGATTCCAATGACGAGGGCCGCGACAAGCACCTCCGCGGTGCGGATTTCTTCAGTGTCAAGGAGTTCCCGGATATCCGTTTTGTCGGCAAGTCCTTCGAGTCGGCCGGGGAGAACAAGGTCAAGGTGACGGGTGATCTGACGTTCCACGGCGTGACGCGCGAGGAGACGACCGTGCTCGAGTGGATCGGTGACCGCGCTGACCCGCGCGGCGGGCATCGCTCGGGCTGGGAAGCCGTGCTTGAGATCAACCGTTCGGATTACGGCGTGAACTACGGCGTTGAGAACGGCGCGCTCGGTGACACCACCACGATCACCGTCGCCATCACGGGCATGCGTCAGTAAGCGATCCAGAGACACACCTCGTAAGGGGACACCGCTTGACACAGGAACAGCTCCGCGACGGCCTGCTGGGCATCGCGGCGCCGGGCGCGATCGGTGCGCTGGGCGCATTCATCGGGTTCTGGGTTTCGTCGTATCTGACGCGGCGGGACGAGCAGTCGAAGCTGGCAAGACGCGTCGAGCGTCTCGGGCCGACGCTGGGTTTCGGGCTGGCGTTCGTGCTTGTGCTCTGGGCGATCCAGGGCTTGCCTCCCGAGTGGAACCCGGTGCGCATGTCAGCCTCGCACCGGCAGTTCCTGCTTGTTGTACTTGGGCTCGTGCTCGTCAGTGTCGAAGCGCTCTCGCTCCGCGCGACGAAGCAGCCTGTGTTCCGCTGGGCGGGCAGGTTCGTGCTCGTGGGGCTCGTACTCTGGCTCCAGCTCGCCTCGGCGCGCCAGCATCAGTGGGACGCTGGAGTGGAGTCGATCGCGTGGACCGCGGGCTTCGGGTTCTGGATGGTGCTGGCGTTTGGCGCGATGGACCTGCTTAATCGCAAAGCGACCACGACACCCGCAGGTCTCTCGATGGCGGCGATCCCGATGTGCTCGATCCCTGCGATCTTTGACTCGGGCGCCAGCGCACAGTGGCAGATCGCTGTGGGCGTCGGGATGGCGTTGATCGGGATGGCATTCGTGGGGCTGATGCTCAGGGGGCGTTCGCTCGGTTCACCCGTGGGCACGCTGTTCGTGCTGTGGCTCAGCGGCGTGATCGTCGTTGGGCACTTCTACAGCGAGATGCCGAGGTGGCACGCGGGTGTGCTCGCTGCCATGCCATTCCTGCTCGTGCTACCGGAGCTGAAAGGGAAGCTCAGCTGGAAAGCGAAGCTCGCAGTGCGGATCGCGCTGGTGGCTCTCGCGGGCGGGGTGATCTCGTTCAAGGCTGTGCCTGTGTTTGTGGACAGCTTCACGGGCGGCGGTGCGAGCGAGCTTGATTTCTACAAGTGAGCACGGGTGCCACTACCGATCTCGTATCGGTAGTGCAATGGTGAAATGGAAGTACGCACGACCCATCGGAGATGGGGCGTGGCACCATTTGGGGCATTCGATCACTGACCCGGCAGGAATTGCGAGGGTGTGTTGCCGTAGACCTCTTCGGCTGAGCGCGAACCCGAGACGTCGACGGCCGCGTCGTTGAGCAGATACAGCCCGATGAGCCAGTTGCCGACGAGGTACGGGTCGATCTTGAGCTTGCCGACAATTCGGCCTTCGACGGCGAACTTCTGGGCCTGTGTCGCGGGCGTGGAGAGCGCGACCTCGATCGCGTCGTAGGGCGTGGGCGGGACACCGATGCAGCAGCCGTCCCACTGGTTGAGCATGACAAGGCACTCAGTCGGCTCGGGTGATGCGAGCGGGAACTGGAGGTAGCCGGCGATGGAGATGTACTTGCCGTCGAAGAAGGCGAAGTGCTCGGGGATGTCCTTGCGACCTTCACGCGGGCTGTAGGCCTGGCGGATGGCGACGAGGAAATCCCACGGGACGAGGTAGGGCTCGTCCTTGGTGCCCTTGCCGGTGATGGTGAACTTGTCACCGATCTGGAGTGTGCCCTCGTCGGTCTCGGTGATCGTGAGGTTGACGACGGCGGGGGCTTCCTCCGTCGCGGCTTCTTCGGTGTTCTCGGTTGCGTTGTCGGAGAGCGCGTCCCAACCCGGGGCGGCTTCGTCTGTTTCGGTCGTCTCGGCTTCTGCGGTCGCTTCGGCGATGTCCTCGGCGGTCAGGTCGACGATGGTGAGTTCGTCGGCTTCGACGGTCTCGGCTTCGGTCGATTCCACGTCGGCGATTTCCTCAGCGATTTCGGTTGCGGCTGCTTCTATAACCGGGGCATCGACCGTGTCCGACTCATCGAGAGCCGGCGCGTCTTCGACGAGCTCACTTGCCGTTTCGCGAGCGATCTCCGCAGGTGATGTTGTCGCATCGGATTCGGTCGTGGAGGGAGAGGCCTGCGTCTCCGCAGCCGTCTGCACAGCGGGAGTGTTCGTGGCTTTGTCGCCGCCTGTGAAGACGACGACACCAACACCGGCGAGGATGACAATGAGTACGGCCCAGAAGATGCGCACGTCCGAAGCTCCTTTCGGGAGGTTTGCTCTCTCGTATGGTACACGTTTGTACGTGCGAGAGGTTCGGCGGATTCAGTCGGTCGGGCGAAGGTTTCGGGCCACCGAGGTCCGGTAGGCGACGGCAGCGGGGATCAGGCCCGCAAGGGCCGCCAGGCCGAGCGACGCGACGAGCACGAGGAACGTGATCCGCGGGTCGAAGATGGGCTCGACGACGAGGCCGAGTTTCTCCTTCAGAACGGCTGCGACAACCCGCGTGCCGATGAACGCGAGGGCAAAGCCGGCAAGACCACCGAGCATGCCGATGATCGCGGACTCCGTCACGACGAGCCCGAAGACGCGGGGCCTGCTGCAGCCCAGCACACGCAGGACGGCGATCTGTCGGCGGCGCTGCTCCATCGAGTTGTACAGCGCGAGCATGATGGAGATTGAGCTTGCGACCATGACAGCGGCCGCCATTGCGATGAGGATCTGGTCGATGTTGCCCACGATGCGGAAGAGCGACTGGATCTCCGTGCTCGGTGAGGCGACGGTGATGTTGCCGTCGGCACGCAGCTTCGCGAGCTGTGCCGGAATCATGGCGCTTATATTCATATCTGGGCGAGTGGCAATACGCGCATAGATACCTGTGATGAGCTTGTCCGCGTCGGTGAGATCGGCCTCGGTCGGCTTGCCCGCGTCCGGGTTTGTTTCCTTGCGCCGGTCGTAGGCGTGGATGATCCAGGAGCTTGTGAGGTCTGTGAAGAGCGCCCTGTCGTGGCTGGCGCCGGTGGGTTCAAGGATGCCGACGACCTTGTAGAGGAAATCGCGGTGGACGTGCGCCTCCTTGCCCGTGCCGTGGGTGAGGGCGAGTTGGTCACCGATGCCGACGTTGGCTTCACGGGCGGCGCGTGCGCCGACGACGACCTCGAACGGGGCCTCGAAGATGCGGCCCTCGGCGAGCTTCCAGCCGAGTTCTGCCGAGCCCGGCTTGAAGTCGGGGTTGGGGCTGAATTTGGTGAAGAACTCGCGCGTGGTGGCGAGCACGGGTAGGCCCATGTAGCGGTCGCCCAGCTGCGTGGGGATGGCGTACTCGGCGGGGAAGCTGTTGGCGATTTCGGCGAACCTGGCGGGAGTGATGGCGCGTGCGGGGGCGTTGGCGTAGAAGATGCCGTTGAGCACCGAGACCAGGGGCGACGAGTCGTTGCTGATGAGCATGTGCATGTTGCCCGAGCCCCGCTCGAACGCGCGGCGGCCCGAATCGCGCATCGAGAGAAGCGTCAGCATCAGGCCCACGGCGATCGCGACGGTGATGACGGTTGTCACCGTCGAGAAGAGCCGGCTCGTCATGCTGCGCCGGATGATGGTCCAGTCGGTCATGGCCATGTGAAACGTCCTTCGGAGCTGGGCAGGGTTTAGGCGGTGACGAGCTGGTCGAGCGATTCGCGGCGGTTGAAGCGGTCTGCCATCGAAGGGTCGTGGCTCGTGCAGAGGAGCGCCGCCCCGACTTTCTGGCAGGTCGACTGGATCAGGTCCATCGCGGCCCCGGCGTTCTCGGGGTCGAGGCTCGCGGTCGGTTCGTCGGCGAGCACGAGCGCCGGGTTCGTGGCGACGGCGCGTGCGACCGCGACGCGCTGCATCTGACCGATCGAGAGTTCGGCGACGTCGCGCTCGGGCGTAGGGATGCCGACAATCTGGAGCAATTCGAGTGCGCGGGCGTCGTGCTCCTTGCGGGGCACGTCGGAGAACATGAGCGCCGCCAGGACGTTTTCACGCGCCGAGAAGCCGCGGAGGAGGTTGAAGTTCTGAAAGATCATGCCGATCTGTGAGCCGCGGTAGAGATCGCGTTTGGCGCCGCCGAGGGCGTGGATGTCCTTGCCCTGGATGCGGACGTTGCCGTGATTGGGCTCGATGAGCCCGGCGATGATCTGCAGGAGCGTGCTTTTGCCGCGACCGGAGGCGCCGGTGAGGAGTGCCTGCTCGCCCGGCATGAGCACGAGTGCGCTCACATCGACGACCCAATGGGCGCCTGGTGCGCTTCCTGGGTATTTGAATTTGAGTTCGTGGATTTCGAGCGATGGTGTCTTGTCACCCATGGTGAGTGACTATAGGGAGCTACCTGTTGGTGCCACTATGCATCTGAGTGCGTGGTGAGAGCGAGGGTTGAACACAGATGCGTCATCCATCGGAGATGGGTGATGGCACCGACCTGATGGTGGGGCGTTATTCAGTTGCCGCCGTTGCGGTTGCCGGGGGGAGGTCCGCCGCGACCGCCGGGGCCGCCTCGCATGGCGTTGCCCATGCGCTGGCGGAAGGCCATCATGAGGCCCATGCGCTGACCGTCGCCGTTCTGGAAGCCAGACTCCATGCGGCTGACCATCTGCTCGCGACGGTCGGCCTCGCTCGGACGCTCACCTTCGGGCGGTCCCTCGGGGCGTTCACCCTCGGCGCGCTGCTGCCCTTCGGGCGGGCGTCGGTTCGCCCAACGCTCGCGCATCTGCTGAGCCCACTGTTCGAAAGTCACATTGCCGCGAGCGATTTCACGCATGGAGTTGTCCATCTGCTCCATCATCACCTGGCGCATCGCCTCGCGGCTTTCCTCGTCGCGGAACATCTCGCGACGCTCCTCCTGCGGGACATCTTCCATCAAACGCGAGGCCTCGGCGTAGTACTGGCGTTTGCGGTCGGCGTTCAGGCGATCAACGCGGCCCGAGTTGATCACCGCGACGGCTTCGTCGGCGGTCTTGGGCAGGCTGACCGGGCGGTTCTGCCACGCGTAGTAGCCGCCCGCTCCGAGTGCGCCGATCGCGAGCAGCGTGGCGACGGTGCCCACGGCGATCTTGCGTGCCTTGGTCCAGTCGGCGTCCACGGCTTTGCGCTTTTCGCCGAACTCGATTCCGTCAAGCAGTGACTTGCTCATCGCGTGCTCCGTGTGGGCTTAGTGCCCCGGCTGGGACGGGCCGTCCTGATCATACTTGCCGACGTGCCCGTCTCCGAAGAGGAGATTGCGGGTGTCGTGGAAGAAATCGACGGGGATGAGTCGGCCGTCCTGTGTTTCGTAGGTGTTGCCGTCGAAATCGTGGGCGACTGGGATGCGGACGGGCTGGAGATTGAGGAACTTGTAGAAGAACGAGTCCTCGATTTTCTGCCCGCCGAGCGCGGAGATATACATGTACGAGGACATGCCGAGTTGCTGGCGTCCGGAATCGTCGGTGTAGGTGACGGAGTACACGCTCTTGTCGCCTGCGCATTTCCAGGCCTGTGACTCGATCTCGAAGTAGTTGTTGATGGTTTGGTTGAGCGAGGTGGGCCAGGAGCCGTCGTCGTTGAGGAAGTTGAGCCACGGGCGGGGCATGTAGGTGCCGGTGGGCATGATTTCTTTGAAGTCGCCCTTGTAGAGCTCGACGGCCTGCCCGACCCCACGCAGGTTTGCGGCGCACGCGGTCCGCCTTCCTGCGTCCATGACGCGAGGCAGCGCCGGGAGCAGCAGGGCGAGCAGGACCGCGATGATCGAGATCACCACGAGCAGTTCGATGAGTGAGAAAGCGCGTCTGTGCACGCTGGCAGAACGCCGATCGAGGATTGGCATTGCAAAGGAATCGGTTGAGCGGGTCGGGGGGAGTGAATCCCGACAGGGTTTGGGGTTATTCGCCCTTGAGGGCGTCCTGCAGCAGCCGGATCGCCTCGGCGGGGTGGTAGCCGGGAGCGGAGACATAGTGGTGCTCCTTCAGAACGACCACGCGGCCCTCCCGGACCGCCCGGAGTGCGTTCCAGCCCGGGAAATTGGCGAGCATTTCGAGCTGCTGGTCGGCGGCCATGTGCGAGATGAGCACGATGACATCCGGATCGGAGGCGAGGGCGGATTCGACGCTGAAGGGCGAGAAACCTCTGAAGAGCTTGCTCTCCTCGCCGGCGTTCACCAGTTCGCCACCGACGAGCGAAACGACGTCGCCGAAGTAAGTGTCGGGCATGAATGCGAAGAACGCGCCTGGTGCGCCGAACAGGGCGTACACGCGTGTGGTCGAGCCGGAGGACGCGGAAAGCAGTTTGGCGACCTGCTCGTCGAGACGGTTGGCGATGGTTTCTGCCTCGTCTGCGTGGTCCGTGATGGTGCCGAGCAGGCGGATTTCCTTGAGCAGGTCGTCGAAGCTGGTCGGGTCGAGGATGGCCACTGGCGTGCCGACAGCTTTTTCGATGGTGTCCACGAAGCCGGCGTGCACGATCGACACGATGATCAGGTCGGTGTCGAGTGCGGCGAGCTGCTCGAGATTCGGGCCGGCCATGTGACGCACGCTGATCGCGTGGACTTTCTGGGCCGCTTCTGAGAGCTCGAACTTCACATCACCCCGAGCGACGGGGGGGCAGCCCATCTCGATGAGCGGGTCGACGGCGTAGTGCGAGAGTGCCGCGATGCGCGTAGCGGGGGCGTCCAATTTGATCGTCCGACCGAGATCGTCGCGGAACTCGACCGGTTCGGCTAGGGCCGAACTGACGAGTGCAAGCAGTGCGAGTAATGCGGCCAGAATCGATCGTGGCATCATGGACTCCGTCCAGTTGAGACTGGGTCTCAATGGTAGCCCATTGTTTGATGCAGCGATCGTATTGAGGACTTGCCCGGCAAGTAGACTCAGGTGGCCCCAGGGAGAAATCGCGATGATGACCGATCCGAGTCCTGAGCATGGCTGGCTGAGAAAGCTCGTTGGTGATTGGCACTACGAGCACGAGTTCTCGCCGGCCCCAGGTATGCCCGCTGCAAAGCTGATGGGTACCGAGAAGGTGCGCATGCTGGGTGAACTCTGGGTGATCTGCGAGGGCGGCGGCAAGATGCACACCGGCCACGAAATGAACTACCTCATGACGCTCGGATTCGACCCAAACAAGGGTAGTTTCGTCGGATCCTGGGTTGGATCACCCATGGCGTACATGTTCGTGTACGAGGGACGGCTTGAGGACGATGGCAAGACCTTGCCGTTGAAAACGGACGGGCCGAGCTTCACGGATCCGACGCAGCTGGCGAAATACCAGGATGTGATCGGGATCATCGACGACGACCACCGCACCCTGACTTCGCAGATGTGGGGCGAAGAGGGGGAGCTCGTGACTTTCATGCAGGCAAAATACCGTCGGGCATGACGTGCAACCGGGCCATCCACGAAAAAAGCCCCGGATACGGGGCCTTTCAAGCACGGGCGAGAGGAGTCGAACCCCTAACCTCCTGATCCGTAGTCAGGTGCTCTATCCAATTGAGCTACGCCCGCGTGGCGAGGGTGACAATAGGAAAGGGGCAGCGCCTCGGCAAGTCTCGGGTTGAGGGGAGTTGATCTTGCGGGGATTGGGGCCAAACATAGCCCTCAGCGGCTTCCGGCCCCGGGTGGGGGTCCGGGCGGCTGTCGTTTGAACAGGCTCGGAAGGAAGATTGCTCCATGGCTCACTCGGTCTCCGCTCGCAAGAGGGTTCGTCAGAACGCCGCTCACCGCGCCCGCAACCGCTGGCGTCTGCGCACCATGCGTGAGGCGATCAAGGAGTTCGAGTCGAAGCTCTCGGCCGGCAACAAGGACGAGGCGCAGTCGGCGCTTCGCAATGTGTGCTCGGTGATCGATCGCACCGCTCAGAAGGGCGTGATCCACAAGAGCCAGGCTGCTCGTCGCAAGAGCCGCCTGACCGCGAAGTTCAAGGCCGCTTCCTGACGACCCGAGGTTTCGGCGATGGGCGCCCGTGACAAGGCCGAGGCGCCCGAGTTCGAGGATGAACTCGAAGAAGCCGAACTCGAAAGCTACTGGACGACGTCGACCAGCCCCCTGCAGGTGCTGGTCTTTCTTTTGCCATTCGTGGCGTTCTATGAGATTGGTTCGCTCGTCTGGCAGCGCGAACTCGGGGCGACGAATCTTGAAGCCCGTCGGATCCTCAGCACACTCTTTGAGATCTTTGGTGTTGTCGGTGTGCATTTGCCCGCTGTTGCGTTGATCGCAGTTTTGCTGTCGTGGCAGGTGATTGGGCGGAGGGCTTGGCGCGTCGACGGGCGTGGGCTTGGCGTGATGGCTGTCGAGTCGGTGGTCTGGGCGCTGCCGGTGCTCGTTCTGGCCGCGATGACCGGACTGCTTGGTGGCGGCGGGGGTGAGGGCGGCATCGGGAGCCTGCCGGCGGGCTCGCGGGCGACAATCGCGGTCGGTGCGGGGGTGTACGAGGAACTGGTCTTTCGGTTTGCATTGATCGCAGTCGTCCACACCGTTCTGGTGGATTTCTCGGGGATGCGGCAGAAGCTCGGGGATTGGTTTGCGGTGGGCTTCTCGGCCCTCGTCTTCGCGGCCTACCACCGGGCCGAGGTGGGTGGACACATCGTTTTCCCGGCCCTGATCTTCTATCTGGCCTCGGGTGTGTATCTGGGAAGCCTGTTTCTCGGACGTGGGCTGGGTATCGCGGCTGGGGCGCACGCGATCTATGATCTGATCGTTCTGGTCGCCCTGCCGACCCTGGATCGCGGCTCGAGTTGAGAGAGCCCGTGGGGCCGGTCGATACTGTTTCTGGAAGGAGCCAGCCATGAGCAACGAATTCGCTGTGGATGATCTCTACTCGACGGGGTGGCTCCCGCTCGACACCTCGGGGTGTGACCGCGACTCGCAGGGGCGGTGGTACCCGACGAAGCGCCGGATCGACCGCGAGTGCGAGGATCTGGGCGCGACGATCTCGCTCGACGAGGCCGAGGGCTTTGGGTGCGTGACCGCGTCGTGGAATGTGGGCGACGATTCGGGCCGTTGTATCGCGGGCACCACGGACGAGGCGCTGATCCACGCGCTCGCGCAGGCTCGGCGTTCGGCGAGCCGGGTGCAGCTGCTCGTCTGAGCCTGCGGCCTGTCGGTCTTGAACCTCGCCCGGTGATGGCTACCATTCCGACCAGCGATGGCCCCATCGTCTAGCCTGGTCCAGGACGTCAGGTTCTCATCCTGAAAACCGGGGTTCGAATCCCCGTGGGGTCACTTTCAACTCTCTTGCACTCAAATGCGATCGAGCCATGTTTCCCGTGGCTCGTGTGTTATTTTGAAAAACAGCGTCCCCGGGTGCTGTGACCCGGGGACGCTTTGCTGCGCGACCTGAGTGAGGGGGCGCGTTCAGCGGCGGCGGCGGAATGCCACCAGCCCAGAGAGTGACAGCAGTGCGGCAGAGGAGGGGGCTGGGATATACCCGATGTTGACGCCTGCACCGTCGCCACGGATGTGGCTGAAGTGCACGGTGATCGAGCTTACGGCGTCATCGATGCGGACGACCGCCAGCCCGGTGTTCCAGTGCGGGTCGACGCCGCCCGGGGCGCTGAGCGAATTCTGCATCGAGAACGTGCCCGGGCCGCCGGTGAATTGGGTCGGTCCCCAGTTGTTCGGGCCGATGTACTCACCGAGGTAGGTGCCGTTCTGGTTGACGGTCGCGATTGTCGACCCGCCGCCTGAACTCGTCGTGCTACCAAGACCGGCGACGCCGACGTAGATCTGGCCGGGGTTGACCGTGCCCGAGAAGGTGAAAGTGACGTCCCAGGGGACTGCGACAAGCGGATCGGGGCCGGTGAGGAGAGTCGCGGCGAAGAGTTCGTGGTTCGTCCAGTTGTAGGTGTCCGGTCCGCTCGTGAATCCCTGGTTTTGGAGCAGCGGTTCGACGTTTCTGCCGTGAAAGAAGTCACTCGAGATGTTGTAGCTCACGTTGACGTTGCCGAGCCCTGGGAGGAAGTAGTTCGAGTTGTTCGGGACTTGCTGTCCGTTCGGGACAGGTGACATATTGAGCCAGTCGATCGTGAAAACGTTGGCCGAAGCCGAACCGGCGAGTGTACAGAGCAAAGCGGCCTGGGTGATGAGTGTGCGACGCAGCATCTTGTGCCTCTCTTTCCATGGGGTTGGTGACGAGTGTTTCGGTCTTGTCAATCTTGCCGTCATCCGGGCTTCCCGACCCGTGCTCTGGCGGCTGTATGAAGAGTGCGGCGCATGTGTTAGAATCTTGCATCCTGAGTGAGGAAAATTTTGTGGTTCAGCCGGCCTTCCTGACAACCACGCTGCTGCTGGCGCGACTCAACGACAGCGGCGACGTCGAAGCCTGGCGTCTCTTTGACGGCAGGTTCCGCGGTGTGGTCGTCGCGGCCGGGGTCCGGCTCGGTTTGAGCGAACCGGACGCGGAAGAGGCGGCCCAGGAGACGCTCGTTCAGGCGGTCCGCGACTATCAGGCCGGCCGGTATGACCGCACCAAGGGTCGGCTTTCGAGCTGGATCGTGGCGATTGCGCACCACCGGATCACGGACGCAAAGCGGAGTCGGCGACGCGTGCACGAGATCGATCCTGAGGTACTTTCGGAACACGGACCGGAAGAGGACGAGGTCGCCGAGGCCTTTGAGCTTGCCATGGAGCGGCGGATTTTCGAGGAAGCCTGGACCAGGTTGCAAGCCGAGGGTGGGTCAGATCCGAGGACACTCCAGGCGTTTGAGCTGACCGCGATGCGGGGCGTTCCGGCAAAGGAAGCGGCGGCCCAGACGGGGCTCAGCGTCGAGCAGGTGTACGTCGCCAAGAACCGCGTCGCCAATCGGCTCCGGAACATGGTCGAGGAGATCGACCGGGTGTTCCGCGACGGGTGGTGAGCCGTCGGCATTGATATTCGCAGCCAAGTACTACGGTTTCGGTGGTACATTGATGCCGTGGGTGACAGCGAACAATCTTGCCCCGGTCCTGAGCTGCTCGAGCTGGTCGCGACGGGTGATGTCGGATCGGATTCACAGCACAGCTGGGTCGTTTCGCATGTGACACGGTGTCGGGCGTGCGCCGCGTTTGTCGAGACAGAACGGTTTGCGCGTCGGTTCGGCGCGACACTCGGTGGGAGTGACGATCCAACACTTGGAAACGATGACGCACCACCTGCAATTGCGGGGTATTCGATCATTCGCGAGATTGCGCGTGGTGGTCACGGCGTGGTGTACGAGGCCGAGCAGTCGGCTACCGGGCAACGCGTCGCCATCAAGGTGCTGCATTCCGCAGCGAGCACGTCGGGCGGGTCACGAGCAGCGCGTGCCCGGTTTCAGCGTGAGATCCAGATCGCCGGGACGCTCTCGCACCAGGGCATCGTCCGTCCGGTCGATTCGCTCTGTCTGACCGATGGGCGCGATGCGCTCATACTTGAACTTGTGGAGGGCGAGTCGCTCGGGTTGTGGGCACGGCACAACCGAGAGCCGCACGAGCTGATCGGTGTATTGGCGCAGGTTGCCGACGCTCTCGAGCATGCGCATCAGCGAGGTGTGATCCATCGTGATCTCAAGCCGTCGAATGTGCTCGTGGACACGGAGGGGCGAGCGCGAGTGCTCGACTTTGGTGTGGCGCGCCGAAGGTCCGCTGGCGGTGACACAGTCAGTGATCGTGTGACGTTGACGGGCGAATTTACGGGCACGCTTGCTTACGCCGCCCCGGAGCAGGTCTCGCAGGCCTACGCAGGGCCAGACGTGCGGAGCGATGTGTACGCGCTGGGTGTGATGGGGTACGAGGCCCTCACGGGCCGGTTGCCTTACGAGGTCGATGGTTCGCTTGAAACGGTGATCCGAAACATCGTGAACGCGGAGACACCCGGCGCAGCAGAGTCTCGCCTCGAGCGTGATATCTGGACTGTTTTGGCTAAGGCGATGTCGAAGGAGCCATCGCGGCGATACCAGTCGGCCGGTGAGTTGGCGCGTGATCTCCGCAGAGCGGCTCAGGGCGAGGCCATCGAAGCACGCCGAGACAGCCGGTGGTACGTCGTTCGCAAGGGAGTCCGTCGACATCGGCTCCTGGCGTCCGTGTTGCTCGCGGTGATGGTTGGCTTGCTGGGCGTCGCTGTGGCGCTCGGTATCGGGAATGTGCGTCTGAGTGCGGCGTTGCACGAGAGCACGATTCGTCAGCTTCGAGCGCATATCCAGAGCGATGCACGCGCACGTGCAGAAGAAATCCTCTGGCCGGTCGCAGCTCGATCAGGAATCGGACACAGCACCGATCGGGCGACGGAACTCTGGTCGGGCTCGCGGGCGGCTCTTGAAGCGATGTGGGCTTTCGTGGAGATGCAATCGAGATCAGAGTGTCTTCGAGTCATCTCGCGCGGTGAAGAGCAACAAGCCACGTTGCGTGCATTTGAGGATGGTACGTACGGTGTGTTGCGGCTTGGTGGAGGAGTCGCCAGGCTGACGCCGTCCGGGATTGAGGAAGGGGCGTCACTACCCTCGGACCTCATCACGTCATGGTTTTTGCCGGGTGGTCGGTTCGTCGTCTCGCGGAAGTCTGACGGCTTTGTTTCTTTCGATGCCACGACAGGTGATGTCGTTGGTCGACTCACGCTCAATTCGGACACGCCTGAGATTCTCGGGATGGCGTTTTCAGACTGGGGGATTTGCATATCCCGGGTCGGCGGCGGGCTCGAGTTGCTGTCGATTCCCGAGTTCGACGTCATCTGGACCGGAAAGGGTATATCGGGCGGGCAGACAGTGTGGCTCGATCCCGGGCGTCGGTGTGTTGCCTGGCTCAACGAACCCGGGGTGCTCGAACTGACCGACCTTGACGAGCCGACGCGATCCAGACACATCGGGTTGGTTCCGGGCGGTGGGGTGTGGGGTGAATACGCGGCTCAGGTGTTGCTCGATCAGCGAGGAAATTACGCGGCTGTGCTTCTGACGACCGGCGCGTATGTTCTCGATCTGGGTGATCCTGGTGCTGAGGCGATGTACCACCGCTGGGCTGCTGCCCGGATTACAGGCGCCATGAGCCCTGATGGCTCGCTCTTTGCAACCCGTGAATACGGAAGTCCGAACGCGATCATCTGGCGCACGGACACGATCGAACCGATCGCGATCTTGCCCGGACATGCGACAGCTGCGAGCGATCTTTGCTTCTCGGTTGACGGCTCGCGGATTCTGACATCGGATCGACTGGGTGTCCTCCGCGAGTGGGCGACACCCGGGCAAGGGTGGGAGAAATCGCTCGGTGAACCAACGGCTCGCGGGCTTGATATCGCGATCAGAGCAGATGGACGCGGCGTGTACGTTGCTGATGCCATCGGGCGTGCAGTGTTTCTCTCTTCCGACGAGACAGAGTATGTTTGGCCGTGGATCGGCTTTCCTGCTACAAAGATCACACTCTCGGCAGAAGCAGGCTACGTGGCGATTGTCGGTGAATCTGAGGAAGTCGTGGTCGGTTCGATTTCGGATGACTCCGAAATTTCACGATGGCGTGGCGATGGGAGCTGGGTCGCAAGTGCGAGGTTCTCACCGAGCGGTGATGAACTGGCCGTGAGTACACGCGATGGGCGTGTGGTGCTTCTGAACTCCGTGACGTGCGAGGAGTTGGCACGATATGAGGTTGGTAGCGGTGCGATGACGTCTTCGCTCCGTTGGTCGCCCGAAGGAAACCGGATCGCGGTTGGGGCGCGAGACGGGACTGTGAGCATTCTCGACGCTGACAGACTTGAGCTGCGCAGTCTGGTGCATGTCTTTCTCGGGCAGGTGCGCAGCATCGAGTGGTCGTCCGACGGCGAGGGGGTTTGGGCCGCGGGCGATGAGGGAACGATCGCGTTTGTCTCTGTCACGGATGGACGAGTTCGCTACTCGGATCGGATCAGCGAGCACAGTCTCTTCGCGATGGCTCCGCACCGAGACGGACATGTTGTGCTGGTCGGGGATCGTGCCGGCACTGTCTACGCGATCGATACCAGTTCGCTCAGGATTCTCGCGGAATTGGACGTGGAGCAGGCAGTCCTCTCCATGGAGTTTGATACGACGGGGAACGCGTTGTACATATCGGCGATGAACCGCCCGGTTCGACGGTGGGATCTCGGGGTGTTGGCGAGATCATTCGACGAAGTGCGGCCGCGAGCGGCTATTGCGAATCGTGATCCAGTGACGCGGTGATCGTGTAGCGTCCAGGGCCGACGGTCCATTCGTTGGAATCAATGGGGGGCCAGCCCTCAATGACAATCGAATCAGGACGAGAGGTTGGGATGATGACCGTGCAGGTTGTTCCGGTGGGAACCTCGACGCGCATCGTAATGGTGCCGCTGTCGATCTCCCAGTGTGATCCGATATGTCCGTGCTGTGTGTCGAGTCCGACAGTGGCGTGTGTGAGACCGCCGCCCGGAGTAGGGGCGATGCGGAATGATGAGTAGCCGGGCTCGACGAGTTGGATGCCGCCGATGTTCTCGACCATCCACTGGTAGACGGCTCCGAATGAGTAGTGCGCGAAGCTGTTCATGCCGACGCTCTGGAAGCCGTTGTCGGGGGTCCAGCCATCCCAGCGTTCCCAGATACTGGTGGCGCCGTGCTCGATGGTGAAGCCCCACGAGGGGTACGTGGTGTTCATGATGAGCCTGTACGCGACGTCGTTGCGGCCGATCTGCGCGAGCACGAGCATGAGGTCTTTGGTGCCGATGAAACCGGTGGAGAGGTGCCAGTCACGCTCTTCGATGAGTTCGATGAGGCGCTGGGCGGCCTGGTCGTAGCGTTTGCCTGAGACGAGGCCGTAGCGCAGGGCGAGAACGTATGCGGTCTGTGAGTCACCGTCGATGCGGCCGTTGCCGTCGATGTAGCTGCTGTTGAATGCCTCGATGATCTCGTCGCGGAGCTTAGCGTAATTCTCGGCGTCGTCACTTTTGCCGAGGATCTTGGCCGAGTTGGCAACGATGCGCGTGCTCTCGGCCCAGTAGGCCATGAAGATGATCTGTTTGGGCGTCGGATCCTGGACGTCGAGCCAGTCGCCGAAGGCGTGGAAGTTTGCGGGCGGGAGGCGGTCGTCCGTCGCACGGGCGGTCTGGAAGTCGACGTAGCCCTTCATGTTGTCGTACTGGCGTGCGAGGATGTCGGTGTCGCTGTACATCTCGTAGAGCGCCCACGGGACGATGGTCGCCGCGTCGGCCCACGCGGGGCCGCCATCGCCGCCGCCGTCGGCCTGGATGACGGGTGCAAACTTGGGCGGGTTGCCGTTCGCGTCTGTTGCATCGATGACATCGACGAGCCACTTGCGCATGAAGGCGTGGACGTCGCACACGAGGCCGGCGGTGCGGATGTAGACCTGCGCATCGCCCATCCAGCCGAGTCGTTCGTCGCGCTGGGGGCAATCGGTGGGGACCGAGATGAAGTTGGCGCGCTGTGTCCAGTAGACGTTGCTTGCGAGCTGGTTGAGGAGTTCGCTGCTGCAATCGAAGGAGCCGACGCGCGGTGTGAGACTGCCGATGGCGATGCCGGTGATGTCGCTGCGCATGGGCTTGCGTGGAAGGCCGGTGAACTCGGCGTACTGGAAGCCATGGAACGTGAAGCGAGGCTCGAAGGTTTCTTCCTCGTCGCCTCTGCAGATGAAGGTGTCGGTGGCTTTGGCGAAGCGGAGATTGTCGGTGTAGAGGGTGCCGTCGGGGTTGAGGCGTTCGCCGTGACGGACGGTGATGCATTGCCCAGTCTTTCCGAAGACAGTGAGACGAACAACGCCGGCGAAGTTCTGACCAAAGTCCGCGATATACACACCCGGCGTGGGCTCGGTGATGCTCACGGGTGTGAACTCGTGGAAGGCGTCGATGGGGACGGTTGGTGAGGGCTCAACGATTGGTCTGGACTCGGGAAGACCGACGCTGACGGGGAGCCAGTCGGAATCGTCGAAGTATGGATTGGTAGAACCAAAGTAGACATCATTGAATTTCACCCTTGAGAGGTCGCCGTCGTAGCCTTTGCCAAGGTGCGGATGGGCTACGTCATCGGGCCAATGTGAATGAATACCCGACGTCGTGGTGATGGTGTTGTCGATCGTTTCGCCCATGAACATATCGGCAGCCCGGATCGGGCCGGTGCTTCCCTTCCAATCCTTGCCAGTGGTGATTGTGGTGGTGGTGCCGTCGGTGTGAGTGAGTTCGAGAATGGCTGCGACGCGCGGACTTTTGCCGTAGTGCTCGCGCCCGTGCCCGTAGCCGAGGTAGCCCGAGTACCAGCCGTCGGCGAGTGTGATTGAGATGGCGTTGCGGCCTTTGTTGTAGTTGCCCCAGAAGAGCTCGTCGTCGTTCGAGAGGAACTCGGGGAAGGCGTCGTAGGTCCTTGAGTAGACACGTTTGTTGTAATCGGTCCATTCGCTGACGAAGCGGTCGGTGATGCGATTGCCGTTGATGTGGACGTCGGCAAAGCCGAGATCAGCGACATGTAGCGTCGCGCTCTTCACGGGCTTGTCGAGCGTGAACTCATGACGGAGGTATGCTGGTGGCTTCATGGCGAGTGCGGGCGGCAGGCGCACGCCGTCCTGCCAGGGCTGGCCTCCCCAAGACGCGATGACGAAGGCATCGGGCTCGCCTCGGCCTGCGGTCTGCCAGTCGTGGTCGTCGGCGCCGATGGTCCAGCCCTCGCCCGATGTGATGGTGTGTGTCTCACCCGATGCGAGTTTGATATCAAGGCGGAGCAGCAGGCCCGCGGGGCCCGGGTTGTCGTTGGTGACGCGGACGCGGAGCGTGTTGCGGCCCTCGTGGAGAAACGCTGAGAGGTCGTGGAGCTCGGCGTAGCGCCAGTTGCCCCCGCCTGTGATAATGTGGTCGTTTATCGCGATTTCGAATCGATCGTCTGCGGTGATGATCAGCCTTGCGGATTCGATTGGTGTGTTGCGAGGAAGCGAGAACGCTGTTCCCAACACGCTCGGGCCCTTGGGCGACTGGTGGACATTCTTCTGGGTTGCGATCCAGTGGGCGTCTCTGAACGAAGGTGCGTCGGAGCCTTGGCGTTCGGGATGATCGTCGAGGCCGATCCAGAGATCTTCGGTCCACGCGGAAGCTGGCAATGGCTCGGGCTCGGCGTGAGCACGGGTGAATACCGCGAGGATCAGAATGAGTGCGAGTCGGCTGCGCATCGTGTGCTCCGGCTAGATGGTGCGGAGAAGGTACACGATTCAAGCGGGGGAGGTGCGCCGACGTACGCTTAATGCATCGGGCCGGTGTCGCCTTCATGGCTCGGCGCGGGCTTCCAGGACATCGGGCCTTTGGCGTCGGGGTCGAGTCGGAGTTGGGTCAGCAGGCGAGTGCCGGCGCGGACACGGAGGGTGACACTGTCGGCGTTGTACTCGCGGTCCAGGATCTCGGCGCGGGTTTCGAGTGTGTGGAGCGTTCGTGAATCGCGGAGCGGGAGCGTGAGCGTCACCTCGCGGTCTTCGCCGAGAACGGCTTCGCGTACGCGGCGGGCGAGTTCCTCCTGGCCCCGGCTTGGTTTCTCTTCGGTGCCGGGCAGCGAGGAGATGGGGAGCGACTGAGGGATCTTCTGCTGCCAGACGAGCAACTCGCGGTTGTCGCGGAGGCGGTCGACCTTGTTGAGCAGAACGAGGCGTACGGGGCGTTTCCAGTCGGGGATGTTGGCGTGGCCCGCGCCCTTGGAGAGTGCTCGCTTGTATTCGCGTTCAACCTCGTCGAAGAGCTCGTCGAGCGTGCGGATAACTTCGCTGTACTGGAGCTCGGCCGAGGGGTCCGAGACGTCGAGGACGATCAGCAGAAGGTTGGCGTGGGTGGCTTCTTCGAGCGTGGCGCGGAAGCTGGCGACGAGGTTGTGGGGCAGGTCGCGGACGAAACCGACGGTGTCGGAGAGCATGACGTTGACGCCCTGGCCGAGGTCCCACTTGCGTGTGCGGGTCATGAGCGTCGCGAAGAGACGGTCGTCGGCGTAGGCGCCGCCCTCGGTGAGCGAATTGAAGAGCGTGCTCTTGCCGGCGTTGGTGTAGCCGACGAGGCCGACGGTGAAGCTGTCGACGTTGCGCTTCTCGACGGAGCGGGTCTTGCGGGCCTGGATGACCGAGAGCTCGCGCTTGAGGTGGCTCTTGCGTTGCTGGACGAGCCGCCGGTCGATCTCAAGCTGCTGCTCACCCGGGCCTCTGGTGCCGACGCCCCCGGGCGAGCCGCCGACGATGCGCTCGAGGTGAGTCCACATCGCGCGGAGCCTGGGGTAGGTGTACTCGAGCTGTGCGATTTCCACCTGCAGCTTGGCTTCGTGCGTCGTGGCGCGGCTGGCGAAGATGTCGAGGATGACCTCGGAGCGGTCGAGGACCTTGCGTTCGACGGTCTTCTCGATGTTGGCGATCTGCTTCGGGCTCAGTTCGTGGTCGAAGATGACCGTCTTGGCGTTGAGCTCGGCGCAGAGCGACTTGAGCTCTTCGAGCTTGCCTGTGCCCATGTAGGAGCCGGCGACGGGACGCGCGAGCTGCTGTTCGAGCGTCCCGACGACGACCGCGCCGGCCTGTTCTGCGAGGGCGGTCAGCTCGCCGAAGGGGTCGGCTTGGTTGTAGCGGGAATCCGGGAGACGGACCGCGGCGAGCACGGCGCGTTCGGACTGGATTTTCACTTCGTTGCGGTGGCTGGTGTTCATAGATAGGTTTCGAGAATTGTAGGAGGCATAGGGGCATTGGGCACTAGGCATAAGGCATTGGGTTGGCAGTTCTACCCTCTGCAACATGATCGTGGTGCGAATGCCTAGTGCCTAGTGCCTCTACAATCGCACATGCTCATCCTCGGGATCGAGAGTTCGTGCGACGAGACGGCGGCGGCGGTCGTGGAAGACGGTCGGCGGGTGCGGTCGAGCGTGGTCGCCGGGCAGCACGAGATCCACGAGGAATACGGGGGCGTCGTGCCCGAGCTTGCCAGTCGGGCGCACGCCGAACGGATCACGGGTGTCATCACGCGGGCGATCGACGAGGCCGGCTGCGGGCTGGGCGATCTTGATGCGGTCGCGGTGGGGCATCGTCCCGGGCTGATCGGAGCGCTGCTGGTCGGGGTGTCGGCCGCCAAGGCGCTGGCGTGGTCGCTCGGCGTGCCGCTGGTGGGCGTCGACCATTTGCGGGCGCACCTGTGGGCGGGGCTGCTGGATACCGAGGTTGAACTCGGCGACGTGTTCCCGGCGCTCGGGCTCGTGATCTCGGGTGGTCACACGGCGATGTTCCGGTGTGAATCGCCGACTCAGCTCGTAAGGCTCGGCGGGACGATCGACGACGCGGTGGGCGAGGCGTACGACAAGGCGGCGGCGATCCTTGGGCTCGGGCACCCGGGCGGGCCGACGATCGATCGGCTCGCGCAGGAAGAGAACGCGAACGACCGGGCGGTTGAGTTGCCCGTAAGTCGGCTGGGGCGGGAGTCGCTCGACTTCTCGTTCTCGGGTTTGAAGACGGCACTGCTATACGAGGTGCGGGGTGTGCCGGGGCCGGGCGGTGTGTTCGAGCGGACGAGCGATGCGCTCAACGATGAACGCAGACGTGACCTTGCGGCGAGTTTCCAACGCGTGGCGAGCAAAGCGGTCGTGCTCAAGATGGAGCGGGCGTTGGACGCGATAGGCGATACGCCGAGGTCGATACTCGTTGGCGGAGGGGTGTCGGCGAATTCGAGGATTCGGCGTGAATCGCTCGTACTCGCAGAGAAGCACAACTTGAAATTGATACTGCCCGAGATGCGGTTCTGCGTGGACAACGCGGCGATGATCGCGGGGCTCGGGCACTACCGTCTGGCGATGGGCGAGCAGGACGATCTGACGCTTCGGGCATCACCCAGCATGAGCCCGGCCACGAGCGGCTGTTGACTATGCGTGCGCACCCGCTGGTGAATCCGATACTCGTGCCAGCGCCACATCCTGCGTCACTTAGTGACGACGAGCTTCTCAAATCGTGCCAACTCGGGCGGGGACGGACATCGGGGCCGGGCGGACAGCACCGCAACAAGGTGCAGACTCTCGTCGAGCTTACGCACGCACCCACAGGACTGGATGCCCATGCGGGCGAGCGACGGAGTGCGCAGGAGAACAAGCGTGTCGCGGTTCGGCGACTTCGGACAGAGCTTGCGATCTGTGCCCGAGCGCCCGTGCCGCTGGGCGAAATCGGATCGGATGTTTGGCGATCGAGAGTCAACGACGGGAAGATCGTGTGCAACCACGATCACCGGGATTACCCAGCGATGCTCGCCGAGGCGCTGGATGTGATCCATGCATCGGGGCTTGATATGAAACGCTCGGCGGTCAGGCTCTGCTGCACGCGGAGCCAGCTGATCAAACTGGTCGCGAAAGAGCCACGGGCGCTGGCGGCACTGAACGAGGTGCGAGCCGCACGCGGGCGGCCGCCCTTGTTAGGGTGATGCCCCGAACGGGGTCGTGCCACTTGCAGTCCTGCACGACAACCGCAATTCGACACGAATGTGGGTTGAATGGAGTGAAGTTTGAGTGTCGCCTGCTCGATTGGCCTTCATGAGCTCGCTGATCTGAGCGAAGGGGCCAAGCCATGTCCGAACGTCCTTATATGACCGGCGTTGAGCAGACCTTTGGTGAGAACGAGTTGATCGTCTCTAAGACAGATCTGAAAGGCCGACTCTCGTACGTGAATTCGGTCTTTCTCCGAGTCTCGGGGTTTGAGGAACACGAGCTGCTCGGTAAGTCCCACAACATTATCCGTCACCCCGACATGCCTCGCGGTGTGTTCCGTCTGCTTTGGGAGACGATTCCCCAGGGCAAAGAGCTGTTCTGCTACGTGAACAACCGCTGCAAGAACGGTGACAACTACTGGGTCTTTGCGCACGTCACACCTTCGTTCGACGCCGGCGGAAACATCGTCGGCTATCACTCAAACCGCCGGGTGCCCAAGCCCGAGGCTCTCGAGGTGATCAAGCCCATCTACGACGAGATGCTCGCCGTCGAGCGCAAGTTCAACAACCCGAAGGAGCAGTGGCAGGCTTCGTACCCGATGCTGCTCTCGAAGCTGGAAGCGATCGGCAAGACGTACGAAGAGTTCGTGTTCGATATCTGCATGTGAGAACCAGTCCGGTCAGGCATCAGGCCCCGGTACACAGGACATGGATGAGAGTGCTGCCATGAGCGAAGCCAAGTCGACGCAGGATTGGATGAAGATTGCCACGCAGGTCTGCCGCGACGCAGCGGGCGGAAACCTCGAGTCGCGCGTGCTCGAAATCGATCCCACGGCGGAGATCACTCCTCTGCTCAACGCGATCAACGATCTGCTGGACATGGCCGACGCTTATGTCCGTGAATCAACGACCGCTCTGGCGTATGCGGGCGAGAGCAAATTCTTCCGGAAGGTGCTCCCGGTAGGTCTGCTAGGTACCTACAAGAGCTCGGCGGTGACGATCAACAGCACGATAGAGAAGATGGATACCGACGCACAATCGCTTGTTCGGACCCGGCAGGAACAGGCAGAGGCTCAGCAGCGCGAGCGCGAGACATCGGAGGCATTGCAGCGCGAGGTGACTGCGGGTACCGCACTCATCGATGAGGGCACGCAGCAGATCGCTGCAGCGAGCCAGAGTCTCGCCTCGGGTGCTTCCGAGCAGGCTGCGAGTCTGGAAGAGATCAATGCGTCGCTCGAAGAGATGGCGTCGATGACGCGCCGGAACGCGGACAGCACCAAGCAGGCCGCGGAACTCTCGAGCCAGTCGCGCGTGGCGACAGACAAGGGTACGCGTGAGATGCAATCGATGAGCTCTGCAATGGACGAGATCAGCAAGTCCAGCGCCGAGATCAGCAAGATCATCAAGGTGATCGACGAGATCGCGTTCCAGACGAACCTCTTGGCGCTCAACGCTGCGGTCGAGGCCGCTCGTGCCGGCGAGGCGGGCAAGGGGTTCGCGGTGGTCGCCGACGAGGTGCGTAATCTTGCCCAGCGTTCGGCCGAGGCTGCGAAGAATACTTCGGCAATGATCGAGGAGTCTTCGCAACGCGCAAGCACGGGCGTCAAGCTGTGTGAGAACGTCGTGCAGGCGTTCGCAGAGATCGGCGAGTTTGCACAGAAGACCGACGAGCTGCTGAGTGAGATCTCAAAGATTTCGGACGAGCAGGCCACGGGTATTGAGCAGATCAACGTTGGAGTCAGCGAGCTCGACAAGGTGACGCAGCAGAACGCGGCAAACGCCGAGGAACTCGCAGCATCGGCTCAGCAAGCCGCCTCGCAGGTCAAGTCGCTCGACGACACGATCCGCAAGTACACCGTTGGTGATCAGTCCAGCGAGAGCGCCGAAGACGACGACATCCCGTCGCTTTCGATGGCCGCCTGAGCGATCTCGCATCAATCGTTCGGATCAGTTCACGCACCCACGCTCGGTGAACCGGGCGTGGGTGCGTTCTTGTGCTGTGAGCAGCGTTCGGATGGATAGAATCGCGTTGGGTTGATTCATTCGAGAGCCGAAGACTCATGCATATGACTCGATCACGGCCATTTCTGACCGCTCAGTGGCGTCATCTCGTGATGCTTAGCTATGAGATCGACCCAGCGATCCTGCGACCCATGATCCCCGCCGGTACCGAACTCGACGACTGGAACGGTCGAACGTTCGTGAGTCTCGTCGGGTTCATGTTCATGGATACGCGCGTCATGGGCGTGAGCTGGCCCGGGCACCGGACGTTCGAGGAACTGAACCTGCGGTTCTATGTGCGTCGCAAGGGGCCAGAAGGCGACTGGCGACGGGCGGTCGTGTTCGTGAAGGAGATCGTGCCGAAGCGGGCGGTCGCCTGGATCGCCAGGGCGGTCTACGGCGAGAACTACCTCGCCCTGCCCATGAGCCACTCGATCACGCAGCATGGCGACGAGCGGCGCGTGAGCTACGGCTGGCGGTTCCGGGGCGAGGCGTGCAGGCTCGGCGTGACGGTCACGGGCGAGCCGCAAGACCCCGACGCTGGGAGCCTCGAGGAGTTCATCTCGGAGCACTACTGGGGCTACACGCGGACACGGGGCGGGCGGACGGGGGAATACCGCGTCGAGCACCCGCGCTGGCGGATCTGGAAGGCCAGGTCGGCTGAGTTCGCGTGCGACGCTACGGGCTTGTACGGGCGCGAGTTTGCGGACGTGCTCCGGGAGCCGGCTTCGGCGTTTCTGGCCGATGGATCCGAAGTCGCGGTGTATAATCGAGCGATGCTTCCCAAGGAGGCGTGACACCTTGAGCGCGACGATCGGCCACATTCTGTACGACGACACCTGCGGCTTCTGTCGCAGCTGGATCCCCAGGCTCGGGCCGCTCGTGCGGAGCCGGGGGATCGAGGTGACGCCGCTGCAGAGCCCGCGTGTGAAAGAGCGTCTGACGGTCCCGATGCTGGACCTCTTGACGGACATCCACCTGATGTTCGAGAACGGCCAGACGATCCGCGGCCCGGAGGTGTACCGGTACATCATGCGACGGGTGTGGTGGCTGGTGCCGTTCTATGTGCTCTCGACGCTGCCGGTCTTGCGGAACGTTTTCGACTGGGGCTACCGCAAGTTTGCGGATAACCGGTACCGGATCTCGAAGGCGTGCAAGCTGCCGGGGGCGTAGGAACCAACATCGCCAGCCCGAACGCTGCCGACAGCACCTTCGAGAAAGCCCCTAGAGCATCCTCCCGCCGGGATGAGTATTTGCATCAGGTTTGGCATTCCACTTACTCTCCTACTGTTCAAAACCATGGAACCCATCAGCGTCTTCGACATCTTCAAGGTCGGCGTCGGCCCCTCCAGCTCGCACACGCTCGGGCCCTGGAGAGCGGCCCAGCGGTTCCTCCGCAGGCTCGACGAGCTTGGCAGGCTTGATGAGACCGGTCGTGTCCGAACCGACCTGTTCGGTTCGCTCGCTAAGACCGGGCGCGGGCACGGCACCGGGGTCGCGGTCATTCTCTCGCTCTCGGGCGAGGACTACCGCACCTGTGACACGAGCAATGTCGAGGCTCGCGCCAAGGCTGTCGCGGCGTTCGGGAGGATGAAGCTCGCGGGTCAGCGGGATATCCCGTTCAACCTGAGCGAGGATCTCGTCTACCACATGGACGAGCGGTTGCCGTTCCACACCAACGGCATCCGCTTCACCGCGACTTTCGGTGACGGCTCCACGCACGAGGAGACCTATTTCTCTGTAGGCGGCGGCTTCGTAGTGCAGGAGGAATACGTCCCCAGTGAGCACCGCATGGTCTGTTTGCCCTACGCCATTACCAAGGCGAAGGAGATCGAGCAGATCTGCGCCCAGAACAACTGGACCATCCCGCAACTCGTGATGGAGAATGAGAAGGCGTGGCAGGAACCCGAGGAGACCCGCGCGGGCGTGCTGAAGCTCTGGCGGACGATGCTCGAGAGCATCTATCGCGGATGCCACACCGACGGCATCCTGCCGGGCGGTCTCGATGTCGTTCGCCGAGCGGCCCGCATGAACCGCCAGATCCTGGGCGACGTGCCGGGCGTGAAGGAAGCCACGATCGACCAGTGGCTCGCTTCGATCGCCAAGAGCACCAACGACTTTACGAAGATCAACAGGTGGGTGAGCACCTTCGCGCTCGCGGTGAATGAGGAGAACGCGTGCTTCGGGCGTGTGGTCACCGCACCGACCAACGGGGCCGCGGGCGTGATCCCGGCAGTCCTGATGTACTACTGGTGCTTCTACGAGCAGTCGAGCGAGGACGGGATCGTCGATTTCTTGCTCACAGCGGCCGAGGTCGGGAGCCTCTTCAAAAAGGGCGCGACGATCTCAGCCGCGATGGGCGGGTGCCAGGCGGAGATCGGTGTATCGAGCGCGATGGCCGCGGCGGGGCTCGCGCACTGCCTAGGCGGAACTGTTGGGCAGTGTCTGATGGCCGCCGAGATCGCGATGGAGCACCACCTCGGTCTCACATGTGACCCGGCGGGCGGCCTGGTGCAGATCCCTTGCATCGAGCGCAACACGATGGGCGCGAACAAGGCGATCACCGCGGCCAATATTGCGATCTGCGGCGATCCCGCCGAGGCGAGAGTCTCGCTCGACGACTGCATCAAGACGATGTGGGAAACGGCCCAGGATATGGCGACGAAGTACAAGGAAACCGCCGAGGGTGGGCTGGCCCTCAATGTCAGCGTTCGCGTCATCGAGTGCTGATCGGCGTCAGAAATATCCCCTGATCATGTCGTGCCGCTTCTATGGGCTGCGGATAGATCTGTGACCGGCCGCGAGGCTGGCGGCAGATTCATCACACGGACACGCAGGGGACAACAAAATGAAAAACACGCTTACCGTCTGCGCCGCGATCGCGGCGGGCATGACTACAACCGCAAACGCACAGACCATCATAAACCCGGACCTGACCGGACCTGTTGCATCGAGCACGGCGCCAACCGATTGGTACGCCTGGACCGACACAGCCGACACGTGCGACGCATCCGGGCCGTTCAACTACACCGGCAACCCCTGGGTGCTCTCGCCCAACGGCGGCACGTTCGTTCGCGGTGGAGCGAATGACTTCGGTGTCAACGAGGGCATCGCACAGGTCGTCACAGGGTTTGTGCCCGGGCAGATCTATACGCTCGAGTTCTACACCACGAACCTCGGCTTTCAGAACCCGTCCACGGGCTGGGGCGGGGCGGACGGGTTCTGGCGTTTCTTCGCAGATAGCTCGGTGATTGGGGATACGGTGACGCTGAGCCGACAGGCGCTCGGGACCGATGACATCAGCTGGACCTTTGGCACCCTCGATTTTGTTGCTCCGGCGGCGAGCTTCGAATTGGCTGTGCAATCACGCTGGGCCGGTTCCGGAACGGCAGCCTACATGGGCATCGACGGGATCAACGTCAGGCTGGTGCCTGCCCCGGGCTCATTCGGACTACTCGCGCTGGCGGGCGTGGGGGCCATGCGTCGTCGGCGTTGACCGCGTTGCAGGCCGATGTTCGGTTTGACCGCCACGGATGGCGCAAAGTTCGCAGTGGGCACGCCCCGAGTGAGGGGCGTGCCTGCATATTTGGCGCCGAAGAGTGCCGAATCCGCATTGACCGGTTGGTTGTCCATGTTACCGAGGGTATCTTGGCGTTGCACACGCGGACGGGTACGGTGGCCCTTGGCCTGTCCGTGGGATTGCTTCTCACGCACGCAAGCCCGGCCCGAGAGGCCGGCGTTTGCGTGCGCACCTTGAAGAATCATCACAAGAATAAAAACTGATTTCTACGTGAAACGTGTGCAACGGCATTGTCGTCATGCCCAACGAGATAGTCGTGGCTATATCGGTTCCGAACTGACGGGGCAGGATCGGCTGCGCATCAGACAGGCAGGGAGTGCACTATGAAGACGATTCGCCGATCTCTTGTCGTAGCCTGCATGTCGATCGCTGTCTCGGCTTCTGGGCAGGAGTCTGTCCGGGCTGCGGACACATACAACACAGCCTCCGGGCTGTTGGCGAGAGGCTTGAACGATCTTGCCGTGGAGGAGTACGAGAAGTTTCTGGAAGAGTATGGAGACCACGAACTCGCCCCTCAGGCCCGCTACGGACTCGGTGTCGCGCAGAGCCGACTCGGCCACCACGAAGCCGTGATCGAGGCGCTTGAGCCCTTGCTCGGTGATCGCCGTTTCGAGTACGTGGTGGAGTCGTCGCTCCTTACCGCTCGATCGATGCTCGCATTGAACCGCGCCGAGGATGCGTCTCGTGTGCTTCGTCAATTGGTCCGGCGCCATGAAGACCATGCCCTCATCGGGCAGGCGGCGGCACTGTATGTCGAAGCGCTCTATCGCGCCGAGCAGTACGAGGATGTTGCCCAGGCGTACGACGAGCGAGAGTCGTTGATGAATGGCGTTCCGCGCGAGCGTGCGGCTTACTTTGCGGGACTCTCCGAGTACAAGCAGGGGAAGCTGCGCGAAGCGGTGGGGCGATTCGGGCGACTCGAAAGCTCGAAGTCATCCATCGGAGCTTCGGCTCGGCTCATGCTCGCCCACTCGCTCCAGCAACTCGGTGACCTGGAAGCGGCGCGTTCGGCCTATCGAAATGCGAAGGCGAACGCTGAGAGTGATCAAGCCGTGGAAGTTTCCATCGGTCTCGTACAGGTCCTGATTGATCTTGGCAGACTCGACGAAGCTGCAACGGAACTGAGCGTGTTGCCGGTGAACGGTCTTTCCGACAATCTCATCGCCCGCATCGACCTCGAGCGAGGTCGGCTCGCGGTTCTGCAAAATGAGCATGAGAATGCAGCACGGATTCTGACGCGACTCGCCGGACGAGCGCCCGCAGAGATACTCGATGATGCCCGCTACTGGTTGGCACGGGCGCAGGCCGCTAACGGTGATCATAACGAGGCGGCGCTCACGCTTGCACGCGCACTTCAAGATGATCCCGAATCACCTCTGCGACACGAAATGATGTATCAGCTCGGCCTTTCACTTGGCAACGCGGGCAAATACACCGAGGCATGTCAGACGCTGCGGAAGCTTGCCGGCGAAGTTGACGGCAAGCCGATCGCGAGCGAAGCACTCCTCGCCGCGGCGTCGTATGCGCAGAAATCGGGAGATGCCACGCTTGCCGAGCAGCTATCGAATCAGGCAGCCGGCGGTTTAGAAGGCGAGGCTGCTCTCGATGCTGCGTACATAGCTGCCGAGAGCGCGTACAAGCGAGAGGACTACCAGAGTGCAGCCCATGCGTTTACTCGGCTGCTTGACGATCTTCCATACGATCACAAATATGCGGCGTCTGTGCGCTACCGGCTCGGAATGGCATTTCACAACCTTGGAAACGCGGAGAAGGCTGCGGACATACTTGAGCCGCTCTACGCGGATGCACATGTCGATGAACGCTACTTGCCGGGGCTGCTCACGATTGGAGATCAGGCATTTACCGAGCAGCGATGGAAGGAAGCTGCCCAGTGGCTAGGTCGATATGTGGCGTTCGGTGCGGACAAGCCGTCATGGGATGCTGCTGCACTGCGGCT
The DNA here is from genome assembly GCA_020639255.1 of Phycisphaera sp. GTDB lineage: Bacteria > Planctomycetota > Phycisphaerae > Phycisphaerales > UBA1924. Next base: position 39,080 of record JACKGZ010000003.1, read on the forward strand.
CGGGATGGCGCAAGCATCGGCAGGTGATCGACGCAGCGCGATCGCGACATATCGCGAGCTTCTCAACAAAATGCGTGATTCCAGCTTCGCTCCCCGCGCGTGGTATGAGATCGGACTGCTGGCGATCTCGCTCGATGAACAGGACCAGGCTATTGAAGCCTTTGAGCACGCAGCGCAGACGGGTGACCAGAAGATAGCTCTTTCGGCATATCAGCAGCTCGGCATGCTCGCCGAGCGGTCCGGTGATCATGCACTGGCAGCGAAGCACTTCGAACAGGCTGCAAGATACGATGAAGCAAGCGCGTCATCCAAGATAAGTCAGGCCCAGGCGCTCCTCGCCGCGGGCGAAGACCGCGAAGCTGTGGCGGTTCTGTCGCGCTTTGCTCCACAGGATCTCGATCTTGCACAGCGGGCGACGGTGTCAGCGCTTCTTACGCTCGGGTACTCGATGGCTGGTGACGAAGCAAATGTCATCCAGTCATCAGAAGCCTTTCGTACCGGTGGAGGCGGGCTTGATTTGCTAGATGCACACTTGGCCTCGGGCGTGTTGTACAAACGGGCCCGGGCTCTTCGAGGGAGCGACGATGCACGTGATGCTGAGCGTACTTTCAAACTCTTGATCGAAAGATACCCTGACAGTACTTACGCGGCCAATAGCATGCTCGAGATTGCAGCGATTGCGATGGCTGACAATCGGTACGAAGAATCCTTGGAGCAGTGCGATGCGATCCTGCATCAGCGTGATACGATCGTTCCGGTTCTTGTCGATCAGGCGATCTACCGCAAAGGCGTCTCCGCTCGCAAGCTCGGCGATCTCGAAACCGCTGCCGAAGTCCTTTCCGAGCTTGCCGATCGCACCCCGATGGATGAAGTGTCCGCGTCGGCGGCTTTGATCGCAGGCGAGTCATATCTCGAACTTGGGCGCATGAGCCGGGCCGAAGCGATGTTTGAAGCGGCCACCGAGTCCGGTATCGAGTCCGTCATGCCCGTTGCTTTATTGAGACTGGGTGAATCCCGCGTCGCCCTCCAGCGTTGGGCGGCCGCTGAAGAGAGCTACACCGCGTTCCTTGATCGGTACTCATCCGATGCGCGTGCCTATCTCGCACTCTTCGGCCGAGCATGGTCGCTTGAGAACCAGGGGCGTCACGACGATGCGATCGCGGTATATCACGCGGTGCTTGCACAGCACGACGGCGAGACCGCAGCGCGCTCGCAGTTCCAGATCGGTGAATGCCTCTATGCACAGAAGCAGTACGAAGACGCGGTGAAGGAATTTTTGCGTGTCGACTTGGTGTATGCATATCCGCAGTGGAGTGCCGGGGCGCTCTACGAAGCAGGGCGTTGTTTCGAGGAACTCGATCGTGAAACGGATGCGATCGCTCAATTCGAACAGGTGATCGACCGCTTTGGTGAGACGCAATGGGCGGAGCTTGCCAGCCAAAGACTCGGCAGGTACAGGCATAACGATCGGCAGTTCGAGCAGCAGGGTGGGTAATAGCGATAGGGAGGCAAGCGGTGGACATGATCAGTACCTTTGCGCAGGCGGCGACGGGCGACGCGGAGAATGCGTCGATGGCCGTCGGATCGGTCTGGGATTTCGTGATGAAGGGCGGGTGGATGATGATCCCGATCGGGATCTGCTCGCTCGTTGTACTTGCGGTCTCGGTCGAACGTGCGATCGTGCTTCGGCGTAAGGATGTTGTGCCGGATGATTTCGAGCGGGGGCTGATGCCCACACTCGACGGGGGCGTTCGCACGAAACGCGATGCAGAGGCGTACTGCGAGAAATCAGGAACGCCCGTCGCGCGCACCGTGCTCGCGGGTGTCGAGCGTATCGGGCGTCCGATTGAGACAATCGAGAAGCATATGGTCTCGGCTGGGGAGCACGAGATCTTCAAACTCCGCCGCAGGCTCCGCGCGCTCGCTGTCGTTGCAGCGATCGCGCCACTACTCGGGCTTGTTGGCACGATCTTTGGCATGATCAAAGCCTTCCAGACCGTTGCGATCTCGGGCGAAGCGCTCGGCAAGACCGAGCTGCTCGCGGAGGGCATCTATGAGGCCATGATCACAACCGCGGCAGGTCTTGTTGTGGCGATCCCGGCGCTTGTGCTGCACCACTGGTTTGCCGCCAAGATCGAGAATCTGACTCGGCTCATGGACGCAGTGTGCGTGAATGTTGTGGAGGCAATCGCATCGGCGACCGGCCAGGCAGAAGATGAGGAAGAGCATACGTCCCGGCGCGAATCGATGGACTCGTATCCCGTACGCGGCGGTGCGATCGGTTAAAGGAATGAATCATGCTTCTCAAAGCGAAAGCGACCGATTCGTCGCCTGCAATCGAGTTGACTCCGGTGATCGACATCGTCTTTCTTCTTCTGATCTTCTTCCTTGTCGCTACGACCTTCCAGCAAACAGAGCGTGAGATGCAGATTGCATTGCCTGAAGCTGAGAGCGGCGGACCGATCACGGTGTCGCTGCGCGAACTCGTTGTGAATATTCAATCCGATGGATCGGTTATCGTCGCCGGGCGGAGTGTCGATCTCGAAGATCTGCGCACCATTGTTCGTGATGCAGTTGAAGCCAACCCAGAGCAAAAGGTGACGGTGCGAGCGGATAAATCGGCAACGTATGACCGCGTGGTCGGTGTGCTCGACGCGTGCAAGGCCGCAGGGATTCAGGAACCCTATCTCGACACGGTGCCGCTGCGATGAGCCGAGGCCGAGCTATCACGGTGACCGGCGCGGTCGTGGCAGGTCTGGCCCTGCTCGGTGTCGCGGTTTGGCTGACAACACCTCAGTCGGAGCCGTACTTTACTGATTCGGACACGATCCACGCATCGCAGGAGATCGCTCGGCTTCGAGACGTGCTCTGGCAGCCGCCTGAGCAACTCAGCCGACCACTCAATACAAGTGAGCTTGACGAGTACGAGCCGACAATCAGTCCCGACGGACTGACGATGATCTTTGTCCGTGGTAAACCGGGCGGCGGCGCGGATCTCTTTCAATCTGTGCGTACGCCCGATGGTTGGACAGAGCCGGAATCGATCGAATCGATGAATACCGATGCCGACGAACTCGGTCCGGAATTCACACAAGACGGAAACGGACTGTATTTCTACAGCGACCGCGAAGGTTCACTCGGTGGCTACGACATCTGGCACGTCAGACGGAGCGAAGACGGATGGAGTGAGCCGGAGCATCTTGGCGGGGATGTGAACAGCACGTATAACGACTACGGCCCTGCGATCACGCCCGCCGGCGATCGATTGTTCTTCGCTTCAAATCGACCCCGCGTTGGCGAAGCCGTTCCCGAGACGCCTCCAGCGTCGTGGCCCGCAACAATCCGCGAATCGTTTCAAAATAGGCCTTACGACATCTATACGGCATCCGTCGGAGTGCATGGTGTCGGCAACGCGAGCATGGTCAGTGAGCTATCGAGCGCCTTCAGTGAAGGCGCACCCGGTGTGAGTCCTTCGGGGGATTTCATCTATTTCGCGTCCGATCGACCGGGCGGCAAGGGTGGATTTGACCTGTACCGGTCGCGGATGGTGGGGGAGAGCTACTTTCCCATCGAGCACCTGGGCGACGGTGTGAACACGGAGGCCAACGAACTCGATCCAACGCTCGGTATGGGTGGATTCGGTCTTTTGTTCAGTTCAGATCGTGATCAGGGTGTAGGTCGGCAATACGACCTCTACCGGACCGAATCGCGAGAGGTGTACCGCGAGGTGGCGACACTCGCGGCGCGGATGACTTGGGGTGAACTGCTGCGCATCGTGCTGCCGTGGCTATTCCTGCTGGGGCTCTTGCTTGGACTCCTAGCACTGCTCCGTAAGCTCACGACGGACGAGCGATGGAAAGCGCGCTGGCGCAGGCTCGGGCTGATGGCAAAGTGCCTGATAGTGTCGGGTCTTGTGCACATGCTCATTCTGATGCTTCTGACACTCTGGCAAGTCAGCACCAATCTGGACGGGTTGTTCGGTGCGCCGGGTGGATCGAAGGTGACTCTGGTATCAAGTTCAGTCGGCGGCCGCATCGAATCGCAGCTGTTCGCGCAGGTCTCTCCGGTTTCGGAGAGTACCCCTCTCGAATTATCGCAAGTGCAGTCATCCGAACTCGCAATGGCACCAATCGAAATCGCACCTGTGCAGATGCAAGCGCCCGCACCAAGCCCGGTGCGTGACACGCTCAGCGAGCAGACTGTCGAATTACGTTCCACAGCTCCAAGGAACAATCCGGCAAACGCCGCAAAAAACATCACAACACCTCGCGAGCCTGACGACCTAACACCAGAACTGACCGCGCTCACACTTCCAGAGTACCAAGCCCGAGAGCGAGTCAAAGAGCCCGTTGTTGAGGCGGCAAGCGCATCAGTGAGTATGAGTCCACAGTCTGTATCAATTCCTGCGACTGTGCCGACTATTGAAACACCAATGACATCACTCGATGCCCCCCCTGCGCTCTCGCATGAGGATCAACTGCCATCGGAAATTATCGAATTGCGTGAAGCGGCACAAAGAGCGCCGATAGCGGCCGTGGAGAATCAGATCGCCGATATCGATGACGATAATGTCGCGATGGGGGCTGAAGTCGTATTGCCAACTCTTGTCGATCGCTCAGAGAGGACAACTGAACGAGAGGCTGAGGTCGGTTCAGCCAGCGAATATGAGCCATTCGCGTTGATCGAGCCTGAGGCGATGGAATATTTACAGAATCCGCTTGCGGCAGAGCAGCCGCCTGAAGTTGGTCCCTTGGATCAAATTGCGTTCACTGCGACGAATCTGGACGAAGCGCGGCCAACTATCAGTGAGCGGGCGGTTCAGTCGACCTCAACGGATGTAGCGATGGTCGATCCTGGCCTCTTCGAGCTTGATATCGCGTTGCCTGAAGGCGTTGCGATCCCTGAGCAGGTTGCGTTGCCCAAGCATTTCTCTGGTATCGTTCTGGATGATGAGACAGGGCTACCGGTTCCGGGGGCGCTTGTTCGGATAGATTCTGATCATGGCGAACTGGCCCAGACGCGAACCGAGGACGATGGCACTTTTGCGCTCGAACCGGAATTTGATTCTGACTTCGTTGCGGTGACAGCGTCCAAGCCTGGTTATACGCCTTCGGCGCTGAACCTGCCTATCGAGGATCTCGAACGTGGTGTCGTGCGAGAGATCCGACTCGAGCCGGTCCGAGACACGGTTATCGCGCTCGAAGAAGACCCCGAGGTGCACCATCTCGGCGATAACGACTTCGGTGGACGCATTAACAGCCAGTTTCAGAAAGAGAGCGAAGGCACGGTGCTCCGTGCGGCCTTTCGACTGACAGCGGAACAGATTGAAGCGCTTGGAGATCAGGCAGCCGTCGTGATGCTGGCGAAGGGCTTGCAGGCACAGAATATCATCCGGCTGAACGGCCAAGAAGTGCCAAGACGTCTCAATCGCTCGCCTTCCGACGGCAGTTTTGGTGAAGTCGGTGCTTTGTTCGACGCGTCCTGGCTGCGCGAAGGAGCGAACACTCTCGAGATCGAGAGTCAGGTCAGTTCAGGATCTGATCACGATGATTTCGAGATCGTCAATATTCGGATCATGCTCTCGCCGCCGGCGGATAATGCTCGATCTCGACGCACCCGAGCGGAGGGGACTTTGTAATTACATACAAAGGTCCGAATATCTGTTCCTCCATGGGTGGAATCCATGAAACCGGGCTTGGCGAGTGTGAAATCGCGTTCCCCGGCTGAAGTACGACCATTTGCGACCGATATCCACGGAAGCCGAACGCGTATCGGCCAGGTGGGACTTGCGCATGTCGATCGTAAAGAAAGCAAATACAACTACCCGGCGAAGTGTGCTCGAGCGACAGTCACCCGGAGCCCCGGCTGGCTTGCTTGCATTGACGCTTGTGTCGGCGTTGCCGATGTTGCTCTTTCTTGGGTATTCCTATTGGCGCCAGCGGACGCTTGATCATGTAGACCCTGCGCTGTATCTCATACTCTTCGTTCCCATCGTGCTCGGGTACTTGCTCTATCGCTCTCAGCGGCGAGTACTGAGGCAGATCGCCTCGGTTGCAGAGGCCGTCGAAGTAGCGGCGAACGGTGACGCTGCAGCGATGGAACTCGTTGTGGCCGAACAGGATGCAGGGCCTGGGCGTGCATGGAACACCATTGTCAAGAAGTATCTCAGTGACGTGATCGCAGACCCAGCCCTGACGGTCGGAAGTCTGGGAGAATCCGGGCTCTATTCGATGGTCGTGCTCAATTCGCTCGTACATGCTGTGTGCGGTGTGGATCGATCAGGACGCATTGTCGTTGCGAACACATCAGCTGCGAACTTTCTTGAGCTCGATACAAATTCTGTGCAGGGAGTTCTGATTACCTCGCATTTGCCCGAGCCGGCTTTGTCCGCATTCGAAGATGTGCGGCAGGGGCGCGTGCAACGAAGAAACAGCGTTGATCTTGTTCGACATGATGAATCTCGCAATTGCGAAGAAATACTGCGACTCACTGTCGCGCCGACCCGTGAGCAAGAGGGCATCTGTGTCGTCGTGACGGTGGAAGATGTAACCAGGCAGCGACTTGCCGAGCATTCACGCCATGAATTCCTTGCCCAGGCAACACACGAGCTCCGTACGCCACTCACGAATATTCGGCTGTACGTTGAAGAGGCGATCGAAGCTGGCGACGAAGATGCCAAGACTCGTGCTGAGGCGCTCAATGTCATCTCGCACGAATCGCTCAGACTCGAACGTCTTGTTGCCGAACTGCTCGATATCTCCGAACTCGAAGCCGGTGCGAGGGTGATGGATAAGGGCGATATCCGAGTCGATCAGCTCATGGAGCAGCTCTACGCGGACTATCTGGCGCTTGCGGAGAGCAAAGGCCTTTCTCTGGAGTTCGAGCTGCCCCCGAAGCTCCCTGTACTGCAGGGTGATAGAGACAAGGTTGCCGGGGCGCTCCACAATCTGCTCGGAAACGCCATCAAATACACGCCTGAGGGCGGCCGTGTCACCGTTCGTATCGATGATGATGACGGTGCGATCAAGTTTGCGATCGTCGATACAGGAATCGGTATCGGACCCGAAGAGCAGCAGCGCGTCTATGACAAGTTCTTCCGTTCGTCAGACGAACGTGTGAGTGCGATCGAAGGGACCGGACTCGGGCTTGCGTTCGCGCGTCAGGTTGCGCAGATGCACGGGGGCGATCTCTCGCTCGAATCCGAGCTCGATCGTGGCAGCACCTTCACATTTAGCATGCCGAAGCCGAAACTTGCTGCATAAAGAGGCTACACGATGAACATCGACACCCAGCAGCAAGCTGCAGTGACTGTGCTGACCCCGCGTGGCCCGCTCCTCGCTGGTGATGCGAAGGAGGTGCGCGCTGCGGTGAAGGACGCGATCGCGAGCAATCACGGAAGAGTGGTGCTGGACATCTCGAAGGTGCCGTATACGGACAGTCATGGCCTTGAGATGATCACTGAGATCGGGACCGAACTGGTGAATACAGGGCGTGTATTCAAGCTAGCCGGTGCGAACGAGACGATGCGAGAGGTGCTAGCGCTGACTGAAGTTGGCGCTCTCTGTGAGCAATTCGACGATGTGACCACTGCTGTGCGGAGCTTTGCGTGAGTCTGAGAAGGCGTACAAAGCGTGTGGGCGAGGTTCTCGTTGAGGACGGTGCGATCAGCGAGGAGCAGCTGCAGCGTGCGCTCATCGAGCAGGCTCGTACCGGTGAGAAGCTCGGTGCGCTGCTCGTTGATCAGGGAATCGTATCCGGTCAGACACTGGTCCATTCACTTGCGAAGTGCCTCGGTGTGCGTGGTTGTCACCTGCGCCACGGCCTGATCGATCCCGCGCTGATCCCTGAGATCGGTGAAGATGAATGCGAGAAGTCAGTCGTCATCCCGATGTTCAAAGTCGGCAACACCCTCACTGTCGCTATGGCGGAGCCGCAGAGCCTGCCGACGATCGATCGTTTGAGGCGGGCGACTGGCTGCGAGATCCGCCCGATTCTAGCGCTCGAGAGCAACATCCTCGAGTATGTTCGCAAGTACAAGGGCGGTAATGTTGACGTCGATGAGTTCCTGATGTCGCTTGGCGACCAGGATCTTGAGGTCGTCGAGCGCGAATCAATCGATGAGGGCCCCGAGACCGACCTCGACAAGATGGTCGCCGGCAGCCCGATCGTAAACCTTGTGAATATCGCGCTGCTCACTGCAGTCAAGGATGGCGCAAGCGATATTCACATCGAACCAGATCGCCGTGGGACGCGCATCAGGTACCGTATCGACGGCGTTCTGCGTGATCTGATGAATCCACCGCCGGGCATGCACGCTGCGATCGTGAGCCGCCTCAAAGTGATCGGCAAGATGGATATCGCCGTCAAGCGGCTCCCCCAGGAGGGACGCGTACGAATCGTGGCCGAAGGTCGTGAGATCGACTTGCGCGTCTCGAGTATGCCGACCTTGCTCGGCGAGAAGCTCGTCGCCCGCGTGCTCGACAAGTCCAACCTTCGTGTGCGACTCGAAGACCTCGGGTTCAGGCCCGACGCGATGGCAATGTTTCGCGGGTTGCTTGACCGTCCGCACGGCCTGTTGCTCGTCACCGGGCCGACAGGTTCCGGCAAGACGACGACACTCTACTCGGCGCTCGATCAGCTCCGTACACCTGAGCGCAACATTGTGACCGTCGAGGATCCGGTCGAGTATCAGGTGAGTCTCGTCAACCAGATCCAGGTGAATGATCAGATTGGTCTGAGCTTCGCTCGTGCACTGCGAAGTATTCTTCGGCAAGATCCGGACGTCATCATGATCGGTGAGATCCGCGACGAGGATACCGCTCGCGTTGCTGTGCAGGCATCGCTGACAGGCCACCTCGTGCTCGCGACGCTTCACACGAACGATGCACCCGGTGCTGTCGCACGCTTGATGGATATGGGCATCGAACCGTACTTGCTCTCTGGAGCGATCATTGGTTCGGTGGCACAGCGGCTGCTCCGCAAAATATGCCCACAGTGCGCCTCGAAGTATTACCCTGGCGAGCAGGCGATGCGCGATGCGGGGCTCCCGGCGGAGTTCAAGAAGGCATTCCGCAAAGGGGCCGGCTGTCAACAATGTCACGATTCGGGGTTCCTTGGCCGTATCGGTGTGTACGAGCTCATGGCAGTGAACGCGGAGATCCGCAGACTCGTTCACGCGGGGTCGCCGTCGCATGAGCTGCGTCTGAAGCTGAGAGAACTGGGCGTGCCCACGCTCCGCGAGGAAGCTGTGCGTCTGGCGATGGATGGGCAGACCAGCCTTGAGGAAGCCTTACGAGTCACTCACGTTGACGGCGATGATGCCGAATTGCAAGAGTCTCCCTCGCCGGTGACAAAGATCGGGGTTGCCGCATGAGCTACCGGTACACAGCATTCACGAAGGACGGCGCCCGCAAGCAGGGCGTGATCGAGGCCGATACGGTCGAACATGCAAAGTCGCTGGTTCAGGCCGAAGGTCTGTATGTCAGTGAGATCGCCGAGGCTGGAACCAGCAATGCTGCGAGAACCAAATCGAGAAGCGGAATCTTCGGTGCAAGCTCACTGAAGAATGTCGCGAGCTTTACTCGTCAGATGTCCGTGTTGATCAGCAGCGGCACGCCGATCGTTCAGTCGCTTGAAGCTGTCGAGCGGCAGACGATCGATCCGAAGTGGAAATCAGTGCTGCAAGGACTTCGTGAGCGAGTCGAAGAAGGCAACCAGCTTTCGGACGCGATGGCGATGTACCCAGCGGTCTTCGACGATGTGTATAGGGCCATGATTGCTGCGGGTGAATCGGGCGGTGGGTTTGATAAGATACTTTCCCGGCTTTCAAAGCTCGTCCGGCAGGAACTCGCGGTGCGCAACAACATCACGGGCGCGATGGTCTATCCGGGATTGCTGATCACAGTTGCCTCCGGTGTATTGCTGCTTCTTGCATTTACCGTGCTGCCACGGTTTAAAGAACTCTTTGAGACATTGAATGCGCCGATACCGACATCAACGGCGGTCATCATGGCAACGGCCGAGTTCATGAAATCGTACTGGTGGGCGGTATTGCTCGGTATCGGCATCGGTGCCGCCGCGCTGCTGTATTGGCTGCGTACTCCGAGTGGCAAGCTGCGTCTCCACACGGTGCAATTGAATCTGCCGCTCTTTGGGCGAGTGATACGAGCTTTCAAGACGGCCAAATTCGCACGCGTTATGGGCGTGCTGCTCGAAGCGAAAGTGCCACTCCTCGAGTCTCTGGATATCGCCCGTACGAGCGCGGGCAACCTGCTCTACGAGGAACTCATCGACAAAGCCGAAGAGCGGGTCAAAAGAGGTGACGCGATGAGCGATGCCTTTAGCGGATCAAACCTCATCACGCCATCGGTATGCGAGGCTATCCGCAACGGTGAGCAGACGGGACGTGTTGGCGAAGTGCTTATGAATCTGGCAGACCTCATGGACGAAGACAACGACCTTGTCGTCAGGTCGCTGACGAGCATCCTCGAACCGCTGATTCTCTCGGTACTCGGTGTTTTCGTTGGGATCATCGCGCTCAGCCTGTTCCTGCCGCTGTTCGATCTGACCGCATCAACGGGGGCTGGTTGAATGTTAACGAACCGGGTGAAGGTTGGTGTCGATATCGGCGCACGAACGATGCGAGCGGTGGCCCTGTCTCAGGAGGGCAACACATATCGGTTGCATGCGATGGTTGAAACGGCGCGTGTGCCGAATCACCCTGTACCAACGCCGCAGGATGTCGAACGGCTCATTCACGCTCTCGAACGCCAGAATATTGACGGAAGCAGGATGACCGTTGCCATTCCGTACGATCGATTGCTGAGCGCGATCGTTGAACTCCCGCCCCGTTCATCAGGCGCGCCGATCGAGACGCTCGCCAGAGCCGAACTCGCAAAGGGTATCGATGGCCAGCACGAGGTCCACGTGTGGGATCTGCCTCCTGGCCGGCGAGCCAGGGCGAGTGAGTATTTCGCGATCGGATTGCCGCACATTGCAGCGAACGAATTGCTTGCGCCGTTTCTGCGCAACGGGGTGGAAGTCGAGGCGTTAGAGCCAGAGGCTAGCGCTCTCATGCGCATCACCGGGGCGAATAGTCGTGTCGTTCTTGTTGCGGGTGCTCGCACAATCGGCATCTATGCGTATGAGGCGAGCACGACGCTGTTTACAAGAACCATCGAGCTTTCTGGTGAAACAATCGATTCCGATCGAATCCGATCGAGCCTCATGGGTACGGTGGACTATCTCGCCGAGAGATTCCCGTTGCTCGAGGAAGCTTCGGTGATTGTTCTGGGGGATCCTGCGGCGTCCGATCGCTTGGCTGCATCATTGCAACGTGAATACGAAACGGTTGTGGAGCGGGAACTCAGGATTGAGATCCGACCGGTGGGTTGGCTCGCCGGCTTTGAACTCGATTCGAGATGGGCCATCGCAATAGGCCTTGCTTCGACGCGGGTTGAACAGGAGGTGGCAGCATGAATCAGCCGAATATGCTTCCGCTACCGATCAAGGAAAGAGCGGCTCAACGCAGGCGATTGATCCTCTGGCTGAAGGGTGTTGCCGCAGCAGCTGTCTGCGGCGTCGTCGGCTGTGTCGTTGCCGGAGCCTATCTCGGCGATCTCGAATCACCTGTTCGGGATGAGCTCGATTCGGTTCGATCAGTCATTAACAAGCTGGAAGCTTCTGAAGCGGCAGCCTGGGCTCGTATTGAGACGGTCACGCACGAACTCGGCGTCGCCGAAGACATTGCGGGACAACCCAACTGGAGCGTACTGCTCGGTGTACTCGCAGCAGGTCTGAACGATGGCGCCTATCTCGAACAGATAGAGACTTCGCTAGTGCTCGACGGAGCCATCGACGTAGCGCCTCCCTCCAAGGCTGCGTCGGGGCCATACCGAGTCAAGGTTACGGGAATATCGCTCATGCAGGGCGATGCTACGCGATATGCGTTATATCTCGAGAATTGCCGGCTCTTTGACTCGGTGCGACTGGTTGGGACGCAACCGAGGCCGGATGTGGACAAGAATGCGGTCGGCTTCGAGATCTCGTGCGTGATCGGGCAGATCGAGGAGAAGTCATGATGCGCTTCAAATCGATCGATGGCATGGGTTTCGCGATGGTGGGGGCGGTCGTCGCACTGCTCTACATCGCGGGCGTTCGCCCGCTGCAAGAAACATATGCCGACACCGTCAAGCTGAAGGCGGAACTCTGGATCGCCAGCGGCGAACTCACCGACCGCCAGTCCAGTGAAAGCAAAGCGACGAGCACTGCTCAGCAACTGTCTGATCGTTTGGATCAGCTAGCGATCGAGTTGTCCAATATCGATCAGATGAACACGCGGCTCGCGGACCTCACTCATCTCGCCGAGGAATCGGGCATGTCGATCGAAGCGGTTCGGCCGGGTGATCAGGTGACCGAGGATCGCTACCGCGCTGTACTGATTACGCTGATCGGGCGCACCGGCTACGAACAAGCGGGCACATTCCTCGATGCGATGCGGAAACAGTTCCCCGATACCGGGCTGCAATCGATCCAATTCAGTCGTATCGCCGGAGATCCCGCAACGGGCCGTCTTCAGATCGAAATGGTTTGGTATGCGGCTCCTGCGGTTTCGAACGGTCGTATCGGCGGCGCACCGCGCTGACACGTCGGATTGCCTTGACACGCAACGATTGATTTGCATGTTCTGTGCGTGGCGGGAAAGAACAAACCTAACATGTGGTATCTGGTCATCCTCGGCGTCGCAGGCGCCGGCTTGGCTCTCGATACATTCGTCATTCGTGCGAAGGCGTCGACTGAGATCGCCAGCGACGAAGCCGCTGAGACGGAAGCCGTTCGAACTGACGGCGGTTCTCGGACTCTGCCAACACAATCCGAGCCGCTCAGTGTGCAGTTCGACAAAGCCGGAGATCTTCTCGATTCGCCGGCGTTTCGTCGCCTGGACGGGTTCGCAAAGCCCAAAGCGGAAGTGTCATCGAGCATCGCGTCCGATAGCAAGTCGCCCATGGGTGGCTTCGGGTCGCGGCACAAGCTCACAGCTGTGCTGAGCCAGCCCAGCGGCGATCTTGCTGTCGTCGATGGGCTGCTCCTTCGGATCGGGGACTCAGTCGAAGGGCTGCGTCTCGTGACCATCGAGAAGGATGGTGCTGTGTTCGAAGGCGACGACAAGAGCATTCGGCTCCCGCTGGCCCGACCCGGACTTGACCGATAATGGGGGAAACCCCCTGATTGGTCCCCCCAAGTCCCACACAATCAAGTCACATCAATTTCATGTCGATGTGCGGTGTGTGCTTTACACAAGGGGGAGCAATCCGATGCTTGCACAGATTCGTACCAGCCGAAGGGCTTTCAGCCTCATCGAACTCGTGATCGTCGTCGTGATCCTCGGGATCATCGGTGCCGTTGCGATTCCCCGTATGAGCCGCGGCGCCGAGGGTGCCTCGGAATCGGCTCTTGTCTCCAATCTCGCAACGCTTCGCGGCGCGATCGAGCTGTTCGCAGCCGAGCATGGCGGAACCTTCCCGGCGGCGGCCACGTTCGACGACGAACTCCTGCTCTATTCGAACGCTTCGAGCGGGACGAACGCAACCAAGACCGGCGCCTACATCTACGGCCCGTACCTCCGTGCGATTCCCGCTCTCCCCGTCGGCACCAAGCAGGGCAATACCGGCGTGGCAGCCGCCGATGCGGCTGGCGTCGGCTGGATCTATGACGAAACCACGGGCACCATCTCAGCCAACTGCGCTGACTCGGAAGTCAACGGCTCCGGCAGGCAGTGGAACGAATTCTAAGCCCCGAATAGGACGCGTCACATGACGCCCATCAAAAGCACATTCACGCACGTCACGGCCGGTCAACACCGGCCGCGTGCGTTTACATTGATCGAACTCGTCATGGTGATCGTCATCATGGCGATCATGGCCGTGGTTGCCATACCCCGATTTGCTTCGGCTTCGAACCGCTACCGGGTCGATGCCGCGGTGCAGCAGATCCTGGCCGACGTCAACATGACCGCAGCCGTCGCCAACAGGGCGAGCACTTCGCGGACGATCAGCTTCGATCCCGATAACGACAGCTACACGCTCGTGGGCCAGGCTTCACCATCCGATCCGGCGCAGGACTGGGTCATCGATCTCAGCGTCGAGCCCTTCGGTGTCAATCTGGCCCGCGTCACATTCGGTGCCGACGACGACCTTCCGATCTCGGGCTACGGCCTGCTCCAGGAATCCGGTGAGCTGACTGTGACAGCCGGGCGCACCGCGCGCCGGCTCATCTTCACGCAGGGATCCACCTCGGCCACCATCGAAGATCTCAGTCTGACCGAGCCGACCGACGACGACACGGTCACCGTCTCGAATACCAACAGCACCCGCAAGGCGGCTGTCGGCGGCGCGGCCAGCGCTATGGCGGACACACCATGACGCGGCGTGGGTTCACACTCATCGAACTCGTCGTGAGCCTCGGCATCGTCGCCGTGCTGTCGATGGCACTCGGGTCGACGATCCTGATCAGCACGCGAGCGCTCCCGAACGCCGGCGGCGGCCCCGAGACGAAGGCCGCTTCGGGCCGGGCGCTGCAGATCCTCGGAGCCGACATCAGACTCGCCACTTCCGTGGCGATGCCAGACGTGCGCACACTCACCCTGACGGTCCGCGACCAGACGGGCGATGCTGTCGACGAGACCATCACCTACGCCTGGGCCGGCTCATCGGGCGACCCATTCACGCGCACCTACAACGCGGACGTTGTGACGCTGATCCCATCGGTGATCGATCTGAAGTTCGCGGCGTTGACACGTTCAAGCGTCACGACCGACGACGCCGTCACCGTGCCCTCGGACCGGATCCGAATCTCATTCGGCGCCGGAAGCGGGGACAACACCGACGTGACGGCCGAGTTCCGGCTCCTGAACGCGAGGGCCCCGTGATGAGTCGCACACGCACCGGATTTGCCATGATCGAGGTCGTGATGGCGACCGCCATCATCGGCGGGCTCGCGGTCGGGGCGCTCACACTCGTCGCCTCAGCCGCGCAGCAGAAAACCAACGCCGCCAACCTTGCGCGCGGTCAGATGCTCTGCCGCTCCCTCGCCGAGGAGATCTCAACGAGGCCCGTCGCTGATTGGTCGAGTGGCGGTCTCGATATCGATGTTGATCTTGCGGGTGTCAACATAAAGATCAAAGGCAGTGACGCAAAGACTGTGAGCATCACCGGCGGGACAGGGAAACGCTCGGGCTTTACCACGATCGATGACTACACGGGCTACACCGAGTCAACGATCACGGACGAAGACGGCAACACAATCTCCGGATACAGCGGCTGGAGCTGGAGAGTCGGTGTGAAAGTCGCGGACATCGCATCACCGTCATCAGACGACAACAAGGAATCCGGGCTCAGGCGTGTCACAGTCGAGTCGTACTTCCAGGGTCGATTGGTCGCCACGACCACCTTCCTCCGCAGCTCGGAGTGGGAGCGCGTGCAGCCATGATCAAGCCGATCGCTCCATCCCGCCGCGGCACGATCTACATCCTCGTGCTCATGACCGCGGTCATCGTCACACTCATCGGCATCCTCGGCTTCCGCATGGTCGAGAGCCAAGCCCGTGTCGCGCGGATCGATGCGCAGCGGGACAACGCCGCCACGCTCGCCGAGTCGGCCGTGCAATGGGGCATCCACTACGTCATGCTCGCCGATGACTGGCGCGACTCGGTCAGCTCGGGCGCGAACATCCGTACGATGACCCTCGGTGACGGCCAGATCAGCGTCCTGCTTTTCGACCCGGACGGCGACCTCGCCGACGACGACACCGACGCCGTCACCATCGTCGGCACGGGCACAATGGGCGACGCAACCCAGTCATACGCCGTCACGCTCGAGCCCGGGACCGACGGGCCGCACCCATCGCTCGATAAGTCGATCACGGTCGGCGGCCTGCTCATCGCCAACAAGAACACGCTCTGGCCCGAGAGCGGCGGCACCGCGCAGGACCAAGAGCAGCAGAACGGCACGCCGCTTGCGCCGCCCGTCGTCGACGAGGAGGATCCGGTCGATCTGCCAGACCCGGAACTCATCACACTCTGGGCGGCCAAGGGCACAGTGGTGTCGTACGCCAACCACGGCGGCGCGATCAGCGGTGAAACATTCTCGGCATCTGTCGCGCCTTACGGCCTCACGCCGAACGCGAATGGGATCTATGTCATCGATGCCGAGGATCACAACCTCACGCTTACAAACTGCCGGATCACGGGGACCATCGTCGTTGTGAACTTGAACAACAACGAGCTTAGGATCCAGACTTCACAGCTGAAGATGGGTTCGGGCGGTGGGCCTTCGCTCATCGCCGACGGCAACACCCGGCTGGAGCTCGGTGCCCTCGCCGGAACAAGCACCGGCATTTTCTACGTCGATGGCGACGTGCGGATCGACAGCTTTCTTTCTCTGACTGGGTTGCTGATCGCAACCGGTGATATGGACGTCAACACCTCGTCTGTGATTATCTCAGATTCGGCCGCCGCAGTCGCCGGCCCACCTGAGGGCTTCAACGACGTCACACCTCTGCGGGTTGTCGAGGGAAGCTGGATCCGCGTGGTGTACTGAGTCCGACCGGCAGGTTCAGGCAGCCAAGGGCGCCTTCCGCTGGGCCTTGGCCTGGGCGACC
The DNA here is from genome assembly GCA_020639255.1 of Phycisphaera sp. Taxonomy (GTDB): domain Bacteria; phylum Planctomycetota; class Phycisphaerae; order Phycisphaerales; family UBA1924. The sequence goes on from JACKGZ010000003.1 coordinate 55,736, forward strand.
ATCTCGTCGTAGGTGCTCAGGTCGATCTTCAAGAACGCATCCACGACGTCGGTGTCGAATTGTGCGTTCTTGCAGCGTTCGAGTTCGGCGAGCACCTTCTCGCGCGGCATGGCGTTTCGGTACGCACGGTTCGAGCTCATCGCATCGAACGTATCCGCGCAGGCCAGGATGCGGGCCATATGCGGGATGTCCTCGCCCTTGAGGCCGTGCGGATAGCCCCGGCCGTCGTACCGCTCGTGGTGGTGAAGCACACCCGGCAGCACGTCCTCGAGACCGGTCAGATCCTTGAGGATCCGGTAGCCGATCTCCGGGTGCTTCTTGATGTGCTCGAACTCCACATCGGTCAGGTGTCCGGGCTTGCAGAGCACGGACTCGGGCACACCGATCTTGCCGACATCGTGCAGCAAACCGCAGATCCGGACCCGCTCGGCGTCCTTCGCGGACATACCCAGGTTCAACGCGATCTGTTCGCCGAGGTAGGCGACACGCTCGGAGTGACCGTTGGTGTATGCGTCCTTGGCATCGATCGCAGCGGAAAGTGATTCGACGATCCCGACGAACAGCTTCTTCTGCTGATCGAACAGCCTCGCGTTGGAGAGGAAGATAGACGAGAAGCTCGCCGCGGCTTCGATGAGCTTCGTGTCATAGCTGGAGACGACACCGCCCTCGGTCTGCTTATCTCCCGCGACGATAATCGCGTCGGTGCCGTAGTCCGCCGGTAGCGAGCGGACCACCGCACCCAGCGAGTCCTTCCATTCGTTGAGTGAGGCGTTGTCCTTGATCGCGTTGAGCAGGCGGTCTCGATCGTTGTAGCCCTCGGGGCCCGCGTCGGATTCACCATCCCAGAACGTACGCGCGGGAAGGAGGCTCATGTCCTTGCCGACGTTCATCGCCACAAAGCCGAAATTCAGTGTCTCGCGGATCTTGTGGCAGACATGCACGATGAATCGCGCCGGCTGATCGATGTCTCGCATCACTCGTCCGAGTGAGTACAACAACTCGAGCGTTTCGTACGCTTCGTCAAGGCGATCCGAAAGATCACCGACGTCGTTGGATTGCTCAAAGAGTTCGGTGAGATCGGTGACCGCCTGACGCAGCATCTCCGACAAGGCATTGAATCGCTCGGTGCCCTGGAGCGGGGCGTTTGCCAGCGAGGAGTTCGCGGGGAGCTCGCCGATGCGGCCGTGGACGAACACGGTCCCGATATGGCGCTTTCTCCGGCTGACCGACAGCGCGATGACGCCTACGCCGGGCATGGCTTCGAAGCTCGGGCTGTCCCACTCGCTCCGCCTGTCGTTCAGACGAGCGATCCATTCAGCCGACTCGAATTCGGCATCGCTCGACTCGTGATGGCTGCTGATACCAACCTCGTTCGGGCCGACAATCACGCAGTGCAGTCCGAGTGACTTGCAGCGGCGTGAAAGCTCGCAGCCGACGTGCGTCAGGCACCGGCTGTCGATATCCGATTCCAATGTGGTCTGGCTGCTCAAGCTGCTTGACCCTCGACTTTGTCGATGCTTTCAGTCCCTAGGATCTCGCCCGCACAGCGGATGATGTCGCTCGCCGCGAACGGTTTCTCGAGCACGCGGACAATCCGGGTCGTCGCCGCGAGCTGCTTGTCGAGCAAAAAACCACGACCGCTCAGCATCAGGATCGGGATGTTGAAGGTCGTTGGATCGCCGGCGAGCGTGGTCGCCATCCCGAGGCCGTCCATGCGAGGCATTTGCAGATCGGAGACGATGAGATCGGGCTGAAACCCACGAGCGGTCTGATAGCCTTCCTCACCGTCACGGGCGGTCCTGACCTCGTATCCCTCACGCTCGAGTTTGCGCGAGAGCACAAGTGTGACGTGTGGCTCATCATCCACCAAGAGCAGACGCTTGCGATCCATCGAGTCGGGCTCCATATGCGTGTTTCCTACATATGAAACATCGACCGCACAGCAACCCGGATTGGGCTGGAAACAGCAATTCCAGACCGTTGGGCCGGATCGAAGACCGATCGTGCCGATCCCAAATAGATAATCACCCGGACGCGACATTCTCGGACGTTGGATCGGCGTGCTGGTGCCCGGGTGGGGGCAACCGAAGATACCGCGCGAGCCAGGCCGATCCGAGGTAGAACGGGATCGTGTCGAGGATCGCCATCACGAATTTGAACGCGTACCCGGTCAAGATAAAGACCATGAGCTGTGGCCAGATGCCGCGACCCGAGTCCACGGGCAGCGCATGCGCGTAAAAGTGCGTGATCAGGATGACGGCAACCGTGTCGACGAGCTGACTGACGAGCGTCGAGCCGTTATTGCGCAGCCAGAGATGCTTGCCACGTGTCAGGTTCTTCCAGAAGTGGAAGACGTGGACATCGACGAGCTGAGCAATCAGATAGGCGATCATCGAAGCCGTCACGGCGCCGAACGCTAGTGAGCGGATCTCGTAAAAAACCGGAAGTCTCTCGGCTGCATCGCGAGTGATCTCGCCGGCGTCACTGACGGGCTCGAAACCCGGCAGCAGGCCGCCCATCCAGAGGATGAATATCACCCAGATGTTCAAGATGAGCCCGACCCAGACGACAAGGTTGGCTCGCTTCTTGCCAAAGAACTCGCTGATGAAATCGGTGCACAAGAACGTCAGCGGGTAGGGCAGCACGCCAACCGCCACGGCAAATGTCAACTCGCCAGGTATCCCGAAGTGGAAACCAGCCGACGAATCCCAAGAGGCCAGCACGCAGAACCTCGAGATACCCAGGATATTGAGCATCGCCAGCGTGCCCAGGAAGAGCCCCGCGAGCACGAGAAAGACCCCCTCACGACGGTCGTGGAGTTGGCGTGGGGTGAGCTCGGGCAGGTCGCCGTAGCGGTGCTGCTGGCTCGGGAGCATGTCGCCGTGGTGGACCATGGCATGAGATTAGCCGGGCTCTGGGTTCCTGCTAGCATGGTGGACAACCCGGCAAGGAGGCCCAGCCGTGAGTGAAACAGTCCCGGAATCAGGTGTCTCGATCGAGCAGGCCGTGGAGGCGGTGCTGCTGACGAGCGACAAGTCCATCCGCCCCGCCCAGATCGCCGACGCCCTGACCGAAGCCCTCGGCCAGCCCGTCGATGCCGATCAGGTTCGCGAGGCGGCCAAGCTGCTCAACGAAGCGTACGAAACCACCGGGCGGGCTTTCACGATCGAGACTGTCGCCTCGGGATTGCGGATGATGGCCAGACCCCAGCTTGCGGGTGTGCTCGCTTCATACCACGGGCAACGGGCCTCGAACCGTTTGAGCCGGGCCGCCCTCGAGACGCTCGCCATCGTCGCGTATCGCCAGCCTGTGACACGGGCCGAGATCGAAAACATCCGTGGCGTCGCCTGCGGGGAGGTGCTCAGGTCACTCATGGACCGACGCCTCGTCACTATCGCGGGACGAGCCGAGGAACTCGGACGCCCGATGCTCTACGGCACCACCCGCGACTTCCTGATGCAATTCGGGCTGGGTAGCATCAAGGATCTTCCCGAGATGACCGACCCTCAGGCGGTCAAAGCCGTTCGCGTCCGAAGCGACTCTGAAACCCTGCACGCCGAAACCGCCGATGAGCAGTCTGGGCGGGCTCGAGATGAGTCCGCTCTGGAGACCACCCAGTCATGACCAGCTCTCGGATCGCCGTATTCTTTTCGCTCTGCCTGTCGGCTTTGCTTGTCGGCTGCTCGCCGATCTCGGTCAAAGGGCGGGTCATCGCGGGTCAGCTCAGCGTGATCACGGCGGTCCCGACTGGTGACGCCAGACTCGCCCAGGAGGGCATCCCGGATGTCCGCATTCTCGCCGTGCAGCAGATCAACAACAACCGCACGACCCCAGCGGTCTCTGGCAAGCACGGCGATTTCAGCATCCCGCTCAAGGGCGACGCCGGTCTGGCAAAGAACCTGACCTTCTCCGTCGAAGCCGACGGCTACCTCCCGGTTCGCGTTGAAATGCCCACACCTACACCTCAGCAGCGACTTCTGATCGTTTTGAAGCCGCTGCGGAGTTCGAGCGAATAAGAGGGCATGAGTTCCCTCGGTCGGCAACTCGAACTGCGGGCCCCCGACGCCCGTCGTGACCACCTCCATCTTGTCGCGGTGCTCTACATCGGCGCCACCGTCATGCTCCTGCTTGGCGCAATGAGCAGCCAGAACAACCTCCTCTTCGCGGCCGTGGGGATCGCGTTGGCTACGGTGATCGTCAGCGGCTTTATTGCCGGCAGCTCGATGATGGGCCTGCGGTTCGCACGGCGTGTACCGATCGTCGCCGAGGCCGACGCGCCCGTCCGCATCGGGTACCTCACTCACAACCGCAACAAGGTGCTGTCGGCCTACGCCATTCGGATCACCGACACCGCGCGAGGCCCGACAGGCAAGATCGTCCCGATCCGAATCGGGATCGATCGGATCCCGGCACGATCGGAGCGGTTCGTGAGCGCGAACGCCTCATTGCCGTATCGCGGCCGGTGGACCCTCGGCCCCGGGCGGCTCATGACAATGTTCCCCTTCGGAATTTCCAAGAAATCCATGCGATTCGATCATGGCGACACGCTGCTTGTCACTCCATCGAGGCGTCTGCTCAGGCCGGGCACGCTCGGTGAGCTCGAATCGTCCGGGGACGATGGTCGCGTCGATCCGAGGCGTCGCGGTCAGGGCGTCGAACTCTTCGCGCTGCGAGACTACAACCGTGGAGACCCTGTCTCGTCGATCGCATGGCGGGCGTCTGCCAAGTGGAACAGGCTGATCAGCCGAGAGTCGGCAGCGCCTCGCGCTCGGCGCGTGTGGATCGTGCTCGAAGCCTCGCATGAGAGCCTGCGCAACAGAGACCCACTGGCCGAGGCGGCGGTAAGGCTTGCGCAAGCCGCGGGCCGTCGACTCTGCGAGATCGGTGTGGCACCGGGACTCAGCGTTCCGTCTTGCGGCATCGCGATCCCGCCCGATTTCAGCGACACTCCCGAACCGTCATGGCTGTCGGTGCTCACGACACTCGGTGACGAACGGGTGGCCGCGACACGGCATCGTTCATCACCGAGCGACGGTGTCGTCGCCATCGGTCCCGGCACAACCCCGGGCGCGATCGTCGTGCTCGATCCATCGCTGGAAGAGAAGCTGACGATCGATCCGCGGTCGCATCTGAAAGTGGGGGCGGATTCATGACGCCCCGTGCCGCATGGCTTACAACGACGACGCTGCTGGCAGCCATGTTGACCTACGTCATTGCCGAGCCGGATAGCGAGCTCATCCTGCTGCTCATACCTGTGATGGCAGGCGTGCGGTTCTTCGCGTACAACCGCCAGGAACCGCTCGCGCCGCAGTGGCTGGTGGCGATCTGCACATTCACTGCTGTGATGTATGCGGCATTCCGCGTGCTCCAGGAAGGGCCCAAGATCCAGGTGCTCGCCGAGTTTGTCACGATACTCGCGGTGATTAAGTCACTCGAGCGATGGACCGCGAGAGACGATCTGCAGATGCTCCTCGTCGCTGTCTTTCTCGTACTTGCGGCGATCATCACAAGCAGCATGCTGATCGTGGGAGTGATGCTTGTCGCCTTCGTGCCGCTGCTCTGCTACACGGCGATGGCGCTCCAGATCGAGGGCGCCCTCAGCTTCGGGATGCGATCCCGCGAGGAGTCAATCGAACGCGAGCTCCCGCAGCGATCGCACATGAACGGGCCCATCTTCGGTGTCTTCGCCACAGCGCTGACGCTTATCCTCGGGATCTCGATCGTCGCGTTTGTCTTGCTCCCAAGAGGCATCGGCAGTGACACGATCGAGGGGCTCGCAAGGCCCGTCATGGGGCGTGCCACGGGTTTCAGGAACACCGTGGAGCTCGGGCGTGGGGGGCTGATCTCGACCGACCAGACCATCGTGATGGAAGTCGAGATCCGAGATCCGCGAACCGATCATTCACTGGGCGCCAATGGCAGGGTGTTCCATCTTCGCGGCACAGCGCTGAATACCTATCAAAATGGGCTCTGGGACCGGACCACACGTGATCTGGAACTCACCACGAGGCAAGCCGGCTCGCGGTACGATTTCACCGATTTTACCGGTGATCGCGTGAATCACGCCGGCGAGGCGGACCTGAAACAGGTCATACACCTGACACCGAACGCCTCAGACGGCGGCATCCTCTTCACAGTATGGCGACCCATTCGGATCGATTTCACCGAGTACCAGCACGGCACTCTGGTCGTGGATACTCAGCAACGATCGCTCAGTCTTGAAGATTCAAAGTCGAAACTGACCGACTACGAAGTACTCTCCAAAGCGGCTGCAACGGCACCATTCGATCTGGCAAGCAGGCTCACACCTCCTGCGCGGTTCGACAATCCCACGATCCGCGCGATCACCGAGCGTGTACTCACCGATGCCGGCATCGAACCGAGCTATGAGCTCCGCGCGGTCAGCATCGATTACAACGCGGCGGCTGAGATCGAGCGGTGGCTCTCGGAGACGGGTGGGTTTGCGTACACACTCGATGTCCCCAGCTCCGAAGGAGACGAGGATCCGATCGAGTGGTTTCTGACCGAATCCAAGCTGGGTCACTGCGAGTATTTCGCGTCGGCGATGGCGGCGATGTGCCGGACTGTCGGCATCAACAGCCGAGTTGTGACCGGCTATCTGCTCGGAGAGTTCGACACGTCACGCGAACGCTACATCGTGCGCCGATCGAACGCGCACGCTTGGGTCGAGGTCGAGACGTACCCGGGCAACTGGGTGACATTCGACCCGACTCCGAATGTGACGAGTCTGCATGTTCCTGATGCTCGCAAGTTCCGGTTTCTGCGCAAATTCCTGGACGCGGTCGACGGATTCTGGCTTTCGTCGGTTGTCTCGTTCGATGAGTCGAACCAGATGAAGCTGCTGGGTCTCGAACGCATTGGGCAAGTCGACCCACTGCAGGACCGACAGCTGATGAGCCGCGGCAAGCGCATCCTGCGCATTGTCTTTCTGCTTCTGATCGCTGGGCTCGCCGTTCTGTTTATTTACCGGTGGTACCGCAAACCGAGCACCATCCGAGTCGGCTCGATCGTGGTCGACCTCCCGGACGCCGCCATCACTGCTCGCCGCGGGTTGCTGCATCATTGGGAGCAGGTCGGCCGGCCCAGGCCGCTTTGGGCCGGCCTCGTTAAGCATGCCGCGAACCCGTTCGAGCGTGAACTCGCCGAGATGCTGACATCGACTGCGTTCGGAAGACGTGTATGGAGTCAATCGGATACGAGCCGCGCAGCACAGATCCTGTCGACGCTCCACCAAACAACACGTGAGGCACCGTCCGAGAACAGCTGATCCGCCCGCTTTCGGGTCTCGCGTACCTGTTCGATATTCGAGTGTTGGCGTCCAGTCTGAAAGCCTCTCAAGGCCAAGCCGTTCAAAGTCGATCCCCCTTTGTCCCGGAACGCACGGAGGCGATCATGCCGGCAAGACGCTCGAGAACCGAACGATGGCGCGAGTCACTCAACAACCTTGTTGATCGGAACGGCCCCATCGAGATCACAGTGCCCGGCAACGGTGAGTCGCCCGACCTCATCTGGCGTGTGCGTCTGCTCGAAGTGACCGATGAATATCTGGTCGTCGAGCAGCCGACGACACTGCATCATCAGATCCCGGTTCACGATGCGTCCGACCTCATCGGTGGAATCGCAATCGGGCAGAATCGGTGGATGTTCCGGACGAGAGTGATCGATCATCTCGACTTCCGTGCGATGTTCGGCACGGTGGCCGCCCTCCGGCTGGCCATGCCTCACACGGTCGAGCGATGCCAGCGTCGAAACTTCTACCGAACTTCCACAGCGACATTGAGCCTTCCGCCGGTGAAGATCTGGAAGCTCAAGGACCCGGATTCCGCCATACCGCTCGAAGTCGCGACCAAGGCAGCGATTCTCGATTCCCAGGGCAGCGGGCCGGCCAACGATCCGTTTGAGCTGATCAAGCCTGACCTCGGGTCCAGTCTGGTTGCTTCGATGCTCAATATCGGTGGGGGTGGCGTGGGGATGCTCGTCTCGTCTGCGGATACGGGTATCCTTAATCAACACGGGCCATTTTGGCTGCGTCTCGAACTCCAACCTTCGGTCCCGATTCCGCTCAGTCTGACAGCTCGGTTGGCGCACACACGCGTTGATTCGAGCGGGGATGTTCACGCCGGCTTCGCGTTCGACTTTGTCCGCAACCGCGAGTACGAGCCCTTCATCGCCGAGCAGATCTGTCGGTACGTCGCCGACCTACAGAAGCCCAAATCAGGGGATAAACGGGCTGCGTAAATTCCCTGTGAGGATTCTGTGAATCGGCCTGCCTACGAATTGGTCCGAGGTCGGGGCGAAGTACTCCTCCAATCTGGCCCGCCGAATCCGATTTGACCCTGCCGGGCGGTGGACACTTTTGCCCGGTTGCTTCAGTTTGCGTCCGTTCGCGGGCGTTTCATCCCGGCCGACACTGAGAGGCTCGGGTACAACGTTGTGTGTTGGGTGATCGCACAGACTCGGCGGGCTTGTTGGGATAGCACTCACGAACCGATCCGCTGCCAGAAAGGGCTGCGGGATGGTGTATGCATGGATTGCACAGGGTGAATCATCGGCGAGCCTCGGGTGGGTTTGGTTTCTCGTCGGCATTCTGATCGGCGGCCCGCTCGGTGCGCTCGCGCTGCGAGTTCTGATCGGCATGTCGATCGGGAAGGCGAAAGCCGAGGCCGCCGGTATCGTCGAAACCGCCGAGATCAAAGCGAAAGCCGAGAAGCAGGAACGCGAGCTTCAGCTCGAGAAGGAACTCCGCGCGCGACGCGACGAGCTCGAGAAAGAGATCGACGAGAGTCGCAAGGAGATCCGCGAAGCCGAGCGCAGATTGGACAAACGCGAGACACAATTCGACAAGCGAGAGGCCTCGATCGAGCGTGATCAGGCGAAGCTGGACGAATCGACCAGGCGACTTGAGGAACGTGAACGCGAGATCGAGTCGAAGCACAGCAAGGTCGAGCAGACGCTGAACGAGCAGCGAGACAAGCTTCTGACGATCGCGGGCCTGAGCGCCGACGATGCGAAATCCGAAGTGCTCCGCAGGATCGAAGACGAGAGCCGGCTCGAGGCTGCCAAGATCGTGCGCAAGGTGGGCGAAGAAGCCGAGGCCGAGTCGCGCGAGAAGGCGACGGAGATCCTCGTTCATGCGGTCCAGCGGTTCTCGACCGAGGTGACGGCCGACTCAACGGTCCGCTCGGTGCAGATCCCGTCGGACGACATGAAGGGGCGCATCATCGGCCGCGAAGGCCGGAACATCCGTGCGATCGAGAAGGCCACGGGCGTGGACATCATCGTCGACGACACCCCGGGTGTGATTGTCGTGTCCTGCTTCGACAAGATCCGCCAAGCGATCGCGGTGACGGCTCTGCAGCGCCTCATCAAAGACGGCCGCATGCACCCGACCCGCATCGAGGAGGTCGTCGAGAAGGTTCGCACCGAGATCGAGCAGGAAGTGGTCAAGAAGGGTAAAGAGGCCGAGATCGAGGTCAACCTCCGCGGCCTGCACCCCAAAATCTCCGAGGCGATGGGCAAGCTGCACTACCGCACGAGCTTCGGGCAGAACGTGCTGCGGCATTCGATCGAGGTCGCGTTTTTCAGCCAGATCATCGCCGACCAACTCGGGCTCGATGGCGCGATCGCCCGTCGCGCCGGGTTCCTGCACGACATCGGTAAGGCGATGGACCACGAGCAGGAGGGCGGTCACCCCGCCATCGGCATGGCTTTCGCCAAGCAGCACGGCGAGAAAGAGCCCATCCTCAACGTCATCGGCGGTCACCACGGCGACATCCCCTCGACCACGTTCTACACGCCCATTGTCATGGCTGCCGATGCCATCAGCAGTGCGCGCCCCGGGGCGCGCCGCGAATCGATGGAACGCTACATCCAGCGTCTCAACGAGCTCCAGGACATCGCGCTCGGCGAGCCCGGTGTTGACGAGGCGTACGCGATCCAGGCGGGCCGCGAGGTGCGCGTGATGGTCGATGCCAAGAAGATCAGCGACGACGAGGCGTACTTTGTCGCCGACCGCATCGCCAAGCGTGTGAGCACAGAGATGACCTTCCCGGGCGAGATCCGCGTGACGGTGCTCCGCGAGACACGGGCGGTCGAGATCGCTCGCTAACGCGGGCTCAGTTCGCCGCGACGGTCCCAGCTCCAACGCAAAGAACCATCGAGCACGCTCGGCTGGTACTCAGTCAACAGCTGCCTCGCGCGTGTCTCCATCATCAAACGCTGCTGGCGTTCGCGGACATCAGTCTCAAGCCCGACGTAGACTTCGTCGAGTGTGACGTTCTCGGCGGGGATATCTTGTTCCACGAGTATGACCGCGTAGCTGTTCTCGAGCGCCACGATCGACGAGAGCGACATCGGTTCGATGCTCGCGAGCACCTGACGCAGCGAGACGGGGAGGCCGGGGTCTTCGGCGCTGATCGGGCCGAGCGAGCCGCCGAGGTTGGCTGAATTGTCAATGGAATTCTTCGTCGCGATCTCTGCGAACGCGGCAAGAAGTCCGATGTCATGCGCTCGGTTGCGGATCTCCATGAGCATGTCTTGTGCGGAAGCCGCGGTGCCTGTGGAAATAATCCGGGTGTCGCGCTTTGGGCCGTACCGGACTCGATAAGCGAGCTCGACACTTTCGGGCGTGGGTTCGGCATCGCTCGCAATGAGTTTGCGCAATCCAGCGTTGCGGGTCAGGAGCCCGCGGAGCCGTTCGGGTCCGAGTCCCCGGCTTTCGAGCACGACACGAGTGATCTCGGCCGCCTCCTCCATCTCGGCGTCGGGCGCGAGGCGTGTCATTAATTTCACCCGCTCGGCTTCAACGTCATCCTCGCTGATCGTCAGTCCGGCCTTGCGGAGTTCCTCGGCGATGGCGTGGTCGAGAACGATCTCGCGGACGATCTCGGCACCGCCGTACTCGGCAAGCAGGGGCCAGAGCGCATCGCGGCTGATGGCTTTGCTCCCGAGCAAGAGCGCAGGTCTTGCCGGTGTGCGAGGGTTTGTGGCGCTCTCGGGCCCGATGAGACGGTTTTCAGGGTTCTTTGTCGCGCAACCGGGTATGCTGGTGGTGGCGATGAGTGCAATCGAGACCCACAGGCCGAAGCGGAGTGTGCTCATGTGCGATCAGAGCCCGACGGGCTGGCCCCGTCAAGCGGAGTGCGCCGAGTGAGTCAGATGGGGCCGACCAACCGACCCGAGCAGCCCACAGCGATGGGCGCTCAGATGGTGCTGTGCCCGTACTGCGGCTCGCTCTCCACGCTCGCCAAGCAGTGCAATATCTGCTCTGGCTATTTCGACCTGCTTTCCAGGCAACGATCCCAGAACGCAATGGGGCCGTGGTTTATCCGCGACCTCTCCAAGCCTTTCCAGCCCGGGTGCTCGTACGCGACGCTCGTGCGCATGGCCCAGCGGGGCAAGATCAAACCCGATACGGTCCTCCGCGGGCCATCGACGAGGCAGTTCTGGTCGTTTGCGAGGCAGACGCCCGGCGTGGCGAATCTGCTCGGGGAGTGCCACTCGTGCCACAAGCCCGTGATGCCGACGAGCAACGCATGCCCGAATTGCAAGGCGTCGTTTCTCGTACCCGATGACCGCCAGGTGCTTGGTCTCAGCCCGGTTCACCTGCTCCCCGGCGATGCCGACGCGGAGACGATCGCACGCTCGCTCGCAGGCCACCAGGCACCTCTGCCACGCCCGGCCGCTGTAGTTCCGGCGTTGAATCCCGAACCAGTACCTGCACCGATTGATCCTGCGCCTGTCCCCGAGCCGCAGGTCATCGTCGAAGAGCCGGAGTGGATCGAAGAAGAAGATGACTCCGAACCGACGTCGGGCAGCCGGGTTGGTGTCGTGGTCGCGGTGCTCGTCTTTGTCGTGATGATGAGCGGGGCGGGCATCTGGGCGTGGCTGCACCTCTCATCACGGACGGACCAGACGGCTCAGTCCGAGACGCCGGTGAAATCGCCCTCCGCCCGCGAGCCCGAAGCGGTCGTCGACGAGTTGTTGGGCGACGAATTGGCTTCGGCAACGACGACCGATGATGACACCACGGATGTTGCTCGACCTGACCGGCCGATCGATCGCGCGGGCGACGGCACCATCGCCGATGGTGTTCAAACCGTGCCGGATCGAACACCGACACGCCCCCGCGAAGCGGATATCGAGCGGCTCGCATATGATCGTATTCTGATAGGTATTGCGGAAGGCTCGCTAGACGAGCCGGGCTTAGAGGCCGGGCTTCTGGAAGTCGGCAGCGAGCGTCGAGCCCCGCTTCGGCGGCTCTGGGAGCGCCGGGCGGCCCAGATTCGCCTCGGCAGGCTGGGTGTCTGAGCGATCTCCCCCAGTTTTCGAACCGCGCGTGCACGAATAGCGATATACCTGTATATTACTTTGGTCGCCGGCATTGCTGTCGGTGGCGTCCGTTTGCAGGCGTCGGTGTTCTTCCGGCGTGAGCGGCCAGAAATAGAAGGGGAGTGCCATGGTTCGAATCAGAACCCGCCCAGCGTTTACGTTGATTGAGCTCTTGGTGGTCATCGCCATCATCGCGCTGCTTATCTCCATCCTGCTCCCAGCCCTCGGGAGCGCCCGCCAGCGTGCCCAGCTGCTGCTGAGTTTGAACAACCAGCGTCAGCAGGGCATCGCGAGCGCCTCGTACGGCGCGGAGAACAACAGCCGTGCGTACACCTTCTCGTGGAAGCCCGGGCAGGTGCCTCAGACGACCAACTCCGCGCTCGCCGCGAGCTGCGCCGCTTTGAACCCCACTAATGGTGGCACGCATGCTCGCGCGGCCGTGCTCCAGCAGCTCGACATCGTCTCGCGTCGGTACGTCGACTCGCGTCTGGAGGGTGTGCCCTCGAATGCGCCGCCGAACCACACGCCGTACGTGCTCTACAACCACCTCGTGATCAACGACCACATCGGCGAGGTGCTGCCGTCTGAGATGGTGATCTCGCCGGGCGACAAGGCCCGCAACTACTGGCAGAAGAACATCGACGAGTACCTCGACAACCCCGTCGCAAGCCAGTACCGCCCGCCGAGTTCGCAGACCTCGTTCCTCCAGCTCTGGCGTTGGGGATTCAGCTCGTCGTACATCACCGTCTCGGCTCACTATTCGCCTGACGTCGGTGGGAACAAGAATCTTGGCTACCCAAACACGACGAGGAGGGCTAATAACAACTCGAGCTACTACATGCCGACTGATCCAAACGTACTCGGTCGTCGCAAGCTCGAGGATGTGGCGTACCCGAGCAAGAAAGTGCTGTTATACGAGGAGTACCAGCGGTTCAAGGGGGAGGAGCAATACTTCGCGTTCGAGGACTCGCAGGTGCCGGTGCTGTTCTACGACGGGCACGCGGACAATGTGAACACGAAAGACTCGAACTACGGCTTCCAACCGAATCAGCCGAGCTTTGGTGCGAGCAATCCTGATGAACCTTCGTTCACATATTTCTACTCGCCGGTCCGCTGGTGGGATCCGGTCGGTGCCGAGCGTACCTCCGTCCCCGTGTACTTCGATCAGACCCGCTGGGGCCTGCAGGGTGTGGACTTTGCGGGTGATCCCGTGGCGAAGGAAGGGCTTTCGGGCCGGATCAACTAGACCCAATTAGCATTTCAGCCGTGATCGGACACCCCGCACAATTTACTTGTGCGGGGTGTCTGTTTAGGTAAACTGGGCGGATCGAGGAACTTGTGGCTGAATCCATTGCTCTTCTCGTTGCGGGGCTTGAAGGAGACAAGGCATGAGGCGCGTTCATCAATTACTCGCGACGGCAATTGTGTTGAGTTCGGGGTCTATTTGGGCTCAGTGTGGCACGTATTGTCTGGCAGACACGAACACAGATGGTTCGGTGACGCCTGCAGATTTCAGTGCTTGGGTGACACTCTATAACGCGGGTGACCCGGCGGCGGATATCAACCAAGATGGCAATGTGACTCCCGCCGACTACTCGGCATGGGTCGACGAGTACAACAAAGGGCCGAATGGCACGTGTTGTCCTGGGCCAATTTACATGCTGGTGCCTTGTGGTGGTGGGACGCCGATCTATACAAAGAATGATATGTCCGCATGCTTGGGGCAATTTGTTGAATATGAAACTGATGAGTTTGCACATGTTCTCGAATGGCCAGGAGAAGATTTGGACACATCACAACTCACAGCAATAGAGATAATCAGTTGCGAAAGTGAATGCCCTTCTGACGACGGTCCAGATATCGACTCAGGGGTATCGGAATCTAGTATTGTCCTTACCTTGGCTAGTACTTGTGAGCCACGAACTCAGAATTGTGTATTGGCAGACTCAGGTCTTGACGTCCCCGATACGGCCGTATCTTTTCGACTTTTTAGAAATGGTTTTGCAGATACGGCCGAACTCAAGCCAACCTGGCAAGGGGCAGTCAATGGTGGCACAGTAGACGTATTGTATGATGGGACATCAGCGGGTCTGATGAAACCGTATCATCAGCGGTGGGAGGTATATGCGCACATCGCTCGCTGGCCATCTTTGACTTGCACGGGGTGCAGTGATTTTTACCCAATGGGTTCATATAGTGACGGAGGGACGAATGCCGCAGGAGTACCGCCTGAAATCTGGGATTGTAATAATAGTGGTAAGCCTCCTGAGCAATCGTTGCACTACGCAGTGCCCATTTGGATACTTCTTTCAGATTATGATGGAGCAGTAAAGTCGACGGCGTGGGGTGGCCAAGTGTGCGAAAATCCTTGATTTTGATTTAATGCGAAATATTAATTTGCTTGCGTGCCACTAGTGGTATCAGTTTGCGAAACGCGATGTCCACAAGCCTTAGTTCATGTTGGTTAGTAGTAATTTGTCAGTTGCTACAATTGAACGGGCTTATGGTGATTGTGTAGAACCTATGAGGTGTCCCCCCGCGTGTTTCTCAACAGCGGGTGGCTCTTTCTTGTTGATAGGATCCCGACATGATGTACGTTCGCCGACGCCGCGGCTTTACGCTGATCGAACTCCTGGTCGTGATCGCGATCATCTCGCTGCTGATCTCGATCCTGCTCCCGGCCCTGGGGAGCGCCCGCAAGCGGGCGAGGGTGCTGCTCGATCTGAACAACCTGCGTCAGCACGGCATCGCTTCGGCTTCATACGGCGCGGAAAATAACGATCGGGCGTTTACGTTCTCGTGGAAGCCCGGTCAGGTGCCGCAGACCACGAACACGGCGCTCGCTCAGGCCTGTGCGAATCTTGGGGGCGGCACGGGATACAACCAGGCAGCGGTGCTCCAGCAACTCGACATCGTGTCGCGTCGGTACAAGGACGCCCGTCTTTCGCCCGAGCCCGGCACGGCCCCGGCGAACCACACGCCTTACATTCTGTACAACCATCTTGTGATCAACGATCACATCGGTGAACGTTTGCCTTCGGAGATGGTGATCTCGCCGAGCGATAAAGCGCGGAATTACTGGCAGAAGAACATCGACGAGTACCTCGATGATCCCCGCAACAGCCCGTACCGTCCGCCGAGCACCGCTACCAATTTCAAGGATCTCTGGCGTTGGGCGTTCAGTTCGAGCTACCAGATCGGAACATCGCATTTCTCGCCCGACGTAGGGAGTCCCGATACGCGAGATCAGTGGCCGTACACGGCGCAGCGGCAAGCCACTAGCCAGTTTGAATATACGTTGCCGCAAGATCCAAATGTATTGGGTAGGCGCAGGTTGAGCGAGGTTGCATACCCGAGCAACAAGGTGCTGATGTACGACTCCTATGACCGGACGAGCTTTCAAGAGGATCAGTACTTCGGCTTTGAAACCTCGAAAGTGCCAGTGCTGTTTTATGATGGGCATTCTGACAATAAGGCGACCAAAGATTCTAACTACGGCACTTGGCCCAACAGGCCTTCTTGGGGAGCCACTGAACCAGATCAGCCGCGAGCGATTTATCAGTACAAGACGACCTACTCGTGGTGGGAGCCCAGGGGCGCGAAGCCTGCGGGAATTCCTCTTTACTTTGATCAGACCCGCTGGGGTCTTCAGGGAATCGACTTCGGAGGCGATCCAGTTGTGAAGTTGGGGCTTTCACAGCAGATCAATTAAGAGCCGAGAGGCACACTCGGCGGTGTCCGATACCGGCAGTCTCTGACTACCTGTGACAGCCTACGATCGCTCGGGGTCAGTACCCCGTGAGGTGGAGGCGTGGCCGTGCGTGTGCTGATCGCGGATAAGTTCGAGGTCGAGGGTGTCGAGGGGCTCCGCTCGATCGGGTGCGAGGTGATCCACGAGCCGGGTGTGACGCCCGACACGATGGCCGAGGCGATCGGACGCGTCGACCCCGATGTTCTGGTCGTTCGGAGCACAAAGGTGCTCGCCCCGGCGATCGCGGCGGCGAAGTCGCTCAGGTTCATCATCCGCGCGGGCTCGGGCTACGACAACATCGATCGCGACGCTGCCGGCGCCAAGGGCATCAGCGTCAGCAACTGCCCGGGGATGAACGCGGTGGCGGTCGCGGAACTGGCGATGGGGCACCTCATCAACCTCGATCGGCGTCTGCCCGAGCAGGACGCGGCGCTCAAGAGCGGCACCTGGAACAAGAAGGAATACGGCAAGTCGCGCGGGCTCAAAGGGCTGAACCTTTTCGTCCATGGCTTCGGCGCGATCGGCCAGGAAGTCGCCAGCCGGGCCAAGGCCTTCGGGATGAACGTCTACACGACCTCGCACCACCTGACCGCGGGCGAGGTCGAGCGCCTTGGCGCGACGATGATCGGGCCTGACCGGGCGGGCGTGCTCGCCAAGTTGCCCCAGATGGACGCGGTGAGCGTGCATGTGCCGGTGACGGACGAGACGAAGGGCTCGCTGAACTCGGAGTTCTTCGGGGCGATGAAGCCCGGGGCGTACTTCGTGAACACGAGCCGGGGGCCGGTGGTCGACGAGAAGGCCCTGATGGATGCCTGCAAGACCAAGGGGATCCGGGCGGCTCTGGACGTGTACTGCGACCAGCCCGCGACGGCCGAGGCCGACTGGAGGCCCGAGGTGGCCTGTCAGCACGGCGTGTACTGCTCGCATCACTGCGGCGCCTCGACCGACCAAGCGCAACTCGCGGTCGCCGAGGAGGTCGTTCGGCTGGTGAAGGTGTACAAGGACACGGGCAGCTGCGAGAATGTGGTGAACGCCGAGGCGCTGCGTACCGCCTCGGCTGGGGCCTGAACAGGATTCGGGGGATACGGCGATGACGACGGCACAGGCAGGCAGCGCAGCGACGGCGGCGCTCAACACGGAACAGCGTGCGTTCAACTTCTCCGCCGGGCCCGGTGTGATCCCGGAGGAAGTGATCCGGATCGTGCAGCAGGATCTGTGGAGCCTCTTCGGCTCGGGGATCGGCGCACTCGAGCACAGCCACCGCGGCAAGGAATTCGACCGCGTTCTCGAAGAAGCCGAGGCCGACTGCCGGCGCGTGGGGAACATCCCCGACAACTACCGCGTGCTGTTCCTGCAGGGCGGCGCGACGACGCAGTGCTATCAGGTGCCGATGGCGTTCCTGCCCGAAGGCGGGACGGCGGACTACTTCGAGACGGGCAAGTGGGCCTCGGATTCCATCAACCAGGCCGGTCTCTACGGCAAGGCTCACATCGCCGGCTCGTCAAAGGCGACGAATTTCGATCGCATTCCCGATGATGCTGACATCAGGTACTCGGACAATCCGACGTACGTGCACTTCACGAGCAACAACACGATCATGGGGACCGAGTGGCACCGCATGCCGCCGACGCCCCCGGGGGATGCGTGGTTCGTGTGCGACGCATCGAGCGACATCTACAGCCGACCGATCGACGTGACCAAATACGGGTTTCTCTACGCGGGCGGTCAGAAGAATCTGGGCCCGGCGGGCACGGTGCTGGTGATCGTCCGCGACGACGTGCTCGAGAGGCAGGTCCGTAAGCTGCCCTGGATGCTGGACTACAAGCTCCAGGCCGCCAAAGAGAGCCGGTACAACACACCCCCGACCTTCGGGATCTACCTGATGGGCCAGGTGTTCAAGTGGATCGAGCGTCAGGGCGGGCTCAAGGCGATCGAGAAGTACAACAAGGAGAAAGCGCAGGTCTTGTACGATGCAATCGACGCGACGCCGTTCTACACGCCCCATGCGAGGCTTCATGACCGTTCGCTCATGAACATCACGTTCAAGACCCCGAGCGACGAGCTGGACAAGAAGTTCTCCGCCGAGGCCGAGGCCGAGGGGATGTTCAACATGGGCGGTCACCGCTCGATCGGCGGCATGCGGGCGAGCATGTACAACGCCTTCCCGATCGCCGGTGCCCAGGCGCTGGCGCAGTTCCTCAAGGACTTCGCGCAGAAGAACGGCTGATCAGCTCGATCAACCACTGAATGTCACGCCACCTTGCAGCGTACCGGCTTCGGCCGGTACGCTTCTTTATGCGCACACTTTTGGTTGGTCTTGCACTCACGCTTCCCTTGGGTCTTTCGGCTCAGCCGGGCGATGACACCCACGGCATCACGCTCGAACTCATCATGAGCGACCCCGAATGGATCGGGCTCTTCCCTGAGAACGCGTACTGGTCGGACGACGGCGAGCGCGTGATCTTCAGCCGCAGACGAGCGGGGTCATCGCTGAGCGATCTGATCGAGATCGACCCAGTGACCCAGGAAGAACAGGTCCTGAGCGATGCCGAGCGGTCGGCGATGGCGCGGGCGGACTGGGTGTACGACCGCGATCGCACCCGGCGCGTCTGCTCGCGTGGAGGGGATCTTTGGCTCGGCGATGTCGCGACGGGCGAGGTGCGTCAGCTTACGCGTACATCGGCTCGCGAGGGTTCCGCTCGGTTCATGAGCGATCCCACGCGGATCACGTACGAGTCGGGCGGGCAGTGGTACATCATGGATCTCGACGACTTTGCCGTCTGGCAGGTCGCGGACGTTCGGCTTGAGGACGAGCCCAAAGCCGAAGAGGACGGCAAGGATTACCTCGACCAACAGCAGGAACGGCTCTTTACGACGATCGTGGAACGCCAAGACCGGGACGAGCAACGCAAACAACAACGCGAGGCGATTGAAGAGGCAGATGCGAGCGCCGTACCCGGGCCGTTCTATCTCGGGAAGGGGCTCGAACGCCGGGGCTGGTCGCTGTCGGACGACGGCCGATTCCTGGCTGTGATTGCAGCCAAGCCCGCGCCGGACGCCAAACGGGATGTGATGCCCTCTTATGTCACAGAAGACGGATATGTGAACACCAGCCGAGTGCGCGCCAAGGTGGGAGTAGGCGAGGAAGCAAACGAGCGGCTGTTTGTCCTCGATTTGGAATCAGAGACGTGGTCCGAAGTCGATCTGTCCAACCTGCCTGGCATCAAAGACGACCCGCTCGCGTTCTTGAAGTCCAAGAAAGACGATGATACTGAGTCGAAGGAAGGCACGAACAAGGAGGACGAAGACAAAGGAGATGAGGAGCATAAGCCGCGAGGCGTTGATCTGCGAGGACTCGCATGGCGGCCGGGCGGTGGGGGGCTTGTGGTCCAGGCTTGGAGCCACGATCACAAGGACCGCTGGATAGTCGGAATCGGGCCGGACGAGAAGCCGGACGCAGTGTCTATTTTTCGTGAGTCAAGTGAGGCGTGGATCAACTGGCGTGTCGGGAGTGCGGGCTGGACCAGCGATGGTGCGGCGTATTGGTTCCTGTCCGAAGCATCCGGTTATGCGCATGTACATGTGTGGGACGGTGACGCGATTCGGCAGGTGACATCGGGCTCGTTCGAGGTCTGGGATGTGGCAGAATCCGCGAAGCCGGGTGTCTTGTACGCGAGGACGAATGCCCCTGACCCATCGATCTACGATTTCGCCCGTATCACACTCGGAGACGATCGGCTAGAGATTCTGACTGACTTTGGTGCGGCTGTCGATCGCTTCCAATTGAACGATGACGGCTCGCGTGTGGCGATGGAGGTCTCATCAACCGATCACCCGGCAGAACTCTTCGTGATGCCGACGGACGGTTCGGCAGAGCCGATACAGATCACGCATTCCGTCACGAAAGCATTCACACAATTGCCTTTGATCAAGCCTGAGTACGCGGATGTGCCATGTCGCGACGGGCGGACGATTCGCGCAAGGGTGTACGACTTTGATGGTGGGGGGCAGCAAGGGTTCAAGCCCGCTGTGATCTTTGTGCATGGCGCGGGATACACCCAGAACGTCCACCGCGGATGGCCGTACTACTTCCGTGAGATGATGTTCCACTCGTTGCTGGCGTACAAGGGATACGTTGTGGCGGACATAGACTACCGAGCTTCGGCCGGCTACGGGCGTGACTTCCGCACCGCGATCTACCGTCATATGGGCGGGCCCGAGATCGAGGACATGGTCGACACCGCCAAGTGGATGTCGAGCGAACGGGGCGTCGACGCCTCACGCATCGGAACCTATGGCGGGTCGTACGGAGGGTTCCTGGCCATCATGGCCGTGTTCAAGGAGCCCGGTGTTTTTGCGGCTGGTGCAGCGCTCCGTCCCGTGACGGACTGGGCCCATTACAACCAAGGCTACACGTCTGCGATTCTCAACACGCCTGAAAAAGATCCACAGGCTTACGAGCAGTCGAGCCCGATCGAGTTCGCCGAGGGGTTCGAGGGCGGGTTGCTCATCTGCCACGGCGTGCTCGACGACAACGTTCTCGTGCAGGACTCCATCCGCCTTCAGCAGCGGCTGATCGAACTCGGGAAACAGGACTGGGAGGTCGCCCTGTATCCGCTCGAGTCGCACGGCTTCATTGAGCCCTCGGCCTGGCTGGACGAATATCGGCGGATATTCCGTCTGTTCGAAACGAGGTTGAGACGGTCGGCGCCTGAATGACAGCAGGGTGGCATTCGGGCTATAATCAAGAGTCTGCGGGCGTAGCTCAATGGTAGAGCGTCAGCCTTCCAAGCTGAATGTTGACGGTTCGAGTCCGTTCGCCCGCTTTCTTCTTTGCGAGCCTCCAAACGCACTTTTCCCCTGTGTTTCTGCACCTTTTTGGTCATCTGACGAAGCATGTTTGAGCCGGTGTTGATCGCGCCCAGACGCACCATTTGGACGGGTTTCGCGCTCCAACTGCTTGCAGTAACGCTGTCGGTCCAAAGCGGACGTGTCGGCGGTCCCGGTAGCCCGCTCGGGGTTGGGTGATGCTGATCCCACGCCTGGCAGCTTGCTGATCGCGGCGGCGGTGTCCGTGAGCCCGAGGACGGTGTAGTGACTCAGGGTGGTTCGGTAGTCGCTGTGGCGCATGAGGCGCTGTGCGAGCTGCGGAGCGACGCCTGCGCGTGCGAGCTGAGTCCCCAGGGTCGTTCGCAACGCGTGGAGATCGATCACCCGCCCCTCTTCGTCCTCGACACTGATCCGGGTCTTGGGTCGGAGATTCGCGCCTTTGCCAACCATGACGGGCTGCCCGTCCGAGTCCAGGACCGTCACCCTGCGAGCGAGGCCGGCTCGAAGGAAGTCGTTGAGGCGTGTCCGGTCGGTCACCAGGGTCGGCCAGACACGGGCAGTCGGGACAGCGGGGTTCTCTCGGAAGTGTCGCTCAAGAGCCTCTGAAAGCTGTGGGTGCATCGGGAGGATGTCGGTGCGTTTGGCTTTGCCGTGGCGGAGTGTGATCGTGGCTTCCTCGAAGTTCACGTCGGACCACGTCAGGCGCTGCAAGTCGCCCTTCCGCAAGCCTGCGAGGGCTGCGGCGAGGTACCAGGTCTCCCGGCCGTGCTCGCGAGCCACGGCGATCAGGCGGGACAGCTCCTCGTCCGTGAGCGGGCGCCGGACGCGCCGACGGTCCCGGTCTTCGTTCTGCTTCGGGACGACTTTCAGCGGGTTGGACCTTGCCCGACCTGTCTTCACGCACCACTGGTAGAACGCGACAGCGATCTGGCGGGCGAAGTTCACCGAGCGAGCGGAGAGATCGCGGTCCTTGAGTGCTGAAAGGTGAAGCACAAGGGTGTCCGCGGTCAGCTCCTGAAGCCTGGTCGCCTTGCTGCCGGCGATGAGGGCCTCGAGTTGTGAGGCTTTCTGGTTGACGTGGTGAGCAGCCTGCCCCGCGTGCCGGCAGTGGGCGATGTAGGACGCCACGTGCTCGCACAGGGGCTTGCGGCCCTCGTCGGCGTAGCGATCGTCGCGGGGATCAACGACCCCGTCCCGGCGTAGAGCAGATTCAGCGACGAGCTTGTCCAGGATCCGCATCGCTGCGGCCTTGTCTGTGGTCTTGGTCGAGTGCTGGCGTCGCTTGCCGGAGTGGTCGAAATAGCTCGCAATCCAAGGCCCGTTCCCGTCTCGTTTGAAGAGTGATCCGGTGCCTTTCGATCTTGTGCGTTTGGTAGCCATCGCGTGATGTCCTTCCTTGCTTCATTATGCCATGAGGTGCGAGTAAGCGCCAGTAGTTGCTTCAGCAATCTGTAGTTTCACCTGTTTAGATCCACCGTGATTACACCGTGCTTTCTTGATGCGCGAACTCATGCAGGAGCCTCGATTAGGTTGGTCGACAACCCCGTGGAGACAGAAGATCCCAGAAGGTTGCTTCCCGTCCCTTTAGTGTCGTGGCCGTGACGTGAAGAGTCTGACGAATCCGGGAGCATCTCATATCGGTAAGCATTGTTCCGTCCGCCTTTGCCTGACTCGGACCAGCGACCCTCGGCTGCACCATTTCGCAAGATTTCTCTGAGCTTGTTTTTCCCGATAGGCTGTTCAGGGGGCCAAAGTTCCGTGATTTCTTTGTAGCTCAGTGCGCGAGCAGCCTGCCTTAGAATATCTGCGAGTATCTCCAATTGGTCACTTTCACAGGCTTCTATTGGTGCTCCTCTCATGGCATAGCCCTCGTCTGTGAGTTCGATGACCTGCTCTGCGGGCTCGCAACCGAATCTGCCGAGCGCTTTCAGAAGGCGTCTTTTGCTCTTCTCGCCGTCCGAGGGGAGCTTTCCCAGATCAACAAGGATGTCTGCGAAGCTTGGAAGCGCTCCGGAGCCTCGGGAGGCGGTCTGGAGTCCCGAATCACCCTTGCGGGGATGGTGCACGAGTAGAAGGGCTGCACCAGCCTCGCTGATGTCACGCATGATCGAGATCGCCTCACTCACCTCCGCGGCGTCATTTTCGTTCGTGACCGCCCAGATATTGGGTAGTGCGTCGATGATGACGAATTCGGCGCTTGAATGCTGCACTTTAGTTGTAATTTCCTTGATAAGTCGGCGCCACTGGGCGTGATCACAGCGAGCGAATGATGGCCTCTTGAGATATAACACGCGTTGGTCGAACTCAAAGTCTTGCTCGCGGCCAGCCCAATGTGCGAGGGGTTCCTCGCTCACAACAAGCGTTGGACCCTCAATGACTTTCGAGCAGAGCCCTGTGCCGACATACAAATCACGGAGCAGATGTGTGATCAGCACTGTCTTCCCGCCCTTCCAGATCCCCGTGAGCAGTGTGATGGCACCACGCGCTAGGTAGCCCTGCCAGAGCCAGGGAGGATCTGTATAGGGCGGGAGGTGACTGGCAGACACCCAGGTAAATTCGTCACGTCCCGGCTCTGACGCTAAGGGGGCGTGACGTAATTCAGCGGCCTCCAGAGCGAGTTCGAGGAAGTCCTGAGTTGTCGCACCTTTCAGCACAGCTTCGCGAGCGTCCTTGGCGTTCAGCGGTGGATCGATGGCCCTCACGCTGTCGCAATTGAGCAGCAACGGGCGGATGATCCTCTCGGCGCCATTCCTGCCCGCCTCATCAGCGTCGCGGACGACAACGACGTGCCTGCCCTTGAGCAATTCGGCAAGCATTTCGCCACACTGGCCCGTCATCGGGATTCCGACCGCGTCGAGTTCGAGTCCTATGAGAGCCGCTGTGTCGGAAGCGCCTTCACAGACGAAGATCGGGTCTTGTTTCGATGAGCCGGCGTAGGGATTGAGCGGTTCTGGGTAGATCAGGCCTCGGTTGCCGCCCTTCTTGAAGTGCTTCTCGCCGTTCTGTAGCCGGTATGCGGTACCGATGCCCTCGCCCGTTGCGTCGCGTTCCTTGATTGCCCAGCGGTTGCCGTCACGCTTAGCGAGCTGTTCCCAAGCCTTAAGCGGAATTCCATCAGGTGGTGTGAGAGTAGGTGTGGTCATCGGGCACCTACCTCTCGTAGCAATCGGTTGGGGTTTCGATATGCCCGGCCCCAAAGCGATCGCGTGCGGCTCAATGCGATTGTTGCCGTTGATTTCTCCGTTGATTTGCATCGGGATCGAGCACTGATCTGGAGTGACTCGTGGGCTCGAAATGTGTAAACTGGAGAAGTAGTAATCGACCATTGACGCTCGCCCCGCCCGCCAGCGGGGCTGCGTCGTTTCATGGGTGGTTCTCTCATCCCCTCACCGCCTCTCGGATGTCTTCTGCCGAGTCCGGCTCGGTCGGGCAGCCCGCCTCAATCCAGGCTCTGAGCTCATCCGGCAGGTATCTGACCGACCGACCGATCTTGCGTGAAGGGATGGCGTTGCAGTTGGTGAGAGACCAAAGCCTTCGAGGTCCCATGCAAAGGAGCTTGCAAGCCTCCTTGGCATCCACCAGATAGGGTGTTCCGCTTTGTCCAGAATCGTCCATGAGATTCCTCGCTTTGTGCTGTCACTTGCGCCTCAAAGCTCGTTCCGACGAGCATGTGCGACGCAAGACACTTTGGCGAGAAAGTCGAATGTGGGAAGCGGAATCGGCCGTTTTCGCGATCAATGACCGGTCATTCGCTTAAATGACCGGTCATTCCCGGTCATCAGTCGAGGCAAACGCCTCAGGCCAATTCCTTACGGCGTCGGAAGAGCTGTAAAGCGTGACATTGCCGACTCGGATACTCCGAACTGGTTTAGATAAGCGACCCGGCTTGCTCGCTTTGCGAAGCCGATCTTGGATCTCCTTGGGAAACTTTCCGGCAGGCAGCATGTCCTTCTCGTTGTATTTGATGTCGGGTGAACTGACAGAGGATGCGGCAGTAATCGGCGTCTTTTCCCGCTTCAGCGAGCCCTTGAGGTGCTCCCAGAATCGCGAGTAGACAGTCAAGAGGTCTGCCCCAACCCCGTTCGCCTCGAGCTGTGACATGGAATGAGCGCCACCAGGAGAGCGGTTCTGCCAAAGATGGCCCTGTAGACCGGGCGCGTCTCCTGAGTTGTCAGGCCTCGCAATGACAGGTCTTGGGTTGGCGAAGTCGATGAGTCCGCCGATACGGAAAAGTGCGATGAGGTGATAGTGTGCTTCCGGGTGCTGAGTGAGGACGGCAACATCGAGCGAGCTAGGGTCTATTGGGTCCTGCCAGTCATCGGATTTCTTGATTGGGATCTCGTAACACAGGTACTGACTTAGAAAGCTCCGCTTGACGGTCTCATCGATGTCCATCTCCAAGATGTCCAAGGCAGTAAGTGCTTCAAAGCCCGGGTACCGAAGATCGCTCGTGTCCTTGTTCTGGCGCTTATACCGAGCTGCTTCCAGTGCTTCCATTTCTGGGGTCATGCGTGGGAAACGGACTATGTATGGAATGTCCCCTTCCTGAAGGTGTCTATCTCGAAATGAGCCGAAGGTCAGGGCGACTCTGGCTCTCCCTCGGGCGTACCATTCCTGCTTGTTGCGGATCGCGTAATAGTCCTCCACCAGATCTACATAGGGCTTAAATCCGCTTCTCAGGTGTTCGGCGAACCAGTCGTGCTTTGACGCGTATGTGCGTGCCTCTTGTTGAAGAGCCAGGAGCTGACTGACATTTGCAGACTGGGTACGCTTGGATTCCATGCCGCGAAGCTCTCCGGCTCGCCAGGTAGAGGCGGATGCCGAATCGTATTCGGGACCCCTGAGTAGGGCTCCGCTTGCTACATGACGCTGTCAGTTGCGAATTGACGCGGGAAATGGGGCTTCGATGCGATCAATCGAGCTTTGCAGCTGACCTGGGGCCTCTGAGGTGGTCCAAAACCAGAGCGGGAATCCCGAATCTTGAGGTCGGCTACTCGTCGCCAAGACCGCTGGCGATCTCGCGGAAGCTCAACAGCGCTGCCTGGAGGTTCTCGGCGATCTCCTCGGCGAGTTCCTCGGGCTCGGGGAGGGCGTCGAGGTCGCTTAGGGACTTGTCCTTGAGCCAGAACAGATCCAGGCTCGTCTTGTCGCGGGCGATGATCTCGTCGTAGCTGTACCGGCGCCATCGGCCTTCCGGGTTCTTCTCGCTCCAGGTCGCCTTGCGTTTGTCGCGGCGTCCCGGGCTGTAGCACTCGATGAACTCGGCCAGGTCCTCACTCGAGAGCGGGTTGGTCTTGAGCGTGAAGTGCGAGCTCGTGCGTAGGTCGTAGTACCAGATGTCCTTGGTCCAGGGCTTCTTGGCTGCGGGCTTGTTGTCGAAGAAGATGACGTTCGCCTTGACGCCCTGGGCGTAGAAGATGCCCGTCGGCAGGCGGAGGATCGTGTGCAGGTCCGTGGTATCAAGGAGCTTCTTGCGCACCGTTTCGCCCGCGCCGCCCTCGAAGAGCACGTTGTCGGGCACCACGACCGCCGCTTGGCCCGTGGCCTTCAGGATCGTGCGGATGTGCTGGACGAAGTTGAGCTGCTTGTTGCTCGTGGTGGCCCAGAAGTCCTGGCGGTTGTAGGTTAGGCTCTGCTTGGCCTGCTCGCCTTCCTCGTTGGTGACCGTGATCGAGCTCTTCTTGCCGAAGGGTGGGTTCGTCAGGACGTAGTCGTACCGCTCGCCGGGGTCCGCGGCGAGCGAGTCGCCCGAGTCGATGGTCACCCTGCCGCCGATCTCGCCGATGTTGTGCAGGTACATGTTCATCAGGCAGAGCCGGCGCGTGGAGGCGACGAACTCGTTGCCGAAGAAGGTCTCCGACTTGAGCGCCTCCTTCTGCTTGCGATCGAGCTGGTGGTTCTCCTGGTCGGTCAGGAAGTCGTACGCGGCGAGAAAGAAGCCACCCGTGCCGCAGGCGGGGTCGCAGATCGTTCGGCCCGGCTCGGGGCGGACGCAACCGACCATCGCGTGGATCAGCGGGCGGGGCGTGAAGTACTGGCCCGCGCCGCTCTTGGTGTCCTGCGCGTTGCGCTCAAGCAGGCCCTCGTAGATGTCGCCCTTCACGTCCGCGTCGAGCGAGACCCAGCTCTCGCGGTCGATCAGGTCGATCAGGCTCGACAGGTGCGCCGGCTCCGAGATGCGGTTCTGCGACTTCGTGAAGATCTGCCCGAGGAGCCCGGGCTGCTGGCTGAGCTTCAGGAGCAGTTCGATGTAGTGCGCCTCGAGCGCGGCGCCGCTCTGCCTAGTCAGGCTCGGCCAGTCGTAGCCCTTGGGTACACCCAGGTCCCGCTCGTAGGGCGGCTTTGCGTACTCGTCGGCCATCTTCAGGAAGATCAGGTACGTCAACTGCTCCAGGTAGTCGCCGTAGCTCAGCCCGGCGTCGCGCAGAACGTTGCAGAAGTTCCAGACCTTGTTGACGAGTGAGCTCGTGGGGGTCATGCCGTCTCCTGGGGCGTTCGCTTGCGGCGGACCTTCTTCTTAGGCTTGGTTTCGGCGGTCGAACGCTCGGCCCTGATCCGCGCCAGCAGCTTCTCGGCGGGCTCGTACGCCGGGTCGGCGCGGACGGCTTCGAGCTCCGTCTCGGTCAGCAGCCGCCCCTCGAACGCACGCTTCAGGATGCTCTGGCGGAGCGACTGGGCCTGCTTGAGGGCGGTGTCGATGGTCCGCTCGATCTGGTCGACGACGGAGAGGCGGGAGTCGATTTCGTTGACGATTTCGGCTTGTTCATCGGGAGGGGCTATTGCAATTGTTGCACGCCGTACATCTTCTAGATTGAGCGTCTTGCGAGCCACTTCATGAGCAAGCGATGTCATCTCTGCAATTTTCGAAGAGCGGCGAAAGAAATACTCGACATATTTTGGCACAACTGTTGTAGTCAACGGAACAACACCGACCGCACGAGCAGTATTAGCTCCAGCAAGATCATCAGGCACAATAGCTGTTCGTCCTATTGCTCCAACGAGGCTAATGAGAAACTCACCGCCTTCGAGAACTGTCCTTGCAAATTCAGCTGACAGATTCGGCTCAATGTGCCGAAGTTCATCCTGGTTCACGGTACCGTTGACAAGATCACCAACACGGATAAGCGGTACACCATTCTTAGGATTCGTTCCTGGCTTCAGCACGCCGTAAGCGCAAGTTCTTCCGCCCTCGACAATGCTCTCCAGCCCGCACCACGCCCATCCTGTTGGAAGAACTGGCAAGCTACTCAAAGTCTCATGTGACAGTGGATCTACGTCAGTTGGCTCGACCGGCTTGCGGGGCTTCTTCTCGCCCGAGGCCTTGCCGCCGGCGGCTTCCCAGGCCTTGGTGGCCTGCTCCCACTCGCGGAGACGCTGTGTGTAGGCCGCGTCGCGCTCGGCGCGGATGCGCTCAAGCAGGTCGCTCGCGGTCGGGAGCGACTGGCCCGCCTGCTCGGCCTGGCGCCGGCGCTCCTCACGCCAGGCGGCGGTCAGTCGCCCCTCGAATGCCGCCTTGAGCACCGACTGGCGATACCGCCCGAGCTGCGTCCGCACGGCTTCGAGCTGCTCGACGCCCCGGTCGAGTTCGCTGAACAGGGACTCGATCTTGGCGACGATGGCGCGTTGTTCGACGAGGGGAGGAATCCAAAGAATCTCTTTATATGCATCATCTCGATTAAGGCCTGGAATTGCAGTGGAAGTGTCTAGCCGCCCAAGTCGCATATTTCGCAATGCATGAAAGGCAAAATCGGGTTCAAGTGGCCCAAATTCATCTATGAAATAAGTTGTGTCAATCGGCCAACATGAAGTCTTGCAGATGTGAACTTCGCCGGCAGCTCCCTTTCGTCCGACTATTACGCAAGGAGCTCTTGTAATCGACTGCTTGTGAGTTCCTACTATTCCGTTGGATCCGAATACAGGGTGTTTTCCAACTTCACGGTCAGACTTGGTCAATCCCTTGCCGTATTTGAGTTCGATCCATGCTCCGAGGGTCGAACGTTCCCAGTGCTTGCGTCCATTCATCATGCCACCAGCCGCTCGTTGAGTTCATCGAGGATGGCCTGGTAGTCCGAGCCGAAGAGCTGGTAGAACCTGCCCAGCCCGCCTCGGGCGTCGAAGGGGGCGAGTTCGAGGTCGTCTTTGGAGACGTGGAAGCTGGTGGCGATGTGCTCGGCGATCATGCGGAGCCAGGCCATCTGCTCTTCGGTGAACTTGGGCGCGTTGCCGGCGTGGCGTTTGAAGACCCACTCCTGGAACCGCTGGCGGACGAGAGCGCCGGCGTCGGTGAGGCGTTCGTCGAGCCCCACGATGCGGCGCAGGAGCGATACGAGTGCGACGAGCTCGTTCTTGGGTGCGGTGCGGGGGCTCTCTTCGAGCTGGTTGAAGGCCGACCAGACGCGGGCGGGGGCGAGTGCGGGGCGATCGGCCTTCAGGCGGTCGAGCACCTCGCGGATCATGCCGTAGGTCAGCTCGCGAAGGCGGTAGGGTTGGTCGTAGTAGATGCGCAGGGCTGTGATCTCGTCCTTGTGGGCTTCAATGTAGGCCCGGAAGTCGGTGATGACTTTCTCGGCGTTTGCGACCGACTCGGTGTCCCACTCGGCGGTGAGGAGCGTGTCCGGGTTCTGGGTGTCGACGATCTGCTCGAGGGCCTTGCGGGCGTTCTCGATGAAGTCGCGGACCTCGGGCGTGAGCGATCGGGCGACCTCGCGGGCGAGGCGTTTCTGGGTGGCTTCGAGCTGCTCGGGCGCCGGGTCGGCAGACTCGGGCACGTTGTGTTCGTCGCGGGCGGCATCCTCGATGACATCGGGATCGTGGGCGCCCAGGAGGCCGGCGGCGAGCTCTTCGAGGCGCTGGCCGGCGATCTTGGCGAACTCGGCCCGCTGGGGCTTGGTGAGCAGGGCGTTCAGACGGGCAAGCCGCCCGGCGACTGAGGTGAAGGTGTCTTCGTCGAGCTTGCCGACGGCGATCGAGTCGAGGAGATCGCGGAGCGGAACGCTCCGCTTGCGTTCGAGCGGGCGGGAGTCGGTCTTGATGGACTGCGTGACGCCCACGGCATCGACGATGATGAAGCCGCCCTTGCCGAGCGAGGCCTTGGGAGTGACCTTGAGAAGGTCGTCGGAGGCAAGGGATCGGCAGCCGCGACCCTTCATCTGTTCGAAGTAGCTCCGGCTCCGGACATCGCGCATGAAGATGAGGCATTCGAGGGGTTTCACGTCGGTGCCCGTGGCGATCATGTCCACGGTGACGGCGATCCGCGGGTTGTAGTCGTTTCGGAGGTTGGCGAGGATGGTCTTGGGGTCCTCGGTGGCCTTGTACGTGACCTTCTTGCAGAAGGCATTGGACTCGCCGAACTCGTCGCGGACGATCTGGACGATGTCGTCGGCGTGGGAGTCGTCCTTGGCGAAGATGAGCGTCTTCGGGACTTCCGGGAGGCCGTCGTCGCCCGAACGACCCGGGAAGAGGACGGGCAGGCGTTCTTTGAACGTGCGAATGACGGTGCGGATCTGGGAGGGGTTGACGACATCGCGGTCGAGGCGTTTGGCGTCGTAGTGGGTGTCCTCGTCCTGCTGCTCCCAGCGTTTCCTGCGGGTGAGTTTCTCACGGAGCTCGATGAAGCCCTCGTCCTTTCGGATGACGGCGCCGCTCTGGGTGATCTGGGTCTCGATGCGGTAGATGTCGTACCCGACGTTGACGCCGTCGACGATGGACTGCTCGTATGGGTACTCGCTGACGACGTTCTCGTGGAAGTAGGCGTAGGTGCGCTTGTCGGGCGTGGCGGTCAGGCCGATCTGGAAGGCGTCGAAGTACTCGAGCACCTGCTTCCAGAGGTTGTAGATCGAGCGGTGACACTCGTCGATGATGACGAAGTCGAACAGCTCGGGCGGGACCTCGGGGTTGTACTCGACGGGCATGGGCTCACGTGGTTGCGATCGCTCGGCTGGGTTGCGTTCCTCGTCTTCTTGGGCGAGGTCCTGGCCCCGCAGGATCGAGTACATGCGCTGGATGGTGGAGATGCAGACGTGCGAACTTGAGGGGACGACCCGTGACGTGAGTCGGTCGACGTTGTAGAGGTCATCGAACTTGCGGTTGTCATCGCTCGGCTGGAAGGCGAGGAACTCCTGCTCGGCCTGCTCGCCCAGGTTGCGCGTGTCCACGAGGAAGAGGATGCGTTTGGCATTGGCGAATTTGAGGAGCCGGTAGATCGAGGTGATCGCGGTGAAGGTCTTGCCGGCGCCGGTTGCCATCTGGATGAGCGCTCGGGGCTTTGCGTCACGGAACGAGGCTTCGAGGTTGTTGATCGCCCGGAACTGGCAGTCTCTGAGACGAGCGGGATCGAGAGGCGGGATTTCGTGCAAGCGAGCCCGGAGTGTTTTGGACTCGCCGAGCCATTGCCGGAGGGTCTCGGGCTTGTGGAACGAGAACACAGGCCTTGAGCGTGGGCGCGGGTCCAGAGTGTCGGTGAAGCGGGTCAGCTCTCCCGTGGACTCGTATCCGAACCTGAGGGGTGCGTCGTTCCCGAGGAGCTTGATGGGACTTGTTCGGTATCGGTCGGTCTGGTCTTCGTGCGTGGTGAGGCGGACCGCCTCGTTCTCCCGCTTGGCTTCGATGATGCCGACGGGTTGACCGTCCACGAATAGCGTGTAGTCGGCAGGACCTTCGGTGGTTTGAAGCTCGGTCACAGCCACTCCCAGGGCCCCGAACACGTTCATGCTGTCCTTGTGTTGGAGCTGCCACCCCGCGGCCTTGAGCCGAGTATCGATACGGTCACGGGCGACCTGTTCGGGATGTTGGTTGGCAGCCATAGTGAACCGCAGAATACTGGTAACTTGGCAGGAACGTTGGGTTACCAGCTCGGAAAAGCACTCGTCAGTATTGCACAGACCTCGGTTGATTCTTATGGGTCCGAAAAACCATCTTCACGAAGTTGGTGAAATCTGCGTGCTGGCCGTGGTGGTGTCGTTCATGGCGGGCAGGGTACTCGCTGAATCGGTGAGCACTTTTTAGGCTCGACCGGGTCTGGTTATCGCCAGAACGGGCGGTTTCGTCGGTGTAGTGACTAGGTTATTCAATTCGATGGAATAGCACTAAAGACTGGCTGGTATACTTCCGTGGCATGATGCGCGTCCTTGTCATCTTGGCGATGGTCTGGCAGCCCCTGTTGCTGGCCGCTGCCGGTCCGCGCATGGGAATCAGCGAGCCGGTGAGCGGGTCATCCTGCTCGGTCCCTGCCCTTCAGAGCAATTGCTGCGACGCGGCTCCGAAGGCCCCGACCTGTCACTCCATCGCTTCTGGTTGTGGGTGTGAGATCCGCCCTGCCGAGCAGCCCCAGCAGGCGCCCGAGGCGCCGCTCCCGCGTCCCGATCGGGACACGCTCGTTGCCATTCAGATCTGCGGCCCGCCCGTACGCGAGCAGATCGAGACTGACGCAACATCTATCTGCTTTGCAACTCAATCCGACGGTCGCTACGCGAACAAGACTCACAACGAAATCCGAGCCATCCTGGGCATCTGGCGAACGTAACTCAGAGCTTCCACAGCGTCAGTGCGCCCGCACTGAACGCATGAAACTCATTGTCACGTTTTCTAATCGTCAATCCAGGAGTCTGATATGGCCGTCCGACCCGCCCAGTTGGCGGCGTGGACCGTGGTCAGTGGCTTTCTCGTGGGGTGCTCATCGCCGTTCGATGCCCCGCGTGATCGTGAAACACTGCGTGTCCAGCCGATGCAACAGAACAGCCCGCAGCCCATCGCGTCTCGCTACCGAGATGAGGAGCGAGCGGACGAACCTCTTGATGCGCCAGAACTGAACGATGGTGCATCGCCCGACGATTACGTTCGGTACGCCCTCTCCCATAGCCCCGCAGTCGAAGCCGCCTTCCAGCGATGGGTCGCCTCGACAGAGCGGCTGCCGCAGGTCGGCTCGCTCCCCGATCCGCGTCTGAACGTCGGGTTCTTCCTCGATGAGGTCGAAACCCGCACCGGCCCTCAGCACGCACGCATCGGTCTGAGCCAGGCCTTCCCGTGGCCCGGTTTGCTCGACGAGCGAGAGGACGCCGCAGCACTGGCGGCACGAGCCGCCTGGCTCCGATTCGAAGCCGAGCGACTCGCGGTGACCGAAGAGGTCGTGCGCACCCTGCACGAACTCGCCTACCTCGATGCGGTCGTGGTCATTACGCAAGACAACCTCGAACTCCTGCAATCGTTCGAAGAAGTCGTGCGTACCCGATACCGTGTCGGCCTTGGTTCACACCCCGAACTGACACGCGTCCAGGTCGAGCTCGGGCAGCTTGAGGACCGGCTCACCCAGCTCCGAACGATGCGCCCGGCATACGTCGCTGAGCTCAACGCCGTGCTCAACAGACCAACCGAGACCGTGGTACCGGCTCTGTCCAAGCTGCCCGGGAGAGTTGTGACGATGCAAGGCCCCGAACTCGCGGAAGTGGCTCGCACAACCAACCCGGCACTGCTCGCACTGGATGAGCAGATCAAGGAGCAACGTGTGCGAGGCAACGTGGCACGCCTGAGCGGCAATCCGGAGCTGAGTGTCGGGCTCGACTACATCGTCACGGGCGAGGCCATGAACAGCTCCATCCCCGAGAGCGGCGACGACCCGATCTTGCTCAGCTTCGGCATGACCTTGCCTATCTCACGCGAGAAGTACGATGCGGGTGTCCGCGAATCGATCGCGCGTCGCCTTGAGTATTCCCACACACGAGCGGCTGAGGCGAACCGGATCACCTCGGCAATCCAGCGGGCCTGGTTCGATCACACGGACGCCGATCGTAGAGTTCGGCTCTACGAGCAGACGTTGATCCCCAAAGCCGAGGAGTCGCTCCGCGCATCGCTCGCAGGCTTCCGTGCGGGGGATACGAACTTCCTCGATCTGCTCGACACTGAGCGCACGCTACTTGAGTTTGCTATTGCCACAGAGCGAGCCCGCGCCGACCGGGGGCAGGCCCTCGCAAAGCTCAATCGCCTCGTCGGCCAAGCCATCACAACCGAATCGACTGATCAACTCCCCGAGGGAGACACGCCATGAGCACGAAGAAAAGCCGCCTCCGCACGGCATCGGTCTGGGTATGGAAGCACAGTTCGGCGGGTATCGCGCTGATGCTCATTCTGCTCGCTCTCGTCATCGGCTACAGCGTCGGCAAACCAGACGCCACAAAGACACCGTCAGCGGTTGAAACGCGTGACCATTCTTCTGGCGCTGCCGAGCCGCAGATGTACACCTGCTCGATGCACCCATCGGTCAGGCTGCCGGACCCGGACGCAAAGTGCCCGATCTGCTTCATGGACCTGATCCCGGTCACGGAACACGCGGGCGAGAACCACCCGCTGCGGTTGTCGTTCAGCGAAACCGCAGCGGCAATGAGCCGGATCGAGACTGCGCCTGTTGCCAGGTTCTTTCCCACCGCCGAGGCCCGTCTCTACGGCAAGGTCACCTACGACGAAACGTCGGTCGCGAGGCTGACCGCGTACTTCCCCGGTCGGATCGATCGTCTGTTTGTCAACTATGTCGGTGTTATCGTAGCAAAGACGGACCACATCGCCGAGGTCTACAGCCCTGACCTGCTCGCATCATTCGAGGAGCTCAGACAGGCAGCGGCTGCGAGCGAGGGCTCGGCAAACATGAGCGAGATTGTCCGATCCGCGACGCGCGACACACTCGCCGCCTCGCGTGACAAGCTGAGGCTGTATGGCTTAACCGAAGCGCAGATCGCCGAGATCGAAAGCGGCGAGTTCGACTCGGACAGGCTGACGATCTTCGCGCCGATCGGTGGTGTGGTGACTCACCTTGCCGTCCGCGAGGGCGACTATTTGAACACGGGATCGCCGATCGCGACGGTAGCGGATCTCTCTCGCCTCTGGCTGGATCTTGAGGCTTACGAGTCCCAGCTACCAATGCTCCGCTGGGGACAAGAGGTCACATTCACGGTCGAGGCACACCCGGGCGAGACGTTCTCGGGGCGGATCTCGTTTATCGAGCCTCTTGTTGATGAGTGGACACGCACCGCGGCGGTGCGGGTCGCGGTCGACAACACCGAGCGCAGGCTCAAGCCGGGCATGTTCGCGTCCGCGGTTGTTCGGCCGAGGATGACCGCGTCTGGTGCTGTTGCGAGCGACGAACTGGCAGGACGCTGGCTCAGCCCCATGCACCCATCGATCGTCAAGGACCAACCGGGACAGTGCGACATCTGCGGCATGGACCTCGTGCCCGCGGAATCGCTCGGGATAGTCGGCGAACACCACGACACGTCTGAGCCGCTCGTGGTGCCCCGAACCGCGGTGCTCTTTACAGGCAAGCGATCGGTTGTGTACGTCGCCGTCGATGACGCTGAGACTCCGACGTACGAGGGCCGCGAGGTTGTCCTAGGCCCTCGCGCGGGAGACTTCTACATCGTCCGCGAGGGTCTCGAAGAGGGTGAGCGGGTTGTCGTCAACGGCGCCTTCCGGATCGACAGCGCTATGCAGATCGCCGCCAAGCCCAGCATGATGATGCCGGGCGGAGGCGCATCGGGCTCAGTCCACGCCAGTCACGGCTTGGCGAGCAGTTCTGAAAGCACCACGTCTGAAAGGGCGAGCGTGCCCGATGCGTTCTTGTTCGCGCTCAAGCCCGTGTACGCCGGATACCTGAGCGCACAGGAGGCTCTGGCGTCTGATGATCTAGATGGCTTCAACCTTGCCTCCGCAGATCTGAATACCGCGGTCGGTTTCGTTGAAGAAACGGGTTTGGTCGGTCCTCCACTCGGCACATGGAGGCGAGCCGCGGCAAAGCTCCGGGGTGATGGATCGACATCGGACATTGAGTCGGCTCGTGAGCGATTCGAGGGTATGAGTGAGGCTGTGCTTGCGCTGCAGGCGCAGTTCGGCCACAAGGGAAGTGAGACCTGGTACGTCGCGCACTGCCCGATGGCGTTTGACAACAAGGGGGCCGATTGGCTTCAGCGGGGCGAGCAGATCCGGAACCCATACTTCGGATCACGCATGTTCCGTTGCGGCGAAGTCCGCGAGTCATACAAGCCACTCAACGAGAGCCAGCACGACAACCACGAGGGTCACAACCATGAGTGACACTCAGGGACAGCCCGCCGGAAGGGGCCCGCTCGGCTCGCTCATCCGATTCTGCCTTGAGCAGAAGCTCGTGGTGGCGATTGGACTCGCAATCACGATCTTCTGGGGTGTGCTTGTCGCCCCCTTTGATTGGCAGATTGGCGGGCTCCCACGCAGCCCGGTCCCGGTCGATGCGATCCCGGACATCGGCGAGAACCAGCAGATCGTTTTCACCGAGTGGGCCGGCCGAAGCCCACAGGACATCGACGACCAGATCAGCTACCCGCTCACGGTGGCGCTGCTTGGTATACCGGGGGTGAAAGACATCCGGAGCTACTCGGTCTTCGGGTTCTCGACGATCTATGTCGTGTTCGACGACGATGTTGAGTTCTACTGGTCCAGATCGCGAGTTCTTGAGAAACTCAACTCGCTCTCTGCCGGGACGCTCCCGCCGGGTGTGTCGCCCGCACTTGGTCCCGACGCAACGGCGCTCGGTCAGGTGTTTTGGTACACGCTTGAGGGACGCGACCAGGAAGGCAATCCGACGGGCGGATGGGGGCCGGAGGAGCTCCGGTCGATCCAGGACTTCATCGTCAAGTACAAGCTCGCGGGCGTCGAGGGCGTGGCCGAGGTCGCGTCCATCGGCGGGTACGTGCAGGAGTACCAGATTGATGTGGACCCCGATTCGATGCGGGCGACAGGCGTCTCGCTCGAGCAGATCATCGCGGCGGTTCGTCAGAGCAACCTGGATGTCGGCGCCCGGACGTTAGAGGTGAACCGGGCGGAGTACATCGTCCGGGGCCTCGGGTTTATCCGCGATGTGGAAGATCTCGAACAGACAGCCATCGCTGCTCGCGATGGTCAGCCGATTCTGCTGAGTGACATCGCCAAGGTCTCACTGGGCCCGGCGCTCCGGCGGGGTGTGCTGACCAAGGCGGGCGAGGAAGCCGTCGGGGGTGTCGTTGTCGTGCGATACGGCGAGAACCCTATGGCGACGATTCAGCGGATCAAGGACAAGATCAGCGACATCGCGCCCGGACTCCCGAGCAAGATCCTCGCCGACGGCACCGAGAGCCGGGTCACGCTGGTGCCTTTCTACGACAGGACGGGGCTAATCAAGGAAACACTCCAGACGCTCAATTCGGCGATCGTTCAGCAGGTGCTCGTCACCGTGATTGTGGTTGTGCTGATGGTTATGCACCTGCGGACCAGCCTTCTGATCAGCGCGATGCTGCCCCTGACGGTCCTCATGACCTTCATCGGGATGAAGCTGTTCCGGGTCGATGCCAACATCGTCGCGCTCTCGGGCATCGCAATTGCAATCGGGACGATTGTGGACATGGGCATCGTGCTCACGGAGAACATCCTGCGGCGACTTGAAGAGGCAAGCGAGGGCGAGAGGCGTCTGGAGGTCGTTTACAGGGCCAGCGCCGAGGTCGGGGGAGCGGTGCTCACTGCGGTCGCGACGACGATCGTGGGGTTTCTGCCTGTCTTCACGATGGAGGCCGCCGAGGGCAAGCTATTCAAGCCTTTGGCGTACACCAAGACGTTCGCGCTCATCTCGTCGATCGTCATCGCGCTGACGATCCTTCCCGCGGTGGCCCATGTGCTTCTGGGTTGGCGACTGCCGACTCGGGGCCGATTCGCATCGGTTCGCCGGTGGAGTCACACCCGGTTCGTTCGATCCGCGACGTGGATCGTCAACCTCGTTGTGGTACTCGTCGTGCTGACCATTCTCGCGGACTCGTGGATGCCCCTGGGCCCGATCCCCGGCACACTCGGCAACGCGATCTTCATCGCCCTCGTCGTGGGTGGGATCTTGCTCGCGTTCTGGCTGATCCGAATCGCTTTTCCATTCGTGCTGGGTTGGGCATTACGCCACAAGCTCGTCGCACTCTCGCCTGCGTTCGCGGTGGTGCTGATCGGAGCAACGACATGGCTTGGGTTCGACCGGGTGTTCGGCTGGCTACCTGATTCGGTGCGCCGAGGCGAAACGGTCTCCCAGGTTGCGCACGCATTCCCGGGTCTTGGTAGCGAGTTCATGCCCTCGCTCGACGAGGGTTCGTTCCTGTATATGCCGACCGCGATGCCGCACGCATCGATCGGCGAGGCGACCGAGATCCTCAAGGAGCTTGACCGCCGGATCATGAGCGTGCCCGAGGTGGAGCAGGCCGTCGGCAAGATCGGACGTGTTGAGAGCCCGCTTGATCCCGCTCCGATCTCGATGGTCGAAACGATCATCGAGTACAAGCATGAGTTCCGAACCGACGAAAGCGGTCGGCGGATCAACTACCGGTACGACAAGGACGCCGACCGGTTCGAACGCGATGAGCAGGGTGAGCTGATCCCGGACAAGAGCGGTCGGCCTTACCGCCAATGGCGCGACGAGATCGAATCGCCTCAGGACATCTGGGACGCGATTGTTGCCGCGGCGGACATGCCCGGAGTCACCAGTGCGCCAAAGCTCCAGCCCATCGAAACACGCATCGTCATGCTCCAATCCGGCTTTCGCGCTCCGATGGGCATCAAGGTCTACGGCCCGGATCTCGAATCCATCGAGTCGTTCGGTCTCGCACTCGAAGGTCTGCTCAAGCAGGTCCCGAGCGTCCAGCCCGCGGCGGTCTTCGCGGACCGGGTCGTCGGCAAGCCCTACATCGAGATCGACATCAACCGCGAGAAGATCGCACGCTACGGGCTGCAGATCGCGGATGTGCAGGAGGTCATCGAAGTCGCCATCGGAGGCAAGCCTCTGACCATGACTGTCGAGGGACGCGAGCGGTACCCGGTGCGGGTGCGATACCTGCGTGAGCTGCGCGACGAGCCCGAGACACTCGGTGACATTCTCGTGCCCACCCCCGGCGGCGCTCAGGTCCCGCTGGGTGAGCTGGCGTCGGTCGAGTATCGGCGCGGGCCGCAGATGATCAAGAGCGAGGACACATTCCTCGTCGCATACGTGCTGTTCGACAAGAAGCCCGAGTTCGCTGAGGTCACCGTTGTGAACGATGCGCTGGATTTCATCCAGAACAAGATCGACTCGGGTGAGCTTGCGGTCCCAGCGGGTGTGAGCTTCGAGTTCGCAGGGTCGTACAAGAACCAGGTCAGAGCCGCAAAGAGGCTGAGCGTTGTGCTCCCGCTTTCGCTCGCGATCATCTTCCTGCTGATCTATTTCCAGTTCCGCAAGGTCGGCGTGACCATGATGATCTTCACGGGTGTCTTCGTCGCCTGGGGCGGCGGATTCGTCATGCTCTGGCTCTACGCGCAGCCCTGGTTCCTCGACATCACACTACTTGGCACGAATCTGCATGAGCTCTTCCAGGTCCAGCAGTACAACCTGAGTGTCGCGGTCTGGGTCGGATTCCTGGCGTTGTTCGGGATCGCGACCGATGACGGCGTCATCATGGCGACCCGCATCGAGCAGTCTATGAGGGAGACCAAACCCGACTCGGTCGAGGCGATCCGTTCGGCGGTGGTCGCCGGCGGGCAGCTGCGTATCCGCGCTGCGGTGATGACCAGCGCCACGACCATCCTGGCATTGCTGCCCGTGCTGACCAGCACGGGACGGGGCTCAGACATCATGGTGCCCATGGCCATCCCAACGTTCGGCGGCATGTTGGTCGCTTCGTTTACATGGTTCGTCGTCCCGATCCTGTACTGCTGGGGCGCCGAGTGGAAGCTGCGTCTGTCCGGAACCCTTGCCGATACACCGAGAGAGAGAACTTGGACTCAAGGAGACTAAGTCATGCCTGGAAAGCTCATCACGTCTGCAACACTGTGCCTCTTGTCTTTCTCTCCATGTTCTTTCGCGCAGTACGAGAGGCCCACAATCGAGCCGGTCAACTCCGATTGTCCGATCGGGAAAGAACCCGTTGTTCCGGGAGGAGGGACGGTTCATTACGAGGGCAGGACAGTCGGTCTCTGCTGCCCGGGCTGCGAGAAGCAGTTCCTCGCATGGGATAACGAGAGGAAGGACGCGTATATCGCGAGCTTCGTGACTCAACCAGGCGAGACGCAGCCGAACACAGGGGATGCGGTCCTTCAGTTCGGTGGCATGCGTGATGTGATGAAGGGAGGTAAGACGCTGGGCCGGGTGCGACTTAGTGAACTCCAGCCGATCGAGAGCCTCATCGCGGTGGGCGCGGTGGAGGGTCTTGCCGGCGAGATTACCGTTGTTGACGGCACGTACCGGGTCACCGGGGTGACCGATGGAAAGACGCATACCAAGTCACAAGATAAGGCAATAAACACGAACGCCACACTCCTGACCGCGGCGCATGTTGAACGGTGGAGCACGCAGACCGTCCATGCTGATGGGCGTGAACTTGAAGAGGTTGTCCGCGATGCAGCGGCGGCATCGGGCATCAACCTCGAAGATCCCTTCGCGTTTGTCGTTGAGCCGGCGCTCGCAGATCTTTCGATCCATGTGATCAACGGGTACTGCCCGGTCGGTAAGGATCCGAAACAGGTCGGCACCGAGCCCTGGCGATGGGAAGGCAAGGACATCAAGGGCGCGAAGTTGGTTGGCTTCTACGCGCAGGGCAAGGCTGGCGTGATGACGCACCACGGTACCAGCATCCACGCGCACGCGGTCCTTACTATTGACGAGCAGGTGGTGTCATCGCACGTCGAAGAGGCGTCGCTTACGGGTGAGCTGGTGGTCAGGCTCCCCGCAGATCGGGTTACAGAATCGGC
The DNA here is from genome assembly GCA_020639255.1 of Phycisphaera sp. Taxonomy (GTDB): domain Bacteria; phylum Planctomycetota; class Phycisphaerae; order Phycisphaerales; family UBA1924. Next base: position 96,411 of record JACKGZ010000003.1, read on the forward strand.
AGCAGACCGATCTGAAGATCTGGAGCAGCAATCGCAACAGGTTGTTTACCCCTACCCGCTCGATACCTGCCCCGTCGGGGGCGAGCTCGGGTCGATGGGTGAACCGATCAGCAGGCAGTACGACGGTCGAGAGGTGCGGTTCTGCTGTGAAGCCTGCATCGCCGAGTTCGAGGCGCACAAGGAAGAGTACTGGCAGGAGATCGATGCCAAGATCATCGAGCAGCAGCGAGACAGCTACCCCATTCAGACGTGTGTTGTCAGCGGTGCCAAGCTTGGATCGATGGGCGATCCGGTCGAGCTGGTAGTTGGCAACAGACTCGTGAAGCTCTGCTGCGAGAACTGTGTCGAGACGCTGCGGGAATCACCGGATCGGTTCCTTGAGAAGCTGCCGGCTAAGTAAATACGCATCAATCGCAGAACACGATCAGCACACTAGTGAGAGGCATCATGAGCCAGAGCCACACCCACAAAGACCCCGTCTGCGGCATGTCAATCACGCCCGGCAAAGAAGCGGACCGAGTCGAGCATGGGGGCAATGAGTACCTGTTCTGTTCCAAGGGCTGCGCACAGAAGTTTCGCGAGGACCCGGACCGGTATGTCAGCACAGAGGATGTAGATTCAGGTGAAGCTGGACATTCGTGCTGTGGTCACCACAACCATACAGCGGATCGCGCCCCGCGAGAGGGACCGAAGGATGCGATCTATACCTGCCCGATGCACCCGGAGATCAGGCAGGTCGGCCCGGGCGACTGCCCGAAGTGCGGCATGGCGCTCGAACCACTCGACGCGACCGCCGAGCAGGACGACTCCGAACTCCGCGATATGACGAGACGGTTCTGGATCTCACTGGTTTTCTCAGCGCCGCTCCTGTTCTATGTCATGGGGAGCATGCTCTTTGGCAATCCATTCGAGTTGGTGATCAGCCCCGCCGCAAGCCAGTGGATCGAACTGGCCCTTGCGACGCCCGTGGTGCTGTGGTGCGCATGGCCCTTCTTCGTGAGGGGAGTCCGGTCGATCCGTGCAGTGCAACCGAACATGTGGACGCTGATCTCGATCGGTGTTTTGATCGCGTATGTGTTCAGTGTGATTGCAACCGTTGCGCCGGGGCTCTTCCCGGAGGACCTGAGAACACACTCGGGCCGGGTTGGTGTGTATTTCGAAGCCGCGGCCGTCATTGTCACACTCGTTCTGCTCGGACAGGTCATGGAGCTTAGGGCACGCAGGCAGACGGGTGGGGCCATCCGTGAACTGCTCGAACTCGCACCGCCCGTTGCCCGCAGAATTGCTCAGGACGGCAGCGAGAGCGATGTCCCGGTCGAGGACCTCAAGCCCGAAGACCGCGTTCGAGTCCGCCCGGGCGACAAGATCCCGATCGATGGTGTTGTTGCGGAGGGCAAGAGCACGGTTGATGAATCGATGCTCACGGGCGAACCCGTGCCGGTCGAAAAGAGTGAAGACGATGAGGTGACAGGGGGCACGGTCAACAAGACTGGTTCGTTCATTATGCGAGTCCGCCGAACAGGTTCGGAGACGACGCTCGCCCAGATCGTGCAGATGGTCGCTGACGCGCAGCGATCCCGAGCCCCGATCCAGCGTGTCGCCGATGCTGTCGCGGCGTGGTTTGTACCGGCAGTCATTGCAGTTGCGATTATCGCCTTCGTGGTGTGGCTTCTCATCGGCCCGTCGCCCTCGTTCAGTTATGCGCTCGTCGCGGCGGTCTCGGTGTTGATCATCGCCTGCCCGTGCGCACTCGGGCTTGCAACTCCGATGTCGATTATGGTCGCTGCGGGTCAGGGTGCCAAGCAGGGCGTGCTCATCAAGAACGCCTCGGCACTCGAGGCATTCGAGCAGATCGACACCATCGTCGTTGATAAGACTGGCACGCTGACCGAGGGCAAGCCGAAGCTTGTGCTCGCCAAGGTGCAGGAAGGGCAGGACGAGTCCCGCGTGCTCGCATTGCTGGCTGCTGCGGAACGGGGTTCGGAGCACCCGCTCGCAGAAGCCATTGTTACGGGGCTGGAAAGCCGAACGGATGCACGCTTCGAGGCCAGTGACTTCGAGAGCATCACGGGCAAAGGCATTGTCGCAACGGTCGAAGGCTCACGTGTCGCCATCGGGTCCCCGGCGCTATTGCATGACGAAGGAATCGACCTTGGTACAGCGCAGGAGCGCGCAGACGAGCAGCGCCAGAAGGGCGGGACGGCGATGTTCGCCGCGATCGATGGCAGTCTCGTTGCCCTGCTCGGTGTTTCGGACCCCATCAAGGAGACCACGAGGGACGCCATCGACGCGCTCCACGACAGCGGGCTCACGGTTGTGATGTTGACCGGTGACAACCGCACAACGGCTGAGGCGATCGCGGGCCAGCTCGGGATCGATCGAGTCGAAGCCGAGGTCCTGCCAGACCAGAAAGCAGAGGTCATCCGCAAGCTCCAGGGTGAGGGTCACAAAGTCGCCATGGCTGGTGATGGTGTGAACGACGCACCGGCCCTCGCCCAGGCCGACGTCGGGGTTGCCATGGGCACGGGAGCGGGCGTGGCGATCGAGAGCGCCGCCATCACGCTCGTCGGGGGCGATCTCAACGGGCTCGTGCGGGCCCGCGAGCTTAGCAGAGCCACGATGCGGAACATCCGCCAGAACCTTTTCTTCGCCTTTGCCTACAACACCGCGGGCGTTCCGATCGCCGCCGGCGTGCTCTATCCGTTCTTCGGTGTTCTCCTGAGCCCTATGATCGCTGCCGCGGCGATGAGCTTCAGCTCGGTGTCCGTTATCGGGAACGCGCTACGGCTGAGGCTTCAAACCCGAAATCCGGGTTAGCAGATCCCTTTGACGATTGCCAAAATCCCCTCCCGGACCGAAACCGGGAGTGTTGCCCAGGCTTCAATCAGGGAGCGAAGTTCTGGGTCTAGGCCCACGCCCTTTAGATGGGGCTCCTTCGGCATAATCATGGAATCGCTGGCACTATCGCTGCGGTCGCGATTCGTGTGCTCGTAAGTGCCTGTTAGATCAGGATCTTGCAACTGGGGCTGGCAGCCTTCCAAGCTGAATGTTGACGGTTCGAGTCCGTTCGCCCGCTTTCTTCTTTGCAAGACTCCATCCTCGCGAATTGGGATGATCTGAGGCCTTGATCTCAGCGAGGAGTTCGCTGCATTGTTCTACATTGTCCAGTTCGCCGCGATGAAGGCTGGTGTCTAGAGCCGTTGTGGGTACGGTGCTAGCTTTATCGATTCATCCCGGGGCAAGCAACGCGTGGCTGAGGTTTCGTAGGGTGACGGGCGCATGGATTCGTAGCGGTCTTCGATGATTGCGAGCAGTTGTCGGTAGATCTCGACGGCACGGTCGGGTTGTCCAGCATCAATGAGCACGAGTCCGAGATTGTTGGACGTGACGAGTACAAACATATTCTCAGGGCCGAACCGTGAGCGGAAATGGTCGATCGAGGCGGTGTAAGCCTCGATCGCCTCGGCATGCCTGCCGAGCCCTGCGAATGCCGCAGCGCGGTAGGACAATACTCTTGAGTAGGCGTCGCATTCTTTCCCGAGTGAATTCTCGATCTCGCTTAGTATCCGAGTTGTGAGCGAGTCTGCCTCCTCTGTTCTATTCATACGGATGAGAGTCATAGCCACGCCTTCGGAGGGCGCTCAGGTTGAGGATTTCTTTCCTACGCTGGATGAGGCGACACTGGTCGGGGCGCTGACCACAACCTTTGACTCACCTGAGTCCTTTGATGCGCTTTTCACTGCGGCTAACCATCCGGATCCCAACGGTGATATTGGGCTCTTGGACGTCAACGCGGGAATCGAGAGCCCGGCCCGACCTGCTCAACAGCTCACGCTCGTGGCGTTCAAGGACAGTCCGAATGGTGATCAGTGAAGGGCAATAGGGTACCTGACGACGTCAGTGACGAGGATACCTGACAGGCTCTGCGCGGATCAGAACGGGGATGGTATTGTTTCACGAGCCGATTTCTCTGTTTGGGTTGCGCACTTCAATATGGGGGAGCACGGTCCGAAGTGTGTGAACTAGCTCATGTCGGAGTTTGGTGCGAGCGATCATGCATTCGATCCGAGCGGCACGTCCCATGGATGTGCCGTTTGGTATATCAAGATGGAGTCTGTGTATATTCGGCACAATGGGCCATCGAAAGATCGTCAATTGGTTGCCCAACTACGCATACCTAGCATAATACAAACCGATTTCGAAGAATCAGCTGAGGTTCTCAAGCTGTACGCGCACGGCGAAGTTAGGCAAGGAAGTGCATTGGTGCGATTTGATACAACGTCCAAGAACGAACAGACGTGTCCCAATCGGCCACCTATCACGGGGCGTGCGGTCCGTTCTCGGTACAATCGTGACTCAGTTGCAAGGTAAACACGGGACGAGTCGTTGCACGATCCTCAGACACATCCTGATCAATCTCAAACGCGAGCGAGTGGGGAGGAAATCGATCGCCTCTTTCATGACTTGAACGATGAATTGCGCGGTTTGGCGGGTGCGATATTCTCCGATCAGCACGCATCGCACACCCTGCAGCCAACCGTGCTGATCAATGAAGCTTGGTTGAAGTTGTCTGGGAAACCGAATGTTGTCAACGATAAGCAGCACTTTCTTGCACTCGCAGCGAAAGTCATGAGACAGATCCTGGCAGACCATGCGAGAGGGAAGTCTGCAATCAAGCGTGGTGGTCAGAGGGCCACGCTGACTTTGCATGAGGGAAGTGTGGCGTCTGACTTCCCGGTGCTCGACGTTGTTGCATTTCATGATGCACTCGAACGACTGTCATCGCTCAATCAGCGCCACGCGGAAGTCGTCGAATACCGGATACTCGGGACGCTCCGAATCTCTGAGATCGCTGACTTGCTCGGTGTCAGTGAGAACACGGTACACCGTGATTGGCAAGCTGCCAGGCTTTGGCTGAGACGCGAACTCGCGGTCAAATGAATGCACGCGAGCTCTATATTCGCGCGGCAGAGGTAGTCGGGACGATCCTTGAATGTTCCCCCGAAGACGCAGATGAGCGAGCAAGGCAGCTCTGTGGCAACGATGAGGCGTTGCTGCGAGAGGTCCGCGAACTTCTCAGTATGAACACTGTCTCCGCCTCCGGCGACCCACTCGGCGATGACGTGATTGAGGCCCAGCGTCGTTGGAATGATGATGTCATTGACGCCGCTCGTAAGCAGAAGAGTGAATTTCGCCAAGCCGCACGCGCAGGCCAATTTACTGAGGCCGCGATCGGACCGTATCGTGTACTCAGAGAGATCGGCCGAGGCGGGATGGGGATAGTCTACGAATGCGAGCAGGCGTCGCCGCGTCGACGCGTGGCCGTCAAAGTCGTTGACTCGCTACGGAACATTTCAGTGCTTGAGGCAAGGCTCAAGGCCGAGGCCCAGATACAGGGCCGGCTTCAGCACCCGGGCATCGCGCAGATCTACGACGCGGGCATCGCCCAGATCGGTACGACCTCTCGGCCGTACATCGTGATGGAATTGATCGAAGGCACGCCTATGCAGGCATATGCCGGCGATCCAAAGCGGTCGGCACGCGACCAACTGGAACTCATCGCACATATCGCTGACGCGATGGCAAACGCACATAGCCGAGGCGTCATCCACCGAGATCTCAAGCCCGACAATGTTTTGGTTTTGCCCGAAGGGCAGCCCAAGATTCTTGACTTCGGTATTGCCCGGCTTGTGGATGATGTCACCATCGCGATGACCACGATGACCCAGGACGGCCAGATTCTGGGCACGCTCGCGTACATGGCGCCGGAGCAGCTCTCTGGCAAGTCTGCAAACGTCGGCCCGGCAGCCGATGTCTATGCCCTGGGTGCGATGGCCTACGAGCTGATCGCGGGACACCCGCCGATACAGCTCACTGACATGTCCCTCTCTGCGGCTTTTCGGGCGATCGAAATTGAAGAGCCTATCGGAATCAGACGACTGAATAAATCTATCGACGCCGATATTGAGACAATCATTGGCAAGTGTCTTTGCCGTGAGCCCGAGCGGCGATACGCAAATGCGGGCGAACTCGCCGATGACATACGTCGCTACCTCTGCAATCGCCCGATCTTGGCTCGCGCACCGACTCGGCGATACCGAGCGGGCAAGTTTGTGCGCCGAAACAAGCTGCTCGTCGCGGGCGTCTCGGCAACGACGCTCTCGCTTGCCGCGGGGCTGATCGGCATGAGTTTCTTTGCGTCCGGGCAGCATCGCGCGAGGCTGATCGCTCAAAGCGAAGAGATCCGCGCGAGACAAAAGGAACTTGACGCGATCCGCGGCGTGCTCGCAGGTGCCGCGGTGCTCGGGAAGACGGGCTCGCCGTGGGAGGCTGCCAAGCAACTCTATGGGATCGACCCTGAGAGCAGGGGCTGGGAATGGAGGCACACGGCTCTCACACTTCCGTGGTTGATTGAAATACCCAACGCCCGAAAGCTCCTCCACAACGATGCAGACGACACACCAAGTCAATTCGGGCAGAGTCTTGTCAATGACAGACAGCTCTTCAGATACTCGCCTGAGACCGGAACCGGCGAACTCCTGGATATCTTCAACGGTGAGCTCACGCCTCTCGATCTTGGCGAGATGCGCATCGAGCGCGAGCTCATTTCAGAAGTAGAAGTGAGCGATCGTATTGGTCTTGTTCTTCAAGATGGATCGTGCGGCTATTTCAATGTCGAAACCGGTGAGTTCGAGGCAATCCAGATTCGCTTCAACGAACCGGTGCGCCGTGTGTATGTCAGCAAGGACTCGCGAACGGTTGTCGACTGGGATAGCCGCGATGTCAATGTGTATCACGATGGCATCCGCATATTCTCGAAGGAGACATACACGCCAGTCGGGCAGCCTTATTGGAGCAAGCCGGTCTTTGATCCCAACGGGGAGTGGATCTGCATGCTCCCCAACACTGCGATTGACAGCCCAATCTGCTTCGATAGAGAGACTGGGGAGATCATCTCACGTGGTCCTGCGATGATCGGCCTCCTCAACGCGGCGGTCTCGAAGGATGGCAAGCTGCTCTATGTCACCTCGGACGATGCGGGGATACGCGTTTTCTCCATGCCCGAATTCCAACCGGTCACCAACATCCTGCCGGAATATGCCTTTACGCGACTGGTTCTGGTCTCGCCTGATGGCAATCTGCTCCTGTACAACGCATACGAACAGAAGGAGCTTGTGCTTTACGATCTTGCAGCCGATCAGGTGATCCACCGATTCCCGATCGGGGCGCCGAGTTTCCACGGACCGCCGACGTTCTCGCCCAGTGGCCTGCTCATTGCAGCGCATTCACCGGATAACGTGTATACGTGGATCATCGATCGAGATCATCTTGAGCCCTCGGTCGTCACCCACCTTGAGGGGCAAGGGTCGTGGATCTATCAGCTGGCGGTCTCACCCGATGGGACACTGCTCGCGAGCGCGGCGCCGCAGGGCGATATCGTTCTGTGGGATCTGCTCCGTGACACCGAGGTCGCACGGATCAGTCGCCCGACGGTCTCTAATTCGGGAAATACCGCTTTCTACATGAACGCGCCGCTTTTCTTTATGGATAACGGCAACACGCTCGTATTCGCCGAGAAAGACAGTGCTAGCAACAGAGGTGGGCTGAGCGTGCTTAGTCTGCACACTGGCGAGCGTTCCTGGTCCGAAGCTTCAACGCGCGAGGAGCTGTTCGATCTTGCGGCCCGGATGCGGGGTTCCGAGCCTGGCAATCTCTTTCATCATGCGGCGGTCCTGCCGGGCAATCGGATCGTCCAGTCAGAGGCCTCGACCTCGTACAACTTTAGACTACTCACGCGCAGAATCGGCGAGCCTGCGTCGGAAGCAGATGTCATAATCGATTCCTACGCCGAGATATGGACGGGTGTCGCACTGCACCCTGATGCAAACGTATACGCCGTCGGTGAGTATCTGATGATCCGGATTCGCGACGCCCGTACGGACGAGGTACTGTTTGAGATTGACGAGGCTTCATCGGGCGGGACGTACAATCTCGCTTACTCTCCGGACGGTTCGCGTCTGGCAATCGGAACCAAGGACGGCCGGGTGCTGCTCTTCGAGACCGAGTTTTACAAGAAGGTCGCCGAGTACGAGGTTGAGGGGATGCCCGAAGGCGCGACTCGAAACTACGTCTACAACCTGGCGTGGACCCCCGATGGGAAGCGGCTCATCACCTGTGCGCAGAACTCGATACGGATTCTCGAATCGGAGCACCCTCGGATGCGTGAGAATCGCAAGAGGGAGTGGGAACGAGATCTGGAAGGAGCTCGAACTGGCATCGGCACCGACTCCGCGGAACGGATGCTCGATATCGAGCGTTGGGCATCACCGGCAATAGCGCATGGAAAAGCCGCCTCACCCGAAATCGAGTGAGGCGGCTGCTGTGGCAAATGGCAGTGAAGAGGTATTTTCAAGCCATTCGATTGGTCCCTCGTGACTCAGGCCTTGGCCGTTCGGCGACGAATCACGGCTAGGCCGCCAATCAGGCCGCCGCCGATCAGCACGGGCCAGACCATCGAAGCGCCGGCCATCGAACGCTGGTTCTGGAGCGATTCGATCTGCGCCTGGAGGTCGGCGATCTGGCTTTGCATCGTGTCGATCTGGGCCTGCTGCTCCTGGATGCCGCCGACGAGGACGGGCGCCATGCTGGCGTAGTCGACACCGAGGAAGCCATCGGGCGTCTCGCCGATGAGCTCGGGGAGCACTTTCTGGACTTCCTGGGCGACGAAGCCGATCTGAGTACCCCGCTTGGCGAGCGTCTCGTCCTTCCAGGTGAACGTCACGTCGCGTAGCGCCATGATTTTCTCGAGGGGTGATTCGAGGTCCACGATGTCTTCCTTGAGCCGCTCGTCGCTGGCGCAGATGATGCCGCACTGCGTGGCGACATCGCCGTTGTTGTTGACCGAGAAGCGGTAAATGCCGTTGGGGTCTTCGACGACGAGTGCAAAGGTATCGCTTGCCTGACCAACGATATCGACCGTCGCACTGATTGGAGCGAATACAAGGTTGCCGAGTCGCGAGCGTCCGCTGGCGACGATGCCTCCATCAACTTGGAGACCTCCGCCATCCTTCATTACCACTCGACTCGCAACGCCTGACTCGACGAATTGCAGTCCACCAGCGCCGAAGTCGAGGTGCCAGTCGCTGCCGCCGGCGTTGGATCTGAGCCCGATCGTGTTGCCGGAGGAGTCTGACTCGATGGCCAGCGGCAAGTTCGGGTTCGTGTTGCCGATGCCGACACTGCCAGCAAACAGAGCTCCGCCCGCTACATCGAGCCGCGCCTGCGGGATCGAGACACCGACGCCGAAGTTGCCGTTGGCCAGCAGCGCTAGCCGTCGCGCAGCACTGCTGTTGTCGAACACGTGCCAGCCGGCCCCGCCGTTCGCGGCACCGGGGAACGTGTCGACGCCTGTGAAGAACTCGCGTCCCCCGACGCGGCTGCGGATGCCTGAGAAGAACCCGCCGGTCGACTCGGTCAGGATCCGGGCGTTGATGCCGGCGATATGAAGGATGTCTTCGTGGCTGGTCGTTCCGACGCTGAGGCGTCCGGAAGAATCGACGTTCAGGCCGCGGGTGTTGGTGGCAAAGGGGGCCGAGGTGATCTTCTGGCGGCCGAGGGTCTCGAACGTGCCCGGGCCGGTGCTGACGGCGATCTCGAGCCAGGCAGAGGCGGGATCGATCGTGCTCAGCGTGCCGAAATTCAGCTCGGCGGAGAACACGCCGTCGGCGACGTCGACGTTCTGGGTGGTTTCGCCGAAGAGCGTGCCGCCGGTCTGGGCGTCGTAGACCCTGAAGCGAATGCTCTCAAGACCCGTCACCGGGCTGCCGCTCTCTTCGAGAACGCCCTGGTAGGTGAAGGCGGTCTGGGCGGAGGCGGTGGTGGTCATGGAAGCCGCGGCAAGACCGGCGGCGACGAGCAGGCAGCGTGCTGATTTCGTGAACTGCATTGGACATTCCTTTCAGGTGTGACGGTCGTCGCCGCGGATTGCGGCTCCTCGCCCGAGCGACGAGCGATGCCGTCCTCACAACGAGAACCACACCCACCGACCACCATGGCCTGAAAGAAAAATGTCGAATTCCTCGATTCGCCGACTCACTCGGTCTGCAGCTCAAAAATATTTCTCGTTCATGAGAGTCCAGACCCGGCACTTTCGTTAGGTCATCGACAGAGCCATCAAATCCACCAGCCTGGCGATCCAGAGGAGTTCACACCATGAAGCACGCACTGACCACCGTTCTCGCTCTGGGAGCCGGCACGGCAACAGCCCAACCCTTCACCATTGAAAGCTCAACCATCGATGCGGGCGGCGGCACACTCTCATCGAGCACGTACACCCTCTCGGGCACAATCGGCCAGCCGGATGCCGGGGTGACACTCCAATCGGCGAATTTCACACTCCGTGGCGGCTTCTGGACGAGTGGTGACACGCCGACGCGGCTGTGCGCCGACCAGAACGGTGACGGCATCGTCTCTCCGGCCGACTTCTCGGCCTGGGTCGCCAACTACAACATCCAGGATCCGCGAGCTGACACGAACCAGGATGGGTTCATCACGCCCGCAGACTTCAGCGCCTGGGTTGCCGCGTTCAACCAGGGTGTCAACGGCCCCGTCTGCCCGAACTGATTCCCATCCCAATTCGCAGGCAGTGTCACAGAGCCGGAGCAGTTCGGGCTATCAACACCGGTCTACCAGCCGGTCGGCTGCGTATGCGATCGCACGATTTTCGGACGCGAATTGACCCTTCGGGAGTAGAGGCTCTCGCCTGGGACCGGGTCAGGGAAGCTGTATCTTGCGCAGCTTCACAGGCCCGTACAAATCGCAATGATACCGATTCCACGCGTCTCGTGCTGGCTGTATACTCCAAGTGGAAGAGACACGGCTTTCCCGGTGTGATCCGGGGGGCAACACCATGGGATTTGGAGAGACATCATGAAATCAGTGTGCGCGCTGGCCCTCATCGGGCTTTCGGGCTCGGCGATGGGGCAAACCATCGACGGCCAAATCATTGAATCGGAGTACCAGCTCATCTGGGCTAACTCCGAGGGCACGGGCTTCGGAAACAACCGGAGCGAAATCAACGGCATCTGGGCTTATTGCGACGCGACCACGCTCTACCTGGGCGTGACAGGCAATATGCAGGACTTCAATAAGCTGGAGCTCTTCTTTGACTCCGGCATCGGCGGCCAGAACAGCCTCCGCAGCGACAATGCCGATGTGGACTTCAACCAGCTCAACGACAAGCTCGGCGGCCTGACCTTCGATTCGGGCTTCGAGGCCAACTACTACCTCACCTACACCGTCAACGGCGACCGCAACGAGCACTACACCGGCGCGGCTCAGCTCGACGCAGCTGGTGGCGGCCCCGGCGGGTTCCAGGGCGGTGGCGCGTACGTTGACGGCGATCAGATTGCCGCAGCGGGTGCCAACGGCTTCGGATATACCCTTGGCACCAACCAGTCGAACACCGGTGGCGTCGCCGACTTCGGCAACCCGAACGACAGCGACCCCGCGCTCGTCTCGACGGGTCTTGAGATCGCCATCTCGCTCGACGAGATTGGCTATGACGGCAGCGGCATGCTCCGCCTCGCCGGCTTCATCAACGGTGGCTCGCACGACTACGTCTCGAACCAGATTATCGGCGGCGTTCCAGCCGGCACCGGCAACCTCGGCAATGACATGATGGGCAACTACATCGACGGCAGCCTTGCCGGTATCGATTTCAACAACCTCGCCGGCGACCAGTGGGTTGTCCTGAAGGTTCCGGCTCCGAGTTCGCTCGCCCTCTTGGGGCTCGGCGGTCTCGCGGCTGTCCGCCGTCGCCGCTAATTCGGACGACGCAAAATCTTGTATTGACTTAACCGGAGCAGCGCGACAGCGCTGCTCCGGTACTTTTTGATCTGCATCAAGACAAAGAAACAGCCCCGCCGAAGCGGGGCTGGATGGAGTGCGGATGTCAGCTGAACCCGCTCGTGGGTTCAACTCACTCGATTACGGGTTGCAGGTCGGTCCGTTGGCGCCCTGGTTGAACGCGGCGACCCATGCCGAGAAGTCGGCGGGGGTCACCATGCCGTCCATGTTGACGTCGGCCACGAGGCTCTGCTGGTTGAAGTTGCTTACCCAAGCCGAGAAGTCGGCGGGCGAGACCATGCCGTCCATGTTCTGGTCGGCGCAGAGGCGCGAAGCGGGGCAGTCGGCGCTGTCGCCGACGGTGACGAACTGGTTCCCGGCGAGCATCGAGAAATCGATGTTGCGGGGTTCCCCGAGTTCGTCAGCGGTGGGCAGACCACCGGCGACCTGGTTGGAAACGTAGTCGCTGCCACCGTTGGTGATCATCGCGGCGATCTTGATCGCCGAGGAGCCGTCCCAGCCGAGCTCGTCGAGATCGATGCTGATCTCGACGCCGGTGGTGACGTTGCAGGCGTCCGAGACGTCATTGCCCGCGACGTCGCTGACGCCGCCGGTGTTGCTGTTGTCGAGCCCGACGATCAGGAGGCCCGGGGTCTCGAAGCCGAGCACGCCGTTGGCGAGGAACGCAGCCGCGGCGTCGCGCGGAGCGAAGTTGGTGAAGATGTCGTCACCGGTGCCCGGCTCGACGTTGACACCGGTCGGGGGGTTGTCGCCGTCGAAGAGGATCGGGTCGTTGCCCGGGGCGGATTTCTGGCCGCCGTCGTAGGCGCCGAAGTCTGTGTTGAAGCCCTGTACGATGTTCGGGCCATTGAGGCGGAGCACCGCGGCGTTGGTGAAGATGGTGTTGGTCGAGGCGGTCGAGCCGTTGTTGTTGACGAGGATCGCGTAATCGGCGTTGAAGCCGGCGTCGAAGGTCATGCCCGGGCCCATCGGGTCGACGTCGTCGGGATCGGTGCCGTCGTGCAGGCCGAGACGATCGAGCGCGTGGAAGGCGATGTCGACGTTGTCGTTGCGGAGCGTGTTCTGACCATCGGTCGGATCGCCGTCGAGGAAGACGAGCAGGCGGTTGTCATTGGACTGGAGATTGCCGGCAAGCAGGATGTTGAGCCTGTTGTTGGGCACGTCGAGATACGTCCAGATCGAGTCAAGTTCCGAGCCGATTGCGACGTCTGGGTCGGGGATGGTCGGAGTAAAGCCCGATGGGCCCACGCCGCCGGTATTGGAATTGTTGACCGAAACCTGGACACCCTCACCCAGCCCGGTCGTTCCCGAGGTCAGCAGCCCCGGTGTGCCCGCGCCGAGGAAGGCGCCCATGCCTGCGCCGCCGGTGGGGGTGGTGGCCATGTCGGCGAACGACTCGAACATCGAGCCGGTGTTGCCGAAGCCATAGATAAACATGATGTCGCCGGTGAAACCGTCATCAAACTCGAGGCCGGCCTGCCGGTTGATGGCATTGAAGTTGATGTCGACGTTGTCATTGCGGACCACATTCTGGCCAGCGGGGACGCCGGCTGAGGCGTCGACGTCGAACCAGAGGTGCAGCTTGTTGAAGTTCTCTTCGAGGTTGCCGCCGACGAGCACGTAAAGGGTGTCAGCCGAACCGTTCATATCCTCGTCAACGAGCGTGGCGTAGAGGTTCGAGATCTCGGAGCCGCCGCCCATGCCGCCGTTGGTTTGGACCGGGTCACCGTTGGTGGCATTGCCAAAGCCGGTGCCGGTGTTGCTGACGAAGATGGGGGGGCCGTACGCCGAATCAGCGGTGCCGTCGACCGTGAGCGGTCCGGACACCACGCTCGCCGGAACGATGGCGAACTGGTTGCCGGGCACGCCGTCGGGGTTGGAGCCGCTGGGTTCCTTGAAGTTCACGTTGGCCGGATCGCCGAGGTTCGCACCCGGGCCGCCGAGGCCACCGATGACCTGGTTGGACATGAAGTCGTTGCCCGAGCTGATGACCCAGCCCGCGATGCGGATCTGGCCGGTCGGGATCGCGTCGCTCAGAGCGAGGTTCGCAAGCGGGATACGGACTTCGATGCCGGTCGTGACATTGATTGCGTCCGAGTTGTCCTCAGGTTGGCCCATTTGCGGCAGGTTGTCGCCGAAGCTCGTGGGCTGGTTCTGAATCCATGCACGCGTGTACAGGCCCGTCTCGGAAGCGCCGATTTTGCCGTCCACGGTCACCTGTCCAAGAGCTTGCCCGCACACCGTGGCGAGCAGAGCCGCTGTCAATGAGGTCTTCATGTGAAAGTTCTCCCGTGCTCGCGATCGCGAGCCCTCCTGATTCGGAACCACAACTTCCCCGCGAATGCGCGGAGTCGACTCACACATCGTAGCCGATCGGATGTAAGCGTTGTCTATGAAAATACAGCTGTATACAAGGCTTGCGCGAAATGATCAGGGCGAGATCGGCTTCTCGGACGACTGATGCAAACAGGCCCACTCTCCTGGCGTCTCAAGTTTCACCATCTTCGCACTTCGCGCCGGTATCTCGCCGATCTCACTCGGCACCGGCTGATTCGTCGCGTTCGCGAAGAGTCGAATCACATTCCCATTCAGGTCGCGGTCGATAATTAGGAGTATATTATCCGAATAAAGCTCCCATCCGCCGTGTCGAAGGATCTCGCCGGCCCGCTCATCATGCCTCAAACGAAGCCAGCTTCCGATGCTTGAGGTCGAATCGCGGGCCAGTTGTCGGATGGAATCATTTCGAACTTTGTCAGGCCAGGGGAGCGGCTTGCGATTGTCCGGGTCATCGCCGCCCCAAAGCCCAAGCTCATCGCCTGCAAAGACCATCGGCGAACCGGGGAGTGCGGTCAGGACCGCGTGCGCCAGTTCGAGCCTCTCGTAGGCCTCCTGACTCGGCCGAGTGCGATCAAAGTGAGCAGCACCCAACCCAGCACCTTGGTCATACCCGAGCCCTGGATTGGCGAGTACGGAAACCAGCCTTGCGGTGTCGTGCGATGCGAGCACATTCATTTGCGCGAGCACAGTGGCGGGGTGATGAGCGAATACTGCCGCAATTTCGTCGGCGATATCGGGGTTGGGTTCACCCGCGAGCCATGGCACAAGCACGAAGGCGAGCGGGTAGTTCATCTGGGCGTCGAACGCCTTGCCCCCGAAATAGTCGCTCCCATCAAACCAGAGTTCGCCGACCAAGGGTGCCTCGGGGTTGATGTCTCGTACTAGGTTCCGCCAATGCCTCCAGAATGGCATCCCGATTTCGTTGGCGACATCGAGCCGCCAGCCGTCGATCCCGTCTGACGGATCCCCATCTCCGTTTGGGTCCATCCATCGCCGCGTCACGTTTTCGACATACATCTTCGGTCCCGGCGCAAGATCCCCGTCGAACTGTCGAAATGCCGGTAGGTTGCCATTCGGACGATCCCAAGCCCGCCAGCCAGTGACATGACCGAATGAGTCTGTACGGAGATCGAACCAATCGAAATACGGGCTCGCGTTTGATCGCTCCACCGCGTCACGAAATGCTGGATGGCCGACGCCTACGTGGTTCCACACGCCGTCGAGGATGACCTTGAGCCCAAGCCGCTTGGCTTCCGGTAGCAGTTGATCAATGAAATAGCGATCGGCTGGCGTCCACTCCCAGCTCTTCGGATCCGGCGTGAAGCTGGGTTTGTCGCCGATCGGCGTTCCCGGATACGCGAGGTTCGGATCAATGTGCCTGTGATCTGACGCGTCGTATTTGTGCAGACTGTCGGCGTCGAAGATTGGGCAGAGCCAGATCGCCGTCGCACCCAAACCCTTGATGTGGTTCAGACGCCGCTGAACACCCTGCAAATCGCCACCACACCGTCGCTCGAAGATCGTCTCGAAGAGCAGCGGCCTCGTTCGTGTCGTGCTATCCCGGTATCGCCTGGGCGCGGCGATCGATCTGTTCGCCGATGCCTCGAATTCGTCGGCTGAGACTGCATCCCATGGCGCATCCCAGGGCACTTTCGTGCCATGGGGCCAGCCCTGGTCGTTGAACGGCTCTGCGTTGTCAAACCGTTCCGGGAAGACGTTGTACCAGACCGCTCCGAGTGCCCAGCCGGGTGTCTGGACAGCCTCCGGTGCGGCGTCGATTTCCAAGGGGTCGAACCATTTCGAGAAGGAACCGCCCGGTGTACGGATACGGAACTGTTCTTCGGGCGAGAGCGCGAGGCGGACTCTGCCTTGTCCCTCCCAGAGTTTGATCGGATCGGGATGGTTGGAGAGTTCGACCACGGACCCAGTCCCCAGCCCGGAGACGTCAACAAGCCGCTCGGCTTGATGAACAAGCGTGACATCGGGCTGTATACAGCGAGATGCGTGGGCAAGTTGGGCCGCCAGGAGCATGATGGCCGAGGAAAAGGCTTGGAAGCGGTAAGAAAGCATGGTCTCGCCCCGTGGGCATCGGATAGCATTGTATTGTGTCAAGAACCGCAGCCTGCAATGTATACGGGCGTACGCGATCCACGACAAACCAAATACGAATCGGCCGGCCGCTACGGTCGGTGTAAAGGGGACTGAAACGTGAACAGAAAGCATCGCACTCGCGGCTTCACGTTGATTGAGTTGCTCGTGGTTATCGCGATCATCGCCCTGTTGATCGGTATTCTGCTCCCGGCTCTAGGGAAAGCGAGGGAGGCTGCCCGCAAAGCGGCAGATCTCTCGAATATCCGTCAGATGGGCCTGGCGATGTCGACATACTCGACGGACTTCAAAGAGTGGTTCCCGGCGTTGCCGACACCAGGCAACAACACCAACATCTGGGGCACCCAGCATAAGACCGGCGGCATTGCGGGCATGTTCAGCCATTGGCAGGTTGGCACTCAGGGCGGCACGGTGCAGTCGCCTGAGGGCTGGTCACGATTGGGCGGCAATCCTGCCGACTCGCGGAACTGGGGCGGCGATCCCACGCCGATTATGCAGAACTACGTCGACACGCTCGAGATCCTGACCTCACCTGCTCAGAAGGAAGACTGGAATTACCACCCGCCGGTGATCCGTGAACCCACGATCAACTCAATCGATCGGGGTCGACCGGTCAAGCCGCAGCCCCCGGGCAATCCACTCGATGTGATTTCGTACAACATCAGCTACCTGTACATTGCGGGGCTCAAGGCTATCGAGCCGGCTGTCGTCAAGCCTGTGCCACTTTGGGGCACCGAGACGATCGGTCCTGATCTCGGTCTCGCGGCCTGGTACGGTGCGGGTGGATCGGGCGGCAGCGGGTCATCCCCGCTCGCTGATTCGGCTGACACACGCCCGGGCTATTACTCGAAGCATGACACCTATGGCGAAGACGGGGCGATGTTCGTCTTCAGCGACGGGCACGGCGAGTTCCTGAAGAATGAGCAGGAATTCAAGGGTGAAACATATTCGATCCACGAGTTCTTCTTTGGTGCCGCGGCAAACGCGGAAGTCAATAAGAACGCCCAGAACATCAACGCGGTGAAGAAGAACCGCTCGACGATGGTGATGACGATCGATTGATCCGATCCGCGGGCTGATGGTGGTCGATCAACGGAGCGATCGGCTGGGTTGGAGTCATGGAAGGTTGAGCCCGGGCAACGCTGCACAGCGTGATGCTCAGCCGCTACAGTTCGCCCCGTGACCAAGAACGCCGATCCACAACCCGCCGCACCCGCTCGCCCTTCGCTTGTTCGCCGGCTCGCCGGTGCTCAGGAGGCGGGACTCGTGCTTGTCATCCTCCTGATGGGCGCTTTGCTCGTTGTCAAGGGGGGGACGAAGCAGAAGCAATTCCGGATCAGCGTCCCCGAGGGGGCGAGCGTCGTCGAGTACGACGCCGCCGGCGCCGAGACCACGCCCGGCACGATCTCACTTCAGCAGATCGTCGGCTGGCGCGTGACTAGTTCCGAGGGTGAACAGGCCTACGTACGCGGGGCGGGCTACTCGTACAACGCCAACCAGCAGGCCTTCTTCGGTCGCAGAACCGTCAACAAGTTCCTCGACAGCGAGAATCTTGTGCTTGTCGCCAAGGACGCGAGCTTCATCGCGATCATGGCCGTCGGCATGACCGGGGTCATCATCCTGGCGGGGATCGATCTCTCCGTGGGCTCGATCTACGGGCTCGCCGCCCTGCTGGGCGCGATGGCGCTCCGCAAGTTCACGGGCGATGACACGAGCCTGTTCCTCTCGGTCCCGGTGGGCGTGGGCATCTGCTGCCTTGTCGGGCTCGCGTGCGGGGCGGTCAACGGCATTATGATCGTTGGCCTCCGCGTCCACCCCTTCGTCATCACGCTCGGAACCATGGCCGCCTACCGCGGCCTGATTTTCGTCATCAGCAAGGGCCAGTCAGTGGGCGGCTTCCCCGACAGCTTCACGAGCGGCTTCTTCAAGGCCGAGGTCGCGGGCACGTACCCCGTCCCCGTTGTCGTCATGCTGCTCGTCGGCGCGGTCGGGATGTTCCTGCTCGCCAAGACGGTGGTCGGGCGTCAGGTCTACGCGATCGGCGGCAACGAAACGGCTGCCAAGTACGCGGGCATTCCCGTGGGACGCGTCAAGATCATCGTTTATACATTGCTTGGCCTGCTCGCGGGCCTGAGCGCCGCGGTGTACCTGGGCTATCTCGGGGCCGCAGAGCCCAACGCGGGCATGGCGTACGAACTCAAGGTGATCGCCGCGACCGTCATCGGCGGGGCGTCGCTCATGGGTGGGCGGGGCTCGGCCATCGGCGCGGTGCTCGGTGCGATCGTCATCCAGCTCATCGACAACGGGATGATCATCCTGGAGATCGACCAGTCGTACAACCAGATCGTCATGGGCGTGGCCATTATCATCGCGGTCGTGATCGACCAGGCGAAGGCCCGCCTCGCACCAAAGGGATAAACAAAGGCTCAGAGCACTCGATACCAGAGGGGAAAAAGCCATGAACACACGGGCATTCTCAACCATTCTCGGCCTCAGCGCAATGACGCTGCTGGCCGCCTGCGGCAACCAAGGTGGGAATTCGTCGAACACAGGAGGTTCGTCTTCGGGCTCGGCCGACACCGGTACGACCGGCGGCAACGCTGCCGAAGTCACCTACACCTTCGGCGTGATCGCCAAGGCGGAGCAGAACCCGGTCTTCCAAGCCGCCCGCGTCGGCGCCGAAGCCGCGGCCAAGAAGCTCAGCGAAGAGAACGAAGGCGTCACCGTCACCATCAACTGGCGTACGCCCGCGACCGAGGACGCCCAGAAGCAGGCCGAGTTCGTCGAGCTTCTGACAAGCCAGGGCGTCGACGGCATCGCGATCAGCTGCACCGACGCGAACCTGCTTCAGAGCTCGATCAACGCCGCCGCCGCCGGCAACGTGCCCGTCGTCACGTTTGATTCGGACGCGCCCAACTCGGACCGCTTCGCCTACTACGGCGTCGACGACAAGGCCGCGGGCGCCAAGGTCATGCAAGAGCTCGCTGCGCAGCTCGGCGGCCCGGGCGTCGTCGCGGTGCTCAGCGGCAACCCGAACTCGGCCAACCTCTCGGCTCGTGTCGACGGCGTCCGCGAGGAAGCCGCCAAGCACGAGGGCATCGAGATCCGGGATGTCTTCTACGCCCCCGAAACCGCCGCGGATATGGCCGCCAAGATGCAGCAGGTCCAGACCAGCAACCCCGACATCACCGGCTGGGCGCTCGTCGGCGGCTGGCCTCTCTACACCGACAACGCCCTCGACGGCATCTACGAGAACGCCAAGGTCGTCTCGATGGATCCGCTCCCGCTCCCGCTCGACTACGTCAAGGCAGGGCAGGTGCAGGTCCTCGTCGGTCAGCCTTACTACGGCTGGGGCTACGAGTCGGTCATGCTGCTCTTCGACAAGGTCCACAACGGCAAGGACCCCGCCGACGTCATGAACTACGCCGAATTCGACATCGTCAACACCGACAACGTCGACGAGTACGCCGAGAACTGGAAGATCTGGGACCCGACCGGCGGTCACTGATTCCTGAAATGCTCAACGCGACCGGTCGGCGAAAGCCCGCCGGTCGTCTTTCTTGCTGAGAGATCCATTGGCTGACACGAATCACAACGAGTTCCTGCGTGTCGAGGGCGTGTCCAAGCGCTTCGGCATCACGCAGGCGCTCAGCGATGTGTCCGTCACCTTCCGCGCGGGCGAGGTGCACGCGCTCATGGGCGAGAACGGCGCGGGCAAGAGCACGCTCGGCAAGGCCATCGCGGGCCTGCACAAGCCCGACACCGGCTCGATCACGCTCGACGGCCAGCAGCTCAAGCTCGGCTCGATCGACGACGCCTTCGCCGCCGGCGTGCGGATCGTGCACCAGGAACTGGCGCAATGCCCGAACCTGAGCGTCGCCGAGAACCTCTGCCTGCACGACATGCCCCGCGGGAAGCTCGGCATGGTCGACTTCGACGAGATGGTTCGGCGCGCTGAAACGCTCGTGCACAGGCTCGATCCGACGATCGACGTCCGCAAGCCGCTCGGCGGACTGAGCCCGGGCAAACGCCAGATATGCCAGATCGCCGCGTCTCTGGAAGACGGCGTTGAGCGTGGGGGCTCCTCGCCCCGCGTTATCGTCTTCGACGAACCGACGAGTTCGCTCTCGATCGCCGAGGCCGACCGGCTGGGTGAGATCGTCCGCGAGCTGGCGTCGCAGGGGCTCACGATCATCTACGTCTCGCACCGCATGGGCGAGATCTTCTCGTGCTGCGACCGGGTCAGCGTGCTGCGTGACGGCAAATTCGTTGCCACCAACGACGTGAAAGGCCTCGATGAGGCGACGCTCGTCGAACAGATGATCGGGCGGCGTGTTGTGACACCGACGGGCAAAGTCCAGTCCGAGGGCGGCGAGGCTCAGGCCTTGCAAGCCGCCTCGGGACTCGAAGGCGATCACCCGCACGCGGGCAAGGTTGTGCTCCGGGCCAGGTCGATCACTTCGCCCGGCAAGGTGAGCGGTGTGTCGCTCGAAGTCCGAGCGGGAGAGGTGCTCGGGATTGGCGGGCTCGTCGGCGCAGGTCGGAGCGAACTGCTCGCCGCGATCTTTGGGCTCGACCCGAGGGCGACCGGCGCGGTCGAGGTCGAGGGCAAGCCGCTCCCGCTGGGCGATGTGCGTTCGTCCATCCGTGAGGGAGTCGGGCTCGTGCCCGAGGACCGACGCCACGAGGGACTGTTCTTTCAGCTCGGTGTCGATGAGAACATCGTTGCGCCGCGAATGCCGCTGCTCGCCAATCGCAAGTTCCCCTTCGGACTTCGTCGTGAGAGCGAAGAGAAGCAGGTCGTCTCGGAGAAGATCAAGACCTTCCGCGTCAAGACCGCGACGACCAAGAGCAGCCCGGGCCAGCTCTCGGGCGGCAACCAGCAGAAGCTGCTCATCGCCCGCTGGATGGGGCACGAGACAAAGGTTCTCCTGCTCGACGAGCCCACCCGCGGTATCGATGTGGGCACAAAGGTCGAGGTCTACAAGCTCATCCGTGAAGCCGTCGACAGGGGCCTGGCGGTCGTGCTCGTTTCAAGCGAGATGCCCGAACTGCTCGCGCTGTCCGACCGGATCATGGTCCTCGCCGACGGCGTGTGCACTGGCACGCTCGAGGGCAAAGACATGACCCAGACGAACATCCTGACGCTTGCGACCCGCGAGGTCGGCGCCACTTAATTCGGCAGCTTGACCTTGATGGTCTCGCCGTCACGTCCGTGGGCCGTCACTTCCTCGCCGTTCTCCATGATCAGACGCACGTGCAGTGAGCGGTCGGGCCTGGCCTGCTCGCCCTTTGCTCCAGTGAGTGAGACCTCGACGGTGTCACCCTTGCGCATCGCGGTGTAGGTGCTGAGCAGGTAATCGCCCCGCTCAAACTCGTACCCGTCGCCGCTGTCCTCGTAGAGCGTGCCCTTGGCCATGCCGTGCTTGTCGAGGGCGACGATGAGCGTGAGCGGGTCGAGCGGCTTCTCCGTCGTGTACTGCATGACCGGGCCCGAGGGGATGATCGCGCCGCCCTTGATGAAGAACTCGGGCATGTCCGGGTTGTCTGCGCCCTCGAGCGTGAGCGGGTTCCAGATGCCACGCGGCATCGCGGGCACGCGGTCGCCGTGGAGCGTCAGCTTGGGCTTGACGAGCAGGCCCCCGCCGATCAGGAAGATGTCGTCCTCGGTGCGGAGCGCCGGGTCGCTCGGGTCGGCGAAGAACGCGGGCTGCGCGATCGGTGTGCCGGCCGTGTGCGCGTCGTAGAAGAGTGTGTAGTAGTAGGGCAGCAGGCGGTAGCGGTTGTTGAGCGCCTCCCGCGCGGTCTCTTCGACCTCGGGCCCGAATGCCCAGGGCTCCTTCTGCACGTTGCCGACAGCCGTGTGTCCGCGTGCGAACGGGAACATCACACCGAACGCGAACCAACGCTCGAACTGCTGCGCATCACCGTTGCCGATGAAGCCTCCGAGGTCCGGGCCGTAGAACGGGAAGCCCGAGAGGCTCATGTTGAGCACCATCGGGACCGAGCCTTCAAGATCCCACCAGTCGGCGGAGTTGTCGCCCGACCAGCCCGCGGCGTACCGCTGACCGCCGAGGTAAGTCGCCCGGCTCAGCACGAACGGGCGTTTGTCCGGGTTGGCTTCCTGCACGCCCTTGCGCGTGGCCTTGATCATGAGCATGCCGTAGACGTTGTGGAAGCGGGCGTGATCGCCCCCGCCGCCCATGTCGGGGTCACCGACGTGCAGGTTGTCCTCGGGCATGGTCTTGGAGACGACGTTGAAGATCGCTGGCTCGTTCATGTCGTTCCAGACGCCGGTGACACCCTTGGCCATGAAATCCTTGTAGAGCCCCGCCCACCAGTCGCGCGTGCGCTGCTGCGTGTAGTCGGGGAACACGCACCACCCGGGCCAGACCTCGCCCTTGTAGACCTCGCCATCGGCCGTCTTGACCGCGTGATTGCCTTCCATGAGTTCCTCGTAGACGCTGTAGCCCTCGGGCGGGAAACGCTCGGTCTCGGCGCCCACGCCCGGATCGATCATCCAGACGTTGTGGAAGTTCAGATCGTTCAGCAGATACTCGTTCAGCCCCTTCGGATCGGGGAAGAGCTCCTTGTCGAACCGGAAGATCCGGTACTGATCCATGTAGTGGATGTCCATCCAGATCACATCCGCCGGGATATTGCGATCGCGGAAACCCTTGGCGATCTCGCGCACCTGCGCGTCCGGGTAGTAGCTGTACCGACACTGGTGGTACCCGATCGCCCACTTGGGCGGCATCGGGATCGTGCCCGTCAGCTGCGCGAGCGTCTGCACGACCTCCTGCGGCGAGTCACGCTCGATCACGATCACCGGGAACTCAGGCCCCTCGGCGTGGAAGGTGATGCTATCGGTCAGGTCGATCTCGATGCGATACGTCGAGTCACCGATCACACCGAAGCTCGAACCATCGGCGCGTACCGCCAGCACCCACGGGTGCGACTTGTAGAGCGACTGCGTGCTCTCCTTGTATCCATACGAATCGGAATTCCAGAGGATCGTGCGCCGCCCATTGCGGAGCAGCGGGCCCGGGACTTCGCCCGTGCCGTAGAGGCTCGTGCCCGGTTCGATCTCGATGGTGAACGAGTTGCGTCCGTCGTCGTCGACAAAGAACTCGGGCTCGTTGTCGAAGCTCGCTGGGGCTGCTCCCGTTGCAGGCATTTTCGGGTCGAGCAGCGCGAACGAGGGCAGCGCATTCTTCTTCGCTTCCGCGGAGGCGTGGAAGCGGACGATGTTCTCACCGATCGACTCGGAAACGACCTGCCCGAGCGCCGTAGGCGTCAGAGTGAGGAACAGTGCGAGCAGCAGACCGCGGAGTCTCGTATGCATCGGTATCTCCCGTGGATGGGAATCTGGGGCGTTTCCCGGCCCGAGTTGTAGGCCGGTCTGAGGTCCGGGAAGCCCGGAAAGCGTTGTATACCACAATAAGCGAGGCCAAAACAGCCTTGGGGCTCCCGTCCTCACCCGTATACTTTATGCGAACTCTGACACCAATCCTCGTGTGCCAAGGTGCCCATCTGATGAAGAACCAGAAGCGTCGATTCGCATCCGTCGGACTTGCCCTGCTTGCAGGCTCCGCCTGCGCCCAGGATCAGTACCCGCCCATGCTCCAGTGGTTCGAGCTCGAGTGGCGCGACATGGAGCACCGGATACCCGACTTCTTTCTGGCGGGCTATGGCTCGACCTGGCTGCCGCCGATTTCGCGTGCCGTCGCCTCCAACACCGCCAAGAGTCCGGGCTACGACCCACTCGACCTGTTCAATCTCGGTGGAGGCGCGACGGGCGTGACGACCTACGGCACTGAGGATGACCTCAGGGCCGCCGTCGCCGAGTTCCACGGCGCCAACGCTGTTGTCTACATCGACCTCATCATGAACCACGCCGGCTTCCGGCGCGCCGATCAAGGGTTCCATATCGAGGGCGGCTACGTCGGCCTCTGGGCGAACCCGCCCGCCGGTAGAAACCTGATCCCTACCGACGACTGGGGCGATTTCAACAACTCGTTCACGAACTCCGGCTACCTCCAATCGACGGACCCGGGCGGTGCGCTGTACGACCTGCACCGCGGCGACCTCGTCGCACTCTGCGATATCGATCAGGCATCCAACAACCAGCTCATCCGTCAACCAACATCAGCAGGCAATCCGCAGAACATCCCCGCCGGTACGCTCCGCAACATCCCCGATCCGGACAATGCACGCTTCTACCCGGATACAAACCTCGCGAGCGAGACGATCACGAACCCCGGCACGTTCCGCAACCCGGGCAGCGAGCAGTACACCCGCTACCCCTGGAACCCGTTCAACGTCTTGAACGGTGACCCGGTGCCCGAGAACGCCTCCGACTTCCTCGTCCGCCACACGCGATGGCTCATGAGCGAGATCGGGATCGACGGCTTCCGACTCGACGCCGCCAAGCACATTCCTTCGACCTTCTGGGACAAGGACTGGGACAATGCCGTCTACAACGCGTGGACGCACCCGAGCGGTACGAAGGTGACGGCCTACAGCTTCGGCGAGTCCGTCGCGGGCAACGGCTTCATCTACGACCAGTACATCCGCAAGCCCAACAACAACAACCGCCAGGGCGACACCTGGGGCAACCGCGACGGGCTTGACCTTGCCGGATCGGGGCAGCTCCGCGACCTCAACAACGCCAACGGCTTCGGCTCGTGGCAGAACGTGCTCAACCAGCACCTCGATAACGAGGACGGCTTCAACGACGGCACCCTCGGCGTCAACCACGTTTTCAGCCACGACAACGGCAGCGTCGGTGACGGCAGCTCCGTCCCCGCCGACCCCACACTGCGCCAGATGGCGCTCCCGATGAACGCCTACGTCCTGCTCCGCCCGGGTCAGGGCGAGATCTATCAGAACGAGAAGGGCATCAGCCGACCCTCGGGCAACTTCAGCCCCCGCAACGGCGTCCCGCTCGCCCTCGGACGCGACCGCTCGACCAATACGCCAGACGACACGATCACGACACTCGTTCGCCTCGCCAACGAGATCGGACGGGGCGACATCGACGTCACCTCTTACACCGACGCGAGCAACCCCAACATCAACGATGTCTTTGTCTTCGAACGCCGCAAGTCGGGCGGCCCCGCCAACGCGCTCATCGCCGTGAGCGACCGCCGCGACGCGGGCTTCCAGGCACGAAATGTTGTCACCAACTTCGCCCCGGGCACACGCCTGCATGAGCAGACCGGCAACGCCGCAGACCCGACGATCGACCCGACGAACCAGATCCCCGAGATTATCACCGTCGCCGGCAACGGACGGATTACGGTGAACGTCCCGAACAACGTCTCGAGCGCCGCCTCTCACGAGAAGGGCTTCGTCGTCTACACGCCCGCGCTTCCGACGGGCACGCTGACGATCAGCAATGTCACGGGTCAGCTCCCGTCCGAACTGCCCTTCCTGCCGATCTACAAGAAGCGGATCAACTCGATCGACGTTGTTGAAGGGACGACCTTTGACATCCAGCTTGTCACGACGCAGACCGATGCGATGGATGCGAACACCGACGACAACGCCCTCTTCAAGATCAACCAGGGCTACAAGGACTTCAACGGCAACGGCTCCGTCGATTTCCCCGTCGGGCTTCAGGATTTCAACGGCAACGGCGTGCTCGAATTCCCGTCCGAACAGACCATCACCGGCGGTTTCGAGCAGTTCGTCACCCAGCACGATCCGCTCTTCGGCTCCGGTGGGAGCCAAGGCACCTATCGCCAGACGATCAACGCCTCGATGCTCGAGGACGGGCTCAACTACATCACCGTCAACGCGTTCCGTCATCGTAGCGACGGTGGCGACCCGATCTTCCGCCAGTTCCGCAAGGTCATCTACCTCGACAACCAGCCGCCAGGCATCGTGTTCGTGAGCCCGCCTTCAGAGCTCGAGACCACATCCGCGACGTTCCAATTCCGCGCGACCGACCGCACAACGATCAACGTGGTTGCGCTCCTGAATCTTGCCGACGGCGTGGACCCGATCGAGTTCGGTCGCACCAAGCCCTCGGCTGTTCGGAACGATCGTTTCGACTGGGAGTTCGCGTTCCTGGGTCTGCATCACGGCACGAACAAAGTGACGGTCGTCGCTTACGAAGAATCCGGCCGCGGCAACGCCGTCACACACACCTTCTTCGTGAACCTCTGCCCGGCGGACGTGAACCAGGACGGCGTCGTCTCACCCGCGGACTTCAGCGCGTGGGTCTCGGCGTTCAACACGCAGGCCCCCGGCTGCGACCAGAACAACGACGGGATCTGCTCACCGGCCGACTTCAGCGCCTGGGTCGCCAACTTCAACGCGGGGTGCCCGTAATTTGAAATATACACTGATCGCCGGCGCGCTCGTCGCGTTCTCGGGTATCGCTGCCTCCCAGGAGCAGCTGCACTTCACCTACCTGTGGCACCTCGAGCAGCCGATCTACTGGCCCGACCAGTCGCGCCAGCCCGGCGCGCCCGACCGATACGAGAATGCGTGGGAATCGATCCAACGCAAGTTCGCCGGCGCCGGGAACCCCGAGAACGACCTCGTCGATATTTTCTCGAAAGCCGACCGCGTCGCGGCGTACCAGTACCGCGTCCGTGATTCGATCGATTCGATCCGCTGGGCGCCCGAGGCCGGCGCACAGATCAGCTACTCGGGCGGGCTCATCCGCAATATCGAGTCGCTCGGGAACGCGAACCAGCTCGGCTACACCCCGTCATGGAACCAGCCCAACCGTGAGGCCCGCGGCTGGCGCACGAGCGGGCAGAACAAGCCGCGTCTCGACGTCGTCATCTTCCCGTACCACCACAGCCTGATGCCGCTGCTCGAGGAGAGCACGCAGCGCAAGGAGATCCAGGCCTACCAGCACACCTACACGCAGGCGTGGGGGACATCGGCGCCCATGTCCAAGGGCTTCTTTCCGTCCGAGATGGCGTTCTCCGAGCGACTCGTCAAGGTGCTCGACCAAGAAGGCATCGACTGGTCGATCGTGAGCGCCGAGAAGATCAGCCGCGCATGCGAGGACTTCCCAGTCGTACTCGGCTCAGGCGGTGTGAATTGCGAGCCGCCCAACCTCGCCGACATGATCAATCCCGCGCAGGGCGCCGGAGCGTACTACCGCGTGCAGATCTCGCGCGGCTGCGCACCAGCAGAGGCGTACCCGTTCGCACTGACGCCGCGCCGCGTGCGATACGCCGATCCCGCGTCGAACCCGGACAGTCCGACGCTGTACGAAATCATCGCCGTGCCCGCGAGCCAGTCCGTGTCGTGGGAAGACGGCTACAACCCGCTCGGCACCCAGCACTTCCAGGCGCTGCAGACACGCAACAACCCTTCACGCCCGATGCTCGTCACGCTCGCGCACGACGGCGACAACGCCTTCGGCGGCGGGTTCTCCTACTACCTCGAAGCCACGCCCAATCTCGTCTCATCCGCCCAGTCACAGGGCTTCCACGCGACCGTGGTCGAGGAGTATCTCGCCGACCACCCCGTGCCCGCGAGCGATGTCGTTCACGTCGAAGACGGCGCTTGGGTGAACGCCGACGGCGACTTCGGCTCGCCCACGTTCCTCAACTGGAACTACCCACCCGTCAACGCGCAGGGCCAGGTCGACATCGAGAACGGCTGGGCCGAGGACATCCGAAACTGGGCCGTGATCACCGCCGCCCAGAACCACGTCGACACCGCCGAGCAGATCTCATCGGACAACGGCCTGCCCGTGCGCATCGCCGACGTTGTCTCACCGAGCGGGTCGTCTCGCCCCGCCGAGCGGGCATGGCACTTCTTCCTCGGGGCGCTCAACTCGGGCTACATGTACTACGGCACCGCCCTCGACTTCGAGGTCAAGCCCACGATCGCCTGCAACGAGGCTCTCCAGCACACGGCGCAGGTCATCCCGACGGGCGTCGATCACACGCCCCCGACGATCTGGATCCCGCAGCGTTTCCCGTGGAACCCGGGTTCGACGAACTTCGGCTCGCCGCACGGCTACACGCCGACCGTCATGCCGACCGACTTCCACGTCTGGACGTTCGTTGACGATGTTTCGGGTGTCGCGTCCGTCTCGCTCAAGTACCGCGTCGACGCCGACGGCGTGAACCCGCTGAACGACTACCACAACGAAACCTACGAAGGCCGCCCGACCGCATCCGGCACTCCCGGTGACTGGACGAGTCTTCCGATGACGGGCCGCGCGTTCCCCGCGGGCAATTTCTTCAACGACCCGTCGATCAACTTCTTCGAGATGCCCGCTGACATCGCCGACCAGTACTTCGTGCAGGTCTCGGGCCTCTCCGAGGTGCTCGTCGACTACTACGTCGAAGCGGTCGACACGCTCGGCAACGTCAAACGCTCGCCGATCCAGCACGTCTGGGTGGGCGATGGCAACGGCTCGAACCCGGGCGGTGACCGCGTCGCACTCGATCCCGAGATGCCCGTCGCGGGTCAGTCCGTCACGGTCACATATGACCCGGCGGGCGGGCCGCTCGTCGGAGCCGGCTCGGTGCTCATGCACTACGGCTTCAACAGCTGGTCGAGCGTCATCTCGCCCGATCTCGCGATGACCTACAACGCGACCGAGCAGACTTGGTCCATCACCGTCCCTGTTGCTGCGAGCGCGACGCAACTCGATATCGTTTTCAACAACGGCTCGGGCACCTGGGACAACAACAACGGCCAGGACTGGCACTTTGCCGTCTCGGGAGGCGAGCCGCCCAAGTTCACGCTCGACGGCACGCTCGACGCAGCGGCGACTCTGGTTGCGCAGAACGCAGGGCTCTCGCTCTACGCGGGTCTCGACGGCGATCAGCTCTACGTCGCGATGACCGCGCCGACCACGCGGGATCACTTCCTGCTCCTGGCGGAAACCCCGGGCCCGCTCGGTTCGGCGATGTGGGCCAAGGGCGGGCAGGTCGCGGGCTGGGACGCGTTCATCGGCGCGGAGTCGACCAACCCATTTGCCGGCTGGTTCGATGCCGTCAGCGCCACCGTTGCCCGCGGCGGCGTGGTCGAGGGCCTCATCAATCTGAACGCTGAGTTCAGCGGCAACATCCCCGAAACCATCCACATCGCGGTGGGGGCGTACCAGACCGACGACGGCGGCGCGCTCCAGGCACAGGCGCCAGCCGGTGACGGCGACACGGCGCTCGAGGCTGCCGAGTACATCGCCATCAACCTCTGCGAACTCGATGGCTCGTGCGACGAGTGCCTGGCAGACGTCAACGGCGACGGCCTCGTCACCCCCGCCGATTTCAGCGCGTGGGTGGCGGCGTTCAACGCGCAGGCCGCGGGGTGCGATCAGAACAATGACGGCATCTGCTCGCCGGCCGACTTCAGCGCCTGGGTTGCCAACTTCAACGCGGGCTGCCCGTAAGACGTACTATCCGAAAGTGACAAGACTCGCCCGCTCGCACCCGGAGATCGACATGCTCACCGCTCGTCCGAACGCCGTGATTCTGCTCGTCGCCGCTTTGTTCTCGGTCGTGTCGGGTGTCGCCCGCGCACAGGATGAGGTCCAGCCCGAGACGCTGCCTCAAGGTTTCATCGTCGTCGTCGACGACCCGGCGCGCGTCGCCTCCGAGAGCCAGCCCATCTACATCGGTACGAACCACGGCAACTGGCACCCGGGCAACCCCGAATTCAAGATGTCTCCACGCTCCGACGGCAAGTGGCAGATCATCCTCGACCAGCCGACGCAGCCGGGCCGGATGCAGTTCAAGTTCACACGCGGATCGTGGGAAACCGTTGAGGTCGACAACAAGGGCGAGCAGATCGAGAACCGCGTGCTGCCGAAAGTGGATCCTTCGAAGTACGACGACGGCTCGCGACCGATCTTTGAATTCAGCGTCGTGAAATGGGACGACCAGAAACCCGGGGCCGTCCAGCAGCGGGGCGTCGAGGACACGACCAGTGCCCTCGAAGTGACGGGCACCGCGAAACGCCTCCAACTCGTCGGCGGCGCGGGCCGAGCCCGCGGCATGGTCCGCGACGCCATCGTCTGGCTCCCACCCGGATACGAAAGCTCCGGCATCGACTATCCCGTGCTCTATCTGATGGACGGTCAGAACGTCTTCATCCAGCAGCCCGGCACGCCGGGCGAGTGGCACGCCGACGAGACCGCGACCAAGCTCATCAAAGCGGGCGAGATCGAGCCCATGATCATCGTCGGTATCCCGCACTCCGGGTTCAGCCGAGCCGATGAGTATCTCCCGGCAGAACTTATCGACGGCGTCCAGCCCTCGGCCGATGAGTTCATCGGCTGGCTCGAGCACACAGTGATGCCCAGGGTCGAGCGAGCGTTCCGCGCCAAGACCGGCCCCGAGAGCACATCGATCGGCGGGGCGAGTTTCGGCGGCATCATCTCGCTCTATGCCGCCAGCAAACGCCCCGATCTCTTCGGGGCCGCCATCGTTGAGAGCCCGTCCGTGCTCAGCCGCAACGGCTACATGATGAGTCTCTTCGCCGGTGACTCATTCAACTGGCCCAAGGTGGTCTATCTCGGCGTCGGCAGCCAGGAAGCAGGCACGGCCGATGACGCGCGGCAACTCAACGAACGCTACGTCAAAGCTATCGAATTGCTCGCTGAGAAGGCATCACAGGCTGGCAGTCGCGTGGCGATCCTGATCGGCGAAGGTCATGTCCACAACGAGCCCGCTTGGGCGGAGCGGTTCTCTGAAGCGATCAAACATCTTTACGGCCGATCCAATTGATAGATAGGCGTGAACGACCTAATCGCCTGGGCGGACGATGACCTCAAACCAGTCGCCGGAAGCCAGCTGTGAGTGCAGGCTCAAACCGGCGTAGTCGCATTGTGCCTGGACGACTGCGAGTCCAAGGCCCGCATGTCCCGTTCGGGTGCGGGAACCATCACGCCGCCAGAATGGTTCAAATACACGCGAATGCTCATCCTCGGTGAGCGAAACGGGTCGATTCCTGACACGGAGCACTGCACCCGATTCGGTCATAGTGAGGCTTATCTCAATATGTCCATTGTCAGGTGTGTACTCAATAGCATTGTCAACAATATTTGAAATAATCATCCCGCAGGAACCCGGCGGCGCGACCCAAGTGCTGGATGAGTCGATCCGAAGCGAAAGTTCGATATTCTTAGTGTCGACTATGTACCGAGTGTGACGCAGTGCCTCGGTCAGTATCGGGCTGAGAGTAATCGGAGTTATTTTATCCTGAGCTGCCTTGGCGTTTCGGGTCGAGGCGAGTAGGGAGTCGATCAGGTTCGACATCTCTTCGCCGATCTTGACAGACTCCCTGAGAGACGACTCATAACGACCGGTATCACGTGACATCAGCGCCACTTCGCCCGAAGATCTGAGTTCGGCAAGCGGCGTGCGGAGCTCGTGGGCCGCCGAGTCTGTGAAGCGTCGCTCACGCATCAGAGCCGCTTCCGTGCGATCGAACAGGTCAGTGAGCGCGGCCGTAATCGGTGCGAGTTCTTCGGTGTCGCAGGACATCTCGGGTCGTTCTTCAACCGATCGAGTTGCTTCGAGTTCTTTGGCGAGTCGCGTGAGCGGTCCGAGCCCGTGAGCAATCCCCAGACGAACAATCAGCCACACTCCTGCGGCGCAGAAACCGACGCCCAGCAGGATCGCCAAGCCAACGACGTTCATCGCAGAATCAATTGTATCTCGGGGCTCAAGAACCCGGATCAGTACTCTGTGTTCGGAAGGAACGAGGGGGAGCTCGTCATCCGGGGTAGAGGATTCTAGTTCGGGCTGGTTCTCATCTTCGGATACTACTTGCTCTGCGCCAGGTGTGAAGACAAGCCATGCTTCATGCAACAAGCCATGTTGGGGAACTGATATTGCATAGGTGCCATGGCTCGATCGTTCGTCAAACCGATTTGCAGATTTGCCACCCGGCCAGTTCGGAGATTCTGCAATAGTCTCGCCCTGATCCGATTCGATCCGAAGCCAAACGCCGAGATCGTGCACTTCCAGAGGTTCTTTGTAATCGAAAATGAGTCCACCGGGGTCGTTGTCTTCCATGTCTGACGCTTCGTCGATCACGAGTGAGGCAAAGCCGGCGGCTTTGGCGAGCAAGGCGGTGTCTGCCTGTTTATGTAGACTGCGCTCCGTGAGCCAGTAAGTCGCAGCACCCGAGACGGCCACGATGACGATGACTCCTATTGTCACACGCAATTGCAGGTTCCGTCGGATTGAACTCACAACTCATCCTCACGTGAATCTGTCGTTGCATTGATCATGTACCCGATGCCACGGCGTGTCAGAATCAGATCGCGTAGCCCGAAGCGATCGAGGTGCCTTCTCAGCGACGCTACCGCGCTGTCTATTGAGTTGCTCCATACTTGTCGCTGCGCATCGTATATATGTTCTTCGATCTCGTGCCTCGCCATGACCCTGCCAGAATTCATCGCGAGAAGTTCGAGTATCGAGTACTCGCGCGGTGGCAATTCAATAGCTTGTCCCTGGAACAGTGCCCGCTTTGCGCCCAGATCAAGACACAGCCCGCCGATGGAAAGGTGATTCTGAGTATGCCCGCTTGACCGGCGGCAGAGGGCTTCGATACGCGCGAGGAGTTCTTCGAATGCGAATGGTTTCACCAGATAGTCATCGGCTCCGGATCGCAGGCCCTCAACACGATGGTCAACGTGGTCGCGAGCAGTCAGCATCAGTACGGGCGTCTGAATCCCGTGCTCCCTGAGTTGCCTGAGCATCTCAAGGCCGTCCATGTTTGGCATCATGACATCGAGCACGATCGCGTCGTAATCAATAGCCCGAGCGGAGGCGAGCCCTTCGACACCGTCCGGCTGGGCATCGACCGCATAACCGGATGCCGCGAGCCCTTCACGCAGGGAGTCTCGGAGTCTGTTCGAGTCTTCGACAACCAGTACGCGCATCCATGATGGTCCTTAACTGAGCGATAAGACGCCCACTCTATCGGGTGTCTCACTCTGCGTAGATGATGAAATCATGACGGACACGTTCTGGCCACGTCACCGGGAAATCATGATTGCCTGAAAGCAAGCTGTATTTTCGTTATGTCGACCCGTGAGATGTCATGCGGGCGAATCCGGAGCGAAAGGACACAGCGACATTGAAATAGGTATTTGCGATGATGTGCTCGTCTCGCCGAGGGCGATCCTCATCGCTAACTGCCGCGGGTATAGCGGGCTTTCTTGCTGCGGGCAGGCGTCGCCTCGGCGAACGTCTGACTCGTTGCGACGTGCTGGGTGCGATTGCGTAAGCGTCGCGCCCGGTTTGTCTACAGGCCGAGTTGCAAAGTCAACCGGCGTGAATCTCGCGCAACTCTGCGTCGCGCATGGGTTTCGTCCTCACTCGTGAGCTCTTCATTCCCCGGCACGCTGACGCCATGCCAGGCCTCGATATCCCCGGCATCTCTGGGGAGGACAGTGTGGCGTGGTCAGGCGGCCTTATCTCTGGGATTGTGTCGGCTGCCGAGCTGATACCGTACATGATCCCCGAAAACAGCCCTTTAACGCATTGAAAGAACCATTCCGGCTCGGTTTCTCGGTGCAAGGGATCGGCGGGTCAAGTATCATGGCCCGACCGGCGGGCGTTCGCGGTCAGGCTGGTTTCCCGGGGTCGGCTTCGAAAGCGAGAAAGAGGGGAGTTCGTATGCGGTCACAGGTCATCGCTCTCATTTGTGCGGCAGGCTTCACAGTCGGGCTTGCACCCGCCGAAACACTCAAGAAGACAACCCACCCCGGCGGCGAGGAAGAACGACTCCTCGGCAAGGGCGACGCCTCGGACGTTCGCTTCGGCAACTTCCCGTCACAGGACATCACCTTTCTTTCGCAGGTGCCCATCTCGGCTTTCGGGCTCGGTGCCGCCGACGCCAACGACTGCTGGGGGTACGTCACTCCGATGGGCAAGGAGATCGCGATCATCGGTCTCCAGACCGGCACGGGCTTCGTCGATATCACCGACCCGTCCAACCCGCAGATCATCGCCGCGTATTCGGGGCCTTCGAGTTTGTGGCGTGACATTAAGGTGATCGGCACGATCGCCTACGTCGTGACCGAAGGCGGCAATCACATCCAGAAGTTTAATCTGGCCAATGCAGACAGCGGCTCTATCGCGAACCTCGGCTACTCAAGCTACTCGGGCGTTGGCTCGACGCACAATATCATCGCCAACCCAGATTCTGGATACATCTACAGGGCCGGCGGCGCGAACAACATGGGCCTTCGAGCCTACGGCGTCGGCGTCAACGGCGCGCCCGGCTCACCCACCAGCCCCTCAGAGCAAGCGGTTCAGTCCGACCTCTACGTTCACGATGCGCAGATCGTCAATTACACATCGGGTCCATACGCGGGACGGGAGATCGCCTTCCTCTGCTCTGGCTTCGGCAACGGAAGCTCAGACACGCGACTTCGGATCTGGGATGTCACCGACAAAGCAAACATGTTCGAACTTTCTTCGATCTATCACCCGATCAGGAGGTATATCCACCAGGGATGGCTGAGCGAAGACCGCAAATACTTTTACGTGAATGACGAACTCGACGAAGGCCGTACCCTCGTCACGACGCTGCACATCTACAACGTCGAGGACCTTGAGAATCCGTATTACGTCCAAGGCTGGACCAACGGCAACACCTCCCGTGACCACAACCTCTACGTCAAGGGCCATTACATCTACGCCTCGAATTACCGATCCGGTCTGCGTGTCTACGACATCGCCGATCCCGAGAACCCGGTTGAGGTCGCTTGGATGGATACATTCCCGGCGGACGACGGACTCGGATACGACGGCTCGTGGTCAAACTTCCCCTTCTTTCCTTCCGGCAACGTCATCATCTCCGATATTCAGCAGGGTCTGATCGTTGTTCGCCCCGAACTTGATACGCTCAGTTTCACGGTCGAACAATCACTTGGCGACACGCTCAACCCTGCGGGTGGCGACGAGCTGGTCGTCTCCATTACCGAACGAAACGTCACGCTGAATGCATCAACAACGACGCTCAATCTGCGGGATAGCCAGGGAGCCGTCACGCAGATCGCCGGGATCCCGACAGGCCAGCCGAATACGTTCAGCTTCACAACGCCCCACATCGCATGCCTCGAATCCATCGATTGGTGGGTCTCGGCCGAGTCTGATGTCGGCCAGACTTACACCTGGCCACAGCTTGCGCCGGCGGATGCAAAGTCCGCTGTCGTTGCGACCAGTCTGATCACGGCATTCGAGGACAACGCCGAGACCGATCCGGGCTATACCGTTTCCGGCACCGCAACCGACGGCCAGTGGACTCGCGGCGTCCCAGTCAACGGCGGCCGCGGCGACCCCGCAACCGACGCCGACGGCTCGGGCCGTGCATGGGTCACCGACAACGTCGCGGGCAACTCCGATGTCGACAACGGTGAAACCATCCTGACCAGCCCACCGATCGACGCCTCGGCCGGCGGCAACCTCACGTACTCATACTGGCTGAACGACATCTCCACCGGTTTGCTCGGCGCAGGCGACAACCTCCGCGTCGAGTTCGCGACCAATGCTGCTGGCAACAACTGGGCTGTGCTGCGCACCTACGAGGACGCGTTCAACCAATGGCGCGAGGAGGCGGTCGTCATCGGTGGCTCGGGTGAGATCCCCGCGACAAGCACGCTGCGACTTCGGTTCATCGCTGCCGATGTCGGTTCGGGCAACATCGTCGAGGCCGGCATCGATGCCATCCGCATCGAGAAGTTCGAGTGCGTCGAGCCCCCCGCGTGCGTGGCCGATACAAACGGCGACGGCGTGCTCAGCCCCGCCGACTTCAGCGCCTGGGTCGCCGCATTCAACTCGCTCGCTCCCGAATGCGACCAGAACGCCGACGGCTCGTGCACGCCCGCCGACTTCAGCGCCTGGGTAGCCAACTACAACGCGGGATGCTGAGAAACGCTTAGTATCGCAGTTCGATCATTCGTACCAACGATTCACCGTTCAGTACGAGCACGATGAGACGGTCGAACTCCTTCTCCGGGAGTTCTTCCATCTCGCGCCCGCCGAGTGCCTCCACGATTCCGGGCACGGTGTTCGAGTGCGCCACGACAAGGCACGACTGCCCGCCCGCAATGGCCAGAACTTTGGACTTGAGATCCTCGTACCCCGTCGGCAAGTAATTCAGAGGCTCGATACCGTTCACATCGGCTATCGGTGTGCCGGTCTGGACCGATCGCGTTGTGCGAGTCACGAACACCGCACTCAGCGGTTCGTCCTTCAGCACCTCGGCGAGCCGAGCGGCGCGCGACTCGCCGGTTGCGGTCAGCTTTGGATCCTGCTCGCCGGGTTCGGGAGCAGTGTCGGCGTGTCTGACGATGAATACCGTCCGAATCCCGCGTGCAGGCTGCGCGTCGCCCGCCGACCCGAGACCTGATCCGAGTCCCAGCACGCCGGCAGAAACAGCCACAAACGCGAACAGCAAATTTCGGCGCATCATTCGAGTGTCCCTTTCTCCACGATTCAGATCGGGTCGGTCGAACCAGAGGGACTCGGCACGGGTTCGACGCTCGTATCGAGCCCCTGCTCACCGATCAGCATGTCCGCGTAGCTCGTGCTCAGCATCTCGCCGAGCGCCGGTTTCAGCTTGCCTCGGATCTCCTGCACCTTCTCGTGGCACTGACGAACGTTATGCGCCCGCGACACGACCGCCTCGATCTCCAGGAAAGTTCCGAGATGATCAACCATGTCCAGATGGATCCGCAGCTGTTCGATCAAGTACACGATCCGCTTTTTCCGGACAACAACGAGCACCGGCAGCGAATCGCACGAGAAACGTTGCCTCGCCGACAGCTCGTCGTAGATGACATAGTGGCTCAGCCGTGCCTCGGCCTTGTCCGCCCGGTCGTAGAAGATGTACTCGGTCTCGTGCCCCGTCTGCTCGCGGCGTTTGAGCCGACCGCTCGGCACCTTGTAATACGTGTCCGTCTGCTCCAGGATCTCTGCGTGCGTCGCGCCCATCGCCCTGCAGATGGACTGCGCCAGCTCCAGATCCCTCAGTTCCGATTTGAACTCCACGTTGTGCATGGTCTCAGCCTAACCGCCAAAGAGTTCGAGCATCTGCGACTCGTCCCAGACCTCGATCCCGAGGCTCACCGCCTTAGCGAGCTTCGAGCCCGCACCCGGCCCCGCGATCACGATATCGGTGTTTTTCGACACCGAGCCCGTCACATTCGCGCCCATCGCCCGGAGCTTGTCGGATGCCTCGTCCCGCGTGTACTTCTCAAGCGAGCCCGTGAGCACGATCGTCTTGCCCGCCACCGGTGAATCCGAGTCGCCCGCAACGCGCGGACTCGTCAGATCGACGCCCACCGATTCCAGGTCTTTGAATGTGTGCCTGGCGATCTTGGAATGCAGGTACTCGTGCAGCACGCCCGCAGTGATCGAGCCGATGCCCTCGACCGATTCGAGGTCTTCCGTGCTCGCCGCAAGGAGCGCGTGGATGTCCTCGAACTTCGCGCACAGCGCCCGCGCGGTCGCATCGCCGATGTGGCGGATGCCCATCCCCGCCAGCACCCTGGGCAAGCCGCGTCCCTTTGATGCCTCGATCCCCGCGAGCAGATTCTCGACCTTCTTCTGCCCCATCCGCTCGAGTTCGACGAGTCGGTCCCTATGCGCATCAAGCCGGTAGATGTCGCCGAAGCCGATCAGCGGGATCTCCTCGTCAGCGAGAATCAGGTCGATCGTCGACTCACCGAGCCCATCGATGTCCATCTGCTTGCGACCGGCGAACCAGATCAGCTTCTCGCGCAGCTGCGCCGGGCATTCCGGGTTGATGCACCGACGCGCTGTCTCGAGTTCGGGGTTGTCGATGGCCTCGACGGGTTCGATCTCAACAACCCCGCCGCAGACAGGGCAGGTCTCGGGTGGCTTGATCTTCTTCGTGCCCCTGCCTCGCTCGCTCGTCACCGGGCCAATCACATAGGGGATGATCTCGCCGGCCTTCTCGACCTCGACCACGTCCCCGATGCGGATGTCCTTCTTGCGCACAAGCCCGAAGTTGTGAAGCGACGCATGGCGGACCGTTGTCCCCGCCAGCAGCACCGGCTCCATGACGGCGCGGGGGGTGATCTTGCCGGTCTTGCCGACCTGGAACTCGACGTCGACAAGCTTCGTGGTCTTCCGCTCGGCGGGGTACTTGTACGCGATCACCCAGCGCGGGCTCTTGGACGTCGTGCCGAGCAGTGCTTGGTCTGCGAAACTGTTCACGCGGATGACCAGCCCATCGGTTGCGTAAGACAGTTCCGCGCGAAGCTCGGCGAGTTCGTCGATCGCGGCCTGCACCCCATTTACACTCTGGCATGTCCACGTCCGATCGGGCACGGGGATGCCCAGCTCTTTGAATCGTTCCAGCATCTCTGCGTGTGTGCGTGCGAACTTGTCGTCGGAGACAGTGCCACGCCCGTGCGCACGAAAGCCGAGATTCCGGCTCGCCGCGATGTTCGGATCGAGATTCTTGAGCGTCCCTGCGCACGCGTTGCGGGGATTCATGAACAGCTCGTCGCCCGCCTCGGCACGCTCGGCGTTGATGCGCTCGAACTCGGCGTTCGGGATGAACACCTCCCCGCGGATCTCGAACACCTCCGGGGCCTTCTTGCCTAGTTCGAGCGGGAGTGCTCTGATCGTGCGCACGGCGTGCGAGACATCGTCGCCCTTCCGGCTGTCGCCGCGTGTCAACGCGCGGACGAACGAGCCCTTCTCATACCTGATCGAGAGCGCGACGCCGTCGATCTTCGGGTCGCAGACGAGATCGATCGGGAAGCCATCCTCCCCGGCCTCCGCAATGCGGTCGCGCTTCTTCTGTTTGAGTGCGTTGACGAGTTTGGACTTTGAGACTTTCTCGCCCGTGTCACCAAACAACCCCGCGTCGCCCGTGGTTTCACCCGCTTCGGCTCTGGCAATCTGCTCGTCGAGCTTCCGGCACTCGGGATCGATCTCGGGAAAGATCGAGCGGACCCATGCGGCGATGTCCTCGGTCGAGTACGAGTTGTCGATCGACAGCATCGGCACATCGTGGGGGAGCGTGACAAATCCCGCGATCGGCTCGCCGCCGACGCGCTTGGTGGGGGAGTTGGGGCTCGCCTTATCCGGGTGCTCGGCTTCGAGATCGGCAAGCTCCTTGAGCAGGCGGTCGAACTCGGCGTCCGGCATGATCGGGTCGGCGTCGGTGTAGTACGCCCGGTTCGCCTCCTGGAGCAGCGACTCGAGCTCACGCATCCGCTTGACGGGATCGTTCTTTGAAGATGTCGGTTTCTTGCCCACGCCGGGATGGTACAGAGCGGGACATCCATCGGCACGCGCGTAGGATTGGCCGATGACGCAGACCGCCCGGATCCTCGATGGACGCAAGCTCGCCGCCGAGCACCGGGAGAAAGTCCGCGAGCGTGCCGCGGCCCTGCGATCCCAGGGGATCGTGCCCCGGCTCGACGCGGTGATCGTCGGCTCCGAGGACAACGCTGCCCGCCAGTACGCCGAGCGTCAGGGCGAGGAGTGCCAGGCGCTCGGGCTCGACTACAAGCTCCACGAGATCCGCGCCGGCGCGGGGTTCGACGACATCGCCGGGCGCGTGCTGCTGCTCAACGAGAACGACCACGTCAGCGGTATCATGGTTCACCTGCCCCTGCCCGATGGTGTCGATACCTACCGCGTCCAGAAGCTCATCGACCCGGACAAGGACGTCGAGGGCGTGAATCCGGCCAATATCGGGAATGTCGTTTACGGGCGGTCGAGCCTTGTTCCGTGCACGGCCCTGGCGACCATGCGGATGATCGAGTCCACGGGCGTCGACCTCAAGGGCAAGACGGCTGTGGTCGTGGGGGCGGGCAACGTCGTGGGCAAGCCCCTGGCGGTGCTGCTGATGCAGGCCGAGGCAACCGTGATCTCGTGCAACGTGTACACACAGAAGATCGCAGAACTGACCCGCCGAGCGGACGTTCTCGTGGCGGCGGCCGGCGTGCCCGGGCTGGTGACCGCCGAGATGATCCGCCCCGGAGCGATCGTGGTGGATGTGGGCGTGAACCGGGTGATGAACGAATTCGGACAGACCGTGACCGTGGGGGATGTCCGCTTTGACGAGGTGAGCGGGGTCGCCGGCTGGATCTCGCCCGTTCCGGGCGGGGTGGGGCCGATGACCGTGGCGGCTTTGCTGAGCAACGCTGTGGATGCCTCGGCGCGGAATCGCTGCCCGGCCGAGTAGATCGGCTAGGATGGTTTGTTCGGGGGCGGCTCTGACTGCCCCGGTATGCGAGATGCGGGACCGACGGGCCCCGCGAAAGGGAAGTCGATGACCACGCTCGGACTGTTTGGAAGCCTCGGACCGATGGAGATCGCCATCATCCTGATGGTTGGCCTCCTGCTCTTCGGCCGCCGCCTGCCCGAGGTGGGCCGGGGGCTGGGCAAGAGCATCGTCGAGTTCAAAAAGGGGCTCAAGGATGTGACGGATGAGATCGACGAGGCGACCAAGGAGGCCAAAACGCTTCCCAAGACCGCCGAATCGGCTCCGAAGCCCATCGAAGAGACGGGCTCGGGCTCGGCGACGGTGAGCCGATCGGACCCTGTCAGTTCGTGACTCGGGCTCTCTCAGGCCTAGACTTCGGGCCGCCCAGTTTGGCGGCGTTTGTTTGGCGAGGTAGCTCAGCTGGTTTAGAGCGCTGGATTCATAACCCGGAGGTCGGGGGTTCAAGTCCCCCCCTCGCCACTTTCACCCCGAATCGCCGATGGTTGTCCGGAGGCTCCGCCCAGTCGGAGAATGGGGGCTCGGTCAGCCGAAGCCGGCCCTTTTCGGCTATCGTGCAGCCTGAGACCGGGCGATCGGGCGTGTGATTCGAGGGTATCGATGCGAGTCAAGAACGTGTGTGAATCGGTCGCGCCGAAGGCGCTCTCAGCCCTCGCCCTGGCCGCCGGTCTCGCTCTGACCCCAGCCGCACTCGCTCAGGACGAAGAGATCGAGATTCCAAGTTTGGATGCGGGTATTGCCGGGCAGATGGTCGAGGGGTACTCGTTCTCATCGCTCCGCCTGCAATACGACCGGGTGCACCCGGAACTGCCGCTGGTCGAGTCGCTCTATTCGCTGCGTGTCAATCTGGATACCACGGGTGATGTGATCGACGTCTCGCCGACCTCGATTGGCGTCACGATCGGTGACGTCCTCGGGCTGCACAACCGACAGATCTCGATCTCGGCGATCAACGAGATCTCCCGTGCGATCGTGGCGGAGCTCAACGGCCGGGGCATCGTGGGGGTGCTCGTCGCGCCGGATCCCTTCCAGATCGAGCCGACGACCGCAGCCGACATCCGCGTCGACGAGACCGAACTCCGTCTGAAGATCTGGGTGGGCGTGGTCTCGGACCTGCGGACCGTCGGCATGGGCGACCGATTCGGCGAGGAGCAGGTCGTCAACCACCCGGCCCACCGCCGAATCGCGGGGCTCTCGCCCGCCAGGCCCTGGCACGAGGGCGACCGCGGCCCCAGGCGTGACCTCATCCGCAAGGAAGTCCTCGACGCCTATGTCCACCGGCTCAACCGCCACCCGTCGAGGCGGGTGGACCTGGCGGTCTCGGCGGCGACCGACGAGGGGCAGGAGCCCAACTCGGTCGCGCTCGATTACCTGATCCACGAGACCAAACCCTGGATCGCGTACGTGCAGGCGTCCAACACCGGCACCGACGCCACCAACGAGTGGCGCGAGCGCATCGGGTTCGTGAATAACCAGTTGACCGGCCGGGACGACATCTTCCGGGCCGACTTCGTCACGTCGAGCTTCGAGGACAGCTACGCGGCCATCATGTCCTACGAGGCGCCCCTCATCGGGACGGACCTCGTGCGGGCGAAGGTGTACGGCAACTGGAGCGACTACACCGCGCGAGACATCGGCCTTCCGGGGCAGGATCTCTCGGGCACGACGTGGACCTTTGGTGCCGAACTGATCACGACGGTCTATCAGAAAGAGTCGTACTTCATCGACGGCTTCATCGGGATCCGCAGCGAGGACATCGAGGTCGAGAACGATCTGGCTGCGACGAGCGGGGATACGGACTTTCTGATCGGGACCGTGGGGCTTCGGTCCGAGCAGAACATCCCCACACGGTCGATCTACTCCGAGATCGCACTCGACTTCACGCTCGACGGCGGCTCGCAGTCGGAGATTCCCGGGCTCGGGCGGCTCCGTGCCGAGGATTCGTGGACGCTCTTTCGTTGGGATACCGGCGCCTCATTCTATCTTGAACCGATCTTCTCGCCGGGCGGATGGAAGAAAGAGGACGGATTCGGCAGCACCCTCGCCAACGAGATTGCGCTCGGGTTCCGCGGGCAGTACTCGTTCGGGGATCGCCTGATCCCGCAGCAGCAGCAGGTCGTCGGCGGGCTGTATTCGGTCCGTGGGTATCCGCAGTCGGCGGTCGCCGGTGATACAGCGTTCGTCGCCTCCGCCGAGTACCGCCTGCACATCCCGCAGATCCTTGGCATTTCATCCGAGCCGGGCACGCTGTTCGGTGAGCCCTTCCGGGTGAAGCCCGACCGGGCCTACGGGACGGCGGATTGGGATCTTATTTTGGCCGGATTCGTCGATTACGGTCAGACGATGATCGAAGACGCGGACTCCACTGAGTTCGACGAGTCTCTGCTCGGCGCCGGCATCGGCGTGGGGCTCGAGTACAGGCGGTACCTGCGCATCCGCGCCGACTGGGGCTTTGCGCTGCAGGATCTGGACAACGGGAGCGTTGAGAGCGGCGATTCGGAGTTCCACATCGTCGCCACGCTGGCATTCTGATTTCAGGAGAAGCCGATGATCCGTTCGAACATGGCACGTTCCTCCGCGCGTCCGCTGGTTCTGGCGCTGCTCGCCGGCACCGCGGCCGGTCAGCCCGTCGGCGAGCAGGTGGTCGCGGGGCAGGCGAGCTTCTCGCGTGCCGGCGGCCTGACTGAGATCACGGCCGCAGACAACACCATCATCAACTACCAGTCGTTCAGCATCGGTGCGGGCGAGACGGTTCGCTTCGTTCAGCCTGGGGCCGACGCACGCGTGCTCAACCGCGTGCTCGGGCAGGATCCGACGCGCATCGACGGCTCGCTCATCTCCAACGGCCGGGTGTACATCGTCAACGAGCAGGGGGTGTACTTCGGCAGCCGGGCGATTGTTGATGTGGGCGCGATCCACGCGGCTGCGGGGCGGATGACAGACGCGGATTTCCTGGGTGGGATCGACCGGTTCACGAACATGACCGGAACGGTTGAGAACCAGGGATTCATCAGGGCGGGCGAGGTGCATCTCGCGGGTCGACGCGTGACGAACCTGGGCGCGATCGTCGCGCCCGAGGGGCTGGTCACGATGAGCGTGGGCGACCGTGTGCTCATCGGCGAGCATGATGGGCATGTGTTCGTCAGCGCGAGCTCGGACGGTGCCAGCACGGGCGAGGTGCAGCAGCAGGGCACGATCGATGCGGCCGGCGGGAAGGTCATGGTCGGCGCGGGCGACATGTTCTCGATCGCCATCGGACCGAGCTCGTCGACGCGCGCCAAGACCGTCGATGTCCGCGGCGGCGAGGGTTCGATCGTCTCTGTTTCGGGCTCGATCGATGTCTCGGACACCGCTC
Organism: Phycisphaera sp.; assembly: GCA_020639255.1. Taxonomy (GTDB): domain Bacteria; phylum Planctomycetota; class Phycisphaerae; order Phycisphaerales; family UBA1924. Next base: position 140,296 of record JACKGZ010000003.1, read on the forward strand.
CGGGCCGAATGGGCGGCGATGTCGTGATCACAGGTGACGGCGTGGCCTTGCTCGGCGCGAACATCGATGCGAGCGGCGAGGCCGGCGGCGGGCAGATCCACATCGGCGGCGGGTTCCAGGGCAACGACCCGACGATCGCGCACGCGAGCCGGCTGAATGTGAACCGACAAACGACGCTGAGTGCAGACGCAACGGGAAGCGGCGACGGCGGCGAGATTGTCATGTGGTCGGACGATGCCACGCTCTTTACCGGCCGCGCTTCGGCGCGGGGGGGCGAATCGGCCGGCAACGGCGGTCTTGTCGAGGTCTCGAGCGCAGGCTGGCTCGGGTTCTACGGGTCGGTCAATACGGCTGCTCCGTTTGGCAAGAACGGTCTTCTGCTGCTCGACCCGGACAACATCACCATCGTCAGCGGCGACGCGGGCGATGGTGCCGATGACATGCTGCTCGATGACAACCAACTCCCGGCGACCGATGCGCCGGGCATGGATGTGCAGATCTCGGACGGCACGATCGAGGCGCTCGCCGACACCGATATCCTGATCGCCGCGACGGGCAACATCGCCATCGGCAACCTCGCCGACGGATCGCTCGCGCTGACGGTTTCGGCGGGCAATACGTTCACGTTCGATGCCGGCGGCAATTTCGCCATGATCGGGACGAACCCGATCACGACGAACGGCGGCAACCTTGTCATTAGGGCGGGTGATGCGCTCCAAATCCCATCGGTCAACACGGCCGGCGGTGATCTCGCGCTCGAAGCGGGCGGCGAGATCCGTGTGGTACGCAGCCTCACCGATATCGGTGCACTCGATATCACGAGCACCGGCGCGACTCGTCTGGTGACACTCGCCGGCGTTGATGCTGATTCGATCACGCTCGACACCGACACTCTCGGTGTGACGGGTTCAATATTCTCGCGGACTGCTCTCGATCTCACGTCGCTTTCAACCATCAGGGCGACCCAGGCGTCCGAGAGCTTCACGATCGGTGCGTTCGATGGGACGGACGCCTTTGCCATCCTGATCGATCCATCCACGAGCATCGAAGGACCGGGCGGGCTGCGTTTCGTGGCCAGCACGATCACGCTCCCGGAGATCAGCTTCCTTTCGGCTCTCGAAGTGACCGCTACCGAAGAGCTGACTCTGCTGGGCGACATCAATCTTGACAATGATCCCGATGCGCTCGGCGGGCGACTCGATCTCAGCGACTGTGAGCTCGTCACACTCGCAGGCGATGTCCGTATCGACACGGATCGGCTGATTCACGATGCGCCTGGAGGTGATGTATTCCTGGGAGGCACGACCATCCGCGCGATGAATGCCGGCGTGCAGGAACTAATCATCAATACCGAAACGGACACTTCTGACGCTGCGGGCATGATCGAACTCGGCAATATCGGCGGCGATACTCCGATCGGACGATTCGTTGTCGTCGGTGGCGAGTTGCGGCTCGCAGGTACGATCGCTGTCGCGACGGCTCCAGAGTTGTTCCGGGTTGACAACATCGTTGTTGCGTCGGACAACGCGAGCATCGAGACCGGCGGCCAGAACCTTGATCTGCGGATCGTTCCGGTCGACGGAGCCGGTTCGCTCACAATCGATCTCACGGACGGTATGGGCGGGTCTGGCTTGTTCCTCTATTCGAATGCGATCGGTGCGATCACGCCACTGAACAGCTTCACGCTCATCGGTGGCACGTACACGCTTCCTGAGGTCACAACGACCGGTGACCAGCTTTATATGGGCGACCGCATCTTCCTGCCCGACTTGCTGACAAGCGCCGGCGGTGAGATCGACTTCGACGGCCGGGTCACGATCGAAACGGACGCGTCGATCGAATCGGACGGCGGCGTCGTGCGGTTCCGCGATCTGATCGGCGGAGCCGGGCGGTTGACGATCGAGACGGGCGATGGCTTTGCGAGTTTCGAACGAAGTCTGATTCTGGATGCCCTGACCGTCAACGGCGGGGTACGGTTCGACGGAGGCACGCAGAGCATCGAGACGACTGATGATCTCGTCCTCGGCGAAATAGTCGGGCGCGATCGGATCGAGATGGCTGCGGGCACGAAGACCTTCCGCTCGACAGGTGGTGATGTGGTTTTCAACGGACCGCTGAATGGGCCTGCGAATGTCACGGTCGCCGCAGGCCCGGGTACGACTGGCAGCAGCATCCCAGTGATCCGCTTTGCATCAAACGTCGGTGCAGCGCAGAGCCTTGCATCGCTGACGCTTGGTGATGGTCAGACGGCCGTGCCACAGGTCGCAAGCGTCGTGATGGCCGAATTCGATGACGATGGCGAGCCTGTCGCGGACCGTCTCTACACAATCCGCACGACGGGCAACCTGAGCATGAGGCAGAACGAGAAGCTGACCGCGCTCGGTTCGCTGCTAATGGAGTCGATTTCGGGCATTGTGACGATCGGCGACCTCACTTCTTCGGGCGCCCTCAGGGTGAACGCGCCGAGGATCGATATCCAGACTCGTGCCATTGGCGATGTGTTTGAGGTTGATATCTCGGATGATCCCGAGGCGCTGCTCGATGCAGCCGGTCGTACAGATCGCGGTGTGGATATTGTCTCTGGCGTGTCGGTCTTGCTCGATTCGCCGGACATTCGCGTGCTCGGTTCAGACCCGATGCCGGAGATCGCCGATCCGACCGGCAACGCGAAGGTCGATGGTGTGCAGACTCGCGCATCGAACGGGTTTGGTATCGAGTCGCTGTACTTTAACAGGCGTGTAGGTACTGGTGGCGGTGCCGTCGCGGATGTCACAACCGTGCTCGATGCTCGCGCTACTGGTTCAACGACGGTCCCGCTTGCCGAGGGCCTACCGAACGAGTTCCGTGAGAATGCCGGGACGTACAGCACTGCCGAAGCGATCTTCTCGCCCAATCCGGAATCCGGTGAGTTGGCGCAGGGCGATCAGGGCGGGATTCTCCTTCGCCGTTCAACACCAGAGGAGCGCAAGTGGGCCCGCGACGGTGTGATCTGGCATGTCGATCTCGCAGCGAGTCCCAAGCCTGGCGCTGGAGACTTCCGGATTGCATCGGCACGGCTCAACCCCGAGGGTGTTGAAGGATTTCGTGAAGCTTGGCGTGAACTCGCCGAGGCCGTTGGCGTCGATGATTCGGATCGCGACGAAGTGCTCGCCCGCGTGCGTTCGGTGCTTGGTGTCGCGGTCGATCAGTACAAGCGTGCATCGGGCGAGGAATTCATCGACCCGCAGCACTTCGCGCTGTATTCCGATCTGCGCACGGCCAACGCCGACGCGTGGCGGGCGCTCCAACTCGTCTCCGCGATCACGAATGGTTCGGAGTCTCTCGGACTGACTCCGACCGAGGCGGTCAGGTTCCGTAAGGGACTTGTTGAATCAATCCGTCCGCGTGGGCTCGATTCGGTCGATCTGGCCAGATTGATTGGGTACGCGGGGCAGGCAGATGAGGCACCCGAGGGCGTGGAGCCCTCAGGTCGGCGACGCTAAACTCGATTGAATCGATCCGACGCGGCATTGCTGCGGATCTCCGGGTCGTGGTTTCCTATGTATCGCGGAGGCATTTCCATGCTGAGGCCAACTCGTTTCATCTCACTCGTGGTCGCGTTGCTACCGGTCCTGACTGCGATTACTCCCGCATCGGCCCAGAGCGGCACGAAGTCGGCGATTCTTCCGATCCGTACAGACGGACCGAAGAACCTCGATCCCGCAAAGGGTTCCACGACCTACGACAACATGGCATGCTCGCAGCTCTACGAGACCCTGCTGATCAGCAAGTACTCCGACCCGATGCAGATGGAGCCGTTGCTGCTGACGGAGATGCCGACCTCAGCCGATGGCGGTTTGACCTGGAACTTCAAGCTCAAGCCGGGTGTGATGTTCCACGACGATGCGTGCTTCCCGGGCGGGAAGGGACGCGAGATGGTCGCCGAGGACGTGTTCTATTCGATCCGCAGACTCGCAGACCCGAGATACGAGTACGAGAACTGGTGGCTGATCGATAACACGATCAAGGGCTTTAATGCGTACAAGGACAAGTACGTCGGTTCGAAGAATTTCAGCTATGACGATCCGATCGAGGGATTTCACAAAATAAGTGATCATGAATTCGAGATCGAGCTCGTCGAGCCCGTTTATCGCTTCCTGTATGTGCTGAGCATGTTCCAGACATCGATCGTGCCGCGTGAGGCCGTCGAGATGTACGGCGAAGATTTTTCGTTCAAGCCGGTCGGCACGGGTCCGTTCCTCCTCGAGGATTTCATCCCCAAGAAGCACCTGAAGCTGATTCGCAATCCGAACTACCACGAAGTGCTTTACCCCGCCGAGGAAGAATGGACGAGCGAGGACCGTCGCAATCGTCTGCATCGCGCGGCAGGCGAGCGTGTTCCCTTCCTCGACAAGCTCGAATTCCGCATGTTCGTCGAGGATCAGCCGATGTGGCTGCGCTTCAGCGAAGGCACGATCGGCTACACGGAGGTGCCGGCGGAATACTTCGAGCAGGCGTTCGATCCGCGGACGAAGCGGCTCAAACCCGAGATGCGTCGCAGCGGTGTGCGCGACCATCACAACGCGCTGCTCGACTTCATCTTCCGTGGCTTCAACATGGAAGATCCGCTCGTCGGCGGCTATTCAGAAGAGAAGAAGGCACTCCGTCAGGCCATCAATCTGGCCATGAACCTCGACGAGTTCAGTACGACTTTCTATCAGGGCAACACCGTTCAGTACGACGGCCCGATCCCTCCGGGGCTCGACGGTCACCCCGAGGGCGGTCGCGCACCTGTGAGCTACCGAGGTCCGAACCTCGAGTTTGCACGACAGAAACTCGCTGCTGCGGGCTACCCGAACGGCGAAGGCCTCCCGCCGATCAAGTTCTATACGAGCCAGGGCGCCAACAACCCCGAGCAGGTCGAGCTTATGAAGCGTCAGCTCGCCCGTGTCGGCATCGTGATCGAACCGAACCTTGTCGACTTCTCGACGTTGATCGACTTTATCAACAACAAGAAAGCGCCGTTCTTCGGGTTCGCCTGGTCGAGCGACTACCCCGATGGGGAGAACAACCTGGCGCTCTTCTTCGGTCCGAACGAAGCCCCCGGCTCGAATCACTACAACTACAAGCGTCCCGAGTACGACGCCATGTATGAGCAGATCCGCACCATGACCCCCGGACCCGAGCGGACCGAGATGTACGAGAAGATGCGTGACATGATCATCGAAGATGCGCCGTACGTCGGCTCGATGGCTCGCACTCGGTACTACCTGATCAACCCGTGGCTTCTGAACTGTAAACCCACAGAGAGGTACTGGTCTTGGTTCAAGTTCCTGGATGTGGATGACTCGAAGCGGCCGTGAGGTCAGCTCTACCGGACTGACTTCTCGGAGGAACCGTCTGCATGTGGGCGTACATCGTTCGGCGAGTGCTGTACAACATCCCGGTGTACCTGGGCATCCTGCTCTTCGTGATGCTGGCGCTCCGGGTGAACGACCCGGTCTATGCGTACCTCGGCAAGAGTGCCGACGAGCAGCAGATCCAGCAGAAGCGGGTCAACATGGGGCTCGACCGCCCCTTCTACGTCCAGTACTTCTCCTTTGTCGGCAAGCTGGTGACGCTCGACTTTACGGCCCGCTCATGGGAACAGGAGCGTGAGGTCTCGGAGATCATTACCAACGCGGTCCCCGCGACGACGATGATCACGGTGCCGTCGCTCTTTCTCACCGCGGCGCTCTCAATCACGATTGGTCTCGTGTGCTCGTTTTATCGCGGTCAGAAGATCGATCAGACGCTGATGCTGGTCGCGGTGCTCGGGATGAGCATCAGCTTTTTGGTGTACATCATCATCGGGCAATATTTAGGCGGCTATATCCTGGGTTCGAATGGGAAAGGTCTCCTGCCATTCGAGGTCGAGGGCTACGACACACGCCTTTCATCTCTCAATTTCTGGTTCAATTCTCCGGTGACCGCGGTTTCGAGCTGGCTGAAATATTGCGGCTTGCCGGTGCTCATCTCGGTCATCGTTGCGATGGGCTATGACACCCGGTTCTATCGCGCAGTCATGGTCGAGGAAACCGGGCGCGATTACATCGTCACGGCCAAAGCCAAGGGCGCGACGAATCGCAAGATCATGTTCGTGCACATGCTCAAAAACGCGATGATTCCGATCATCACGCGGGTGATGATCAGCCTGCCCTTCCTGATCGTCGGCTCGATCCTTCTTGAGGTCTACTTCGGTATCCCGGGTATGGGCCGTGCGTTGATCACAGCGATTAACGCGAAGGACTTCCCGGTCGTCGAATACATGTCGGCGCTCTTTGCTGCTGTCGTCATCGGGACTGTTATTCTCACGGACGTGCTGTACGCAGTCGTCGACCCGCGGGTGAGGCTCTCATGATCAAGAGACTGCTTCGTTCGCGTGGGGTAGGGAAGTTCCGTCGCAACAAACTGGCGATGTTCTCGCTCGGCATCATCGGTGTGTTCTTTCTTGGCGCGTTCTGGATGATGGCGATGGACGCGCTGCTCTGGATCGGCATGAAAACCGGGGCGTACGACCTCTACCGCGTCCCGGTCATGAGCACGTTCCTGCCCAAGCGCATGCTTCTCGAAGTTGGGCCGCCGAATCTGAGCGGCCTGGGCCGACCCTGGGGAGAGAACGGCCGTGCCAACAACGTCGACTTTTACTATACAAAGGCAAAAACCGCCGTTCAGACCATCGAGTCAATTCCCGGTATCTCGCCCGAGAGCGTCCAGGAAGTCCTCGACGACGCAAGCGTGATGGAACGTCGGCTGATCGACGCGGATTACACGCAGATCAGCGAGTTGGTCGACGAAGTTTCTGCGATTCTCGGCGAGATGGATTCCGTTCGCGGCGCGATGAGCTCCGCTGAAACGATCGAAATCGAAGTCGACGATGTGAAGGCTGCAATCGCTGCCTACAAGAACGCTGCCGAAAGCGAAGATTCGAGTCTGCTGAGAGAGAACATCGCATACGCGATCGAAGATATCCGCTACGCGATCGACGATTACCAGTCTTACTCTCCCGACTCGACTGCGTTTGAAGAGAGCATCTTTGAACGACTCGACGAGTTCTCAGAAGCGTACATGGATGCCGAGGGGGACTCGCCGGAGCTGGGCGATCTTCTCCGGCAGATTCGTGACGCCGCGGGCGAGGCCGTCAAGGAAGTACAGGGCGGTGCGATGGTGTACGTCGTACAAGCCGAAGAGGTTGTAAATCGCCTCTACCCAGAGCCAACGGGTATCTCGGGTTTAGCATTCAAGTCCCGTCAGTTGCTCGGCACCGACCGCCAGGGGCGTTCGATCCTCCTTCGCACGCTGTACTCGTCGAAGATCGCGATTCAGGTTGGTGTGGTCGTCGGATTCACAGCGGTGCTTTTCGGCAGCATTCTCGGCGCGGCTGCCGCTTTCTTTGGCGGGTGGGTCGATCACCTCGTCGCGTGGCTCTACTCGACATTCAGCTCGATCCCGCAGCTTGTGCTGCTCGCGGTGCTGAGCTTCATGTTCCTGTCCGATGCATTAGCAGGATTCCGAGGTTTGCCATCGCTCTACTTTGCGTTTGCGATGACATACTGGATCGGACCCTGCCGTGTGATCCGGGGCGAGGCGCTCAAAATCAAGGAGCTCGAGTACGTTCAGGCGGCGACGGCGATCGGATTCGGGCGATTCTACATCCTGATGCGTCACATCCTGCCCAACACGCTCCACCTCATGTTCATTAACTTCTCGCTTCTGTTCATCGGCGCGATCAAGGGCGAGGTCATCCTGACGTTCCTGGGCCTCGGCCTCCCACTCGGCTCGGGCGCCAGCTGGGGCATCATGATCAGCCAGGCCAAGGCGGAGGTGGTGCAGGGCTTCTTCTGGCAGATCGGCGCTGCGACGTTCTTCATGTTCGTGCTCGTGCTGGCCTTCAACATCCTCTCGGACGCGCTCCAGGACGCGTTCGATCCGAAGCATGTGAACTGATATGAGCCAGAGCAAGTCCAACCCGATCCTCGAAGTCCGCGGGCTCACCACGAAGTTCCGCACCGACCGCGGCATCGTCACCGCTGTCGACGACGTCTCGTTCGATGTCTACCCGGGCGAGACGATCGGCATCGTGGGGGAGTCGGGCTGCGGCAAGACCGTCACGAGCAAGTCGATCATGCGGCTCCTGCCCGAGCGCAACAGCATCATCGAACCATCGAGCAAAGTGATGTTCAAGGGCATCAATCTTGCCACCGCCGATGAGTCGACGATGCGTGAGGTCCGTGGCGATCAGGTCGCGATGATCTTTCAGGAGCCCATGACGAGTCTGAATCCGGTGTTCACCATCGGGTGGCAGCTCAACGAGGCGCTCAAGTATCACACGAAGCTGAACAAGCAGGAACGTCGGGCGCGTGCGGTCGAGATGCTCCGCCTCGTCGAGATCCCCAACCCCGAGCAGCGGTACAAGGAGTACCCGCACCAGCTCTCGGGCGGCATGCGTCAGCGCGTCATGATCGCGATCGCCCTCTGCTGCGAGCCGGACATCCTGATCGCCGACGAGCCCACGACCGCGCTCGACGTGACGATCCAGGCCCAGGTTCTGGCGCTCATGGCGGATCTGAAGGACAAGCTCAACACAGCCATCATGCTCATCACGCACGACCTCGGCGTCGTCGCGCAGGTCTGCGACCGCGTGATCGTGATGTACGCCGGGCGAGTGATCGAGCAGGCTCCGGTTTCGGACCTCTTTAAGAGACCACAGCACCCGTACACAAAGGCGCTGCTTGAGTCGATCCCGAAGGCCGGCAAGCGAAGCGAAGACGGGCGCCTGCCGACGATCAAGGGCATCGTTCCGAGTCTGTTTGAACTGCCCAAGGGATGCCGATTCCAGGATCGTTGCAAGTTCAAAGAGCAGAAGTGCGTGGACGTCGAGCCGGAACTCATCCCGCATGATTTCCCGGAGCGTCCTGTGCGCTGCCACTTCCCGCTCAACCAGAAGGTTGACCTGACCACGGGAGCCACGGGATGAGTGCACCCGCAACAGAACCCGCCAAGGCGAAGTTTGAGCGCACGGGCAAGGCCTTCATCAAGGCGGAGAACCTCGTCAAGAAGTTCCCCGTTCGCGGCGGCATGCTCAACCGCGTGATCAACAATGTGCACGCCGTCACGGATGTCTCGTTTACGATCGCGCAGGGCGAGACGCTCGGAGTCGTCGGTGAATCCGGCTGCGGCAAATCGACGCTCGGCAAAATGGTGATCCGGCTGCTCGAACCGACCTCCGGCAAGGTCTTTCTCGACGGCAAGGAAATCACGGGGCTGGATCATCAGCAGATGATGAGCGTCCGCCGGCGGATGCAGATCATCTTTCAGGATCCGTACAGCTCACTCAACCCGCGGCTCACGGTGCGGTCGCTGCTCAAGGAAGCGATCGCCTTCCACGGCATCGTCGACAGCGCGAACATGGAGAGCTACATCGACGAGCTCATCGCGACCGTCGGCATGCGGCCCGAGTCCAAGGACAAGTTCCCGCACGAGTTCTCGGGTGGGCAGCGCCAGCGTCTCGGCATCGCCCGGGCCCTGGCGCTCAAACCCGAGTTCATCGTCGCCGACGAGCCCGTCTCGGCCCTCGACGTCTCGATTCAGGCCCAAGTCCTCAACCTCATGAAGGATCTGAAGGAGCAGTTCGGCCTGACGATGATGTTCATCAGCCACGACCTCAAGGTCGTCGAGCACTTCTGCGACCAGGTCATGGTCATGTACCTGGGCCGGGTCATGGAGAAAATCCCGAGCGACAAGCTCCGCGACGCCTGCGAGCATCCATACACGCGGGCCCTGCTCGGCTCCAACCCGATCGATGACCCGGACGAGCGTCGCCCGCTCACGGTCCTTCAGGGCGACGTCCCGAGCCCGCTTAACCCGCCCCCGGGCTGCCCGTTCGCGGGCCGATGCCCCGAGGTGATGGATCGCTGCCGGGTCGAGATGCCGCCGCTGGAGTTCCGTGTCAACGGCCAGGCGGTCGCCTGCTGGGCCCGGATGTAGAACAGACTTCAGTGATGGAGGCATCCGCCCTCCTCGCTTCCCAATCGCCGTGAAGTATCCTGTCTTCATGAACCTCGCCGCACGGCTCTGTCTCGCCCTCTTCGCTAGCTCCACTGCGGCCCAGCCCGCCCCTCCCGACTACGGGTTCAACTTCATCACGATCGGGGATGTGGGGAATGCAGCGTACGACGGCCCGGACGTGCGGGGATTTGTCACCGGCCGCGGGTCCGTGGATTACGAGTACCGCATCGCGCGCACAGAGGTCACGAAGGCCCAGTTCATCGAATTCCTCAACGGCGTGCTCGACGCGGGCATCCCGCTGAACCTCGGGGCCTCGCCGCTCTACATGGGCGGGACGTACCGATTCTCGACCGGGCGGTGGGAGGTCCTGCCGGGCGGCGAGATGCTGCCCGTCGCGGGCGTGGCCTGGCGCGACGCCGCGGTGTTCATGAACTGGCTGCACAACGGCAAGGTCAACACGATCGAAGCGCTCTCGTCGGGCGCGTACGACGTCAGCACCTGGGGTGATTCTCCGCCGTACTCCGATCAGACGACGCACAGCCCGGGCGCCAAGTACTGGATCCCGAGCCTCGACGAGTGGATGAAGGCGGCGCACTACGACCCCGACAAGAACGGATCGGGCGAGGGCGGCTGGTGGCTCTTCAACAACTCGTCGGACACGCAGCCCGTGCCGGGCCTGCCGGGCGTGGGCGAGACCTCGGCGGGGCTGCAGATCGCCGATATCGATGCGTTCGGGATCCCGCTCGAGAGCTACCCCGAGACGCAGACGCCCTGGGGCCTGCTCGATACATCGGGGGGAGGGTCGGAGTGGACAGAGTCGTGGTATCGATTGAATGGGCCGGATGATCAAGAGTTGCGTCTATGGCAAGGCAATTCTGCCGGTACTACGTCTTGGGATCCGTCCGATTCAATTATACAAAATGAAGATTTAATCTGGAAATTTGGATCAGATCGTCCCAACTTTCCATTCGGTGAAACGACATTTCGCGTCGCGTCGTCGGTTCCATCGCCCGGTGTAGGTGCGGTGGGCATGACTTGCGGCGTCTTTATCTTGACGCGTCGCCGCCGACTCAGCTCGGGTCGCGTGTGATCGCCGCGGTGATCGAGCCGCCCTCGATGGGCGGGGTATATGGCCTGCGGAGGCTGTAAGCCTCCGCCACAGTGTTCGGAATGGGCTGCCCAAAAAGAAAACCCGACTGAAGGCGTTAGCCACCAGTCGAGCCATGGGAAGAGAGAGACAAGACACCCGAAATATGCCACCACTTCTTGGACGTGCCAGAAATATGGGATACTTTTTTTGATTATCCGGTATGTGCCTATCGGAGCAGCAGTTAGGACAATTCGCCCCGGGGCCCTCCAGGATCAAAAATGGCGAGTTGACCCGAACGTATGCCGATTAGCGTCTACTGTCGATCTTGGCGGCCCTCAATAGCCGCCAAGAGGAACCCGAGGGCCATGACGAGCTGTGGGTCGATGCCCGGGGTCTGATGGTCGGTCACGCGAAGCTTGTAGATGAAGATGTTCCGATGGGTCTCGTATCGGGCGGCTTGTTGGCCGCTCGGGGTGACGAGGTTGAATTTCTGTGGCACCAGCAGGGCGACCGCCGGGAGGAGCCGGCGGGCAATCGCCAGATTCCCGCTGTCCTCTTTGAGCTTGGCAAGTTCCCTTCCGTCGGCATCGAAAATGTGCCACTCGTCCCGCACGATCGATTTGAGGCCCTTGCGACGGGCGGATCCGAGGATGCTGCCGTTGTCGTCGAAGACGTCGTAGGTGGCGGCAAAGTCGATCACCGACCGGGCCCGGATCGAGAGCACCTCCTCGGATTTGGTCTGGTCGGTGTAGAGCCTGATGTCCTCGTGCAGCCGGAAGGCTTTCTGATTGCAAAAGCCGATCACCTCGCCTGAGTCGTCTATCACGTAGAACGCTGCGCCCAGAAACTTGAGGATCTTCTGGCGGATCGTGTAGGTGGAAGCTGGTGCGGGCATGCGAGAGACCTCGTGTCAGGCTTTGACGCTCAGAGCGTACAAAAAAACCGGGGCACGAGCCCCGGTTCTGTTTCGTGACGAATGCGTGTGGCTGATCAGGCTTCTTCGCCGACCTCCCAGCGGAAGAATTCCTTGATCGCGGCCCCGTTGAGCAGGTCCTTGATCTTCTTGGAGGGATCCACGACGAAGTCCTGCTCGTTGAGGGCGACCTCGGCGTAGAACTTCTTCATGCCGCCCTCGACCATCTTGGCGGCGATCTCCTCGTTCTTGCCGCTCTCGATCGCCTGCTCCATGCGGAACTTCCGCTCCTTCTCGACCATCTCGGCGGGGATGTCGTCCGGCGAGATGCCAAGGGGCCTCGGGACCACGGCCGTGATGTGCATGCAGACCTGGCGGAGGACGTCGTCCGGGGCGCCCGCGGTCGCGTGGATGAGCACGGCGGTCTTGCCGTCGTGGTGGACGTATGAGCTGAAGCTCTCGCCGCTGGCTTTCTCGATTTTGTGGATCCGGCCGATCGAGGCGTTCTCACCGGTCGAGATGCGGATGTCGTCCATGATGGCGGTCATCTCATCGGTCGGGGTGACCTTGCCCGCCGGCTGAGCGAGAGCGAGCTGGGCGATCTTGTCGGCGGCCTGGATGAACTTGTCGTTCTTCGCGGTAAAGTCGGTCTCGGCGCGGAGATCGACGATCGCGGCGGCGGTGCCGTTGACGGCGACGGCGACGCGCCCCTCGGCAGCGGCCCGCTCGGTGCGGGACTCCATCTTGCCCTTAAGGGTCTTGCGGAGGTGATCCTCGGCGGCGTCGATGTCGCCGCCGGTCTCGGCGAGTGCTTTCTTGCATGCCATCATGGGCAGACCCGTGCGGTTGCGCAGGGCCATGACGTCTTTGGCACTGATGTCGGCCATGTCTGGGGGCTCCAGGGATCTGGGCGCCGGATCCTCCGGCGCGGCTTGTCTTGGGGGATCGGGCGCCGAAGCGCCCGGTGAATCAGAATTCGATTGTGAGAACTGCCTTAACTTCGGCGATCACTCGGCAGGGGTCGTGACAGCGTCCGCGTTGCGGGGGGCATCGTCGTTTGCCGAGGCAGACGCCTCGCCGCGAGCCATACTCCGGCGGGACGAGCCCTTCCGCTGGCGAGGGGCCTGCTCGCCCTGACCGCCATCCGCGTCGCGACCGGCGGTGGCCGTCTCGGTGCGGTTCTGCTTGCCCTCGGCGATCGACTTGCAGATCTCACGGACGACGACGTCGATCGAACGCATGGAGTCGTCGTTGCCCGGGATCGGGATGTCCGCATATGCCGGGTCGGCGTCGGTATCGATCAGGCAGACCGTCGGGATGCCCAGCTTGCGGGCCTCGTTGATCGCGGTCATCTCGTTGGTGACGTCGATGATCACGAGGGCACCGGGGAGCTTTTCCATCCGACGGATGCCGTCGAGGTTCCGCTTGATCTTCCGCATCTCGCGGCGGAGTTGGCTCTCCATCTTCTTGGAGTAGCTCTGGAAGTTGTCATCGGCCTCGATCGCTTCGAGTTCTTCGAGACGCTTCAGCCGAGCGCGAATGGTGCGGAAGTTGGTCAGCGTGCCGCCGAGCCAACGCTCGGTGACGTAGTGCATGCCGACATCGGGAACGTACTGCTCGAGAATGGTGCGAGCCTGACGTTTGGTGCCGACGAAGCAGACATCCTTGCCACCGGCCACGGTCTTGTTGATGAACTTCTTGGCGAGGAGCAGACCCTTGACGGTCTCTTTGATGTCGATGATGTGGATGCCGTTGCGTTTGCCGTAGATGTATGGACCCATCTTGGGGTTCCACCCGCTGGCGCGCTGCCCGAAGTGGATACCTGCTTCGATGAGGTCTTGAACGAGCGAATTACCTGTGTTGTCTGCCATGCTGCTTTCCTATCTCAGCGACACCCGCGATGTCTGGTCGGCCGGGACGACTCCCGCGACACCACGCAAGGGCGCTTGTGAGGTGGATCAGTGCCCACCGGTTCAATATCCAAATCGGAAAGGGCCACCCCATCCAAGGGGGCAATCCGACGCCGGCGACCGACCAGTCCGGCAGTGACAGTTTAGGCCGACATTGTGGTGGTCGTCACTCAAAACCTCCCAGGTTTCCGTCGTCCCAGCCGGGTTCTTTCCCAGATATCCAGCAATTCGAGCGGGGCGGGGACTCGCAACGCACGTTCGGTGGGGTCGTAGGACGTGTCGGCGTCGAGGAACTGTTGGCACGGGGATCGCCTGAGGGGTTATGCCGAGGCCGATTCTGGCCGAATGAGGGTGTCGTCGCCCGCTTGGGCATCCGTCTCGTTGGTCCATAGATGACTGGCACACACCCATGATCGAGACCCAGGTACAAAAGCTCGCAAAGGCAGCCGCGATGGTCGATCCGATGGATCTTCCCGCACTGGTCGCCCTCGGTGAACTCTTTAATGAGTTGTGTTCGATGCTGGACGATCCAGGCTTTGAGCCGCTCTCGGATCGTGCCAAAGGTTCGGCGGATCTGCTCGAGCGGATTGTGATGCACGAGGTGGACGACCTCGACACATCGTTCGCTGAGATCAACAGCTGCATCGAGTATGCCCAGGAGCTTGTCGCGGCGCTGAGTGAGGGCCTCTCGCTCGATCAGGTGCCCATGCCTCGGTCAGTAGACGCGGACGCCAATGCGATCGATCAGGATCTGCTCGACTCATGGATCTCAGGTTGTGGCGACATTCTCGACGAACTCGAGAGCCTGACCATCGAGCTCGAGTCGGAACCCAACTCCGAGAAGCTTGCCGAGGTTCGCCGAGGCGTGCACACGCTGAAAGGCGAATGCGGTGTGCTCTCACTCGCGATTGCCCAGAAGGTCTGTCACGAGGCCGAGACTCTCATCGACGCATGCGAGAGCAACGGCGAGTCTTTCCCAGCCAATGAGATTCTCGCTGTCTTGGATTGGATCAAGACGTACACCAAGGCGCTCTCGACGAATCCGAGTGCCGAGCCGCCCGCGTATGAGGCGGTGATGAATGACATCTCGGCTCATCTCGTTTCGGTGAACGGCGACAGTTCGACGACAGCTCCAACGGCGGACGATCAGAATCGTGACGCGCCGAGCAAGGAAGTGATTGCCGAACCCGCCGATAACGCAGAAACAAGCACGGGTGACCCGAACGCTCTGGTTCAGTTCCCCGGCACACTGGAACGTGATGAGAACCTGACAGACTTCTTGACTGAGGCCCGAGAGCACATCGCGGCAGCCGAAGAGGCGGTTCTCTCGCTCGAGAATGATCTTGAGGATCTCGAGCTCATCAACACGGTGTTCCGCTCGTTCCACACGATCAAGGGCGTCGCGGGTTTCATGAACCTGACCCCCATCGTGCACGCTGCACACAACGCAGAGTACCTTCTCGACGAAGCGAGAAAGCAGACCATCAAGCTCAATTCTTCGTACCTCGATTTGATTCTTGAGTCATGCGATGTCATGTCGCAGCTTCTGGGCGTTCTCGAAGGAGGCGCTGCCCCGAAGCAGGTCGATTTCGATCGCCATATCTCCCAGCTTCAGCGTGCCTCAAAGGGTGAACCCGTTGAGACGGGTCGCCGTTCGGCGGCACCATCGCCCGCGGAAGAGACAATTGAGAAGCCGTCAAAATCAACTGGCAATGCATCCCAGCAGGAGTCTGGGGCAGCAGCCAAGAAGAAGTCCGCAGACGTCAGTGTCAAGGTGAACACTGAGCGTCTTGACAACCTAGTCACGATGGTCGGCGAGCTCGTGATTGCCCAGCAAATGGTGATCCAGGATCCGAGCGTCAAGGCGATCGACGATCAGCGGTTCCAGCGCAATATGAGCCAGGCCGGCAAAATCATCCGCGACCTGCAGGAAGTTGCAATGTCGCTGCGGATGGTGACCCTTAAGGGTACCTTCCAGAAAATGGCTCGTCTGGTGCGGGACGTCTCGGCGAAGGCGAACAAGAGCATCCAGTTTGTGATGGAAGGCGAGGACACCGAACTCGATCGTACTGTTGTCGAGGAGATCGGTGATCCGCTGGTGCACATGATCCGCAACTCGTGCGACCACGGCATTGAATCGGCGGAAGATCGTGTCAAAGTTGGCAAGCCGGCAACCGGTACGCTTGCGCTTCGTGCGTATCACCAGGGCGGCTCGATCATCATCGAGATCCAGGATGATGGCAAGGGCCTCGATCGCGATCGGATCCTGGCCAAGGCGATCGAGAAAGGGATCTACACACCCGAACGAGACCTGAAAGAAATCCCAGACAGCGAGGTCTTCAATCTCATCATGCTGCCGGGATTCTCGACGGCGCCCAAGGTGACGGACATCTCCGGTCGTGGCGTCGGTATGGACGTCGTTCGCAGGAACATCGAAGCACTGCGCGGGAAGATCGAGATCAATTCGGTCGCCGGGAAGGGCACAACATTCAGGCTCTCACTGCCGCTAACTATGGCGATCATCGACGGCATGATCGTTCGTGTCGGGACTCAGCGATACGTCGTTCCCACATTGGCCATTGAGCAGAGCTTCCGGCCCACGAAAGAGCAGATTCACACGGTCGTGGACGAGGGCGAGATGGCGCTCGTGCGAGATTCGCTCCTGCCCGTCTACCGCCTGAATCGGATCTTCGACCTCAAAGAAGGTACGACAGATGTCTGCGAGGGTCTGCTTCTTGTGATGGAATCGAACGGCACGCGTTGCTGCATGCTGATCGACGAGATCATCGGCCAGCAGCAAGTTGTCATCAAACGCCTCGGGCAGGGCATCGAGCCGCTGCGAGGTACATCCGGTGGCGCCATCCTCGGCGATGGACGCGTTGCGCTGATCATCGATGTCGCAGGGCTTCTCTCCGAAGCCACACAGTCTGAATCCAAGTAATCACGAGGAGTGTCGAGCCATGACCGCCACGAATGCATCTGAATCAATCGGTTCCGCCAAGCACAACGACAACCAAGACAAGTTTCTCTCGTTCTGCCTCGGCAAAGAAGAATACGGCGTCGAAATCCTTCGGGTGCGTGAGATCATCGGTGTCCTCGATATCACACCTCTCCCGCAGACGGCAAGCTATGTCAAGGGCGTGATCAACCTGCGTGGCAAGATCATTCCTGTGATCGAGCTCCGCAATAAGTTTGGGATGCAGAGCGTCGCTTACGACGACGAGACGTGCATTATCGTTGTCGAAGTCGTTGACAGCGTGAGCTCCGAGCAATTCGAAATGGGTGTCATTGTCGACTCCGTCCGTGAGGTCAAAAACATCGGCAAGTCGATGATTGAGCCGGCTCCGAAGTTCGGTGGCTCAATGAACACCGAGTACATCATGGGCATGGGTAAGGTCACCGAGGGGGATCACCAGAAGGTGCTCATCCTGCTCGATATCGACAAGGTTCTCTCGGCGGGCGCGACAAATCAGCTCGCTCAGATCAGCCGATCGGAGAATGAGAACGGAAGCATGGCCGCATAACTTCATGACCAGAGAGCGCAGACGCCATGAGCATGATCAGCACATCTCACTTCCAACGGGTTTCAGATATCGCATATCGAAACTGGGGGCTTCATCTCTCGGAGAAGAAGCAGCAACTCGTTTCGACGCGGCTCGCTAAATTCCTCCGAAAGTCAAAGTACGCGGGGGTCAGTGAGTATCTCGACCATATCGAGTCCGCGGCAACGCCCTCGGATCTGCTCGAACTGTTCGACATGCTGTCGACCAATGTGACGAGCTTTTTCCGTGAGCGACAACATTTCGACTACCTTGAAAGGGAGTTCTACACGCCTTTGGCCAAAGGAAACCTGACGACGCCTGGAAGGCGTATCAGGCTCTGGTCGGCAGCGTGTTCAACAGGCCCTGAGCCCTACTCAATGGCGATACAAGCTCTGGATCTCCTGCCGGATATCGATCGCTGGGACTTCAAGATCCTGGCGACCGACCTGGCAAACTCCGCTGTGCAATCCGCCAAGGATGGGGTCTATCCCGCTGACATGGTCGAGAACATGCCGGCGCAGACACTCGAGAAACATTTCGAGAAGGTGAGTGTCGACGGGCAGACATGCTATCGAGTGAGCGAGCGTGTGCGGAATCTCGTGACGGTTGGGCAGCTCAATCTGATGGCGGACTGGCCCGTGAAGGGGCCTTTCGATGTGATATTTTGCCGGAATGTCATGATCTACTTCGACCAGCCAACGAAAGCGAAGTTGGTGAGTCGATTGGCCGATCTGCTCAGGCCCGGAGGCATCTTTGCGGTAGGAAGCGCCGAATCGATCAGCTCACTCGGTACAAACCTTCGAACCGTACAGCCTTCGATGTATGTGAGGTAGCATCCACGATGACAAGCATGACCGGACAAGTCTCATCGGGGACATCGCCTAAAGCGCACGTCGTGGGAGTGGCCGATTACGCGGTGCTCCGGGGCCCCACAAATGAAATCATCACACACGCGCTCGGCTCGTGTATCGGTGTCACGATCTTCGACCCGACAACCCACGTAGGCGGCATGCTCCACTTCATGCTCCCGGACTCGAAGATCAACAACGACAAGGCCAGCGATAGCCCTGCAATGTTCGCGGATACCGGCATCCCGCTGCTCTTCAAGCATGCGTACGAACTTGGTGCAAAGAAAGAGAACCTGATCGTCTGCGCCGCCGGCGGTGCGGAAGTGCTGAGTGATGGCGGGCATTTCAAGATCGGCTCTCGCAATCGAACAGTGCTCAGAAAGATCTTCTGGAAAAACAATGTGCTGCTTTCGGCCGATGACACCGGCGGGAATAACAGCCGAACGCTGCATCTCTCACTTGCCGACGGCACGGTGACAGTCCGCAACCGCGGGAAGGGGGAGGTATTATGGCCGATCTAAATACACTTATCTCAGAACTCGAATCTCTTCCGACGCTCCCAAGCACATCCTCCAGGCTGGTCGCCATGCTCGGAGATCGCGATGTGGATATGGGCGAGGTCAGCGATATTGTTCGCATCGACGAATCTCTGAGCCTGGCCGTGCTCCGGTACGCAAACTCGGTTGCCTACGGAACACCCGGCCGCGAATTTAATCTGCGTGAGAGCATCATCCGTCTTGGTAGCGATGCGCTCCTGAAGATCGTGCTTCAACAGCAAGTCGGACAGGTGGTGACACGCTCGTGCAAAGCGTTCGACATGTCCCGCGAGGCCATGTGGAGGAACGCCATCGGTGGTGCTGTCGCAGCGGAGAATCTTGCAAGGCAGCATTATCCAGATGACCGCGATATCTGCTTCGTCGCAGGACTGCTCCGAGATGTGGGCAAGCTTGTGCTGGATCAGAAGTACGGCGAGAGCTACGCCGAATCTGTGTCCAAGTATCTGACGCCTGAGACCACTTTCGTGGACGCCGAACGGATGGCATTCGGGACAGATCACGCTGAGGTTGGCGGCGCACTGTGCCGGCACTGGCAGCTGCCCGAGCGGATATCGCTCGCAGTGCAGCACCATCACACACCACCCGAGCCTGGTGACAGGCACGACATGCTCATCGATATCGTGCACGCCGCGGACATCATCTCGCTCTGGTCGGGGCTTGGCATCGGTCAAGACGGACTGCGTTATGAGCTCGCCCCGCACGTCAAGACTGCATTGTCGCTTTCTCGGAGGAAAGCGGAACGTGAGATCGCCGCAATGTGGGACGCGGTGCGCTCGATCGAGGAGACCCTCGGAATGAGCACTGGGAAGGACGAAAGGAGTGCAGCATGAGCTGTAATCTTCTCATCGTGGACGATTCGCCCATTCTGCGGGCCGCCATCAAGAAAGTTGTCAAGCTCGCCGGCCTAGAGGAAGACCGAATCTTCGAGGCGGGCAACGGCAAGGAAGCGCTCGAACTCATGTCCACGATTTGGGTGGACATGGTCTTGCTCGATCTGAACATGCCCGTCATGAACGGCGAGGAATTCGCGCAGGAGCTGCGCAAGCAGCCCGAGCTCGAGGATGTGGCGGTCGTTGTCGTGAGCACAGAGAGCAACGAAGACAGACTCAACCGCATGCGAGAACTCGGTGTGATCGAAGTGCTGCACAAGCCCTTCGAACCCGAGGATCTGCGCAAGATCATCGTCAATAACCTGGGGGTGAAGCTGTGAGCGATTTCAATCAGGATATGCTGGGTGACATGGCGATCGAAGCGCTCGAGCGCACAGCATTCGTCTCCGCAGAGCCCGCTGACAAAGAGTTCCTCGACGAGCTCGAGCCGTGCGAATGGTACACGCGGATCCGCTACACGGGTCCCGTGAACGGGACTGTCTATCTCGCTGGGAGCTCCGGATTCATGCTCGGGTTGGCTTCGAGTCTGCTCGGCGTCGAAGTGGAAGATGTCACGATCGAGAAGGAGGGCCTCGATGCGCTCCGCGAGCTGACGAATATCGTCGGCGGTTCGGTTGTCTCAGCATTGGGTGGTGATCACTGCAAGCTCTCGCTCGGTTTACCCGAAGTGGTCGAGAGCGGCGAGTTCCCGTCGGCAACAGAGGGCGAGCACTGCGTTCTCGATGCCGAGGGTGAACGGCTGGAGGTCTACTGGTTGCCCGCCGACGGTTCTAACGTCAAGGCAGCCTGATCCGACTTCCTCTGAGAGTAAGGACGACTCGATATGTCCGAACCGGTACGGGTGCTCATCGTCGACGATTCGTCGGTCGTACGACAGGCGCTTAAGAATAACCTGAACACGATTCCAGGCATCGAAGTCGTCGGTGTCGCGCCGGATCCGTTTGTGGCGCGCGACATGATTATGGCCAAGAAGCCGGACGTCATCACGCTCGACATCGAAATGCCTCGCATGGACGGCATGACGTTCCTGCGCAAGCTGATGAAGTTCTACCCCGTCCGGACCATCATCGTCAGCTCGTTGACGCAGAAGGGTTGCGACACGGCATTGGCGTGTCTCGAAGCGGGTGCGATGGGTGTCGTTGCTAAGCCGGCAGTGGCGTACTCGGTCGGTGATATGGCCGCCGAACTCGGCCGGATGATCAAAGACGCCGCCCATCATCCGGTGCCCGAGAAGCGACCGGACCTCGACGCCAGCAGCGGCAAAAGGCTCGTGGCCCCGCCGAGTCTCGCCTCCATCGAAACCACCCATAAGGTCATTGCCATTGGCACGTCGACCGGTGGCACCGAGGCCCTTCGGACCGTGCTGAGCGTGCTGCCAAAGCAGACGCCCGGCATCATCATGACCCAGCACATGCCGGAAGGCTTTACGGCCTCATTCGCCGCGCGGCTGAACGAACTCTGCGAAATCGAGGTCCGGGAGGCCAAGGACGGAGATTCGGTCCTGACAGGTCTCGCGCTTCTTGCGCCAGGCAACAAGCACCTGCACCTGGCCCGCGACGGCGCCCGCTACATTGTCCGCGTCACCGATGGTCCCCGCGTCTGCCGTCACAAGCCCTCGGTCGAGGTGCTCTTTGAGTCTACGGCCGAGCATGCGGGTCGCAACGCGATGGGCATCATCATGACGGGCATGGGCAACGACGGGGCACAGGGTCTGCGGACCATGCGCGATGCCGGAGCCTATACGGTGGCACAGGATAAGGACTCGTGCGTCGTGTTCGGAATGCCTCGCGAGGCTATCGAGAAAGGCGGTGCGATAACCGTCTGCCCGCTGACCGAGATCCCGAATCAGATCATGAACTTCGCAGCCGGCAAGCTGACCGCGAAGGCCGCCTGAAGCTGCACTACCATCGGGTCGGCGATGATGCCGGGCGAGACGGATCGGTGCTGCTCAACGCGACGAATATCTCAAAGACTCTCGGGCTGAAACAGCTCTTTATCGATGTCACAGTCTCGATAGAGCCTGGTGATCGCATCGGCGTCATCGGACCGAACGGCGCGGGCAAGAGCACGCTGCTCAAGGTGCTCGCGGGTCTCATGCCTCCCGACAGCGGCCAGATCAACATGCCTCCTGGCTTACGCGCTGTGTACGTACCCCAGGACGACACCTTCGATCCCGGGAAATCACCACGCGAGATCGTCACGGCCTCGGCGATGGAAGCTGCGGGTATCCACGATGTGTACGAGGCCGAGATACTGGCCGATGTCCTGCTCGGGCGTGCGGGGTTCGATCAGGTTCATCTTGATATTGAGGCCGCGAGACTTTCTGGTGGATGGCGCAAGCGGCTGGCGGTGGCCCGGGCGTTGGGATTCGCCGGCGGTCAGCCGGATCTGATCATGCTCGACGAGCCGACGAATCACCTTGACCTCGTCGGAATCCGGTGGCTCGAAGAGCTGGTGAACAAATCCGCAGGCGACGCCTCTGCGAGCGCCGCGATCTTTGTCACCCACGATCGCGCGTTTCTCGAGAGCATCGCGACACGGATCATCGAGATTAGCCCGGCATACCCAGGGCACATGCTCTCGGTGTATGGGAATTACACCGAGTTTTTGCGTCGGAAGCAGGAACACCTCGATTCGCAGGCCAAAATCGAGCAAGCCCTTGCCGGCCAGGTTCGCAAAGATCTTGACTGGCTCTCTCGCGGCCCGCAAGGGCGTCAGACCAAGGCCAAGGGACGCATCGATGCCAGCTACGACCGCATGGCCGAGCTCGAGCAGATCCGTGCGAGGAACCAGGCCGCGGGCCGCAAGGGTGCGAACCTCGACTTCAACGCCTCCGGCCGCCGTACTCGCAAACTGCTCGACGCCCAGGGTCTCAGCAAGTCGCTCGGTGGGAAGCGTCTCTTCGCAAAACTCGATGTGCTGCTGACACCCGGCGAGTGTGTCGGCCTGCTCGGTCCCAATGGCAGCGGGAAAACAACGCTGATCCGTGTGCTAACGGGCGAACTTGAGCCCGACGAGGGGGCAATTAAACTCGCGGATCCCAAGCCACAGGTGGTGCTGTTCAGCCAATACCGTGAGTCGTTCGACCCGGAGACGCCATTGCGTACAGCGCTCTCACCCGGGGCCGAGCAGGTCAGCTTCCGGGGCAAGTCCATTCACGTAGCCGGTTGGGCGAAACGGTTCCTCTTTCAGGAGTACCAGCTCGATCAGCCTGTCAAATCGCTGAGCGGCGGCGAACTCGCCCGCATCCATATCGCGCGAATCATGCTCCAACCCGCTGATGTGCTTGTACTCGACGAGCCAACCAACGATTTGGACATCCCCACCCTCGAAGTCCTCGAAGAGGCGCTGGAGGAGTTCCCGGGCGCATTGGTGCTCGTCACCCACGACCGCGCGATGCTCGACCGTTTGGCCACCAGCTACGTCGCCCTCGACGGCAAGGGTGGCTCGGGTGTCTACGCGAGCCTTGACCAGGCACTAAACGCGACCGTTCGCAAGCCCGAGCCGATTGAGAAGAAGCAGAACATGGGCGGTATCAAGCCTAAGACCGCCAAGAAGGGTCTGAGCTACAACGAGAAACGCGAGTACGAGCAGATCGAGGACCGCATCGCCGAGGCCGAAGATCGCGTCGCCGAGGCGCAACGCCAGCTCGGTTTACCCGAGGTGATCGCCGACCACACGCGAATGGCCAAGGCGTGCCACGAACTGAGCGAGGCGCAGGAGGTGGTCACTACGCTCTATGCACGGTGGGAAGAACTCGAAGCCAAGGTCTGAGAACAAGCCGGGAATCGCCCAAATCGCCGATGATGCTCCCGTCCCGTGTACCATTGCCCGGGCACCGAGCACCAGACGATGAGTGAGCACACGACATCACAGAGCTGCACCCCTGCGGGGCGGAAGGTCTCGCTCACGGTTCTCGGCGATGGGGCTGCCAAGGCCAGGCCGCACTCGCGTATGGGGCACTGGCGAGCGGCTGTGCTGATCGGCATCCACCTACTCATACTGGCCCACATCGTTCAGTGGCTGGTCGCCGGCTCGACTGTCTCTCCGGTCGAACCCAGCGAATCGATGCAGACACTCGAGCTCGGCAAGGTCAACGCGGGCTTTATCTTCTTTGTCGTCGCGATTCTCGCGACGCTCATCTTCGGCCGGTACTTCTGCGGCTGGGGCTGCCACATTGTCGCTCTCCAGGATCTCTGCACCTGGATGATGAACAAGATCGGCGTCCGCCCGAAGCCGTTCCGAGCGCGATTGCTCGCTTGGGCGCCGCTCGGGTTCGGGCTCTACATGTTCGTCTGGCCCACCTTCAAACGCGTCGCTCTCCTTCCGCTTCTCGAGGTGTTTGGCGTTGAGAGACCGGTATGGCTCCGCGACGTCGCCGAGTTTCACGGCTTCGCATCGGAGCTCATTGTCGACGACTTCTGGGCCACGTTCCCTCAGCAGTGGTATGTCATCATCCCGTTCTTCCTGGTTGTCGGCTTCGGGGCCGTTTATTTCCTCGGGAGCAAGGGCTTCTGCACCTACGGCTGCCCATACGGAGGCATCTTCGGAGTCGTCGACAAGATCAGTCCGGGACGCATCGTCGTCAACAACAACTGTCACAGTTGCGGCCACTGCACCGCGGTCTGCACGTCGAATGTGCGCGTGCATGAGGAGATCCGCGATTTCGGCATGGTTATGGACCCAGGCTGTATGAAGTGCATGGACTGCATCAGCGCCTGCCCGAATGATGCCCTCAGTTTCGCATTCACATCGCCGTCAGTGATGCGTAAGCCAGTGAACGACGAAGCAAAGTCTCGGCAGGCCAAGGTCAGACACAACCCGAAGCGTTTCGATCTTTCATGGCCAGAAGAGATCGTTGGAGCTGTCGTTTTTGTCGCGATGTTCCTTGCGTATCGAGGCATGTTCAACCTTGTTCCCATGCTGATGGCTGCGGGTATGGCAGGGATAGGGACATTTGTAGTGTGGAAGGGTTGGTCGCTTCTCAGCAAGCCGAACGTACGAATCCAATCGATCGTTCTGAAAGCCAAGGGACGCTATAAGGTTGTCGGCGTCGTTTCGCTGCTCCTCGCCCTTCTTGTGGCATGCTCTGCTGTCTGGAGCGGTGGGGTGATCTCGCTTCGTGCTGCTGCAAGATTGACGCATGAGCGATTGGACGTGCCGATTGACATTGTGCTCAGACCTGAATACGCACCGACGCAGAAGAATGCACAGCTTGCGCAGAGTGGAATACGTCGATTCATGTATTCGGAGCGATACGGCTGGACCCTGAATCCTGAGCAGCGCCGTGAGCTCGCGTATATGTCGCTTATCGCGGGTGAACGCGAACACGCAAAGAAGTTGCTTCGGCAAATTGTTGAAAGCGGAGAACCGAGCGAGGAGCTCGTCCGACAATACTTGGCACTCATGACCGCGCTAGGTGCCGATCAATCCGAGCAGTATGAGGCGATATCATCGGCTTTCGAAAGGCATCCGCGGCTGGTGGGTCTGCTGCCAGACATCGCGCTAAAAGCGGTTCAGTTGGCCGAAGGATCCACTCAGAATGCCGAAGAGCTTTGGACTCGTGTCATAGAGGCGCAGCCCGAAAGCCAAAGAGTCAGGCTTCAGGCGGCTGAATTCGATATTGCAATCGGTCAACCGTCACGCGCGATCGAACGGCTGCCCTACTTCGAATCCATGACCGATCTTGAGGCCGGTGTTGTCGGGGTGCGAGTGTTGTTGAAACTCGGGCGCCGTGATGAAGCGGCCGCACTCCTTGACCGGCTCACGAGCGAATCTGCCGACGCAGGCAACGCGACCTCGCGAATCCTCTCATCGCTCTGGGGTGTATTGGGACAGCCGGATCGGGCACGGGAGGTGCTCGAAGAATTCCGAGAGCGGTCGCCTGATTCACCCGGAGCGTACGAAGCGTTGGGACAATTGGCATTGGCCGAGGGCGACTCAGCTCGCGCTGCGGATGACTTCAAAGATGCGATCAGGCTCGCTGATGGAGACGCCTGGGTGTTGCTCTCACTTGGGGAGTCGATCACAATCTCCGGAATACAGACAAACAGCAACATCATTCGAGATATCGGTCTCGAAGCACTCGAACGAGCGGCCTCACTGAAGCCTGATTCGCCTCTGATACTTCGAGACCTTGGAATGGCGTATGCATCGTGTGGTCAATTGGAGCAGGGGCTTCAAAAACTCGAAATTGCGTCGGCTCTCGCGCCCACGAATTCGGCCATCCAGCGAGATCTTGCCATTCTGCATCAGCGTCATCGCGACTGATGCCAAACACAATGCGATCGCTATTTACGGACCTGTCTTTCCCATATTGACATGTCATGAAAGTTGATATCGGCAGGCCATCGGGCAGTGAAAAACGCTACACTCGGGGGGGAATTCGTGTACACAGGAGTGCACCCGCGGGCCCGTGGTCTCGGGTCGGGGGCCGTGGGTGACCCATTGAAGAATGAGGGATGAGCGTTATGACTGGAAATCGTATTTCTATCTTCGGTGTGGCCGCTCTCGCGATGATTGCGGGCTCGGCTTGTGGTCAGGGAAGTGTTGGCCCGGACGTGATTGCTGGTGACATCACCGGTCCGCAGCGATGGGGTACTGTCGGGGGTATCACCGGATACTCAATCGGTACCGAGTCGTGCAACATCGGCGATGAGGATCTGCTCTGGGACGACGAACTCGGTGACGGCACGCCCGCGAACCTCCACCCGCTGATGGGTCAGAACATCTTCCGCCTGAAGGACGGCCGCTTCGAGCAGCTCGGTCAGAGCTGGCTCAAGCACGCCTTCCTGGCTTTGAATCTCGGCGGGCTGTGCAGCAACAACTGCATGCCCTCGTCGCTCGGCGGCAGCGGCCTCGGCCCGGGTTGCAACGACCCGTACAGCGCCGGCCTGAACGGCAGCCAGTCTGGTCTTGGCCCGAAGTTCGAGGTGAATCCCACGAAGGGCGAGTACCCGTGGCCGTTCACCGGCGACGGCCAGTCAGGCAACAGCATCTACAAGCGCATCCAGGTCAACAACAATGACGTCAACCCCTCGCTGAACTCCGGCGCTCTGTACTTCGGCGAAGGCCAGTACATCTCGCCCGATGACGCAGCCGCAGGCAACGACGATAACAACGCTTCGTACCGTCGGATCACCGTTGGCAGCCTCCAGAGCGGCGGCTACAACCTCTCCTTCACCGGCGCGACTCAACGCGGCAAGCCGGCCCTCCAGGCTTGGCAGGACTTCGATCCCGCAGTCACGCTCGTCTTCTACGACGTGCCATTCGACGGTCGCTACATCGTCGGCTACAAGGTGACCGACAACGGCGACGGCACCTGGCACTACGAGTACGCCATCCAGAACCTCAACAGCAACCGCGCCGCCGGCAGCTTCAGCATCCCGGTTGGTGACGGCGTCACTGTCAGCAATGTCGGTTTCCACGACGTGGACTACCACTCTGGTGAGCCGTTCGACAACACCGACTGGTCCGCCACGGTGGCATCCAACAGCGTGACGTGGAATTCGCCCACGACGCATGCCGTTGACCCGAACACCAATGCACTCCGCTGGGGTACGGTGTACAACTTCCGTTTCGATGCCGACTCCGCTCCCGAGAACGTGGACACCACGCTCGGAATGTTCAAGACCTCGGCAACGAATTCGTTCGCCATTCCGGGTGTTGGACCGGCTGCGATCGCAAACTGCATCGCCGACACCAACGGTGACGGCATCCTCAGCCCGGCCGACTTCTCGGCTTGGGTCGCTGCGTTCAACGCAATGGCGCCCGAGTGCGATCAGAACGCCGATGGATCGTGCACCCCGGCCGACTTCTCGGCTTGGGTCTCGAACTACAACGCAGGCTGCTAAGGCCTGCTTCGTTTCATCATCCCTGCCGGCCCGTGGTTCACGCCACGGGCCGGTTTCCTTTTGGCTTCACTGACAACCTATTCGGTCTATTTAGGGAGAAACCGTAGAGGCGGTGGGGACGGTGTACTCCAGAGGCCCAGTCCCACTCGGGCCGAGCTGCCAGCCGAGGCTGATCCAGAGCAGCAGCAGGATCGTCCACCCGATCGTGAACACGACCGTGTACGGCATCATCATCGCCACCAGAGTGCCCATGCCGCCCTTGGGTGCATACTCACGCATGAACACGAGAATGATCACGAGGTATGCGTTCAATGGCGTGATGATGTTCGTGGTGGAGTCACCGATCCGGTACGCGGCCTGAGTCAGTTCAGGGCTGATCCCGACGAACATGAGCATCGGTATGAAGATCGGGGCGAACATTGTGTACTTCGCAGACATCGACCCGACAAACAGATTAAAGATCATCGTCACCAGAATGAACGCGACGATGAGACTGCCCTTGCTCATCTCGTTGTCCGCGAGAATCATCCCGCCCTCGAACGCGATCATGCGATCGAGCTGGCTGTACTTCAGGTACTCGATGAATTGAGCAGCGAAGAACGCGAGCACGATGATCGGCGCCATGGCCGCGATCGACTCGATCATCACCTTCGCCGCGTCCTTGCTGGACGACACGCTTTTCATCACGATGCCATACACAAGGCCCGGGATGATGAAGCCAAGGAAAATGAGCGGCGTCACCACGTGAACCCACCGCTGGAACTGCGGGTTCCGCTTGACGAGCACCTCGCCGTCGGTGGTGACGAATGTGGTCAAGGTATCGTCGGTGTACGCGCCCTTGCCTTCAACAACGAGTGCCTTGGGATGGTCGTCCGGCAGATCGATCTGGACGTGAGAGACATCGGCCAGGAACGTAGCGGCCGGTTCCCCGGGGATCGGGATCGACGGGATCTTGCGGTCGTGCATCGGCATGCCCGGGATGAAGACCGTGGCCGCGAAAGCGAGCAGCAAAAGCCCCATGGTGGCCGCGGCCCAGGTCAGGGCCTTCGATTCCTGTGCGGTCAGTTTCTGCGACTCCAGATCGCTCTCATCGATGGGCGTTGGACCTCCGTCTTCCGCCGATTTCCTGCTCAGCCGGCGTTCGACGAACCAGGCGGAAACGCCCCAGCCCATGAGTGTCACCACGAAAGTTGAAGCGACCATGAAGTACCAGTTGCAAGTCGCTGCGACTGAGTAGGTCGGATCGAGTACGTTCGCGCCGATCTGCGAAAGGTTCGCCAGCATCGGGTCGAGCCCGGTCACGAATAGGTTGGCGTTAAAGCCGGCCGAGACGCCAGCAAAGACCGCAGCAATACCAGCCAGCGGCGATCGGCCGACCGATTTATACAAAGCCGCGGCCAGCGGCGGGAGCACCACATACCCCGCGTCCAGCCCCATAGAGCTCATGATGCCGAGGAAGACCATCGTCGGCGTGAGGAGCGATTTGGGGACGACCTTCATAAAGGCCTTGAGCATCGCGCCGATCATGCCGGTTCTTTCGGCGACTCCAATACCCAACATACCCGTCAGGACCACTCCAAGCGGCGCGAAGCCCATGAAGTTGTCGACCATGCTGGTCAGACACCAGTAAAGGCCGTCAGAAGTCAGAAGGCTGACCGGCTGGATTGGGGCGCCTTTGTCTAGAAACTGGATGACAGCCTCACCAGTCGCAGGATCGATTGCACTCACGGCCTGCTTCGGCTGAACCTCCCACCCTGTCGAGACGGCAATCTGGCTGGCCAGCATGACGACGGCCGCACCGATCAGAAACAGCACAGCCGGATCCGGCAGCTTATTGCCGATCCACTCGATCAGATCCAGGATGCCCTTCCGGTTGCCCCCGCCGACAGTTGCAGAATCACTCATGGCGTGATTCTCGCTGATGACGAGCGGATATGCAAATGCGGACCACTCTCGATTTCAAGTGGCCGTTCAATCCCGCTGGCAAGATTTCAGGTCGACCGGATCAGGCTTTGGCTTCTGTCGATTGTGCCTGTGGGACCGTACCCCCTGCAATCAGTTCATCGCAAAGGTGCTGCGCCTCAGCCTCGGAGTCGCATCGCTGATAAGTCGTCCAAGTGTTCCCGTGGGACCGGCGCCAGATCCACCAGTCACCGTGCAAATCATGAGCGACGCGGTATGGCGCGTTCGCAACGTATCGTCTGGCGACCGGATGATTCACGCTATCTTTGGGTTCGAGCATGACTTGCCACCTTTCCGACCAATACGCGAGTATATCAGAAAGATTGTGAGAGCGGCTACTAACGCGAGATCGTGTTCATCGAGAGTTCCTGCCACGCATCCGTTCGGGCAGTCGAGAGGCGGTGTGAAACCGCCCTCATCGAGGCAAGTATCTGAGCTTGACGCCAAAGAAGCATGGTTGTGAGTCTCATTGGGAGTGTCTTGGCTAGCCAAATAAGGGGGGGCAAGCCTGTGGCCCTCACGAGCTGATCTTCAAATGAAACATACATCTGCGCCTCACCAGGATCGCCCTGCCGCCCCGCACGACCAAAAAGCTGGCGATCAACACGCCGCTCGCTGTGTCGTTCAGTCCCGACAACGAGCAGCCCGCCGAGTTCCTTTGCGGTTGGATCGAGCTTGATATCTGTACCTCGCCCAGCCATATTCGTGGCGACAGTGACGGCACCCACTTTGCCCGCCAGTTCGACGATACTCGCCTCTTCACGCTCGCGTTCCGCGTTCAGGATCCGACAGTTCACGCCCTTCTCGATGAGCATCCTTCCGATCTCTTCCGAAGTCAGCACGCTGCGTGTGCCCACAAGCACGGGCTGCCCTGTCTTGTGCACCTCACAGACACGATCAACGACGGCGGTCAGTTTCGCGCTTTCGGATTTGAAGACAACGTCGCGTTTCTCTTGGCGGATGACGGGGCGATGAGTTGGCACGCGAATCACCGTGAGGCCATAGGTGCGCCAGAGCTCATTCGATACCTCTCGGAGTGTGCCGCTCATGCCCGCAACATGGCGATACTGCTGGAAGTACCGAGCGTAGCTGATGCGTGTCGAGGTGCGGCGGGCCTTGGTCGTCTCAAGACCTTCCTTCGCCTCGACGGCTTGGTGGAGTCCCATCTGCCACTGCCGCCCTTCGAGCACACGCCCGGTCGAGCGATCAACAATCTCGACCTTCTCATCACGGATGATGTAGTCGTCTCCGAGGACCTGCACTTCCTTGGCCACGAGAGCCGTCCGCACAAGTTCCTCGCTCCGGCGGGGCCCGGTCCAGAACGCCGGCAATTGTCCGGTCATATCACGGAGCCGCTCACGCCCCTCGTCGGTCAGTTCCACGTAGCGGAGCTTCTGGTCGACTTTGTAATCGACTTCGGGCGTCAAGTCGCGAGCGATGTCCGCAGCCAATCTGTGGTGCTTACCGGCCGCGTCTTCGCCGCTGCCTTCGGACAATTCTTCTGCGGCGATAATCGCGGGTGTCACAGCCTCATCGATAAGCACGCTATCCGCTTCGTCAATGATTACCGCGTTGAATCCCCTGTGTACGACACGTGACATCCATTCCGCTTCACCTTTGCCGGTGATCGATTCGAGGATCGATCCCGAGAGTGTTGCTGAAGGAGGGGAATGCAGTCGATCTCGAAGGTAATCGAACACCACTTGCTTATCTGCTGCGTATGTGATGTCCATGTCGTACGCGCGACGGCGATCGGGCTGTTTGGTTGCTTCCACCACAACACCAACCCGCATCCCAAGTCTGCGGTAAACCGGAGCTGTGATCTCCGCATCACGCGACGCAAGGTAGTCGTTGACCGTCAGCACATGGACGCCGCGTCCCGACCAGCCATGGAGTGCCACCGGCAGAATGGCAGTCACGGTTTTGCCTTCTCCGGTTGCCATCTCGGCGCACGCACCGTCGGCCATGATTAGTCCGCCGATCACCTGCTCGACATAGAGGG
This sequence comes from Phycisphaera sp., assembly GCA_020639255.1. Classification (GTDB taxonomy): domain Bacteria; phylum Planctomycetota; class Phycisphaerae; order Phycisphaerales; family UBA1924. The sequence goes on from JACKGZ010000003.1 coordinate 171,889, forward strand.
CAAGGCCGAGCTCACGCCGGATCACCTCTCGCGTCACCGCGAACGCTTCATCGATGGCTGCGTCTTTGTCCTTGCCGAGGAGGACGAGTTCTCGGGCCTGAAGAATGCGATCGTTGAGCAATGAATCGCGTAGATCGCGAAGGCTGTCAGCATGTCTGACAATCGATTCGGCCCGGGCTGCACGGTCGTACCGCAGTCGTCGACGGACACGCCTGCCTTCGACCCATGCGCCAAGGACGTCCGCGCCCGTCGGTGGAGGAGTCCGTTTGATGTGCCGTGCGAGGTGCGGCCAAAGCCTTCTCGATGTCAAAATTGGCTCGCGCGCAGCGATATTCATCGAACGCGTCCATCGAAGTACTGTCGCACGCGCGTCACAGCGCGGTCGAAAAGTGTGCTCGGCTCAAGCCGGATGCGCACTTTGGCGCGTCTGCCGGGCAACAGCCCCTTGTCCGATTCAGGCTTGATATCAAAGAGCGTAAACGATTCGATCGCCTGATCAGTCTGGTGCGGATTGGTCAGCAAATCGCCGCCGGTAATCGCCGAGAATTGCATCGACTCGATCTGCCTTGAACCGGCGGGCCAGACGCGGCTCACTGTTCCATCGATAACGCGGGCGCTCTCGCCGGGGATACGTATCTGCGGCAGCGCATGGCCTTGTGTCAACACCGGCACAACATTTCCCGCCTTTGTGTCCGTGACGGCCGCCCTTACGACGATACTGTCGTTGGGCAATACAACACCGATCACAACCCCGCGATCAAGGAAACGCCCATCCAGGTTCTCAATATCGAGCCCCGAGCCTCCGCCGGCAGCGAAGGTGCCTCCAATGTTGGCGCGGACTGTTAGCGCTTCGAGCTGGCGTTCAACGTCATCGACCTCAGCGACGGCACGCTCGTATCTCGCGAGCGCGATACGGAGTGCAGCGGCGCCACGAGAGGCCGCGTCATCGAGCGTCGCCTGCGCATAAGCAGCCCGAGCACGCGCAGCTCTCGCGTCGGCTTCATAGGACGGGTTCTTCATCACGATCAGAACATCACCTGCACGAACGGCCTCGCCCGGTACCGCCAGAACCGATTCGACATACCCCGGTGAATCCGCTCGCACAATCTGAAAATCAACCGATTCAACAACACCCGGAAGCGTGCTCGACGCGGGCAGTGGGATGATGCCGACCAGGACGATCAGCGGGATCAATAGTGAGGCAACGACACCGATTGAACGGCTACGTCTCCCGAGAAGAACCGGCGAAGTGAGCATAAACCACATGCCCTGAAGTACCGGCCAGATCAGCCAGACCGCACCAAACACGGCCGCGAGCACAAGGCCGAGCGAGAGATATCTGGAAGCAATCAGCATCAAGATCGAGAACGTCACGAGCATGCGGTACGGCATCGAGAGCAGCTGATACGTCAGCAGCAAACGAAACTCGGAACGGTCGCGCACATAGGGCGGCCGGACATTCGGGATGCCGAACGCGAATCGCTGGATCAGGTAAAACCACGTCTGTCTCGCACGCTGCGCCAGGTTCGGCGCGCCGGCGACGTCACACAGGATGTAGTAGCCGTCGTACCGCAGGAGCGGATTCGCATTAAACATGATCGTCGAAACGCTGGAGATCACCATCGCGTTGAACGCGAGTGCCTTCATCAGCCCTTCTTCGCCGAATGCCCAGATAAATGTTGCTATGGACGCGAAGAATGTTTCGATAAGCATGCCGCCGCAGGCGACGAGTACGCGCTTCCATGTCTCTGGGAACTTCCACGAACTGGACGCATCGCAGTATGGGAGCGGGAGTAGAAACCCGATCAGCATGACGCCGATCTCGGTGCATCTTCCACCCATCGCCTTGCACGCCATCGCGTGGCCGAGTTCGTGGACAGCTCTGATAAGCATGAACAGCACGCTGAGCCAGATCAGGTTGCGCGGATCAAGAAACCCGTTGAACGAGCTGACGAGCTGGTCCGCGTGTGCGATCGCCACACCGATCGCCGAGACACTGAGCACGAGCCACGCGAGAAACCCGGGCCAGCCCCAGAAAGCACGCAGATACGGTGCGAGCGCCCGCAGCGCCGGCTCTGGGTTGAGAAGCGGGATGTTGTAGAACATCCAGTTGCCCGTGCGTTGGCGGAGTCTCTGCTGCCGGAAGCGATTGTGCCGTTCGGGCACCATGTCCGGCGCAATCGGCTGATCGCCCACAATGAGCCCGAAGAGCTGCATCTGGGCCAGTAGATCCAGGCATTCCCGTTGTGTCGGCGCGTCATCGCCAAGCTGAGCGAGGCATGCCTCCCACGCTTCATCGACGGTGCGCCGTCCGTCGAGCAGCCCGAGAAAGAATCTTGCCGACTCGGTGAGTCGGTAGTAGTGCCCGCCTGCGGGGTCGTCGATGACGTAGCTGACTGTCGGTCCGTGCCGCTGACGCACAAACCTCGCATGTACGCTGATCCGCGGCTTGGTGTCCGCAGCGCGATACCAGGTGTCCGCAAAGGTTCCAGCAGAGTTGTCCGCAAAGAGCGCCAAGGCCGTCGCTCCCTTACATCCACGCCCACAGGCGGAATGCATCCACCATCGGACGCGATAATTCCCAGAGCAGCGTGCTCCAGCCGTCGTTCAGACGTGCCGTTCCGGTCATGCCCGGCCTAAGCCAGTCGGGAACCTCGTCAAGTGTGGCTTCAATCACAAAGACATTTGCGCCTTCACGGGGCTGAGCGACCGGGTTCACGCGTGTCACGGTCACCGCCAGTTCCGCGCCGGGTTTGGCACGACTAGCGACCCAGCCCTTCTGCCCGACACGCACGCGTCCGGCATTCCGCTCATCGATATCAATCAGCACACGTACGCCTGGACCAACAACTTCAAACAGAGCCTTCGATGCATCAACCGGGGCTCCAATCAGCTTCTCTAGATCGCCCCGGCTGATCACGCCGTCAATCGGTGAACGCATCTCCGAAAGCGATACACGCTGATTGATCAAATCGACAGTCGCCTGAACTTCTTCGAGCTGAGCCTCATACTGACGGGCTTCGGCCAGTTCACCGCGAGCGAGCGAGTTGTCGCGCTGCGTGCTGAGCGTGGCATGACGCTCGAGTTGCTCTTCTAAGCTAAGAAGCAGCTCGCGAGTCTCAAGCGTCGCGACGACCTGATCCTTGCTCACGACGTCGCCAGGCCTCGCATCGAAGCTCTTCAAAAAGCCCGCAAAGGGAGGCACAATCGCGCGGCCCACCTCGGGCCGGATTTCCATGGTCCCTTTGACGCGAGCGGGAATCGGTACAGCCGCTGCCAAGGCAAACACAATGATGATGAGGAGGCCGACCAGCTTCTTCGCGGTGTGCCTCGGCCCGACGATCCCTGCGCCAAGATCCAGAAGATCGTCTCGGATGACTTCTGGTGTTCGCCGATCGGCGAGTCTCCGTGTGTAAACCGCCGGGCCTACGAACTCCGCGACGAGACGGAGCAGTGGGAGGGCGGCGTCAGGGAACGGATCCGACGCATCGCGTTCGAGGATCATCACACCAACCAAGTCTTCCTCGATCCGCAGCGGCAGGCTGACGATCGACGACGGGCCGTACGCCTCACTGAGCCTCGCGTGCTCGTGCGTAACGCGCCGGCTTCCGGGTATATGTTCAATTGCTTCCGAGGGCGGGAAGAGTACCTCGGCGTCCTGAAGGGCTGTCTCTTCCATCGCGGATTCGAGTGCTTCAACGGTCGGAGCGTGGCGATCCAGGTCATCCGCGCCGCTGATCGCCATGACACGGAGTTGATCGCCGCGGAGCATGCCGATCGAAACGCGAGTGCACCCGAACCTGCGACGCATCTCATCGCAGAGCAGCGTACCCATCGCTTTGGCCGTCGTGCCACGCTGAGCCTGGTCGAGCAGCTCGAGCGTTTCACGGAGCATAACCTTTTGCTCGGCCTCGCCCACGAATGACTGCTGCCACAAAAAAGACTCGAAACGTGACACGGTCAGGGCGAGGCGATCCATTTTTATAGATTGCGGTTCGCGATCCCGTGCTGGTACCAGCACGATGCAGGCGCCCTCGGATTTGCCATCGGCGAGCAGCGGCGTCGCCAGCGCGGTGTGCGTGGCCGACGCGGCGTAGAGATCTTGTGCGCCGGTGAGTGTCATCGGTTCGACGACCCCGGCGGTCGATCCCGATGCGGCTCGCTCACCGATCACGGAAAGTTTCTTGGTTGTCGATTCGTCGAACGACGAATCGCTGTCATGGTGGTACGTGACAAACACGCCGCCCGATCGGCTCTTGCCCGAGCGCAGGTACACCGCTCCGGCATCTGCGCCGGTGATCTTGCACTGGAACGCGAGCAGCTTGCCGAGAAACTCGCGCAACGCCGCCTGGCGGCCGCCCTTGGCCTGAACAGGCCCGGGCTGAGTTCCCGGGGCGATCTCGGTCGGGCGGTCGCTGACTTCCTGGTCACTCGACATGGGCTTTGCCTGTCAGCGTGAGATCAGTCGGCGAGCTTCGGGGCGTCCTGGCCCTGAGCCGGGGCGGGTCCGCCACGCTGGATCTGGATCTCACCGTTGCGTTCCTCGAACTGGCGGATCACCTGGCCCAGCGTGATCGCAAGACGCTTGGCACCCGACCAGTTCATCACAACCCGGCTGCCGACGTTGAACATCAGCGCAGCCTGGCCATCCGGGCCCTGCATCGGCAGGTTCATTCCGAAGTCCAGAACAACCTCGTCGGCCGTCGTCGAGGTGCGGATGGTGTTGGCGTAGGTCGAGGTCATCTTCGACTCATCAATGCGGAGCTGGACCTGCTGCTGCTGCTGATCGGCCATTGGAGTGTCGCCTTTCGTTTGGGAAATATGCGGTTGTGAGCGTCGCTCTGGCTCATCGAGCCTTTTGCTTGCACCCTGTCGGGTGCGCCGCCCCGGGCCGGAAGCCTATACGTCTCATCCGCCCAGACCAACCGGACGATCCCGGTGTCTCATTCGCCCTGGAAGCTCACTCGGGCGTGCATGCCGCTGGGCAGCCCGTCCGCGTTGGGAACCTCGATGCGGACGAGCACCTCACGCACACTCGCTTCACCGGCTCTGGAGATGAAAATCACCTTTCCGACCGCTGGCTCCTGGGTTTCGATGTCGAGCCAGCTCACGTTGGCCGCCTGACCGATTTGAAGCCGGCGAGAAACGGGCACCGGTACGCTCACGTCGATACGCAGCGGCTCGACCTGCACCACGGTGATCACCGACGTTTGTTCGTCGACAGTTTCGCCCTCGCGTCGATCGACCCGGACAACATCGCCGTCGATGGGGCACACGATCCGCATCTCGTCGAGCCGGGCTTGCTCACGCTTTTCCGTCAGCCCGCGCTGGAGCATCTCAGATTCAGCCGCCCTGAGTTCGACCTTGGCCCTTGCCAATTCGAATCGAGCGGTGCGGACGTCCTGCTCGTTGGCGCCGCCGTTTTTGAGCGAATCCTCGACGAGTCTGAGCTCTTCCGACTTGAACTCCAGAGCGATCTGGGCCAGTTCGAGCCGGGTGTCATCCTGCAATTGTGCCTTGGCGAGTTCGAGGGTTGCCTGCTGGACCGAGTCATCGAGCCGCATCAGTTCCTGCCCGGTCTCCACCCTGTCGCCCGGCTCGACCATGACCGCCGCGATCTTTCCGCGTACCGCAAAGGCAAGCTCGCGGGTGGTGAAGGGGCGTGAGACGCCCGTATAGCTACGTTCGGGCTGCGGGAGCATCGCACCGAGCCCGAGCATGAGCACAAGGCAGGTCGTCAGTGCGGCGAGGCAAATCCATCGATTCCGGTTGGTCATTCTGATTTCGCTCCTCGGAACCTGGGCAGTCCCCGGCTCGGGTCAGCAAAGAATCACTTGGCAGGGTTGTAATGCCGGAGGGGGGACTTGAACCCCCACTCTGTCTCCAGAAGCGGATTTTGAATCCGCCGCGTCTGCCATTCCGCCACTCCGGCCTGCCGGCGATCATCACCGACGCCCCCGGCCCGGTCAACCGTGTTTCCGATCCGCTTGGACCGGGCGTGGGTGGGTTCTACACTCTACTCCTGCAAATTGCCGTCCCGGAATGGTGTCCGGGGCGGTGTCCATGTGTCGACACACTGCCGAAGGAATGTTCCATGTCCGAGACCGCCACGCAGCGAATCAGCACCTGCACCGTCACCGATGCCGGACCCTGCCTCAAGAAGCTCCGGATCGAGGTGCCAGCCGACGTGGTCACCGAGCGGATCGACGAATCCCTCGACGCACTCGTCAGCGAGGCGGCACTCCCGGGTTTCCGCAAGGGCCACGCCCCGCGTTCGCTCCTGAAGAAGCGTTTCGGCGACTCCGTACGCAGCGAGACCAAGAACCAGCTCGTCTCCTCGGCTTACTCCGAGGCGATCGAGGAGCACAACCTCAAGGTCGTCGGCAGCCCGATCTCCGAATCGCTCCCCGATGCCGAGCTCGAAGCCGGCAAGCCCCTCATCTTCGAAGTCGACGTCGAAGTGCTCCCGCAATTCGACATGCCCGAGCTCGACAAGCTCGCGATCAAGAAACCCAAGTTCGAACTCGATGACATGGCCGTCGCCGACGAGATCGAGAAGATCTGCCTCGCCGAGGGCGATCTCGAAGAACGTGAATCACCCGAGGCCGGTGACTACATCTCCGGTCACGGCATCATGAAGGCCGGCGAAACCGTGATTCACGACATCCCCGGCGCGGTTGTCCAGATGCCCAAAGAAGCCGAAGGCATGATCCTGGGTGTGCTCGTTTCCGACTTTGCCAAGCAGCTCGGCAAGCCAAAGGCTGGCGACGAGGTGACAATCAAGACCAAGGGCCCGGAGCACCATGAGGTCGAGGCTGTCCGCGATCAGGATCTGGTCATCACCTTCAAGGTCGACCGCATCGACCGCATCATTCCGGCCAAGCTCGAGGATCTGCTTGAGCGCATGGGCATGGAGAAGCGCGAGCAACTCGAAGACGCGATCAAGAACCGCATCGAGCAGCGAGCCCATGTTGAGCAGCAGATGCTGATGCGTCAGCAGGTTGCCAGCCACCTGCTCAAGAACGTGGAGATGGAACTGCCCAAGCGTCTGACCGCCCAGCAGGCCGAGCGGATGCTCGGTCGCAAGCGTGCCGAGCTCATGTACCGCGGCGTGGACCAGATGGAGATCGAGAAGAACATCGCCGCCCTGCGTCAGGCATCGGCGGGCGAGGCAATCCGCGAGACCAAGCTCTTCTTCATCCTCCAGAAGGTCGCCGAGGACCGTGGCGTGCAGATCCAGCAAGCCGAAATCGAGGGCGCAATCGCTCAGATGGCCTTCCGCCAGGGTGTCCGCCCCGAGCAGCTCCGCCAGTACCTCATCCAGAACAAGCAGATCGGCACCGTTGTTCAGCAGGTTCTTGAGCACAAGGCGCTCGACTCGATCATTTCGACCGCCGAGGTCGAAGAAGTATCGACCGCGGATTGGGAGGCATTCGTCAAATCGCAGAAGGATGCCTGATTCTGATCGATCAACGATGAAACACACAAAGCCGGGCACCTTCGGGTGCCCGGCTTTCTTTCTCAAACATGGATCGACTGGACGAGTGAATTGGAGTCAGCCGTTCGCTGACTCGTCCATCTCTTCATCAAGGTGCGTGAGTGCATCATCGAGCCCAACAAGCTCGTCCTGGGGCTCGGAGTTTGAGGAGGCCGAGACCGTGCCGCAGCTGGGGCAGACCACGCCGTACACGCCAACCGGCGCTTTGGCATCGATCTTCTTGCCACAGCCGATGCAGACGGTGTGGCTGAGCTGTGCCGCGACTTTGTTGACCACTAGAGCCGCAACCGCGACCGCACCGACCACCACGGGCCAGGCCGGGGCCGTGGTCATGCTGACGATCCCGAAAGCCGTCAGCCCGAGGCCGACCAGCACGCCGAACGCGCGAAGGCGGAGCTTGTGCATATACGCCATCTGTCGCTCGGCAGCGAGACGTCTGGATCGGATCCATTCTCCAAGCATCGCGGCTCCTCGATGGGCTCCGCAGACTGTATCGTCTCAGGAGGGACGGGGCGATCACTGAAATGAACCGACAGGCAGGCTCTGGCAGTATGAGAGTGCTCCACGTCAATTTCGCGTCGATCGAAAGATCCCCGGGAGAGGCTGGGGGGATTACCGGGTACACCGCGAACCTGGCTCGTGAGGAGCGTGACCTCGGGCACGCGGTGGGGATGCTCTCGAGCGGTGTGGCCTACTCGGTTGAGGGGGCAAGACCGAAGGGCACTGCCTTCCTGAGAATGGGCTCCCCCGTCGAGGGCATCGATCGGATCGAAATCGTCAATTCTCCGTTTCTCGCGCCGGCGATCTGGAATTTCAGTCAGGCCGATCGCGAGATCGAGTCGCCAGAACTCGACGAAGCGATTCGCGAAGCAGTCCTGAGCTGGCGGGCCGACGTCGTTCACTTTCACTCGCTCGAGGGTCTGGCCGCATCTTGCATCGGGGCCGCGAAGGCTGCGGGAGCCCGTGTCTTCATGAGCCTGCACAACCACCACCCCTTCTGTCCGCAGGTGTATCTCATGCACCGTCGGAGGTCTCCTTGCCTGGATTACAAGGGCGGCTTGCGATGCGCCGACTGTGAGGCGGGAATCGATGTGAATCTGGAGAAACAGAGACGAGCAGGTCGGGTGGCTTGCGAGCCGCCGAGCATTCCACCGCCCCCGATGACGCCGATAATTCGATTCGAAGAAACGGGATCGCTGGAAACCGGATCGCGTTCGCTCGTCGAATCCGGCCACGAGTGGTGGGAGTCGTTGTCAAATGAGATTCCCGCCCCAGTTGCCGCCCGCCATTTCGAACATCCATTTGGAGAGCGACGCCACGCAATGGTCCGGGCTCTCAATGAGTGCGATCGGGTTCTGGCGGTTTCTGATTTCGTCGGATCACTCGTCGTCAGCATGGGCGTAGAGCGAGAACGAATTCTGGTCCAACCTATAGCCGGTGTTCAGCGGAGCAGCTGTGTTCCACGCGATCGCTCGGATGGGCTGCTCAAGATCGTGTTCCTCGGATTCAACAACTACTACAAAGGCCTTCACATGCTCGTAGATGCGATTGGCATGCTGCCCGCATCTCTGCGTTCACGCGTTCATCTCGCGGCATTCGGGACGGGGTGCCTCGGAATCCGTGAAAGGGCAGAGGCGATCAGACCCGGGCTCGCTGGGCTGGAGCTTGGTGGGCCTTATGAGCCAAGCGAGATTCCCCGGCTGCTCTCCGGGCACGATATCGGCGTGGTGCCCTCGGTCTGGTGGGACAACGGCCCGCAGACGCTGATCGAGATGCTCAATGCCGGACTTCCGGCCCTGGGCGCGAATCTCGGAGGGATCCCGGACCTCATTCGGCACGAACAGAACGGCATGCTGTTCCGCGGGAACGACCGCAAGGACGCCGCGAGGCAGATCGAGCGGCTCCTGACCGAGCCCGGCCTTGTGGAGCGGCTGCGGGCCGGCGTGCATCCCGGGCCCACGATGGCAGAGCATGCCCGCGAGGTTGTCGATCTCTATGCCCGGTCGCTACAGTCGCCCTTACCGTCCGCGCAGGGACGCGACGAGAACCGACGGAGCTGACGTGCAGGAAACGAGTCTCCAGCAAGCAACAGCCGCTACGCCGACCGGCAAGTCATTGCCGATGATCCAGACCAGGTCGGCCTGCGTTGTGGCCGTGGTGGTCACCTGGAATCGCAAAGACATGGTCTCGGGCGTCATCAAGGCGCTGGTTGCTCAGACGCGGGCCTGCTCGTCACTGCACATTGTGATCGTGGACAACGCCTCGACAGATGGCACGACCGACCATATCAGCCGGGCATTCGGCGCCGAGCGGATCGTCGACAACGACACGCGCGTCGCACTCGAACCGAGATTCAGAGACCGGCTGAGCATTTCTCACCAGATCAACACGCCCGGCTTCGCATCGCTCGCAATTGTCCGCAACACTCACAACCTCGGTGGCTGCGGCGGATTCAACACGGGATTCATGTTCGTCCGCGATCGCTTCAAAGCCGAATCTGTGCCGGACTTTGTGTGGCTGCTCGATGACGATATCGACCTTCCGGCAGATGCCCTACCAAGGCTCTTATCCGCTGCAGCTTCTGATCCCGACATTTCGCTCATCGGCTCACGCACCGTCGACCTGGCGGATCGGCGGACCACGATCGAGAGCACGATCTACTTCGATCCTAAAACCGGGCTCATGGGCCCGGAGCCCGCGGATAGCAACCCGCTTGCGAAGGACTATCACGAATGGCGATCTGTGGCCAAAGACGAACAGGGTCGCCCCGTGTACTCGGGCATCCGCGATGTCGACATTGTCAGCGCATGCTCGCTATTGGCCAGGTGGAGCGATGTGCTTGAGGTCGGCTTCTGGGACGAGCGGTTCTTTATCTACTGCGACGACGCGGACTGGTGCCTGCGATTCCGCAGCAAAGGCAAACGCGTCGTCTGTTCGATGGACGCGATCGTCTTTCACACGCCCTGGACGCACAAACTGACGCCCCAGCGTGGGTACTACCTCAATCGCAACATGGGCTGGATGATCGAGAAGAACATCCGGCGTCCGGGTCTGCGCCGCGCAAGGCTCCGGTGGTCGGCGCAGCTCATGAGCCAGGCCAAGTCCGCGATCCTGAACAGGCGTCTGCACGAGGCGGACCTGCTTATGGCTGCGGTCCGCGACGGCATAGACGATATCGGCGGTAAGCTCAACCGACCTCAGCCATCGCTGATCGAGACGATCGATGCACTGCATCAGGTTCGCGGGCTCGGTGGGTATGGCGAGATCGTACTCGTTTGTCCGACACCATCGACAAGACTTGCAGCCGAAGAGTTTCGGGCCAACGTCATGCGTGAGCTGATCCATGCGGGCCGCTCAAAAGATCTGCCCCGCTGGGTCATGCTCGTTTCCGAAGCGGCCGCACGACCCCAGCACGGCGGTGAGCCGCCTCTGACCGGCGCGAACCGTCCGGAGTTGGTCATCTATCGCCCGAGACGCCGCGAGAAGCTCGCGCGTCAGCTGCGATGGCTCCGCAGGCCGCCGCGGGGTGTGGTCGTCTTCGACCGCATGTGCGATTTCCCGATGCTGCGCGGGCGCTACACGCTGCACGTGCTCGACGGCGACAGCACGAAGGTGATGATCGAACGCGACGGGCTCCGCCCGAAACTCTCGCTCGCGGCGCGTTGGGTCCGACTCGGGTTCAAGGCTGTGCTGCACGCGGCGCAACTCCAGACGCACCACTCGCACACGAGCTAGGGGACCAATTCCAATGCAACCCCTGAGCCCGTCGACCACGGGGCCTATCCCGACCGGTTGGCCCCGCACAGGCCAGCCGCGGACGATCGCGATCCTCGGTTGGGCACGGCTCGCGCTGCAGGCGGCCGAGGGCACCGGATACAACCTGAGCGCGTCCGAACTCGCAGCGGGATTGGTGCTCATGGGGCACCGGGTGATCTATCTCTCGAGCGGGATCCACTACTCGCTCATCCCGGGCATGCGCATCCGCCCGCGTGAGACATGGCGCGGCATCGAGTGCCACGAACTCATCAACAGTCCCAATCTCTCACCCTCGGCAGCCAACTTTCAGAACCCGCGCCGCGAGGCCGAGTCCAAGAAACAGTCCGAGCTTGTCGTGTCGTTCCTGAAAGAGCAGGGCGTGGACTTGGTTCACTCGCACTCGCTCGAAGGGCAGGGGCTCGACGTGGTCGGCGCGATCAAGGCTGCGGGCATGCCTGTAGTGGTGACACTGCACAACTACTGGCACGTCTGCCCGCAGGTGGATCTGATCTACAACGAGCACGAGCTGTGCTTTGATTACGAGGGCGGGCGGAGATGTGCCGGATGCCTGAACGAGTCCAAGCCCAACGTACGCAAGGTGAAACGCATCGCGATGCGTCTTGCCGAGCGTTCGCTCGGACCGAAGCAGGCCGAGCTGATCAAGTTGAAGTCACGCCGGCTCATTCGCAAGGCTCTGAACGGTGATGACACCCCTGGGGTCGTCCAGCGTCAGTCGAAACCCGATTCGGAGCTTGCGCTCGGGCACGACACGGGCGGACGAGCGGACACGGCTCTTGAGCACTCGTTCGCCGACACCAACGGCAAGCCGGCCCGCGAACCTGCTCCGCTCCCGATCGACGCCAACGAGAAGTTCCTCGAGAACCGCGAGGTGCATCTGCGTGTGCTGAACGACTACGGCAGGCGTCGTGTCGCGGGCATCGGGGCGCTCAACTCGGCTGATCTCGTCACACCCCCGACCGATTACAACGCCCGTCTGCATGCATCGATGGGTGTCGATCCGTCGCGGCTCCGTGTCGTTCCCTACGGCCAGCCGCACTTCGACCAGATCAACCGCCGCGCCAGGCGTTCGCCGTATTACGAGCAATCGCCCTGGCGGGCCGAGACCGCGTCGCGTCCTTTGCGCTTCGGGTTCTTCGGCACTGTGCGCCCCAACAAGGGGCTCGAAGTCCTCGTCCGCGCGATCGACCTGCTCGAAGCTGATGTTCGCAAACGCTGCCAGTTCGTCATCCGTGCGCACGGGGGTGACTGGGCCTTCCGCAAACGCATGGCCAGGTACCCCGAGGTGAACTTCCTGGGCGGGTACGACTTGCTCCAACTCATCGCCGCGGGGGGCGAGTACGACGTGGGCATCCTGCCCCACATCTGGATGGACAACTCGCCGCTCGTCATGTGGGAGCACCTGCACGCGGGCAAGATGATCCTCGCGGCGCGTCTCGGCGGAGCAGCCGACACGATCACGCCCCTCGACAACCCGCACGGGCACGCGGGCAACGGGCTCTTCTTCCCGGGTGGCCAGCCGGCCAAGCTCGCCGAGCGCATCACGCAACTCGTGCGGGGCGAATTTGCGATCCCGTCACCGAGCGATGTCCACAAGGCCACCAAGCTCACGAGCTACCCGGAGCACGTGACAACGGTGGATTCGATCTATACCGAATTGCTCGGCGGCTGATTCAGCCGTTCCACTTGCGCAGCGCCGGGCCCGTGTAGTTGGCGATCGGGCGGATGAGGCGGTTGTTGGCGTGCTGCTCCATGATGTGGGCGGCCCATCCGGTGACACGGCTGGCGACGAAGATCGGCGTGTACTGGGGCACAGGGATGCCCATCGTGTAGTAGGTCATGCCGCAGGGGAAGTCGACGTTCGGGTAGATCGTCTTCTGCTCGGCCATGATCTTCTGGACTTCTTCGCCGATGTCGAAGAGCCTGACGAACTCGCCGCCCCTCTGCTCGGCGACCTTGCGCCCGAGCTTGTGGAGGATGGGGGCGCGGTGGTCGCCGTTCTTGTAGACGCGGTGACCGAAGCCCATGAGCTTGCGTTTGGTTTCGAAGGCGTTCTGCATCCAGTCGTTGACGCTGCCGTTGCCGGCGTTCACGAACTCCATGATCTCGCCCAGCATGACCATCGCCGCTTCGTTTGCGCCGCCGTGGAGCGGGCCCTTGAGAGCCGCGACCGCGCCGGTCATCGCGCCGTGCATGTCGCTCAGTGTGCCGGCGATTACGCGGCTCGTGAACGTCGAGGCGTTGTAGTCGTGCTCGGCGTAGAGGATGAGCGAGACATCCATGACCTTCTCGGCCTCGGCGGTCGGACGTTCACCAGTCATGAGGTAGAGCAGGTTCGCAGCGTGCGAGAGCTTGGCGTCGCCGCCCGTGTCGGGGGCGAGGATGTCCTTGCCGTCGATGATGTTCTGCATGTGCCCAATGATGGTCGGAATCTTGGCGACGATGCGTTTGGCCTTGCGGAGGTTCGCTTCAGGCGAGTTGTCCTGGCTGTCGGCGTCGCAGTTGCCCGCGACCGAGAGCACCGTGCGGACAACGTCCATCGGGACCGCAGAGCCCTGCTTGAGCAGCGGGCCACACATCTTGAGGGTCTGGATCGATTGGGGCGAGAGGGCGCGGTTGGCGATGAGCTCGTCTTTGAAGAACCGGCTCTGCTCGGCGGTCGGCTTGTCGCCGTGGAGAAGCAGGTACGCGACGTCCTCGAAGCAGGCATTCTCGGCGAGGTCGTGGATCTCGTAGCCGCGGTAGATGAGTGCGCCCTGCTCGACGGAACAGATCGCGGTATCGCCGGCCACGACGCCCTCGAGTCCTGACGGTTTGGTCGCTGTCATCTCGCCTACCTCCTGCTGCGGTTGTGTATCTGGTCGGGCCTTTAAATCGGGCCCGGCCGTACTGTATGCAGCCGGGATTGGGCGTTCAGTGGGACGGGTACTCCCAGCCCTCACCCTGCGGGTCGTACCCGAGCAGGGCGTACAGGTCGCTGCGATTCTGCATCCCGTCGATCGAATTAGTCACGCTGCCCGTGGCCTTGAGGTCCGTCAGCAGTTTCACGACCGCGCCCATCGCGGTGCGGAGCGTCGAGACGGGGAAGATCACGACGTGGTAGCCCATCTCGCCGAAGCGGGCGAGCGGGATGATCGGGGTCTTGCCGAACTCGGTCATGTTGGCGAGCAGATACGGCGGCTTGGCGCAGAGCTTGTTTAACTCGTCGGCAAAGCGCGCGAACTCGTCCTCCGACTCCAGCCCCTCAGGGAAGATCATCCGCGCCCCGGCCTCGACGTAGGCGTGCGCCCGCTCGATCGCGGCGCCGAGCCCGTCGACCGAACGCGCATCGGTACGCGCGCAGACGATGAACGAGCCGTCCGAGCAGTCACGCGAGGCTTGGGCTGCCCACTGCATGCGTGCAACAGCCTGGGCTATGGGAATCAGCGCCTTGCCCGCCAGGTGCCCGCATCGCTTGGGGAAGACCTGGTCCTCGATGTGACACGCAGCCGCGCCGGCGTGGTTGTACTCGATGACCGTGCGCCGGACCATCTCCTCCTCGCCGAAGCCCGTGTCCGCGTCGGCGATCACGGGCAGGTCCGAGCCGAGGGCGACCTCGCGCACGCACTGCTTGAACCGGTCGAGGCTCAGAATCCCGATGTCAGGCACGCCAGACGACGCCGAGAGCGCCCCGCCCGAGACATAGCACGCGTCAAAGCCCGCCTGCTTCACGGCTCGTGCGACCAGCCCGTTGAACGCGCCGGGGGCCGCCACGGGGCCGGAATCCATGAGACTGCGGAGAACATCGCCTGGGTGGGTCTTGGTCATGGGCGATTCTAGGAGTTCAGTGGGTGGTTCGGATTCCGGTAGACTGCCCGCATGATCATCCACGCACTCGTCGCTGTCGCATCCACGCTCTTTGCGGGCGATCCTCCAGCCAAGGTCGTTGATCGCATCGTCCGCGAGATCACGCCCGACCTTGTAAAGAGCGACATCGACAAGCTCGTCTCATTCGGCACGCGCCACACGCTGTCGCAAACCGACTCGGACACCCAGGGCATTGGGGCTGCCCGTCGATGGCTCGCCTCGGAGTTCGAGCGGTATGCCGACGAGGCGGGGCGCGATGACGTGACGGTCGAACTGGAGTTCCACACCGTTCCCGCCGACGGGCGACGGATCGTGCGTGACACCGAGGTCATCAACGTCGTCTGCACGGTCCCGGGCTCGGACCCCGCGTCGCGCGATCGGCTCTACTACGTCATCGGGCACTACGACTCGCGTGCAAGCGAGGCCAACGACATCGACTCCGACGCGCCCGGCGCCAACGACGACGGCTCGGGCACCGCGGTCTGCCTCGCCGTCGCTCGCGCACTCATGCACGAACACCTCGACGCAACGGTTGTCATCATGCCCGTCGCGGGCGAGGAGCAGGGGCTCTACGGCGCCCGCATGCACGCCGCCAAGGCCGCGGAAGCCGGCAAGGATGTGCGAGCGGTGCTGAGCTGCGATATTGTCGGCGACCCCAGTGGCCCCTATGGCAAGTCCGCCCGCGATCGGGTTCGTGTCTTTTCCGAGGGCATCCCGACGGCGGTGCTCTCGGAAGAAGGCCGAGCGATGAGCGCCGTTCGCATGGTCCGTTCGCTCTCAGCCGAGTCCGACAGCACCTCGCGTCAGCTTGCGCGGTACATGAGCGAGATCGCGAACATCCACAATCTGCCCGTCAGGCCCATGCTCGTCTTCCGCCCGGACCGATTCCTCCGCGGGGGCGATCACACCGCCTTCAACGAGGCCGGCTTCCCGGCGGTCCGCATGACCGAGGTCTACGAGAACTACGACCACCAGCACCAGGACGTCCGGACCGAAGACGGCAAGCAGTTCGGCGATCTGCCCGAGTTTGTTGATCCGGGCTACATCGCCGACGTCGCCAAGCTGAACGCGACTGCGATCGTGCACCTCGCCAACGCCCCGAGCACGCCGGGCAACGCGCGGATCATCGCCGCCGAGCTGACCAACGACACCACGCTCCGCTGGGAGACTTCGCCCGAGAGCGACGTCGCCGGCTACGAGATCGTCTACCGCGAAACGACCAGCCCCGTGTGGCAGGACGCAGTCGACGTCGGGAACACCACCGAGGGCACGCTCGAACTCAGTAAGGACAACTGGTTCTTCGGCGTCCGCGCCTACGACAAGCTCGGCTACCGCTCGCCCGTCGCGTTCCCGATCGCTGCGAGAGAGTGAAGCAACTCGCCAAGGTCGTCACCGATCGTGAGCCCCTCGAACGTAGCTTCGGGCATGAACCCCAGCGTGCGTCCGTCTTGCAGGAACGCCCAGAGCTTGTCGTAGTACCCGTTCACGTTCCAGAGCATGATCGGTTTGGTGTGGAAACGCAGCTGCCGCCAGGTGATCGCCTCGAAGAGCTCGTCGAGCGTGCCGAAGCCGCCCGGCAGGACGAGGAACGCGTCGGCCAGTTCCGTCAGCTTTGCCTTGCGTTGGTGCATGTTGGCGACGAGGTGCTGCTCGTGGAGCCTCGGGTGGGCCTGTTCGAGATCAACGAGGGCCTGCGGGATGACGCCCACGACCCGACCGCCCGCCTCGAGCGCACTGTCGGCGAGGATGCCCATGAGCCCGAGCTGGCCCCCGCCGTAAACAAGCGTGTGCCCGGCCTCGGCGATTGCATTGCCGGCCTGCCTCGCCGCGTCGGCCCACTGGCTGCCCTGCCCGGCCCTTGCGCCGAGGTACACGCAGACGGACAGGCTCATCGGAGTTCCTTTCGGATCACGAGCTTGAGCCCCGACCAGACCTCGCTCACGGCACAGACCTTCACGTCGACAAGACGTCCGGCAAGGGCAATCTCACGCACGATTTCTTCTGTGATATCGGTCGGGACCTTCGAGGCCTTCTTGGGCCAGCAGCACCAGATCATGCCGTCGCTCTGGATCCGGGCTTCCGCTCGGGTGATCTCCGATTCAAGCTTGCTTCGCTGCACCGCAAAGATCATCACGATGTCGAGCGAGCCTGCGCGGAGATCGGAGCGAAACTCGACATCGCTTGGCAGGTCACCGAGCCATTGGTCGAGTTCTTGGGGCGCATGGAGAACGGCGATGCGCATGCTGTCTTTGATCCCGAGTTTCTTCGCCAATGGCGTTCCTGAGTACCCGGGCGTCGGGCTCATCGGAACGTGCCGCGAACGTTGATCTCGTAGCTGTTGATCCCGCGCAGCTCGTCGGCCGAGAGGCTCGCGATGTTGTTGTACCGCTCGATGATGGGCTCGGGCTTCTCGAAGGCAAGCTTGCCGAGCAGTTGGAACTTGTGGGCCAGGATGCCCTCGAGGTCGGCCGTGCGGTTGCGTGCGTGACCCGCGGGGTACATGACGAGGCCCGAGTCGTACGCGGAGCCGTCGGTGTCGACGATCTGAACGCTCGTCGGAATGCCGTCGGGGTACTTGCTGTCGTATTCCTCGCCGCCGTGGGCGAACTCGATCTTCTCCATGAGTGCCCGCGTGCGCGAGTCGTAGATCGCCGAGTCGCTGTAGTCGGCCGGTTCGAGCATCAGCTCTTTCCAGCCCACCTTCTGGAGCGTCAGCGCCTTGCGCAGCAGCGTCGAAACGATGTAGACCATCGAGTGGTCCGCGCTCTGACGCGTCGTCGGGTTCCGCTTGGCGGGGTCGCCGATGATGCCGAAGGCAGGCTCGTAAGCGACGATGCGGATTTTGTTGATCTTGCCGCCGTTCTTGTCGTCGAGGAGCGCCGGGCACTTGTCGAGCAGGTCGAGCATCGCCTGCAGCGCGCCCGCCGACTGGTGCTCGTAGAGGCCCAGCTTGAAGTGCATGCCCATGACCGTGAAGTCGCTGCCCGACTTGGCTAGGTGCAGGTCGAAGGGCGACGCGTCGGCCTTCTCGGTGTTGTGGGGCTTCTTGCCGACCGCCGTGAACATCTGGCCCGGGCCCTCGAAGATCCGGAAGATCGCCTCGGGGTTGCGGAAGATGTCGCGCGGGCCGAGGAAGCCGTTCATCGAGCGACGCACCGCGGTGATCGCAAACTCCGTCGAGATCGCGGCCGAAGCACCCTTCGAATCGGAGAGCTGCTTGCCGGCGCGGATCGCGCGGAAGGGGATCGAGTGCGCCACGACCATGCCGATGGCGCTCTCGATCTGCTCGGGCGTCGCGCCCATCATCGCGCCGAACGTCGCGGCGCTGGCGATCGCGCCGTGCACGACGTGGTCGACTTTGTAGGTCTTGAGGCTGAACACCTCGGCGAGGCGTCCGCGGATCTCGTCGCTGAGCACCATGCCGCGGAGGGCGTACGCGCCGTCCTGGCCCATCATCTGGGCAGCCGCGAGCGCGACGGGGTAGAAGTCGTTGTGCCCAAACTCGCCCGCGGTGTTGCCACGCTCGGGGTCGTAGCCGAAGTTTGTGCCGTTGGAGTCCCACTCCCGGACCGCCGAGGAGTTGGCGAGGATCGCCTTCTCGGGCGAGACGAGCGTCGACGAGCCGAAGACGGTCGCGCCGGTTTGCTGGGCACTTCCGATCTTCTGCGATGACTCACCGACGGCATACCCGAGTGCCTCGTCGCGAAGCACGGTGGGGGCATTGGTGCCGAGTGCGAGCGCCGAGAGGCCGCAGAGGCAGGCGTCGGTGTGGAAAAGCTTGGTCCGGTCGAGGACGGACTGGTCGGGGCTGGCCGACTTCATGAAGTCGATCGCGTACTCCGCGATGCCGAGGGCCTGGTTGGAATTGGCGGGAAGCTGGACGAAATCATTCGACATTGGGCTCGCTCCGAAGGGATGTATACACCTGGGAAAGCAAGCCTATGCGCGCAGCCGGAGAGTGGGGCGTGGTCCTATCAGAAGCCCGGACGCGTGAAGCAGAAGTTGTTGGATTCGATCCACCCACCGGCCGGTGGCGGGTTCCTCAGTTCGAGCCCGCCCTCTCCCATGATCCGGGTCACCTCATCGAGTTCACCCGTGCGGGCCTGATCGATCTCGATAAGCACACTCCGCACCCGCTCATCGCGCACCGTCCGGGCCATGCCCCTTGCGACGGCTCCATCCAGCCCGTCGACATCGATCTTGATCCGGTTCGGAAACGGTGGATCGAAGGTGACGATAAAGGCATCGATCGAAAAACCGATCGCAGCCTGTTCGAGCGCGACGTCGAGCCGGCCGCCCCATTGGTTGACCGGTTCGCCGAAACTGCACTGCGCCGACCCGAAGAATGCGTTCTTCATGTGCAGCGTGTCGAGCTTGGTCTGATCCGAGATCGCAACGCAATATGGCGAGATCCTGTCATTCCAGCCATTGAGTTCCGCTGAACGCACGAGCGTGGCAAAGTTCCACGGTGAGGGTTCGAACGCGAGTATCTTCGAGGGCTTGCCCGTGCGGGCCGCGTAGAGCGAATAGACGCCGACGTTGGCGCCGATGTCCCAGAAAACCTCGCCGGGATCGAACGAGTCGAGCCAGGTGATCGTGTCCGGCTCTTTCGTCAGCAGTGTCTCGGCCCGCATCCTGAGGATGCCCGTGTCGGCCAGGAACCGAATCGGGCCGTGACGTGTATCGATCGTCATGGTGTCTCGTTCTGAGACGAGTTCGATGCGTTGAGTTGCGGGCATGCAATGGCCTCCGGGAATGCTGCGGGCACGAAAGAGGTCGTGTATACAGGCCTAGAATCGGCCCTGAGACCTGTTTGCCGCCATTGATTCCAGGAGAGAACCCGTGACCGCAGCCCAGCCCGTCATCGTCGCCGCCAAACGCACCCCCATCGGCCGATTCCTCGGCGGGTTCAGCCGGACCCCGTCGACCAAACTGGGCAGCTTCGCGATCGAGGCCGCCCTCGCCGATGTCCCCGCCGCCAAAGGCCACATCGACGAGTGCATCATGGGCTGCGTTCTCCAGGCGGGCCTCGGTCAGAACCCCGCCCGTCAGGCGGGCCTGGGTGCCGGGCTGCCCGACACGCTGAGCGCCAAGACCATCAACAAGGTCTGCGGCTCGGGTCTCGAGGCCGTCATGCTTGCCGCTCAGTCGATCAAGGCAGGCGACAACGAGGCCGTCGTCGCGGGCGGGCTTGAGAACATGACCCTAGCCCCGCACTTCGTGGGCATGCGCCAGGGCGTGAAGTTCGGCCCGGCGACCATGGAAGACCACATGCAGTACGACGGGCTCCGGTGCGCGTTCGAGTGCTGGGCCATGGGCAACGCGGCCGACCACATCGCCAAGAAGTACGACATCTCGCGCGAGGATCAGGACCGCTTCAGCGCCCAGAGCCACATCCGGGCTGCCAAGGCGACCGCCGAGGGCTGGTTCAAGAACGAGATGGTGACGATCACGGGCGAGCAGGTCGGCAACCGCAAGAATCCCGGACCCGACGGCGGCGTGCAGGCCGACGAGGGCATCCGAGCCGACTCGACCGCCGAGGGGCTGGCTGGCCTCAGGCCCGTCTTCGAGAAAGACGGCACGGTGACGGCGGGCAACGCGAGCCAGATCTCCGACGGCGGAGCCGCCACCATCGTCATGAGCCACACCAAGGCCGAGTCGCTGGGGCTCAAGCCTCTCGTCAAGATCGTCAGCTACGCGACCAGTGGCGTGGCGCCCAAGGACATCTTCGCCGCCCCGATCACCGGCGTACGCCAGGCGGTCGAGAAGGCCGGCCTCCAGCTCTCGGACATCGATCTCTTCGAGATCAACGAGGCGTTCGCGGCTCAGGTCCTCTGCAACATCAAGGAACTGGGCATCCCCGAAGACAAGCTCAACATCTGCGGCGGGGGCATCGCGCTCGGTCACCCGATCGGCGCTTCGGGTACCCGCGTGCTTGTCACACTCATCCACCAGATGAAGCGGACCGGCGCCAAGCGTGGGCTCGCAGGCCTCTGCCTGGGCGGCGGCAACTCGGTGGCGATGGTCGTCGAAGCCGTGTAAAGCTCCGGTTTAGAATGCAGTTGAGAACCGGTTTCTTTGCGGAAAATTGAGACTTCTTGAACACCATCGGGCTTGACGTCCGATGGTGGTTCTGTATACTCGCCAGCCGGTGCCGGGGTGTTCCCGGAAAAACCGCCGATTCCCCGCGAATTGCGGCCCAAAGCCGCGAGCGAAAGGAGTTCACGATGATCAACGCAACGATGACCGACGTTGTTATCTCGGGTCTCCAGCGGGATATTAAGCCCGGTCAGCGAGGTCGATACGTCTCTCCGATGTATCACTGCTGACAACAGCGGGCCGCTCCGAAACTCACCCGAAATAGCAACACCCACCCATCCACCTCTCGCGGTGTGATCGTGCGCACGCTCTGCGTTTGATCTCTCTCGCGGGTTGTGATCACTGTTTCTGCACGCTCTGATTCATCGGGCAAGGCCCGAGCGCCGCCGGTGCGCGCACGCCGGTTGGAAATGAGGTTTCACGTGGAACACAACGAACTGCGAAGCTGGCCCGGCACGAAGCTGGAGCACACCAGCCGCCTCGCCTCACCCAGGGAGCGGGAGGTGACGAGGCTCCTGCGTCGCCCGAGAACCCGCCGCCGCGTCCGGCTGGCGGTGGGGCCCGTCCTGCTGACCGTCCGATTCCGGTATACACGCCCGGCTCTGGGCGTGAGGGGCGTTCGTCCGCGCTAGACTGGCCGCGCGGAATCGCCGATTCGACAGGTCCCGGAGAGAGAGATGCTCAAGCGTACCCATCACTGCAACCAACTCACCACCGCCGACGTCGGAGAGGCCGTCACCCTGTCCGGCTGGGTCAACGCCTACCGAGACCACGGCACGGGCCTGATCTTCGTCGACCTCCGCGACCGCGAGGGGCTCACCCAGCTCGTTTTCGACACCGAGGACGCCTCCCCCGAACTGCTCAAGAAGGCCGACAAGCTCCGCAATGAGTTCGTGGTGGCGGCTCGGGGCAAGGTCCGCGTCCGCGCGGGCGGGCCGAACCCGAAGCTGTCGACCGGCGAGGTCGAAGTCGTGGTGGAGGAGCTCGAAGTCCTGAGCGAGTCCCGCACGCCGCCATTTCTCCCGAACGACGACAAGGGTGATCTGCCGCGCGAGGAGGTCCGCCTCAAGAATCGGTTCATCGACCTGCGTCGCCCGGCGATGCAGCGGATTCTCAAGACACGCCACCGCGTGACGAAGGTCGTGCGAGACTACTTCGACGAGCAGGGCTTCCTCGAGATCGAAACACCGATCCTGTGCAAGTCGACGCCCGAGGGCGCGCGTGACTTTATTGTGCCGAGTCGGCATCAACCGGGCGAGTGGTACGCGCTCCCGCAATCACCCCAGCTTTTCAAGCAGCTCTTGATGGTTTCGGGGTGCGACAAGTACCTCCAGATCTGCCGATGCTTCCGCGACGAAGATCCCCGCGCCGACCGTCAGGCGGAGTTCACGCAGATCGACTGCGAGATGAGCTTCGTCGAGCGCGAGGACGTCATGCAGACGATGGAGGGCATGGTCCGGCGGGTCTTCAAGGAAGTGATGGGCGTCGAGGTCCCCACGCTCGAACGCATGAGCTACCGCGAGGC
Organism: Phycisphaera sp.; assembly: GCA_020639255.1. Classification (GTDB taxonomy): domain Bacteria; phylum Planctomycetota; class Phycisphaerae; order Phycisphaerales; family UBA1924. The sequence continues at coordinate 194,631 of JACKGZ010000003.1, forward strand.
GATGGACCGCTACGGCATCGACCGCCCGGATCGGCGCTTCGGGCTCGAGCTCGTGGACATCTCGGACATCGTGGCCAAGACCGACTTCAAGGTGTTCACGGGCGCGCTCGAGAAGCGTCAGGGCTGCGTCAAGGCGATCCGCGTGCCGGGTGGGGCCGAGAAGCTGACCCGCAAGCTGACCGATGGGTACACAGAGTTTGTGAAGCAGTTCGGCGCGGGCGGCGTGCCGGTCGTCAAGGTGAACGCCGAGGGCAAGCCCGAGACGGGCATTGCACGGTTCATCGAGAGCGTCTGGTCCGAGATCGCCGAGCGGACCGGGGCTCAGCCCGGCGACACGGTGCTCTTTGGCGCCGATGGTCGGACGACGTGCCTGAAGGCCCTCGGCGAATTGCGTCTCAAGGTCGCGCGTGATCTCGACCTGATCGACGAGAGCAAGTGGGACTTCCTCTGGGTCGTCGACTTCCCGATGTTCGAGTATGACGAACAGGGCGGTCGATTCTACGCGATGCACCACCCGTTCACCGCGCCCGAGCCGGGGCAGATCGAGGCGTTCCTGAACGCCGACCCGAAGGACGTCGACACGATCGAGGGCATCGTCAGCGCCGGCTACGACATCATCTGCAACGGCTCCGAGATCGGTGGCGGCTCGATCCGTATCCACAACCAGAAGGTCCAGTCGAAGGTTTTCGAACTCCTCGGGCTCTCTGCCGAGGAAGCCAAGGAAAAGTTCAGCTTCCTCCTCGACGCCCTCCAGCTCGGCGCGCCGCCCCACGGCGGCATCGCGTTCGGGCTCGATCGCCTAGTCATGCACCTGACCGGGACCGACAACATCCGCGACGTCATCGCGTTCCCCAAGACGCAGATCGGTGCGGACCTCATGACGGAAGCCCCGAGCCGGGTCAGCCCGGAGCAGCTCAAGGAGTTGCACGTGCGTGAGGTCGAGCCGGAGCAGAAGTGAGACGCGACCGCGACCCACGGACCGGGCCCTTCGAGGAGGCGGTCCGGACGGGAAGCGATCAGCGTGCTCAGGCAACGCTCCACGAGCGTCTGGCGTACTGGCAGAGATTCGACGCAAAGAAAGCAGAGCAGAAAGAAGAGGAAGCGATCGGATCCGCCACGCTCGTTGGCCTCTTGGTATCCGACGCGCTGCTGACCATCGGGATTCTGCTCGGCTTCTTTGGCTTTGCGGCGGCGGGTGTGCTGGGCACGGTTGCGATCTTGGTCGGGGTGCCCGTGATTGTGGTTGCGCTCGGATTCGTCGCGATGAACGCGTACCGGAAGAAGAAGGCATCGTTTCTGTCGAGCGTGAATAACCTGCGAGCCCAGCAGATCAGGCAGAAGCTTGAGTGCCCCGGCTGCGGGTACGACCTCGCGGGGTGCCGAGACGCGATCGAGATCGAATCGTCACACCGTGTCGGGCCAGATCGATGCCCGGAGTGCGGGAATGCATGGCCGCTCGTGCTGGACGCAACACCCGATGAGATGGCCCGGTGGTATCGCGGCTGGTTCAGGGCTCATCAGAGGCAGACGCCCATCTGAGTATGATCGCGCATGAAGCTCCAGATCTTTCAGGTCGATGCGTTCGCGTCCAGGCTCTTTTCTGGCAATCCCGCGGCTGTCGTCCCGCTCGATTCGTGGCTGGATGACAAGCTTCTTCAGTCGATCGCGATCGAGAACAACCTCTCCGAGACGGCCTATATCATCGCCACGCTCGGTGCCGAGACCGACTTCCATATTCGCTGGTTCACACCCGGCGCGGAGGTCAGCCTCTGCGGGCATGCGACACTCGCAACGGCCCACACGCTCTGGAACCATCTCGGCTTCACAAAGGATCGGATCGTGTTCGATTCGCTCTCAGGGCCGCTCAATGTCTCGCGCGATGGCGATCTGATTCAGCTCGATTTTCCATTGGTTCCGATGTCGTCCTGTGAGCCGAGCAAGGAGTTAGTAAAGGCGCTTGGGGCAAAGCCGATCGAGTGTCACTCTGGACGCGATGTGCTGTGCTTATTCGAGAATGAGTCGGATGTCTTGAGTCTCAAGCCGGACTTCGCAGCTTTGGCGGCCATTCCCGATGGGCGAGCGGTCATGGTGACGGCTCTCGGGAGCAAGAGCGATTTCGTGAGCCGGTTCTTTGCGCCGAGAGTCGGCGTGAATGAAGACCCCGTGACGGGATCGGCGCACTGCGCACTGACGCCGTACTGGGCCGAGAAACTCTGCAAGACGCGCATGAAAGCACTCCAACTCTCCCCGAGGGGCGGAGAGCTGGAGTGTGAATTGGCTGGTGACCGTGTGTTGCTTCGGGGCCGGGCGGTCACATTCATGACCGGCACGATCGAGATCTAGCCGGTCATCTTCTTCGGCGAGCCGCGAGGAGGCCGAATGTCATCGTGGCCAGTGCGCCGCTTGCGGGAGCGGGGACCATGACCCGGTAAGAGAAGATCGCGTTGCCGTCGGGCGTCATCGTAAAGTCGGTGAGGAAGTTGTTGACGTCGGGGATCGAGTAGGACTCGAGCAGCGTGCCGCTGAGCATGTAGCGTTCGACGCTCTCGGTGGCGCGGTTGTAGGTCCAGAGCGTGGCCTGATCGTCGAGTTCGAGGCCGACGAAGTCGTAGTCGTCGATGCCGCCCAGATTGATGGTGTTCAGAGTCGTGCCGCCCGGCGAGAAGATCTTCCAGCCGCGGCCCGTGGCCTGGCTGCCGTTGTTGCGCGTGAGTGCGACCACGTTGTCGTGGGTTGGGCTGACGTCGAGGTCGAGGTGGAAGACGGAGTTGCCGGTGTTCGAGAAGCTGTTGAGGTTGGCTCCGAACTGGTTGGTCTCGACCATCTGATCATCGCCGGTGAACGAGCCCCGCCACGCCGACGCGTAGACGCGGTTGTCGTTCGAGATCGCAACGTCTTCGAAGTCAGGTGCGCCTCCAAAGGGCTGAAGCGTCGTGATTGCGCCACCGACTGCAGCGACACGGAAGATCGAGCCGCGCGTGGCGACGGTTCCGATCGGTCCGATGCCGTTGCGGGCGCTGACGTACATATTGCCCGCCGAGTCGAAATCGAGGCCTGTGAGTATGCGATCGCTCGCATTGACGGCTCCGAAATTCACACTCGAAACCTCGGTCCCGGCGCGGGTGTAGCGGATGACGTCACCCAGGTCAGAGCTCGGAGAAGAGAGCCCGTCGCGGACGACGTAAACATCGCCGCCCGGGCCTACCTGAACCGCGAAGTTCCCGAGTCCGGCATCAACGCCGGAATGGGCGTAGCGGACGACCTCCGAGCCACCGAGTGTGTACTCAGAGACGACGAACTCGGTCTGGGCGAGAGCGGTGCTCGCGAGTGCGAGGCCCGCGATGCTGGCGGTCACTGAACTGATACGCATGGGTGAAGTCCCTCCTTACCAGCTCATGCGTAAACCGGGGGGAGTGGCGACCACATCTGGAAAATAATTATGCGTTGGGCATCCAGATGACGCGGCCGTTCTCTGCGTCGTGCTCGCCGCGGACGCACGCGGTGATCATCGCGGCGACCGTTTCGGGCTTCATGCAGACATCCGCAGGGAGCGTTGTCTGGTCGAACATCGAACGGAGCAGAGCTGTCTCGACGGCTCCGGGCGCGATTGCAAATGCCCGGACGCCGTGACGTGACCCTTCCTTGGCGCAGCTGGCGACGAGTAGATTCACCGATGCCTTGGACGAGGCGTATGCAAAGAAGCCCGGGAATGGATCCTGGGTCGCCATAGACGAGGTGCAGACGATGCAGCCCGATTTTTGGGCTGTGAAGACGGGCCAGGCCTGTGAGATCATCGCGGCGGGGCCCAGGGCGTTGATTCGGAAGGAGAGATCGAGCGTCTCGTCGTCGGTCTTGTCGATGGCATGGAGTTCGGCCCAGCCTGCGTTGGAGACGAGCACGTCGATCCGACCCAGGTCGGCCTTGACCTGATCAATCACCGATCGTGCCTGAGCGAGCTGGCTGATATCGCACGGCATGACCGACGAAGGCCCGGCGAGTGCCGCTGCGGCTTCCTTGAGCACGCCCTCACGTCGCCCGACAAGGACCACGTGATGGCCCATCTGGGAGAGCTGCTGTGAGACGGCCAGACCGATGCCCGAGCCGGCGCCTGTGACGATGCTGACGGGTAGTTCGGGCATTACGGGTCTCCTGTTGTGGTGCGTGAGCAACCTGTCAGGACGATAGACTTCTGCCCATGCCTATCGCACGCATCCTCTTCGCGGTCGTTTTCGTCAGCCTCGTGGCTATCCCGCTGGTGCTCCGGCCAGCGACAAAAGAGCCCGAATCGGGTGAGGTCCGCCAGCTCATCGTGATCACGCCGCACCTGGCCCAGCTTCGCGAGGAGTTCGATGCCGGATTCAGGCGCTGGCACGAGGCGAAGTACGGCGAGCCGGTGCGGGTCCAGTACCTCGCCCCGGGCGGCACGAGCGAGATCATCAAGCAGCTCTCGGCGCAGTACGAGGCCGCGTGGGACGCGGGCAAGATCGATCACGAGACGTTCGAGGCCGATGCGGGCACGATTCCGATCGACGTGATGTTCGGCGGCGGCTCGTACGACCACGGGCGTCTGATGACCGCGCTGAGCGTGAAGCGCAAGGCCGAGGATGGGACGACTGAGTCCGTGACGCTCCCGATGTCGGTCTCCGCCGGCTTCGAGCCCGAGTGGCTCGAGGAGGTTTTCGGGCCGAACGCTGTCGGATCGCAGCCGCTGTACGAGAAGGACCAGCACTGGATCGCAACGGCGCTCTCGAGTTTCGGCATCGTTTACAACCGCGCCGAGTACGAGGATCTCGGGCTTAGCCCGCCTCAGAGCTTCCACGACCTGACCGATCCCAGGCTCTTCGGGCGCATCGCGCTGGCGGACCCGAGGCAGTCGGGCTCGATCACGACGACGCTCGACTACATCCTCGCCAAGGAAGGTTGGGACGAGGGGTGGAAGCTGCTGCGTGGCTTGTCCGCCAACGCGCGGTACTTCAGCGGATCCTCTGGCAAGCCGCCGATCGACGTGTCATCGGGCGAGGCGGCTGCCGGGCTCGCGATCGATTTCTACGGCAAGGCGCAGGCTCAGTCGGCGCTCGCGCCGGGACAGAAGCCGAGCGAGGGGCGCGTCGGGTATGCCGACCCCGCGGGCAGCGTGTACATCGATCCCGATCCTGTTTCGATCCTGCGAGGCGGGCCCGAGCCGGAACTCGCCAAGCGGTTCGTTGAGTTCTTGCTCACCGAGCAGGGGCAGTCGATCTGGAACTTCCGTCCGAACTCGGAACTCAGCGAAGACGAGCGATCGTACGACGAAGACGGTGTCTTGCTCGGACCTTCGCTGTACGCCCTGCGTCGGATGCCGGCCCGCCGCGTGATGTACGAGAAGTACATGCCCAGGCTCATGGACAAGGTGAACCCGTTCCTGCTCGCTGGCACGGACAAGCCATCGCCTTGGCGGAGTTCGATCGGCCCGATGATGGGTGCGTTCGGGATCGACACCGCCGACGAACTCAAGGCCGCATGGAAAGCATTGATCGTGGCGCGTGAAGACGAGTCTTTCCCGCCCGAAGTCCTCGCCGAGATGGAGCGGCTGTTCTACGCTCTGCCCGAGCATCAGATGCCACCCGATGAGGCGGGCAACCCGGGCAGCGTGCTTGCGTTTACGCCCGAGAACTACCGCGATATCCGCAACTCGTGGCGAGACTCCAAGCATCCTGAGTGGGCGGTCAAGTCCCAGATTCGCTACGTCGATTTCTTCCGTAGGAACTACGGCGAGATCGTTCGGCTCGGTCGGACCAGGGCGCTCAGCACGGCGGGAAACGTTCAATGACCCCAATCCACGAGGTCACCCAGACCCGATTCCCGACCATCGCGCGCATCGTCGCCACGATCGGTCCGCGGTCTGATTCGCCCGAGATGGTGCGAAGGCTCATCACGCTCGGCGTGCGGGTCTTCCGCTTCAACTTCTCCCATGGCACGTTCGAGGAGCACGGTGCGCGTCTGAAGGTCGTCCGCGAAGTTGCACGGGATATGGACAGGCCGATCGCCGTCATGGCGGACCTGCCCGGCCCCAAGATCCGCTGCGGCAAGGTGCCCGAGGGCGGCATCGATCTCGCGGTCGGTCAAGAGGTCGTCTTCACGAACGAGATCGATCTCGCCAAGGTCGAGACGGTCGAAGGACGAAAGGTCGCGTACTTCCCGACCACCTACCCGCAGATGACGGACGAGGTGCATGTCGGGCAACGCGTGCTGCTCAACGACGGCGCTGTGCGCATGATCGTGACGGGCGAGGGTGAGGGCCGGGTTCAATGCCGCGTCACGGTCGGCGGGCTCATCACGAGCGGCAAAGGGATCAACCTCCCTGAGAGCGACCTCACGGCGCCTGCGGTCGGCGAGCGCGACTGGGAGATCTGCCAATGGGCGGTCGCGCACGACCTCGATTTCATCGCCATGAGCTTCGTTCGGCGCGCCGACGAGTTGCGCGATCTGCGCCGCCGGCTCGAGGGCATCTGCTCGGTCGACAAGGGCACCGCGGAGCAGAGCGGCTCGCGTATCCCGATCGTGGCCAAGGTTGAGAAGCCCCAGGCGGTCGCGAACATCCGCGAGATCGCCGAGGCCGCCGACGTCGTGATGGTCGCCCGAGGCGACCTCGGCGTCGAGATGGACATCGCCCAGACGCCCGTAGCCCAGAAGAGAATCATCGAGGCCTGCCGATGCGCGGGCACGTCGGTGATCGTCGCGACACAGATGCTCGAGACGATGATCACCTCCGCGAGCCCGACGCGAGCCGAAGCATCGGACGTCGCCAACGCGGTGTTCGACGGCGCGGACGCAGTGATGCTCTCGGGCGAGACCGCTGTCGGCGAGCACCCCGACCTCGTCGTCGACACGATGACCCGGATCATCCGTGCCGCCGAGGACCGTCTGGCCGACCTGCCCCAGCGGGCGACACCGCCGCCGATTTTCGCGCAGCAGAAGTCCCGCGTCGCCGCGATCGCGCACGGCGCGTGGCACATCGCGACCGATTTCGGTGCCGAGCTCGTCGTCGCTTGGTCGCAGCAGGGCACGAGCGCCCGGTTCCTGAGCCAGAACAACTTCCGCATCCCGATCGTGGCGTACTCGTCCGACGAGCGGTTCACACGCCGGATGGCGCTGCTCGGTGGCGTGAGCCCACTCCGCCGCGACCCGCCCGGTGGGTTCTCAGAGTTCGTGAAGCTCGTCGAGCGTGACCTCGTCTCGATCGGCTGGGCCAAGCCCGGCACGAAGATCGTGATCCTCGGCGGCGAGCCCTTCGGCAAGCCGCACTCGACCTCGAGCGTCGTGGCCCACATCGTCCGCGAGCCGGACTGAGTACACCGGGCGTACGCTCGGGCATGGCCAGGCACCACCGCACCGCAGCGATCCTGAGCATCGGCGACGAGATCACGCTCGGCCAGAAGCTCGACACGAATTCCAAGTGGCTCGCGGATCAACTCACGACCCTTGGGATCACCGTCTCGATCAAGATGACTGTGCCAGACGATCTCGCAGCGCTCGCGGCTCGGTTCAAGGAACTCGCCGAGACGCACGACCTGGTTCTCTCGACCGGTGGCCTCGGCCCGACAGCCGACGACCTCACACGGCTCGCGCTCGCGAAGGCGATCGGTGACGAGGTCGTCGAAGACGCGGAGGCGCTCTCGCAACTGCTTGCGTGGTTTGATGGAGTCGGTCGCAAGATGCCCGAGGCGAATCGGGTGCAGGCGATGCGCCCCCAATCGGCGACATGCCTGTCCAATGCGAAGGGCACCGCTCCGGGCTTGCACGCGGTGGTGGACGGCGCGGATGTCTTCTGCATGCCCGGCCCGCCGCGTGAAATGCAGCCGATGTTCGAGCGGTTCGTGGTGCCTGTGCTCAGGACTGATCGCGTCGTCCTCACGCGCGTGCTGCCGACGGTCGGTCTCGGTGAGTCGGCGATCGCGGATCGATTGGGCGAACTCATGGACCGGGATCGGAACCCGCTCGTCGGGACGACCGCGTCGGCGAGCATCGTGACGTGCCGGATCCGCTACGAGGGGGACGACACCGCCGAAGGCGAGCGTCGGCTCGACGAGACGGTTGAACTGGTCCGCGGCAAGATCGGGGACATCGTCTTTGCGGATCGTGACGTGCCGCTCGCCGAGGTCGTGCTCGATCGGCTCCGTGAGCGGCGGCAAACAATCGCCACGGTCGAGTCCTGCACCGGCGGCCTCGTCGGCGAGATGCTCACCGAGATCCCCAGCTCGTCCGACGCCTACATCGGCGGGTGGGTGACCTACACGAATGCCATGAAGACGAGCCAGGTCGGCGTGCATCCCGATGTCTTCGAGAAGCACGGCGCGGTGAGCGAGGAATGCTGCCGGGCAATGGCGACGGGCGGGCGCGAGCGCAGCGGTTCGGACTATGCGATCAGCGTGACAGGCATCGCAGGCCCGGGTGGGGGCTCCGCGGAGAAACCCGTCGGCACCGTCTGGATCGGACTCGCCTCACCGAGTGGTGTCCGTGCCGAGCGGTTCCGCTTCAATGGTGACCGGGAGATGATCCGCCAGCGCTCGGCGACCGCGGCTCTGGCAATGCTCTGGAAGGCGATCAAAGAGCCGCGGGCGTAAGCACGCGGAACCTTCCGCCCTTTGCAGATTCTTTTCCGATTCATGCAAGAAACTGTGCGTCGGTGAGTTGACACAGACTCCGGTGCGTGCAATGCTCGCCCCACGGAGCATCCCCATGTCTGCAATGTACGACGACAGACTGAATCGCGGCGAACACGGCCTCCGGTCGAGTCGCGATGGGTTCGCCCGCACATTGCCCGCCTGATCAGGCTGGGCTTCTACTCCAATATTGTGTTGTTTTTGCTTACTTTTAGTTGCACGAGTGTTTCGCGCACAGTTCCGTGCCGGTCCGGTTGGCCGGAGGTGTAGCCATGGAGAAGGACATCTTAATCGTTCGGGCGGTCGCGCCCGAGGACATCGCGCCGGGCACCTACGTGGTCGAGCTGCGCCGGGTACACGAGTTCATCAACCGCTGCTCGCTGTTCGGCACCATGCCCGAGGACGGGCCCCTGACGCGGACTGTGGTCACCATGCCGCCCCGCGGCCCGGAGATCTTGCGCGTTGAGGCCGTCGCGGTGCCGCTCGTTCTGGTGACCCGTGTCAGCGGCAAGAGCCAGATGCTCGACATCCGGCGCAGCAGGCTGGGCCAGGTCCCCGCGCCGTTCGGCAAGGCCGTGTTCGAGGCGATGGCGCGAAACAAGAGCGCATCACTCGACGCCGCCGAGGAGACCGCGACGTTTCCCGCCGGAGCGGACTAATGCCCTTCACCCGAGCCCTGGGCCTGTGCCCGGGGCTCGGTTTCGTTTTGGGGTGGAAGTCTCCATGCGGCGCCACACTCGGGGCAGACGGTGCAGCGGTCGTCCTGCACTCGAATATCTTTCAGCGTGTAGAGACATGATGGGCACATACAATGCGCTAGCACGCATTCGCGGATCTTCGTGCAGTATGAGCGGTGCCAGAAGTACCGATGCAGCGGATAGACGGTCCACATTGCAAGAACAATGAGGAACGCATCTGCGTGTTGAAAGGTAATGCCGATCCTGGGAAGGAGGATCGCACCTGAAAATCGGATGAGTATGAAACCCAGGACAAAGAATACGAATGTCCAGTGAAGTTCGTTGCGTCCAAATCCCATGCCCGACGTTTTGTAGCCGACTTTGGGTATCCCAAAGTCCTGTGATTTCAGCTTCAATTCATGAAAGTCACTGTCCGTTGCAATCTTGCAAACCGCTCCACGATCGTCCCGAAATCTTGACTGCTTCCGCTTCATTCCCCCGGAATATAGCTGATCGCCCCTTCCATCGGGCTGCTGGCGGTGGCGTAGAGCTTCTTGGCGATGCGGCCGGCGAGGTAGCTCTGGCGGCCGGCGGTGGTGGCGTGGCGCATGGCGCTGGCCATCAGGACGGGGTCCCGGGCGTGGGCGACGGCGGTGTTCAGGAGCACGCCGTCGGCGCCGAGTTCCATCGCGACCGCAACGTCGCTCGCCGAGCCGACGCCCGCGTCGACGATCACTGGATAGGTCGGGTCATTCTGCTTGAGGAGTTCGAGGCAGAGCACGATGTTGTTGCGGTTCAGGACGCCCTGACCCGAGCCGATCGGGCTGCCGGCGGGCATGACGCTCGTCGCGCCGGCGTCCTTGATGCGCATCGCGCTGATCGGGTCGTCGGAGGTGTAGCAGAGCACCTCGAACCCGTCGGCCACGAGCTCGCGCACGGCTTCCAGCGTGCCGACCGGGTCGGGCAGGAGCGTCTTCTTGTCGCCCAGCACTTCAAGCTTCACCCAGTTCGCGCCGGGGTTGCCGAGCTGTTCGAGCAGCTCGCGCCCGAGCCTTGCCACGCGGACGGCGTCCTCTGCACTGAAACACCCGGCAGTGTTGGGCAGGATCGTGTACCGCGACAGATCGAGGAACTCGAGCAGGCTCTGACCCTGTTCGTTGTAGAGGCGTTCGCGCCGGACGGCGACCGTCACGACCTGCGAGCCCGAGGCATCGAGAGCGTCGCGCATGAGTTCCATCGTCGTGTACTTGCCCGTGCCCACAATGAGGCGCGAGTCAAAGGTGCGCGAGCCGAGCGTGAGCAGGCCTGAATCGGTTTCGGGGGTGATGGTCGACATGGCTCAGCCTCCTCCAACGAGAGTCACGATCTCGACGCGGTCGCCCTCGGACAGCGCATGCTCCGCGTGCTCGGCCTTGCGGACGAGCTTCTTGTTAACCTCTACGGCACACGCTTGGTTCTGGAGCCCAAGCTCCGTGATCAGAGCGGAGACGGTCGGTTCGCCCGCAATTTCATGGTCCTTGCCGTTGAGTTCGATCCGCATGGCTCATCCTACGCCCCCGGATCCGGTACGATCGGGCATGGCCCGAGTGCTCCTGTGCCTGCTCCTGTCGGCCGTATTCACGGTGGTGGGGTGTCGCCGCGGCCCAAAGGAGTACAGGCAGGACACGCCCGAGCACGCCATCGAGAGCCTGGAGGCGATGGTCAAGGACGGCAACACCCGCCGACTTCACGAGCTCTTCTACGCCGAGGACGAGGACATGCGCCTCGCGCTGCGGCGATTTGGCAAGATGTGCGGCAGCCTCGCCGAACTCGCCAAGACCATCGGCGAAACGTTCCCCGAGGAGGTCGAGGATCTGCGCAAGCAGACGGAAGAAGCCGCGGCTCGGGGCGAGGCGACGAACATCCTCTCCCGCTTCTCGCAGTCGGCCTTCCAGAACCGACGCAAACCCAACCAACAGCGGTCGAACCCGGGCGATGCGTTCAACCTCGCGTTCCGCCAACTCCTCTCGAACCCGTACGCCTCATTCGAGCAGGCGACGGATCGCCTCTCGACGATCCCCGTGTCCGACGGCTACGTCGGGCTCATGTGGGACGAGAAGCCCATGCTGCCACCCTTTGGCATCATGATGCGTGAGGACGTCGACGGAAAGTGGTACATCGCGCTCCCGCTTGACCTCCCGATCATCACGAAGTACCGCCCTCGTACGAAAGAGCAGTGGATGATCGCGGGCTACCTCATGAAAGCATGGGAGAACGCGGCGAAGGATCTCAAGGCCAAGATCGAGGCGGGTGACCTGCGGAACCTTGATGAGGTCGCGCAGGAAGCGGGGGCGATGATCCTGCCGCCCACGATGATGATCGGGATCGCGTATTCGAGTCAGTTTAAGGATGACGGGGACTAGCTGAGCTAGCTCCCCAGTCCATCCGTCCCGCGAGCCGCGGCTGATCTGGGTGAGGCGCCGACGCGAGCGGCGCTGCCCCGGCCCAGCGGCTGGAAGAGCACGCCGAAGCTTGTTTCCTCGCTGATGTTGTTGTAGGTGAAGCTGACGCCGAAGACCGCGTTCTGGAAGTCTCGGAGGAGTTCGCCCCGGACGCTCTGGATGTCGCCGAGGTCGGTGTCGTAGGTGACGTCGGTGCTGAGTGAGTATTTATCGGAGAAGAGATAGTCCGTGCCGGCCGATAGGAGCGTCGAATTCTGGGCGTTCAGGTAGCGGTAGCTGAGTCTGCTCGAGAAAACGGGCGAGTGCTCGAGCACGACGCCCGCTGTCGAAAACGCTTGCTGGGAATCGTCGAAATCGTAGTTTGTTGCGGCAGCAATTGTAAGTGATTCTGTGGCCTGCATTGTGCTTGAGATGGTGCCGAAGTTCGAGAGGTGCGAATCCTCGGGTCGGGACTCGAAGTACCGCCCGATCGTGTCGTCCGCGATCGCGTCGTCGGAGGCGAAGACCAGCTCGGTGTCGAGCGTGATCCAGTCGATCGAGTACCAACGCCCCGGCCCGCCGCGTTTGGTCTGCCAGGTCTGGTCGAGGCCGAGACGCATGACCGTTCCATCGGCGAGCGATTCAACGTTCTCATCGAACACGGGCAGTTCGTCCTGATCGACATTGCTTCCGGCGTAGAAGACCGTTGCGCTCGGGCGGACGAGGTGGCGCACGCGATTGACGTCGAGCGCCCGGCTGTAGAAGTCGCTCGCGACACGCTGGATCGTGGTCGCCACAGTCAGGCCCGCCGCTCCCCAGAGACGCTCGCTGTTGTCGCTGTCGCCCGCGAAGTCCTCGAAGTCGGTGTCGTAGACCGTGCCGCGGCCGACGACCCAGGGCAGGATCTTGACGGGGCCCGCTGACAGATCCGCCGAGATTTCGTGGCGCGTATCGGCTCGGAGCACGTTCCGATCGGGATACCCCGCGGCCTTGAGCGCGTCCTCGATGTTCTGGTTCGCGTTCAGGCCGAGAGCCTCCTGGGCGCGCGCATTGGTGCGCAGACCGTACTCGGCGGGTGTCTTGTCCGTGAAGTTCAGCGAGAGGTTCCCGAACCGGCTCTCGCCCGAGTAGAGCATCAGGCCCGGAGCCGACTCGGCGAAGACGTCTGTGGCGACGACGGTGTACGTCACCTCGGGCAACCGTTGCACGGTGTAGCCGTCGGCTTGAAGGATGTACTCGTTGGGTGTGAAGTCGTCGAAGTTGGTCGACGCGTCGAGCGTGAACGAGGTGTTCTCGGTCTGCTTGCGAGCGTGCACACCCGTCTTGAACTCGCGCCCGGTCTTGGCGAGGCTCTCGTAGAAGGCGTCGACGAAGTTCTCGTCGGAGACGTGGCTCGCCTCCGCAAAGACGGTCCAGTCGCTGCCGACCTTGGTGACGTGCTCGGCGCGGAAAATGCCGCGGTTCTCCCCGTCGCGATCGATCCGCGCGCCCGAGGACAGCACATCGGTGCCGTTGTCATTGAGAACCCAGTATGTCAGCAGCGAGCCCTTGAAGTCCTCGCCCGCCCAGTCGGACGTCAGGCCCAGACCCGGGCCGCGTTCGAAGAGGGCATCGAGCAAGAGGTTGGCGCTGAGCTGCTCGGGCTTCTCGACGCCGAGCAGCGGGAACAGATCCCATCGTGTGCGGATCTCTTCACCCGAGCGTGAACTCGTCACGAACCGGATGTCGCGGAGCGGGATCTCTTCGGGGTTGCCTTCGTACGACGGCAGCCATCCGATCGGCACGCCAACACCGTTGAGCGTGATGTTCCGTGCGTCCGCAACGAGATACGAATCATCCGAGCCGTCGGCGAGGACGCGCTCCTGCTGGCGGATCGTCACGCTTCGGGCGCCGATCGTCAGGTTCGGGCGCGCAAATGCGGTGTTCGAAACGCTTGCACGATCGGCGACGAATTCGTCCTCGGAGAGCTGTCGCACCGAGCGGGCCCGGACGTAGAGCGGGAAGCCGACGCGCGTGTCGAACGTGCTGAACACGGCGTCGAGGATGAGCGCCCGGTCGTTGCGCACGTCGTAGAACACTCGCGGCCCGCGCAGGTTGTACCGGCCGTCGGAGGCGACGACGTCGCCCTCCATGTAGATACCGTCGATATTCGAGGCGCGGACGCTCGTCGTGTTCGGGCCGACATCGGCTGCGAAGAAGACCACCGCCCGCTGAGCCGAGAGCTCAAGCACGCGCTCCGTGCCCGGCTCTCGGTAGGTGACGTTCACACCGTCCTCGAGCACCACGGCCTGCTCTTCGTCGGCGATCGTCCGGATCACCCGGCCCGCAGCGAGGCTCACGATGCCACGGGCCGTCATGATCGGGCTTCCCGCAGAGGCTCGCGGGAGGGCGTCGGTGAAGTCGAGCTCCGGGGCGATCCGGCGAATCGGCGTGCCCGGGCGGTCCTCGGCGAGCTGGTCGAGCGGGGTCGGTGCGATGATCGGGCTCGTCTCGACCGTGTCGAGGAACCCGGACAGCGCCACCTCGGCCACGAGGGTCGAAGGCAGGTCGATGGGTCCCGGCTCGATCTCGTCGGCAGCCAGATCCACGGGCATCGTCAGGCGTATCACCCCCTGGATGCTCAGGACATCCGAAGCCAGGGCGATCGTGGCGTCGGCCTCGGGCGTCGAGACGTCGGTCAGATGGGCAAAGACCTGCACCACATCGGGGCCCAGTTCCGGGCGGGGGCTGAGCCACAGGACCGCGGTCTCGGCGGCCATCTCGTACCCGGCCAGGTAAACCCGAACGTCGTCGTCTAGCACCACCCGGTGCACCGGGACCGGCCCGGAGTCGTCCGTCCACGTCCACGCCCGGAGCCCCGAAAGGGCGATCTCGCCCGCGACGGGTTCGATGGGGAGCTGGATGTCGGCGAACCGGTCGTTCTGCGCAAGGGCCGAGGCCGCAAGGCCGCTGGCGAGCAGGAGAGCCGGGATGGATCGGGTTCGTGTGTGCATCCGTGCGGGGGGAGCATATCGCGGATGGGGGCGTGAGGCGCGGCAACGATGAAGTACGGCTCAGCTCGTGACAAACCAGACACAGGCCGCAATGAGCCCAAGTAAGAGTGATAGTCCGATGGCTACGGCTATGGCGAACTCACGTTGCTTGAGTTCGGCCATTGTAACGTGGAGCTGGGGGTGGTTGTTTGCGATCGCAAGCTGGTCGAAGCGGTCTCTTAGCAGAGAATAATGCTGATAATTCTCTGATAGGTGTGCCGAGCCACCTTTGAAGTGTATCTCAAGACATCTGAGTCCACTCACCTTCGTCTCGTCGGCTCGGATCACATCCGACATTGGCAGTCGAGCTTGCTTCACCGCGGAGACAGACAGAAATTTCTTTGGTTGGTAGCAGTTCTCAAGCACGATGAATTGGTTGTCCCAGTCCAGAGAAACCGCGGAACTCGCAATACGACGAACGACGAAGAATAACACGACACCAAGAAAGCAGTACATCGTGGACAACATCCCGAACGTCATCATCAACGATGTGCCACGTAGAAGTTCGCGAACGGCAATATAGAGAGTGATGCCTCCTATCACGATAGCGACGTGGACAATCTGGCGTGGCTTGAGTGAGATTTCTCGATTGAACTCGAAACGTTCAATGCCTGACGGCAACTCGAGCGCAGATTGTGATTCGGTTTGCATGCGTGGGCAGCGTATCAATAAAACACCCCGCATCTCGCGGGGTGGTGTACTAGTTCATGATGTCCCCTCGCTTGCGCGAGGGGCTCGTGTGGATCAGTCCCAGGTGTTCACCGGTGCCTCGGCCGGCTTGGGCCTGCCGTTCTGGAGCGGGGCGTGGTGGTCGGCGCGCCAGCTCTCGGGGTACTTCGGGTCGTCCATCTCAAGGGCGGCCTTCGTCGGGAACATGGGCCGGAACGTGTCGCACATGACGGCCAGCTCGTCCGTGTACGTCTTACCCAGGCTCGCCTCGACGGTGCCCGGGTGCGGGCCGTGCGGGATGCCTTGCGGGTGAACGCTGATCGAGCCGGAGGTGATGCCCTTGCGGGCCTTGTAGTTGCCCTCGACGTAGTACAGGATCTCGTCCGAGTCGATGTTCGAGTGGTTGTACGGCACCGGGATCGCCTCGGGATGGAAGTCGAGCATCCGCGGGCAGAACGAGCAGATCACGAAATTGTGACCCTCGAACGTCTGATGGATCGGCGGCGGCATGTGCAGCTTGCCGACGATCGGTGCGAACTCGTCGATGTTGAAGGTGTACGGGTAGTAGCACCCGTCCCACCCGACGACGTCGAGCGGGTGGTAGCCGTAGATGTAGTTGTGCACGCGGTCGCGGGCCTTGATGCGGACCTCGAACTCGCCGAGCTCGTCGTAGCAGAGCGGGTGAGCTTCGTCCTCGAATGGGATGATGAGATCACGCTCGCAGTAGGGGGCGTGCTCGAGGAACTGGCTTGTTTTCTTCGAGAGATACCCCGGCGGCGGGAGGATGTGGCTTGAGTTGACCGTCTCGAAGGAGATGAACTTGCCGAAGGGCATGTCAGCTTTGGTGTAGCCGCCGAACTCCTCGTTGTCGGAGCCGTCGTCCGGTCGCTCGTCGAAGACCATCTGGTAGATGGTGCCCTTGGGGATGACGATGTAGTCCTTCTTGCCGAACTTGAGCGTGCCGAACATGGAGTAGAGCGTGCCCGAGCCGAAGTGGACGAACAGGCACTCGTCGCCCTGCCCGTTCTTGAAGTGGTACTTCATCGGGTCGGCGGGATTGCACACGCCCATCTCGACGTCGGCGTTGCCAAAGAGCACGACACGCCCGGTGACGGGGTCGCCCTTGGGCTTGACGTGCTGCGTCTGCGTGTGGCGCATGCGCATCACGTCCATCTCGACGTACTCGGGCTTGGTGGAATACAGGGCGGTCCAGCCCGAGACCTGGGTCGGCGGGTGGATGTGGTAGAGGGTGCTGGTGGGGCCGACGAAGCCTTCGGTGCCGAAGAGTTCTTCGGAGTAGAGGGCGCCGTCGGGCCTGCGGAACTGGACGTGACGCTTCTTGGGCAGCTTTCCGAGCTTGGTGTAATACGGCATCTTCCCGGAGCCTCGTTCTTCCCCGCCGGGGTTCTGAGCGCCGGGGGGAGGGGGTGAATGCTGAGGCATTGTATACGAACAATTATCGCTACATCCCGAACCCGTGAGGCCGTGCCGCGTAAATCTGCCACTCATCCCCGCCAGGGGGTGATCCATGGGAATGAAGGGAGTTCAAGAAATGAGATACGAGGCTTGCGCTCTGTGTGCCCTTTCTGCTATCGCTGCGCCCGTTTCCGGGCAAGGACAGCTTCAAGAGCAGCTTGTGATTTCCGTCAATGAGGTGAGCCAGGGCTCATGGGAAGTGTACGGCGAACTGCAGAATCCCCAGAGTGTCATCGATGCCGCGATCTGGGATCTGCACTTCCTTCTGGAGGGATCGAACCTCTCGAACTTCTCGTACAACACCGCTTTCGATTCAGACTTCTTTGGTCCACCTGAGATCATGCTGAGCCCGACGTCGATCGAGTTCGAAGGGATCAACCCCGGCGGCCCGTTGCGGAACGCCGATGGCCCCGATTCAAGCAACCCGCTCTTCCTGGTTTCGTTCAACGCCGACTCCGTGTCCGACTTCGAACTGGTCGGCCAGAACAGCGGCTCCTACGTCGGAACGCCTACTTTCCCGTTTGGGATTCTCTTCCTGTATCAAAACGCAAATGGATCACCCGGAACGGTTCCATTTCAAATCGAAGTGAATCCGATCCCAACGAGCGGAACGTGTGCCGTCGCCGGTCTCGTAGGCCTGCAGTTGCTGCGTAGACGCCGTTCGCCGGCCTAATTATCTTGCTTGATGTCCGACATCCTCGGCGGTTCAGTACGATATGTGTGCAGCGCATTAGGGAGGCGGTGCCGACTCCTGCTCACGCCGAGCGTTGAGGGTGTACTGGACACTGAGGGCCAGGTAATCCTCCGGATCGATCCTGAGCGCTCGGTTGGCCAGGGCGAGGGCTGCTTCTTCGTCTCGGTCATCCATCAGAGTCCTCAACGCGATGGCGCCAAGGATGGCGTCCGCCTCGCCGAGCCGCTGTTCTGCATCGGCGGCCATCTTTGAGAATGCCTCGTACTGCCTCGCGCGCATGGTCTGCACGAGTGCAAGCTGCCAGCGTTCGGCATCGTCCCGGAGCCTCGTTCTTTCCCGCCCGGGTTCTGAACGCAGGGAGAGGAGTGAATGCTGGGGTATTGAATACGAGAACTCGAGGCGGGAGTGCTAGTCCTCCCCATCCTCCCCGAGGATGATTGGGTCGCGCGCGTTATTGAGGACATTGTCGGCCAGCCTGTTTTCCGGATTGATTTCGAGTGCCCTTGTCGCAAGATCAATTGCATCGTCGAACTGTTGATCCAGAAGACGTCGCCAAGCGATCGCCGCGAGCAGGAAGTCCTGCTCACCGATGAGTTCGAGACCTCGCTCGGCCTCGCGTGTCATGACGCGGTACTCGAAGGCACCCATGAAGCCAGAGATGTAATCTCGCCAGAGATCCACATCGCGCGAGTTTGTGGATCGCATGTAGCGGTACCAGTATGGCATCATCTCGCCCCAGCGTTCGATCCGCTCGTTGCACTTACGAAGCGTGAGAATGTGGGTGAGATTGTCATTTTCTATGGCACTAGCCCTGAGTGCTAGGTCGAACCCGGCGTTGAAACGTGAATCGGAATATCTGAGCATTGCCAGTAAGCCGAGAGCGGCGGGATGGTAGATGTCGTGCTCAATCGCGAATTCGAGGCTCGCTGTAGCCGCTTGGATATCGCCTTGCTTGAACTGTGAGTAGCCAAGGGCGTACCACAGGTTGCCCCAATTGGCGCCAAGCTCGACGGCTTTCAAATATGCGAGGATCGCTGCTTGATACTTTTCTTGGCTGCTTAGGTACTCTCCTTGTAAGTACCAGATCATTGGGTTTGCGGGATCGAGTTCGGCCGCACGTTCTATGAGCTCCTGGGCTTTGGGTTGGTCATTATGCGATAGGTTCTGAGCTTGATAAGTCAGCAACATAGCTTTGGCGATATTGCCTTCGGCGTATTCTTGAAGCCGGTCACCCTGAACCGGCTTGTCCCATCTAACCATCGACTTGTAGTCAGCGATCGCGGATATACCGACGGTGTACGGATTGATCGGCGTGGTGACGATTCCGATGATCGAGTTCGGAGATCCGAGAATGACCGATCCGGCGAATATCGTCTGCGGCCTTTTATGCAGCAGGATCAATGGATTATAGTCGTAGCATTCGATCAGCCCCTTCGTCGTGAATGCTTCAAACCCGATACCAGGAGCTCCGACGGCTACCTGGTCGGCAACGAGTACGCCCACCAGCGTTTCGGGCAGTTCAGGCGGGAGTGCTTCGATAGGTCCGCTGTATGGCTTGGCCCCAAATTCGGGCACGCGTAGCAAAGCAAGCCCGCTTGAGACGTCCAGTCCGACAAAGCCGTCTGCTACTTTGGCATCGTCGTTGAAGTTGTGAACACGAATCTCGTTGCACCCAAGGAGTGGCGCAAGAGCCACAAGAGCCGTTTGTTTGTCGACCAATACTCCAAAGGATGCCGTTATCTTTTCACCGTGCTCGTCATACCCAAGTGCGCACAAGATCGATCGATCCAGCATCTGAACAAACTCAGCGCTGAGTGGGTTCGACCGATCCTGATCATCAGGTTGATCTGTAGCTTCTTGTTGCTGTGCGAGAGCGGGGCATACCAGGAGCAGTATCCAAAGCAGTATGGGTAGACGGGAGAGTATGGCTTAACCTCCGTGAATGAATCGCTCAATCCCCTCGATCAGCGTGTGCAGCACCAGCATGTGGATCTCTTGGATCCGATCGGCGGTCTCGCCCGGGGCGATCCATTGGTGGTCGCCCGTGCCGGCGAGCTTGCCGCCGCCCTTGCCGAGAAAGAGCACGACCTTCAGTCCGACTTCTCTCGCGGCTACGACCGCCTTGATGACGTTGGCGGAGTTCCCGCTCGTCGAGATCGCGACGAGCGCGTCGCCCTTGCGCCCCAGCCCGCGGACCCAGCGGGCGAAGACCTCGTCGTAGCCGTAGTCGTTGGCGACGCAGGTGAGGTGGCCCGGGTCGGAGCAGGCGAGAGCCGCCATCGGGGCGCGGTCGTCCCGGAACCGACCCGTGAGTTCCTCGCAGAAATGCATGGCGTCGCACATCGAGCCGCCGTTTCCGATGGCGAGGATCTTGCCGCCCGAGTGCAGGACGCCCGCGAGTTCGGAGGAGACGACATCCAGCCGCTCGAGGTTGGAGCGGTCGGCGATGAACTCGGCGAGGGCCTCGTGGGCGTCGATAATGGACTTGGCAAGCATGCCCAAGCCTATCGGGTTCAGCCCGCCGCGAGTGCCGCGTGGGCCGGGCGGGCGTTTGCACGCTCGTGAGCCCGGTCGATAGCCTCAGCGAACATCGGGTCGGAGAGGTAGTTCTCACCCCGGTCGCAGACGAGCACGAGAGCCGTCTTGGGTGTGGTCTGCTGCTTGCACCAGTCGAGGGCCGCCCGGAGCGTGTAGCCCGTGCAGGGCCCGCCCAGGATGCCGGTCGCAGCTACGAGGTCGGCGCAGCAATCAACCGCGTCCTGCCGGGCCACGACGGCGGCGTCGTCGACCATCGACAGATCGAGGTTCTTGGGCACGAACCGCTCGCCGAGGCCGTCGGGGGCCTTCATCTGGTCGGCGCTGGGCTGCTCGCCCCGGACGATCGCGGCCAGGACCGAACCCTCGGGGTCGACCATCGTGATGCCCATGTCGGGGTTGCGGTCCGCGTGGCGGAGGGCCGCGCCGAGGCCGCAGAGGGCCCCGCCCGTGCCGGCACCGACGAACAGGCGGTCGATCGTGCCGCCGAGGTCGGCAAGCTGCTCCCAGATCTCGACGCCGGTGTACTTGCGGTGGGCGTTGACGTTGGCGGGGGCGGAGAACTGATCGAGCGTGACGTAGTGCTCAGGGTCGCTCTTGGCGAGTTCGATGGCGGCATCTCTGCGGATATTCGTGAAGGGCCGCTCCGGATCGGGGCTGAAGAACCGCATCTCGACGCCGAGCGCCCGGTGCAGACGCTTCTTCTCCTCGCTCATCGAAGCGGGGACGTAAGCGAGCACCTTGTAGCCCTTGTCCCGGCAGATCGAGCCGAGCGCGATCGTGGCGTTGCCCGAGCTGGCCTCGACGATCGTCATGCCCGGGCGGAGCTTACCGGCCCGCTCGGCGTCGGCGATCAGCTCTGGGGCGACGCGGTCCTTGACCGAACCCGTCGGGTTCATGTTCTCGAGCTTGCCCAGCACGCGGCAGCAGCCCGCATCAAGTCCGGCGAGCTCGACGAGGGGCGTCCAACGCGATCTGGAAAGGTTCGGCCTGGCGAAGGCATGGGCCTGGGGCCGCATGCGGACAGAGGCGGGGCTGACAACGTCCTCCATGACGTGTTTCTCCTTGGGCTGGGTTGTGGGGTGAGTCTAGCGGCTGTGAAGCGAACCGGTGGGATAGAGGGATGGTTTGGCATGAAATCCGTGGAAAACACCGCCATCAGCAGACGTGCTGTCGGTTCTTGCGCGTGGAAACGGTGTACGGGGGAAGTAAGCTCGGCGAATGGCAAAGCGGGCGAACAAGTCCAGACTCATCGAGCACTGCAGGAAGCTCCCGGGGGCGACCGAGGACATCAAGTGGGCCGACCACCTCGTCTTCAGCGTGGCCGCCAAGATGTTCGCCATCTTCGACGTTGAGGACGACAGCAGGGCGGTGCGGTTCAAGTGCGATGAGGACGACTTCGACCGTCTCTGCGAGTACGAAGGCATCGCGCCGGCTTCGCACGTCGGACGCTACGGCTGGGTGTCGTTCGAAGACGTGGACAACCACGACTTCGCCGAACTCAAGGATCTGCTCACCAAGAGCCACAGGCTCATCGTGGGCAAACTCTCCAAGAAGAAGCAGAACGATATCTGGAAGCAGAACGGTCTGCGAAATGACTGTGTCTCGCGTGAAAATGAGCTATGAACCCTTGTGGCGACCAGCACCCAGCACTAGTCTCATGCCAGACGAGCGAATACCCCATTGTATGTCGGAGTACGAAATGAAGCGATCGACACTATGGACTGTACTTGTACTTCACATACCCGCTGGGAGTACACTCAGCCAGGTCTTTTATCCAGTCGGAGATTTGCCAGGAGGAGAAGTTCGCAGCTTTGCGTTCGACGTGACGGATTCTGGGGTCGCAATCGGGTATTCGCTAGCAACAAATAACGAGTGGGAAGCGTACATCTGGACCCCGTCGTCCGGCATGACTGGCTTGGGAATTCTTCCCGGAACTGTGTTTTCTCAAGCAAATGCAATTTCGGCTGATGGTCGTGTCGTTGTCGGGCTCAGCGGTGAGCATGCGTTCCGCTGGACAGCGAGCGGCGGTATGCAGTTGTTGAGTGCACTTCCAAACGGCCTAGATGACGCAGTGGCCAGGGCGGTGTCGCATGACGGGAGTGTCATCGTCGGCGATCAGGATGTCCCGGCGGATTTAGGAGGCTATGAAGCGTTTCGCTGGACAGAATCGACGGGAGCGGTCGGATTAGGTGTATTGAACGAGATATGGCACCGATCTCGCGCAACCGTGATAAGTGGCGACGGTGCAGTGGTGGCGGGTTACGACACTGGGAGCGGGCAAGCATTTCGATGGACCGAGGACAGTGGGCTTGTTCCTCTGGGTGGTGTCGGGATTGATCTACCTCGTCCAACGGGAATTTCATTCGACGGCTCTGTGATCGTCGGTAATGGTGCGGGCCCAGAAGCTTTCCGATGGACAGAAGAATCTGGATATGTATCGCTTGGCAGCTATACAGCAAATGATGTCAGCGATGACGGCAGTGTCATTGTTGGCAATGAATTTTACGATTCTCGATACTGGGCCACAATCTGGACGGAATCAGCTGGGTGGCGACGATTAGACGACATACTTGCCGATGATTTCGGAGTCGCTCTCCCGGGATGGCAACTCAACAGTATTGAATCAATCTCGCCAAATGGCCAAGTCATCGCCGGCCGCGCACTGAATCCTCAAGGAGCGTTCACGGGGTTTGTGCTCTTTATCCCTTCGCCGGGAGCCGGTTTGCTGCTGCCAAGTATGTGTTTGGTGTACTCGAGACGCCGTCGCTCGTCATGACTTCAGCCTGAAGGATTAGCCGTGTTGGGTGCCGGCCATCCGTCGCCCCGCGTCGTACATCAGCATGAACACCAGATTGAGCAGCAAGAGCGCGATCACCACACCCGCGACGATGCTCGCGTTGAGAGATGCTCGCTCGTGATAGAGCGTCCATGCAAACTGGACGAGGCATAAACCCGAGACGATCAGCAGCGTCACCTTGCGAGGGATGACCTTGCAAGCCACGACGCCGAACGGGGCGCCCAGTGCCACGATCGGGGCCGCGACGAGCCAGTTGGCGAGCAGCCCGGGTGACAGCGCATACCGTTCGGGCATGAGGTGCGCGAGCGAGAATTGCGTGGCGATGCCAACGACCGAGGCGTACGCCATCAGCACGACGGAGGTCGGGATGGCGATCCGCAGATCGGCCCGGCACATGAGCACGAGCACGATGTAGATGAGCATGTCGATCCCGACGCCCGTGGTCGAGACGACGAACGCTCCGGCGAAGAGACCCACGAGGAGGCCGCTGATCGCGTCGAATCGCTCGGACATGTTGGTGAGTCCGGACATGCGAGAGATCTCGCCAACCTTGGCAAAGTGCAGCATCCCGAACGAGGCCCACAGGGTGGCGAACGTGAGCTTGGCGTACAGCTCCGGGACGATCAGCGCGATGAACATCAGGCCAAGCGGTACACCGAGCGTGGCCCCTACGAGCGCCCACCGCAACATGCGCCATTCGAGGGACTGGCGCGTGCAGAAGATCAGGATGCTCGCCGAGGTCATCCCAATGGACTGGATTGCCAGCGAGAAGTCACGCCCCATCGAGGCCGGCTCATCGAAAGCCAGAACGAGGACCGGGAAGCCCACGGTCCCGCCGCCCATCGGCGTCGAGCCCGCGAAGTACGACCCGAGCGCCATCGCTACACCAATCGCCCAGTGATCCCGGAACACCTCAAAGTGGCTGCCCACTATCAAAATAATCAGCCACGTTGTGTAGAACAGACCAAGCCAAAGCAGAAAGTACCGCACACGGTTCGACGTGCGGCTTGACGGCTCGATTTCGGCGGCAACGGCTCCCACGAGTGGCCGAGTATACATCGTGTTTCGCCCAACCCCATCCAGGCGGAGCTATTCGGACGCTCCGTACGATGCCCCGATGACGCAGGCGGATCCGATATCTAGGAAGCCCAATCGACTCCTGCGATGGGTCGAGATGCTCGGGATCTTCTTCGTCCTCCCCGGGCTCGTGGCCCTGGTGACGGACCCCGCCGAGCGAGTCCGGCCGCTGACTCATTGGCTTGGCATCGAGAGTTTCTATCACTTCGCGCAGGGCGGGATCCGCTTCCTCTTTCCGGTCCTCATCACGATCGGTCTGATCGCGGCTCTGACGCTCGTCTTCGACAAGTCCTTCGACAACCGTCGCCTCTGGGGCTGGAGAGAGACAAGGCCCGAACTACGACGCGTGCTGATGAACTTCGTGGCGCTCGGGCTCGCGCTGCTTGTGCTCGGGTTTGTGCTCGAAAGGTACACGAGTGTGTTCCGATTCGCGGGCTCCGAGGGCGAGCAGCTCTCCGCCTTCCTGCGCCTGCCCCGTGAACGCCCGTGGATCCTGCTCCTGATCGCGATCGGATACCCGTGGGCGAGCGCGTACCCGCAGGAGATCACGCACCGGGCGTTCTTCTTTCATCGCTACAGCGGGCTCATGCCGACGACCTGGCTCGTCACGGTGAACGCGATCGCGTTCATGTGGCTCCACGCCCCATTCTGGAGCCCGGAGGCCTTGGCGCTCACGCTGCCCGGGGGCGTGCTCTTTGCGATCACGTACCAGCGCACCAAGAGCACGCTCGCGGCCACGATCGAACACGCGCTCTACGGCTGGTGGGCGTTCTTCACGGGCTTTGGGTGGTTTGTCTTTACCGGATCGATCGGGAGATAGAACGCGTCTTAGACGCCGACTTCGATCCGTGACATCCGCACAACGCCGCCGACGATGGTCATGACCGGGCGGGCGTGGAAGGTCCAGTCGAGGAACGGCGTGTTCCGGCTCTGGCCGGCGAGGTCCGACTCGCTGACGGTCCATTCACGGACGGGGTCGATGAGCGTGACATCGGCGATGCCTCCCTCGCGGAGTTCGCCGAGCCCATTCTCACCCACGTGCTCGCGGTCGAGGTTGCACAGACGGGCGGGGTTGATCGTCAGGAGTTCGATGAGCCTGGGCCAGTCGATGTGCCCCGGCTCGATCAGGGCTCGGGCGTACCCGGCAAGGGCGGTCTCGAGCCCGATGATCCCGAAGGGGGCCTCGCTGAAGGGGAGCGATTTCTCGTCGGCGGTGTGCGGTGCATGGTCTGTCGCGAGCACCGTGATCACGCCCTCGGCCACACCCCGGCGGAGCGCTTCCAGATCGCTCGTCTCGCGCAGGGGCGGGTTCATCTTGGCGCTCGTGTCGTAGCCGAGGCACGCCTCGTCGGTGAGCAGCAAGTGGTGGGGCGAAACCTCGGCGGTGACAGGCAGACCCCGATCTCGCGCGGCTTCCACGATGTCCACCGATCCGGCGCAAGACAGGTGCTGAACGTGGTATCGGCAGTGCGTCTCGCCCACGAGGCGGACGTCGCGCTCGATGATGATCTCCTCGGCGATCCGCGGCCAGCCGGGAAGGCCAAGGCGCGTCGAGATTCCGCCCGCGTGCATCGCGGCGTTCTGTGTGAGAGTCGGTTCCTGACAGTGCTGCATGAAGGCCAGACCCGCGGCAGCGGTCGCGGTCAGGACCGATTTCATGACACCCGCCGAGGCGATCACGTCGCCGTCGTCGGAGATGCCAACCGCCCCGGCCCGCGCGAGCAAACGGATCTCGGCCATCTTCTCGCCCTTGCGCCCGATTGTGCCTGCCGCGACCGGAAAGACCCGGCACTCGGCACGGCGCGCCTGGTCGTAGACGAATCGCACGATCTCGGGCGAGTCGAGCGTGGGACTCGTATTGGGCATGCAGCAGACGGTTGTAAAGCCGCCAGCGACCGCAGCCCGGGAGCCGGTCAGGATCGTTTCTTTGTGCTCCTGCCCAGGCTCACGCAGGTGGACGTGGGGGTCGATGAGCCCGGGCGAGATGATCAGCCCCGTCGCATCGATGGTCTCGTCGGCCTTGGCAGCGAGATCGCGCCCGATCGTGAGGATCCGCCCTTCCTCGATCAGGAGATCGGCTTCTTCGTCGCGGCCGGATACCGGGTCGATGACCCGGCCCTTTCTGATGAGGATGCTGGGCATGGCTCAAGCGTAGCGGGAGGGGGCGAGCCCGGTTGGTCGGGAGCTTAGGAGTGGTCTAGGATGGCCCTCAGGCATTCCGGGGTGTAGCGCAGCTTGGTAGCGCGTTTGACTGGGGGTCAAAAGGTCGCTGGTTCAAATCCAGTCACCCCGATTCGGATTGAGTGGGGCGCATAGCTCAGTTGGCTAGAGCGCTGCCGTCACATGGCAGAGGTCACAGGTTCGAGTCCTGTTGCGCCCACTTCCCTCTCACTTACCATCAACCCACGGGCGTTAGGGCTTGGCTTGCGCCAGTGGTCCCAGGTGCACGGCAAATTCCGAGATCGCCGGGCATGTGGAGATGTCGTCCAGACGGAGGCGGATTCGGTCTGTCGTCACCGGCGCAGTCCAGATCAGTTTGCGCGACCCGATTCCGGTTCCCGTCGCATACTTTTGCCAGGCGTCATCCACCCAGACATCGAGGTTCCATGCATCCACACGCTGGCCAAGCGGGAGGTACTCGCGGAGGCTGACGATGTTGAACGTGACGGTTTCCGAGAAAGCGAGTGTCAGGGCTGCAGAGGTGACGGCGTCATCGGTTGCCCAGTAGGTCGATCGCTCGCTATCGATCGCACCTTGTGCGGCGAATCGAGGGGAGTTGCCGCGGGTGTTCGTAGCTTTGGCCGTCGCGTTTACGGCAAGGTCTGTCTCGAAGCACGCACGCAGCAGATTTCCAAATTCAACGAGCGATGCCTCGTCTTCGTGGTGGATCATCCCCCTTCGATCCGGCGGCACATTGAGCAGGAGTGACGCGCCTCGGCCGACGCTATTCATATACAGCGCGAAGAGCTCTTCGGGTGAACGAACTCGGCCGCTCTCGCTTTCATGATAAAACCACCCTGGGCGGATGGAAACGTCCGCTTCGGCGGGCATCCAACGCGAGCCGTCACGGTGCCCCGTCTCGGCTTCTTGGTACTTCGTTGCGCCGGGTGCGGGTGTACCGCCGGGTTTCAATGGCTTCGGGTCGTACGTCGCCCAGCATGGGTCTGCTGCATATCCCGATTCATTTCCGATCCAGCGAATGTCCGGACCGATGTCACTGAAGATGACAGCACCGGGCTGGAGTTCGCGAACGAGAGCGAATGTCTCTTCCCAGTTGTAGTAGCTTTCGCGATCGATCAATCGCGTTTCGCGGGCGCCGCCGTAGTAGCCGTCACCGCCGTTGGCGCCATCGAACCAAACTTCGTAGATCGGGCCGTAATTCGTGAGGAGCTCACGAAGTTGGTTGCGAAAGTAATCGACGTACTCGGGCGTGCCATAGCCAGGATGGTTGCGATCCCAAGGCGAAAGGTAGACCCCGAACCCCATTCCGTGCAGGGCGCAGGCGTCTGAGATCGCTCGAACGACATCGCCTTGTCCATCCATCCAATCGCTCGATGCAACATCATGCGTGGTGTAGGCCGAATCCCACAAACAGAAACCGTCGTGGTGCTTGCAAGTTAGAATCACGGCTGTTGCACTGGCGTCCTGAAGCACTGACACGATTTGATCGGCATTGAATTCGGTCGGATGAAAGACGCTCGGAGCTTCGTCGCCGTAGCCCCATTCGCGATCCGTGAATGTGTTCGTCGTGAAATGAAGGAACGCGTAGAACTCGCGGTCATGCCAGGCAAGCTGAGCTGGCGTTGGTGTTGGGCCGTACGGCTTTGGCTCGCTCACAGCTGAGAACGGCCCGGCGCATCCTATCAATCCGAGTGGGAGGACAGTGAACACCGTGTGTCTAACCCAGTTCATGCGCACAATGTACTTGGGAAGTTCGGTCGATGAAGTCTTGTTTGGTCCGATTTAATCAGCCAGTTCGAAGACATTCATATCGTGAAAGTCCAACCGAGGGCTGTACGCATGAAGCGTGATCGCCTGCTGACCAGGATGGGTCGCGAGGCGGTGAATCGCGTCGTAGTGGCTCGAAACTTGCATTCCGGGAGTCAGCACACGCCTGGCGACCTCACGGACTTTGCCAGTGGAGAGTTCGGTGTAGCGGGTTTCCTCGATTTCACCCGCGATGATCCGGAATCCACACTCGCTTTGGTCGTGGTCGTGGATGCTGGTCTGAGTGTCTTCCCAGAACAACGCGAGCAGCACCCATGCATCACAGGAAGCGATCTCTACACGGTTGTAGGTACCGTTATCGAACTGACCACACCGCTGGATGATCTGTGGATCGAACTCGAACTCTCTGAACGACTCTGAAACGATGCGTGGGTCGGCACCGGTCTCAACGCAATCACCGAGACAACGAGTGATCTGCTGACGAGTTGAATCGCTCAAACTCGGGTGAAACCGGATGTGATCGACAGGTACGATCTGCAGCCTCCTGCGCCAGATATCGACAGAAGACTATACCCGCCTGCACTACCCCAGTCACCCGAGGCCTATTGGGCCCAAAACACGCCAGTTTTGGCAGATCAGATCCGCTGGTACCGGACTTCTGTATACACGATACGTGCGTCGGTTGCGCATGGGACTACGCTAGTGGTATGGCGAAGCCAGAGCATGCCGACAAAGCGATCTGCGTCGCGGCTCTCTACCGCTTTGTCAACTTGCAAGATGAACGTTCGAACCTACGGGCGACCGCCAAAGCGATCGAACACCGAATGGCAGAGCTTGCCATCCGCGGCACGTTGATTCTGGCCGAGGAAGGCATCAATGGCACAATCGCCGGGCCCACTCCCGCTATTGATCGCATGATTCGTGACCTCGGGGGCCATTTCTTTGCCGGCAAACTCGGTGTCATTACGCCATCGCTTTCGTACTGCGACGCTATGCCGTTTGAACGAACCGTCGTGAAGGTTCGACGTGAGATCGTGACAATGGGAGTACCCGGCACCCGCCCGACCGAGATCGTTGGGCAGTATGTCGACCCCAGCGATTGGAACAAGCTCATCGATGACCCCGACGTCATTGTGATTGACACCCGAAACGATTTCGAGGTTGAGATGGGCACCTTCATCTCGCGCGACGGGTCGGCAGCGATCAACCCCAGGACGGTGAGTTTCCGCGAGTTCCCGGACTTTGTTGAGCGGTCACGAGCTTCCTGGCACTCCAAGCCGATCGCGATGTTCTGTACGGGCGGGATTCGGTGTGAAAAGGCCACATCCTATCTGGTCTCGCTCGGATTTCGAGATGTTTACCATCTTCGAGGTGGGATTCTGGGGTATCTACGGGACGTTGATCCGTCGGTTTCCCGCTGGAAGGGTGGCTGCTTTGTCTTCGATAGCCGTGTCGCGATCGGGCACGGCCTGACGCCCCTTGATCCCCCTCCCTTCAGTTTATGACCCTGAGAATCCGATATTTCCCGGGTGTCTCCCCTAGAAAAAACCGAGTCATTTGTTTAGGGTGTGTGAATATGCAGATCTTGCAGTTCAAGCATCGCGTCAGCCCCCCCGTATCGGGAGAGCGTGCCCGCATCAAGCCATTGAAAGTGGCACTGTTGCTGGCGGCAGGTGTCGGCATTCTGACCGTATTCAGCTTTGCGGCCAATGTGCTCGCGCTTCGAGACTTCCCGCATGCGCAGAAACTCCAGGCGATATTCAGTGTCGACGAAGAGGACAGCATCGCAACTTGGTGGTCGGCGCTCACGCTCGCAGGGCTCGGTCTGCTCACGTGGTGCATTGGGTCGCTCCGAATAAGCGACCAACCCACGCAGCGGCTCGCTTGGCGATTGCTGGCATTGGGATTCGTCTTTCTCTCGATGGACGAGGCATGCAGGCTGCACGAGCGTATCGGTGGGCTCGTTTCGATTGGCGGCACATTCGAGCACGCACGATGGATTCTGCTCTGGCTCCCACTTGCGGCGATACCGGCTTCGGTTATTTTCTGGAAGCTCTGGCGGGCTTCGCCGCAGGTTGTTGTGGGGCTCATCCTTGGTGCGGGAGTGTTTCTTTCCGGGGCCGTCGGAGTTGAAACATTCAACGGCGTCTACCGAATGAAATCGGAGGTCGCTGCCACGCATCTCGCAGATAGCGGTGTCGATACGGGCAAGCCGCATGATCGGACTGGAAAGCAGAATATGCGGTACGTTGCAGGCACCGCCGTCGAAGAATGCCTTGAAATGTTCGGGGTTGTGGTCTGGTACGGTGTCCTTTTCGGTGCGTACAGGAAGGCCCAGTCAGCTGAGGCAGCTGTCCGAAATGAACCGCCATCCTTGGATCCGATCCATACCATTCGACCGTCGACAGACCCGGCCATGACGGATCTGCGCCGCGCCTCGGTGTGATAACACCGCTCTCTCGGGAATCTGAAGCCGCAGCAAACCAGAAACGCCAGGCTTTGGGCCTGTCGGTTGTGATTTCAGTGTACTCTGGCCACAAGCGCAATACGGGAATGTCGCTGAAACCCAAGAGGGGTCTGCTTTGCCGTCCGAGCTTCAGCACACAGCGACCACACTCCTGAAGGTCATCGCCGCCGGCGATGAACGAGCTGCCGATCAACTGACACCCATCGTCTACGACCAGCTCAAAGCCCTTGCGGGCTCGCTGCTTGTTTCGGAACGAGCGGGCCACACGCTTCAACCGACAGCACTCGTCCATGAGGCCTATGTCCGGCTCATCGATCAGCGGAGTATCGATCAGTCTGACCGGGCCGCGTTCCTCGGTCTGGCAGCCACGGTCATGCGCCGG
The DNA here is from genome assembly GCA_020639255.1 of Phycisphaera sp. Lineage (GTDB taxonomy): Bacteria > Planctomycetota > Phycisphaerae > Phycisphaerales > UBA1924. The sequence goes on from JACKGZ010000003.1 coordinate 225,450, forward strand.
GTGCTCGTTGATCACGCACGAGCACGCAACCGTGTGAAGCGCGGCGGCGGACTTCGTCGCGTTGAGCTACAAGAGTCCAGGATCTCAGGGCAGGACTCGGGGACGGAGCAAATCGATATCGAAGCCATGGACGCGGCGCTGAACAGATTAGCAGAATTGGACCCCCGTAAGGCGCGGCTCATCGAGCTTCGATTCTTCGGAGGTCTTGACGAAACCGAAGCCGCGGAGCTGATTGGGATCTCTCGTGCGACCGCATCGCGGGAATGGCGGATGGCACGCTCATGGCTGGCCCGCGAACTTGCAGGCGAAACGGGGGAGGCCGACGGTGACTGATGCCGATCGATTCCGGGAACTCGATCGGCTCTTTCAGGCTGTCTGCGATCTGCCGCAAAGCGAGCAGGCCGCGAAACTGATCGAACTGGCTCCGGGCGACGAACAGCTGCGAAGCGAAGTGCTTGCGCTGCTTCACGCTGAGATGAGTGCCGTCGGGATTACTCCGGAGTCCTTCCACCAGAGTATCGCAACGGTCCTGGCGGGTTCGGTTGAGACACCCGATGCAATCGGGAACTACAAGATCATCCGCACGCTTGGCCAAGGCGGCATGGGCATCGTCTACGAGGCTCAGCAGCAGAGTCCACAGCGGACGGTCGCACTCAAGCTGCTCAGGCCGGGCCTGGCAACACCAGAACTGATCCGTCGATTTGAGTTCGAGGCCGAAGCTCTTGGCAGACTCCAGCATCCCAACATCGCACACATCTACGAGGCGGGGCTTGTCGAGACACCCTCCGGCCCGCGGCCCTTCTTTGCGATGGAACTCGTTCGAGGTGTGCCGCTGAGCATGTGGGCACGCAAGTCCGGCTCGACGATTCGAGAGAAACTCACACTCTTCGCGGAAATCTGCGACGCGATCCAGCACGCGCACTCGCAGGGTGTTGTTCACCGCGATATCAAGCCCGCCAACATTATCGTTACGGATGGCGACTCTCCAAAGGTGCTCGATTTCGGTGTAGCCCGCACGGTCGAATCCGGACCGGGCATGGCCGAAACACTCGCGACAGAGCCAGGGCAGCTCGTTGGGACGATGGCCTACATGAGCCCCGAGCAGGTCTCAGGGAAGTCAAACCAAATTGACACCCGTTCCGATGTCTACGGCCTCGGTGTGGTTTTCTATGAGCTCATGTCCTCAAAGCTCCCGAGCAGTATTGAAGGGCTCGGACTCGTTGAGGCGGCGGAGACGATCCGGAATAAGTCGGTGCCGAAGCTCTCGACCTACGACACACGGCTCCGTGGCGACATCGAGACTATCGCCGCAAAGGCACTCGCGAAAGAAAAAGAACAGCGGTACCAAACCGCGGCCGCCCTTGCAGACGATGTCCGCCGCTACCTCGCGGGCGAAACGATCTCGGCCCGACCGCCGAGCGCGATCTATCAGATGAGTCGCTTTGCCAAGCGGAACAAAGTCCTTGTCGGTGTTTCGACCGGGCTCGTGCTGGCCGTTGTTGCCGCCGTCGTCGGGACATCAATTGGTTTGAACAAGGCGATGCACCAGACCAAGCTCGCCGAAAAACGGCTCATCGAGGCCGAGCGACAGACCTCGATCGCAAACGAAGTGATGAACTTCTTCAATAATGACGTGTTTGCCGCCGTAGCACCGAGCATGCAGGGACACGATGTAACGGTGCGCGAAGCGCTCGACACCGCATCGGCAAGCCTGAAAGATAAGTTCCCGGATCAGCCCGCAACACTCGCGGCGATCTCGAACAACATGGGTAATGTCTACTACGCACTCGGCGACTATGAACAGGCTGCGCCGCTGATCATGCAGGCTGTCGACCTGTTCAAAGAGTCACTCGGCGAGCGTCACGAGCTGACTCGCCTTGCCGAGAACGATCTTGGGATGTTCATGCGCGACGCGGGGCAGTACGAGATCGCAACGGACGTGCTCGAGGGGCTCCTCGAACGCAACACCGCCGAGCTTGGCCCGAAGGATCCTGTGACGCTGGGCTCGCTGCTCTCGGTGATCCAGCTCGCGTACCAGATGGGCCAGTACGAGCGGATGGGTGAGCTCCTTGATCGGTTCGAGAACGATCGACAGGGCGTGCTCGACGATGGTGAGCGATTGGTCCTGATCGGGCTCATGAATCGAGGCATGTACGCCCAGGAGCTTGAAGACAACGCCGGTGCTGAGAAGGCGTATCGCATGGCCTTTGCAGGGCGGCTCAAGACCGATGGGCCGGATCATCCCTCGACGCTCATTGCCGAGCACAACCTAGCGACAAGTCTGGAAGCACTCGAACGGTATGACGAAGCACTGCCGCATTACGAGCATGTCTACGAAACAGAAACGCGCCTTGCCGGTCCGGACAACCCGGACATTCTTGTCACCGCGCACAATCTTGCGTTCCTCTACTGGAGCATGGGAAAGCCCGAAAAGGCCGAGCCGCTCTTCCGGGACACGCTCGAACGCTGTATCCGTGTGTACGGCGAGGCCCACCCCGGCACGCTCACCTGCACGCGCAGCCTCTGCAACATGCTCACCGAACTGGATCGTGCCGAAGAAGCGGTCGAGATCCTGAGCGAGCGATACGACATCGCCAAGCAAGCCGGCGCGACAGACCTCCCGCCCTACTTTGAGTTGACCAATATCTACGCAAACGCTCTCGCCAAGCTGGGGCGTCATGACGAAGCCAAGGCCAAATACGAAGAAGCCATCGCCGGCTTGCGGACGATGTATCCCGAAGGTCACCCCAAGATCGGCCGATCGCTTGCTTCCTACGGCGGCAGTCGCCAGGAAGCCGGCGACGCGGAGTCTGCGGAGCCCCTGCTTATCGAGGCTTACAACGTCTTGTCAGCAGCCGGCGAAACAGAATCGGCCCGCGCAACGGCGGGCCGACTCATGAAGCTCTATGACGGTCTCGGACGTGAACAGGACGCACAACTCTGGCGAGTGCGGGCCGATCAAACCAGATAATGGCCCCGCCCGGATTCGAACCGGGGACCGAGCGATTATGAGTCGCCTGCTCTAACCGCTGAGCTACAGGGCCGACGGGACGCGGAACGCCCACGGGCGATCATTCGCCTGCCGCCCGGTTCACGCCACCGGCCTTACTTGATGAAGAGCATGTCCCGGTAGCTGGGCATCGGCCAGCGATCCACCGGGGTCACGGTTTCTAGCCTGTCGCCCAGCTCCCGAAGGTCGGCCATGCCCGGACGGATCTGGTCGCGCAGGTACGAGCCCGCCTCGAACGCATCCTCCGGGATCTTGTCCACCCGGCTCGCAAGCTCGCCGATCGAGTTGCGGAACTGCTCCACGAGCGAGGCGTACGACTCGAGCTCCTCGCGGATGCCCGGGCAGTCGACCCCTGACCCCTCGGTCGCGGCGGCCGTCTCGGCGAGATCCTTCTGGTGCGCGAACGCAGCCGGGAGGATCATCTGGCGTGCGATCTGGAGCATGGTCTCCGACTCGATCGCCAGAGACGTCGAGTACTTCTCCATGAAGATCGTCGCGCGGCTCTCGACCTCGGGCTGTGTGAGCACCTTGTACTTCTGGAACAACTCGATGTTCTTGGGCGCCTTGAGAACCGGGATCGCGTCGGCGCTGCTCTTGATATTCGGCAGTCCCCGACGGGCGGCCTCTTCCTGCCAGTCCTGGCTGTACCCGTCGCCGTTGAAGACGACGGCCTTGTGATCCTTCACAACCTCACGCAGCACGGCGTTGACGGCCTCCTGCTTCTTCTCGGCGCTGGCGCCCTTGCCCGCCTTGGACTCGACCTCGGTGATGATGTAGTCGATCGATTCTGCGACGATCGTGTTCATCACCGTCAGGGGCCAGGTCGCGGTCATCGTGGAACCGACGGCCCGGAACTCGAACTTGTTCCCCGTGAATGCGAAGGGCGACGTTCGGTTGCGGTCGCCCGAATCACGCGGGAGCTGCGGGAGCATGTTGGAGCCGAGGTCGAGCGTCCCGCCGCGCAGGCTCCTCGTGGGCGAGCCCTTCTCGATCTGCTCGAGCAGGTCCGTCAGCATGTCGCCGAGGAAGATCGAGATGATCGCAGGCGGGGCTTCGTGCGCACCGAGTCGGTGATCGTTGCCGACCGACGCGATCGTCGACCGGAGCAGGTCGGCATGCAGGTGCACCGCCCGAACCACGGCGCTGACGAACAGCATGAACTGCTGGTTGGCGTGCGGGTCATCGCTCGGATTGAGCAGGTTCTGCCCGAGGCTGGTCGAGAGCGACCAGTTGGTGTGCTTGCCCGAGCCGTTGATGCCCTTGAAGGGCTTCTCGTGCAGGATCGCGTGAAGGCCGTGACGCTTGGCGACGCGCTTGAGCGTCTCCATGAGGACCATCTGGTGGTCGCCGGCGACGTTGGCGTTCTCGAACAGCGGCGCGAACTCGTACTGACCCGGCGCGACCTCGTTGTGACGGGTCTGGACGGGCACGCCCACACGCCAGAGCTCGCGCTCGGCGTCGGCCATGAACGCGAGAACGCGGCCCGGGATCGCGCCGAAGTAATGGTCGGAAAGCTCCTGCCCCTTGGCGGGCTTGGCGCCGAAGAGCGTGCGATCGCAGAGCAAGAGGTCCGGGCGCTCGGCGAGGAATCGGGCGTCGACGAGGAAGTACTCCTGCTCGCAGCCCATCGTGCTGTAGACGTTGTGCACGCCGTTGCTGTTGCCGAAGAACTCGAGCACGCGCATCGACTGCTCGCTGATGGCGTCCATCGAGCGGAGCAGGGGGGTCTTCTTGTCGAGCGCCTCGCCGGTCCAGGAAACGAACGCGGTCGGGATGCAGAGGGTCGCCGTGTTCACGCCTCGGATGAGGAACGCCGGGCTGGTGGGATCCCAGGCGGTGTACCCGCGGGCTTCGAATGTCTGGCGGAGCCCGCCCGAGGGGAAGCTCGATGCGTCCGGCTCGCCCTGGATCAGGGCGCTGGCCGAGAGGTGGGCCACGTAGCCCTTCATCGGGTCGAGCTTGTAGAGCGAGTCGTGCTTCTCTGCGGTCGTCCCGGTGAGCGGGTGGAACCAGTGGGTGTAGTGGGTCGCTCCACGCTCGGTCGCCCACTGGCGCATGGCCTTGGCGATCTCGTCGGCGACCGCCTTGTCGGTCATGGGCTTGCCACGCTCAACGGTCTGGATCAGCGCCTCGTAGATCTCCGGGGCGAGGCGTTCCTTCATTTTCGGGAGGTCGAAACAGTCTTCGCCGAAGAGCTCCTCGACCGGGCGGAGGTCGGTCAGCTCTTGGCACGGGTCGGTCATCCAGTAGGTGGCTGCCTCGACGACGTCACGCCGGATAGATTCGGTGCCCATGAGATCTCCGCTCGTTGGGAAAATGGTGGGCGCCCACCCACGCGGCGGGCGCGGTTGTCCATTCTTTGCACGCCGTTTGCACAAGCAAGAAATTCGGGCGTATTCGCCCGCATATTCACGCTGTCGGTTCGAGCTGTATGCACGCGGGGAGCCGGTTGTGCACTCAATCCGAACCGATGCCCTGCGCGAGTGTAAAGACCATCTCACGGGCCGCGTCGATCGCGGACTGCCCGGACTCGGCGGCCGCGGCAATTCGGCGCACCAGTGCGCTGCCCACGATCGCCGCGTCGGCGTGTTGAGTCACCATCCGGACCTGCTCCGGCGTTGAGATCCCGAATCCGACCGCGAGCGGAAGGTCGGTGATCGACCGGAGCTCGGCGATCCGGGATTTGATCTCGGGTAGGCCGCCCGATTCACCCGTGATCCCCGCCCTGGCGATGACGTACACGAAACCCGAGCAGTGCTGAACAATCCGGCGGGCACGATCCATCGGCGTTGTCGGCGCGACGAGCAGGCTCACGCAGAGCCCGGCCGATCGGCAGGCCTCGACATACGGCCCGGCTTCCTCGAGCGTCACATCGGGAAAGATGCACCCGTCGATGCCCGCGTCGGCCGCCCGCTGGGCAAACTCGACCGGGCCGCCCATGCGGTGCACGAGCGAAGCCGAGATCATCGCAACCAGTCCCGCCCGGACCTTGCCCCGACTCGCCTTGACCTGCTCCAGAACCGACCGTGGAGTGACGCCCAGCTGCAGCGCTTTGTGCATGGCCTCGGCGATCACCGGTCCGTCGGCGACCGGATCGGAAAAAGGGAAGCCGACCTCGATCACGGATGCCCCAGCGGCGTCAATCGTCTCGAGGAGAGCCGCAAGACCGTTCGCGTCGGGGTGTCCGCCCACAACAAAGGGCATCAAGGCCCGCTTCCCGTTGGCCCGGAGTTCCGCGAAGATGCTCTCGATTCGGTTCGGCGCGTGCGCGATCATCCCACAACCTCCGGCAGGTCATAGAGCCCCTCGGTGAGCACCCTGTTGCCATCCTTGGTGATGAGCACATCGTGCTCATAGTGGACCGAGAGCGAGCCGTCGGCCGTGAACACAGGCCACTGCTTGGGCTTGCTGCGGGTGTGGCCCGTTCCGATCGCGATCATGGGCTCGACCGCCAGCAGCATCCCTGCCTCGCAGCGGATGCGGGAGTCGGGCCACTCGCCGGGGAAGCTCGGGACCGAGTTCGAAACAAAGGGAGGCCCGTGGAGTGCTCTGCCGTATCCGTGTCCACCGAGCCCACGGGTCAGGTGGTACCCGTAGTCGCGTTCCACGCACCCTTGGACAGCCTTGGCCCAATCAAGGAGCTGATTGCCGGGTTGGAGCTGCTCGATACCCAGCCGGATGCTCTCGACGCCGCATCGCATGAGGCGTGCGGCTTCTTCGCTCCGATCCCCGATCGCGTAGGTCCACGCCGCGTCGCCGATCCAGCCCTGATAGGTGACACCGACATCGATCGAGAGCAGATCACCCGGCTTGAGCGGCTCGCTGGTGTAGCCCGCGGTACCATGGACCACGCACTCGTTCAGGCTGAGGCATGCGTGCGAGGGAAATGCCGGGGTTCGCGGGATGCGATACCCCAGGAAGCATGACCGGCATCCGAGATCGCGCAGCGTCGACCCGACGAAGGTGTCGACCTGCGCCAGTGTCATGCCGACGCGCACAAAGTCAGCGAAGCGTTTGTGCACCTCAACCACGCGCTCCGCTGCCGCAACCGCGAGCTCGGTTTCCTGTTCGCTGATCAGTGGGATAGTCGACACGGACCATCTTAGCGGCCGCTCGCCCCGCCGGCCGCCCTAGACCACCCTGCGTCCGACCGCCCAGACCGCAGCGACGGGGCTCAGGCCGAACTCGAACGCGAGTTCCCTCTCATCGGTGGTGTTCAGGAGCACAAGATCTGCGCGCAAGCCGTGCGAGATCACGCCTCGATCATCGAGCCCAAGGAGTTGAGCGGGCGAGGTTGTCGCGGCACGGATCGCTTCATCCGGATACAACCCGAGATGACGCACCGCTGCCCACACGACCATGGGCATGGAGCAGCAGGGGGCGCTGCCCGGGTTGTAGTTGGTCGCGATCGCGAGCCTGCCGCCCTTGTCGAGGAACCGTCGCCCGTTGGCGTAGCGATCGTCGAGGTGGAGCCCGCAGATCGGGAGCATCACGCCGAAGGTCTCGGACTCGGCGAGCTCGTCGAGATGCTCGGGGCTTGTCGCTTCGAGGTGATCGACGCTGACGAGGTGCCTGCGGATCGCCTCGGGGATCATGCCGAGGTCGTTGAACTGATCGGCGTGCACCCGCACGCGGTGCCCGGCTTCCAGTGCCGCGTCGAAGAGGCGTAGCGTCTCGTCGAGCGACCAGGAGCCTTTCTCGCAGTAGGCGTCGATCGTGATGCCCGGGAATCGGCGCGTGATCTCGGGGAGGATTTCCTCGATGGTCGTGCGCACGAAGTCGTCGATGTCCGGATCTTTGGCGTGCCCGATGCAGGCGGTGGGAACGACGGTGCCGGGCCAGTGTCCGTCGGCCTCGGCGATGGCTTCGAGCATCTTGACCTCGGACTCGGTCGAGAGCCCGTAGCCCGATTTCACCTCGGCTGTGAGTGTGCCGAGGGACTTCATACGGTCGAGGCGGACCGCCAATGCGTCGCGGAGTTCTTCGCGCGAGGCGTTGCGGACCGCGCGAACGGTCGACATGATTCCGCCGCCGGCTTCGAGGAGTTCGAGGTAGCTTGCGCCCTTGAGCTTGCGTTCCCACTCGTCCAGCCGCGAGCCCGCCCAGCAGGCGTGCGTGTGGCAGTCGACGAACGCTGGCATAAGCACGCGCCCCGAGGCGTCGAACCGCTGGGCGACGGGCTGATCGATGGTGTCGGCGATCGCTTCGATCGAGCCGCCGCGGATCAGGACATCCGCCTTAGGGCGCACGCCGAGTGAGTTGCCCTCCATCGTCAGGACACGGGCATTGGTGATGACCAGTTCGTTCATGCGTGGCTCCCCGCGGGGCGGGCGGCGAAGCCTCGGAGGAAGGTCAGGAGGAGGTGGGCCGCGATGCGGGCGGTTCGCCCGCCCTCGTCCTGAGGCGGGCAGAGTTCCATGATGTCGAAGCAACGCACCCTCGGGCACTTGCCCGCTGCGAGCACCCAGTCGCAGGCGTGGTGGACACTCCAGCCCATCGGGTTGCGGGCGCTCACGCCCGGCGCAGCCGAGGCGTCGAGGACGTCGAGATCGAAGCTGACAAAGAGGTTCTCGCCGGGCCATTCGCCGTGGGGCTCGAGCGCGTCGATGCGCCCGCCGTGGCTGTGGAACCAGTGCATGTGCTCGCGGCTGTTGGCGAAAGGACTGATCCCGATCGCGTCGAGGCGGCTGGCGGCACAGTCCTCGACGAGCCTGCGGAAGGGCATGCCCGAGCCTTCCTCGGCGCGGACGTCGAGGTGCGCGTCGAAGTAGATGCCGCTGAGTGTGTCGTGGCGTTTCGCGAGCGCGCGAACGAACGGGAAGGTCAGGTCGTGCCCGCCCCCGATCATGATCGGAAAGAGCCCGGCGTCGAGGAGTTCTCCTGTGGCGTGTGTCAAGCGGTTGTGCGTCTCGGTGAGTGTGCTGCCCGCGATGACGTCGCCCGCGTCGTAGACACCGGGCCAGTCCCAGCCTTCGGGCTGGCTCGTGCCGTAGCGGGTGAGCGCGACTCGGAAGGCGTCGGGCCCGAGGGCGGCACCGGTGATGCCGTGGTTGAGCGCGACGCCCGTATCATCGGGAGCGCCGATCAGGGCGATTTTGCACCCCTCGTGCGAATCGGTGCGGATGAGCGAACCGAACCGCCCGGACGCAACCTCGGGCCACTGCATTTTGCGTGTGAAGGGGATGTCCATCGGGGCAGTCTATCTGGGCCGGATGCGGACGGGCTTCGAAGTTCCCAGCGACTCCCGCTCGGCCTCGATCGTGCGCATCACGCGGGCAGCCTCGTCGATCGTGATGGGCGGTGAGGTGTCGCCCCGGGCGAGGGCCTCGACCATCGCCCGGATCTGCATCTCCCAGCCCGAGAGCGGGGAGACGTCGATGGGGTGCGCATTGCCGTCCTTATAGAGGGTGAGTTGGTGCTCAGCGGACAGGTCGAACTCGACGGAGGCTCTCTCGAAATCGACGCGGGCCCGCATGACGAAAGGGGCGGCGGGGTCGCGGTCCCAGCATCCCTCGGCGGTGACGTGCGCAGGGCCATCGTCGAATCGGTAGAGCGTGGTGATGTGCGAGTCGTCACCGAGCGAGGTGACCTCGGCGGGCGGGCCGAAGCAGAAGTGGACGAAGTCGGTGTCGTGGATGTGGAGGTCGAGGATCGCGCCGCCGGACTTTGAGATGTCCTTGTAGAAGCCGTCGGCCCAGGTGGGGGTGCTGCCCAGGCGTGTGAAGGCGGCCGAGCGGACGGCGCCGTATTGACGCGAGTCGATGGCGTTCTTGATCCAGGCCCACGCGGGCCAGAAACGCATGCACATGGCGGGCATGCAGAGCACGCCGTCGGCCTGCGCACGCTGCGCGACGGGAAGCAGACGCTCGACCGCATCGAGCGTGAGGGCGACGGGCTTCTCGATGATGCAGTGCTTGCCGGCATTGAGCGCACGGATCGCGAAATCGACGTGCGTGGTCGTGTGGGTGCAGATGCTGACGAGGTCGATGGAGTCGTCGGCGAGCAGGTCTTCGAGATCGGTGTGCGTGCGCGTTGCGGACGGGTCGAAGAGCGGAGCAGCGTCGGCGCTCCCGAGATTGCCCGAGGCCTGTGCGGAAGGATCCAGACGGTTCGGGTCCGCGTCGCAGACGGCGGCGAGCGTCACGGGAAGCCCGTCCTGGGCGGCGTCGCGGTAGGCGCGGACATGCGTCTGGCCCATGAAGCCGAGCCCGACGACACCTGCGCGGATCGGATCGCTACTCACAGAGCGACCCCGATCGATTCGAGGTGCGCGAGCCCCGCGTGAATGTCGGCGGTTCGGTCCTCGCCCGCTTCGCGCTCGATACACATGTCGACTTCGAGCTGGGCGGACTTCACGCCGTCGAAGATCGCGGCCCAGTTCACGTCGCCCGAGCCGATCGGGACTTCCGATCCCCACTGGCCCGGTGTGGTCGTGCGAACGGCGTCCTTGAGGTGGATCTGTTTGACCCAGGGCGCGAGGGCTTTAAGCGATTCGACGGGGTCGCCCATGTCGTAGAGGATCATGTTGGCGGGGTCGAAGTTGACGCCGAGGCGGGGGAGTTTGAGTTCTTCGAGCAGTTCGCGGAGAGTCTCGGCGGACTCCTGCCCGGTTTCGAGGGCGGTGTCGATCTGGGCCTCGGCGAAGATGTCGTGGACCTGGCGGATGCGATCGATCATGACGCGGCGCAGCGGGTCGGCGGGGTCGTGGGGGAGGAAGCCCGCGTGGAAGGTGACAAGGTATGCGCGGAAGTCGTGCACAAGCTCGGCGGCCCGCTTGACGGTGTCGAGGTTGGTGTCCCAGTGCTCGTCGGGGCGGAGCCCGCCGGTGAGTTTGATGGATTCGAGGGTGGAGTAGTCCTCGCCCTTGGTCTGAAGCATGGTGGAGAGGACCGCGATGCCGTGGTCTTCGAGTGTGCGCCGGGTTTCGGATGCGGACCATTTGCCATCGAGCATCGGGGAGAGTGCGAGTTGAACGGCGGCGAGGCCGCACTCGCTTACAACATCGGTGAGCCCTTCCGGGGAGTCGGGGCGGAGCGACCAGGAGCAGACGCCGATGGTCATGGCTTCGTCCTCATTGGAATGTCAACGTGCTGATCATCGGCACACATATTGGCGGTGTCGTATCCCGCGTCGGCGTGACGGAAGATGCCCATCATGGGGTCGTTGCGGAGGACGCGGGCGAGTCGCTTGGCGGCTTCGGGTGAGCCGTCGGCGACAATGACCTGGCCTGCGTGCTGACTGAACCCGATGCCGACGCCTCCGCCGTGGTGGAAGCTGACCCAGCTTGCGCCGGATGCGACGTTGACCATTGCGTTGAGGAGTGCCCAGTCGCTGATGGCGTCGGAGCCGTCGAGCATGCCTTCGGTCTCACGGTTAGGGCTGGCGACCGAGCCGCAATCGAGGTGATCGCGCCCGATGACGATGGGGGCGGAGAGTTCGCCCGAGGCGACCATTTCGTTGAACTTGAGGCCGGCCTTGTCGCGTTCACCGAGCCCGAACCAGCAGATGCGGGAGGGGAGTCCCTGCCAGCCGAAGCGGGGCTGGCAGATGTCGTAATCGCCTGCGAGCAGAGCGTCGGGGTTCAGGTGACACCCAAGGAGCCAGCGGTGGAGACGCTCGGCGAACGGGCCCGAGTCCTTGGGGAAGAGTTTGAGCAGGGCGTGGTCGGTCTTGTAGATGTCGGTCGGATCGCCCGAGAGCGCGACCCATCGGAAGGGGCCTCGACCGACGCAGAATTGTTCGCGGATGTAGGCGGGGACGAAGCCGGGGAAGGCGAAGGCATCGGCGAAGCCGTTGTCCTTGGCGCGCTGACGGATGTTGTTGCCGTAGTCGAAGGTGATCGCGCCGCGGTTCTGGAGCTGAACCATCGCTCGCACGTGGCGGACCATCGAGGCGAGTGAGCGTTCCTGGTAGTCGGCCGGGTCGTCGGCACGGGCCCTGGCGGCTTCCTCGAAGGAGTACTCGACGGGTACATAGCCCTCGAGCGGGTCGTGGGCGGAGGTCTGGTCGGTCAGGACATCGGGGGTGATGTCGCGCTCGAGCAGACGCTCGAGGAGTTCGACGGCGTTGGCATGAACGCCGACTGAGACGGCCTTGCCTTCTTTGCTGAGTTCAAGGGCCCGGTCGATGGCGTTGTCGAGGCCCTCGACGATTTCGTCGAGGTAGCGGTCGTCAAGTCGGCGTTTGAGGCGTGTGAGATCGACGTCGGCGATGAGGCAGGTGCCCTCGGCAAGGGTGACGGCGAGGGGTTGTGCGCCGCCCATCCCGCCGCAGCCGGCGGTGACGCAGAGCTTGCCCTTGAGTGAGCCGCCGAAGTCGGCGCGGCCGCACTCGGCGAAGGTCTCGTAGGTGCCCTGGAGGATGCCCTGCGTCCCGATGTAGATCCACGAGCCTGCGGTCATCTGCCCGAACATCATGAGGCCCTTGGCCTCGTAGTCGTCGAACTGCTGCTGTGTGGCCCAGTGGGGGACGATGTTGCTGTTGGCGATGAGAACGCGTGGGGCGTCGGTGTGCGTGCGCACGACGCCGACGGGCTTGCCGGACTGAACGAGGAGGGTCTGGTCGGGTTCGATGCGTTTGAGTGTTTCAACGATCGAATCGAACGCGGCCCATGAGCGTGCGGCTCGGCCGCGTCCGCCGTAGACGACGAGGGCGTCGGGGTGCTCGGCGACCTCGGGGTCGAGGTTGTTCATGAGCATGCGCATGGCGGCCTCGGCCTGCCAGGACTTGCACGAGAGCGTTGTGCCCCGCGGTGCTCGGACGGGCCGGGCATCTTTAGAGAAATCGAAGGGTGCGGATTTCGCATGATTCGTGATTGGCATGTCCCGGCTCCATATACTGACAAAAGCCTATGCCGAGCCCGGATGCGGTGCCCCCGGAGGTGTCGTTCTTCGGGGCGTTCGGCCCAGGGGCGAGATTTGTTCGAGTCTTCTCAGGGGAGCTTATCGATGCGATTGATTCGATCACCGAAGTTGTGGGTTTCCTCGGTGGCGGCTGTAGCCAGCCTGATTGCTTTGCATGTTGCAGCACAAGATGACGATGTCGTCGTCGATCTCCGATTTGCCGGATTGGCCAATGTCCAGCCGCACGCGAAGGACGCAGCAGCGCATCGAGCACTCATGATGCTGGGTGGGCGGCTCGCGGAGATTCCGAGCGAGACGGGTGGCCCCGACGAAGCACGGGTGGGGATCGAACTCGTCTGGGATTTCTTGCGTGGTGCGCATGCGATTCGGATCGATCGGATACAGAATGCACCGGGTGTCAGCTTTGCGATGACTTTGTCGCCGAGTGCGCCGATGAGTGGCGAATCATATTTGGAGTCACTCGTACAGTTCGTTGAGCACGCGGGTGGACCGATCCGCGAAGCGCCGGACGGTGACGGGTATCTCATTTCGACGCCTATCGGGGATGCCACACTCGAATCATCAGATGTGCTTGGAAGGTCATCCGTTGTTGTACGGCTTGGAGCGGAAGAACCGGCGCAGCCGAGTCCCATGAATTACTCGCTACCGCGGAACGCGACGCCATTGCTTTCGGGAAAGATCCATCTCCAGCGGATCGGCCAGTTCATTCTCCAGATCATGGAAGAAGAAGAGCCGGATATGGCCGAAGCCATCGCGGACTTCCGCTGGATCGCCGAGGAGGCACCCCTCCTGGACTTCGCGTATGGAACGGCTGACGGTCAGCAGATCATCGCGAGCCGGATGCACGACTCGAAGGCGTGGCTGACGAAGCTAGGCATGGATCCGAGTCATACGTTCACGCGTGAGCAGTTTGCGGATATCCCGCAGGATGCCACCATCGTCTCGGCATTCCCCTTCGAGCTCGACTTTGTGCTCAATCTGATCGACAGGGCCGCCGAGCAGCAGGGTGAGGATCCGTTCGGTGAAGCCGAAGAATTTCTCGGGTTCGATGTGCGTGGCGACGTGCTTGAGAACATCGGGCCCAGGATGATGTACTACCAGTCGGACTCGACGGGCGGCGGAGGGCTGCTCTCGGCGGTTCTGATTGCGGAGTTGCGTGATCCTGCACGTCTGGAAAGGGTGCATGCCGATCTCGTCGAGCGGTTCAACGACTTCGCAGGCGAACAGGCGAGAGGGTATGTTCGCATCCGTCCGTGGGAGGGCGCAGGTCATGCAATCTTCTCGCTGGCAACACCCGGACTTCCGGTGCCGTTCGAGCCGTCGTGGGCGATCGTGGACAACAGGCTGGTCGTGGCCGGCTCGCCGGTGGGGATCGTCGCGGCGATCAATGCGATCGCAGACGAAGGAGTCTCACTCAACGACAACTCCAAGTTTGCCAAGGCAATTCTAAACTACTTGCCTGAAAGTGGAGCCGCCTCGGTGACGTTTAGTGATACCGAGCGGTTTGCGAAACTCGGGTATGGCGGAACGAATCTTCTCCTATCCGGTCTGGCGAATGCGGTTCGTTCACCGATTGATCCCGGCCGTGATGCGGGGGTGCTCATGCCAGAGTTTGGCGCATTCGCGAGCGGCATCAGTCCGATGGGGGCGATCGAGTATTGGGACGATGACGACTACGTTGCGGTGATGCGCACCGACGGGTCCACGGTGGTTGAGGTCGCGGAGATGCTGGGACAGTTTGGTGGCGGGCAGGCCGTAGCGGCCATGGTTGCGATGCAGGTCGGCGTGGCGCTCCCAGCACTCAGCAAAGCCCGAGAATCGGCGAAGCAACTCAAGAGCGCGACACAAGTTCGCGGGCTCATTCAAGCGATCATCGTATATTCCAACGACAATGACGGGAAGCTCCCGGTCTCCTATGACGAACTGATCAAGATCGGGTATATCTCTCCCGAGATGCTTGTTTCACCAGTTGGACCCGCATGGGACGGGCAAGGCGACGTTGTGATGCGAACTACGATAGACCCCGAGCTTGCTAACTCGTTCCGTGCGAACGTGGTGATGGCGATGGATCGGGCGGCGTACATCAACGGCGGGATCAACGTGCCTGTTGGCTTCGCGGACGGGCATGTCGAGCAACTCGCGCACTGGGAAGTTGATGAGCTGCTAAATGACAGCGGCAACGAAGGTGCCCGTGCCGATTTCAATCTTGGAGATTAGGTTCAGTCAGGCCTGCGAAAGCGTCCGATCGAATGAGGTCCGTAATCTCGGCGATGTCCGGAGCGGGTGGGCGGTCGACTTCGAGTCGACCGACGCGGGATCGGATGAGTTCGTGCGCGCGTTCGAGCTTGTCGCCCGATTTGAGTGGGCGGTGATGCTCGATCGCCTCGGCGGCGCAGAGCAATTCGATCGCGATGACGTGCTCGGCGAGTTCGATGACGCGTCTCGCTTTCGCGGCGGCACGCGGACCGAACGAGTTGTAGTCTTCAATCCCCGCACTTGTTGAAATGTTTGACACGGTCGCAGGCGTACAGAGGCCGATGATCTCGTTGCAGCACGCTGCAGCGGTGTACTGTGCGATCATGAGGCCCGAGCTGAGTCCAGGTCTTGTAGCCAGATAAGGACTAAGGCCGGATTCTTTGTCATGTCCAGAAAGCATGAAGAAAACACGGCGCTCGGACATCCCCGCGAGATGGGCGATCGGGAGTGCGAGGTGATCGAGGGGGAGCGCTATCGGCATGCCGTGGAAGTTGCCGGCGGAGACGAGCTTGTCGCCTACGAGCAACGGGTTGTCGGTGACAGCGCCGAGTTCCTGGTTGGCTGCGTTGCGGACATAGTCGATCGCGCCGATTGCCGCCCCAATGACAGGCGCTTGGCAACGTAGTGAGTATGGATCTTGCACGCGAGGGTCGTTGATGCGGTGCGAGGGGAGGATCTGGCTGCCTGCGAGCAGATCACGGAGTTGCCGGGCTGCGAGCGTTACTCCGGTGTGACAGCGAGCTTCCGCGACCGTCGGATCGAGAAAGCTATCTGTCGCCTTGCATGCGTCTATGGACATGGCACCTGCGACAAGTGCTGAATGGAGGAGACGATCGCTATCCGCGATGGCAAGAGCGGCCTGCGCGGCCATGAGGTGAGTGCCGTTGATGAGTGCGAGGCCTTCTTTCGCTTCGAGCTGGACAGGCTTTGCACCGACCTTCGACAATACATCTTCGGTTGGGATGACTTCACCAGAGTGGATGCATTTGCCCTCGCCGATGAATGCGAGCGCGAGATGAGCCAGTGGCGCAAGGTCGCCCGATGCGCCAACTGAGCCGATAGCCGGAATGGCAGGGCAAACGCCAGCGTTCAGAAAGGAGGCGATGCACTCGATAAGCTCAGGGCGCACACCGCTCAGGCCTCGTGAGAGTGAGGCTGCGAGTATCAGCATCATGCCGCGGACAGTTTCCTCAGGGAGGAAGTCGTCGACCCCCGCTGCATGAGAACGGATCAGATTGATCTGGAGTTCGCGGAGGTGATCGTCATCGACACGGTGGCGTGAGAGCGAACCGAAACCAGTATTGACGCCGTAGTGGGGATCGCCGTCGGTTGCGATTCGTTCGAGTTGCTTGCGAGCCGTGCTTATACGGGCGAGCATTGTCTGATCGAGCTGCACCGGTGCTTTGCCGCGAGCAGCGGCGGCGACCTCGTGAATCGTGAGTGGGGAGCCGTCGATCTTGATTGGGTTTGGCATACTCAAGTGTCGCCCGCTCGGTCGGTCCGGGCAACGTCTACTCGTCAAGGATGTCGTGCATCTGGGACGCCATCCACTCGGTCTGCGTCGTAGTGTCCTGCTTTGCCAGCATGTCCAGGGTTTGGCGGGCCAGTTCCCGGGCTTTGGCGGTCTCGCCGATGAGCTCGTAGGCAGCGGCCTTTCGGGCGATGACGTCTGCGGTGGGGCGGGGAAGTATGCGGTCGGCCTCTTCGAACAATGGAACCGCCGTCACGCCGTCTTCGCGATTGAGCGCCGCCGTGGCTAGGTTGCGCACCGTTCTTGACCAGAGCCGACGCTCTGCATCCGACAGCTGGCCTTCATCGTCGAGTTTCTTGTAGCCCTCTGCAGCGGTTTGGTAGGCAGCTTCTGAGAGCCGTCCGCTCACGTTCTCGGCTTCGAGCCGGCCCATCAATTCGAGCGTGCGTGCTGTCTTGACATCCAATCTGATGACGTCACGAGTAAATTGAACGGTCGATGGCTCGTTCGACTCGAGCCACTGGACAGTATTCCTTGATTCGCTGTAATGGGTGAGTGCGCGAGCAAACTCACCCAAGAGGGCATCGGCTGCGTTGTCGTCGCGTACTTCGGCTCTTGCGACTTCGGTTGCACGGGTTTCGATTGGTTCGCGGAGAATGTCACCGAGCAATTCTTCGGCAAGCGCAACACGGCGGTGCTTGATCAGATCGGTTGGATCGGACTCCGCATGGAGACGGGCGGCAGCGAGAAAGGCGTCTGCGCTCTGTTGCGCGAGATCGATATGGCCAAGTTCGAGTTGAGCATGCGAGATCGCGTCGTGTGATGTGATGACTGCTACTGTGGCCACCTCGTCGGCTGGGTCAGCCGCCTTGAGTGTCTGTGCCACTTCGAGTCGCTCGATATGGTATCCGAGTGCCTGCTCGTCCTTGCCCTGTTCCTCGAGCCGTTCAGCATAGAAGTAAAGCATGTCGAGCAGGCGATGTTTCCCGACCGCATCGCGAGGGTGCTGCGCCACGAATTCTCGAAACAGACCTATAGCAACCTCGTAGCGTTCGTCGGCGGCGGAGTCGTTGCCGATATCGTCGAGAACAACGGCTTGGCCGCGGATGGCTCTCGCCAGGAGTTCGGCCCATTCCGGAGTATCGGAATTGAATTGGCGTATTCCGGCCTCGGCTTCGCGATAGAGCCCGAGTGCCTCTTCACGCCGTGATTGATATGAATGAACACCGGCTTGCTGAATCTGACTCCGAGCGAGCAAGAGTCGCGAATCGAGATCTCCGAACGTGTTGTCAACACCCTGAGCTCGTAAAAGTGCGTCAGAAGACATGGCGATTGCAGCTTGCGTAGTGCCTTGTCTGATACGAACTGCACTTAGACCGATCATCGAACGGATGAGACCTTCGATAGCTTCACGATCTTGCGGGTCGCCTTTGACGAAGTCTTCATATTGTGCATGAGCTGCTCCGAAGGCTTCGTCGGCAGCGGTCAGTGTGTCTGGAGAATCAAGGGCGATATCACCCATAGCGAGACGGCTGCGGGCGATGCCTTTGGCGATCCAAGGATAGGACTCACCGGCAGATTCGAGCTTGCTCAGAACAGCAAGCGAGCTTGTGAGAAGCATCCGTCGAGCACTCGTTGCGCCTTCGAGACGACGGATCTCGTGCTCATAGTCCTGGAAGACGTCGACGAGTGCGCCGAGTTGAACAAGGGCGTCCTCGGCGCGTTTTGTCTGGGCCTCTGATTCATGAAGTGCGTCGGCAAGGGCGGTATTCTGAATGCTGAGCTTGCTTTCTGCATTGACCGCCCGGTTGAGCTGCCATACTGAGATGAGCAGACCCATAAGTATTCCGACTGCAGCGATCGAGCCACCGACGGCAACCATTCGATGTCGGCGAGCGAGCTTTGAGACTTGATACCACGCACTCGGGGGGCGTGCGGAGATCGGCTGGTTGTGCAAGTAGCGATCGATATCCGACGCGAATTCGGACGCGGACTGGTATCGTCTCGCCCTTTCCTTTGCGAGCGCTTTGTTGACGATCGTCTCGATATCGCCGCGATAGATTCTGCTGATTCTCGAGAGAGTCTCCGGTTCGTCTTCGCGAATGACACGGATCGCCTCATGGATCACTCGTCTCTCGAGGTCGTACGGGAGGTGCCCCGCAAGGAGCTCGTAGAGCACCACGCCGAGCGAATAGATATCACTTCGGGCGTCGATCTCCTCCGACTCACCTCCGACCTGTTCCGGAGACATATACGGCACGGTGCCGACCAGCTGACCAATGCGGGTCTTTGAGGAGGTTTCGTGAAGATCAGAACCGACGGACCTCGCCACACCAAAGTCGAGTATCTTTGGCTGTCCGTCCTCGGTGACCAGAATATTGGCCGGCTTGAGGTCGCGGTGCACAACGCCGCGGGTATGGGCGTGATGGACGGCATCGGCAATCCGTTGAACAAGTATCAGCCTCTCTTGCGGTGTGCACTTTCGTGATTTCACATATTCAAGCAGCGGCGTGCCACGGATGTACTCCATAGCGAAGTACGGTTGCTCCCCAAAGTCGGACTGTGTCGTGCCCGCTTCATAGATCTGTGCGATACCTGGGTGTTGAAGTCGGCCCAGTACCTGTGTTTCGAAGTTGAATCGCTCTAGGGCGTGCCGAGTAAGCATCTGCGGCTTGATCACCTTGAGCGCCACGGTACGTCTCGGACGCTCCTGGGTGGCTTTGTAGACGACGCCCATGCCGCCCTCGCCGATCTTGTCGATAATTGAGTATGGTCCGATCTTGCTCGGTGGAGGTATCTCGACTGTGCCTGTGCCGGAAGAGTGATCTGTCGTTGCTGCTCCGGCTGTATCGGTCGGTAGTTCGAGGTGCTTCAGCAGCGATTCAACTTCTGCTCGCAGAGAGACATCGCCCTCGCAGGCGCTCTCAAGAAATCGGGAGCGCTCAGCCTGGCTCAGATCCGCGGCTTCGTCGAGGATCTGCTTGATCCGAGATTGCCGATCGGATTCGTTCACTCATCGTCTCCTGCTCCGAGTTCGCGGCGCATGAATGCCTTGGCGTATTTCCAGTCACGCTGAACTGTCCGCACTGTGACGCCGAGTACCTCGGCGATCTGTGGCTCTGCCATGCCGAGAAAGAAACGGTATCGGACAACCTCCGCTGCGCGGGGATCCTGAGTCTCGAGCTGTGTGATGAGCCGATCGAGTGCGACGACATCATTTACCGGAGCATCGCCCGCGACCTGGATATCATCGAGGGGAACGCGCTGCTGCCCGCCGCCGCGTTTGAGTGCGTTGCGGCGTCTGGCTGCGTCGATCAGGATCTCACGCATCGCACGGCTGAACGCACCATAAAGGTGGCGGCGATTCTCGAAATCGACATCGGCCTTGCCGAGCACTTTGAAGTACGCCTCGCCAACCAAACCTTCTGCGTCGAGCGTTTGAGAAGCGATGTATCGCTTCTGGTGCTCGGCTATTTGCCGAAGCGTCTGATAGACAGCATCGACGAGCTCGTCTTTAGCGCCGGATTCGCCCACCCTCACCCGGTCCAGAATTTGGGTGACAAAGTGGCCGTCTGATGTGGAAGAAGACAATTCAGACATCGTTTGCGCCCCCCTCGGATTCGTTCGGATTGCCCGGCATCAATGCATCATCCGTCAAAAGGGCGAGACGAGCGACAGCAAGTGGCCGTACGCATCCCGTACAAGTCTGAGATTTTGCCATACTTCTCTGAGTTTGTTCCCATCGGGTGGTGCGATGACGTCACAATTGTCGTGACTTTCCCATGTCTCCGGATAGCTCCACGAGTCATGAGGGGGATGTCGAGGAGACGTGTGTGCGGATGTCATCGGATCTGGTTATCGCATGGGCTCGGCACGCGCTTGTGGGGCTCTCAATCACCACAGCGGCCGGCCTGTGTTTGGCACAGGATCCGGAGTTCGCGCCGCGCCCCACGGTGACATCGGCACTTGCCGGCGCCGTGTCGGTTGAATCGGCCGACCTCGATGGCGATGGAGACCAGGATCTGCTCGTTGCCACAGGGACTTCCGGAGAGATCGTTTGGATCGAGAGCGACGGCAACTCGAATCCAGACTTTCCGCTCATCCACGTTATTGACAACACGGTCATCAACGCAGCTCATGCATCGGTTGCCGATGTCGATGGCGATGGCGATTTGGACGTCATCGCCTCGGTGCGAAGTTCGTCTCCCTCGGCTGTCACGTGGTACGAGAATGTCGGCGGGCTTCCGGCGAGCTTTGAGCCGAGATTGCTCGGCGCTCTGCCGGGGAGCGACATCGGCCAGCGTGTCAACGCGGCACGCGCTGCCGATCTCGACCTTGACGGCGACACCGATATTGTCGTTTCGTTCTACGCCAACGCTTCGTCAATCCAGGGGCATGTCGTCTGGTACAGGAGCAACGGTCTCTCCAATCCATCATTCACAGCTGTCCCCCTCTCGGCACCGATCAACACGCTTGAAAACGTCTCCGATATTCGGATATCCGACGTCAATCTCAGCGGGTCGCGCGACATTGTCGCGGTCTCCGAGACCCCGGGGATTTCCGGGGGTCGAAACCGGGTCGTCTGGTGGTCGAGCAGCGGTGGGGTGAACCCGCTGTTTCAGTTCCAGAGCATCGACAACACCCTCATCGACCCGGTCTCTCTTGCCGTTGCGAACTTCGGGGGCACGATCGCGCCGGACATCGCGGTCGCGGCCGCGGGCAGCAACCGTGTCACCATCCTTCGCAATAACGGGGGTCTGACGCCATCGTTCAGCGCCATCGCCGCCATCACGCTCACCGACCCGCGATCTGTCATCGCGTTTGATGTTGATTCGGACGGTGATTCGGACCTCGCTGCAGCCCTTGGCGGCGGCGCGAATGCCGTTGTGATTGAGAACATGAGCCTTGGCACGCCACTGTTCACGCTCCGTCCGCTCGGAACTTCTGGTGGCGCGTGCATGGATATCGCCACCGCGGATATCAGCAACAACGGGCGTCTCGATCTCGCCGTCGTCTTTCCCGGCTCGGGCCGGGTCGATTGGTTCGAGCAGGTCCGGTCCATCGAGAATCTCTCGAACGGGATATTCAGTTCAACGTTTGATGATGCGGTGAGCACCGCGTCGAACGGGCAGACGCTCCGCATCCCGGCCGAGCGACTTCGTCAGGATCCAATCATCAATCTCAACGGCAAGCGCCTGAACCTATCGAGCGATGATGCGTTCATACTCGGGCAGGACTCACGGGTTCTGCTCGCCAATAACGCTTCGCTGACCGCTGCGAGCAACCGCCCGATCACGCTCGACGGCGACGTCTCGGTCCCTTCCGGGTCTGGCTTTACGATCCAGGGCAACGTCGGAGCGACGCTCAGATCCTCCATCTCGATCACGGGAGGGGGAGACCTGACGGTCGGTATCGACACGACCATTGACGGGCCGCGCGATCTCAAACGATTTCTCATCGACGGCGACGCCAACCTCGGATCGTTCTTCAACCTGATCGGTCGGCCGCAGGAACTGGCGAAGATTCGGCTGACCACCGGCGAGGTTGGGCTCGTCGTCTCTGGTGAAGAGTTCGGCGGGATCGGTCAGAACGTGCCGGCGTCGCTCGCCGTATACGCGCCCGATCCCAACTCGAATACCGGTTGGACGGGGTACATGGTCGATGCGGATATCCCCGGGGAGCGTGGGCCGATCGCGGTCGGCGATTTCACTGGAGACGGGTTTGAGGACATTGCCTCAATTCGCTATGACTTTGGAGTGCCGATCCTGGTACTCCACACGGCAATACAGGGATCAACTCCAGCATATACGGACATCCCAAAGGTCACCGGCATCGATGTGCAGCATCTGATCGCTTCGGATCTCGACTTTGACGGCGATCTCGATCTGGTTTCCGGGCAGGGATGGTTCCGAAGCAGCGGGGGAGCAACACCCACGTTCAGCTTTATACCGTTTCCGTTGGTGAGTTCGCTGCAGTCGTTTGGCGTTGTGGTATGCGACTTTGATCTGGACGGCGGACGTGATATTGCGATTCACTGCGAGAAGATTGACGCGCAATCTCCTGGGCGTGTGGGCTACCAGCTCTATGTGCTCCACAGCAACGCGGCGCCGAGCCCGTCGTTTACGCCGATCCTGATCCAGGAACGGGACTACGTCGCCATGGGGCAGTGTGACGGCGAGTTTGACTGCTATCCCATTCTCAGCGTCGAACTCCAGGGTCTGAACACGCTCAGCCGCGAAGACCAGAACATGGACGGCCTGACCGATCTCTTCCTTTCCGAAGACGACGGGATCACGCTGTATGTCAACCAGGGCGGCACGCCCGCGTTTGAGCCGACACTCCTGAATCAGGACTTTCCGTACAACGAACTCGTCCCGGCGGATATCGACGGTGACCATGACATCGACCTGATCGCCTCTTCCAAGCGTGCGAGCAGGGTTCACTTCATCGAGAATCTGGTAGGGACAACCTACCGCGAGGATGAGGCCATCAAGCCGATACTCCGTGCGTCCGGCGCTGTCGTGCTGGAATCGGATGCCGATGGAGTGTCGCAGTTTGCGATCATCGGCACGGGTCACGACCGTGTGGAGGTGATCCAGCGAACGGACAAGCCCGTGCTCGACATCATCGCAAGCACGATGGATGTTGATGGTGATGTCGATGTCACGAACGGAAAGGTGTCGATCACAGGCGGTCAACTCTCCGCCGGGAGCAACCTGTACATCCATTCCGGTGGAGTGTTATCCGGCAGCGGGGCGGTTGCCGCGAATGTGCACAACGGTGGCGTGGTTCGTCCCCTCGGATCTATCCTGATCGGCGGAAACTATGCACAGTACACGCCGAGCCAGCCGGATCTTCCCGGCGTGCTCCGGGTGGATCTCCGTTCGGCAATGCCACTGGATATCGATCGACTTGATATATCTGGTTCGGCGGCGCTCGCCGGTGGACTCGTTGTGCAGGCTCCAGATACATTTATGACTGACACCGGAACGGTACTCGAGATTCTCCGCGCGAACGATCTTGACAACAATCGAAATGAGTTCGACGTTGTGCACATGCCACGTATTTCGCTGCAGAAAATGCTCGACCCGATACCGGGCACACTCTGGCCGACGTACAACGATCTGCCCGCAAATTCATGGGTGCGTCTCGAAACGATGCCCGTCACACCGCCTCCACTTGGTAGCCGCGACTTTCTGGCGAGTGCAACACCCTCTGATGCGGTGCTCGCCGACATCACGGGCGGTGCCAACGGTGAGCCTGACGGCTACCTCGATGCGGTCGTTGCGTATCCGTTCATTCCCGGCGGTCCGCCCGGTGGGGGGGTTGCCGTCTTTGTCGGATCTCCCGCCTCGCAGGGCAACTACGACTTCGCGTCACTCGGCTTCTACACAGGTCAAGCTGCTTCTCGCCCCATCGCTGTAGAAGCTGGCGATTACGACGGCGACGGTCGTGTGGAAGTCGCAGTCGCCAACAGCCTCGTCAACACGAACCAGACCGGGATCTTCCTCCTCGAGGTTGATTCGTCGCTTGCCACTCCTGTGTTTGAATCGCAGGTGCCTCCTCTGTTGATCCGGACTGGTGCGGGCATATTTGACTTGGCGACGGCCGATTTCATGCCCGGGCAGCTTCGCGCCCCTGACATCAGCCATGTCGGCAGCCCGGTGGGGCTTCTGGTGCTCTCCGATTCCGAGGATTCGGGGCTTGCGACAGGTGCCGTGCTGAATGGGCCCGGTTGGGAAACATGCGACGTCGATGTATGCGATGATCCGGACAGCGTTGATCCAATCGATGTCGACGGCGGCAACGCAGCGTATATCACGGGGTTTGTCACAACATCGAATGATGCTGACAAGGTCAGAGTTGCTTCGAATCCCGCCTCATCTCCCGGTATGTTCGAAACGAACTTCTACGCCGTCGGCGACGCGCCTACTGAAGTGCGGTCCGACGATCTCAACAACGACGGCTTTCCCGATATCGTGGTGATCAATGAGAAGGGTGGTTCCGTTTCAGTCCTCTTGAACATCCCGATGCCCGATGCGCCCTCTGGGAGGACCTTTGCTGATCAGGTTGAACTTCCTCTGCGTGGCGACGCGAGTGAGCCGGCCCCCCTGCCGAGTTCGGTCGCGCTTGCGGACCTCGACGACGACGGCGACCTCGATATCGCGGTGGTCTCTACAAACGAATCCGATGTTCGTGCGGTACGCAAGCTCATGAATCAGTTCATTGAGACAGGGAGCGTGACGTTTGAATCGGTGGTCGATCTTGAAGTGCAGCCCGCAGGCGTGCCGTTGCTTGTGCGTGAAGCCGATCTCGAGGAGGGTCTCGGTGGAGTCTCGCTCACCGATGATCTCGTTGTGTTTATTGACCCGATGGCCAGCCCGAGACCATCCAATCTCTTTGTCGGGCCCACTGGCCATGTCGCCGTGACTTCGCTTACGAGCGCATTCTGCCTGCCCGATACCAACGGCGATGGCATGCTGAGTCCGGCCGACTTCAGCTCGTGGGTCGCCGCGTTTAATGCGATGGCGCCGCGGTGCGACCAGAACCTCGATGGCATGTGCTCGCCAGCCGACTTCTCGGCTTG
This sequence comes from Phycisphaera sp., assembly GCA_020639255.1. Lineage (GTDB taxonomy): Bacteria > Planctomycetota > Phycisphaerae > Phycisphaerales > UBA1924. The sequence goes on from JACKGZ010000003.1 coordinate 250,637, forward strand.
GGTCGCGAATTACAATGCCGGTTGCCCGTGAGCCGGAGGTGGGTACCGAAAGCCAGTTTCTGAACTCTAGATCCATAGACCGATAATATATGTTATGTTAAACAGGGTCTGTTTCTTGGTGCTCTAAGGCTGCGGTACAGCCAGGTCAAGCGAGTTTGGACAGCGTCTCTTTCACCGCGTCGGCGATGTCCACGAGTCGGCCCTTGCCATCCTCGCTGCGGAGCTTGAATTCCACGCAGTTCTCGGCCAGGGCCTTGTCGCCGATCGTCAGGCGGACGGGCAGGCCGATGAGGTCGGCGTCCTTGAACTTCACGCCCGGGCGTTCGTTGCGGTCGTCGATCAGGACGTCCGCTCCGGCCTCGACCAGTTCGGTCGCCAGCTTGTCGGCGAGTTTGGACTGCTCGTCGTTCTTCGGATCCATAACTGTGATCACGACGTGGTATGGCGCGATCGGGACGGGCCAGATGATGCCCCATTCGTCGTGTCTCTGCTCGATGCTGGCGGCGATGGTTCGGCTGACACCGATGCCGTAGCACCCCATGATGACCGTGGTCTTCTTCTGCTGCTCGTTTAGGACGGTGAAGTCGAAGGCCTGGGCGTACTTGGTGCCCAGTTTGAAGATGTGCCCGACCTCGATGCCGCGGCGGGCGACGAGCTTGGCGCCGGGCAATCGGGGGGATGGGTCGCCCTCACCCGCGTTGCGAACGTCGGCGACTCTGATCTTGCCCCCCTGCTGGTCCTTGGTGGGCAGATCGGCGCCCAGATCACGAGCCCAGATGAAACCCGTGACGTGGTGGTCCTTCTCGTCGGATCCGGTCGCCCAGACGCCGCCGGTGGCGTCCGGATCGATCACGAGCAGCGTGTCGTCGCGCGTCGCAGCCATGCGCGGGCTGACGTACCCGATCGCAAAGCCCGCTTCCTTGGCTTCCTTCTCATCGGCAAGCGCAATCGGGAAGCCGACGACGTCACGCACTTTGCCCTCGTTGACGTCGTGGTCGCCCCGCACGGTTGCGAGGACATACTTGCGTTTGTCGCCGCCGATCTTGGCGAAGACGATCGTCTTGAGCATGCCCTCGGGCTTGACGCCAAGGTGCTCGGCGACGAGATCGATCCCCGGCATGCCGGGCGTGTGCTTCTTGGTGAGGTCGGTCGTTGCGTCGGTATCGAACGACCAGTCGCGATCGCCGATCTCGCACTTCTCGACATTGGCCGCGTAGCCGGTCTCGGGGCAGACGAGGATCGTGTCTTCGCCCGTCTCGGCGTTGACCATGAACTCGTGCGAGGCCGAGCCGCCGATCGGGCCCGCTTCGGCTTCGACGACCGTAAAGTCGAGGCCGCAACGCGTGAAGACGTTGACGTAAGCCTGGTACATGCGGTCGTACGTCTCGTTCAATCCCCCGTCGCCCTCGACGGTCGTGTGGAATGAGTACGCGTCCTTCATGAGGAACTCGCGCCCTCGCAGCAGACCCGCACGCGGCCGGAACTCGTCGCGGAACTTCGTCTGGATCTGGTACACGTTGAGCGGGAGCTGCTTGTAGCTCGTGACCGAGCCCTTGGCCATCTCCGTGACAGTCTCCTCGTGCGTCGGCCCGAGGGCGGCGTCGCGCCCGTGGCGATCGGTGAGCTTGAAGAGCAAATCGCCGTAGTCCACGTCGCGTTTCGTGCCCGCGTAGAGCTCGATGGGCACGATCGCGGGCATGAGCATCTCGCTCGCGCCGGCGGCGTCCATCTCCTCACGCACGATCTGGCTCACCTTCTGCAGCACGCGCATGCCCAGCGGCAGGAAGTCGTACACCCCCGCCCCGACCTGGCGGATGCAGCCCGCCCGGAGCATGAGCCGGTGGCTCGGCGTCGAGGCCTCGGCCGGGGCCTCGCGGAGCGTCGGGATCAGCGTGCGCGACCAGAGCTGGAGCGTGCCGCGACGGCGGTTGGTGATGGGCGAATTCGATGTGTCGGTCGTGCTCATGGGGCCAACTCTAGCCCGAAGAGCGTGCGAATCAGGCCCGGCCCGTGGTCACGGTCTCGGCGGGCTTCCAGAGCCCCGTCTCGCGGAAGAGCCCGAGCCAGCGGTCCCGCTGACGGTGGGCCTCGTCGGATTGGCCCCCCCACCACCAGAGTGTCTTGACGGGCACGGCCAGATCTGCAGCCAATTCAACCAGCTGACGGTCGGTCAGATCCGCATGAGGCGTCACGATGGAGACACTGGACACATCCGCCCCGCCGTCGAGTCGGGCAAGCTGCTCGACGAGGAGCGAACGATCGATAATCGACGAGGCGAGATCGAGGTCGATCGCCGACTCGTCCTCGGGGCGTCCCGGGTGAGCCGGCCAGACCACGCGGGGCGAGCCCTGAGTCGCAGCGTGGGCGAGGGCTGCAAAGAGCATGGGGGTCTCGGCGGAGCGGTCCAGGGGCACCACGAAGGCGTCGTCGATCTCGGACTTGGCAAGGCGCCGGGCGTTGTAGAGAGCGATCTGGCGGTCGCAGGCGCTTGAGCGATCACGCTGGGAGTCGCCGAACATATTCGGGAGCCACGCGATCGCGCACGGGCCTGGTGTTCGGCCCGAGCCGATGGAGACCGCCTCATCGCTCGCACACGCGAGCGCGACAAGCGAGGCGAGGTCGCCGTCGAGAATGATGATCGGTTCCGGAGTCCCTGCCATACCCGGATTATCGTACATTGGACGCTGGGAGGATCGGCATTTGGACGCGAACCAAGCCCCACAGATCGAGAAAGCCGCCCGACTGCTCCGCGAGGCCCGCTCGATCGTCGTGCTGACCGGAGCCGGCGTGAGCGCCGAGAGCGGGATCTCCACGTTCCGCGACAAGGAAACGGGCCTCTGGGCGAAGTACGACCCGATGGAGCTGGCCCACATCGACGCCTTCCACCGCGACCCGGAACTCGTGACCCACTGGTACCACTGGCGGTTTACGCGGTGCAAGGACTGCGAGCCGAACGCGGGGCACTATGCGCTCGCGCAGCTTCAGGAGCAGACCGAGGCCCGTGGCGGCTCGTTCAGTCTGCTCACCCAGAACGTCGACGGCCTCCACCAGCGGGCCGGCTCGACCAATGTTTCCGAGATCCACGGCACCATCCTCACCTGGCGCTGCACCAAGACCGGCGAGCACTACGACCTCGCCGAGATCGACTTCTCGTCCTTCCCCCCTGCTTCCCGAACGGGCGGGATCCTGCGTCCCAATGTCGTCTGGTTCGGCGAGATGCTGCCCGAGCAAGAACTCGAGCGTGCGTTCCGCGATTCGAGCTCGTGCGATGTCTTCATGAGCGTCGGAACGAGCTCGGTTGTTCAGCCTGCCGCGAGCCTGATCGAACTCGCCAAGGGAGCGGGCGCGTCGACGATCGAGGTGAACCTGGAGCCGACACCGATCAGCGGGATCGTGGATGTGTCGGTGTTCGGGAAAGCTGGAGAGGCGCTGCCAGCGATTATCGATTTATGCAAGGAGGGCTTATCGTGAAACTCTGTCTCGTCGTACTGGTGTGTGCCTGTGTCTCTGTGGGATGTTCAACCGGGCCGATTATCGACCCATTCCACATGCCCGGACCTCCGCCGGGCAAGATCAACCATGTCGTATTCATTGATTTAATAGATTCTGCGGATACTTCGGAACTCATTTTGAATCTCGAAGACCTTTTCTCGATACCGGGCGTTGCAAGCGGTTATGTCGGGGCACATTACGACATCGGAAGAGAGACGGTTCTTCAAGACTACGACGTTGGGTTCTTTGTGGCGTTTGACAGCGAAGATGACTATCGCGCATATGTAGAACACGCGGCGCATGTTGCGTTCATCGAGAAATGGAAAGCACGATGGGATTCGATCCGCGTCTACGACGTGGGCGATGCTCGCTTGCTCAGCTACGAAACCGATCAGTAGTTCGGCGTCGGCGCCCTGAACTCGCTGAGATCGATCGAGCGGAACCACTCGATCGTCTTCTTGAGCCCCTCGGCGAGCGGAACCTTGGGCTCCCATCCGAGGTGCTTCTTTGCAAGCGTGATGTCAGGTTGGCGCTGCATCGGGTCGTCGGCGGGCAGATCGCGGTAGACGATCTTGCTCGACGAGCCCGTCAGCTCGATCACCTGCTCGGCGAGTTCCTTGATCGTGAACTCGCCCTGGTTGCCGATGTTCACGGGGCCCACGAAATCGTCCGGCCCGTTCATCATGCGGATGATCGCCTCGACGAGGTCATCGCGGTAGCAGAACGACCGCGTCTGTGAGCCGTCGCCGAAGATCGTGATGTCCTCGCCCTCGAGCGCCTGGCGGATGAAATTACTCACGACGCGCCCGTCGAACGGGTGCATCCGCGGGCCGTAGGTGTTGAAGATGCGCACGACGCGGATATTGACGCGGTTCATCCGGTGGTAATCGAGGAAGAGCGTCTCGGCTGCCCGCTTGCCCTCGTCGTAGCACGCGCGGGGCCCGATCGGGTTGACGTTGCCGCGGTAGGTCTCGGGCTGCGGGTGCACGTCTGGATCGCCGTAGACCTCGCTCGTCGAGGCCTGGAGCACCTTGGCCCGGCATCGCTTGGCCATACCAAGCACGTTGATCGCACCCATGACCGAGGTCTTCATCGTTTTGATCGGGTTGTACTGGTAATGCCCCGGCGCGGCGGGGCAGGCCATGTTGTAGATCTCGTCGACCTCGAGCCACAGCGGGTGCGTGACGTCGTGGCGGATGAGCTCGAAGTTGGGCTTACCGATGAGATGGAGGACGTTGGACTTCTGGCTCGTGAAAAAGTTGTCGATGCAGATCACATCGTGCCCGTCGTCGACAAGGCGTTCGCAGATGTGCGAGCCCAGGAAACCGGCGCCGCCCGTGACAAGGATCCGCTTGATCTGAGACATCGCGTATCGGCTCCGGTGAATCTCTGGGGGTGCTTTCAGCCGTGATTATCGGCCAGCCAGCGCGCATAGCTGCTGACAGACTCGGCAGGATCGCATGAGGGCTTGAACCCAAGCCCCCGCTCGGCCTTGGACATGTCGGCGCACGTGAAGTCCTGATAAAACCTGCGGATAGCAGGCGGCATCGGGATGAACTCGGTGGGCCTTTCGGAGTCTGAGACCCCGAGCCCCCTGCGGACCGCCCCGGCAACCTCTTCGAAACTCGTGACACGCCCCGAGCCCGCGTTGTACACGCCCGGCTCCGGATCCGGCCTGCCACCGATCCCCGCGCCGGCGAGCGTGACGCCCACGATGTCGTCGATGTAGACCTGGTCCCGTGCCTGCTCCCCAAACTCAAAGAGCCGGGGTCGCCCGCCGCCCAGGATCTGATCGGTGAGCTGCATGGCCATCGAGGCCATCTTGCCCTTGGCCTGCTCACCCGGACCGAAAACGTTGAAATACCTGAGACCAACGATCCACGGCTTGCGGTTGCCCGCGGCCTCGCACCGCTGTTCGTAGCGGGCGTGCGCTCGCTCCATCAGCCACTTGCTGAAGCCGTAGACATTGTTCGGTTTGCCGGCGGCGTTCTCCGGGAAGGGCTCACGGGCCTCGGTCTGCGGGGGCGTGCCGTAGGTCGCGGCGCTCGATGCGTACACGAGCGGGATCTCGCGGTCGGCGCACGCATCCATGATCTCGGACCAGGTCTCGCCCGCGTTCTCCTCGATCATCTCGGCCTCGTTCTCGACGGTCGTATCCGTGATCGCGCCGAGATGGAAAGCCGCAGCCGGTGTGAACGTGTCGATCAGCTCGGGCCAGTACACGTCGCGGATGTTCTGCCCGATGACCTGCCCTTCAAACGAGCCGCCGCGTCGGTCGCAGGCGTCGACGAGGTTCGCAAACGTCCCGGTCCGCATCGAATCGAGCACGACGACATGGCAACCGGGTCGGCGTTCCTGAAGCGCCGCGACCAGGTTCGCCCCGACGAAGCCGCAACCTCCCGTCACGATGTAGGTCTGATCTCCGGTGGGCATCAGGCCATCCTATTCCGCCCGGTTCAGCCCCGGCAGAGTCGTGAACTCCGGATCGGCCTGCCGCGTGCCGTTCGTGGTCGGCGTATCACGGTCATCGAAGGTAATCACAGGCGACCGCCTGTTCATCCAATAGATCAGGGCCGCGCCGATGATCAGCACCGCCGCAAAGACGTCCTTTCGCCGGTGCGAGCGGGCCATGGCTACGCCTTCGCGGGGCTGGCCTCGGCTAGCTCGGCCTTAGCCGACCGATCATGCTTCGACGACCACACGAGCGGGGCAGCAACAGCGATCGACGAGTATGTACCCACGATGACGCCCACCAGCAGCGTGAACGAGAACGCGCGGACGCCCTCGCCGCCGAAGATGTACAGGATGATGACCGCCGCGAGCGTGGTGCCCGAGGTGATCACCGTTCGGCTGATCGTCTGATTGATGGCGAGGTTCACGACGGTGCGGCTCGCGTAGTCGAGCTTGCCGCGGTTCTCGCGGATGCGGTCCATGATGATGATCGTGTCGTTGAGCGAGTAGCCGATGATCGTCAGGAGCGCCGCGATCAGCGCGAGATCGATCTTGAAGGGCAGAATGTAGAGCGCTCGCGCGAAGTTCGCGGTCGACGGGTAGTGGTACATGATCTCGGCGAGTGCGATGAGGCCGATCGCGGTGAGCACGTCGTGCATGAGGGCAACAAGCGCCGCGAGCGAGTAGCGTACCGAGCCGAATCGAACCCAGATATAGATCGTGATCAGCAGGAAGCTGATGCCCACGGCCGTGATCGCCTTGCCCCGGAACGAACTGGCAACCGCCGCATCAAAGGTGTCCGTGCCCGCGAGCGACTCTGTCCGGCTCAGAGCCCGCCGCACGAGATCCCACTCTCGCCCGGCGACCTCGGCCTCCCAGCGGTCGCGGCTTTCGAACACAAGAAGGCCCGGATCGAGCACGACGACCGCCGCGGACTGGATGGCCTCGGGCGTGCCCTCGATGATCCTGATATCCCACTGCCGTGAGAGCAAGCTGCTGAACTCGCGATCGCGACGCATGTAATCAAGACGTTCTTTGAGATCCTGCTCGCGAGGCTGTGGATCGAGATTGTTGAGAACGATCGCAACGCCGCCGTTGAAATCCGACACATCGGCGAGCACGGTCGGTCGTTCGATGTTGTCGCCGAGCCTCGGCCGCGTGATGGGGTACACCGGGGCAAGCCGGAGGTCTGTGTTGTCGCTGCCAGCAAACGAAAGTCTCGGCTTGCTGGGGAGGACATCTGCGAACTCGGCGTTGATGAGTCCGGCGATTGTCTCAGCGTTCGTCGCGAGTGTCTTGATGCGGAACGTTGATGAGGTGACACCGTCGTCTTCCGGGTTGATCGGGAGCACCTCGGCGTTGCTCAGCATTTGTGTTTCGTCGTTGTCGGCGTCTTTACCGATCGCGGCTATACGTTCGGCGACCTCCAGGCGGGTCATTGTCACACGCTCGCCATCAGTGCCTTCCTTGAGTCGCATCGTAATGGCTGTACCGCCGCGGAATTCGGTGTCGAGCAGCTCGCTGCGTTGCGTCACGACCATGCCGACACCGAGGCCGACGTAGCAGAGCGATACGACGATAAATATGCCGCGGAGCCTGAGCCAGTCGATCTTGGGCTCAAGTGCGCGTTCGAGCACCGGCATCACGGTCGGCAGCATCTTGAGATGCTTCTTGCCGAACTTCTCGGTCATGAGCCCAAAGATGAGCCTGCTGATGACCAGGGCGCTGAACATCGTGCCGATCACGCCGATTCCGAGCGTGATGGCGAAGCCCTTGATCTCCTGTGTGCCGATGTTGGCCAGCACAAGACAGACGATGAGGTTCGTCACGTTGCCGTCAACGATCGATGAGAGCGCCTTCGAGTAGCCGAGACGAATAGCCGGTCGCAGATCGACTCCGGCTCTCTGTTCTTCGCGAATACGTTCGAAGATCAGCACGTTGGCGTCCACGGCCATACCAAAAGTCAGGATGATGCCCGCGATACCGGGCAATGTCATCGTGACGTTCCCGAGCACGACCATGCCCATGATGAGCAGCGCGTTGCAGAAGAGCGAGAACACCGCTACGGCACCGGCGGTGAAGTAGTAGACGATCATGAACGCGCTCACCGCGACGAGCGAGATCACACCCGCGATCAGGCCGGCGTCGAGGTTGTCCTGCCCAAGTTCCGGGCCGAGGATCGACTGGCTGATCGGCTGGGGACTAAGCGTTGCTGTCAAGGTGCCGGCGTTGAGCGTGCGGATGATGCTCTCTCGCTCGTCGGCGCTGTCGATGCCGGTGATGATGCCGTTGCTCGTGATCTTGGCGATCAGATTGGGCCATGTGTAGACCTTGTTATCGAGCAGAACAGCCATCGGCTTGTTGAGATTTGCTTCGGTCAGGTTGCCAAGCAGCACCGCGCCGTTGGCATCCATTCGGAAGCCGACCGCGGGTCGGCCCGAATCGTCGGAAGTTTCGAACGCGCGAGACACGCGCCAACTCCGCTGCGACGGGCTCTGCGTGAGAGATTCGCGCGGCGTGTCCCAGAGCAGGATGTACATCACACCCTCGAACTCCTCCACGACCACAGGGCGGCCCGAACTTGCGAAGTAGCCAGACGGATCGGCAAGCATGGCGTTGGCCTGCTGAATCGACTGCACCTGCGAGGTCGGGTCGGCGATCTGGAACCACCTGGCGTCACGCGTGCCGGCGAGCCTCGGGCCCTCCTCGCGCAGACGTTGGCGGAGCTGCTGCTCTTCGGGGTGTTCACCCACCGAAGGAACAATGCGGAACTCGAGCACGCCCGAGCCCTGGAGAAGACGGATAAGGTCGGACGGGTCATCCAGCGACTTGCGATTCGCGTGGTAGTTGTCGTAGATCTTGACGACCTCGTCGATCTTGGCGGCTTCGCCGGGGATGCTCGCCTTGAGATCGTCGAGCGCCTGCTGACGCTGGCTGGGGATCGGGAAAGGTTCCTTCGTGGCCGTATCGAGGACGTATTTCGTCTCGTTGGGAAGCTCGAGGATCTGCTGGAGACGATCCGCAGAGAGCACCCCGGTGAGCAGCTCTTCGCGAACCTGATCGATCTGAATGCTCGTGGCCGCGACCTCGTCGACGATCGTATCGATCGCCTCGGCCGGGGCGCCGTTCTCGGTTGCCGAGCGGAGACGCTCGCTCGCCTCGCGTTCCTGAACGGAGAGTTCGATCAACTTTGCAATGAGCGCCCTGCGACCCTCGTGGCCTTTGGTCGCCTGCTCGATCGCAGCCTCTCGTTCGTCGCCCCCAAGTCGGAGCACGCGATCCAGATCGCGGCTTGTCATCTCCTGGCTGCGGATCTCATCGAGTTCGGCCAGGAACTCCGCACGGAGCACCTTCACCTTGTCGTTGGGCACGGGCATCGTGATTTCGATGCGATCCCGCCCCTGGGGCACGATCGAGAGGTCCATCGTGCCCTGCGGATCGACGCGGTCCTTCAGCACCGTGATGGTTGTTTCCATCACTTCGCTGGCGTTCACCGACGGGTCGATCTGGAGGCCGTAGGTCAGGCTGTAGCCGCCTCGCAGGTCCTTGCCGAGACGAACGGTGTCGTTCAGCGGCCAGATGTACGCCGACATGAGGACAAGCAGCGCGAGGACGAGGCACGAATTGCGGACAAGGTGACGCATTCTGTATTTCCGTTGAACTCTCGTTTAGTGATCGATGGCCGAGGCAAGCTCAGGTTCATCGGAGGAGGAGCTGTCAGATTTCGAGCCTGCTGCCGAGCGGACGACCTGCTGGATCGCGCTGCGGGCGAAGTGCATGCGGGTGTTATTGGCGTCATCGATCCGGAGGATGACCTCGTCGCCTTTGATCTCGGTGATGGTGCCGAGCACGCCGCCGATCGTCTGAACCCGATCGTGTTTCTTGAGCGCCGACAACAGAGCGTCCTTCTTCTTGCGTTCGGCGCGCTGCGCGCGTCCGCTCAGGAAGATCATGACCAGGAACATGACCGCGATCAGCGGCAAGAACCATGCACCGCCGAATCCGGGCTGCTGCTGCGGAGGCGTGCCAGTGCCATTCCCGCCGGGCTGCGTTGTCGTGCCCTGAGTTGGCGCGGCTCCGGTGTCCTGAGACATGCCGGGCACGCTCACCTCACCGTCTTGCGTGGGAGAAATGCCTGTGTATCCGAATTCAAACCATGAAGTCATGCGTTCTCGATCCCGTATGCCGACCCGAAACGGGCTCCCGCCAGATGGCCCGGGTGGTCAGAGACCCAGGCGATCACGCAGACCGGTCGGAAGCCCCGTGACAGCCACGGGCCATCGCTCGGCGAACGAGAGCCAATCATCTTCGCGGACGGCCCGGCGAATGTCCAACATGAGCCTCTGAAAGTGCCTCACATTGTGCAGGCTGACCAGAATCGGGCCCAGCATCTCCCCGGCCATGAACAGGTGCCGAATCGTACCCCGGCTGAACCCGCCGCCGTTGACCGTCTGCAGGCCGTGCCTGACCGGGTCGCATGCATGGCAATCGCAACCCGGCTCGATCACCTCGCGGTCGCGCGTGTAGGTCGCGTTGCGAAGTCGCATCGGGCCGAATCTGCTGAAGGCGTTCGCGTTCCGGCCGTTCCGGGTGGGCAGGACACAGTCGAACATGTCGACACCGCATAGGACCGCCGCGAGGATGTCCCGTTCATACCCCACACCCATGAGGTACCTGGGCTTCTCAGCGGGTAGGAGCGGCGTGGTGAACTCGACGACCTTGTCGATCTCGTCGGGTGACTCACCGACTGCCACGCCGCCAATCGCGTAGCCGGGCAGATCGATGTTGCATATGTGCTCGGCTGACCAACGCCGCTCGTCGAGGTCCGTCCCACCTTGAACAATTCCAAACAACGCCTGTTCATTGGGTCGCTTGTGGGCCGCCTTGCACCGCTCCAGCCATCGGACCGTCCGCTCGTTGGAAGCGCGGACCCGCTGGGCGTGGTCGTAGTACCCCTTCTTGCTCGCGTCGCGTCTTGCAGCGAGCCGGATCCTTGTTTGGTTCGTCGGGCCGGCTTCAGGATCGACCGATGGCGGGCAATCATCGAAAGCCATGATGATGTCCGCACCGAGTAGATTCTGGGTGTGGGTCGCCTCTTCGGGTCCGAGCCGGATCGATCGCCCGTCGATGATCGATTTGAACGTCACGCCATCGTCGTCAACAGCATTGAGATCGGCCATCGAATAGGCCTGGTACCCGCCCGAGTCGGTCAGGATCGGCCCATTCCAGCCCATCATCGCATGCAGCCCACCGAGTTCGGCAACGACCTCAGGCCCGGGTCTGAGCAACAAGTGGTACGTATTTCCGAGCAGCACGCCGCAGCCCGCCTGCGCAAGAAGCGACGGGTAGAGCCCCTTGACCGTCGCCCGAGTGCCAACGGTCATAAACGCCGGCGTGTCGTATGTGCCGTGCGGTGTCGCGACTTTCCCGACTCTGGCGTCGGACCGCGAACACTTGTGTGTGATCTCAAACCTGATGGGCCCGCTCAACGATGCCCCCCTGATTCGCGAGCGCTCTTGTTCAGGATCTTCTTCTCCCGCTCGGTCAGGCTTTGCATGCCGTGCTTCTGAACCTTGTCGAGGATCTGGTCGGCTTTCATCTGAAGTCGCGAGCCACGCGGCGCGAGCGGTTTCGGGTGTCCGCCGCCATGCTTCGGAGCCGGACCGATTCCGAAATCGAGGAATCCTCGGAGCAGGTGTACACGTCTGATGAAGAAATAGCCTGCGATCGCACCACCAACGTGAGCTGCATCACCGCCGGCGTTGGTCCCACCAAGTATCAGATTGCCCGCGGCGATAACCACATACCCATACGCAAGCCACTTCAGCTTGAGCGGGATCGGTGGGAAGATCAGCATCACACTCTGGTTCGGGCTGATCTTGGCGCATGCGATGATAACACCGAAAACACCCGCCGATGCACCGATGAGCGGGGTGCCAGTCGAAGTTGATGACAGTGTCCCGGGCAGCGGAACGCCCAGCGCAGCCAACCCCACGATGATGAGGTACATCAAGCCGCCAGAAATACCGCAGAGCAGGTAGTACGAGAGGAACTGCTTTCGTCCGAGGTACTGCTCGACCATGCCACCAAACATAAAGAGCCCGAACATGTTGAAGAAGATGTGTGACGCGTTCGCGTGGAGAAACTGGTATGTGACAACACGCCAGACTTCGAGCTGGAGAAAGCCCTTGAGCAGCGAGAAGTGCCCGTAGCCATTCAGGAGGTGCCAGCGTCTGTAGATCTCGTTTCCGACCTGCTGACCTGTCACCGGGTCAACGAGTGGCACACGCACCGCAACGCCCATTGGTGGTTCGGCTTCGATCGGTACCTCGACGGCAACTGCGCGGGCGATCTGCTCCTGCGTGGCACCGACAACAACTTCGCGATAATCCGTGAGCTTCGCTGTCGGCAGGACGAGGTCGATCAGGAAGACCGCGATGTTGATGATGATGAGCCAGCCGACAACCGAGAGCCGTCCATGCCCAAACGAGCCGCGACCGATGCCGCCCCCGCCCGATCGGCCGCCGTTGTCTCGGATGTACGATCTCTCTGCGATGCCCATGTCGGCGTTTCTTCTCGCTTGGAGTCTCTAGTCTCTTTGTGAACTGGCTTTGCCGAGTTTCTTTTTCTCGCTCCGCGTCAGGCTTTGCATGCCCTGACTCGAAATTTTGGCCAGAATGCGGTCGATCTCTTCCGGATCGATCGCTGGCCCTTCCTTCTTCCCCCGGCTCGGGGGGTCTTTCTCGGGCCGAAAGGACATCGACCAATCCTCGTCGGGCTCTTCGAGAAACTTTGCTCGCACCATCTCCTGATAGCTGACAAAGCCCCCAAAGAGCGCGATCCCGAGCACATTCATCTGCCCGCCCACGATCGCGAGCGTTCCGAGCACGACCGCTGTCACGAGCCCGATCCGCGAGATGATGTCGTCCGCGCGCTGACGACCCTTCTGGCGCCAGATGAACGCGTGCACGATGCGTGAGCCGTCGAGTGGGTACATAGGCACCAGGAGATTGAACGCAAGCATGAACATGTTTGCAGAGTGCAGCGACCACGCGGTCCATCCCGCGAAGCTGAGACCTTGCGCTTCGATCACCGCCCCGCTGAGCCTGGCCGGGTTGAAGAACACAAGCGACCAACTGCCGCCGAACGCGAGGATCGCGGCTGCGAAGACAGGAACAAAGAGGACATTGACGAGCGGCCCGCCGACGACTGTGATGAGATTCGCACGCCACGTATTGGGCGGGAGGCAGTAGGCCAATCCACCGAGGGGCCACAGCAGGATCTCATCCGCTTCTCCCCCCACCTTTCGGCAGGCGATGCAGTGCCCATACTCGTGGAGCAGCACGAGCAGAAAGAGCCCCAGCAGCCAGACAAACATGAACTCGAAGCCGATCGCGTCCTCAGGAATCGTGCTGATGAGCTTGGCAACGATGATGATCACGAAAACGAGGTGGATCCGGACCGCGATCCCCCATGCCTTGTAGAGCGGGAGTGACCACTTGAGCGGGTTCTCGCCGTCACCAAACACGCGGGCCCACCGCCCCCGGTCTGATGAGCCGCCCCAGTCTCTGTCGTAAATCCCCATGCGCTTCCCTGCTGCCTGCTGTGTCCTTCATCGGCCCATCCGGTGAGCCACTCCGATCTCCGGCCGCGAATGCGAATACCGGGATCTCCCCAATCGGGCTTCATCAACCCCAGGCCGTTCCGCAGTGGAAACCGGCTGCTCTGGCGTCACAATCGTATGTGCCCAGCCCTGCCCTCAACTCGGAGCCGCCCCAGACGGCTGGCTACCCGGAGTCGATCCTGTCGATCCGCGGGCTGGAGAAGTCCTTCGGTGGACAGAAAGTCCTGAAGGGACTCAATTTCGATCTCCCTGAGGGTCAGACCACCGTCGTTCTTGGGCCTTCCGGCTGCGGCAAGAGCGTGATGCTCAAGCACATCATCGGGCTCATCCGTCCCGACGCCGGCGAGATCACCTTCGAAGGCCAGCGGATCGACAACCTCTCCGAACGGCAGATGAAATGGGTCCGCCTGCGGATAGGGCTGCTCTTTCAGCTGAGCGCCCTCTTCGACTCGATGACCGTGCGCCAGAACCTTGAGTTCCCGCTCGCCGAGCACAAGAGCCTCAGTTCAGGCCAGCAGGCCCGCCAGGTCGCCGAGGCGCTCGATATGGTTGATATGGCCGGCTCCGAGAACAAGCTCCCCGCCCAGCTCTCCGGCGGCCAGAAAAAACGCGTCGCCCTCGCCCGAGCGTTGATCATTCGGCCCTCGGTCATTCTCTACGACGAACCCACAACCGGACTCGACCCGGTCCGTGCCAAGGGGATCGACGAACTCGTTGTCCGCCTGAAAGACCGTCTCGGGGTCACAAGCCTCGTCGTGACACACGATCTTGTGAGCGCCAGACGCGTCGCGGACCGAATCGTGATGATGAACGAGGGACGAGCCATCGCCGAGGGAAGCTTCGACGAGCTTCGAAGCTCCAACGATGAATTTATCTCCGGCTTCTTCGATTCGGCAGGCAGCGCCGCACAGCCCTCAGGAGCAACGCATGAACACGAAAGCACGCGATAGCCTCATCGGCCTCACGGCTGTCGGCGGTTTGATCCTCCTCGCCTGGATGCTCCTGAGTTTCGGCGAGCTCGCGGGTATCGGGCGCAAATACCAGACGCTCGTCATTCGCACAGGATCAGCCCGTGGCGTCTCGCCTGTTGCCCCTGTCACACTCAACGGCGTCCGGATCGGCGATGTCACCGGGATCTCAATCGCTTCTGACGGTTCGGGAGAGGCACTGATCAGTGTGCGATACTGGGACGACGTTCAGATCCCCGAATCGTTTGACCTCTTTCTCGATGCAGGATTCATCGGCAACGCATCACTCGACTTTGTCACCGCTCCGGGGCCGCACTCCGCGTATGTCGCAGGTGACGGTGAGGAATACAGCCGTTCGATCGTCTCGATGGTCGACACGTTGACCACCGAGTTATCGAGCCGTCTCGAACGCCTCGACCAGACCGCAGACAAGATCGAGACCCTCGCCGAGACGTACACCGACGTGGGCGAGCGACTCGCGGGTGTGATCGACTCGGACGACCCGGGGACCGACGATCTCCGGTCGGTGCTCGACCGGATCGACGCCGTGCTCGTCAAGACCGAGAGCTGGTTCGACGAGGGCGCGATGATGGCGCAGATCAGCGACTCCGTGAACGAGTGGAAAGCCGCGGCGACGAGCATCAACGAACAAACAACCCGGCTGGGCGATCGCACAGACGAGACGCTGACGAAACTCGACTCGGCCGTGGTCACCATCGACGGGGCCGCCGCCGAAGCGCGAGAACTGACCGCCCGCATCAACCGCGGCGAGGGCACGCTCGGGCAGCTCGCCACGAATCCTGATCTCTATCGCTCGCTCGATGCCAGCATCAAGCAGCTCCAGCAGCTCATCCGCGATGGGCAGCTGCTCATCGAGAAGTTCCGCGACGAGGGCGTGCCGATCAATCTGTGATGTAGAGCCGTGCTACGCCGGCCAGATCTTCCGGCCGCCGCCGGGCGGGACGATCCTGTCGATCTGAACCATGACATCGCCGGGCAGCCTGCCCTTGGCCATCGATCGTGTATTGCGGTCGGCCTGCCTCGGGTTCCGAGCGCCCGGGATCACCGTTGCGATTGCCCCGTGCGTGAGAGCAAACCTGAGCGAAAGCTCGGCTACGCCGTCGTCCCCCGCCACTCCGCGCAGCTGGAGAACCGTGTCGAGATCTTTCTTGAACTGCGCGTTCTGCTCCGGGTCGTCGATCCACGCCTTGCGGAAGTCATCGTCCGCGAAGGTCTCGCTGCCCGTGAACTTGTCGGCGAGGATGCCCATCGCGATCGGCCCGCGCACGATGACACCGATGCCGTGCTTCTCGCAGTACGGCAGGATCTCGTTCTCCGGGTCGCGGTTCAGGATCGAGTAATCGATCTGGAGCGTGTCGCAGTCGCCGCCCTCGTTGAAACGTTTGACGTGCGAGAACTCGCCCGTCGAGACGCCCCACGCCCGGACCTTGCCCATCTCCTTCATCTTCCGGAAGCCGTCGATGAAGACCTGGGTGTTCGCCTCCTCGTACCCGATGTGGCACTGGATGAGGTCGAGGTAGTCCGTCTGGAGACGCCTCAGGTTCGTGTCCACGCCCGCGATCAGCTTCTCGACGGTGTCGTACTGCGAGCGGTTCTTCTGGCCGTCGTACTCCTGCCAGCCGATCTTGCTCCCGACGATGAACTTCTCGCGCCGCCCCTTCATGGCCTTGCCGAGGAGCTCTTCCGAGTGCCCGGCACCGTACACGTCGGCGGTGTCGTAGAACGTCACGCCGAACTCAAGGGCCGTCTCGATCGCCTGGAGCGAGTTCTCGTCGTCCACCGGCCCCCAGTGCCCGCCCTGGGCCCAGAGGCCGATACCCGCAGCGGAAATGTCGATGCCGCATCGGCTGCTCAGGGGACGCTTCTCAAGATCAAGACTCATGACTTGTTCCAGGTGCTCGCGCCGTAGACGGCGTTGTCGCCGAGCTCCTCGGCGATGCGGATGAGCTGGTTGTACTTCGCGTTGCGGTCGCTCCGGCAGGGCGCGCCCGTCTTGATCTGGCCACAGTTCGTCGCGACGGCGAGGTCCCCGATCGTCGCGTCCTCGGTCTCGCCCGAGCGGTGGCTCAACACACACGCAAACCCGTTGCGCTGGGCGTAGTTGACCGCCTCGAAGGTCTCGCTGAGCGAGCCGATCTGGTTGACCTTGACGAGCACCGCGTTGGCGCTCTTCTCAGCGACGCCCCGCTCGACAAACTTCTTGTTCGTCACAAAGAGGTCATCGCCCACGAGCTGGACCTTGTCGCCCAGCTTGGCGGTCAGCTCGGCCCAGCCCGACCAGTCGTTCTCGGCGAGCCCGTCCTCGATCGAGCGGATCGGATACTTCTTGCACCAGTCGGCCCAGATGCCGATCAGGTCGCTCGAGCTGATGATCTCCTGGCTGCTTGAGAAGAACTTGTAGCCCTTCTTGCCGTCCTTCTCGGCCTCATTCCAGAGCTCACTCGTGGCCGGGTCGAGCGCGACAAAGATCTGCTCGCCCCACTTGTAGCCGGCCTTGTCCACGGCTTCCTCGATGACCTTGAGCGCGTCCTCGTTGTCCTTGAGGTTGGGCGCAAAGCCGCCCTCGTCGCCGACCGCGGTCGACATGTTGCGACCCGAGAGCACCTTCTTGAGCGTGTGGTAGATCTCGACGCCCGCGCGCAGGCCCTCGTGGAAGTTGTCGAAGCCCCAGGGCTGGATCATGAACTCCTGGAAGTCGACCGTGTTGTCGGCGTGCTTGCCGCCGTTGAGGATGTTGAGCATCGGAACGGGAAGCGTCTTGGCCGACGAGCCCCCGAGGTAGCGATAGAGCGGCAGGCCCGAAGCCTCGGCGGCAGCTTTGGCGACCGCCATCGACACACCGAGGATCGCGTTCGCGCCGAGCTCACCCTTGTTGGATGTGCCGTCGAGATCGATCATCTCTGCGTCGATCGATTCCTGGTCGCGGGCGTCGTAGCCCTCGATCGCCGGCGCGATGCGCTCGTTGACGTTATCCACGGCCTTCGTCACGCCCTTGCCGAGCCACTGGCTGCCGCCATCACGAAGCTCGACGGCCTCGTTCTCGCCCGTCGACGCGCCCGAGGGCACCGCAGCCCGCCCGGTCGCCCCGCTTTCGAGCACGACCTCGACTTCGAGGGTCGGGTTGCCGCGGGAATCGAGGATCTGCCGCCCGTGGATGAGGTCGATCGAGAAGGCCATGTCTGTGCTCCGTCAACGGGCCCTCGGGGCCCGGGTTCGTGTTGGCAGACTGTAGCCTGTCGGGTGCGCTAGCCGGGTCGATGTGGGTTGTGCTACTGTTCCATCTGACAGCGAGGAATCGACGCCCCATGGCAGAAGAAGCCGCTCAATTCGAGACCCGTCTCGCCGAGATCCGACGCGAGCTCGTGACCCAGGCCTGGCGTGTACTCGGCATCTGCGAGGACGCATTCGAGGCCTTCTTCGCGGGCGACGGCAGCACCGCTGCTTCGGTGATTGATCGCGACGACGAGGTCGACCGCGTAGACGTCGAGATCGAGAAGAAATCGGTCGTCCTCCTCGAAGACGCGGCCCGCGTGGCCCACGAGGTGCCCGTCGACCAGATCCGGGAAGTCCTCGTCATCGTCAAGGCGAACAACGAGTTCGAGCGGATCGCGGATCTGGCGGTCGATATCGCGAGCAAGGCCCAGGACCGCGCGGGAATTGACGTTCCCGAGACCTTCCGCGTGATGGCCAACAGTGTCCTCGGGATCGTCCGCGACACCTGCTCGGCGCTCGAGAAACGCGACGCGGCCCTCGCCAAGGTCATCCTCAGAAGCGAGGACACGGTCTGCGGTTTCAAGGACGCATTGCTCCGTGAAGCCGAGAACAACATCGCCGACGGGTCGATGTCCGTGGATTGCGGTTTCCTGTTGCACGAAATCGCCAGCCGATGCGAGACGATCTCCGATCACGCCACGAATGTATCTGAGCAGATTCTGTACGCTGTCACGGGTGTGATCTTCCGCCACGCCAATGAGGGCTGGGTCGAGGTGAAAGGCAACGATCAAGCCTGAGATCGTCTCCGCCCCGCTCGTATTCTACTTTGGTGCTTTGTAGAACGGCAACGGCACGATCTTCGCCGGAAGCTCATTGCTCCCGCTCTTGACGACGAGCGACGTCCCCACCTCCGCAAGCGCTGAATCAACGTACGCCATCGCAATGGATTTGTTGAGCGTCGGGCTCTTGCAGCCGCTGGTGACGATGCCGACCTCGGTGCCATCCTTGGTGATGGGCATGCCCTGGCGCGCGGTGCGGGGGCTGTCGATCTCAAGCCCCACGAGCTTCTGCTTGGGACCGCCCTCGGCCTCGATCTTGCGGAGGGCTTCAAGCCCGACGAATGGCTCGCCGTTCTCGTCCTGGTCCTTGTCGAGGTTCATCGCAAAGCCGAGGCCCGTCGCCAGCGCGTTCATCTCTTCGGTCAGCTCGTGCCCGTAGAGCGGCATGCCCGCCTCAAGACGCAGCGTGTCGCGGGCGCCAAGGCCCGCGGGCTTCATCAGCGCCTCGGCCTCGTTCATGTTGATGTCCTTCATCATGAGCTTGAGCGCCATGCCCGTGGCGGCCGCGGGGAGGATCACTTCCACGCCGTTCTCGCCCGTGTAGCCCGTCCGGCTGACAATCAGCTTGATCACGACGAGGTTCTTCACCACGAATCGATACCGCTTGAGCGTCGGCACCTCGCTCGACACCTTCGACGCCAGCTGCATGACGTTCGGGCCCTGGATCGCGATCATCGCGGTCGACTCGGTCTGGTCGTCGATCTTGACGTTGAACTCACCGGCCGCCTTGAGCTCATTCAGGTGTGCAACAATCTTCTCGCGATTGGACGCATTCACGACCATCATGAACTCGTCGGCATCGAAGCGGTAGACGAGCACGTCGTCGCGGATGCCGCCGTTCTCATTCAGAACGAACGAGTACCGGCACTGCCCGGGCTCCATGTCGGAGATTCGCCGCGTGCACGCACGCTCAAGCAGGCGTCTGGCGTGACGGCCCTTGAGCTTGAGCCGACCCATGTGCGAGACATCGAACACGCCGCCCGAATTGCGGACCTGGTTGTGCTCGTCGATGATGCCCGAGTAGGACATCGGGAGCGACCAGCCTGCGAAATCGACCATCTTGCCGCCGTGCTCGACGTGCCACTGGTAGAGCGGGGTTTTCTTGAGTTCCAACGCGAGTCTCCTTGGGCTGGGGGAACCTACGCCGGGGCGACTCCGGAATCCATCTCGGGGCCAGGCCAGGGGCCGTTGTCGAGCAGGCGAACACCGGCCGCACGAGCGGTGATCACACACCGGAAAGGCCCCGCCGGCGCTTCGTCCGGGTTCTTGACGAGCCCACCCGCCTCGCGCACAACGGCGTAGTCCACTTCCATCCCTGCGTCCGTCAGGATCTCGCGCATCACGCGCTCGGCTCGCTGCCAGTCCAGCTCCTGACCGCCCGCGCGGATCGCACGGCTGATCGCCAGCGCCCGGTCGTGCTCTTCTTTGTTCAGGTGTACGTTCCGGCTGCTCATCGCCAAGCCGTCCGCCTCGCGCACCGTTTCGCCCGGGATGATCAGAACGTGCAGCCCCAGCTCGCGCACGAGCGCCCTCGCGACCTGGAGCTGCTGCCAGTCTTTCTCGCCGAACACCGCTGCGCACGCGCTGCACATCTCGAACAGCCGCGCCAAGACCTTGCACACGCCCTCAAAATGCCCCGGGCGGAACTTGTCCTCAAGCCCGGGAAGCCTGGCGACATCCGGGATCGGCACAGACCAGTCACGCCCGGGTGGGTAGACCTCATCGACCTCCGGGATGTAGACCGCGTCGAGCCCCTCGGCTTCGAGAAATGCCTTGTCCCGCTCGACATCCCGCGGGTACTTGGCAAGGTCGCTCGGGTCGTTGAACTGCGCCGGGTTGACGAAGATCGTCGCCACGCTCGGCACACCGTGCTGCTCGCTGTACCGTCTCGCCTTCCGCACGAGCGAGAGGTGCCCGTCGTGCAGATACCCCATCGTGGGCACGAGCACGCTCTGCCGCCCATCGAGAAACGCGTCCAATTCGGCCTGTGTGTTCGCGGTCAGCATCTGTCCAAGGGTCACACCTTGGGCCCGCCAGTCAAATGCCCCGGCTCCCCTATCGTCACCCGATGACCGATCCCCGCCCCGCATGGCCCGAGAGACTGAGGCGAGCCGCCCTCTCAACGCTCGTGGACGATACCCCCGCCCGTATAGCTGACCTTGCGACCGGTTCGCTGAACGACCTCCCCGTCGCCCGGCTCTTGGCAATCACCCTCGGTGCCAAGCTCGATCCGCCGGCCCGCGAGCCAAAGTCCCTCGACGAACAGCTCTGGTCGGCGCTCGCGGGCCTCTGCGAAGCACCACTCGCACCAGGATCACTTCATGGCCCCATCACCGGTGAATACGAATCCGGCGCGATCGAGGTCTGGACGGAAACCGAGCTCGCATGCGTTCACGCCGCCTGGTCACTCGGGCCCGCTTGGCAACAAGCCGCCTGCGAGTCCGCCCGCTGGCTCCTCGGCAACATCCAGCCCGACAACGCGACCAACCACCCCTGGGCTGTTCACGCTTTCGCCAAGCTTGCCGAGGAGACGGGCAACATCGAGTTCGATCTGTACGCCCAGACGCTGCTGCACAATTGCATCGTCGGTCAGGGCAGACCCGACGACTATTCCGCCCTCATCCTGCTGCACGCTTCGCGGGCGATTCAGGCGGGCTGAGTGCTGTTGGACGTGAGCGGTCGGAGCCAGCGGGCATTGGCACCGAGCGCACCATCGCCGTGACGAAGCGCCAGCGACGCCGCGATCAGCCCCATGAACGCCGGCTGAGGCCGAAGCGGCCTGCTCGTCAGTTCCGGGTGGTACTGCATCCCGATGAAATACGGGTGCGTCGGGCGATCATCGCTCTCTTGCCGCTCGCGGGGCAGCTCCAAAATCTGCATGATCGGGAACTCGGGGTGACGCCCGCTGAATACGAGCCCGCCCTCGGTGAGGCGATCGATGAACGCCGGGTCGACCTCGTAGCGATGGCGGAATCGCTCGCGGATGCTCGTGCTGCCGTAGAGATGGTGCGCCAGCGTGCCCGGCTCGATCGCGACGTCCTGTGCTCCGAGCCGCATCGAGCCGCCTAGGCCCTCGATTTTCTTCTGCTCGGGCAGCTCGCTGATCACCGCGGTGCAGCTCGGCGAGAACTCCGAGCTGTGCGCGTCGGCGATCCCGAGCACGTTCCGCGCGTACTCGATCACCGCGACCTGGAACCCGAGACAGATCCCGAGATACGGCAAACCATGTTCACGGCAATGCCTGACCGCGTTGATCTTGCCCTCGACGCCCCGCATCCCGAAGCCGCCCGGAACGACCACGCCGTCGAGATTCGCGAGCGAGGACGCGGCCCGCTCGGGCGTCGTCAAGTCCGAGACCTCGAGCCAGTGCTGCATGATGTCCGCGTCGAGGTGGCTGCTGCAGTGCTCGAGAGCTTTGTCAATCGAGGCGTACGCGTCGCGGACCTCGGTGTACTTGCCGAGGATGCCGATGGTCACAGGCTTGCGGTTCGTCTTGGTCAGTCCGACGATAAAGCGTGTCCAGTTCTTGCGGGCGTTGTCCTCATGAGACTGATTCACGCGGTTATGCAGGTCGAGGATCGACAGGATCTCACGGTCAATCCCCTCGGCCCGCATCTCGTCGGGAATCGTGTAGATGCTCGATCGGTCGTGCATGCTCATCACGCGATTCAGCGGCACATTGCTGAACATCGCGATCTTCTGACGCACCACGTCCGTCACCGGGTTGCCCGCCCGGCAAGCGATGATGTGGGGCTGGATGCCCGATTCCATCAGACGCTTGATGCCGAGCTGCGCCGCTTTCGACTTCTGCTCACCCAGCGCCTTGGGCTCGATGACGTACGTCAGCGCCACAAAGCACGCCGAGCCCGGGCCCTCCTCAAAGGCAAGCTCACGCAGCGCCTCGATGTAGAAGCCGTTCTCGTAGTCGCCCGCGGTACCGCCGACCTCGACGAAGACGACGTCAACCGGTTTGCCGTTGTCGCCCGTGAGCGCCAGCTCGCGCAGGCGCCGCTTCACCTCGCCCGTGACATGCGGGATCATCTGGACATCCCGGCCCAGATAGTTCCCCCGACGCTCGCGGAGCAGGATCTCCGAGAACAGCTTCCCGGAGGTCGTGTAGTTCTGCTCCGTCATGTTCTGGTCGAGCACCCGCTCGTAGGTGCCAAGGTCCATGTCGCACTCAGTGCCGTCGTCGAGCACAAACACCTCGCCGTGGCGGTACGGGTTGAGCGTGCCCGCGTCGACGTTGAGATAGCCTTCGAGCTTGATCGGCGCGACCTTGAGCCCCTTGTCCTTGAGCACCTTGGCGACGCTTGAGGCGAAGATGCCCTTGCCCAGCCCGCTCATCACGGTGCCGATCACAACGACGTACTTGGTTTTGCCCTTGACGTAGCCCTCGGGGATGGGCGAGTAGAACTCGGTCGAGACGCTCTCATCCGCCGTCGAGGCGAGCGTGCGTTTCTGGCTGAAACTCTCGGGCGATTCTGACTTTCGGTGGGGCGGCTTAGTTGCAAGAACGTAGAGTTCGGGGATCGAGTCGCCTCGCAGGGTGGGCATGTCCGAGTGTATCACACCCCACTTGCGCTGTCACCTTCGTGCCAGCGTTTCACGAACGCCGCGTACTGCTCGGGCGTATCGATTCCCGCGTGAGAGGCCTTAACGCG
Organism: Phycisphaera sp.; assembly: GCA_020639255.1. Lineage (GTDB taxonomy): Bacteria > Planctomycetota > Phycisphaerae > Phycisphaerales > UBA1924. The sequence goes on from JACKGZ010000003.1 coordinate 273,909, forward strand.
GGCCACCGCGATCGCGTACCCATGTCCGAGAAACCGCAGCTGCTCCAGGCTCTCGGCCAATTCGAGGCGTGTCGGCTCGAGCGTCGTGCACACATCAAGGAAGGAACGCCGATACGCGTAGAGTCCGACGTGCTTGTATCGGACCACCTCGCCGACGCGCGGGTACGGGATCGGCGAGCGCGAGAAGTACATCGCGATCCCGCGTTCATCACAAACAACCTTGACGATGTTCGGGTTGCTCGCGTCCTCACCCGCCGGCATCGGGGCCGCGACAGTCGCTACGGGAGTTCCCTTGGTTGCCAATGCCGTGACCGCAGCGTCGATCGTCCCCGGATCGATCTCCGGCTCGTCGCCCTGGACATTCACCACGATCAGATCCTCGGGTACACCCAGTTTGCGTGCCGCCTCGGCGACCCGGCTCGTGCCGTTGGGGTGAGCGGGATCGGTGAGCACCGCCTCCACGCCGTGCCTGAGGGCCGCCTCGGCGATCTCGTCCGAGTCGCAGGCGATCACCACGCGCTCGACCGTCCGAGCCTTCGCCGCGGCATGGGCGACGTGCACCACCACCGGCAAGCCGGTCTCGTCGGCCAGCGCCTTGCGAGGAAACCGCTCAGAGGCCAGCCTCGCCGGGATGATCGCGATCGCGCGGGGGCCCTGGTTCGTGCCCGGAGCGTCCATCACCCGGCGCGGAGCTCGGCGACGAGCTTCTTCGCCTCGTCGTACTTGTCTTGGATGTCCCGGTAGTCGAACCGCGAAACCGCGATGCCCGACGCCAGCTTCTCGGCTTCCTGAGCGGCCTCAAGGCTTCTGTCATTCCGCGCCTTCTCCGAGAGCGTCATCATCAGGGCGTACCGGAGCTGGAAGCCCAGGTCGTCGCTCGGGTCGCTGTGGTTCGCCAGCGCCTGCTTGAGCGTATCGATCGCCGGGTCGGTCAGGCCGATCTTCCCGAACGCCTCGCCGAGCATCGCCAGCGACATGGCACGGTACTTGATTTCCTGCTGCGATTTCTGGAAATGCGGGATCGCCTCTTTGTACATCCCGGCACTGAAATACAGCCGCCCAAGCTCGAATCGCGGGGCGTTGTCCGTCGGGAAGGCATTCACCCTCCACAGCTGAAAATCGACCTGCTTGGCGAGGAATTGCTTCTCGTAGCCCGGCAGTTTCGCGGCGATGCCCTCATCACCGGCGTCAGCCTTGGCGCGAGCAGAAGCGATCTGACGCTTCATCACCCGAAGTTCGATCTCCATCGCCTGTTGCTTGAATGACGTCTGCCCGGTTGCCTCGTGCGCTTTGAGTGCCACGTTGTACGCGATCTTCTCGTCGTCGCCTTTCCCTCGCTCAAGCAGGCGTTTGATATACGTCTTGTTCGCCGGCACGTCCTCGGGGCGGGAGTCGTAATCCGCTTTGGCGGCTTCAACAAGCTGATCCTTCACGTCATCGGTCTTCGTAATCCGATCCGCGGCGTCGAGCAGCTTCTGCTTCTCAGAGTCGCGAATGTTGTCGCGAAAGCCGCCTTGCTGGCCGGCGTTGTCGAACCCGCCTCGGCCGATCGTCGCCTGAGCCGCCATGTTGCGGACGCGTGATTCGAGCGCGTTGTCCGAGGGATCAAGTCGAACCGCCGCCTCGCCGGCCTTGACCGCAAGGTCGTACGCCTCGATCTCCTCCATTGCCTTCATGAGCCTGAGGAGAGAATCCTTTTTCACCTTCGGATCTGCAAGCGTGAGCTGGAGTGCCCGCTCACCGATCCAGTACGCCGGCTCGGCAAGATCCTGGCCCGCGGCCGCGATCGCGGCACGCACCGCAGCGCCCGCGTCTTTGGGCTTGCTGCCCCAGGCGAGCAGCGCCGAGGTGTACTTGAACGCACCGCCCTTGCCGATGGCCGCCTTCTGCGTTTCCTTGCTCGGGCCTTTCTTGGATTCGCCCGCGAGCGAGACGGCAGCCGCCATGAACCCTTCGAGCGCGTCCATGTCCGTCGGATCGAACGCGAGCCCGGAGAGCCAGCACGTCATCGCGTAGTCGTAGCTGCCGGTTTCCTGCACGGTCTTGGCCTGACTGAACCACGCCTTGGCTTTGGCCGGCTGACGCTCGGGGCTATCACCGTCGTCATCACCGCCACCAGCGACTGCCCCACCCGAATTATTTTTCCCAAAGAATGCCAAACCGATACTCCACCAAACGAAAGACAACCGGCCCGGTGCGGTGATTGCGATTCTAGTCCACGCAGAGGGCCCGCGAGCCCCTAGCATCGGGCGTGACCGTCGATCCAGAACAGCTTCGCCTCGTGCTCTACCCGGATCCGATTCTACGGGAACCGGCCCAGCCCGTCGGGGAGATCACACCCGAGATCCGCCAGATTGCCGCACGGATGATCGAGATCATGCGCGAGGCCGACGGCATCGGATTGGCCGCGCCACAAGCCGGGCTTGGTCTGCGCATCTTCGTCTGCGACGTGCCCCCGCCGCCCGAACCATTGGAGCCCGAGGACGGCACGCAGGCCTGGACCGACGGCCCGATCGTCTGCATCAACCCGGAGTTCCCGGAATCGGGCGACGCCCGCACGCCGTTCGAAGAGGGCTGCCTCAGCCTGCCCGGCATCCGGGGCGATGTCGTCAGGCCGGAGATCGTCCGGATGCGGGCGACCGATCTCGAGGGCAAGCCCTTCGAGATCCACGCCTCGGGCCTGCTCGCCCGGTGCCTCCAGCACGAGGCCGACCACCTCGACGGCGTCCTGATCGTGGACAAGTTCACCCAGATGAGCCGGATGAAGAACCGCACCCGGCTCCGCAAGCTCAAGGGCGGGTGATTCGCACATGCGTGTGGTCTTCTTCGGCTCGGGCGCGTTCGGGATCCCATCGCTTCGGCGTCTCATCGAGACCCACGAGGTCGGGCTCATCGTCACCCAGCCCGACCGACGGGCAGGTCGTGGCTCGAAGATGGCGCCCACCCCCATTGCCGAACTCGCCGTCGAGATCGCTCCCGAAGTCCCGGTCCTCAAACCCGAACGCGTGAACACGCCCGAGCTCCGGGATCAGATCAGGGCAGTGGAGGCCGACATCTGGGTGGTCATCGCCTACGGCCAGAAGCTGGGACAGAAACTCCTTACGGACAAGCCGGCCGTCAACCTCCACGGCTCATTGCTCCCTCGCTGGAGAGGAGCCGCCCCGATCAACGCGGCTGTCGTCGCCGGCGACACACGGACAGGGACGAGCGTCATCACCCTCGTGGATGAGATGGACGCGGGCGACGTGCTCGGCACATCCGAGCGCCCCATCGAGCCCCACCAGACCGCGGGTGAGCTCCACGACCTCCTTGCCGAGGACGGTGTCACACCCCTCATGCAAGTCCTCGACGACGCGGCGAAGGGCGAGCTCAAACCCGTTGCGCAGGATCAATTGCTTGTCACACTCGCCCCGAAGATCAGCCGTGAAGATGCCCGGATCGACTTCGGCTGGGATGCCGACCGCTGCCGATGCCTGATCCACGGGTACAACCCCTGGCCCGGTGTCACCGTGAGCCTCGGCGGTGACCCGCTCAAGCTCCTGAGGGCCGAGAGTTTGAGCGGCGGCGTACCCGGTGAACCCGGCGCGATCGTGGATCCGCAGGACGGGCTCGTCGTATGTGCAAGGGGCGCGCTCAGATTGCTAGAGGTCCAGCCGGCGGGGAAGAAGCCCATGCCTTGGGCCGCCTATATTCGCGGTCGCCCGATCACCAAGGGCGAGCGACTGGAGCCGTGAGCGACAACGTATGCGCACGTTATTTGATGCGTATCTGAATGATGAACCGAAGCCCCTCGCGAGGAAGCCGAAGGTCGTCACCACGCCCGCCCGTCGGCTGACTCCCAAGCAGTACGAACTTATGACCCGCTGGATGATCAAGGAGCAGGGCCTACGGGTCCGCAAGTGGCGGAGCTCGACCTCGGGAGCAGCCTGGCAGCTGATCGCCGATTCAGGTGAGGTGACCCGCATGATCGAGGCCCCCAAGCCCCGGGGCCCGATGTCTGCAGCCGTGTTCCTGCACGAGGTTGGCCACCACGCCATTGGTTTCGACCGGTACAAGCCAAGGTGCCTCGAGGAGTACCACGCATGGATGTACTCGCTCCAGCAGATGGAAAGATGGGGGATTCCGATCACGGAACAAGTGAGATTCCGGGTCTATGACTGCCTCCACTATGCTGTAGACAAGGCCAAAAGACGCGGTTTGCGAATGCTTCCTCCGGAGCTGATCCCCTACCTCCGATACCGGCGGGATTCTTAGGGCTCCGATAACAATTCAGGCTTTTCTCAGTGACGGATCCTTGCTACCCTTGGCGCTGGTCCAGGCGAGGGGACACTCATCATGCGCACACTGCTCCTGCTCGGCACGGGGTTCTGGCTCTTTGTTGCCGTCACTGTTTCACCAATCGCTTACGCGCTTGTCTTGGCGTGTATTTTGTTGCTTGGCGCTGACTTTCTCATGCGCATCAGCAATCGCCGGGTGAAGCGTCTGGATCGTCGTCTCGAGCGGTGGTGCAATCCTGTTCCACTCCCCGAGACTCGCGGCTCGGCGATCAAGCCCAGGCTCGTTCCGGTCGATTCGCACCCAGCCGGTCGCAATGCCGGAATTGGTGAGCGAGCCGTATTCAACGAGGTGAAGCCGATCCGCACGGAAGTGCGTCGCAAGCGAGTGGATAACACCGCCAAGCACCCCGGGCAGGACTCGAACCTGCAACCTGCGGATTAGAAGTCCGCTGCTCTATCCAGTTGAGCTACCGGGGCGTTCGCCGCGATTCTAGGACACTCATCGTCACCCAAGTATCCATGTTCTCCAGCGATCTACGATCGTCGCATGAGACGATTCGTAATCCTGATTTCATGCATTCTCACTTCGAACGCGATCGGGCAGCAGGCCGACATCCGTGTGGCGACTTTCAATATCGAAGACGTACGCTCAAGCGATCTGATCCGAAACGATCAGCCGAGAGTCCGTGAGATCGCGGAAATCATCGAGCGGCTGCGACCAAACGTCATTCTCTTGAACGAGATCGCCTACGACCATCCGGGCGTGGACGGCATCCCAAGCGATGCCCGGACTGGTCAGAACGCCCAGCGGTTCGTCGAAAGGTACCTTGAAGAAAGCCCGCTTGAGGGCGGCGTCAGAGCGATCCGCTACATGGCGTACATGTGGGAGACGAACACGGGGTTGCACTCGGGTTTCGATCTCGACAACGACGGCACGGTCACAAACACCTACGAGCAGCCCGCGCCTTCGGACTCGCTTGGGAAGCCATCGCCGCAGACGGCTCCCGGACGCGCGTACGGCAACGACGCGTGGGGTTTCGGCACATTCCCCGGTCAGTATGGCATGGCGTTGCTCGTCGATGAACGCCTCGAGGTTCTGACCGACAAGGTGCGGACTTTCAGGCTCTTGCCTTGGGACTATGTCTCCGCGCCGCACAAACCGGTAAACCCCGAGACCGACGAACCCTGGTACAGCGACGAAGAGTGGAAGTCATTTCGCTTGAGCTCCAAGAGCCACTGGGACATCCCGGTGCGTCTACCGAGCGGCGCTGTCGTGCACTTTCTTTGCAGCCATCCGACGCCGCCCGCGTTTGATGGGCCGGAGGAGCGCAACAAGCGGCGCAACTACGACGAGATCCGCTTCTGGGGTGACTACCTCAGCGAACAGGGCTACATCGTCGACGACAACGGGGTCGAAGGCGGGCTTCCTCGGGGCGAACACTTTGTGATCCTGGGCGACCTGAACGCTGACCCCGCGGAACCGGGCTGGAAGAGAAACGCGATGATGGACCACCTCCTGAGCCATCCCCGCGTCGGGCCGGACCCGAAGCCCACATCGGATATCGAGATCAGTGGGCTCGACCCGACCGACACCGCCACTTGGGGAAAGAGGGCCGACTACGTCCTGCCCAGCAGGACAATCACGGTCGTTCGAACCGGGATCTGGAGGCCGAGCGCCGAAAAACTGGGCTCATTCCCGAGCGACCACTTTCCTGTCTGGGCGGAACTCGATGTGCCATCGCCGTGAGACGAGTTGACTACACTTCCCCACCGAACGATCGGCACAGGGAAGAAGCTTGACGAGATCGATGACCAGCACGGAAGCCGTGGGCACACGGACGGCGGGCGAGGCTCCCACCGATAACGATGTTGCCCGCAGCAAATTCGCGTTGCTCATCGAATCCACAAAGCCCGGCATCACACGGATGGTGACGCTTTCCTCAGCCGTCGGGTTCATCGTCAGCGCCGCCTACCACGGGCTCGCCCTTCGGAACCTGATCTTGCCCGCGATCGTGTGCCTCATAGGGACGGCTCTGGCCGCCTCGGGCGCCAACGCCATGAACCAGTGGCTCGAGCGGTCGCGCGACGCGGTCATGGCCCGCACCCGCAAGCGCCCGATTCCATCCGGAGGTCTCAGGCCTTCGACGGTGCTGGTGTTCTCGGCGGCTCTCTCGCTGCTCGGGCCCGGCGTGCTGCTCGTCTCTGGGCACGGCGTCGCAGCGGCGATCACGCTCTCGACCGTCATCCTGTACGTCGCGATCTACACACCTCTCAAGGTGATGACGCCCAAGTCGACGGTCATCGGCGCTGTGCCGGGGGCGCTCCCGATCCTGATCGGGTGGGCGTGCGCGTCGCCGACGAGCCTTACGGACCTGGGCGCCTGGCCCGCGTGGTCGCTGTTTCTCTTGCTCTTTGCGTGGCAGATGCCCCATTTCCTCGCGATCGCGGTGATGTACCGCGACCAGTACGCGGCCGCCGGCTACCGCACGCTCCTGCAGACCGCCAAGCGCGACGACGTCGTGCTCGTGACGATGGCCGCGTGGTCGATCGTCATGGTCGCCGCCTCGATCGCGCCGCTGCTGGCGATGCCCGAACTCTTCGGGCTCGGCTACGGGCTCGTGGCGCTCGTGATGGGCGTGTGGATGGTGATCCTTGTGACGAAGCTCGGACGCACGCTCGCGGCGGGCGGGGCCCGGACGCTGTTCTTTGCGTCGATCGTGTACCTGCCCGTGCTGTTCATCGCGCTGGTCGCCGACGCCTGCATCGGAGCCGGCTGGCCCGGGACATGATCCGCCTCGATCGCGTCAGCAAGACCTACCCGAATCAGAACCACGACCGCCCTGCGCTGCGGGATCTCTCAATGGAGATTGCCAGAGGCGAGATGCTCGCGGTCATCGGGCCCAACGGCGCGGGCAAGTCGACGCTGCTGAACATACTGGCGGGTGTGGTCGCTTTCACAACCGGAATCATTGAGGGCAAACCCATCTGCGCAGTCGTGCTCCAACGCACGGCTCTGGATCCGCTGCTGACGGTGCGCGAGAACGCGGTTCTGTTCGCGCGGGTCTACGGCGTGCCGGTAGCGGATCGCACGTCCCAGCTAAACGAGGCCGCCGAGATCACGGACCTCGCGGGGCGCCTCGATGATCGTGTGGGCACACTCTCGGGCGGGCTCGCCCGGCGCGCGGACCTGCTCCGCGCGCTCATGGTCGGGCCCGAGCTTTTGATTCTTGATGAGCCGGCGGCCGGTCTCGACCGCGATTCGCACAAGGCAATCGGCGACGTGCTGGACGCGTTCCGCACGAAGCTCGACATCGCGATCGTCTACGCGACGCATGACATGCCCGACGCGGCCCGTGCTGACCGGGTGATCCTGCTCCGCGAGGGCGAGGTGATCGCCGACGAGTCGCCCACTGCGCTGATCAACAGTCTCGGCTTTGAGGTCGTGATCGAACGTGGTGTGGGCGAGGGGCCGATCAGATGCGCAAGGGCCGAGGCTTCGCGTGAAGCGGCAAGGCTCATCGAGGCGGGCGAGCGTTGCGCCGTGCGCGAGGCCTCGCTCGAGGACGTGTACGACACGCTGATCGGAGCCCGGGCATGAGCGCGACGGACGCGACCATGGCGCTCGTCGGGCGTGAGTGGACCCGGCTCCTGCGCCAGCCCGCGCGGATCGTGGCGACCATCGGGACGCCCCTCGTTCTGCTCATCACGCTCGGGGCGGGGTTTGCCGGGTCGATCTCGGGGCTCATGGGCGTCGGGGACAACCGCGCGTACGCCGCGTTCCTCCTGCCCGGGATGATGGCGATGGCCTCGCTCTTCGCGTCGATCTTCGGCGCGATCTCGCTCATCGAGGACCGCGACAGCGGCATCCTGCTCGTGCTCATGGCGGGCCCGTCACCCAGCGGTTCGGTCGTGCTGGCGAAGATCATCGGAATCGGCGCCCCCGCGTTCCTGCAGGCCCTGATCCTTCTCCCGGCGGCGTGGATTCTGGGGGTGAATCCGTCTGTGGATCAGGCGTTGCTCGCGGTGCTGGCGACGCTCCTGCTCACCGTTGCGATTGTGAGTGTGTCGCTCACGCTCGCGTGGCGGGTGAAAAGCACGCAAGAGTTCCACGCGATCATGAACACCGTGCTCATGCCCATGTGGCTCCTGAGCGGGTCGTTCTACCCAGCGAGCGACGCGGCACCGGTCATGCGATGGCTGACGGCGATCAACCCGCTGACCTGGCCCGTCGAGGCGCTGCGTTCGTCGGTCGGGGGAGATGCATCGCCCTTGCTCGGCGCATGGGCCTGGCCTTTGACGATGGTGTTCGCTCTGGGCGCGGTTCTGATGGCGATGGGTACGATTGGGCTGGGCAGACGGAGGACTCGATCGTGAGCCGACCGATCCGGATACTACTTTTCGTGGCGGTGCTCGGGCTGGCGTGCAGCGCGGGCGCCATGATCATGGTCCTGCTGAACAAGCCCAGCACCCGGTCCGTCAACACTCAGACCGAATCGTCCCCGATCGCAGTCAGCGAGATGGGCCTGCGGATCCTGCCCTTTGAGCTGACCGACCAGGACGGCAGCACAGAGGACGAGTCGCTCCTTGAGGGGCACTGGACGCTCGCCGAGTTCATCTTCACGAATTGCCCCGGCGCATGCCCGGTGATGACGGCAAGGATGTCAGCCGCTGCAGAACAGCTCACCGATTCGCCCCTGCGGTACCTAAGCTTCAGCTTGGACGCCGAGCGTGACACGCCCGAGCAACTCCGCACCTTTGCGCAGAACTACGACATCGACTCAGACAAGTGGACGCTCCTCACGGGCGACGACTCGCAGGTGCGGAAGATGGTCGAGGAGGGGCTCATGCTCATCATCGACAAGGAAAGCACAAACGAGATCACGCTCGCCGACGGCTCGACAATGAAGAACATCACCCACCCCACCCGGCTCTTCCTGGTCGGGCCGGATCTGCGCGTGATGGAGATGTACGACTCGGGCGACCCAGCCGAGGTGGATCGGATCGTCTCAGACGCCCGGCGACTCATCGGCGGCAACTGATTCCATACGGACGAGCTTGTTTGTCACCGTCACGCGTAGGCCACGCAGGTCGAACGATTTGGCGTGCACGTCGTCTGACTGGATTCGCGCGATGATCGGCTCAAGGTGCTTCCTACCGAGGCCGTCGCGGCCTGTTTCGCCCTTCAGCTCACCCGCCGCGAGCCTGAGCCACTCCCCGATGACCAAGCCAAGCTCCTGAGTGAGCAGGTCCAGAGGGATCTCAACGCTCCTTTGATCCACTTGGGCGTGGCTGAGCAGAGTCTCGGCTTTCTCGACGCCGAGCGCGTGCGCATCGGCGAGCAGTGATTGGGCGGACATCAAGCGCGCGGGCAGGTCTTCGTCGGCGTGCGCCAGAAGCTCGGGGATCACATTCGCCCGGAGCCACGCCCGGCGTCTCGTGAGGTCGTCGTTGGTCTCGTCGTGGACCGGTTCGTGCCCGAAAGCCCGGCAGATCGCGGCGAGCTCGGCTCGCGTGCAGACCAGAGCCGGGCGGATGAGCAACGCGCTTTCCGAAAGCGGGCGGCTCTGTCTGATCCCCGAGAGCCCTGCCGGCCCGGAGCCGCGGGTCAGTGTCATGAGCATGGTTTCGAGCTGATCATCCGCGTGGTGACCCGTCGCAACGAACCGGCAGCCCGACTCGCTAGCGATCTCGGCGAGAGCCGCGTACCGGAGACTACGTGCCTCGGCCTCGGTGTTGGCTTGGCCGCCGACCTCGATATCGCGAGCAACGAAGGGAATGCCAAGGCGGGCGGCGAGCAACCGGGCGGCCTCAAGGTCGGCGTTCTGGCTCGCCTCGGGCCTGAGGTTGTGGCGGATGTGGGCCGCGACGACCCGGGCCGGCTTGCAGTTGGCTAGGGCGATGAGCAGGGCCGAGGAATCGGGCCCGCCCGAGAGGGCGACGAGCGTCGGGCGATCGGGGTCGCGGACCGCCGAGCCTCCGGTCAGCCGGCGCCATTGGGCGACGATCCGCTTGGTCGATCTCTCCACGGCTTGGTCCACGGAGATGATGGTACGCGCCGATCCTGCTACCCTGATGACGCATGGACGCACGCGGACTGACCATGGTTCTGGCGCAGGGTGAAGAGCAGGCCAAGCCCGCGCTCGATTCGCTGCCGATGATGCTGATGGGCGCGGGTGTGTTGCTACTCGTCGTCGTGCTGATGGGGCATCTGCGCAAGCAGGTCAACCGACGCAAGCACACCGTCCCGCTCGAACCAAAGGAACGGATCCAGACGATCCGAGAGGATGCACATGCGTCATCATCCATCCTCGAACGACGAACGGCTCAGGCGGAAGAGATCGTCCGCGAGCTGACCGCATTGCTTGATAACCGCAGCGAGAAGTTGGAGATCATGATCCAGCACGCCGACGAGCGGATCGAGAGGCTCGAGCGTCTGACCGCCGAGGCGGAGGGGCGCATGACGCCCAGGCACACCGGTTCCAACGCTCCCGCAAGCGAAACCTCATACGCCAACGACACACTCAAGCAGCAGATCTACGACCTTGCGGATCAGGGGCAGAAGCCGATCGAGATCGCCCAGCGTCTCGGGCAGCACACGGGCAAGGTCGAATTAATCCTGGCGCTCCGCCGGGCTTAGCGCGTCGCGGCGTCGAGCGCGAGAATCTCAAAAGCGACGTGCGCCGCGAGCAGCGCCGTGTTCCCCGCGACGTCGCGATCGGGCAGAACCTCGACGACATCCGCGCCGATGAGATTGATGCCCTTGAGTTTTCGGATCAGTCCGAGCGCCTCGGCGGATGAGAACCCCCCCACGCAAGGCGTGCCCGTTCCTGGCGCGAAGACCGGGTCCACGCAGTCGATGTCGTACGAGAGATAGACAGGGTCGCTGCCGATCTTGTCGAGCACGAACTGGATGGGTGTGAAGCCCTCTTCCTTCCAGCGGTCGTAGGTGACGAGTTCGATGCCCTGCTGCTTGGCGTAGTCGAGGTCGTCGGCTGTGTTGAGCGGGCCCTTGATGCCGATCGAGACCATGCGTTTCGGGTCGAGGATGCCCTCTTCGATGAGCCTGCGGAAGGGCGTCGCGTGGTTCCACTTCTCGCCCCAGACACTGTCGAGCGTGTCCATGTGGCTGTCGAAGTGCACGCACGCGAGGCCGCCGGCGGGCTTGCCCTGACGGATCCACGCGGCCTTCATGCCCGCGTACACGAGCGAGTGATCGCCCCCGAGCATCAAGAGCTTGCTCGTCGGGTCGGCGAGCGTGGATAGGTGTTCCCAGATGCCGTCGAGTGTTTCCTTCACGCTGTAGGGCTTGACGGGCGTGTCGCCCGCGTCGGCGAGACTCAGCACGCCCGGCACATCGACCTCGTGCTCAAGCGAGTAGTGCTTGAGGTACTGCGACTGCTCACGGATGGCGCGCGGCCCGAAACGGGCTCCGGGACGGAAAGTGACACCTCCATCGAAGGGCGCGCCGACGATCGCCCAGTCGACGTCCTTGCCTTCGGCCTTCACGTCTTCGAGCCTTGGGTAGCGCCCGAAGGTCGCGATGCCTCCGAAGCGGGGCTGGACGCGGGCGTTTGGGAGTTCGGTCTTGCGCGTGCTCATGACTTTCCACCGAGCCACGCGGGGTCGAACGTGACGCCCTGGGGCAGAGCCGCCTCCGAGCCTGTCTCAACCATCGAGGCGACGGGGTACGCGCAGTAATCGAGGCTGACCGAACCCGCTGGGCGGTGGTTGCCCGATTGACCGAGCCCGCCGAAGGGGAGCTTGCTGCTCGCGCCCGCGGTGCCGGCGTTGACGTTCACGCACCCGGCCCGGGACTCGGCGATGAACCGCTCCTGCGCCTCTTGGTCGGTGGTGAAGATCGCCGAGGCGAGGCCGTAGCGCGTGGCGTTGGCCTGCTGGATGGCTTCGTCGAGGTTCTTGACCGTGGTGACACGGAGCAGGGGCCCGAAAACTTCCTGGTCGCACCCGCAGTCGTCGGAATCGTCGGCGACGAAACGCTTCACACGGATCACGCCGGGCGTGATGTAGTGCCCATCGGTTGAGCCGTCGGTCGAGCGGGCCTCGCAGCGGAGCAGGGCCTCGCCGCCGCTCGCGATCAGCTTCTCCTGGAAGCCGAGCACCGCATCGCGGGCTTGCGCGGAAATCAGCGGCCCGATGAACACGGGGGTCTCGGAGCGAGGATCCCCCACCGCGATGCGCTTAGCCGCTTCCACAACTGCATGAATGAATCGGTCCGCGATCGCCTCGTGCACGATCAGGCGGCGCGTGCAGGTGCAGCGCTGGCCCGTCGTGATGAACGAGGCCCGCACGACTTCGATCGCCGCCTGCTCCAGGTGCGCGTCGGGCATGACGACCGTCGGGTTGTTGCCGCCCAGTTCGAGCGCGACGATGCGTCCGGGGTGATCGAGGTTGGCCTCGAGGATCTTGCGACCCACGGGCCAGGAGCCCGTGAAAAGAATGCCGTCGATGTCGGCGTGCGTCGTGAGCTTGACGGCTGTCTCGGCGGCGCCCTGGACGAGGTTCACAACACCGGGCGGTGCGCCCTCGGCTTCGAGCGCCTCGTTGAACATCTCGACGAGCGCCTGACCCGTGGCAGGTGTTTTCTCGCTCGGCTTGAGGACGATCGTGTTGCCCATCAGGAGGGCCGGGACGATGTGCCCGTTGGGCAGGTGCATCGGGAAGTTGTAAGGCCCGATGACCGCCATGACGCCGTGCGGGCGGTAGTGGCACTGCCCGGTGCGCGAGGCGGTGATGTCGAAGCCGTAGGGCTTGACGCGGTGGAAGCCGCCGAACTCGGAGTCGTCGAGCGTGATGTCGACCTTGCCCGCCAGGATGCCGGCCTCGGCCTGCGAATCCCACATCGCCTTGCCCGTCTCGTCGCAGATCAATTCTCCGATCTGCTGCTTGCGCTCGGTGGCGATCGCCTGGTACCGCCGAAGCACCGCGATGCGCTTCTCGATAGGCCACCGCGACCAGACCGGGAGCGCCTGACGAGCCGCGGCGACGGCCTCATCGACGTGCGACACGACTGGCGAGCCCTCCCAGATCGATTGCGACGGGTGTGCGGGGTTGGTCGATCGGATCGAATCGCCCGGGATCGCGCGGAACTCGCCCGCGATGAGATCACTCGGTGCGTTCTTCAGAGACGGGTGGATGCTCAACGCTTGCTCCCGGCTTTGCTGGTCTTTTTCTTCGTTGTCTTCTTGGTGGTCTTGGCGTTCTTGGTCGCGGGCTTGCCGAAGAAGTCCATCGGTGTGACGCCGACCTCGTCGCCCTTCTCGACCTCGAGGGCGTCCATGCATTCCTTGGTCAGGCTGATGGCGTCGCCGCTCACGAGGCTGACCTTCTCGTGGATCGCGCGGAACTCGCCGTCGGAGTCGAGCTTGCTCACGATGCACATCTCGGTGCACTTCGACGCGGGGACAGCGTTCCCGTGTGTGCGAGTATGCGTGTGTGCGACGGGGATGATCTCGTTTGTCTTGGCGTCGAGGTGTGGCCCGCCGTCGAAGGGATCGACGAAGTTGCGGTACTCGAAGCCAAGGTTTTCGAGCATCTTTCGCGCGGACTTGGTCTCGTTGTGGACCTGCGCGACCGCAGCACGTGCGTTCGGCGGGAGCAGCGAGAGGTAAATCGGATCCTTGGGGAGCAGCGATGTGATGAATTCGCGGCTGTACTGGCAGAACCGGTCTGCCTCGTCGTAGCTCAGCGGCACGAATCGGCGACCGAGGAAGTCCCAGAGGAGGCTGTCGCCCTCGGGTGTGATCGGGGCCATCATCTCGGCGAGCACGCGGTCGGCAAAGAGCGAGCGGTGCAGGCCGATCATGTGGAATCGGATCATGCTGAGAAAGAGGCCCAGCTTCTTCTTGTGCCCGCGGAAGGACGGCTGGAGGATGAGCCCGCCGATCTCGGTCGGGCCCGACTCGTCGAGGTAGAGCTCGGCGACCATGTGCGAGGTGCCGGTCTGGAGACTCTGGCTGAAGAAGTGCTTCTGCGAGAGCTTGAACGAAACGTTCGGGCTACCCGGGCCGCCCATCTTGGCGAGCACCTGGCTCGAGCCGAGAGGCTGGCCCGACTCGGTATCCTCAAGCACGAACATGAACAGGTCCGCCTCGTGCGTCGTCGCGCCGAGACCGCCGAGTGACTTGTCGGACTTGACCGACTTCAGCACTGAGTCTGGAACATCTTCCTTCTCGTAGCCCTCGACGCCGCCCGCTGCTTTCAGGAATGTGTTGCGGCTGTGGACGATCTTCGCCTGGATGATGTCCTTGTCGGGCGGCAGGTTGATGAAGTGCACCATCTTCGCCAGCTTGTGCAGCGTGGGTGTGTCGGTCAGCTTGGCCCGTCTGATGAGATACATACCGGCCTCCCGTGGCCTGCGCGTCGTTCACTCGAGAGCGGGGACACGCTTACCCGCGGGTGGAAACGAATTACCCGGCAACCTTGGCGAAGCCTCGCTCGATGCACTCGAAGATCCTGGGCCAGTGCTCGTCTTTGAGAACGGGTACGGGTGGGAGCATGCGCACGTGGAACGGGCCGTGCCCGCACCAGAAGACGATCGCGCCCTCGTCGTAGCAGGCCTTGCAGGCGGCCATGACCTTGTTCTTGTCGCCGCCGAAGGGCGTCATTCGCATCATGCCACCCATGCCGCCCGCGATGTCGCTCTGCTCGGGCACCTTGGGGAACCAATTCGGGTGCTTCTCGGCGAGCGATTTGACGTGCTTGCGGAACTGGGTGTGGTGGTGTTCGAGCTTGCCCGAGGGGCCGTAGAGATCCCCATCGCGAAGCATCTCAAGGATGCGGATGCCCGTCGAAAAGTCCTGGCTCGCGCCGGTGAACGTGCCCGAGAGCAGGCCCGCGCGGGGGCTGTACTCCTTGGTGTAGAGCGTGGCGCAGGCCTGGGTCATTTTGCCCACGCAGAAGACGTCGACGTAGTCACCGAGGCCCAAGGTCTCATAGGCGAACATCTCGCGTGTCCGGCCGAAGGCCTGGATCTCATCGTCCCAGATCGCGATGTTGTTCTCGCGGCAGATATCCATGAGCGCGACGAAGTACTCGCGCGGCGCGACGTTGAAGCCGCCCTCGCCCTGCAGCAGCTCGAAGATGAAGCAGGCGTGCTGACGCGGGTAGCGTGCGATGTACTCGCGGAGCTGGTCGCATGCGAGCTCGATGAACTTGGCCTCGCCCCCGGCGCGGGCGACGTTGGCCTCCGTCCAGTAGGGCATGTAATCGACCTGAGTCGACAGCGGGATGCCGTCGCGACCACCGGCCGAGTCGCCGATCTGCGCCATGGTGACGGTGCGCCCCATGAAGCAGTCCTTGAAAGCGATGACGCGGCTGGCCGGGGCGTGCTTCTGGTAGCAGACCTTCAGAGCGCTCTCGTTGGCGACGGCACCGGAAGTCGTCACGAAACACTCGGCGAGGCGGCTGTTGCGACCAGCCAATTCGAGGAGCAATTCGCCGAAGCGGTAGGCATCGAAATTGGACTGAAGGTTGCCGTGCTTGGCGGTGTCCTGGATGCTCGACTCGAGCGAGGCGCGGACGAGCTCCGGGTGGCTGTGCCCGAAGAAGTGCACGCCGATGCCCGTGATCAGATCCCACTTGACCGAGCCGTCGGCCATCTCAACGAGCGGGCCGTTGCCCGCGCCGCTGCCGAGGAGCGGGTAGAGCAGCGCGCGTCCCTTGACGCCTGCGGCTCGGTCCAGCAACTGCTTGTAGTCGCCCTTCAGCCCGTCCGCCGGGGGCCTGGCGTCGGTAATCGACGCGGAGTGCTGCTGCACCTGCGCAACGATCGCGTCGATCGCGGACTTGATTGTCGCGTCGGCTGCAAGCTTGGATCCAACACTCTCACTCATGGTCGTCTCGGGCATCGCGCTCTCCGGCTTATTCGGCGGGAATCTGCCCGGATCATCGACCACATCAGGGGTGATCTGAGGGGGTAACCGCCGACGGACGCTCGGGGCGAGCGCCCACGCCTCATTGTTGGCAGAGACGCATCACAAGGACAGCCATGAGCTGGCACCGCTCGACGAGGCTTGAGAGGTCGATCCACTCGTCCGGGGTGTGAAGCCCACCCCCGCGGACCCCGAGCGTGTCGATGGTCGGGAGCCCGGCGTCCTGCATGATATTGCCGTCGCAGACGCCGCCCGTCTTGGCAAATGGCAGCGACTGCCCGAGCGCCTCGGCAACCTCGCGTGCCCGCTCGGCGAGCGCCCGCGTGGGCGGGATCTCGGGCTTGGCGGGGCGGTTGAAGCTTCGGTAAACGCTTACCTTGGGCAGCGCCTCCCCACTCGTCGCGAGCGAGTCGAGCTTGGCGCCCAGTTCGTCGGCGACCGCCTGATCCGGGAAACGCACGTTCCCGAAAGCAGTCGCGTGGTCCGGAACCGCGTTGGCGGCGTTGCCACCCGTGATCGGGCCGACGTTGGCGACCATGCCTCTTTCGGGCTCGGGCATCTGGCCGATCTTGACCAGAATCTCGCCGAGCTTAGTCACTGCGGAGATGCCCTCAGTGAAGGCTCGCCCGACGTGCGCCGCCTTGCCGCGGACATCGACGAGGAACTGCCCCGAGCCGACGCGCTCGATTGCCAGTTCCCCACCCGCGAGCGCCGGCTCGATCGCCAAGCCGAAATCGTGCTTCGCCGACGCCTCGCGGAGCGCCCGCTGCGAGTGGTACGTGCCCGTTTCCTCATCTGCGTTGAGGAAGAAGGACCATGAACACTCGACACCGGCCTCCGCTAGTGTTTCAAGCGCCGCGACCGCGATCACGAGCCCGCCCTTCATATCCACGCAGCCCGGCCCCGTGGCGGTCTTGCCGTCGGGGGCGATCGTGAGTTCCTTGAATGGTCCGTCAGGGTCATGCACCGTGTCAAGGTGACCCGCGATCAGCACCGAGCGAAGACCCGGCTTCAGGTTCGAGCTGAGTGACGAGGATGGGATCTGGATCTGCGGTCCAAGCCACGCGGGCTTCGGGTCGCCCGGTGTCAGCTCCGTCGTCGCGCCGATCGCGTTCAGGCGATCCGTCAGCAGCGTCCGCGACCGCTCGATCGCCTTGAGGTTGCCACCGCCCGTGGGTGTGCCGACGTGGAGTTTCAGGTCTTCCAGAAGCGTGCCTTGCTTCCTGGCGATGAGATCGCAGACTTCGCGTTCCTGGGTACTCAGCACGACATATCCAATCTTCAGGAACTACCTACGGGGCGTTTGATTTCACCAAGATCAAGCACGACACCGTCGGGTTGATAAAGATCAACGCCGAGTGTCACTTCATCGAGAGCCGTAAACACAATACACGCTCGCCCATATCGCGCCGCGTAAAGCATGTCCCCGTCGCTCGGCCCGGCGTACAGCCCGTTGCGGATCGTTTGAGCATGAAAGTGATAGTGCGCGAGTGCCGTGGTGCTCTCAGTCAGCATCTCAGGCGAGGCGACGAAGCTCGTGTCGCTTTCGCGCATCACAGGCTTGGGTGCGTAGAGCGCTGCGACATACGTATCCGGCTCATCACGAAGTATCGAGATCCGGATGATCCCACCATACTCGGTCGTCTTGTCCTCACGGTCTTCCTCGGCCTGATCGAACAAAGCCGATCGAATCCTGGCGGTCTGGATCGCATCATCGATGACCAATGCGGTGATCAGATCGGGCCAGGCCATCTGTTCCTGGTTCGAGCTCAAGTCTTCGGAACGAAACTTCATGATGTCTGTTGCTCGCCTGCGGTGCTCCCGAGCAGCCAGCCTCGAATCGAGTTCGGTCAGGAGTTCGGCCCTCGTTGCTGCAAACCATTCTGGACGGTTTGCTTTGGCCCAACGGAGCGCTTCGATGTGGCGTAATCGGATGCCACGACGCTGCTGAGCATCGAGCGATGCCACGGCATCGGTTGCGCCTTCCCACCATCCGTTGGCTCCAACGCCTTTGCCTTCGTGCAGATCGGTCAGCCACTCGAGTTCTTCACCGGTGAGCGGGATCGTGCGAAGTTCAAGGAGCCCGCGACGCAGCGCCGAGAGCATCGGGTCGTTCTCGGGCGGCGGCTGATCGAGCAGACCGCTTAGCAAATTGACACGCATCTCGCCGTCGACGTCCAGCCTCGAAAGCAGATTCCAGGCATCTCGACGAATCCGAGAGCCGAGCTGCCGATCTTCGTCCGGGCTGTGCTCGACAAAGGTATCGAAGACGATCTCCTCAATGTCTTTGTCACGGTGGAGTTCGAGCAGCGCGAGGTGCTCAGGGCGAGCACTGTCTGGTACGGCGCGATCGATCTTCGAAAAGGATCTCACGAGCGCGGAGGTCGCCTCGACCCAGTTGTGGCGGACAACATGCTGAGAGGCCGCAAGGCGTATTCCGGGATCGGTTTCGGTCGGAAGAAGGCCCATGACCAGCAAGAGACCTTCTTCGTTGGTAAGCAGCCCGTGCTCACCAACGAGTTGGCCGAGGGCCACAGCCCGCATCGGCGCCGGAAGGCGACGCATCCAGACGATGTCCTTGAGTGCCTCGACCGCCTCGGTTTGCGAAATCGTGCCGGATTCGATCGCAGCGGGCACTTCTTCGGTGAGTGCGATCCGCGTTGTAAAGGCCAGATCTGGATTTCGGATGTCTTCGAGCAGATCTCCCGTGATCTTGGGTTTCCGGGTGGCGCACGCGGTGATAACGAGGCACCCGAGCACGAGGAACCCGCATCGGCCTATCATGAAGCGAACCTGTTCCCCGCTTCTAGAGCGTGCGGCCGGTTTGGGCAAAGGTCGATCAGTCATGCAAGCAACCCTTCCAATTCAGGATCGTGTCGTTCGGATCCTCAACCTGATCCGGCCCGCTGTCCAGTCTGACGGCGGCGATGTCGAACTCATCGACATCAGCGCCGATGGCGTCGTGAAAATCAGGCTCCACGGGGCCTGTGTCGGTTGCCCCTCCAGCAGCGTGACGCTCAAACTCGGGATCGAGAGGAATCTTAAGGAACACATTCCCGAGATAACCTCGGTCGTAGCCGTGGATTAGGCTCACGGGCTCTTTGCAATACGGCCTATGGTCGGGTATCGCATCCGACAGGCTTTTCCGCTATGCTTGCCCTTCAGTGGAACGGCGGGGCTCGTAGCCGTCGGGCCGGGGGAAGCAAGGATGTTGGTCATCACGCGCCGGGAAGGCGAAGAAGTTGTCATAGGAAACCCCGAGAACCCGATCGGAGTGGTCCGTATCGCTTCGATCAAGGGCGACCGCGTGCGCGTGGCCTTTGAGTTCCCGCGTGATGTTTCCGTCCATCGCCGCGAGGTTGCGGATCAGATCGTCGCCGACGCCAACGGCGTCGTGCTCGAAGTGGTTTCCGCTGCCCCGTCACGGCCCGGAGACGAGCACGTCGATCACGCTCACGCCAACGGTTCTGCACGAAACGCGCGCTCGACCGCCGGGCGTCACGCCGACGCCGCCAGCCGAGGTTCCTGATCTCGATACAAAACCGGACGAACGTCCCGGCTGCCCGAATTACTCGGGCTTGCCGCCGGACATGTCGTAGACCCAGCTCTCGACCGCGCGGTCGAAGTTGAGCACCTCGCCGTCCTTGAAGAACAGCTTGAGCTCACGCTCGGCGGCCTCGGGGCTGTCGGAGCCGTGGATCAGGTTGAAGCTGTTGGAGACACCGAAGTCGCCGCGGATTGTCCCGGCCTCGGCATTGGACCCGAAGGTCGCGCCCATCATCTTGCGACAGACGGCGATGGCGTTGTTGCCACGAATCGCCAGAACCAGAACGGGCGAACTGGTCATGAAGCCCACCAGGCTCTTGTAGAACGGACGGTCCTTGTGAGCCTCGTAATGCGTCGCGGCCAGATCCTGGCTGATCTGCATGAGCTTGCAGCCGACGATCTGGAGGCCCTTCTCTTCGAAGCGGCTCATGATCCGGCCCATGAGGCCCCTCTGGACGGCGTCTGGTTTGAAGATGATCAGTGTGGTTTCCATCGCTCGTGCTCCTTCTCTGGTGTGGGGTCAAGGATAGGCCTCGCACCTCGGAAATCACGTCACGAGAATCAGGATCGACGCCGCCTGACAACAAGAAGCCCCGGGATCCCAATGGCCATGGCCACACCGGGCGAAGGTATGAACAGCACCGAGTTCGGCCCCCGGAGCCCTTTTGTTCCGTCGATAAAGACCTCCGCCGAGCCCGCGTCGAAGTCGTACCGGTAGATCGAGTTTGTGCCATAGCTGGCGGCGTAGAGCATGCCATCGGGTCCGTAGGTCAGGTCGTCGGCCGCTGTTCCAGCCTGGAAGAGCTGGCCGAGGTGATCGCCCGTCGCGAGATCGAACATGTTGATCTGGCCGTTGGTGAAGTTCGAGACGTAAAGCGTCGTGCCGTCGGGGCTGAGCTCCATGCCCGCCGGCTGGGCGAGGATCGCGTCGTCGGAGAAGTCGCCCAGGTACGAGCCGTCGGATCCGAATCGGCGGATCGAGTTGTCGATGATGTCCGTCACAAGCATGTCGCCCGAGTCGAGCCAGAACACGGAGTGCGCACCGTTCATCACACCCTCTTGAACGAGATTGCGCCGATAGGCGCCCGTGTTCACGTCGTAGACACCGATTGCGCCGTTGGTCGAGCCGCTCACGATGAGTTCGTCGTCACGGATCGTGAGGAAGGTCTTGCCGACGACCACGCCGTCGTTCGGGACGACCTCACTCACGATGTTGCCGGCGAGGTCCATCTTGACGACGCGATGCGTGGTCCACGAGCTGACGTAGAGCAGCCCGTCCGGACCTATCGCGCCGTACTGCGGCGAGGCGTACTCGCGAGGCTCGAGGAGATCCTGCACGAAGGTGCCGTTCAGGTCGTACTCCTTGATCCAGCCCGAGGGCGGCCCGGCGAACACAAGAAGCGAGGTGGGCTCGGCGGCGGCACTGAACGCCAGCAATGCGGTGGCAACGAGGGAAACCGTCTTATACATCTCAAGACTCTCCTTCTGACTCCCATTCGAGTACTGCATGTGACCGCGCCGATCATTCCGGGTTTCAGGCCGAAGTCTTCCCATCTGAAATCAGTTGATACGACACCCGGACTTGGATGCCATTCGGCTCAGGGCGCTTTCCCAACCTGTCTTTTGGTGGGCTCTGTGCGGCTCCGGGTAGGCCGCTATCCTTCCCCCCTTAGCCCGAGTTCCCAGTATCCTGACCCACCACGGAGGGTGGCATGGCCAAGAAAGCGTCTACGACCCGCGCGACCGCCGAGACCATGGCGGCCAAGCAGCGCGAGATCTCCGTTTCCGAGTTCTTCGCCAAGAACAGGCACCTGCTGGGGTTCGACAACCCCCGCAAGGCCCTGCTGACGACGATCAAGGAGGCGGTCGACAACGCCCTGGACGCCTGCGAAGAGGCGGGCATCCTGCCCGACATCGAGGTGAAGATCGAGGAGCTTGAGGCCCCTCCCTCGGCCACCAAGCCCGGACGCTACAAGGTCACCATCACCGACAACGGCCCCGGCATCGTCCGGCGTCAGGTCGAGAACATCTTCGGCAAGCTGCTCTACGGCTCCAAGTTCCACAGGCTCAAGATGTCCCGGGGCCAGCAGGGCATCGGCATCTCGGCCGCAGGCATGTACGGGCTCATGACCACGGGCAAGCCCATGGTCATCCACACCAAGCCCAACAAGAAAAAACCGGCGCACCACATCGAGCTGGCGATGGACACCTCCAAGAACCAGCCCGAGGTGACGATCGACGTCGAGACCGACGACTTCCCCGAGACCAGTTCCGGCACGGGCACGATGGTCGCCATCGTCCTTGAAGCCCGCTACCAGCGCGGCAAGACGAGCGTCGAGGCCTACCTAGAGCAGACCGGCATCGCCAACCCGCACGCCAAGATCACATTCATCCCGCCCGACAAGGCCGCCGAGGATCCGGAATTCAATACGGAGAACGAGAGCCCCACTGCGAGCCGCCCGCGTGAGCGGGCGGAAGGGAATAGCAGTGAATCCCCGCCCGCTCACGCGGGCGGCTCGCCCAGCGATCAGATCGTCCGAACGATCGAGCGAGCCGATCGCATCGAGTACCCGCGCACGATCGACGAGCTTCCGCCCGAGACGCAGGAGATCAAGCCTCACCCCTACGGCGTCGAGCTTGGCAGTTTCCTGCGGATGATCAAGACGACCGATGAGAAGCAACTCGCGGGCTTCTTCAAGAACGAGTTCTGCCGGGTGCCCCCATCCACCGTGAGCGAGGTCACGAAGGCGGCCAGCTCATCCAAGAAGACGATCACCGGGCAGACCTACGTCTCGACGATCGACAATGCCGCGGCGGAGAAGCTCTACAAGGCGCTGCAGGACGCCAAGCTCCGCAGCCCCCCCACCGACTGTCTCTCGCCGATCGGCGTGCGTCAGATGCTGGCGGGCATGCTCAAGGGCGTGCAGGCCGAGTTCTACACCGCCAGCACGCGCAGCCCGGCCGTCTATCGCGGCAACCCGTTCCAGATCGAGGCCGCGGTCGCGTATGGCGGCGATCTCCCGGGTGACCAGCCCGCAAGAGTGATCCGCTTTGCCAATCGCGTTCCGCTGCTCTATCAGCAGTCGGCGTGCTGCTCGTTCAAGAGCGTCGTGGACACGTCATGGCGGAACTACAACATGAGCCAGCCGCGCGGAGCCGCGCCGGTTGGACCGCTGGTCGTGATGATCCATATGGCGAGCGTCTGGGTGCCCTTTACGAGCGAGAGCAAGGAAGCCATCGCCGACTACGACGAGATACGCAAGGAGATGAAGCTCGCGCTCCAGGAGTGCGGCCGCAAGCTCGGGCAGTACATCCGGCGTCGCCAGAAGATGAAACGCGAGGGCGAGCGCCGTGACATCTTCGAACGCTACATCGGCGAGATCGCCAAGGCCTGCAACGCGCTCACGGGCACGGACACGCAGGAACTCTACGACGCGCTGCTCAGGCAGGCCAAGCGTCGAACCGAGATCGCCGACGCACAGCTCGACGAGGAAGGCAAGTTCATCAAGGACGAGCATGGCAGACTCGCCAAGGACGAAGACGTCATCATCGTCCAGAACGGCAAGATCGCCAGCGACACCGATGACGCCAAACAGGAAACCGAGGCGAAGCCCGCCAAACGCGACGGCAAGAAGGTTGCGAAGAAGAAAGTCGTGAAGAAGAAGGTCCGCAAGAAGGCCGCCGGCGAGAAGGCGACGCTGTTCGAGGGATAAGCCATGGCCAAGAAGACCACCAAGAAACCCAGCGGCAAGAAGGTCACGAAGAAAGCCCCCGCCAAGGCGAAGACCGCGTACCGCGCCGAGCGCGACGCTGTCACCTCTGAGCGTCTGCAGAACCTCGCCGAGGGCATTGTGACTTCCGCGCTCTCGGGTCGTGAGCCCAAGCTTGACGTGCCCACGCGCGCGGCCTCAAACACCAAGTGGAACAAGAGCAAGGGTATTCTCCAGATGGGCAGCGCCGCCCAGGAACGCCAGCTCTTCAACATGGGCCAGGCCCGCAAGTTCATGCAGACACTCCTGCACGGGCAGGGCATCAACGAACTCATTGACGCCGACAAGACGCTCAGCCTGCGTGGTATGTTCTACAAGGGCCTGCACACGATCGCCGGCACGAAAGAGAAGACCTTCAACGACCAGACCGAGTCCGACGGCATCCTCGAAGAC
This sequence comes from Phycisphaera sp., assembly GCA_020639255.1. Lineage (GTDB taxonomy): Bacteria > Planctomycetota > Phycisphaerae > Phycisphaerales > UBA1924. Next base: position 297,786 of record JACKGZ010000003.1, read on the forward strand.
CTCGAGGTGACGGTCGGATCGCTCCGCGAAGAGCTGCACATCTTCGCCAAGAAGCGCGGCACGATGGTGGGCAACATCACCGTCATCGACTCGGGCGACACGATCGACTGCCGACGCATGGGCTCGGGCGGGTACGCGATCCCGAGCATCTGCGAGCCGGACGTCATCCAGTTCGAGAAGGTCGAGGCCGACTTTGTCCTGCATGTCGAGAAGGACACGGTCTGGCAGCGGTTCAACGAGGACAAGTTCTGGAAGACGCACAACTGCATCCTGACCGAGGGCTCGGGCCAGCCGCCGCGGGGCGTGCGCCGCCTCCTGCACCGCCTCAACAAGGAGCACGGCCTGCCCATCATCTGCCTGCTCGATTGCGACCCGTGGGGGCACTACATCTACAGCGTCATCAAGCAGGGCTCGATCAGCCTCGCCTTCGAGTCCGAGCGTCTGGCGATCCCCGACGCCAAGTTCCTCGGCATCCGCAGCAAGGACTACGAGGCCTGCGAACTCTCTGACGACGTCAAGATCGAACTCAACGACCGCGACAAGACCCGCGCGAAGCAGATCGCCGAGTACCCGTGGTTCCAGGACAAGAAGGCCTGGCAGAAAGAGATCCAGGGCATGCTCCGCAACGGCTTCAAGATGGAAGTCGAATCGCTGATTACGAAGGACATCAGCTACGTGACCGAAACGTACGTGCCCGAGCGGTTGGCGGCGGAGGATTGGATCAGCTGATTGATGAACGTCGCAAAGGGTACCGACTCCAGATTTCTAACTTGGAGCGCCGCGATGGATTCCGATGCAAAGATCGGCGAGATCATAGAGGCGTGTCGCCCGTTGCTTTCGAAAGAAGCGTTAAACGGGATCGATCACTGGTTCTCTCACGATGAATGGGAAATAGCTTTCGAGGGATTGGTGTTGCACCTCATCGAGGCCGATGTCGTGCCGCCATACTTTGACTTCGACGAATGGTGTGCTTTGGGGCGAGAGATCGGCCTTGACAAAGACTCAGTCATTGACGGCGAGTTTTGGACGAAGTTCGTGACCTGGGGAAGGGCGAAATGTCATTGAGAAGGCCAAGTATCACACTCACAACCGACGGGTAGCGAGTCGTTTATTTCGCAGAACGCGACTCGGTTCAGATGGGTTCTGTCTTGTGTACCCGGCTCAGTCTGTTATTCTATTTGCTGGGTTGAGAGGGTTCGCAATGCGTTCAGCATATCAATACCGCTCGTGTCTATTCGTGGCCTTGTCGGGAGTGCTTGCAGCTACTGCATCTGCACAGATTGTCTATCAAGACAATAAATTGATCCCTGACGACGGCGCAAGCAATGACAACTTTGGGCACGCCATTGCAACCGATGGAGTCTATGTTGTTGTGGGCTCGCCTGCCGACGACGACAACGGCTTGCAGTCCGGCTCTGCATACGTCTTTGATGCGACGACTGGGATGCAGCTCAACAAGCTCCTGCCGGCGGACGGCGCTGCCGCAGATCGCTTCGGGCAGGCTGTCGCGATCGCGAACGGCATCGCTGTTGTCGGCGTACGCAACGACGATGACAACGGTTCTGCATCTGGATCTGTGTATTTGTTCGATGTCGCAACCGGTTCGCAATTACACAAGTTCACTGCCACCGACTCTGAGGCAAGCGACTTCTTTGGGAGTTCGGTTGCGATCGCAGATGGAATCGTAGCGGTTGGCGCTTACGGCAACGATGACCTAGGCAATCAATCAGGCTCGGCGTATATATTTAGTGCCGCGACTGGGCAGCAGATTACGAAGCTGCTGCCCGACGATGGTTCGCCGGGAGACTTCTTCGGCCTTTCGATCGCAGTCGATAACGGAATTGTTCTCGTCGGAGCCCCGGCTGACAGCGACTACGGATTTGAAGCAGGTTCCGCTTATTTGTTCGATGCATTCTCAGGTCAACAGCTCGGCAAGCTGGTGCCTACATCTATTCAAGCAGAAGACTTCTTTGGATGCAGTGTCGATATCGATGGCGAGTTACTCGTCATTGGCGCTTACGGTGATGACGAGGTTGCTACGGAAGCCGGTGCGGCATACTTGTATGACCTCAAATCGCAGCAGCAGATCTCAAAGCTGACTGTAACCGACGCGACGGACACGGATTGGTGCGGGTTCGAAGTTTCGCTTTCGGGCGATATGGCCATAATCGGTTCTCACCTGAGTGACGTCAACGGCATGAATTCGGGTGCTGTGTATCTGTTTGACACAACCACATCGTTGCGGATTGCCACGCTCCTCCCCGATGATGGCACTTCGGTCGATACGTTTGCAATCTCGCTTTCGCTGCAAGACGGCGTGGCCGCGATTGGAGCTTTCGGTGACAACCCGAGCGGCCCATTCTCCGGCTCAGCTTACTTGTATCACATTGTCCCCAGCGACTGCATCGCGGATACCAACGGCGATGGTTCGCTAACTCCGGCCGACTTCTCCGCCTGGGTCGCGGCGTTCAACGCGATGGCGCCGCAGTGCGATCAGAACGGCGACGGCCAGTGCACACCCGCCGACTTCTCGGCATGGGTCGCCAACTACAACGCCGGCTGCTGAACGGACGGCTCATGTAGCTTCCCGATCAGGAAGATCATCAGCATTCCGAGGAGGGCAACATCCGCCCCCTCCTTGCTGTTATATTGGCCGCACATGGGTATCGGCACGCCGCGAGCAGTATCGCGGCCGTGTCGCACATCACGAGAGAGGGAAGATGCATGAGAAATAGAACAGTTCTATTGTGCGTGGCAGGGTTGTGTGTCCTTTCGGCCGGCCCCGCGAGCGCCGATTTCACTGGCCAGACCATCTTGGGCCCGCTGACGAACGGCAGCATGGTTTCCGGGACGACCTCCGGCAAATCCGACGACAACGACGGGTTCGACAGCGGCGGCCACTTCTTCTTCATCTGGGACGGCGGCGACGACGTCTACCAGCTCGACTGGCCGGGCGGCGATCTGACCGTCAGCCTCGCGAGCCTGGCCGGTGCCGACAACGACCTCTTCGTCTACAGCCCGGGCGCCTACGACAGCACCGGCGATTACTCGATTCTCGGATCGGGCAATCTCGATGTCGTGTCACTCGCCGGCGCTCCTGCGGGCACGTACTACATCAACGTCGACAGCACTTTCTTCACCGAAGGCGGCTACGAGCTCACCGTGGCTCCCACGCCCGCAGCCGGGTCGCTGTTCGGGCTCGGCCTGATCGGTGCGGCACGCAGGCGTCGCCGCTGAACTGTGAACTAACTGATAGAAAGACTGACACAGGGCGTGGGGAGCACCTCACGCCTTGTTCTTTCAAGATTCGGTCTCGATGTCGTCCTCGGCGTGGTATTCTGGAAAGATGATGCAACCGTGGTTCTATGTTCCAGTTCAGCCCTCGCTGATCCTGGCTGCGAGTGTTCTCTGCTCTGCGTCGGCGTTTGCGCAGACTCTGACCGAAGACTACACGATCTCGAATCCGCCGACCGTGGTCTGGACGGAGAACCTCGGCACGGCCGCGTGCGCCGAGGGCGAATTCGCCGTCATCTCCGCGGTCAACGACTCGAGGCTGCATACGCCCTCAGCCGGGGTGGTGTACATCGTCGATGTCAACAGCGGAACGCACCTCTATCGACTCGCCCAGCAGGACGCGGAGGCCACCGATGCGTTCGGCGACGCGCTCGACATGGCCGATGGCTTCATCGTCGTCGGGTCACCCGGTGACAGCGACGACGGCTTCCACTCCGGCTCGGCGTATCTCTACCACGCGCTCTCGGGCGCCATGATCCGCAAGTACACACCGGGCGACGGCAAAGCGGGAAAGCGTTTCGGCAGCGCGGTGGCTGTGGACAACGGCATCGTGGCCATCGGGGCGGACGCCGACAACGACAACGGCTCGCACGCCGGAGCGGTGTACCTCTCCCAGATGGCCACGGCGACCCCGATCGCAAAGCTCACCGGGAGCCCCGCTGTCGCCGGTGCGCACTTCGGCGGGTCCGTCGACCTCTTCGGCGACGTGCTCGTTGTGGGCGCACCATCTGATATCGACCCCAGCGGGATTCCTTGCGGCGCTGCCTACATCTACAGCCTGAGCAATCTCAACGCTCCGATCAAAGTCACGCCCCACGACGCCGCCGACGGCGACTTCTTCGGACGGAGCGTGGCGACCGACGGTGAGTTCGTCGTGGTCGGATCGCCCCGCGACGACACGCTCGGCATGAACTCCGGCTCGATCTACGTGTACAAAGCGGCGACCGGGGCGTTTGTCATCAAACTCAAGGCGAACGAGAGCTTCGTCAACGGCGCTTTCGGCGACGACCTCTCGATCGACGGCCGTGTTCTGGCGGTCTCCGCCAACGCCTACGACGGCGCGAGCCAGGATTCGGGCGCTGTGTATCTCTTCGACACGCGATCCTGGACGCAGATCGCCAAGCTGCAATCCGCGCCGACCGCGAACACGATCTACGAGTTCGGGTACTGCGTCGCCGTGTCGGGGCCGCGGGTGCTCGTCGGCGCGAGGCGTGCGTACCTCGACTCCGCCGAGATCGGCATGGGCTACGTCTTCACGGCCCCAGATCTCGCGTGCCTCGCCGACACGAACGGCGACGGCTCCGTCACGCCCGCGGACTTCTCCGCCTGGGTCGCGGCGTTCAACGCGATGGCCCCGCAGTGCGATCAGAACGGCGACGGCCAGTGCACACCCGCCGACTTCTCGGCGTGGGTCGCCAATTACAACGCGGGCTGCTGAGCATCCGCGCCCCCAACTCGCACGCGTCAAGCAGAAAGGGGCACCCGCCTGCATTCAGACGGGTGCCCCGCTTGTTTCACGTCGAAGGTTCGCCTTACGCGGCCAGCCCGAGCGTTACGGTGCCACCGGGCACGGGGGCCTGCACGCCGAATCGGATGAGCGTCGGCTCGGACTCGCCGCTCGTGAGCGCATCGCGGCGGGTCACGGTGTAGTACATCGCCCGCGTCGTGCCCGCGGGGACCGTGACGTCGTCGAAGCGGCGCATCGCGCTCGATCCGATCAGTATGAAACCCGTCTCGCCCCCGAGTTCGCGGTACACGTCGTAGAACGTGCCGTTGGCAATGGTGCCCTTCCAGCTCACGCGGACCGCGCCCGAGTTGAGCAGCTCGGTCGACAGGTCGGTCGCCGCCTCGGGCGGGGGCAGCGGCCCGGCGCGCTCCTCGGGCGGGTCGATCTCGGCGGCCGCGTAGACGGAGATCGGGTTGGCCGAGAGGTCGGCGAACGCCTTGATGGTGGCGATCATGCCCGTGCCCTGGTCGAGCAGCTCGGTCATCGCCGCGTTCTGCAGCGCGGTCTGGTTCTTGGCGAGCTGCCGAGTGGCCAGGACGGTGCTGTGCGCGTTGCCGGCGGCGACGAGCCGTGTCTGAAGCTCGGCGATCTGCGGCGCGGTCAGCCCGATCGCCGCCGGGTCCGCGGCCCACGCGGTTAGCCGCTGTGTGAAGAAGTCGATGCGTCCGGCGATCGTGCCGGGCAGTGTGTCGGCCATGATGCTGCTCCTGTCCATGAGAATGTCCGGCTGCCCGCCACACCGCGTGCCGGACCCGCCCCGGCCGGGAGTCGATTCGCTCCCGACCGGTCGCGTTGTCGGGCGGAGCCTGCGTCATCCGACAGACCGAGATCGATGTATTCCCGATTCGTGGTGTGAGAGTGTACTTATTCTAGTGGTATTCTCGAATATACCATCATCCCGTCACCCGGGTCGCGGGGGCGGATTCCGGAACAGACGAGCCCTCGGGAAGGTCGACGGAGGGCTGAGGAGGAGTTCCCGAGCCCGGCGGAGCAGCACCAGCGGCCCCGGCAGGAGCTCCCCGGGCTTCCCAAGGGGCACAAGAGGCCCGAACCGGAGCGGCCAAGGCCCCACGAGCCCCGCCCGAGCCACCTTGGCGAGCCCGAAGCGCCAGCGAGGGACTTCCTCCCCTCCCTCTCCCATCTGGGGAGAGGGTGCCGAGCAAAGCGAGGCGGGTGAGGGGTCTCAACGCGGGGTGCCACGGGTTGTCGGGCAACCCGTGCTCTGTTCGTCGATCGGCACGGCTTGCCGAGGACGGTCAAGCCGCGGCACCCGGCGTTAGTCCTTCTTCTTCCGCGTCTTCTTCTTCGCCGGGGCGGCGAGCGGGGCCGTCAGGCGTTCCCACATCGCGAACAGGTGCTCGAACCGCCGACGCTCGTCGGGGAAGGGCTGCGAGCGGTAGCAGCGGTCCACCGCACGATCGAGCCCGGCATGCGCCTCGCGCAGGTCCTTGGGCATCGCCAGCGGATCGTACAGATCCGCCAACGTCGAGCCGGGGTGGTTCGCACGCGCATCGAGCACCGCCCGAGCCGCGGCCTCGACCTTGGCGCGGTTGGCATCGGTGACATCTTCAGGCCATGGGAAGTTGTTATAGACCAACTTGGCGGAGTAGCGGTATCGAGATTCAAGGCGGCCACAGACCTGCCGGACCCAGGCCATGTGCATGGCGGAGTGGAGGATGCCGAAGTGAAATGGAGTAGCGTCCGGGACATAAGGAAGATCTGTATTTGCAATCACATGAGGTGAGAGAAAGCCGAGCGGGATATAATCCCTACGCTCTGAAGACGTGCGTGGGATAGCTAGGTATTCAGTGTTAGGCTGTCTGATCTCGCCAAACAAAGCCGGCGTGGAGGCGAGCTGTTGTGTTGTCTTTCTTGGTGATTCAAGACGGTGCGTACGTACTTTTTCAATTCGTTGTCTAACTAGCGTCACTTTGCGAATAAGTGCTGGTTCTGCGTCCACGAGCCAGAGACACCATCGTTCTGTGCTATTGAGAAGATCCGTGGATCCCATGAAGGGTCGAATGTATTTTTCGATTTCGGCGTGCTGTTCAATGATCTCTTGTCTCTCTTCACCGGTTAGAACGAGATGACCTCCATCATTTTGCATGGATCCATAGCTCATTCTTGGGATTGAGCAAAGAGGTGATGTGATATTCGTTAGTGCCCGATCCGGCCCATCCGTGAGATACGGGCTGATGTTCGAGACCTTGGCAACACCGAGCGTTTCGCCCTTTGGGCCGTAGTCGTGGATGAGCTTCTCGCCCGGCCCGTCGCCGTGACCAAAGCCGACGATAACGACGTGGACGTGCGCCTTGCCCCGGGCCTCGCTCGCCCACGGGAAGGTGCGGTGGGCGAAGTCGATCTTGATGCCCCGGCGGAAGAGCTCATTCCAGAGCACGCCGACCTGCTCGCCCTGGCAGATGGAGTTCGTGCTGACGAGCGCCGCGCGGCCAGTGTATCCCTTCAGGTAATTGGTCGCCCGGGCATGCCAGCAGGTGACGTAGTCGAGCAGGCCCGCGCCCTTGAGCTTGCCCCAGACATCGTCCATGTCCTTGCGTTGCTCTTTGGATTGGTACTTGCCGCCAATGAACGGCGGATTCCCAAGCACATACGAGCACTGGTCGGCGGGGAGGACGTCGTTCCAGTCGGTGCGGAGCGCGTTGGCGCAGAGGATTTTGGCGGATTTCTCGAGCGGGAGGCGGAGGACGGGCTCGCCGAAGATGCGGGAAACCTCGAGGTTCATCTGGTGGTCCATGAGCCACATGGCGACCTCGGCGATGCGCGCGGGCCACTCGTCGATCTCGATGCCGAAGAACTGGTCGACGTCGACGCGGAGCTCCTGTCTGACGTCGAAGAGTGCACGCTGCTCGGCAGTGATGGCGCCCTCGACGCGCGGGTGGAGTCGCTCGAGGATCTCGATCTCGAGCTTGCGGAGCTCGCGGTAGGCGATGACGAGGAAGTTGCCGCAGCCGCAGGCGGGGTCGAGGATTTTGATTGCGCCGAGCCGCTCGTGGAGCTTTCGGAGCCGGGGCTTGTCGGACTTGGCCTTTTCGAGCTCGGCGCGGAGCTCGTCCATGAAGAGCGAGGTGATGAGCTTGAGGATGTCGCGCTCGGAGGTGTAGTGCGCGCCGACCTGCCTGCGTTCGCGGGGCTCCATGATGGACTGGAAGAGCGAGCCGAAGACGGCCGGGCTGATCGTGTCCCAGTGGAACGCGCAGCACTCAAGGAGTGCGGTGCGCATCTCGGTGTTGAAGTTGGCGAAGTCGAGGCGGTCGGCGTAGAGGTCGCCGTTGACGTAGGGCAGCTCGGCGAGGCGCTCGTCGAGCGATTTCTGACGCTCGTCGCGGGGGGTGTTCAGGACGCGGAACCACTGGGCCAGGTGCATGCCCAGGTCCGAGCCGTCGGGCTTGGTGGTGTCGCGGATGTACTGCTCGAAGGCGCGGGGCTCGTCGAAGATGGCGGTGTCCTCTGCGAAGAGGCAGAAGAGGATGCGGACCATGAATCGTTCGAGGTCGCACTTGGGGTAGCCGCCGTCTTCGAGTGCGTCATGGAGCCTGGCGAGCTTCTCGGCGGCCTTGATGTTGGCGGGGTCCTCCGGGTCGAGGACGCGCCGCTCGTAGCCGGCGATAAAGTCGAAGGCGTGGATGTGCTCGTGGAGCTTGTCCACGGGGATGGTCTGTGTGCGGTCCTCGTCGAGGTCGTAGAGGGTGATGGTGGCGAAATCGGAGACGCAGATGTAGCGGGGTGCCTCGTCCTGGCGTCCCTCGGAGATGAGGTTCTGGACGTAGCGGAAGGCCTGGGTCTCGGCCTTGTCGAGGGGCTTGCCGAGGGACTTGTGCTCGGCGATGAGCGTGCCGGGCCAGAGGAGGTCGATGCGGTCGCGCGTGCCGGAGATGCTCCGGACGGGCGCCTCGAAGGCGGCGACGTGACGCCGAACCTTGCCGAAGACATGGAAGAAGGCATTCCAGAAGGTCTGGGCCTCGGCGTTCTCGCGCGACTCGCCCTCCCAGTCGCGGCTGAAGGCGATGGCGCGCGTACGGATCTCGTTCCAACTCAGTGGCATGGGGGGAGCTTAGCGGAAAGGTGAAGATATGGGCGGCGGGACGCCGCACCCACCGGGGAATCTGAGAAGAGAAAAGCGGAGGCTGGAAGCCTCCGCCACTGAGAGCTGGGTTGCTGGGGGAGTCGAGCGAGAAGAGCACCACCCATCCAAGATGGGTGGTGGCACCGGAACGCTTACTCCTCGATCATCCCAAGCTGCCGCATCATGAAGATGCGCCGGTCCGCGATGTCGCGCACACGCTGGTCGAGGCTCTTGCCGCCGCCGTGGCCCGCTTCGCGGTCGACCCACAGGAGCACCGGTTTCTCCGACGGGCTCGCCGCGGTGCTGGCCTGCATGAGGGCCGCCATCTTGCGCGCGTGCATCGGGTGCACGCGCGTGTCGTTCTCGCCAGCGGTCAGGAGCGTCGCCGGGTACTCGACGCCCTTGTGGATGTTGTGGTACGGCGAGTACGCGATGAGCGTCTTGAACTGCTCGGCATCCTCAGCCGAGCCGTACTCGGGCACCCAGTAGCGGGCCATCAGGAAGTCCTGGTAGCGCAGCATGTCCAAGAGCGGTACATGGCACTCGACGGCCGCGAAGAGATCGGGCCGCTGCGCGAGCACCGCGCCGGTGAGCAGACCGCCGTTCGAGCCGCCGGCGATGCCAAGGCGCTTCGGATTGGTGTACTTGTTCTCGACCAGGTACTCGGCGGCCGCGATGAAGTCGTCGAAGACGTTCTGCTTCTTATCGAGCATGCCGTCTTCGTGCCAGGCCGAGCCGTACTCGCCGCCGCCGCGCAGGTTGGCGACCGCGTACACGCCGCCCGCCTCGAACCACGGGAACATCGTCGCGCTGAAGCCGGGCGTCATGCTGATGTTGAACCCGCCGTAGCCGTAGAGGATGGTCGGGTTGTCACCGTTGAGTTCGAGACCCTTGGGATGGACAATGAACATGCTGACGGGCGTGCCATCCTTAGACTCGTACCACACCTGCTTGACCTCGACGGAGTCGGGATCAACCGGGACGTCCGGGCGTGCCCACAGATCGGGCTCGGCATCGGCGTGCGCCAGGTCCATGTGGTAGATGCTCGTGGGCATGTTGTAGCTGGTGAAGGTCAGGAACGCCTCGGTGCGGTCGTCCTTGGTCGAGAGCCCGGCCGAGCCGATGCCCGGCAGCGCCAGCTCGCCGAGCGACTGGCCCGCGTTGTCGTAGAGGCTGATCCGCGTCTTGGCGGCGTCGAGGTAGTCGGCCGCGATGATTCCGTCGGCGTACGACACACTGTCGAGCACCAGCTTCGGATCCTCGGGGATGATGTCCTTCCAGTTCTCGTATTCGGGGTGGTGCAGGTTGATCGCCACGACGCGGCCGTTGGGCGCGCCGAGCGTCGTCTCCATGTAGACGGTGTCGCCCTCGAAGTTCACCGAGCCCGGGCGGCCCGACATGCCGATCGCCGCGGGCACGAGCTTCAGCTCACCTGTCTCGAACCAGTGCGCCAGATCCGTCGTCCAGAGATCGAAGCTGCTCGTGCCGGTCCAGTAGCCGACGAACGCCCAGCGGTTGTCGTCCGAGGGCGTGATCCACGGCCCCCAGGTCGTCGACAGCTGCTTGAGTTTCTCGTCGGAGTAGCCCATGTCGCCGTAGAAAGTGGCGAGGTCGTGCTGGCGGAACAGCGTGCGATCCTGGCGGTGGTGTGTGCCGAGCTTGTGGTAGCGCGAGACGCCCGAGTAGGCGTCGTCGGTGTCTTCGAGCGCTGAGTAGTAGAAGCCCGACGAATCCGGGAGCCACTCGTCGAACTGCACCTTGCCGGGGATCTCCTCGGCGAGCCACTCGCCCGAGTGCACATCCATGATGTAGAGCGTCGAGTTCTCGTCGCCCGCGCGGTACATGCCGAAGGCCATGAGCGAGCCGTCGGGGTTGGGCGCGGTCCACGCAACCGTGGTGAGGCCCGACTCGTCGATCTGCTGCGGGTCGAGGAGGATCATCTCGTCGCCGTCGAGGCCGTGTCTGGCGCAGATAAGCGACTGCGGCATCGAGCCCTCGCGGCGGTTGTAGAAGTACATCTCGCCGTACATGGTCGGGGCGCTGACGAGCGGGATCTCCATCAGCTCGCGCAGCCGCGACTCAAGCTCGGCCCGGCCCGGGATCGAATCGAGCGCCTTGCGTGTGTAGTCGTTCTGGGCGTCGGTCCACTGGCCGAGCTCGTCGGTCATGTTGCCCTTGTCGTCGCCCTCGAGCCAGCGGTAGTCGTCGCGGATCTCGACACCCTGGACCGTGTCCGTGACGGTCCGGACCTCGGTCGCGGGCGGCTCGCCGATCTGGGCGACGGCTCCAGCGGAGTAGACGATCGTGACGAGAAATGCCGAGGCGGTCAATCGGGACATGCGAAGTCTCCTGGCTGCCGGCAAAGGGCCGGGGCCAGAATGGTACCACCAGATCGCCCTGGGGATTCGAGATCGCGGCTTTACTGCACGATGCCCTGCGTCAGACGCATGAAAGCGGTCTCAAGGTTGACGGCCTCTTCGCCGTAGCCGTTGATGCGGAAGCCCGAGTTGATCAGCATACTCGGGATGTCGCTCGGCGCGGTCGCTGATTCGTCGTCGAAGACGACCTCGATGACGTTGCCGTCACCGGTCGCCTCGCGTTCGTCGTCCTCGGCCTTACGGAGCGTCACCTTCTTGATGCCCGGCACCTTCGTCAGCATCTCGGCCGCCTGGCGCGTGCGGTCGGTCAGCATGACATGGAACGTCCGCCCCACCTTTGCCCGGCGGATCGCCTCGTTCACGTTGCCCGAGAAGAGCAGCTTGCCCCGCTCGATGATGCCCACCTGATTGCACAGCTCGGCCAGCTCGTGCAGGATGTGCGAGCTGATGAGGATCGTCTTGCCCATCCGGCGCAGCTCCTTGAGCAGCTCGCGGATCTCGATGCGGGCGCGCGGGTCGAGGCCGCTGGCCGGCTCGTCCATCAGCAGCACCTTCGGATCGTGCAGCAGCACACGCGCGATCGACAGCCTTTGCTGCATGCCGCGGCTCAGGCTGTTCACCTCGGCCGTCGCCTTGTAGGTCAGATCCGTCAGCTCGAGCACATCGAGCACGACCTTCTTGCGCTGATCGCCGTTGATGTTGTACGCCGCCGCGAAGAATTCGAGGTACTCCTGAACGACCATGTCCTCGTACGCGCCCATGAAATCCGGCACATACCCGATGCGCGGCCGGATCTCGCGGTTCTGGTAGCCGATCGTGAGCCCGTTGACGTTCGCCTGCCCGCTCGTGGGTTTGAGCAGCGTTGCCAGGATCTTGATCGTCGTCGTCTTGCCTGCGCCGTTGGGGCCGATGAAGCCGTAGCAGGCGCCTTCCTCGATCGTGAGATTGAGGTTGTCGAGCGCCACAAGATCGCCGTAGCGTTTGGTCAGGTTGATGGTTTCGATCATCGCCATGTATGAAGCCTCAGTTGCTCTGTGTCAGCCCGGGAGTTGGCGGGTTCGGTTCCAGCGGATACACCCAGCGAACTACGGTCCTGCCCGACCAGTCCAGTTCGTCCCATCCGTTTCCCTTCTGCATGTAGATGGGGAGGGGATCGGTCGCGTTGCTCCTCGCCGGCGTCTCGACCACACCGAGCACGATGATGCACGGCTGTGTGAGCCACCGCCCGAGATCGAGCCCGTGTGTGTACCGCCGCACCCCCGCGACCGTATCGCTTCCGCCGCTCTGCCTGTCCTGTGAAGGCGGCGCCAGCTGCGAAACAAAGGCCGATGCGATCAACCGATCGTTGATCGACCCCGTGACACGCCCCCCGCCGATACCCTGCACAACGCTGCTCGCTCGGCTGACCAGGTCATCGAAATACTTCGATTCGCCGCGCTGCGATTCTGTGTCGCCGGCGAGGGACGCCAGATCGATCACCTCTCCGGGAGCCCACGCACGCCCACCCGCGAAGCGGTACGCCTCAAAGTTCGAAACAATGCGAATCCCGGTCTGTGCCCCGATGATGCGCTGACGCTCGACCACGATGATGACCGCGTCCTGGAGCGGGCCGGGAAGGTCATGCACGAGATTCCCAACCGGTGTACCTGCGGCACTCAGTCGAATCGAACCCGGCGATCCATCATCGGTGACGGGTCTCGGCATAGACCAACGCCGCTCACCCGTCCAGTCGAATCGGAAACGTTTCTCGGTCGCGCGTGCGGGGAACCGCAAACGGTCGGGATCACGCGCCGAAACGCTATAAGCCCTGACATCGGGAAATGCCGCGGACGCTAGGAGCGAGTTGAAGTGCTCGGACCAGTACGTCACCGCCGGGTGGAATTCCGTGTACTCCTCTTCGGCCGGGCTGCCGATGCGCACGCTTGAGTCGCCGTAGCCGGGCACAAACACACTCGCATACGAGCGGGCACGCTGGTACGCGCTGCCATCGACGGCATCGAGGAAAACAACCTGCTGCACACTCGCCCGTCGCGGCCGAAGCACGGACACACCGCCCCAGCCGATGAACGTAAAGAGTCCGATGGCGGTCACGAACAGCATCCATGAGTGCTTCTTGATCCCCAGTTTGCTGAGCACCGTGTAGCCGATCGGCCCGGCGATCGCCCAGTACAGCCCGAAGACCGCAAAGCCGAGCAACAACGCCGCGCCAGCCGAACCGCTCGATGAGATCGCGGAGCCGATATCGCCGTCGAACGACCGAACCTCACGATTCGTGAAGACGGACCTGCTGTTCGAGGTGCGGTCCATCATCAGTCCACGCTTACCAAGGACGCGATGCCAGAAAGCGTCCATCGCAGGCAGGCCGCGGTCAACGAGGTTGCGATTCGTGAGATCGATCCCGACAAGCGTCACCATGCCGAGGTCAACGAGGCGTCGCGACACAACGACGCGTCCCTCGATATCGGTCAGAATCGCGTCCGCATCGCCACGCTCGGCCGTCGCGTTCGTCTCAAGGCTGTGCACCACGAGCGTCTCTGGGAGCACAGCTGCCTGATCGTGCGTAAGCAGCCCTCGCACATCGGACGACCCCGGTTCGAGACGCACTGGCGTCACATCGGGCAGGATCTGAGCAAGCCTGTTGCGGTCCGTATCCTGCCAGATCTGACCCGTTGCCGGCAGGCACACAATCAGATGCCCGCCCCGCCGAACCCACTCGATCAGCGCATCGCTCCGCGCCGTAGTCAGGTCCGCCGGGTTCGCAGTCGTCCAGATGATGTTCTCGAACTGTGCGAGTCCCGCCCAGCGATCGGGCAGATCTTCGGGGGCGATATCCGTTGCAAATTCGGTGACCTCGTGGCCGGCAGGCAGGAAAAGCTCGGTTCCTTGCGTCCGGCGCGCGTACTCGCTGATCCCGCCGACGCGACGACCGATGACGAGTCCCGTGGCGATCTCGGCAGGCAGGTAGCCCCTCGAAGGCGTGACGATCTGACGCCCCAGAAGCTGGCCTCGCTTGTACGAAACGCCCGTCCTGGCCGCCGTCTCGGCGTCGAGATCGATGGCCTCGTACGCCGACACGATCAGCTCCTCCCTCGGCTCGAACGAGCCCGGGATCCACATGTAAAGCCACGTGCGCTGGGCGACACCGGGGTTGCTCGTCACCGTCCGCTGGTGCAGCGGCGTGTCGCCGTCCGAATCACGCCCCTCGATCTGAATGATCAACTCGCGCTGCGTCGGCGCCGAGTCGGTGAACTCGATCTTAATGCCCGCCCAATCGCCCTGGCGAGCCATGTTGCCGACACCGATGCTCCCCGCCCCGAGCTGCACCGATTGAGCTGAAGCAAGAGGCGCATACCCCCAAGCCACGGCCAGCAGCACATATACCAGTCGAAAGGCTCGGGTCATACCGCCGATTCTACGGGGAATGGCGTCCGTTCGTTCAGATCGCCTGAAGAGCGGCCCCGACATGCCCGATCCTGCCCGCATGGAAAGCCTCTCCCCGATCAGCGTGCTCATCGGCCTGACCGTGCTCGGCGCGATGATCGCCATACTCCACGCCGTGGCGACCGACATCAGGTACACCCACCTCCGTCTCGATCTGGCCCGTCGGGTCATCGAACGCCGCGAACGCTACCTCCGCGAACTCAAGGGCGAATACGAGATCGGCGAAGTCGAGATCCTTGAGGATGACAACCCCGGACTCGCGGCATCCGAAATGGACGTGGAAGTCCTCGAGGAAGCAGCCTGATCATGCCCCTTTGATCGCCCAGAGCTTCTCGATCAGCCTGGCATGGGCTTCGAGGCCCAGTCGGAAGCAATCGAGCTCGAACTTCTCGTTGGGCGAGTGCACCCGGTCATCTTCCAGTCCGAAGCCCATGAAGATCGTGTCGAGGCCCAGCTTGGCCTTGAGCATGCCCGCGATCGGGATCGAGCCGCCCGATTTGATGAGCGCCGCCTCATTGCCCGAGCTGTCCTTGAGCGCCGCGACCGCCGCCCGCAACGTGGGCGAGTCCGTGGGCGTCGTCGCCGGATAGCCACCGCCCATGTCCGTCAGCTCCCACTTGCAACCCGCCGGCGTGCGCTCATTGAGCCACGCGAAGAACGCGTCGGCGACCTTCTTCGGCTCCTGATCCGCCACGAGCCTGAAGCTCACCTTGGCCGTCGCCTTCGACGCGATCACAGTCTTCGCACCCTTGCCCATGTACCCGCCGTAGATGCCGTTGATGTCGCACGTCGGCCGCGCCCACTCTCGTTCGACGGATGTGAACCCCGCCTCGCCGACGTTCGCATCCGGCCCGAGCCCGATCGTCGCCAGTGCCGCAGCCGCATCGACGCCCAGCTTCTTCCATTGCGCCCGTTCGTCATCACCGATCGGGCGCACGTCGTCGTAGAAACCCGGGATCGTGACGCGGCGATCCGTGTCCCACAGCTGCGCGAGCACCTTCGACAGCTCATTCACCGGGTTCGGCACGCGCCCGCCCCAGAGGCCCGAGTGCAGATCCTGGTCCGGACCGTGCAATGTCACCTCTGTGTAAACAAGACCTCGTACGCCGTACGTGATCGCCGGCTTCCCGCGACCGAGCATGCCCGTGTCCGAGATCACGCACACATCGCAGCGACCGAGTTCATCTTTGTTCTCTTCAACGAACTTCTCGAGGTTCGCCGAACCCGATTCCTCTTCGCCCTCAATGAGCACGGTCATCTTCACGCCGCCGGCCGCCTTGCCCGAGACTTCCTTCCATGCACGCATCGCCTCAAGGAACGTCGCGACCTGGCCCTTGTCGTCGCACGCGCCGCGAGCCACGATCCGTTCGCCCACATTGCCCTTGGCCGGCCGGATCACAGGCTCGTACGGCGGGCTGTCCCAGAGCTCCAGCGGCTCGGCCGGTTGCACGTCGTAATGCCCGTAGAAAAGCACGTGCGGCCCCTTGTAATCGGTGTCGCCGGGCGTGTGCGCCAGCACCACAGGGTGCCCCGCCGACATCGCCGAGCCCGTCGGCATCACACGCGTCTCAAACCCCGCCTCACGCAGCCTCTCGGCGCACCACTCGCCCGCCCGCGCGACGTCCTCGCGGTACGCCGGGTCCGTGCTCACCGACGGGATCCGGAGCCAGTCCATCAGCCGCTGGATCGCGGCCTGCTCGTTCGACTTGAGATTCTCGACTACTTTCTGGGTTTGCATGCGTCATCCTTAGGATGAAAAACCGCCCGGCGAGCGGGCGGCTGGAAATCAATAGCTCATTTCGGGATCACGGAATCATGTAGCCGTTCACACCGTTCAGTGTGCCCTGCGAAAGTGTCTCAGTGACCCACTCCTGTGCTTCCTCAGTCAGACCACTGATAGCACTGCCATCAACAATGCTCCCCTGTGGCGCCCAACGTGCCATATCTGTCCAGACCTCGGTATTGGTGAGATTCTCAGTATGACCATCAAAGAATGCCGCGTTCAGTGAATTATTAGGATGTCGGAATGATAATTCTTGATTTAATGGCGATGTGCCTTGCGATGAATCTTGCCCGTATGCCACATTACCCATCCACTGGGGCGTGCCCGAAGTAAACGTAGAATTTGCACTTGATGTTACAGGCGCAACTTCGAAGTCGAGCACATTCCCGCTTGCCAAGTACCGCGTGCCATCGGCAACCACAATTTTCTGTGAAGGGTTGCCAACTTGATCAATTCGATTTCGAAATCCTCTTGGAGTTTTGACTTGTGAAGCCGGCCCGCCTTTCCATGTTCGCGGTATCGCCTTGTAAAGCTTCTCGTATCGAGCTTCATCTCCCTGTGTGATGCCTTGCCCAGGTACAAAGCCGCCACCAATGGGCGTACCCCATACCGAAAATGCCCCCGGCATCAGATAGCTAACCTGTCGATAGCCGCGCGATTCGGCAACCTCATAGAAATCTGATTTGTCTGTTGCGCTCCCGAAGATCTCATCGTTTAGAACTCTGGCAGCCGGATCGGCAAAGTCGTTGAGAATGTTGGCCATCCGGTCAGCTCGTGTTGCCGCAAACCCAAGCTCCTCACCCATAATCGGGCTAAAGAAGTCGGATAATGTCACAGGGGTTACTGCAGAAGTTGCCCCAACATAATATTGATTTCCACCACTTGGATTGGGCACATGGCCTTTCCAACCCGATGTGGTTGTGCAGGCATATTTGTCGTCATTTGAACTCATGTAAAATGACTGACCCTGCCCGATTGATCGCAACTGGGATTGGTCTACAAGGGACCGAGCCGCAGACCTGGCCTGCCCCAAGGCTGGCAACAAGATGCCGATCAGCAACGCGATAATTGCGATTACAACCAGCAACTCGATAAGAGTAAATGCCTGCTTCTGTTGTACTGCACAACTCGTTCGCATACGAGTCTCCATAATTTGGGCTGATGCCAACACAGTTAGCCTATTGACTTTGGTTTTGTCTCAAGATCAACTTCGACCTTACCAGTCTCTGGATCGACTTTAATTAGATCACCTTGAATCTCAGTAATTGTGTCAAAGTAACGCGGATCGATGCGATAGCTCGTACTGGCCTCATCATGCTCGACTCGTATCAGAGTGCGCTCACCAGTATCCGGATTCTTCGCAGGCAATACCAACGTCCTGCCCTTTGTACTTGCCCGAAACAACTCACCCGACTTCATGTCTACCAGGAGTACAGAACTGGCCGTTTGCGGTGCTCCACTCTTCTTGATGGCCAGCGCGATGCCAACCGCACCAATCAGCAGACCGATGACGATGATCGCAACCTGGACCGGCTTGCTCTTCATACCCTGCTCCGGCAACCACCCGGGCGAACGCCCTGAGATGCATCCAATTCTCAACGCATCGGCCCCGCCCGCACACGCAGCCGCGCAGTAGCGTACCCGGTCAGAGGCCAGAAGGCATGTAAGGAAAGCCCGCTTACGAGACACTGACAAGGAGTTTGGAAGATATTCTCCATCTTCCCGCGGCACCCCCCGGAACCGACAGGTTGTCAACCCGACCTACCATACTTCGAAGGACACAAATACCACCCGGAACATGCGAATCATCCTGCCCAATCCGAGAGGCTTCTGCGCCGGCGTTCGCATGGCGATCGACGTCGTCGACCGCGTCGTCGACCTCTACCCGGATCGCACGGTCTACGTCTACCACGAGATCGTGCACAACCGACACGTCGTCGGGCGATTCAAAGATCGTGGCGTTGTCTTCGTAGAGGATCTCGGCGAAGTCCCCGAGGGCTCGGTCGTCGTCTTCAGCGCCCACGGCATCCCGCCCGAGATCCGCCAGATAGCCGATTCGCGGGGGCTGATCGCGATCGACGCGACATGCCCCTTGGTGACGAAGGTGCACTCGGAAGCTGTGCGATACGCTCGGAAGGGCTATCAGATCCTGCTCATCGGGCACGCCGATCATCAGGAAGTGGTCGGCACCTACGGCGAGGCTCCCGATTCGACACTCGTCGTCGAATCCCCCGAGCACGCAGAAACGATCGAGGTCGCCGACGCCGAGAAGCTGGTCTATCTCACGCAGACGACGCTCTCGACCGATGACGCCGGCGACATCATCCGCGTGCTCAAACGCCGATTCCCGCACATCCACGAGCCGGGCGAGCCGGACATCTGCTATGCGACGACCAACCGACAGCACGCCGTGCGCCAGATCGCGCCCGAGGTCGATGTCGTCCTCGTCGTGGGCAGCAAGAACTCGTCGAACTCCGTCCGCCTCACCGAGATCGCCCGGAATGTCGGCACCGACGCCCACCTCCTCGACGATGCGAGCGAGCTGCGGGACGAGTGGCTTGGCAGGGGAGCCGACACGAGCGTCCTGATCACGGCCGGCGCCTCGGCGCCCGAGGACTTGGTCGCCGCGATCTGCCGGACACTCCTCGAACGCTTCGGCGGCACGATCGAGCAGTGGGACATCGTCGACGAGTCGATCGAGTTCGCCCTGCCCGCTGCCCTGCGCCGATTGATGAAAGACGAAGGCGTGGAGGTCGGTTCGGGCCTTGTCACGGTTGAGAGCGGGATCTCCTCGGGCGAGCTCTACGGCGCGGTGCCGCTGACCGTGTCGGCACGGAGCAATCCCCCCACCCTCACCGAGAAGGTCGGCCTGTGAAGCACCCCGAGCATCACCTCTTCTCGATGACGCCCGAAGAGCTCGGCCAATGGTGCGAAGCCCGCGGCATGAAGCGTTTCCGCGCCAAGCAAATCCTCGAATGGATCTACCAGCACGGGAGCGCCGACCCCAGAGAGTGGTCAAACCTCTCCGCCCGCGACCGCGAGTGCATCGCTTCGGAAATGACGATCCTGTCCGGCAGGACGATCACACATCAACTCGCAACCGACGGCACGCAGAAGCTGCTCATCCAATGGGAAGACGAGCCGAGCCGCCCGGACGACTCGATGAAGCTCAGCGTGCTCCAGGACGACCCGAGCAGACAGACCGAGTGCGTCATGATCCCCTCGCTCGGCTCCGACACCTCGCGCAAAACCGCGTGCATCTCGAGCCAGGTCGGATGCCCCGTCGGCTGCCGATTCTGCGCGTCGGGCCTCTCCGGGCTTGACGGCAACCTCTCGACCGGACGCATCGTCGAACAGGCCTGGCGGCTCGGCAGGCTCGAGGGCGTCGGGCGGATCAGCAATGTCGTCTTCATGGGCATGGGCGAGCCGCTCAGCAATTTCCGCCCAGTGGTGAACGCTGTCCGCCGCCTGGCAGCCCCCACGCCCGAGGGCATGGGCATCAGCGCTCGCAAGATCACGATCTCGACCGTGGGCCTGCCGCAGGCGATCCGCAAGCTGAGCGAAGAGCTCGATTTGCCCGTCACTCTCGCGCTCTCGCTGCACGCGCCGAGCGACGACATTCGTCGTGAGCTCATCCCCTGGGCCGAGTACACAACGATCGCCGAGCTTCTGTCCGCGTGCCAGGCGTGGTTCGAGAAGACGGGCCGCGAGATCACGCTCGAGTACACGCTCCTCGGGCAGCTCAACGACCAGTCCGACCACGCCCGCGAGTTGGCGCGCCTCGCCAAGACGCTCCGCGCCAACATCAACCTCATCCGGTACAACGAGGTCGAGGGCCTGCCCTACAAACGCCCCCGCGACAGCGACGTCACGCGTTTCCAAACGATCCTTCGCGAGAACGGCACGAACTGTCACATCCGCGCGAGCCGCGGGCGCGACATCGCCGCCGCGTGTGGGCAGCTGCGCCACGAGCACCGGGCCGACTCGGCATGAACCTCGACACGTTCGAGAAGGGCACGCTCACGCACCTGCTCGTCCTGGTCGTGAGCACGGTGGTTGTCGGACTGCTTGTTTTCGCGCAGAGACGCGTGCGATCGAAGGATCACGCCAAGGCCGACCGTTTCCGGTTGGCGGCTGGTATCGCAATCCTCGTGTTCGAGATCGCGCACAACGCGTACTGGCTCTTCTTCAGAGAGGGCGGCTTCAATCTTCAAGAGAGCCTGCCTCTGCATTTCTGCGACATCTCGGGCCTGATCGCCGCCGCGGCTCTGCTGCTGCCCGACCGCAGGCTTGTGACAATCCTGTACTTCTGGGGAGTCGGTCTGTCCTCGACCGCGTTTATCATCCCGGTCGTCACCGAGGGGCCCGTGCATCTTGTCTTCTGGACGTTCTGGATGAGCCACCTGATCATCGTGGGCGGCGCGGTCTTCTTCGTGCTCGCCGAGGGGTACCGACCTGAGTTCAGAGACCTGCTCTTCGCGCTCGCTGTGACGACGGGGTACGTGCTCTGCCTGCTCGCCCTGAACATCGCCATCGGCACGAACTACGGCTACGTCGGCAAAGTCTCCGAACCAACCGCCTTCCTCGGCGCGTGGCCCTTCCCGAGGCTGCCCCTGCTCTTTTTGGGCGGCGCTCTGCTCGAGACCGCGGCTTGGCTGCCCTTCGGGATCATGTCGCACGTGCGAACGCGCAAGGCTCCCCGCCCGTAGGATGCGACGATGCTCCTTGCGCTGACCGCTTGCGTGATCACCTCGCTCGTCTTGTCGCTCATCGCGACGGGTCTCGCGCGCAAGATCGGCGAGCATCTTTCCGCGATGGATGGACAAGGCGTCGCGGGGCAGGTCAAAGCCGAGCTCCGGCGCATCCCGAACACCGGCGGCATCGGGATCGCCCTCACGCTCATCGTCATGCTCGCGGGTGTGGGGCTTGCAGCCCAGTTCTGGCCCATGGCGACAAGCGAAGCCGACGTGCTCGGACAACTCGCATGGGGCGTGCGCGAGAACATGACGCTGCTCCTGGCCTTCCTCGGCGGGCTCGTTGTGATCCACGCGATCGGCGTCGTCGATGATCGCAAGCCCCTGCCCTGGCAGCCCAAGCTCTTGGCGATGGTGCTCGTGCCCGCAGGCGTCGCGTGGCTTTCGGACACACGCGTGCTCTCGCTCCTGGACTCCCACGTCGGGGGTGCGTGGCTCTCGGTGCTCGTGACAGCGCTCTGGTTCGCGGTCGTCATGAACGCGATGAATTTCCTCGACAACATGGACGGCCTCGCCGGCGGGCTCGGAGCGATCGTCAGCGCCGGGCTGCTTGCCATAGCAGTCGTCAACGCACAATGGATCATCGGAGCCGGGGCTGCGGTCCTGCTCGGCGCATGCCTCGGGTTCCTCCCCCACAACTTCCCGCGGGCCCGCGTCTTCATGGGCGACGGCGGCTCGCTGGTCGTCGGCTTCACCCTCGCCTTCCTGACCGTGCGACTCAACTACGTCGATTCGACACTGGGCAACACCCAGTGGCACTTGCTCTTCGTGCCCCTCGTGCTTCTGGCGATCCCGCTTTACGACTTTGCGAGCGTCGTGCTCATCCGCCTCTCGCAGGGCAAGTCCCCCTTCGTGGGCGATCTCCAGCACTTCTCACACCGCATGGCAAGGCGCGGCCTCGGGCGACGCGGTGCCGTGATCGCGATCTGGGTGCTCGCTGCGACCACGGGCGCGGGAGCCGTCGTCATGTCACGCTCCGAGCCCTGGCAGGCGGCCCTGATCGCAGGACAGACGCTCGCGGTGCTTGGGCTTATCGCCTATCTCGAGCGCGGCGTCCCGGAGCACACCCAGTGAGGCGGGCACGCATCGACTGGATCGGGCTCACGCTCATCGCCTGGTCGGCTCTCGCCCACGCGATGACCATGGCAGAGCCCCTGCCCGGATGGGACGCCGACCCGACGCGTATCGTGATCGCGATCATTGGCGTCGGCCCAACGAGCTCGCTCCTGATCGACGCCCTCGCCTGGCTCGGCGCGGGATTGGTCCTGATGAGCCCCCGGAGTCGGCGCAACGAACCTTTGGCTCTTCTTGCGATGCTCGGCGCGGTGTTCGTGCTCGTGCGCACATTGGCGCTCGATGCGCAGGACGTCGAGGCGATCCGGATCGCTTCGAGTTGGGCCTCCGGGTGGGCGTCGTTCGCTGCGATTACGAGCCTCGCGCACAGGCGAAGCGTGCGGATGGTTCTGGGATCAGTGCTGCTTGCGAGCGTTGCGATGCTCGCTGCCAAGGGCCTCGTGCAGGTCTTCGTCGAGCATCCGCTCATGCTCCAGCAGTTCGACACCAACAAGGATGCCAGCCTGATCGCCCAAGGCTTCCAGCCCGGCTCCGAGCAGGCGTTGATCTATGAACGTCGCCTGCGCCAGCCCGACCCGACCGGATGGTTCGGGCTCAGCAACGTGCTGGCGACATTCCTCGCGGTCGGCTCGACGTCGTTGCTCTTTGCGGGGCTCTCGGTCAAAGGATTGGCCCGCACGGTGCTCGTCCTTGCGTCGATCTGCATCGGGGTTGTCCTGCTCCTGACGGGCTCGAAGGCGGGCATCGGCGTCGCCGGGCTGGGCGTGATCGCGGGGCTCGTGATGCGATTCGTCCCGAGCCGGTTCGCCCGCTTCCTGATCCTGGGGCTCGTTGCGCTGCCCACGATCGCGGTCGTTGCCCGAGGCATGACGGGCCTGCCCGAGGGAGAGAAGTCGCTGCTCTTCCGCTGGTTCTACGCCGAGGGAGCCGCCCGTGTCACAATCGGCTCGCTCCCCTTTGGCACCGGGCCCGCGGGCTTCCAGGAGGCGTACCAACTCCACAAGCCGGCGCTGGCTACCGAGGATGTCACCAGCCCGCACATGATCCTGTGGGACTATGCCGCGACACTCGGGGTGATCGGCTTGCCCCTGATCGGCGCGCTGCTCTGGACGCTCTGGCGAATCGTCTGCACGAAGAACATCCCTACATCACGCACGCACTCATCCAACCGACTGAGGCACTTCCGACCACTGATCCTGATCATGCTCATCGCACCGGTACTGCTGGGTGTCTGGCTCGAATCGCAGGCGACCACGATCGAATCGGCGTTCGGTCGGCTTGTCGGCCTGGTCGGCTGGGGCGGTCTTGCCATGCTGCTCGTCTGGGTCGGCCAGCCGAGTCGGCTCGTGCTGGCGGTGTCGGGCGTGGTCATCCTCTGCCACGCGCAACTGGACATGGCCTTGTCGCTCCCGGGTTCCGCGACGCTCGGGCTCTGTTTGCTCGGATTGGTGGCTGATGGTCGCGGGAGTCGCCGAGTCCGGATGCCAGGGCTGATCCTCACCGGGATGGGCTTGGCGGGCTTGGCGATGTGCATCGCACTGGTATCGGGTGTTTGGAGCTGGGAGTCAAAGCTCCGCTCGTCGAGCGCCCGCTTGGGTGAGGTCGTCTCGGCCCGGGAATCGCTGCTCGACCCGACCCCGGCGGATCTCCGCGAGCTTCAGATCAGGCAGATGCAGGCGCTGCTGACAGGTTTCGATGAACTCATCGAGGCCGCCAAGGCCAAGCCCGCCGACGGCAGGACCGCCTCGGAGGCAGCCAAGGTCGGAGTTCTGCTCGCCAACGCAGCCGGTCAAGCGAGGCGTGAGGATGAAGCCGAGGTATTCGTAGCGAGGTCGATCGAGGTGCTCGCCGCCTCATACGCAGCCCGCCCTCGTGCGGGTCTTGCGGCCCAGATCGGGAACCTCGGCCTGCTCCGGGCTCAGATCGCCGAGTCGATGGGCGAGCCCGCCGAGCGTGTCCGAGAACTCCGGGATGGAGCAATCGCGAGCTTGGTCGAGGCGTCCGAGCGTACACCGCGTTCCGCCCGGCATCCCGCCCAGCTCGCCTTGACGCTTTCTGAACTGGGTGATTCGGACGGGGCCCGGCAGTGGGCGAGCCGTGCGATCGAACTCGACGAGGCCACGGGCCTCGATCCGCTGTCGGCGCTGCCCGAGTCCACCCGCCAGCGGCTCGAGGGGATCGCCCGGGGGCCTTGAATCGTCTCTGCGGGGGCCTAGCATACACCGAGCCCCTGTGCAAGCGGGATCGGGCATTCTTGGCGAATGCTGGAAAGCCTGTTCAGAACTGGCTTTGCGAGCCCGATCGGATTGGACGAACGCGTATGGAAGACGACGAAGACACGCCGACCCAACGCTCCTGATCAGCGTCCACGCACGCTCACATTCAAAGCGACCACCGGGGAACGCGACGCGGGCTCCGGATTCACAGAAGACACCGAACCCAAGGACACAGATGCCCCCGTTGCCAGGGTTGGCCAGCGGGCATCGCAGACAGAGCGCCAGCCGTTTGAAGGACCAACGTCATGACCATTGACAAGAAACAGATCCGCAACATCGGTATTGCCGCCCATATCGATGCCGGCAAGACCACCGTCACCGAACGCATCCTGTTCTACTCGGGCAAGAACTACAAGCTCGGCGAGGTGCACGAGGGCACCGCGACCATGGACTTCCTCCAGGAAGAGCAGGAGCGCGGCATCACCATCCAGTCGGCTGCGACCACATGTCCGTGGTCGAAGGACGGCAAGGAGTACAAGATCAACCTGATCGACACCCCGGGCCACGTGGACTTCACCATCGAAGTCGAGCGTTCGCTCCGTGTGCTCGACGGCGCGGTCGCAGTGTTCGACGGCAAAGAGGGCGTCGAGGCCCAGTCCGAGACCGTCTGGCGTCAGGCCGACCGCTACAAGGTTCCGCGCATGTGCTTCATCAATAAGATGGACAAGCTCGGTGCCGACTTCGACTTCAGCTTCAACTCGATCAAGAAGCGCCTCGGCGCCAACCCGATCGCGGTGCAGATCCCCATCGGTCACGGCAACGAGCTCGAGGGCATCATCGATCTGCTCGGCATGAAGGCGTACTACTTCGACACCGAGAGCCAGGGCGCCAAGGTGACCGAGAAAGACATCCCGGCCGATCAAGCCGATCGCGTCGCCCAATGGCGCCACGAGCTCATCGAGTCGGCCGTCGCACTCGATGACAACCTGATGGAGCAGTACCTCGAGGACGAGGACTCGATCACAGTCGATCAGATCAAGGCCGCCCTCCGCAAGGGCACCATCGCACTGCAGTGCAACCCCGTCTTCTGCGGCTCGGCCCTCAAGAACGTCGGTGTGCAGCGCCTGCTCGACGGCGTCATCGACTACCTCCCCAACCCGACCGAGGTGCCCGAGGTCGAGGGCGAGAACCCCCGCGACAAGGAAGAGAAGCTCAAGCGTCCCCACTCGGATAACGCGCCGTTCTCCGCGCTCGTCTTCAAGGTCGTCAGCGACACCCACGGCGACCTCACCTACATGCGTATCTACTCGGGCATCCTCAAGAAGGGCTCGCGCGTGATCAACCCCGGCAACGGGAAGAAGGAGAACGTCAGCCGCATCTTCGAGATGCACGCCAAGGACCGCCAGCCGCTCGAAGAGGTCGGCGCGGGCAACATCGTCGCGGTCGTGGGCATCAAGGACTCGATCACGGGCGACACGCTCTGTGACCAGGACGAGCCCATCATCCTCGAGCGCATGGACTTCCCCGAGCCCGTGATCTCGATGTCGATCGAGCCGAACACGGCCGACGACAACCGCAAGCTGGGCGAGGCGCTCGTCACGATCCGCCGCGAAGACCCCAGCTTCCAGAGCCACTACGACGACGAGACGGGCCAGACCATCATCGCGGGCATGGGTGAGCTTCACCTCGAGATCATCAAGAACCGCCTCGTGCGCGACATGAAGATCGGCGTGCAGGTCGGCAAGCCCCGCGTGTCGTACCGCGAAGCCATCGGCGGCTCGGCCCAGAACATCCAGGGCAAGTTCAAGAAGCAGACCGGTGGCCGCGGCCAGTTCGGTGACGTCACCATCAACATCAAGCCCTTCTCCAAGGAGGAGGCCGAGGAAGCCGGTCTCAACTTCAAGGAGAATATCGCCTTCGAGAACAAGATCATCGGCGGCAAGATTCCGAAAGAGTTCATCCCGTCGGTCGAGTACGGCATTCGCCAGACGGCGCTCAGCGGCATCACCGCGGGCTACCCGCTCATCAACGTCAAGGTCGAGCTCATCGACGGCTCGTACCACACCGTGGACTCGAGCCAGGTGGCGTTCGAGCAGGCCGCTCGTTTGGCGCTGCGTGAGGCCGTCAGCAAGGCAGGCAGCGTGCTGCTCGAGCCGATCATGAAGGTCGTGATCCTGACGCCGGACGAGTACCTCGGCAACATCACGGGCGACATGGCCAGCCGTCGCGGCATGATCACCGACACCGAGGACCGCGGCCACGTCAAGGTGGTCAACGCCGAGGTGCCGCTGTCGGAGATGTTCGGCTACACAACCGTTCTCCGCGGCATGTCGCAGGGCCGCGCGGCGAACTCGATGGAGTTCCTCGCCTACCGCCCGATGCCCCCGAGCCTCCAGGCCGAGCTCGTCAAGAGCGGCGGCTGAGAACGCTTACCAGATCCCTCAACGAGGGTCCGAAAAAACCTCACCCGCTCGGCTCAGCCGGGCGGGTTTTTTTGTGCACCGGTCATATGGTTGTCAATGCTTGTCTGCGGCTGCCGATAGACACAACCGGCCCATTCCGCGCCGGACTCTCGGAGAAGATGAACCATGGATTCACAGCGATATCAGACTGTTCTGCTCTTTGGCGCACCCGGCGCCGGCAAGGGCACGCAGGGCGCGATCCTCGGACGCATCCCGGGGTTCTTTCACCTCTCCTGCGGCGAGGTCTTCCGCTCGCTCGATATTCACTCTGAGCTTGGTTCTGTCTTTTATGAGTATTCCTCCAAGGGCGAGCTCGTGCCCGACGATGTCACCGTCAAGATGTGGGCGGAGAACATGCACGCACAGACCGTGCTGAGCCTCTACAAGCCGCACGACGACCTGCTGCTCCTCGACGGCATCCCCCGCAATGTCAAGCAGGCAGAGATCATGGAGAAGTACATCAAGGTACTCGGGATTATCCATCTTGTGTGCCGCGACAAGGAAGCGATGATCAAGCGTCTGCGTCGGCGCGCACTCAAGGAAAACCGCATCGACGACGCGCAGGAAGATGTGATCCGCAGGCGATGGGATATCTATGAGCGTGAAACAGCGCCTGTGTTGGATTTCTATCCCAAGAATCTGATCCACGAGGTCGATGCTGTCGGATCTCCATCGTCGGTGCTCCAGCACGTGCTGCAAGTCGTCGTGCCGATCCAGGATTCGCACTTCAACAACCCGATCTCAGGCGAATAGCGCTACCTCCGACTGCAAACACGCTTGGCTGCATATCGCACGGCGTCGACGTAGCCGTCGACCATGTTTCCGAGCGAGAACCGCTCGGTCGCAGTTGCGTGCGCAGCCTGCGATAGGCGGCTACGCAGATCGTGGTCCGTGAGCAGAATCTCAAGCTTCGCTGCCAAATCGTCGACATCGCCGTCGCGGTAGAAGAAACCGTTCTCGCCGTCGCGGAGGGCCTCGATCTCGGGGTTCTGGGCCTCGACGCGGGCGCTGGTGACAACGGGGAGCCCGTAGCCCATGCCGTGCAGGATGCTCAGCCCGATGTTGGCCGGGTAGCAGAACGCCGTCGAGACCATGAACCACGGTGCGCTGATCTCTTCGTCGTAGATCGCCCCGAGAAACCGCACGCGTTCCGTAAGCCCGCGTTCTGCCGCGAGCGATTCGAGACGCTCGCGATCAGGGCCCTTCCCGATGATCGCCACGACGAGCGACGGGAACGCTTTCGACAGCTTGGCCTGCGCTTCGATCAACAGATCGACCCGGTTGGCCTCTTCGAGTCTCGAAACAAAGAGCAGCACCGGTGCGTCGCCGAGGCCCTGCTCTTTGCGGAATCCCGCGATCCGTTCAGGCCGATCGACCCAATCCGCGCGGGCGGCCTGTATCGGTGACTGATCGATCGCATTGAGCGCCACGAACACCCGATCGGGGTCGAAGCCGCTGCGAACGTATGCGTCGGCGGCCGTGTGGTTATAGAAGAGCAGCGCGTCGGCGAGCTTGGCAACGGCCGACCTGGCCTTGGATCTCCAGCCGGCATCCTGCTTCGAGTAGCCGTGCCCCCAGAGCACCGTCCCGACGCCGTTCCGCCGCGCTTTGAGCAGCGCCGGAATAAGGCTCGCGTAATGCAGATCCCACGAGAGAGACAGCACATCGGCCCGGTCGCGGTCGGCGTACTCGAGTTGCGGCCTGTGCCAGAGCATCGCGCGGCCGAGCATCCGCTTCTCTCTCATTGGGACGAACTCGGCCGCGAATCCGTCCGCGTCAACGTTCGGGATGCCGTCGCGTTCGCCGTAGATCAGCTTGAAATCGATGCCGGGCCGAGACGCGAGCTCGCGGAAGACCGGCACGCGGTACTTGGCGAGCGAAGGCTGCTGCACAACGAGTCGCAACGGCTTGTCTGGCTGCTGATCCACCCACGTCTCCGGCTCGCTCCGACCCGGGCCGGATGCATTACGATGGGTTCATGATACCCCTGCGCCGCGGATTCACGCTGATCGAGCTGCTCGTCGTCATCGCGATCATCGCGCTGCTCGTGGGCATCTTGCTGCCCACGCTCGCCGGCGCTCGCCTCTCAGCCCGGAGCCTCGCCTGCGGCGCCAAGCTCAAGCAGATCGGCGTCGCGACGTCCATGTACCTCGATGATTACCACAATGCACTGCCGCAGGTGCTCGTCGATGTCGCTCCGGGTTTCTCGTCACCCGTCGGCGCTCTGTTCGGCGGGAAGAAGGGCCAGCTCCCATTCCTCGGTATCGACGAGTACGGCGCCGAGCGTCGGCCGCTCAACAGCTATCTCGTCGACCGCGTGCCGATCCCCGACGCGCAGGAGGGCGTGGACGAGATGCCCGAGTTCGAATCGCCGCTCGACCGCGGGGCCGACGACACGGGCCTGCCGATCCCGCAGTTCGCACGCACGGACTCGATGTACGACATGATCGGCTCAAGCTACACGCTCAACGACCACGCCCCGGACGGCGACCCCTCGCAAGACGTCCTGCCCACGCTCGTGCCGCAGACGGGCGGGCCGATGCCATACATCATCGACACCTCGCGCACGCTGCTGATCGCATCGCAGACGATCTACAACTACGACGACGGCGGTGATCGCAAGCAGCACTGGTACGGCAAAGAGAGCCGATCGAACGCCGAGATCGCGGCGAGCGTGCTCTTCGCGGATTTCCACGTTGGCGTGCGCCTGCCTGTGCCGGACGATCGCAGCGCGACAACGCGCGATTACACGTTCCTGCCCAGGCCAAGCTGGGACACGCGCACCGGGGCGGCTACTGCCCCCGGTCTCGACGCCCCGGCTCCGGATCACCCGGCCCGCGTGAGGGCGACGTCGCGGTGAATGTGAGCACCTGATCCACGCCACAGGGCGTGGAGGGCACGATGTTCCAACCCCAGAGCGAGGGCATCGGCTCACGCTTGCGACCGATCGTGGCGCCGTACGAATCCGCGCCCATCCGGTGCGGGTGCAAGTGGTACGCGATCGGGATGATCTCATTCAGCTTGTCGCTGGATCCGAAGCCGGGCCATGGCTGGTCCAGCTTTCGGCTGAACGCGCGGTCGGCGCGGATGCGGTTGATATCGACGGGCACCCAGGTGAGCTGACGCCTCGGGTCGGCCTGCTTCTCGTCGTAGAGCGCAACCTCGACCCATGCATACGGGCCGACCTCGGCGCGGTCGCTCGCTCGGAATGCCTCGGCCCCACCACCCGCACTCCCGCCGACGTACCCGAAGACCAGTCTCGCAGGGAGACCGACCTCGCGGTAGACCGCCACGAGCAAGAGGGGCATATCGAACGCGGTGCCTTTACCGCGTTTCGCGGCTTCCTCGGCTCCGAGTACCTCGAACGCACTCGTTGCGCCGACGGATTGTGCCGACTGACGAGCCGTCGCCGGGCGAGCATCGGGGACAATGCCAGATCCGCTCGGTTGAAACGACTTAGCAACCTCGCCGGCGAGATACTTGGCGACGACCATCGGCGGCTGGCTTTTGGCCTTCCCCTTGGTCCAGCGGTCTGCCAGACGCTCAACAAAGTCTGTGTCGTATGTACCTTCGAAACCCTCGTTGATGAAGAGTTCCGGCTCAAACGTCGAGGCTGCTTCCTTGGGCCATGCGCCCGCGGGCCATGGAACGGTCATTGCCTCGGCGTCTTTGAACTCGGTGTTCCAGCAGGTCGCACGGGCCTCGACCTCGAAGATCATGTTGTACGCGGCTTCGATTGGCCCGAACGTCCAGGTGCCGTAGGCCTCACCGGAATGCAGCGGGTTGCCCCCGCTATCCGCCGCGACCATGTTGAGTTTGAGTGGAACCTCACGTCCCTCAAAGAGGAGTTTGGCCTTGATTGTGCGGAAGTCGCGGTCGTGGCTGGCGCTCCGCATCGGCATTGGGAAGAAGATTGTCCCCTGCTCGATCTTGAATTCCTCGTCGGTGAGCAATGGGCCGTCATTTGCGGGCGCGAGGTTGTTCGCCGAGAGCGCGATGTTGGTGCGGAAGAGCCATTCCTGCGGATCGACGCGGGTCAGGAAGGGCGTGAGTTCTTCCTTGTAGCCCTGCGCGCCAGCCGACAGGGCGCAGCTCGCCCCGAGCAGCCAGACCAACAGATTCCGACGCGGCGATTTCAGCATGACCGACTCCTTCCAAGCCTCGTCCGGCCCCACGCGTATCATCGAGCGTACACGCCCCGTCCGGGCGTGGGCGTGATTTCCGCCTCATTCCGGAGACCCCGATGACCACCGCCGAGACACGGATCGAGAAAGACTCCATGGGCGAGATGCCCGTCCCCGCCGACGTTCTGTACGGGGCCTCGACCCAGCGGGCCGTGCTCAACTTCCCGATCTCGGGCAGGCCCGTCCCCGAGGCGGTCATCAAGGCGTACGCGATCCTCAAGGCCTCGTGCGCCAGCGTGAACAACGGGCTGGGGCGTCTCTCGGATCGGCGGATGAAAGACATCCACGACGCCTGCGGGCTGATTGGAAGCGGCCTGACCGACTTCGGGGGCATCGCCAGGCACTTCCCGATCGATATCTACCAGACCGGCTCGGGCACCTCGACCAACATGAACGCCAACGAGGTCGTCGCCAACCTCGCCTGTCTCGCTCACAACCAACCCATCGGCCGAGCCAAGGACCCCAAATGGGTCGGCGACGAGCCCGAGGGTCAGGGCGGCGTGCACCCCAACGACCACGTCAACATGGGCCAGTCGTCCAACGACACCTTCCCTACCGCCATGAACATCGCGGTCGCCATCGAAATCCAGAACAAGCTGATCCCCTCGATCGAGAAGCTCGAATCGGCCTTGGCTCAGAAGGCCAAGGACTGGGACCACATTGTCAAGATCGGGCGCACGCACCTGCAAGACGCGACTCCTATCCGGCTCGGGCAGGTCTTCTCCGGCTACGCCAGCCAGATGACCCACGCCAAGGCCCGCGCCAAGCAGGCCCTGGCGGCTCTGGGCGAGCTTGCCATCGGCGGCACCGCGGTCGGCACGGGCATCAACACCCACCCCGACTTTGGACGCCTCGTCGCCCAGGAAGTTTCCAAAAAGACCGGGATCGCCTTCAGGGAGGCTGAGAACCACTTTGAGGCCCAGGCGACCCGCGACGCGGCCGTCGAGGCCTCGGGGCACATGCGGACGATCGCGGTCAGCCTGACCAAGATCGCCAACGACATCCGCTGGCTGGGCTCTGGCCCCCGCTGCGGGATCGGGGAGCTGAGGCTCCCGGCGGTCCAGCCCGGCTCGTCGATCATGCCGGGCAAGGTAAACCCTGTCATCTGCGAGGCGATGATGATGCTGGCCTGTCAGGTCATCGGGAACGACGCGGCCGTCGCGGCGGGCGGTTCGGGCGGCATCGGCTCGCTCCTCGAACTCAACGTCGCGATGCCCATGATGGCGGCCAGCCTGCTCGAATCCGTCACGCTGCTCGCCAACGGGCTCGGCGTGCTCCACGACAACCTGATCGCGGGCCTGGAAGCCGACGAGAAGCGGTGCGCCGACCTCATCGAGGGCAGCCTGGCGATGTGCACCTCGCTCGTCCCGGTCATCGGGTACGACGCCTCGGCCAAGCTCGCCTACGAGGCCTACGGCTCCGGGCGGACGATCCGGGAGCTGGCTCTGGTGAAGCAGATCCTGAGCGCCGAGCAGCTCTCAGAGCTCCTGGACCCCGATTCCATGACCCGTCCGAGCTGAGACGGTCCGGAATTCTCGGGCGTTCGGAATGGTCTTGGGGGTTCGTAAGTTCCCCGGTACACTATGGCTATGCGCACAAAGCTGACCGTTCTTCTCGCATCGATCTGCCTCGCCGGGGCCGCTGCAGGGCAGCAGGTCGAGTACGTCACCCGTGGCAACACCGGCGGGCACGCGATCCGGTTCGGATCGACGCCGCTCAAGGCAGAACTGCCCCGGGCCTATGTCCGGGTGAACAACGCCCCGCACACAACGACCGCTGTGACGCGGGGTCGGACGGTCTACGGGCGTTCGCGCACGACCACATGCAACACCCACTCGAACCGGATCGGTCTGAAGGTCAGGTTCGTCAAGATCCACGGCACCGACCACGTCATCCCGACGTTCGCGGTCGATGACAACTCAAGCCCGACCCAGGTCAAACGCGACAGACGAGACCGCACGCAACCGACAGCCCGAGAGCGTGAGGACCGCCCGGCCCCGACCAGGCACGCGCTGATGATCCATGCCTTGATGAATAACAAGCTGGATTGCCACCGATAAAGGGCGAGACCCGTCCGAGGCTGACAGGTATGCTTCCTTGTTCAGCCCTTCGGTGTGTGGTCGGGCCTCTGGGGCGAAAGCCCTAACCCATCCGTGACGACATTGAGGGGGACCGCCGATGGAGCGGTGGTTGTACGTGTCGCTGGAGCGCCCGCATGTCGTTGCCGATGACGGTCCAAACACTCCCTCTGGATGGCCCACGCTTGCATTCTGCACCCCAAGAGATGTTGATCGACCTCTCCGTCGTTATCCCCGTGCACAACGAGGAGGACAACGCGGTTCCGCTCTACAACGAGGTCAAGAAGGAACTCGACAAGACGAACCTCGACTGGGAGTGCATCATCGTCGACGACGGGAGCACCGACCGCACGATCGAGCGTCTGATCGAGGCATTCGCCGGTGATCCGCGGTTGTGTGTCGTCGGGCTCCGGCGGAACTTCGGTCAGACCGCGGGCCTGGCGGCCGGCTTTGATCGTGCCCGCGGCAAGTTCATCGCCACGATGGACGGCGACCTCCAGAACGACCCGGCCGACATCATCAAGCTGATGGATGCGCTGAGCGAGGGTCGTGGCTACGACGTCGTGAGCGGCTGGCGCAAGCAGCGCCAGGACAAGTTCTTCTCGCGGCGGATGCCCTCGCTGATCGCCAACAGGATGATCTCGAAGCTGACCTGGACACCCATCCATGACTTCGGCTGCGCGATGAAGGTCTACCGGCGCGAGGCGCTCCAGGACGTCCAGCTCTACGGCGAGATGCACCGCTTCTTGCCGGCGCTGTGCGTCTGGAAGGGTGCTCGCATCACCGAGCGCGTCGTCAACCACCGAGCCCGTGTGGCCGGCACGAGCAAGTACGGCCTCGTGCGCACAGGCAAGGTCATCCTCGACCTGTTGACGGTCAAGTTCCTGAACGACTATCTCTCGAAGCCAATCTATCTCTTCGGCAAGCTGGCCTTCCTGTGCATCTCGATCGCGTTCGCAGCGCTCGGTGTGGCCATCGTCCAAAAGTTTGGCTGGTACTTCAATCAGGTGAACCTGAATAACAACGTGCTTGTCACGTTCTCGGGGATGATGGTCCTCCTGGCGGCCCAGATGCTGGTCTTCGGCGTTGTGAGCGAACTCTTGGTCCGGATCTATCACGAAGCGCAGGGCAAGCGTCCCTTCGGTGTGCGTGAGGTGGTTTGGATGAAGGATCTTCGCGCGGAGGAAGCCCGGAGTGACGGCTGAGGCCGACAACTCGCTCGCAGCCCTCACCCGAGATCTGGACGAAGCTCAGGACGCTCGCTACGACGTCATCATTGTGGGCGGCGGCATCCAGGGTGTTTGTCTGCTCTATGAAGCGTCCCGTCGTGGGCTGCGGGCCCTGCTCATCGAGAAAGATGACTTCGGCGGGCAGACAAGCTGGAGCAGCATGCGAGTGCTCCACGGCGGGTTCCGCTATCTCCAGTCGATGGACCTGCCGAGGTATATCGAATCGGTCCGCGCGCGGCGCTGGTTTATGCGCATGTTCCCGGGGATGACCGAGCCCATGCATTGCCTGATGCCTCTCTACGGCGAGGGGCTGAAGCGACCAGAGGCGTTCCGGGCCGCGGTCTGGATGAATCGGCAGCTGATCCGGTTTGAGGGGCGTCAGCTCGGCGAGCCGAAGCTGAACCCCGGCGCGGTTCTGTCGCCGAGCGATGTCGTTCAGGACTGGCAGCGCGTGCCAACCGTTGGTCTCAAAGGCGGCGGCATGTGGACCGACGCCCGGATGCTCAGCCCGGAGCGGATGGTGATTCATCTTCTCCGCGTCGCGGTCGGACGCGGGGCGCACGCGCTCAACTATGTCTGCGCGGAAGACATCCAGACGAGCGGCGGGAATGTCACCGGGCTGATCGCGCTGGACACGCTCACCGATCGGGAGCTGCGGTTCGATGCTCCGATTGTGATCAATGCTGCCGGGCCCTGGTCGATGCCGCTGTCGCGTTCACTCGGCGATGCGCGGCCCGAGCTCTTCATCCCGATGCGTTCGTTCAACGTGATCGTCGACCGCGAGCCGCAGAGCGAGTCGGCGATCGCGGTGACGGCCCGCAAGCCGGGGGCTCAGACGTATTTCGTTGTCCCGTTCGGTGACAAGGTGATCCTGGGCACCGCGCACATGCCAGCGAGTCGTGACGATTTCAATCCAAACCCGTCGAGGGACGAGGTGCAGGGATTCCTCGACGAAGTGAACGAAGCGGCTCCGGGTCTCGAGGCGGATATCGATAGCATCAGTTGTGTCTGGTCAGGTCTCGTACCTGCACCGTTTGAAGGTGCAACGTACGCCAGCGATCGGCCCGTGGTCCACGAGCACGGACACCACGGTGGGCCCAACGGTCTCATCAGCGTGTCGGGAGTGAAATTCACGACGGCCCCAATGCTCGCTCGGCGTGTGATCGATCCGATTCCGGGTCGCCCGATGGCTCCATTCCCCGACGTGCCCAACTGGCGGGGCATCCAGGAAGTGCCCGGTTATGGGGGGAGCGTGGATCGACTGATCGAACTCGCACGCGACGAGAGCGTTCAACATGTCGATGATCTTGTGTTCAGAAGAACGGGCCTCTGGCAGAATGCCGCCGAGGCGATGGACCTCTTCCCTCGGTTGGCCGGAGCACTCTCGCTGAGTGGAGCCGAGCTTGAGGATGAGCGGGTTCGCCTCAAACGGGCTCTCTTGAGGATTTCGAGGCCCTGGGAAGTAGACGGAGCGGGGAACTGATGGGCGCGATCAAGGACGGCGTGGTTTCGGAGAAGGGCTCGGCGCTCAAGAAGTATCAATCGGCGATCGTCGGTTCGTCGTCGTTTGTACTTCTGGCTCGGTACGAGTTCACGCTCCTTTTCCTGACGCGGCTGCCCGGCGCACTCGGGCTGCTCGTTCGGCAGAAGCTCGTCCGCGGGTTGCTCGGTTCCTGCGGCAGGAAGCCGGCCTTCGGCACGGACGTCGTTTTCCGTCACCCGAAAAGGATCCGGCTCGGCAATACGGTCGTGCTCGATGACGCTTGCTGTTTCGACGCATACACCGAGAAGGATGTTGGCATCGAAGTCGGCGATCGCTGCATGTTCGGCCGGGGAACCCGGCTTTCGAGCAAGCTCGGCACAATTACGATCGGAGACGACTGCGGATTCGGCGCGGGGATTACCGTCCACGCCGCGGTCGATGGCGAGGTGGTGATCGGCAACAAGTGCATCATCGCTGCGCACACATACATCGGCGGCGGGCAGTACAACATGGACCGCACGGATGTCCCGATCGTCGATCAGGGGCACCGCCACGGATTGCGCCTGGAGATCGGGGACAACTGCTGGATCGGCGCCAACGTGTCGATCGTCAACGGCGTGACAATCGGTCGTGATGCGGTTATCGCCGCCGGCGCGGTCGTGACGAAGGACATCCCGGACTTTGCGGTCGTCGCGGGCGTTCCCGCCAAGGTGATCCGCATGCGGACCGCGACCGAACCGAAGGAGCAGGCTCTTGCCACCGGCTGAGAACGTCAAGTCGAAGAGGTCATGGGTGAAGCCGGCGCTGATCGCGGTCAAGCTGCTGATCTCGTTCGGGCTGCTCTATTTTTTGATCAGCAGCGCGAATATCAACTTCGACGAGCTCCGCGACACGCTCGCCAAGACCGACCCTCTGTATGTCTTTCTCGCATTTCTGACGCCGTATCTTGGTTTCTATATGACGTCGCTCCGCTGGAAGGGGCTCCTGGAGGTTCAGGGCGCCAAGATCCGCCAGCCGATTTTATTCAAGTCGTGCATGGTGGCAGTGTTCTTCAATCAGATCATGCCGAGCACGATCGGCGGCGACGTGATCCGGATGTACGACTCATGGAAGGCCGGCGCGACACGGGCTGTTTCAATTTCGACGATCGTGGTCGACCGCGTGCTCGGGCTCTTCGCGCTCGCGATCTTTGCGGTGCTCGGACTGTTCTTCGTGCAAGGCGACTTCTCTGAGGCGCAGTACGTCCCGCTCGCGGTTATTGCGGTCGCGATGGGGCTCGGCGGATTCATTGCGCTCGTGTTCTCGCCCTTCCGAGTGATGGTGAATCTCGCCAGGGCGATCTACACGAAACTCCCCGGCCCGTTTGGGAAGTTCTTTGGAAAGGTTGACAAGGCCGTGGAACCATTCCGCGGTCGGCACGGCTCGCTCATACGCGCCCTCGTGATCTCGCTGTTATTGCAACTGAACGTTGTATTGCTGCACTACCTCCTGAGCCTCGCGATCGGGATCGAGCTTGGCTTCTTCGATTACTTCTATGTCGTGCCCGTGGCACTCTTCGTGATGCTCATCCCGATCTCGATCAACGGCATCGGCGTGCGTGAGAGTATGTTCGTGTTTCTGCTCGGCACGATGGGCGTCGCCAAGGCCGACGCACTGGTGCTTTCGCTACTTGTGTTTGCAGTCTTCCTCGTCCATGGTCTCATCGGCGGGCTCGTGCTCGCCTCGCGGGGCATCTCGCCCAGCAAGTTGGCCAAGGACGCGTCAACACCCGCAACAGGGACCGCTGCATGAATCTCAATCAGGATCCGCACGCCGAGAGCTTATCGCCCCGCGTCTTTCTGCTCTGGCTGATCGGAGCCACGCTTCTGGCGCTGGTTATGCGGCTCTTGCTTCTTGATCGCCCCAGTTTCTGGATCGACGAGATCTACAGCGTCATGCATGCGGCCCGACTCGGCGAGGGCAACCTGACCAAGCAGTTCGGCTTCCTGCCGACATTCATCACGCTCAAGCTCGTCGGGGCTCTGCCATCGGCCGAAGCTGCGATGGACCCGAGTTCATGGCTGCGGCTCGGCGTCACCGAGTGGCTGGTGCGAATCCCGAGCGTGATCATCGGGACCGCCACCGTGTTCATCCTGGGCTGGCTCGCAAGGCCGGTGGTCGGCGCACGGGCAGCGATCATCTTCGCGATGCTTCTGACCGTCAGCACCTGGCATCTGCACATGTCGCAGACGGGTCGGTTCTACGCGCAGCAGATGTTGTTCTTCAACATGGCGATGCTGCTGTACTTCCATGCGACGACCACGGGGAACAAACGCCGGCTGGTCGCGTCGATGGTCTGCCTGTTCCTCGCGTTTATGTCGCAGCCGCCGGCGATCATGCTCGGCGTGGTGCTCGGGATCGACTGGGTCTTCGGGCTCTTTGACAAGGATTCCAGGCGTTTGACATGGTACGCGGCCATCGCGGGCGGGATCACCGCAGCGGTTTGCGCAGGCTTGCTTGCCATCGATATGTACCGCAATGCGGACAACTGGGCTCAGTTTGGACGCACAACATCGCAATCGGCGCCGGTGGTGCTTGCGGGGGCCGTGTGGTACATGAACCCGGCGGTCGTGATCGCCGCGGCGGCGGGATTCTTATGCCTGATCCAGCGGAGCTTCCGCCTGGCCCGCTATCTACTGCTAGTGGCCTTTGTTCCTCTGCTGATCATGGCGGCGCTCGCGTATACCGACTATTTCGTGCACGTGCGCTACACGTTCGTCATCCTGCCCGCCTGGCTTTTGCTGGCCGCGACGGCGCTCGATCGCCTCTCACTTCCGCAGAGCAACGAGTATCCGGTCTTTATCAGATACCTCGCAGTCGCTGTTGTGCCCGTGATGTGCGTCTATCAGGATCTCGAGTACTACACCGCTGGCGGCGGATACCAGCCCGCGTGGCGCGAGGCATTCGCCGAGTTGAAGCAGATCAGGCAGCCCGACGAAGCGATTTACGGCGACTTCCACGCGGAACTGCTCGGTGCGTATTACCTCCAGGATTACACGATCACGAAGGCCACGAGCAAGAGCCTGATGCCCGCGCTTGATGAGGCGACCGCGCCCTGCTGGATCATCGACAAAGTCGGCACCTCGGGCGGCTTGAACTGGCCCGCGCTCCGGGACAGGGCCGATCTGATCTGGGTGTACGACCGCCATGTCATGCAGCCGTACTCGTCGATCAAGCTGTTCAAATACACGCCGCCGATCACGGGCTCACAGTGAGCGGGTCTTGCGCCACTGCTCGTCGAGGATCTTCTCGGAGATCTTGAGCGGCGTGCCGAGCTGCTGCGCGAACTGCGAAACGCGGTATTCCTCGATCATCCAGCGGTAGTTGTCGAGTTCCGGATCGTGCAGACCCAGCTCGTGCATCTTTCGGGCGTGCTCGATGCATCGACGCCAATGCACCATGATACGGGCCTGTGTCTCGGCGTCGCGCCGGACGCTTTGTCCTCGCACCGAGGCGAGACGGCGGGCGATTGCCTCCAAATACCGCGGATAGTGCCTGAGCCTCGCGGCTCGCACGTGCGTGAGCGTGCCGGCGTGAACGAGCTGACCGAGTTGGAACCGAATGTCGGCGTGCATTGGAGCGAGCTCTGCACTCTGCGAGCGATCGAGCGTGAGGACGATCTGGCGGTGGGTCTCGATCGAGCGGGCGAGGACCGCGACGACGTCGTTGAGACGCGAGGCAAGTTCCGAGCGAGCCTCATCGACTACCCGTTGCATCGATAGAGCCGAATCACACCCATCGATCGCGCCCGACCAGTCCGCCACGAGTGGGCCGAGCTCGGCGTCAAGCTTCGGTGAGCCCTTCACCGCGGCCCAGCCCATGCGGGCGCGGTCGACATGCGGCGTGTGGGGCAGGATGCGTTTGATCTCGTGCCAGAGGCGAAGCCCCGCGAGGCGGCGGACGCCAAATGTGTGATTGAAGCGAGCGGTCTGCTCGTCGTCGTAGTGGCGCAGCACGACGCCGGTGCCCGCGTCGACGAGAGCTGGGTACCGGAGCACCTCGACGCCCCCGCTGCTCTGGATGATCGCTGGTGCGAAGCTCTCAGCAGGCCAGTCGGTGAGAAGACGCGAGTCATCCGATCTTGGTGCAGACCGCTTCCCGGTTGATCGCTTGCGTGCAAACTCAACGGCCTTGCGTGCGTCGCGGCTCTGCTTGAGGACGTTGCCCTTGTCATCGACCACCTCGACGAGCATGCGGTGGTGGTCGTCGAGCTGCGCGGTCTGGCACATCTCGGGCGTGACCGTCACACTGCTGGCGGCGGTGATCGCGCGGGCGAGCTGTTCGTGGAAGCCGCCGCCGTCCGGATCAAGCGAGCCCGCAACACGTTGCGTAACGCTGACGATGTCGATCTGTCGGCGCGTCTCGCGGGGAAGCCCACGAAGGACGGACTCGACTTTGGCGCTCAGCCACCCGGGGATGAGCCACTCGGCGCGGTCAGGGTCGAACGAGGCGGCGAGTTCAACGGGCAGCGAGAGACGGACGCCGTCGGTTTCGTCGCCCGGTGCGTGCGTGTACTCGAGGCGCGCCGACGAGCCGCCCGGCAGAGGGAGCGTGTCGGGGTATGACACTTCGTCGGGTTGTGATTCGTACTGCCCTTCGAGGTCTTCCTGCGTGAGATACAGCAGCTTCGGGTGCTCGCGCTCGGCGACGCGCCGCCAGCGATCGAACGCGCGGTTGGTGCTGATGTCGGGCGGGAGATGCCTGTCGTAGAAGCGAGCCAGAATCTCGCGATCGGGAATACGTCCGCTGCGGAGCTTGGCCTCGTTGCGTGCGGCCTCGGCGAGGAATGCCGCGTTGTGCTTCTCGTACTTCGCGCCCGATTCGTAGAGTCCCTCGACGAGTGCTTCTTCAATGAAGATCTTGCGGGCGGCTTCGCGGTCGACCGAGCCGAAGTCGACGAGTCGCCCCTGCGAGATAACCAGATCCCAGAGCTTCACCGTCGCGCGGGCCTCAACACG
The DNA here is from genome assembly GCA_020639255.1 of Phycisphaera sp. GTDB lineage: Bacteria > Planctomycetota > Phycisphaerae > Phycisphaerales > UBA1924. The sequence goes on from JACKGZ010000003.1 coordinate 338,750, forward strand.
CCCACGCTCCGGAAAGTACTCGGGCTCTGCGTACTCGCGCGTAATCAGATGGCCCGCGATCTGGTCGATCCACGCGGGGTCGATGCGCGCGACGGAGCGGGCGTAGAGCTTGGTGGTGCGCACGAGCTCGGCTGCGACGACCCACTTGGCATCCTTCTCGGGCACAGCCGACGATGGGTGGATCCAGAACCGCCCCGCGCGTGCGCCGCTGAACCCGCCTTCGTGGTGTTTTTTGCCGAGCCCGGAGAGGCTGCCGGCGAGGATCGCGCGGTGCAGCGCTTCGTCGTCGCTCTTTTTGGTGTCGCCCTTGATGCCAGCCTCGCGGCAGAGATCGCGGAGTTGTCGGTGCGTGTCCGTCCACTCGCGGAGGCGTTGGTAGGAGAGGTACTCCTTCGCGCACTGCTTGCGGAGCTGCGAACGCGAGTGCTCGTCCTTCAGCTTGTGGTAGTGCTCCCAGAGCTTGAGCACGGTGACGAAGTCCGAGGCCTTGTCCTTGAACTTGGCGTGATAGTTATCCGCCGCGTCGCGTTTCTCGAAAGGACGCTCGCGAGGGTCCTGGACCTCGAGGAATGACGCCACCACGAGCGCATCACTCAAGACGCCCTCTTCAGAGGCGGCGTGCAGGATGCGACCGATCCGTGGGTCGACGGGCAGACGCGCGAGCAGCTTGCCCTCGGGTGTGAGCTGACGGTCCTTGTCGACAGCGTTGAGTTCGTAGAGCGTGTCGTAGGCGTCGTTGATGCGGCCGCCGTCGGGGGGCTCGATGAACGGGAAGTCTTGCGGGCGCCCCAGCCCGAGCGACTGCATCTGCAGGATCACGCCCGCCAGGTTCGTCCGCAATATCTCGGGCGGCGTGAACTCATCGCGCCCGTCGTGGTCGCTTTCGCGGTAGAGGCGAACGCACACGCCCGGTTCGGTCCGGCCGCAACGTCCGGCTCGCTGACGGGCCGAGGCGCGGCTGATCGGCTCGATCTGGAGCGACTCGATCTTGCGCCGCGCGGAATAGCGGTTCATACGCGCCAGGCCCGAGTCGACGACGTACCGGATGCCGGGCACGGTGAGCGAGGTCTCGGCGACGTTTGTCGAGAGCACGATGCGTCTGCCCGGGTGACGCCGGAAGATGCGCTGCTGATCCGAAGGCGAGAGGCGAGCGTAGAGCGGGAGCACTTCGCAGCCTCGGAGCACGGGACTCGTGTCGGCGGAGCGACGGATGATGTGCGCCGCTTCGCGGATCTCACGCTCGCCCGGGAGGAAAACGAGCACGTCCCCCGGATCGCCCGGGCGGTCGAGCGCAGACAGCTCCTCGATCGCCGAGACGATCGAAGACGAAAGTGTCGCGTCGTCCGGGTTCTCGGCGTCGTCGATCGGGCGGTAGAGCACCTCGACGGGATACGAGCGCCCGGTGACCTCGACCACAGGCACCTTGGCATGGGTCGCCATCGAGAAGTGCGCACTGAACCGCTCGGCGTCGATCGTCGCGGAGGTGATGACGAGCTTGAGGTCGGGGCGTTTGTGCAGGATGCGGGTGAGGTAGCCCAGCAGGAAATCGATGTTCAGGCTGCGCTCGTGCGCCTCGTCGATGATGATCGCGTCGTACTGACGGAGCAATCGGTCGGAGCGTGACTCGGCGAGCAGGATGCCGTCGGTCATGAGCTTGATGAGCGTCTTTTCCGAGGTGTGATCGCCGAAGCGGACCTTGTAGCCGACCTCCGTCCCGAGCGCGATGCCCAGCTCGCTCGACACGCGGTCGGCGACGGCTCGTGCCGCGAGGCGTCTCGGCTGGGTGTGCCCAATGAGCCCGCCGACGCCCCGGCCCATTTCGAGCAGAAGCTTTGGGAGCTGTGTCGATTTGCCCGAGCCGGTCTCGCCGCTGACGACGATGACCTGCGATTCGTCGATCGCCTTGCGAAGTTCATCGAGGTGAGCCGTGAAGGGCAGCTCCTCGGGGTATTGGATTGGGGGGACGTTCTGGCGTCTGCGTTCGAGGCGCTGGATGGACTCGGCGATCAGTCGCTCGGCCTGGTCGTTTTTCGACTGGCGCAGGAGCGAAATGATGCGCCCGCGATCCGGGCCGAAGCACTCGGAGAGGTCTCGCCCGACAGGCGCAGGTTGCCCGCCGAGGCTCTTGCCCCGTCGTTTGCGCTTCCTGGGTGGGTGATCCTCGGGCATGGACGACAATAGATCGCGGGCCCCCTCTGGTCAGACGCCCTCGTTGCGAACGATCAGATCGATGCCAGCCTCGTAGATGCGGGCAAACTTGCGGTAGGTCGGCTCGGCGATCGAGTCGAAGTGCTCACGGGCCGCCTGGACGCCCATGCCCCGCTCACCTTCAAGCTCGATCCGTTCCCATCGCTTCCAACGGGTATCCTGGCCCGCAATCACAAGCACGCGCAAGCGGGTCAGGTGCGTGATCGCCGGGTGCAGGGCGAAGATGCCCTCGCAGACGATCGGCCCCTCAGCGACGACCTCCTGCTCGCCGATCCGGCTGTGCGACTGGAAGCACCACCTCGGGATCATCGCCCGTCCCACGCTCTGAAGCAGTTCCAGATCCGATGCGAGCCGGGGCAGGTCCGCGCGGTGCGGCTCGTCGCGCTCGTGCACCTCAAGCCCCTCGTAGTCGGGCAGGTATTCGTCGGTTGAGATCACGAGCCCGCCGAGCTGTTTGGCGAGGGTGGACTTGCCCGATCCCACCGGGCCGCCGATGGCGATGATGGGCCGGTTGGTATCTGAATGATGACCCAGAAGATGGCGGATCACGTCTGCTGCCTCGTCCAGTGTGCTTGCCCGCAGCGGTTTGTCCGGCATGACCCACCAGCCCCATCTCGGTTAGGCTCTGCCCCGGTGACATGCCGGGGGATTGCATCGTATGGGCGAATATTCGGGTCTGGTCGGCGTCCTGGTCATCCTGAGTATCGCCTGGATGTGCTCGACCGCCCGGCGGCGGATCAACCTGCGGATCGTGCTAGTCGGTGTGGCCCTCCAGTTCACACTCGCGTTCCTGTTGATTGAGTTTGGACCCGTCCGCGCGGGGTTCGAGTACCTCGCTCAAGCCATCACCAAGCTGCTCGCATTCTCGCGTTCGGGCGGCGAGTTTCTCTTTGGCAACCTCGCAGATGCTTCGCAGTCCTGGGGCTTTGTCTTTGCCGTGCAGGTCCTGCCAACGATCATCTTCTTCGCCTCGCTCATGGCGATCCTCTACCACCTGGGCGTGATGCAGCGGATCGTGGCGGCCTTGGCTTGGGTGCTACGGATGTCGCTCGGTGTCAGCGGGGCCGAGGCACTCGCAGCAGCGGCCAATGTGTTCGTCGGGCAGACGGAGGCGCCGCTCTGCATCAAGCCGTACCTTCCCAAGATGACCCGCTCGCAGATCATGCTCGTCATGACGGGTGGATTCGCGACGATCGCGGGCTCCGTGCTGGCGGCGTTCGTCGGGATGCTCGGCGGTGAAGACAAGGCCTCTCAGGTGGAGTTCGCCAAGCACCTGCTCACGGCCAGCGTCATGTCCGCGCCCGGCGCGTTCGTCATCGCCAAGATGCTCCTTCCCGAGACCGAGGAGCAGATGGACGAGCTTGCTCTGAAATCACTTCAGGATGACGAGCGTACGACCGTAAATATGCTCGATGCCGCGGCCGCCGGTGCGACGGACGGGCTTCGGCTCGCGCTCAATGTCGCGGCGATGCTCGTGGCGTTCGTTGCTCTGATCGCGATGATCGACTGGCCCCTCGGTGCGTTGCATGGCACATGGCTCGGCTCGCAGCTCGAGAGCCTCCTCGGTCTCGAACAGCTCTCGCTGATCGGGATCTTGGGTGTCCTGTTCTCACCGATCGCTGTCTTTCTTGGAGTCGACCGCGCGGACGTGTTTACGGTGGGCGAGTTGCTGGGCACGTCGATGGTTGCGACGGAGTTCCTCGCGTACATCGGGCTGAGCGACCGCATCGCCGAGGGCACGATCTCGCACCGCTCGGCGGTGATCGTCACCTACGCCCTCTGCGGCTTTGCGAACTTCCCGTCCATCGCGATCCAGATCGGCGGGCTGACAGCGATCGCGCCGGAAAGGCGATCAGACTTCGCCCGCATCGGGCCTCGCGCCATGCTGGGCGGGGCGCTCACATGCTGGATGACCGGCTGCATTGCCAGTGTTTTCGTCGGATGATCGCTCGGTGATGCCAAGGTACTTCTCAATCGAGCCGGCCATCGAGATCACCCCAGCGCCGCCGACGGCGATGACAGCGCCCAGAATCGCGGCCCAGGTGAGCTTCTCCTTGTAGAGCTTGCCGACAAAGGGCAGGATCATCACAGGTGAGAGCGAGAGCAGTGTCTGAGCGACGCCGAGTGGAACAGAGCGGATCGCGACGAGCGAGAGCCAGACACCCAGGAACGGCCCAAAGATCGCACCCGCGAGCGTGAAGAGAATGCCCGGTGTCCAACGCAGTTTCGATGACCCGGGCTCGCGTTTCTTGACCATGCGGTACGAGATCAGCACGATCGGGGTCATGCAGAGCAGACCGAAGATCATACGGACGAGGGTTGCCGCCAGCGGGTCGACCGAGGTCTCGCCCGAGCCCATGCCGATCTTGGCGAACATGGCGCCGAGCGATTGGCAGACCGAGCCGACGACCGCGAGCGTATAGCCCCGTATGAGATGCGGGTGGCGCTCCTTGTTTCCTTTGGATTGACGTTGGAGAACAACCCACGCGATGCCCATGATCGTGATTCCGATGCCCGCGAGCGCAACGAGGCCGATGCTCTCCTTGAGGATCAGGTAGCCGAACGTCAGCGCGAAGATCGGGGTCGAGGTCATGACGAGCAGCGCCCTGCGTGGCCCGATGTCGAGGAAGGCCGCGAAGAGCGCCTGGTCGCAAATGGTCAGCCCGATGAAGCCCGAGAGCGCGAGCGCCCCCCACTGCATGGTGCTCGGGATCTGCGGGACGACGGTCTTGAAGAGGATGAGGTGCGTCGCGCCGAGCAGGATGATCGCAAAGAACATGCGGAGCGTGTTGACCGCGGTGACGCCGATGCGCTTGCCGCCGGCGGTGAAGAAGATGGTCGTGAGCACCCAGAAGGCCGACGTGGTCAGGCCCGCGATGACGCCCACGGTTTCGGGTGCGATGGTCACCGGCTAGCGTAGCCGTCAGCGGGCCTGAACAATCGCCCTGGCCCGCGCTGGGTCGACGGCGTTGAACCACTTGCCGTCGGATTTGATCCACGAGCCGACGATCAGAGCGTGCGCGTGTTTCAGCAGTGTTTGTACGGACTCCGGCGTCACACCTGAACCCACAAGGACCGGGACGTCCGCTGCCGCCCGGGCGGCCTTGAGGTCTTCGATGTCGGTCGGCTTGCCGGTCGAGGGCCCGGTCACGATGACGCCGTCGACTCCGAAGAACTGGGCGGCCTCAACCGCTTCGGTGATGGAGATGTCCGCTGTGATCGTGTGCGAAGCGTGCTTTTTCTTGATGTCTGCGAGCACCGCAACCGAGTCGGCACCGATCTGCCGACGGTACCGCAGCAGCGGCCCGGCCTCCGCCTTGGCGAGAAGCCCCTCGTCGGCGACGTGCGAGAAGACGAAGTTCTCGCACCGGATGAACGACGCCCCCGTCGCGTGGGCCGCAGCCAACGCTTGCCTGTTTCCGCCCGAGAGGATCTGCACACCGACCGGCCCGCCGAACGCCTCGCGCACGGCCTGAGCCGCGAGCGTCATGACGGCGGTCTGCTCCGGGCCGAGGTCATCGCCGTGGACGTACGGGGCGTCGTGCATGTTCTCGACGATGACCGCGTCGAAACCCGCATCGCGGAGCGTCTTGGCCTCGGTCCGGGCCTGCTCGACGAGCTGCGTGGGTGATTGGCTCGCGCGGGGCGTGCCGGGCGTCGCGCCGACGTGCACCATGCCGATGAGCACGTTGCCTTGTTTGAGGAAGTCCGATCCGGGTGTGTTGATACGGGGCTGGGCCATGTCGGATAGAGTGTACGCCCCGGATCAGGAGACCCATGATGTGCTGGATTTCGAGCCTGGCGGCGACCGTCTTCACCCTGCTCACGCTCCCGGGCTGCACGGCCCAGCCTGGGGTGGACTACACCGTTCGCCTCGATCGGGCCCGGAACCAGATCGTCCGCGTTGAGGCCACGGTCGCGAACCCGGGCGATGAGGCCGAGTTTGTCCTGCCGACATGGCGGCCCGGGCGGTACGGCATCCTCGATTTCGCGGCCGACGTCCGGATCTGGGACGCGGTCGACCAGTCGGGCGAGGCGCTGCCGGTCCACAAGGTCCGCAAGAACGCGTGGGTCGTGGACACCTCCGGCGCCGAGAGCGTGACGTTCGGGTACGACATTTTCGCCAACGAGCTCGGCCTGCGGACGAGGCACGCCGACGACTCGCACGTGTTCCTGAATGGGTCGAGCATCTTTGTCATGTATCCGCCGGCGCGTGAGAATTCGCAGCTCGTTCGATTCGATGGCATGCCCAAGGGCTGGAAGATTTCCTCGGGCATGCCCGCGGGCAGCGAGGCCAACACACTCGTCGCGGCGAGCTATGACGTGCTCGTCGACTCGCCCATCGAGATCGGCACGCATCGCAGCATCGCGTTCGACGTCGACGGCACACCCTACGAGATTGCCATCTGGGGCGAGTGCGTCACGGCCGACGACGAGCTCATCGAGGACTTCACCAAGATCATCCGGGCCTGCGTCGAGATCTTCGGCACGGTCCACTACGACCGGTACGTCTTTCTCGTGCACAGCGCCGACGGCATCGGGGGCGGGACCGAACACCTCAACTCCACGATCATGCAGACCAGGCCAAGCTCGTTCGAGAGCGAATCGAGCTATCGGGGGTTCCTGGGCCTTGTGACGCACGAGTTCTTTCACACGTGGAACGTCAAGAACTTCCGGCCGGCGGGGATCACGCCCTACGACTACGACCGCGAGAACTACACGACCTCGCTCTGGATCGCCGAGGGATGCACGAGCTACTACGACGACCTGCTGCTCGCCCGCACGGGGCAGCGGAGTGTGCGGAACTACCTCGATTCGCTTCAGGGCTCGATCGGGAGCGTGCTCTCGAACCCGGGCAAGAACTTCATGAGTGTCGAGCAGGCCAGCTACGACGCGTGGCTCAAGGCCTGGGGACCGTCGAGCCCGGACCACCGCAACACGACTGTCAGCATCTACACGCAGGGCGCGATGGTGACGTTTGGCCTTGACATGCTCATCCGGCGCGAGACCAAGGGTGAGCGTTCGTTCGACGACGTCATGCGCCTGATGAACGAGCGGTATCCCTACACCAAGGGCGGCTATACACCCGAGCAATTCCAGCAAACCGTTGCCGAGGTCGCGGGGACGGATGTTTCGGACTTCTTTGATCGCCACATCACGGGACGGGAAGAGATCCCCTTCACGGATCTGATCGGCGCGGTTGGATTGAGACTCGAACGTCGGACCAGTGAGCCCGAGCCGTACGCGGGCCTGTCACTGCGTGATTCGGGTGGCAAGACCACCGTCAGCCGGATTATCGACGACAGTCCCGCCTTCAACGCCGGGTTTATCCTGGACGACCAGATCGTCTCCGTCAACGGCAAGAGCGTCGACTCGGGCTCGTGGGACGACCTCGTCGATGAGGCCGAGCCGGGGGATGTCATCCGTATTGGCATGTTCAGGCGGGGCGCCTTCCGCGAGGTCGAGTTGACCATCGCGGGCATGGTGCCCGAGCGGTACGAGATCGATTACCTCGACGAGCCGACGGACGAGCAGAAAGCCAGCTACGAAACATGGACGGGCCAGAGCTGGCCCGGCGAGTAACCAGCACATGCACACACAAACTAACGAGCCGCTCTACGAGAAGTGCATCTTCGACACCGAGTGCACGCTCAAGACCGCGTCCATCGTGATCGTCCCGATCGGTTACGACGGCACCGCGAGCTACGGCAAGGGCACGCGCAACGGCCCCGAGATCGTCATGAAGGCGATCCCGCAGCTCGACTACGTCGACCCCCGCTTCCCCGAGCCCGAGAAGTTCGGCGTCTACGTCGACAAGCCCATCGAGTTTGACGCCAGCGCCGAGGCCAACGCGATCGGGCACGAGATCCGCGAGAAAGCCGCCTCGCGCGCCCGTGAGATCCTGGACCGGGGCCAGACGCCCGTCATTCTTGGCGGCGAGCACAGCGTGCCCCAGGGCCAGATCGAGGCCTGCGCCGAGCACGTCGGCGAGATCGGGCTCCTCCAGATCGACGCGCACCTCGACCTGCGTCCCGCGTACGAGGGCTACACATACTCGCACGCCTCGGTTATCCGAAACATTGTCGACGGCTGCCCGGCGGTGACGAAGATCGTCCAGGTCGGCATCCGCGACTACTGCCCCGAGGAGATCGAGTTCGCCAACTCCACGAACGGACGCGTCCGCGTCTACGGCGACGACGAGCTCTTTACCCGTCACGACGACGGCATGTCCTGGCGGCAGATCTGGGAAGAAGTCGTTGGCCTCCTCCCGGACAACATATACGTCACCTTCGACATCGACGGGCTTGAACCGGCGCTCTGCCCGGGCACCGGCACGCCTGTGCCGGGCGGGCTGACGTTCAACCAGGCGACCGCTCTGCTCCAGGTCGTCGCGCACTCGGGCAAGCGCGTGGTCGGCGCGGACCTCGTCGAGGTTGGCCCGTCACCAGATGGCAGCGAGTGGGACGCGAACGTGGGCGCTCGCACGCTCTACAAGCTCTGCCGAGCGGTCGCGCCGTCGTGCCGGTGATGGCTACGAGAACAGGCCCGCGACAAAGCCGATCCCGAGATCAGCCGCTCTGAACCCGAGCGGGATGATGTAATCCCCGGCAAAGAAGAAGACGAGCAGGAAGAGCCCGAGCGCGACCCACTGGGCGTTCTCGCTCATCCAAAGCCTCGCGTAGCTCGGCGAGAAATCTGCGAGGATTCGGCTGCCATCGAGCGGTGGGATCGGGAGCAGATTGAACAGCATCAGGACGACATTGAGCATGACGCCCAGTGAGAAGAACATGAGTGAGTTGCCCGCCAGGGGCTCGCCGATCTGTTTCTCAAAGGCAAGCACCAGGCCACCAAAGATCGCGCAGACGATCGCGATGAGCAGATTCATTGCGGGACCGGCCGCGGCCACGTAGGCCGAGGCATGGCGCCCTTTGAACCGCGTCGGATCAACGGGCATTGCCCCGAAAGCAATACCGAACACCAGGAACAGGATCAGGCTCGTCTGGCCCATATGGACGAGCGGGTTCCAGGTCATGTGTCCTGTGTAGATCGGGGTCTTATCGCCCCTTTGGATCGCGGCCCAGCCGTGTGCAAGCTCGTGCAGGACGATCGAGCCGATGACGAGCACAACCCACGACACAAGGACGACCTTGCCGTTGGGCATGTCAAGAACGCTGGCAACCCACCATGATCCGAGCATGGGGTAGCCTAGCAGCTCTGGATGTCGTGGGTGACTTCGATCAGCCGGCCTTGGCGGGCGTCGCGGTCGTGGCCTTGTTCGCCATCTCGACGAGCTTGTCGAAGGCAGCCGGCTCTTCGATGGCGATCTGGCTCAGCATCTTGCGGTTGAGCAGGACGCCCGAGTTCTTCAGGCCGTTGACGAACGCGCTGTAGCGTGTGCCGCGCATCTTGCACGCGGCGGTGATGCGCGTGATCCAGAGCGAACGCATGTCACGCTTGAAGGTGCGGCGGTCGCGGTAGGCGAAGACGCCCGAGCGGATGACCTGCTGCTTGGCGAGCTTGCGGTGCTTGGAGCGCGAGCCGTAGTAGCCGCGGGCGGCTCGGAGGATGCGCTTGCGGGACTTGTTGCGTGCGGGGCCGTTGGTGGCGCGGGGCATCGTGTGCTCTCCTTCACACCCGGCGGGGCGGCTTGTCTAGCCGGCTTGGGGCCCGACGGGCAATGAGTGTGTCTGGAACGAAACTTACTTGTCCGCTTTGGCGGCCTTGGCGGCGGCCATACGGGCTTCCTTGCGAGCGGCGGGCGAGGGGCTCACACGCATCGCGGCCTTGGGCTGGGTGCGACCACGAAGGCGGCGGTACAGCAGCTTCTCGAAACGCTTGGCGTCCGGGTTGGCCGCGAAACGGTCCTTGCGGAGCTGACGCAGACGCTTGCCGCTCTTGTGTGAGCTGAGGTGCTTGTGGTAGGCCGAGCGGTGACGGACCTTGCCGGACTTGGAAATCCGGACACGCTTCAGGAGACCCTTATGGACCTTGTTCTTCGGCATCGAAACTCACCTCATCGCTCAGACCACGGGGACACCCCCGCCTGCCTGTCGGCAGAGGAGGAGCGTAGGCCCCCAAATCGACGCTGACAACGCTTCTGACCAGCTTATGGCCCGACGAATGCGTCGGTGTACGAGCCTGGACGCTCGATTCCCTGGAGGGGCATCATCCCCGTCCGGCGGACATCGGGGTTCACGAGACGCTCGATGAACCGTGGGAGGTAGATCTGGTCGTTGTGAGGCAGCCAGGGCGATGTCAGCCAATCGACCGAGCCGTCACCGTTGAGGATGTGCTGGCCCCTGCCATCGTGGTTGGGGGAATTCTCGAATGGGTCGATCGGGAGCCCCTGATAAGCCTTGAGGATGACCGGCGAGCGGTCCGTGAGGATGACGAGCCCCCGCTTGGCCCAGCGATCGTCGCTCTCTGAGCCCTGGAGCACGCGAAAGCTGTATGAGACCTCGTCGAAGCCCCCCCAATCCACAGCGTCATTGCTCGCGGGCTTGGCGACGGCGTTCTTGTTGCCCGGGCTGGCGAGTGATTCGAGCGACGTGTACCCCTCACGTGCGAGGGTGTAGAGATTGGCCGAGTTCGACTGGAGCGGATCGCTTCCCACCAGCCACCACCGACGGAGCACGCCGGCAGATTGGTTCAGGATCTGCTCCGAGGGCGTGTACACCGGCAGTCGACCATCGTTGTCGTTGGCGTATGAGCCAAACGCGACGGATGCAACCGCGAAATTCGCCTCGTTGAGCTTGCGCATCGACTCAAAGCGGAACGTGGAGAGCACGGGAAGCGTGACCGATAGACCGACGAGAATCACTGCAGCCACCGATGCGATATCAGTCAGCCTGAGTTTGATCGGGAAGCCGAAGCTTCGCGGCTCCGCGATCGCCTCATAATCCAAGATCCGTCCGAGCGTGCTCTCGACCAGCGATTCATCAACGCTGACTTCTGACTGGCTGACAGACCGCGAGATCAGCTCGGCAAATGCTTCGTGTCGGTCTGCCTGGTCTCGGAGCCCCTTCGGCACATGACTCGCTCGGTAGCCGGAAAGGCTCCACATATCGAGTGCATCCGCAGAGGCATCGCTGAGTGACGCCTCACCGATCGGCTCGCTGATGAGTTTGCGGATCGTCGCCTCAACGAGTTCGGGAGCCGCCTCGGGGCTTTCATCGCATGCGTGGCCGAAGCTTTCGATGAGTGTTTCCGCGCAGGCTCGGTATTCGTCGGGCACACGGGAGAGATCCCAGCCGGACTCGATCAGCGCGTCCAGCGCCTGCTCGGCTTCGGGACAAAGTCTGGTTGCGCGTCCGTTTCGCAACGTCACAGCGGGTTCCCTCCACGAGTGGGCTCTCTGGGTAATTGAGAATCGTGTTCCTCAAGAAGCTTGCCGTAGGCCTTGGCAAATGTCGCAACCGCGCTGTGAAGCCTGCTCTTGACGGTTCCGAGCGGGATATCAAGATCTTCGGCAATCTGGGCGTAGCTCAGCCGCTGGAAATAAGCCAGCAGCAGAACCTCTCGGAGTGTGAAGGACAGGGTGTCCATGGCTTTGGCGACCATCTCCTGCTGCTCTCGGGTGTCCAGATCTTTTTCCGGTCTGGGCCCGGGCATCTCCATCAAGTCCACGAATTCGATCGTGCCCCCGCCGCCGTCGCCGCCGACAGGAGCTGAGAGACCGAGAGCCGGCCTCCTGCCCTTTCTACGCATCGCATCCCGGGCTTTGTTCGCCGCGATCGTGAAGATCCACGGCTTGAACTTCCGGCTCGTATCGAAACGCCGAGCGGACAGGTGGAATTGCAAAAAAGTCTCCTGAAACGCGTCTTCGGCGGCATCGCGGTCGCCCGTGAGGCGTGTCAAGAAACGGAGAAGATCGTTCTTGTGACGATCGATCAGCACCCGCAGGGCGGAGCGATCGCCCTTGACGTAGCGGCCAACCAGTGTTTCATCGCTCACTTCGGGCACGGGGATCCCTTCGAAGGCCCGAGAACGTACAGACAGCGTCAGGGTAGAACTGCGACAACCCCGCCCAGCGTTCGCTGAAACCGGATCGGATGTTCGCTTTCAGCTCCAAACAACGCGGCCCCTTCGGCTCGGAGAGCCACTGCAGGCCCCCTCTCATACGCGTCGAATTCGGCCCGAGACCCGAACACGTACCGCATTTCGACCCTGTGGGCGCGGTCTGTTCCTTGATCAATCAGAACGAGGGATGCCGATTTGGCCCCACCCTTGATCACGTCCCTGATATGCCCGCCAACAAGCCACTCGACATAGGCTCGCATGGTGGCCTCCGAGTCGGTCTCGGCGATCACGGTGTATGCAATCTCTGTCATTGGACGATGATATCGGTCCATCGCTCTGGCCGGGGACGCAATCCCGGGGAGACTCGTGCGTTTGGCACTTTGAGGATGTCGGCTGTGGACGAGCATATCGCCGGGCGTGAACTCGACGATCAGCGGCACCAGGAGGCCGCTGGACAGTCCGACGATCTGGCGGCTCTCGTTGCAGAGGCCGCCCGAGGTGATGGTCAGGCCTGGTCGGAACTGATTGAGCGATACGCCAGGCGGGTCTACGCGCTGGCGAAGAGTCGGCTCCGAGACCCGGACGAGGCTGAGGAGGTTTCACAAGCGGTGTTTGCTTCGGTCTTCCAGCACGTTTCCACGGGGCGGTATACAGAACGCGGGCAGTTCGAGCCGTGGCTGTTCCGGATCGCGATGAATCGCATCCGCGACCAGATCCGGAGAAATACCCGGCGGGTTCGGATCGAGAGTCACACCGACCGTGTGATTTCGGTTCCGAGTGAGGTTGCAGACGAAAGCCACGATCTCGGCAAACTCCGCTCGGCGATCGACAGCCTGAACGATTCGGACCAGGAAATTATCGGTTTGCGTCACCAGGCAGGCATGGAATTCAAAGCCATCGCGGAGCTCCTCAACGAGCCCGTGGGCACGCTGCTCGCGCGACACCATCGTGCGATGCACAAGCTCAGAAAGCTTCTTGGAGTTGACGCGCAGGCGGGAGTCAGCCATGAGTAATACGACGAACAACCACGACGAGCGTGACACGGTCATGGAGAACATGCTCGATCTTCTGGCGCGTGAGGATCGCACGGAGCCCGACGCCGGGTTCGAGGACCGGATCTGGCACGCGATGCACCAGGCGACCGAGACACGGATCTCCGGGCGTCGCCGCAAGAAGTCCACCGCATGGATCCCGTTTGTCACCGCGGCTTGCGTGGGTGTCATGGGCTACATCGTCTGGATGCCGATGATCAACGTCGATCTTGAAACGAACGACCAGACTGTCGCGTCGGTTCTCGATGATGATTTCTCGGCCGATATTCTGCTCAGCTCATTCGATGCGATGGACATGCTGATCGCGGACGCTGAGGAAGTCGATGAGAGCCTCAGCATGCTTGAGCTTCAGATTGATACCAACGAGTTCGAGGTCTCGGTCGATTCCACGTGGCAGGATCTGGGAGGTTCGCTTTGAGACACGCGCTGATCTGCCTCGTCGCATCGACATTGTTCGCCCTGCCCGCAGCGGCACAGAACGAGCGTCCTCGGCCACGGCCTGTCCGGGAGGAGCTGCGGCATGATCTCGAGCAACAACTCGAACGTCTGCGAATGCGGGAGCGATGGCTCGAGCGCCAGATTCAGGCGATCGATCGGGGCGAAACCCCCGAGCGGCCGGATCAGGCCGATGTAGCCGAACCTGATCAACCGCGAGAACTCACACCCGAAGACAACGCCAAATTCATCGCCGTCTTGCGCGACCTGCATGAGGACCGCGAACTTGCCGGCGATGAATCTCCTTTCAAACGTGTGCTTGAAACCGACGGACCCGAGCGAGACCGACTACTCCGAAGGCTGGCCCCGCGTCTGCAGCGTCTGGTCGACTTGAAGGACACCGATCCTGAACGATATGAGGCAACCAAGCAGGAGATGGTGGCTGGGTTGAAGATCGCCCGGGCCGCGCGCGAACTCAGCATGACGATGCGTGACAAGAACGCGACGCCCGAGAGCCAGGCTCAGGCGAAGGACGCGTTGCGAAGCGCTATCGCGGCCGGGTTTGATGCACGCGCCGCGATGACCCGGTACGAACTGCGCGACGCGCAGGCGAGACTCGAGGATCTGACCTCTGAGGTAGCGAAAGCCGAATCCGAACGGGATCAGCGGATCAGTGAGCAGTTCGAACGCATGCTTCGGCGCATCGAAACAGGGGCCGACGGGGATGGGCCTGATGCATTCGACCGTCCGACGCCTCAGCGTGAACGAGGCCCGAAGCCGCCGTCACGAAACGATTGAACCCGTCTCCAGCGGGCTCATGAGCGTGAGCGCGACAACGTCGCGTTCGCCGCCCTCGCCCTTGGGGGCGTTGCTCGCGGCGAGCATCATGCCGCGTGATTCCTCGCCACGGATAGTGCGTGGCGCAAGGTTGGCAACGATCACGACCTGTTTCCCGACAAGATCTTCCGGGGCGTAGTAGGCCTTGATGCCCGCGCAGATCTGGCGAGGCGTGCCCGAGCCGTCGTCGAGCTGGAGCTTGAGGAGTTTGTCGGCGTTTGGGTGCAGTTCTGCGGCAACGACCGTCGCGACGCGCAGATCGATCTTGGCGAACTCATCGAATGTGATCTCGGGCTTGGCGGGGATAGTCTGCTCGGCTTCTGACATCGCGTGCGCTCCTCTGGTGCTTTTCGACTCTATCCCGGGTCGTCCTGCAACTCCATCAGTTCGCGGTCGTCGAGCCATTTCCCATCGCGGTAGTGGACCTTGGTCGGGTCCACCCCCATGCTCGGCGCAACCTCGGAAGGCTCGGGGTCCAGCAGCGATCTGCCGCGTCCAACGGCCAATTCGGCTGACCACGATTTCTGTGTTCCGTGTAGGAGCAAGGACTCGTACGCGAGATAGGCCACAAAGGCAGCCCGGGAAATGACAGGTCCCGGATTCCCTCTGCAGGTTGAACACAGGCGTCTGACCTGCCCGCCTTCGGCACGATCGGGTACGCCTCGCGCGTTGCCGCATTCCGGGCAAGGCCAGACCTGCGCATCGTGCTGGATCGCAGACGTCGAGGCTTCATTTCCGGGTCGGTCAAGTATGTCGCGAGTTTCATCGAGGAGGGCGATCACTCGTGGATCGTCGAAGCGTTCCCGTGCCAACGAGCCGTCGCCCGAGAGCGCCAGTCCGATGGCCTCAGACAGGAGCAAGGCCGACTCGTTCGGAGTATCTGCCGACGGCGCGGCATCCCATCGGCGAGCCGCATATCGCTCGTCGAGACGACCGGCGAGCGCCCGCAGCCATCTCTTCCGATTCTCAGTCGACTCGAGATCGGCGAGGCCGAGGCACGCGCTCGCAGCCAATGGGTACTCCGCCTCGCCTGTGCTCTCACTCTGCGATCTCTGAGCGAGGGCGAGCGCAAGCACGTAGAGCCGTCGCGCGAGCTGAATATCCTCAACACCTTTGGCTTGACCCGCTACGTCCTCAGCGAGCACAAAGTAGCCGTTCGGATCCGTTGGCGAGAGCGATTCGAGCCTTCGTTCGAATTCTCCTTGTGCACTTGCATTCACGGCCAGTGCGATAGTCAGCAGTGCTACACAAGCAATTCGGACGATCATGACACACTCCTACCAAGACGGAGTCTCCATAGTTTGACAGCTGCGGTTTCGGTCGCTGTTATCTGTTCCAATATGTTCTTGGAAGAGCGTCGTGCCTGGGCCAGTTCCGATTGGATGCTTTCGACCTCGTCGCGCATGCCCGGATTCTCGGCGATCACAAGGATGGCCATGCATTCAACCGCGGTGACCTGGTGAGCCGCGAATTGGTCGAGTGAGCCTTCGGCAAGCAACAAACGCCCGACGCTTCGATGGTCAAGATCTTCGAGATCAGACAACAGCGACATCTCTTCGACTTCCTGCTCGGCAAGCCTGCGCCACATCGAAGAGAGCTCGGATGCCGACTGTGCGAGATCTATCGCATCGGATCCTTGACTGGAAGCGGCCGTGCCGCCGAGCCTGATTCCGTAGCTTTCGTTGAGCAGGTTCGCGAGAGAATCAACGATCTGTCCTTCTCCGATTCCTGCAAGCCTGCGGAGCAACTCGTCCACGCACGCCTGCCTGGCGCGAGCACTCCAGGCAGGCGACTTGACCGAAGGCAGGCGCGTATACGCAACAACTTCGATGAGCTCGCTGCTCGACTCAATCTTCGGGATCCGAGGGAGATACTCAAGAATACCGTTGAGTATCGCGGGGCTATCCGCGTAGAGCCGCACGACTTCACGGGCCTGCGCGCGAACGGTTGCCGGCGTGCCGAGAAATGCATCACGAACGATCACTTCGGCGGCGACGGGACCGAGCGTTCTCTTGTTCCGAGCGAGTTCACCGAGCAAAGCCTGCCGGATTGGGATGTTCTGCTTGGCATCGATGTATTTGACTGCCCACTCGTCAGCGTTCGTTCCACCGAGATAGTCGACCGGCTCGGGGTCGCTGTTCGAAATAAGTTGATCTACGTCACCAGTGAGATTCGCAAGCGTGCTTTCGGCGAGTTTGCGATCGCCCCAAAGCGTGGCACGCGCGGCGGCCGAAAGGCGGCTCAGAATGACCGCACGCGCCACGATCTCCGCTGGTTTCCGAGGCTGGGATCTTGCGAGCTGCTGATCGGCAATGCTCATCCAAGAGGCGACTGCTTCGACTGATTCCGCATCTTTCCCAAGGAGAACCGACTCGAGCCTAGACCGGAGCGTTCCTCTCTCCGCCTCGCCCATTCCGACCGGAGGGATCAGGCTTTCATCGATGCCATCGGCGCGAGAGCGAGCGATGAGTGGTCGCATGACAACCGTGAGATCGCTGGTCGTCACACGGCTGTTGGCAAACCAATCGAGTAGCCGTTTGGATACTTGATTGCCGCGATCCAGCTTGATTGCCGATGCAAGCGATTCGAGGGATTGAAAGACAGGACGCGACTGGCTCGGGTCTTCGCTCGTGAGCATGACCTGCTCGATCGCATCAAGGACTGCGGCGGTGTATGTATCGTCCCCGGCAGTCGTCACAGCGGCAAGTTGCTCGAGCCACACTCGCCAGACTCGATCGGACTCGCTCGTGGCCGCGAGCTTTGTAGCCGATTCATTCAATGCCAAGAGTACCGCGTCATCGAAACTCTGACCGGTTCCGCTTGCCGCCTGCCCGAGCGCCGCGGTCAGCCTACCGATGATCGCAGAATCAATCGATGTCGGGAGATTGCGTTCCATCGAGAGCCGCGACATGGTCGCGACGCTCATGACCCACGCACGGAATCCCTCCGGTTCATTCGAAAATGATCGCATCGAAGCGCCGATCACATCGAGTATCGCCTGAGCGTTGCCTGGATTTGCAGAGTTGCGGTAGAGCAGTTCCAAAAGCGCATCGTGCACGGCACCGATCTGATCAGCACTCAGACTCGTCCATTCTCGCGAGAACGACTCATAGGCTGTTCGGAACTGTGTCAGTTCAGCATCGCCGAATACGCGATTGTCGCTCGCGAGCTGGCTGATACGCCGGGTTGCATCACGTGGGGTCATCCGCGTCGGTATCGTTTCTGGGATCACCGACGCGGTTGGAGCTTGGCTTGGCGCTGACTCGCTGGTTGCAGCGGTCGCTCCATCGGGAACATTTCTACGCTGATCAGCATCGCTTGAGGTCAGACGTACCCATATCAGGACGAGCGACACGAGCGTAATGGATCCGATGACCCACGGCGCCAGTCGAGCACCGATGGATGCTTTACCTGCAAGTCCGATGTGTGATGCAGCGAGCACGGAACCAATCCGTGGAGATTCTGTAGTTTCCGCATCCGAAGCAGGCGCCGAACGTGCTATTCGAGTCGCACTCCTCATCGGATTGGCGAGAACGCTCGAGATCACTTCGGGGATCTCGTGTGAGGCGATCCCTCTGGCGTGAGCAAGCATCGCAAGACGCCGCATGGCGGTCGCATTCCAGCCTCCATTTGCAGCGACAACAAGCAACACATCGTGCGAGAGCGGGTGGACGATCGGCTCTGACGATTCGCGAACTCCTTCCTCGGCGTGAATCGTTGGAGATGGAATCTCCGGAACAGGCTCAGGGAGAAGTTGTGACTCGTCATTCCCCGAAGTCGTGAGAAGGAGCTTCTGGAGCTGTGGGTCCAGGAGCTGCGCCGCTGCTGCGTGCAGTGCGAGTCTGATTTCATTGGCTTCTGGTGTTTGGCCACGCGCGTGTCCAGCGATGGCCGACATGCGCGTTCCCAGGGCCTGCAACACTTCGTTGTCGGCGACAGGCCTCCGCGGCAAGCCGAGGAGTGCAAACGGATCCGCCCCGACTGAAATTCCGAAATACGTCTCGCTGGGATCGCCACGGTGACTCATCGGGCCACCTCGACATTCAGCGATCGCGCGAGCTCACGGAATCGCTCGTTCCAAGGCGACGGGCCAAGATCTGGATACAAAGTGATGTGCTGGCGCATCGCGGTCCGCGCAGCCTCAGAATCGCTGGAGAATAATAGGCGAATCGATTCGTAGCGAGCCTCGTACCAATCGCTTTCTTCTGGATCAAGGCCGGCGACCAACCGGCGCCATATCTCAAGCGCTTCGCCGTTTCTGTTCGCCCGTTCGAGCAGCCTGGCTTGCCTTTTGAGCACAGGACCAGAAGCAGCACCAGACTGGATAAGCCGCTCATTAAATGCGATCGCGCTCTCAAGCATCGACGGATCGCGTTCGAGTTCCCAGATTGCGCCGGCGGCCTGAGCAGAAGTTTCGAGCACACCGAGCAAGACTTTCTGCTGCGACGTTGAGTCGCTGAACTGCTCGATGACGCCTTTGCCTTGTCTTACGATCTCTTTCGCCGCGGCGATATCAGAGGGATTGTCGATCCATTGTGCAACAGCATCCCTGTACAGAATCCGCTGAGCAGAAGCGAGGAAGCCTCCGTCGAGACGCTCAACCTCTGTAAACCATCGATCCACTGCTGAATGATCTCGTTGTGCGGAGGCGATTTGGAGCCTGCGAAATGCAATTTCGGGCGCAAGATCTTGCGTGTCGATCGATGCAAAGCTCGCCACACGATCGAGGGTATCGAGAGCGAAGGTCGCCCTTTCGATATCCGCGGGCGTCGTCCCGAGCGATGCATCGGCGACCTGCCTGGCCCGAAGCAGAATGCTTTCAGATGCTCGCGTCGCGAGTTCGACGTCGCCAGAACGAACCTCCAGAAGCTCTTGGCGTATGAGCTGCGAGGCGACCTCCACAAATCGTTGAGCGGCGAAAGTCCGCCGTGAGCCCGGTGCTTGTCGATACATCTTGTAGAGCAGCTGCGAAGCCTGCCGCCTCGCTGCGAGAAAGTTCGGCGATGTGGGCTGAATCGATAGCAATATCTCAACAGCCTCATCGTCAGGCAGCAATCCTGTACTCGAAGGCCGCATGAGCAGCCGGGCGGCACGATCGGTGCCTGCGTACACGCTCAGATAGAGCGTCGCAAGCTGATCCCGACGCGGCTTGAGTGTTTCGTCGCCCGATTCGACTGAATCATCGAGCGCAACGACGGCAAGCCAATGCGCAGCTTCGGCCTGATCCGGCGATTCCGCTTCACCGATCGCTCGTTCGAGAATGTCCACACACAGCACGGTATCGCCGGAGAGATAGAACGCAGAACCGGCCGAAGTCATTGCACGCACACGCTCGGCTTCATGGAGCGAAGCATCGGGCTCGTCAACGGATGCGAGGAGTTGCGTGGCGGCGCTCCTATACATTGCAGCGATCGCCGGATCGGCAACGGGCCCTTCCCCAGTGTCGCCCGCAGCTTCACGAGCACGCAATGCCGCGTCCATCGCAAGAAGACCCTTCACATACAGCACAACGAATCCGTGATCGCCGAGTGACTCCGTCCCGAATGCACGCACGAGCTCGAGCACATGTCCAACTTCACCCTCGGCGACCAGATCCGAGAGGCCAGTGTCAGACAGCCGTCGTATGAGCTCCCGGCTGCGTCCGCGCCCTTCCGGACCCGAGAGAGCCTCCATACACGTCACGACAAGGATTCGCGCCTTGATAGGATCGAGCTCGCCGCCCGATGTGCGGAGGCGTCGAATAATAAGTTCAAGATCCGCCCACATCCCCGCCTTCGCGAGAACATAGATCCTTCGGTCAACGATCTGATCGCGAACTTCCTGGGCCACATCGGTGCTTCGCTCGACCGCATCGAGCCACGCGACAGCTTCCACCGATCGGCCCTGGAGCGAGCAAGCGAGCGCGGCGCCGATCGCCGATCTGGCAACATGCTCGTATCGAAGCAATCCCGGCTGGAGGCGGTCGTACGAGGCCTCGTCACCCTCGCGCGCATTAAGCAGCCATCCGAAATGTCGCAGTGCGCGTCCGGCTCGCGCTGTGTCACCTGTAATCAGTGCGAGGTAGTACTCGCTCCAGCCTGCGTAGTAGAACCCGAGCGACCGGCTCTGTCTCGAACGTGCGAGCGCGGCGGTCACCTCCTGCTCGGCGTCTTCGTCTAGCCGCTCGGTCAATCGCTTTTCGAGCCGCTGAGATGTGAGGTGCGCCGCCTGTGCGATCTCCAGAAATGTCGTCGAGGTGTCTCTCAGCACCCGCTCCGCCTGCGCAACTTCTTGTTCGGTTGCCATGCGGAGTCTGAACCGCTCGGCGATCGCTTCCGCTCGCATGTAGGCGGCTTTCGAGAGGTTGATCCTGAGTTCGGGCGAGTCGGCCTCGGGTACAAGCCTGAGCAGGTTGGAAGCTCGCTCGGACCAGAACCTGCGGTCATTCTCGGTGGCCGACTGATCGAGCAAGCGGACATAGAGCTGGCCGAGTTCCTGAGCGGTTTCTGTTCTCGTATCGCCTGACTGAGTTGACAGTTCTTCGACAAGATGCTCCGCGAGAAGGTCGTCCATCCCGCGATCGCTGAGATATTGCTCGATGCTGACAGGCTCGGACTGCGCACCGGCCATGCCTTGCAAGAGCAGGAGCACAAAGATCAATATGTGCTTCTTACTTCTGAGTGACATAGGTCAGCTTCTCATACCCGGCATCGTGACAGGCCTGAAGGGCTGCGGCCGCGGCCCAGACAGGCGCGTCGTCGTTGACTCGCAGGAATACCCCTGCTTCCTTGGGAAGCTCCGACAACACATCGACGAGTTCCTGCCTGGAATGCAGCACTCTCGCTCCCACTTTGTACGATACACCGCCATCGCTCCGCTGCACCTCGATATACTGCGGCTGCAGATCCGTTGATGATGCCTGAGAGCTTTCTTGACGCAACGCCGCAGCGAGTTCGTCTTCGGGCTGAGCGATCGTCGCAGAAACAACAAAGTACACCAGGAGCAGGAAGAACACATCGATCATGCCGATCAGCGGCAGACGGACAGGCTTGCGGGTCGTAGCGCCGGGCTGGGCGAATTTCATCCCTCACCCCCGTCCGATGGGTTCGTTGCGATCCTGTATGCACGAACACCCGCCCGGGACAATTTCGCGCAGAGCCGGTTGAGATGCACAGCCTGACCTGTACGCTCGGGACGGATCAAGACCTGTGTGTCGGCGTTGCCGTGCAGCAATTCTGCACTCACCATCGCGAGGAATGAATCCATCGAGATCGACTCGCCTTCGAGGCGGATCGACCCGTCGGCGAGAAGATCGACGACGATGTCACCCGAGGTGTCAATCTCGATCTTCTGGCCTTGCTGCTTCGGGAGTTCGAGCTGAGTGCGGATGGATTGCGAGAACTGCGACGTCACGAGGAAAAAGATAATGAGCAACATGACCACGTCGATCATGGGCGTCATATCAAAGCCATCTTCGACGTGACCCTCGCGCTTCATGCTCTAGGTGCACCGGTTGGGGCGACGGCTGGCCTTCGCACGGGTTGCTGTGGTGCCTGGCCACGCTGAGCATTCGACTGATGGCTCTCGACGAGGCCGAGCAGCTCTTCGGTCATGACCGCGACCTCGCTTGTGACCGAATCGATGCGGTTGCGGAAGAAGACGAGGGCAGCCGAGACAGGGATCGCCACGACGAGACCGAGCACAGTGGTGATCAGTGCGACGGCGATACTGCTCGCGAGTTCGTCGGGTTTGGCGAAACCGCCACTGGAACTGCCCAGCGTATTGAAGGCCCCCACCATGCCGAGCACCGTGCCGAGCAGGCCGAGCATCGGCGCCACGGTCACGATCAGCGAGAGGCCTTCGGTGCTGCGGTAGAGCCGCCCGACCTGATCGCGTCCCGATTCTTCGAGCGCGCCGCGGAACTCGAGCAGTCCGAACGGCGAGCGGGCGCAGCGTGTGAGCGCCGTTCCGATGACGCGTGTCAGGAAGCTGTCGTGACTCTCCGAGTCGCAATACGCGCGGGCGTTGTCGAGCTCTCGGCGTGTCAGCAGATCGCGCAGCCTCTCGAACTGCTCCGTCGGCGCGAGCTTGACGAGCCGGATCTGGATCGAGTGCATCACAACCAGTGCGACCGCCGCGAACGAGAGCAGGATGATGATCAGCCCGATCGGCCCGCCCGAAGCGATGTGCTGGAGGATCGACTTGCCACCGCCGTCGGCCTGTGCCAACACGAGCAGGTCCGAGTGAAAGCCTTGAAAAGTCATGCATCCTCCTCGCTTGGCGCGGCCGGTGTGCTCTGATTCTGATACTGCTTGATCAGCTCTCGAACGATGGGATGATCGATTGAAGCGTGGTGCCTGTACTCGCGAGCGAGTTCGCCTGCGAGCGTCACTGCTGCGTCGCTCCGCCCCATCTCTGCGAGCCGGATCGATGCCTTTGCGAGACAGACGCCTGCGAGATACGGCTGCGACTGTGCGTACTGGGCCGGCACATAGAGCAATTGCACAACGCCCAGCCGTGACTCGTGCGTGTCGTCCTCGGCCAGCAGTGAGAGCCCGATCGCGGCATGGATCCACGCCTGCTGCCAATCTGGCAAATCTTGCTCGAGCCTCGCTTTCAATGATTGGCGAGCACTCGCGCGTTCACGCTCGTTCCCGAGACGGGCAACGACGATCTCATGGACGAGTTTGACACCCTCGTCGACGGGTGTTATCTCGGGCAGCGCCGACTGTCCGCTGATCTCATACAGCGCCGCCGCCGTGTAGAGCTCCGCGAGTTGCCTCGCTCGTCCTCGCGAGTCCCACTTCGAGAAGTCATCCCATGCAACCGAAGTGACAGCCGATGCGAGTCCGGCCTCGTTGCCCCAAATAGGCGGAAGTGCCGGATACAGCGCGGTGCGTTCATCGAGCACATTGCTCGTCACTTCAACTGAATTGTTCAAGACGAGCGTGAGATACGGCTCGATTGCGAGCGCCTGTGCCCCGCGAGCAACGCGACAGGTCAGAAGCCCCTCAGAAACCGCGATCGCGGTCGGGCCCTTGTGGCCCGCGAGGCGTTCGAAAGCCTTCTCAAGCAATGGCTCTGCCGCGACCCGATCGCCGCGCCCGAGCCTCGCGAGCCCACGCCATGCATTATCTGCATCGGCGAGATACTCCACAGCCGAAGCCGACGCCTGCCCACCGATGGCCCTGACTTCGTGCCACCCGAGAGATCTTTCGCCGTTAGCCGATTTCAATACAACCGCGTCGATGCTCACTTTGACATCGTCCGCCTGAATCACCTGACCTGTGCGGAGTGTGACGATACCCGGCTCGGCACTGGCTAATGCTGCGGTTGTCATCAAGATGGAAAGAGCGAACAGCTTCATCCGCCCGCTCTTTCGATGTGCGTGTAGGTGCCGCCTGTTTCACGCGCGATCCGGCGCATGACACTCTCGCCCTCGCGTGAGACAAACGTGATGCAATGCACGGGCATTGGTCTTTCTTTGTTGCGCCGAATAATGATGTCAGCGATGCTCTGATCGAATTCGCCGTCGGTCATGAAGTAGATCGCGTCCGGCCTCGGGCGGATGTCGTAGACCATCTCAAAGGCCGGCAGCGGGTTCGTTGCGCCGAGCGATGAGAGCCTGGAGATCGACTCGCGCGCCCATCTCTTGCCTGAGCCGTTGGCGTCGGTCCATTTGCGTCTGTCGCCGAGCGGATAAGCCGTGTCGGCGAAGAACACGACAAAGAACCCGACATGATCGGGCATGCCGCTGATCGATTCGCTGAGCTCGGCCTGCATCCCTGCGAGCCGCCCCTCGCGGTCCATTGAGCCCGACACATCAACGACGTAGGCGAATCTGTTGCCTCGCGCCTCGATACCGAAGAAACTCGCCGAACCCGTTCCCGCGCCTCCCGACGCGCCGTCACCGGCCGAGGTCAGGTCGCCGCCGCCGCCGGAGAGTTCGGCTTCGAGTTTGCCTGTCGGTTCGAGCAGATCCGAGATCGGCGTGTCGAGCAGCGGATCTGATGTCGCATCGGTCAGCTCGTTCAGCAGTTCCTCGGAGTTCGGCTGATCGACCGAGAGCTCCTCGGCCTGGAATTCGTCGAGGTCGGACTCGCTCTGGACGGCGAATTCGATCGCCGAAGCAGGCCCCGGCCCCCTGCTCCCGCCGCCGCCGGTCGTGATGAGGGCCGCGATGAGGAACAGTGCGATGTGGACCAGAAGCGAGAGGATCATCCCCGCGATCGAGGCACGCAGGAACCACCGGCGGATCTTCGCGCCGAGCGAAGAGTCGTCTTCGGGGGACAGGGCTTCGGGATCCGTCCCGATCGTGGTGTCGGCAAGCTGGCTCATCAGCGGGCTTTGGTCTCGCTTGGTCCGGGCTCATCCCACCCGGGTATCGGTAGCCTATCTCCCTTTAGACGTCCGAAACCGGCTCCGGTTCCCTCGTCAACCCGTTGTATCGGCTCGCACCGCCCCTACCCCGGATCGTACCATAACCGATCCGGCCCGGGCTTCCGGGTCTATGCTCGTTCGAGACGCTGGGGAACGACGACATGGCTGCCGATCAACCGACCCGAATTCTGCTCAAACTCAGCGGCGAGGCGTTTGGCGGCCCCGGCGGATTCGGCATCGACCCTGAGCGGCTCAAGCTCATCGGTACCGAGATCAAGAAGGCCACAAGGCTCGGCGTCCAGCTCGCGGTGGTCGTCGGTGGCGGGAACATCATCCGTGGGGCCGAACTGGCCGAGTCGGGCGGCGTCGAGCAGAGCACCGCCGACTACATGGGCATGCTGGGCACCGTGATCAACGGCATGGCCCTCCGCGAGCACCTGACCTCGATCGGGGTCGATTCCCGCGTGATGTCGGCCCTTGAGATCAAAGCCGTCGCCGAGCCCTTTATCCGCAATCGAGCGATCCGGCACCTTGAGAAGGGCCGCGTTGTCGTCCTCGTTGCGGGCACGGGCAACCCGTACTTCACAACCGACACCTGTGCGGCTCTCAGGGCAACCGAGCTCGGCTGTGCTCAACTCCTCAAAGCGACCAAGGTCGACGGCATCTACACCGCCGACCCCAAGAAGCACCCGGAAGCCACGCGCTACGAGCGCATCAGCTTTGATGACGCGCTCGCCAAGGGGTTGGCGGTCATGGATGTCACCGCATTCGCGATGTGCCGCGAACGAAAGATTCCCATCCGCGTGTTCCAGTTCGATGTGCCTGGCAACATCGAACGCGTGATCGCGGGCGAGCCCATTGGCACGCTCGTCGATGCCAGCGCCAAGGAAACCGCGGCACTCTGAGAGATTTGTCCAGCAAGGAAAGCACAATGAACGATCCCGATTCCATTCTCCTTCACACCGAAGAGCTCATGACCAAGGCGATCGACTACCTCGATCACGAGTTCCAAGGCCTCCGTGGTGGCCGCGCCTCGACCGCGCTTGTCGAGTACATTAAGGTCGACTACTACGGCGCCCCCACCGACCTGAAATCACTCGCCGGCATCAGCACGCCCGAAGCGACGCAGATCCTGATCAAGCCATTCGATGCGGGTTCGATTAAGGAAATCACCAAGGCGATTGAAGCCTCGGACCTCGGCCTCACACCGCACGTCGACGGCAAGCAGATCCGCCTGAACATCCCGCCGCTCTCGACCGACCGGCGCAAGCAGCTCGTCGCCAAGGCCAAGAAGATGGCCGAAGATACGAAAGTCGTCATCCGCAACGCCCGCCGTGACAGCAATAAGCACGCCGACGCGCTGGGTAAGGGCGAGGCCAACATCTCCGAGGACGAGGTCTCGACGCTCAAAGAAGAGATCCAGGAACTCCTGAAGAAGTACGAGGCATCGGTCGACACGAAGTTCGATGCCAAGTCGAAAGAGATCATGTCGGTCGATTGATTGCGATCGCAACTAAAAGTAAAGATGCCCAGGGATGCGAATCCCTGGGCATTTGTTTTGTATAGATGCGTGCTTATCTGATGATCAGGATATTCGGATCCATGAGCATCACCGGCTGGTTCTGAAGCATGATCGCGCCGTCGATGCGCTGACGCACCGCGGGCCAGGCCTGCGGGCCGACGATGCCCTGCACCACGCTCTCGATGCCCTTGATTGGCGATGAGACCATGCCGCCGGTGAACTGCTCCATGAGGTCGTCGAGGCTCATCGGCCCCGGGTAGTCGAGCACGTCGTAATTCGACATCCCGAGCTCGTCGGCGAGCGACTCGATCGTGTCGTTAAGTGAGCCGATCTCGTCGGCCATCTTGAGACCGATCGCCTTGTTGCCCGTAAAGAGCCGACCGCGTGCGGTCTTGTCGAGATCAATCCCGCTGCGCCCCTCGGTGACACGGCTCGTGAAGAGGTCGTACGTCTCGGTCATCATCTCGCGGACGGCGGCACGCTGTGAGGCGTCCCAAGGTTTGCTGCTGCCGAAGAGCTCCGCGCGTGGCCCGCGACCCTGTCCGACGACGTTGATGTGGAGCTTGTTGTACGCCCCCTCCATCGCGAGCTTGCCGCCCACGACACCGATCGAGCCGACGATCGACGAGGGGTTGACGAAGATCTTGTCGCCCGAAACGGCGATGTAATACCCGCCGGAGGCGGCCATGTTGCCGACGCTCACATAGACCGGCTTCTCCTCAGCGACCTCGCGCACGGCGCGCCA
Source organism: Phycisphaera sp. (assembly GCA_020639255.1). Taxonomy (GTDB): domain Bacteria; phylum Planctomycetota; class Phycisphaerae; order Phycisphaerales; family UBA1924. The sequence goes on from JACKGZ010000003.1 coordinate 365,928, forward strand.
GATCACCTCGCTCGCCGTCGCGGAGCCACCAGGCGAATTAATCCGGACGACGACACCCTTGATGAGTTCGTTGTCACCCACCTCCTTGAGCACGTTGCGGATCGTTCGGCTGCCTACCGACTTGGAGCCGAAAAGCCCCCCCTCGCTCGAGTCGCCGTCCATGATGACGCCGTCGATGTGCACAACCGCGATGGTCGGACGGACGGGCTTGTTGCTCGGATCCTTCGAGAGCATCGAGAAGATCGCGAATGGATTGGATGTATCGAACGAGCTGCCGGCGCCCTCATCGATGAGGTTGGTGCTCCACTTGACGTCGGCTCCCAGATCGTCCTCGAGCATGTCCTCAAGCTCGCCGAGATTGGTCGAGCGGTCGAGCAGGTCGAGCTCGACGGCGCTCTCGGCGGAGGTGTAGAAGGCCTTCTCCATCGCGTGGTCGAGCTCGGAGTCGCTCATCTTGTTGCCGTCTTTGAGGATCTCGCGCACGTTGCCGTACATGCTGTCGAGCAGCTGCGAGATGTTCTGCTGCCACTCGGGGCTGGGCTCGCTGCGTGTGTAGGTCTCGTCGGCGCCCTTGTACTCGCCGACCTGCTCGAAGCTGGCGTCGACGCCGACCCAATCGAACATGTCCTTCAGAAAGTACTGCTCCATATAGAGCCCGGGCAGTGAGACCGGGCTTCCGTGGTGGACGATCGACTCGTCCGCGACGGCCGCGAGCATCAGGCCTGTGGTGTTGTACCCATCGGCGACGACGTACACGGATTTGCCCGCGTCCTGAGCGTCTTGGATGGCCCCGACGATCTCCTCGACCTGTGACGCGGTCAGAGCGGCGTCGTCGAGCTTGAGCACCAGGGCTCGCAAGCCGTCATCGGCGGCCGCCTTCTCGATGCCGTTGACGAGCGAGCGGAGGGTCAGGGTGTTCTCCCCCGAGAGCCAGTCGAACGGCCCCGGACGCTCGGCCGGGGTGCCGGTGATCGTGATCACCCCGACGCCTGCGGTGCTCACGTCGTACGAATTGGACTTCTTCATCCCCTGAGCGAGCGAGGGCTGAGCCACCGCGATCACACCCGCCAGAACCATCAAACGACCGATCATTCGATTCATGCGTATCTCCTGCTGCCTGTGCCAGAGCGTACCGGCTTGGAACAGTCTGGAGGCGGTCAGCCATATCCAAGATCGTCAAGATCCTGCTCCTCAAGCCCGAAATGGTGCCCTAGTTCGTGCAGAATCGTAATTCGCACTTCCCGATTGAGCGTTTCACGGTCGACCCGCCCCTCCTCATCCGAGGCTATGCCCAGGAGCCCCCGTCGGAACAGGTGGATGACCGTCGGCAGATCACCCGAAAATTCAACGCTGTCCTCGGTGATCGGGATGCCCGTATGCAAGCCACAGATCTCGTCCAACGCGAATACATCGGCTGGATCGAGGCCCAGATCCCGCAGCATCTCCGGAGTCGGTTGGTCGATGAGCACGATCGGCACTTCATCAATCAGACGGTAGAGGTGCTCGGGCAACTCGTGGATCGCCCGACCTACGGCTTCGTCGACCAGACGCAGATCCGCCTCATGCATCGGGTTCATCCAATTGCACGACATCGCCAAGCGACCGAGGGCCGTTCCGGATGATCGGATAGAGCCTGATTGCATCCCAGAACATCCCTGCGAACCCGACTGTAACCAGCGCCGAACCCGCTGCGACGAGCAGGAGCGAGATCGTGCTCGTCACAACATGCTGAAGCGGCTCCACACGGATGGTCGCGACATGGATCATGTCCCCCGCGAGAGCAATCGCCAACGCCGCTACGACCGCCAGCAGTGTCTGCCGGGTCAGCTGTCCGGTCCGCATCAGGACCGATCGCTTGGCAAATGCTCGTACACTCGGACGCACGAGCAGCGCAATCAGCATCGACACGATGCCGATCGCGCAGCGGAGTTCGACTCGATCCGCTTCACGGAGTGCATTGGTGAAGTATGGAATGCCGGCTGTCAGATCGATCTTTGCGTGTGTGTACCAGAGCATCCAGACCAGCGGCACGTAGAGCGCCGAAGCCAAGATCGGCCCCAGGGTCTGCTTGAGCGAGTCGCCCTTCTGCGGATGGATCAGGACAAGCCCCCCGAGCCCACTGAGCGCCGCAAAGACCGGCACCAAGGCGCCGAGAAAGCCAAGCTTCGAGGGAACCGCGAACCAGACCTGGAGCGCATCGGTCAGTCGACAGAGCCAGATTGTCAGGATCGCAAGCAATGCCGCACCCGTCCAGAGCACGAGACCTGCCGACGCAATCCGCGGCATACGCAGCGGGGCATACGAAGCGGCCGACGGATCAACGACCGCGAGCAGAGTCGTTCGCACTGGCGTGCCGCATTCGGGGCAGACCCCCGTGACCGAAAGCCCGCTCAGCTCGTAGCCACAGACCCAGCAGGGCAGCTGTCCAGACAGGACTTCCTCGAGTGCATCGGTTTGCAGCTCGAAGTCGTCATCGGAGCGAGCGATCGCGCCGGCCGAGATGTGGTCGTCGAGTGATCCCATGGCTGCCGGCGGGCATCATATACTCCGGCCCCCTCATCGCGGGGCCACGACAAGAGGAACCAGAATCCATGCAGGAAGCACTTCATTCACTCCGCGAGAGCATCGCCCGTGTCTACTTCGGTGACCCGAGGGCGATAGACAAGGTTCTCTGCTGCCTTCTCGCCCGCGGGCACCTGCTCCTTGAGGACGTCCCGGGTGTGGGCAAGACCGTGCTCGCCTCTGCGGTCGCCCGGTCCGTGGGCGGCGAGTTCCGCCGGATCCAGATGACTCCGGACATGCTCCCCTCTGATGTCCTGGGTGTCAGCATCTACGAGGAATCGACCCGCGAATTCCGTTTCCGGCCGGGTCCGGTCTTTGCCAACGTCTTGCTCGCCGACGAGGTCAACCGAACACCTCCCCGCACTCAGAGCGCCCTTCTTGAGGCGATGAACGAGGGAGCCGTCACGATCGATGGCGTCACTCGCCGAATTGCACCGCCGTTCATGGTGGTGGCTACCCAGAACCCCTCTTCGTTCCACGGCACGTACCCCCTGCCCGAGAGCCAGCTCGACCGCTTTCTTCTGCGGACCAGCCTCGGCTACCCGAGCGCCGAAAGCGAGATCCGCGTGATCCAGGAACGCCCGTCGCTCACCACGCTGGGCGACCTCAAGCCCACGCTCACGCTTGAGCAGATCCTGATCATGCAGGAGACCACCGACAAGACTCGCCTCGAAGCACCGATCGCGGCATATATCCAGCAGCTTGCGGACAAGAGTCGGAACACACCGGACCTGGCGCTTGGCCTCTCGACGCGCGGCGCGCTTGCCGTGGCACAGGCCGCCCGTGCAACCGCGCGGCTGCATGATCGCGATTATGTCACGCCCGAGGACGTCGCCGAGCATTTCGTGGCGGCGACCTCGCACCGGATCACGCCCAGCGACCCGGCCCTGATCGATCACTCGGCCGCGATGGAGCAGATCTCCGAGGACATCCTCCGAGCCGTCCCCGCCCCGATCTGATCGCCTCAGCCCCTGGCAAAGATCGGCGCCAGCCCGGAGTGGTCGGTCTCCGATCGCCAGACGAGATGCCTGCGCAGCAGCGTGACGGGATGAACTGCCTCCACCTGCACGCCATCCAGAATCTGATGGCGACACGACGTCCCCGTGGCGACAACGACATCGCCCTGCTCCCGCTCACGCACCGCCGGAAAGAGAACCAGTTCGCCGATCTTCATCGAGAGGTCGTAGCGTTTCTCGTGCAGCCCGAAGCTCCCGGCCATGCCGCAGCAGCCGGTGTCGAGCGAGCGCACCCGGTCACCGAACGCCCTTGCGAGCAGAGCAGTGGAAGACTCGCTCCCCCAAAGCGCCTTCTGATGGCAGTGCCCGTGAAAGAGCACACGCCCGGGCGTCTCGGAGAAATCGGGCGTTCTCGGGTGCCTATCCCACCGCGATTCGAGGAATTGCTCGACAAGGACACTCATGGACGCAAGACGTTTGCGATCCTCGATCGAACTCTGGCACCGGAGCCCGAGCCAGTCGTCCTTGATCGCTGACAAACACGACGGCTCCAGAACAAGCACCGCCTGGGCGTTCGCCTCCTCGATCTGCGCAACGAGCCTCGGCACAACCTTGTCGATATGCCTGATCGCCGAGGGCAAGAGCCCCGTCGAGATCGCCGGCCGCTGACAGCAACCCACGTCGGCGAGCCTCACACGGTAGCCGAACGCTTCGAGGAGCACCTTCGCGTCGAGCCCGATGCCCGGCTCGGTGAACATCGTGAAGCAGTCGCCGAGCAGCAGAACCGTCGGCAGATCGAGATCCGATGTCTGCTTCCAAGCGTCATCCCTTCCGAGCGAACGCACGGGTACGGGCAGCGACCGCTCGATGGGGAACCGCATCGCCCTGTTGATCACGTTCCGCACAAGCCCGGGGCGGCCGGCCTTCGCTGCCAATCCCGGCGTCATCGAGCCGAGCTTGTAGAGCGTGCGGATCGAGGCCATCGCCCTTGCCATGATCGGCGTGCCGTGCTGGCGGTACCGCTGGGCCGTGTACTCGCTCTTGAGGCGGGCGACATCCACATTGCTCGGGCACTCGCGTTTGCACCCCTTGCAACTCAGGCACAGGTCCAGCGTCTCGACTGTTTCGGCGTCGTTCCAGTCGAGCGCCTGCCCCGTCGCCTGGCCCGAGAGCGCGATCCGTAGCGCGTTGGCCCGCCCGCGTGTCGCGTGGCGTTCGTCCTTGAGAGCCATGTACGACGGGCACATCGTGCCGCCGACCTGCTTGCGGCAGACACCCGCGCCGTTGCAGAGCTCGACGGCGTGCCCAAGCCCACCCTGATCATCGAACGTGTAGAACGTCTCAACGTCTGGGATCGAGACCTGCTCGCCTTTGGGCTCGGTGCGCGTGTGTTTGGCGATCGACGGGATAGGGCCGGGCTCGACGATGTTTCCCGGGTTGAGCAGGTTCTCGGGATCGAACAGGGCCTTGACCGCGCGGAAGGCGTCCATAAGTTCGGGCCCGAAGTGCCTTTCGAGCAAGGGTCCGCGGGCTTTGCCGTCGCCGTGCTCGCCCGACATCACGCCGCCGAGCCTCCCGGCGAGGTCTGCCGCTTCCTTGGCGATCTCGATCATCGCCTTCTTGTCCGAGTCGTCGCGTAGATCGAGCAGCGGCCGGACGTGCAGCACCCCCACCGAGGCGTGCGCATAGAACGCCGCCCGGGTGCCGAAACGCTCGATGATCTTGCGCAACTCGCGCACGAACTCACCGAGATGTTCGACGGGGACGACGTTGTCTTCGATAAACCCCAAGGGCTTGCGGCGCCCGGGGATCGAATGCAAGAGCGGCTCGCCCGCCTGCCTGAGCCGAAGTGCGCAGGCGATCGTCTCGGGCGTCGTGTAGAGCTCCGTGCTCGCACCGGGTACGGATGATCTAACCTCTGCGTGCTTCTCTTCGAACACCGAAGCGTCGCTCGCCTCGAACTCGACGTACAGCACAGCCATCAGTTCGCCCGATTTCGGCCTCGGCAGGTACTCCAACGCGGCTCGGTGCTCGAGGTTCGCAAGTGCCGTCTGCACGATCATGTCGTCGAGCAGCTCGACCGCGCTCGGCGCGAGCTTGAGCAGGCTCGGCACGCACTCGATCGCCTCATCCAGACTCGAGAACGACAGCACGCACAGCCCCCGGTGCCTGGGGATCGGGTGGAGCAGGAGCTTGGCTGAGAGCGTCAGCGCGAGCGTGCCCTCCGAGCCGCAGAGCAGCTTGGCGAGGTTGACCGATCGCAGCGGATCGCCCGATTGCATCTGCGCAAGAAGCATGTCGAGCCCATAGCCCGCGTTTCGCCGGAGCGTCTTGGGGAATCGCTCCCGGATGAGCCGCTCGTGCCGGCGTACGACGTCGACGACACCATCGGTCAGACGCCTGGCGACCGGGTCGTTGAGCGCCGCGCCCTCTTCGAAGCGGACCCGCGTGCCACCCGCGAGCAGCGCATCGACCGCGATCACGTTCTCCGAGGTCCGCCCGTACTTCACCGACCGCGTGCCGGCCGCGTTGTTCCCGATGCACCCGCCCACCGTCGCCTGACGGACCGTGGCGGGATCGGGTGCGAAGAACAGCCCCGTCTCGGCGAGCGCCCGGTTGAGAACGTCGATCGTGATCCCCGCGTCGGCGGTGCACGCCCGCTTCTCCGCGGCGATCTCACGGATCGTGTCGCAGCAGGCCGAGAGGTCGAGCACCACGGCCTCGCTCGTGCACTGCCCCGCCAGACTCGTCCCGCCGCCACGCGGGAGAACCGGGATGCCGTGACCAGCACAGTATGCCAGTGCCCGCTGAGCGTCCTCGATCGAGTCGGGCACCACCACCCCCAGCGGCTCGACCTGGTAGATCGATGCGTCCGTCGCGTAGAGCTGGCGATCGTGCCTGCCAAACCGGACCCGCCCCGAAACCGCACTAGCCAGTCCCTCAGCGATGTCGCGCCGCCGTATTCGGAGCGATTCGTACTGATCGGGCGTAAACGCGGGGAGGCTTGCCATGGCTCTATCGATCGTATCGGCCAGCCGAAAGTGCCGACATGCGAACCGATCCTGCCGATGATGAGTCCAAGAGCACATCGAACCCAGACAAGGAGTCCGTCATGCGCCTTCGAACCGCCTCGATCGTCCTCGCCGTCGGCCTCGCCATGCCCGCTCTCGCTCAGGATGACCAGGACGCGCAGCTCCCAGTCACGGCCGTCACGCTCTACCGCTCGGGTGTGGGCTCATTCGAACGCTCGGGCACCGTCTCGGGCGACGCCTCCATCAGCCTCTCCTTCGACGCCGACCAGATCAACGACATCCTCAAGTCACTCGTCGTGCTCGACCTCGACGGCGGGCGTGTCGGGGGCGTCAGCTACTCGTCTGATGAGCCGATCGGCCGGAGGCTGCAGGCGCTCGGACTCGGCAGCGCCAATCAGCTCACGCTCGGCGTTCTGCTCGGCGAGTTCCAGGGCGCCCGCATCGCGCTCACCACGACCGACAGCGAACTCGAAGGACGTATTCTCGGTGTTGAAGCGTACGAAGTCGTCGCGGAGGACCAGTACACCACGCGTCGGCGGCTCAGCGTGATGACAGCTGAGGGGCTCATCAGCGTCGAAGAGGCCGACATCCGGCGCGTGCGTCTGCTCGATCCATCGCTCCAGTCCGACCTCAACGAACTCCTCGAAGCTCTCGGCACCCAGCGCACGGCACAATCCCGTTCGATCGAGATCGATCTCAAGGGCAACGGTCAACGCGAAATCCTCGCGGCCTACGTCCAGGAAACCCCGATCTGGAAAACAAGCTACCGCCTCGTCCTGCCCGAGAAAGCCGGCGACAAGCTGCACATCGAGGGCTGGGCCATCGTCGAAAACACGACCGACCACGACTGGCACGAGATCGAACTCTCGCTCGTGGCGGGTCAGCCCGTGGGCTTCCAGATGGACCTCGCCGAGCCGCTCTATATCTCGAGGCCCACTCTTCCGGTGCCCGTGGAGATCGCCGCGGCGCCGAAGACATTTGAGCGAGGTGTTGCAGGTAGAGGAGGGGGCCAATCGCCTTTCGATGGCAATCAGGATGATCAAGAAATCGAAAAATCACTTCGAGATGCAAGAACGCGAGCATTGTATCTCACCGGTGATGCACCCGCAGCGGCCGAGCCAGATTTGTCAGTGCGCAGATATGCATATATCGATAAAATGGAATCTACTACTGCCGCTCTCGCCTCGGGCGGCGAAGAGGGCGAGGTCTTCTTCTTCAAGCTCGACAACCCGGTCACAGTCGGCAAGCGCGAATCCGCGATGCTGCCCATCATCACGGGCGACATCGAGGGCCGCCGTGTGAGCATCTTCTCGCCGTCCACACAGGGCGAGCACCCCTACCGCGGCGTCGAAGTCACCAACTCCACCAAGCTCAAGCTCATGCCGGGCCCGCTGTCGGTCTTCGACGGCTCCGTCTTCGCGGGCGACGCCCAGATCGGGCACGTCGGACAGGGTGAGCGCCGCATGCTCGCCTATGCCGTCGACCTCGACGTCGATGCCAACCGAACTACGAGCCAGAGCCACACCGTCCGCAAGCTGCGGATCCTCGACGGCACGGTCATTCAGACCACGACCGTTCAGAACGAGTACGCCGTCGAACTGACCAACCACGACCAGAGCCGCGAACGTCTCGTGGTTGTTGAGACGCCCCGCTACCAGAATTGGGATCTCAAGTCCGAAGCCAAACCTTACGAGACGACCGACGACCTCTACCGCTTCGAGGTCAAGCTCGACTCGGGCAAGTCCAAGAAGCTCTCGGTGTCGCAGGAACAGGTGCAGGACTCGCGTATGGCCCTGACCTCGATCACACTCGAGACACTGCTCGTGTACCAGCGTCAGGGTGCCGCGTCGCAGGGGGTTATCGATGCCTTCAAGGGCTACGCCGACCGTAAGGGCAAGGTCGAGGACATCCAGAAGCTGCTCAACGAAAACGACGCAGAGACGAGACGCATCGCCGACGATCAGCAGCGGATCAGGAACCTGCTCCAGGCGATCAACCGTCAGGACGCGCTCTACGCACGATACATGCGCCAGCTTGAAGAGCACGAAAACGGGCTGGATGAGTTGCGCACGAACCGCCGCAAGCTCGCGACCGACCTCACACAAGCGCAGGACGCGCTCGACCTGTATGTCAGGACGCTGCGTGTCGACTGATGCCTGTGAACCGAATCAGTCGCCGCCGCCCTGGCCGTTCGGACGATCTTCGATATCCCAGGGTGTGGCATTAATGTTCCCGGCTGAACTCACCTCAATGTTGTACCACGGGCGCAGGTAGTTATTCACGCCACGATCCGGCAACTTCCGATTCCCGGACGCACCAGTATCCGTTTCATTGACAAAGATGTTGTCACGGATCTTCTTATCGTTTGTCGTTGAAACCAACCCTGTTCGATCGGGATCGGGCCTTGCTGAAAACTCTACAGACCCATCCGCATACCCGATATTGCCGCCCCAGGATTTCAACGGATCATAGAACTCGAGCGTGTTCGACTTATCACCTGTCACAAAGCCTGCCGGGCGAAGAATCCAGTTGTCATTTGTGTCAAGTGAAAAGATCGATCCACGGTTGCTGAACACGGCCGTCGATGCGTCCGCGTCGCTCCGCCAGAGCCCGCGTCGCGCGCCGAACGGCGGCAGGTTCGCGTACGAGTTGTTGCCCTTGGCCGAGGCGCGTCCCCGGCCCGTGCCCGTCAAACCTCCCGCGTTCTCGAGTGTGACGCCCGCGAGCCCGGGATCCCACGCCGCGAACTCGGGCTTCTCGGCTTGTGTGGGCTCTTTTTTCTGGTAGCCCGCGTATACCTCGACCTGATCGTTCGTCTCGACGGGGCTGACCAGGTCTTCCGTCGAGATCGCGTCCTCCCACACCAGCAGGCTCATGATGTTGCCCGTGTTGTCCTTCTCCTGAGGATTGTCGGTCTTGACGGTCGAGTTGGAGATGTCGATCTGACTCGGGATCGGGTATGAGCCCTCGTTGTTGCCGGCCTGGATGTTGGCCCCCTGCCCGATCGAGCGGATCTGCGCCGAGTCCTTCGCACGTCGGGCCGTGTCACGGGCCTTGCCGAGCGTCGGGACGAGGATCCCGATCAGGAGCGCGATGATCGCGATGACCACCAGGAGTTCAACGAGCGAAAAAGCACGGCCAAGTTTGCCTGACATGGTCGATCTCCCCGAAAGGTGCCCGATCAGCATACGCGAGCCCCGGGTCTCCTGTTGCCCAAAGAAGAAGGCCCCGGGTCGAAACCCGGGGCCCTTTGCGATTTCAGAGACTCAGCAGGTCCGAATCAGTCCTGCCAGGCGGTCGCACCGGTGATGACACCGTTGTTGTTCGCGTTGACAACGCCGATGATCTTCAGGAAGGCGTTGCGCTGGTCGAGGTCACCCGAGTTCGCGGACGAGTTCGAAGTCAGAGTGAGCGAGCCGTCGCTGGTGCTGGGCGAGGACGTGCTGGCGGGCTCGCCGGTGTCGTCACGCTCGGAGACGAAGAGGTTGTCGTTGCGAGTGAAGGGCTCGGCGCTGCCGTCGTTGATGGAGAGGGTGATGTTCTCCGGATCGGGGCGTTGCTCGAACGAGACGTGGTTGTCGTTGTAGCCGATGTTGCCTTCCCAGGTGGTCTTGCCGCCGTGGATGAGCAGGGTGTTCGAGCCGAGGCCGAACGGATCGGAGTTGTTGGAGCCGGTGAGCTGCCAGACGAGATCCTCGCCGGTCGAGCCGTTGGCGGCCTGCCACATCGGGCCACGGTTGCCAATGACGGCTTCCGAAGCCTTGAAAGTGCTGCCCCACTGGCCGAGACGGCGGAGGTAAGGCGGGGTGTGAGCGTACGACATGTTGCCGGTACCGGTGGCGGTGCCGGTGATGCCCATGCCCTCAGCCATGAGCGGGGTGCCACGGAACTTGGGATCCCAGAGAGCACGGTCCTTGTCGACGGCCCCCTCCGGCTCCTCGACCTCGTAGTCCTCGTAGACGACGATCGTCGCGGCGTTCTGCTCAGCGGGGCTGACCATGAGCTCGGCGGTAACGAAGCCCTCGCCGATGAGCGGCGAGAAGATGTGGCCGGTGATGTCCTTCTGGGCGGCGTTGGTCGCCATGACGGTGGCACCAGCGCGGTCGAGCTTGCTGGGGAGCATGTAGGCTTCGTCGTTGTTGCCAGCCCAGGTGACCATACCTTGCTGGATACCACGGACCTGGGTGGCGTCACGGAGCTGACGGGCCGAGGCGCGGGCCTTGCCGAGCGCCGGCAGCAGGATGCCGATCAGCAGCGCGATGATGGCGATAACCACCAAGAGCTCGATCAGCGTGAATGCACGATTCATGCGGGTTTTCATTGTCCAATACTCCAAACAGTGGCTGCACATAGCAGCCCGACAATTCTGGCTGAGACCCAACAGGGCACAGCCGCTCGAACAGTGAACGGGACACCGCCCGTCACACCCGCGCCCGCGAGACATTGCAAACACTGCAACCCCTCACGCGGGATTTTCGAGTTGTCGGTGGAGAACTGGGACCAATTGACTGGTCATCATCGGCGGAACTCCGCCACAATGAGGGCATCGAAAATCGTCCGATCAGCCCCAATCCTGCACCCGCTCTGAACGTTCAGCGAGCGATCTACTGTCCGCTGCCTCCACTCGCGTGGTTGCAGCTTCCGACACAGTTTAGGATGGTCCCGATATTCTCGCAACCCCCCAGACCCCCAACACCCCATAAACGAGGGAATATACCCGATGCCACCCGCCCAGATCCACACCCGTGCCCATGTCGACACCGTCCTAGCCGAGCACGGCTTGAGCCTGCCCACGCCCTCGAAGCCTGTGGCCGCCTATGTCCCGACACGGCGGGTTGGCAACGTGGTCTACGTCTCGGGTCAGATCCCGGTGGTTGATGGCAAGCTCATCGCCGAGGGGCTCGTCCCCACCCATGTCGCCGAGGAAGAGGCTCAGCGTTGCGCCCGGCGTTGCATCCTGAATGGGCTGGCCGCCGTATTCGCCGGGATCGGTGAAGACGAGGGGATTGTCCAGATCATTCGACTCGGATGCTTCGTGGCCTGCACACCGGACTTCACGATGCACCCGAAGGTCGCAAACGGCGCGAGCGAATTGCTCGTCATGGTTCTTGGCGATGAGGGGCGCCACGCCAGGGCTGCGGTCGGGTGCCCGAGCCTGCCGCTCAACGCGCCGGTCGAAATCGAACTGATTGTCGAAGTGGGGAAAGCCGGCTAGCCCAGTTCACGACTCAGCCGAAAGCCTTGTTGTAGTCCTCGAGGAATTTCTTCAGACCAACGTCGGTCAGCGGGTGCTTGAGGAGCTGGCGGATCACACTCATCGGCACGGTCGCGACATCGGCACCGGCAAGGGCACACTGAACCATGTGCAGCGGATGACGGATTGACGCTGCGAGTATCTTCGTCTCAAAGCCGTAGTTGTCGTATATCGTGCGGATCTGAGCGATCAGGTCCATGCCGTCCTGGCTGATATCGTCGAGGCGTCCGATGAACGGGCTCACGAGAAACGCACCGGCCTTGGCGACGAGCATCGCCTGCATCGGCTGGAAACAGAGCGTCATATTGGTGCGCAGACCCTCGTCGCTCAGTGTCTTGCATGCCTTCAGACCGTCGATCGTGCTCGGGAGTTTGACGACGATGTTGCCCGCAATCTTGGCGTGCTCACGCCCTTCGGCGACCATCGCCTTGTGCTCGGTCGCGATCACTTCGGCAGACACAGGACCCGACACAACCTCGCAGATCTCAGCCAGCCGCTTGGCGTAGTCGACCCCCTCTTTCGCGATGAGCGAGGGGTTGGTCGTCACCCCATCGAGCACGCCCAGATCGTTGGCTTCGCGAATCTCGTCTACGTTGGCGGTGTCGATATACAGTTCCACAGCTTATCTCCTGGTGGTTCCCTTTTTTACCGACTGGCACTGAATCATCGGACTTTAGCCTTCCTCAGCGGGCAGAAGTTGCCGTAGATCCTTGCGAAGGATCTTGCCGACCGGGTTCCGCGGCAGCGCCTCCACGACGTGGATCTCACGCGGGCACTTGTACCCTGCCAGCCGATCCCTGCACCAGACCCTCAGCTCATCGGACTCGATCGAAACGCCCTCTTTGGGCTCGACAAACCCGACGATCACCTCTCCCCGAACGTCGTCCCGCACGCCGATCACACCCGACGCACACACCGCGGGGTGTTGGTTCAAGATCTCTTCGACCTCGCGTGGGAAGACGTTCTCGCCCCCCACGATGATCATTTCCTTGAGTCGTCCGGTGATGAAGAGATAGCCTTCCTCGTCGATGCGTGCGATGTCTCCGGTGCGCATGTAGCCCTGATCATCGATCGCTTTCCGGGTGTCCTCTTCGCGGTGGTAATAGCCCGACATGAGGTTCGGGCCTCGCAGCCGGAGTTCGCCTTCGTGGTTGGGAGGGAGCTCTCGTTCGGTCGCCGGATCGACGATGCGCTGTTCCATCCACATCAGCGGCTTGCCCACCGAGTGTCGCCTGCGAGAATCCGGCACGCTTACGTTCGTCGCGGGAGCGAGCTCGGTCATCCCGAACCCCTCGCAGATCTCGATGTTGAATTTTTCGCGGAACCGTTCGAACGTCGCATCGGGCAACGGCTCGGCGCCAGAAACCATCAGACGCATCGAAGCAAAGTCTTCGGGTTTGCCGCCTTTGGCGTTGACGAGCGCGCCGTACATCGATGGGATGCCGATAAAGACCGTCGCCTTGTGCTCGCGTGCGAGCGCAAAGATTTTGCCCGGGTTGAACCGTGCCGTGTAGACCACCTTCGCCCCGATGGTCAGCGGTGTCAGCGTGAGCTGTGTCATCCCGAAGCAATGGAACTGCGGGAGCACTCCGAGGAAGACCTCATTCGCCGTCGCCCGCATGCCGCGTGCGCCCTGCAGAACGTTGGCAACGAGATTGCCGTGCGTCAGCATGACGCCCTTTGGTTTGCCCGTGGTCCCGCTGGTGTAGATGAGCGTCGCCAGTTGGTCGTTGCTCGTGACCGCCGGCCACCGGAGTTCGGGGACAGCCCTGAAATCGATGTCCTCGATCAGGGAAAGGCTTCTCACAACCGGAGTTCGCCCGATGGCTTCGAGGAGCGGGCCCGCCGTAAGGACATAGTCCGTCCCGCAGTGGTCGATGACGTAATCGAGTTCCTCTGGCTTGAGGAGGTAATTCAGGGGGACAACCGTGCGTCCGAGCATCCAGGTCGCCAGTGCGGCGATCGGAAAGGCCGCGCTGGTCGGGAGCATGAGCCCGACCTTCTCCGTGCTGCACCGACGCTCGATCTCGGACGCGACATGAAATGCGGCGATCAGGATCTCGGCTCCGGTGTAGGACCGACGATCGTCGACCACCATGGGTCGCCGGGCGTTCCGAAGGAGTGACCGGATGATCGGCCAGTGCACGCTCATGAAGGCTCCCCGAGCCGCCCGGCCGGACTCGGCGCGAGGCGATAGACTGAAGATTGTTGGCGCGTTCGTTGTGGATCCGATGTGGAGAGCATGAAAGCCATGCAGCACCGAATTTCGATCACATTTCCGATCATGGCCCTCCTGACATTTGTGCTCGGCGGCTGCCAATCCACGCAAACTATCCACACGGCGGGCAACCCCGCATACATCAATCTCTACCGGGCGGGATCCTACAACGAGGCCTTCGAGGCCGCGAAGGCGGTCCCGACATCGTCCCACGGCAGCGAACGCCTGATTGCAGGGATGTCGCTTGCCGCCCTTGATCGCAACGACGAAGCGCTCAGCTGGCTCAAGCCCCTGACAGCATCCCCTGATAAGAACATCCGTGGCCGTGCCGAAGCCACGATCGGGCTCATCTATGCCGATGAGGCGAAACACTCCGAGGCCGCCCGGATGCTCCAGGCAGCTTCTGAGGATCTCGCCGGCCCGATGAAGGGCTGGGCGGCTCATTATGGAGCACAAGAATTCGGGTATGCGGGCGACAACATGCGTGCGGATCGGATGCGCACGATCGCAGAACTCAGGGGTCCGGCTGATATCCCCTCGGCCAACGAGGGCCAATTCACGGTCCAGCTCGGGTCGTTCTCTTCTCGCTCCAGGGCACAGTCCAGGGTGCGGGCTACCACGCCAGCTGCCCAGAATGCCGGGCTCGATCTTCCCCGGGTCGAATTAACAATCGCCAACAACAGACCGCTGTACGCCGTTCGAGTCGGTCGATTTGAAAACTCGGCCGAGGCCCAGCGGGCTTCCCAGCGTTTCTCGGGCGATACGGCCGTCATCCGCACGAACTAAGCCAAATTGGAACCGGCAGGGCTGACTGGCGTCACATAGGGATAGTCTGTCCCATTGCGGAGGCTCCCTATGTCCATTTTCCGACTGAGTGTGCTTCTCACAATTGCTCTGTCAGCCCTGTCAACACAGGCGCAGGGTGATGAGGCGCCAGCTCCAGGGCTGGAACCGACTGATCCCGTTGTCCAAACGGATAACCTCACGCCGCTCGGACCACTCGACGAAGCCGAGAAGGATGTCCGCGAGATCTACACCAAGTTCTTCCGACGCACTCGGAACCCGAGGATGCACGCGCAGGGATGGGACGAGCTTGCTCGGCACATGGACGATCCGCGTCTCTACGACCTGATGTTCGAGCTCTTCGAGGACAAGCCTTTCGACATGCAGCAGGATCTCGTCGAATTGTTCGTCAAGCAGGGCACGGATGACGCTGATGTCGCGATTGCGTGGGCCGCAGTATTCAACGAAGACCATCGCATGCGCACGTGGGCCTCAGGGCGGCTCGTGGAGCGTGTCGGCGAGAACGAGCCATCCGATCGCATCCAGCGCGTGCTCGAACTCGGACTGATGAGCGGCAAAGATGACCCCGCGGTCGCATCCGCCAGCCTTGTGCGCCAGTTCGGACTCGTCAAGGCGATCCCGTATCTGATCCAGGCACAGGCCGAGCCGAGGCGGCGCAACGTGCGCAAGGGCGCGATCGCACAGATCGTCGTCGGCACGCAGCAGGCATTCGTCGCCAACCTGACGCCGGTCGTCGCGACCAACGCCGTGGGGTATCAGCCGACGATTGGCGTTGTTTCCAGCGGCACAGTGCTCCGGGTCATGGACGCCGTCGTCTGGGCCTACCGAACCGAAGTGCATAGCGACCTTGTTTCGCTCTCGTCCGATGCGTGGGGGCAGTCAACCGCTGAAATGGGCTACGACCAACGCGAGTGGTTCGATTGGTACGAGAATGAGTTCAAGCCCTCGCTCGCCGACGGCTCGGGCGGCGGCTGAGCCTCAGTCTCCGACCGCGATCACCGATGCCATCGCGTTTGTGCTGGTGTGCGAGAGCGAGATCAGCATCTCGGCGATGCCGAGTTCTTGCGCAAGCTCCTGGGCTTTGCCCGCGAGTCTGACCGAGGGTGCACCGCTCGGCGCGAGCACGACCTCGACGTCGGTCCAGGCGATGCCGTCGGCCCAGCCGGTGCCGAGTGCCTTGAGGGCGGCTTCTTTGGCGGCAAAACGCGCAGCGAAACGCTCGACATCCCGCGGGGGGCGCGCACTCCGACAGTACTCGGCCTCGGCTTTGGTGAAGCATCGCTCGACGAATCGCTCGCAGTGCTCGTCGAGTGAACGCTTGATGCGTTCGACTTCGACGAGGTCCACGCCGTGAGCGATGACGCGGCTCATCAGCTCTGCTCGGCCGACACAACAACCTTGGCGGGGCGCAGCACGCGCTCGCCCAGCTTGTAGCCCGTCTGGAACGAGTCGATAACACACCCCGGCTCGACCTCGGGGTCGGGGTGACGCGTGACGGCCTCGTGGATAGCGGGGTCGAACTCGTCGCCCTTCTTGGGCCTGATCATCGTGACGCCCTGCTGTGCGAGAGCCCGCTCCATCTCGGCGCGGACCATCTCGACGCCGCCCAGGAGCTGCTCGGCGGTCATCTTCGAGACGTCTTGCCCGAGCGCGAGGTCGAAGTTGTCCATCACCGGGAGCAGCGACGAGATGATGCCCGTGATGCCCTGACGGCGGGCCTCGACCTCGTTGTTGGCGGCCCGCTTCTGGAAGTTCTGGAAGTCCGCGAGCGTGCGCAGGGCCCGGGCCTCGGCCTCGGCGAGTTTGGCTTCGAGCTCGCCGATGGGGTCGTCGATGTGAAGCTCGGCGTTCACGTCGCCCCCGTGCTGGCAGCAGTCATCGGACTTGCCGCCACAGCAGCCGTGGGTCTTCGCGTTGTGCTCGTCGTGATTCTTCTCGTTCATGGTCGTGTCTCTTGGTTATCCGCCGAGCATGTCGCGGATTTTGTCGAGGAAGCCGTGCGATTCGGGGAGCACGCTCTTGTCTTCGGTCGCGGCGAAGTCGCGGAGGAGCTTCTGCTGCGCCTTGGTGAGTTTCTTGGGGATCTCGATTTTGGTGATGACGACGAGGTCGCCCCGTCGCCCCGAGCGGAGGTTGGGCGTGCCCTGCTCGCGGATGCGGAAGAGCTCGCCGTGCTGGGTGCCCGCGGGGATCTTGAGGGTGTGCTTGCCCTCGAGCGTCGGGACTTCGATCTCGGCACCCAGCGCCGCCTGCGAGAAGCCGATGGGCATCTCGAAGACCAGATGATCGCCCTCTCGCTCATAAAGCTGGTGTTCTTTGATCCGCACGACGACGTGCAAATCGCCCCGCACGCCCTCGCCCGAGGGTGACAGCTCCGGCGCGGGCGGCTCGCCCTCGCCCTGGATCCGCACGACCTGGCCGTCCTGGATGCCCGCAGGGATGCGCACCGAGAGCGATCGGCTCTTGGAGACGCGTCCCTTGCCCTTGCACGTCTCGCACTTGTCCTTGATGATCGTGCCGCGACCCCGGCAGTTCGGGCAGGCCGTCACCATGCGGAACATGCCGCCCAGGCCCGCCTGCTGCACCTTGCCCTGCCCGCCGCAGGTCTGGCAGGTCTCGGGCGTGCTACCCGGCTTGGCGCCCGTGCCCGTGCAGGTGTTGCAGACATCGAGCCTTTTGAACTCGACGTCGCGCTCGGCACCGTTGAGCACATCGCTCAGCTCGATCGTCACTTCGGTCTCGAGGTCGTAGCCCCGCGCGACGCGCCGACCGCCCCGACCGCGCCCCATGCCGCCGCCGAAGATGTCGTTGAACATCGAGAAGATGTCCTCGGTGTTCATGCGCGTGAAGTCGTGAGCCGCGGCCCCGCGCCCGCGCAGGCCCTCGTGCCCGTACTGGTCGTAGATCTGGCGCTTCTGCGGGTCCGAGAGCACCTCGTACGCCTCGGCGCACTCCTTGAACGCGGCCTCGGCGGCCTCATCCCCCGGGTTGCGATCCGGGTGGTACTTCATCGCCAGACGCCGATAGGACCGCTTGATCTCGTCACCATCGGCGGTGCGCTCGACGGAGAGGACTTCGTAATAGTCGCGGGTGGTGGGCATGAATGCAGGCACTAGGCATTAGGCATATGGCACTGGATGAGAACACTTGCGCCCATCCAACTGAGCAACTAGTGCCTAATGCCTAGTGCCCAATGCCTCAAATCAAAGCAACGCCCGAGCTTTCACGCGGGCGTCACGAATGGTGATGCTTTACGAAGTCGCCCCAACCTCCGCCTCGGTCTCGTCCTTGAGGTCCGTGACGAGGACGTCGGTTGTGAGCATCAGGCCCGAGACGGACGCGGCGTTGATCAGCGACTGCTTGGCGACGAGCGCCGGGTCGATGATGCCGGCCTTGACGAGGTCCTCGTAGTCGCCCGTCGAGGCGTTGAGGCCCACGCTGCCCGTCTCTTCCTTGACCGTCTCGACCGCGAGGTCGCCGTCGAAGCCGGCGTTCTCGGCGATCTGGCGGAGCGGGGCCTCGATGGCGCGGCTGACGATCTCGTAGCCGAACTTCTCGTCGCCCTTGGCCTTTGCGGCGGCCCTGGCGATGGCGTCCTGTGTGCGGAGCAGCGCGACGCCGCCGCCGGGGACGTAGCCCTCCTTGGCCGCGGCGCGTGTGGCGTGGAGCGCGTCGTCGACCATGTCCTTGCGCTCCTTCATCTCGATCTCGGTTGCGCCGCCGACGTTGATGATCGCGACGCCGCCGGTCAGCTTGGCGAGGCGTTCGGCGAGTTTCTCCTTGTCGTAGTCGCTCGTTGACTTCTCACGCTGGGCCTCGATCTGCGCGACGCGGGCCTGGACGTCGACCTTCTTGCCCGCGCCCTGGATGATGGTCGTGTCGTCCTTGGTGACGGCGATCTTCTTGGCCTTGCCGAGTTCGGTCAGTTCGATCGACTCGATCGAGCGACCGATGTCCTCGGAGAAGAACGTGCCACCGGTCAGGACGGCGATGTCACCCAGCATCTGCTTGCGACGATCGCCGAAGCCCGGTGCCTTGACGGCGCAGACCTTGAGCGTGCCGCGGAGACGGTTGATGACGAGAGTGGCGAGCGCTTCGGCTTCGACGTCCTCGGCGATGATGAGCAGGGGCTTGGAGCCGCCCGCGATCTTGTTGAGCAGCGGGAGCAGGTCCGCCATGTTGGCGATCTTCTTCTCGAAGATGAGGATGTAGGCGTCTTCGAGCACAGCCTCGGCGGTCTTCGGGTCGGTCATGAAGTAGGGCGACAAGTAGCCCTTGTCGAACTGCATGCCCTCAACGAAGTCGAGCGTGGTCTCGGCGCTCTTGCCGTCCTCGATCTCGACGACGCCCTCAGCGCCGACCTTGGCGATCGCCTCGGCGATGAGTTCGCCTATCTCGGCGTTGTGGTTGGCGCTGACGGTCGCGATCTTCTTGTAGTCGGCTTTGCCTTTGCAGGGCGTGGCGACGCGGTCGATCTCATCGGCGGCGACCTGAGCGGCGTTATTGATGCCGCGCTGGAGCTCAACCGGATTCGCGCCCGCCGTCACGTGGCGAAGGCCCTGGGTGAAGATCGCCTGGGCGAGCACGGTCGCGGCGGTCGTGCCGTCGCCGGCCTTGTCGGCGGTCTTCTTGGCGACCTGGTGCACCATCTTGGCGCCCATGCTCTGGAAGGGCTCGGCGAGTTCGATTTCCTTGGCGACCGAGACGCCGTCCTTCGTGACCGACGGGCCGCCGAAGGATTTCTGGATCACCACGTGACGCCCGCTGGGGCCCATTGTCACCTTGACGGCATCGGCGAGGCGGTCCACGCCTTTCTTGAGCTCGGCCAGCGCCGCGTCGTCGAACATGATCTGCTTCTTGCCCATTGTGGGATCTCCGTTTCGTCACCGACGGTGTGTGCCGCCGGGGTGTTTCTGTGCAACGCGGCTAGGCCGCGATAATCCAATCTCCGTAGCCGGCCTTCCTGGCGACGTCGCCGGCCTGCTGCTCGAACTTCCTTCTGAACTCGGGCGTGTCGTACCGCGCCCAGTCGCCGACGGCTCCCTTGCGGTAGAAGCTCGTCGGGTCTTCTCGCTTGAAACCCGCTGTTGTGCCGGACTGCGGCGCGATCGGCTCGGCATCCGCAGGGTCGACGCCGATGTGCTCGTACATCGCCCTGCGACCGGCCTTGGTGTCCTTGTGCAGATCCTCGTAGCGCACGCGCAGGATCGGCTCCGATTTCTTGAGCTGCTCGTACACCGTGAGGTCCGCCTCGGTCTGCACGGCCCAGCGGTTGGCGACGAAGCCCACCCACTTCTCCTCGCGGAGCAAGGCCCGGGCGGTCTCGAAGCACGACTCGGGCGGGTTCGCGTTGTACTGTGCAACGTACGGCGCGAAAAGCTCGCGGATGCGATCGGGCCAGTGCAGGACGTTGAACGCCGGGTTCAGACGCAGGTAGTGGTACGTGTAGCTGACGATCACGTCGCGCGGGTCGCGGGTGATCCAGATGATCGGCGCGCCGGGCAGGATCTGAGCCAGAGGCCTGGGCGAGCGATCGCCGAGATGCGTGGCCTCGGGCTTGGCGTCGAGCATCGAAGTCAGTACACGCTCGTAGAGGCGTTTGATCTCGTCCTGGGCGATCGACCGGTAGGGCTCAAGCCCGCCGAGCCGCCCGCCGCCCTCGCCCGTGAAGCGGGTGAGCGCATTGTCGAAGCCGTGCAGGTTGAACTCACCCTCGCTCTGCACCTTGTGGTGCAGGTTGAAGAGGCTCCCGACCCAGTTGGTGCCCGACTTGCCGAAGCCGACGATGAAGAAGTAGCGCAGGGTGCGCTCCTCGCCAGTCCCGAGGCGCACCAGTGCGCGACCGCCCGGCAAACGCCGGAGGATCTGCGCATCGGAGCCCGGGCGCAGACGCAGCCCGGCCCCCCGGGCGGCGTGCCCGGCTGCGGTTCTCAGGTTGGACAGGAGCGAGCCCACCGGTGCCTCAGCCCCCGATCACGCCGAGCAATTCGCTCTCACGGAGGATGAGATGCTTGACGCCCTTGATCTCGATCTCGTTGCCCGCGTACTTGCTGTAAACGACGGTGTCGCCCTTGCCGACGCTCATCTTGGCGCGCTGGCCGTTGTCGAGCAGCTTGCCCGGGCCGGCGGCGACGACCTTGCCCTGGATCGGGCGCTCCTTGCTCGCCTCGGGCAGGTAGATCCCGCTGGCGGTCTTGGTCTCGGCTTCATCGGGCTTGACGAGGACGCGGTCTTCGAGGGGTTTGACGGCCATGTGTTGAGTCTCCAAATCCCGGATCGATCCGGGCGCTACCAGTTCAGGTCTTTCTCATAACCGGCGACGATCAGTGCCTCGCCGGCTTCTTCCTTGTACCAACGCTTCACGTCGTCGGTGAAGTACTTCTCAAAGCCACGCACCTTGCCGGCGCGGTAGAAATCGTTCGGATCCTCGGCGCGATCGCCAAAGCCGGCCTCGGTCTTCGACTCGGTCGACACCGGGGCCGCGAGGTCCGGGTCGAGGCCGAGGAATGTGTACATCTCTCGCCTGCCCGACTCGACGTCGGCGTGGAGCGATTCGTACTGCAAAGAGAGCAGGTCGCTCCCCAGTGTGCCGGCCTCGGCCTTCGCTTTGGCCTCGGTGTGGTTGGCGACGTACTCAGCCCACATGCGGGCACGGAGCCGGACAACTGCCTCGTCGTTCAGGAGCTCCGCGGGGTGCGCGGCCATGTCCCGGCCGATGCGTTTCTGACGCCAGGCTTCGAGCGTCTCGTCGGCGACGGGATGATCCAGTCGCAGACAGTGAAACGCCCAGCTGACGAGGACGTCGCGGCCGTCGCGGGTGATGTGGATGATCGGCGCGCCGGGCAGCTCGGGCTCGATCATCGCGGGCGTGCGGTCGCCGATGAGCCGGGCCTCGGGATTGGACCTTGCGATCTCGCGCAGACAGTCGGCGGCGAACCGCTCGATCGCCTTCTCGCCAAGCTCCTTCACCTCGGTGAAGCCCGACACCATCCAGGGGCGGCTCGCGAAGGTCTCGAACGCGGGGCGCAGACGCTCGAAGTGGAACTCGCCCGTGCAGCATATCTCAGGGTGCAGGTTGAGAAGTGCGCCCACCCAGTTCGTCCCCGAACGCATATGCCCGCGCAGCAGGAACGCCCCGACCCGGCGCTCGCCGGCGAGGAGTTCGTAGCTTCGGGATGTGGGGAGTGTGGTGGGCATTGGATTCGCGGTGTTCAACTTATTTGATTGATTCCCAGCTATCTAACTAAGTTTTTTCTTTTCTGACCCGTTGCTGTCGCCATTGATCGAACTCGTTCCAACTCAGACACTGCTTATTGTCAAACTCGGAAACAACGATCTCAAACAAACTCACATTTGCAGACTGCGGAAGCTCGGGCAGGGCTCGCAAGAATGCAGACGATCTGGGAAACTGTCTCCATTTTGAAAATAGTTCGTCGTATGAATCACTCGGCATGCAGAACTCAAGAGCGAGTAAGTCTCCAGTGTCGTCATCGTGTCGGATGACCGGTACATTTGGCATCGATTCGATGATGTACCTTTCCAGCTCACCATTGCATGAATTTGGGATGCAGTTCTGGAACTCCATTCGTTGAGCGAGCCACTGTACAGCCGCATCGAGATCTTCGACCTTCAAAGGACGAAACGAGATCGACGCGCCATAGGGCAAATTAGAACCCCATCCCACCCATGCCCGGCATGCCTCCCATGCCTCCCATTCCGCCCATGCCACCCATCGGGTCGCCGTGGCCGTGACCGTGGTCGCCGGCGGGCTCGGGTATGTCGGTGATGATGCAGTCGGCGGCGAGCAGGACCGTCGCGACGCTCGCTGCGTTCTGGAGCGCGAGGCGGTCGACCTTGGCGGGGGTGATGACGCCGGCCTTGACGAGATCCTCGTAGGTGTCGGTGAGCGCGTTGTAGCCGACGTTGCCGGCCTTGTCCTCGACCTTGCTGACGACGACGGTGCCCTTGACGCCCGCGTTGTCGGCGATCGTGCGGAGCGGGACTTCGAGTGCGTTGAACACGACGTTCAGGCCCGCGGCGTAGTCGTACTTGGTGTGACCGATGTCGTCGGCGGTGACGGCGTCGTCCTTGCCGAAGACGGCCTTCCACTCGCGGATCTTCTCGATCGCGGCGCGGGCGCGGATGAAGCTGGTACCACCGCCCGGGACGATGCCCTCATCGAGAGCGGCACGCGTGGCGTGCTTGGCGTCCTCGACGCGGTCCTTCTTCTCCTTGAGCTCGGCCTCGGACGCGGCGCCGACTTCGATCGTCGCGACGCCCTTAGTCAGCTTGGCGAGGCGCTCGGCGAGCTTCTCCTTGTCGTAGTCGCTCGTGGCGTTCTCGATGTCGCGGCGAATCTGCGTCACGCGAGCGTCGATGTCCTTCTGCGAGCCGGCGCCCTGGACGATCGTGGTGTTGTCGGCGTCGACGGTGATCTTCTTGGCCATGCCCAGGTCTTTGATTGTCACCTTCTCGAGGTCGGAGCCGACGTCCTTCATGAAGGGCGTCGCGCCGGTGAGGGCGGCGATGTCGCCCAGCATGGCGGTGCGACGCTCGCCGTAGCCCGGAGCCTTGACGGCGCAGACCTGGAGCGTGCCGCGGAGCTTGTTGATGACGAGGGTGCTGAGCGCTTCGCCCGTGACATCCTCGGCGATGATGAGCAGGGGCTTCTTGGCCTCCATGACCTTCTCGAGCAGCGGGACGAGCTTGCTGATGGAGTCGATCTTGTCCTCGTGGACGAGGACGAGGCACTTCTCGAACTCGGCCTTCATCTCGTCGGGGTTGGTGACGAAGTTCGGGCTCAGGAAGCCGCGGTCGAACTGCATGCCCTCGACGACCTTGACGACGGATTCGAGGCTCTTGCCCTCTTCGATGGTGATGACGCCATCCTTGCCGACCTTGTCGAAGGCCTCGGCCATGAGCTTGCCGATCTCGGCGTCGTTGTTGGCGGAGATGGTGGCGACGTTCTGGACGTCCTTGGTCGTGCCGATCGGAGTGGCCGAGTCGTCGATGGCCTTGGCGACAGCCTCGACGCCCTTCTTCATGCCCCGGATGAGGGCGTTGGCGTCGACGCCCGCGGCGATGTATCGCAGGCCCTGCTTGAAGAGGGCCTCGGCGAGGACGGTCGCGGTCGTGGTGCCGTCACCCGCGTCGTCCGAGGTCTTGCTGGCGGCCTGCTTGACGAGTCGAGCGCCCATGTCCTCGGTCTTGTTGGCGAGTTCGATCTCCTCGGCGACGGAGACGCCGTCCTTGGTGACATTCGGGCCGCCCCAGGACTTGTCGAGGACGACGGTGCGTCCCTTGGGGCCGAGGGTGCTCTTGACGGCCTTGGCCAGCTTTTCCACGCCGGCGAGGAGGGCCTGACGAGCGTCGGTGTCGAAGGTGAGCTCTTTGGATGCCATCTGGTGTCGATCTCCGCCTTGAGGCCCGGTTTGGGCCGGTGTGTCGTCTGAAGAGGGCCGGTCTATGGACCACGCCGTCCTTGGCAGAGGGCAAAGCCCGTGCCAGCGGTTCTGGGGACGTGAGGGGGGTGGACGAGCCCGAATCACTGACGGGGCGAGCGGGGCGGGCCGTGGTGACTGTCAAGCTGGCAGGCTCGGCTCGCTGGCGCGAAACCCCGGTTTGGAGGCTATGATCGGGCCATCATGACGACACTCGCCGCCACGGATCTGGCCAGCTATTTACCCATCGCCCTGATCGTCCTTATGGCGATCACATTCAGCGTCGCCAACGTGGCGGGCACGCTGCTGCTTGGGCCCAAGCGTGACGGCAAGGTCAAGAGCATCGCCTACGAGAGCGGCATGAACCCCGTGGGCACGGCCCGCAAGCGGTTCAATGTGCGGTTCTACCTCATCGCGATGGTCTTTCTCGTCTTCGACGTCGAGGTGATCTTCCTGTACCCGTGGGCGGTGACCTTCCCGAACATCGATCGCCTGGCCCCGGACGCCGCCGAGTGGCTCGTGCGCATCCTGTTCTTCCTGTTCACGACGGTGGTGGCGTACCTCTATGGCTTCCGCAAGGGCGTCTTCAAGTTCGATTGACCCCAGGCTCGGTGTGTCACAGCGTGCTCTGGCGGGGCTGATCTCGCTCGGAGCGATCGTTGTGCTCGGGCTTGCCGCTTGGATGAGCCCGGAGGGTGCCGGTCATGGCACGCACGAGCAGATCGGGCTGCCCGCGTGCGCCTGGGCCCAGTACTTTGACGCCCCCTGCATGACCTGCGGCATGACGACGGCCTTCGCGTACGCCGCCGACGGGGATCTGCTCGATTCGCTCATCACCCAGCCGATGGGTATGCTGCTGGCGGTGGGCACGGCTGTCGGTTTCTGGTTCGGGCTGTACGTGGCCCTGACCGGATCCCGGGCGGGCGTGATGGCCGGGCACCTGCTCAGACCGAGGAGCCTGTGGATCATGGCGGGCCTGGCTGGGGCGGCCTGGATCTACAAGTTCGTGACGTGGAACGGGCAAGGCTGACCCCAAACGCGAAGCAACCCGCAAGAGCGACAAGGAGCACGGCTTGATCTGCACAAGACTGCGACAGTTTGTGATCCCTGCAATGCTTGCGGCTTGTTGCATGTGCAGTTCGGGATGCACGATTGTCGGCTTTCTCTTTATGGCTGGCGAGGAGTTTCACAAGTCAGGCAACCACGTCGAAGAAGCCACGTACGCGGGGCTGAAAGACAAGAACTTTGCGGTGCTTGTATCGGCCGACCGGATGATCCAAGCCAACTACCCGGAGGTCGTGCCCCAGATGGCCACCGGTGTGAGCTCGCGGCTTGCCGAGAACGTTGACGCGGCTGGGTATGTTCCGGGCGAGCGTGTGCTCAGCTATCAGTACAACAACCCCTCTTGGGCTGCGAAGTCCTACAGCGAAATCGCAACCGAACTCGGCGTCGAGCGACTCGTGATCGTGGACATCCAAGAGTTCCGCCTCAACGACCCGGGCAATCGCTACATCTGGGACGGCGTTGCCGCCGCAACCATCGGTGTCGTCGAGGCCGACGGGCCATTCCCAGACGATCTGACGCACGAGCACTTTGTGCACGTCACATTCCCAGACTCTGGCGGTTATGGCCCGGAGCAATACTCTCGCATCGAGATGCTGTCAGTCCTGAAGAGTCGATTTGTGAACCGGACAACGTGGCCCTTCTACGACGCGGAGATCCCCAATGACCTCGCGTACTGATGTGCGACCGACCAGATTGATCCTCTGCGCTTTGCTCGCGCTCTTCACGTTCTCATCTACGGGGTGCAATTACCTCGGGCCGATCATCTTCTTCATCGAGGGACCGCCGAAGATTGAGGCCGAGTACAAGCTGCCCAAGGAACGTACCGCGGTTGTATTGGTCGACGATCCGAGGAGTCAGATCCCGCGACGAGCGATCCGCGTGGCGATGATCGAGGCGGCAGAGCAGGACATCCTTCGCAAGAGCCTTGTCAAGGATCTGGTCAGCGGGCAATCGGCGTTGCGGGTCGCCCAGTCGGATCAGTCAGCCGGGCAGATGAGCGTGGCCGAGATCGGCCGAGCCGTGGAAGCCGAGATTGTGATCTGGGCCACGGTCGATTCGTTCACCCGCGCGGATGTCGCACGGAGCCAGGAACCCGCCGTTGCGTTCCGTGTGAGAGTGGTCGACGCGACCAACAACGAGATCCTCTGGCCGGGCGACAGCTCGGGCCATCCGCTCGTTGTCACGCTGACACCCCGCATTGGGACAGTCGCCAGCGATGCCGGTGCGAGTACCGCTTCTGAACTCAAGCTCGCACAGAACGCGGGGCAGGCAATCGGTCAGCTGTTCTATCAGCATCTGGTCCGCGAACATCTTGCCGAGTAAGGAGACCCGCTGCGTGCGAGCGATTCTGCTGGACATGCCCGACGAGTGGTCCCCCGGCGCTGCGAGCGAGTACGACGTGCTTCGCTGCGTCGGCGAGCGCGACCCGATCGTACTTGTCGCCACTGCAACTGGCCAACGACGAGCACGCGCCATCGGGCTGGATCCGGTGGCGACGATCTGCCCTGTGCGATCGATGCCCTGGATCACGACCCAGCAGCTCGACCGCGTTGTTCGTCGGCTCGGGATCACCGAACTGTCCTGCCGATCGGTGGCCGCTCAGCAGCTCGCATCGGGGCTCCACGTCATCAGCATTTCTATCCCTGTCAGTGAAACGCAAATCGCCGAACGGAACGAGACCGAGCGTTCGAGGCTCCGCCGCGCACTAGGATTGCGGCACAACGATCGGCTGCTCGTGCCTTTGGCGTGTCACGCCTCACAGATCGACTCGATGGTGCTGTGCATGGGGGCGATCACACTCTCGATTGCCGAGCTGCCGACCGTGACGCTCCTACCCGCGGGCGGCCACAATCGGCACCGGGCGAGGGCGTACCTGAGCGGCGCCGATCGTGTGCTCGATGTGATCGCCACTGATTTGCCGACGATGTATTACGCGCAGGCCGCCGACGCGGTCATCTGGGGCCCCCACCACGACATCCGCATTGCAGATGCGCACACTCGCTGTGCGATCCGGTGGGCGCGCGGGCTGAACGTGCCCGTGCTCTGCCCGAGCGTCTATCTCGATATCGAGGACGAAGGCCCCGGCGGCGAGCTGTTCTCGTGCAACGGCACGGGTGGCGCGGATATCGCCTCGGCGATGCTCTCGGCCTTCGGGAGTGCCGCGGTGTGAGCGATCAGACGCGGCTGCTCTTCGTGTGCCTTGGCAATATCTGCCGATCTCCGATGGCCGAGGGCATCTTCCTGCACCTTGCCAATGAGAAGGGACTGTCCGATCGGTTCATCGTGGACTCGGCAGGCACCGGCGCGTGGCACGTTGGCAAGCGTCCGGACAGCCGGGCGCTGGCGACCGCCAATCGCTTCGGCATCGAACTGCCATCGGTCGCACGCCAGGTCTCGCCGAGCGATTTCGAGGCGTTCGATCTCATCCTCGCGATGGACCGGTCCAACCGCGCCGACCTCGAAGACCTCGGCGTGACCAACGTCAGGCTTATGCGCAGCTTCGACGCGACCCTCACAGGCGAGTACGACGTGCCCGACCCCTACTACGGCGACGGTGACGGCTTCGTGAAGGTCTACGAGATGCTCACCCGTGCGTGCGACGGGCTGATCGAGCATCTGACTCGCGATTGAACGATCAGAGATCGAGCAGGATGCGCGTTGGATCCTCGATCGCTTCCTTGACAGCAACAAGGAACCGCACCGCGCCCGCGCCGTCGACCACACGGTGGTCGTAGCTGAGGGCGAGATACATCATCGGGCGGATGACAACCTGGCCCGGATGGTCCGGATCCTCGATCGGGCGGTTCTTGATCGCGTGCATGCCCAGGATGCCCGACTGCGGCGGGTTGAGGATGGGCGTGGAGTTGAGACTACCGAAGATGCCGCCGTTGGTGATCGTGAAGGTGCCACCGGTCATCTCTTCGAGCGTGATCTTGCCGTCGCGGGCGCGGACAGCCAGATCCTTGATGCCCGATTCGATGTCGGCGAAGGACATCTGATCCGCGCTGCGGAGCACGGGCACGACGAGGCCCTTCGGGCTCGATACTGCGACGGCGATGTCGCAGTAGTCGTGGTACTGCAGAGCGGGCTTGCCTGCGTCGTCCTCCACGATGTACGAGTTCACCGCGGGCTGGGCCTTGAGACCCCGGACGACGGCCTTGACGAAGAACGACATGAAGCCGAGGTTGATGTCGTGCTTCTTGCCGAACTCTTCCTTGTAGGCGTTGCGGAGCTTGATCACGGCGCTCATGTCGCACTCGTTGAACGTCGTCAGCATCGCGGCGTTGTGCTGGGCTTCGACAAGGCGTGAGGCGATCTTCTGACGCATCGGGGTCATGCGCTCGACACGGACGGAGCGATCACCCCCGGTCGCCGCGGCGCGGGCCGGCGCGGTTGCTGCCGTTTCAGAGGCGGGCGCATGCCCGTTGTTCTGAACGGAAGCAAGGACATCCTGCTCGCGGATGCGGCCGCCGGGGCCCGTGCCCACGATGCCCGCGAGGTTGACGCCGTGCTCGGTCGCGATCTTGCGGGCCAGCGGCGTGGCGTTGGCGTCCTTGCCCGCGTTGTCTGCGGGGGCGAAGGTCGGCTTGTTGGGTGCGGGTGCCGCGGCGGGCTTGGACTCGGTCGTCGCGGCAGCTTCGGCCTTGGCGGGAGCCGCGGCGGCTGCGCCCTCGGGCTTGCTGGCGGTCTCGTCGATGCTCGCGACGGTCGCGCCGACCTCGACGGTGTCGCCCTCGGCGAACTTCTGCTCGCTCAGCACGCCAGCCGACGGCGCGGGGATCTCCATCGTGATCTTGTCGGTCTCGAGTTCGAGGAGCGTCTCGTCCTGGTTCACCCAGTCGCCCGGCTTCTTGAGCCAGGTGGCGATCACGCCCTCGGTGACCGATTCGCCCACGTTCGGAACGACGACTTCAACTGCCATATCCGTGCACTCCGATTCTGATCCGCGTGGGCGTTATCCTGCCGCCAGTGCGCGCCGGCCGTCGGACCGACTCTGATTGTCCTGATCTTTGGCATCCGCGTCGGGCTTGGGGCCGATGGCCCGCGTGAGGATCGACTCCTGCTGGGCGCGGTCCTTCTTCTTCGAGCCCGCGGCGGTGCTCGCGCTGATGTCACGCCCGATGTACTCGACCGACTGGATGTCCAAATGCCGGCTGAGCTGGTCGGCGATGAACATGAACGCGCCCATGTTCCGCGGCTCTTCCTGCACCCAGCAGAGCTCCGCGTCCTTCGGGTACTGGGCGAGAATGTCGCGGGCCAGATCCGTGTGGAACGGGTAGACCTGCTCGACGCGGACGATCGCGACGTCCTTGCGAGCAATCTCATCGCGGCGGGAAGCGAGCTCGTGGTAGATCTTGCCGCAACAGAGAACGATCCGCTTCACGCCCTTGCGTTCGGCACCGCCGACGAACGCGGGATCGTCCATCAGCTCATGGAATCGACCACTGGTCAGCTCGCTGACATTGCTTGTCGGCGTGCGGAGCAGGCTCTTGGGCGTCATCACGATCAGCGGCTTGCGGAAGGATCGCTTCACCTGCCGACGCAGCGCGTGGAAGATCTGGGCACCCGTCGTCGGGTGGATGATCTGCATGTTGTTGTTGCCGGCGAGCTGCAGGAATCGTTCGAGGCGTGCCGAGGAGTGCTCCGGGCCTGCGCCCTCGTAGCCGTGCGGCAGGAGCACGACAAGACCCGACCAGCGTTCCCACTTCACCTGCGCCGAGGCGAGGAACTGGTCGAAGATGACCTGCGCGCCGTTGGCGAAGTCGCCGAACTGGGCCTCCCAGCAGACGAGCATGCTCGGGTCGGCGAGCGAGTAGCCGTACTCGAACGCGAGGATCGAGGCCTCGGAGAGCGGGCTGTCGTAGACACAGAACTTGGACTGACGCTTGCGGCCGTCACCACCGACGGTGCCCGGCCCCTTGTCGGGATCACCGAAGATGCCAGGCTCGGAGATGTTGTTGAGCGGTGTGTAGGGATCGCCGGTCTCGGCGTCGTAGAGCACCGCATGGCGTGAGCTGAATGTGCCGCGGCGTGAGTCCTGACCGGACAGACGCACCGCGTTGCCCTCGGCGAGCAGGGTGCCATAGGCGAGGATCTCGCCGTCGGCGTAGCTGATCTGTTGACCATCCCAGAGCTTCGAGCGACTCTCGAGGAGCTGCTTAAGCTTGCGGTTGACCTGGAACCCCTCGGGCACGGTGCCGAGGGCCTCACAGACGTACTTCAGCACGTCTTCATCGACAGCCGTATCCGCTGGCACATGCGAGTACGCGTGCTCGAAGCCCGACCACCGCATGCTGCCCGGATCGATCACCGGGTCACGGGGCTGACTCTTGGCGGTCTGCTGCGCCTGATCGAGCATTTCCTCGACACGCGTCTTGAGCAGCGAGTGATCGTGCTCGGACAGCACGCCCTCGTCGCGCAGCTTGGCGGCGTAGGTCTGCATCAGGGGCTGCATCTTCTTGATGAGCTTGGCGAGGATCGGCTGCGTGAACGACTGCTCGTCCTGCTCGTTGTGGCCGTACTTGCGGTAGCACCATAGGTCGATGAAAACATCCTTCTTGTACCGCTCGCGGTAGTCGGCAGCCAGACGAGCCACGGTGACGACGGCCTCGGGATCTTCGCCGTTGACGTGGAAGATCGGGGCGCCGATCGACTTGGCGATGTCGGTGCAGTAAGTCGTGCTGCGGCTGTCCTCGGGTCTCGTCGTGAAGCCGATCTGGTTGTTCACGACGACGTGGATCGTGCCGCCGGTGGTGTAGCCCTCGAGCTGCGAGAAATTCAGGGTCTCGGCGACGACACCCTGACCCGCGACGGCGGCATCGCCGTGCATCACGACCGGGACGACGCGCCGGCGTTCCTTGTCGTTGCGGAGGCGCTGCTTGGCCCGGCAGCGGCCCTCGACCACCGGGCCCACGGCCTCGAGGTGGCTCGGGTTGGAGGCCATGGCCAGGTGCAGCATCTTGCCGTTGCCGAACTGCCGAGCGGCCGAGTACCCGCGGTGGTACTTGACGTCGCCGCCCTCGTCCATGAAGTACTCGTCGTTCCAGGTGTCCTCGAACTCGGTGAAGATCTGCTCGTAGGTCTTGCCGAGGATCTGGTTGAGGACGTTCAACCGCCCTCGGTGGGCCATGCCCAGAACAACCTCCTCGGCTCCGTGCTCGGAGAGGCGCTCAAGAATCTGATCGAGCAGCGGGATAAGCGACTCAGAGCCCTCGAGGCTGAACCGCTTTTCGCCCGGGTAGCGTTTCTGGAGGAAGGCCTCGAACGCACCCGCGTTGAGCAGGAGTTCGAGGATGTGGATCTTCTCGCCGCGGTTGAGATCGACGCGGCCGTCGATGGCTTCCCACTGATGGACGAGCCAGGCTCGCTCCTCGTAGTCCTCGACATGGAGCACCTCGACGCCGACGGTGCCCAGGTAGAGCATCTCCATCCGGTTGATAAGCTCGCGGATGGTGATCATGCCCTCTTTGCCGATGGCGTGGGCGTCGACGGAGCGGTCGAGGTCGGCTTCTGTGAGTCCGAACCAGTCGAGGTTCAGGGCATCGGGACGGGACCGAGGCCGACCATGCGGGTCGAGTTGGGCACCGAGGTGTCCTCGACCGCGGTAGGCGACAAGAATCTTCTCAAGGTCAGGAGAGAGGTCGTCGCTGCTGCGACCACTGCCCAAGGCGGGGGATGACCCCAGGGCGAGTTCATAGCCCTGCAAAAAGGCCCTAACGTCGGCGGGGACCGACATCGGATCCTTGAGGTAGGCCTGGTATTGAGAATCGAGGTACTCGGCGTTCCAGCCGTTGACACTCGGACGTTGAGCCTTGGGCCCGGTGCTCATGACATTCTCGTCGTCAAGCGCTGTAAACGTCTGCCGAGCCCAGCCCAGCGCCGGCCGTGGGTGGCACTTCAGGGATGTTATGCATGGAGTTCGGCCTTTTGCCCGCCAAGATCCACACTCAGGGGGGCAAAAATCGGACCTTGCCGATATGGACCCGCCCGTTAGCCGAATCGGCCAGTCACATACTGCTCGGTTTCGGGCAGGTGCGGGTTCTGGAAGATCTGCTTGGTCGTGCCGTATTCGACGAGCCGGCCCAGGTACATGAACGCCGTAAAGTCGCTCACACGCGAGGCCTGCTGCATGTTGTGGGTGACGATCAGGACCGTATAACGGCTCGAAATGTCGTGGATCAGCTCCTCGATACGAGCGGTCGCGATCGGATCGAGAGCCGAGCAGGGCTCGTCCATGAGCAGCACCTCGGGCTCAACCGCGACTGCCCGGGCAATGCACAATCTTTGCTGCTGGCCGCCAGACAGCCCGAGGGCCGAATCGTGGAGGCGATCCTTGACCTCCTCCCAGATCGCGGCGGACTTGAGAGCACGCTCGCAGGTGTCCCGGAGAACTGACTTCTTCCGTTCACCGGCGATCCGGAGCGGGTAGACCACGTTCTCGAAGATCGACATCGGGAAAGGGTTCGACTTCTGGAACACCATGCCCACGCGCTTGCGGAGCGAGATCACATCGACACCCGGGTCGTAGATCGATCGACCGTTCAGGAGCATCTCTCCCGATGTTCGTACCGAAGGAACGAGATCGTTGAGCCTGTTGACGGAGCGAAGAAGCGTCGATTTCCCACAGCCAGACGGGCCGATGAGGGCAGTCACCTTGCCCCGTGGAATGCTCATGGCGATGTCGTAGAGGGCACGGTTTTCGCCGTACCAGAGTGAGAACTTAGAGACATCGAGGACCGAATCGATCTCGACGAGTTCCTTGTGACGCGCCGCCTCGAACGCAACACCGGTCTGGACCGCGTGCGCCACGGAGCGTTCTGTCGTGCTGGTGGGCTGTGTGGTCATGGTGGTCACTAGAACTGCCCCGACTGGAACCTGGCCTTCAGCTTTGTGCGGATACGGATCGCGGTGAGATTCATCAGCACGACCAGTGTGACAAGCAGGAGGGTCGTTGTCCAAACGTAGCCCCGAGCTGCTTCTGAATCCGGGCTTTTGAACCCGAGATCGTAGATGTGGAACCCGAGGTGCATGAAGCTGCGATCGGCGAAAATGAACGGGAATCGCGCCTCAAACGGGAGCTGCGGGGCCAGCTTAACGGCTCCAACGATCATCAACGGGGCAACCTCACCCGCACCACGCGCCATCGCGAGGATCGCACCGGTCAGGATGCCGGGCATCGCCCCCGGCAGCACGACGCGTTGGATCGTCTGCCACTTCGATGCACCACACCCGTAGCTGCCCTCGCGTAGAGATCCCGGCACCGCGGCGATGGCTTCCTCGGCCGAAACAATCACAACAGGCAATGTGAGCAACGCCAGTGTCAGCGACGCCCAGAGCAGGCCCGAGGTGCCGAATGTGGGCGAGCCATCCACAAGTTTGGCCCTGAAGAAGCCGTCGAAGTATGGTGTCGTAAAGACAGCGATGACCGCGAGAATCGCGACCGCACCCCATGCAAGCCCGCCGAGCAGCCCGCGTTTGTTTTTCGGCCCGCCCGAAGAGATCGTCATCGCGACAAAGGCAAAGCCTGCTGCGATAAAGAGAAGGATCCACCACTGCCCGGCGCGGAGAACGATCGATGGGTCAGGCCCACCGTCGATGACACCACCGATGCCGTAGCAAAAGAAGCCGAGCCCAAAGACACCGTACACAATGCTCGGCACGCCCGCGAGGTTGTTGATCGCAACGCGCAGGATGCTGATGACAAGCCCCTGCCTGGCGTACTCACGCATATAGAGAGCCGCCATCACGCCCAGCGGCACGACCGCGATCGTGAGCAGAAGCGTGACGAGAAGCGTCCCGATGATTACCGGGAAGACGCCACCCTCAGTGTTCGCTTCGCGCGGATTGCGACTGATGAACTCCCACCACCGCGACAGATAGAGCCCGACCTTGCCACTCAGCCCCATCTTGTTCGGTTGGACGACCCGAATAATCTGCGAGACTTTCATGGGCTCATCGGTCTGACTTTGCGACAGAGCGGCAAATCGTCCTGTCAGTGGATCGATGATCTCGACGCGGTATCTGGCGTCTTCGGCCTCAATCGCGGCAACCTGATCGGTCAGTTCGGTAAACTGCGCTGCTAGTTTTATCCTTCGTGCGGATGTGCCTGCAAGGATTTCGTCGAGTTGCTCCTGTGAGATCGGGCGATCCGCCCAAGGGCGTTCCACAAACGCTCCCAGCGCTGTAAGACACATGGCGAGAATGAGCAGGCGACGAGGTATCGGCGCGTTCAGGACATACACACCCAAAGCCGACCCGAGACACAGCACAACCAGACTGCACCAGAGTCCGTAGCCGATGTGGCCATTGTGCTCAGCAGAATTGGCCCGAAGCTTTGCGTTCAGATCAGTAAGCCGAAGTTTCTCGAGCTTGTGGTTGAGCTTGGCGATTTCGTCGCTTCGAATCTTCTCCGCACGGATATGCCTTGCACGGGCTGCGTCAAGATACGATGGCAGTTTCTCGAGTACGTTCTGAGCACCCTCTGCCGCAACACTTCGCCCGCCATCATCATCGATCTCGATGATCCTTGTCGGCACACCGAGCCATATGCCCCACTCATACCGCTCGATCAACACCGCGTCATCAGGCCTTTCGCGATTGGCGATCTCATCCTCGTCAACCCAGCGGAATGGTTGCTGCCCAAGATCTCGGTTCCCGACGCGATAGAGCGTGCGTTCGCCCATATCGGGGCTCTGCTCGGTTCGAAAGCGCATCCCGTAGAACGACTGCCCCGAAGCGAGTGTGACATTCTCAATCGGTCTTTGCCAGAATGTGCGTGAGCCGCTGACGAGTATGAGTCCGAGCAGCCCCACGATCATGACCACGCACACAAAAAGCGCCATGCCTGTCAGCCACGTGCCGGCTGTTCCGCGTGCACGCAGCGGCGTGGGCTGGAGTTCGAGTGTGCGGGTGCCGGGCTGGCTCACAGCATGGCGCTCCGCTTCCGAAAGTGCTGGCGGATGACCTCGGCCGATGTGTTCACGACAAATGTGATCGCAAAGAGCACGATGCCGCAGAGGAACAGAACCCGGTAATGCGTCCCGCCGCGATCAGCCTCCGGGAGCTCGACCGCGATATTTGCCGAGAGCGTGCGTAAGCCGCCGAAGATATTCCAATCCATCACTGGCGTGTTGCCTGTCGCCATGAGCACGATCATCGTTTCGCCCGCGGCTCTTCCCAGACCGATCATGATCGCCGAGAAGATGCCGCTTGCCGCGACTGGAAGCACAATTCGGATCGTCGTTTGCCACTGAGTTGCGCCAGTGCCCAGACTTGCAGCCCGGAGCGAATTTGGCACGCTCTGCATCGCGTCGTCGCTTAGCGTGAAGATAATTGGGATAATCGCAAATCCCATGATCACACCGACCACGAATGTGTTGCGCTGGGTGAATGTGCCGAGGACCGATTCGCGAGCATCCCACCCGAACGCAACACAGAGCCGAGCGAGGATCATTGCGATTGGGATCGCGAGCAGTATCGATGCGATCACGCGGGCCAGCGGGAACCACTTGGCCGCGCTCTGACGGCCGACACCTATTGTGCAAATCCCGGCCAATGCAAGCGAGGGCACGAATAGAATCGCTACCCAGCCGGGCAGAGGCGATCCAACGAGCCCGTTCAGCCAGACTTTGAACGGCGAATGTTCCGCCGGTGCTTGTGGCGATGTAGCATCTCCCACAGGGCGAACGATTGCATCATCCAGAATATACAGCCCTTCCGAGCGCAGCCTGTTGCGATCACTCAGCGAGAACTGCGCTTTGCCAACTGCCCATTCGGGCACGTCGTCGGCTGTGATCACTTCGCCAGAAAGCACGAGCTGTTCAGCGTCGCTGATCCGAAAGAGCGACCGATCGATAGCGGGACCTGCAACGGCTGAGGCGAGCACACCGATCAGACACGCCATACCGATGAAACTCAACTGAACCCATTGCGGCAAACGCCAAGCGAGCGTGCCGGGGAGCATCGGCCAGATCGACGCAGCAACCAGGATTGCGACGGGCACAACGACAAGGCCGATGAGTACCGCCGAGAGGTGGTCTCGTACAAACGGTGCGAGCACCATTGCCGCGATAAAGCCAAGCACAACCGATGGGAGCGAGGCCATCATCTCGACCGTTGGTTTGACGCGTGATCGCAAACGCTTCGGCAGAAACTCACTCGAATAGATCGCCGCCATCACCGCGATCGGGATCGCGAAGATCATCGCGAATACCGTCGCCTTGAGTGTGCCAAAGATCAGCGGCGTGATGCTCAGCTTCGGCTCGGCTGCATCGTCTGCCGCGGTCGATTGATAAACCAGACTCGGTTCGCTGTCACCTTCGTACCAAACTGGGAGAAAGAGCGAACGCAGCGTCACCGTAGGATGACCCGGTTCGAGATGCCAGCCTGTCAGCGAACGCTCACCGATCGCGTAGAAAGCATCGAGCTTTGGAGAAATGAGCACGCTTCGGGGTGCCTGCTCACCTCGTGCCATCCCGACAAGCTTGCCGGACGTAGCGTGCCAGAGACGTATTTCGCCGCCGGAATCAGCCGCTATAAACGTCCGGTCGCGCAGACTCGTGGAGAGGTGCACGATCGGCCGATCTGATAGACGGAACTGCTGTACGGGCACGAGTGAGCGCGAGTTGATTTCGTCGGCACCCTCGCGTGTAAGCATCCAAGTCAGCACATGACCGTCGTCGGTTCCTACGAGGATCGTATTGCGTCCCAGCAGTGGCGCCGTTGATGTTATCGACTGTGATTCGGATGTCAGCCGAGTCGTCTCGGACAGCGTGTATGCATCGGGCCCGGCGGAGTAGCGGTCGGCTTGTCCATTCTGAAAGACAAGCACAACTTCTTTGCCGCTGTCGAGCAGAACTGCACCGCGCGGCTGCTCCGATACCTCACGCAGGTTGATCGGCAGCGTACGTACTTTCGTGGTGCTCTTACCGCCCACAAGCGAACGCTTGGTTGTGACAATCATGACGCTGCCGGTGCCATCGGAACGAACGACCGCAACGACTTTGTCGCGCCCGAACTCATCGCAATCGATTGCAACAACCGGCGCACCTGACTCCGGAGCATCGATTCGGTTCGATGCCTCGTACACGACGGTGATCTGACGGTACTGGTCATCGCCGGTCCGCTCGAGCACGCCGCCCTCAGTGGTGCGGATCTCTCCAAGTGCCAGACCCGGCGCAACTTCTGGGAGTTCATGCTCTCGCATGATCGTGGCGTCGAATCTGAGCGATGCGAGATCGAGCGATGCATCTGGTCGTGCCATCACCAGAAAGCCTGATCCAGGCGAGAAAGCCGCCATCTCGATCGGTCTCATGCTGATCGAGCTGTTGATCACCTCGCCGGTCTGGATCGAGACAATTCTGAGGTTGCCGTCGTTCCCAACGACGGCTGCGATCCGGCTGTACTCGTCTACAGCGGCTATGGCTGGATTCGATGCCAAAGACATCTCGCCTGCCGGCTGCACATGGCCGGGTTGCGTGAGCGGGTACACAACCCAGACCAGATATGCCATGATTCCCAAAACAGCCGCGATCACCCCGAGCCCTCCCAGGGTGACCACGCTTTCGGCAATGCGATCGACAATCAGTACGCGACGGCGTGGGCGGAAACGATCCGGGAGAGGGCGATCGCGCTGCTCTTGCGAGTTTGGCAAGCCGTCATACTCCCGCAATCAATACGTACCTTAGAGGCCGACGCTTTCGAGTTCCTCGGCGGCCATGCTCGCCGGGAGGGGGAAGTAGCCGTCCTTCAGCACGGCTTCCTGACCCTGACGGGAGAATATCAGCTTAATGAACTCGGCGCGCAGCGGCTCAAGTTCACGTCCGGGATTGTTATTGATGTAGACGAGGAGAAAGCGAGCGAGGGGGTAATCGCCGGTATATGCATTCTCGAGAACGGGAGCGAACGCTTCATCGCCAGTGCTTTCTGACAGCGCGATCGCCTTGACATCCTGAGTGGCATAGCCGATGCCGGAGTAGCCCATCCCGTAGGGATCGGTTGCGACGGCCTGAATCACAGCGGATGAGCCGGGCTGTTCCTTGACAGTGTCTTTGTAGTCGTTTCCGCCGAGAGCGACCTGCTTGAAGTAGCCGTAGGTTCCTGAGGCAGAGTTGCGGCCATAGAGCGTGATCGGCTGGTGACGCCAATTTGAGTCGGTGACACCGACATCGCCCCACGTCATCTCAGAACCTTTCACAGAGAAGATGTCGGCCACCTGCTCGAGTGAGAGCGATTCGAGCGGACAGTCCTTATGCACAAAGACGGCGAGGCAATCGATTCCCGTGCGGAGTAGCGTGGGCTTGTAGCCGTGCACCTCTTCGAAGCGGTCCACCTCGGCGGCCTTCATCTCACGGCTCATGGGACCGAACTGGGCCTGCCCCTCGGTGAGCGCGGGCGGTGCGGTCGACGAGCCCTTCCCGATGACCTCGACCGAGACACCCGGGTAGGCCTTCATAAAGAGCTCGCCCCAGAGCGTCATAATGTTGTTCATTGTGTCGGAGCCCATGCTCTTGATCGAGCCTGTCACTCCCTGAGTGGCCTCGTAGCTGGGGAGAGCCTCATCGAGGGGGCTGGTCTTCTCCTGAGCAGACGAAACACCGGTCATCAGACCAAGGGTTGCGACACCGAGCATCACTTTCTTCAGCATATGCGGGCTCCTGTGCAGGCATTCCTGCAAAGAAGCGTTGGCTCACCAATGCCAAGAAAGTGTTAAGGACACATGAAGAGTCAGCGGGCAACTGACAACCAGGGGAGATCCCTATGCCACGCCTGAGCTCTTTGACCCTCATCTGATTCGAACAGACACTGAACTGTCACGTACTTTTCTCGGACGGGCACAGCGTCGATCGGGATCTGCAGCCTGAATCGGTACACGGGCCCAACCTGGGCCTGGATGATCTGCCTCTGAAGTTCACGGCCTTCGTAATTCCATGTTTGGAGTGCCGTCTCCCCGCCTTGGGCGAAGAGGGTGAAACTCATCGTGCCATCGACTCGGACCGGAAGCTGATAGCGTTCATCGAATACATGCACGCTGGCGATAAAGGTATCGGGAGTTGTGTCGCCGTCGCTGTCTGTCGGTGGCCCGATATTGAGCAGCAGCACATCAGCCTGCGCGTCGCGCGGCTGAGGACCGATGTGTGGCCTCTGACGGGGCTGCGGGCCATCGGCCACACAGCCCACGCACAGTAGGGACGTGGTAAGGCAGACGAAAGCAAACACAAATTGCCGGTTGGGCATGTGGTGGGTCACTCGTTTGACTGTGTATCAATCTCGATTTCAGCTTCGGGTTCTTTCGCATCGATCGGCATCGTGTTCGGAAGCTCATTCGGCGCCGGGCGATGATTCTCAAGAAGCTTGTAGAGTCCATCAGGATCGCTGTAATTGCGGATCGTGCGCTCGGCATCGATGTCGAGCAGGTGCGATCCGCCGTTGACCCCGCCGGCGACGACCTGGGGCGTCAGGATGACGAGCAACTCCGTGCGCACATTCTTAATATCGTGACTACGGAACGGAATTCCGAGGAACGGAATATCACCGATGAGTGGCACCTTGGTTCGACGATCTTCCTGCGTAGTCTGGATGAGTCCACCAATGACGACGGTCTGTCCGTCACGAACGGTGACAGTCGTGTCCACCTTTCGTGTGCTAATGATGGGCGCCTCGAAGTCTTCGGAGATCTGCGTCGTGCGCTCGCTGACGACCGAGATTTCCGGCTGAATATCAAGCCTCACAAAGCCATCCGAACTGATCGAAGGCGTCACCGAGAGCAGAACGCCGACGTCCTCGCGACGGATGCTTGCACGTGTGCGGCCGTCGGTGAGCGTCTCGACCTCGTCGGGCAAGGCTACATTCTCACCGACCTGGATCGATGCCGATTCGTTGTTGTTTACAGTCAGCCGTGGATTGGAGAGGATCTCGAGCTTGCCCTGTGCCTGAAGTGCACGCACAAGCAGGCTGAAATCGGTCGACGACACCGAAAGATTCGGAACACCGAGGGCCGTCGCGAGCGAGGCGCCGGCTCCAAGGAATCCGACGTCATAGTTGTCTCCACCCACGTCAAATGCGTCGGCCGCAATGCCCCACTGGTCTGAGTCATCGAGTGTGACTTCGGCAAGAAGCACCTGAATGATGACCTGCGGCGGCGCGGCGTCGAGTTCACGCACGATCGATCGAACCGTGTCGATGTATCTCGGCGAAGCAGAGATGAGCACCTTCTGGCTCTTTGGATCGCCCACAACGGTGACTTCTTGTTCGAGCTGACGAGTCAGAGAACCGCCTTGCCCGGGAGAGAGAATGTCGCGGATGCGATCTGCCTCGGACTGGAAGTACTGCTGGAGCGTGTTCTGGACTGTCTCGGCTTGGGCATACTGGAGATCGAACACGATCTGCTCACGCTCGGTTGCGATAATCGAATCAAGTTCTTCGACGACTTCACGAACAAGTTCAAGGTACTCTTCGGTCGCCGAAACAATGAGCGTATTTGTGCGCGCATCGATTGTGATTGCCAGCTGCTGACGATCGTCAGGCACCGGAGTCAGTGACTGAGAACCAAGGCCCTCGGCGAGCTGATCGTCGGGTTGCGACACAGGATCCACGCCCGAGGTCGGGACGAGGAACAGGCTGTTGTTTCCGCTCTGACGCAGGCTGAAGAGGTTGCGGAGCACGTCGGCCATCGCACGGGCGTCGGCGTTGACGAGACGGAACTTCTCGATTTTGCGCGTGCCCGCATCGGTTGTGTCCAGATCGGAGATCATCGACTCGATGAACGCCATGACGTTCGGCGGAGCCGAAACGAGCACCGAATTCGTTCGCAGCTCGGGCGTGAGCGCCACCTGCTCGCGAACGACCGCGTCGATCTCGGTCTCGGTGTACCGATCGCTCTCTTCGAGCTCGTCGAGGAGCTTCTGGCGATAGAACCGCAACTTTACGGCCTGACCGGTGCGTGTTCTGGCTCCCGAAATGGCCCGGCCTGAGAGCACCTCGTCGAGCAACTGCACAACCTCGTAAGCGTTGGCCGTCTTGAGCTCGATGCGTCGGACATTCTGGACGGCCAGCGGGCTCGCGGTATCGATACGAGCAACGAGCTCGCGGACGGCATCGATATCATCTGGAGTGCCCCTGACGACAAGTGCATTCAACCGCTCGTTCGCGATAACGCCCACCGAGCCCGGGCCGCGTCGCTGGTTTTCGGGGTTCACGTAGAACTCGGTCACGGCTTGGGCCGCGTCGGCGGGACGCGTGCTCGTGAGTGCGATGACTTCAACCGTCGAGCCGCGCGCCAGGGCCTGCGATTCCTCGCCCGTGAGCGCGCCGAGGAGCTCCTTGACGAGCACCAGATTCTCATCGCTCGCGGCAATGATCAGACTGTTGGTCGCCGCCTCGGGCTCGATCGAGAACGAATCGAGCGGCGATGACACTGATCCCGAACGCTGTGTCGCAGCGATACGCTCTCGCATGAGCCGCTCGATCTTGGGCGCCAGCTGGATCGCGTCGCCGCCCTGCACCGGAACGACGTGCAACCCGACCGCGTAATTCGGGTCGGCCGAGTCGAGCGAGCCGAGAAGCGCCTCGAGCACCTCGAAGCTCTCGGGGCTCGTCGTGACGATCAGAGTATTTGTGCGTGCATCGACGGCCGCGATGATCCGATCTTCTTCGCGGAACGAGGGCTGACGCGCCCGCTCGTTAAAGAGATTCGTCACGATGCTCAGGATGCGGTCGGCTGCGGCGTTCTCGAGCGGGAAGAGACGCACGCGGTTGGACGCCGAGGCGGCCTCGACGTCCATCATCGATGCCAGCCCTCGCACAACCTCGACGTTCGCCGGGCTGCCCAAGACGAGCAGGGCCCGAAGGTTGGGCTCCGGCTCGATGATCAGCGTGCCCGCAGCGGTGAAGAGGTCGGCGTTGCGGACCTGTTCGCCCTCGGCTCCCATCGTCGCCAGGCGGATGCGTCCGGCCTGGCGACGCAGGGCCTCGGACTCGGGTGTGTCCGTCAGCCCGCGCACAAGGACCGCGTTCAATCGATCCGCCATCTCGCGCGGGTCGGCGTGCTCGAGCATGACGAGCGTTGGCTCGACCCAACTGGCGGCCTGCTCGCCGTCGAGATCGCCTATGAGCACCTCGACGAGGGCCACCGACTCTTCCTTGCCCGCGACAATCAGCGAGTTGCTCCGCTCGTCGACGCTCATCGCAAGCTCGTTGAGCAGCGCCTGGCCCGTCGTCGTGCTCGGCTGTGTGCGTCGGTTCGTGCCGGGAACGTTCCCGAGCTGAGCGCCCTGACGGAAGAGCTCGTCGATGATCGTCCGCACACGGTCGGCCGATGCGCTCTCGAGCGGGAAGACGCGGATCACGACAGCCTCGCCCACGGGCAGGCGATCCATCATCGTTGCCAGCTCACGCACACCCTTCACATTCGCTTCGGTCGAGGCCACGATCACGGAGTTCGTCGTCGCGTCGGCCATGATGCGGAGCGGCGCGGACAGGTCGAGCTGGAGCGGTTCCTCGGCGCCATTGGCGACGCTGAGGCGGCGCAGGTGCTCGGCCGCGGCCTTGGCGGGGCTCGATCCCGCCGCGCCGGACGCGGGCGTGAGCATATCGCGGAGTGTGTTCACAACGGCCGTCGCGTCGGCGATGTCGAGCGGGATGATGGCCGCCGACTGGGCAGGTTCGATCGCCTCTCGGTCGAGCGACGGGATCAGCCTCACGACCGCATCCACATCGGCGGGGTTGCCCGTGATCGCGATGGCCCGTCGCGACATGAGTCGGCTCAGCTGCACAGGGTCTGCGACAATGCTCGCCTGATCCGGCGCCACCGGACGTGTCACACCGAGTTCGGTCAGGAGCTGGATAATGCTGGCGGGGTCGTTGTTCTGCACGTCCACGATCTGCAGACCGCCGAACACACCCGGCAGATCATTCTGCTGGCCTTCGGGCTGGGCGTCAACCGTGCCATCGAGCTCGCGTGCGGTCTCGGCGATCTCCTCGTAGAGTTCCTCGGTGCTGGCGATCACGAGCGCGTTGCGCGTGCGATCGGCCTGGATCGAGAGCGACTCGCCCCGGCTCTCGGCGGTGCGCTGGAACGCCTCCATCAAAGCCGTGCGGATGCGCGAGGCGGGCGCGTTCTGAAGCG
This sequence comes from Phycisphaera sp., assembly GCA_020639255.1. Taxonomy (GTDB): domain Bacteria; phylum Planctomycetota; class Phycisphaerae; order Phycisphaerales; family UBA1924. The sequence goes on from JACKGZ010000003.1 coordinate 409,383, forward strand.
CAAGCACACGGACCTTAACACCCCTGCGATCGCTCTGCTCCTGCACTGCCTGCGCCAGCGCCTCGATCTGCACAAACGTGCGGTCGTCCGAGCGAACGATGAGCGTGCCGCTGGTGTCGTCACCGAAGACAAGCACAGACCGCTTGCTCTGCGTGCCTTGCGTCTGGCGCCCGTACAGCTCGCGCACCGCGAGTGCGATCTGACTCGGGCGTCCCTGGGAGACGGGGATAATCCTCGCCTGCGGGTACTCCGCGAACTCGGCCCGATCGATCTGCTCGACGATGCTGCGGATGCGTTCGAGATCCTTGCGTGACGCAAAGACCACGAGCGAGTTGGTCTCCGCCTCGGCCGAGACCGTCGGCAGATCCTCGGCGCGGATCAGCACAGGCGGCGCGCTCGACTGGTTGCTGTCGCGTCCGTTCTGCTGGCGGTTCTGCTGGCGGGCCTGATCGCGACGGAGCTGCGCATCCACGGTCGCCCTGAAGCCCTCGTCGAGCGCGCCGGCCACGCTGCTCGCGTCGGCGTACTCGAGCTTGATGACCGCGAGCTGCCGCGAGGTGTCATACTTCTCGTTGTCGAGCGTCGCCAGGAGCTTCATGATGCTCTCCCACTCGCTCTTGTCGGCGCTGATGACAAGCGAGTTGGAGGCGGCGTCTGGCACGATCGTCACACGCCGGGCGCCGGGCGTCGTCGCCGCGATGGCGTACGGGCCGAAGAAGGTATCGAGCGCCTCGGCGATCTGTGTCGCATTGGCGAACTCAAGCGGCACGAACTCGGTCTTGCGGTCGGTGTCGCGGGGCGCATCGAGCTGCTCGATGATGTTCAGCAGCTCATCGAGTTCATCGGCGAACGCGCTGATCGCGACGGTGTTGTCGTCGCTGTTGTAGTCCACGCCCGGGCGAGCGCCGCCCGGTCCCGCGGGGCGAGCCCGTGTGATCGTGCGGAGCGTGCTGGCAACCTCGTACGCGTCGGCGTGCTTGATGCTCACCCGGCGGAACTCCATGAAGTTCCGCGAGGGCTCAGCGTCGAGTTCCTCGATCCTTTGCATCACCAGTTTGATCGCCTCGTCCGAACCGGTCAGGAGCAGCGAGTTGCTGCGCTCGACGGGCGTCACCTTCACTTGCACGTTCTCGGGAAGGGCCTCACGCAAGGAACGGGCAACGTCGGTGGCGAGCGCCGTGTCGAGCGTCACCGTGACGATGCGGGCGTCCTCGTCCGTCGGCGGGCTGTCGAGCTCGTCGATGAGCTGGGCGATCGGCTCCTGGAGCTTCGTGGGCGCCGAGATAATGAGCGACCGCGTCTGAGTCTGAGGCGTGACAATCACGCGATCCTCGCTGCGGCCCGGTGTTGCCGGGAACATCGCCGTCACAGTGCGCGACGTCTCAGACACGTTCGCGTTCTTAAGGGTGTAGACCTGGATCTCACGGTCCTCGCCCATCTGCGGCTGATCGATATCCGAAACGAGCTGCTTGACGAGTTCCGTGTCTGTCTCGTTGGCCGCGACGACGATCACATTGCCGTCGGCGGACCCGACGACCGTGACTCCCGTGGTGGCGATGCCCTGAGCGCGTGCCCGTGAGCTGAAGAACTGGTTGATCGAGTTCGCTGCCCTGTCGGCGCTGGCGTGCTCGAGCCTGATGGTGCTGACCTGATCGCCGCCCTCGCCGCCGGCGCGTTCGATCTCTTCGACGAAGCCCGCCGCGAGCTCGACGCGATCACGCTTGCCGATGAGCAAGACCGCGTTGCGTGTGCGATCGACCTCGGCGACGACTGCTTCTGGATCACGCCCCTGCCAGATCCGCCAGCCAGGCGTGGCGGTCGATTCGCGGATCACCCGCGCGACCGCGCTGGCGTCCGATTTCTGGAGCACGACCGCCTTGAGGGCCATCTCACCCATCTCGCCGGTCGGGACATCGAGCTCGGCAATCACGCGCTCGATGGTTTCCATGCGATCGGGCGATCCGAGCACGACGATCGCGTTGAGCCGGTCGTTCGCCTCAACGTACAAGCGATCCTGATTGCCGGTCGGCTGGTTGTTGCCGTACATCCGCTCGTACTGGAGCTCCCATGAGATGCTCTGCACGATGCCGCCGAGGTCCGACGCGCGGGCATGCTCAAGCCGGAAGACCCGGTAGAGCAGATCTTTGGCTTCGGGCGAGCCGTCGAAGGTCTCGACCAGCGACTTGATCTGCTCGAAGTCCTCGTCGCTGGCGGCGACGACGATCGAGCCGCTGCGGCTGTCGGCCGTGATCGCCACACTCGGAGCCGCCCGTCCGCCCGTGCGGTTCGAGGCGCGATCGCGGTCGGTGAAGAACCTTGCCACCGCTGCGGCTACCTGCGACGCATCCGCTCGCTCGACAGTAAGCGTGTGCACGGGCAAGTCCTGTGCACTCGCGGTATCAAGATCGGTGATGACCTTGCGGATCTCGGCGAGCTGCTCCTCGGGCGCGCGGACCATGAGCACGCCGACCGCGTCATCGGCGCTAATGCGAACAGCCGTGCGCAGCGCCGGATCATCGGTCAGCATGAGATCGTCGAGTGTCCGCCGAACAGCGGAAGGGCGATTCTGGGTGAGGCGGAAGATCTCGAGCACCTCGTCATCGGAAGCGACCTCCGTGTCGAGTGTGGGTAGGAGCTGACCGATCTCCTCGTGCTGCGCCGTTGTCGCCGTGACCAACAACGTATTGTTGCGGATATCCGGAACGATCGCTGGATTCGGGAGATCCTGGTTCACCTGGCGCTGGGCATTGAAGAGCTGCGTGAGCGACTGCGCCAGAACCCTGGCGTCGGCCGTTTCGAGCACATAACGGCGGATCCCCATGTACGCCTCGGCGGGCGTCTGATCGATGAGCGCAATGAAACGGTCGATCACTGGTAAAACCGAGCCCGGAGCCGAAACGATCAATGACCGGTCACCCGGGCCGGAACTCACGCTGATCTGCGAGGCATCGAGTTCGGCGAGGATCGTGTTCCCATCGGCACCCTCGACCTCGACGGTCGCGGACCGGATCCGCCTTGCCTGGCGTCCGCTCGGCGACGGCGAGATGAAATCTCGGACCGCAGCGAGCGCGCGTGTCGAACGCACCGAGCTCAGTGGGTACACCTTCACGACGCGCGACTCGATCGAGGCAGGCTCGGACATCGCCGCGATGAGCGGACCGACCGAAGCGAAATCGGTGTCGTTCGCCCACACGATCACGCTGTTGCCGGCAACATCCGGAGCCGCTGCGACACGCGCCGTGAAACCGCCCGGGTTCTGATCGTTGCGTATACCGATCTGCTGAACGGTCCGGGAGAGCACCACGTAGACCGCGTTCGGATCGACACCGTCCGGCAAACGGACAACACGGGCCCGTGTGGGCTGAACGGGAGCCATGCGCTGGATCTCGTCGGCGAGCTCCGCGATGCGCTGCGTCATCAGCGTTGATCCCGTCACGATCAGCGAGTTCGTCGTCGGATCGACGGTGATGAGAACCTCGGGCTCGTCCCCCGCCTCACCCCCCTCGGGCTGAGGCGCTGCCTCGGGCTGGGGAATAGCGGCCGCGAGATCCTGCGCCATCACAAGCCCCGCAACCGCCTCACCCATGATCTCCAGCGGGTGACCGGACGAGGGCGCCAGCCACGCGCCCCGCTCGGGCACATCACCGGTCGCCGGATTCCCAAGCTTGGTCGCGTCGAGCACCTCGACACTCGCGCCGGACTTCTCCTGGATCATGCCGCGCAGAATCTCGGCAAGCTCGCCCGCGTTCATGCGCGAAGGGTCGACGCTGATCCGCCGAAGCTGACGGCTCGACAGCACCGCCGCATCATCGAGCTCCGAAACCAGCCGATCGATACGCTCGAGCTGCGCCAGGTCCGCGCGGATCACGAGCGCGTTAGCGGCCGTGTCGACACGCACCACAGGCGGCGTCGATGCCGAGGCCTCCTCCGCGAACACCGCGTCGATCGTCTTCGCAATGCTCGATGCGTCGGCGTTGCGAACGGTGAGCACACGCACCGGGCGTTGCGAGCCCGTCGCCTGCTGGGGCGAATCGAGTTCGGCGATCACCTGCTCCGCAAGGTCAAGAACAGGGCCCGGCCCCGTCACGACAAGCGCGTTCAGTCTCGGCTCTGCAACCACACGCGCCGGCTGACGTACATTGCCACCCTGCGCTAGATACGACGCCATCATCCAACTCGGGAGCATCTGAGTAGCGTCCTCGCGGCGGACGATCTCGTCGATGATCGGAGCAAGCGATTCGGCGCGGGCATTGCGAAGCACGATCGTTCGCACCGAAACGCCGTCGGTGTCCACGGCCTCGTCCATGTTCTCGATGAGCGACTCGGCGAGATCGATCTGCTCCGTGTCCCCCACCACGACCACGCTGTTGCTCACGGGCTCGGCCGACACACTCGCGGGCGACTGCCCCGGCTTGCCCGCTGCCGCGAGCGATGCGGAGACAGCGCTGGCGACCGATTTCGCATCTCCCTGGCGCAGGTTGTACACGCGCGTGTCCTTGGCCGTCGACGCGTCCGAGCGGTCGAGCGATGCGATCAACTCGACCGCCAAAGCCTCAAGCGGAGCGGGCGCGACCATCAGGATCCGGTTCGTGCCGGGCTCGGCGGTAAATGAAGGCTTCGCAACCGCGAGCCCAGCCTCCTCGGCTCGCACGAGTTCCTCGGGCCAGCGCGTCCGATCACCGAGCACACTGGTCAGCGTGCGAGCGACCGAGTCGGCCGACGCGTTCGTGAGCTCGACCATCCGCATCGACGTCTCGGGCAGCGCAACCGCACGCTCGTCGAACTCGGCGAGCAGGCTGACAGCACGGGCAACCTCATCGGGCTGACCCGTCACCACGATCGTCGCGCTGGCGGGCTCGACGTGCAACTCCGCGACGGGAACATTGGGCGTGCGTGTTTCATTGATCACACCCTGCACGACCAATGCGAGCCTGGCGGGCCCTGCCCGTGTGGGCGAGAAGGTCATCATGGTCGGCTGCTCACCGCTCGGTTGATCGAGACGCTCGACTATGGCCTTGGCAAGCTCGATCGTCTCCATCGGGGCCGACACAATGAGCGAGTTGGTCCGGTCGTCCGCTTCGACGCGCACGGTCGGCGCAGGCGGGGCCGCGTCGCGCATATATCGCAGGCGAGCCGCCATCACGCGCGGGTCGGTCTCGAGCTGGTTCGCCAGAAGGCGTTCAACCGTTTGCGCAATCGAGCCGGCCGAGGCATGCACGAGCTTGAACGTCTCGACGCCGGGCGAGTCGGAATCGATCGGGCGGATATCGAGCGACTCGACGAGTTCGACCAGACGCTCGACATCGGACGCCGCGCCGGAGAGCACGATCGAGTTCACGCCACGGACCGCCGAGATGAGCGGGCGATCGGTCGCGGGGATCTCCATTGCACCGGCAGCTGCGGTGATGGTCGGCGCGACCGAGTTGGCATCGGCGAAGGTGAGCGAGATCACGCGAACGACGTGCCGAGCCGAGGCCGAGGCCTCGCTGTCGAGCGCCTGCACAAGCTCGGCCGCGATCTGCTGGACGATCTCGGGTGCGTAGATAATGAGTGTGTTCGAGCGAGCGTCGGCCGAGATGTTGAGAACCTCTTCCTGGTCCTGTGCGTTCGATCCAACCACCTCGCGCACCTGATCCGCCAACGCCTCGCGGAGCATGGGGGCCAAGAGATCGGCGCGTGCGTACTCAAGCCTATAGAGACGCATCACCCGATCGGGCACGTCGGGCTTGGCGTCGAGCTCCTCGATGAGCTTCTCGACCTGCGGGAAGATATCGACGGGCCCGCTGACGATGAGCGTTCGGCCCCGGGCCTCGGTCGTGATTGTCACGGGCGTGCGGCCGGTCGTGCCGAGGGCGCTGCGGTCGGCAAGCTCGCGCAGCGTCGCCTGCACGGAGGCCAACTCGGCCCGCTCGATCGCGTACGTGCGAACCTCGACGTCCTCGGTCACCTTTGCGCGGTCGAGTTCACGCACGAGCTGCTCGAACCCGGCGAGCCTCGCCGACGGTGCATCGACGATGAGCGAGTTCGTCGCCATGTCCGCGCGAACAACAATCTCCTTGGGCTGACGCAGGTCCGGACGCGGACGTCCCCGCGAGTCGACCGGCATAGGCGGCTCGGGGTACATCTGGTCGATCGTCCGAGCCAGTTCCTCAGCCCTCGCGACGCGGAGCGGGAAGATCTGGATGCCGCGTCCCTCGCCGTCGATTGCCTGAGCATCGTTCAGATCCGCGACGAGGCTCTCGATCTCGGGCATCACATCCTGGTGCGCCGAGACGATGAGCGTATTGGTCGCCGAGTCGCTGCGGATATCCACGGGCAGGCGAGCTCGCTCGGCGGCCGGCCTGCGATCGAACGACTGCTGGAGCACCGTTGCGATGCCGACCGCGTCGGTCGAACGCAGACGCATGATCCGAAGCGGCGGACGCTCCTGGCCCTCGGCGGTGTCGAGCGAGATGACAAGCGGGTCGATGACCGCCCAGTCCTCGTGCGTCGCAGAGATCAGCAGCGAGTTCGTTGAGTCGATCGACTCGAACGTGGGCATCGGCCCGCCGTGCTGCTTGATCGCGGCGCTCGAACTCAGCAGCTCCTCAAGGAACGCTGCAACATCCGCCGCCGCGGCTGTTCGCAACTCCACAAGTCTGATCTGCCTCGCAGGCCCCGTCTGACTCTGCAGCTCGTCGAGCACCGTCAGGAACCGTTCCATCGACTCCGTCTCGGCGACGATCTCCAGCGTGTTCGAATCCTCGTCGACTTGAATCTCGACGGGCTTGGCGTCGGGGAGCGTTTTGGTCTGCGTTTCGTAGATCTGCTGCGCACGGCGTGCGATATCGGATGCGAGCTGCCCCACGATCGGAACCACTCGCAGCTCACGCTCGACGGGCACCGCCGACAGATCCGCGAGCATCTGCTCAACCTTCTGGAAAGTGACATCGTCGCCGGCAACGATCAGCGTTTTGCTGCGCGGCTCGGTCTCGATGAGCACCTGTACCGCCTGACGCCCCGCCTGCGCGGGCGAGCTCAGGATGCCGCGGTTGGCAAGGCCGGTCAGCGCCTGCGCAATAACTTGCAAGTCCGCGTTCTCGACGCGGTACGTGCGCAATTCGGCGGCCGCGGGCACCTGAACACGATCAAGCTGCTCGGCAAGCTCAGTCAGCGACTCCATCCGGTCGGCTGGTGCATCGATAATGAGCGAGTTGCTGTTCTCTTCCGCCGAGACCGTCACCTGCTTTGGCTCGCGGAGCCAGGGCATCGGCACGCCGCGACGGTCGAGCGGAATCGGCGGCTCGGGGTAGAGCCTGTCCATTGCGATCGCGACATCGGCCGCCCGTGCGACACGCAGTGGGAAGAGCTTGGTGACGCGTTCGGGGCCGTCGGCCTGCGTCGTGTTGAGATCCTCAACGAACGCCTTGATGTCCTGGAAGAGATCCTCGTGGGCCGCGATGATGAGCGTGTTGGTCGCGGCATCCGCTCGGACCTCGACGGGCTTGGCCGTGCGTTCGGTCTGCGGACGCTGGCGGTACTGCTCGGTCAGCATCGACGCGATCGACTGCGCCTCGGCGGTCCGAAGCTGGAGCAGACGCAGCGGCGGAAGATCCGTCTGCTCGAGCACATCAAGCCGACGCACATGATCCGCGATGATCTCGTGCTGCGCAGGCTCGGCGACGACGAGCAAGCTGTTCGTCCGCTCGACCACCGAGATCGTCGGCTCGGGCACGCGGCGCCCCGGATCGATCGGGTCAGCGCTCGCCAGGAACTCGCGCAGAGGCGCGACAAGATCCGCGGCGTTCGCCCGCTGGACATCGATCACTCGCGTCGTGCGCACAGGCGCGGTCAATGACTGCGCCTGCTTGAGCCCCTCGCCGAACGCCGCCACCGACTCGGCGCTGCCCGTCACGATCAGATTGCCCGAGGTCTCATCGTGCTGCACCGTCGCGCCCGGGAGGTCCGGGTTCGCAAACTGCGCCATCGATTTGGCCCGCTCGATCAATCCCTGCGCGTCGGCCGAGTGCAGACGGATCACCTCCACCTGCACCTCGCTCGACGACTTCTCGGTGATCTGGGCGATCAGACTATCTATAAGCTGGAACTGCGCCGGCTGGGCCCGCACGATCACCTGGTCGAGCTCCGGGATCGCCTGGATCGTCGGCTGAGGCCCCTGGTTCCCGAGCACGAGCGAGACGATCCGCCCGAGCCGCGACGCGAGCTGCTCGGGCGACTCGTTCGTCACGTCGTAGGTCTTGGTCTGCGTCGCCAGCCCCACGGCTTTCTGAGCCTCGCCCAGCAGACGAACGTACTCGTCAATGTCCGCGCGGGCGCCGATGAGCGTCACCGCTGCTGAGGCCTCGTCGAGCGAACGCTCCAGCTTCGAGGGATCGTCGTGGGACGATGTATAGAGGTTGTCCGTGCTCGCAAAGACCGCGGCCGGGTCTGCTGCGTCGATCCGAATGACACGCACCTCACGCGAGCCCGAGGCCGGGCGGTCGATGCCCGCCAGCAGCTTCTCGAACCGGGCGATCTCCTCACCCGGACCCGCAACCACGAGCGATCGCCCGTCGTTTCCGGCGACGACGCGGATCACCGCTTGCTGGCGGGGGGTCAGGAGCCTCGAAACGACCGTGTTCGCCGACTGGGCCGAGAGGTGCTCGAGCGCGATGACACGCGCGACCTCGTCGTCGTCCTGGCCCGCATCGCCCCGCTTCGGATCGAGTTCGTCGACGAGAGCCGTCACCTGGACGAGCTGATCCTCGGAGCCCACCACCGCGATCTTGCCGGACTCATCAAGCGGCACCACGGTCGGACGCTTGGCCTGATCGACACCCGCAAAGAGCTGGGTGATGCGTTCGGACGCAATCTTCGGTGTGACAGTGCGCAGGGGAAGCGTAACTAATCGACGACCACCGACTGCACCTGCTTCGTCGGCGTCAAGCAGAGCAATCAGCTCTTCTACCGTTTCGATGCGCGACGCAGGGCCGACCACGATCACAGCGTTGGTGCGCTTGTCGGGCTGAATGCTCAAGCCCCCGACATCCATCTCTTCAACGACGCTCTGCTTCCCGTCCTTGTCGATGATGATGCGCTGCACACGCGTACCGACGAGACCCTTGAGCGCGTTGACCACGGCCTCGGCCTGCGCGTTGTGGAGCGGGAAGAGCTTGTACGAGGAGTCGACCGGCTTGCGCTCATCGATCGTCTGAATGACCTGCGAGATGCGTTCGACCTGAGCGGCGGTCTCGACCACGATCACGATGTTCTGTTCGGGCACAGGGGTGACCGAACCGTAAGGATCAAGCAATGGCTTGATCTGTTCCGCGACGAGCGCAGCGTTAGCGTTACTGAGCGGGATCGTCACCGTCACGATCTGATCGGGCGTGATGCCCTCGGGCAACTCTGCACCGAACGATTCACCGGCGCGCTTGGCTGCCTCGGGCAACGTCGAAAGGTAGAGGAAGTCGCCCTCGTGGCGCAGGTACCGGTCGTGCCGGCGCAGCGTCATGTTGAGCACGCTGATGCCCGCGTCGAGCGTGTACTCGTTCGCCGAGACAAACGTCAGCGTCCCCGCCGGCGCATCGGCCTCGAAGATGATCGGCACACCCGACTGCCTCGAGAAGAAGTCGAGCACCTGATCGAAGGGCGCGTTCTTGAAGGCGAACCCGATCCTGGGCTCGTGCTCACCGGTTTGTTCATCCTGCGCAAAAGCGGGCGACGACCAGAACGTCATTCCCCCGACCGTGCCGACCGTGGCACACGCGCTCAGAACCCAGAGAAGGGTCCGAATGGCACTGCTTGGCATCTCCGCCCGCTCCTGTCTCGCCACGCTCCGCGCGGCGTCACTTCCTTGTGGTACACAAGTCTACTCGATCAGCGGCTCGCGTTCAGCGAGCGACCGACCGAGCGCAACTCGATACCCTGACTCACCTTCCATCATCACGATCTCGCCGACCAGAATCGACGAGACCTTCATACCCATCACTTCACCGCCCGGCAGGAGCACCCGGCTCTCGCCCGTTTTACGGTTGCTGAGGATCGCCTCACCCCCGCCCGAGGTACGCATCACGCCCGTCACGACCCAGTCGTCCAAAGGCTTGGGCTTCGGCTTGGGCGGCGCAGGCGGCGCCTGCTGCGCGACCTCAACCACCGGCTCGGGTGGTGGCGGCACCGCGATGAACGGGTTGCGCGACGTCACCGCCGCCCACTGACTCTGATCAACGGGCACAACCTGCGCGGTCTCGCCCGTTGCGTCGGTTGCAAGGTCGGGCATCACGATCGTGACGACCTGCGCCGAGAGATCAAACTCGGTGCGTTCTTTCCCTCTCGGCTGGATCGACACGCCCGACACGCGGTGCAGCCAAGGCTGCGCTTCGAGCAGCGCAACCGTGTGCATGCACGCATCGAGCGAGCCACGACCGGTCACCGTCGTTTCGATCGCCAGGAAGTCCGCCTGCCTGCGCATCTCACGGTTGAACTCAACCGGGTTCTCGTCCGCCGCCGGATTGCCCACGGCCTTCGGCTCGCGGCACGCGATCACAAACTCCTGAAGCCCGCCCTGTCCGCAGAGGTCTGTGAGGAGCGATCGAAGCCGATGCTCCGCGAGCTCGCCCGTCGGCCCGAGTGTCGTGGCTTCAATCGAAGCCAGCTGCGTCTTCACCTTGGTGGCGTCACCCAGGCTGCGCTGCATCTGGTCCTTGCCCTTGTGCCAGCTCTTGAGCGTCTCGCGCATCTCCGCCATGGGCCTGGCGTACACCGACCGATATCCCGCGAACACGACGAGCAACGCGGCCGCCGCACCGATACCGATGAGCACCCACTTCTTCATCGCGGTTGCTCCTCAGACTTTGCATCTTGCAGTTCGCTCTGTTCGGGTGTCACCGTCACGCGGAACACCAAACGATCCGGAAGCTCGGGCCCCTTCGACTCGACATCGAAGCGCGGGTCATCGATCAGACGCTGGCGCAGATCCTGCACCAAGTGGCGATCATCAACGCTCGCGTGCATGTCGAATTCGGTGAGCGACGTGCTGCTCCACTTGCCGCCCTCGTACCGACGCCCCTGCCCGGAACGCTGCGCCGAGAATGAGACCTCCCTGGCCTCCGTCCCGATCAGACGATCGACGACCACGCCCCGCTCCGGCAGGATCTCCGTCAGCGACGCGATCTCGCCCGTCCACTTGGGTTCCTGGCCGATCCAGCTCTGGAGATGAATCAGCCTCGCCTCCTCGCGCTGGTGCTCACGGTTCTTGGATTGGAGCTGCACGAGCTCATTACGAAGCGTTGTGACCCGCTTTCGGAGCGCCGACTTCTGACCAGAGAAGAAGAGAACCGCCCCGATCAGCACGATCGCCGCCAGCGCCGCCAGCCCCAGCCCGATACGCACGGCCGGCACCTCCAGCCCCCTCGCGGGCATCACCCGACGCAAAAGCAGCACCGGCGACTCGCCCGCTCTGGCGATCGCCATCAGCGGGCAGAGTTCGGCGGGCATGCCCAGGACCGGGGGCTCGAACTTCACAAGCGGGACCGCAAGCTCACGAGTGATCAGCCCCGACAACTCCGGCCCGATCGGTCCGTCGGCGTGGAGCACGATCCGGCTGATCGACTCCATACCGCCGAGCATGCGCGTGCTGGTCTCGGCGCGGTGCGCCTCAGAGACAATCTTCGCCGCATCGTTCTCCATGTCGCCGTTGCGGTTGAGCTGGCGCGTCATGATCGGCACGCCCTCGCGCACAACCGCGAGCTCGACCTCGCGCTCGCCGGCGACGATCACGAGTTGCACACCCTCGCCGCCAGCCATCACGCCGTGCCCGGCCGAGCGCGTCGTCATCCCAGCGATCGATCGCCCCGACGATTTCAGCTCGTCGCGCGTGCGGTCGGCGACATCGCCGGGCACCGCGCACACCGTGTAGCTCTTGCCAGCGGTGTGCACCACGTCCATCACGCTCTTGTGCGCATCGATGGTGGACTGCGTCCCGAGTCTCACGCGCGCCATGCCGTGCAGGTCCGCGGTGCTCGCGCCCTCGGGCGCCTCGATCTCGAGCTGAAGCAAGACCGCCTCACGCCTCGGCAAGACCAGCAGCACCTTCCCGGCAGGCATCCCGCTGTCCTTGAACGCGGCCTTCAGCCATTCGCCCCGGGCCTGCTCGTCGAGCTCCTCCGGGATCGCCTCGTCGATCCAGCCCGGGCGCTTCCCGCCCCAGGCCGCGACGAGCCGATTCCGCCGAAGCTCCACAACGCTCGCGTACCGCATCACACGCCCCTCCCTGCGACAAACCGCCCCCACGCGCCCGGCGCCTCCTGCGACTCGGGCTCCGGCTCATCCGACTCCACCCCAGGTGCGTCACCACTCACGGGCTGATCATCGAACTCATCCTCAAACGGTTCCGCTTCAGTCGCAAATGGGTCGATTGCATCAGTCGAAATTCCGCTCTCTTCGTCGGCCGCTTGCACATTGCCCTGCCAACGCTCGTACGTCACGTCCCGCAGGTACACAAACCTCGGCGACTCACCCGCGAGATCCACGATGCCGTAGAACTCCAGCGCCGGCGCACCGTCCTCGAGCACCGGCGCGTTGAACTCGTCGTTCACGCCTAGCTCCGCTCGTTCATGCTCCACACGGAACCGCACACCTATCTGCATCGATCGCACCGTCAGCAGATCCACGACGTCGGCGTACGCACCCAATTCGATCACACCTTCACGCACCGGCCAGGTCAATCCCGCTCGGTCTTCGAGAGAAACCGACTCGCGCCGATCGACGATCTCTCCAGCGATCGTCCGATCGAATCCCGGCAGCGCCGCAAGCACATCAAGGTTCGCATGGTTCAGATCCACGAGCCCTTGTCGCGGCTTGTCGCTTCCGACATACACCGAATCCAGCAACAGATCCCAATCTTCCTCGGGCACTCCTCTCGCATCCGCCTCGCGAAGCACATGCCCGAGCGAGGATGGACGAAAGGTCCCATCGCTGATAGCAGCGAAGAGAGCCGATCCTTCATTCGACAAACCCGCCGAGACAGGCTCACCGGATTCCATCCCAATCCGCTTCGCGCCACGCGAGCCTGCGGGCCCGCCCACACCGCTGCGCACCTGCGGATCGACACTGATCAGTGTCATCAACGCCGTACGATCTGCCGAATCAACATCCTCTTTCGATGCAGGCAACACCGCTCGCAACGCCCCTGGCGTACGCAACGGCCTCGCGTCCAGCACGCTCTTTGAGTCGTCCGAAAGCAAAGCAACTACAACCTCATCGGACGCGTGGTTCGCGTCGATGCGCCCGGACATTGCCTCAAGCACGGGCTCGCCGTCTTCACGTTCAACGAGCGACCAGCCCCACCCATCTGCGTTCTCGCGCCGGATCACGCTCGCACTGGACGACAGCCCGGGCATCTCGCCCCCAAGCACGCGGTCTCGTGATGCCCCCATCTCCGCCGCGATCGCGTACGCCGCGGAGCGTGCCGCCAATCGCTGCTCGTGGCGTGTCACCACCGCGAATACTGCGTCGCTCTGCCCACGCACACCCGAAAGCATCGCCGTAAGCGACGCAGCCATCGCTACCGTCACCAGCAGCACCGCGATGAGCACGACCGCCCGGCGCATCATTCGCTCGCCTCCCCACCCACACTGGGGTCGAACACCGCGAATACACGTCGCCAGTCGGGGTCACGCTCGCTGTCAATCTCTTCGATCGCAGCAATTTCATTGCTCAGTGCCGGAACGTCATCCGGTTCATCGAATTGATCCGGAGCGAACCAGACAGAAACAGCGACTGCTCTGGGAAGCCCGGAGGCGCCATCGAAGTCCTCTGTCCAACCATCGCCCGTGCTGTATTCGATGCGGCAAGACTTCACTCCATCGAGCAGCCGTTTACGGCTACCGCGATCTTGTCGCAGAGTGATCGCGTCCCCCTCGAATGCAACCACGATGCTCTGAATGTCATCGGGTTGACCCTCGCTCCGCGGCAACATCGAAACACCCGCACTCGACACCTGGAGCGACGTCGTGTTCCCTACGAAGCCAAGCCGACCCGACGCGTCCTGCGCGACCGAAGTCAGCATCGCTCGGTCGAGAACGTCTGAAAGCAAAGCAATCTGAGCGAGCCTGTGATTGCGGTCCGATGCCGCGGTTGTGCTTGACATTATCCGGTTTGTCGCCGGCAATAAGATCAACACAAGCGCCATGATGAGTGCCAATGCGATCATCATCTCGATGAGCGTGAACGATCGCCGCATCACTCCACACTCCCACGAGTAGGAATGAGCTGCGAAACCGTGTAGAGCACGCTGTCACCCTCGGGCGCAAACACCGATACATCGACCTGCACCAGCCCCGACCACGCGCTGGGCGTCGAGTCGATCTCGAGCCTGTACTTCGGATCACGCACCATCACGCCTGCCTCGACACTTTCGAGCGAGATCACGCCGCGGTGCAGCGAGCCGTGCAGATTCTCGGGCGAGACCAGCCCCGCCTCCATCATCGCAAGCGCCGAGCAAGCCAGATCGGACATCTCGACACGCTCACTCGCCTGCACGACTCGGCTTCGAACTCGATCAAGCAGCGCAAACCCTGCGATCGCCACCAAGGTCGCAGCGGTGGCCGCGAGCAATATCTCCAGCAGCATGAATCCCCGGCGATTCATGGCCGCTCATCCTCATTGCCATCCAGCAGCTCGGTCTGAGAAAGCCCTGATATCTCGTCCGGGTCATCGCTTGTGTCCACGGGTGTGAAAGTAAGTCGAGCTGTCCAGGTTTCGATCTCGGGCGCATAGACCGACTCGCCCTGCATGAGGGTCCAGTTGCTATCCTGCATCAAACTCGTCCCGTCAGGCATGACGCGCAAGATCGCCAAACGATGTCCACTGCCGGACTCATCTTCCGCGGACAATTCCGTATCGATCAAGAAATCTTCGGGCAGCTCGTACAACACGCGAAGTTTCTGCGGTGATTCCTCGAGTGCAGGGGTGTCGAACGACGCGACCTCCCCGATGCCCTCGTCGGACGTGAATAGAACACCAACGCGTATCGCACCCTTTGCGCTGCGATCCAAGACCAGATCGATCGGCTGCTGAAGTTGAAGGGCGAGCGACCTGGCTTCGAGCGCCGCCGAAGAGAGTCCCTGCTGCACCGACGCCAGCCGTTCAGCATCCGACCAACGCAGTGCGCCGCCGAAAGAGATCGCACCGATCGCCAGCGCAATTGCCAGAACGATCAGCAATTCGATCAGCGTGATGGCGCGCCCGCCGGCCGTCATGTCAAACGCTCCGATCAGCCGCCGGACGACGGCGATTCAAAGTCGAACGTGCCTTCGCCGTCTTCGGACTCAGACCAGGAAGTGATGTCGTCCTCGGTACCCTCTTCCTTGTCGGGGCCGTACGACCAGAGGTCGTACTTGGACTCATCGCCGTATTCACTGATTTGTCGGTATCCCCACTCGCTGCCCCACTGGTCAGCAGTGATCGGGTCCGTCATGAAACTCGTCCACTTGTCCTCGTCCTCGGGGTTCTCGAGGTTCGACGAAGACCACAGGACACTGAGTCCCTCGTCGTCGGTTGGGTAGCGGTTGTACGTGAGACGGAAGCTCTCAAGAGCGTCCTCGATGTTCTTCATCTGGATCTTCGTAATGTTCTGCTGAGCCTCCCCATAACGGCTGAATACCGCAAGCCCGATGAGCGAAGCCAGAGCCAAGATGATCGCGATCACGATCATGATCTCGATGAGGGTGAAGCCACGGCGGACTGCACGATGACGGCGATACCCGGTACGCATGGATCGATCCCCCTGGGATAGGACTGCCGGCGATCGCCGGTTTGTAAAGACTAGCATACTTCTGGCTCCCCCATCAACAGGGAAAACCCGCAAGTTCGCGGCCCGACGTTCAGAGCCCCGAACTCAGTTCTGCCATCGGCAAGAGAAGTGCCGCAGCAACAACCACGACCGCCACCGCGATCAGCACCAAGAGCAGAGGTTCCAGAAGCCGAACAGAAGTCGTGAGCAACCGGTCCACACGCTTGTCAATCGTCTCAGCAATGGTGACAAGGACTTCACCAAGGTTGTTGGCAGTTTCGGCCACCGCGATCATCTCGACCACGTCTTGATCAAAAAGCCCACTCTCCGACATGGGGTCGGTGATGCTCCCGCCCCCTCGGACAGACTCGATCGCAACGTCGATGGCCCTCGCCATCACCGGGTGCCCCGCAGCCTGCCTGGCAATCTGCATGGCCCCGATCATCGGAACACCGTTGTCGAGAAGGGTGCCCAAGAGTCGGCAGAACCTCGCCGCCGACAGCGTCTTCACAAGGCGCCCGACAACTGGGAGCTTGAGCTGTGTCTCGGCGGCCCACTGACGGACTTTCTCCTGACGGCGAAGCATCGCAATACCAACCCCCACAACAACCACACCGACGACCGTCGCCCCGATGTACCGACCCATCAGATCGCTCACGAAGAAGACGAAACCGGTCAATGGCGGCAGGTCACCCTCAAGCCTCGCAAACAGCGGTCGAAACCTCGGCACAAAGGCCGTGAACACGACAATCAGGATCAGCACGCCAAATCCCGCGAGCACGGACGGATAGATCAGACTCCCCATCACCTTTGCACGGAGCTCGGCCTGCGCGGCAAGCATGGACGACAACCGAGAAAGCACGGATTCGAGAATACCCGCCTTCTCTCCCGCACGAATGAGCGCGACGTGTGCTGAGGCGAACGTGTCTGGCCTATTGCCCATCGCCGTCGACAGCTCAACGCCGTCGGCCACCTCGTCGGCGAGCTGATCGAACACACCAGCGATTTTGGGCGATGATTTCTGCTTGCCGACGATCCGAAGCGCCCGGAGCAAAGGCACCCCAGCTCGCTGGAGATCCGAAAGCTGCTGATACGTCATCGCCAGCTTGCGCACCGGAAGACGAACACCCGTGCGCCGCTGCACCGCGGCCTGCTCGTCGACCTGGATCGGCGTCAGGCCTTTGCGTTCGAGTTCGAGCGCCGCGGTCCGTGCGGATGCGCTCTCCAATGAACCGCGCACACGCTTGCCGGCCGTGTCGAAAGCTGTGTAGCGATACGCACCCACGGTAGCCCGATCAGCCGGCGTCCTGCGCGAGCAACTCGTCGATCGCCGCGATCACCTTCGGATCGTCCGGCGGCGTCCGTGTATCGAACCGGTACACCACCTCGCCCTTGCGGTTCAGGAGGAACTTTGTGAAGTTCCACTCCGGATCCCCGCCGATCGGCTCGGGCTGCGCGACCAAGTCTTTATAGAGAGGATGAGTATCCTCCCCGATCACGTCGATCTTGGAGAACATCGGGAAGTCCACGCCGTAGGTCGACTGGCAGAACTCGGCGATCTCTTCGTTCGAGCCCGGCTCCTGCTCCTTGAAGTTGTTAGCCGGGAAACCGAGCACCACAAAGCCGTCACCCTTGCGCTCCGAGTACAGCTTCTCGAGCGGCTCGTACTGGTTCGTGAACCCGCACTTGCTCGCGACGTTCACGATCATCACCACCTGCCCCTTGTACTTGGACAGGTCTTCTTCCTCACCCGTGATTCGGCTCGCGGTGTGATCGAGCACGTACGCGTCGCTCAAGGCTGCCTCCTCGGTTTGGGACTCGGTGCGCTCTTGGTTTGCCCCGGCATCGTGATCGTGGGTCGAATGGTCGTGATCTGAGTGATCATGACCCGCGTGATTCTCCGAACCAGTATCTTGGCCCGACTCACCCGAGCACCCGGCGAGCATGCCCGCGGCTACCACGATTCCAACCCATTTCATCGCGTTCATCGACCTGACCTCCGGAAGCTCACCACTCAGAGATACGATACCAGCAATGGTAGTGCTTCGGCGCACAGTTCGTGCCAATCTCGGAGGGGGACACCCCGACGAACTCCCCACGGGCCCGAACGGCCACGCGG
Organism: Phycisphaera sp.; assembly: GCA_020639255.1. Lineage (GTDB taxonomy): Bacteria > Planctomycetota > Phycisphaerae > Phycisphaerales > UBA1924. Next base: position 427,274 of record JACKGZ010000003.1, read on the forward strand.
GCCAGCCCGCGATGCGGGGGCTCGGCACCTATTACGAGTTCGAGGTCTGCTGCGCGGGCGAGCCCGATCCCGCGACCGGCTACCTCGTCAACATCAAGCACATCGACCAGGCCGTTCGTACAAACGTCCTCCCTCGCGTACACCATCAACTCACCTCGGATACCTCGCGCGAGCCCTCTGAGTTGCTCCCCGAACTCGCAATATCGCTCGCCGACGCGCTCGAAGTCCGACTGACCGCGCTGCGCTGGAATCTCTCCCCGACCTTCAGCCTGGAGTACCGGATGAACGACACCAAGACCGTTCTCATGCGCCAGAGGTTTGAGTTCGCCGCGGCGCACAGACTCAACGTCCCCGCCATGTCCCCGGATGAGAACCGCGAGGTCTTCGGCAAGTGCAACAACCCCTCGGGCCACGGCCACAACTACGAGCTCGAAGTCTGCGTGGAGAAACCACTCTCCGAACACGCCATGCACGCCGCCGAACTCGAAGCCATCGTCGACGAGACCATCATCCAGCGGTTCGATCACAAGCACCTCAACCTCGACACCACCGAGTTCGCCACCGCGACCGGCCTGAACCCCTCTGTCGAGAACATCGCCCGGGTCTGCTACGACCTGCTCGCCCCGGCGATCGCCACAGGGTCCGGAAACCCAGCCCTGGCCAGCGTCACGGTCTGGGAAACCCCCAAGACCTCATGCACCTACCCCGCCCCGTGATCTCTTTGCGAGTGCCCGCCAACTTGGGCCCCGTGTTCGGTACAATCACCGCATGGGGATCGGAACCGTTCTGCTCGACCGCGAGCTGATCACGCGTCAGCAACTCGACGACGCCATCCAGGAGCAGGCCCGCTCGGGCGAGCGCCTCGACCGCGTGCTCATGCGCATGGGCGTGGTCGATCGCTCGCAGATCCTCAGGGCCGTGGGTGAGCAACTCCGCCTCGACGTGGTCGACCTATCCGACGTCGTCGTCCGGCAGGACGTCCTCGAATCACTCCCCGCCAAGCTCGTCTTCCGCCACCACTGCGTGCCCATCGCGCGACACGAGGACACGCTGACAGTCGCCACAAGCGACCCGTTCCAGCTCGTCATCCACGACGAGCTCTCGATGCACTCGGGGTGCGCGATCGAGCTCGTCCTCGCCGACGACGAGGATCTTCGCTCGTTCATCCGCGCTCACTACGGCGTCGCGGGCGACACGCTCGACGCCATGTCGGGCGACCTCGAAGACATCATCTCCGATTCCGCCGGCGACGACGAACTCGAGCAGGCCCAGGAAGCCAGCGTCATCCGCCTCGTCAACGACATCCTGGGCGAAGCGCTCGCCGTCCGCGCGACGGACGTCCACATCGAGCCCTACGAGGGCGAGCTCGTCGTCCGCTACCGCGTCGACGGCGTCCTCCACCGCGCCAACCTCCCCACCACTGTCCATCGTTTCGCACCCGCGATCGTGAGCAGGCTCAAAATCATGGCGAGCCTCAACATCGCCGAGAAGCGAAAGCCCCAGGACGGACGCATCACATTCAAGCACCGCGTCGACGGCAAGGGCATAGAAGAGTTCGACCTCCGCGTCAGCGTCATCCCCATGGTCTTCGGCGAGGGCCTCGTGCTGCGTGTGCTCAGCAAGTCCGCGGTCCAGATGACGCTCGACCAGCTCGGTATGCCCGAGCCCGTCGAAACACCATGGCGTCAGCTCATCGATCGCCCCCACGGCATCCTGCTCGTCACCGGTCCCACCGGCTCGGGTAAGTCCACCACCCTCTACGCCTCGCTCAACCAGATCGTCAGCGAATCGATCAAGGCCATCACCGTCGAGGATCCCGTCGAGTACCAGGTCGCAGGTGTCAACCAGATCCAAGTGAATCACAAGGTCGGACTGACATTTGCTGCGGGCTTGCGTGCGATCCTGCGTCACGACCCCGACGTCGTCATGATCGGCGAAATCCGAGACCTCGAGACCGCCGAGACCGCGGTCCAGGCATCCCTCACGGGTCACCTCGTCTTCTCGACCCTGCACACCAACGACGCGCCCGGCTCGATCACGCGTCTGCTCGACATGGGCGTCGAGCCCTTCCTTGTCTCGTCCTCCGTCGAGGGCGTGCTCGCCCAGCGCCTCGTCCGCCGGCTCTGCCCGGAGTGCAAGACACCTGTTGAGCACAAGGCGATCGAGCTGCCCAAAGACTTCAAACCGTCAAGAACCGACACACTCTTCCAGCCCGGCTCGTGCAAGGCGTGCCTGCATCGCGGGTACATTGGACGAATCGGTGTGTACGAGATCCTGCGCATGAGCGACCACACCCGCGAGCTCGTCATGGCCCGCAAGAGCGCGCCGCAGATCGCCGCCGAAGCTGCGAAAGAAAGCAATCTCTACACGCTCCGCCACGACGCCTTCGAGAAAGTCCGCCAGGGCGTCACGACGATCGAAGAGGCCTCACGGGCCATCGCCACCTGAGATCGCCTCGAGATCGAGAGCGTCAAGTACACCGTCAAGGTCCGCCCTTGTCGGCGCGATCACCACGACCGCTCCGCTTTCGGCTTGCGCAACCGCAAACTCCGGGGCCAAGGCTCTGTCCCGGATCATCACCGGCGGAATCCCATTCGGCACGATCCGAAGCGAAGCACGCCCGAGCGACTCGACCTTGATCGCCGGGTCGAACCGGAACACAAACGCCGAGTGCAGGTCTTGCGTGATCACGACCTCGGTGCCCACGCTCGCTCGCTCAAGAGAATTCAGGAGCGTGCTCCGGCTCCGAAGCCAGCCTTCGGCAAAGGCCCGGTCGCTCGGCGATCGCTCGCCTTCTTCGATTGCCAGCCCCGCCCGCAACGCCCCGACGATGAATCGTCCGACACCCAGACCTTCGACGCGCCAATGCTCGACAGCACTTTCGTCTACCAACCTGATCGCCAGCTCAGTTTCATGAACGGGAGTCGTCGCGGGATCGTCCCGGCGTCGATCCCACCGAGCAACCAGTCGGTCACCCGACTCGTCTATATGCACCCGAATCGTCCTCGCATCAGCGAGCCCGAACGCCCCGAGAAGGGCATTCATCGGACCGGGTTCGAAAGCGTCCGGGTCGACGGAACGCCACGCATTCACGCTCACCTGAATCTCGGCACTGCGGCTTGCCGGCTCCAGCGTGGCCCCGACGATGTACTCTCCTGTGATCTCATCGATGTCGATCTCCAGGCTCTTCGACGAGTCCGATGTGATTCGACCGATGAGTTCAACCAACCTCGATCGCTGGCTCTCATTCTGTGCGAGACGAACACTCAGAATCGGGAGGAGGTCCTGCCCCTGGGCGGTGCCGGTCAGTAGGCCAACAAGAACTGCGATCCAGCGCATGCCCCATCCTACACGCCATGACCCGGGGCGATAAGGTTGTGCCTGTGGACAAACCCGAGCGCATCCTGATCATCCGCCCAAGCGCCCTCGGCGACGTCTGCCGCTCCGTCCCGATCGCAGCCGCGATCAAGAAGCACCGCCCGAACAGCGAGATCCACTGGCTCGTGAACGCGCCGTATGCCCAGGTCATCGAAGCGCATCCCGCCGTGAGCCGGATCATCCCGTTCGACCGGAAGGCGCTCGGCGCACAGATGAAGCGATTGAATTTCCGACCGATCCTCCGCTTCCTTCGATCACTCCGACAAGAGAAATATGAGATCGTCATCGACGCCCAAGGTCTGGCTCGATCGGGCTTCTTTGCGTTCTCGACAGGAGCCAGAACCAGGATCGGGCACGCCGATGCGCGAGAACTTGGCTGGCTCGGCCTGAACCGCCGCGTCCCGCCCGAGCCCGATCAGCACACCGTCGACCGCATGATGGCGCTGCTCAAACCGCTCGGTATCTCCGAGCCGACCCCTGACATGCGGCTCTATTCGCGTCCGACGGATGCAGAATGGGTGAATGCGGACGCCGAACTCAAGAAACCCTATCTCGCGATCGCGCCAACCAGCATCTGGCCCGGCAAGCGTTGGCCGATCGAACGCTTCGTCGAACTCGCTCAACGCCTGACCGGTGATGGCCACAGGCTCGTTGTCCTCGGAGCTCCCGGCGAAGAGGCCTACTGCACGCCCCTGCTCGAACTTGCGTCTTTGGGGTTGCCGATCATTGATCGCGTGGGCTCCACGACGACAGGGCAGATGCTCGCGATTATCGAACGCGCCCAAGCCGTAGTCGCGAACGACTCCGCTGCTGTGCATATGGCTGTAGGATTCGACCGCCCGTTCGTGGGGCTCCTCGGCGCAACCCATCCGCTGATCTTCGGGCCATACCGCAGGTCCAGAGACATTATTCAGCATGCACGCCCGGGCGAATGGCAGAGCTTCAAACACACCGAGGTAGCCAGTGAACTCATGACCCGGATTACGGTCGACGAAGTGCACAGCCGTGTGCAGTCAATCCTCGCATCCGGGGGGGCCGGGTCATCCCAGATACCGGTGTCATAGCACACCTATTTGTGTTCTGATTCTGAATCCGAAACGCCATCGAAGCGATATCTCCACCAAGTTCGTGTCTCCAGCACTCCATCACCACACGAATGGGGATTATCCATGGCCCGTACGAAAGTCCAGCCTCGCGACACCGAAGTCCCGTTTAAGGCAGAAGACCTGATCTTCTCCACGACGGACAACAAGGGCTTCATCCGCTCGGCTGACGAAGTCTTCGTGCAGATGTCGCGGTACCCGCTGACAGACATGCTCGGCCAGCCGCACAGCATGGTCCGCCACCCGGCGATGCCCAGGTGCGTGTTCCAACTCCTTTGGGATTACATCAAAGACGGCAAGCCGATTGGCGCGTATGTCAAAAACATGGCCTCCGACGGCTCGTACTACAACGTCTTTGCGCTGGTCTCGCCGCTGACCGACGGCTACCTCTCCGTGCGACTCAAGCCGACAAGCAAGTTCTTCCACGCAGCCCACAAGATCTATCCCCAACTGCTCGCCTGCGAGAACAACCTTGCGAACGAAGGCAAGACAACCGCTCAGTGCATCGTCGAGTCCAGCAAGCTGCTCGGCACCCTGCTGAAGGAGAGCGGGTTCGAGAGCTACGACGCATTCATGTACGCAGCGCTCGAAGAAGAGATGCGGTCGCGCGACGAACAGATCCACCAGACCTACCGGTGCAACCTCTGGGAGCTCAATGCGCTCTCACCAAGCCAAGTCATGCGCGGCAAGCCGGACGCGGCAACATTGTCCGTCCTCCACGCCGAGCGTTCGTGCAACATCGCCGGCAAGACATTTGAGCGAGTCAGCTCGCTCTTGGCACTCCAGGCTAGCCTTAACAAGAACGCGCGAGCCATCATGCGCGTCGCCGACACACTCGGCATGTCATCGATCAACGTCTCGCTCGAGGCAACCCGCCTCGGCGAGCACGGCCGATGCCTGAGCGTCATCGCCTCGCACCTCGGCGAAACATCTCAGACAATCAGCACGCTCGCCGATTCGCTCCAGAATCAGATCGAGGTGACTTCAGTCTCGCTCGGCAGCGCTGTTTTCCGTCTCGCCTCGACCCGTCTCCAGACCGAGACCATGCTCGCGTTCAGCCGGAAGATCCGTAGCGCATCCGCCGATGCGCAGGCGACACCGGAGGATGTGCTGAGCAAGTTCCCTCGCCAGCAGGTCGGTTCGATGCTGGGCGACTTGCAGTACAGCATCGAGCAGATGTGCGAGAGCCTCAGGCCGACCGTCACCAGCCTCATTCAGGACATGCGCCGACTCGAGACCGACATCACCAACGTCAAGCGTGCCATGTTGACGCTCAGATTCGCTCAGCTCGGCGGCAAGATCGAATCGTCTCGACTGAGTGACGATGCCGCGGTGATCACACTCATCGAGTCGATCGGCACTGAGATCGTGAACACAGTCAGCCAGATCTCCGAACTCGAATCGGACATGCTCATTGTCGGTTCCGATTTGAAGGCCACGTATCGCCAGTTCGACGACCTGGCCGCGTCACTCACCAAGTCCAAAGAGGCCCAGTTCAAGCTCGGTCAGCCGGACAAGCATGTCTCACATTCACTTGCTGCCTGACGCAGCAATCACCTGGCATTCTGGGCAAACTGGCAGTCATATTTCACAGCCCCTCGATATGAAATGTCGAGGGGCTGTTTTTGTCGACTATGTCGGTTGCAACACCTGAAAGTCGCTGTACCTTTGAAAATGAAGCCCGGCATGTTGCCGAGGCCGGTTTCGTTCTTCTCGAATCGGTTCACTCTCAAGGACCGAGGGGGTACACAAATGTCAGCACGTACACTTTGCGCTGTAGCTACGGCCGCACTTTTCACGTCCGGCGTACAGGCCCAGCTCGATGACCTTCTGATCGTCGATCTGTCGGTCCCGAATCAGATCACAATCACGGCGACCGCCGGCCTCTCAGCCGTGACCACCTCCGGCAGCGACACCGTCGGTGTCTATATGGAAAATTTCTACAGTGCCGCGGGTGGCTCTCTTTCTGTCTCGTCGACTGGTGCCGGCGATCTCACCAACGCCGAGAACCCGTCCGACGGCTCTCCTTCTCTCTTCCGTGCAGGCAGCGGCTCGGATACAGGCCTGAACGTCTGGAGCTTCTCGAGCGATACCACTGTCACCTTCACAGCCGGCTCGCTTGCATTCATCGGCTCGGGCACCTGGGCTCTCGATGCTCCTGAGTACGCCGATATGCTGGCCAACACCGGATCGGGCAACCTCTACTTCCCCGCTGATGACGCTTCCGACCTCACCAGCGCCGTTCTCCTCGGCCGTTGGCGCGTCATCCCCGCTCCGGGTGCCGCCACGATCTTCGGCATGGGCCTGATCGGTGCCGCGAGAAGGCGTCGCTAATCAATCGCTCCGCTGAGGAGCACATCATTCGGAATGAACGGACCGGCTCCCCTCGGGGAGCCGGTTTTTTGTTGTGACGATGCCGTATGGATCACACTCGAAACGAGCGACTCAATCTTAAAATGCGACAAGCCCCTGCAAATGCAGGGGCTTGAACAAGCGAGGCGGACGGGAATCGAACCCGCAACCTTCGGATCGACAGTCCGATGCTCTAACCAATTGAGCTACCGCCCCGTCACCACAGGCCATTGGCCGTTGGTAGGGCAAATATAGACCCAAGCCTCAACGAGTCAAGCCATCGACACGTCTCGGCCAGAGGCCCGAGAATGCACTTCATTTGAGATTCGGAAGCTCGATGCGATCGCCCTGCTGGAGCGCA
>JACKGZ010000004.1 GCA_020639255.1 Phycisphaera sp.
ATCTCCGGATTGAATGTGCCCTTGACGAGATCCGAGCGAGGCTTGCAGGTCTGGAGGATGCTCGTCATCGCCGTGGCTCCTTCGGATTCGTCTTCAACCACTCGTCTATCGCGTCTCTGTGAAACCGCCAATGCTTCCCGACCTTCTGCCCCGGCACCTTCCCCTCCTGGGCGAGCTTGTAGAGCGTCGACTTCGCGACCTGCAGGTAGGCCGCGAGTTCGTCGATGGTCATCACCTGCGGTGGGTCAGGAATATCGCCGGATTGCCGCGGGGCCGGTGTTGCCATTGCAACAGGATAGTGCGGGTTCTTAGCAGTTGCTGGGGCCGACCCGCTCAACGTCGCCCACTCGGAGCGTGCGAGAACAGCCCGACAGCCAGCGCATCGAGCGATGCCGCTGCTGATTTTGCACTACATTTTGGGGCAAGCCTGCACTACAAAGGGCGACTTGTCGCCCTGACGCCGTAGTGCAGAATATCGTCAGATTCTCGTATCTCTCGATTCTGACGACACTTGCGAAAGCGGGTGATCGGATTCGAACCGACGACATTCACGTTGGCAACGTGACGCTCTACCACTGAGCTACACCCGCACAACGGCCCAAAGGCCGCGGAGCCAAATCTAGCCCCTGTTCGACTCCAGGTCAAACAAACCGTTCCGTCGGTCTCCCAGACCGCATCCAACCCACAATCAGACAGGCCTTTACCGGGCCGTCACTTGCGTTGCTTCACCCTCCGCAGCGGCATCGATCGCGCTGATCACCTGCCCCGAGCTGTAGGCGTTGGCAATCCAAGGGCCCCCCTCCTGCCCGGGCCCGAATACCGCGAGCGTCGGGATGCCGGTCTGCCCGAGATCACGCAGCTTCTGCCACCCCTGCGCCCTGCGAGAGGTCAGGTCGACCTCGAACGCAACGACGTCATCGGACATGAGCCGCCCCTTCACGGGCTCGACATTCAGAACCGCTGCCTTCAGGGCCTTGCAGTTGAGACACCACTCGGCGGTGAAGTCCATCACCACGACCTTGCCGTCGGCAAGCGCGGCCTCAACGAGCTCGGGCGTGTACTCATTCCACGCCCCGGAGACATACCCGCCCGCGGCAAGCTGCAGCTCCCTCGCTCGTTCCTTCTCTTCCCACCGCGCCTGCGACTGCGCGGTCTGGTTGTTGGCAACCCAGATGCCCGAAGCGCCCAAGAGCGCCGCGATCACCAGCATCGAGAGACGCCGCGCCGGCCGCTTTGTGATCTGAATTGTGCGATACACCAGCCACACCCCCGCGGACACAACGCAGAAGCCCATCGCCCACCAGTGAAGCACCTTCCCAAAGTATGGCCGCTCGGCGACAAGCGCCAGCAGCCCGCTCCCGAAGAAGTACGCCCCGGCCGCAAGCAAGAGCAGTGCCATGACCTGCTTCACGAGATCGCTCGCCGGGCCCGTCCGCGGCACCTTCTTGAGCAACCCGGGGAACAGAGCCAACAAGAGGTAGGGCAGACCCATACCGACGCCCATCGAGACGAACAGGATCAGCACCAGCGAAGTCGTGGCGATCGTCGCCGCCGGCAGGAGCGGCCCAACCACAAACCCGAAGCAGGGAAGCCCGAAGAAACCGGTCATAACCCCCTGCACAAGCGCGCCGGATCCGTTGCTCGACTCCGGGTTGAGCGCATTGAGCCACTGCGGCAGATGGATACTGAACAGCCCGAGCATCCCGAACGCCATCAGGATGATGAACAGCCCAAGCCCGCCCGTCAGATACCAGATGCCGAAGATCATCGACGGATCGGCGAAAGCCTTGACCGTGAGCACCGGGACCGAGAGCGCGCTCCAGAACAGCACGATCCCAAGGAACATCCAGAAACCGAGCGCCACGGCTTTCGCCCGGCTCTCGCCGGCGTGGTGGGTCAGCGTCATGACCTTCAGCGGGATCATCGGCAGCACGCAGGGCGTCAGGTTCAGCACGAACCCGCCCACCACGCTCGCCAGAGCGATCGCAACCAGAAACGCAGACGACCCCGGCGCCGGCAGCTCGACCAAACCAAGGAACTTGGGCCGGGCGCCGACCACTGTCGTCGTAGCACCAGTCTCGCGTTCCGTCGGTGTCTCCGCACGAACCGATCGATCATCAGCCGCCCACGGCTTGGCATAGACGCTCGCATCGAAACCAGCGAAATCGGGATCTTCGAGCTGCCCGCCGCCCTCGGCCACAATCTTCACCGTGAGCGTGCGGACCTCCTGCTGCGGGATATAGCACTGCGACTCGTCGCACGCCTGCAAGCCGACACTCACGCGAATCTCGTGCTCGCCGATCGGCGCATCCGCCGCGAGAAGCATCGGCACATACACGATCGCGCGATCCTTATAAGTCAAAGCCTCCATGGAGCCCGTGCCGGTGATATCCGGCACCTCGGCCGGCTTGGGCTCGGGCCACTGCACAGGGCCCACGCTCAGCCACTCGGGCACATCAACAAGGCTCACTTCGGTCCGGATCGCAAATTCGGCAAGCTCCGGAGGAAGCACATCCTGATCGATCGAGGGCCATGAATGCAACTCGGGCCCGTGATCTAGAACGACCACCACAAACGCCCGCTGCCCGGGCACGAATGCACTCCCGGAAAGCTTCGCTGAGACCTTCACCTCGGGCATGTCATCGAAACCCGGCTGGGCCGAGACGAGCGTCGGCAACCAGAGCAGGACAGCGAGCAGAAGCTTGAAAGTCGATCTCATCGGAAGTGTGTCCTTGCATGCGTGCAGAGTGCGTCTGTTGGCATATCCACCTGACCTCTCAGATTGTTCCCGAATCGGCTATCCGAGGCCGATCAGGCCCGGATCCGCCTCTTCAAGCCGCCCCGGCCCGCCCCCCGATAAACCAAAGTGGACCTCGCCAGAGTCATACCCGCCGACCGTCCGGAGCACGCCCATGTCGTCTGACATCCTCGAACAGAACGAGATCGATGCCCTGCTGAACGCCATCGATTCGGGAGAAGTCGAGCAGGAGACGATCCAGGGACAGATCTTCAGCAGGCACCGTCGGCGTGGAGAGGCCGTCGAGGTCCGCCCCTACGACTTCAAACGCCCGGAGCGCGTCTCCAAGGACCAGATGCGGGCGCTCCAAACCCTCCACGAATCTTTCGCGCGAAACTTCGGCGCCGCACTCTCGGGCTTCCTCCGCACCATCGTCGAGGTCAAAGTCGCCAACTGCGAGCAGATGACCTACGCCGAGTTCATCTCCACACTGCCCAACCCGACCAGCTTCAACCTTGTCCAGGCCGACGAACTCGAAGGTCAGATGTGCCTCGAGATCAGCCCGCTCATCATCTACCCCATCATCGACCGCTTGCTCGGCGGCACGACGCAGGATCTCTTCATCCCGCAGCGCCCGATGACACTCATCGAGACCAAGCTCATCAGCAACGTCACCAAACGCGGCCTCGACGCCATGAGCGAGGCTTGGTCGGGCATCCGCCAACTCGTCTTCAACATCTCCGCGACGGAGAGCAATCCGCAGCTTGTTCAGATCGTGCCGCCCAACGAGGTCGTCGTGGTCGTCGGCTTCGAGATCAAGATGTCTAACCGCGCCGGCACGATGAACCTCTGTATCCCCTACAACGTCATCGAGCCCGTCATGGACGATCTGGCCGCACAGAGCTGGTTCGCCGTGAGCGACCAAACCCGCAGCGCCGAGATCCAGGACCGCATCAGCAAGTCGATCAGCCGGGCATCGGTCGAGGTCTCCGGCGTTCTCGCTGAGACAACCATGACCGTGCAGGAACTCATCAACCTTCAGCCGGGCGATCTGATCCTCACCGAGAAGCTCGCCATTCAGCCCGTGGTCTTGGAGGTCGAGGGCGAGAAGAAATTCTGGGCCACGATGGGCAAGATCAAGGGCAAGCGGGCCATGCAAGTGATGGACGCCGTCCGCCCGGGTCAGAGGCCATTGAACCCGAAGCCCAGCCCCCAATCCGAGCGGAACTGACCTCTACATTCCGATTCGTCCGGAAGAAAATCCCTCAGATTGCCGCCCGCACCTCTATGGCCCAGGGGCCCCTGGCGGTCTAATGTTTGGTGTATGCAGGTGGCTCGGAGCCTCCTGCTGATGTTTGTCCTCACCCGACCAAACCGTCGGCCGGGTGAGGTGTGCCCCTCGGAGCGGTGCATGCGCTGATACGAAAGCCATGCTGATGATCCCTGCCCACTGACGGGAAGGGTGTGGCTCCGGGAGGCCACGGGCGTGCTTGAGACGTTCGTGGCCTTGTTGCGTTCCATGCCGGGTCAAATCCCGGCGACATCCTGACAATCTCGGGCGGTACGAGGCCGTCCAAACAACCCGGAGTTTCGGCGAATGAACCCGCAAGAAGTCATGAGAATCCTGGACTCGATCGCACGCGATCGAAACATCGACCGCTCGCTGCTCATCCACGATCTTGAGCAGGCGATGCTGTCGGCTGTCCGCAAATACTTCGGCACCATCGACACCGACGAGTTCACCTGCGAGTTCGACCAACTCACCGGCCAGTTCAACCTCTTCCGCATGGGCGAGCCCCTCGAGATCCCCCCGGGTGAACTCGGGCGCATCAGCGCGCAGACCTTCAAGCAGGTCATGATCCAGAAGTTCCGCGATGACGAGCGGAACTCCATCCTCGATGAATTCTCGGGACGCATCGGCGAGATCGTCACCGGCACCGCGCAGCGCTACGAGGGCGGCGCCCTGGTCGCCACCATCGACCGCGCCGAGGCCTTCATGCCCCGCTCCGAGCAGATCCCGGGCGAGCAGTTCAACGCGGGCGAACGCGTCCGCTGCCTCATCCTCGACGTCCGCGAGCAGGGCTCGCAGGTCAAGATCGTGATCAGCCGCGCCCACCCCGACTTCATCAAGGGCCTCTTCGAGGTCGAGGTCCCCGAGGTCGCCGAGCGCATCATCGAACTCAAGGTTCTGGCGCGCGAGGCGGGCTACCGCACCAAGATCGCCGTCGCCTCGATCGACTCGCGCGTCGACGCCGTCGGCGCCTGCGTGGGCGTCCGCGGCTCGCGCATCAAGAACATCGTGGACGAGCTCAACGGCGAAAAGATCGACATCGTCCGCTGGAACGAGTCGAGCCAGATCCTCATCCAGAACGCCCTCAAGCCCGCTGAAATCCAGGAAGTGAATCTGTGCTTCGAGCTGGGCCGTGCGACCGTCGTCGTCCGCGACGACCAGCTCAGCCTCGCGATCGGCAAGCGTGGACAGAACGTCCGCCTCGCCGCCCGCCTGACGGGATGGGACATCGACATCCTCACGCCCGAGGAGTTCAACAAGGGTCTTGAGGTCCTCGCCGACACGCTGCTCTCGGTCGAGGGCATGCACGAGACGATGCTCGACCGCCTGGCGGCCTTGGGCATGGTCAGCGTGTTCGACATCGAAGAGGTCGGCGCCGAGGTGCTGGTCAACGAGCTTGAGATCGACGAAGCGACGGCCCAGAAAGTCGTCGAGGCCGCCTCCGAGCGGGCCAAGGTCGTCGCCGAGCAGCAGCAGAAAGACAAGGAAGAAGCCGCCAAGCGTCGCGAGGAAGAGGAGGCAACAGGTGCCTCGCTTCTGGACGACCTCGTCGGCGACGCCGGGGAAAGCTCCGAGGCCGACGAGGCCGCGGCGTTCATTCTCGGCGAGGAAACACCGGGGGATTCCGAGAACAAGGAATCCTGAGCGTCGCAGAGTTGTGGCGCATGAGCGCCTGTGTCTGATTTGATTCGAGCTGGAGCATTCTTTGGCCAAGCGGGTATTTGAAATCGCGAAGGAAATGGGAATCGCCTCGAAATCGATCGTGGCCAAGTGCCACGCCGAGGGCATCCCCGAGAGCCTGGTGAAGAACCACATGTCGACCATCTCGGTCGGCCTGGAGGCGACCATCCGCGAGTGGTTCAGCTCCGACGAGAGCAACAGCTCCGCCGTGGAAACCACGGAAAAAGTCGACATTGAAAAGGTGCGAGTGGCCCCCAAGCCCGCCAAGGCGAAGGCCAAGCCCATGTCCGCCGACGCCGAAAGCTCTGACGACACCGGCTCCGATGACTCGGGAAGCATCGCGGTTGCTGAGGAACCGGTCCAGAGGAAAGCACCCCCGCCTCCCCCACCGCCCGCGACGAAGATCTCGGCGACGCCCGCAACTCCGGCTACCCCAGCACCGGCTCCGTCACCCGACGAGCCCGAAGCCGACGGGCCGGAAAGCCAGGCTCCCGCTGCAACGATCACACCCGACCGCCCGAAGACGGCACCACCCGCACCGCCCAAGCCTGCGCCGATGAACGTGCCGACAAGGCCCCAGAGCGTCACGCCCGCTGGCCCGATGCTCTCCGAGAAGAAAAAAGTCAAACTCGCCGGCCCCAAGGTCGTCCGCGTCGAAGCGCCCGAGGTCATCGACACACCCAGGCGTCGCCCCAGCGGCGGCGGCTACGGCGACCAAGGTGGCGGAGGTGGTGGCGGTGGCGGCTACGGCCCGCCCATGCCCGGCCAGGACTCAGGCCCAGCGCGCCGAGGCGGCGCGAACCGCCGACGAGGCGGCCAGACCGGTCGCCGAGGCGACCGCGAATTCGGTGGTGGCGGAGGCAGCGGTGGCGGCGGAGGCGGCGCATCACCGTTCCGCGAGCAGGACCTCGTCGAGCGCGAAGCGCGACTCCTCCGCTCCGGCGGATTCATGAAGCGCCGGCGCCAGGAAGCCAAACGCCAGGGCCAGGGCTCGGGCAGACCCACACCCGCGGACACCGGCGGACCCGTCAAGATCACCGAGCCCTTCACGATCAAGGACCTCTCCGCCGCAACTGGCGTCAAGGCCGCCGAGATCGTCAAGAAGCTCTTCCTCCAGGGCATCATGGCGACGATCAACTCGGGCATCGATTCCGAGAAGGCCCAGGAGATCATGATCGACTACGACATCGAGCTCGATGTAGTCGAGGCGCAGTCCGCCGAGCAGCAGGTCGCCAAGTCCTTCGAGGACCGCGTCAACGTCGACGAACAGCCCCGGGGCCCCGTGGTCACCATCATGGGCCACGTCGACCACGGCAAAACCTCGCTCCTCGACCGCATCCGCAAGACCGACGTTGCCGCGGGCGAGGCCGGCGGCATCACGCAGGCCACCAGCGCCTTCCAGGTGCCCGTCAAGGTCGGTGACGAAGAGAAGTTCGTCACCTTCGTCGACACGCCTGGCCACGAGGCGTTCACCGCGATGCGTTCACGCGGCGCGAATGTCACCGACATCGTCGTGCTCGTTGTCGCCGCCGACGACGGCATCATGCCTCAGACCATCGAGTCCATCAACCACTGCAAGGCCGCCGGCGTGCCCATGGTCGTCGCGCTCAACAAGATCGACAAGCCCGAGGCCACCGACGGCAATATCCAACGCATCCTCGGCCAGCTCGCCGAGCACGGGCTCAACCCCATCGAATGGGGCGGCGACACCGAAGTCATCAAGACCTCCGCCATCAGCGGCAAGGGCGTCGACGACCTCCTCGAAATCCTCGACCTCCAGGCCCAGGTTCTCGAGCTCACCGCCGACTTCGGAGGCCCCGCCCGAGGCACCGTCATCGAGTCCCGCGCCGAGGTCGGACGAGGCACCGTCGCCAACGTCCTGCTCCAGGACGGCAAGCTCGCCGTCGGCGACTTCATCGTCGCTGGCCCCGCCTTCGGCCGTGTCCGCGACATCACCGACGACCGCGGCAACAAGCTCAAAGAGGCCTACCCGCCCCGCCCCGTCCAGATCTCGGGCATCGACGCACTCCCGCTCGCGGGCGACAAGTTCTACTGCGTCGACACCCTCAAGAAGGCCCAGCAGGCCGCCGAGCAGCGCCGCGAACGCGACCGCGAGACCCAACTCGCCCAGCCCAAGGTCACCCTCGACTCGCTCTTCGGCTCCATGGAGAGCGCCGACGTCAAGGAGATCCTCGTCGTCCTCAAGGCCGACGTGCAGGGCTCGGTCGACGTGCTCAAGAACGAGATCGAGAAGGTCTCGACCGACGAGGTCCGCATCCGCGTGCTGCACGCCGCGGTCGGCGGCATCACCGAGTCGGACGTCATCCTCGCCGAGGCGTCCAAGGCGATCATCATCGGCTTCAACGTCATCCCCTCGGGCAAGGCCCGCCGCGAAGCCGACGACAAGGGCGTCGAGATCCGCACCTACGACGTCATCTACCACATCACCGAGGACATCGCCAAGGCCGCAGAGGGTCTGCTCGAACCGGAGCTCCGCCAGGAGGTCCTGGGCCACGCCGAGGTCCGTCAGGTGTTCAAGGTCTCGAAGGTCGGCGCGATCGCGGGCTGCTACATCACCGACGGCGTCGTCCAGCGCGACGCCCTCATCCGCGTCACCCGCAACGACATCGTCATCGAGAACGACCGCAGGCTCGAGCAGCTCAAGCGTTTCAAGGACGACGCCAAGGAAGTCCGCTCCGGCATGGAGTGCGGCATGAAGATCGTCGGCTACGACGACATCAAGGAAGGCGACATCCTCGAGTGCTACAAGCAGGTTGAGATCAAGCGGACTCTTTAAGAGGACCAGATGGCAGAGGGCCAGATCGCCAGACTTTGTATGAACGCATTCTGTCTCGTATCTGGCCATTTGGCCATCTGCTATTTGGAGATCTTCCCCTGATCATCGGTGTTCTCCAGTTCGAGCTCGTGATCCACGACAGCCAGTCCCTCAAGGACAAGCGCTCTGTCGTGCGCTCGGTCAAGGACCGACTCCACCGCGAGCACCAGGTCTCGGTGGCTGAGGTCGCCGCGCAAGACGTGCTCAACGTCGCGGTCCTCGCGCTCGCCCTCGTCGGCACCGACGGGCGCTACGTGGGCCAGACCCTCGACCGCATCACCGAGAAGCTTCGCTCGCTCCACGACGCCGAGGTCCGCGCCGTCACGCGCCAGCTCCTCAAAGGCGAGGCGTACGAGAGCACGGACGAAGAGCTTGACGAAGAAACACTCGCCCAGGAAATGCTCGAACGCGCGTCGGAGGTGAGCCCATGAGCCAGCGCAGCCAGCGCGTCTCGGCGCTCCTCCGCGAGTCGATCCAGGCGGTGATATCCAAGGGCCTCCAGGATCCCCGCGTCCGCGGCCTGATCACCGTCACCAAGGTGACGACCGCCGACGACCTCAGCCAGTCGACCGTCTACGTCTCGATCATGCCCGTCGAGCACGCGGACCTCACAATGCACGGCCTCAAGGCAGCCGCGGCCCACATCCGCAGGCAAGCCGGCGCCAAGCTCTCGCTGGGTCGTCTGCCGCACCTGCTCTTCAAGCTCGACACCACGATCGCCCGCCAGGCGGGCGTGCTTGACGCCCTCGCCAAGGTCGCCCAGGAACGCGAGGAGCGCGAAGCCGCGGAGCAAGCCGAGATCGCAAGCGACCCGCAGCACTCCACCGAGGAGCCCGCAGCCGATGAGCGCTGATCCCGCCGCCAATCTGGTTGGCCTGCTCGAACGCATCGCCGTCGCGGTGGAGGACATCGCACCGCGCCCCGTGTTCGAGATCGCCCCCGGCGAGGCGATGACCGACCCGGTCTGCCAGGAGCTCGTCTGGGCCTATCTCCTCTGGGAAGCCGACGACAAACGAGCCCGCGCCCTGGCCGGCAAGATGTGCGAATCGTTCGTGGATCTCAACGAGTTCCGCGTCTGTCTGCCCTCTGAGCTCGCATCCTTTTTCGGCTCGTCCTACCCCAAGGCCGCCGAGCGAGGCGACCGGATGCGAGCCACGCTCAACGACATCTACAACCGCGAGCACAGCGTTTCGCTCGAATCGCTCGGCGCGATGAACAAGCGCGACGCCCGCGCCTACCTCGACTCGCTCGAAGGCATCCCGCCCTATGTCGCCGCACGCACGTTCCTCATCGGCCTCGGCGGGCACGCCTTCCCGCTCGACGAACGCCTCATGGGTGTGCTTGCAGCCGAGGAGGCGCTCGCCGAAACCGACGCCGGCGACCTCGTCACCGCCTCGACCTGGCTCGAACGCCAAGTTCGCTCGGGCGACGCGGCCCCAGCGCTTCACGCACTCGAGGCCTACGCCGCCAAGCCCGCATCCTCGCGACCAAAGCGAAAGTCCGTCACAAAAAAAACACCCAAGAAAGCCGGCTCGAGCAAGAAACACTCCCGCAAGAGCTCCAAGAGCTGAACCAGACACCACACCGAACGCATCGGAGACACCACCCATGGCCGGTCACAGCAAATGGGCCAACATCAAGCACCACAAGGCCCGCATGGACGCCAAGCGGTCCAAGATCTGGTCCAAGTGTTCCAAGGCGCTCATGGCCGCCGCACGCGCGGGCGGCCCCGACCCCGACATGAACCTCAGCCTGCGCTACGCGATCGACGAAGCCAAGTACGCCAACATGCCCAAGGACACCATCCAGCGCGCCATCCAGAAGGGCGCCGGCGCCGGTGCGGGCGATGACTACGAGACCGTCGTCTACGAGGGCTACGGCCCCGCGGGCACCGCCATCATCGTCGACGCGCTCACCGACAACCGCACACGCACCGTCACCGACGTCCGCACCATCTTCAAGAAGGCCGGCGGCTCGCTCGGCAACTCGGGCTCGGTCGCGTACATGTTCAGCACCAAGGGACGCATCATCATCGACGCATCCAAGGTCAGCGAAGAGCAGATCATGGACCTGGCCATCGAGGCCGGCGCCGAGGACGTGCAACCCCCCGAGGCCGACGGCGACGACGCCGGCTTCTGGACCGTGCTCACCGAAGCCACCGACTTCCAGCAGGTGAAGACCGCCATCGAAGGCGCCGGCATCGAGATCACCGAGGCCCAGATCGCCAAGATCCCCGCCGACACGATCGCCGTCGCGGGCGAGGACGCCAGGAAGGTCTTCAACCTCCTCGAAGCGCTCGAAGACAACGACGACGTCCAGGCCGTCGCGACCAACGCCGACATCGACCCTTCGGCCCTCGACTAAAGACCCAGGCCTGACGCGGGGTCCGCCTTACTCCACGCCACGATCGCGGCGTCGATCGTCCGTGCCGGCTCCATCGACTTCGACAGATCCAGCACCGCCGAGCAAGGCTCCGTCCGGATCGCCATCGCGCCCGTCACCGCCAGCAGATCGACCCGACGCTCGACCCTCGGCCCGCCCCAGCGCACCTGCGCCGTCGTTGCCGAAGTCACCGCGCCGACCGCGTCCACACCCGCTTCAGCGAGCGCATCGAGATCGACCGCCCGCCGAAGCCCCGCGTGCCCGTCCCTCAGGCACGCCGCAAGAACGCCCGCACGCTCCGCAGCCGACACGATCTCCCGCACGACACCGTCCACCGGCTCGTCGGGCAGATCGAATGTCACCACCGCGTGCTCGCCGATGTTGAACGCCGCAAGCTCACCCGCAAGCTCGATCGCGCCGATCACCGCCGAGAGCGCCCGGTCAGAATGCTCGCACGACGCCAGGTGCGCCGTCGGCACAAAGACATCGATCCCCTTCCACGCGAGCTCCGACCGCCTGATCGCCGACGCCAGATCGCGCCTCGCGCTGCGCCCAAGATCCCTCGGGCGCAGCTCCGGGTGCGTCGCGTCGAGCACCACCGCCCGTGCGCCCGCCTGACTCATCCAATCGAGAAGCCCCTTGGCCGACGCCGCCGGCGCGTGCGCATGCGACGCGAGCCCACGCATCGAGCACGCGAGCGGCCCCGCACCGGCACCCATTGCCAAACCTTCCATGCCAAGTTGTATCCCGCCCCGCACACCCGGGCACGCCCGCTACGATCCCGTGCCATGAGCCCCATGCGTCGCCTGCTCGAAACGGTCCACCTCATCTTCGTCGGCCTCTGGATGGGCTCGCTCGCGATGGCCGGCGCCGCCGCGGCGATCATCTTCCCCACCGTCCGCGACCTCGACCCGAGCCTGCCCGCGTACGCCGCGTTCACCGGCCCGCATTGGAAACTCGCCGCGGGCCACGTCGCCTCGCGCATCTTCCTCGTCGCAGACGCAGTCTCTCTTGGCTGCCTGATCGTCTCGGGCCTCACGCTCGGGCTGGTCGTCGCCTCGAAAGAGCCCTGGCGGCAGGCATGGACAACCGGCATCCGCCTCGTCGCGTTCTTCGGCGCACTCTGTCTTCTGACCTACTCTTTCTTCTTCCTCGGCCCGCGCATGAACACGAACATGCGCAGCTACTGGGACGCCGCCCAAGCCGGCGATAACGAAGCCGCGTTGCAGTACCAGGCCGCATTCGACAAGGACCACCCCACCGCGAGCACCGTCATGGTTTCCTCGTTCGCGTGCGTCACGCTGCTCATGATCTCGGGCGCCTTCGCCGTCACGGGCCGCGCCCCCGCATCGAACGAGCCGACTGGTAGTCGTCAACCGAGACTCGAGCAACCCTCGCTCACGCGCAAGGGTCGGCTGTCATGAGCAAGAAGCCAATCACAAAAAAAACGGCCTCGAAAAAGAAGCCCACATCCAGGAAAGCCACAAAGAAGAAAGCCGCGAAGAAAGCCGCAACCTCGATCGCGTTGCCTCAGGTCAACACGGCCGACAAGCGCCACGCCAAGCGTCTCCGCGACATGCTCGCCGAGCACTACCCCGACGCCCACTGCGAGCTCGATTACACCGCGCCGCACGAGCTTCTGATCGCCACGATCCTCTCGGCCCAGTGCACCGACGTCGCCGTCAACAAGGCCACGCCCGCGCTCTTCAAGAAGTTCCCCGCCCCCGCCGACTACGCAAAGTCCACGCCCGAGGCGATCGAGCCCTACGTCAAGACGCTCGGTTTCTACCGCAACAAGGCCAAGTCCGTCCACGCCGCGATGTCCGCCGTCGTCAGCGACTTCGGCGGCGAAATCCCGAGCACCATGGAAGAACTCCTCACCCTCCGCGGCGTCGCGCGCAAGACCGCCAACGTCGTCCTCTCCAACGCCTTCAACATCAACCTCGGCTTCGTCGTCGACACGCACGTCATGCGCCTCTCACGCCGACTCGGGCTCATCGAAGAATCCGAAGAGAACGACCCCGTCAAGATCGAGAAAAAGCTCATGGCCCTCTTCGCGCAGGAAGACTGGGGCTTGCTCTCGCACCTTCTCATCTTCCACGGCCGCCGCGCGTGCAAGGCGCGCATGGCCTCGTGCGCCGACCACCCGGTCTGCAAGAAGTTCGGACAGAATTGCGAACTTTGCCGGGAATGAACCCGCTTTATTCCTTCCGGAACTTCGAAAGGTCAACGTCCTCGATCCCCTCGGGCCGCTCGATCGCCGGGAACTCGATGCCAGTCTCGATTGTATTTGAGATGATCTCGATCATCGCACCACCCACCACCTCGCGGATGGTCTTGGCGGTAAGCACACCAGATCCGAAATCCGTATAGTCCTCATACGACCGGCGAAACTCGATCGGCTGGCCGTTGAGGTCACGGACACCAGCGGCTCCGACGATCAACCCGCTCGATTTGCTGAACACGACCGCGCCCTTGCGACCCGAGAAGTACTCGACCTCGACGATGTAGATCGTGTCACCGTTCACGTCCTGCGAGTTCACCGTCGTGTAAGTCTTGTACTGATTCTTGTAATCCGCGTCGGCATAGAAACGAGCACCGACCGCGAACCGCTCGAGTTCGTCCGGGCTCATCGCCGCAGCGGGCTGACCCTGCTCGACGGTCCAGCCGGCCTTGCCGTCAAAGTACTTCGTGGTCGTGGAAACACCGGGATAGATGATCTCCTGGATCAAGCTATCCGGAGCCTTGGCTGTCACTCGCAGGATCCCTGTCCGGACAGGCTTCTCGTCGCTGCCCTGATAGATCTTGAGCGTGGAGGTGAACCGACGCGTCTTGATCGCAAAGACCTTGTCTTTCCCGCCGATGGCTTCGATATGCCTCTCAAACAGCGATTCAGCGCTGGGCAGCTCCGCCTGCTCGGTCGCCTGTGCGGGCTGGGCCGGGGCATCGTCCTGCCCCATAGCTGCAGGGCCTGTCATCGCGACGCCCAGCATCAGGGCACGGCCGATCGTGGTCCACTTCTTCACGGGATCCTCCGACATCTTGAAGTCAGTGCGGTTTCAACGGGCTCGCCGCGATTCGAACGCGGAACCTTCGGCTTCGGAGGCCGACGCTCTATCCAGTTGAGCTACGAACCCTGATCCGCCGGGGTTCGCCCGGCGCGTGCCCGCGATCGTACGATCGCCGCACCCCGCAGGCAACGAACCGCCCGCTTCGCCGATCCGGAGCCCCGAAGTGTCCACCACCGCTCATCCAGCTCCAAAGCCGGCACCGCTCGGGTTCGTGCTCGCCGTCACATTCGTCCTCAGCATCGGTACCGGCTCGCTCACCCACGGGCTGCACTTCATCGCCAAGGCCGCCGGCTTCAACCAGATCTCGCTCTACGTCCTCGGATTCATCTTCGGCATCTGCTACATCGCCTCGGCCCTCTTCACGGGCCGCGTCGTGCGATTCCTCGAGAACAACCGTAAGACCGCCCTCGCCCCGCGAACGCTGCTCATCGCGATCACACTCGCCGCCGGTCTCATCTCCGGCACACCACCCATCCTCAAATTCCTGAACGAACCGGCCGAGTGGGCCATCTGGCTCGTCGCCGCCAGCTACGGCCTCATCACCGGGCTGCTCTGGCCCATGGTCGAGTGGTACCTCAGCGGCGGACGCCGCGGCAAGGCACTCCGCTCCGCTGCCGGACGATTCAACATCACCTGGACCGCCGCGGTTGTCGTCGCGTTTTTCATGCTCGCGCCCGTGCTCAAGGATCACTCAATCGAAGCACTCTGGGGCGTGCTCGCGCTGTACATCATCGCGGCGCTGCTGATGCTCCCGTTCCCGAAGCGTCCACCGAAGCACATCGCCGATCACCTCGAGACCGAAGCCATCGACGCGGACGCTTCACGCAAACTCCTCGCAACCGCCCGCACGCTCCTGCCCGTCAGCTACATGCTCGGCGGCGTCCTGGGCCCCTACTTACCGGTCGCGCTCACGCGCATGGGCATCGACCTCTCATGGCAGCCCATCGTCGCCGCGATCTGGCTCACGGCGCGCATCCCAACCATGCTCGTCTTCGAACGCTGGCACGGGTGGCACGGCAAGGCCTGGCCCCTCGCGCTCGGCGCGATCACGCTCGCACTCGGATTCATCGGGTGCGTGCTCTCGCCGCTCATCCCGAACCAGTCCGTCGCGATCGTGAGCCTGTCGATCTCGCTCGCGCTCTTCGGCGCCGCGATGGGCACCATCTACACCGCGGCCATCTACTACGCCATGGAAGTCGGTCAAGGTGAGATCGACTCCGGCGCGATCCACGAGACGCTTATCGGTGTCGGCTACGCCCTCGGCCCCGCGCTCGGGATCTTCGCCTCGCTCGCAGTCAGGCTCGGTGTCGTTTCGGACCGCTTCTTCAGCGCGGTCCTGATCGGCGCAACCGTCCTCGCCTGCATCGGCCTCGCAACCCTGATCAACGCCCTCACAAAGCCCCACAGGGCTTCGTAAACACCGTTTTGGATGCATCGGGAAGCGTTCGGGGCTGTTCAAGGTTGAAATACGGGGGTTCTCCTTGCGAACACACACGCGGGTTGGACCGTCCAATATGCTGTGGCCACCCCAAGGTTGGTGTGGATCTCTCAGCCGGGAAGCCCTTCGGGCCGATGCTTGTGGGTGCATCCCCGCCTGAGAAAAAAACGAACGGAGGCGTGAATGGGTTATCTCCAGGAACTGAGTCGTGCAACTGTGGCCTCGGTCGCGATACTCGCGTCCTGTTCTACCGCAGTCGCACAGGTCGCCGAGGCCGAGACCTCGCAGTGGTCGCAGGCGGTCTGGAATGCCGCCATGCACGGCAGCAGCGACGAAACACTCGATGCCCTTGAGAACATCCCCGACGGCGTCGACCCAGACAACGTCACCGACATCCGCAACGCCATCGACCTCCTCAAGAACAACTTCGAGAAGCAGCAGGCCGAGCGGGACGAGCAGATTGCCGAGCAGCGCGAGGAACTCGCAAAGACCCTCGAAGCGTCAAAGGAAAACGACCCGACCAAGCTCTCCGAGGCCCTCGCCGTCGTGCTCTTCCTTGATTCGATCGTCCTCGATCGCAACGAGCTCATGAATGAGCCCGACATCGTGGATCTCGTCAACCGCTCAGCCGAAGCCGCAGCCAAAGCCGAGAGTGAGCAGGACTGGCTCACCGCGATGGAGCTCTACGCCCGCCTCAACCTGCTCGAAGAAGCTTCGCAGCGTTTCAAGCCCGACATCGAACGCCAGCTCGTCCGCCGTGAGATGCTCCAGCTCTACGTCCCCGAGCGCTACTGGCAGCTCCGCGACGAGAAGCTCCGCGAGCTCGGCGAAGAGGGCCTGCCCCCGTTCAACCCCCGTGGCGAGGACTTCCGCGAGAAACTCGACGGCGTCACCTCCGAACTCGTCATGACCGCCGTCGCCCAGGGCGCCCGCAATCACATCTCCGGCACCGCGCTCAAGGACATGGTCATCGGCGGCATCGAGAACATCGAGATGCTCGCCGGCATGAAGGATCTCGACGAAGCATTCCCAAAGCTCGCCGATGACAGCGCACGCACGCAGTTCATCGAGCACCTTGAAACCGAGCGAGCCAACCTCGCCGCCGCGGGGCGTGACATCTCGATCGTCGACCTCCGCCGCACGCTGAGTCGCCTGATCGATGTCAACGTCCGCACCGTCAACCTCCCGACCGAGGTCGTCTTCCACGAGTTCGGCTCGGGCGCGATGGGCAAGCTCGACGAGTTCAGCCAGATCGTCTGGCCCCATGAGCTCCGCACCTTCTACAAGCGCCTCGACTCAACCTTCATCGGCATCGGCATCCAGATCGTCAACGACCCGATCACGGGCGACCTCCAGGTCTTCACCCCGATGCCCGGCATGCCCGCCGTCCGCGCCGGCATCCGCGCGGGCGACATCATCGCCAAGGTCGACGGCGAATCGACCGTCGGCATGACCACAGACCAAGCCGTCGAGGTCATCACCGGCCCAAAGGGAACCAACGTCACACTCACCATCAAGCGCACCGATGACGACGGCGAAGAGATCACCAAGGACATCACCATCACCCGCGACGAGATCGAGGTCGCGACCGTCTCCGGCTGGCGCAAGCTCAGCCCCGATCCCGACGACTGGGACTGGTACGTCGACCCCGACCAGCGCATCGGCTACATCCGCCTCGATAAGTTCGCGCAGGACTCGACCGACGAGATCGACGCCGCAGTCAACCAGATGCGCCGCACCGGGCTCAACGGCCTCATCCTCGACCTCCGCTTCAACTCGGGCGGTCAGCTCAACCAGGCCATCGAGATCTGCAACCGCTTCATCGAGAACGGCACGCTCGTCTCGACCGTCAACAGCCGAACCGAGCCCCCCCGCTCGCACAGCGCGAGCCGATACAAGGCCTCGCTCGCGGGTCTGCCCGTCGTCGTCCTCGTCAACGGCAACTCCGCGTCCGCCAGCGAGATCGTCGCCGGCGCACTCAAGGACTACGGCAACGCCGGCAACATCCACGCCATCGTGCTCGGTGAACGCACCTACGGCAAGGGCACCGTCCAGAACCTCCACCGCGTCACCGCAGACGCCGCGATGAAGGTCACCACGCAGTACTACCAGCTGCCCAGCGGCAAGGTCATCCACCGACAGGCCGGCAACCCCAACTGGGGCGTCAACCCGGACCTCACCGTCCCGCTGCTGCCAAGCCAGGTCAACGAGTGGCTCCTGCTCCGCCGCGACGCCGACGTCTTCCAGATAGATGAGTTCGGGCACGAGCTCGAGTTCAAATCGCGCAACGCCGACGGCGAGATCGTCGAACGCCCCGACCCGCAGGATCTCATCGATAAGGGCATCGACCTGCAGCTCCAGACCGCCGTCGTGCTCCTCAAGAGCCAGGCCCCGATGAACACCTCGGGCAGCACGGTCATCTCAGGCGGCTGATCCCCGAATACACAGCCAGTTCCTACGCAGCCCCGACCCCGGTCGGGGCTGTTTCTTACCTGGACCGCCACCCTCCGGGGCTGTATACACCTATTCGGGTCATATCCCGGCATTCATTGTCGACACAAGTGGGCTTCCCTAAGATCCTGCGGACCCAGATCCGTCCTCCCGTGGATGGCGGATTGCTTTGCGCGCGGCTCTGGCCGATACACCGGCTGGATCGCGTCCCAGACCGTTTCAGGGGAAACAGATGACCAAGGCCGCCACCGCCGCCCAGGGCAACTCCAAGTCCAGGCTCTCCGACAAGCTGCCCGACGCCAAACTCCTCGAGTGGCTCCGCAGCATGCAGCTCATCCGTGAGTTCGAGACCCGCACGATGCAGGCCTACCAGCAGGCCAAGATCGGCGGCTTCTGCCACATCTACTCCGGACAGGAAGCCTGCGCCGTCGGCACGATCGGCTGCGTCGAGCACGACGACCCCGTCGTTCTCGCCTACCGCGACCACGGGCACGCCCTCGCCCGCGGCATGGACCCCAAGGCATGCATGGCAGAGATGTACGGCAAGGCCGCCGGATGCGCCAAGGGCAAGGGCGGCTCCATGCACATGTTCGACAAGCCCAACTGGCTCTTCGGCGGTCACGGCATCGTCGGCGCTCAGACGCCCCTCGGCACGGGCCTCGCCTTCGCTGCCCGCTACGAGTGGGAAGTCATCGGCTCGGGCAAGAAGAAAGTCGCCCTCTGTTATCTCGGCGACGGCGCGATCGACCAGGGCGCGTTCTTCGAAGCCATGAACCTCGCCGCCCTCTACTCGCTCCCGGTCATCTACATCATTGAGAACAACGGCTACTCGATGGGCACCGCCATCCACCGACACTCCGCCAACTCAGACAACCTCCTCGCCCGAGGCGAGGCCTTCGGCATCACGAGCGTCAAGATCGACGGCCTTGACATCCTCAACGTCTACGACCAGTTCAAGCCCCTCGTCGACGAGTGCCGCGACATGCAGCGCCCCGCCTTCGTCGACTTCAAGACCTACCGCTACCAGGGCCACTCGATGTCCGACCCCCAGAAATACCGCACGAAGGACGAGGTCGACCAGTACAAGCAGAAAGACTCGATCGCCAACCTCCTCGACCACTGCATGAGCGTCCGCAATTGCATCGACGAGGACGGCTGGAAGGAAATGCGCACCGAGATCGCCGAGATCGTCCGCGAGGCCGTGCAATTCTCAGAGAACGCCGCCGACCCGGATCCGAGCGAACTCTTCACCGACGTGTACGCCAACCCCCAGCCCAACCTGAGCCCGACGGCAACCTACGCCCACGGCAAGAAGAACCCGCTGCTGTAATCACATGGACCTTCTCCCAGCGCTCATGCTCGCGATCCCGATCGCGTCCATCCTGATCGCGGTGAGAATCCTGATCGTCCTGCAGAACCGGAAAGACACTCGAACGACGAACAAGCCCGAACGAACCATCACGATCGCGACCGATCGAAAAGAGCTCTGACCATGACCACCCTCGACCTGCACCCCGCCACCATCGAGAACGTGCCGCAGCCGGACTTCTCAAAGCCCCTGCCTCCGCGCGAGGGTGATCGCATCATCCAGTTCCGCGAGGCGCTCAAGGAGGCCATGAGCCACGAGATGCGCCAGGACGAGCGTGTCTTCCTGATCGGCGAAGAGGTCGCCCAGTACTCCGGCGCGTACAAGGTCAGCCAGGGCATGCTCGAAGAATTCGGGCCCAAGCGCATCATCGACTCGCCCATCTCCGAGAACGGCTTTGCGGGTATGTGCACCGGCGCTGCGATGTACGGGCTTCGCCCCATCGTCGAGTTCATGAGCTGGTCGTTCAGCCTCGTCGCCGCCGACCCGATCCTCAACAACGTCCCCAAGATGCTCTACATGTCGGGCGGCCAGTGGGGTTGCCCGATCGTCTTCCGCGGCAACGACGGCGCGGGCGGGCAGCTCGGCTCCACGCACTCCTGGTGCGTCGAGGGCCTCTTTGCCAACGTGCCCGGCATGAAGATGGCGATCCCCAGCAACCCCTACGACGCCAAGGGCCTGCTCGCCACCGCGATCGCCGACCCCGACCCCGTCTTCTTCCTCGAGTCCGAGCGCATGCTGGGCGACAAGGCCCACGTCCCCGAGGAGCAGTACTACATCCCCTTCGGCCAGGCCCGCCTCGCCCGCGAGGGCGACGCCGTCACGCTCGTGAGCTTCGGCCGCCCCGTCAACTTCTGCCTCGAAGCCGCCGAGAAGCTCGCCGAGGAAGGCATCGAGTGCGACGTGCTTGACATGCGGACCATCCGCCCGCTCGACATCGACTCGATCATCGCGAGCGTCAAGAAAACCAACCGCGTCGTCGTGGTCGATCAGTCCTGGCCCTTCGCCGGCATCTCGAGCGAGGTCATCACCCAGATCTGCGAGCACTGCTTCGACTGGCTCGACCACCAGCCGGTGCGAGTGAACACCGAAGACGTCCCGACGCCCTACGCCAAGGGACTCGAGTACGCGTACCTGCCGAACCCGGAGCGGATCGCCGCTGCGGTCAAGAATGTTCTTGCCTGATTCACGGACAGATACGGGAGAGCTGCTATGTCGATTTCAGTCACCATGCCCCGAATGTCCGACACGATGGAGCAAGGCACCGTCGTCAAGTGGCACGTCAAGGAGGGCGATACCGTCTCGCCCGGCGACGTGCTCGCGGACATCGAGACCGACAAGGCCACGATGGAACTCGAAGCCTTCGACGAGGGCCGCATCGCCAAGCTGGCCGCGAGCGAGGGCGCCAACGTCAGCGTGGGCGACCTGATCGTCGTGATCGCCGAGGAGGGCGAAGACCTCGCCGACGCCGCGTCGTCCGCCGGCAGCGCCTCGGCCGCACCCAAGGCCAAGGCCGAGGGCTCCAGCGATTCCTCGTCGAGCACAGCCACGGCAACGACCACCGCCACCCCCTCAAGCAACGGCACCAGCAACGGTTCGAGCACAGGCTCCGACCGCGTCTTCGCCTCGCCGCTGGCCCGCAAGATCGCCACAGAGCGCGGCATCGACCTCGCCTCCATCTCCGGCTCGGGCCCGTCCGGCCGCGTCGTGAAGAAGGATGTCGAGCAGGCCGCGCCCGGTCAGGCCGCTGCGAGTGCGCCAACCGCCGCCGCGCAGAGCGCCGCACCGGCGCCGGCTCCCATGCCCGTCCCGACCGAACTCGAAGACCGCAACGTCCCGCTCAGCAACATGCGCGGCACGATCGCCCGCCGACTCGTTCAGTCCAAGACCTCCATCCCCCACTACCAAGTCACCGTCAGCGTCCGGCTCGACGCGCTCATGGAACTCCGCGAGCAGCTCAACGCCCAGCTCGCCTCGCAGGGCGTCAAGCTCAGCGTCAACGACTTCCTCGTCCGCGCCTGCGCCCTGGCGATGCACCAGCACCCCTTCATCAACAGCTCGTGGAACGACAACGGCCCCTCCATCGACCTGCACAAGCACGTCAACATCGGTGTCGCCGTCAGCCTCCCCATGGAGCGTGGCGGCGGGCTCGTGGTCGCCACGATCCGCAGCGCCGACGCCCAGGGCCTCCGCACGATCTCAAGCGAGACCAAACGCCTCGCCAGGAAGGCCCGCGAGAAGGGCCTGACGCCCGAAGAGATGTCCGAGTCGACGTTCACCATCTCGAACCTGGGCATGTTCGGCGTCGATCACTTCACCGCGATCATCAACCCGCCCAACGCCGCGATCCTCGCCGTCGGGCAGGCGATCCAGAAGCCCTTCATCGAGACCGACGAAGACGGCGAGCCCGAACTCGTCATCGGCCACGAGATGTCCATGACCATGTCGAGCGATCACCGCATCATCGACGGCGCGATGGCCGCCGAGTACCTCACCACGGTGCGCCAGCTCCTCGAATCCCCCGCAAGCCTGCTCGTCTGACTTTGGTGCCACTACCGATCTCCGATCGGTAGTGAATGTGGTGACCATCGAAGGTCACCACCCATCAGAGATGGGTGGTGGCACCGAAAAAATGCCCGATAGCCGCTCCTTGCGCCACGAGGGGCGGCTTTCTTTTCCGCCCTGAAACATCCGCCCCCGCTTTCGGATTACCCTCTTCATATGGAGTACGAAAGGCCCCATCTCAGGTACACAGGCGAGGCCCGGCGCGTGCCGACGGGCGGCAGCTATCAGCCCGACAAGCTCGCCTACGACATCCCGGACGATCTCCCGCCCGAGACGCCCATCGAGCAGACCGACGGCGGGCGGCTCGCCAAACGCCTCATCATCGCGTTCGTCCTCATCATCGGAATCGGCGTGATCAATATCGCCGTGCTCCGGCGCTACAGCGTGGATCTCCCGCCGCTCGTGCTGCTGGGCACATTCGCGGTCATCCTGATCGCGAGCCTGGCGCCGATGTTCGAGGCCGCCATGCAGCAGCCGCGAGCCGACGATGACGACGACTGCACCGACGATGGCTGCTCCGTCGGGTGCTGCTCAGGCCCCCGCCCGATCGGCGAGATGACGCGCAAGGCCCGTCAGCGGATGAACCAGAACCGCCTGCCCGGTCACTCGCCCAGGTCATAACCCATCGATCGCAGATCGAACCCCGTAACCTCGGCCGTGCGCCGGTTGCTCTGTGCGTAATACCCATGCACGCGGTCCTCGATCGTCTGCTTCCAGCGATCGCTTGTGCCCTTCGACCAGCCCTTGGGCATCACGCGGTCGAGCCGCCAGTAGAAGCTGCGCAGGAACCTCAAACACCACGACTGCTCGGGCCCGAGCGGGTTTGGACGCGCAATCCGATTCGTCACAGTCGACATCCGCGTCGCCAAGGGCGAGAGCCCCGCGTTCTCCGCCTCCATCTTGGGCTCGATCGTCGCCTTGGCACCCGTGAACGCATGGAGCCGCGCGAGGTAGTCCTTCGGATCGCTCCGCATCAATTCCAGCGGCAACACGCACACATTCGCGCGCCCCACCCGCTCAGACAGATGCTCGATCATCCGGTCGTACATCAGGTACTCGGGCCTGATCGTCGGCGCCCACCCCGTCGGCTCTTTGCCCGTCCCGATCATCTGCGTCAACATGTACGTCCCGCCCGAACGCACCGCCTGGCGGTAGAGCGCCAGCAGCATCCCTCGCTGCTCGCGGATCGTCAGCAGCATCTTCACCGGGCCGAACGTCTGTACGAGCCGATCGACGACGTCTGTGAAGTAGTACCCGCCGAACGACGGATCCGAGCTCAGCCTTTCCTGCGAGATGACCGGCACGAGCCCCTTGGCCCCCGCCTCATCGAGCACCGGCTGGAAGCGCTTCACCGCGTCGTCAGGATCGAACGCGAGCGGGTCGCACGCCACGAACGCGTCGGTCGCGTCGTTGCTCTGGCCGTTGGCGGTCGAGAAGTAGCCCATCGCATGGTCCGCGAAGACGCGCCGCTGGAGCCAGGTCGTTCCGGTCTTGTGCAGGCCGATATGGATGACGAGATTCGACTCGGGCATACGTCCCCCGTCCGCAGATCAGCCCTTCTCGGCCCGCCGCCGGCGCAGCTCCGCGTCGATGAAGCCCTGCAGTTCGCCGTCGAGCACGGTCTGCGGGTTGCCCATCTCGTAGCTGGTCCGGTGGTCCTTCACGCGGTTGTCGTAGATCACGTACGACCGGATCTGCGCGCCCCAGCCGCGGTGCTCGAGCTTGCCGCCCGAGGCCTCAGAGATCTCCGCCTCCCGGCGTTCCTCTTCGAGCTGCTCCAGCTTGGCCGTCAGGAGCGCCATCGCCTGGCGCTTGTTCTGCCCCTGGTCGCGGTGGCTGCTCGCCACAACCATGAATCCCGTCGGCTTGTGCACGAGTCGGATGGCGCTCGCCACCTTGTTCACGTTCTGACCGCCCGGGCCGCTTGAGCGCGCAAAGGCCGTGATCTCAAGATCCTTGTCGGGGATCTCGATGTCGCCCGACTCCTCAAACTCCGGCGTCACATCCACCGTCGCAAAGCTCGTCTGACGCTTGCCCTGCGCGTTGAACGGGCTCACGCGCGCCAGCCGGTGCGTGCCCCGCTCGCAGCTCAGATACCCGAACGCAAACGGCCCCTGCACATGGAACGTCACATGGTCGATCCCGACCTCGGTGCCGAACGTCTTGCTGAGTTCCTCGACCTTCCAGCCTTGGCGCTCGAAGTAGTAGATGTACATCCGCATCAGCATCTCGGCCCAGTCGTTGGCCTCGGTGCCGCCGTCGCCCGCCGAGATCGAGAAGAAGCAGTTGCGGTGGTCGTGCTTGCCCGAGAGCAGCGACTGCATCTCGATCTTGTCCATCTGCTTGGTCAGATCGAACAGCGCCTCGTCCGCCTCGACAAGCAGGTCGTCATCGCCCTCCTCGCGGGCCATCTCGTAGGCCAGCTTGGCGTCCTCGAGCTTGGCGGTCACCTTCTGGATGGGCTCAGACTGGGCCTTGGCGAGCTTGAGCTCCGCCAGCACCTTCTGGGCCTCGGTCTGGTTGTTCCAGAAATCCGGCGCATTCATGCGCTCGGTCAGTTTCGCAACAGTCTCGACCTTTTTGTCGTAGTTAAAGAGAGTCGCGGATCGTCAAAATCCGCGCCTCGAGGTCGGCGATGACCGGGGCGTGCGTCTGGAAGTGAAGGGTATTTTCGTCCATGGTCCACGAGTGTAGCCGCTACGCTGATCACCGGATGACGACGGACCTCTCCATCACGCTCGCCTCCTCCGACCAGATGCTGGCCGCCGCGCTCATGGCCATGGCCCTGATCGTCATCGCCTTCGGCTCGCTTGCGCTCATGATGATCGCCCGGGCCCGCTTCAAGCGCAACATCGGCAAACGCCACAAAGCGCCCAAGCACATCCCCGACGCCTGGACCGAGTCGGGCAGACGCATGGACGTCCCGCCGGGCGAACTCCCACCCCGCAACCCCGGCGGTGATTTCCCCGATGACGACAACGACGATGACGACGGGGAAGACGACGATGACGACGACGGCGACATCGAGCCGAACCCGTCCACACCCAGCTCACCCGAGATCGCCGCGAGCCTCTGAAACTTGCAGGTGCCACGGGTTGTCCCAAAGAGCAACCCGTGCGGCTTGGTGCCATCACCGATCTCAGATCGGTGATGCGATTGAGGTTAACGGAGAACGAAGGGCATCACCCATCGAAGATGGGTGATGGCACCGAACCTCACCCGCCCGACAAACGCTCGGCCATCTTGCCCGCCAACTCGTGCCCGAGCATCTGGGCCATCTTCGCTTTGGCGAGCGCCGCGTCCGTCTCCCCCGCTCTCTCGTGCCACTGAGCCGCCTGGAACGCGAGTTCCGCGTTCGTCGGGTTCGCCGCCAAGGCTTCTTCGTAGAGAGCCGCCGCGTCCGCGGGCCGACCCAGCAAACCCATGCACCCCGAGCAGATCTCGAGCACCACCGGCTCGTGCAGCTGCTCCTTCGGGAGCGCCATCATGAGCGTGAGCGCTTCCTCGGGCTGATTGAGCCGGCGCAGGATCCTCGCTTCCAGAATCCGGTGCGCCAGCTGCGTGGGGTCGATCTCACGCGAGCGACGGATGTACCGAAGCGCCAGTTCCGGCTCGTTCTCGTCGAGCGCAATCTGCGCGAGCACCGCCGGCGCGACCGGCTCCTCGTCGTCCAGCTTCACCGCCGCCAGTAGGCTCACCTTCGCCTCGTCCGTCAGCCCGAGCCTGTGCTGCGTCACGCCCAGATAGAGCGCGATCTCCGCGCTGCCCGGCTCCGCGGCCCGCGCCATCGAAAAATGCTCGAGCGCCCGGTCGTTCTTCCCGATCGAGCTCGCCAGCGTCCCCGCCTGGAACTCGATCGTCGCCTCCTGCGGCCCGATCGCCAGAGCCGCCTCGTACTGCTCGTAAGCCTCCTCAGGTCGCTTCAGACTCAGCAGCACCTCCGCGTACGCCAGACGCAGTGCCTGATCGTCCACGTGCTCCTCGACCGCTGCCCGCAGGACCGCCTCGGCCTTGGCGAACTCTTCACTCGCCTGATAGCTCCAGGCCGCCCCGAGAGCCGCCTCGATCGCGTGAGCGGGCGTCGCCTTCGTGGAGTTCGCCGTATTCGCCGCGTCAGCCTCGCTCGGCCCCGCTCCCGAGCCCGGCCCGAGCACGAACCACGCCCCGGCCGCCACGATCGCAAGCCCCACCAAGGCGAGCACGCCCGCCAGGAGGCCCCTCGAACCCTGTTTCTCGCTCTGGGAAGTCATAACGATGGTATCGGCCCCCATACACTGCTGGCTCAATGACCAAGCCCGCCCAAACCGAGCTCCCCGCCAAGTACGTCCCCGCCGAGCACGAGCCCTCGGTCAGCGCCCGCTGGGACGAGGCCCGCGCCTTCCACGCCGACCCTGCCCGGGTCCTCTCGGGCGAGGCCAAGCCCTACTGCATCGTCATCCCGCCCCCCAACGTCACCGCCGCCCTGCACCTCGGGCACGCCCTCAACAACACCCTCCAAGATGTCCTCATCCGCTACCACCGGATGCGGGGCTACGAGACCCTCTGGATGCCCGGCACCGACCACGCGGGCATCGCCACACAAACCGTCGTCGAAAAACGTGTCCTGGCCGAGGAGGGCAAGAAGCGCACCGACTTCCCGCGCGACGAGTTCGTCGCCAGGATCCAGGCCTTCAAGGACGAGTACGAAGAGCGCATCACCGACCAGCTCAAGGCGATGGGCTGCTCCTGCGACTGGGACCGCCAGCGGTTCACGATGGACGAGATCTGCGCAAGGGCTGTCCGCGAGGCCTTCTTCCGCCTCTTCAAGGACGGCCTCATCTACCGCGGCAAGCGCCTCGTCAACTGGGACCCCGTCACACAGACAGCGCTCGCCGACGACGAGGTCGAGAACGAAGAGATCGAGGGCATCTTTGCCTACCTGCGCTACCCGCTCGTCCGCGCGATCGGCTCGGGTGATCACGCGCCAGTCACCTGGTCCGAGCTCGCCGCCAAGGGCTACCCGGGCGCCGAAGCCTTCCCCGAAGACGATCAGGCCTTCGTCACCGTCGCCACCACGCGTCCCGAGACGTACCTCGGTGACACCGCTGTCGCCATGAACAAGCGAGACCCTCGCCACAAGCCGCTCGAGGGCCTCTTCGTCGAGCTGCCCCTCGTCGGACGCATCATCCCGATCATCGAGGATGACTACGTCGTGCTGCCCGTCTCTCTCGGCGGCGACGAGAACGACCCCAAGGCCAAAATGGCGACCGGCTTCCTCAAGGTCACACCGGCGCACGACCCCAACGACTGGGAGATCGGCGTCCGCCACGACCTGCCCGTCATCAACGTCATGGCGCCCGACGCCTCCATCTCCGCAGACCACGGCTGGGACGACTACGACCCCCACCACGGCGCGCACGTCTTCATCGGGCTCAGCCGCGAAGACGCGAGGAAGAAAGTCCTCAATGAGTTCAAGGCCCGGGGCCTGCTCGAAGCCGTCAAGCCCCACGCGCACAGCGTGGGTCACAGCTACCGCTCGCACGCCGCGATCGAGCCCTACCTCTCCGACCAGTGGTACGTGAAGGTGACGGACGACCGCCTCCGCGGTGCAGCCCTGCGCGCGATGGCCGAGGACCAACGCACGAGCCAGCTCATGCTCCCACGCGAGAGCAACGAGCACGACGGCAAGCTCACCTTCACCCCACCCCGCTACGCCAAAACCTTCGAGCAATGGCACGAAAACCTCCGCGACTGGTGCATCAGCAGGCAGCTCTGGTGGGGGCACAGGATTCCGGTGTGGTCGCGCGTCGTGAACATCCCAAGCGACGCCAAGTTCGAGGGAACAACACGCATCTCATCTACTTGGAGCAGCCAAGGGTGTGCCCATTTCGCTCAAGCACTTTCTGAGGGCGAGATGATCGACTTTGTGTGTGTCCCTCCCGCTCCTGACAAATCCAAGCTTGATCAAGCAGACCGCAAGTTCCCGACGCCCGATGCCCAGCTCAACGAGCAGGAAATCATCAGGGATCTTGAAGCTAACGGCTTCACCCAAGACCCCGACGTCCTCGACACCTGGTTCAGCTCCGCACTCTGGCCCATGTCCACAATGGGCTGGCCCGACGCGAACGCCGCCGGCCCCGAGTTCGCGGGCCTCTTGGATGCCTTCAACCCCACCTCCGTCCTCACCACCGCGCGGGAGATCATCACCCTCTGGGTCTCGCGCATGGTCATGTTCAACCGCTACCTCCTCGCGGAGGAAAGCTCCAAAGAGCAGATGGCCAAAGATCCAGATGAAAGCCAAGGATCTGAGTCCGAAATCTGGCCCTCTGGCCATTTGCAATCTGGCCATCTCCCCTTCCGGGACGTCTTCATCCACGCCATGATCCAGGACGGCGAGGGACGCAAGATGTCCAAGTCGCTCGGCAACGGCGTCGACCCGCTCGACATCATCGAATCCCACGGCACAGATGCCATGCGCCTCACGCTCTGCGAGATGACCACGCAGACCCAGGACGTCCGCATGCCCGTCGAACGCGACGAAACCACGGGCAAAAACACGAGCCCCAAGTTCGACAAGGGACGCAACTTCTGCACCAAGCTCTGGAACGCCACGCGATTCGTCCTCATGATGCTGGGCGAAAAATCCGGCGGCGAGCCCGCATCCGTCAGCGCCAAACAGCTCGACGTCATCGACCGCTGGATGCTCTCACGCCTCGCACGCGCGACCAGGCAGATCGATGAATCCGTCGCGTCGTACCAGTTCAGCAACTATGCGACGGCCCTCTTCGATGTGCTCCGCAACGACTATTGCGACTGGTACCTCGAAGGCGTCAAGCCCACGCTCGCCACCAAACCGGGCCAGCGTATCGTGCTTCAGCAGGTTCTTGAGGCGATCCTGCGCCTCATGCACCCGGTCGCGCCGTTCATCACCGAGACGATCGCGCCGAGCGTGCGTGCCGCGTTCGTGGGCCGGGTCGATGGCGTCACGCTCCCCGATGGACGCAACCCGGACCTCCTCTGCACGACCGGCTGGCCCGAGGTGAGCGACGCGCTCATCGACGAAGACGCCGAACGCCGGTTCACGCGCATGCAGGAACTCGTCGAAGCGATCCGCCGCCTCCGCGCCCAGCACAGCGTGCCCCCCCGGCGCAAGATCATCCTCCACGCCGACTCCGACATGGTCGCCAGCATCGCGGGGCTCGGCCAAGTCACCGAAACGCTCGCGGGCCTCGACGCGATCACGACCGAATCGCCGAAGGGCGAAGCCGTCGCGTTCGATTTCGAAGGCATCGAGCTGAAGCTGAGCAACCTCGCCGACGCGGTCGACGCCTCGGCCGAGCGCGAGCGTCTTGAGCTTCGTCTCAAGGAACTCGAAGGCTCGATCGGTGCGCTCGAAAAACGACTCTCGAACCCGGGCTACACCGACAAGGCCCCCGCCCACCTCGTCGCCGAGACCCGCGGCAAGCTCGAGCAGCAGATCACCGAGCGCGACGCCGTCACCAAACGCCTCGGTGAACTCGGATGACGCGTGCATTGGCCCTGACACTCTGCGCACTGCTCGCGGGCTGCAACAGCTACGAGCCGTTCGATCCTGTGACTGAGCCCGCCAGCGCCGCGCCGAGCGTGCAGACGCCCGCCTACACCTACTCGCCCGTGCTCTCGACCGAGCCCTGGACCTTCGCCGGCCGCGACGGCGCCATCATCCGCACGCAGCACTACCGCGTCTTTACCACCTCCGAACGCACGATCATCCGGCGCGTCCTGCCCGGCTTCCTCGAGGCCTCGCTCGTGCAATACCGCACATCGCTCGGCGATCTGCCGCCACCTCCCGTCAAGCTCGACACGTACCTCATGGACACGCGCCCCGAGTGGGCCTCGCTCACACGCGCACTCATGCAGGACCGCGCCGACGTCTATCTCCAGATCGAACGCGGCGGCTTCGCGGCCCAGGGCCGGGGCGTCTACCGCGACCTCGGTCCGCTCACCGACACACTCAACCTCGCCGCGCACGAGGGCTGGCACCAGTACACGCAGCTCACCTTCAAGTCCCGTCTGCCCGTTTATCTCGAAGAGGGTATCGCGACGTACATGGAAGGTTTCCGCTTCGATCCGTCGCGTCCCGACGTACCCATCTTTATGCCTTGGGCGAACACCGAGCGGTATGACCAGCTCCGCCGTGCCGCGAGCGCCGGACGTCTACTCTCGCTCGACGCGATCATGACCACGCCGCCGCAGGAGCTGATCGCGACCGATCAGGAGATGGCGCTCACGTGGTACGCCGAGGTCTGGGCGCTCGTGCACTTCCTAAACGAGGGCGAGAGCGGGCTCTATACGAACGCTCTGCACTCGATCCTCGCCGATGCTTCCAAGGGCACGAGCCGAACGTCCATCCGCCTCCCGCTTGGCAGCTACATCGACACGCCCGCCGACGAACTCAACAAGCAGTTCCAGGCGTTCATCGAACGCATCACCGCCCCTGGCGCGCGCAACAAGATCGTGGCGGGTCGCTCGCCTCTGCGTTGATCACTCACCGGCGTGCGCGAGTGCCGGATCTTCCTCTGATTCCTGTGTGATATCCGGTTCGACGCCCAGGTATTCGAGCGAACGCTCGAGCACACGCCGCGCGACAGGAGCCGCGACCCACGAGCCGTAGTGGTGCTTCTGCCTGATCAGTTCGGGCCCGGGGTCGTCGATCACGACGACGACGGTCAGCCTCGGATGATCGAACGGTGCACCGGCAATGAAGCTCGAGTTGTACTGCCCCTCGTAATAACCGATCCGCGCCACGGGGTACTTGAACCCCTTGGGCGCCGGCCCAACCGGCACGTCGGCGGTGCCCGACTTACCGAACATCGTGTACTTCCAGCCGCCCTCACCAGTCGTGTGTTCGAGATTGATCTCGGCCTTGGAGGCAACATCAACGAGCGCCCCTCGCACCAGATGCGAGACTTCCTCACCGAACACACGCTTGGCGACGATGGGCTCTTCCTCACCCACGCCGGTCAGACGCAGGTCGACAACCGTGCCCGCGAACTCGTCCTCGCGCGCAAAGGCTCCGAATGCTCGCAGGATCTGCACGGGCGTCACGCCCACCTCATGCCCGAAAGCGATCGACGTCTGCGTGTACTTGCTCCAGTCCTTGGACGAGGTAACGGCACCCGCAGACTCGGTACTAAGCCCGATGCGTGTGGGCTTGCCGAATCCGAGTTCCAGAACCTTGTCGCGGACCTCCTTGAAGCTCAGCCGTTCGGTCGCCTTGATCATCCCGATGTTGGAGCTGTTGACGAGCACCTCGCGCCAGGTCATCTCGGGCCTACGTGTGACGTCCTCGATGTGTCGGCCGTAGCTCGTCCGCCACACGCCGTTCTCGGTGTTGAACACCTCGTCCGGTGTCGCCTTCCCCGCCTCGGTGACGGTCGCCCAAATGAAGGGCTTAAAGCTCGAACCGGGCTCGTACAGGTGCTCCACGCAACGGTTCTTCGCAAGCGCCGGGTGCACACCCAAGTTCTCGTCGTCGGGGATCGTGTCGTACCGCCCGACCCGAAGCTGGTAGCCCGGCTGACGCTTCTGGTCCTCAGGAATCAGCGGAATCTCAAGCAGGCCCGGAATATCGCGCACGAGGTCGACGATCGCCAGAATCTCACCGGTCTGTGGGTCGGCCATGACGAGCCTGCCACCCGCCGCATCGGCCTCCATGATCCCGCGGTGAAGCTCCTCAACAGCGATACGCTGGAGCTCGAGGTCGAGCGACATCCGCACATCGCCGCCCGCCTTGGCGGGCTTCCACGTGCCCGGTTCGATCCACAGCGGCCTGCGCGACGCGTCACGCACATACGCGCCCTCGCCACGCTCACCAGTCAGCTGCTCGTCGAAGGCGTACTCGAACCCGAGCAGCCCCGAATGCTCCGCACCTACCAATCCAAGAAGATTGGCCAGCTGATCCA
Source organism: Phycisphaera sp. (assembly GCA_020639255.1). Classification (GTDB taxonomy): domain Bacteria; phylum Planctomycetota; class Phycisphaerae; order Phycisphaerales; family UBA1924. The sequence goes on from JACKGZ010000004.1 coordinate 31,741, forward strand.
TCGCCGGGTACTCGCGCACCGGCAAATCCTCGAAGTACACGCCCGGCAGCTTCAGTTCGCGCACCGCCTCCACCGCGTCCGACTCGATCGGGTCGCCGATCGAAACGTACTGGATCAGCTTCGGCTTCTCACCCGACTGCTCGGCTTCAACCTTCGCCGCTTCGTTGGCAGCCATCCTTGACACGATCCGCTGGCCGACCTCGGCCGGGTCGATCCCGAGCGCGGCGGCCAGCTTCACGACGCCCTCGCCCGTCTCGTCGCTGAATCGCGTCGGATCCACGAACACACGCTTGGCGAACCGCGTCGACGCGATCACACGGCCGCGACGGTCGAAGATCTCGCCCCGCACCGGGTTCTCAAACCGCACGCTCTGGCGGAGCCCGACATTGCCGCTCAGCCGCTCGTCGGGCTCGATCTGAAGCTGCGCCACGCGCCCGATCACACCGAGAAACACGAGAGCGCACACCGCCAGCAGCAGTCGTCCCACGATGGGCACACGATCACTCATCGCCCGGCGTCTCCATCGGCACATCAATCACGCCGATCTGCTCGGGCGTGATCCGCATCGAGATCTCCGAACGCAGCCGCCACAGCTCCTTGTCGTGCTGCGTCTGGCGGAGCCTCGCCGCGGATTGTTCATGAAATGCCTGAAGTCGGAGCTGTCGATATGAGAGCAGCGAGAGCGCGATCACGCCGAGCCCGACAATAAGCATGGCGAGGCGACACGTCAGACTGACGCCGATGGCGCGAGCTTCCGTGTGCCCCGAGGTCGTCATGCCCTCTGTCCGAGCGGGTAGCGCAACTTCATCCCGACGCGGATGTCGTCCGCGTCCCGGATCTGGTCCTTGTTGAGTTCGATCAACTCGTTCATCCGGCGGACCGTGCCCATGAGCTCCTGCGAGATCTCGCTGAGCGTGTCGCCCTTCTGGATCGTGTACGAGCCGTAGCCGCTGCCGGGCTTCGCTTGCGGTGAAGACTCACGTGCTTGCGGAGGTGCCACGTTCGACTGCGGACGCACGGGCGTCTGCGCGATCGGGGTGCCTCGCTGCGGGATCACGAGCCTGGCGCCCTCGAAAACCCGACCGTCCTCGTCCGCCGAAGCCTTGTTCGCCTTGAGAATCTCGGGCCACAGATCGCCGTTGCCGTAGTACTTCGCCGCGATGCCGTAGAGCGTCTCGCCCTCCGCGACGACGTGTGTGATCTGACGCACCGGCTGCTGATCAACCTTCGTCTCGGAAGGTGCCTGCGACCGGGTCACAGGCTCACGCACCTGCCTGATTGTATTGAGCGACTTGTCGACCGCCGGGCGTCCGTACCCTTCCACCGGTTCAAACATCGGAAGCTCGAACGCGGGACGCGACGAAGCCGTCAGGCGAACCTCGACAGGAGCCTCGTCATCACCTGCATCGTCGAGCATTGTGCGAAGGCCGGGCTCGGAGCGTGAAGATTCACGCGGCCCGATCGCGGCGATGTCGATTCCGCCTCCCGACTGGTTTGAATGATCCAAACCCGGCAGGGGATCGCTCACGGCGATCGGCATTCCCGCGCCGGGATCCACAGATGGCGTGGCATCTCGGCCAGCAAGTGGTAGACCCGACTCGCCGATTCCCGGGGGCACGTCGGTGATGCTGTGCACCACCATCGGCCGGTCGATCTCCGCGTCGGCGATGATCGTGTCCGTGCGCGCACGAGACAGGTGATCGCTGATCAGCACGCCGACCGCGAGTATCAGACTGAAACCGATGATGAGCGCGAGTTTCTGTTCGCGAGTCACGGCGCTTCCCTGCGTATGAGGGCACCAAACGTGCCCAGGGACACCGGCTTCCGTGCCGATTTCCCGAATGACAAATGATCCCAGGCCCCGGACGCTCCGCCGGGTAGAGCTTCATCGGCGATCAGGCTCTCCGGGCCTCAACACTTTGATGACCCTGAATTTTGCCGAACGACTCCGCGGATTCTCCGATTCCTCCGCCTCGTCCGCGATCGCCGGCTTCCGTGTGACACGCTCGGCGAGCCCCTCCGAAGCCATCGCCACGAACGCACGCTTCACCGGGCGGTCCTCGAGCGAGTGGAAGCTGATCACCCCCACCCTCGCCCCGGGCCGGAGCCACGTCTCGCGGCGAGCCGCCTCCCTCGCCCCGCGCTCGATCTGCACGAGCAGCGTTTCGAGCGCATCCAACTCGCCGTTGACCGCGATGCGGATCGCTTGGAACGTCCGCGTCGCCCGGTCGATCCGCTTGCGACCCTTGGGCGGTGGTCCGGCAGCTTTACGCACAACCTCAGCAAGATCCCCCGTCGTCTCGAAGGGCCTCACCTTCCGACGGCGCACGATCGCGCTCGCGATCCGGCGCGACGCACGCTCCTCGCCGAACTGGTAAATCACGTCCGCGAGCTCACCCTCATCGAACTCGTTAACCATCTCCGCCGCGGTCATACCCCGCGACCGGTCGAGCCGCATATCCAGCGGCCCATCGCCGCGAAACGTCAGCCCACGCTCCGGGTCATCAACCTGATTCGAAGCGAACCCGAGGTCCGCGAGCACCACATCCGCCCGCAGTCCCATCTCCTCAAGCTTCCTCGGCAGATCCGCGAAGCTCCCGTGGATCGCGTGCAGCACGCCCTGAAATCCCGACGCACGCAGCGCCGCATCCGCTCGCTCCAGATTCCCCGCATCCAGATCGTTCAGCACGATCGTCCCGCTCGGCCCGATCAGCCCCGCGACCATCGCCGCGTGCCCGCCCAGCCCCGCCGTTGCATCGACGTACACATCCCCCGCCTCGGGCCCAAGCAGCTCGATCACCTGTCTCGCCAGCACCGGGATGTGATCGAAGCTTCCCTCATCCATGCCCCCAGCCTACGCGGCTAGCCCCGCCGCTATCCTCTGGGTATGAGATGTCTCGCACTCGCACTCGCACTCACGCTGGTCTGCACCCTCGGCTGCGTGCCCAAGTCCGTCACCATCCAGCTCAAGCCCGACCGGGGCCAGGTCGAGCAGAGCGTCGTCTTCCGCGACAAGCTCGGCGGACCCAAGATCGCGCAGATCGATCTCACGGGCGTCATCGCCTCCGCTTCGACGTCCGCCTTCGGATCAGCCGCACTGCTCGACGACATGGCCCTCATGTTCGAGCGGGCCGAGACCGACCCGGGCATCAGGGCGGTCATCCTCCGCATCAACTCGCCGGGCGGATCCGTCGCCGCGAGTGAAACACTCGCAGACATGATCGAGGGCTTCAAAGCCCGCACCGGCAAGCCCGTCGTCGCGTCCATGGCCGAGGTCGCCGCCAGCGGCGGGTACTACACCGCCATCACCGCCGACACCATCGTCGCCCAGCCCTCGACCATCACCGGCTCCGTCGGCGTCATCGTCCCCACGCTCAACGTCGCCGACGGGCTCGCACGCATCGGCATCAAGTCACGCTCGGTCATCAGCGGCCCGAACAAGGACATCGCCAACCCGCTCCAGCCCATGAACGAAGCCCACTACGCCATCCTCCAGGGCATCGTCGACGAGTTCTACGCCGACTTCCGCGCACGCGTCGTCGCCGCACGACCAGGCATCGAGAACCCAGACGATGTCCTCGACGGCTCCGTCTACACCGGTCGCCAAGCGCTCGAACTCGGACTCGTCGACAAGCTCGGCGGCATCAGTGAAGCCTTCGACGAAGCCAAACGACTCGCGGGCCTCGACTCGGCCGTGCTCGTCAAACTCCACCGGGGCGGACCCACGCCCATGACGCCCTACGCCTCCGTCGAAGCGCCCAACATCCCGCAGCAGGAATCAGACCCGATCGGCTCCGTCCTCGGCTGGCAGAACCGAATCCGCCAACACGGCGCCAATGACCCCGGCTTCTACTATCTTTGGCTCCCGCCGAGCTCACTCGGGCTCGACTAAGCCCCGGCCCGTCGGGCTGCAGCCTCGTCCGCCATCGTCGTCAACCGCTCGGTCATCCGGCGCACCATGAGTTCCTTCACGCGCGCCATGTCCGGGCAATTGTCGCCCATGAGCCGCCGAAGACTCGTCACGGGCCGGCCGTGCAACCCGCAAGGCACGATCAGCCCGAAGTGCGACAGATCAGGATCGACATTCAGCGCCAGCCCGTGCAGCGTCACCCATCGGCGCACACGCACGCCGATCGCCGCCACCTTGGCGAGCTCATCACCGTCGCGCGTCCACACACCCGTCGCGCCCTCGTCCCGCTCGCCAGCAACGCCAAGCTCACCCAGCGCGCCGATGATGATCTCCTCGAGCGCGCGAAGATACTCGATGATCCGGCAGTTCATCCGATTCAGATCGACAATCGGGTACACCACGAGCTGCCCTGGCCCGTGGTAGGTCACATCGCCCCCGCGATCGGTTTCCTCGCGTGAAACGCCGTGCTGCGCGAGCATCTCGGCCGTCGCAATCACGTGCTCGGCAACGCCGGGCCGCTTCGTCACCGTGATCACGGGGTCGTGCTCGACGAGCAGCACCATCCCGAACGGGCTGCCCTCATCCTCGCGCCCCGCGAGCACCTCCGCGTGGCGCGCGTTCTGAATGTCGTACGCATCCGCGTACGACATCCGCCCCAGATCCTCGATCACAAGCCGATTCCGCACGCACGATGCTAGTTCCATCGCACCGTCCGATCCCCTACCATGAACCCATGCCCTTTCACGCCCAATCTGCCCCGGAACCGCGACATGCCTGAAGAGGCGCGCCCCTTCCAGCTCTGCGTCCTGGCCTCCGGCTCATCGGGCAACTGCTCCGTCATCACGTATGGACAGGGCCTGACCACCCGCGCCTGCCTTATCGACGCGGGCCTCTCGCCCCGGCGCACGCGCACGATGCTCGCCGACATGGGCATCCGCTTCGACCAGCTCGACCACATCCTCGTCACACACTTCGACCGCGACCACTTCCACCTCGGGTGGCAATCGGCCAAGCTCGACCGCATCCGCATCCACGCGCACGCCGATCACTCGCCCTCGGCGCACAACACCGGCGTCCGTCCTCGTCACTTCACTTTCTTTGACGAGCCCTTCGCCCTCTGGGACTCGCTGAGCGTCGACTTCGCCCGACTCGCACACGATGCGCAGGGCGTCACCGCGTTCCGCCTGGAAAACAACCTCGGCTCGCTCGGATATGCCACAGATCTCGGCCGCCCCGCGCCCGAGCTCATCCGCTCGCTCCACGGCGTGGGAACCCTCGCCATCGAGAGCAACTACTGCCCCAAGATGCAGCTCGCCTCGAGCCGACCCGTCTTCCTCAAGAAACGCATCATGGGCGGCGCGGGTCACCTCTCCAACCAGGAATCCGCCGAAGCCGTTCGCGACATCGCGCCCGGTGCGCACGTTGTGCTCCTGCACCTCTCGCGCCAGTGCAACCGCCCCGAGATCGCCCGTGTCGAACACGCCGGCACAGAATGTGATGTGATCGTCTCGAATCAGTTCGAGCAGACAGCGTGGATCCCCGTTGCCCCGGCGCGCGCCGCACGATTGCCCGAGCCCCTGCCCGTCCAGCCATCGCTCTTTACGACACACGCCTCTCGATGACCGAGCACACCCATCATCACGAGCCCGAGCGCCGAATCTGGCCCACCCAGGGTGCCCACTCACCAAGTCAATGGAGCCGCGCCTCGATCGGGCTGCGCCGCGTCATGCGTCGCATCGTCGGAACAGGCTCGGTCAGCACTGCCGATGGCGTCCGCTACCGGCCCATCGGGCATCACTCGCTGACGCGTTCGCTCTCCAAGCGGGGCCCGGGCTACAAGGACTACGACGTCTGGTTCGCCACGGGCCAGACGATGCGCATCCGTGTCGAGCCCCACCGCGTCTTTGCCGACCTTACGGGATCACGCTTCGCCTTTGAGCAGGAGATGCTCGACTCGCACATCCGCCCCGGGAGCCGGGCGTTGATCATCAACGCCGGCACGGGCGACACCGCCGACTGGCTCGCCTGCGAGGTCGGCCCGTCGGGTGCGGTCGTCGCAATCGAGACCGACGAGCACAGCGTCGAATTCGCTCGCCTTCGATACCCCTACGAGAACGTCTCCTTCGAGCACGGCGACGGGCTGCTGCTCTCTTCGGAACCCAACGCCTCGTTCGAGTTCGTCCTCGCTCCGCGTGCGTTCGACCCTACCCAGGACCAGATCGATCTCTCGCCCCTGGGGCGCCTCGTCGCGCCGGGCGGCTCGCTCGCCGTCAGCACCGCCTCGGGCTCGGCGCTGGCGTCCGTGCTCTCGGATCGCCTGAAATCGTGCCTTTCCGAGGGCGTCAAGGTCCGACTGCTCGAACGAGCCGGCATCACCCTCGCCCTCGCCAAGAGGCCGAACTAGGCTTCATCCGGATGACCCAAACCAACGACACCGACTTCGCAGCCGACAAAGCCAAGCAGCGTGAGCAGGCCCGCACCTTCGCGATCGCCGCCGCTCGGAGTCTCACGGACAACCAATGTTCCGAGACACTCGTGCTCGACCTGAAGGGCCAGAGCCCGGTCGCCGAGATGCTCGTGATCACCACGGGCACGTCCGACCGCCAGATGAAGAGCGCCGCCGACGATGTCGTCGAGATCGCGCCGGACACTGGGCATTCGCTGGTCCGCCAGGCCGCCGACGCAAGGCACACCTGGATCGTCTCCGACTTCGGCGACGTCGTTGTGCACATCTTCGAGCCGCATACCCGCGCGTTCTACGACCTTGAACTGCTCTGGGGCGATGCCGACAAGATCAAATGGCAGCGTGAGAAGTAAACCATGACCGCGACCGTCCCCGTTCAGACCGCCTCGGCGAGCTACGACGTCTCCATCGGGCCGGGCCTGCTCCCGAACCTGGGCGACGTGCTGAAGTCGCACGCTCCGCGCGCCAAGCGCGTCTTCGTCGTGGTCGACTCGGGCGTCCCCGCCGCGACCGCACAGCCCGCGTGCGACGCGATCAAAGACCTTGGCTACTCGTGCGAAGCCCTGACCATCACCCCGACCGAGCAGGCCAAGTCCGCCGAGTCGTGGTACCTGATCCTCAGAGCCGCTGCCGAGGCCCTGCTCGATCGGGGCGACCTCTTCGTCGCCATCGGTGGCGGGATCGTGGGCGATCTCACCGGCTTTGCAGCAGCCGTATACAGGCGAGGCGTGGGCATCATCCAGTGCCCCACGACACTTTTGTCGATGGTCGACGCCTCGGTCGGCGGAAAGACGGGCATCAACCTCGGCTCGAGCGCGGGCCTGCTCAAGAACGCCGTCGGCGCGTTCCACCAGCCGCTGGCCGTCGTTGCCGACACCGCCTCGCTCGCCTCGCTCTCGCCCCGCGACTACCGCTCGGGCCTTGCCGAGTGCGTCAAGCACGCGATGCTGAGCGCTGACTTCGGCGACTCTGAACTCCACACCTGGATGACGCACCACGAAGACCAGATCCTCGCGCAGGACGCCTCGACACTGACCGAACTCGTGCGCCGAAACGTGGCGGTCAAGGCCCAGGTCGTCGCGGACGACGAGCGCGAGACCGCCGCGGGCGATATGGGGCGGGCGCTGCTGAACCTCGGGCACACCTTCGCCCACGCAATTGAGACCCTCGAAGGCGTCTCCGTCGAGGGCGCGACCGAGTCCTGCCCGATCACCCACGGCGAAGCCGTCGCCCTCGGGCTCGTCTGTGCCAGCGCCCTCGGTGAAGAACTCGGGCACGTCGCGGACCTGACGGACCGTGTGCGCGAGCAACTGACCAACCTCGGCCTGCCCACGGTCGCGCAGGGTCTCCCCGATTCCGATGAGATCCTCGCTCGCATGGCCCACGACAAGAAGGCCGAGGCGGGGCAGATCCGCTTCATCGTGCCCATCGCCGAGGGACGCTGCCGGGTCGTGAAGGACGTTCCCGAGGACGCGATCCGGGCGGCTCTGAACACGATCAAGCCCGATTGAACCACGCTTTGGCGTGGCTCGGGCGGGGCGTTCTGGCAAACGAGGCAAACTTGGAGCCGTCGGCGAGCCCGGGACGATATCCCGTGCAGGACGACCACGGGCATGCGCAAGGCGGCGCGGCCGCGTGGAGTCTCCACTTTGCGGGAGCCGAGCCGTGCGCACAGTCGTCATCGTCAATCAGAAAGGTGGTTGCGGCAAGACCACCACCGCGATCAACCTCGCAGGTATCTGGGCGAGCCGGGGCAAGCGTGCCCTGCTCGTCGACCTCGACCCGCAATCGCACTGCGCCGCGGGTCTTGCGATCCCCGAGCAGCGCATCGATCTCGATATCAGCGACGCACTCGTCACCGACGCTCCGCTCGATCCGAACCGCCTTGTCTGGAACGCCGGGCGCAACCTCGACCTCATCCCGAGCCGCACCAAGCTCGCGGGCCTCGAAGCCGCCCGCGGGGGCCTGGCGACCAAGCCCGACAAGGAGCACCGCCTCGCCCGCGTCGTCGAACGCTTCAAGAACGACTACGACGTCTGCCTGATTGACTGCTCCCCCTCGATCGGTCTGCTGACGTACAACGCCCTCGCCGCCGCGACAGACGTGCTCGTCCCCGTCGAAACGGGTTTCTTCAGCCTCCAGGGCGCACTCAAGCAGGCCAAAACGATCGAGTCGCTCCAGCGCCGCCTCGGCGCCAACGCGCCGTTCTACCTGCTCGCGACGCTCCACGAGCCCGAGTCGGTGCTCGCGTGCGACCTGCTCCAGGAACTCCGCCGGCGCTTCGGCGATCAGGTCGTCCCGACCCCGATCCGCCGCGATCTCAAGCTCAAAGAAGCCGTCAGCTTCGGCCAGCCCGCAGTGGAGTACGCCCCGGAATCAACCGGCGCCCGCGACCACTCGGACCTCGCCCACTGGCTCGAGGCCAAGTGGCGTCCTGCCGATCGCCCGACGCACCCGGTCGCGCTCAACGCCCAGCCCGCCGACTCATACCCCACCGGCGGCCCGGAACTCGATCTCGAACTCTGCGTCTCGCAGGCCCCGACAATCCGTGAGCAATCGAACGATCTGGGATTCGGTCAGCCCGAGACCAAACCCATTCCCGTGTACACCGGCTCGTCTACGGCAACCGCCGTCGCGGCTACCCCAAAGTCCGACACGATGACGGACGCGAACCTCGCCTCGCTCACCCGGCCCCGCGCGGGCGACACCCGCGTCGCCGAGATCGCGGCCCTCGCCAAGCGGCTTCGCGACGCCACCCTCCATCCGAACTCCGGCGGCACGGCAACGCTGACACAGCCGACCACGGTCGTCCGCCTCGAAGAATCCAAGCCCGAAATCGAGCCGATCGGGGCACCTTCCAAGATGAAGGAAGCCCTCGGCAAGGAACTCCTAGGCGTCCGCCAGACGCCCCAGGGCGTGCTCTTCGTTCAGCCCATCGCGACGGGTCGTCAGCTGGCGATCGCGGGCGATTTCAACGGCTGGTCGGTCCGGGCGAACCGCATGGTTGCCGACACACGCCTTGGCGTGCACCAGACCTGTGTCCACCTGCCCCCGGGCAGGCACCGCTACCGCATCGTCGTGGACGGTCGGTGGATCGCAGACCCCCACAACCCCGTGATCGAGCCGAACGAGTACGGTGAGACGAATAGTGTGGTTGTGGTCGAACCCCCGAAGGGGGCATAATCCCACCCATCAAGCCGGCGGCGGAGCCGTCGATGCATTCAGGAGATCACGATGAGCTCGGAAGCTCCATCCGGTCGTCCGTCCGAACCCGTCACCGGTCTCGATACCTTCGACGACCTCGCGGATCTTTTCCTCGGCGATGAACCCATCCCCACGCCGAGAACCGTTGGCGACAGCGCGATCCACGTCTCATCGCTGGTTGTCGGGCACCTGCCCGTCATCGCTGCCCCATGGATCAGCCAGCACGCCCGCGACACTGCACGCACTATCGCGGCCCCGGTCGCGGTCCTTAGCCGTTCGGGCGATCGCACCACGCTGGATCTTTACAACGCTCCCGCACTCACCGAGCAGCACACGATCGAGGGCGCGATCGACCAGGCCGTCGCGGCCCGGGTCCGACGCTGGCTCGTCCGCACCGACGCGGTTAGCGAGTTGGCTGCGTTCGATCTCGACCGTGTCGACTCGGTGACGATGTTGACCGGCGCCGACGACGCCGCGGTCGTGAGCGCGTATCGCGCGATCAAGGGGCTCGTCTCCGACGCCTCCGAACTCGACGAGCGGCCGATGGTCCTGAACCTCGCGGTGATGGGCTCGGAACGGACCAAGGCACGCTTGGCCGCCGAGAAGATCCGCAAAGCGGCACGCTCGTTCCTCCAGACTGGGCTGGCCGACGTCACGATGAGCGAGAAGATCGCCGCCGGCGGCTCCAGCGTCCGCACGTTCGACGGGCAGACGAGCCTCGATCTCGCGGACATCCTCGCACGCATCCCGCGTCAGCTCACGTCGGCCCCGATGCCGCACGCGGATCGCTCGGGCCCGCTGCGTCTTGCCGGGCACGACGCGGTCATCGAAGCCGTCGAGGCCAAGCCGTCGCCCACCGGCGCACCGGTTCAGCATGTCGCAACGCCTACTGAGGCGGATATTTCAGCATCGCGTCTCGGGCCGATCGAGCATACGAACGGCTCGCACGCGACGCACCTCGGGCTCACGCACATCGAAGCTCGCTGCCCCTACGCCGACGACATCGAGCTCGCGGTCGATCACGAGGGCCGGGCGCACCTGATCGCTCTGGCGGAGGGCCAGGACATGGCCCGCCCGCTCGAATCGCTCCAGATCGCAAGCGACTGGATCGGTGCCCATCTGACGCTGCTCTCGTCGGCGACTGGGGGCAAGGTCAAGGCCAACCCGCCTCTGGCGGCCTCGCGGCACCTGATCGTCGATCACGCGGCCTCGGCTCGCCGGATCCTCGACTCGAACATCAAGGTGTATGTCAAAGCGCAGGGCCAGCACGAAACGATCTGCGTGCCGCTGAACTAAGACGCAATCACACGCTCAATGAGAAAGGGCTGCCCCGCTAGGAGCAGCCCTTTTCACTCACTTGATTCGCTGATGCCTCAGGCGGTCTCGGCGCGCTTGACGCGGATCTCGCTGAGCTTCTTGTTCTCGCGGATGGTGGCCTCGTCGACCACGAACTCGACGCCGTTGGCGTCCATGTCGGGCAGGTCGTACATGAGGTCGAGCATCGTCTCTTCCATGACCGCACGCAGCGCACGCGCGCCGGTCTCACGCTTGGCGGCCTTCTCGGCCATCGCACGCAGAGCGCCGTCGGTGAAGCTCAGCTTGGCACCCTCGAGTTCGAACTGCTTCTGGTACTGACGCACCAGGGCGTTCTTGGGCTCGGTGAGCACGCGGACGAGCGCCTCGACCGGCAGCGGACGAAGGGCCGCGATGATCGGAAGACGCCCGATGAACTCGGGGATCATGCCGAACTCGACGAGGTCGTCGGGCGTCACCATCTGCAGCAGGTCGCCCTTCTCCTGGTCCTCGGAGTGCGTCGACGCCGTATCAACGAAGCCGATGCGAGTCTTGCCGATGCGGCGACGGATGATCTCGTCGAGACCGACGAACGTGCCGGCGCAGATGAACAGCACCTGGCTCGTGTCGATCTGGATGTACTGCTGCTCGGGGTGCTTGCGCCCACCCTGCGGCGGCACGTTGGCGATGGTGCCTTCGAGCAATTTGAGCAGACTCTGCTGCACGCCCTCGCCCGAGACGTCGCGGGTGATCGAGACGTTGTTGGAGGTCTTGCCGATCTTGTCGATCTCATCGATGTAGATCACGCCGCGCTGCGCCTGCTCGACATCAAAGTCGGCGGCCTGCAGCAGCTTGAGCATGAGGTTCTCGACGTCCTCACCGACGTAGCCGGCCTCGGTCAGCGTGGTCGCGTCGCCGATGGCGAACGGAACTTTGAGAACACGAGCCAGGCTCTTGGCGAGCAGCGTTTTGCCGCAGCCGGTCGGCCCGATCATGAGGATGTTCGACTTGTCGAGCTCGACGCCGTCCTCGCTCGCGCCCCGCTGGATTTCGAGCAGCCGCTTGTAGTGGCTGCGCACCGCGACGGCGAGCGGCTTCTTCGCCTCGTCCTGACCGATGACGTACTCGTCGAGGAAGTCCTTGATCTCCGAGGGCGTGGGCACCTCGGTGAACAGCGGCGCATCGGCGCTGACGCGGCGACGCTCCTGCTTGAAGATGTTCTGGCAGAGGTCGACACAGTTCGAGCAGATATAGACGTCGTTGGGGCCTTCAACCATCGGCCCGACGTCGCGGCTGGTCTTGCCGCAGAACGAGCACGTTGTCACGCGCCGGCCGCGAAAGCCCTCGCCCGAGTTGCCCTGGGATTCGCCCGTGCCGTCATTGTCGCGACCTTTGGCCATGCGCTGGTCTCACTCATTCAAAGGACTGCTTCGGCACGCGAGGCTCGTGCCTCTCGCCCACCCGGTCGGTGCCTCAAGCAAGTCTATCGGCGCTGAACGCAAACGAATCAACACTTCTGACCAACCCCCCGCTCTGGTGAGCCGTATACGCGGGCGGGGCAAAAAATAACATCCGGGAGACGTTCATTTCACGGGCCGAGAATCGCTCCCGGCTCCCACGGATGTACCCATCCGCCCGGCGAGCGCGTCAACCGCTCGCTGGTACTCCTCGGATGAAAGATGCCCCTCATTTCGGAGTCGGCGCAGGTCATCGAGCAGCAGTCCCTGCGTCTCAGAATCGCCGCTCTCGCGCATGATCCGGCGCAGTTGCATCAGGATGATGCCAAGAACCAGAACCGCGACGATCAGCACGATCACCCAGATCACGACATCCCAGACGGCGTCGCTGCTCGTCTGCTGCGCAAGTGAGAATGCGTTGTGCAGGGCGTCTCTCGCCATCGGCACCTCGTGTGAGCTTTGAATCAGTACGCGGTGATCGCCCTGCGGATCGGCATGACGAGAGCGGGGATCATGGCATGCTCGACGAGATGCTCGCCATGACGCGCCAGGTCGCTGTAGGTCGCGGTCATTTCTTCCAGATCGTTCAGTGGCCCGGCTTTTCGCGCGGTGAGGTAGATGCTGATCGGCTCGCCCGAGTTCTCGCCCTCGCGCGCCGGGCCATGCTGACGGGTCTTCACCTCGTACTGGATCTCAGTACCTGGGCTGCCCGGCACATTCGTTGTGAGCACGGGCTGGCAATCGGTGATCGTGCAGTCGTGCACGAGCAGGTTCGCAAGCGGCGAATCCGCGACAAGCGCCGAGTACACCGCCTCGTCGTGGTTGCCGCCCGCCATCAGGTCCGCGCCAAAGAGCAGCTCGATCGATTCGATATCGAGCGGGCTGATGTTGAGGTAGTACGGGATCACCTCGAGGATGTGCTTGTGCAGGTCGTGCGCCGATCGGAAGTCTGCCGGGTTCACAATGCCCGAGCGGATGTTCCGCGAGCGGACCGCGAGCCACCGGTATGGCGATTCGCCCGGGTTCGTTTCGAGCGCGAGTTCCTCGCCGTGACGACCGAACTGGTTCATCGAGGGGTACTGCCGCCGGACGCGGTCGAAGAGCTCGAGCACGGTCTCGCGGCTCTTGGTCAACTCGAGCTTCAGACTCACCTTCAGATTCACGTAGGCGTCCGAGACGAGGGCCTTGAGGCTGTCGAGCGTGTCGTACGAGGTGACTCCGGACATGGCGATCCTTCCTCCGTGCAACCATGGTCGGCCGGGCCTGCAGGATACGCGGACCGTTGGAGGCCCGTTCCATATCCACACTGCATACACCCGAACTTCTGTCGTCTGAGGGTGTCGGATGTGCGTTCGACCCGCTGCTAGTGGCGGATCTCGAAGCCGATCTCATCCCGCTCGATGGGCATCGAGCTCGACCGGGCATCGTCGACCCTGCCGAATGTCTTCTGCGTGATCTGTTCGAGACACACCTGCACAATCTCAGGCGGCCCCTGGACGTGCATGAGGACCGACCCGTCGGCCTCGTTGCGAACCCAGCCCGTGAGCCCCAGTTCCCGGGCGACGGCCTGAGCGGTCATGCGGAAACCCACCCCCTGCACGAGACCCGTGAATCGGACCGCCAGTCGCTCCATGCCCGAGCCTAGGTCCGAGATTGAGCTTCCAAGGCGGGTTTCTGGGTCATCAGCGGCCCCCGGCGCAAAGTCGATTGATCACCCGCAAACCCGTGCTACCGTTTTCGTAGAAGCAGGCAGGGTGCGACCCCAACGGTCCGCTGTCCGGGAGCCATCAGGGCCCTCTCCGGCACGGACAACCCCATCAGGCGCACCAAGGCCCCTTTGAACCATCGGAATCGGCGTCTGCCGAGCCGGCGTGAGCATCGCCGGTGGGTGCTGCATGGTCGCCTGCGCAGCGACTTTCGCGGATTGAGAGACGAAGAACGGACACCCGGGGCTCGCCCCATCGCGCAAAGAGGCACGGATCGGCCTGTGATGCACGACTCGAACGGCATAGATGACGTTCAACGCGTCCGCGACGCGTCGGACATCGTCCGCGTGGTCGGCGAGCACGTCGAACTCCGCGCCAAGGGCCGCGAGTACATGGGCCTCTGCCCGTTCCACGACGACAAGAAGCCCTCGATGTACGTCGTGCCCGCCAAGCAGATCTACCACTGCTTCAGCTGCGGCGCCGGGGGCGACGTGTTCACGTTCGTGCAGGACTACCACAAGATGACCTTCCGCGAGGCGCTCAAGTTCCTCGCCGAGCGAGCTGGCATCAAGCTGGAATCACGCGGTCGCCGACGAACCGCGTCCGACGACGCCGACAGCGTGAGCCGGAGCGTGCTGCTTGAGGCCAACGAGCTGGCGGACAAGTTTTTCCGGATGATCCTGCGTCACCCCGAGCACGGCAAGGCCGCCCGCGCACTCATCGAGCAGCGCGGCATCACGCAGGACATGGTCGACGCCTTCGGGCTCGGAGCCGCCCCCGACCGCTGGGACGGGCTGGCGATGTACCTGAACGAGAAGGGGCACAGCCTCGACCCGTTCCTGAACGTCGGGCTTCTCAAGAGCTCGGACCAGGGCAAGGGCCCCTACGACGCCCAGCGGAACAGGCTCGTTTTCCCGATCCGCGACCAGATCGGTCGCGTGGTCGCCTTCGGTGGCCGCCGCATCAACGACGAGGACGAGCCCAAGTACATCAACAGCGCCGAGTCGGCGCTCTTCGACAAGTCCGCAACGCTCTTCGGGCTGGATCTTGCGAGCCGGGCGATCCAGAAGGAAGGCGTTGCGGTGATCGCCGAGGGGTACACCGACGTCATCGCGTGCCACCAGGCCGGGCTCACGAACGCGGTCGCCACGCTCGGGACGGCTCTCACGCCCAAGCACGCCAAGCTGCTGCAGAGGCTCTGCCACACGGTGGTGCTGCTGTTCGACGGTGACGAAGCGGGCCAGAAGGCCGCCGACCGCGCGGTCGAGGTGTTCCTGACGCTCCCGATCGACGCGAAGATCGCGACGCTCGCGGGCCACACCGACGCCAAGGATCCGGATGAACTCCTCAAGCGCGAGGGCGGCTTGGACGTTCTGCGGGGCGCGATCGCGGGCGCAACAGAGCTGCTCGAATACCGCATCGACAGGCTTCGCGCCAAGCTCGCCAGCGCCGGCGCGGCCCAGACCGAGCGGGCGATCCGCGACGAACTGCGTTCGCTCGGGGCGCTCGGGCTCGCATCGGCCGACAAGGTGCGATGGCAGTTCGTGATCCGTCGCCTGAGCGAGCTGACCGGGCTCGACGCGCAGACGATCGCGGACCTCGTGCGCGAGGGCGCGAGCCGGGGCTCGCGCGGGCCGACGTTCGAGGACCTGCCCGGGGTGCAGGCCGCGAACGAGCAGCCCACGCGGCGCCGCTCGATCACCGCCGAGATCTTCGGGTGTCTGCTCAACCTGCCCGAGCGCTGGATCTCGCTCAGCGACGACGAGATCGATCACCTGCGAGCCGCGGCTCAGGGTTCTCCCTACGAAGCTCTGTATTCAGCGATGCTGGACGCCGCCGAGGACACGGGCCGCACCGACATGAGCACGGTCGTCGACCTGCTCCGCCAGCGCGACGAGGACCACCGCCTGGTCGTGCAGCTCGAACGCGACCTCGCCCGCCGGCTCGACGAAAAACGTGAGCAGATCGCCGACACGCTCAACGCGTGCCTCCGGCAGCTGACCCAACACGTTGCATTGATCGAGGCGAAACCCGAATCGCTCGCGGATCGTCTGGCGCAGTTGAAAGCGATGAAAGAGAAGTCGGGGCCGAATACGAGGCTCCTGCCCCGCGTGACCGGCGCCGCCGGCCAGGCAGGGAGCCCGACCCGAGAGGATCGGGACGCATAAAGTACCCGGCGCCAGGATCGGTGCCGGATTGAGAAAGGGACGGAAGCGTGCTTCAGCAGTACCACCCAGCTCTGGACAACCTGATCCAACTCGGCAAGGACCGCGGCTGGCTCAGCTACGAAGAGGTCAACAACACGATCCCCGACGAGATGATCGAGCCCGAGGCGCTCGACGAACTGCTCGTCACCTTCGACAGCCATTCGATCGAACTGGTCGACGAGCTTGAGTTCCGCGCCCGCATCTACCGACTGACCAAGAAGAACGGCCGCCCGTCGGTCAACGTGCCCAAGGGCGAGGCGGCCTCCGCCTTCCGCGCGATGAGCGTCTCGGGCGGCGAGGACCGCGGCCAGCACCAGTGGCTCCAGGCGTACATGAACGCCTCGATCAAGCCGGGCACCGCGCCCGACCTCCCGCGCGATCTCGAGCCGCTCCAGGACGACCCGACGATCACCACCGAGCAGAACGAGACGACCCCCGACGCCTCGACCGACACGAGCGGCAAACGCATCGACGACCCCGTGCGCATGTACCTGACGCAGATGGGCAACATCCCGCTGCTGACGCGCGAGGAAGAGATCCGCCTGGCCAAGAAGATCGAGACGACGCGGATGATCTTCCGTCGCCGCGCGCTCGAGAGCGACTACATCCTCCAGCAGGCTGTCGAGACGCTCAAGGCGGTCGACGCGGGGCAGTTGCCCTTCGACCGGACGATGCGTCTGTCCACCGCTGAGGACAACGCCAAGGCCAAGATCGCCGCGCGCATCCCCTGCAACCTGCGCACGCTCGAGCGTCTGCTCGAACTCAACCGCGAAGATTGGGCGGCCCGCGAGCGTGCGATCGCGATGAAGCACACGCGCATCGCGCGGGATCTGCTTGAGCGGATGACCGTTCGCCGGCGCCGCATGGCGGCGCTCACCGAAGAGCTGTGCCTCCGCACGGGCCGCATCGTGCCGTTGGTCCGCAAGCTCAAGAACATCAGCACCAAGTGCTCGGCTCTTGAGAACCGCATCGCCGAGGCCGAGGCAAACCCGAGCAAGTACGACGCCGAGGACATCGAGGTGATGCACGAGGAACTGACGGGCCTTCGCTCGCTCGTCCTCGAAACGCCCGAAGAACTCGCCAAGCGTGTCAAGACCGTCGACACGGTCTTCTGGGAGTACGAGCAGGCCAAGCGTGACCTCTCGGGCGGCAACCTGCGGCTCGTCGTCTCGATCGCCAAGAAGTACCGCAACCGCGGGCTGACCTTCCTCGATGTGATCCAGGAGGGCAACACGGGCCTGATGCGAGCGGTCGACAAGTATGAGTATCGCCGAGGCTTCAAGTTCTCGACCTATGCGACGTGGTGGATCCGCCAGGCAATCACCCGTGCGATCGCCGATCACGCGCGCACCATCCGCATCCCGGTCCACATGATCGAGACGATGAGCAAGCTGCGCAACATCCAGAAGGAAATCCTCCAGAAGACCGGCACCGAGCCGACCTTCGAGGAGATCGCCAAGCAGGCGAACATGAGCCTCGAAGATGTGCACCGCGTGCTCAAGATCGGTCGTCAGCCCATCAGCCTCGACCGCCCCGTCGGCGAGAGCGAGGACTCCTACTTCGGCGACTTCATCGAGGACACCAACCAGCAGGCCCCGCAGGACACCGCTGCCCAGGAGATGCTCAAGAGCCGGATCGAACAGGTGCTCCGCACGCTCACCTACCGCGAGCGCGAGATCATCAAGCTCCGCTACGGCATCGGCGACGGGTACACCTACACGCTCGAAGAGGTCGGACGTATCTTCAAAGTGACGCGAGAGCGCGTCCGCCAGGTCGAGGCCAAGGCCATCCGCAAGCTCCAGCACCCGGTCCGCTCGCGCAAGCTTCACGGCTTCGTCGATGATTTGCCGGGAACAGAGAACTCCTCACGGTCGGCGTAAGTGAATCCCTTCGCGGAACAGGCCGTTTACGCGCAGATCGGTGAAGAGGGCTTTGCGGAGCTCACCGCCGCCTTCTATTCGCGCGTATCGAACGACGACATCCTCCGCCCGCTCTACGAGCAGGCCCGGCGCGAAACGGGCGAGCCCGACATGTCTGGCGCCGAGCTGCGCCTCCGCGAGTTTCTCGTCCAGCGTTTCGGCGGGCCCTCTCGCTACTCCGAGGCCCGCGGCCACCCGAGGCTCCGCATGCGCCACATGCCCTACGCCATCGATGAGGCCGCCCGCGATCGGTGGCTCAAACTCATGGACGAATCGCTCGCCGAAACGGGCATCGAGGAGCCGGCGCTCTCGGCGATGCGAGCGGTTTTCGCGCACGTCGCCGAGTTCATGCGGAATCGGTGAGCCATGACCCCTACAGCTCGCAAGAACCTCGCGGTGGCTGTGCTCGTGCTCACGCCGATCGCGGTCTGTACTCAGTACCTCTTTTCCCAATCACTTCACGATGGCGTCGGCGGAAGACCCACGCCAGAGTCTTTCGTGATCCTGCCGTGCCTCGTTTGGGGAGCGGTCTGCTTTGTGCTGCTCGGATTCCTCTACTTGAGCCTGAGCAAAGGCTGGAAGCGAATCGGCTACTTCACATTGCTGCTTACGTTGTGCTCGGTTGGCTTGTATATCGCGATGGATGAACTCATGGGCTGGGCCAACGCTATCTAAAGTGCATGCCAATGAGAAAGTGGCACCCCGAAGGATGCCGCTGTGAATCATTGAATTCGTCGAATTGCACTCAGCGTCGACGACGCGAGGCGAGCAGCCCGCCCGCAACGATGAGCATGCCCGAGGCTGGCGCCGGGACGAGCACCGCAGCATAGCCGTGGGTCTGGCCGTTGAAGAGGCCCGTCCCGACGATCGTGCCGTCCTCGCTGATTCCGACAGCCGACGAGGACGTGTTCATCGAGAGATCCCAGCCTGAACCCGGATCGATGAGATCCTGGATTCGGTACGTGTCGCTGCCGTCGAAGAGCCATGGCACAGCGAACACGCCGCCCGCGTTGCCCACGACCCAGCCGCTGGAATTTGCCCCTCGCCCGCTCGCGGTGGTCGCGCCGGCCGGGAGCGGGATCTCACTCGAGCCATTGATTGCGTCCCACATGAATGCAAGGCCGCCGCTCTGGTTGAACGAGCTCGAGCCTGTTGCCACGCCCGACTCGCTGAGCCCGAAAGCGATGGTGCCGTTCTGACCGGGCAGCGCGTCGATCTCGGTGAGGACGCCCGTCGTCAGGTCGTACATCAGCCCGACGTTGCGCGCGAGGTTGCTCGGGTCGATGCCATGACCGACGATCTGGCCGGCGTCGTTGATCTCGAAGGCTTCGACCATGAATGCGCCGCTTGTGGTTGTTGCGGTGATGGTGTGGTGCCCGGTGTTGTCCCAATACGATGCGAACTGTGTCGTGCCGCCACCCACCGAGCCGCATGCGATGCCGTTGTTGTTGATACCCCACGCGCGACCAGCACCCTCACCGACCGGCAGCGGGAGCTGCGTGGGTGTCGTGCCGTTCCAGATCACGGGCAGCGGACCAGATCCGAAGGTCGTTGTTGTAGCTGTGCCCACGGCTTGGCCGTTGGCGTTCGCGTCGTTTGCCTGGTTGAACGCACGCCCCGGGAGATTGCTGAGCGCGACGATGCCGCCCGATTGGGTCCAGGTGAAACCCGCGTTGGACACACCGAGCGAACGCCCCACCGCCACTCCGCCGGGCGAGATGCCGAGCCCTTGGCTGAATGCATCGCCCGCGTTCACCACGCCGAGATCGATGATCATGTATTCGGGCTGTGCCGCGGCTCCGAGTGCTGTCAGCGTCCCTGCGATGGACGCAATAGCTTGTACTTTCAGCATTTACAACGCTCCTCATCTTGAGCGAATTTCCTCGTCGATCTGCACACGCAGCGCCGAGTGCTCCAAGGATGCCCTGATCATCTCCAGTCGGCGACCCCGGTACAAGTAAAATTTGTAAGTTTTTACACTATCTCTACTCAGGAGATCCTGAATTGGGTAATCTGTTGGACATGGCCGTGACGAACGTCCTAACTCTAGAAGCCGAACGCGAGCGCATCAGCCTCGAACTCGCACAGACCCTCAACGCGGTCGTTGATGCCATATCCGAGCGACCGGTCAACGTCTCCGCACTCGGTCGCAAGCTCGGTCTCAACCGCGTCACGATCAGCAAACTGCTCAGCGGCATCAATTCGTCCTCGGCCGATGAGCTGCTCGCGGTCATCCCGGGGCCCGAATCGCTCCGCGCTGCTGTCAGCGCTTCCGAAGACCACGGCGTTGATGTAAGCCTTTCCAGCGCCGCCTACGAAGCCATCGATGCCTTTGCAACCATGATCCGCGACCAGTATGGCACGCGGGCCGCCCTCAACGCGGCGCTCGGTAAAGATTCGCCCCGCCTCAGCGAACGCGTCGCGACCAACAGCCGCGCCGACGTTTTCAACGGCATGCGACGGATCATCGGCGTCGAGGCCCAGGTCTGGGTCAACGCGATGTTCTTCCTCCCGAGCAAGGCCGACGACACCGTCATCGAGACTACCACGCTCCACGGCGCACTCGGCATCCGACGGCTCCGCCCGGACACACCCTTCTACTTTGTCTTCGGCTCACCCTTCGTCGAGCCCGGGCGCGACGGCCGCAATCTCACCGCCAGCCCACTCAAGCTCCATGACTTCTACACCAATGCGCCCGCCAAACTCGAATCGGCGATGCTCGGCTACCAGCTCTGCCACCGACTCGTCCACGACCAGCTCGGCAAGGACGCGGTCGTCGACACACTCGTCGTCAGCCACGACACCATGGGCTCGAAACGCTATGCCGACGAAAAGTCCGCACTCCGCGGCATGTCGCTCGTCATGGACCTACCCGCGCGAGCGCTCGTCTTCGACGTCATCGTCCACGAGAGCCTCTTCCCGGGAAGCGACGCCGAGCTTTATGTCTACAAGCCCGGCGCTCGCGGCCCTTCGAACCCGAACGATCCGAGTTCGCAGCGCGACCGCATCCCGATCACTGAATCCGTCGAGCAGGCTCCCCACGGCCTCGCCGCATTCGATGTGCCCGAGGTTCCCCGCTACGCCGAGATGATCGGGCGCATCTGCAACACCGCCGGCTACGACCTCAACCGCTTCCGCACCTACCGCCTCGCGATGCCCTACCCGCTCACCGGTTTCCAGTACACGATGGCTTTCCGCGCTCCGATGCCGCCGGGCGGATCATGACCGGTGCCACCACGCATCTCCGATGCGTGGTGCGATGTGCGTTAGGATGATGGAGGCACGACCCATCGGAGATGGGCCGTGGCACCCGTTCACAGGAGCCCAGCCATGCCCACCGCCGCGGTCGTCGACGCGTACACGAAGGTCATCGAAGCCAAGAAGGCATTGCTCGAAGCGATCAAAGCCGAGGGGCCCGAGCGTATCGACGACTGGGAGCTCCGCAACCCCGACAGCTCGCCCGTCCGCCTGAGCGAGCTGTTCGGCGCGCACGACGAGCTGCTTGTCGTCCACAACATGGGCTCGGGGTGCAGCTACTGCACGCTCTGGGCCGACGGCTTCCGCGGCATCGCGGACCACGTCGAACGCCGCTGCGCCCTCGTGCTCTGCTCCGACGACGAGCCCGCCAGGCTCGACTCGTTCGCCAAGAGCCGGGGCTGGAACTTCCGGTGCGTGAGCGGGCAGGGCTCGGACTTCGCCAAGGCGATGGGCTACCGCAATGAGGCCGGCAAGCCCCTGCCCGGCGTCAGCGCGCTGCACCGCAGCGCCGACGGCACGATCGTGCGCACCGGGCACACCCCCTTCGGCCCGGGCGACGACTTCTGCGCGGTGTGGCCGTTCTTTGATTTGTTGGAGGGTGGGGTGAAGGAGTGGGTGCCAAGGTAGCACCAACAATCTTGCCCGATAACACTTGCTGCGCAAGCAATATCGCGTGATGTCGCCGCAAGAAATACATTAGTCACAGTTTAGAGCACCCTACACAACACATCACTCATCCCTAACGAGGCTATCAGGCAAGCCATCTTTTGAAATCAATGAATCCGCAATACCGCCAACAATTTCTTTACGCTCTTTATCTTTAAGTATATCACCATTAATCGAATACACAACTCCGATTTCCAAGATCACAAACAGGACAGTCGTGACAAAACCGTACGATGTATAATCCTCCGCATTACGCCCTGTATATTGTGCGATTTTGCGAAATAATCGAATTGATATCGCAACAGCAATTCCGAATAATACTATTGCAATAGCTGCTGCAACAACAATGCTCACCACGTCATCACCAAAAATTCGCATACGATCTGTTTTGCCAGGAATATATTCTTCCAATTTTCTACTATTTTTCACCACTGCACTAACTACAGGCTGTTCGCTAAATTCGCCGACAGACAGTACCTCAATGATTGCGCCATCTTGATACTCTAATATCCTAGGCATAACGATTATTTGATTTCTATGTGGCTGACTTAAGTGTACTTCACAAACAGATCGAGACTCAATGGCCACGCGAGTTGCCAGCAAACTTTCATCATCAGAATAATTAATTGTAATTGGTTCAAGAAGTGCTTCCGATTCAATCGCGCCCTTTCCATTATTCCATATGACGACATCCTGTTTGTATATGGGCGAGCGGATAGCCGATCCTGATGCAAAAACAGTCAAGTCAGAGTCCCACTCGGCCGGATCTAAAAGCAACTCGGGCTCAGTTACTAAGAATCGAAGTATCGGCTCTCGCAATGATTGCTTATAGAACCATATTGAAAGCAAAATACCAATGACTCCAACACCCAAACCAACTAAAGTACCCGGCCTTAGCAAGTCTTCAACAACACGCCTAACTAACGATCTAATGTTCATGTCAGTTACTCAAAGCTCCGGAGCAAACCCTCGCCTCATCGTGTTCTCACAAATCGCGCGGGGTTCGACGAATTGTAGCAGATAGTCCGCCCCGCCCGCCTTGGAGCCGACGCCCGAGAGGCCAAAGCCCCCGAAGGGCTGGCGGCCGACGAGGGCGCCGGTGATGGTGCGGTTGATGTAGAGGTTGCCGACGCGGAACTCGCGTTTGGCGCGTTCGATGTGTGCGGGCATGCGGGAGTAGAGGCCGCCCGTGAGCTTGTAGGCGTGGTCGTTGGCGATCCTGAGGGCCTCGTCGAACGTGTGCGCGTGCATGACGGCGAGCACCGGGCCGAAGATCTCCTCGCGGGCGATGCGGTGCTCGGGCGTGACGCCCGTGAAGATGTGCGGCGGGATGTAGTTCGTGGGCTGGACGGCATCGCCCGCAACATCACCCGTGTTGAAGTCGGCGGCCCCGAGCACGAGCCTCGCGCCGTCGGCCTGGCCCGCCTCGATCATGCTCCGGATCTTGCTCGCCGCTTCATCATCGATCACGGGCCCGACGTCGCAGGACGGGCTGGTGGGCGGCGCGACGACGAGCGCGCGCGTCGCCTCGACGAGGCGCTCGGTGAAGCGTGTGATGTGATGACCACTCGGGCCCTCGGCGTCGACGATGATGCAGCGCGAGCAGGCCGAGCACTTCTGGCCCTGGAACCCGAACGCGGACTGACGCACGCCCAGGACGGCTTCGTCGAGATCAGCGGAGGTGTCGACGATGAGCGCGTTCTTGCCGCCCATCTCGCACACGACCTTCTTGACGTGCATCTGCCCCTCGGGCGTCAGGCCCGACGCCTTGATGATGTCCAGGCCCACGGCCTTGGACCCCGTGAACGCGATGATCGCGGTGCGCGGGTCGCGCACGAGGGACGCCCCGACGCTCTCGCCCCGCCCGGGCAGGAACTGGAGCACGTGCATCGGGTCGATCTCGACCTGCCACATCTGCGCTTTGAGCGACTCGTGGAAGATCCGCACCATCTCGGCGGCGATATGGGGCGTCTGCTCGGCGGGCTTGACGACCACGGTGTTGCCTGTCACGAGCGCGGCGGCGGTCATGCCGCAACAGATCGCAAGCGGGAAGTTCCACGGGCTGATGACGACGGCCACGCCCCGCGGCTGGTAGAAGTGCTCGTCGAGCTCGCCGATGAACCGCCCGAGGCGCTCGCGCTCGAAGAGCTTGGGCGCGAGGCGCGCGTAGTACTCGCAGAAATCGATCGCCTCGCACACGTCCGCGTCGGCCTCGCGCCAGGACTTGCCGGCCTCTTTGACCATGAGCCCCGCCAGCTCGTCGCGGCGCGCCCGCATCAGATTCGCGGCGTAGGTCAGCACATTGGCGCGCAGGATCGGGTTCGCGCTGCGCCAGTGTTTGAACGCATTCTCGGCCTGATCGATTGCTTTCTTGGCGTCGGCCTCGGTGTGCCTGTCGTTGTCGACGGGCTGGATCTTGGCTCGCTCGAGCGCCGCGGCAAAGCTCTCACGCTGGCCGGCCTGCGAGAAATCACGCATCGGTTCGGTGAAGAAACGCTCGCCGTTGCCCACGCCTTCGACCGCGGGCGAGAGCTTGTGGCGTTCTTTGGCGATGTCCACGAGGTCGGGCTTGGGCGTGCCGCTGTCGTGCGCACGAGGGTCGATGAGCAGCTGCGTCGGGTCGGCGCTCTCGGCGAAGCCCGCAACGAGCCACGACTCGTTGGACGTGTTCTCGAGCAGCCGGCGCACGAGGTACGCCATGCCCGGGATCATCTCACCGACGGGGATGTACTCGCGGATGCGCAGGCCCCAGCCGCCCGATTGGTCGGCGGCGGCGTGCTTGAGCTCGTCGGCCATGCCGTGAAGCATCTGGAGCTCTATCGCGTTGTCGGGCAGACCGCGCGTCTTGAGGCCCGCGAGTGCATAGGCGATGGAGCGGACGTTGTGCGATCCGAGCGCGAGCTTGACGCCGCCGTCGTCTTTCGTGCGTGGCGTGGCGTCGAGGAAGATGTCGACCATGTCCTCGAAGCACGCATCGGTGTGCCACTTCTCGTTCCAGACCGGGCAGGGCCAGCCCATCTCCTCGGCGTGGATGGTCTCGTAGTCCCAGTACGCGCCCTTGATGAGACGCACAGAGATCTGACGCTTCTTCTCGATCGCCCAGCGCGCCAGATCGATCGCGTCGTCCGGGCCCGACTTCAGGTACGCCTGGATCGCGATGCCCGCGTGGAACGGGTGCTTCAGGCAGCAGCGCTTGAACAGCTCGATCGTCAGGTCCTTGAGCGAGAACTGCTCCATGTCGAAATTGATGAACACGCCCTTGGCGACGGCGGCCTGCAGAATCGGATCCAGGCGCGTCATCAGGTCGCGGATCGAGCCCTCGGTGTCGATCGGGTCGACCTTGGCCGAGAGGCTCGAGATCTTGATCGAGACGTTGCACCGCGGGATCGGGCCGAGGTGGTCGGTCTCGATCTGCGGGTTGGCCTTCCACTCGGCCACCTCGCCCGGGAGCGTATTGATGAGGTCGAGATACTTGTCGCGATACTCGTCGGCCTCGGCGTCGGAGAGACACGCCTCACCGAGCAGATCCACGGAAAAACCGATATCGTCCTTCCAGAGTTCGCGCAGGCGAGGGATCGCGCTCCTGGCGTCGGACCCTGCGATGAACTTCGACGCCATCGATTTGATCTGCGACGAGATCGTCTTGGTCATGAGCCCCTTGGCGACGCCGCCCGCGCGGAGGCCAAGGTCCATGCCCGGAGGCAGCGTCACGCCCGGCTGGGTGAGGTAGTCGACGAGGTGCTCATGCACCTGCTCGGGTGTCTGCAGCATCGGGAAGACGTCGACGAACCGGAAGAGCTGCACCTTGAAGTCCTGGTCCTTCATGGACCAGTTCATGAGCTTGTCGGAGTAGAACTTGGCGCTGAAGATGCCAGCTTTGCCCGCTCGCGCGCGGCCGAGCAGGTCGCTGCCGATGCGGAAGACCTCGGGATCGGTCGGGAGGTCGCGTGTGTGCTGCGTCTCGATGCTCGGCGCAGGCTTCGGCGCTGGCTTGACTTCGAGCGGACCGGACTTCTTCGAGAACCAACCCATGCACCACTCCTCTGCCTGGAAAGCCGAGGGTTCCCGGCCCTCGGATCGGGCCGATTCTAGTCATCCTGTATACATCAACCGGTTCGAAACCGGCCTAGCCTTGGGCATGGCAAGCGGGCCTTCGGTGGTGACGATCGGGAACTTCGACGGCTGCCACGCCGGGCACGCCCGGCTCATCCACAGAGCCCACGTCGCGGCCGACAAGGCACACGGCAGAGTCGTTGTGATGAGCTTCTTCCCGCACCCGAGCACCGTTCTGCGACCCGGGACCGAGCCGTCGCTCCTGACGACGTGGGAGCGCCGGGTCGAACTGCTGCAGGGACTCGGCGCGGACGAGGTGATCTGCCTCAAACCGACCCGTGAACTCCTGAGCCTTGAACCGGATGCGTTCGTCGAGCAGCACCTGCTCCCGTTGTCGCCGGTGCGGGTGATCGAAGGGAAGGACTTCCGATTCGGCAGCAAGCGCCGGGGCGATCTCGGTGTGCTGCGCGTGCTCGGCGAGGCGCACGGCTTTGTGGTCGAAGAAGTTGAGCAGGTCCGCACGACGCTCAACGACGAGACCGAGATCCCGGCGTCGAGCACCGTCATCCGCGAGCTTCTCAACACGGGCCGTGTGCGTGACGCCGAGCGTGTGCTCGGTCGGCATCACCGGGTCGAGGGCCTCGTCCAACAGGGCGACAGGCTCGGACGCGAGATCGGCTGCCCCACCGCCAACGTCGTCTGCGAGACGCTCCCGCCAGCCGACGGCGTGTACGCCGGAACCGCAACCCTCCCGACCGGCCAGACGCTCCCCGCCGCGATCAGCATGGGCACGCGCCCGACCGTCACCGGCTCGGCCGAACGACGATTCGAAGTGCACATTCTGGGCGCCGAACGCGACGGCGCGAAGATCACAGGACTTCCAGAGTACGGCTGGCGTCTGGTCGTGGACATCCACGCGTGGCTCCGTGAGCAGATCCGGTACGCTTCACTCGAAGAACTGATCGAGCAGCTCAAACGCGACTGCGACCGCACACTCGAAATCATCGGGCGAAGCCCGGAAACGACCACTGCCCGATGAGAGCCGCCCATGAGTAGCTGGGAAACGAACACGACCCTCGATGAGATCGCCGCCTTCCTTGAAGGCAAAGAGCGGATCGCTGTGCTGACGCACGCGCGCGTCGACGGCGACGCCGTGGGTTCGTCGCTTGCGCTCGTCCGCTCACTCAACAGAGCAAGCAAAACGCGTCGCGCCAGCGCCTGGTACGTCGGGGGCGCGCCCAACTGGCTCGACCAGCTCGCGGGCGACGCGCCGCACCATGTCCTTGACGGCGGCAAGCTCCCCGAGGTCGAACCCGACGCGGTCGTCGTTGTGGACACCGGCTCGTGGGGCCAGCTCGACGCGCTCGCCGATTGGGTTCGCGCCCGCCACGACATCACGAGCGTGATCGACCACCATCTGCAGGGCGATCCCGATGTTGCGCCGAGGCTTTTCATTGCCAAGACCTGCGCCGCCGCGGCTCAGCCCGTATGCGAACTCGCACTCGATCTCCTGGGCCTGAAGAACGCGAGCGAGCTCCCGACCTCGATCGCAGAGCTGATCTATACGGGTCTGGCGACCGACACGGGCTGGTTCCGTCACTCGAACGTGAACGCCGAGGTGTTCGATCTCGCCGGCCAGCTCCTGCGCGCGGGCGTGGACCACACGAAGATGATGGCTCTCGTCGAGATGAACGACCGGCCCGCGCGTCTGCGCGTCATGGCCGAGGCGCTCGGCTCGCTCGAGCTCCACGACCGCGACCGGATCGCGGTCATGTCGCTCACACGCGAGGCGATCCATCGTGCACAGGCCGGCTCGTCCGACACCGGTGGGTTCAGCGATCTTGGGCTCAAGATCTCGACTGTCCGCGTGAGCGCGATCCTGACCGAGGTCGAGACGGCGCACGAAACCGTCGCCACGAAAATCAGCCTGCGTTCCAAGTCCGGGCCCAACATGATCGACGTCAACCAGGTTGCACGCATGCTCGATGGCGGCGGGCACGCCAACGCCGCCGGCGCACGCATCGGTTTGCCCATCGAACAGGCAAAGCCCGTACTCATCGACGCGATCATGCAGGTGGAGCGCCAGAGCAAGTGAGCCAGTGGCGACCCATCAAACCCTCCACCCGCAAGGACGAAGACCGCCCGGCGCGGAGGCCCACGAGGCGCCCGCCGCTCTCGGTCTTCCCCACCACGCTCTGGGAGTACCCGAGCCAGCACTACGACGCGTCCGACGGCTCGACCATGCAGGGCTCCAAGCACTACACGGGCGCCACGCCGAGCTGGATCATCTGGCAGCTTCTCCAGCGGTACACGCGCGAGGGCGACAAAGTCGTCGACCCGATGTGCGGCTCGGGCACCACGCTCGACGTCTGCAAAGACATCAACCGTGTCGGCGTCGGCTTCGACCTTGTCCCCTCACGCGACGACATCACCAAGGCCGACGCTCGCAAGATCCCGCTCGCCGACGCCTCGATCGATTTCGCTTTCGTCGACCCGCCCTACTCGACGCACATCGACTACTCCGACGACCCGAACTGCATCGGAAAGCTCGACGCCGCGGGCGACGACGGGGGAAAGGCGTATTACGACGCGATGCGCAGGGTCATCGCCGAGATCGACCGCGTTCTAATCCCGCGACGGTACATGGCGCTCTATGTCAGCGATTCCTGGCGCAAGAACAAGGGCAAAGGCAAGTCCGGCTCCGCCGTCCGCGGCGGCACGTTCATGCCCATCGGCTTCGAACTCTTCGCCATGATGCGGCAACATTTCGAGCCGGTTGACATCATCTGCGTTGCACGCAAGAACGACAAGATCGGGCGAGGCAACTGGCGCAAGGCCGCGATCGAGGAGAACTTCTTCCTTCGCGGCTTCAACTACTGCTTCATCATGAAGAAGCCTTAGCCTCGCCGTTCTCGCACTTGTGCGCTACGCCGTCGTGGAACTTCAGACGCAGCGTGCCGTCGATGTCTCTGATGCCCAGGTTTTGCTCGTCGCTTGAGACATCGATCTTGATGCGAGGACGCTTGGGGTCGTACTTGCCGACCACCCAGCCGTCGATGAGCATCATCTCGAGCGTCGCCACGCACTGCTGAAGCGTGAGATCTTTGCCCTCGCGGCCGTGCGAGTGCATGAGCGACGCCTCGGTGTTCCGCATGAATTCAGTAATGTCAGGCGAGATCGCGAGCGCGTCCATCACGTACTTGAACTGGCCCATTTTAGGCAGGAGTTTGAGCCCCCGGCGGAAGGCCTCGACCTTGTGCACCTCACCGTTGTTGTACAAAGGCAACGTTTCTTTCTTGGCGCCGGTCAGGTTGAGTTTGAACGTGTTGAACTTCGTCAGTTCCCATTCGAGTTCGGCGTCGTTGTCCGAGCTGAGTCGCCTTGCGACCTCCTTCACCGCGATCAGGTCGAGCCCGCCAAGACCCGGCAGGAAGAAGTCCTCGTCGGCGAAGCCACCCAGGCTCAGCCAGCGGAAAGCCTCCTTGGCGGTCATGTCGAGGCCCTCTGAGGCAGCGATTTTCTTCGTCATATCCTCGAGGTCGGTGAACTGCCCGTTCGCGAAATACCAGAAATCCGCGAAACGGATGTATTGGCGGATGCGACGCGTCGTGATTTCCTCGTAGCGACGCTTGAGCCAGGGCACTTCGCCGTGGTTGTTGTAGTCGGCGAGGATGATGTACGCGATCTCGCGCGCCGTCGAGTGCGCGAGCGTCATGCCGCCGGCGAGGATCGGGTCGGCAAAGCCCGCAGCCTCGCCCGCGAGGAACCAGTTGTCCCCCACCATCTTCTCGGCGACGTAAGACCAATCCTTTGTCGTGCGGACATCGCCGTCACGCTTGGCGTTCTTGCAGAGTTCCTGGATCCGGGGCTCCTGCGCGAGCGCTTGCTCGTACAGATCCTCGGGCTTCATGTTCATCTTCTTGTAGTGCTCGACCGGGCAGATGTACCCGATGCTCGTGCGCGTCGGGCCAAGCGGGATAAACCAGATCCAGCCCGTTGAGATAGACAGAATCTCGACTCGCGTCGCGCCCACGCCTATCTCAACCGCCCAGTCGGCGTTGTCCCAGTAGTCCCACACCGCCATGTTCTTGAGCTTGCTCGGGATGTCCATCGGAACGTCATTGGCCCGGCGAACAATGCCGGCGTAGCCCGAGCAGTCGACGTAATACTTCGCGCGAATGCAAGTCCCGTCAGCAAGGTACACGCCATTGACATGTCCGCCCGACGCATCGATGCGCGTCACCTGGGTTTCTTCGCGGACGTCGCACCCGACCTCGGCCGCGTGGTCAAGCAGAATCTTGTCGTAGATCGCGCGGTCGACTTGGAAGGCCGTAAACACGCGCTGGCCCTGGTACTGCGCGGGCCTCGGCTCGTCCTTGAACTTCGAAGTTGGGACGAACTCAAACGCCCAGAGTTCTTTCGAGGTGCCCCAGCGATACGTGCCGCCGATCTTGATCGGGAATCCAGCCGACTCGACCTTCTCCCAGCAGCCCATCTCGTTCAGGATCGGCCCGATCGCAGGGAGTTGGCTCTCGCCCACGTGCTCGCGGGGGAACTTCTCCTTCTCCAGAATGAGCACATTCAGGTCTGGGCGATACTTCTTGAGGAGTGTGCCGACAGTCGAGCCCGAGGGGCCGCCACCGATGACCACAACATCCACGTCAACCGCGGCATTCTCCGAAACCACAACGACCCCCAGCTTGCACTGCGGCCACGACCCCGGTGCTGCCAAGAACCGCCGGCCGCGAACCCTGCCCGGAACGAATGTCCAGGGTTCCCCATCGATCTCGACGCCAACATACCTGATTTGCCCGATTTCTACAAGGCTTCCCGGCGGGCCATTGCGATCCAACCACCCCCCAGAACGCGGTCTGGATCGGCCAAATCATGGACAACGAGCGCCTGCCCGGGTGTCACCGCTCGCTGTGGGGTCTCAAATCGGACTTCGAAAGCCGTTTCATCATCCGGGATTCGCCTGAACTCGGCCGGTGCCAGTTCACCGTTGTATCGGCAGCGAGCTAGGCATGGACGCCACCGATCGAACCCAACCCCGACGAGCCAGTTCGCGTCGCCCACCCGGCACCATGTCGAGAGAAGGTCATCCTCTTCGCCGATGGTGACAGTGTTTGTCGCGGGATCCTTGTCGACGACGTAGATCGGGTGCCCGAGCGCGACACCGATCTTGCGCCGCTGCCCGATCGTGAAGCGGTGCTGCCCGTCGTGCACACCCAGCGTGTTGCCAGAGGTGTCGCGGATCTCGCCCCGCGCCGACGCGAGCTCGGGCCGCTCGCGCTCGACGAACGAGGCGTAGTCGTTGTCGGGTACGAAGCAGATCTCCTGTGAGTCGGGCTTGTTGAACACGGGGAGCCCGAACTTCCGCGCCAGCTCGCGGACTTCTTCCTTGGTCTCGTATTCCCCGATCGGGAGCAGCGTCGAACGAAGCTGATCGCGCGGGATGCCGAACAGCACGTACGACTGATCCTTGTCGGCGTGCCTGCCAGTCAGAAGCGCCGGCCCGTCCTCCCGCTCAGCGATCCTGGCGTAGTGCCCCGACGCGACGTAGTCCGCGCCGATCTGCCTGGCGTGCTCGTGGAGCTTGCCGAACTTGAGCCAGTCGTTGCACCGCACGCACGGGTTGGGCGTGCGCCCGCGGGCGTACTCGTCGACGAAGTAGTCGATCACCCGGCGGAAGTCCTTGCGAAAGTTGAGCACGTAGAGCGGGATGTCCAGCTGCGCCGCGACGAGCCTCGCGTCGGCCGCGTCGCCGATCGAGCAGCACCCCTGCTTGTGCAGCTTGGGCGCCTCGCACTGAGGGTTGTCGGGCACGAGCTCGTCGAGCGTCTCGCCGGGCGATCCCAGGCGCATGAACGCCCCGACCACCTCATAGCCCTGCTCCTTGAGCAGAGCCGCGGCGACCGAAGAGTCCACGCCCCCCGACATCGCAAGCAGTACCTTTCCGCGCGTCTTCACGGGTGAGTGTAGAGCCCTGGAATCACTGGAGTTGCGGCCCGATCATTCCGGATCTTCGGGTGCCAGCTCGTAGATGTCGCTGTCGTCACCGGCGTCCTCGATGCGGTACCCGCCCGTTCGATAGGTCGGCTTGATCTCGGTGGGCTGCTCGTCGGCATGAACAGGCTCCGCGGGCGCGGGCATGCGCGCCAACACCTCCTGCTCGCGCTCAAAGCGTTCGCGTTCTTCCTGCGCCTTCTTCTGCGCGACGCGAGCATCACGCGCCTCGGCAGCCGCGTTGCTCGAGATCGCCAGGAACGAGATCGACGCGATCTGAAGCACCGACACAACCGCAACCACCAGACTCATCGCAAAGAGCACAAGGAAGATCGCTCCGATCACCATCGCCGGCAGCTTGACCGGCCCGAACCACTCAGAACCAAGAAACAGCAGCGATCCGATGATCCCGCAACCACCAATGCCCCACGCCGCGGTGTGGATGCGCGCAGCGAGCCCCTCATCGCCCGCCCAGGTTGCCAGCGCGTTGTGGTGTGCGAGAATCGGCACCGATGCCACGAATGCGAGCACGGTTGTGACATTGAGCCCACCGAGCGCCAGGTCCAGGCCGTTCGTCGTGCCGCCCCTGATGATCATGAAGCGCCAGACCGCGAACAACGCGGGCAAGAGCCACACGAGCTGCGCGAGCCGGATCCCGAGCAGCCACGGGCCATGGTCGAGCGTCGCGTCGCCGAGCGTCGACTCGGACCTGGGCCGCTTCCCAGACGAGATCGCCGACCCGAGAATCCAAAGCACCGCGCCCGCCCCGAGCATGATCGGCCCGGCGACTTCGCGCGAGCCCCGGATCGTGAGAAGGCCCACAACGATCAGGCACATCCCGATCGACGCGAGCCCGAGCCCGAAGCTCAGCGTGCGAAGGTAGCCCACCGGCGCGTCGGAAAGGTTGTCGCCACCGAGCACCCGGGGCTTGGGCCTTGGGATGGGCGTCCCGCACTCGGGGCACATGCCGCCCGCGTGCAGGCCCTTCAATGAATAGTTGCACTTTCGGCACAGGCGATCCTCGGTGATCACCTCGCCCATGAAGCGCGTGTTGGTGGTGCGTGATTGCGGGGCCATATCGCGACGTCAGTCTACTGCCAGGACACCGCCCGCTCAGCGAGCGCCGACGGAGCTGACCGCCTCGACCGCGTTGCGGAACATCCGCAGCCCGATCGGCTCGACCGCTTTCGTCTCAGCAGAGAGCCGCGTCCACGACGGGTGCCTGTTCCATTCGAGGAACCGCTCCGGGTGCGGCATCAGCCCGAAGACCCGCCCCGTCGGGTCGCAGATGCCCGCGATCCGGTCGACCGAACCGTTGACGTCGTCTTTGTACCGCAAGGCGACCTGCCCGCTCTGATTGAGCAGCTTCACAGCCTCTTCGCTTGCGATAAAGCAGCCCTCGCCGTGGGCGATTGGCAGGATGCTCGCGTCCTCGCCCTCGCCCGCGAGCCCGCGCGTCCAGACGCACTTCGACGAATCTTCAAAGTCGACGCCGTACCAGTCGGAGATGAACGACCCGCCCGCGTTGACCGTGAGCGCCGCGCGGTGGCCCTCGATGCCGGGCAGGAGCCCGGTCTGCACGAGCACCTGAAAGCCGTTGCAGATCCCGATGACGCACGCCCCGCGGTCGATCGCGCCGCGGAGGCTGTCCATGAGCCCGAGCCTTGTATGCATCGCAAAGATGCGCCCGGAGGCAACGTCATCGCCGTAGCTGAACCCGCCCGGGAAGCCGATCAGATCGGCCTTGTCAATGGGCGTGGGATCCGAAACGAGCGCTTCAAGATGGGCCAGACGCGTCTCGGCCCCCGCAAGCTCGAAAGCGCGGAGCAGTTCCTGATCGCAGTTCGTCCCGGCGGTGCGGATAACCAGAGCGGTAGGCATCGTGGTACGATAGGCCGGGGGCCGGAGTCCGCCTCTCGTGAGGACGCCGCCCGATCCACTCTTTACACGCCCGGAGTGAAGCTATGCCCGCTGTGTTCCCGTTCCAGGCCATCCAGTACAACTCCGGCGCGGGCGATGTCACCAAGCAGGTCTCGCCCCCCTACGACGTTCTCGACAAGGCCCGCAAGCAGGCACTCCTCGAACGCGATGCGCACAACATCGTCGCGATCGATCTCCCGCACACGCCCGCCAAAGAACTCGGCCCGCCCTCGGCGTACAAGGCCGCGGGCGAAGCGCTCTGCAACTGGCTCACTGAGGGCGTGCTCACCAAACGCAACACGCCCGCGATCTTCGCGTACCGCCAGACCTTCATTTTCCGCGGCAAGAACTACCAGCGCTGCGGCATGGCCTGCACCGTCGAGACCCAGCCCCTCGGCCCGCGCGAGGGCGGCGGCATCCTGCCCCACGAGCAGACCTTCAGCGGGCCCAAGGAAGACCGCCTCGCGCTCATGAAGGCGACCGCCACGCAGCTCAGCCCCATCTTCGGGCTCCACCCCGATCAGAACGGTGAGGCGAGCACGCTCGTGCGCTCGATCATGGAGTCGCGCAAGCCCGACATGACCGCGACCGTCACCGAGACCGACGGGCAGGACGTGCTCCACGAGGTCTGGACCGTCGAGGACGACACGACCATCAAGGCCTACCAGGACGCGCTGGCGGGCGAGGACGTGTTCATCGCCGACGGGCACCACCGGTACAACACCGCGGTGAACTACCTCGACGCGCTCGAAAAGGATGGCGACGTCCCCGCGGATCACGCCGCTCGGCGCACGATGTTCGTCATGGTCAGCATGTCCGACCCGGGCCTGGCGATCGGGCCCACGCACCGCGTGCTCGGCGGCATGAAGGACTACACGCACGAGAAGTTCATCGAGGCCTCGGCGGGCTATCTCCAGGTCGACCCGGTCGTAAACGACCCGAAGCAGATCGAGGCAGAGATGACCAAGGCCGCGACCAAGTCGAAGGAAGTCTTCGGCATCATCGACTTCGCCACGGGCCTGTGCTGGGTTGCAAGCTGCGTCGACGAAGACCCGCTCAGCGACAGATTCGCCGACAAGCCCCAGGCCTGGCGCGAGCTCGACGTCGCGATCGTTCAGCACCTCATCGTTGAAGAGATCTGCCAGCCCGAGCTCAACGGGGGCGAGGACATCAAGTGGGCCTTCCCCCACTCGGTCGAGGAAGTCATGGCGATCGGTTCGGGCTCGGAGACAGGCGCGGGCGGCGGGTCGGGTTTCGCCCAGATCGCGGTGATCGTGCGACCGACGCCGCTGGACGCGGTCCGGGATATCTGCCTCGCCAATGAGCTGATGCCGCAGAAGTCGACGTTCTTCTACCCGAAGCTGGCGACGGGCCTGTTCATCAATCCCCTGAGCTGACCGAAACAGGCCCCGCGTTCTCGTTGATGAAGGCGATCGTCTGCGCCGAGCTCATGACACCCACGTGCTGCGCCACGATCTGGTTGTCGCGCAGCACGATCATCCGCGGGATGGACATGATGCCCAGGCGGCCGGCGGCTTCACGCTCCTTGTCGATATCGAGATACACCGGCAGCGTGCGGTCGATGATGACCCTCTCGACCTCCGGATCGCTCAGCGCACCGCGTTTGAACGACTGGCACGGCCCGCACCACGAGGCGGTCGCGTAGACGAGCACGGGCTTGCCGGAGTCCGCGGACTGCCGGGTGGCTTCGGGAAGCGTGAGGTTCTGCGCGAACAACGCGGGCGTGTCCGCGGGTGCGTGGCTCGACCGCAGATTCATGATCAGGACGATGCTGCCCACGATCACGAGCAGAAAGACGAGGTCGAGCTTCGACAGCCACACCTTGGAGCTTCCCTGCCCGCGTTTCTGACCCGGTTTCTCGGACATACGCACCCCTTCCGTCGATCCATCGACATCGGCCGAACGAACCGCACGCCGCATGTATTCCCCGGAATCGATGATCACCAGGCCAGCAGCTCGCCCGTGACGGGCTCGACCAGATCCTTCATCGTCACCACCCCGATGGGCCTGGCGTGATGCGTCACGACCGCGATGTGCTGGCCCCGTGCGCGAAGCGTGCGGAGTGCCTGACGCACCGGGACCGCGGCATCGATCGTGAGAGCCTCGGCCATGACTTGCTCGGGCGTCGCGGCGTCATCAAGGAACAGATCGATCACGCTCACGACGCCGACCACCGAGCCCTTGCGATCCACGACGGGCAGCCTGGAGTATGGCGAGCCGGAGGCGATCTGGCGGGCCATGCCTGCGTCTGAGTCGAGACGCAGGCGTGTCACGCGAGACCAGGGAGTCATCTCAGAACGCAGCGGCGTGTCGCGCAGAGCGACGGCTCGGCGCACGAGCTCGGCCTGCGTCTGCGAGACGATCCCCTGCCCCACCGCCTCGCGCACGAGCCAGACCATCCGCTCGCGCGGATCGAGCGGCGTCTGGTCCGGGCTGCCCGATGTGAGTCGGCGCATCAGACGCGCCGCGCCGACGACGATCGGGAGCACGAGCAAAGCCGTGAGAAGCAGGCGGATGCCCCGGAGCAGGGGCGCGAGCCTGTACGCCGAGTGCTCGGCGGTGATCCTCGCGTATTCCTTGGGCAGGGTCTCGGCGAAGACGAAGAGCGTGGGCGTAAGGACGGCCGCGTTGATGACCGAGATCTGCCACGTGGGCAGGCCGGTCAGTTCGAGCAATCTGGCAAGCGCAAGCACACCGATGTAGTTGCTCGTGTTGTTCAGGATGAGCAGACCTGCGAGCACCCGCTCGGGCTTGTCGAGCTCGAGCTTGAGTGTGCGGGCGTTGCGGTCGGTTGTCAACCCCGAGGCCCGGGCCTCGAGCCCGGCTCGCCCGACGACATAAGTGGCCGTCTCGAGCCCGCTCCAGAGCGCCGACGCGCCGATGCCGAGCACCGCGACGACGGACCAGAGGATCACTTCGAGGGCGCTCATGCGTCACCCCCGTCGCCAGACTCACTTGTGAGTAGTTCGATCTCCACCCACTCGATCGCTCGGCCCTTGAGCTCGGACACGGTCAGACGCAGGCGACCGATCCGCACGCTGTCGCCCACGTCGGGGAGCCTGCCGAGCAGCGTCAGCACCACGCCGCCGACGGTCGAGACCTTGCCGAGCGAGTGATCGAGCTGCGCAAAGCCGGGATCGAAGTCATGAATGAGCGCGTGCGCGGGCATGCGCCCCGGGGCGCGGAACCGCCCGACGCCCAGAATCTGCACCTCGCCCGAGGTCTCCGGGTCGCTGGCCTCGTCGAACAGCTCGGCGACGACATCCTCGACGCGGACCACACCGACAAGTTCGCCCCGCTCGTCCACGACCGCGGCCCGCTCCCGACCCTTCGTCCGCAGCTGATTGAGAAGCTCATCGAGCTTGGTCTGCTCGGGCACGAAGAGCG
The DNA here is from genome assembly GCA_020639255.1 of Phycisphaera sp. Classification (GTDB taxonomy): domain Bacteria; phylum Planctomycetota; class Phycisphaerae; order Phycisphaerales; family UBA1924. The sequence continues at coordinate 69,212 of JACKGZ010000004.1, forward strand.
GGGTCTCCAGCGTCGTGCGCCATTTCGCGGGCTTCTTGGCGAGGTACGCCGAGGTGCTCAGGAATCCCACGGGCTCCTCGTCGTCGTTGAGAAAGAGAATGCGGTCGACGCGGTGCTCGCGGATGTAGGCCTCGATCTCGTCGCGTTCGGCGTTGATGCTCATCGTGTCGAGTTCGACGCGGGGCACCATGACGTCGCGTGCACGGAGCGTGCCGAGGCGGAACACGTCCAGGAGCAGACGCTGCTCGTCGGTGTCGATGGGCGATTCGCCGCCGGTGTTGGTGAGCAGGTGCCCGAGATCGGCCGGGTTGACGCCGCCATCGTGGGCGACCTTTGCCGTCACGAGCCTTGTCAGCGGGGCCATGATGAACCGGTCGACGCCCGACCACAGCGGCCAGAGCACCTGGATCACGACGAGCCAGAGCGGGCCGACGAATCTGGCGACGGTGGCCCTTCTGGAAGCAGCAGTGGTTTTGGCGATGACCTCGCCGATCAGCACGATCGCCAGGAGCGAGCCGAGGCCGAGCCCTGCCGCGGCGGCGTGGTGGCCCCTGCCCTCCAGCCCGATGATCACAACCGAGGCGAGCGTGAAGTAGAGAACATTCACAAGGTTGTTGGCGAGCAGGATCGCGGTGAGGAGCGAGCGCGGCTTGCGGTGGAGCGCCTCGACGCTAGCGAGTGCTGCGGGCGCGCGTTTGCGGAGGGCGACCCTGTCGGCCTGGGTGAGGCCGAAGAGGGCGGTCTCCGAACCGCTCACGATGCCCGAGAGCACCAGCAGCACCGGCAGGACGACCGAGACGAGGATGATCTCCGCGGGGTTCATCGCGCTTGGCCGGTCATCGGCTCGGGGCCCCGCCCTGCTCGATCATCCGCTCGATGTACCGCCAGGCGTTGAGCGACTGTTTGATCCGAGCGAGCAAGGCCCGGTCTCCAGAGACTGCGTGCTCGCGGAAGAGTGCGGAGATCGTCTCAATCGACTCCCTGCGACGATCCGCTGCCCAGGATCGCCAGTGTGCGATCTGCTGGGCGTCTTCATCCACGAGAGCTTGTTCAAATTCCATGCGGACTTCCATGATCTCCATGAGGAAGCCGTCGGGCAGAGACTTGTCTTCATCCGTATATCCCAGGAGGCTCAGAAACGCGATGGCGCGGGACTCGGGGTCGAGCAGCGTCCGACGTGCTTCATTCAACCCCGCGGCTTCATCGCCCTGGCTCTCGTCATCCAAACCCAGATCCGGGTGGATGGACGCAACCCGGGCGAGATAAGCCCGTTCGACCCGTGCGGCGTCGAGATCGAAGGTGGGCGCGAGGCCGAGTGCCTTGAATGGGTCAACTTCGGGCATGTCGGGACACGATACGGCCGGCCCGGGCAAGGTTCCTGTTTGACTCGCCCAACCCCCGGGCGGAGGATGGAGACGGCGTGAGCAACTCCGGGCACATCGGGATCGTCGCAGTTAGCCCTGAGGGGGCTTCGCTTTGCTACCGACACCTCTTTCGGCACGCCGCTCGGCTCTACCCCGATCGCGAACCGCCGCGGGTGACGATCCACAACGAGCCGCTGCCGACCTATATCAAGAGCGTCAGAGCGGATGATTGGACCGGGGTCGCGGAGCTTCTCCTGAAGTCCGTGCGAGTGCTGCATCTTGCTGGGTGCGACTTTGTGCTCACCCCGGACAACGCGGTTCAGCACGGCGTGATGATCGCCGAGCACGATTCGCCTATCCCATGGCTCACGATGACAGATCTGGTCGCCGATGCTCTGATCGAGCAGAAACACCAGACAGTCGGGATTCTTGGGACGAGATACGTCACCCAGGGCTCGGCATACCAGACAGCCCTCGGTCTGAAGGGCATCAAGCTCCAGGCACCGATCGATGAGGATGTGGATCGGCTGGACGAGATCATCTTTAAGGAGTTGATCTACGGCTCGTTCACGCCCGAATCAAAGCGGGCGTTTCATGCCATCGCCCATGGGCTTCATGAACGCGGCAGCGAGGCCCTGGTGATCGCGGCGAGCGAAATCAAGCTGATCCTGGATGAGGCTCAATTGCCTATCCCCACATTTGATGCTGCGGATCTGCTCGCTGTGGGAGCGGTGATCCGGGCGGCTGAGGGCTGATTCGACAGCCAGATCCTTGGCTGTGGGGCGTCGGTTGCCCATATTCTCTCGGATCGGGGTCCGAAGTCACTGGACGGGCCGAAAGCGGGCGTGATACGCTGACCCTGTCGACTGCCTCGCGGGAGGCAGCGCCACCGGTCCGGAAGGCCGATTCGATCGGCATTTCGGAGAACAAGAAGGCGGGGGCTCCGCGCGAGTTCGCGGCCGGCGTGTACGCCGGAGCGATGTGGATCGCGGAGCACCGACGTGCAAAGGAATGCACGCGGCCACGCCCGGAACCTAGGCACGGACGAATTCGGCAGGCCCGGCATGGAGTACGAGCCGGGACGCCGAGGGTGTATTGGCGCACGGGCAACGCCCGTTGTGTGTCCCTTTTGGACGGAGCGGATCATGCTCAAGCAGGACTTGGTGTCGCGGATTTCTCGTCGTCTGAGCTTCGGCCAGACCGGTTCGAAGGCTGAGAAGCTCCGCGATCGAGCGGGCAGGGCACCGGCCTCGCCCATGGGCGCATTCGAGGCGCTCGAACCCCGAATCCTGCTCTCGGGCGACCACCCAGGGTTTGACGATGTGTTCGGCCCATCGAACACGCCACCGACTGTCATCACGATCGACATGAACGGCGACGGCGCCGGCTTCGGCACCATCGGTGACGTCGCCAACGACGACGGCGACTTCTTCCAGTTCACCGCCACGCAAGACGGCTTCGTCTCGATCCTCGGCCAGACCTTCGCCGACGGACTCGACACCGCGCTCGAACTCTACAGCACCGACGGCACCAAGCTCTCGGGCGACACCGAAGGCCTCGACAACGGCACCACCGCTCGCGGCCTCGCCCCCGACGGCTGGCTCGGCTTCGTCGCTGAGATGGGCGAGACGTACTACATCCGCGTCATCGGAGAGAGCGCCACCACTGGCGCCTACGCCCTGCGCGTGCACACCGCCAATCAGACACTGACCATCAATTCTTCGACCGGCATCGCTCGCACAGGCAGCGATACGAACGACGAACAGGAAATCGCATCGCTCCAATCCGACATCATCTACTCATTCACCACTCCCGACCTCGAGAAGTTCGACAGCATCGGCAGCATCCTCGCCGGCAATATTGTCTTTGGAGATGACGGCGACGGCTACATCGGCGGGGGCGGCAACTACAAGGACCCGCTCGATACCCGTGTCGAGCTCTACGACGCCGAGGGCAACCTGATCGGCGCCGATTCCGAGAGCGGCCATCTTTCGGATGGGTTCCTCGTCACTCGATTCGAGCGCAACACGACCTATTACGTCCGTGTCCGTTCCGATGCGGTGGTCGACACCGTCGAGTTCGACTCAGACATCAACGCGAACGATAACGTCGCCGCGGGTTTCTTCGAACTCCGAGTTCAGGCTGCGGGCACAGACTTCCCGCTTGATGACGTCACAAAGATCGGCGTTCGGTTGCGCGATGTATTAGATCCTTCCAATACGATCGGGGCTGAACTCCTTCGTGATCAGCACTCCGCGCAGATCTTCACATTTGAGGCGCTCGGCACCGGCAGCACCATCATTAATTTCATGAGCTACTTCCAGCCGGCACCGGGTGCCATCGTGCGTGGCTGGGATCCGAAGATTGCACTTTACGAGTACGGTTCGCTTACGCCGATTGCCACAAATGACTCGGCGGTTTCTTTCGATACATTTGATCGCGCGGAGATTGTGGCCGATCTCCAGGGCGGAACGAAGTATTTCCTTCTTGCCGACGGGTTCGACGGCCTGCTCCAAGGTGTCACCGCGACTCCGCGTGACTACGCAGCCGCGGAGATGAACTATCTGCTGGTCATCGAATCGAACGCCACGATCGACCGCAGCGACCCCGACCAGCAGATCGACGACCACATCGACATCGAATTCGACGACATGGACAACACGCTTGTCGTCAACCAGCAGCTGATCCGTGATCTGGCGACGCCGCTGATCTGGGGCGACCCGTTTGTCCCGGTCGGCTGGAGCACACCGGGCACGGACGACGTCGACACCAACGGCGACATGATCGGCGATTTCTACGGGCAGGATCCCAACGCACCGTTCCCGTCGGTGTTTGACTTCGAGAACCCGGTGACCGACCACAGCCTGGTTGTGATGGCGCGCGCGATCGGCCGCCTCGACACCGCGGGCGACACCGACGTCTTCATGTTCGTGCCGCAGGTTGACCACCTCGGACGATTCGAGGGCAGCACTCAGGTCGACGCGATGGGCGACGACATCGTGCCGCCGCTCTGGAACGTCAACGGCCGCCCCGCGTCACGGATCTCGATCCTCGTTCAGTTCGAGCAGGAGTGGACCGGCCTCGGGCCCGTGGCGATCCAGATCTTCGACTCGAATTTCAACCTCGTGAACGAAGAGTTCATGACGCCGCAGCAGTCGCACAACACCTCGCTCAACAACCCCGCCGGCGTGGACAGCCCGTCGCTGCTCGGGCCCAACCCGACCTCGACGAACAAGCAAGAGTTCGGCGTCACGCTCGACAACGAGTACTGGGGCGGCGAGGCGTACTACCTCGTTGTCTCCTCGGCCGGCACACGCACCCGCTACAACGTGATCGTGCAGGGCGACGCCCAGGACGACACGTTCGGCACAAACACCGACGCCCCGAGCGAGGGCAACTTCGGCGGCGCGGTCAACACCACGCTCACATTCGACAACTTCTCGGGCATCGCATCCACGATCGGCAACACGAGCTTCGTCCCCGAGGTCCGTGAATTCGACGTTGAGAGCGGCATCGACCCGGCCGAGGACTTCCCCAACTTCTTCGACACGATACGACAGAACGGGCAGCTCGGCCGTATCACCGATATCAACGACACGGACATGTACCGCTTCGTGGCGACCAAGACCGGCACTGCCGAGATCATCATCAGCACGACGCAGATCACCGACGCGTTCCAGGAGCAGTTCATCAACCCGCTGCTCGGCCCGATCAGCACACGCAACATCTCCAAAACGTACAACAGCCCGCTCGATGCGGCCATCCGCATCTACGACAGCAACGGCAACCAGATCGCCTATGTCAACGACTACCTCGGCTACACGGCCGAGGGCACCACGATCAACTTCGGTGACGGCGCCAACCCGAACGTCGGCGATGTCCAGGTATTCCGCAAGGACCCTCGCTTCGTGCTGAATGTGCAGCAAGGGCAGGAGTACTTCGTTGTCGTCGAGAGCTCGCAGCGATACAGCAGCAACGCGAGCGCGGCCAACCCGGCCTCTCGAGGTGCGGCGGATCCGAACCGGGTGGACTGGCGCGTCGCGACCGGCTCGTACCAGCTCATCATCAACGCCACGCCTCAGAACAACGTCGACGACCACTCAAACGCGGCGGGAGCATTCCGCGAGACGGTCATCGCGATCGATTCGAACCCCAGCAGCACCGCAAACGGCACCGGTGGAATCTCGGGCAATATCAACGCCCAGGGCGACATCGACTTCTTCAGCTTCATGGCGCCCATCGACGGCCTCATGACGCTGACCATCGATCCGGTGGTCACACTCTCGCTGGCGATCACGATCCGCGATTCCAACAACAACATTGTGTTCCTGCCGAACAACTCGGCGATCAGCGGCGAGCCGCTGACGGTGAGCTTTGCGGTCGATCAGGCCGAGCGGTACTCGCTGCGAGTCGCCGGACTGACCGGCAGCGGCAACTACACGATCGATATCTCGGGTGTTCCCGTGGCGGACGACCTTGCCGACGAGGGCCGATTCTTTGCGGCCAGCCAGCTCGACTTCGGCGAGTTCAGCAGGCTTGCCGAGACGAGCGGCATCCTGAACCAGGGCGGCGACTCGGACATCTTCTTCTTCGATGCCGAAGTGACCGATCTTGCAACCGTCTCGGTGACGCGCCAGACTGGTCAGGCCTCGATGACCCCCGCGGTGATCGTGTATGAGCTCGGCGAGGACAACTACCCGACGCCCAAGCCCATCATCCACAGCATCGCACGCGATCTGAACCCGACCGATACCGGCCGTGCATCCGTCGACTTCTCGACCCAGGCCGGGCGGCGGTACTACATCGTGGTCAAGGGATCCGATGCGGCCAACTCGGTGGGCGGGTACGACCTCTCGGTCGAGTACGACCCGGCCGACGACCACGCCGACATCGGTCAGCTGATGGACGCCACGTTCATCAACATCGTGCCGAGCACCGGCAACGGCTCATCGACGGGCATCCTTGAGCAGTCCAACGACTCGGACCTCTTTGTGTTCGGCGTGCCGACAACCGGCCCGACCGACATCTCGCTGGTCTGGGACGCGGTCCCCGGGGCCACGTTCGAGCTCCGTCTCTATGACATCAACGGCGACCGGATTTACGCCAACGGCATGACCGCGACGTACACCAGCAGCTCGGGCTTCCTCGCGATCCCGCAGTTCACCGGCAACACGGCTGACATCTTCTACGTCGCCGTTGTGGGCGCTACCGCGACTCGCATCGACTACACACTCAATATCAACACCGGCATCGTGGACGACCACGCCAACGACACGAACTTCAGCCAGGCCACAGAGATCCCTCTCGAGGTCAACACCGGTGACGGAAGCGCCACCGGCCGCCTCGAGGTCGACGATGACACCGATCTCTTCACGTTCGCGGTCGTTGACAACGGCGACGTCATCATCGATGTCGACCAGGGCACCATCGGGACGCTTGTATTCCGCCTGTACGACTCGTCGATGACGCTGATCACCCCGACCGTGATCGACGGCAACTCGATCATGTTCACCAACTCGGCCGGGCAGGACGCTCGGTACTACCTCTCGATCGGATCAACATTCCCCGGCATCCGCACCGGTTCGTACACCGTCAATGTCGACGGCCCGCCCATCGCCCCGGATCCCAACGACGACCACGTTAATCAGGGAAACCTGGCAGGCGCGACCGTGCTGGATGTCAACAGCATCAACGGCAACGCCTCCGACACCGGCGTCATCAACACGATCACCGATACCGATCTCTTCCGCTACGACACGATCGGTCGCGGCGAGCTGTACATCCAGATCTTCTCGGGTGATGTGCCCACACCGGACTTCACCGTGCGGATCTTCGATGCCAGCGGCAACGAGCTGATCGACCTTGCCGACGCGATCGGCGTGCCCGGTGCGACCGGTGTCACCGCCGCGACAAGCTTCACCTCGTCCGGCGCCGGCCAGACGTTCTACATCCTCGTTGATTCAACGGACGACACCGACACGGGCAACTACACGCTCCGAGTCGACGGCCCGGCGGTCACAACGCGCACGTACTACCCCGAGGGCTTTGCCAACGCGGGCATCCACGAGTTCATCTCACTGGCGAACCCGAACGACGAAGCCGTCAGCTACAGCGTCACCGTGTACTACGCGGACCCGATGCTCGGATCTGCGGTCGTGGCGACGGGCACGCTCGCAGCGGGCGCCCGTGGCGGCACAACGCTGTCGTACGGTGCCGACATCGACAACGACGGCAACGCCGACTACGCACCGGGGATTATCGCCAACGAGGCCTATGCCATCGTTGTTGAGTCCACGCTGCGGCTTGGCGCAAGCCTGAGCCACTACGACTCGAACCTCGTGCGCGCCGGCGCGATCGGTGAAGCATTCACCGATCTCACCAGCGACCGCTGGGACTTCCCGGATGTGATCCGCAGCCCGGGTGTCGTCGAAGAGTTCGTGGTCTGGTACAACCCCAATCCGTTCGATGTGACGCTCACGATCACGGCGTACACCGGCAGCGGGTCCACCATCGTGCTCAGCCCGATGACTGTGGGCGCCAACAAGCGTGGCGGCCTTGAGATTCACAACGTGGCGACGCTGCCGCTGGGCACCTTCGCACTCGAGATCCTCTCGGCACCGGTCGACTCGGCGAACAACGGGGCGAACATTGGCATCGTCGCGGGCCTGAGCCGCTACGATCTCGTCAACCGCTTCGCCTTCGGATACCTCGGTGTTCGCGATGGCGGCAGCACCACCAACATCATCACGGCGCTGACCAACGGCACCGATATCACCAGCGAGTTCTCGATCTTCAATTCGGGCTCGACGGCTGCGACGGTCGACATCGTCGGCTCGTATCTTGAGGATCCGGGTCTGCCCGACCTCGTCCGCCAGGTGACCGTCGGTGCGGGCGAGCGTCTGCGCCTCACGGGCACCGCGCTCGCGTTCGCCTCAAATGAGCCGATCGGGTTGCGTATCACCTCGAACGTTGACGTCGCGATCACCGCGATCGAACGTCAGCGTGGCGATGCCGATGCGACCGCCGCGTTCACCGAAGCCGGCACCTCCTTCTACTTCGGTGACGCCTTCATGAACCCGCTGCGTGCCGGCAATCTCTACACCGAAACGCTCGCGTTCTACAACCCCGGTGACGCCGACACCGACGTGACAATCACCTTCTTCTTCGCCGACGGCTCGGCCGAACGTGTTCGGATGGAAACGGTCGCGGCCGATGACTTCCTGCTCCTGCGTCTCGAGAACGTGGCGCAGGTCGTCCAGAGCCGTCCGCAGCTCAACTACTACGCCATGCGGATCGACTCCACCAGCGGCGTCGTGGTCTCCATGACCCACTACGACGGATTCCTCGGTGGCGGCTGGGCCACCGGCGGTGCTCCGCTCGGCTTGACCAGCTCGATCGCCTGATCCGGGCCGAGAACCTCATGCATCCACCCCACCCTCGCGACCGAGTCGCGGGGGTGGTTCTTTTGGCAACCCATACGAACATTCTGCATACAAAGAAAGCACATTGGGTACCCGCTGTGAGAACGACATAGCATTCGGCAGGCCAGAGGGAACATCGGAGGTATGGGCGGCGTTCTTCTGGATGGAGGCAGCATGAGCTTTCGGATTGGAACGATCGCAGCGGGCATGATCGCTGTCGCTGTGTCGTCACTTCATGCACAGCCGAGCTTTGATGATCAACCCGAGCACTCGCGCGTGAGCCTGATCGCCGAGACGGACGCATTCAGTCCGGGGACAACATCCACGATCGCTGTGGTGTTTGAGATCGATAAGGGCTGGCACACCTACGCCGATTCGATCAACGACTCCGGCGCGCCGCTGCTCGTGAAATGGGCGTTGCCCGAGGGGATCGAGATCGGCAATGCCATCTGGCCCGCGGCTCACCGCCATGTCCAAGCCGGTGGCATCCTCGACCACACCTTCGACGACAGACTCGTTGTGCTCTTCCCGGTCGACGTTGCGAGCGGAGTCGAGATCGGGAGCGATGCGCTGATCTCGGCAAGCCTTGAGTGGCTGGTCTGCGACGCCAACCGTTGTGTCCCACAATTCGCCGAGGCTTCGATCGAGCTCCCGGTGCAACGATCAAACAAGCCCGGCCCGAAAGCGTCGGTTGTCCAGAAAGCCCGAAGCGAAACCGGCAAGCTCGCAACCGGGGCCCGCTCCGACGCGATCATCCTCGGGTGGGAAGGCGACACGCTCGTTGTCTCGAATGTGATGGGTTATGCCCTCGAATTCATCCCCGGTCCAGGCTGTCCGGCACCGGAAGATCTGCTCGAATCGGGTTATTCCGATGTGGGCAGACTGGAACTGGCGTTCGACTTCGATGACCATCCAGACAGTGAGGTCGTCGGCTGGGTCAGGCTTGTCACACCCGAGGGCAAACGGCTCCCACCGATCGACACCGACCTGTATCTAATTCGACTCCACCGCGGACAAGGTCCGAACCGCATCCTTGGTGGTGTAAGTAGTTCACAAACCGATTCGGCTCGATGATGCCGAGTGCATTCACGGAGGTTCACATGATCAGCATCACACGCAGACGAACACTGACAAGCATTCTCGCAGCGGGCATCGGGGCGCTGGGCGTTGCAGTCGCCACCGGTGCGGGCACCGTTGCGCCCTCGTTTGAGGATGGCGTCAAAGTCGGCGACAAGGCTCCCGAGTTCACGCTCACCGACATCCACGGTGAGGAGCACTCGCTGAGCGATTATGAGGGCAAGATTGTCGTCCTCGAATGGTTCAACCCCGACTGCCCCTTCGTCAAGAAATTCCACTACAAGACCGACACGATGCGGAAGACCTATGCGAGCTTCGAGGGCAAACCGGTCGAGTTCCTGGCGATCAACTCCGCCAGCGCCCCCGGCAAGCAGGGATGGGGTGAGGAGCGCAACCTCGAAGCCGAGGAGTTGTACGAGATCAAGTACCCGATCCTGCTCGACAAGGACGGCTCGGTCGGCCACGCTTTCGGTGCCAAGCGCACGCCCCACGTCTTCATTGTCGACGCCGAGGGCATCGTCCGGTACATCGGCCCGATTGACTCAACGAGCAGCTACCAGGAAGTCGGCGAGAAGAACTATGTCGAAATCGCCGTCAATCAACTCCTCGACGGCGAGAGCGAGATCGTGACAGCCGACATCCCCGCTTACGGCTGCGCTGTGAAGTATGTGAAGAAGTAAGCCAATCCGGATCGTGATTCCCAACGCGGCCCGGGCAACCGGGCCGCGTCTACTTTTGGATCCCACTCAGAACCCACCTGTTGCCTGACCGATACCATAAGGACACATGGATTCCCTGCTCGCCATCATCACGAAACTCGGTGACATCGCCCTCATCCTTGTCGGGTTCGGGCTGGTTGTGTTCATCCACGAATTGGGCCACTTCTTGGCCGCGAAATGGGCCGGCGTGCGCGTGCTCGCGTTCTCGCTCGGATTCGGGCCTCCGATCATCACCTATCGCAAGGGGCTTGGATTCCGGAGAACCTCCACCGAGGACGAGTATCACCACTGGCTCGTCCTCAAATCGGACGGCGCCGCCGCTCCCGAATCTCGCATGAGCCCGACAGAGTATCGGCTCAACGCGCTGCCGCTGGGTGGCTATGTCAAGATGCTCGGGCAGGACGACGCCGACCCGGGCTACCGCAGCAACGAGCCCGACAGCTACAACGTCGCGCCGGTGTGGAAGCGGATGGTGATCATCTGTGCGGGTGTGACGATGAACATGGCCATGGCCGCCGCGTTGTACGTCGCGGTGTTCATGGCCGGACTCAAAACCGAAGCACCGGTCGTGGGCGATGTCATCGAGGGCTCCCCCGCCGCGATAGCCGTCGCCGATCGCGCAGCCGAGCTTGGCATCACCGAGCCGGGTCTTCAGCCGGGCGACACGATCCTCGCGATGAATGGTCGGCAACCAGCCTCATTCAACGACATCCAGCTCGGGTCGGCGATGGCCAAGGCCGATGCGCCGATGGATATCGAAGTCTTGCGCCCGGGCCTCAATGAACACCTCCACTTCACGCTCACACCCGAAAAGAGCGAGCTCGGGCTTCTCACCATCGGCATCCTTCCATCATTTACGAACCAGGTCATCGACCCGACCTCAAACCGGTTGGCAGACACTGTGCGTCAGGTGATGAAAGATTCGGGGCTCGATGGTGCGCCGCTCGGCTCCAAGCTCGTCGCGATCAACGACAAACCCGTGACTCGCCCGAGTGAGTTCACGCGTCGGATCAGCCACGCCATGGGTGAGCCGGTCGAGCTGACGTTCGAAACCGAGGAAGGTCATCGCACCAGCACAACAGTCTCGCCCTGGCCAATCCTGGACGTCGACACCGTCCGTATCGCGGGCGAAAGCCGGCTCGTCCGCAGCATCCTTGGGCTTACGCCCGTGATGCGCGTGGGTGAGCTCGATCCCGAGACGAGCAAGGGCTACGCGCAAGGACTCCGCGAAGGCGATCTTTTCGTTCATCTCGGATCGGCGAGCTTTCCAAGCTCGGCGCGTGGGATGGCGGAGGTCTCGTCACGCGCCGGAAGTACCATCGATGCCACAGTACTCCGTGACGGTGAATTGATCGAACTCAACCTCAAAGTGACTCGCCAGGGTGTGATCGGTTTCAGCATCGATCCACGTTATGAGTACACCACGCTCGCACAATCACCCACCGATACGGACGATGCGATCTCCGGTCTCCGGCCCGGATCTCGGGTGCTTTCGATCGACGGCAACAGTGTCGCGAGCTTCGCCGACATCGCACGTGAACTCCAACGAGCCGTCGCCGATGGGAAGACCGAGATTCCATTTGAAGTCAAGCTCCCGATCGCGTCCGTGGACGGAATCCGCGAGATCCGCACCCTTCCGATCGAGCTCAGTTCGGCACAAGTCGACCACCTGCGTGACATGGAGTGGGATCTGCCGCTCGTGGTCAATCTCTTTGAGCCGGAAATGACCGTCCTCAAAGCCAGCGGCCCACTCGATGCGATCGCGATGGGCCTTCACGAAACCGACCGTGTCATGCGCACAACGTATCTCACCTTCATCCGGCTCTTCCAGGGCTCGATCTCGCCCAAGAACCTCAACGGCCCGGTCGGCATCGTGCACACGGGCACGATCGTCGCCGAGCGCGGCGTCATCTGGCTGCTCTTCTTCTTCGCGCTCGTCAACATCAACCTCGCGGTCGTCAACTTCCTGCCCATCCCGATCACCGACGGCGGGCACATGATCTTCCTCATCTGGGAACAGATCACCGGTAAGCCCGTGTCCGTCGCGGTGCAGAACACGGCGACGCTCGCGGGGCTCGTGCTGATCGTCGCGGTCTTCCTCTTCGTGACATACAACGACATCTCCAGGCTCCTCGGCTCATGACTGGCTTCATCGCGCTGCTCGCCATCGGGCTCGCGATCCTGTGGCTGCTCGGCGTGATCACCACCGCGTGGCGCCTCACACATCCGAACCGGCGCACCTACGCGTTCATGCTGAGGCGCGGCCTGCCGGGCGATCCGAGCGAACTACCTGGCGAACCCCGAGCATTTACGCAATGGACACTCACCTCGCGCGGACGCGAACTGCCCGTCTGGGACATTGTGGGCGACGCTGCCGATGGCCCCGTGATCATTCTCACGCACGGCTGGGGCAATTCACGCTATGACGCGCTGCTCCGGCTCGCGCCGTTCCTGCCTCGCGCTTCGCGTGTCGTCGCATGGGATCAGCCCGGGCACGGCGATGCACCCGGAACGTGCGACCTGGGTGTCGGCGAAACGCAGGATCTCGCGGCACTCATCGAACGCATCGACGCAGAACGCATCGTTCTCTTCGGGTGGTCGCTCGGCGCTGGTGTCTCGATCGCAGCGGCGTCCAAGTCCGAGCGCGTCATCGCGGTCCTTGCGCAGGCCCCCTACCGCCTCGCCTACACGCCCGCTAAAGGCGTGCTCTCCGAGGCGGCGATGCCCTGGCGCGCGACGCTCTGGCCCGCGATGATGCTGATCGGGCTCGTCCGCGGACGCAAGCTCACCTGGGCAGGCCAGTGGCCCGGCTTTGATCGCGCGGCTTACGCGGCAAAGCTCGCCGCCCCGCTGCTCGTCATCCATGGCGAACAGGACCGCGTCTGCCCGCTGGAAGACGGGCGATCCATCGCGGAGGCTGCGCCGGATGGGCGATTGGTTGTGCTCCCCGGCGCGCCGCACAACGGGCTCTGGGCGAATCCGGAGACGAAAGCCGCTCTGGAACGCGAGATCGGCGCGTTTCTGGACGGGGTTCTAAGCGAACCCTCGGCGACGTAGAATGGGCTATGCCCAAAGCGTTGATCCCGCCGAGCCCGACCGTTGACGCCATCATGGCCACCGAGCGTGCCAAGTCGTTCACGACACGGTCCATCAAGAAAGAGTCGAAGGAGCAAGCCCTCAAGCTCGCGCTCTCGATGGTGGATCTGACCACGCTCGAGGGCAAAGACTCGCCCGAGAAGGTGCGATCGATCTGCCGCAAGGCCGTCACGCCCATGCCCGGGCACCCGGACATCCCGAGCGTGGCCGCCGTCTGCTTCTACCCGAGCATGGTCAAGGTCGCGGCCGAAGCCCTGAAAGGCACGGGCGTCAAGATCGCATCGGTCGCGACGGGTTTCCCCTCGGGCCAGTACCCGCTCGACGTGCGTCTGCGCGATACCGAGAAAGCCATCGAGGACGGCGCCGACGAGATCGACATGGTCATCAACCGCGGCGCGTTCCTGGCGGGTCAGCGCGACGTGGTGTACGACGAGATCCTCGCCGTGAGTCGCCTTTGCCGCGATGCATGGTCGGGCGATCGGCACGTGCACCTCAAGGTGATCCTCGAAACGGGCGAGCTCGAAACGCTCGACAACGTGCGCCTGGCGAGCGACATCGCGATCGCCGCGATGCTCGAAGCGAACCTGCTCGACGAACAGGGCGGCGGGTTCATCAAGACGAGCACGGGCAAGGTCAGCCCCGCCGCCACGATGCCGGTGACGCTCGTCATGCTCGAAGCGATCCGCGACGCGCACCGGCGCGAAGGCGTCTTCGTCGGCATGAAGCCCGCCGGCGGCATCCGCACCGCCAAGGAAGCCTGGCACTACCTCTGCATGGTCAAGGAAACGCTCGAAGGCGTCGACAGCCACACCGGCTGCCATTGGCTGAGCCCCCACCTCTTCCGGTTCGGCGCCAGCAGCCTCGCCAACGACCTCCTGCGCCAGCTTGCGCATCTGCGAACCGGCGTGTACGCCGCGGGGTATGACTTCGCGGAGGCGTGATGAAGCGCTTTGCGGCACGCATATCGATCTTCATCCTCTGCGGATTACTGACCACAGTCTTGACCAGCTGGGCCTCGGCGTACTGGTTAAATCCTCAAAATTACACTATTACATCGAATGACAACAATGCCTGGGTGAAGCGTGTGCCCAGTTCATGGCCTCGCTCATGCGACCCTCCGACAACGATCTACCATTTCAGTTTCGCACAGTGCTACTGGCAAACCAACCGACTTTACTCACTCGATCATGACTTCGTGCTCTGGGACTATCGATTTGGATGGCCAATGAATGCGATGTCGTATCAAATCACATTCCACTGGAATCGAGTTGATGGCAATGTTGATCAACGTATGGGATGGCTTGCCGACGGCATCCACCTTCATCGCAAGTCGCATCCTGACTGGCGACTTCCTCTATGCCCAGATCCTATACCATTTGTAATTAATACTCTCGTCTACTCGGTCTTCTACTTACTCCTTGTTGGCGGTCTAACTGTTCTGTTGCGATTGATAAAGAAACGCACGCGTACACGGCAAGGCCAATGCCTGAAATGCGGCTACGACCTCGCCGGCCTCGAATCCTGCCCCGAGTGCAACACGCCAGCCCCGCAGAAAGCCCCCGTGTCATGATCAAACGGATCCTCGCATCGCTCATGCTCGGTGCTCTGCTGACCTACGGCACCGCTTGGGCATGCTTTGCATGGTCTCCGACACTCGATGTGGTCTCTCTCGAATCAACCCCCGAAGACTCGCCTTGCTACACAGACACACCGTCACTTGCATATAAGGGCTGCATTGATGCACGTGGACTTGGGTGGACCGTACGTACCGAGTTCTATGACAGGTCCAACCACGGCTCTACGCCGCTTCAGGCACACACGCCTATGGATTATGCTCGTGCTGGGCTGCCCTTCTATGCCGTTCAGGCCAATGAACGGCTGGTAATCGACCGGGCTTTGTCTCAGAACTCGCCGAACCCGGTCTGGGTGTACGACACTTCGTGGGGAGCCCGAGTGCAAAGCGGCATCCCGATAGATTCGTCGTATCGCTCTGGGTGGGTTCCCACATATCTCCCTGTGACTGTGATTTGGCCGGGCTTTCTCGTGAACACGCTCATATACGCCAGTCTGGCGTGGGGTTTCTCTGCATTCATTTCCCTCCTTATCAAGCAGTCGCGCGTCCGCCGCGGTCTCTGCCCAAAATGCAAGTATGTACTCGCCACCCTCCCCTGCTGCCCCGAGTGCAACACGCCTGTGCCGCAGAGAGCCCCGGCATGATGCGCCGCATCCTGACCATCGCGCTTTTCCTGTTCATCGGCGCGGTGCTCTCGGTGCTGGTCGCGTGGGGGTGCGAGACTTTCTCGGGTGAATCGATCGTTATCTCCTACGAGCAGCCGGCCGCCCCGTTCCTGATGCCGGGCATCTACGACCCGCCAGAGGACTGGACGGTCCAGACATGGGTGAGGTTCAAAGGCCTTGGCGTGCGCGGGGCGTGGACGACCGAGATGTTGTGGGCTGGCTCCACACTCGGCATGTCCAGCGACTCGACCAACCGCATCCGCATCCGCCACTACTCGGGCTGGCCACTGCTCTGCATGGTGCGGAGCGATCCGTTCGACTCCGATCTCGGCATCGCCGCCAAGGGCGATGTGTGGGCCGTCGGGTTTGAGCCCCCATGGGCCTCTCGCATCGAACCACGCTACCGCGGCAAGAACCTCCCGCTGCGCCCGATGCCCGTGCGCTTCGCCGCAAACTCGGTGTTCTGGGGATTCGTCGCGTGGATCTGCACCTTCGGTGCGTGGCGATACCGCCGATGGAACCGGATCCGTCGCGGCCTCTGTATCCGCTGCAAATACGAACTCGCCGGCCTCGAAACTTGCCCCGAATGCGGCACTTCCGCCCGGCCGCGTAGAATGGAAGCATGACCACCGCCCCGCCTCCATCCCGTGCCAGCGTCATCGGGCCCGCCACCATCGATGTGACCGGGCTCTGGGACTACGCCCCCGCGCCCGAGAGCGTGAAGCCCAAGCTCCGGGACCGCTACGGGCACTTCATCGATGGCAAGTTCGTCGAACCAGCCCAGGGGCAGTACTTCCAGACCGTCAGCCCCTCGACGGAGCAGGTCATCGCCGAGGTCGCCGAGGGCTCGCAGGCGGACGTGGACCGGGCCGTGGCTGCGGCTCGCGACGCGTTGCCCAAGTGGACCGCCCTGCCCGCGATCGAGCGGGCCAAGTACATCTACCGTATCGCACGGCGTTTGCAAGAATGCGCCCGGGAGCTTGCGGTCGCCGAGTCGATGGACGGTGGCAAGCCCATCCGCGAGTCACGCGATGTTGACATCCCTCTGGCGGCGCAGCACTTCTTCTACCACGCCGGCTGGGCCGACAAGCTCGAATACGCCTTCGCCGGGCGGAACCCGAAACCCGTCGGCGTTTGCGGGCAGATCATCCCGTGGAACTTCCCGCTGCTCATGGCCGCGTGGAAGCTCGCGCCGGCCCTGGCCTGCGGCAACACCTGCGTCCTCAAACCCGCCGAGACCACGCCGCTGACCGCCCTCATGCTCGCGGAGATCTTCGAGGAAGTCGAGCTCCCGCCGGGCGTGGTGAACATCGTCACCGGCGCAGGCGCGACGGGCGCGGCTCTCGTCGAGCACTCGGGCATCGACAAGATCGCCTTCACGGGCAGCACAGCTGTCGGCAAGAAGATCGCCCAGCACTTCGCGGGCACGGGCAAGAAGCTGACGCTCGAACTCGGCGGCAAGAGCCCCAACATCATCTTCGAGGACGCCTCGATCGACCAGGCCGTCGAGGGGATCGTGCAGGGCATCTACTTCAACCAGGGCCACGTCTGCTGCGCGGGCAGCCGGGTGTTCGTGCAGGAGAGCGTGCGCGACGAGGTCGTCGAGAAGCTCAAACGCCGCATGAATCAGCTCCGCGTGGGCGACCCGCTCGACAAGAACACGGATGTCGGCGCGATCAACTCCGAGGGCCAGCTCGCAACGATCAACACCTACCTCGCCGAGGGCAAGACGGGCGGCAGCACCTTCTGGCAGGCTGAGGGCGAGACGCCCGATCGCGGCTACTGGTGCAAGCCCTGCCTCTTCGACAATGTCCAGCCCAGCGAAGTCATCGCACGCGAGGAGATCTTCGGCCCGGTCTTGGCGGTCATGACCTTCCGCACGCCGGCCGAGGCGATCGAGCGGGCGAATAACACGCCTTATGGCCTCGCCGCGGGCGTCTGGACCGACAAGGGCTCCAAGATCTTTGAGATCGCCAGCAAGCTCAAGGCGGGCGTCGTGTGGCTCAACACCTACAACAAGTTCGACGCCGCGAGCCCCTTCGGCGGGTTCAAGGAATCCGGCTTCGGTCGCGAGGGCGGCCTGCACGGGCTCCGCGCGTACACGAGGCTGAGCTAACTTCGCAACGACAACCGAATCCATCTCATGGATTGAAAAGAAGCCGGCCCCGTCTGCTCACGGGGCCGGCTGTTCAATTCAATCTATCTACCGAGGTCGGATTAGCGACGACGACGGACGGCGACGAGGCCGCCGAGGCCGAGCAACGCGGCCGAAGCCGGAGCCGGGACAACGGTTCCCTCGAAGCGGAACTCCGTGAAATTCGTGCCGTCGTTGTGATCGCCAACGCGGAAGGTGCCGGAGCTGCTGATGCCCTGGCCTCCGTCGGCGCGGGTGCCGTCAACAGCGTAGATGCGGAACTCGTTGGCGCCGGTCAGGCCGGAAAGGGCCGAAACGTTGGCGATCGAGTTGGTGAAAGCGGTACCCGACTGCGCGAAGCTGAAGATCGGGCTGGAGAAGCCGTCACCGCTCCAGTACACGGCGAGGCTGCCCGGGCCTGAGTTGGACGAGCGGCTGCCGAACCAAAGCGTGTCGAGATCGACCGAGTAGCCCGCGTCGACCGTGAAGCCGAAGCTGATGTAGTCGGTCGAATCGAGCGTGTCCCAACCATTCGAGTTCAGCGAGTTGCCGCCGGCGTTCGCGCCGAGGCCCGCGCCGCGGGTCATCGGAGTGCCGGTGACGTTGGCGGCCTGAGTGCCGACCGGGCTGGCGGCCTGATCGCCGGGCTGACCGAAATTGACCCAACTGGTGATGACGTCGGCCGAAGCGGTGCCGGCGACGGCTGCGAGAACCGCAGCTGCTGCGAAAGTGCGCATTGTCCTATCTCCCTCTCTGTTCGAAGTAAGTTTCGATCCCATGACCGGGGTATGAATCCCGGCTGTCTTCTCTCGCGAGCAGTATAGAGACTCGGGCTACCCCGTGAAGGGGTGGAAAGTACGATCTCGCACGGTTTCCACAAACAATGAGGTTTTTGTTCGGGAAAGCCCAGTGAGGCGGCGTGAATACGCTTGTCCATGACCCGAGAGCCTGTGGATAAGACACTCAAGATGTACGTCGGCGGCGCCTTCATCCGCTCAGAATCCGGAAGGACGGACATCGCCGGCGATCGGCTCCGAGTCAACAGGGCCTCACGCAAGGATCTCCGTTCGGCTGTCGAGATCGCAGCCAAGAACCAGCCAGGATGGGCAAAGGCCACCGCGTATCTCCGGGGCCAGATCCTCTACCGCATCGCCGAGATGCTCGAAGGCCGACGCGAGGCCATGACTGCAGCCATCGGCGAGGGTGGTGACGAAGAAGTCAGCGCTTCGATCGATCTGCTTGTCTCTTGCGCGGGCTGGTCCGACAAGCACTCTCAGATCCTCGGCACCGCCAACCAGGTCGCCGGCCCGTACCACAACTTCACCGTCTCGGAGCCCGTCGGCGTCGTGGGATTGATCGCGCCCGATGCGCCTCCGCTGCTTGGGCTCGTCGCGCTCCTTGCGCCGGCGATTCTATCGGGCAACGCCGTGATCGCGCTCGCGTCACGTGCGCGTCCCCAGCCCTCGGCTGAGCTCGGTGAAGTACTCGCCACGAGCGATGTCCCCGCCGGTGTCGTCAATATTCTGACAGGCAATCTGGAAGAGTTAGCACCCCACTTCTCTTCGCACCGCGAGATCGGTTCACTCATTGCAGCCGGTGTCGGCAGCGAAGATCGCCGCACACTCGAGCTCGGCGCGGCTGAGAATCTCAAGCGCGTGCACGTGATCGATGAGCCGATGGACGCCGGCCACTGGCACGCACTCGCGGGGCCGGGCGCCGTCGAACGCACGCTCGAATTCAAGACGATCTGGCATCCGAGCTCGGCCTGAACCCTACATCGCAGCCGCGAGTTTCAGCGGGAATCCGGTGCTCTCAGATGCCGTCTTCGTCTCGCTGGGCACAGACGCCTCGTCTTGCCAGGCAACCTCGACATCAGCGCCGATCAAGTGAAAGAGCGCTTCGAGATGTTTGCGGATAGATCGCCTGGCTTCTTCCTGATAGCCGGCGTCGGATGTCTCAAATAACTGCGCCGCCTGCTCCTGCGCTTTGCGCATGAGCTGTCCCTGCGCGTTGGCCTTCATCTGGATGACATCGAGCAGACCGAGCACCTTACCGTCCTGGATGTCGTAGGGCTTGACGTCCGTCAGCCTGAGCTGCCCGTCGATCGGCGGGAGTGTGAGCCGATACCGTCCATCACCGATGTGGCTCACGTCCTTCGCAGAGACTCGACCCAGCTCGACCGAATACTGCTTGTCGAAGTGGAAGATCATCGCCAGCTGCGCCGGCGACATCAGCAGCGGCGGGAGCCAGTCCCAGCCCTTGCGAGCCGTCGCGATCTCTTTGGCGGTCACCTCGAGCCCGACCAGCTTGCCCGTTGCCCGGACACGCTCGGCGATAACGTCTGTTGTGACACGCGCACCCTCGAGCGAGTCCGAAGACTTCCGCTTGCGAAGTACGAGAATCAAAATGAAGCCCATCAGGAGCCCGATGAGAAGCCCCAGACCGGCCGCGACGATCAGGTCATTCAGTAGCATGGTGCCGACTTATTCGGCTTCGGGTTCCCGTGCTTTCACGCCCGATTCCCGGGTCATCTCGAAAGCCCGGATCACGAGGTGACCGCCTGCGATAGTCGTGATTCCGATCACGATTGCAAAGAGGAGCCACAGAACCATCTGGAGCACCTCATTGAGCTGCCCGATCGGTTCGGTCAGAATGGTCAGTTTCTTTCTCGCCACCAGCCCCATGAGGATCATGAGCGGAAGGAGTAAAGCCGCCCCGACTGCTAATGTCCGCCAGCAGCTTCGGCGGTCGCCCAGCTTGATCAGCCCGGCCAGGCCCGCGATGCCCAAGACCAGAGCCATCCTCAACAGCACAAACATCCGGAGTGATGGCACCTGATCACTCGAACTCTGGAGCATCATCGAGCCCAGAAATGCCGCCACGAAAACCGTCCCGGCGACACAGAGCAGCCCGATTCCAATGCCGTCGGGATCCCGCCTGAGCCCCATCAACACCGCAGCAATCCCTGCGGCGAGTGTCATCGCCTCGAATCCGGCCACCAGGAACTGAGGCCTGAGCCCCCATCCTTCGTACCCGAAGACCGTGATCCACAGGCCCGGCATTGTTGAGATTGCCGCGACGGCACCGAGGAGGACCACGCCGAGATAAGCAAGCCGCTGAATGGGGTGTGGTTCAATCACAGATCGATCCGTTCGGACGCTTTCACACGCCTCAGGGTGGCCCTGCCATTATCGGACGTCCAAGGTCCGAAATGTTTCCGCGCCGACTCGCCCATCCGGGTGTAGCAGGCCCGTTCGCATGGCCGATTCTAAGGCAGTGATCGGTCGGTGGGACCGCCGTTGTGAGCCAAAGAGATGCCTTCAGCCAGCAACATCCAACCTGCGGGCGAGCACATCGCCCTTGCTGACGCCCGGCGGAAGTTCCACCGTGTGCTGGCGACATGGGCCATTGATCTCTTTGAGCTCCGCGCCCGCGGCCTCGATCGCCCCTCGGCTCGGCGCGGCCGGCAGGACAAAGCCATTGCACCCTCGCTCCAGGATTGGGCCGCGCGCAAGGCCGCGTAGCACCCGGAGAAACACATGAGCGGCATCACAAGCACAGTCGGACTCATCAGCGGCATCGATACGGGAAACCTCATCGAGCAGCTCCTGGCGATCGAGGCACGGCCCCGCGCTCTCGCGCAACAGCGGCTCGTCCAGCTGCAAACCCAGCAGGCCGCGTACCTCGACATCAACACACGACTCGGCGCACTCCGCTCGGCATCGGCAACCTTCCGCACCGACAAGGTCTTCAGCACTTCCAAGGCGACGAGTTCGGACGACGACCTGCTCACCGCAACCGCAACCACCAGCGCGCAGCCCGGCTCGTACCAGTTCATCGTCGACCGGCTCGTGACATCGCAACAGCTGCTCAGCAAGGGCTTCTCGGATCGAGATTCCTCGCCGCTCGGCGCGACGTCGTTCACATTCGAGAGCGACAAGGCGCGCCTCGACTCCGATGTGGGCCTGGCCGACCTCAACGGCGGTGCCGGCGTCCGCCGCGGCACGTTTAACATCACCGACTCCAACGGCGCGACCGCCGAGATCGACCTCAGCAAGACCGCAAAGGTCAGCGAGGTCATCGATGCGATCAACGGCGCCGGCATCGGTGTGCAAGCGAGCGTCGTCGAGGACAAGCTCGTCCTCAGCGATACAGCCGGCGGCGGCGGGCAGATTAATGTCTCTGACGGCGTAGGCTCATTCACCGCCACGGACCTCGGCATCGCGGGTACATCCATCGGCGGCGTGCTCACGGGCCAGCGCGTCTATTACGCCACCGGCTCGACGTCGCTCGGGCTCATCAACGGACGCAACGGCGTCGAGACGACCAACACCGTCGGCACCGGCGCCTTCGACTTCACCGTCCGCGTCGACGCCGTCGACGTCAAGGTCTTCCTGGGCCTCATCACCGAGACCGTCACCGACCCCGACACGGGCGAGGACGTCACCGAGACCACACCCGCCGCCGCGACGCTGAACGACGTCATCGAACGCATCAACACCGCGCTCCAGACCGAGCTTGGCGACACGACCACGCTCTCGGCATCACTCAAAGCCGACGGCACCGGACTCCAGATCGTCGACTCGGCGGGCACCGCCGCGATCGAAGTTCTCGACCGGGGCGAAGAAACCGGTGGCGCCGCCGTCCAGAACACCGCACGCAATCTCGGGATCAACGGCACAGGGACCGGCTCTGTCGTCGGCTCACGCATCTTCGGCGGGCTCAACTCGATCCTCACAAAAACGCTCAACGGCGGCCTCGGCATCGAGGGCGACGGCTCGCTCACGATTACCGATCGCAACGGCAGCGTACACAACATCACCGGACTCAACGCGTTCGAAACGCTGAGCGAGGTCTTCGACGCCATCAACACGCAGACCGGAGGCGCGGTCACCGCATCGCTCAACAGCCTCGGCACCGGCATCCAGCTCACCGATACCACGGGCGGCGTAGGCAATTTCATCGTCGCAGGGACGCCCGCAGATGACACCGCAACAAGCCTGGGCGTCGCGACCGACCCGGCAGGCGTGGCCGAGAGCACCATCGATTCGGGCAGCCTCCAGAAGCAGTACGTCGGACGCGGCACGCTCCTCAGTTCGCTCAACAACGGCTCGGGCATCGGCACCGGCAGCTTCACCATCACCGACGCCACCGGCACTACACAGACCGTCACGATCGGCCAGAACGACAAGACCATCGGACACGTCATCAACGCCATCAACTCCGCCGGGCTCGCCATCAACGCCCGAATCAATGACAAAGGCGACGGCATCCTGATCGAAGAGGTTGTCAGTGGTGCTCCGGGCAGCATCAAGATCAAGATCGAGGACACGACCGGCTCCGTCGCCGAGAGTCTCCGCATCGAAACCGAGGCCACGGGAACCGACACCGACAACTTCATCGACGGCTCATTCGAGACCGTCATCGAGTTCGAAGCGACCGACACGCTCGACGATGCCGTCGCCAAGATCAACGACGCGGGCATCGGTGTCGCCGCGACCATCGTCAACGACGGCTCGGGCACCGCGCCTTACCGACTGAGCTTTACCTCACGCGACTCGGGCACCGCCGGACGCTTCATCCTCGACACCGGCGGCTTCGACCTCGCGCTCCAGACGCTCAGCGAGGGCGACGACGCTCGCGTCTTCTTCGGCTCGAACAACCCCGCGACCGCGCTGCTTGTCACAAGCACCACCAACACACTCGACGACCTCATCGCGGGCGTCTCGATCGATCTCAATAGCACGAGCGAAGACCCCGTCACGCTTAACGTAACGCGCGATGTCGCCGCGATCGAGGAGAAGATCAACGGCTTTGTCAGCGCGTTCAACACGCTCATCGGGCGCATCGACAACCAGACCCGCTACGACGACGAGACCGAGGTCAAGGGCCCGCTGCTGGGCGACTCGCTCGCCATCTCGCTCCGCTCCCAGCTCTTTGTCACGCTCCAGTCCGTGGGCGACAACGTCACCGGGCAGTACAACCGACTCTCTGAAGTCGGCATCACCATCGGTGACGGCGGCAAGACCATCGAGCTCGACTCGGCCAAGTTCCGCGAGGCCTACGACGCAGACCCGGCATCGGTCGAGGCGCTCTTCGAGACGTTCGACCTCGCGCCATCGAACACGACCACCGACCTCGGCGACGGCATCACCGTCACCGGCGGCGATGCCGACCGGACATTTACATCGCTCGGTGTCATCGGCAAGATGGAAGAGCTCGCTCGCTCCTACCTCGACTCGGTCGACGGCATCCTGACCCAACGCGAGAAATCGCTCACCACGCAGGTCGAGCTCCAGGAAGGCCGCATCGACGAGTTCACCACACGCCTCGAACTCAAGCGGACACAGCTGGAAGCACAGTTCCTCGCCATGGAGACAGCCCTCGGGCAGCTCCAGAGCCAGCAGTCCTCGCTCGCGCAGCTCGCCCAGCTCGGCTGACGCCGATTTCTTTCACCAGGGACCGTTATTCTCGGGTCAAGTCCCCCCCGCTTCCGGCCGATCAGACGCTCATGAGCAAACCGCAGGACAACGCCAACGCCTACCTCCGCACCCAGGTCATGAGCGCCTCGCCCGCCGAGCTGCGGATGATGCTGCTCGACGGAGCCGTGAAGTTCGCCAGGCAGGGCAGGCAAGGCCTCGCCGAACAGAACCACGAGCTGGTCTACACCGGCTTCAGCCAGGCCCGCGCCATTGTCACCGAGCTCATGACCTCGATGCGCCACGACGTGGCCCCCGAGCTCTGCGAGCAGGTCCGCTCGCTCTACGCCTTCATGTTCCAGGAACTCGTCGCCGCGAGCCTCGAGAGCGACATCAACCGCGCCGACAAGGTGATCGAGCTGCTTGAGTTCGAGGCCGAGACCTGGCGCATGCTGATGGCCAAGCTCAAGACCGAAGAAACCGAAGCTGGTGCCACCACCGGCGCTGCGCCTACGCAGGCCAAGCCGAACGCCTACGCCCCCGCGGGCGAGAGCAAGCCCGGCGCCTACACGCCGCTCAGCATCGAGGGCTGAGCCAGCTCGGCCGCCAGCGCCTCTAACACCATCTGCCCCGGCACGTTCGCAAACAGCCGACCCCTCGCCCGTTCGAGCGCATCGATCCGCTGCGCGTGCATCTCCAGCGTGCGCTCGTCGCCCGAGGCCGAGGCTTCCGCCAACTTCACGCGCAAGATCTCGCCCACAAGCGAGAGCATCCGATCCGCGCCGGCCTTGTTGCCCGCTTCCTTGCTCTGCCGCGCGTCCGCCGCGACGCGGGCCGAGGCCCACTCGTCGACCATCGAAGCCATCGACGCGCCCAATTCCAGCGGGTACTGCCCCGCCAGCAGCCGCTCCAGCATGCCGCCGATGCGCTCGTGCCAGGCGATGAGCCCCGTCTCGATCGCTTCCTTCACGCGCCCGGGCGAGCCCTCGCCGAAGCGACGCGCCCAGTCCTTCTCTGACTGCGCGTAATCCTGACGGGTGAGCCAGGTCTCCATCGCGTCGCGTGACAGTGCGCCAAAACGCACCCGCTGGCAGCGTGAGCGGATCGTGGGCAGAAGCCTCTCCTCGGACGACGTCACGAGGATGATGAGCGTCCCCGGCGCGGGCTCTTCGAGCGTCTTGAGCATCGCGTTCTGCACCGCGGCGTTGGTCGCTGAGCGGTCGAGCAGTTCCGCCTCGTCGACAATAAAGACCTTGCTCGCCGACCCGCCGGGAGTCACTTTCGCCGCCAGGGCCGAGGGCCGCAGCAGATGCTGCTCCACGACGTCCTTGGGGATGGTCGCCAGCTTGGCCGATCGCACCTTGGCGTCCTCGCTGAACCGGGCGAGCTCTTTGGTAATCACGTGCAGGTCCGGGTGCGAGCGAGCCTTGAGCAATGTCTGTGCCCGGCTCTCCGGATCAGCCGACAGGTGCCCCGAGAGGTCGCGCCCGGTGGTCTCGTCGAGGGCGAGGGCCGCCATCGCCAGGGCAGCGGTGAACTTCCCGACGCCCCGGGGCCCGTGGAAGATCCACGCGTGGTGCATCCGACCGGCCTCGAGCGCCCGCTCGACCTGCTCGATCGCCCGCTCCTGCCCCAGGATCTCTCCGAACGTCCCGGGCACGGGGTGCTCGAGCCCCTCCAGGCGCTCGGGGTCGGCGGGCTTCTTCCGGCTGACTTTCTTCTTGGCTACTTTCTTGGCCACGAAACAAGCTTAGGTGCCACTACCCATCTCCGATGGGTAGTGCATCTATGCCGTTCACGTTGTGGCTCGACAAGACACCACCCATCGGAGATGGGTGGTGGCACCAAATCACACGCCCCGCAGCTTGTTCAGCCCGTTCATCGCCGCCACCTTGTAGCACTCGGCCAGCGTCGGGTAATTGAAGACCGTGTTGACGAAGTACTCCGCGGTCGCCTTGAAGGCGATGGCGGTCTGCCCGATGTGGATCAGCTCCGTCGCCCCCGCGCCGATGGCGTGCACGCCCAGCACCACGTGCGACTCCTGGTGGATCAGGAGCTTGAGCATCCCGAACTCCTCACCCAAAAGGTGCCCGCGCGCGATCTCGCGGTAGCTGGCAACGCCCGACTCGTACGGGATGCCCTCCTTCGTGAGCTGCTCCTCGGTCCAGCCGACCATCGAGATCTCGGGCACGGAGTAGATGCCGTAGGGCAGGAGCTGCGAGATCGACTCGCACGCCTCGCCGAACATGTGGCACGCCGCGAGTCGGCCCTGCTCGTAGCTCGTCGACGCCAGCGCCGGGAACCCGATCACATCACCCGCCGCGTAAATATGCGGCACCGTCGTCTGGAAGTTCCCGTTCACCTCGATCCGTCCGCGGCTGTCGGCGGAGAGGCCCGCGTGCTCGAGCCCGAGCTCCTTCGTCGCGCCCTGACGACCGATGCAATACAGCAGCGCATCCGCCCGGAGCGTCTTGCCCGACTCCAGCTCCGCCTCGGCCATCCGCCCGTCCACACTCTTCGCACCCGGCACGGCATCGATCACGCTGATCTTCGTCACCTTCTCGCCCAATCGCAGCGTCATGCCCTGCTGACGCGAGTGGAACTGCAGCGCCTCGATAATCTCGCTGTCCACGAAGTCGAGAAGGCGATTGCGACCCTCGATCAGCGTCACCTTCACGCCCAGCGTCTGGAGCATGGTGGCGTACTCGGTCCCGATGACACCCCCGCCCACGACGATCATCGAGTGCGGCGCCGCGGTCAGGCTCTGGATGTCATCCGAGCTCAGGATCGTCGTGCCGTCGAAGGCGATGCCCTTGGGCAGCGCGGGCTCAGTGCCCACGGCAATGAACACGTTGTCCGCCTGCACCATCGTCTCGTCGGTCTCGGAGTTGATGACGATGGTGTGCGCATCGCGGAAGCTCGCTACGCCGTGGTGGATGTCGATGCCGTTCTTGCGGAGGTTCGTCTCGACCGTCTCGATCTCGTTGCCGATGACTTTCGAGCAGCTCCGCCGGAGCCCGGCAAACAAGGCCGTGCGTACCGACGCAAAGTCCGACTGTGTCGGGCAGGCTATCGACATGTTCCCGACGTTCAGGATCGCCTCGCGCAGGGCCTTGGAGGGGATCGTTCCCGTGTTGACCGCGACGCCCCCGACGGCGTGGCGTTTCTCGATCACACATGCTCGCTTGCCGAGCTTGGCCGCCTGGATCGCCGCGTGCTGCCCCGCCGGCCCGGAGCCGATCACACAGAGGTCGTATCGCTTCATCGGATCGGCGCCTTTCAGTCTCGGACGAGCACCCGGATTCGGGCAAACCGCAGGAAACACCCGCCCGCCCCTCTACCATGTCGGCAGCCAGAGCCCCTCGGATTGAACCCGGAGCCCGCAAGCCCATGTCCACGCAGCCGACATCCGCCCCGACCACCCCCACGAGCGCCAGCCAGATCCGGCAGGCCTTTATCGACTACTTCGCCAATCTCCCGGGCCACGAGCACACCTTCGTGCCCTCGAGCCCCGCCGCGCCCGTCGACGACCCCACGCTCCTGTTCACCAACGCGGGCATGAACCAGTTCAAGCCCTGCTTCCTGGGAACCGTCGAGAAGGGCTCGCCCCTAGCAGGCCTCAAGCGAGCCGTGAACTCGCAGAAATGCATCCGCGCGGGCGGCAAGCACAACGACCTCGACGACGTCGGCAAGGACACCTACCACCACACCTTCTTCGAGATGCTCGGCAACTGGTCCTTCGGCGACTTCTTCAAGGCCGAGATCATCGAGTGGGCCTTCAAGTTCCTCACCGAGGTCTGCCAGCTCCCCGCCGACCGCCTCTACGCCACATACTTCGAGGGCGACCCCGCGCAGGACCTCGCCCCCGACACCGAGGCGCGCGACCTGTGGCTCAAGTTCCTCCCCGCGGACCACGTCCTGCCCGGCAACGCCAAGGACAACTTCTGGGAGATGGGCGACACGGGCCCGTGTGGGCCATGCTCCGAGATCCACTACGACCGCATCGGAGGGCGCAACGCCGCCAGCCTCGTCAACCAGGACGACCCCAACGTCCTCGAGGTCTGGAACCTCGTCTTCATCCAGTTCAACCGCGAGAAGGTCGAGGGCGGCACCGTCCTGCGCCCGCTCCCTGCCAAGCACGTCGACACGGGCATGGGCCTCGAGCGCCTCGTCTCGGTTATCCAGGACAAAACGAGCAACTACGACACCGACGTCTTCACGCCCATCCTCGAAGCGATCCAGAAGGTGACAGGCTTTGAGCGCCCCTACCAGGGCAAGCTGGGCGCCGACGACCCCGACCGCGTGGATATGGCTTACCGCGTGATCGCCGACCACATCCGCACGCTCGTCGTCGCCATCGCCGACGGCGCTTCGCCCAGCAACGAGGGTCGCGGGTACGTGCTCCGCCGCGTGCTGCGGAGAGCGGTCCGCTTCGGCAGGCAGAAGCTCGGCGCGCAGACCGGCTTCCTGACCGACCTCGTCCCCACGGTCGCCCGGAGCCTCGAAGCAGGCTTCCCCGAACTCGCCAAGAACACGGCCAGAATCGCGGAGATCATCGCCGACGAAGAAGCGAGCTTCGGCAAGGCTTTGGACAAAGGCATGACCCACTTCAACGTCATGGCCCAATATGCATATGGGCGGGCATACGCCGAATGGAAGAAGTATCCAAGATGGCACGGACACGTTGAGTCGAGTTACGAGTTTATTGACTCAAGTGGCAATAAGCATCACGTTGAGCTTACAGATGATTCAGTTAAGTTCTTTGTATCACAAGGAATGCCGGTTCCAGAGATTTCCGACCTCGACGCCTTCACCCTCTACGACACCTACGGCTTCCCGCTTGATCTCACCGAGATCATGGCCTCCGAGCGTGGGCTGACGGTCGACGTCGCGGGCTTCGAGCGGGCGATGGAGGAGCAGCGCGAGCGCAGCCGCGCCGGGTCCAAGTTCGGCTCGGGCGGGAACGAGCTGAAGCTCGAGCCCGATGCGCTGGCGCGCCTGGCGCACATGAACGTGCCCGCGACGGACACCGAGGGTGTGTACGCCGACAAGACGATCCGCTCGCGCATCCGCGCGATCTGGGACGGCAAGACCTTCGAGGAATCCGTCACAGCCGCCGACACCGGCTTGCGCAAGATCGGTGTGATCCTCGATGCGACGAACTTCTACGCCGAGGCGGGCGGACAGATCGCCGACGTCGGTCGCCTGCACGTCGTCAACGAGCACAACCGAGCCACCAACCCGCACACGCAGAGCGAGTTCAAGGTCGAGGACGTCAAACGCTTCGGCGACTACGTCATGCACATCGGGCACATCGTCAAGGGCACGCTGCACGTGCACGAAGAGGTCGAGTGTCACGTCGACCGCAACCGCAGGCGAGCCACGCAGGGCAACCACACCGCGACGCACCTTCTGAACCTGGGCCTGCGGCGGACGCTGGGCGAGGGCGTCGACCAGAAGGGCTCGCTCGTCGAGCCCGAGCGCCTGCGGTTCGACTTCTCCCACTCTGGACCGATGACGGACGACGAAACCAGGCAGGTCGAAGCGATCGTGCGTGAAGAGATCGGTAAGAACCTCGCGGTCGGCGCGGGCACGGGGCCACTGTACCTTGCCAAGGGGATCTCGGGCCTCCGCGCGGTGTTCGGCGAGAAGTACCCCGACCCCGTCCGCGTCGTCGCCGTCGGCGCGAGCGTGCAGGAACTGCTCGACAACCCGGGCGACGAGAAGTGGGCGGGCCTCTCCATCGAGTTCTGCGGCGGGACGCACGTCGCCAACACCTCCGAGATCGGCGCATTCGCGCTCGTCGGCGAGACGGGCATCGCCAAGGGCGTGCGCCGGGTCGAGGCACTCACCGGCGTGCCCGCCAAGGCGGCGCTCGACACGGCCCAGTCACTCAGAGAACAAATCGAATCGATGAAGTCGCTCTCCGATGCCGACCTTGCGCCCGCGATCGCGGAGGTGAGCGTGCAGCTCGACTCGATGACGCTCTCGCTCACCGACAAGGCCGCCCTGCGCGAGCTGCTTGGCGGTTTGCAGGAGCGCGCCAAGGCCGCGGCGAAGCAGGCCGCCGCTGCTGCGAAGGACACTGCTGTGAAAGAGGCTCGCGTGATCGCCGACTCGGCGCTGGCGGACCTGCGCCCGTTCATCGTGGGCACGGTCTCGGCGGACGAGGACCGCGGCGCGCTCCAGGCGGCGCTCAAGGTGCTCCAGGACAAGTGCCCGAAGGCTGGTGCGCTTCTCCTGAGCGCGAGCGCCGAACGCGTGTCGCTCATCGCGTGGGTGCCCGACGCACAGATCAAGCAGGGCCTCAAGGCGGGCGACTGGATCCGGGCCGCGGCCGAGGCATGCGGTGGCAAGGGCGGGGGCAAGCCCAACCAGGCCCAAGGCGGCGGCACGGACCCGTCGAAAATGGCCGATGCCGCCAAGGCCGCCGCGGAGTTCGCGGCGCGGGCGATCCACTAAACCTCTCATGACCACCGACCAGCCCAACCAGCCCGAGCGCAAAGTCGAGCCACCAGAGGCCGATGACCCGCGTCTGGCGATCCCGGAAATCCTGCGCGAGCAGCCGAGCCGCTCGTCAACCGACAAGTCCACCCCCAAGCGGGAGGACATGGGCGAGACCGCCAAGGCCTGGGGCATGGCGCTCGACCTCGTCTTCACCACCATCGGTGGCCTGGCGATCGGGTGGGGCATCGATTACTGGCAGAAAACAGGCCCCTGGGGCGCGATCATCGGGCTGGCCCTCGGGTTCATGCTGGCTGCGACGCGGATGATCCGCTCGACGCTCAAGGCCGAAGCGAGGGAGCAGGCCGAGCGCGAGCGCCGTCGGCAGTCCGAGCGCACTCCCGATCGGCCCGATTGAGCCCGCTTGGGGCCTCGGAAGGCCCTTCTGATGGGCCCGAACGCTTGCCGGTGAGAGGCCGAGGGACTATCGTTTGCCCCCTCATCCGAGGCCGGTCGTGCCGGGCGATTTCCCGGATCAAGTCCCCCCGTTGGAGCGTGAACGAGAGCGTGTCGGCTGTCACTGCCAACCAGCCCCCTCGGTCGCTCTACGCGGGCCTGATGCTCGCGGCCGGTGCTGTCGCATCGATCTGCGCGTTCGCCGCGGCCAACGCCGTGGGCAGCGAGAACGCCCCCGCTCTCCAGACCGCGTCGCTCATCTTCGTGGTCTCGATGCTCGGGCTGCTCCCGGTGCTCGTCCGCAAGGCCGAGTATTTCGGGATGGCGGTGCTGGGCGCCTCGGTCGCCCGGATGCTGCTGGCGATGTTCGCGGCGCTCATCCTGACGGAAGTTGGAAACTTCGAGAGCCGCCCCGTGTGGCTCGGCGTGGTCACCGGCGCGGGGCTGATGCTCCTCGTTGAGTCAACCGCCGCGATCGCGATTCTCATGTCCATGGAACGGAAGAAAGCCGACAAACCGGTCGGCGTGGAGTCGAGCTCGACATGCTAAGCAACCTCATCACGCTCGCCGCCGCCGACCCCTCCGCGCACGTGTGGAACCACGTGTTCTGGAAGACCGAGGGCGGCTACTGGCTCTGGTCGGGCAATCAGGGCAACCTCGTGCTCAGCGGCATCATCCTGATCTTCGGGATGCTCTGGGTCGCCAAGCACGTCTCGACGGGCGACGTCAAGACCGAGGGCGCCGGCGCCTACGTCACCAAGAACAAGTTCGCGCACATGATCGAGGTCATCTGCGTCTACCTCCGCGACGAGGTCGCACGGCCGCTGCTGCACGAGCGCACCGAGAAGCTGATGCCCTTCCTCTGGACGGTCTTCTTCTTCATCCTCGTCAACAACATCCTCGGTCTCATCCCGATCATGGATTTCCTGCACCTGCTGGTGCCCGCATGGAAAGAGGGTCACATGACCCCGATCGGCGGCACCGCGACCCAGAACATCTGGGTGACGGGCATCCTGGCCGCAGTCGCCGCGATCGTGTTCAACGGGGCCGCGATCGCACGCCTGGGGATCACGGGCTACTTCAGCCACATGACGGGCGGCGCGCCGTTTTATGTCGCGTGGATGATCTTCATCCTCGAGTTCATGGGCCAGGTCGTCATCAAGCCGGTCGCGCTGGCCATTCGTCTGTTTGCGAACATGACCGCGGGCCACATCCTGCTGGCGACGCTGGTCGGCTTTGTCGGCGCGGTCTGGCACGAGGCCTTCATCATCAAGGGACCGGTGACGGCCATCTCGATCGCCGGCGCGTTCGCGATCATGGTGCTCGAGCTCTTCGTCGCCTTCCTCCAGGCGTTCATCTTCATGTTCCTCACCGCGGTGTTTATCTCCCTTATGGATCATCACGACGAGCATGGTCACGAGCACGGGCACGACCATGCCAGCGGCCACGAGCACGCCCACGCGTGAATAACGGGCCTCGCTTGCCAAGAGCAAGCATGTCACACCTCCCGCGCACAACCATGCCCCACACCGGGGCGCTGAAAGGAAACGCAGAATGAACCTCAAGAAGATCGCACGCAACGCCCTCTTCACCGCCGCCATGACCCTCCCCGCGACCGCGGTGATGGCTCAGGATGCCGCCGCTTCCGGCATGGGCAAGGGCCTTGCCGTTCTCGGCGCGGGCCTGGCCGTCATCGGTGGCGGCCTGGGCATCGGCCTCGTCGGCAAGGGCGCGGTCGAGTCGATCGCCCGTCAGCCCGAGGCCGCCGGCAAGATCCAGATCAACATGATCCTCGCGGCCGCCCTTATCGAAGGTGCGACGCTCTTCGCCGTCGCCGTCGGCTTCCTCGCCAAGTAATTCGCACCACGCCGCGCCCTACCAGGCGCGGCGTGGCTTCCGTCAGAAGGACCATCTCGGGCCAGGACGCCCGAGCCAAGAACCCGGAGACCACGCAATGGCCCGCGACCGATACCTCCAGCTCTCCATCGGCCTCTCGATCGCCGTCCCGGCGTCGCTCGCTCTCGCCCAGGAAGGCCACGAGCAGGACACCCACGCCGCCGACGATCACGCCGCGGACACGCACGCCCAGGACGGGCACGCCGATGACACCCACGTGGCGCACGATGACGGGCACGGCGGCGACCACGAGGTCGTCGGCGCGATCCCCACGAAGGAGCAGGGCATCGCCACGGGCGTGACCGCACTTCTGGTGTTCATCCTCGTTCTGGCCGTGCTCGGCGCGAAGGTCTGGCCCGCGATCAGCAAGGGGTTGGACGAGCGTGCCGCGAAGATCAAGGGTGAGATCGAGGCCGCCGAGAACGCACGCAAGCAGGCCAAGGACGCGCTGGAGTCGTACGAGCGTTCGCTAAGCGAGGCCCGCGCCGAGGCTCAGCAGATGCTCGACCAGGCCCGCGCCGACCAGCAGAAGCTGGCCGCCGAGCTCAAGGCCAAGGCCGACGCCGAGCTGTCTGCGATGAAAGAGAAGGCCAAGCGCGAGATCGAGTCGGCCAAGCGTGCCGCCGTCGGCGAGATCTACAACGAGGCCGCCAACCTCGCCACGAGCGTGGCGGGCAAGATCCTGGGCCGCGAGATCAACGCCTCGGATCAGCAGCGTCTGGTCGAGGAAGCCGTGTCCGAACTCGCCGCAGCAGGCCGCTAAGAGCCCACAGGAGCCCACCATGCCCCTCACCGACGCCAGGCCCGACGCGCTCGCCAACGTCTACGCACAGAGTCTCTACGAACTCGCCGATTCCGAGGGCGGCCAGACCGCCGTCGAGAACACGCTGGGTGAGCTCGAGGACATCCTCGAGATCGCCCGGAGCGATGCGCAGTTCAGCGAGTTCCTCTCGTCGCGCGTTCTCAAGCAGGCCGACCGCACAAGAAGCCTCGACGCGATGCTCGGCGGCAAGGTCAGCGACCTGACCCTCCGCTTCCTGAAGGTGCTCAACGAGAAGCAACGCCTCTCGCACCTGATCCCGATCGTCGAGGCGCTCGACGAGATGGTCCAGCAGAAGCTCGGGCGCGTCGAGGTCGATCTCTACACCGCCCAGCCCATCGACTCGGGCGAGATCGCCAAGATCAAGGCCCAGCTCAACGCCGCCCTCGGCAAGGAAGCGGTCGTGCACCCGTACACCGATCCCACGATGCTCGGCGGCGTGCGGCTCCAGATCGGTGACAGGCTCATCGACGCCTCGCTCCAGACGCGGCTCCGCAAGATGCGCGACCAGCTCGCCGACCAGGGCGGCTCGTCGCTCCGCGCCGCGGCCGAACGCACCTTCGACGACACCCCCTCCGACGAGGGCTGAACAAGCACCCACCCCCGCGCACGGCGCGGACCAATCCCAGCAAGTGGAGAGCGGATCACCATGGCCAAGAAGTCGATCGACGCCGTCGATGTCTCGGGCAAGCGCGTCCTCATCCGCGTGGACTTCAACGTCCCGCTCGAGGGCGGCAAGATCACCGATGACCGCCGCATCGAAGCCGCCCTGCCCACGATCCGCAGCGTGATCGATCGCGGCGGCAAGGCGATCCTCATGAGCCACCTTGGCCGCCCCAAGGGCGAGGGCTACGAAGCCAAGTACTCGCTCAAGGTCGCGGCCGAGCGTCTGAGCGAACTGCTCAACAAGCCCGTCGCCTTCCCGAGCCAGGACTGCACCGATCAGGCCGCGGCCGACGCGGTCAACGCCATGAACAACGGCGACGTCCTGCTCCTCGAAAACCTCCGCTTCCACAAGGGCGAGACCGAGGGATCAAGCGAACTGGCCGGCAAGATCGCGCAGCTTGGTGACGTCTACGTCAACGACGCCTTCGGCACCTGCCACCGCCCCCACGCTTCGATGGTCGGCGTGCCCCGCGCGATGGCTGGCAAGCCCCGCGTCACGGGCTTCCTCGTCGAGAAAGAGATCCGCTACCTCGCCGAGGCGCTCGGCAACCCCGCCAAGCCGTTCGTCATCGTGCTGGGCGGCGCGAAGGTCTCCGACAAGATGGCCGCGATCGAGCATCTCTTGCCCAAGGCCGACGACATCATCGTCGGCGGCGCGATGGCGTACACGTTCCTCAAGGCGCAGAATAAGGACGTCGGCGATTCGCGTGTCGAGGAAGACCGCCTCGATGACGCCAAGCGAGCGATCGACCTGGCCGCCAAACTCGACGCAGAGCTCTACCTCCCCAAGGACCACGTCTGCGGCAAGTCGTTCGACGAGGACGGCGGCGGCGACATCGAGGTCTTCGGTGAACATATCAAGCCCGGTTTCATGGGCCTCGACATCGGCCCGGAAACTCAGGGCGAGTTCGCCCGCGTCATCCGAAACGCCAAGACCGTCGTCTGGAACGGACCGATGGGCGTCTTCGAGTGGCGTCCCTTCCGCATCGGAACCGAGCAGGTCGCAAAGGCCCTCGTCGAGGCCACCGAAAAGGGCGCGACCACCATCGTCGGCGGCGGCGACAGCGCCGCAGCGATCGAGAAGTTCGGACTCGCCGACAAGGTGAGCCACGTCTCGACCGGCGGCGGCGCCTCGCTCGAGATGCTCGAGGGCAAGAACTTCGAAGCCGTGGACGTGCTCGACGACGCCTGATCCGAGGTTCGGATGCCGCTGGACGACCTCGACTCCCGCGCCCCGAGATCGCGACTGATCGATCTTGCGATCCTGACGGCGCTCTGCGCGTTCCTGTATCTCTTCGGCATCACCGACTTCGGCACCGCGAGCTGGCACGAATCGATCCGGCTCGTCACCGCGATGGACATGCAGGCCCGGGGCGAGTGGATCGTCCCGACGGTCATGGGCACGCCGTACCTCTCCAAGCCGCCCCTGCTGTACTGGGTGACAATCATCTTCGCCGAGATCGCCGGCCAACAAGTCTCGCTGCTGCATCTTCGTCTGGCGATCGCGCTCTTCGGCTGGCTGACGGTCGTCCTGACGTATCTCACGGGCCGATCGCTTTTCATGATCGCCCCGGGCTGGTCCGCGTCGAGGTCGGCGATCGCCGCGTTCTGGGCCGCGTTGTTCCTGGCGACCGGCTTCCTGCACGTTCGACTCTCTCGCACCGGCGCGATCGACATGTCGGTCGCGCCATTCGTCGTCGCGGCGGTGTGGATCGGACTCAAGAGCTGGCAGCAGAGCCGCAGCTGGAAGCTCAGCCCGCTGCTGACCGCGGGTATGTTCGTTGTCGCAGTGGGCGCTTCGCTCGCCAAGGGCCCACCCACTCTCCTCGCAATCGCCACGGCACTCTTCGGCGGCACACTCGGCTGGCTCGCGGTTCAGCAAAGACCCGCTCGCTCGCCAATCCTTCGCGCTCTGCCCTCTCTCGCCGCGCTCGCGGTGCTGGTGATCGGGCTGAGCCAATCCAGAAAC
The DNA here is from genome assembly GCA_020639255.1 of Phycisphaera sp. Lineage (GTDB taxonomy): Bacteria > Planctomycetota > Phycisphaerae > Phycisphaerales > UBA1924. Next base: position 105,931 of record JACKGZ010000004.1, read on the forward strand.
ACCAGTGGCATCGTCGGGCCGGTCGTCTCGGCGTTTCTCGCCGGCTGGTTCGTCTGGGGATTCGTGCGGCTCTGCTCGGCGGGCCTCATCGAATCTCTGCGCACACTCTGGGTGTCGCAGCTCCCCGCGGCCGTGGTCGGGTCGCTCGGCTCCATTCTGATCTGGTCGCAACTCGTGGCTTCGCGCATCGGGACGGGCAGCGTGCAAAGCAGCGCCGTCACGGAGATGAACGAGAACATCACGATCTTCGACCCCGAGGCATCGAGCGAGCTTTTCATGGCCGCCGTTTTCGGCTGCGGGCTCGGCTCGCTCTACGCGTTCGCCGGGTGCTGGCTGCTGATCACGAGGCGCGTTCGCTTCACGCCGGGTGTCACGATCGTGGCCGCATGGGTCGGCCTGTCGCTCCTGGCGTTCATGGCCTTCAGCACAGGCTCCACACGCTACATCACCCCAATCCTGCCGGGCGTCGCGCTGCTCGGCGCGATCGCGTGGGTGCACTTCCGCAGCGGGTACCGCCGAGAATGGATGTCGCCCGTCACGGCCGCCATCGTCATCCTCCTCGCCGTCGGGCAGGCCTGGTGGTACGGCGCCGGCCGGGACCGCATCATCCCGACACAATCGCCCCGCGATTTCATGGCCGAACTCGTCGCACGAGAAGATGTCGACAGCGCACGCATCGTCACCTACGGCTTCTGGAACGGCGACGTGCTCGCCTACGCCGGGCACGATATCTGGCCCGTGCAGCGCGAAGGCTACGGCATGGACGACATCGTCGGCGCGTGGTCCTTTGACAAGTTCATCGCAACACTGCACGAAGACGGCAAGCCCTGGACCATGCTCGTCACGCTCAAAAGGCAGCATGCCGAGGGTGAGAGTCAATTCCCGGATGAATTCACCTCGCTCGGGCTGCGTGTCACACCCATCGAGCTCGACGCGAAGTACGCCATACGCAACGGGCGCATCCCCGTTCGCGCGTACCGGATCTCCCCCGAGTGACCAAGCGGTCAGCGACGATGGAATAGCTTCTCAAGATCGGTCAGCGTGAGGCGGATCGAGGTGGGCCGGCCGTGCGGGCAGCTCGATGATCGCTCGACCTCGTCGCGGAGCTGCATGAGGCGGTTGAGTTCCTCGGGGCTCAGCCTGTCGCCCGCCTTCACCGCGGCCTTGCAGCTCATCATGTCGACCACGTCGCGCAGCGCCTCCTCGCTCGTGGGCGGCACCGCGCTCTGCACCGCAAGCTCCAGCAGATCGTTCATGAAGGGCTGGACCTCGACACCCCGATCGAACAGAAAGCTCGGGAAGGCCGACACCCCCACCGACGTCGGGCCCATCTCACGCGCCTCGATCCCGATCGCTTCGAGCAATTCGCCGAGCGTGTCGAGGGCCGCAAGCTGCGCGGGCGAGACCTCGATCACCTCGGGCACGAGCAGCGCCTGGCTCTCGAGCGGCCCCCGCCCGAGACGCTCCATGAGGTACTCGAACATCACCCGCTCGTGCAACGCGTGCTGATCGACGATCACGACGCCCTCGTCGTCCTGCGTCACGACATAGCTCTGATGCACCTGCAGGTGCGCCATCGGCTTGGCCTCGAATGCGCGAGTAGCTTCTGGCTGATGCGTCTCGGCTTGCTCGTCACGGTCTGTGCTATCCGGCTCGATCGCCTCCTCGCGATGCACAGGCTCCATCGCAGCTCGGAGCGACTCGTACGAGATCCGCCCCTGCGTCGCGCGGGGCACATCCTCGCGGAAGAAGCTCACGAGACGTTCTTCCTCGCTCGATGATCTCGGTTGATCCGCGCCGGCGCTCCGCACGAGCGAGCCCGAACCGAGCAGGCTGTCCATGGGCGAGACGGACCGGCCGAACGAGCCGACCATGGGCGTCAGGTCCGCCTTGCGGAGCGCATCCTTGACCGCGCGGTGCACAACGCTGTGCACGTGCCCCGAGTCGCGGAAACGCACCTCGGCCTTTGCTGGGTGAACGTTCACATCGACCGCTTCGGGCGACATCTCGAGCATGAGCACCGCGGTCGGGTACCGGCTGTGCTCCATGAGCCCGCGGTAAGCCTCTTTGATCGCGTGCTGAATCGTGCGATCTCGCACGGGTCGCCCGTTCACAAACACATGCTGTGCGATCGCGGTGGGCCTTGCGATCGCGGGCAAGCCGACGAGCCCCCAAAGCGCGATGCCCCGCGCGTCGTCGAACTCGTCGGCCGACACCTCAAGCATCTGCGCTTCGAGTTCCTTGCCGATGACCGCGAGCGCCCGGGTCTTGGGGTCCTGCCCAAGCGGCAGGTCCAGCAGCGTCTTGCCCTCAGACGCGATCACGAACCCGATCGCCGGGCTTGCCATCGCGATCTCGCGGAGGGCGTTCAGGCACCGGCTGCGCTCGGTCTGCGGCGTCTTGAGGAACTTGCGCCGCGCGGGCGTCGCGTAAAACAGATTCCGCACCTCGATCGTCGTGCCGACGGGGCCCGCAGCCGGTCTGATTTCCTCGGCGTCGCCCGCGTTCACACGGATCTCCGAAGCGCCCTGGTCGTCCACTGTGCGCGAGCGGATAGACAGGCGCGCCACGCTGGCGATCGATGCGAGCGCCTCGCCCCGAAAGCCCATCGTCGCGATGCGATCAAGGTCGGCGGTCGTCTCGATCTTGCTCGTCGCGTGCGCCTCGATCGCGAGCGGGAGCTCCTCGGGCGGGATGCCCTTGCCGTCGTCCGAGACGCGGATCAGCTCGATCCCCCCCGCTTCGAGTTCAACCCGCACCCTCGTCGCACCGGCGTCGATCGCGTTCTCGACGAGTTCCTTCACGACCGATGCGGGGCGTTCGACCACCTCGCCCGCAGCGATCTGACTCGCGACGGTCTTGGACAGCTTCCGGATGGGCCTGCGTGGGTTCACGCTCGATTGTACGGGCCGACGCGGTAGACTCGCGGCATGAGCGATACCGTCTTTGCGAAGATCATCCGCGGCGAGATCCCCTGCCACAAGGTGTACGAGGACGAGCACGTCCTGTCGTTTCTCGACGTCGGCCCCCTGTCGGTTGGGCACACGCTCGTCATCCCCAAGGAGCCGGCCGTCACGCTCGATCAACTGAGCGATGAGGCCAGTGCCGCGATCGGGCGCGTCCTGCCCCGCATCTGCCGGGCTGTGATGCAGGCGACCGGCGCAATGGCGTACAACATCCTCCAGAACAACGGCTCCGAAGCCCACCAGGAAGTCATGCACGTCCACTTCCACATCATCCCCAAGCAGGAGGGCAAGGGACTCGGGATCACATGGAAGGCGGGCGCGATCGACCACGCCGAGGGTGCCAAGCTCGCTGAGAAGATGCGAAGCCTGATCGTCTAATCGTGGACCAGGCTCGTCGTCAGGGCAGGCAGGCGAGCGAGCCCCATCGTTGTGCGCACGACGAGTGTGGATGAGGGGTCGATGGATTCGACGATGCCCTCGTAGCGCCGGCCGTTGTGCTCAAAGCGCTGCCACGTGCCCGTAAGTGTGTCGCGCGCGTGCCAGCTCTTGGCGAGCACGTCGGGGGACTCATAAAGCGCTGCATTGAGTTGCGTCAGGACGAGCGAGGTCAGTTCGAGACGATCGACTCCGAGCCCGAGTTCGCGTAGCGAGATCGCGGTTTCGAGTTCGGCCGATTGCCAGTCGGCCTCGACGTGGTGTGTGTTGATCCCGATGCCGAGGAGCGTGAGCCCGTCTTGTTGCTCGATCAGGATGCCCGCGACCTTTTTGCCTGTCACGCGATCGACGACGTCGTTTGGCCAGCGCAGCCCGATGCGGTGCGTGAGCTCCGGCGTGGCGATCGCCTCGGCGACGGCGAGCCCCGCAGCAAGGGGCAATCGACCATCCACCGCATCCGTGCGCAGAGCGAGCGTCATCGCAATGCCGAGGCCCTTGTTGTCGAGCCAATGGCGACCGAGGCGGCCTCGCCCGCCGGTTTGTCGCCCCGTGATGCAGATGAGGCCCGGTTTCCCCCCGGCGTGCCGCGCGGCGGCGTCCTGTGTCGAAGACGTCTCGGCGATCACCACCACCCGGTCGAGACCGAGACCCGCCAGACCCGAGATATGCGTCTCGAGCTCGTCGGCCCAGCGGTGCAGCGGCGTGCGATCGGTCGTCATGCGCCGGGCTCGATGTCCAAACGCACGTCCGCCGTCACAGCCTGGTGCGTCAGGGCCCCCACGCTCACGCGATCGACGCCGGTCGCGGCGATCCCGGCGATGGTGTCCAGACGCACGCCGCCCGAGGCTTCGAGCTGGATCGCGCTGCTGCGGTTCGTGCGCATCGCCACGGCTGTGCGCAGGGTCGCGGGGTCCATGTTGTCGAGCAGCACGTAGTCGATCAAACCCGCGGGCACGTCGAGCACGCAATCGAGCTGGATGAGCGTGTCTACCTCGACCTCGACGAAAGCGGCGTTCTCGCTCCTGGCCTTTGTGCACACCTCGGTGAGCCATACTGCGAGTTGATCCGGGCCGAGGTGGGCGATGTGGTTGTCCTTGATGAGCACCGCGTCGTGCAGGCCCAGGCGGTGCGAGTGCCCGCCGCCGCAGCGAACGGCGTACTTCTCAAGCACGCGCAGGCCCGGCGTGGTCTTGCGTGTGTCGAGCACCTTGCACTCGCTTCCGGCACGCTCGACGTGGCGCGTGGTGAGGGTGGCGATGCCCGAGAGTCTGCCGAGCATGTTCAGGATCGTGCGCTCGGCGGTGACGATCTGATCGAGCGGACCCTTGAGCGTGGCAAGTGTGGCGCCCTTGGTGTGGTGCTCGCCGTCGTGCGCGAGGGGGTGGAACTCGATGCTCGCGTCGAAGACTTCGAGCAGATCCGGGATGACCATAAGGCCCGCGATGGTGGCGTCGGCACCGAGCATGACCTTGGCGGTGGTCGTGCGATCGGATGAGCCGCAGACCTTGGCGGTCAGGTCGCGATGGTCCGGCCCGAGATCCTCGTCGCGGGCGAGTTCGAGGAGCCGCCCGATGAAGCCCGTCTGGCGGAGGGACCGGTAGAAATCGTCGAGGGACTCGGGCGTGGACATGTCCAATCCTATTCGGTTGTGGGCCCCTAGAATCGGCATTCACCCAGGCAAGGAGCACGGACGATGGGACTTCTCGATGGCAAGGCGGGGCTCGTGGTGGGGATCGCCAACGACCGTTCGTACGCGTGGTACATCGCTCAGGCTCTGATCGGGGCCGGGGCCAAGTGCGCGTTCACGCACCTTCCGGGCGAGAAGAACGAGCGCCGGACCGCCAAGGCGGTCGAGAAACTGGGCATCACCGATCCGTGGCTCGTCCCGATGGACGCCGCGAGCGACGACGAGATCGAGGGCGTGATGACGAAGTACGCCGAGTCATTCGACCGGATGGACTTCCTGATCCACTCGATCGCGTTCGCCGACCGCGAGTGGCTCGCCAAGGGCAGCTTCCACAAGACGCCCCGCAAGGCCTTCCTCGACGCGATCGACATCTCCGCGTACACGCTGCTCGGCATGACACGGGCGGCCAAGCCCATGATGGAGCGCACGGGCGGCTCGGTGCTTGCGATGAGCTACTACGGCGCCGAGAAGGTCGTACCCGGGTACAACATCATGGGCGTCGCCAAGAGCTGCCTCGAGTCGACGATGCGCTACCTGGCGGCCGAGATGGGCGAGTTCGGCATCCGCGTGAACACGATCTCGGGCGGGTATCTGCGCACGCTCGCGTCGTCGGCTGTGGGCGGCGCGGACGACATCTCCAAGCACAACGAGACGCGTGCGCCGCTCCGACGCAACGTCGAGGGCGAGGACGTGGGCAAGACCGCGCTGTACCTCGTGAGTGATCTGTCCTCGGGCGTGACGGGCGAGAACATCTACGTCGACTGTGGCGTGAACACGATCGGTGTCTGAACGCTTGCAGGGCAAACGCGTCTGAGAACCACCCCGAATCGACGGGCTGACCCTCGCAATCGGCACGGATTCCCCGCATTCCCGGCCTGTTTGGACGTTTTTTGGGCTCCGCTCAAGGGCCTCGCAACGGGCTGTCGATGATGGGGTTATGAGCTCGATCGGATCCGGTCTTGCCGCTTCAGTCGCTGCTCTCGGCGCCGCCGAGCGGGCGGCCGTCACGAAGAAAGCCACCGAGCAGCGCGACGAGCAGCAGGTTCGCAAGAAGATCCAGGACCGCTTCGCGAGCGACACCGCCGACGTCGAGGCCGTCACCGCGGTCGTCGAAACCCAGCAGGACGACGAGAGCCCCGCGGACGATCGGCGCGAGAAGAAGCCCGACGTGCACGCGCAGGCGAACGAGCCGGGCGAGAAGCCTCGGGCTTCGCTCGATATTCAGGCCTGACTGATCTCTTTACTTCTTACCCGTGAAGAACGATGCGATCGCGTGGATGGTCGTCGCGCGTCCCATCGCACCGATGGACTCGGTGAGCGGGATGTGCTTGGGGCAGACCTTGACGCAGTTCTGGGCGTTGCCGCAGTCGCCCACGCCGCCCTTGTCGCTGAGCTCTTCGAGGCGTTCGCCCTTGAGACGCTTGCCGGTCTCGTGCTCGTTGAAGAGTCTTGCCTGACTGATGGCGTGGGCACCGATGAATGACTCATCCCACTTGGACTCGTCCTCTTCGATGTTGTACTGCGGGCAGGCTTCGAGACAGCAGCCGCAGGACATGCACTCGGAGAGGCGGTAGCGGGTCTGTTGGTGCTCGGGCGATTCCTTGGGGCCGGCGCCCTGGGCGTAGGTGCTGTCGATGGGCACCCAGGCCTTGACGCGTTTGAGGGCATTGAAGAGGCGCGCGCGGTCGACCCAAAGATCACGAACGACGGGGAACTTGCTCATGGGTTCGAGCGTGATGGTGTCGCCTTCGAGGGGGGCGTACTCATCGATGAGGCACGAGCAGGACTGGCGAACCTTGCCGTTGATGACCATGGTGCATGCGCCACAGACCTCTTCGAGGCAGCCCGAGTCCCAGACGGGGGGCGTGGTCTGCTTGCCGTCGATGGTGACGGGGTTGGCGGCGATCCACTTGAGGCAGCTGATGACGTTTGAGCCAGGCTCAACGGGAACCTTGAAGGACTCCCATCGGCTGGGCTTGCCGGGGCCGTCGCATCGTATGATCTTGAAGATGACCGAACGCCCGGCCTTGGCGCGGGCGCGGTTGGCCTTACGCTCTTGGGCTTCGTGTTCGCGGAGTGCTTCGGTGGAGCTCATGGTCGTGTCCCTTTCGCAGCGCCCTTACGAGGCGGCGGCTGCGGTCTCCTTCGTCTCTTTCTTGGTGTCGGATTTGCCGTAGGTCCGGGCGCGGGGCTCGACGAGCGGCGCCTTGACGGGCACGAACTCGATGTCGGACTTGCCGGTCTCGGGGTTGTAGCGTGCGACCGAAGTCTTGAAGAACCGCGAGTCGTCGCGCTCGGGGAAGTCCTTGCGGAAGTGAGCGCCGCGGCTCTCTTCGCGGAGCAGGCCCGCGCGGAGAATCGCGTCGGCGATCTTGAGCATGTCGCCCGTCGCTCGGGTGAACGAGAGTGACTGATTGGTCCAGCTCGCGGCATCGCCCAATTCGACCTTGCCGAAGCGCTGCATGAGCTCGCCGATCTTGGCGATGGCCTGCTCGAGGCGCGGGCCGGTCTTGACGACGGTCGAGGCCGCGGTCATCTCGTCGCCGAGTTCCTTGGCGATCTGGTACGGGTTGTACGCCTTGTCGCCCGTGCCGCCCGAGGTGGACGCGACGAGCTTGTCGTGCTTGGCCTGCTCGGACCTGACGGCTTCGTCGAAGACACCCTGGGGGGCTTCTTCCTTGACGTCCTTGATGTAGTTGACGACGGACACGCCGTTGCACAGCCCGTCGAAGATGCACGAGAGCAGCGCGTTGGCGCCGAGGCGGTTGGCGCCGTGGTAGGCGAAGTTCACCTCACCGAAGGCGTAGAGCCCGGGGATGCTGGTCATCATGTTGTTGGTCGCGCCGATGGTCAGGCCGTGACCCTTCTGTGCGTCGACGGGGATCGGGCTACCCGACTTGTGCCCGGGCTTGGGCGCGTCGGGGTTGTAATCGCCAGGCGTGTAGTCGGTCCAGAGGCCGCCCATCGAGTAGTGAACCGCCGGGAAGATCTTCATGGGTGTGAAGCGCGGATCGACACCGACGAATTTCTCGTAGATGTCGAGGATGCCGCCGAGCTTGACGGTGAGGTAGTCCGGATCGCGGTGCGTGAGGTCGAGGTAGACCTGGTTCTGCCCGTCGACGCCCATGCCCTCGTTGACGCAGACGTCGAAGATCTCGCGGGTCGCGATGTCGCGCGGCACGATGTTGCCGTACGCGGGGTAGCGTTCTTCGAGGAAGTACCAGCGTTCTTCTTCGGGGATGTCGACGGGGTTGCGCGTGTCGCCCTTCTTGCGGGGCACCCAGACGCGGCCGCCCTCACCTCGGGCGGACTCGGACATGAGACGGAGCTTGTCGGCACCGGGGATCGCGGTCGGATGGACCTGGACCATCTCGGGGTTGCCGTAGGCAGCGCCGGCCTGGTAGCACCGGCTCGCGGCGCCGCCCGTGCAGATGACGGAGTTAGTGGACTTGCCGAACACGAGCCCGCACCCGCCGGTCGCCATGACGACGGCCGAAGCACGGAATGCGCGGATCTGCATGGTCCGCATGTCCTGAGCGACGATGCCGACGCAACGCCCCTCGTGCGTGATGGGCCAGAGGAATTCCCAGAACTCGTACTTGGTGACCTTGCCCTCGGTCTCGTAGCGCCGCGTCTGCTCGTCGAGCGCGTAGAGGAGCTGCTGCCCCGTGGTCGCGCCGGCGAAGTGGGTGCGCTTGAAGAGCGAGCCGCCGAAGAGACGCAGGTCGCGGAAGCCTTCGTGCGTGCGGTTGAAGGGGACGCCCATGCGGTCGAGCAGGTCGATGATCTTGGGCGCCCAGTTGGCCATCTCAAGGACGGGGTGCTGGTCGGCGAGGAAGTCGCCGCCGTAGATCGTTTCGTCGAAGTGCTCGTACTCGGAGTAGCCCTGCTGGCGTGCGATCTCGTTGCACGCGTTGATGCCACCCTGAGCGCAGACGGAGTGCGAGCGTTTGACGGGGACCATGCTGAAGAGGTCCACGGGGACGCCGGACTCGGCGATGCGGACCGACGCGGCCAGGCCTGCCAGTCCTCCCCCCACCACGATCACGCGATTGTCAGACATGGAACCGGTGCTCCTTCAGATGCGTTTCAGTGGTCCGCCTCGGCAACGGGCAGGGTTGTTTCGACGTGTGTGCCGTGGGCGGCATGCATGTCGGCTTCAACCGCGCGGGCGTGGTTGACGTCGAGCAGCAGGAAGCCAATGAGCGACGACCACGCCATCAGCATGAGCCCCGCGCCGAGGCCCGCGCAGACATAGCCCCAGCGTCGCTGGGCGGATTCGGAGATCGTCAGACCCCACGTAATGGCCGCGGTCCAAAGCCCGTTGGCGAGGTGATAGACGCTGGCGGTCACGCCCACGAAGTAGAAGAGCGAGACGAGGATGCCGCCGAAGCCGATGCCCTGCGCCTGCCCACGCAGCGCGAGTGAGAAGGTCGAAGCGGCCTGCGAATGCGACCAAGGCTCATCAGTGGGTGACATGAATGTCCATCCCCAGCGGAGCGTGGCGACATGGTAGAAGATGTAGAAGATCGCGATGTAGCCCGTGAGACGCTGGAGCGAGTAGCGCCAGTTGTCCTGATAGGCATAGCGGGCGGTGTTCGACTTGCCGGTGCGGGCGAAGTAGACGCCGAGGATCGCGTGGAAGGCGATCGAGACCCAGAGTGTCACCTCGATAAGCACGAGGAAGGGCATCTCATTGATGAAGGTCACTTCGTGCTGGAACGTGCCGACCCGGCGTGCGGTCATCTCGCCGACCTGCTCGATCGTGCCCGGGGCGACGTTCTCGCTGGCGCGGGAGTTGACAAGCCCCCACGCGATCGTGGAGTTGGTGAGCAGGTGGTTGATGAGAAAGACGCCGATGGGCAGGATGCCGGAGAGCGAGTGGAGCCTGCGGAGCAAGAAGTAGTGCCGGTTCATGAAGCCGGAATCATTTCCCACTTGGGTGTCCTTTCCTGGGTCGATCACATCGAATGGCCATGATGTTCGATCGGAGCTTCCCGGTCGATGCCGGATGAGACCTCCGGCGCGTCGTGATTATGCCATCGGTCCGGCGGGGCCGCCGGCTGGACCTTTCGGAGCGTTGGGTCCGGGCGAGCCGTCGGGGTTGATGAGGCCCTCAGCAACGGCCTTCTCGATGGACTTGGCCGTTTCGACGAAGATCGCTCGCAGTTCGCGGAGGGTCTCGGACAACTCCTGGTCCTCTTCCGCGGTCAGGTTGCCCTTGGTCTTGGCCTCGAGCACCGCGAGGATGTCGATGTGGGTCCGAGCCAGCTCGGGAGCGAGGATCCGCTGGCCCGACTGGGGCTCGGGCATGATCCCGAGGTACATCGCGGCCTGGGAGGCCATCAGACGCACCACATCGCTGAATTCGAGGGGGCGGTTGGCCTCGGCCTTGGCCTGCTCGGCCTGGGCCTCCTTCTCGGCAAGGCGCTCCTTCTCACGGTTCGCCTCCGACTTCCAGTCCTCGTCGATGATCAGTTTCGGTTTGTCGTCGCTCATGTCGTAGGATCCTTCCGTTCTAGGGTAGGCTTCGGGTCAGCCGATGACCGGAGAGCGACCGTTTCGGAGGATCCGAGCGTGATGACAAGACGCCCGATGGCCTGTGCAGAATCCGCCGGTGTGCTGCTTGCAGCGTTGATGCTTGTCGGCTGCGCTGGCCAACCGACACGGAAGGTCGAGCTCAACCAGTTCGCCGGCAACGTGGACACATCCGCGGGCGCCTCGGCTCCACGCACGGTCTATACCCCGGTCAACCCGGCTCGCCCCGAGCCCGAGACCATCGTGATCCGCTCGTTCGACACCAACACGAACGCCGGGACACCGGATGATTCAGAATCGGGTCGAGCGTTCCCCGGCGGCGCGGTGTACGACGCGAAGGTTGGCGACATCAACGGCCGCCCGATCATCGCGAGCCGATTCCTTGAGGATCTCATGCCCCGCTTGAGGGCGATCTCGACTGAGCAGCCCGATGTTGCCTCATGGCGAAAGGAAGCCCGTCCGGTCATCGCGCGCAAGCTCGAAGACATGATCCGCGACGAAGTGCTCTACCGCGAAGGACTCGCTCGCAACCCGGATTTCAACCAGCAGGGCCTGCTCTTCTTCGTCGAGAAGGTGCGTGAGCACATGGTCCGCCTGTCACAGGGCAGCGAGACGCTCGCCGATCAGCGACTCCGAGAGGAAGAGGGCGTGTCGCTCGATCAGTTCCTGGCCTCGATCGAGCGGCAGCGCGTGATCAAAGACGTACTCGATATCGCGGCCGAGGACTATGCGCCGGTCAGCTGGCTCGACATCCAGAACGAGTACCAGCGGCGCTACAAGCAGCTGAACCCCGACCCGCAGGTGTTCTTCCGTCTGATCTCGCCCAAGTCGGACGAGGTCGTCGCTGAGATCGAACGCAGGCTCAACGAGGGGGAGCCATTTGAGTCCGTGGCCTCCGACGCTCAGCTCAATACGTTCGCGGTCGATCGCGGCGGTCTATTCAGCGCTGAAGGCACGGCCATCACCAAGCCTCTTGCTGAGTCAACGCTCATCAACGACTCGGCGCTCAACGCGGCGATCGTCGCGCTGGAACCGGGCGCATGGGCGGGCCCGATCGTTCGCGCCTCCGGCCGAACATCGTTCGTGATGCTCGATCGCGTCGAACAGCAAACAATGTCGCTCGATGACGAGTCTGTCCAGCTCTCGATCGAACAGTACCTGACACGGCTCCGCCGGGAGCAGGCTCTTGAGAGATACGTCATGCGACTCCGTGAACGGGCCAACCTCGGCGAGGCGCGTTCGAACGGATTCGTGGACGAACTTTTGCGTGTCGCTGAGACACGCGTATTCGAACAGCACGCCATGCGAGGGTGACCGGTTTCGATGTTCGCTCGCTTCCGCAACACGAACCCGACGGGCAGGCGGGGCGAAAGGATCGCGGCCAGGTGGCTGCGCCGGAAACACTACAAAGTCATCGGTCGCAACGTCCACGTCGGCGTCGGTGAGGCGGACATCGTCTGTATCGCACCGGACCGCAAGACACTCGTGATCGTCGAAGTGAAAGCCCGCCGAGTGACATGGCGCGAGCAACCTCGAGCCGAGGAAAGCGTGGGCGCCAAGAAACGCCAGAAGCTCCGGCTCGTCGCGCAGCTGATCGCCAAGAAACCCGGGCTGTCCGATCGACCTGTGCGTATCGACGTCGTCGGGATCGATCTGCCCGAGCGGGGCAAGGCGGTCGTTCGGCACTACGAGTCAGCTGTCGGCGGCTGAGTGTTATTCGAGCCCCTCGTCCTGAGCATCATCGACCTGATCGTCTCCGCCCACGGCTTCTTCGTTCGTAGCGAGCGAGCCGCGGAACTTATTCTCGAGCACGGTCTCGGCGAGCCGCTCGGTGCTCAGTCGTTCCGGAATGATGACACTGAACATCGAACCCGAGCCGATCTCGCTGACGAGCTTGATCTCGGCTTGGATGAGCGATGCGAGTTCTTTGGAGATGGCGAGCCCGAGCCCGGTACCGCCGTGCTCGCGGGTGTGCCCGCTGTCGGCTTGCTGGAACTTCTCGAAAATCCGTTGCTGATCCTGAGGGTCGATGCCGGGCCCCGAGTCGATCACACTTATGCGGATCGACCCGACCTCGTCGGTGAGTTTGCCGGGAAGCGGTTCGGCGCGGAGGATGACCTTTGGCGGCCGCCCGCCCGGTTCTGGATCGGTGAATTTCACCGCGTTTGCGAGGAAGTTGAACAGAATCTGCTGGAGCTTTCGCGAATCGGTCTCGACCTTGGGCAGGTTGCCGGCGACATCAACTTCGATCTCGATGCCCTTCCGGCGAGCTAACGGTTCGATTAGGCCGGCAAGCGCTTCGCACACTTTGCCGATATCGACCGTGTCGACCGAGATCTCGGTTTTGCCGGCTTGGATCTTGGCCATCTCGAGGAGACTGTCGATCAGCTCGAGCAGGCTGCGAGAAGAAGTCAGGATGTTTTCAAGATACCGCACACGCTTGCGGTGCTTGGTCGAGTCGTCGCCGGCCGCAGCCTCGGCCTGGGCGATCTCCATGAGCAGCTCTGCAAACCCGATCGTCGAGTTCAAGGGCGTCCGCAGCTCGTGCGAAACGTTGGCGACGAACTCGCCCTTGAGCTTGGCCGACTCGAAGAGCGCGACGTTTGCGTTGGCGAGCTCCCCGACCTTCAGGTCGAGTGCCGAGTTGATCGAGCGGAGCTGGTCCTGGCTGCGCTGGATGTGCTCCATCATGGCGTTGAACGCCTTGCCGAGCTCCTCAAACTCATCGCCCGTGGCGATCTGGCTTCGGGCGCCGAGTTCGCCGTCGACCACGAGCTCGGCCGTCTGCTTCAGCTCACGCACGGGCTCCAAGATCAGCATCGACGTGATGAGATAGAAAACGAGCACCGCGAGCGCGAGCACGACCGCGCCCGCTCCGATCAGGTAGACCGCGTTGAAGATGAGCAGCCTCGCGGCCTCGGTCGATCGGCGATCGAGGATGACGATCGAGGTCATCTCCGAGAGTTCGGGGGGGCTCGCGGTGTACTCCGGGCGGGCGTAGTAGTAGCGCCGGGCGGTGCCGTCCCAGGACGACCATTGATAGTCCGCCGGCGGGTCCGCGCGGTCGAAGAAATCGATCGCGCGGGCGAGGGCTTTGTCCCCCTCGGCCTGCGCGTGGGCCTCGGTCATCGAGAGGCGAACCACCCCGAGCGCCACCGACGCCTGCCCGCCCGGGTTCTCACGCTCGGTGCGTTCCCAGGCGGAGACGAGCTGGCGTGAGAGCTCCTGCTGGACGTCGCCCACGAGTGCGTTCATGCGGAGCCAGGGCGCGAGCAGTGCGGCGAACACGATCAGCACGATCGCGGCCCCGAAGAGCAGAAGGCACTTGTTGGCAAGGGAGATGTTCCGCCACATTGAGAGTGAAGTCTATCCGGGCGTGGTCCCCGGGCGGGGCGTCCCCAAGTCCTTGCCCGGCGTAGAGTTGCCCCGCATGGCCTCCAAACGCGTCTATCTCGAAACCTTCGGCTGCCAGATGAACGAGCTCGACTCGGAGCTCGTCGCCGGCCGCCTGGCGAGCCTCGGGTACGCCTTTACCTCAAAGGCGAGCGAGGCGGACGTGGTGCTCTACAACACCTGCTCGGTGCGCGAGCAGGCCGAGCAGAAGGTCTGGAGCCGGCTCGGCGAACTCCGCGAGCAGAAGGCCGACAAGCCCGGCATGGTCGTGGGCGTGCTCGGGTGCATGGCCGAGCGCGACGGCAAGGGCCTGATGGACCGCATGCCGGTGGTCGACGTGATGTGCGGCCCGGGCGAACTCGACAAGCTGCCGGCGCTGCTCGACAACGCGGTCCGCACGCGCGAGAGCCTGGTCGCCGACGACCCGAACGCGGCGGTGAAGTCCGTCAAAGCAGTCGCGCTGCAGGGCTCGACCTCACGCCGGAGCGCAACGCTCGCGGCGGCCGAGGACTCGCTCGAATACCTCGATCTCTCGCGCTCGGTCAGCCCGATCGACCCCGTGGGCTCGCTCCGCAAGAGCGCGTACGTCCGGATCACGCGGGGGTGCAACAAATTCTGCACGTACTGCGTCGTGCCCTTTACGCGCGGCGCCGAGATCCACCGCCCGCCGGCGCACATCGTCGATGAGTGCCAGCGTCTGGCGGACCAGGGCGTGATCGAGATCACGCTGCTCGGTCAGACGGTGAATCACTACCGCTTCGAGCACGAGGCCGCGACGATCGCGGGAGGCGTCACCCAGCCACAGAAGGGCCGGGCCTTCAAGGGCGGGCACAAGCGTGACCCACTCACGGGCGAACGCGTCACGACGTTCGCCGATCTGCTCTACGAGATCCACGAGAAGGCCCCGGGCATCCAGCGTCTGCGGTTCGTGACGAGCTACCCGCGCGACTTCGGCGACGACGTGCTCGAGGTCATCCGTGATTGCCCGCGTATCTGCCGATACCTGCACGTGCCGGCCCAGACGGGCTCGGACCGCATGCTCAAGATGATGAACCGGGGCTACACGGCCCAAGAGTACGACGAGTTCGTCGCCCGCGCCCGCGAGCACCTGCACCAGCCCGAGATCGGCCGCCCGCTCATGATCTCGGGCGACATCATCGTCGGATTCCCGACCGAGACGGACGAGGACTTCGCCCAGACGGTCTCGCTCCTCGAACGCTCTCGCTACAAGAGCTGCTTCATCTTCAAGTACTCACCCCGCCCCGGGACTGTTGCGTACGACAAGATCCCCGACGACGTCCCCGAGGCGGTCAAACGCGTGCGCAACAACGAGCTGCTCGCGGTGCAGAACCGGATCTCGGACGAGGTCAGCCGCGAGCAGGTGGGCTGTGTGTACGACATCCTGATCGAGGGCCCGAGCCAGAAGGCGATCAAGGCCGCGGGACTCAGCGGCAAGCAAGCCAAGAAGGCCTCGGGCGGTGTGCAGCTCACCATCGGCGGCCGGAGCGCCGACGAGACCGATGATCTCTCCGTCACCGCGGTCCTCGAACGCACAGATTCCGAGACCGTGCAGTTCTCCGGGCGCACCGACGGCGACCAGATCGTCATGTTCGACGCCGATGTTGCCGAGGCCAAGGCGCTCCCGGGTCAGATCCGGCGCGTGCGGATCACCGAGGGCTCGGGGCTTACGCTCTTCGGCGAACTCGTCTAGAGCGCATACCGGTGCACGATGCAAAGCAGCCCCATCGTCACGAAGCCGTCGGACTCGGCGAAGCGGGCGTGCATCTCGGTCATCTCGCGCACGAGCCGATCGGCGTCGAGCCCCTCGTGCGGGACGTAGCTCGCTGAGCGTGCGCGTCCGATCAGGCCCGTCAGGTCGAGCCGGTATGCGTACTCAAACTCGAACCGTTCGCACTTCTTGTGATCCAAGGGCGGCGCGAGCGTGGGCTCCCACTGCTCGACGGCGTGGATGCCGAAGGTCTCCTTCGCGCCGGGCTCGACGATGCGTCGGTACTCCTGGCTCGGCTCGTTCCCGGGCAGGTCGTCGTACCACAGGAGCGCCAGCCTGCCGCCCGGTATCGCGATGCGCGACATTTCCTTGCATGTCGCGTTCGGCTCGAACCAATGCCACGCCTGGCCGCTGACGATGAGATCGACCGAGTGATCATCGAGCCCCGTCTTTTCCGCGGTGCCCTCGGTCCAATGCACATGTTCGTTCTGCTCGGCGACGCGGCGCATCTGCGCGTTGGGCTCGACGGCTCGCACACTCACCCCGCACCCCGCGAGTAGGCGAGAAACGATCCCCGTGCCCGCGCCGATGTCTGCTGCGAGGAGCCCTGCCGGATCTCCGAGACCTTCGAGCACGCAGTCGATCGCCTCGGCTGGGTAGCTCGGGCGGTACTTCGCGTACAGCTCGGCCCGGTCGTCGAAACGCGTCGTGGGGCTCAGCTCCCAGGGCTTTGCTACTCGTTTCTTGGTCATCGGTCTTCCTCGAACCGCTCGCGAGCCCGTCGCTTGGCGGCGAGCAGCCCCGACTCGCTCTCGTCCTTCTTCTTCGCCTTCGTTTCGTCGGTCAGCTTGGTCGAAGCCGCGGGTTTCTCGCTTTGGTTTCCCTGCTCACGGGCGGCCTTGCGCGCCTGCACTCGCTTCTGCCTCGCCTCGAGCGCCACCTTCGAAGCATCGGCCGCTGTGAGTCGGACCTCAGATTCCTCGGCTTTCTCAGCCTTGGTGGCTTTGCGCAGCTCGCTGAGCGTCGCGCCCGCAGTTGCCTTGCCCGCGATGGCAACCCTAGGCTCGCGCTCGGTGATGAAGCGGTCCCACGCGATCCGACGCGTCGCGACATCGAGCAGCATCACAACGACTGAGAGCAGGAGCAACGTCCGCCAGAGCGAGGCCTCGGCGCGACGCGGCTCGATCGCGCCACGCTGGTAGAGGTTCTCGGCCGAGAGCTGCGACAGATCCATCACCCGCCCGCCAGTCGCCTCGGCGATCTGCTGAAGCAGCTGGCGGTCGCCGCGCAGGCTCGCGTACTCGGCGCTCGACGACTGGGTCGCGCCGCCGAGCACGGGCGGGAGCGCCCGCGAGCCGTCGCGCGGGCGGACGATGGCGATGTAGTTCCCGCTCGCACCGGCGTCGGTGACGGCTTCGTACTGCCCGGGCCCGCTCTGGTCGAGCGTGAGCTCCACACGCTCGCCATTGGGCGTGTACACCGTTGCCGGCACCGCCAGACCTTCTACGGGATTCCCGTCGCTGTTGAGCGCGAGCATTCGGACGCGGAGCCGGCCCGAGTCGATCTCGGTCGAGAGCTCGACGCCTCGCGCCGCCGGCGCCCGTGCGATGAGCTGGGTAAGCTGCGCCCAGAAGATGTCGTAGCCGTCCCACCCGAGCCACGGGGCGGCCCAGCGGTGCGCGTCGGAGGTGAAAGCCGCCACGCGACCAAGGCCGACGGTCCAGTGCGAGAGCAACGGCTCGCCCTCGGGCGTGGCCAGCGCGTTCGTCACGAGCGCCTCATCGCGGAACGCGGTCAGCACGAGCCCCTCAAGCCCTCGCATCGAACCGAGCCCGCTCACAGCGGGCGAGCCCGTCGGCAGCACAACCGGCTGGAACAGACCTTCCTTGATGAGCGGGTCGCGCACGATGCGCACGGCGCGCACAAACACACGCGGCAGCACGCTCGGGTTCGTCACCGGGTAGTGCACGCCCCCGCCCTTGTCGGCCATCGCGAACAACGTCTCGGTGTCCGCGCCGTCGCCGACGGAGATCGTCGAGACGTTGATGTCCTCGCTCGCCAGCTGCTCGGCCATCGCGGGCAAGAGGTCCGAACCCATCGAACGCCCGTCCGAGAGCACGATGATGTGCTTGACCGCGGCGTCCACGCCCTTGAGCGCCTGACGCGCCATCTCAAGACCCGGCGGGATGTTCGTCCCCCCGCCCGGCATGATCGACTCGATCGCCGAAGCGGTTTCGAGCGGGTTGTCGTTGGGCCCGAGCTCTTTCACCCACGAGGCGTTGTTCGAGAACCGGATCACGCCGACGAGGTCGTTCGCGCCAAGGCTCCGCACCGCGAGGGCCGCGGCGGCATTGGCGATCTGCTGCTGCGATTTGAACGAGCCTCCCACACTCGCGCTCATCGAGCCCGATGAATCGAGCACCAGCACGATCGCGGTGCGCCGCTCGACGAGTTTCTCGCCGATATCGAGTTTGACGGGGAGGATCGGCTCGACGGGCGAGCCCATCCAGCCGCCCGACCCGAACGAGGCGGGCCCGCCGATCATGATGAGCCCGCCGCCCATGTCACGCACATGCGCCGCCAGGTTGTGCTGGATGTTCTCGGAGAGCGCGTCGGCCGGGACGTTCTGCAGAATGACGAGGTCGTAAGGCTGGAGCCCGAGCAGATCCGTCGGCACGCCCTCGGGCGCGACGAACCGGACCTCCGCGCCCGACCGCGTGAGGCTCTGCCCGAGGATGCCGCCCTCGCCGCTCGGGTTGCCGTCGCCGACGCCGTCGACGATGAGCACCTCGCCCGAGCCCGGGCTGATCGTGAACGCCTCGGCCTGGTTGTTGTCGAGGTGCGTGTCACCCGCGAAGACCGGGCCATCGGCGGTGCGCGTCATATCCGGTTCGAACGTCGCCCTGAACCGATGGATCCTGCCCTGCGGCAGGGGCACATCGAGCAGGATCGCGTGGCGACCGGGCGTCAATTCCAAACGCCGTCCGGCACCCGAGTCACTGCCGTTGATGTCAACGGGGTTGTTCTCTTCGGTGAGATGGAGTGTGCCCGTCGTGCCGTTGACGGTGCTGATCACCACGCGCACGGTCACCACGGACTCGGCCGAGGCCTGCGTGGGCACGATGACCGATTCGACGATCGTCTCGTCGCCGATGCGGAAATCGATGGGCACGACGTCGATCCCGAGCGAGCCGGTCGAGGAGCGCGAGGTGACTTCACGCGTGGCTTCGAGTGCATCGCCCAGAGTCTGGTTGCCGTCGGAGACGACGAGCAGCTTGCCCGCGGCGTCCGGCGGCACCATCGCGCCCGCCAGGCGGATCGCGCCGGCTAGGTCCGTGCCCTCGGCGAGACGCACATCGAGATCGCGCCCAACAATCGACGCTCGCGTGGGCGTCGCGATCGCGGCCGAGTCGCCCCCGAACACCACGATACCCAAGAGATCATCGGGCCCACGCCCCGCGTCGAGCGATCGCAGCGAGCGGGTCACCGATTCGAGCACATCGATGCGGTTGCCCTCCGAATCGAGCCCGAGCCAGCCGAAGCGACGCACCGAATCGGAAACATCCACGACCGCGACGACGGCGACCTTGGACGTCTCGCGCACCGAGCTTGCGCCGGCGAGCATCGCCGCGATGAGCGACATGAGCACGACGCGCGTCGCGACAGCCGACCATCGCCGGACCCTGGCCATCGCCACGCACCATCGCACGAGCACGAACCCGAGCGGGATCGCGATGAGCGCGATGAGCAGCCAGATCGGCTGGACGAAGACGAGGTTCAAGGCGCATCCTCGGCGTCGGCGGGCGCCGGCGAAGCATCCGACGCTTCCTTCGCACGCTCGCCGAACCGATCGAACACACGCTTGATCAGATCCGCGTGCCTTCTTGGCACCGATTGCTGCTCGAGCGCCCGCTGCGCTCGTTCCTCGGCGAGGCGCACCGTGCGACCAGGATCGATGCGACCGGCCGGCGCGTTCTCACCCGGCTCGGCTGCGGGGTTGAACCACTCCGAGATGATCTGCTCACGCTCGGGCTCGGGCTCACCCTCGGGACGCGCATCGACGAACTCCGTCTGGCCTTCCCACGGCGACTGCGGCGGGAGCTGATCCGCGAGATCGCGCAGCCCCTGACCGCCGGGCTGCTGACCGCTCAGCTCGTCCGCCTGACGCTGAAGTTCGCGGGCGGTGTCGCCCGACTGCTCGGCCTGCTTCTGCTGCTGCGCGATCTGGCGGAGCTTGTTGCCGAGCCCCTGTTGGTCGCCCTTGCCCACACCGCCGCCCTGACCGGACTCTTCGCCCGCACTCTGCTCGTCGCCCTGACCATCGCCCTGACCATCGCCCTGCTGGCTGCCCTGCTGCCCGGGCTGACCCTGTTCACCCGACTGTGAACCCGGCTGGTTCCCAGGCTGCGTTCCGGGTGAAGTCTGCTGGCCCTGTCCTTGTTCGTTGTCGCCTTCGTTTGGTTTGGCGTTCTGTCCCTCGGTGCCTTCCTGCTTTTGGCCCTGCTCGGAATCATCCCCGGCTTCGCCTTGGTTCGGGTCGCCTTCCTTCTTACTCTCTCCTTGCTGCTCTCCGGATTTTTGTTTCTGATTCGATTCGGTATTAGATTGTTTCTGACCATCCTGACCGGACGACTGATCGCCCTGTCCCTGCTCGTTGCCTTGTTGTTGCTGCCCGGGCTCCGGCTTCGGCTCGGCTTGTTGATCTCCTTGTTCGCTCTGCTGTTGCTCCTGGCTGCCTTGCTCGCCGCCGTCCTGCTGCTGGTTGTCTTCGCCCTGGCTCTGCTGTTCGTTCTGATCGGGTGAGCTGAGTTCGTCGGCCTCGCGCCGAATCTCGTCGGCGATCTCCTCAGCTTGATTTCGCGCCTCGTCCTGGGCCTCTTGCTGTTGGCGGTCGCGTTCCTGCTGCTCGTGGATCTCCTGGGCGAGTCGCTCCGCGTCCTCCGGCGGCACGCCCTCGCGCTCGAGCTGATCGCGGATCTCCTCGGGTGTCTTCGGCTTTGATTGAGGCTCGGGCTGCATTTCGGGCTCTGATTCAGGCTCGGCTTGTTCCTGCGGTTCCGGATTGGCTGGCTCTTGCTCGGCCTGTTGCTGCTCAATCTGCTCGGCGAGCTCGCGCAGCTCTTGTGCGAGTTGCTCACGCTCCTCTGATGGGGCGGTCTGCATCGCTTCGAGCAGACGCTCGGCCTCGGCAGCGGCGGCCTCAAAGTCACCCGAACTCAGATCCTCGGCCAATTGCGATGCGCCGCCCAGCGACTCCGGGCTGATCGACTGCATCCTCTCGCGTACCGCTTCGCGCGTAGCGCGCTCACGCTCGGCGCGCTTGGCGGCCTCGTCGGCGGATCGCTGGAGCGTCTCGGCGGCTGCGGCTAGAGCCTCCTCGGGCTCACGCAGACCCTCGGCGAGCTCGCGCTCAAGCTCTTCGATCGCCGCGAGTTCCTGATCCGAGACCTGCCCCGTTGTTGCGGCTGCCTCGATCGCCTCCTTCGCGTCCGCGACTTTCTCCGCAGCCACTGCAGCAGCTTCTGGACTCTGCGTCCGCACGATCGGCACCGGTCCGGGCAAGGGCGGCTCGCGCATCGGCGCCAGCCACGCCAGCACGCCCGCCAAACCAACCGTCCCGACGCCGACAATCCACGGCGTCCCGAACGTCAACTCACCCACCTTGTCCGTCGCGGCGCGAGAAGCGGCGGCTTCCGCGTCGCGGATCGCCCATCGCTCGAATGCGCCCACATGCTCGCGAGACGAGAACGCAAGCGATGACCCGAGCAGGTCGTGCGTGTCTGAGGCCTCGTCGAGCACCGAAGCCGATGCGATGACCGTGGGCCAGCGTCGGCGTGCACTCAGGGCCGACCACAAGACCGCCAGAACGATCGGCACGAGCACCACGCCCACCCAGCCGGCGACTCCGAGTTCCGCAAGACCAAGTCTTGAACCCCAAACCTTCACGGCAACAACGACGAGCGCCGAGACTGCGCCAGCGACTGCGAGCGCGGGCCCGAGCGCCGAGACGAAGAGCGCCGTCCCGAGCTTTCGGCGAGCCGAAGCCACCTGCGCCCCGACCGCACGCGGAGCCGTCCTTGCTGTACGCGTCTCAGACATCTCTATGAGTGTATATCGGGCGTCCGCCGACGCGGTTCGCGCGTGGATTCGGTGCCATCGGCCCGGTTTCGGCTACGGTATGGCCATGAGCATCATCACACGCCTCGTCACAGGCGAAACTCTCACCGATTCGGAGGCCGAGGCCCTCTTCCTGGACCTGCTCGGCGGGAAGCTCGACGACGCCCAGATCGGGGCCGTCCTGGCGCTCATCGAGGTCCGCGGCGCAACGGTCGAGGAACTCGTGGGCGGCGCCCGCGCGATGCGCGCCAACGTACAGAACGTCCCCTATGCATGCCCCGCGGGTGAGTCGCTCATCGACACTTGCGGCACGGGCGGCACGCCCAAGGCGTTCAACGTCTCGACCGCTGCCGCGATCGTCGCCGCCGCGGCGAGCACATTGCCCGATGCCAAGCGGCGCGTCCGCGTCGCAAAGCACGGCAGCCGGAGTCGAACCGGTCGCGGCTCGGCGGAGGTCTTGCAAGCGATCGGCGTCAACGTCGACGCCTCGCCGGAGGTGCAAGCGAGGTGCCTCGATGAGATCGGCGTGTGCTTCTGCTTTGCGATCCATCACCACCCGGCGATGCGCTTCGCGGCCGGCCCGCGCAAATCGCTGGGCGTGCCGACCGTCTTCAACCTGCTGGGCCCGCTGACGAACCCCGCCAAGGCCGAGCGACAGCTCATCGGCGTGTACGAGCAACGCTGGGTCGAGCAGGTCGCCAAGGCTTTGGCGCGACTGGGCGCGGAGAAGGCGATGGTCATCCACAGCGCCGAGGGCCTGGACGAGATCTCACTCAAGGGCGTCACGCACGCGGCGGTCGTCGAGAATGGCGGCGTCTCCTTCACCGAGATCGACCCCGCCGGGCTCGGGTTGTCCGCCACGCCCCGCGAGAATCTGATCGCAAACGACGTCGCGGACGCGGCCCGGATCATCTGCGACGTCTTCGACAACGACGCCGGCCCCCACCGCGAGATCGTCGCGCTCAACTGCGCCGCGGCCCTTGTCGTCGCCGATGCCGCGAGCGGTATGCATGAAGGCCTGCACCTTGCGATGCAGGCCATCGAATCCGGGAAGGCAAAGGAAACGCTCGAGAGTCTGATCCGGCTCTCGCACGAGAGCGCGTGATCGGGCGCGCCATCAGTTTCCGATCGACTTCATCACGCCTGTGACAATGTCGCTCAGTGACGGGTCGATCGACCAGGTGTAGTTGTCCTCACCGGCCATCAACGCGACGAGTTTGTCCGGGTCTTCCGGCTTGTTCTTCGGGGCGGGTGCGAGCACGAGGGCAAGGTCATACGCGCCGTCCTGCTCGTCGATCCACTTCCACATCGACTTGGCGGCCTGCTTCGGGTCCGAGGGTGCGAGCTCACGCTGCTTGCGCAACTCGGCCTGCACATCCAGATCCTCGACGATTTCGAAGCCGATCTGACGCAGGGCTTCGAGGCTGTCCTCGATGCGCGCCTTCATCCCCGCTTCCACGGGCGGGCTGAACATGCTGAGCACGACCGCGCGGCCGCGGTCGTCGTAGAGCTCCGCGTAGGAAACCGGTGTCTTCTCCGCCGAGATGTTCTTGTCACCAACCGTGAGCGAGACCGCATCGTTTCCGATGTTCACCGACGCTTTATTTCCAGAGTTTGCTGTCGTTGAACTCCCCGAAGCGGGCAGAAGCGCGAGCGTCACGGGGATCGACACGAGCCCCACGCACACGCCGACCGCAACGGCTGCGCCGTGATTGAGCCCCGAGCGTGAACGCCCGCGGAGCCTGCTGCGGTGGGCCGACGCTCGCTGCATCGCGCGGGTCCGACGCTCTTTGGCCCGGGCGCGGGCGCTCTTGAGCTGCTCCGACGCGTTTCGTGCGCGGGCGTGCTGCGACACCGACCGCGCGGGCGGGGGCGGGGGCATCACGGCCTGGGCCACCTCGGCCATCTGGTCCATCTTGCCCGCGCCTTGCTCGTCCACGCGGTACTTACCCGACCACCAGCCCGTCACCTGAAGCCGAGGCCGCGAGCCCAGGTGCGTGTGGGGCTCGGGCTTGGGTGGTACCGGCGAGTGCAAAGCCGCAGGGCCGGGATGCGCAGCGCGGGCGGCCGCGACCGACGCCAGAAACGCCTCGTTCTCGTCAAGCACGGGCTCGGCAGACTCCACGTGCCCGCCCTTCATGCTCGGAAGCTCGGCGGGCTTCACCGCGAACGGATCGTTCGAGGCGAGCACGAAATCGAGGTCCGCCAGCATCTCCTTCATCGAGCCGTAGCGTTTGTCGTACTCCGTCATGCCCCGGCGGATGATCCAGCGGACAGACTCCGGGCAGCGACGCGTGATCTGGCTCAGCCCGCCGTGCGCGGGGAACGAGTTCTCGATCATCGAGTACAGCACCGCCGCGGCGGCGTAGATATCGAACTTCGCGCCGTCGACCTCGTTCACCTTCACGCCCCGCAGCGCCATGCGGACGAGCTCGGGGTCGCGGAAGTACTCGGTGCCGTGCGTGGTGAGCGTCATCGCCGAGCGCAGGGGCGTGATGAGCCCGAGATCGACCAGGTGCGCGCCGGTCTCATCGACGACGACGTTGTCGGGCTTGACGTCCTTGTGCCAGAGGCCGCCGGAGTGATAGAGGCTGAGCGTCGAGAAAAGATCGCGCCCGTGCCCGAGCAGCTTGCGGAGCTGCTTGTCGTTCAGGCCGTGCGCGCCGCTGTCGGCGTGGGCACGCTGCGCCACGAGCGTCAGCTGATCGCCCGGGACGTAGCGCATGACGTAATAGAAACGCTCCTCGGTCAGGTCGTGCTCGAGCACGAGGCCCAGGCGCTTGGCCGCGTCGAGCGCCCGGCTCTCGCGGATGATCTGGGGCAGGCTACTGCCCTCGTTGAGATGGAAAGCCTTGATGACGACTTGCTGCGCGTCGGCGATGCCCCGGCGCTCGAACGCCGCGAGCTTCAGGTCATCGGGCTCGGCGATATAGAGACGAGCGCCCGACCCGCCCCCCGCGAGCGATCCGACGATGGTGTACCCGTCGAACTGGTTCTTGCGACCCTTGGGCTTGTCGCGCCCGGGAGCCGCCGCGACGACCTCGGGCAGACGCTTCTCGAACCCGTCGATGACGAGCCCGAGGCCGATGAGCCGGAGCGGGTGACCGATCGCGACGCGGTAGAGGTTCAGACCCGCGGACTTGAACTCGCTCGACACCGCCCGGCCGTAATGACCCGTCGCGGACCAACGCCCAACCACGACCGACCCAACGGTGAGCAGCATGAACACGGGGATCACGAGCACCGAACCCACGAATCGGAGCGCGTCGGCGACGATGTCGACGAGTGTCCGACCGATATGGCCGAACAGTTTGCCGAGCAGCTTGAGCACCGGGATCAGGATGAAGACGAAGATGATCGCCGCAGCCACGGCCATCAGGACGACGGCTACCACTGTTCCAATCAACCCCATCCCCATTTCACCCTCCTTTGTCGGGCGTGTCGCAAGGCGCGTCGCGTGTCAGGGGCCGCCGTACCTGGCCGATTCCTCGTCCCGTCGGCGGAGCTCCTGCTGCTGGTGACAGATCTCAGCGATGGCCTCATCGAAGAGCCCATCGTCCGCCTTGCTGGGATTCAGCTCGACCCCGTTTCGTTTCGCCTCCTCCAATTCCTCCTCGGTGAAGCTGAACTTCCCGATCACCTCACGCATCTCGACACGGAGCAGCTCCCGGACCTTGGTCAGACGGCGTGAGATCGTGGGCTCGCTCACGCCCACCTGCCCGGCGACGTCCTTGCCCGGCATGCCGTCGAGCACGCGCATCCGGTAGATCGAGAAATCCACGAAATCAGCCTTTTTCTCGACGTTCCGCAGCGCCGCCTCGACCTTGGCGCGGAAGACCGCGGCCTCGTATTCCTCGTCGACGCCCATCTCGGGAGCCGCGGTCATCCAGGCTTCCTCAAAGCTCGCGCCCCTTTTGCCCGAGCCCCGCTTGAGCGCCATCCGCTTGTCCATCTCATCGCCCAGGACGTGCTTGGCGATCGCCAGGAGCCAGGTGCTGAACCGGGCGCCGCGAGTCGGGTCGTACCGATCGATGGAGCCCGATAACGCCGCGAGCGTCTCTTGTGAGAGATCGCGCACCGTCTCGGCTCCGATCCGGCCCTTGCCCCACTTGGTGAGCTGGGTGCGCAGCACCGGCCCGAAGGTCTCCCAGAGTTCGAACCAGGCGGCTTCGTCGTTGCCACGCAGGCGGTCGATGAACCCCGTGGTCACATTCGTGAGCATGATCTGTCCCCGCTGCAATCAGGGGGCAGCCCCGCGAAACCCCGGCCTTGTCACCGGCGTTCCGTCTGCCTCCTGACGGAAGCTTCTTCCGTCCCGGACCCGATTCCTTTCGCGGTTTGCAGGTTCTGGGCCTGTCGATTGTACCGGATTCGCCCCTCAAAGTGGCTTCAAAGGCATTTTCGTGAATCTCGCGATCGGCTGTGAAATCGGGCGGGCTGGGTGCCCAACAAGCGTCCCGTACCAGAACCAAGCCGGGCAACGTGGCGGAGGAAAGCCAAAGACCCGGAGGCACACGTCTGAGAAGGAGGCCCGAGCCATGGCCGGTATCGTTTGCAACGTCGTTCGAGTTGGCGTCATCACGGCATTGGGGGCCGGCGCGGCATTTGTGGTCGCCGAGGCCGTCAGCCCCGGCAGCGCCCGCGCTGTCGCCCACCAGGCAGGCACCAATATCTCGCAGATCATCACCAACAACGTCGATGATCCCGTCGCGCTCCGCGAGCAGCTCCGCTCGCTCGAAGCGCAGTACCCCAAGAAGATCGCCACCGTGCGTAGCGACCTGACCGAGCTGCAGACCCAGCTCTCGCAGTTCGAGCACGAGCGCGCCGTCGCGGCCCGCGTCGTCGCACTCGCTGACAACGACCTCTCAAGCCTGCAGGATCTGATCTCGCAGGGCGAGGAAGCCCGAGGCGACAGCTACCGCGTCGTTCGAGTGTGGCACAACAACGCCAAGCTCGACCTCGAAGAGGCCTACGCCAAGGCCGAGAAGATCCGCCGACTGCGTGACTCGTACGCCACACGCACCGGCGAGCTCGACCGCGACATGGGCTTCCTGAAGCAGCAGGAGCAGCACCTCGGCGAGCTGCTGGGCACACTCGAAACCGAGCGGGCCGAGTTCCAGAGCCAACTCTGGCAGCTCGATCAGCAGATCGACGCGGTCAGCCGCAACGAGCGACTCCTGACCATGCTCGAGAAGCGTCAGAAGACGATCGACTCGATCAGCCCGTTCAAGGCCGACAGCCTGGATCAGGTGACCCAGCGCATCGCCAAGATCCGAGCCGAGCAGGAATCCCGGATGGCCTCGCTCGCCACCCGGACCGCGGACGACAACTATCTGAAGCGGGCCCAAGTCCAGATCGATGCCGAGACGCGCGGCGATGCGACCTACGACGTCCACACCAACCCGTTCGAGGATCTCGGCCCGATCGGTGATATTGAGGTGGGCGAGCCCGAGGCCGCGATCGAGATCCCCTCGGTCCGTGCTCGGACCAACTGACACCGGGGATGGGCCCGACACCGAACGGGTCACCGACAGGATCAACCCCGCTGCCGGCGGCGAGCTTTTCCGAGCCGCCGCCGGCGTTGTTTTTGCCCCCGGCTTTCCCGCGGGAAGCGAACATCGCCCGCTGTCGGATATAGTCATGCCTGCTCGGATCGGGGGCGTCTGGATTCGCCGAGGATTGGCCGAGCGTTCTGTCAAAGTAAGGGAGCGTGGAGCTGCTCGACCGACTTCTCAAGTACTTCAGCCTCGACCTCGGGATCGACCTCGGGACCTGCAACACCCTCGTCGCTGTGCGCGGCCAGGGCATCGTCCTCAACGAGCCGAGCGTGGTCGCCGTGCGCAAGGGCACCAACCAGGTGCTCAAGGGCGGGCAGGCCGTAGGCTGGTACGCCAAGGAGATGCTCGGCAAAACGCCCGGCTCGATCACCGCGATCCGCCCGCTCAAGGACGGCGTCATCAGCGACTTCGAGATCACCGAGGCGATGCTCGGCTACTTCATCAACAAGGTCCGCGGGAAGTACAACTTCGTGCGCCCACGCGTGGTCATCAGCGTGCCCTCGGGCATCACCGCGGTTGAGAAGCGAGCCGTCACCGACTCGGCCGACCGCGCGGGCGCGAGCCGGACGTATCTCATCGAAGAACCGATGGCGGCCGCGATCGGCGCGGGCCTCCCCTTTGCCGAAGCGACGGCGAGCATGATCGTCGACATCGGCGGCGGCACGACCGAGGTCGCCATCATGTCGCTCGCCGATATCGCCGTCTGCGAGTCCGTCCGCGTCGCGGGCGACGACATGGACGAGGCGATCATCAACTACCTCAAGCGCACCTACAACCTCATGGTGGGTGAGCAGACCGCCGAGCGCATCAAGATTGAAATCGGCTCGGCCGCCGAGACCGAGGGCGAAGAGGGCTCGATCGACGTGCGCGGCCGCGACATGATCTCGGGCCTGCCCCGCAAGGCGACGATCAGCGCCGCCGAGATCCGCGAGGCGCTCCAGGAGCCGATCAACTCAATCATCGACACGGTCGTTCGCACACTCGAACGGGCCGAGCCCGAACTCGCTGCGGACCTCGTCGAGAACGGCATTACGCTTGCGGGTGGCGGGGCGCTGCTCCGCGGGCTACCCACCGTGCTCTACAAGGCCACGGGCCTGTCGGTGCGTGTCGCGGAGGATCCGCTGACGTGTGTCGCGCGAGGGACCGCCATCTTCCTCGAGCACCTCGAGGAGTGGAAGGAAGTCCTGGAGAACGATCTCGATCTCTAGCGCCGGCCCATCGGCATCGGACCAGGAGGCGCCGCGGTGTCAAGACGCGGTCTTGTGACATCAAGCAGGGTGCTCGTGCTCTCGATCTGCGCGATGGTCGTCACCACGTTCCTTCCAGCGCGACTGCTCACCTGGGCACGAGTGCCCGGTCGCATCACGCAGCGTCTGACCTCGCCGCCCGCGGATCTTGTCAAGGTCGCCGGCGACTGGCTCGTCAAAGCCGAGCCCGCCGAGAACCCGGAGCCCCTCGTCGGGCAGATCGATCAGCTCCGCGCACTCGTCCACCGCCTCGAGCAGGACAACGGCAGGCTGCGCAGACAAGTCGAAGAACTCAGCGGCGTCCGCAGCACGCAGGACGACCCGATGCGTCTGCTCACCACGAGCGTCATCGCAGGCACCACCGACCCGACCGGGCGATTGCTCCGCCTGCGCTCCGGGCGACGCGACGGCATCGAGCCGGGCAGCGTTGCATCTGTCCGTGGTCAGCACCTGCTCGGACGCATTGTCAATCTCGATGAGGCGATGTGCGACGTCCTGCCCATCACCGACCGCAACGCCGAGACGATCATGGTGCAGGTTTACGAAGAAGACGGCACCAAGACCGAGCTCTTCTTCGATCTCACCCCGATGGGCGACGGCACACTCAAGGGCCCGGGGCGATACGTCACCGAGGGTCTTGAGCAGACCCCACGCACCGCAGAGGTCGGGCAGATCGTGCGTCTGAGCGACGAGAACTGGATCGGTCACGGCGGGCTGATCGTCGGCGCGATCACCGCGGTCGAGCCCTCGCCCGAGAGCCCGCTTCGCCAGGTCATCACCGTCAAGCCCATTGTGGACACGCGCCGTGTATCGAGCGTTGTCGTGCGCGTACCCGGGAGCGGTTCATGAGCTGGGGCGTGTACGCGGTTGCGCTCTGGCTGCTCGTCGGGCTCGAGGTCGGGCTGCGGGGCGTTCTGCGCGTGGGCGACACGGGCGTCGCGCCGAGTTTCGTACTGCCGCTGGTGGTCTTTGTCGGGCTCTTTGCGCGTGGACGCGTCAGCACGACCGCTGCCCTCATTGCGGGCTTGCTCATCGATCTGACCTCACCCGTCACACTCCCGGGCGGCGGGACCGCGATCATCCCGGGGCCGAACGCGCTGGGCATGGTCCTTGCGAGCCAACTCGTGCTCGGCGCTCGCGGGCTCGTCTTTCTCAATTCACCCGTCACGCTCATCGTGCTCACGCCGCTGGCGGGCATGGTGTGGCAGATCGTCGTGACGGCGGCCTTCGGCGCGCGCGAGCTCTACGACCCCATCGGCTTCCACGCGGGAAGCCAGCTCACGCAGCGTCTCTTCATCGCGCTCTACTCCGCCGTGCCCGCGCTCGTGCTGTGGTGGCCCCTGCGCGCGAGCGCAACGTTCTTCGGCTTCGATGCACCGCACACCGGACGCTACACGATGAGCCGGCGCTAAAGCGACCGGAGCATGTCGAGCGTGATCTGCTCGGTTGTTTCTACGACACGATCCGCCTGCGTGAGTTCCTCGGCACTCACCGAGTGGCACACCCCCACCGCTTTCAGCCCCGCGCTCTTGGCCGCGGCCAACCCCCTCGGTGTGTCCTCGATCGTCACACAGTGCGCCGGCTCGACACCAAGTTTCTGCGCAGTCATGAGATACCCCGCCGGGTCGGGCTTGGCCTTCTCCACGTCGTCGGCCGTCACGATGCAGCGGAACACATCCAGGATCTCGAAGCGCCTCAGGATCCGCTCGATCTCGACCCGGGCCGCCCCGGAACAGACCGCCACCGGCATCACCTCGGCTGCCGACCGGATCAGTTCGATCGATCCCGGAAACGCTTTCACCTCGCCCGCGTCGATCATCTCCAGCACGTGCTGCTGCTTCGTATACACGACCTCCGCGAGGCGCTCGGGCATGAGCGCCAGCCCGCCCATCTCGGCGATCACGCGGAAGGTGTCGCGGTCGTCGAGGCCGATGACCCGGGTCATGTAGTCGTCGTGGGTGAATGGCACGCCGAGCATCTGGGCCGCCCGGGTGATCGCCCGCTCGTGGACGGGCTCGGAATCGGCGATCACGCCGTCGAAATCGAAGATCAGGGCGTCCATGCGGGTCACTCTAGCGGGCCCCGGTCCAATGCGGGGACGTACACTCCGGGCATGCAGGTGTACCTCTTCGACGACGGCAAGGGCAGGCTCGCACCCCTCACGGATCTGAGGCCCGCCTTTGCCGTCCGCACGGGCGCCGCCACCACGATCGAGCGCGTCGAGCAGATGCTGGGTGATGACGACGAACTCGCGGGCCTCTTCGTCCCCGAACACCTGAAGGCCCTCGTCGAGGAGGCCTACGAACTGCCCGTCAACGAGATGCCCACCGGCATCGACTCAGTGCTGCTCATCAACGGGCGATGCCCGCTCCCGCCGGGTGACCTCACGAAGATTAAGCCCGGCACGATCCTCGTCGAGCACCACGGCGAGAAGGACCACGAGCCCGCCGTCGTGCTCGCGTGCGTCAAGCCCGACGCCGCCGCCGCGATCATCAATGGAGAAGTACCGACCTCGGGCATCACCGCGACCAAGGAGCACCACCTGCTCCGCCGCCCGTGGGATATCCGGCGTTTCCGCGACGCGTGCATCAAGCACGACCTTGCGCGACTCACGCAGATCCCGGGCTCGGGTCTGCCCGCGGGCACGCTCCAGCGCGGCTCGCACCCCGTCGTCATCCGCTCGGGCGCCGACGTCTGGCCCGGCGTCACCTTCGACACGACGCATGGCCCCGTCGTCATCGCCGCCGGCGCGACCGTCCGCCCGGGCGTCATCGTCGTCGGCCCGACCTACATCGGCGAGGACTCAAGCATCCTCGACCACGCGCTCATCAAGGCCCACACCGCCATTGGCCCACGCTGCAAGATCGCGGGCGAGGTCGGGGGCACCATCTTCCAGGGGCTCGCAAACAAGGCCCACGAGGGACACCTGGGCGATTCGTGGGTCGGCGAGTGGGTCAACTTCGGCGCCGGCACCAACAACTCCAACCTCCTCAACACCTACGCCGAGGTCATCGCCAAGGCCACATCCAACGGCTCGCACGAACGCACGGGCCAGACGTTCCTGGGTTCGATCGTGGGCGATCACGTCAAGTTCGCGATCTCGACACGGATCATGACCGGAGCCGTCATCCACACCGGCGCGATGTGGGCCGCCACGTCGCCCGTCGTGGGGTGCGTCGACGCCTTCACCTGGGCGACCGACACGGGCGTCTCCGCGTTCCGCCTGCCCCGCTTCATGGACACCGCCAAGGTCGTCATGGCCCGACGAGGCGTCGAACCGAGCGAGGCGTATCTCGAACGCATCCGCTATCTACACGAGATGGCATCGAACGGCTGATCGGCTCAGGTGCTACTTATCTTCGAACCACTTGACCTTTGGATTCAATTGACTGAAGCTCCTGATCCATGGCAACCGGTCATGGTCAGGTAGCTGATGTATCTCTCCGGGACACATAGCGAACTCGATCCCATTGAAATACACCATGCGTTCGAGCCACTCGCGGAGAGAGCCTGCTAACCACATCAGCGGTGGTACATCCTCGATCGTGTATACGACCGAACCTTTCGAAACAAAGTTGTCATCTCGGGCGAGTAGGAAATCGCAGAAGTGCTGGTCTCGACCAAACCAATAGAATTGTGCATCGAGAACCTATGAATCCCATCCCAAATCTTCATAGCAATCTGTGACAGTTGCAAAGGCCGACGTGCTCTCATCACGTACATTCAGGGAACAGATCTCGTCGGGTCTCAAAATGTAGATGGGGTCTGACACACGGTCGTCTAGGTGATCTTCTGTGATTTGCTCCCCATCGACCGAGAAGACGACGCGATCACTTGTCCTCTCTTGAGCCGGGTTGACAAAGCCAGACCAAATATCGGGATCAAACCAACTGAGAAACGCCTGCAACTCAAGCGGAAGTCCATCAACATTCGTATTGATTCGCTGCTTCCCTCGAACAGCGCCACGGCTCACAGCAATCTGCTCGATGTCTCTCAGTACCTGTTCCAGCGGAGTGCCACGGTCCCATGGTTGCTCTGCATGAGTCTTATCTCGCATCATGGCAAGCAAGATACCGCCGCGATACCCTCATGCACCATGCCCCCCACCCTCTACATCATCGACGGCTACGCCCAGTTCTTCCGCGCCTACCACGCGATCCGAACACCCATGACCAGCCCCGTGACAGGCGAGCCCACGAACATGACGTTCGGCTTCGTCGGCATGCTGCTCAAGCTCCTCCGCGGGCAGGAAGCCCGCATGCAGGACGTGGGCGGGCCGCCGACCTACGCCGCGGTCGCCCTCGACGTCTCGGGCGATCGCGGCACGTTCCGCAGCCAGCTCTACGTCGATTACAAGGCCAATCGCGACGCGCCGCCCGAGGACCTCAAACCCCAGGTCAACCGCTGCCTGGCGATGCTCAAAGAACTCGGCATGCCAGTCATCGGGTGCGAAGGCTACGAAGCCGACGACGTCATCGCCGCGATCTCGGCGAGGCTCAAGGAGAAGCACCCGGACCTGCTCATCCGCGTGATCAGCAAGGACAAGGACCTCAAGCAGCTCCTCGAGCCCGGGCGTTTCGAGATCTACGACATCCACCACGACACCGTGATCGATGTCGACGCGCTCAAAGCCGACACGGGCCTCGCACCCGATCAGGTCGTCGACATGCTGACGCTCATGGGCGACAACGTCGACAACGTGCCGGGCGTCCCGGGCGTCGGGCCCAAGACCGCCGCCGATCTGCTCGTGCAGTTCGGCACGCTCGACGCCGTCCTCGCCGAGGCGCAGGACGAAACCAAGCCCAAGAAGGACTGGGTCATCAAGGGTAAGCGCCGCGAGAACATCGCCGCCGCCGCAGCAGCCCTCCCACTCTCGAAAGAACTCGTCACACTTCGCGCCGACACACCCATCGAGTTCGACCTCGAAGCCTGCAGGCTCAGCAAACTCCAGCCGAAGAAGATCGAGCCGATCATCCGCGAACTCGGCTTCAACCGCCTGCTCGACGAGGTCAAAGCCCTGGCCGGCGGCGCACCCGAGCCCGCAACAGCTGCTCAATCCAGGTCCAAAGCCAAAGACCCCGGCGTCTTCGGCGGGCTCTTCGATCAGACACGCGCCGACGACGCAACGCAAACCGCCGAGGGCGACTACCAGATCGTGCGCTCGAAGAAAGAACTCGACGCGCTCATCAAGGAACTCAACGGCGCCAAAGCCGTCGCGCTCGACACCGAGACCACGCACATCCGCCCGATGCTCGCCAGGCTCGCGGGCCTGAGCTTTTCGACCAAGCCCGGCACGGGCTGGTACGTCCCCGTCCGCGCACCCGAAGGCGAGAAGCATCTCGACGAGAGCACCGTCCTCGAAGCGCTCCGCCCCATCATCGAGGACGAAACCAAGCCCAAGATCGGGCACAACCTCAAGTACGACCTGATCGTCCTCCGTCGCGCCGGCGTCGAACTCCGTGGACTCTGCACCGAGGGTTCCTGCGACACGATGGTCGCAAGCTACCTCCTCGACGCCTCGCGCCCGAGTCACTCGCTCGACAACCTCGCGCTGGCGCTCCTGAACCGCACGAACATCTCGATCAAGGATCTGATCGGCTCGGGCAAGAACCAGAAGAGCTTCGACGAGGTGCCGCTCGCGCAGGCCGGGCCCTACGCCGCCGAGGACGCCGACGTCTCGCTCCAACTCGCGCACATCATGATGCCCGAACTCAAAGAGAAAGACCTCAACACACTCGCGCACGAGGTCGAATTCCCCCTCGTCGAAGTGCTCGCCGAGCTCGAATACAACGGCATCCTCGTCGACCCCTCCGAACTCTCACGCCAGCACGAACGACTCGAGGGCGAGATCAAACGCCTCCGCGCCGAGATCGAGGACGCCGCGTACGAAGCGCTCAACCGAGGCTTCGACCCCGACTCGCCAAAGCAGCTCGCGGGCATCCTCTTCAACAAGCCCACCGACGAAGACCCGGGCCTCGGGCTTCGCGTCATCAAACGCGGCAAGACCGGCCCCTCCACCGACGCCGAAGTCCTCGAAAAACTCACGCAGGACGCCTCGGTCGAAACAAAGATCCCCGAGCTCGTGCTCGATTACCGCCAGCTCACCAAGCTCGTCAACACGTACCTCGTCAACCTCGCCGAGGAGATCCACCCCGAGACCGGGCGCATCCATGCGAGCTTCAACCAGACCGTCGCCGCGACGGGACGGCTCAGTTCGAGCGACCCGAACCTCCAGAACATCCCGATCCGCACCGACGTCGGCCGCGAGATCCGGCGTGCGTTCGTCGCGCCCGAGGGCTCGGTCCTCATCAGCGCCGACTACTCGCAGATCGAACTCCGCCTGCTCGCGCATCTTTCCAAGGACCGGGCGCTGATCGAGGCCTTCCGCGAAGGCCAGGACATCCACCGCGCCGTCGCCGCTCAGATCCACGGCGTCGCGCTCGACGACGTCACCAAAGAACAGCGCAACGGCGCCAAGATGGTCAATTTCGGGATCGTCTACGGCATCACGCCCTTCGGACTCGCGCGCAGGCTCGGCGTCTCGAACACCGAGGCCGCCGAGATCATCGACGGCTACAAGAAACGCTTCCCGGGCATCACCACCTTCCTCGCCGAGTGCATCGTGCAGGCCCAGCAGCAGGGCTACGTCGAAACGATGCTCAAACGCCGACGCCCCGTCCACGAGATCGACGCCCGCAATCCGTCCCGCCGGGCACTCGCCGAGCGCATCGCGATCAACAGCGTCGTCCAGGGCTCGGCCGCCGACCTCATCAAGCTCGCAATGATCGACCTGCACCGACGCATCGGCCCAGCCTCCCTCTCCCCTTCGGGGAGAGGGGCTTCCGCTCTTGCTCCCTCTCCCCTCGGGGGAGAGGGCCGGGGTGAGGGGGCATCGAACTCAAAGACATCCCCTCATCCGTCCGCTTCGCGGCCACCTTCTCCCCAAATGGGAGAAGGAGCAGAGGAACCAAACCTCCAAGAAGTGCGCATGCTCCTCCAGATCCACGACGAACTCGTCTTCGAATCACCCAAGCCAGTCGCGGAAGACGCGATGAAGCTGATCGTTCAGCGCATGGAGTCGGCGATGGAGTTGGACGTGCCGCTCGTGGTCGAGGCGAGTGCGAGCGGGAACTGGTTTGAGGGCAAGTGATGAGTCCTTACCATTGGGAACCACTGAATCACTTACAGGTAGGCCGGTACGGCGAGACATTTGTCAAACTTGAACTCACCCGACTCGGCTTTGATGTGTACACGTCAGAAGTCGACGACCACGGCATTGATTTCGTGATCAGACTCGACGCCAAACACTACCTTGATATCCAAGTCAAAACCGTTCGAGGATACAACTATATTTTTGCTCGAAAGTCTGTATTCCCAGATTCGCCCAATCTATATATGGCGATTGTCATTCTACTTGAAAACAAACCACCCTCTCTCTACCTGATCCCAAGGACAAGATGGAACCAGCCGGACGACATCTTTGTGACCCGCGACTACATTGAGGGCACAACTGCCCCGGAATTCGGCATCAACCTGAGTGCGAAGAACATTGAATTTCTTAAGGCATATGCCGCCGACCTTGTAGCGATAGGCTGGTCTGACTCAACAACCTAGCAACTTCCATTGCGACCAAGTAGTACACTGACCCCATGAGAACCACACTCCTTGCTGCCCTCACCCTCGCCGCGCCATTGGCGCACGCCCAGCCGGACTTTGTCTTCGTCAACGCCCGCGTCTACACCGTCGACGACCGGTTCACCGTCGCCCAGGCGTTTGCCGTGGAAGACGGCATGTTCGCAACGATCGGCTCCAACGAGGACGTCCGCGCCACGATCGGGATCTCGACCAAGGTCATCGACCTCGGCGGGCGCACGGTGCTGCCCGGGCTCATCGACGCGCACGGGCACATGGCCGGGCTCGGGCAACTCCAGCTCGGCGTCATCGACCTCGCGGGCACGACCAGCTACGACGAGGTCATCGAGCGCGTCGTTGAGCGTGCCGAGCAGGCCGAGCCGGGCGAGTGGATCATCGGGCGTGGCTGGGACCACGAGAGCTGGCCCGAGAAAGAACTCCCGTCGCACGAACGACTCAGCGAAGCTGTTCCTGACAACCCCGTCTGGCTGAGCCGCGTCGACGGGCACGCGGGCCTGGCCAACGCACGGGCGATGGAACTCGCCGAGGTCTCGGCGGGCTCATCCGTGCCCAGCGGCGGCGAGATGCTGCTGAGCGACAACGCCGAACCCACTGGCGTCTTCGTCGACAACGCCGAGGCGATGATCGGCCGCGTCATCCCCGCGGGCGGCGCGAGCGGCCAGGACCTGATCCTGGCGGCCCAAAAACTCTGCCTCGAAGCAGGCCTCACCGGCGTGCACGACGCGGGCATCGGGCCCGACATGATCGAGGTCTATCAGCGGCTCGAACGCGAACGCAAGCTCAACGTCCGCATCTTCGGCATGATCCACGGCAACCAGGCCATGCAGTGGTTCGAAGAGCACAAGCCCTACACCGGCGCTTTCTTCTCGATGCGCGCGGCGAAACTTTACATGGACGGCGCGATGGGCTCACGCGGCGCGTGGCTGCTCGAACCCTATGAGGACCGCCCCACCGATGCCGAGGGCAAGCCGTACACGGGACTCGCTGTGAGTGAACCGGAGTTTGTGAACGCTGTCGCCCAACACGGACTGATCAAGGGCTACCAGGTCTGCGCGCACGCCATCGGTGACCGTGGAAACCGTGAGGTACTCGATGCGTACGAGGCTGCACAATTGGAAGTCTGGAAGGATGGCCCGATCGGCGATCTGACATTACCGCCCCTGATCAGCAGCCGTTTCCGTATCGAACACGCACAGCTGATCTCGCCGGAGGACATGGGGCGATTCGCAGGCCTTGGCGTCATCCCTTCCATGCAACCCACGCACTGCACGAGCGACATGCGATGGGTTGAGGACCGCGTCGGCCCCGTCCGCGCCGACGGCGCGTACGCGTGGCAGACGCTGCTCGCCTCGGGCGCCCGCATCGCCGGCGGGAGCGACTTCCCGGTCGAGAGCCACAACCCGTTCCTCGGGCTCTACGCCGCGGTGTCTCGCCAGAACCTCGACGAAGAGCCCTCCGGCGGCTGGCACCCCTCCGAGCGCATGACACGACTCCAGGCGCTCCGCGCGTTCACGATCGACGCCGCGTACGCGGGCTTCGACGAAAGACGCATCGGCTCGATCCAGACGGACAAGCTCGCCGACTTCATCGTGATCGACCGCGATTACATGACCTGCCCCACGCGCGAGATCGCCGATATCCGCGTCGTCGCGACCTATATCGAAGGGGCTCCGGTGTACGTGAATCCGGACTTTGAAGATTGAATCGGGCCGCAATCCGCTGTCCCGCTCGGCGTTCTGCCTGCACCATGAAACGATCGACACTCATCGTTCTCGGTCTTCTGACGCTCACCCAGGCCGCTTGCGCGGGCGCGCAGCGGGGCTTTGACGAAGCCGACCGACTCGCGCAGAAGATGGTCCGTCGGCACCCGCTGCTCGTCGACGGGGCCGCGGTCTACGTCGCCCGCTTCGACGGCACCGTCCTCCACGAGAGCTACTTCGGCAAGTATGACGAATCGACCAAGGTTCCCCTCGCCTCGGCGAGCAAGCTCGTCTCCGCCGTCGCGGTCATGACGCTCGTCGAATCGGACCAAATCGACCCGCACGCGCCCGTGAGCGAATACCTCGACACTTTCGCGGAATCCAAGGTCGGCAAGGCCAAGGCGGGCATCACGGTCGATCAGATGTACTCGATGACCAGCGGCTTCGAAGGCGAGACCGGCGCAGGCACCGTGGTCGGTCGCAAACGCCTCACGCTCGAACAAGCGGTCAACCACATCGCCTGCTGCGTCGATCTCGTCGCCAAGCCGGGCACCGAGTTCCGCTACTCGGGCTACGGCATGCACATCGCCGGACGCATCTGCGAGGTGCTCTCAGGTAAGCCATTCGATGCTTTCTACAACGAAGCCGTCAACGACAAGCTCGGCACCGACATCACCTGGGACGGCCTCGGCGACACCCAGAATTTCCGCCCGTCCGGCGGCGGGGCCGCGACCATGCGTGACTATGCCCGAGTGCTGCTCACCGTCGCCAACAAGGGCACGTTCGATGGCGTCATGCTCTACAGCGAGAAACTGGGCGAGTCCATGTTCATCGAGCGCACCAAGGGCCTGACCCGCGACGATCTGCCGCCCGATGCGGCCGAGGGCGGCGCGGGCTATGCCTTCGGCATGTGGGTCGAGGAGCGCGACGAGCTGGGCAACCCGACCGTCGTCTCGAGCCCGGGCGCGTTCGGCTTCACACCCTGGATCGACTTCGAGGACGGCTACGTCGGCATCATCATGGTCAAGGGCGTCCGCCAGCGCCTGCTCACCGACCTGAACGCCATCCGGGACGCGGTCGACGAGGCGGTCCGGACGCTCCCCGAATCGGAATAGCACGCGCGTTCCGCCGCCGAACCGCTCGCGTCCGTACACTCTGGTCGTGACCAAGGCGACCCCAAAGCGCTGGACGACGCGCATGCTCCTCTCGTGGATGAACGATGCGTTCACCCAGAAGGGCATCGACTCGCCCCGTCTGTGCGCTGAACTCCTGCTCTCGCACGTGCTCGGCTGCGAACGCCTCCGCCTCTACATGGACGTCGACCGCCCGGCCAGCGAGATCGAACGCACCACGCTGCGTGACCTCGTTCAGCGGGCGATCAACCACGAGCCCGTCCAATACCTCACGAGCGAGGCGTGGTTCTTCGGCATGCAGCTCAGGGTCGACCGGCGCGTGCTCATCCCGAGGCCTTCGACCGAGACCATCGTCGAGGCCGTCCTCCACCACTGCAAGAGCCGACCGGGCTTCGGGGGCAAGACCGGCGAGGGTGTCCTGATCGCTGATGTCTGCACAGGCTCGGGCTGCATCGCGCTCGCCCTCGCCAAACACCTGCCCGGCGCAAGGGTCGTTGCGACCGACATCTCGCACGACGCGCTCGAGGTCGCCCGCGCCAACGCCGAGCGACTGAATCTTTCCGATCGAATCGAGTTCCTCGAGGGCGACCTGCTCAAGCCGCTCGGCGACCACGCCAAGGCCGGGCACGCCAAAAGCCTCGACTTCCTCGTCTCGAACCCGCCCTACATCCCCGACGACGAATGGGAAGCCGTCGAGCCCAACGTCAAGGACCACGAGCCCACCCTTGCGCTCCGCGGCGGGATGGACGGCCTCGCCCTCGTGCGCCCGCTCCTCAACGAGGCCCCTCAACTCGTGAAACCCGAGGGTCTCGTGCTCGTCGAGGTTGCCGCCTCGCGCGCTGCAGAAGCCCTTGGGATTGCCAAGAAAGCACCAAGAGTGGCGCACGCTGACATCATGCAGGATTCAGACGGGCTCGACCGCGTGGTCAGGCAGACTCTGGGGGGCTGAGCGCTTTGTGCACCTCGTCGATGAGGCGAGCCGCCTGGAACGGCTTGTAGAGCACGTTCCGCATGCCCTCTTGCGACGCACGCACGATCGAGTGGTGCGGGTCGTAGCCGAAGCCGGTCATGAGAATGATCGCGTCCTCGGCGACAATGCGGCACGCGACGCTGAACACCTCGTAGCCGTTGCGGTCGGGCATCGAGATGTCGCTGATCACGAAGTCGAACGGCCTGTTCCCGTCGGCGGCCGACGCCTCAAGCTCGTTGATCGCATCCTGGCCCGACTTGCAGAGCACGACCTCGCAGCCGCGACGCCCGAGCACGTCCGCGATCATCGCGCCGATGCGCTCGTTGTCGTCGGCGACCAGCGCCCGCTTGGTGTTCAGGATCTCGTCGACCTTGTCGCACTTGACCTCGTCCACGCCGAGCAGCGTGTTCGGGCCCGACGCGACGTTCTTGAGTCGGCTTCGGATCGACTCCACGTCCTCGCGGATGCGGGCCAGGTGCGAGGCCGTCTCCGGATCCTTGGCGGTCAGACCGAGCACCTCGGCCTCGCGGAGAATGTCCTCGAGCGGCGCCCGCAGCTCGCCCTCGAACCGCCCGGTGATCACGGCGCCCGTCGAGGACTGCTCGATCACCAGCATGTTGAGCGTCTGGAGCGCCATCGCGACGTATCTGCTGAAGAGCAGCACGTACTGCACGTCCTGGTCGTCGAAGGCGTCGACCTCCTTCGATTCGATGTCCAGCACGCCGATGATTTTCTCGTCGATCTGCAGCGGCACCGTCAGCGAGCTGCGCGCCTCGCTCGCGCCGATCAGGTAGCGATCGTCCGTCATCGTGTCGTGGCAGATGTAGGGCTTGCCCGTCGCGGCGACATATCCGATCGTGCCGTTGCCCTCCTCGGCCGGGTAAAGCTCAAGCTCGATACCCTCTTGCGTGAACCCGACGGTGATGACGGGTTCGAGCCGTCCGGTGTGCTCATCGATCAGGCGGATCGTAAAGTGGTCGTAATCGAGCACTTCCTTCGACGCCTTCGTGATCCGCTCCTCGATCCAGCGCAGGCGCTGAGCCGGGTTCAGCTTCGCCACGGCGTCGCGATCGAACCGGTTGAGCCGCGTGCCCGCCTGCTCGACCGCCTTGATCTTCCGACGGATCATGCCCGCGTGCGAGATGTCGCGCAGCACGCCCACCGCGCGGTCGCCGTAGTTCGTCGACCCGTCGACGATCATCGGGGTCATGCGGAGCTCGTAGAGCTTGCTCACCCCGAACTCGACCTCACGCCGGATGATCGGGGGCTCGGCATCGGGGACGAACGGCAGATCCTGAAAAGAAACAGCCGCCCCTTGGGCGGCCTTGATGACTTGGTTCTTCAGCTCGGGGTCGATGATATCGAACATCCGGTTGCCCCAGAGGAGCTTCCCGCCCGCGGTGACGAGACAGAGCGCCTCGCCAACGGAATCGAGCAGGATGTCACGCTCATGGTCACCAAGGCCCGTCAGCCCCAGATTGCCCGGATCGACCGGCAGGAGCAGATACGAGGCGTCCGAATCTTGTTGTTGGAGCGAATCGGCGTAGACCACCTCGCAGTGGTCGGCGAGCAACTCCCGGAGTTCATCGCTCTCCCCGCCCGGGGGGGTGAGAAAGACAATCTTGGGACGCACTCTGGCCATCTCGTGAGAACCGCCGCTCATCTCATAGTCTTTCGCGTGAGTCTAGCCGGATGATCCCGTCATCCGACCAGAACCTCAAGCTTTGGTCCTAAATAGGTCTTTCGACCGATGCCAAACCGGGCTTGACATCGGCTTTCGAGGTCCGAGTACTGTGATCGATTCATGATTGAAGTGTCAGACCTCCATCGCTGGTTCGGGGCCGTCCACGCCGTCAGGGGTGCCGGGTTCTCCATCCCGGCCGGTCAGGCCGTCGGGCTCCTCGGCCCGAACGGGGCCGGCAAGACCACCACGCTCCGCATGCTGACGGGCATCCTCCGCCCCCAGCGGGGCTCCATCCGCATCGCCGACGTCGACGCTCTGACCCACGCCGTACAGGCCAGACGCCATTTCGGATACCTGCCCGAGTCCGCACCCTCGTATCCAGAAATGGCGGTTCGGTCGTTCTTGCGCTACCGAGCCGGTGTGCAAGGCGTCGCCGCGCGCCGCCGAAAGAACCGCGTGCAGGCTGTCCTCGCCGAGTGCCAGCTCACCGACGTCGCCCGTCGACGCATCGGGCAACTCAGCAAGGGGTACCGCCAGCGTGTCGCCCTGGCCTCCGCCCTGCTTCACGATCCCAAAGTCCTGATTCTCGACGAGCCCACCAACGGCCTCGACCCCACGCAGATCCGCGAAGCCCGATCGCTCATCGGCGACCTCGCCCAGAACCGCACCGTCCTCGTCAGCTCCCATATCCTCCCCGAGATCGAACGCACCTGCCAGCGCGTCATCATCATCGGCGCCGGGCGTGTGCTCGCCGACGGCACACCCGATGAACTCTGCCGCAGCGCCGACACGGGCGGCTGCATCGCCGAAATAAAAGGCCATCTGGCCGCGATCGAGTTCGCCATCAAGCAGGCTCTCCCCGGGTGCTCGCTCGAAACCGCACCGCTCGAAGA
Organism: Phycisphaera sp.; assembly: GCA_020639255.1. Taxonomy (GTDB): domain Bacteria; phylum Planctomycetota; class Phycisphaerae; order Phycisphaerales; family UBA1924. The sequence continues at coordinate 148,634 of JACKGZ010000004.1, forward strand.
GGGTTGGTGGCGATGCGCCATCAGGCCCGCACCCCAGAGCGAACCGGAAGCGACGAACCCGCAAGAACTGATCGGGATCGCGCTCGCCTCGGCCAAGTGCCCGATCCGCCTGCTCCGCCCCGAGACCACGGGGCTCGAAGAGGTCTTTGTGCGTGTGCTCGATGAGGCCGCCCGCAACCCGGGAGGTGAGGCGTGACGACCACCCTCACCATCGCCCGGCGCGAGCTCTCGTCGCTCTTCCGCACGCCCGTCGGCTGGATCGTGCTCGCGCTCTTCCTCTTCCTCACGGGCACCGTCTTCGTCTTCGGCGCCCTCGCGCCGGGCCAGCCCGCCACGCTCCGCCCGCTCTTCGGCACGACCACTCTCATGCTCGTCCTCGTCGCCCCGGCCATTTCCATGCGACTCTTCAGCGAGGAATTCCGCACGGGCACCTACGAACTCCTCGCCTCGAGCCCCGTCACCAGCGCCCAGATCGTCCTCGGCAAATACCTCGGTGCACTCGCGTTCCTGATCCTCATGCTCCTGCCCACGCTTATCCACGCGGGCACGCTCGCGCTCGTCAGCGATCCGAGCCCCGACCCCGGCCCGATCGCAGCGGGATACCTGAGCCTTTTCCTCTTCGGGTGTCTCTGCCTGTCGCTCGGCACGCTCGCCTCCACACTCACCGACAGCCAAACCCTCGCCTTCCTCGGCACCATGCTCACGCTCATCTGCTGGGTGCTCATCACCAACATCGCGCCCCAGCACGTCGGGCCCGAGATCGGCTCCAAACTGGCCGCTGCGTCTTACTCGATCCGCATCGACGACTTCGCGCGCGGCACGATCGACACGCGCCACGTCGTCTTCTTCCTCTCCATCTCCGCGGGCCTGCTCACCTTCGCGACTAGCGCCCTCGAAGCGCGGAGGTGGCGATGAACAACAAAGCACCTTCCAGATTCTCGCGCACAATCGTGACGATCGTCGGCCTCCTGGCGACGGTCCTCATCGTCATCGCGCTCAATGTCCTCGGTCACCGCTTCGCCTGGCGTGCCGACGTCACGAGCACCGGCTCGCTCCGCCCCTCGCCCCGCTCGATGGCGGTCCTTGAATCGCTTACCGGTCAGTCCGAGATCATTCTGGCCGCGTCGATCTCCGCACCCACGCGCGATCGCACATCGATGGCCCGCGTGCTCGACATGCTCGACGAGCTCGAACGGGCCTCCCTGAATCTGCGCACGACCGTGGTCGATACCGCCACAAGCGCCGGGCAGGAACAGTTCGAGGCCCTGATCGCCCGCCTCGCGGAGGAGCGGGCCGAGGAGACCGGGCAAGCGGTCGATGCCACGCGATCCGCGTTGACCGCGCTCAACGAGCTCGCATCGCAGATGAAGGAATGGGCCGCGGGCATCCAGAGCCTGTCCGAGATGCGTGAACCCGACCCCGGGGGCGTGAACCCATGGATCACGCCCATGACGCAGCAGGCGTCGTACCTCCGCGTCACCTCGGGGCAGGTCGCGGAGGTCAGCACCCGCGTCGAGCAGCTCCTCGGCCAGCAACTCGGCGAGATCGCGGTGCCGGATGTCAGCCAATCGCGCCGACTGATCACCGAAACACACGCGGCGCTCGGTCAGCTCATCCGGAACGCCGTCGGCGACCTGAATCAGCGGGCGCAGGACGAGAAGCTTTCTCAGGATGGCCGCGCACAGATCCAGTCGCTGATCCGCTCGATGTCCGCCGCCTGGGACAGCTCGGCCCTGTCGATCGACGCCGCGACGACGGGGCCGTTGCCCGTGCTCTCGCGTGTCGCGCAGGCGCTCGCGTCGGGCGAGGCGGCGATCGTCATCGGGCCTTCGGGCGAACTCGGCGCGATCACGATCGATCAACTTGTGCCAAACCCGACGCCCGGTTCGGCGCGCGTCGATGCGGGTCGTCACGCAGAGACATTGCTCGTCAGCGCCCTTTCCACCACCATGTCACCCGGCCCGCGCACGACCGCGGTGCTTGTCCACGCGAGCGACATGCCGCTGCTCGAAACGCCCGCGCTCACGCAGCTCATCCGGAGCACGGAGACCCTCGGCGTGCGCTGGCTCGAATGGCCCATCGCGCTCTCCCCCGAGATGCCCGTCGAGGTCGCGCTGGCCGCGAAAGAGCCCGGCACGGTCTTCATTGTGACAGGCCTCTCCACCACCGCCGCCGGCGGGCCCGAGCGGGCGATCCGCACCGGCTCGGTGCTCCAAAGCCTGCTCGACAATGGGCACGCGGTCATGGTGAACCTCGCGCCCTCGACGCTCCCGGGCGTGGGCGAGGCCGACCCGATCGCCGAGCCACTCAAAGCATTCGGCTTGGCGGCCGACACGGGCAAGCCCGTGCTCTCCGAGAACAACGTGGGCAATCAGCGGTTCGTCGAGTGGGAGCAGCTCCTAGTTCCTAGTGAAACCGGCTCGGCTCTGGCCGAGGTCATCAGCGGACGCCCCGTGCGACTGACCTGGCCGATTGTCATCGACCGCATAGAAGAGGCCGGTGAAGCGTGGCCGCTCGTTCGACTCGATCAGCCGAGTGCTTGGCGCGAGTCCGAATGGGTCGGCTACTGGATGACACGTGACACCGATCGACCCGGCATCGGAAACGCCCCTGCGCCCGGGGGCTCGCGTGACGCCGACCTCGGCGAGGGCGTCGTGGCCTGGGCGACCAAACGCGCCGTCGGAGAGCGTGAACAACGCGTGATCGTCGTGGGCTCGCACCTCTGGCTCTTCGATATGGTCGCGCGCCGAAAGTCGGAGATCGAAGGCCGCCTCGTCGAGACGAGCCCGGGCAACACCGAGCTTGCGCAGAGCGCGATCGAATGGCTCGCCGGCCACGACGACATGATCGCACGCTCAGGCGATGCAGCCGCGCTGGCGATCGTCCAGCCCATGGACCCCACCCGCCGCCGAGCGATCCAGTGGGTCTTCATCGGCGGCCTGCCGGTGCTCGTCCTGATCCTCGGCGGCTTCGTCCGACTCGTTCGGGGCTGAACTCAGTTGCAACCCGATCATCGGCTCCGGCGCGAGCTTGCTCCGCGCGTGTCTGCGCTTGCGCGCCAGCCTGCGCCCCTTGCGCGTCGAAGCCTCTGCGATTGTTGCGCCGCACTCGGGGCACGGGTCGCCTTCGAGCACTTCCTGCTTCAGATCGGTCAGGTCGTATCGGCACGCCTTGCAGTGGATCTCGCCTCGGGGCAGATCGATCGGGAGCGTCACCATAAAGAGCCCTATGCCGCCGACGAGTGCGATGTACGGGTAGAGCAGCACGCGGAAGACGGGCACGAGGTGCTCGTAGCCGAAGATCTGCGCGACGCGGAAGTGGACCGCGTTGACCATCAGCAGCACGAACATCCCGCCCGCCAGCGCGGCGATGCCACCCACGCGACGCCTGCCCTGGAAGCAGCCGTACCACACGAGGATCGCAAAGAAGACAAACAGCAGCATGGCGGGCCTGTTCCCCGGTTCGCCGGGACGCCCGGCAGGGATGCACCCCGGAGCCTATCGCCCCTGCTTGAAGAGCGTCCGGAGGGCGTCGTAAATCCCTTCCTTGCCGTCGATTCGGGACGTGATCACCCGGGGGCCGTCCTCGTCGGGGGCCCCCTCGGGGAAGGCGTCGCCCAGGACGTTGATGAAGTTCCCGCTGCCGTAGGCGCTGGTGACTTGGCAGTACCCGAACATGTTGGCCCGGGGCAGCAATTCGCCGTCGATCAGCTCGACGCACCGCCTGTTGTCGGCCTCGGACGAGTTGTCACCATCGGAGAAGTGGAAGAGGTACACGTTCCAGTCGTTTGGGTCGTAGTCCTCTTTGATCATCTCGGAGCAGAGTGTGTAGGCGGAGCTGATGCGTGTGCCGCCGTCCTCGCGCATGGAGAAGAAAACCTTCTTGTCGACCTCGCCCGCACGGACGTCGTGCACGATGTACCGGCTCTCGATGCCCTGGTAGTTCCGTCGGAGCCACGTGTCGATCCAGAACGCGGTGAGGCGCACGAGCTCTTTCTGCTGATCGCCCATCGATCCCGAGACGTCCATCATGTAGACGATCGCCGCGTTCGACTGGGGCTTCTTGACCTCGTTCCAGCTGCGGAACCGCAGGTCGCGTTTGATCGGGATGATGACCGGGTCGTCGGGATCGTACGCGCCGAGCGCGAGCTGACGCTTGAGCGCTTCGCGGTAGGTGCGTTTGAAGTGTCGCAGCGACGCGGGCCCGGTCGGGCGGATGCCGCTGAACTTGTCGCGCTTCGTCGTGATGTTGTGGTGCCCGCGGGGCTTGATGCGCGGGAGCTTCAGTTCGTCGGCGAGGATGTCGGCGAGTTCTTCGAGAGAGATGTCCACCTCGGTGATGTGCTTGCCCTCTTCTTCGCCGCCCGCGTTGTCGCCCGAGCCGCCCTGCTGCCCGACGCCCTCGCCCTCTTCACCGTCGCCCATGCCAACGCCGGCGGAGTTGTCGCCGTAGCGGAACGTGGGCAGGTCGAGGTCGTGCACGGGGATCGAGACGTACCGATCGCCCTCTTTGCCGATGAGTTCGTCCTTGCTGAGGAAACGGCGCAGGTCTTTGCGGATCTTGCCCCGCACGATCTGGCGGAAGCGTTGGTGGTCTTGTTCGATCCTGCTGATCATCGCGTTCCGTGCGCCTTCCGAACAAGAGTACGCAGAGACTCCCCTGATGGATCGGCAGGATCTGATTCCGCGTATAGACAGAAGCAGGAAATCAGGCCTCGGGGGCGTCAACGTCCGGAGAATTCCCGGCTTTCACGCGTCTTCTGGCGATGTACGCCGACCCGATGAGCCCCGCGGGCACCGCGACCAGCAGCTCGGCGACGCGGTTGATGAGCGAGGCGGCGATCCCGATCTCGGGCGTCGCGTCCACGACGACCAGCGTCGCCACCAGTCCGACCGCCCACTCCACCACGCCGAGGCCCGCACCGGTCAGCGGGAACAGGTACGCCAGCTGCACCGCCGCGGCGATCAGGATCGCAGCCTGGATATTCAGCTCGGCGCCCACGATCGCAAAGCACGCCCACATGCGCAGCGACCAGACGAGCATGTCGCCGTAGCGGTAGAGCAGCGCCACACGCAGATCGCGCCTCGGCACCGAGCCCGCCGGGCTGCGATCGGCAGCGAAACCCGCGAGTACGTACACACCCACGATTGACACAATCAGGACAGCGACCCCCACCGCCCATCCCTTGGTCATCGCGATCCCGACGGCCAGCATGTGCCCGGCGGCGAGGCCCGTCATGAATGCGAGCGCCACCGACACAGCGACCGACGACTTGAAGCCCACGCCGTGCACGAGCTTGTGGAACGCGAGCCGACCGATCAGGCCCGGGCGCATCGGGAGGTAGTTGAGCAGCCAGGCCGAGCAGATGAGCGCAAGCATGTCGCCGAAGGGCACGCGCCCGAACCGGCGCATGAGCGTCCAGAACGAGAGCGAGACGATGCCGGCATTGCCCAGCGGCAACAGCACCGCGAGCACGGCGATCCCGATGGGTGCGTGCCGTGCAGAGTCGATCGCGCTCTGGAGATCATCCTGGTTTCGTGCGAGAACAAAGATCGCCGCACCGATAAGCAGAAGTCCCACGGCAAAGCCCACGAGCTTCCGCGCGGCGCGTGACCGTTCGGCCTCGCCGCTCATCACTCGGGCTCGATCGCGTCCGGGTGCTCGGGCGCTTTGGGCAGGTGCGAGCCCGGCGAGCGCATGAGCGCGAAGCCCTTGGGTTCCTCGCCTGAGAGTCTCGCCTTGAGCACCTCGGCCACATTGGAGAGCGTGGCGACATCCGAAGCAGCTGCCCTCGCCAGCGCCGGATCGCCTGCATCCTTGACACGGGTCAGAATGGTCAACGTGAGCAGATCTGGGTCCGTCTCCGCGAGCAGTCGCTGATCGAGTTCTTCCATCCCCGGGCTGAGGATGCTGTGCGGCGCGATCGCGATGATCGCGAGCTTCGCCTCACGCGTCAGCGTCGGATACCTGGACGCGAGCACACCGGCGACTCGTCCGACATCAGCCGCCGAGGGCGGGCCGCCGAGACGATCCGGGTCGGTGAGAGCCGCGCGGATCGTCGGGAGTCGGCGGATGAGCCTCGCGTCTTCGTAGAGTTCGAGCTCGCGGATCAGATCCGCCATCGGTGACCGCACTCGTTCGTCGGGTCGGCGTGTGAGCTGCCCGGTCTCGGTACTGAGACACATTGGGCCTGGGATGTACACCTGACGCTGACCGATCTCAAAGCCCTGTATGAGCGCGAATCGGTTGCGCACCCGGTGCGCCGATTTGAGCTCGGCGATCCAACCCGTCAAGCCCGGGTCGGGCCAGAGCCGCATCCGAAGGCTCTCGCCCGGCGTGAGGCGGATGCGTTGCTGCATGTCGGCGACCTCGGGCTGGAGCACCGAGTCCATCGGGAACGACGCAATGTCCATCGAAGGCGAGATCATCAGCCTGGAGTTCATCGGACGATCACTGCCGACCGCGAGCGCGATCGGAGCCGTGTTGCGGAGTTCGAGTTCGATCACAGGCCGCTCGTACGGATCGAGAGTCGCTTTGACCAATTTCGCGGTCATCGCCATGAATCGATTCGGATCTGCGGCCATCTGATCGAACCAACGGGGAACATCCTCGGCTACGCGACGCATCGCGGAAGTGTGCTCTGAGTAGACGAGTTCATTCCCGGTGAGGTTTTTGTACATCGACCGCGCGTACGCGCCGATGGGCGAGACGGGCGCGAAGAGCGCCGCTTTCTTAAACGCCTCGGCAGCTTCTTCCGGACGCCCGGCGGCATCGAGCGAGAGACCGAGCCCCACAGAGCCCAGCGTCGAGATCTCTGACAGCGGAGTAAAGAGCTCGATCGCCTCATCGACGCGTCCCTCTCGGAGTACGACGAGCGATTGCAACACATCGACCTGGGCCTGGACTGCGCTCTCAAGAATGGGGCGCATCTGCTCGAAGTCTTTGGCGGCTGCCTGAGTCTCACGACCCGCGATGAGCCTGGCGACCACCAGTTCCGAGGTGATCGAGGCCGCCCGAGAAACGAGGGCATTCATCAGCTGAGGATCGTTCTGGACAGAGACCGAGTTCATACGGCCGCTGAGTTCTTCGAGCTCGGGCCGGACGCTCGCGGCGAGATCCTTGAGCGATCGCTCGATCACGACATCGTCTTTGGCAGCGAGTGCAGCGAGCACGCGCACACGTTCGGAGTAGATCGGAAGGCGAATGTCCTCGGGTTTGTCGATGTCGTCGGTAGGCTGACCGATCTTCTCGAACTGCTCGACACGGAGGCGGGCCGCCTCACGCTGCACAAAGAGCTGCCGCTCAAAGGCCGTGACAAGCTGCTCGGCACCCACAGTCTGCCAGACAAGCACGGAAGCCTCGGTTTCGATGCCCGGGTCGCGCGTCACACCGTCGGCAGCGATCAGGCGTCGTGCGTTGTCGTGGAAGCGTTGCGACTGATCGAACACGCCGTTGCTTGCGAGCGCGGAGGCGACCGCAAAGTGCAGGTTCGGGTCGATCGGATCAGCACGGAGCAGATTCACCGCGAGCTCGAGATTTGCGACGGGGTCGCTCTTTCGTTCCTGATAGAACGCCGCCGCGAGCGCCGCGGCTTCTTTATTCGACGAATCGAGAGACGTCGCCAGCGAGAGAAGGCGTACAAAGTCTTTCTCGTTGCCTAGCTCACGCTGCAATAGTGCCGCATCGAGAGCGAGCCTGCTCCGCACGGCTGGATCGCTGATCGCCTTCTGACCTTCCGGCCCGAGATACCGCTCGTAGACCGCAAGCCGCTCTTCGACTGTTTGCTTCTGGCTCGCATTCCACGAGAGCAGACGGAGCTGCGCAACCGTGTCGCTCGGGTCGAGCCGCACAAGCTCGCGGGTGTGTTGCATCACTCGTGTCTCGTTGCCCGCTGCTCGCTCTGATTCGATAAGACGTCGCAGAAGATTGGTGTCATCCGGAGTCAGGCTCCGAGCGATCTCGAGCATCGCCGAGGCGACCGCGTAGTCGCCCGGCCCGGGCATCTGCTGGGAGCGAAGATCGATGAGGGCAGTGCGAACGATTTCGCGGGCGACCAGTTCTTTGGTGAGATCCTGATCCGACGCAACCTGCGCCGAGCCCAAGCCCGGCCACACCGCGGCACATGCGATCGCAAAGAGAGCAGCCAAACGAACACACAGTCCACGACCCGTCTTCATATCACAAGCCCCAACAGAGCCACCGCACCAACCGCAACGATCGCGAGCAACCCAAGGCACGCGATGATGATCTCGGCCAACCAGACCCCCGGCATCCGCCCGGCGTTTGGGCAGAGGCGATCGGCGACCATGAACATGAATACGAACTGTCCGCCGCCGATGCTCGCCAGACCGAGCAGATGCCACATTGTTCTCGGCAGGCCGATCGTCTGTTCGAGCCAGCCGACCGGAGAGCGTGCGATCAGCGTGAGTCCGAAAACAACCATCGCGATCGCCCACGCCGTCGCGATCGTCGAGAGCAGTGTCATGCTGGCGCGTCTGATCAGTGGCAGCCCAGATCCTCCGGGGAGTGCCCCGAGCCGGGGCACCTGTCAGCCTATCACACCGGGATCGTCCCGTCCGGTGGCACCACCACCCGAAGGCTTGGGTCAGCCGAGCGACATCGTCATCAGGAACTCGGCGTTGCTCTTGGTCTTGACGAGTCGGCTCTTGAAGAACTCCATTGACTCGACCACGTTCATGTCCGCCAGGATCTTGCGGAGCTTGTAGGCCAGCTCCAGTTCCTTTGGGTCCATGAGCAGTTCCTCGCGGCGCGTGCCCGAGGCCGAGACGTCGATCGCGGGGTAGACACGCTTCTCAACGAGGCGCCTATCGAGGTGAAGCTCGGAGTTGCCCGTGCCCTTGAACTCCTCGAAGATGACCTCGTCCATCCGGCTGCCCGTGTCGACGAGCGCGGTGCCGATGATGGTGAGCGAGCCGCCGTTCTCGATCGCGCGGGCGGCGCCGAAGAACTTCTTAGGACGCTGGAGCGCGTTGGCGTCGAGGCCGCCCGTCATGATCTTGCCCGAGTGCGGGATGTCGGCGTTGTACGCGCGGGCCAATCGCGTGATCGAGTCGAGGAAGATGACGACGTCGTCGCCGAACTCGACCATCCGCTTAGCCTTCTCGATCACGACCTCGGCGACCTGCACATGCCGCGAGCTCTGCTCGTCGAACGTGCTCGCCACAACCTCGACCGTGTCAGCCGAGTGACGCTTGAAGTCCGTCACTTCTTCCGGACGCTCGTCGACGAGCAGCACGATGATCTTGGTGTCCGGGTAGTTCTTGGTGATGCCCGCGGCCATCTGCTGGAGCAGGACCGTCTTGCCCGTGCGGGGCGGCGCGACGATCAGCGCTCGCTGCCCCTTGCCGAGCGGCGAGACCAGATCGACCACGCGCGTCTCGATGCGCTCGGGCGTCGTCTCGAGGATGTACCGCTCTTCAGGGTGCAGCGGGACCAGATCCTCAAAGTTGGGAAGGTCTTTTACGTCACGCGGGTCGTGACCGTTGATCCGGTCCACGCGGAGCAGCGCGAAGTAGCGTTCGTTCTCCTTGGGCGGGCGGACCGCGCCGCTGACAACCATGCCCCGGCGCAGGCCGAAGCGGCGGACCTGGCTCGGCGAGACGTAGATGTCGTCCGGGCCGGGCAGGTAGCTCTGCTCGGGCGAGCGCAGGAAGCCGAAGCCGTCCTGCATGATCTCGATCGTGCCCTCGCCGATCATCAGGCCCTGCTTGGCGGCCCGGGCCTTGAGGATCTTGAAGATCAGATCCTGCTTGGGCAGGTTGTGGAACTCGCTCAGACCTTCCTTGTCGGCGATGGGGGCGAGCTCCTCGACCGTCATCTTCTGGAGAAGCCCGATCGTGATCGAGTCATCGATCTCGGTGCCCTTGGCCTTGATGGCGGCTTCGAGCTCGCGGGCTTCGCGTTCGAGTTCTTCGTCGCTCGGGAGAATGTGGCTCGGATAGGAAGCGTTGCCGTGACGGGGCGGGTTGCTCTGCGGCGTCATATTGGCGCCGCGACGCTTCTTCTTTCGACGGCGCTTGTTGCCGCCTTCGCCGCCAGGACCGCCGTTCTGCCCGCCGTTGTGGCGCGGATCCTGTGAGCCGCCATCGCCGCCTGATTCGCCGCCGGGTCTGGACTCGGCAGCCTGCTTGGGCTCGGGCTTTGGTTCCGGCTTCGGCTCGGGCTTGGCTTCCGACTTTGGAGCCTCGGCAGGCTTGGCGGGCTTGGTCTCGGCTGACTCCGCGGCCTTCTTGGGTCGCCCACGCGTCGGCTTGGTGGTCGGCTCGTCCACAGCGTCCTTGGTCTTAGCCATCGATGCGATTCCTTGGCGTTCTGCGTTGGGTGCCACCGATCGGTGTGCACGCGTTTCTTCAAGCTGTTCGTTGGAGTTTGTCCGTGCCCGTCAGAACGGTTCGACGAGGCAGAATACGGTCAATCGTTGCGCGGGCCGTTCACGACCCGACGCACACCGATTGAAACTTGATACAACACTGCCGGGCAGACCGGACCTTCTCAGTCGTCGTCTCGGCCGGCGATGATTTCGTCGAGGAGGCTGAGGGTGCGCCGCCGAAGTTCTTCGGGGGCAGCCGACCCATCAAGAGAATAATCGGACCGCTGACGCTTGGCATCAAGGGGCAGCTGGGCTTTTTCTCGCCGACTTAATTCCGCCTCATCCCAGCCCGACCGGGCCCTGAGACGCTCCAGACGAACCCCGCGGGGGGTGTCGACGAAGACCACCACATCGCATTCCTCATCGAGGGCAGCTTCGAAGAGCAGCGGCGCGTCGATCACCACTGCCTTGACCTCGTTTCTGGATGCCGATTCGATCAACTCTCGTCGGCGTTCGTGCAGTCGTGGGAACAACAACTTCTCGAGCCGATCCCGCTGGCTTTCATCCTCAAAGATAATCCGGGCGATCGTGGCGCGGTCGATCTCGCCATCGATGACGGCTTCATCCCCCCACCACGAACGAACCGTGTCGAGCACGTCCTGACGCTTGTAAAGCGCTGTCACTTCGCGGTCGGCGTCATAAATAACACACCCCGCCTCGGCGAGCATCGCCGCGACGAAGCTCTTGCCCGAGCCGATCCCGCCGGCGAGCCCGATGACCACAGGTTCGCTCATTCGGCTCCCTCCCTGCGCGGCGGGCTGTCAATCCAGCGCCTCGCCTCGGTAAACCGCTCGCCCGGGCGGTCGATGAGTCGCCAGACGACGTCCTGCCCCCCGGTGCCCGCGGTCGCAAAGCCGAGCGTACCCAGGCCCAGAATGCGTTCCGGGATTGATTTGTACATCGTCACCTGGCGCACGTTCGCGATCGGCGCATCGACCACCTTCTGGCGCAAGAGCCCGGCGATCGAGACGACGCGCCTCGAAGTCAGCACATACCGTCGCGACGCCCGTTCGGCGAATTGCCACAGGATCCACCCGAGTACGAGCAGCACCGCTGCGATCTTCGGCAGCAGCCCGGCGGTGAAGATCCAGACGAGTGCGCCCGCGACAAGCACGAACAGCAGCACACCGAAACGATCGATTAGCACATACAACCAGTGCGGCGACACAACCAGGATCACCTCTTCACCCTCCGACAGATCGATCCGCAGCGCGCTGCCCGAGTCCGTGCGCTCGGGTGTGGTGATGCGCTTCTGCGTGATCCGCCGGGCGTCCATGTCAGAGCGCGTCTTCGTGGAGCGTGACGATCTCGGGGTGGTTGCGGTAGTAGCCGTCGTAGTCGAGCCCGTAGCCCACGACGAACTCGTCGGGGATCTCAAAGCCCACGTAGTCGGCCTTGGCGATGGGCGGGCCATCCTTGCGGATCTTCTCCAGCAGGACGCAGACCTTCACGCTCGCGGGGTTCTGCTCCTCGATGAGCGACTTCAGGACCGCGATCGTACTGCCCGAGTCGAGGATGTCATCGATGATCAGGACGTGCTTGCCCTCAAGATCCTTGGGCAAATCGCTGGCCATCATCGCGCCCTTGGAGGCCATCGACTTGCCCGGGTAGCTGGAGACCGCGACGAGTTCGAGCTTGAGCTTGAAGGGCAGCTGGCGGATGAGGTCGGCCGCGAACACCATCGCCCCGGTCATCACGGGCATCAGGACGAGCGAGCTTTCGTCTTCCTCGATGCGTGAGAATTCGCCGGCCAGATCCGCACCGATGGCGTGGACGCGGTCCCGGATCCGTTCCTCACTGATGAGCACGTTGGCGATGTCCCGCAGCATTGCCGGTAGGGTAGCTCATTGGGCCACAGGGCATCCAAACGAGCCCCACACGGTGCCACCACCCATCTCCGATCGGTGGTGCGTGCCACATCATGAGCACCACGCATCGGAGATGCGTGGTGGCACCGAACGGAGGCTGGAAGCCTCCTCCACGAGACTTCTTAAGCCAGGAGACCCGTGATCCCACCGGTCCGACGCACCGCCGAGTACCGCGCCAGGGCGTCCTCGATGATGGCATCCGCCACCTCGGCGGGCATGATCTCGTCCACCTCGACCTCCTTGCCCTCCAGGGTCTTGTAGTCCTCGAAGAACCGTCGCATCATCCGGATCGAGTACTGCGAGAAGTCGCTGGCCTTGTGAAAGTCGGCAAACTCGGGGTCGTTGCAGAGCACCGCCACGATCTTGTGGTCGGGCTCGCCGTCGTCGATCATGGTCATCACGCCGATCGCCCGGGCGTCGCAGAGGCAGAGGCTGGGGATCTTCTCGGTGCAGAAGACGAGCACGTCGAGGGGGTCGTTGTCCTCGGCGAGGGTCTGGGGCACGAAGCCGTAGTTGGCGGGGTAGTAAACCGCCGACGAGAGGACCCGATCGAGCTTGATCATGCCCGTGGACTTGTCGAGCTCGTACTTGTTGCTGGAGCCCTTGGGGATCTCGATGATCGCGCGGAAGTTCCGGGGGAGTTCGAGCCCCTGAATGCCGGGGGTGACGTCGTGCCAGGGGTGGACCATCGAAGCGGGCTCCGTATACAGGGCGTGTGGCGACTCTATCGGCCAGCCGCCCCCGCGTCTGGTGCGGGATGCCGAGGTAGAACATACGCTTGACGCATGCTCACCATCGATTACGCCAACTGCCTGTCCATCCGCGTCGGCTCTCACGGCCTCGACCCGGATCGTCTGGACCCCAAGGGCGAGCTCGCCACGGGGGCCGCCGCCATGACCCGAAAGCTCGCCCAGACCCGGGGCACGGGCTGGGAACGCTGGCGGGAGCTGGCGCATGGCTCCATGCGGGCGGACCACGTCCAGCCCATCAAATCCCTCGTCGAGCAACTCCGACCACGGATCTCGAACCTCGTCGTGCTCGGGATCGGGGGCTCGGCTCTGGGCAACATCGCACTCCAGTTCGCCCTGAACGCGCCGACCTGGAACCTGTGCCCGGACAACCAACGCAACGGCCCGAGGCTCTTCGTCCTCGACAACGTCGACCCGGCGAACGTCGCGGCCGTGCTCGACTTCTGCAAATCCACCGGCGGGCTCGAGCGGACGGTCTTCAACGTCGTGAGCAAGTCGGGCGAGACGGCCGAGACCGCCAGCCAATTCATGATCATCCGCGATCTGCTCAAGCGCGAGCTGGGCGCGAACTACGCAAAGAACATCGTCGCGATCACCGACCCCGAGAAGGGGACGATGCGCCAGATCTGCGACGCCGAGGGATTCGTCACGCTCCCCGTGCCCGAGGGCGTGGGCGGGCGGTTCAGTGTCCTCAGCCCCGTGGGCCTCTTCAGTGCCGCGATGTGCGGCATCGATATCGAGGCGCTCCTCGACGGCGCTCACGCGATGGACCAGCGCTGCGCGAGCGAAGAGCTCGCCAAGAACCCGGCGGCCATGCTCGCGACGCTGCTCGTCGAACTCGGCACGCGCAAGGGCAAGCCCAACCACGTCATGATGCCCTACGCCAACGCCCTCTACCTGATGGCCGACTGGTACCGCCAGCTCTGGGCCGAGAGCCTGGGCAAGGAGAAGGACCTCACGGGCGACGAGGTCTTCGCCGGCTTCACCCCCATCAAAGCGCTCGGCACGACCGACCAGCACTCGCAGGTCCAGCTCTACCGCGAGGGCCCCAACGACAAGGTCATCGGCTTCCTCGAGGTCGACAGCTTCGGACCCCCCGAGAAACCAGTCACCGGCCCCATCCCGACGGGCCTGGGCGTGGCGAACCTCGAATACCTCGAGGGCTCGACCCTGCGCGAGCTCTTGATCGCTGAGAAGCGGGCGACGGAGTACGCCCTCAATGAGAGCCAGAGGCCCAACTACACGATCAGATTCCCCAAGATCGACGAGCACCACATCGGCGAGTTCATCATGCTCTGGCAGATCGCCACGGCCTACGCGGGCCTGATGCTGAACATCGACGCCTACGACCAGCCCGCCGTCGAACTCGGCAAGCGCGCAACGTTCGGGCTGATGGGGCGGAAGGGGTACGAGGAGTTCAAGCGGAAGGTGGATGAGGGGCTATCTGAGACGAATTATGTCGTTTGACGACCCCAAAGCCTACCACCGGCAGTGGAAGGCTAAGCATGATGGCTCTGCTGGCACTTTTGCGCTTGGATGCCTTTCGCTGTCACTCTTGTTCCCCGGTGGCGCCGCGATTGTTGGCATCCTCCTGTTCATCATCTACGGCACTACAGCAGGCTTCATTCTCATGTGCGCGTTGATCATCGCCGGCGCGGTTTGGCTTTATAAATCAACAAACGATTCCAGTAGAAATAAGAATCAACAGAAACTCCAAGAACTCGCCTTGCGCTCTCTCGAATCAAATGTCTGCCCAAACTGTGGTAAATACGCGTTTCCCAGCGACACTGGCGAAGATGGTTGGTGGCGTTGCCGAGAGTGCAAGGTTGAGATTTCTCCGAATGGAATAGCACAATTTCGCAATTCGTGAACCGGGTTCGAATACACCTCTGGGTGCCACGGCTTGCCAGAGTACTGGTCGCCCAAGATCGTGACACCCGGCGAAGTTATGGGAGAACGACGTCTCTCTCAGCCTCATCTACTTGAGTTTGCAGCCCGAGTTTGGCGAGTTCTGCCTTTGCTTCGTTCAACGAATCTCCGCTGGATCGAGCCAACACCCGAACGACTTGGTTGTCTCGAAGCAAGTAGAGACTGCGCTCGACAGGGAGAACCTTTGGGGGTGCTTTGACCATCGGCATTGGCTTGACGTACACCCTCACCCAGCCTTGATACAAGCCGGATGAACCTTCTGATGCTTCGTCCCGACTCATCAAGTCATCAAGTTCGTGCCGAGAGAGTTCGTATCGCTTGGACGAATGCAATGCCGTGACCCGTTTCGTAATTCGGTAAATGGATTGAATGAGGCTCCACAAAGCGAGAGCATATAGAAACTCAGGTGAGTACTTCGGACCACCCGAAAACTTCCACGCGATAATGATCAATATTGGCGCTGCGAGAAATGCCCACAAGTCAGGCCTGCTGGCAAGAAATATCAACTTCGGAGAAACGGCTGAGTAAGCAGTAAACTTCTCATCGTCGAGTTGGAATGTTGAGACGAAATCATCAGATGTGATCGGAGAACGCATCGGCACCCTTCGGAATGAACTCCTGAATCCTACACTGCCGCATGCACCCCACCCACATCCCCACCAAGCTCGCCAGCTTCTCCGAGTGCTGGTCGCCCAAGATCGTCGCTTCGCTCAACGGGCAGGAGGTGAAGCTCGCCCGGCTCTCGGGGGCGTTCGTGTGGCACAAGCACGACGAGGCGGACGAGCTGTTCTACGTCCTGGAGGGGCGTCTGCGGATGGAGTTCCGGGATGGATCGGTCGTGATGGGCGTGGGCGACATGCTCGTGGTGCCGCGGGGTGTAGAGCACCGCCCGGTGGCCCAGGCCGAGCCCTGCGCGGTGATGCTCTTCGAGCCGGTGGGCGTGGTGAACACGGGAGATGCGCCGCGGGGCGAGCTGACGAACGAGGCCGAGCGGATCTGAGCCTGCCGACGCCCCCGTTGCCATACCATGCCCCGATGGCTGAGCGTGTGCGGATCACCGATGTTTCGCCCCGGGACGGGCTGCAGAACGAGCCCCTGCGCGCGGACGGCTCGTCGATCCCGACCGAGGACAAGGCGCGGCTCGTGCGGGCGCTCAGCCTGACGGGCGTCGACGAGATCGAGGTGACGAGCTTCGTGAGCCCCAGGTGGGTGCCGCAGCTTGGGGATGCTGCGGAACTCTGCAAGCTGGTGACGCGATCCAAGCCGCTCGGGCTCTCGATGAGTGCCTTGGTGCCCAACGAGAAGGGCATGCAGGCGCTGCTGGCGGCGAATGAATCGGTCGGCATGAAGCTGATCGACAAGGCGAGCGTCTTTGCCGCGGCGAGCGAGACGTTCAGCCGGAAGAACACCAACGCGACGATCGCCGAGACGATCGAACGCTTCCGCCCGATCGTGCCGACGGCGCGCGACCACGGCCTGGCGGTGCGCGGCTACGTCTCGTGCATCATCGCGTGCCCCTTCGAGGGTGTTGTGACGCCCGAGGCGGTGCTCGCGGTGTGCAAACAACTCGAAGAGCTCGGCGTCGACGAGATCGACCTCGGCGACACGATCGGCGCCGGGTGCACCGAGACGATGGCGGCGCTCCTGGCGTGTGTGACGAGTGAGATCGACCCGGCCAGGCTCGTCCTGCATCTGCACGACACGTTCGGCAGGGCCGCCGAGTGCGTGCGGGTGGCCCTGGCGATGGGGATCCGGTCCTTCGACGGCTCGGCGGCGGGCCTGGGCGGGTGCCCGTACGCCTCCACCGAGACAAGCCGAGCGCCGGGGAACATCGCGACGAACCTGCTCGTGCGCACGATCCACGACGCCGGCTACGAGACGGGCGTGGACCTCGAGAAGCTCGCCGAGGCGTCGCGCGTGGCGCAGGAGATCACCGCGGGAGCGCCGGCGTGATCCGCACCGAGACGATCGAACGCGACGGCAGATCGATCGCGGTGGTGCTGCTCGATCGCCCCGAGAAGCGCAACGCGCTGACGCCGGACATGCTGGCTGCGCTCTGCACGGCGCTCGAAGAGGCGCCGAAAACGCACGACGCAGTGGTGCTGGCGGGCGAGGGCAAGCTCTTCTGCGCGGGGTTCGACCTCTCGCTCTGCAAGGACGACCCGAGCGGCGAGACGATGCGCAAGCTGCTCACCAGGCTGAGCCGGGCCTGCACGATCATGCGCCGGACCGAGAAGCCCGTCGTCATCGCGGCCCACGGCGCAGCGATCGCCGGCGGGTGTGCCCTGCTCGGCGGTGGCGACGTTGTTGTTTCGGACATCCACGCCAAGCTCGGTTATCCCGTCACGAAGATCGGCGTCTCGCCCGCGGTCAGTGCGCCGTTTTTGTCGTACAACGTGACCACGGGTACGAGCCGGGAGATGCTGCTTGTGCCCGAACTCGTCTCGGGCGAAGCTGCACACGCCAAGAGCCTTGTGCACGAACTCGTCGACTTACGCGAAGACGTACGCGACAAAGCGATCTCGATTGCGGCGAACCTCGCAGACAAGCCGTCCCATGCATACGCAGCGACGAAAAGTCTGCTCAATCAGCTCGAGGGCACGGACGACGGCGAGGCTTTCCGCCTTGCGCTCGATGCCTCCCTCGCTCTCACCGGCGGCGAAGAAGAACAACGCCTCCTCGCCCAGCTCGATCTCTAAAGAAGGAACGCCCCGTGCCCGACCTTGCCACACTCACCATCGCAGGCCCCATCACCACGCTCACCTTCAACCGTCCCGACGCGCACAACGCGTTGTCGATAGCGATGCTCACCGATGCGCACAGATGCATGGACGAGGTCGAATCACTGGCGCGATCGGACAGCGCCCCCACCGTTCTCGTTGTGACCGGCGCTGGTCGGAGCTTCTGCGCGGGCATGGACCTCAAGGAAGTCATCATCGAGGACGACCCCACGCTCCCGGTGCAACTCCTCGAATCGCTCGCGCGTCTGACGCATCGAATTCGCCTGCTCCCGATGGTTGTGGTCGGACGCGTCAATGGGGCTGCAATCGGTGGCGGGTGCGGGCTCGTGACGGTCTGTGACCTTGCGATCACGCACGCCGACGCCAAGCTCGGCTTCCCCGAGGTCGACCTTGGCCTCTGCCCCGCGGTCGTCGCGCCGTGGCTCGTCCGCAAGATCGGCCCGGGCAAGGCCCGCCAGGTTCTGCTCTCGGGCGGCCTGATGTCCGGAGCTACCGCATTCGAGTTCGGGATCGTGTCGAGCACGGTCGAAACGCGCGATGAACTCGACGGTGCGGTGCGAAAACTCACGAACACGCTCGCCACGGGTGGGCGCGAGGCGCTCGGCGCGACGAAGAAACTCCTCAATACGCTCGACGGCTCGAACGACCTCGACATCCTGCTCGAAGCCGCTAAGCTCTCGGCGTCGGTCCTTGCCACCGAGGACGCCCAGAACCGGCTCAAGGCTAGGCGCAAATGAACGCGACAGAGAGCGAACGCGTCAAACGCTTCCTCGAGCTTGCTGCACGCGCGGCCTGGCGCGCAGGCGGACGCGTCGAGCCCAACCCGCTCGTCGGATGTGTGATCGCCAGGGACGACACCGTCCTCGGCATCGGGCACCATCAGAGATTTGGCGGGCTGCACGCCGAGCGCGAGGCGCTTGCCAACGCAAAGCTCCGGGGCAACGACGTCAGGGACGCGACCGCCTATGTGACACTCGAACCCTGCTGTCACCACGGCAAGCAGCCGCCCTGCACGGAGGCGCTCATCGAGGCCGGCATCGCGCGTGTGCTCTTCGCTCGCCACGACCCGCATGCGATCTCGGCCGGTGGATGCAAGCTGCTGCAAGCTGCGGGCATCCAAGCCGAGCTGTGCGAGCTCTCGCAGGCCGCGATCCATGTCTCCGACCCGTTCTGCAAGCGCATCCAGACCGGCATGCCCTGGGTCGTCGCCAAGTGGGCGCAGACCGTCGACGGGCGCGTCGCGACGCGCACCGGGCAGAGCCAGTGGATCAGCTCCAGCCGATCACGCTCGCGTGTGCACCGCCTGCGCGAACGCATGGACGCGATCATCACGGGCCTCGGCACGGCGACCGTCGACGACCCGTTGCTGACCGCTCGCGTCGGTCGCACTCCAAGACGAGAGCCGAGGCGCGTCATCATCGACACCGACCTCGACCTCCCGATCACGTCGAAACTCGTGCAGACCGCGCGAGAGGTTCCGGTGACGGCGTGCTGCGCCAACGAACTGAAGTCCGGCGCGTTCCTCAAGCCACGCCGAGACGCACTCGAAGCGATGGGCGTCGAGATCATGGGCGTCCGCTCCGACAGCCGGCGCCTCGACCTTGACGTCATGCTCAGACAACTCGTCGAGACCTACGACGTCACCAACGCACTCATCGAGTGCGGCCCGGGCCTGCTCGGATCGTTCTTCGAGTTCGACCTGATCGACGAAGCCATCGTCTACATCGCCCCGATGCTGCTCGGCGACGAGCAGGCCAAAGCGGCTGCCTCGGGTCGCACCGTGCCCACGCTCTCGGGCGGACGCAACTTCCGGCTCATGAGCGTGAAACGCGTCGGCGACGATGTCGAACTCGTCTACCGCAGGCCCGTCGAGCACGCGACGATCGTGTAGCAGAAAGGGCCAGATAGCAGATAGCCAGAAGGCCAGATTCGGAATGGTCTTCTTTGGCCATCTGGCCATTTGCTCTTTGGCGATTTCTCAAGTTCGCAAGAACTTGAGCCCTTCCTGAATCACCGCCGCGACCTCGCCCTCGTCTGTCCGAACGACCATGTTCGTGCCCGGCTCGTGGAAGTCCCAACGCACCGACGCGAGGCATATCACCTGACCGCCCAGCATCGGGCTGACGGTCGAGCTTGTGACGGCTCCGACCACCTGACCCGCCGCGACCAATTCCGACCCCGTCACGGGCTGCGGGTCGTCGGGCGAGCTGCCCACGCGGAGCGCCACGACGGTCTGCTTCGGGTGACCGAGCGCATCCATCCTCGCCACGATCTCCTGCCCGAGGTAGCAGCCCTTCTTGAACGACACACGCCGATGCATCACGCCCGTTTCGCCCGGCAGGCTCGTCGTGCCGAAATCCAGGTTGAACACTGGCTCGCCCGCCTCGATCCGCGCGATGTTGTACGCGTGCCAACCCGCGACGCGCAGGCCGATTTCCATGCCAGTGCCTTCGCCCCGATTCAGGCCCGCGTTCTCCTGACCGATCTCGTCCTGCCCGTCCGGCATGCCGAGTTCGCACAGGCGTGTGTACACCGCCTCGGCGTCGTCTTTGCTCATCACCAGCCCAAACGCCGGCACGCCCACCGCGTCGCTGCGATCGAAATAGACCGCCCTGCCCGCGATCACGACCTCACACGTCTCGCCGCTCTCGATCTCGTGCGCCGCCTTGCCTGCCTTCGTCTCGCCGGCCGCGAGCTCGAGCAGCCGTGCCGACTTCGGCCCGATCAGCGCCACGCGGTGCATCGACTGCGACACATCCTTCAGCACCGCGTCCTCGGCGAAGATGTACGCGTCGAGCGTCGCCACGAAGTGCGCCGCCTGGTGCACGTCCACGTCGAACAGCACACGGTCGCCGAACCCGATCACCCGCACATCCGCGTCGATCCGACCCTTGCGGCTGAGCCAGAAGCTCTCGGCCCACTTCATCGCCCCGCCGTCGAGCGGCTTGAGTTCCTGCGTCAGCATCCGGTTCAGAAACTCGATGCGGTCCGTGCCTGTCATTTGCACCGTGCCGCGATGGGGCTGGTCGATCAGCACGCAATTCTTGCGAAGGGCCGCGTACTCCAGCTCGACCGGCCCGAGCGTCTGCGCCACCTCCACCCCCGCGTCGGGCGGGCCATACGGCGCCAGCTCGGCGTTTCGACGAAGCAGCTCGGCACGAAGCGGTGAGGGGTTGGCCATAGACCCAACCCTAGGCAGATCCGTGCCGATTCCCTGATCCCCGGAACCACGCCCGCCCCGGGCCCTACACTCCCGCTCAGGGGGTCCCCCAATCCATCTACCTCTAAAGGAGTGTGCCGAATGAACGTCGATCTGCTCGCCCGTCTGTGTGAAACCCCCGGCGTCCCCGGGCGAGAAGAGCGCGTCCGCGCACTCATCGAGAAGGAAATCAAGGGACTCTTCGACTCCGTCGAAACCGACGCAATGGGCTCGCTCATCTGCCGTCGCAAACCCCGCGGCAAGGACAACAAACCCACGAACGCCAAAGACCCCAAGGTCGTCATGCTGCTCTGTCACATGGACGAGATCGGCTTCTACGTCTCACACGTCGACGACGACGGCTTCCTCTGGGTCAACAACGCCGGCGGCTTCGACACACGCAACCTCTTCTCCAGGCGTGTCCTCGTCTGCACCGAGCACGGCGACTTCCACGCCGTCATGAACCCCGGCGGCAAGCCCGTCCACATCGCCTCCGCCGACGACCGCAAGAAGGTCCCCGAGATCCCCGAGTTCTTCATCGACACCGGCATGCCCGCAGCCGAGGTCAAGAAGAAGATCCAGGTCGGCGACTACATCGTCATGGACGAGCCCTTCCGCGAGATGGGCGACAAGCTCGTCTCCAAGGCCCTCGACAACCGCGTCGCCTGCTGGCTCGGCATCGAGTCCATCCGCCAGCTCGACAAGGCCAAGAAAGGCCACGCGACCGAGATCGTTGTCTCGTTCACCGTCCAGGAAGAGGTCGGCCTCCGCGGCGCCAAGACCTCCTCTTACGCCGTCCGCCCCGACATCGGCCTCGGACTCGACGTCACGCTCGCCTGCGACACCCCGGGCGTGCCCAGGCAGGAGTGCGTCTCCGTCCAGGGCAAGGGCTTCGCGCTCCATATCAAGGACGGCTCGTTCATCTCCGATCGCGCGCTGACCAGCGAGATCCAGTCGATCGCCGAGAAGAAGAAGATCAAGTTCCAACGCTCGATCCTCGCCGCGGGCGGCCAAGACGGCGCCGCCGCCCAGCAGGCCGCCTCGGGCGCCAAAGCCGTGGGCATCACCGTCGGGACACGCTACATCCACACCGTCACCGAGATGTGCGACAGGGGCGACCTCGAAGCCGCCCGGGACATCCTGGCTGCCTACCTCGAAGTCGCCAAGTAACTGGCGAAGTGACAGGCCGGGCCTCAGACCGGCCCGCAATCAGCCCGTAGACTTCAGCGTCCGAGAAGAACGAACGTCACACCCGCCGAGGATGACGCGGGCCACGCTCTGTCAACACGCAGACGGATCGAGACGAGCTGTATACAATGACCGCGATGGATCCCTTCCGCCTCGAAACCGAGCGCACCGGGCAGACGCCCGGCATTGTCACCCTCTGGCTCGACCAAGGTGACCGCCCCGTCGTGGTCCTCGACCACGACCTCGTTCAGAGGCTCGAAACCACACTGAAAACGCTTCCGCAGAACGCCGAGGGACTCATCCTGGCCTCTGCGGCACCGCGAGCCTTCGTCGCCGGGGCCGACCTCTCGGCCATCGCCCAGCTCGATAACGACCAGCTCCACAAGTACCTCCAGTACGCCAGCCGCGTCTACGCCATGCACTGCGATCTGCCCTACCCCACCGCGGCCGCGATCCACGCCGCCACGCTCGGCGGCGGGCTCGAACTGGCGATGCACTGCGACGGGCTCATCGCCTGCCCGCCCGACTCCAAGCCCTACCCCGTCGGTCTTCCTGAAGCGGGCCTTGCGATCTGCCCCGGCTGGGGCGGCACGAACCTGCTTCCTGCTCGGATGGATCCCGCGAGGGCCATCAAGATGACAGCCGAAGGCAAGCCATTCATGTTCGACGAGGCGTGCGAGGCTGGGCTCTTCGATGAGATCGCGCCGACGCAGGGCGACTTGATCGAGACTGCTCGCGCGTGGATCCGCGCCCAGCCCAAGATCACGCGCCATTCGGGCACGCCGAGCCGATGGATCGGGTGCAAGCCCTTCGCCGCCAAAGTGCTTGAAGCGCTCGACGCGGTACGACCCGAGATCACGAGCCCCCAGGGCCTGGCGGTGTGCGAGGCGATCGACACGGGCCTGGCCAAGGGCTGGGCCGCCGCTTTGCAGGTCGAGCAGGAGCACCTCGTGCGTCTGCGCAACCAGCCGGCGGGCAAACAGGCGATTCAGCAGTTCTTCGAGCGCAGCGCGAAGAAGGCATAACAGAATTCACGAACGGAAGCGTGCACCGACCCCGGTGCGAGCCTTCGATCTTTCAATCACAACCCCGCGGAGCGCGGGCCACCGGTCAGGCAGGAAGGACAGCGAGATGGCAGATCTCAAGGACATGAAGGGCCTCAGCGAGAAGGACCGCAAGACCCTCGAAGAGGCCGAGGCGCTGCTAGGCGCCGAGCCCGAGACGATGGGCTTCGCCAAAAACCTCTTCTGGGGCCGATTCCGCGACGACCTCGTGCTGCCCTACCCCGAGTCGAGCGCCGAGGAAACCGCCCGCTGCGACCAGCTCCTGGCCGAACTCGAGGAGTACCTCCGCAACGAACACCCCTCGATCGAGATCGACCAGCACGAAGAGATCCCCGAGTGGGTCGTCGAGCGCCTCTTCAAGATGGGCGCCCTCGGGTGCACCGTCCCCGTCGAGTACGGCGGGCTCGGCTTTGGCATCACAAGCTATAACCGCGTCCTCGAGATGATCGGCAAGTACTGCGGCTCCACGGCTGTCATGGTCAGCGCCCACCAGTCGATCGGATGCAAGGCCATCATGCTCTTCGGCACCGAAGAACAGAAGAAGCGCTGGCTCCCCATCGTCGCACGTGAGAAGCTCAGCGCCTTCTGCCTCAGCGAGCCCAACGTCGGCTGCGACGCCGGCGGACAGGAAACACGCTCCGAGAAGTCCGCGGACGGCTCCTACTTCACGCTCAACGGCGAGAAGAAGTGGTCCACCTCCGGCGCACTGGCCGGCGTCTTCACCGTCATGAGCAAGCAGAAAATGCCCGACGGCAAGGACAAGGTCACCGCCCTCATCTGCACGCCCGATATGGATGGCATCGACATCTTCGAGAAGAACCGCTCGAAGTGCGGCATCCGCGGCACCTGGCAGGCACGCATCAAGCTCACCAACGTCAAGGTCCCCGCCGAGAACCTCCTCCACAAAGAAGGCAAGGGCCTCAACGTCGCCCTCACCTGCCTCAACTACGGCCGCTGCACGCTCAGCGCCGGCATGACGGGCGGCGCCAAGCGAGCGATGGACCAGGGCATCAAGTGGGCCCACACCCGCTACCAGTTCGGCGACCCGCTCGACGACAAGCAGCTCGTCCGCGAGCACATCGCCCACATGGCCGCACTCACCTACGCCATGGACGCGGTGCTCTACATGACCACCGGCATGCTCGACCGACACGACGAGGACATCATGGTCGAGACGGCCATCTGCAAGGTCTTCTGCTCAGAGATGGGCTGGCGCGTCGTCAACGATGCCATGCAGATCATGGGCGGCGAGTCGTACATGACCGAGAACGAGATCGAACGCATCTTCCGCGACTCGCGCATCAACACCATCGTCGAGGGATCAAACGACCTCATGTGGTCGTTCATCTTCGGCTACGGCGGCAAGCAGCTGGGCGAGTGGATGCTCGGCATGCGCGACAACGCCAAGAAGAACATCTTCAAGCCCGCCTTCCTCGCCAAGGCCATCCCGCTTGGCATGGAGGTGTTCCTCGGTGTCCGCCGCAAGGGCCCGGACATCAAGAACGTCCACCCCTCGCTCCGCCCCTACGCCGACCGACTCTCCAAGAAGATCAGCGAGTTCACCTACCAGTTCAAGCAGATGTCCAAGAAGTACGACGTCGAGATGATCAAGCTCCAGGTGCCCCAGTCGCGCCTCGCGCTGGCGGCGATCCAGCTCCACGCCTGGGCCTGCACGCTCAGCAAGCTCGACCGCGACATCCGCCTGCACGGCAGCAACGGGGGCGAGGAGTTCGCACGCGACAAGGCCGCGGCGATCCACTTCTTCGACCTCGCCGAGCTCGACATCGAGGCGTTCTTCCGCGCCGGCTACCGCAACGCCGACGAGTCGATGGAAGCCGCAGCCGATGCCGCGATGAAGCACAACCAGACGCTCCCGACCGAGCTCTTCATCATCCCCGAGAAGACCCCGACCGACATGCGCGGCAAGGGCCGCACGCCCCGCGACGAAGCGATCAAGAAGTTCCCCGGCGACAAGCACGCCCACGCCTGAGCAAAAGCAGACACGAGGACGCAAAGTCATGCCGAAAACCACCGCATACACAGCCACCATCGAGTACGTCTCGATCCTCGATGAGAAGGGCAACTTCGACGAGAAGCTCGGCAAGGGGCTGATCACCGACGAGCAGGCGCTCGACCTGTACGAGCGGATGACCGTCTGCCGACACCTCGACGAGTTCGCCTTCAAGCTCCAACGCTCGGGGCGCATGGGCACCTACCCGCAGAACAAGGGCCAGGAGGCCGCGGCCGTGGGCACGGCGCTCGCGCTCACCCCGGGCCAGGACTGGGTCGTGCCCAGCTACCGCGAGAACGCGGCGCTCTTCATGATGGGCCTGCCCATGCACTACGTCCTCCAGTACTGGATGGGCGACGAGCGCGGCAGCCAGATCCCCGAGAACGTCAAGATGACCCCGCTCTCGGTGCCCATCGGCACGCACATGCTCCACGCCGCGGGCATCGGGTACGCCGAGAAGATCCGCGGCACCAAGAACGTCGTCGCCACCTACTTCGGCGACGGCGCCACGAGCGAGGGCGACTTCCACGAAGCCATGAACTTCGCCTCGGTCCTCAAGTCACCCGTCATCTTCATCAACCAGAACAACTCGTGGGCCATCAGCGTGCCCCGCGCCAAGCAGATGAACTCCGAAACCGTCGCCCAGAAGGCGCTTGCCTACGGCATGCCCACCGTCCGCGTCGACGGCAACGACATCTTCGCCGTCAAGTATGCGATGGACGAAGCCGTGGCGCGTGCCCGCAAGGGCGAGGGCCCCTCGTTCATCGAGTGCGTGACCTACCGCCTCGGCGATCACACAACCGCCGACGACGCGAGGCGATACCGCGACCCAGCCGAGGTCGAGGCGTGGATAGCCCGGGACCCGCTCATCCGCACGCGGAAGTATCTCGAAGCCCGCAAGCTCTGGGACCAGGCCAAGGACGACACGCTCCAGGAGCGGGCCAAGACGATCGTCAAGGAAGTCGTCGCGACCGCCGAGGGTGTGAGCAAGCCCGAGGTCGACAGCATCTTCAACGCGATGTACGCCGAGCCGCACGCGGAACTCATCACCCAGCGTGAGACGATGCGCACCAGCAGCCTCGGCAAGGACCCGAGCCAAGTCGGCCTCAAGGGTGAGGCATTAGGCACTGGGCATCAGGCATAAGAAAGAGACAAACGACCAGAGACATCCCGCGTGCTAGACCTAGTGCCTTATGCCTAGTGCCTAGTGCCCTTTGAGAACTCATCATGGCCACACTCAACCTTGTTCAAGCGATCAACCTCGCCCTCCAGCAGGAGATGGCAAAGGACGACCGCGTCATCATCCTCGGCGAAGACGTCGGGCCCAACGGCGGCGTGTTCCGCGTCACCGAAGGACTCCACGCCCAGTTCGGCGACGAGCGCGTCATCGACACGCCGCTGGCCGAGTCGGGCATCATCGGCACCGCCATCGGCATGGCGATGAACGGGCTGCGCCCCGTGCCCGAGATCCAGTTCGAGGGCTTCCTCGGGCCGGCTTACGACCAGATCGTCAACCACGCCGCCCGTTCGCGTTCACGCAGCCGCGGCGCGATCACAGTCCCGCTCACCATCCGCGTCCCTGTCGGCGGGGGCATCCACGCCCCCGAACTCCACTCCGATTCGCCCGAAGCGATCTACGCCCACTCGCCCGGCATCAAGGTCGTCATGCCCACGACCCCCTACGACGCCAAGGGCCTGCTCATCAGCGCGATCCGCGACCCGGATCCCGTGATCTTCTTCGAGCCCAAGCGCGTCTACCGCAGCTTCCGCGAAGAGGTCCCCGAGGACGAGTACACCATCCCGATCGGCGAGGCCAAAGTCGTCAGCGAGGGCGACGACCTGACCGTCGTCACCTGGGGCGCCAGCCTCTTCCAGTGCATCGAGGCGCTCGACAACGCGCCCG
This sequence comes from Phycisphaera sp., assembly GCA_020639255.1. Lineage (GTDB taxonomy): Bacteria > Planctomycetota > Phycisphaerae > Phycisphaerales > UBA1924. Next base: position 175,676 of record JACKGZ010000004.1, read on the forward strand.
ATGACGTCTCGATCGAGCTGATCGACCTGCGCACGATCGACCCGTTCGATATGGACACGATCGCTGCCAGCGTCGAGAAAACCGGGCGCTGCGTGGTCGTGCACGAGGCCGCGATGACGTGTGGCCTGGGCGCCGAGATCTCCAGCCGCGTGCAGGAGCGGTGCTTCCTGCATCTCGAAGCCCCGGTCCAGCGCGTCACGGGCTTCGACACGCTCATGCCGTATTACAAGCTCGAGAACGAGTATCTTGTGAACGCCAAGCGAGTGGGCCTGGCGATCCGGGAAACGTTGGCGTACTGAGAGGCATTAGGCACGAGGCATCAGGCACTCGTGAAGACAGAAGACAGAGAACTCGATCCTTGTGCCTAGTGCCTTGTGCCTAGTGCCCGTTCGAGCGAAGCGAGAACCACCATGGCCGGCAAAGTCTCATCCGATCCGAACGTCTTCCTCCTGCCCGACATCGGCGAGGGCCTGCAAGAGGCCGAGCTCGTCAAGTGGCTCGTCTCTGTCGGCGACACCGTCGAGGAGGGCCAGGACATGGCCGAGGTCGAGACCGACAAGGCGCTCGCCGAGATCCCCTCGCCCCGCAAGGGCGTGATCAAGGAACTCCGCGGCAATCCTGGCGACAAGATCCTGGTGGGCGACCCCTTCGTCATCTACGAGGGTGGCAGCGCCCCCGCCGCGGCGCCGAAAGCCGAAGCACCCGCGCCCAAGGCCGCAGAACCCGCAGCCTCTGCCGAAGAGAAAGACCAGGGCACCGTCGTCGGCAAGGTTGGCGACGACCTCGTGGGCATCTCCGCAGCCGACGGCAAGGCGCTGGCCACCCCCGCCGTCCGGCGTATGGCGCGCGACGCGGGCATCGACATCAACACCGTCGTCGGCACGGGCCTCGGCGGCCGCATCACCAAGAAGGACATCGAGAGCGCCGCATCGGGCAACGGCCGGGTGCGCCCAGCCTCGGCGCCTGCTCGCCGCGAAACGATGCCCGTCTACGACACGCCAGCTCCCGCGCCCAAGCGCGAGATCACACCCATCCCCGCGGGGCAGGAGACCGTCGCGATCCCGTTCCGCGGCGTGCGTCGCAAGATCGCCGAGCGTTTGCGTCACTCGGTGAACAACGCCGTCCACTTCACTGTCATGGACGAGGCGGACATCACCGACCTGAACGCCCTCCGCAAGAAGCTCTCGGCCGCCTCGGGCGAGAAGGTCAGCCCTCTGCCCTTCGTCGCAAGCGCCATCTGCAGCGTGCTCAGCCGTGACGAGTTCCGGGCGCTCAACGCGAACGTCGACGATGCCAACGAGCAGATCGTCCAGCACCGCGCGGTGCACCTGGGCATCGCGGCCGACACAGACAGCGGGCTCATGGTGCCGGTCATCCGCGACTGCGACGCGCTCGGTGTCCTTGAGATCGGACGCGAGGTCGCGCGTGTCGCGCGGGCCGCACGCGACCGCTCGATCGGGCGCGACGAGCTCATGGGCTCGACGTTCACGCTCAGCAACGTGGGAAGCCATGCGGGCCGGTTCGCGACGCCGATCATCAACTACCCCGAGGTCGGCATCCTGGCCGCCGGGCGAGGGCGCGAGGGCATGGTCGTCAAGAACGGCATGTTCCGCGTGGGCATGCTGCTCCCCCTCAGCCTCGCCTGCGACCACCGCGTCGTCGACGGCGCCACCGCGGCCCTCGCACTCGCCGAGATCATCAAGCTCCTCGAGAACCCGGAATCCCTGCTCGCCCCCGCGCGGAGTTAGAACAAGCCCAGTTGATCCCCGGCTTCGTGCTCAACGCATTCGACGAGGGACGGGTCGTTGTTCCTGATGTTGCCCACTCGAGTCGACACAGGCGTGAAGCGCAGATCGTCCGGCTCGCGCGGCTCGCAGAGCGCGATTGCCTCGTCGGGCTTGCCGCGAATCCATGTGTTCCACTCGACATCCCGCAGCATGACGGGCGAGCGTTCGTGGATCTCGGACATACGCCCGCAGGCCTCGGTCGTCACGATCGAGAACGTGTCGAGCCGCGCATCGCCCGCGGTCCATCGCTCCCACACGCCCGCCAGCAGCATGATCGAGCCGTCCTCGGGCGCGACATACCACGGCTTCTTGCGCTTGAGTTCGCGCAGGGTTTCCCATTCGTAGAACCCGCTGATCGGCACGACGCAGCGCCGTCGCTCGAACGCCTCGCGGTAGGCCGGCTTCTCGCGGATGGTTTCGCTGCGGGCGTTGAACATCTTCGCGCCCACCGACGGATCCTCGGCCCAGCTCGGCACGAGCCCCCACGTGAGGCGTGTCACGCCGGGAGTGCCGTCCTTGCCGATCAGGATGACCGGAGCCTTCATCGTCGGCGCGACGTTGAAGATCGCATCGAATGCCTGCTCGGTCGTCCAGCCGCTGTCGATGAGCCGGAGCACCTGGCTCAGCTTGTAGAAATACGCGTACCGCCCGCACATGAAGTGATGGTACACTGCCCGCATGGCTTCGCCTCAGGATCTCGTGCCCGTCACCGATGCCTCCGGCCCGGCCGAGGCGCACATCGTCGCGTCCATGCTGCGCGAGTCGGGCGTCGAGGCGTTCGTCTTCGACACCGCCAACCAGACGCTCCAGTGGGACGCGCCCCGGATCATCAACCCGTACCTCATCCACGTGAAACACGAGGATCTCGATCGGGCCCGACAGCTCATCAAGTCGAACCGCGAGGAGTCGGTGGACCTGGACTGGGACGAGGTGGACGTCGGCGAACCGGTCGATGAAATCGCCGAGCAAACCGCACGACATCAGACCTCCGATCAGCAGGCCGGCTACTTCTGGCCGATCTCATGGAAGAATCTGCACCGCTGGTTCTTCCTCGGGATTCTGATCTATCTCGCGGTCATGCTCATCCTCAATATCGTCGCATATGTTGCCCGGATCTCTTGATGGGTGCCACGGCTTGCAAGACAAGCCGTGGCACCCTCAAACTCAAGGCGAGGGCACGAGCCCCTCGCCCCGCTTGGCCAGCACCACCTTCGTATAGCACGGCGCGAACCCGAGACGCATCGCGTTGCGGTCCGTGGATGCGCCGGGCAGCGAGTGGATCACCGCGACCTTGGCGCCCTTCTCCTGTGCCCTCTTGACGCGGTGCAGGATGAGCGCCTGCTGCACGCCTCGCCTGCGGAACTCGTTCAGCACGCTCACGCCGAACAGAACCGCGACCGGAATCTCCGCGTCCCGCGGGTACTCCGCCCCGCCCGCGCCGACGACAACGCCTCCGAACTTCGCGACGAGGTAGTCGCTGTGCGGGTGCGCAACGATCTTGCGGTGCATCTCGATCTCGCCCGCACTGGGCGTATAACCCTCGGGCATGAATCCCGACATCGCCACGCGTAGCGATTCGAGCACCATCGCCTCGTCGCTCGGGTCGACGCGCTCGATCACGAGTTCGCTCCCCTTGTTATCGGTCGGCCAATCACCGGGCATCGAGGCCATCACATCCTCGCTCGGGTCGATGAGCCTTGCGAGCACGGTCTCGAACTGTCGCAGGCCGAAGCCCCGCTTGCCAAGGCCCGCGACAAGCGTCGGGTCTGCGAACTGCGCGACCTCGGCCCGCGGCTCCACACCCCGACTCTCGTAGAACGTGACGAAGCGGTCGATCTCGTCGTTGGTCACAGGCCCCGAAAGCGCGATGCCGCAGGCCTGGTTCGCCCACGAGCCGGGCTCGAGAAACGTCATCGCGCCCCCCATGATGCGCTCGAACTCGGGAACGACCTCAACCACGGCACGGGCCTGGCGGGCCTCTTCCATCCGGGCGATCTCGATGGGCATGAGCATGGCGTTCTCCGTCTCTCTGGCCCCACTGCGACTACCCTTGACGCATGGCGACCAAGGTACGGTATGACTGGACGCTGCTCCGTGCCGGGCGATTCCTGCTCGACGGCGGCGGCATGTTCGGCATCATCCCGCGCAGCGTCTGGTCTCGCACCATCGAGACCGACGACCGCAACCGCATCACGCTCTGGCACAACGCCCTGCTGCTCCGCGGCGGCGGGCGAACCATCCTCATTGAGGCAGGCACGGGCGACAAGCTCGACGCGAAGATGTCCGAGATCTTCGGCCTCGACGGGCGGACGATTGAGCACGCCGTCCAGGACGCGGGCGTCGACCCCGCCGATGTGAACACGGCGGTCGTGAGCCACCTGCACTTCGACCACGCGGGCGGGCTGACGCGACGGGCGCGGGGCTCCGAGACCCCCGACTGGATCGCCGGCAAGGGCGAGGCCTCGGGCGATCAGAACGAGGTCTGCTTTACGTTCCCCAACGCTGAGGTCGTCGCGCAGCGTCAGGAGTGGAACGACGCGATCGCCAACGACGCGGTCATGACGCGGACGTACTACCGCGACCATCTGCTGCCGCTGGAGATCCCGCTGGCAGGCGAGAGGCCGCGGCTCCGGCTCGTCGAGAGCCCGATCCCCTTCCCGCACGACCAGCGCCCCCACCGCGACGACACCCCCACCTCGCCCGTCCGCAACCGCCGGACCGAGATCGCGCCGGGGCTATTCGTCTTTCTCGTCCCCGGGCACACCTGGGGCCAGCAAGCGATCATGTTCGAGGACACCGAGGGCCGGACGATGGTCTTCACGCCCGACGTGATGCCCACCCACCACCACCTGGGGCAGGCCTACAGCCTCGGATACGACGTCGAGCCCTACACGAGCATGCTGACCAAGCACTGGTTCCTGAGCGAGGCCGCAGCTGGCAACTGGCACCTCGTCCTCGACCACGACCCCGGAAACCCGGTGTTCACGGTCGGTCAGGGCTCTCGGGGCTGGTTCGAGCTCACCCAGACGGGCCTGACCGGCCAGGGCTGGTGAGGTTCCCTACCATCTGACAGCCGTGAGCGAGCATGCAGTTCAATCCGAGCCCGTCGTCGCCAAGAGCGACAAGCACGAGCTGGCGCCGCGAGCGCCCGGGCATGTCCGCGCGGGCGAGGCCAAGCCCGCCAAGCGGACCTTCATGGACCGCATCGAGGCCTTCATCAGCCGCCTCAGCACACGCAACAACTTCTGGCACCGCGTCTGCTCGATGATCTTCCTGCCCTACGCGTTCCGCAGCGGGATCACGATGCGCCGCCTCGACGGCGACACCTTCCAGGCCGTGCTCCCATTCCGCAAGATCAACAAGAACTGGTACAACGCGATGGCCGGAGCCGCCCTGCTGGGCAACACCGAGATCGCCGGCGGGATGTACGTCTTCGGGTTCTGCGGCGGGGACTACACCGTCGTCTGCAAGAACCTCGAATACCGCTTCCTCCGCCCCTGCCTCGGTCCCGCGATCTACAAAATCCGCCCCAAGACCGACATCGCTGCGCTCGTCAAAGAGGGCGGCGAGTTCGACGCGACCGTGCAGCTCGATATCTACCAGGCCATCAGCGACCCGCGCGACCGCAAGAAGCGCAAGAAGAAACTCGAGCAGCCCGAGGTCGAAGAGGTCGTCGAGAAAGAAAAACGCGTCGGCCGAGCAACCGCGATCTTCCACGCCACACCCAAGCTCCACCAGAAGAGCCGGGGACGTTTGCCTTAATTCGATTCAACATAAAAAAAGCCGAAGGACCACGGCCCTCCTCCAAGCCATGGTCCTTCGGCAAAAGCTGACGCCAGTTATCGTCGGCGTCGCACGATGGCCGTCGCACTCAGTGCAATGAACACCGCCCCCCCGGGCGGCGACGGAATCACAGTGTCGAGATACCCGGTCAGCTGATTCAACGAGATCTCGGTCGCGGCCTCGGCCGCCTCGAGCGTCGTGTCGATGCCGACATGGATGTGACCAGCCGCGAACGTGCGGAATTGCGCGTCGGCTGAGTCGTTGTTCATCTTGTGCATCAGGCTGTGAAGCCCGATGAATTCGGACAGGAACCGCCCGCCCCCGTTGTTGTCGATGAAGGCGTCCACGCCGATGCCTGCATCGTTCACTGCGTCCATGATGGCGTTCGTCGGCAGCGAGCTCTGGTACCACTCATCGGGCACGAGCGATTGGAAGATCGGCATATCCTCGGTCGGGCGACGCACGCCGTCGTAATCCGCAAGCCAGCCCCGTGTGTCGTGCATCTGGAGCTGGCCCTCGATCTCCCAGTTGCTGCCCGCAGCCCCTCGGCTGAAGGTCATGATCGCCAGCGGGTTGATCTCGGGCAGGATCCGCGCCCAGTCGGCGCTGGTGTCCTGGTAGTCGACCTCGAAGTCGCCCTCGCCCTTGCCCCAGTTCGGACCGGTCTGGCCCGGGAACTCGGGGAAGAAGGCGTAGATGTTGTACCCGGTGTTGTTCCAGTTCTCACCGATCCAGCCGCCCGGATTCTGGTCCGGATTGGTCGAGAACGCGCGGAGCATGTTGTTGGTCTGGGGCCAGTAGCCGGTGAGGAGGATGTTCCGGGTGAAGTTCTCCTGAGCCCCCGCGACACCGCAGGCCAGTAGCCCGCCGAGACCGAGGACACAGACACCCAAAGACTTCGTGCGTAAACCCACTCGGAACTCCACCCACTCGCCTGACTCGGAACGCATCCGGCAGAAACGCCGGCACCCCCAACCTAGCACAATTCTGTGCCCACGCAAGGAGAGTTCCCCATCTTCTCACCCCCTTCACGGGCCACGGAGTCCCCTAGACTGCCCACCGATGCCCAAAACGCCTCCCCGATCGCTGGGCCCCACCGGATGGGCCGTCTACCTCGGCTGCTCGTGGACGTGGTGCATCGGGATGTTCCTGCCCGCCCTGCTCATCCGCGACCTCGGGTTCTGGGGGTACGTCGTGTTCGCCGTGCCCAACGTCGTCGGAGCGGCGGCAATGGGCTGGGTGCTCAAGTCGCCCGAGTCGAGCCGGAGACTGGTGGGAGATCACCGACCCGCGGCGGTCATGTTCTCGCGGGTGACGATCTTCTTTCACGAGTTCTGGATCGCCTGGCTCTTTGGCTTCGCGGCCTTCACGCTCGGATGGTCGAACTGGAACCCGATTATCGTGGTTGCAATCGCGGCGCTGCTGATGACTGCGCAGTCATTCGGTGAGGGGGACAAGTCGCTCCATGTACAAGCCATCGTCGTCTGGATCGTCTCGGCGTTGCTTCTGCTTGTGCTGGTCATCAAGCAACCTCTCGAACCGACACCGAGCGAGCAGCTCCCCGCTGTACCATTCTCGAAGGACGTCCTCTGGCTCGCGCCCGCGAGCATCTTCGGGTTTCTGTTCTGTCCGTATCTCGACCTCACCTTCCACCGTGCCCGTCGATCATCACCAACCCCATCGGCCTCGCGTGTGGCATTCGGGCTCGGGTTCGGTGTGTTCTTTTTCTCGATGATCGTGCTCACCGTGCTCTATGCAGGTCCGATCGCCGTGCTCACCGATCGTGACCCCGATACGTTCGCCCGCAACACGATCCCAATCGTGGGACTGCTTCTAGCTGCACACTTCCTCACTCAGATGCTCTTTACCACAGGCGTGCACCGACGCGAGTTCCTCCCAAACGAACGCACACGCCCGGGCCTGTTCGCATGGCACCAGTTTGTAACGATCATGGTCGTCTGCCTTGGTCTGCTGGCGGGTATAAGGCCCGAATGGCCCGCGACAATCACCAATTGGTTCGATATGACCTCGGGCGAGATCATCTACCGTGCCTTCCTCACCTTCTACGGCCTCATCTTCCCAACCTACGTCTATCTCAACGTCTGGAACGTCCGAGGCCGCTGCCTGCGCACACGCACGCAACGGAGCACGCTTGTGACAATCATCGCGATCGTGCTCGCCTCGCCCTTCTTCTTCATGGGTTTCTTTGTTCGCGACGAACGCTACATCCCCGCGGGGGTGGCGATCCTGCTCGCCGCCAAGTTCTTTACGGGGAGCGAGGACCGCCCAAGGCCTCTTGCGCAGCCCGCCTGAGCTGATCGGGCTCTGAATCGTCCGAGGCGATCTCCTGCAACATTGCTTGCAGCTCCGGGAGTTCCTGCTTCTTGAGAGCATTGCCCGCGGCGATCGCGGCGTTCCGGCGGAACTGCTCCAGCTTGATCCGCTTGAGCGGGCTCGTCTTGAGCGCCTCCTGCCGCGCATCCCTGTCCCAGTTCAGAACGCTCAGCAGATCGAACGAACTCTCGCCCGAGCGGTACGACGCGCGGGGCTCATCGCTCGGCTGGCCGGGCCTTGGCGAGTTGTGCGGGCAGACCTCCTGGCAGATGTCGCAGCCGGCGATCCAGTCGCCCATGTTGTGCGCCAGTTGCGGATCGATGTCCGAATCGTGCTCGATGGTCAGGTAGCTGATGCACCTGCGCGCATCGACGCTGTAGGGCGAAATCGCCTTCGTCGGGCAGGCGTCGATGCAGCGCGTGCAGCTGCCGCAGTGGTCGTCGTACACCGGCTGATCAGGCAGCGGACGGAGTTTGAGCGTCGTCAGAAACCCGCCGAGCAGCATCCACGACCCGAGCCGCGGGTTGATCACGAGCGTGTGCTTGGCGAACCACCCCAGGCCCGCCTTGGCCGCCAGCTCGCGCTCGTTGATGGGCACCGTGTCGACGAACGAGCGGAACGCCTGCCCGGGCCACTTCACGCGGGCGGCGTCGCACACGTTGTGCAGGCGCTGCTTCATCACGCGGTGGTAGTCCTTGCCCCGGGCGTACCGTGCGAGCCTGCCCCGCCTCGGATCGATCTCATCGGGCCCGTCGTCGCGCGAGGCGTAGAGGTCGGCGACCATGACAACCGACTGCGCGCCGTCCCAGACGGAGTTCGGGTCGCACCACGATTCGTACTGCTCTTCGAGGTAGGCCATCTCGCCGTGCTTGCCGGCATCGAGCCACTCACGGAACTCGGCCTGCCTCGTCGGCGGCGCAGCCTCACAAACGCCGGCGAGCGCGAAGCCCTGGCGTTTGCATTCGTCGAGAATCCATTGCGTCGCGCCCGGAGCGCCGGCCATCGCTCGGCCTCCAGTCTCTGGCTCAGGCGACCGCCATCGCGCCCTTGGTCAGGCCCGCCCAGTCGCAGAGCCTGCGCACCGCGATCGGGAGCACCTCCTCGATCGGCACGAGCCCCTCGTACCACGCGGCCTCCCACTCGAACACCACTGGGCCTGACCAGCGGCTCCGCTCGAGCTGACGCACGAAGGGCTCGACCGGGATCTCGCCGTCACCCACCTGCACGGGCTGGTCGTCGCCTCGGTCCTTGACGCGGACAAGCCGCAGCTTGCTGCGAAGGAAGCCGGTCATCTGCTCGGGCGTGTCGCCCGCGACGTGTCCAAGGGCGACGTCGTAGGACGCGCCGATGAGCGTGGTGTCGACCGCGCCCACGAGCTCGGCGAGCTGCTCGGCGGTCGAGAAGTCGCCGCCGTTCTCGACGACGACCATCGTGCCCGTGTTGCGGGCGTGGTCGCAGGCGAGCCTGAGACGCCCGGCGATCCGCTTGAACGCGGCCTTGTAAGTCTCGCGCCCCTGCTTCTCGAAGCCGAACACCCGGACCATCGGACAGTCGAGCTGAGCAGCGAGGTCGATCGCACGCTTGGCCTGACGCACCTCGGCCTCGGTGTCGAAGAGGTAGCCCACCACCGGCGGAAAGACGACCGAGTCGAACTTCACACCCGTCGCTAGACAGGTCGCCTTGAGGCCCGCGACTTCAAGCAGGCCCCGGGTCTTGGACTCGTCGGAGAGGAAGGGGTCGCAGGCGAGCTCGAGGGCCCGGACGCCCCCGGTGCGGAGCTCGATGCCGTCGCACCCGGCGGCCTCGGCGATCGCGACCGCCTCGGCGAGCGTCCTCTTCGGGCAGGCCAGCGTGCTCATCGCGATCTCGATCATCGAAGACTCCTGTGGGGCCCAGCGGGGCGATCCCGGTCCGGGAACGAGGGGATGGTAATCCCGCCTCGGGCCCGGTCAAACCGCCCCGACCCGCCCATCCAGACCCAAATTCGGGCATTTCCTTGCCGAGGTGTCACAAAACGTCCCCAGCGACCGGTTCTGGATTGCAGGGTAGAGGTGTGTCGGCCACTTCCAGGCCGGCCGGGGGAGGTTTGGTGAAGCGTTTCCGGTCCATCTCGATCATCGCCCTGTTGGGAGCCGCGGCCTTCGCGTCTGTCGGCTGCGGCTCGACGATGCGCGACTGGTTCTACGCCAACCGTCAGCCCGGCTACACACCCGCACGCGACACTGACGCCTCCGCCGCGGTCTTCCGCAACGATACCTCTCCGCGCCAGACCCAGCCCTAGGGTTGCGTAGCGCGGAGGGAACGATGAAACGAGCCGACAACTACGCCGATTACCTTCGCCTTGACGTGCTGCTCAATGCGCAGACCGAGCTCTCGGATCCGCCCCACCACGACGAGATGCTCTTCATCATCCAGCACCAGACCTCGGAGCTGTGGATGAAGCTGGTCATCCACGAGATGCGGGCCGCGATGGCGTTCATCCAGGCGGACGAACTCGAGAGCTGCTTCAAGATCCTGGCGCGCATCAAGCACATCCAGACGCAGCTGCTCAATCAGTGGTCGGTGCTCGCGACGCTGACGCCCTCGGAGTACGCGCAGTTCCGTCATGTGCTCGGCTCGGCCAGCGGCTTCCAGAGCCCGCAGTACCGCACGATCGAGTTCCTGATGGGCAACAAGTCCGAGCGCATGCTCCAGATGCACGAGAAGAAGCCCGCTGAATTCGCGGACCTCAAGGCCACGCTTGAGGCGCCGAGCATCTACGACGAATTCCTGCGATACCTGGGCCGAAAGGGCCTGCCGATCCCCGCCTCGCACACCGAACGCGACTGGACCAAGCCCTACGAGATGTCGGAAGACGTGACCAAGGCCATCTGCACGATCTACGAGAACCCGGCCGACTATTGGGATGAGTACGAGATGTGCGAGAAGCTCATCGACGTCGAGGAAGCCTTCACCCTCTGGCGCTTCCGGCACATGAAGACCGTCGAGCGGATCATCGGCTACAAGACCGGCACCGGGGGCACAGCGGGCGTCAGCTACCTCAAGCGGATCATCGAGCAGCAGTTCTTCCCCGAACTCTGGCACGTCCGCACGCTGATCAAGGACGTCACGTTCGAGTGATCGCTACTCAGGCGTTTCCGGCACGGGTAGGACGAGCGTGAACTCGGTGCCCCGCCCGAGTTCGGAGTGGACCTCGATTCGGCCGCCGTGCTCCTCGACGATGCGCCGCGAGGTGGGCAGCCCGAGCCCCGTGCCGCCCGACTTGGTCGTGAAATAGGGCGTGAAGATCCGCTGGGTCGTCGCCTCGTCCATGCCGGGCCCGGTGTCGGCCACGCGCAGCCTGGCGACCGGGTGCCCGTCGTCCTCGCCCAGTTCCGTCCGCATGTAGATCTCGCGGGTGCCGGGCCTCTCTGCATCGCCCATCGCCTGGAGGGCGTTGAGCAGCAGGTTCAGTACAGCCTGCTTGATGAGCGGCCCATCGACCAATGCCTCGACTCGTTGCGATGCTGGCGTCACGAATATCCGCACACGCTGGCGCTCGGCCTGCGGGTGGAAGAAATCCGCGAGCTCATCGATCATCGCGTTGAGATCGGTCGGTGCGGGCGCGAGCTTCTTCTCGCCGGCAAAGTCGAGGAAGTCGGTGAGGATGTCCCTGAGTCTCTCGATCTCGCGCTGGAGCGTGCCGACGCGGCGTTCGAGCCGGCCGCGTTCTTCGTCGTTGCCCTGCAGCTCGGCGAGCGCCTCGGCCAAGAGCTGGATGTTGAGGCCGATCGTCGAGAGGGGGTTCTTGATCTCGTGGGCGAGGCCGCTGGTCATCGAGCCGAGTTCGGCGAGACGCTCGGCCGATCTGGCTCTTCGCTCGGCCCGCCGGACCAACGCGACCTGTTTGCGCCTGCGCGCGTGCGAGACCATCGCGGTGAGCACCGCTCCAGCGGCGAGACCTGCACTACCCGCAATGACCAGAGAAACCTCGCTCGACATCACGTCAGGATAGGGAGGAAATCACTGCCGACTGGTACGGGCGTGGGCACGCCTTGGAACGACATTGACCTCGACCGAGTCGTCGCGCACAACGCGAGTGGCCCGCCAACCCTTGTCGCTGTGTGAGGCGTCGTACTCGACGGTGGAGCCGTCTTTGAGCGCCTTGAACCCATCGCCTTCGATGCAGGTGAAGTGGATGAAGATGTCCTGGCCCTCGGGACCGACCACAAAGCCGAATCCTTTGCGGGAATCGAACCATTTCACCACGCCGCGTGCGCTGACGATGTCATCCGTTGATTCAGACATTCGGCAACCCCCCAAACCGCACGCGTCGATGTCACGGGGTTTGAAGGTGCGAACCGGCACGAGAATCGGCCGCGACCAAGCCGGAGAAGCCGGCTATACCCCAGAGAATGGCACCGACCTGGCGGACTGAGCACCGCCCGTGCCTCCCGGCGAAGGGGCCGATCCCCTGTGCCGGACAGACCAATGTACCAAAAATGTACAGTTCTCGTCAATCACGCTGACGCAAGCAAACGGGCCCCGGGAGCGTTTCCCGGGGCCCGTCAAAAATTCTCCAGATTCGCACCACCCGTACGGGTGAACGCTCTCAGGGCAATTACTCGCCCTTTTCGGCGCCTTCGTCGGCTGCGCCAGCCCCGGCCGCTGCGGCCTCCTCCTTCAGGAGCGCCTTGCGGCTGAGCTTGATCCGGCCCTGATCGTCGACGTTGATCACCTTGACGCGGATCGTGTCGCCGATGTTCACGACATTCGTGACCTTCTCGACGTACCCGTCGTCGAGCTCCGAGATGTGGCACATGCCGTCGGTGCCCGGGGCGAGCTCGACGAACGCGCCGAAGTCCTTCACGCTGACGACCTTGCCCTCGTAGACCGCGCCGACCTTGATCGTCTCGCAGAGTGCCTCGACCTCGGCGAGAGCGGCCTTGAGCGAGGCCATGTCTGTCGAGGAGATGAAGACGGTGCCGTCTTCCTCGACGTCGATCTCGACGCCGTGCTTGTCCTGCAAGCCGCGGATCATCTTGCCGCCCGGGCCGATGAGCTTGCCGATCTTGTCGGGGTCGATCTTGATCGACTCCATGCCCGGGGCGTACTTGCTGATCTCGGGTCGCGGCGCGGGGATGGTCTTCTCCATCGCCTCGATGAGCTCGATGCGACCCTGTTTGGCCTGCTCGAAGATGGTCTCGATCTGCTTGATCGAGAGGCCGCGGGCCTTGAGGTCGAGCTGGATCCCGGTGATGCCCTCGCGGGTGCCGGAGACCTTGAAGTCCATGTCGCCGAAGAAGTCTTCCTCGCCCAGGATGTCGGTGACGAAGACCTCGTTCTGATCGTTCTCATCGGTGAAGCGACCGACCGAGATGCCGGCGCAGGTGTTGCTGATCGGCACGCCCGCGTCCATGAGCGCCAGGCACCCGCCGCAGACCGAGGCCATCGAGCTCGAGCCGTTGGACTCGGTGATGTCGGAGACGAGGCGGATGGTGTAGGGGAATGTTTCGGGGCTTGGGAGAATCGCTTGGAGTGAACGCTCGGCGAGCGCGCCGTGGCCGATCTCGCGGCGGCCCGGGCCCATGATGCGGCCCGCTTCGCCGACCGAGAAGGGCGGGAAGTTGTAGTGCAGGTAGAACTTCTTGCTGTACTCAGGCATCAGGCCGTCGACGACCTGCTCGGCCTTGCCCGTGCCAAGGACCGCGGTGACGAGCGACTGCGTCTCGCCGCGCTGGAAGAGCGCCGAGCCGTGGGTCCGCTTGAAGACGCCCACTTCCATCTCGAGCGGGCGGATCTCGCGGGGCTTGCGGCCGTCGGCGCGGATGCCCTTCTCGGCGATCAGCTTGCGGGTGATCTTCTTCTCGAGCGTGCGGAAGGCTTCCTTGGCCATCTGCAGATCGGCGCGGCTCTTCTCGGCCTCGGCGACGGTGCCGCCCAAATTCTCGGGGAAGTTCGCCTTCATGATCTCCTTGCGGAAGTCGGCGATCGCGTCGTTGCGCTCGGCCTTGCCCGGCAGCTGTCGCAGCTCGACGAGCTTGTCGTAGCAGAGCGACTTGATCTTGGAGGCGATCTCTTCGCTGGGCAGGTTCAGCGGGTTCTTGATCGTCTTCTCCTGGCCGACCTTGGCAACCAGCTCGTTGATCAGATCGATCGTCTGCTTGATGAAGTCGTAGCCGAACTCGATCGCCTTGAGGATCTCTTCATCAGGGATCTCTGCGGCGCCGACTTCGATCATGTTGATGCCGTCGGCGTGACCGGCGAGCACGAGATCGAGGTCCGAGTAGTCCATCTGGCTGCCCGTCGGGTTGATGACGAACTGGGGCCCGTCATCGGTCCAGATGCGGCCGACGCGCACGGTCGCGGTCGGGCCCTCGAACGGAGCGTTCGAGATGGCGAGTGCAGCGCTGGCGGCGGTGCCCGCGAGGACGTCGGTGTCGTTCTCGCCGTCGTGACTCATGACCCAGCACTGGATCTGGACCTCGTCGATGAAGCCGTCGGGGAAGAGGGGGCGGATGGGCCTGTCGATCATCCGCATGGTGAGGATTTCCTTCTCGGAAGGCGCGCCCTCGCGCTTGCGGAAACCGCCGGGGAACTTGCCGCCGGCCGAGAGCTTCTCGCGGTAATCGACCTGCATCGGAAAGAAGTCCAGACCCGGGCGTGGGTCGGCGCGCATGACGGTCGCCATGATGGTGGAGTCGGCGTAGGTGACGAAGACGGCAGCGGTCGCCTGCTTGGCGACGCGGCCTGTCTCGATGACCATGGTGCGGCCGCCGATTTCCTTCTCGACGCGGTGGGTTCCGAGTGGGCTTGCTGACATATGGATCGCTCCTGTGCGTACATCCCGCGCGCAGTCGTTGCGGCGGACGTTTCCCTGCAGATCGAGCGCCCAAAGCGTTGCCTCGGGCCTCGCGTCACGGGAAACCTTGGAATGTCTTGGGAGCGCCGGGAGCCGAACTTTCTCCGGGGGCAGAGGGCAGGGCTCAGGAGGATTCCAGCTGAGGCCTGCCGACTGCCTTCGAAGACGGCTTCCGACGCGCCGAACTCAATAACAAACGAGGCCCACCGGATCTCACCGATGGGCCTCGAAGAACAAACAGTCTTACTTACGCAGCCCGAGCTTGCCGATCAGCTCGCGATAGCTGTCCGCGTTGGTCCGCTGCAGGTAGCGGAGCAGGCGGTTGCGCTTGCCGACCATGAGGATCAGGCCGCGGCGGCTGTGCTGGTCGTGCTTGTGGTCGCGCAGGTGGGAGGCGAGGTGCTTGATGCGATTGGTCAGCATCGCGATCTGGACCTCGGGCGAGCCGGTGTCCTTGGCGTCGCGCTGGAACTCGCTCACGATCTCGCCGCGTGTTTGGGTGGAAAGGGCCATAGTGCAGTTCATCTCCGTCGGCGAGCACCCGCTCACACGTGGAGGAGCGTAGCGCCCGGTCAAGAAATGATCAACGCAGCCGACAGGTCGAATTACGCCCCGAACCCCCCGGGAAATCATGTATACACCGCCCCACGCTTGGCCTCCGCTTAGGGCCCGCTACACTCCGCGCCATGGGCCAGATCGGACTTTCCAGGCGTGCAGGATCGCTCAAACCCAGCTCCACGCTGGCCGTCGCCCAGCGGGCGAGGCAGATGAAGGAAGCCGGGGCGGATGTCCTGGCCTTCGCCGCGGGTGAGCCGGACTTTGTCACCCCGGAGCTCATCCGCAAGGCCGCCAAGGACGCCCTGGACAAGGGCCTGACCCACTACGCCCCCACCCTGGGCACCCCCGGGGCACGGGCCGCGGTCGCCCGGAAGCTCGAGACCGAGAACGGGATCCAGGGCCTGACCCCCAAGCACGTCGCGATCGGGGTCGGCGGGAAGCAGTGCCTCTACAACGTCTTCCAGGCCCTGCTCAACGAGGGCGACGAAGTGCTGTTGCCCGTCCCGGCCTGGGTGAGCTACGCCCCCCAGATCGAACTCTCGGGCGGGAAGGTCGTCGAACTCCCCACCGACGCCGCTTCAGGGTTCAAGATCACGCCCGAGCAGCTGAAGGCCGCCATTACCCCCCGCTCGCGGGCGTTGGTCATCAACTCCCCCTCGAACCCCTGCGGCACGATGTACTCGCCCGACGAACTCCGAGCCCTCGCCAAGGTCGTCGCCGAGGCGGCGGGCTCGGTCGCGCCGAATCTGGTCGTGGTGACCGACGAGATCTACGAGAAGATCCTCTATGGAGGTCGCACGCACCTCTCGCCCGGCTCGATCCCCGAGATCGCCGACCGGACGGTCACGGTCAACGGCCTGAGCAAGGCGTACGCGATGACCGGGTGGCGGATCGGGTACGCCGCGTGCCCGGGCGCATTCGGGCTCGAACTGATCGGCGCGATGGACAAGATCCAGAGCCAGATGACCAGCGGCATCGCGACCTTCCTGATGCCCGCGATCGAGGTTGCGCTCTCGGGCGAGTGCGACGCCGAGGTCGCCAAGATGACCGAGGCGTTCGCCAAGCGGGCCAGGCTGATCGAGAGCCGGATGCGCGAGATCCCGGGCCTCGAGTTCCCGAGCCCGGAGGGGGCGTTCTACGTCTTCGCGGATGTCTCGGCGCACTTCGGCAAGAAGGCCCCCGACGGCACGCAGGTTTCGTCGGCGCTCAGCTTCGCCGAGGCGTTGCTTGCGAATCAGAAGATGGCGGTCGTCCCGGGCGAGGACTTCGGCGGCTGCGGCGACAAATGCATCCGCATCAGCTTCGCGTGCAGCGAGGACCAGATCAACGCGGGGATTGATCGACTCGAAGCGCTCGTTCGCTCGCTGTCCTGAGTTCGTAGAGCTTGTGTTCGCGGACATCGTCGTCCGCCGTCACCACGCCGTACAGGCGATCGTGCGGCGCCGACTCGTGGCACGAGATGCACGAATCGATCATCCCGACCTCGATCACTTCTGTCCCCTCAAAGTTCGTCGTGGCGTACACCCATCCGTTGTCCGTGTTGGGGGTCGATTGATCGAGTTTGTGCAGTACGAACAGGCCGTAGGGCTCGGCGATTGCAGGCTCCCCCCACTCCTCGACCTCGGGGTCGGTCGTGTAGCGGATGTTCTCTGAAGAGACATCAAATAACACGCCCTCGACCCCCTCGGCGGGTGTCCATGACTCCTTCACAAGCGTCATCCCGATCGGTGCCGAAGCAAGTTCATCCGCAGCGATGTCGTAGTACTCGCCGGGCTTGTTCGACCAGAGGAAGTACGCCTTCCTTCCGTGCTCCGATGAGTCAGCGGTGCTCTGTTTGTTCTTCGGTGTGATACTGCACCAGAATGGCGACCATCGCGCCGAAGTCAGGTCTGTCATGCGATAGTGGTACCGATCAAGCAACGCGAGCACTTGCTCGTCCGAAAGGGGCTGATCGGGCATTTGAGCTACATCGGGCGAAGAAGCCTGCTCAATCTCAGGCGTTGTCGACGGCTTCGGGTGTGAGCACCCCGTCATCGCGAGCACCAGCAGCGGCAGACCTGTCCAGCGCATCGACATCCTCCGCATCCTTCGGCTCACGCGCGTTGAGCGTGATGATGCCGGACTCGGGATCTTGCTGGACCTCGATCTTGCGCTGGCGCGTCAACTCGAGCATCGCCAGGAACAGGCCCACGATCTGGAGACGAGACGCTCCCTCGAACAGTTCGCGCGTCGTCAACTTTTTTGAGCCGGTGGTCTTCGCCTGACGCTCCAAGCGATCGAGCAGGTCGGCGGCGTGGAGCTCGATGGGCGTGTCGTCGAACAGCACGTGGTGCTCACCTAGACGCTCGAAGTTCACCGCGGCCGCGATGCGGACGAACGACTCGACCAGGTCGAGCACGTCGAGGTCTTCAAGATCCTGCTCGGCGGACTCCTCGATGACGGCTTTCAGCGCGTCTTTGTCGACGCCGATGCGGGCGGCGGGCCAGCGTTTCTGGAAGGCCTCCCGTCGATCGCCCAATTCCTCCGCGGCGTCGCGGAACTTGCGGTAGCTGAGCAGCTGACGGATGAGGTTCGCCCTCGGGTCGCCCTCATCGCGGGCCTCTCGCTCGGCGCGGGCCCGGTCCTCGGGGGGCATGAGCGAGCGGGACTTGATCTCCATGAGTGTGGCGGCCATCACCAGGAACTCGCTGCCCACATCTACGTCGATCCGCTGGGCACGCTCGAGGTGTGTGAGATACTGGTCGGTGATCGTGGAGATGGAGATCTCGGTCGGGTCGAGTTCGGCGCGGCGGATGAGGTGCAGGAGCAGGTCCAGCGGCCCCTGGAATTCCTCGAGTTTGACTGTGTACTCGCCTGAGACCATGCGGTGGACCTCCCTGTTCCCGCTTCGCTTGGCATGTTCGCCGATGTGTCGGGTGGAGTGTACGCTACCGCGATGACGGAGCCTTCCAAAGAGCTGGAACTCGCCCGGAGCGTCCTGACCGACGAGGCCCGAGCCCTCGACCACGCGGCGACGCTGATCGATGAGCGGTTCTGCGAGGCTGTCGAGCTGATCGCGAGGTGTGCCCAAAAAGACGGCACCGTCCTCGTTTCGGGGCTGGGCAAGTCCGGGCTCATCGGGGCCAAGATCTCGGCGACTTTGGCTTCATTGGGCGTGCCCTCGCACCCGGTCCACCCGACCGAGGCGACCCACGGCGACCTGGGCAGATTCCGCAGGCAGGACGTCGTCATCGCGCTCAGCAAGTCGGGCGAGACGGAGGAAGTCGTCAACCTGGCCGCGATCCTCCGCCAGGACGGCCTGCCCGTGATCTCGATCACCTCGGGCGGGGACGAGCCGTCGAGTCTGGAACGCGTGTCGAGCGTGGCGCTCACGATCGGGGTTGGGCGCGAGGCGGGCGACATGCCCGCGCCGACGAGTTCGACCACGGCCACGCTGGCGCTCGGTGATGCGCTGGCGATCGCGGCGGCGAGGCGGATCCGGTTCACCGACGCTGACTTTGCCAAGCGTCACCCGGGCGGCTCGCTCGGCGGGCTCCTGCGCCCCGTGATGGATGTCGTGCGGTTCAGGGCAGGCGAGAACCTGCCGCTGATCGATGATCATCTGAGTGTGGGCGATGCGCTCAAAGAGGCGGAGAACCACACGGGCCGGCGACCGGGCGCGATGCTGCTCGTCGAAAAAGCATCTGGCAAGCTGACGGGCATCTTCACCGACGGCGATCTCCGACGGCTCGTGCTCGGCAAGGGTGGCTCGCTCGACACGCCGATCGCGGAGGTGATGACGAAGTCGCCGCGCACGATGCGTGACGATGCGATCATCCGCGACGCGCTCACGCTTTTCCGCGAGAAGCGTCAGGACGAGATCCCGGTGGTCGATGCGCAGGGCCGACCCGCGGGGCTGCTCGACGTGCAGGACCTGATCGCGCTCAAGCTCGTCCGCGATTGACGGAGACCCGAACCCGATGCCCAAGGCCGACCCCGCCAATGTTCGCCTGCTCGTCCTCGACGTCGACGGCTGCCTGACCGATGGCTCGGTGCACCTCGACGGCGAAGGACGCGAGACGAAGCGGTACAACATCAAAGACGGGCTGGGCATCGCGGTGTGGATGAAGCTCGGCCTCCATGTCGCGGTGGTCACAGGACGCAAGAGCGATTCGCTGATCGCGCGGTGCAAGGAACTCGGGATCACGGAGTTGCATCAGGGCGTGAAGGACAAGGGCGTGAAGTTGGCCGAGGTCTTGGCGGCTGTCGGTTGCGAGGCCGATGAGGCGGCGGCATTTGGCGACGATTGGAACGATCTCCCTGTCCTGAGGCGTGTGGGTGTGGCGATGTGCCCGGCTGACGCCTCGGACGAGGTGCGAGCGATCGCGGACTTCGTGAGTGCGAATGCGGGCGGGCACGGAGCGGTCAGGGATGGGATCGAGATGATCCTGGCAGCCAAGGGGCTGATGGAGCGTGCGGTAGCGTTCTACGACGTCTGACCGCCCCACCCTTGCGCGATACGATGACCCTATGAGGACCGAGCTTCAACGAATCTTGACGACCACGCGCCGGGGTGCGAGCCGATCGGCGTTGCTCGTGGCGATTGGCGTATCGCTCATCCTTGTCTCATTCATTCTGATCTTCTCGACGCGCTCGGGGCCCTCCAAGCGTGAAGCGATCGACGACTTTGCGCCCGAGGATGTGCCGGACTTGCTCGCAGCGCCGGGCGACGACGTCACACGGATCAACGGCCAGCCCCAGTTCGGCGACACAACCAATGCCCGCGTCCGACTCAAGGATCGGGGCGACCCGTCGCGCACAGCATGGGACATCGAGTTTGCGAGGTTGAGCCCGGTCAAAGACTCTGATCTCGTCGAGATCGATCGCCCTCGGGCGTGGTATCTCCTGGGCAATAACAATCTCGTGTTCATCCGCTCGGACAAGGCCGAGTTTCTGATGCCGGACATCGGAAGTGAGCCGGTATCTGGCCGATTCACGGGGAACGTCGAGGTCCTGCAATTCGAGCGGATGTCTGACGGCTCCCTGCCCGCGCCGATCGCGGGCGACTCGTCGGTGCGCATCACGACCAACTGGCTCGACTTCGACGCGGTGGCGAGCGAACTCTCGACGACCGAGACCGTGCTCATCGCGAGCGAGTCGATCGATGCCGACTGTTCGGGCCTCCGCGTGGTGTTCAACGAAGTCGATGAGCGAGTGGAACTGCTCGAGATCCCGGGCTCGCTCGTGGCGACGATCCGCCCGGGTGCGCAGGAACTCAGCAGGAAACCAGAGCCCGCTGCGGATCCCAAGCCGGTCGCCCAGCCATCACAGGCAAACGCGAAGCCCAAAGCGACGACCCCGTCCGTCGAGCCCGAGGGGCCCGAGACGTTCTATGCCGTCACGTTCGAGAGTTCGGTGCATGTGGAGCAGCCCTCGCGCCGGATCGACGCGGACCGGGCGCGTGTGTGGATCCGCCTTGTGAACAACGAGATCCCGTCGAACAGCATTGCCTCACTGTCGATGCCGACGCGGGTGAGCGACCCGATCGGGCTGCACGCGGCGCTCGTGTCGATGGTGGTCGCCTCGCGTCAGCCCGAGATCCCGAGCGATCGGGATATGAAGCTGAGCGATGACGTGCTGTTCCGATGCGTGGGCCCCACCGTGGTCCGCCCGATGGACGAACGCCCCGCTGCCCTCGGCTCGGGCGATGACGTCGCGCTGCGGTTCGAGTCGAACCAGGGCGGCAAGGTGACGTTCAGCGATTCGGTCCTGCTTGCCAGCGGCGAGTCTTCGGCGATCGAGTACGGGTTCACCAACAAGATTTTGGCGCTGACCGGGTACGACGGGCAGCCGACGACGCTGGACGTCGAGGGCTCGGGCTCGATCATGGGTGAGTCGCTCACGATCGGGCTGGCGACGGGCATCGGGCAGGCGATGGGCGCGGGCGTGCTGACCGAAGCGGGCACGGGACGCAGCCTCACATGGAACGAGCAGGCCGACGTGGTGTTCCGCACGGAAGAGGGCTGGATCACCGGCTCGATCGAGCAGGCGATCGCCTCGGGCACGGTCGTGATGCGTGACGCGGACACTGAGGTGTCCGCCGATTCGATCAACACACGGTTCGCTGCGGGCGACAAGACGCTCATCGAGCGCGCGGTGCTGACCGGCGGCGTGCGCGCCCGCACCGCCAGCGGCAGCCTCGACGCCGACCGCTTGGATGTCCGCTTCGATACGTCGAGCGGGCGCTCCGAGCCCAGGACCGTGACGGCTTCGGGGCAGGTGCGGGGCGAGCAGGACGACGCGGTCATCACCGCCGGGTTGCTCGAAGCCGATCTCGCGCCCGATGAGGACGGCAAGCCCCGCGTGACGGTGGCGCGGGCGTCGGAGACGGTGCGCTTTACGCGGGCCGACGGCGCGTTCGCCGAGGGCGACTCGCTGCGGGCCGAACTTGGCACCGAGCACGCGCTCGTCGAGGGCACGCCGGCGCGGGTGGGCGCCAACAGCGCGTCGGTCGCGGCCCGCTCGGTCACACTCGACGGCAGCGCCCGTTCGATCGTCGTGCCAGGCCCGGGCGAGTTCACGCTCATGGATGACGACGGCGTCCTGACGATCGCGACCGCGAAGTGGAACGGCTCGATGAGCTACACCGACGAGACGGGCATGCTTGAGGCCGTGGGCGAGGTCGTCGCGGTCTCGACGCCGAGCGCGCTGTCGCGCGACACGCTCGCGGGCGATCGGCTGTTCGCGCTCGTGCAGCCGTCGGACGGTTCGGCGGTGCTGGATGAACGGGCCGACCGCCAGCTCATCAGCGCCGAGATCACCGGGGCGGATGATCGCGAGGCCTCGGTCGAATCGCTGCGATTTACGCAGGTGGGCGACGAGGAGCCCTCGCGGGTGATGGCGCTCCTGGGCAACCGGATCGAACTGGACAACATCGGCGGCATCGTCCGCGTGCCGACGCCCGGCAAGCTCGTCGTCTCCGACAGGCAGGTCGATATCGAATCGACCGACTCATCGACGATGCGTGGCTCGGCGCTCTTCGACTGGGAGGGCGAGCTGCTGCTCGATCGTCCGTCGGGCGAGGTGACGATGACGAACCGCGTCCGCATGGTGCACCGCCCGGTGGGCGACGGCGCGGTCGCCGAACTCGAGTGCGAATCGCTGAAGGCGGCTTTCACCGAGGATTCGCCGACGGGCGACCTGACATCGGGCACGGGCGAGAGCCAGCTCAAGAACGTGCTCGCTACGGGCGCTGTCTGGGCCAGGTCGGGCAATCAGCAGATGATCGCCGACGCGCTGAACTACGCCGCAGAGACGCAGGCCGCAAGGGCGACCGCGCAGAACGGCGGCTGGGTGACGCTCTTCGACCCGGCCCAGCCCGCGCCGGTGACGGCGGCCGAGCTGATCTGGTCGCTGAGGTCCGGGCGCATCGAGGTCGTCCGGCCCAACCCGGTCAGTATTCCGAGATAATGAACTTACAAAAACAAGAACAAACGAGCCCCTCGCGCAAGCGAGGGGACACACTCAAAGCTCTACCCACACAAAGTCCCCTCGCTTGCGCGAGGGGCTCGTCATGATCAAACGACTGCTTACGCGTCGGTGCGATCGATGACTTTGTACATCTCGCGCTCGCCTCGGCCCTTGACGGGGTAGTCCTTGCGGAGCGGGTGCGCTGGGAACTGCTCCCAGAGCAGGATGCGGCGCAGGTCCGGGTGGCCCTTGAAGCGGATGCCGAACATGTCGAAGACCTCGCGCTCGGTCCACTCGGCGCCGGCCCAGAGATCGGTGACGCTGTCGACGTAGAGGGCCGAGTCTTCCTCGATGCCGTCGGTCGGGATCGAGGGATTCAGGAAGGTCTTGACGAAGAACCGCAGATCGAGCTCGTACGAGCAGAGGATGTAGACGACCGCGAACCGCCCGGGCATCTCGGTGGGGTAGCCCTCGTAGTCGATCCCGAGGACGTCGGAGAGGAAGTTGTACTTGCACTCTTCGTCGTTCTTGAGGAAGGTCATGACTTCGTGCAGGTCGCCCGGCTCGACGACAAGGGTGGCGTCGCCCCGGAATTCGGTGGCGCGGAACTTCTTGCTTGGGAAGGCGCTCTTGAGGCGGGCGAAGGTCGGGTGATCGAGCTTGGTCGTCATGGTGGTCTCCCTGAGGGGTAGCTTAGGCGATCCTGACGCGCTCGATCAGATCCCGGCAGGCCTCGGTCAGCACGAACACATCACGGCCTGCGAACGCCGAATCGCGCCACGAGTCGAGCAGCGTGTTGTCGAATGCGCGGCTTGTGTCGAGCGGGCGGTGGGCCATGCGGTCCTCGCTCACGGCTTCGCCCCCGGCAAGGACGATCCCCGTGCAGGCCTCGGAGTTGCCGAGCTTGTCGAGCATCCGGGGCAGATGGTCCTCGGCGTGCGAAGCCATCTCGGGGGTGAGCATCGCGACCGGGTCGACGAGGATCCGGAGCCGATCGCTCGGCGGCTCTTTGAGCAGGGCGCTGGCGCTGTGCGGGTCCGACAGGACCAGGCCGCAGGCGGGACGTAAAGAGAGGTATGCGTCACGCTCCACCAGGACCGGAGTGAGCGATGCGAGAGATTGACGGAGTTCGTCGAGTCCCGTGGTCCAGAGGCGGTGGTCGGAAGGGAAGTTCGCCTCGGCGGGATCGGCGCCCTCGTCGAACCACCCGGCCCAGGCGACCGTGTGCGTGTTCGGTTCGATTGCCGACGCGAAATCGGGCGCGAGCGGGTTGGCGTGTGTGAAGGTGAACCGGGGCTCGCCCTGGGATGTGCCAAGGTTGCGCGTTTGGAGGAGGTGGGTGCGGTGCATGGTCCGACAATGATTACACGCTGATGTGGGGGATGTCGATTCACCGAAGTCGTGCCCAAGTCGGCGGAGCCGGCGCTGTGATGTGGATTTCGCCCTTCCTGCGCCCAGGAGCCCCGCCCGATGGACACGCTGTTCGGATTCGATGACCTCGCC
This sequence comes from Phycisphaera sp., assembly GCA_020639255.1. Classification (GTDB taxonomy): domain Bacteria; phylum Planctomycetota; class Phycisphaerae; order Phycisphaerales; family UBA1924. The sequence goes on from JACKGZ010000004.1 coordinate 199,931, forward strand.
GAGAACCGCAAACCCGCCAAGTTCGAGATCGCACCGAGCCAGGAGTCGGCCGAGCTCGTTCGGCCCCAGGTGATCTCTCGGATCATCGAGCTGAACCCGACCGCCTCGGCGGCGTTCCTCGATCAGTTCTCGGATAACCAACTCCGCTTCTATCTGGACCATCTTCGCTCGGCCGAGATGCCCCGCCGATCGGCGAGGCCCTGGGTCCGCCCGGGGGACTCCCCCGCGGTGACTGGCGCTCGAAGTGTTGCATAATTTGCGTTCAATTCAGTCTTTACACGAACTCCATGCCGCCCGATCTGTTCGGGCGGTGTTGGTTTTGGGCGCAAGGACTACCCATCTGGGCGTGAATCTCGCAGACTTTTCGGGACCAACTCAACTCGGACCATCGAAGGTCCGATTTGCTGATCGTCGCGGGATGCGATGGTCGATGGTTGGCCTGCGAGTCGTCCGATAAAGGGCGTACAAGCCCCGAAGACCTTGGGAGCTGCGGAGCAGCGGATGCGTGATGTGGATGCACATTCGAACCTGGCCGGCGTGAACCCGGCCGCTGCTCGGAGCTTCAAGATGCGGAATACCGGCACGACCCTTCGCCTGGGTGTGATCACCCTCCTCGCCGCCACCGGCCTCGCCGGCGGATGCTCGTACGACCAGAACCCGGAGTGGTCCACCACCCCTGCCGAGGCCAAGCCTCTCGCCAAGGCCCAGCGGCAGAACTCGAACCGTTCGGACGACACGTACCAGGTCACGATGATGGACGAGCAGCAGACCATCTGGGACGGTCTGTTTGAGCAGCCCGAGACCGAGGACTATGCCGCCGACGGCGAGTTTGGAACGGGCAACCCGATCGACATTTTCGGCTCGATCAACGGCCGCGCGATGACGCAGGGCAACCCCAACGCCCCGGCCGCGTACGACCCCGCCGATCTGCACCGCGTGAGCTTCAGCTCGTACGGCTCGGACTTCGATCCGGTCGTCACCGAGGACGGCCAGTACGTCTACTTCGCCTCGACGCAGCACCGCGAGACCGCGGACATCTATCGCAAGCACATCAACAGCAGTGTCGTGAGCCAGATCACCAATGATCCGGGCCACGACGTCATGCCCGCGTTGTCACCCGACGGCCGGATGATCGCGTTCGCCAGCAACCGCCAGGGCAATTGGAACATCTATCTGATCGACGCCGAGGGTGGGCAGGCCCGTCAGATCACCGACGACAGCTCGCACGAGCTGCACCCCTCGTTCAGCCCGGACGGCTCGCAGCTTGTCTACTCGCGCCTCGGCCCGGTGAGCCAGCGCTGGGAGATGTGGCTCGTCGACGTCAACAACCCGATGGTCAAGCACCAGATCGGTTTCGGCCTGTTCCCCGAGTTCTGCCCCGTGGGCGGCACCGGCATGAACGGCGGCGACCGCATCGTCTTCCAGCGCGCCCGTGAACGCGGCTCGCGCCTCTTCAGCGTCTGGGCGCTTGATCTGGTCGGCGGCAACGAGACCATCAACCTCACCGAGCTCGCCTCGAGCTCCGATCACGCGCTCATCAACCCGAGCTGGAGCCGTGACGGCAAGCGCGTCGCGTACGCCAGCGTCCCGCTCGCCGCGACGACAAGCAACGGCCAGCCCGCGCGTGCCGACATCTGCATGACAAACATCGACGGCACGGGTTCGACGAACCTGACCGCCGACGACGCGATCAACCTGATGCCGACCTGGGGCGCCAACAACGAGGTGTACTTCATCTCCAACCGCTCGGGCACGGACAACATCTGGTCGCTCGGCGCGAGCAAGGCGGTCATCGCCGCGGGTGAGCCGTACGTCGGCCTGCCCGGTTCGCCCCGCACGGCTCAGTCGCCCCGCAACACGAACCAAACGCGCACACAGGATCAGAACCAGACCCCGGACTTCGCGGACTTCCCGCCCGGTCTGGTCCCGATCGGCGTCGAGTAAACGCATCTGTCCCGGCGGCGGGCCCAACGGCCCGTCACCGGATTGGAATTGAAAGTCAGCCCGGCACGGACGCCTGGCGCAGAGCGGCAAGGACGCCATGACAAGTACAGAGAAAATGCTCGCATGCCTCGGGCTCGCGCTGCTCACATTACTGGTGGGGTGCGCCCGGGGTCCGGAACTGACACCGCCCACGGTGCTCCGCTCGCCGTACGACGCCTCTCGGGGTGACGTGCTGTTCGCGGTTGCGCCGCTGCGGAACGAGTCCGGCACAACGGTGTTCAGGCCCGAAGAGGTCTCCGACGCGATCGCCAACGCGCTCACGTCGGTGCCCGGCATCCGGTGCCTGCCGCTGAACAGGACCATCTCGGAGATGAGAGGTCTTGGGATGCGCGAGATCAGCAGTCCAAGCGACCTGGAGGCGCTCGCGGAAGCGATGAACGTCGACGGGCTGATCGTTGGGACGGTGACGGCGTACGACCCGTACAACCCGCCGACGCTCGGGATCTCCCTGGCGCTGCACGCGGGGAACCCGGTCTTCGCAGCCGGCCCTGAGCTCGACGAGATCCGCGGCGCGGTCCGCGATCCGCAGATGCCCGCGCCGTCGCGGTACGTGGATTCGCCCGTGGCCTCGATATCCGAGGTGTTCGACGGGAAGAACCACGCGATTCAGATCGAAGTGCGTCGGTACGCCCAGGGGCGGATCGATCCGACGGCCGCCCGAGGGTGGCAGACTTATTTGGCGAGCATGCCTCTGTACACGGAATTCGTGGCGCACGCCGCGGTCGGCCGGTTGCTCGATCAGGAGCGACTCAGGCTCGCCCGGGCGCGCGGCCCAGGGTCGTCCCGCTGACATCCCCGCCCGGGGGATGTGCACCGGGCAGTTGAGTTGGGAATCCTCGGGGCAATGACGCCCCGCAAGTCAGCGAGAAGGAGCTCGGTCGATGTCTTCACTTCCGATTACAGACAGCTTCGGCAGCTACCTGGTCGATGAACGCCGGTTCAGCCCGTACACCGCCCGGTGCTACGGCGCGGACCTGCGTCAGTACATCGAGCACCTGATGGCCGAAACGGGCATCGACCCGAACCCCGCGGCCGAGGCCGACGAGATGCGTCGACGCCAGACACCCGGTGTGGCCGGGAGCGTCGGACCCCAGACGCTCACGGGCGTCATCTGCAACGCGGACGCAGAGCTGATCCGTGGCTTCCTTGAGCACCTCGCCGAGAAGGAATACTCCCCCGCCACCATGGCACGGAAGATTGCTACGCTGCGCAGCTTCTACAAGTGGGCGCTTCGTTCGGGCTACACCTCGACGAACCCGATGACGCTCATCCGCACACCCAGGCAGTCCAAGCGTCTGCCCAAAGCGATCACGATCGAACAGATCGAGCGTCTGCTCTCGGCGCCGAGCGACAGCGATGTGCTGGGCCGCCGCGACCGCGCGATGCTCGAGACGCTCTACTCGACCGGTATCCGGGTGAGCGAGCTGGTCTCGCTCGAGGTCGGCGATCTTGATCTTGCGGGCGGCTCGATGAAAGTCCGCGGCAAAGGTAAGAAGGAACGCCTCGTACCGCTGGGCGCTCACGCCGTCGGCGCGATCCAGGCCTACGTCGAGTTGGCCGAGAAGGATCCGCACTTCCAGGCGACTTGGAACGATCCGAATGCCAGGAGCAAGCCGTTGTTCCTGAACAAACACGCGCAGCGGCTGTCGAGCCGATCGGTTCGACGGAAGCTGGACAAGTACCTTCGCGAGGTGGGCCTCGATCCGTCGATCAGCCCGCACACACTGCGTCACAGCTTCGCGACGCACCTACTCGACAACGGCGCGGATCTCCGCAGCGTGCAGGAACTCCTGGGCCACCAGTCGCTCAGCACCACGCAGGTGTACACGCACCTGTCGACGCAGCGGCTCCGCGCGGCCTACGACGACGCGCACCCGCGTGCCGAGGCCGGCTGATCAACCGTCTGACTCGGTCGGCGGCTGCGCCGTGTCCTCGGGCTCGGCCCGCTGTCTGACGAACGAACGCATCGCACTCATCACCGCCGAGACCCCGGTCTCGGCGTTTTCTATGGGTACGACGGCCCCAACGGTGCGCGTCGGGTCAATGAGCACGGCTGTGAGCGGCGCAGGAATCGTGAGGCGATCGACCGTCTTGCGGGGCTCGGTGCTGACGAGCAGCGGCACGCCCTTGGGTGAACGCTCGGCGAGCGTTCGCATCTGCTCGGGCAGCACCTCGAGCTCACCCGAAACGGCGACGACGATCGACCGGTGCCCGAACCAGTAGCGGCCGATGTCTTCGTCATCTCGCCGTGCGACTTCCTCGGCCGCAGCGTGCCAGAGCTCGGAAGCGACCTTGCCCGCAAGCTCAAAGACCGAGTCGTCGGCGTCGGAGCGGCACATCAGGAGCACGACCCACGGGCCCGACTGCCTGATTAGCTCGTCACCCTGGATCTCGCTCAGCTTCCAGCCCTGGTATGCGGGTGACATCAGGTGGAGATCGTCGAGCTGGATGCCGGGCTCGATGGGCTCGCGGGGCGGGGTGAGCTGCGCGAGGCGCGTAACGATCCAGCGCCCGGCTGTTGGGATCGTCCACGCCGAAACCTCGCCCGGGTCCGTGGACTCGTACGTTGCGTGAAACTCACCATCGCCGAGCGGCGCGTCGAGCGCCGATGCGCGGCAGCTCTCGGCATCGATTCTCAACTCGACTCGGCCCGCCTGGGATTGAAGGGTCAGGAGCGACAAATCCGCATCAAAGGCGATCGCTTCAATGACACCGAGGGCCGGGTCGGCGCACTTGCCCTCGTCGTCGAAACGCCAGAGCTGGGGCATGGGCATCGCCGGTACATGGGGCGAGATCGCGCCCAGAAAGGAATCGCCCGCGTCGGTTACGCGAAAGACAACCGCTTTGTTCGGCTGGTCGGTGCGCTCTGCTGTCAGGGTGCGCTCCGCGAAATGCAGTCGCAAACCGGGCAGACTCAGTGCCGTGTGTCTCACGCCCGCGAACGATCCCTGACGAATGAGCGTGTCGAACGTCGTTGTCTCGCCGGTGTCGCTCGTGAAAGAGATGTGTGCCCTCTCGGCAAACGGTGGGCCGTCGTACGCCTCCGAGAACCGCTGCGCGGCTTCGATCGCTGAGGGCTCGGGCTGCGCCACGAGCGTGCACAGGATGAGTGCGCTCAGGAGCACGCCGGATTCTCCTCGCCCTTCATTTCTGCCAGCAGTTCGCGTACGGAGCGATCGATGCCCGGCACGATGAGGTTGGGCGAGATCTCATAGAGCGGCTCGAGCACGAATCTCCGCTCGGCGATCCGTGGGTGCGGGACGCGGAGGCCCGGCTCGTCGATCTGCGCGTCGCCGAAGATCAGGAGATCGAGATCGACAGTGCGCGGCCCCCATCGCTCGGCGCTGCTGCGATCGCGCCCGAGGGATGCTTCGATCCGGAGGAGCTCGCTGAGCAGCTCCCGCGCCGTCAGATCGGTTTCAATCCGGATGACGCCGTTGAGGTACTTGCCTTGCTCGATCGGGCCGACAGGGTCCGTCTCGATGAGTGATGACCGAGCGATCACAAGGATGGACCGGAGCGCATCGATCGCCCGCACGGCATTGTCGAGCGTCTGTCGGCGGTCGCCGAGGTTGGACCCCAGTGCGATATAGGCCTCGGTCATCGCTACAGGGTGCGCCGGGAACGGGTAAAAAACAAGCCCGACCCATGATCGGGCCGGGCTCGCGGAGAATACATGGAATCGCGGCTCAGCCGGTGGGCTCAAGCTCGCGGACGCGGTGCTGCACCTGGGCCTTCACGCGGGCGAGGATGGAGCTGTGCATCTGGCTGACGCGGCTCTCGGAGAGATCGAGCGTGGCGCCGATCTCCTTCATCGTCATGCCCTCGAAGTAGTAGAGGATGACGATCAGGCGTTCGGCCCGGGACAGCCCCTTGGTGATGAGGTTCTGCAGATCCTTGCGTTCGAGGTTGCGGACGGGGCTGGCCTGCTGGTCGTCGCGGATGACGTCGATCTCGCGGACGTCGCGGTCGCCGTCGCTCGGGTAGGCCTTGCGGGTGAGGCTGAAGGTACCGACCGCGGAAGAGTCGCGTTGGATCTTCTCGTACTCCTCGCTGTCGACGCCGAGGTGCTCTGCGATCTGATCGTGGGTCGCGGGGCTGCCCTGCTCCATCTCGATGCGCTGACGCGCCTGCTCGACCTTGGACGAGCGGTGGCGGACGAGCCTGGGCACCCAGTCCATGAGGCGGAGTTCGTCGAGGATCGCGCCGCGGATACGCGGGGCGCAGTACGTCTCGAACTTGACCTGACGCTCGAGGTCGAACGCGTTGATCGCGTCGGCGAGGCCGAACACGCCGGCCTGCACGAGGTCATCGATGTTGACTTCATCGGGGAGACGCGCGTGCACACGCTCGGCGTGGTATCGCACGAGCGAGTAGTACTTCTCCATGAAGAAATTTCGGATGTTCTGATCGCGCGACTTGCTGTAGTCGGCCCAGAGTTCATCGACGGGGCGTTCGCTCAGCGGCAGATCTGCCTTGGAACGCTTGGAGGGGGAGACGCGGCGTTTGGTCGGCGCGGCCTTCTTCTCCGTGGGCATGGTCGGCTCCTTGACCTTCTCATCACGCGGCAAAGAGCCGCCGATTCCCGCGAGCGCTGGCGCGATCTCTCGTGCGCCCTGATGCTCTCACGACGTTGTCCATCCATGGACCGCGTCAGTATACGGACCAAGCGCGCGCTCCGCCAGCGCTCTTGTCATGAAATCATGCAGCCAGTCTCGGTGACTGGTCGCTTGTGTGTTGCTGACTCGTGGATTGCCCTGAGTTTGGTTTCTCGAGCGATTGCTTGTGTTCCTCGACGACCCGCTCAATGACGAGCCCGAGCACGACCCCGACGATATGGCAGACCACCATCGCCAGGAGCGCGATCACGATCACCCGGCTTGTTTCATTCCCGGCTTGCAGCCCGGACAGGAGCGCAACGACGAACCCGGCGAGGCCCATGACACCCGCGGACAGCCTGCGGATCTTGCCGTAGCTTTCGGACATGCTCGCGCTCAAGCCGATCGTCTCCCGTATCGTCATCGCCCAACTCGCGAGACGACTTCAGTGCCCCCAAGAAAAAACTGCACCGCACCGCCTGTGCCAGGCGGCGCAACCCGCACTATCGGCCCGATGTGAGCCCGAGACCGCTTCCGGCAACCCGATTGATCGCGGGAGCGCAAGAATCCGTACGAACATCTTTCTTACAAGCGTGCCGCTCAAGCTCGGCGAGAAGCAGACTGGCCGCCTTCCGAGCCGACTTTCCGGCCGGCGATCGTTGCTTTCCACCCTGTGCGACGCACTGTCCACGCACACCTCGGACGACGGCGCGGTCGGAGGGGATGCGGCCAAAGAGCGCGAGCTCCAGCCCGAGAAACTTGCGCGCGACGGCCGCGATTCGTCGATGCACCCGCTCCGCCTCGGCCCGTGATTCGGTCTGGTTCACGAGCAGCCCCACACGCTCACCCGCTTCAGGCCCCTGGGCTCTGACAAGCGATTTGATCAATGCGTACGCGTCGGCGATCGAGGTCGGCTCGGGCGTCAGGACAACAACCGCGAGATCCGCAGCGGCGACGACATCGAGCACACTCGAACTCACGCCCGCGGAGCAGTCCATGAGCGCGACGTCGGCGACGCCGTGGAGCTGCGAGAGACTGTGGATAAGTCGTTGGCGGTCGGCGCTCGACGGCGGGCGTCCCATGCCGACCGGGCCCGGGACCAATCGGAATCCGGCACCGGAATCGATCGCGATGTCGGCGAGGGAGTGTCCGCGCGCAAAGCCCTTGATCATGCACTCGTCGAGGCGGCGCAGGGGCGCCAGGCCCAGCATGATGTCCGCGTTGGCAGCTCCGAAGTCGACGTCGATGAGCATGGTCTTGCGACCAAGCCCAGCCATCGCCGAGGCGATGGAGATGGAGGTGAATGTCTTGCCCACCCCGCCCTTGCCCGAGGCGAGCGCGATGAGACGCGGCCTGGGTTGCTGCTGGCGCGGCGGGGCGTCGCTCTCAGCCGCGAGCATCGCGCGCAGACGCGAAGCCTGGTCATCGAGACCGTTTCGAGAACTGATCGGCAGCACACTCATGCCTGAGGCCCGCACAGAATGAGGCGTGAGATCCGGTCGGGCTTGCCCGCCTCGATGTGATCGGGCACTTCCTGGCCCGTGGTGACGTAGCTCAGCTTGATCTCCGCATTGCGCGTGATGCTCAGGAGCACACCGAAGTTCACGGCTTCGTCGAGTTTCGTCAGGATCAGACGATTCGGGCCGAGCCGGGCAAACCGCTCGGCGGCGCGGAGCATGACCGACTCGGCGGAGGTCGTCGAGAGGACCAGGTGCGTCTCGTGCGGGTCGGCCTCGTCGAGGTACGCGCGGAGGTCGTCGAGACGCTCGCCGTCGTGCTGGCTGCGGCCGGCGGTGTCGATCAGGATGACGTCGCAATGCTCGAGCGATTCGAGGGCGCCCCGCATCTCGCCCGGCGAGGCGACGACCTTGAGCGGGAGCCCGATGATGTCGGCGTATGTACGCAGCTGCTCGACGGCGGCGATGCGGTACGTATCAGTTGTGACGAGCCCGACCGAACGCCCGTGACGCAGCTTGGCGACCGCGGCGAGCTTGGCGAGGGTCGTGGTCTTGCCCACGCCCGTCGGGCCGATGAGCGCGATCGTGAGCGGGCGACCGTCGGCGGGGCGGCGCGGGAGCGGGCTGTCACCCGCGGTGGGCACGAGCTTGGCGATCTGGCGGAGCATCGTCTCGCGGACGATCTCCTCGTCGGCTAGTTCGGCGGCCGAGAGCTCGTCGCGGACGCGGCCGACGATCTCGTCGGCGATCTCGGAGGCGACCGACTGCTCGGTCAGCGCGAGATAGTGCTCGAAGAGCGCATCGGGCATCGAGCCCTGTCGCGAAGACGCCGACTGGCTTGAGGTGGCAAGCACCCGCCCGAGCATCCGCTTGATCGAGAGGAGTTCGTCCTCGATCCCCGGGCCAACCGGCGCGGCGACGACCTTGTCCTGACGCGAGTCGGCGACCGACATCACGCGGGGCGGCTCGAACGCGGGCTCGCGGACGAGCTTGGGCCTCGGCCCCTCGGGCTTGAACGGCTCGGCCTTGGCGGGCGGTTCGGCGAGCGCTGTCCCCCCACCACTCGATCCCGCGCCGGCGTAGGCCCTCGCCGCGACGGCGCCAGAGAGCTGCCTTGCTGCAGGGGTTGCCGTGGTTGGACGCTCGGGGGCGGCTCGGAGCGCCTTGCGTTCGGGGCGTTTGGCGAGTTCGGGCTGGTCGTTGGTCGCGGTGATCTCGAACATGTTCCGTGAGCCGAGGCCCAGGATGCCGGGGGACTTGTACGAGCGGGTGTGCAGAATGACCGCGTCGGCACCCAGGTCTTTCTTGACCTCGGCGAGGGCGTCCGTCATCGAGCGTGCGCGGTAGACCTTGAGTGGCATCGTCGCCTTCCCTGGCTTGCGGGTGTGGCTTCATCCATGAAGCCGCCGCGGTGATCCGAAACTCATCGCCCGGCGGAGCCGCCGGTGAACGGGAGCATAGCAGCCTTTCTCTGCGTGTGCATCAATCTGAACACCTCAAGCCGCCCCGATCGTTTCCCTTGACGGCGCTTTCGGCTTCGATTCGGGCCACTGCACGTAGCCCATCGACTCGACCTCGACCCCCTGCACCACCTCGTTGTACCCGAGCACCGCCACGCCCGGGATGTGCGGCTCAAGGATCTGGAACACCACGCCCCGGACTGCGGGTGAAGCCAGTACCACCGGCGTATGGCCGGCGGCGGTCAGAGGCGAGAGCGACTGGGCAACCAACCCGGCCAATTCGCTTGCCAGCCTCGGTGGCATCGTCACGACCGTCGCATCTCCCGAGCGGTCGATGTACCCCGTGATGCGTTCCTCGAGGCCCGGGTCGAGCGTGACGCAGGAGAGGCGGAGCTTGCCGTCGTCGCGCATGGTCGCGTACTGGTGGCTGATCGCCCGCTTGAGCGCGTTGCGGACGTACTCGGTCTGGACCGCAACGTCCTTCGTGCGCGGCGCCCAGTCGCCCAGCGTCTCGACGATGGTTTCGAGATTCCGGATCGAGACCTGCTCGCGGAGGAGCGACTGGAGAACCTTCTGCAGGTCGGCAAGCCCAATGACGCCGGGGATCGTGCTCTCGACGAGCTTGGCCGACTGCTGCTTGAGCTGCTCGACGAGGTTGGAGACCTCCTCGCGGGTGAGCAACTCGTCGGCGTGGCGTTTGATGATCTCGGAGATGTGCGTCGCCAGCACGCTCGAAGGTTCGACGACCGTGTAATTGAGCGACTCGGCGCGGGACTTCTGGTTGTGCTCGATCCACCACGCGTCGAGGCCAAAGGCGGGCTCGATGGTGCGGGCACCCTCGATCGCGCCGGTCGCGACGCCCGGGTCCATCGCCATGAGGCGCGTCGGGATGACCTCACCCGAGGCGACGGTGTTGCCGCGGATCTTGACGTTGTACTTCGTGGGCTCAAGCTGCATGTTGTCGCGGATGCGGACGGGTGGCATGACGAGGCCCATCTCGATTGCGAGTTGACGACGGGTGGAGCTGATGCGGTCGAGGAGGTCGCCGCCCTGCTTGGCGTCGACGAGGGCGACGAGGCCGTAGCCTACTTCGAGTTCGAGAGTGTCGACCTTGAGGAGCGATTCGATCGGTGCGGGCTCGGGGACGGACTGCTTTTCGACCTCTGTCCGCGCCTCGTGCTCGGCGATCTTGGTGCTGCGCGCCATGGCGAAGGCGACGGTCGCCGAGACGATCGCGCACGCGATGAGCGGGATCGTGGGCAGGGGCGTCGCGGCAAGCACGAGCAGGAACGCGCTCGTGATGTAGAGCCCGCGGGGCTGGCTGCCGAGCTGACTCGTCATCTCGCTGCCCAGGTCCGCCTTCGAACCCGAGCGGGTGACGATCAAGGCCGCAGCGATCGAGATGATGAACGATGGAATCGCGCTGGTGAGGCCGTCACCGATGGTCAGAGTCGTGAACACCTCGGCCGTCTGCCCCGCGGGCCAGCCCCGTTCGAGCGTGCCGATCGCAAAGCCACCGACGACGTTGATGACCGTGATGAGAATGCCCGCGACGGCATCGCCCCGGACGAACTTGCTTGAGCCGTCCATCGCACCGAAGAAGTCCGCCTCGCGCCTGATCATGTCACGACGCTCGCGTGCCTCGGCCTCGGTGATGATGCCCGCGTTCAGGTCCGCGTCGATCGCGAGCTGCTTGCCGGGCATCGCGTCCAACGTGAACCGCGCGGCGACCTCGCTGATACGCGTGGCGCCCTTGGTGATCACGACGAACTGCACGATGATCAGGATCAGGAAGATGATCACGCCCACCGCGAGCGAGTCGCCCGCGACGAACGAGCCGAACGCGCTGATCACCTGCCCCGCCACGCCCATCGCCTGCTCGGGCGAGGACGCGTCGGCCGTCAGGATGAGCCTCGTCGAGGCGATGTTGAGCACGAGTCGCAGGAGCGTCGTCGCCAGCAGCAGCGAGGGGAAGACGCTGAAGTCGAGCGGGTGGTTCATGTAGATCGTGGTGAGCAGCACGACCACCGCGAGGCTGATGTTCATGGCGATGAGCAGGTCCATCGCCACGGGCGGCAGCGGAACGAGGATCACCATCAGCCCCAGCACGAACCCGAGCGGCACGAGCAGCGAGCGGTACTTGCGCACCGTCTGCATCCACGCAGGGAGCGAAGGAGCCGATGAGAGCGGGTTGGCTGGTGCCTTGGCCATGGTTCAGATCAGTTCGCCATTGCAGGCTGCGCCTGCGCTCGCATCTCGGCCGCCCTGCCGTCGAGGCGGTAGACGTACGCCAGGATCTCCGCGACGGCTTCGTAGTGCTCCTCGGAAATGAGATCTCCCTCTTTGGTTCCCCAGTACAGCGCCCGCGCCAGCGGCGGGCGTTCGACGATCGGCACGCCGTTGGCCATCGCGACGAATCGGATCCGCATCGCGAGTTGGTCGGCGCCCTTTGCAACGACACGCGGCGCGCCCCACTCGTTCTTGTAGCGGATCGCCACCGAGAAGTGTGTCGGGTTTGTTACAATCACGTCGGCGTCGGGCACCTCGGTGTTCACACGCTGCATGGCGACTTCCTGCGCCATGCGGAAACGCCGACGCTTGAGCTCAGGATCACCTTCCAATGACTTGAACTCGTCTTTGACCTCCTGCTTGGTCATGCGGAGGTCCTTTTTGTGCTGCCACTTCTGATAGAGATAGTCGATCACACCGATCACGAACAGAATGGTCAGCACCCATGCGAGAATCTCGATCAGCACGGCGATGGTCACCATCGTGGCCTGACCGGGTGAGAGCAGCGGCAGCCGGACAAGCTTGATCTCGTTGCGCATGATCACAAGCACAACGATCGTGCCCACAACGGAGAGCTTGGCGATGCTCATCAGCGTCTGCATGATGCCGCGAAGGCTGACGATGCGTTTGATACCCGAGATCGGGTTCAGCCTGTTGAAGTCGGGCGAAAGCGGCTTGGTCGTGAAGAGCGGACCGATCTGGACGAAGTGAGCGATCAGGATCACCGCAAACATCAGCAGCATGATCGGCCCGACCGTGACGAGCGCCGACCGTGCAGCCTGGTGCAACGAGGGCGCGACATAGTCGAACGGGTTCGCCTGACCGACCGGTGCGGAGCCGAGTGTGCGCGTCATGAGATCGGCAAACTCACTGGAGATGTATGATCCCAGCATCGCAACAACGATGGCCGCGGCTATGAGATCGATCGCGCCAGAGAGGTCTTTGCTCTTGGCGATCTTGCCCCGGTTTCTCGCGTCGGCGAGCTTCTTGCCGGTGGGGTCTTCCGTCCTCTCGCCCAGATCCTCAGCCACCGATCACCCCCGCCGCCGAGCTCGGTACTCCTGTCCACTCGGTGAGCTGGCTCATCACCGAGCGGAGCTCGTCGGTGAAGACAACTTCGATCGCCATCAGCGCGCCCACCAAGGCGAAAAGGCCCGCCATGATCTTGATCGCGAAGCCGATGGTGAGGATGTTGATCTGCGGGATGGTCTTCATCAGCACGCCGCTTGCGACGGTCTCGAGAAGCATGATCGCGACCACAGGCGCCGAGACGCGAAGCGCCAGTTCGTATCCCGAATCGAGCAGGCCCGCGATGAGCTCGACCGGGGCGGCGTGCATGGTCATCGCGCCCAGCGGCACGCTCTCGTACGTCCCGATGAGCGCCATAAACATGACATCGAGCCCGCCCAGCATCAGGAACACGGCGGCCGCGAGGTAGAACATAAGCTGGTCGACGACGCCGGAGTTCTCGCCGTTCATCGGGTCATAGAGCTGCGCGAGGCCGAGGCCCATCTGCATGCCCATGATCGTGCCGCCGAGCTGCATCGCGACGATCGGGATGCTCGCGATGAAACCGACGGATGCGCCGATGAGCGTCTCCGTCACCATGATCGGCGCGATGTTCGCGAGCGTCATGTCGGCCGAAGCATGCCAACTCGGCTGGATGGTTGGATAGATTGCCGCGGCAAACGTGATGACAAGAAACGCCTTGGCGCGCGTGGGGATGCCGGCGCTGGCCACGATCGGGCTGAAGAGCAGTACGCCCGCGAGGCGGAACGCGACGAGCATCAGGACGATGCCGTGCTGAAAGATGGGCTCGATCGTCGGCATGAGACCCCGTCACACTTACGGCGTGGCAACCCAGAGCAGCGCGGACGCGAAATCACCGAGCCGCTGCACGATCCAGGGTGTCAGCAGCACCACGACCGCCAGCATCACGACGATCTTGGGCACGAACGTCAGCGTCTGATCCTGGATCGACGTGACGGACTGCACGATGCTGATCAGAAGGCCGATCAGCACGCCCGCGCCCAGGATCGGCAGGATGATCTTGAGCGTCAGCAGGATGGTCTCGCGGACCATGAAGATGAGCGATTCGTCGTACACCGGAACTCTCCTATGTCACGCCTATGAGTGACTGAATCGATGGATGATGCAGGAGCATCGCCGTCTCGCTCGAGAGACGCGGCGACACCCCCTCTCGCGCAAAGCTCATGAGCAGGCCGCCCACCACGAGCTGCCAGCCATCGACCAAGACAAACAGCAACAGCTTGAACGGCAGGCTGATAAGCACAGGCGGCAGCATCATCATGCTCATCGAGATCAGCATCGAGGCGATCACCATGTCGATCACGAGGAAGGGCAGGTACACGCGGAAGCCCATCAGGAACGCGGTCTTGAGTTCACTCAGCATGTACGCCGGCACGAGCGCAACCATGTCGACATCGGCGCGGGTCAGGCTGCCCGGGTCGGACGTGTCGACGCCGCGGTAGTTGAGGATCATGTACAGACTCGACCAGTTGCCCGTTGCTTCGATCTGGTCGAACATGAAGTCGCGCAAGGGCTGCTTGGCGTTGTTCCAGAGTGTGTCATAGTCGCGGATCTCACCCTTTTGATAGGGTTCGAGCGCTTCGCTATAGACGCGGTCAAACGTCGGCGCCATCACGAGCAATGTCATGAAGAGTGCCAGCCCCGTGATCACCTGCGGCGGGGGCAATGACTGCGTGCCCATCGCCTGACGCAAGAGCCCGAGCACCACGAGAATGCGCACGAAGCTCGTCGTCATGAGGATGATCGAGGGTACCAGCGTGATGACCGAGAGCAGGATCATCACATTGATCGCCGCGCTCAGCCCGCCGCCGTCGGCTGGACCTTCGTCGATAGGATCGGCCGCATTCTGTCCGGGCAGCATCATCCCCGCGCCGGACAGGATGGCCATCGGGTTCATCGAGGTCGATGGCTCAGTTGATGCTGTGACGTTCGAATCAATTGTCGGGATGTCGAGGGTGTCCTGCGCCGAAGCAACGCCGACCAATCCAAAGACAATCGCCAGAAGGAATGCGAGCGTGCGCTTCACGCCGGCCTCCTTCCCATGATTGAACCGAGCAGGTTGCCCCGTTTGCGTGTCAGGTCGACGACCTCGACGTCGCGCATGTCCTCGGATTGCTCGTCCATCGATTCGTAGCCGTGGAGCACATTGTCAAATCCGCCCGTGCCCTCGGCTTTGGCGATGATCGAGGCGACCTCTTCGGCGTCGGTGATCTCGCTGAGCGTGCGCGTCGTCACGCCGCCACGCACGCGGCCCGATGCGGACTGACACAGCAGCAGCACTCGACGGTCAACCTTGAGCAGGATCAGCGTCTGCCCACGACCGAGCGGGTACCGCGCGAGCACCGAGACGAGACCCGATGGTGATTTGCCAGCGGCTCCGATCTGACCGGCCAAGCCGCCCGCCTTGCCCGAGAGCCACTTGTAGATCGCTGCGAGCAGAACGATCAGCCCCACGACCGCCATGAGCGAGGCGATGGTCGTGGTGATCGAGCCCGGCCCGCCGAGCGTGTCGGCGCCGCCGCCCTGCTGGGGCACGCCCAGCGGCAGCGATTCGCTCGCTTGCTGCGCGAAGACGCTCGCGGAGTACGCGAGCGTGCCGACGACCGGGATGAGTTTGCTTGCTGCCGCCATGCGCCTTCCTGGCTTGCGGGCCCGCCCGATCCTCGGGCGTCCTTGCGATCAGTTCCGCTCCTGCTCCACGAGGTCCGCATCGAGGATGTCGTTCACGCGGATACAGAAATTGTCGTTCAGCACGAGCACCTCGCCGCGGGCGACGAGGCGTTTGTTCACATAGATGTCCACCGGGTCGCCCGCGAGCTTGTCGAGTTCGACGACCGCGCCCTCGGCAAGCCGGAGCACGTCCTCGACGAGCATGCGCGTCCGACCGAGCTCGATCGTGACGTCGACATTGACATCCGAGAGCATGTCCATGCCCTTGGGCATCGACTCGATCGCGTGCTTCGCGAAGTCGGGCATCGTCAGCGGCGAGAGCTGGGGCTGGTTGACACTGGATTCGGCGACCACGGTCGGTGTCGGCTCCTCAACGATGGGCGTCGAACCCGCAACCGGTTCGGCTGCTTGCTGGCTCTCGGCGTTGAGCGCATCGATCGCGGCCTGAGCGGAAGCTAATGCGGCCGCTGCCAACGCATCGGCTTCGTCCTGCGCCGAGGAGGCCGAAGGCGCAGGATTCTCGGCTGGCGCCTGCTGCTCGGCCGAGGGCTCGGTTGGATTCTGTGCGGATTCCATCTCGTCGGACATGCTCGACTCCGTCGATGCGCGCACCGCCCCGGTGCCCTCGCAGCATCGGCAGTCAGATCGTCCGAACCCTACATTTCTGCGCGTTCGCGCACCGACTGCGCCAACTCGGTGCGCAATTGCTGCGCACCGCCCGATTCGTCCGGATTAGAAGTCCGCCGGAGCGCCGCGCATCTTCGGGATCAGCACATTGACAGCCCGGGGGCGGTTGTCCGCGTCCGTGCCGAAGACCTCAACGAAATAGGCCTCGAGCTTGCGGTTGAGCGTCTGGAGCTCGGGCTCGCGGAGCTGGGTGTGCGTCGCCTTGCGGATCAGCTCCCCCACGCCCGCGGTGATCTCGGCCTTGCGGCGTTCGAGCTCGGCGCTCACGCGTTCCTGGTCCTTGCGGCGAACCTGGATGAACACCTCGGTGTCCCACTGCCAGACCCGGCCGGTGTGCATGTTCTGGAAGCGATCGGCGACGACCTGCACCTCGACGAGCGCCTCGGGGCTGTCGGGCGAGTCGCCCACAACGGTCGCCTCGGCGGCGCTCGGCGCCTTGCCCGAGAGCATCAGGAATGCGCCGACGCCGAGCGTCTCGATCACCATGATCGCCACAACGATCAGGAGCACCTTCTTGGAGCCGCCCTTGGTCTCTTCGACGACTTCGGCCGGCGCTTCTTCTTGCTTCTTCGGCTTCTCGGCCATGGCTCTGCCCTCTGCTGCTCACTCGTTCAATGGACTGTCGGACTCGTGCCGTTGGGGTCCGGATGGACGTCATCCGGGAGCACCTCGGTCAGGATGATCTGCACGCGGCGGTTCTGACCCATCGCCGCCTTGTCGTTCACGTTCGTGCTGATGGGCTCGGTGCTCCCGGCGGATGTGATCGACAACCGGCTCGACTCGATGCCCTGCAGCACAAGAAAGTCTTTCACGGCCTTGGCGCGCAAGAAGGCCATCGTGTCGACGTCGCCCGCCGACGCCTTGTCCTCACGCCCGAACGCGTGACCGCGCACCTCGATGTTGAACCGCAGCCCCCTGAGCTTCGGAACAACTTCGTTCACGAGGTATTCCTCGGTCGTGCTCGAAAGCTCCGATGCACCGCCCTCGAAGGGGATCGTCGTGCCTACAACGGTCTTGAGCCCCTCGGCGACGTACGACGACGTCGGGTTCGGCCCCGCGGTCGAGGGGTTGCGCGCCTCGTTGTTGCGCGTCTCACGCCCCATCGAGTTGACGATCTGCTCGAACTCGGAGAGCTGCGAGTTGGTCGGCGGAGTGTCGGTGTCGACCTGCCCCACGCCACCCGAGTAGCCGAAAGCCTTCTGGATCGAGCGGATGACGTCGAGGTATTCCCGCTCCTGCTTGATCTCACTGAACGCGGCAAGCAGGATAAAGAAGCAGAGCAGGAGCGACATGAGGTCGCCGTAGGTCACGACCCACTCGGGCACGCCGGGAGGGGGCGGCCTTCCTTTCTTGGCCATGACTCCTCCCTTCTGTTAGGCGGCCTCGAGCACGCGGTCTCGCTCGGCGGGCGCGAGATAGGTCGCCAGCTTGGACTGCACGACCCGCGGGTTATCGCCCGACTGGATCGCCATCACGCCGGCGATGATGATCGTTTTGACCTGCACTTCTTCCAT
The DNA here is from genome assembly GCA_020639255.1 of Phycisphaera sp. GTDB lineage: Bacteria > Planctomycetota > Phycisphaerae > Phycisphaerales > UBA1924. Next base: position 217,660 of record JACKGZ010000004.1, read on the forward strand.
GTCGCGGGCGAGCAGCTTCTCGGCGACCGGGCCCGCAAAGACGTTGGCCACGAGCGCGCCGTAGAGCGTCGTGATGAGCGCGACCGCCATGCTGGGGCCGATCGAGCTCGGATCGGTCATCGACTGGAGCATGAAGATCAGGCCGAGCAGCGTTCCGATCATGCCGAACGCGGGTGCGTACTTGCCGATCGAGTCGAACATCTGCTTGCCCTGAGCGTGGCGGTCCATGAGCGCTTCGAGCTCGGTGTCCATGACCTGCTTGATGAGCTCGGGGTCCGTGCCGTCGACGGCCATCTTGATGCCGCGAACGATGAACGGATCCTTCATCTCGTCGACAAGGTTCTCGAGGCTCAGGATGCCCTCGCGGCGGGCGAGCTCGGCGTACTTGACGAGGTCGAGAATGATCTCGACCACGTCCGTGCTCGTGTGGAACACGGCCTTGAGCGTGATCGTGTGCAGCTTGAGGACTTTGGCGAGCGGGAAGCAAGCGATCGTGACGCCCACCGTTCCGAGAATCACCACGAAGAGCGACACGACATCGATGAGCGCAAGCGGATTGCCGCCGAAGATAATGCCCAGCACGATCGCCAGGAATGCCACACCGATCCCGATGATGGTTCCAATGTCCACCTGGAGAGCCCCCTACCGCCCGGCGATCCGTCGCCTCTGCTTGTGAGGGATCGACGCTTTGGGACGACCGCTTGAGGGGGGCAGCGAAGGTCCGCCGCAGTTCCGGGCCCTTTATGGGCCTAGTCCACGGGGGTCAATCGCCGAAGCCGTCGCCCGTACTCGATCACACGTTCGATAACCTCGCGTGAGGCTTCTTTGACCACGACGTGGTCGCCGTTGACGAGCGTGATAATGGTGTCGGGCCGCTGCTCGATCATCTTGATGAGATCGGCGTTGAGCACGAACTCCTGCCCGTTGAGCCTTGTCACCATGATCATCGGCGCGTCCCCCCGGCGTTATTGCCCGAGCACCAGGAGCTGCTGGATCAGTTCATCACTCGTACGGATGACACGCGCCGAGGCCGAGTACCCGGTCGAAGCCAGGATCAGCGAGATGAACTCCTGACCGAGATCAACATTCGAGGTCTCGAGCGCGCCCGACACGATCCGTCCCGTGCCGAGCTGCTGCGGCTCGGTGATGATCGCGGGGCCCGAGTTCGGGCCGGGGCGGAAGAGGTTCTGCTCGAGCTCGACCAGACCCTCGGGCACGGTGAACGACGCGAGCGCGACCTGGCCAAGCGTGCGGATCAGGCCGTTGGAGAACGTGCCCGTGATCACGCCGTCGCCGCCTACTGCATAACTATCGAGCGTCCCGATGGGCACGCCGTCTTGGAATGTGCTGACAAGCGAGCTCTCCGAATCGGTGAGCGATGTCACCTGGTCGCCGTCGGAGTTGAACCGGATGTCGAACGTGAGCGGCGATGCAGCGCCAGTCCCGTCCCGATCGAGGACGACCGCGACCGATTCGGGCCCGATGATCTTGCCAAAGTTGTCGAACTCGATCGTGCCGGTGCCGATCGATGGACCGCCGAGCGTGTCGTCAGGGCTCTCAGCGTAATAGCGCCAAGTCGTGCCGGTGTTGCTCTTGCCCTCGAGCACCATCGAGATGTCCACACGCAGCGGCGTGCCGAGCGAGTCGTACACCGAGAACGCGGTCTTGATCGCCTCGCCCGAAGCCTCGGCCGACTGGTTCACGAGGAACGGCTGCGACGCGAGCGTGCCGTCGGCGTTGAAGACGCGGATGTCTTCGCCGGTCATCGTGATGTTGTTCGTCTCGCCCGCGTTGCCCGTGATGTCGATCGTGCCTGTCAGCGGATCGAGCGCGATCCCGGGCTGGCCTCCGTCGGCGTTGGTGCCGATGTCGGTGCGCAGACCGAAGGTGTCGGTCAGGAAGTCCATGAAGTCCTGCACGGTGCTCGCCGCGTCGACGAGGAACCCCGCGGCGCCGAGGATCTGCGTACCCTTCTCGACGCCGTCGACACGGATGGTCTGGCCCGCGGTGAACAGCGGCGTGCCCGAGCCGGGCGAGATCGGATCTTCGATCTCACCGAGTAGGCTTGTCGTCTCAAGTACGTTCGGAGCAGTAGCTGGCACCGTCGCGCCGGCTATCAGTGAGAAGCCAGCACCCGTTGTCGAGTCGAGCGTGTGCGACGAGCCCGTTGTCGCAACAGTGCCGGAGGCGTTCAGGTTGCCCGCCATGTTCACGGAGGTCGTTGCCTCGGCGATGGTGAGCGCACCGACCGGGATGCTGATGCGTTCGAGCGCGCCGGGCTGGATCTGGAAGTTCTCGTCGGCCGGGTATCCGAGCACGTAGTTGCCGTCGATCGAAGTCAGGAAGTCGTCGCGGTCGGTGCGGAACGAACCGACGCGTGTGTAGTACTGGTCTTCGGCGCTTTCGAGGATGAAGAAGCCGTTGCCTTCGATGGCCAGGTCTCGGCTGTCGCCCGTGCCAGTGGGCGCGCCCTCGGACATGTTGCGCTGCGTGCCGGCGATCGTGACGCCCTGGCCGAACTGCGTCGGGTTCGAGCCGCCAGTCACGCTGCCGGGCGAGGTGCCCTCGCTGACAGTGCGTGAGAGCGCCTTGGCAAAGTTCAGTCGGCCGGCCTTGAAGCCGTTCGTGTTGACGTTGGCGATGTTGTTGCCGATGACGTCGATGTTGCGTGAGTTCGCGTTGAGGCCGCTGAGTCCGATGAAGAGGCTTGAGGTCGAGGCCATAGTGTATTCCTGTCTATTCTATTGAACGAATCAATCAGACTCAGGCGGCCTGGTCGCCCACGATCTTGCGTACATCCGTGTTCGACGCCAACCCCGCGGGGCCGGTCGCCTTCTTCGTCTCGGGGGCGTTGCCCGCGTAGACCACCGCGTCGATGCCCGTCTTGAGGCCCGATTCCTGATCGACCACGCCGCGAATCGTGCGCAGCGTGACGTCGAGTTCGAGCGCCATGCCGTCGATCATGACCACCGCGTTCGTGGCGCCCTCGGCTTCGGCCCTGTCCGCGGCTTCGGCGATCCGCACGAGCTGTTCCTTCGAGAGCTCGACCTCGACCCCGCGACCGATCTCGACGGGCAGGCGATCGGTGTCGCCCTGCGCCTTCTTGAGATGATCCGCGAAGGAGTTCGAGCCCGGCACGAGACGATCGAGCGCGCTGCCGACCGATTGCACCGCCGCGTTGGCGAGCCCGGGCAGCGCCAGGATGTCGAGCGGATTCAGCGTCATCCGGTGATCTCCGCGTCGTCCGCGGGCGCCATCTCGGCGAATACACCGGTAATCGAACCGATCGGCACGAAGCTCCCATCCTCAAGCGAGACGCTCACGCCTTCGTCACCCTGTACGACGCTCATCACCTTGAGCGGGCTGAGCGGGTTGTCGTTGCTCGTGATGAATTGACCGATCAGGCCGGCTGCGCCCATGAAGTCCGAACGGTCGGTCATCTCTTTGAGCGTGTCATTCAGCTTGGTGTCCGACTCGATCGAGCGGATGATCGACAGCTGCTCGAGCAGCGCCTTGGTGTCGTTGGGTTCGAGCGGATCCTGATTGCCGAGTTCCGTCAGGATGAGCTTGGTGAACTCGTCCGAGTCGAGCGCACCGAAACCCTTCTCGACCGTGGCGATCGATCCACCGCTGGCTGCAGCGGCGCTCACAGCGTCCATGGAGATGTCTCCCCCGGCGTCCGCGATGCGGGCGCAGGCGTCGTTCCGTCGCCGACCGTTGCGTCCGTGCGCAGCCGGCTACACCGTGTCAGGCCCGATCCTTCAGGCCACCGTGTCCAGACGGAGCCACCCTCCGAGGGGCTCGGCCATGCCTCCTTGCATGTGCCAGTCATCTGATGTCGGCTCCGCTCCGCGAAGCCCGTCGTTCATGCGCTCACCGGGCGTCCCGCCCGAGTCTCCGGCCTGGCGATCCTCGCCCCGGAATGAGCCGCTCTGCCGATCGCCTCCCGCGCCGGCATTGTGCTGCCCCAGTCCTTGCCCGGCTTCCTGCCCGGCGCCGAACTGGCGTCCACTCTCGGCCGCTCCCGCGAGCCGCACATCGAGGCGATCCACCGTGATGCCCCGCTGTTCGAGTGAACTCTTCAGCGTGTCTAGATGATCCTGAAGCAATCCGCGTGCCTGCTCGTTCGATGCCTCGATGCTGCCTTCCACACGCCCTTGTGACATCTTGAGCGAGACTTTCACGGATCCGAGGTCGACCGGGTCGAGCTTCAGACTCAGCGTGCCACCCTTCTGACGCAGAACCTGCGCGAGCCCGCGCTGAAGCTGCGCTTCGAATGTGCGTGGCTGGTGCTTGATCACACCCGCCTGCTTGCCGCCCCCGCCCGGTCGCGCCGGGCTCGTACTCTGCCCGGGAAGTGCTGTTGGGCTTGAACCCTTTGATGTTGCACCAGAAGCCTGGCTGACGGCTACTGCACCCGAAGCGTTGCTCCCACCGGATGCGGCGTTCGATGCCTGAGCTGCGGTGCCCGTCGCAGCAACATTCGCGGCCGGGCCCGTCGCGGCCTGAGTCTGCACCGATGGCTGCTGCTCTCCAGATGTATGCTGCTGGGATGACGGCCCGGACATCTGCGACGCCGAAGCGCTGGTCCGCGTCGTCTGTGCATCAGCCCTTGATGGTGCCGGCTCATCCGATTCCGAGTTTGCCCGACCGAACCGGCCCTCGCCGCGCTCAGCTGCCACCGGCTTGAATCCGCTCTCGGTCGGCTGTGACTGGGATGTTTCCGCCTGTGTCTGGGCCCGCTCGGCGAGCGACTGCCTGGCCTGCGAGGCCGCGTCCGTGCCGCGGTCGCGGGTACTCTGCCGGTCCTGCTGTGCGACGAGTTCACGCGCCGCGAGTTCCGAAACATCCTGTCGCGCGGGATCTGCCTCAACGAGCGCGGTTCCTGCGCCGGGCAGGCTCGCCGTCAGCGTCGGATCAAGAGCCGCGTTCAGGATCGCGTCTGTCTGAAACTGGAGTGCCTCGGCAAACGGCGATTCCGCCGAACTCCGCTTTGCGGGCTCTTTCTCGGCGATCGGGTTGTTCTGTGCCGCGATGCTCTGGATCAAGGGGTCGTTCCTGCGGCCGAGGCGATCAGGCCCCGGGTCCGCAGGAGTTCCAGCAATTTCGCTGCCAGAATCGGATCGTCTTCCTCAAACTTGCCCAGGATCTCGGCACGCTTCCGCCCCTCGAGATTGTCGAGGTACGCGATGACCGTCTCGTAGCCGCTCGGATCCTGCATGAGCGTCTCGTTGAGCACGCTGTGCGCCTGATCGGCCTTCATCGTCGCGATCGTCTCGAGCGCCGCCTGGAACTGCTCGGCGCCTTCGGTGGCCTTGATCCGTTCGCGCGCCGCCTCGAACGCGTCGCGCTGGGCAAGGAACGTCGTCCGCTCCTCTTCGAGCTGCGCCTGCTGGATCTGGAGCGTCCTCTGGAGATCCGCGATCTCGCGCCGCATCCGCTGGACGTGCTGGCGGTCCGCCTCGCTCGCGAGCAATTTGCGGTTGATCTGCTCGTCGGCGGTCAGCGGGATCGGCGGGTTCTGCGCCGCTTCCTGCGCCGCCTGCTCTGCTGCGATGGCATCCTGCTCGGCCTGCTCGCGCGCATCACGCACAGCGACCGTCTCGGACAGCATGACCTTCAGCTCTTCGCCGCGACGCCCGTCGAACCGGCCCGTGCCCATGAACCAGCCCACGAACCCCGCAATCAGCAGGAAGTGGAGCACCATCAGGACCATCAGCGCCTTGATCAGCACCTTCATCGGTTCTCTCCTTGCCGCGTTGCGCGCATCACCGCCAGCTCATCGATCGCCCGGTCCTCGGCCTGGCTCTGCTCGCGTCGGAATGTCGCCAGCTGATTGTCGCGGAGCAATTCCATCGACCGCCGGCGCATCGCCGCCTGCGCCAGCTCACCGCGGGCCTTCTCAAGCCGCTTGTACACGAGCGCGAGTTCCTTCGCCACGCGCTGAGCTTGCGACCGCCTCGCGAGGATCGCCGCCGACTGCGCTCTGGCGTGCATCGGGTTCACCGAACCCGTGCCGACGATCTGATTCATTTCGCCCTGTTCGCCCTCGATCTCGAGCTGGATACTCCGGAGCCGTTCTTCGAGCCGCATCCGTTCGCGCTCGATCGCCGCGACCGCGAGCTGTTCGTCACGCTCGGCGAGCTCGCGTTGACGCAAGACCGGCTGAAGCCTGAAGCGGAAGCGCGCCATCAGACACTACCTCCGCCCGCGTTCGGCCCGCCGCTGCGGAGCTGTCGCAGCCTCTCGCCCGACTCCATCGCGAGCTTGAGCATCCACTCCCGCGCCTGCTCGGGCGAGGTCTCGTCGAGCGTGCCCTGACGCACGAGTTCCTCGATCCGCGCGTGGTAGAGCACCGCGATGTCCGACTCCGGGTCCGAGCCCTTGGCATACGCCCCGATCTGCACAAGTTCCTCGATGTTCGCGTACGCGGCCTCAAGCCTTCGCAAGTGATCCCTCGCGACGCGGTGGTGCTCGTCGACAATGTCGTTCGCCACTCGGCTGAGCGAATCAAGGATGTCGACCGCCGGGTACCGCACGCGCTGCGCGAGCTTGCGTGAGAGCACGATGTGCCCGTCGAGGATGCCCCGCGCCGCGTCCGCGACGGGCTCGGTCATGTCGTCGCCCTCGACGAGCACGGTGTAGAGGCCCGTCACCGATCCGCCGCTGGCGTCGACCCCGCCCGCGCGTTCGAGCAGCACGGGCAACTCCGCGAACACGCTGGGTGTGTAGCCCTTCGTCGCTGGCGGCTCACCGACCGAGAGACCGACCTGCCGCTGCGCGTGCGCGAAACGCGTCACCGAGTCCATCATGAGCAGCACGTCGCGGCCCATATCGCGGAAGTGCTCGGCGATCGCGCACGCGAGCCTGGCCGCGCGTATGCGCATGAGTGGCGGCTCGTCGCCCGTCGCCACCACCACCACCGACCGCGCCAGGCCCTCTTCGCCGAGCGACTGCTCGATGAACTCGCGCACCTCTCGGCCTCGCTCGCCGATCAGCGCGATCACGCTCACGTCCGCCGACGAGCGCCTGGCGATCGTGCCGAGCAGCGTGCTCTTGCCCACGCCCGGCCCCGCGAACACGCCCATCCGCTGCCCGCGCCCGAGCGTCGTCATGAGGTCGATCGCCCGCACGCCCGTCCAAATCGGGCGGTCGATCCGCGCCCGTTGCATAGGCGAGATTGGCTTCGCGTCGATCGGACGCAGCACCGTGTCACGCACCGTGCCCTTGCCGTCGGCGGGATTCCCGAGCGCATCAACCACGCGCCCGAGCAGAAAGTCACTGATCGGGGCGACCTGCGCCGCGTGCCCACCCCGGATCACATCGCCCGGGCGGATGCCGACCGACGATCCGAAAAGCATCACGACCGCACGGCCTTCGTTGAAGCCGACGATCTCGCCCCGTACACGAGTCGAAGCAATCCCGACTTCCGCGCCGACAGGCAGCGGCAGATCCTCGGCGATCACCGTCAGCCCCCGAAGCGCCGCGACACGACCCGCTACGCCCACGGCCTCAAGCGAAGATACGAGCCGAATCTGGTCCGCCAGCGCGTTCACGCCGCCCGGTCCTCACGTGACTTCGATTCGCCATCGGTGTCATTCGAGATCTGTGGCAGCAGTGTCTGCGCGATCCGGCCGATCTGCGTCTCGAGCGACGCATCGATCTCGCCGCCCTCGGCCGTACGCACCACGCACCCGCCGCGGGTGATCGACGGATCCTCTTCGAGCACCACGTGCTCGATCGCGCCGAGCCTGGCCGAGATCGAGGGCAATGCCCGGCGGACCATCGCGCCGTCCTCGGGGTTGATCAGCACGGCGACCCGGGTCGGACGCCCGATCAGCTTGAGCGCGTGCTCGACCTGCGCCAGCACAACGCGTTCATCGAGCGACACCGCGCGGTGGATCACTCGCTCGGCGATCGAGAGCGCGAGCCGGATGACGTTCTCTTTACACTCAACCAAAAGGTGATGCCTGCGGTCGGCGAAGTCATCGAGCGCCTCGGTCCACGCCTTCTCGATCTCGTCCAGCTTCACCCTCGCTGCGGCGGTTGACTCCTGCTTGCCTTCCTCTTCGCCCTTCGTGAAACCCTCGGAGTAGCCCTTCTTGCTGCCCTCGACATGCCCCTCGGTGTAGCCGGTCGACACAAGCCGCTCACGCTGCTCGCGCGCATCGGCGACGATCGCCTCGGCTTGTTCCTCGGCACGCCTGCGGAGCAGTTCCGCCTGGCGTGCGATGTCGCCAAGATCCAGCACAACCGCGTTTCGCGCGGCGTTCACGGCTTCCGATTTCTTGATGACCGCCATCGGACTTCCTTCTTAAGCCAACTTACACAACAAGATCCGCGTCGCCCCGACCCTGGATAATGATCTCCCCGGCCTCTTCGAGCCTGCGCACGATATCGACGATCCGCTGCTGCGCGTTCTCGACGTCGCTGACACGCACCGGCCCCATGAACTCCATGTCCTCGCGTATGAGCGAGGCCGCCCGCTCGGACATGTTGCCGAGGATCTTGTTCTGGAGTTCGTCGCTGGCGGTCTTGAGCGCGAGGCTGAGTTCCTCGTTGTCGACTTCCTTGAGCACCGCCTGAATGCCGCGATCGTCGACGAGCAAGATGTCCTCGAAGACGAACATGAGCCTGCGGATCTGCTCGACCAGGTCCGGATCCTCGACCTCGAGGCCCTCCATGATCGACTTCTCGGTCGCGCGGTCGGCGAGATTGAGCACCTCCGCCACGGTCGAGATGCCGCCCATCTTTTCGGAAGACTGACCGAGCACGTTCGAGAGCCTCGTTTCGAGACCCTTCTCGACGTCACGGATGACCTGCGGGTTGGTCTGGTCCATGTTGGCGATGCGCTTGACCACTTCGACCTGCTTCTGCGCAGGCAGGCCCGTCAGGATCTCACTCGCCTTGTGGTGCGGCAGGTGGCACACGATCAGCGCGATCGTCTGCGGGTGCTCGTCCTGGATGAACGTCAGCAGGTTCTCACTCTCGGCCCGCTGCAGAAACGAGAACGGCGTCCGCTGCACCTGCGTCTGGATCTGCTGCATCACCTTCGCGGCCGTCGCGGGGTCGAGCGCGTCCTTCAGGAGCGATTTCGCGTGATCGAGGTTGCCCTCGCTTGCGCTCTGCATCGCCAACGCCGTGCTGTAGAACTCTTCAACGACCGCACGCTGCAGCTCGACGGGCACACGCCCGAGCCCAGCGAGCTCGCGCGTCACTTCCTCGACGCCTTCGGCGCTCATCTGCTTGAGCACGGCCGCCGCCTGCAGCGAATCGAGCGTGAGCAGCAGGATCGCCGCCTTCGTCAGCCCTTCGAGCAGCGACGGATCCGTCGGGAGTTTTTCGTGCGGTCTGCGTGGCATCGCCTCGGTCCTGTCTCCGGATTAATGATCGGGTTGGATCCAGCGGTTGAGCAGCCTGGCCGCTAGGTCGGGCTCGTTGCTCACGAGCGAGCCGACCTGCTCGAGCATCTTGCGATTTGCGACATGCTGGTTGTCGACCTCGATGCCTTCCATCGGCGCTTCGGTCTCGTCGGCCTCGCCCACGATATCGCTCGGCTGCTCGAGTGCCGGCGGGATACCCACGAGTTCCTCAACGGACGGGAGTTCGATCTTCTTCGTGGCACTCTTGACCATCATGAGCATCATCACGAACGCCACGCCAGCCAGCGCCACGAGCACACCCTTCTCGATGAGCCCGCTGCCAAGTACGGTCCCGAGCATGCCGCCACCACCGGCCGAATTCCCGCCGCCCGGCAGACCAAACGCCGCGGCCTGCGCGGTGCCCGCAAACGATGCGAGATCGATCGGCATCATCGAAACTACGACTGTTCCGGCAACCTGACGCACGCCATCGCCGTCGATCCTCGTCGGCAGGTGCGGCTGGATCATCTCCGCGATTCGCGCCTTCTCGGCGGTAAACGCCTGATCCACCGCGGCCGGATCCACAGGCGCATCGGCTGCTGCGCCGTCGGCCTTGGGCACGAGCGCCTCGATGTACCGCCTAGGCACCTGCACCGAGATGCTCAGCGATGTCGCCATGCCGCGCGGGTCGATCGTGCTGGTCACCTCCGAGCCCACTCGCGAGTCGAACTCGGTCGTATCGTCGGTCTTGACGAATCCACTCCCGCCTGACGAACCTGTGTTGATGTCCGCGCCGGTGTTGGGCCTCGTGCCCGGCTCGGCGCCCCGGCTGGCGGCCGTGCTCTCTTCCTTCATCGCGCTCGTCGAGCGGGGCAGCGAGACAGTGCCCTCGTTGTTCTTGAGGTACGCCTGACGCTGGCTCGTGACGCGTTTGACGTCGACGTCGGCCGTCACCGCGACCGTCGCGCCAGGGATCGCCGCCAGGATCCCCATGATCTTCTGCTCGACCTCACGCTCAAACTGCAGCTTGTGCTCAAGGTAGTTCGTCGCGATGGCGTCGTCGTCGGTCCTGGCCCGGAGGGGTGTGCCCGTCGAGCCATCGATCACACTGACATTTTCGAGGTCGAGTTCCGAGACCGCCTTCGAGACGAGCCGGGCGACCGCATCGACCTCGGTCTGCTTGATGGGCGTACCCGAACGTGTGAAAACCGTCACCGAGGCCGACGCACGCCTCGCAGACATACCGATGCCGCTCGGGGCGGGAATGTCCAGGAACACACTCGCCTTCCGCATGTTGGGAAAGTTCGAGATCGTACGCGCCAACTCATTCTGCAGCGCCATGTGGAACAGCTGCTGGTTCACCTCACGCGGGTTCGTCCACTTCATCTGCTCGGTCAGGTTCGAAAACAGGAGAGTCCCGTCCGAGGGCAGCACACCCTGCGACGCCAGGAGCCCCTCGGCCCTGGGCACATCATCGTGCTTGACCAGGAGCCGACCCTGCGCGTCGACCTCGGCGTCGATCCCGCCCGCCCGGAGCGACGTGACGGCCTGTGATTTGAACTCGGGATCAGCGCCGGCGTACAGCTCAGCCCGTGACGGGCCGCCCGCCCAGATGCTCACGAGCAGCAGCATCATGCCCATCACGACCACGGTCATCAGCACCAGGAGCCTCGCCGTGGGCGTCAGCTTCCCGATCTGATCGGTCGCGTTCTTCAGAATGCGTCCAAGTGAGTCGAGCATGTGGCGTCGGCCTCCGTGCCGCGGTCAGACCTTGCGCCCTCCAGGCGCAGCCCGTCCGTTGGTGGCGCATCGACACACACCGACCCCGGGCGTGCGATACCTCGGCACTCCGAACCCACTTGCTTGAACTTGCGCTCACATCGGCAAGAAGTGCGCACGATTCACGCGCACATGCTGCGCACTAGACCCGCAGCTGCTGGATCTCGGCGTAGGCCTCGAAGACCTTGTTCCGGACCTGCTGGAGCAGGCGGAAGGCCGTGTCCGCCTTAGCCGTGGCGAGCAGCACGCTCTCTACGTCGTCGCGCCGGCCCGTCGACAGATCCTCAATCGCCTGCGTCGCGTCCTGCTGGAGCTTGTTGACCTGCTCGATGTTCTCCATCAAGAGGTCCTTGAACGCCGGTCCCGCGGCCTCGCCCGCTCGCTTGTTGGACGCCAAACCCGCAGCCTGCTGGGTCTGCTGCGCGCCGCCGACAAGTCCGAGTGGATCCGTCATCCGATTGCTCCTCATCGTCCCAGCCGATCCGGGACGCGCTCATTCTGCGCTCACTAGGCGATCAGACGCAAACCGAGGGCCAGCATCTGCTTCGTTGATTCGGCAGCCGCCACGTTCGCTTCGTACGCCCTTACCGCCTCCATCGCATCGATCCGCTCGGTCGTCGTATCGATGTTGGGCTCTTTGATGTACCCAGCAGCATCGGCATACGGGCTCTCTGGGGCATACTTCAGCTTGAACGGGGCCGGGTCTTGCCCGATCTCGCCCACGTGCACACCCATCGCCTGCCCGCCTGGGCTCTGGGCGTTCGGATTGCCCGCCGCCAGGTAGGCGATCCGGCGCCGGTACGGGTTGTAATTGCCCTGCGCATCAAGGATTGTGTTCTTGTTGCTGATGTTCGCGCTGATGACGTCGAGGCGCGTCCGCTGGGCGATCATGCCGCTGGTCGAGATGTCGAGAGAGCCGTACACCGGTCAGTCCTTCCTACTTCTTAGACCCGCTGCGAGATCGCCACACCGATCGTGCCCATCTGCGAACGCATCAGATCCGTCGCGACCTGGTACGCCGCCAGGTTCTCGGCAAGGTCCTGCATGAGCAGTTCCAGATCGCGGTTGTTCCGGTCGTGCGCCAGAACGCCCCCGTTGCTCTTGAGCGGTTCGATCTCGAACCCGCCACCCCGCTGCACCCTAAACTGGCGGTCGCTGTCGAGTTCGAGTTCGCCATGCCCGCCGCCCGTCTTGGCCCGGCGATCGTCCACAGCCCTTGCGAGCCAATCCTGGAAATCCCGAGGTGACACGTCCTTCTGCTGAAAGTTCGGCGTCGTGATGTTCGCGATGTTGTGCCCGATGAGCCTGTTCCGCTGACCCGCGAAGCGGATCGTCGCCTCGAGAGCGGGCAGGGCACCAGAGCTGAGCACATCGTCGAGAATCATCGCTTCGCTTTCTCCAGCAAACGGCGGACCACCCGAGCCCGACCTCAGAGCGACTGCGAGACCTTGTCCTCTTCTTTCCACTTCTTGAGCTTGAGCCCGAGAGTCCGGACCCCGATCCCGAGCGTCTTGGCCGTCTTCTGGCGGTGCCCGCCGAAGCGTTCGAGCGTCCGGACGATCGCGTCGCGTTCCAGCTCTTCGAGCGTCATCTCCGGACGCACGACGTCCGCCAGTGCCGATGAACGCGCCGGGTCCTGCGCAGTCGGCTGCGCATCCCGCGGCGCAAGCGTGCGCTCAACCTGCGCGTTGGTCGATTCCACGAACGCGCTCGTCGCCTCGCTCCGCACCTCGACCGAGGGGGCCGACGCGGGTGCTTCGAACTCGAAGCCCATCATGCCAAGCCAGGGTTCGATCATCGCACGACCGATCTCGCCGGTCTGACGCGCCCGCCCGAGCACGACCGCCCGCTCGCAGATGTTCTGGAGCTCGCGCACGTTGCCGGGCCAGGTGTACTTCTCCATCAGTTCGAGAGCCTCGGGCGAGAAGCCCATCGTCTCCACGCCCTCGCGCCCGGCGATCTCCTTCACGAAGTGCGACGCCAGCTCGCGCACATCCCCCGCCCTCTCCCTCAAGGGCGGCAAATGAATCGGAAGCACATTGAGCCTGAAGAACAGATCCTGCCTGAAATCGCCCTTGGCGACCGACCTGGGCAGATCGCGGTTGCTCGTCGCCACCACGCGCACGTCCACGCCGATCGTCAGGCTCGAGCCCACACGCTCAAACGCACGCTCCTGCAGCACACGCAGCAGCTTGGCCTGAAGCGCCGGCGGGATCTCGCTGACTTCGTCAAGCAGGAGTGTTCCGCGATCCGCGAGCTCGAACCGCCCCTTGCGGAGCTGATCCGCGCCGGTGAACGCGCCCTTCTCGTGACCGAATAGCTCGGACTCCAACAGGCTCTCGCTGAGCGCGGCGCAGTTCACCGCGAGCATCGGCCCGTCGCGGCGCTGGCTCACCTCGTGCACCGCACGCGCCACAACCTCCTTGCCCGAGCCGCTCTCGCCCACGATCAGCACCGTGCCCAGGCTCTCGGCGACGGCCGCCACCTGCTCGCGTACGCGGCGCATCGCGGGCGACGTCCCGATCAGACGATCAAGCCCACTCAAGGCCGCGCCGGCCTTCGGCGCAACGACCGGCGCCGTCTGCGCCTTGAGCACTGCGTTCTCTCGCACGATCTTGACGTGCTGGCACGCCCGCTTGACCGCGATCACGAGCTCGTCGCCCTGGAAGGGCTTGGTAATGTAGTCGAACGCGCCCAGCTTCATCGCCGAGACCGCGGTCTCGATCGTCCCGAAGGCGGTCATGAGCACGACCGGGAGCTCCGTGTCGATCTCGCGCAGCTTCTCAAGCAGCTCGATGCCCGAGAGCCCGGGCATCTTGAGATCCGTCACGACAGCATCGGGCCGCTTCTTGGCCGCGACCGTGAGCGCCTGCTCGCCACTCTCAGCGGTCACGACCGCGAACCCCGCCCGCTGGAGCGTCGAGCCCACGCTGTCGCGCATCATCTCCTTGTCGTCCACCACCAAAACTGTCTTCATCGCACGCTCCCACTCGCCCGGACGCTGACCGCCCGGACGTGAATGTCCATCTCTTCACACATCGCCGGCAGCAGCAGCTCGACCACCGCACCGCCCGGATAGCTCTCTTCCCCGCCCGCGTTTCGCACGCGGATCTGCCCGCCGTGCGCGTCGACGATCCGGTGCACGATCGCGAGCCCGAGCCCCGTCCCGACGTTGCGCGTCGTGAAGAACGGGTTGAACATCCGCTCACGCACTTCGTCTGTGACGCCCTGCCCCGAATCGCTCACGCGGATCACAACCGCGGGCACGCTCTCCTCGTCGCTCTCGATCGTCGACTCGCCCCACCGCACCTCGATCGCAGGCGGGCGCACGTCCGCGTGGCTCCGCGCCGCCTCGGCCGCGTTCCGCACCACGTTCACCAGCGCCTGCTGGAGCAGCGAAGCGTCCGCCTCGATCTCGCAGGGCTCGCCCACGAGCGCCAGCTCAACGCCCGCTTCGCCCCCGAGCACCTCGCGACAGCTCTCGGCCGCCCGCTCGATCGCGTCGGGCAGGCCCACCTCAATCCGACGCACCTGCATTGTTCTGCTGAAGCTCAGCACGTCCCCCACCACCGCGTCGAGCCCGCTGACCACGCGCCGGATCTTGCGCGCGATCTCGCACTCGGCCGGGCGATCGGTCAGGTCCGCCGTAAGCATCTCCGCATACAGCCCGATCGAACCGAGCGGGTTCCGCACCTCATGCGCGATGCCCGCGGCCATCTCGCCGAGCGCCGCGAGCCGACGCGAGCGATCGAGCTCGTCGTTCGCACGGCGCAGCTCGCCCTTGAGCCGCACGACCTCGCCCGTCAGACGCTCGTGCGTCTCCTGGAGCTTGCTCGTCACCTCGTTGAACGCGCTGAACAGCTCGCCGAGCTCGCTCGAACTGACGTTCATCGCGGGATGTGCGGGCACGCTCGTCAACGATCAGGCCTCCCGGTCCTGGAACCTGGGCCCGCGCGCAGCCGATTGACCGTACGACTTCACCGCCGCCCCGCCGCGTTTCACACCCGAGATCTGGTTCTTGACGTGGTCGCGCCGGTCCTGCATGCGTTTGCGATCGTCCTCGTCGCGGGCCGCGATCGAGGACATCATCGCCGCGAGCGTGTCGAGCCCCTTGCGGAGGTCGCTGCGCTCGGACTCGGCGAGCTGGTTCACATGGTCGTCCCAGCGGGCGCGGAACGGCGTCATGCGCGAAGCGACCTCGGAGATGTGCTCGATGAGCTTCTGTCGCTCGTTGAGCACCCCGAGCAGCGCGTCGGTGTCGTCGCTCTCGACGAGTGTGTGCTGGCGCACGCTGAGCGCTTCGAGCTGCTCGTACAAGCCGAGCTGCTCTTGCACAAGCGCGATCAGCCCGCCGGGCGAGTTGGTTGGTGTGTCGGTCATCCGTGACCCTTTCTCACTGGCGGGCTCCGCCGCCGATGCTCTGCATCGCTACCCGTCGATCCCTTCCGATCGCATCACCGCGAGCTCGTAGCTCGAATCGAGCCACCGTTCCCAATCGGCCCTCGTCATGGGCAGCGACTTGTCTTCCCACGCCTCCTTCGGCAGCGACTCATAGAACCGCCGCGCCCGCTCGCTGGCGGTCCGGGCACGCTCAAGATCTCCAAGCTCGAAGTACGAGTTAAAGATCTGCACCATCGCAACTAAAGAAGCCGCCTCGTCTGAGTAGCGGTCCTTGGCGATCGAGTACGACCGTATCGCGCTCTCGTATTCGCCGAGGTCGAACGCGCAGTCGCCGATATAGAAATAGCTGTTGCGCAGATAGAGCTCTTCGAGCACCGTGCGCCGGCGCTGGTCGATCGACTCCAGCCCGTCGCGTGCCTCGGCGTAGAGGTTTGCCGCCAACTCCAGGTGCTCTTTGCGCTTGTCGGCGAGTTCGCGTGCAACCGACGGCGCCACCGAGCCCTGCGTGAGCGTGTTCATGATGCTGTCGGCCTCGAGCCGGCGCGCATCGCCGAGCAGGAACTTGAGCCGGTGCACCTCGCGTGTGCCCACGCCCCTTGCCACGGCCTCGGTCAGGCTCTCGATCGCACGCGGGTACTCACCCTTGAGGTAGTACACCTGCCCGAGCGCCGCCAGCGCCGAAGCGAACGCCTCCGAATCCACATCGCCGATCTCGCCGCGGATCACGACACCCAGCAATTCCTCGGCTCGCTCGTCGTTGGCTTCGTCACCGTCCGACAGATACACCTGCGCCAGCGGCACATAGCTCAGCACCGCGTAGGGCCCGACATGCCGACCCTGCTCCGTGTCATGTGAGGCGTTCAGCAGATCCTCGAATT
Organism: Phycisphaera sp.; assembly: GCA_020639255.1. Lineage (GTDB taxonomy): Bacteria > Planctomycetota > Phycisphaerae > Phycisphaerales > UBA1924. Next base: position 234,080 of record JACKGZ010000004.1, read on the forward strand.
GCTCGGCCGCGAGCGCGTACTCGCCGCTCGCCTGATAGGCACGAGCCAATCGGAACTGCGCCTCGGGCACACGTGGGTCGTCCGAGATCGTCGAGGCGAACTCGATGAAACCCGCGATCGCCTCGCCGGAGTCACCACCCCGGTCGTACGCGTCGGCAGCGTTCCAGAGACTGGTCGCGTACGCGGCGTCATCGTCCTCACCCGCGATCGCGTCGGCGTGCCTGCGGTAGTAATCCGCCGCCCGGATGAAGTACCGCTGCGTCTGCGCACGCGTCACCGGGTCGGCGTCGGCCAGATCGATCACGTGCTCCTGACCCTGCACCGCGCCCGCGAGCATGTCGGTCGCCAGCGCCAGATTCACCCTCGCCTGCGATTCGAGCACCTCGACCGGGGCGTGATCGAGCCCCCACAGATCCTCAGCGAGCTGCGCGTACTGGGCCGCGATCACGAGTTCGTCACGAACGAACTGCTCCTCACAGCGACGCAAGAGACTCCGCGAACCCTCCTCGAGAAGCGACTGAGACGCCTCGCCCTTGGCTTCTTCAACGAACCGCACGTACGACTGAACCGCCTCTTCCATGCTGACCTGCGCCGGATCCGTCTCGGCGATCGCCGACATCACGTTCCCGCGTCCGAGCAGCGCAGGGAGGTACGCCTTCGAGCTGGCGTAGTCCTGCGCCACGTGGTCGAACTGGTCGAGCGCCAGCTCCATCTCGTCGGTCTTCTCGTACGCGTTCCCGAGCGCGAGCAGCGTCTGGGCGTACAGGTCTGTCCCGTCTTCGATCAATTCCGTCGCACGCTCGAGCTGCTTGCGAGCCTCACTGATCGCGCCGGTTTCCATGTACGCCCGGCCGAGCAATGTGAACAGCTCACCCCTGGCGTTCGCAGCGGCCGCTGCGACCCGCGGCATCTCGCGGAGCAGCCCGGTGATCGCCTCGTCCGTGTACCCGCGTTCGAGCTGGATCTCCGCGCGTCGCGCCGTCGCCCAGCAGCGGTCGCCCACGCCGAGCAACGGATCCTGCGTCAGCTCCAGCAGAAGTTCCTCGGCGAACTCGTACTTCGGGAAACGCTCGCCGAGCACCGACTCGATCAGATGCTTCCGCAGGCCGATGCGTGCATCCGTGACATCTTCCGGCAATCGCTCGATGCGGTCTTTCGCCTCGTCGAACTTGCCCGTGGCGATGAGGGCATCGATGCGCAGCAGTTGGTCCTCGCCCCCCAGGTTGGCCCCGGCATGCTCGGCCGATGCAAACTCGGCGAGGACTGCTTCGTGGTTGGCCAGCTGCCCGTTGATCAACTCTCGTTCGGCCCGGCCGATCGCGCGACCGCGCAGCACATGGAACAGCTCACGCTGGTCTTCGGTGAAAAACGGAGCATCGACGTGCGGCCTGACCTTCTGATTGAGCACCCCGATCGCGTCGGTGTACTCGCCCCGCTCGATCCGGCTCGATGCCTGGCGAAGGTAGCCGTCGATGTCGGGCTGCGGCTTGGTCATCACGACGCCGATCAGCCCGCCCATGAGCAGCAACACCGCCGCCGCGAGTGTCGGCACCTGCCAGATCTCGCGCCACGAACGACGGCCCGTGTTGGTCTGGATGACTTCCTGCTCGCTCAACGCGCACCCCGGCGTCGCTGCGCACCCATTGCGCGGCGTCCGTAGTGCGTTATCGGGATCTGCACCGCGCAGGCTTGACGCCCGACGCGCAGTTTCCGCCGACCGTGCCTTGATCCGGGGACTACTGGTCCGATAACGGCTCGTTCGCCCGGCTCAGCACCGCCGTACGGGCGATCAGGTCGCCGCGGTGTCGGCCGCTCGGATCTGAGAGCGCCAGCATCGCCACCGGCGGGAGCACCCACTTGATGATGTTCCGCGCGAACGACCGCCCGATGCTCGGCGGCTGGAACTGGCCCGCGGGCAGGCCACCCGAGGCCGCGTCCACTCGCGCAACGATGAGACCGAGCATCGCCTTCCCGATGGTGCGCCCGAAGAACGCCTCCGAAACGGAGCAGTGCGCGATGTTGACCATGATCGCCATCGCCAGCGGCCCGACATCGATGCTCCCCGTCGCCGGAAGCGCGATCGGCCCGAGCACATCGAGAATCGAGAGATCCAACGCCCGTGAGATGATGAAGATGCCGATGAACCCGTCGATCGCCGAAGCAACGAGCCGTCGGCCTGGGCCCGCGATCGCCAGTCCTGGCGGGAGCACAACTACCCCCGCCATCCCCGACGGTCGCAGCACGACAAGCAGCACCACCGCCATCATGAGCATCAGGCTGAACGCAAGCAGCCTGAATTCGTTGGGCGAGACCGGAGCCGTCACATTCGCCGGCCCCGCGTAGAGCGTCCGGCCCTCGATCAGGCTGAACTCCACAATCCGGCGCACGGGGTTCGACACCTCCTCGGGCGTCGGCAGTCCGGATTCGATCTTCTCCGTCACCTCGCCCGGCACACTCCACGCGAGCACGAGCCTTCCCGTGCTGTGCAGGATGGCTGCGGCACTCTCCTCGCGGATCGGATCGATCACACCGAGCATGAGCGGCTCGTTGACGCCGAGCGATAGGACAGACGTCCGCCCCTCGTGCTCACCGAGCGCGATCAACTCGTCGCGCCAGATACCTACAAGTCGAAGTGCGTCGGCGTCTTCGGGCAATCTGACATCCGCGCTTTGCCACTGGCCGTTCTTGAGCGATCGGATCCGCCAGCTGTCGGCGTCCTGCTCGATGATGTGCAGGCCTGTCTCGCTGGCCATCATCCTGAGTTGGGCGGACTCGCTGAACGTGGGATGTTCGACTGTCGTCCACTCACTGCCGACACGCGAGAGCAGTTCGGCCGTGCCATCTCGCTCGACGAGCACGTGCAGTCGACCTTCCGAAGCGGCAAATCCAAGGACACGATCGACATCGGCGAGCACACCAACGAGCACGAATCGTGTCTCCGGCGAGCGGACCCACAGATCGCGCACGCCCGTGGGCCGCACGCTCAGCATCATGATCGCTCGCTCATCGGCCGAGTCGGGCGCGAAGAGCATGTACACGTTCTCGCTCTCAGCGGCCAGGTGCGTCGGCCTCTGAGAGAGCGTCGAGACCGCGCGGAGCCGCCCCTCGGGCGCCGGCTCGGCGTGCTGCGTGGGCGTGCGCGGCGGCACATGCGCGAGCGATGCCGACTGCTCGCCCGGCACCTGCACAACGACCCAGCCGTGCGAGGCCATGTCCGTCGCGGCATCGCCGGGCAGCTGCGCCCTCGCAGTCGTTGCGAGAGCAAGAAGCAGAAGGAGAACGAGACGCCTCACTTGCCGTCACCTTGGGCCACGGGCCGGACATCCTCCAGCCGGATCACCTCGTCGATCCCGAAACGCCGGATCAGCCCGTCCAGATCGAACACGACCGCCTTCGGCCTGCGATCCGAGATCTCCATGTCTTTCAGATTGAGCTCGATCCGAGACTCGGCGCTCGGCACATCGACCTTCATGCGTGAGGGCACACGCTGCTGACGCGTCGGCTCGATGTGGTTGAGCACCCGCTCGTGCATCGAGAGCTCCGAACTGGCGATGAGCCTGCCATCGTCGGAGAAGAGATCAACCCCGACCGGATCGAAAACAGTTCGCGTCAGATAGACGCGCCTGGTGCGCCCGGATTCGTTGAATTCCACCGCAAACACCGCCGACGGATCGAGGCCATCACGATCCGCATCGATAACTTTCCCAGCATATGCATCGCCCGGCAGGGGCCAGGGCACGAGGTCCGCAAGAAACAGGAGGTCCGTCGGTAGCACCGGCACACCCACACGCTCGATCGCCAAGTCCCGTGCGCCGTTCTGTCCGCCGACGAACGCGCGCTTGGTATTGAGTCGCTCGATCCACCAGAACCGCTCGTCGTCGCACCCGAGCAGGAGATACGTCTCGCCGAGCTTGCCGATCGTGAGCGCGACCTGTGACGGGCGGACGAACTGAAGATGGCCCTCGCCCTGCTCGTAGTGCCGCTCGCCCTCGGCATCCTTGTACCGGAGCCCGACCGTGGCCCGCGCCCAGAACCGATCGAGCGCCCCCACCCTCGCCTCGGCTTGCGCGTAGACCTCCTCGTACGTCGGCAGCGGGCCCGCAACGTCTGGCGCGATCTGTGTCGGCCCCGCACGGCAAGCGCTCAGCAGCACGACGCACATCACGAATATCAGCGTGGCAATCGCACTACGCATCGCCCGGATCCAACACCTGCTCGACCTGCTCGACAAGCTCGGCCAGCGCCTGCTCATCGAGTTCCCCGGCGGCCTGCGGGTCGTGCACCTCGATCGGATCGGCACCTTCCTCGGCGCCCTTCGGCAAGACGAGCAGCTTGCCCTCTTTCGTTCCGACGTATTCGAGCTGACGTTTGCGCATGAGCATCAGCGCCAGGACGTACCGGAAAGCGAGCCGCTTAAGTTCCTCGGCCTCGCCCAGCTGCTCGAAGAGATCGAGCAGGCCGTCGGCGCTGATGATCGCGTCCTGCCGCTTGCCCGGCTCGTTCACCAGCGTGCGCCAGGTCGCGAAGACGCGGCGGGCCTCGTCGGGCCTCGCGCCGCCCTCCCAGGCCTTGAGCGAGTAGTCGAGCCTTTCGAGCTCTTCCTCGCTCTCGCCCTCCAGAAGAACGACGACCATCATCTCGCCCGGGACAAGCGCCTTACCGGTCGAAGCACAGCGGTTGGTCGAACGCGGGATCGCAAAGGGTTGGGTGGTGCTCACGGTGCGAGTCTACGGCCGCTATCGGCAGGACAACTCGAAGAACCGCTGAGCCGTGCCCGATCGCCCGACCTTGAACCGCTTGGTCATGCCGCAGGTCGGGCATCGCGCGACGTACTCCGGATCCTCGGGCTTGCGGTACACCCGCACGTACTGATTCGCGCACTTGAAGTAGATCCGCAGATAGGGCCGGGGCTGACCGGAAGTGTCGGTTGGCTGCTGCGGGAGCTGGCTCATGTCACACCCATATCGACCAATCTCGTGTGTCCGGATCGAAACACACCTGAATGTCCGGGTGATGTTCGATTTGCTGGAATTCAAGCGGCCGGGCCGATCTACAATCGTTCTGGCCCACTGAAAGGCCGCTCTCAACGCATGACAGGCGCACTGACCATCCTGCCCGACCCGCCCCCGCCGCCCACGGCGATCGGTCTCATCGCGGGCGGGGGCCGCCTGCCCTCCCTTGTCGCCGAGGGCCTCCGCGAGGCCGGGCACCCGGTGCACGGGCTTGGGCTTTCGGGGATGTACGACCCTGAACTCCCACTCTTGTGCGATTCATTCCGCACGGTGGGCCTGCTCCGTGTTGCGAGCTGGGGCAAGGCTTTCCGCCGGATGGGCGTCCACCACGCGATCATGGTGGGCACCGTCGACAAGGCCCGTTTCCATCACGACCCGCTGAAGATGCTCCGCAGCATCCCCGATCTGCGGACAATCGTGCTGTGGTACCGTAAGCTGCGACACGACCGCCGCAGCCACGCACTGCTCAAGGCCGTCGCCGACGAACTCGACCGCAGCGGAGTCAGCCTCATCGATTCGACCATGTCCATCGGAAGCCAGCTCGCCACCAGCGGCGTCATGACCCGGCGTAAACCGACCGCCGAGCAGGAAGCGGACATCAAGTTCGTCTGGCCATTGCTGACGGAGACGCTGCGTCTGGACATCGGTCAGGCCATCGCCGTGCGCGACCGCGACGTGATCGCGGTCGAAGCGGTCGAGGGCACCGACCGGATGATCACCCGCGTCGGGGCGCTCTGCAAGGCCAAGGGCTGGACGCTCTGCAAAGGCGCCCGCGCCGGGCACGATCGTCGCTCGGACGTCCCTACCGTCGGGCTCGACACGATCAAGAACCTCTACGAGCACGGCGGACGCTGCCTCGCGCTCGCGGCGGGTGACGTGATCATGCTCGACAAGCCCTACCTGCTCGACCTCGCCGACGAGATGGGCATCGCGGTCATCGGCGTCCCGATCGGCCCGGGCAAAGCCACGCCCATCCGCGACGACGCCGGCGACTCTAAAGACACGCCTCTCTAAGCCCCGATGGCGGGCGACCCGGAACATCCCTACGTCGGACGGGGCGGTATCAAGCTCGAACATGCGCTCGACACATTTGCGTTTGACGTGACGGGCCTCGCGTGCGCGGACCTCGGCTGCTCGACGGGCGGCTTCACCGACTGCCTCCTCCAGCGCGGCGCCGCATCCGTCGTCTGCGTCGACACCGCCTACGGCCAGCTCGCTTGGAAACTCCGCCAAGACGAACGGACAACTGTCATGGAGCGCACCAACGCGCTCCACGCCGAACCGATCGAGGGCGGCGTCGACCTCGTCGTCATGGATCTTGGTTGGACACCGCAGCGACTGGCGATCCCCGCAGCTGCCCGGTGGCTCCGCGAAGGCGGCCGGATTATCTCGCTCATCAAGCCCCACTACGAACTCAGCGACCGCGAGGGCAAGGGCGCCAAGATCGTGCTCGACGAGGAGCAGGCCGAGCGCGTGGCTCAGGAATCGCTCGAACTGCTTGAATCTCAGGGGTTCAGAGCGATGGGCCTCGTTAAATCGCCCATTCTCGGCGGGGGCAACCGCTCCAAGAGCGCTTCGCGCGGCAACCCAGAATGGCTCGCGCTGATCGAGTCAGCCGGCTGACTCGGACGCCCAGCCCGTGTCGGGCTGCTTGCTGAGCATGTTCCAGAGCAGGCTCTTGAGCTCCTCGAGCCCCTGCATTGTCGCGCTCGAGATGACGACGACTTCTTCGTTGCGACCGAGCTGGAGAGATGTGCGGATCTCGCGGACGAGCTGCTCCTGGTCCTCTTCGAGCACAAGGTCGGCCTTGCTCACCACGATCACCTCAGCCTTCTCGGCCAGGACCGTCGAATATGCACCGAGCTCGGCGCGGATCTTCTTGTAGTTGTCGAGCGGCGAGCTGCCATCCGAAGGCTCGGCCTCGATCAGGTGCGCGATCACGCGCGTCCGCTCGATATGCCGCAGGAAATCGTGCCCGAGCCCGTGCCCGTCGGCGGCCCCCTCGATCAGACCCGGGATGTCCGCGATCACGATCCGGCGCGCCGCGTCGAGGGCGCAGATCCCGAGCTGCGGGCTGAGCGTCGTGAACGGATAGTTGGCAATCTTCGGGTTGGCGCGCGTCAGCGCCTGCAACAGCGTGCTCTTGCCGGCGTTCGGCAAACCGACCAAACCGACGTCCGCGATGAGCTTGAGTTCGAGGCGGACGAGCCGCTCCTCGCCCGGCTCGCCGGGCGTGGACTCGCGCGGCGTCTGGTTGATCGGACCCTTGAAGTGCTCGTTGCCGAAGCCGCCGCGACCGCCCTTGGCGATCACGAACGATTGAGCGGGCCCGAGGTCGGTCAGCAGCTCACCCGTTTCGTCGTCGTAGACGAGCGTGCCGGGCGGGACTTTGAGCGTGGTGTCGTCGGCGCTGGCGCCGTGGCAGGACTTGGCGGTGCCGGGCTCACCGGGCTTGGCGTGCCAGTGGTGATGCCCGCGGTATTCGTAGAGGGTGTTGACGTTGTTGTCCGCGACGAGCACGACCGAGCCGCCGTCACCCCCGTCGCCGCCGTCGGGCCCACCCTTGGGCTGGTACTTGGCGCGGTAGAACGAGACGGCCCCGTCACCGCCCTTGCCAGCTTTCACGTGGATTGTCGCTTGATCGACGAACATAACCCTGAGCGTAGGAGCCTCGGGTGGATTTCTCAGATTCAGGCCGCCCGGGCGTAGCGACCCGTGCAGAAGTGGGCGATGAGGCGCTGCTTGTCGCCGAAGCGGACGAACCTGCTGAATGAGGCCGCCATGCGGACAGGGCCGAATTCCTGATCGTCCTCGTCGACCCGCACGATCCGGCTGAACACCTCGACGAAGTCGGGCTCGTCGTGAGTCACGGTCGGCAGATCGATGCGGATGACCACCGTCGCGCCGGGCTCGATGGGCTTGTCGATCTCGAAGCAGAGCCCAGCCTCGGAGATGTCGTAGGCGTGGCCCTCGTACTCGAAGGCGTCGCCGTCGAGACGTCGCATCGTCACACGCGAGTACATCGGGGGCAGCGCGAAACGCTCGAACTGGCGGCGATTGATCATGTTTGCCATAAGAGAGCCTCCCGAGGACCGTTTGAAACGGGTTCGGGCATGGCTATCGGCCCTTGACGGGGGCTTCTTCAGATTGAAAGTCGAATCGCGCCTCAGCGGTCCGAATCGGGCGCAGGTGCTGCGCCACGCAGTTCGAGACTCAGCCCGTCGACCTTCACGCCGAGGCGCTTCTCGACCTCGCGGAGGATCGCCGGGTCGATCGAGCCCATCAGCTTCTCGCTGAGGTCCATCGGAACATCCATGACCTGCCCGTCGGCGGTCACAAGGTGGGCGTGCTCGGAGACATCCGCATCGTAACGCGAGGCACCGCAGGCACTTGGAAGCTTTCGACAGAGCCCGGCCGAGGCCAGGGCCTCGAGTGTGTTGTAGACCGTCGCCAGGCTCATGCTGGGCTCGGAGCTGGCGTTGCCGGCCGCGCCACCAACGGCGTCGAAGATCTCGTCCGCCGACATGTGGCATTTCTTGGCGGCCAAGGCCAAGTACACGTCCTCGCGCTGGCGGGTGGCCCGCAGGCCGTGCTCGCGCAGCATCTCCCTCGCGCGCTCGCGGGTCATGGGCTGGCAGAATGGGTCGTGGTGCGTGTGCATCGCAAGTTCCGTATCCGTAGGAGTATAGCTGGACGATCACCCGAAGTGGTCAAACCCCGAACCCGAGGCCCTCCGCGGGCTCACCACGAGGGAATCGGCTCTTCGCCGGCGTCCACGGGCGGTCGCTCGATCACCATGGTCATATGCGGGATGTCGGCCTCGATGAACTCGTCGCCCTCGGGCAACCAGCCGAGCTTCTCGTAGAAACCCACCGCGGTTTTCTGCGAGAAGCAGAAGAGCCCCTCGAGCCCGAGTTCGCCAAAGGCCCGGCTCTCGGCCTCGATCACGAGACGTTGACCGATGCCCTCACCCTGGCGCTGCTTGTCGACGGCCATCTGCATGAGCTTGCCGAAGCCCGGGCGGTCGGTCTCAGGGAGTAGCAGCGCACACCCGATCACGCGCTCGCCACCGGGTGTGGTCGTGACGGCGACGAAGTGCTCGAACTGCTCCTCGAAGCCCGGGTAGAGCTCGGCGAGCTTCTGCATTGTCATCCCGATGGGCTCGAGCAGGACGCGCTCGCGGAGCCGGCACTCCTTCTCGTAGAGCGGGTCCGCCATCGTGATGCGTTTGTAGGTGACCAATGCCCGCTGCCCCTTCCGAACCCCGCTGGGGGTTTCAAGCGTATCACCGGTGCCCGCCGCCCGCCTCGTTCGGGCCCTCGAATCCGCACCTGATCCGCCGCGAACCTACCCTGAGGAAGCATGTTCCCACGCAAACCAACCCGCCAGATCCGTGTCGGAAACGAGAAGACCGGCGTCGTCCTGATCGGAGGGGGCCTCGCCGGCACCGAGCCCGCGCCGGTCAGCGTCCAGACCATGACCGCCGGGTACACCTATGAGATCGACCGGTGCGTCGCGGAGATCAACCGGCTCGCGGCTGCCGGGGCGGACATCGTGCGCGTCGCGGTCCCAGAGCGCAAGGACACCGCCGCCCTGCGCGAGATCCTGGATCAGACGAGCGTCCCGATCGTGGCGGATGTGCACTTCCACTTCAAGCGGGCGCTCGAAGCCGTGGAAGCGGGCGTGCACAAGATCCGCCTGAACCCGGGCAACATCCAGGACCGCGATCAGGTGAACGCTGTCATCGACGCGTGCAAGGACGCGCAGATCCCGATCCGCGTGGGCGTAAACGAAGGCTCCATCATCGAGCGCAAGGACAAAGAGAAACGCAAGCAGGAACTCGGGGCGTACTTCGAGAAGAACCTGATCGGGGGCCGACACGCGCACCTGCTCGGGCTCATCATCGCCAAGCTCGAAGAGTACATGGACATCTTCCGCGAGCGCGACTTTGCGGACGTCTCGATCAGCTGCAAGTCGATGGACGCCGCCTTCACGATCGCGGCGTACCAGGAAGTCTCCAAGCGTTTCGACGAACCCCTGCACCTTGGCGTGACACACGCAGGCCCGCGCGAGACCGGGGCTATCCGCTCCATCGCGGCCCTCTCGGGCCTGCTCACGCAGGGCATCGGCGACACCGTCCGCATCAGCTACGCGAGCGACCCGGTGTACGAGGTCGAGGACGGACTGGAACTCATGTACTCGCTGGGCCTCCGCGAGCGAACGGGGATCGACCTGATCGCCTGCCCGACTTGTGGGCGCATTCAGGTCGACCTGTTCACGCTCGTGCAGAACGTGCGGACCAAGCTCGCCAGCGACATCACGATCCCGATGAAGGTCGCGGTGATGGGTTGTGTTGTGAACGGGCCGGGCGAGGCCGAGGGCGCGGACGTGGCGGTCTTCGCGGGCGACAAGAAGGGCATCATCTACGTACAGGGCGAGCGCGTCGCCAACGTGCCCGAGGCGGAGATCCTCGATCGCCTTCTCGCCGAGTGCACCGAGTTCCAGCGCAGGGTGCTGGCGGGCGAGGCGACGCTTGGGGAAAAGGTCGTCGAGATCGTGCCGCCCGACCCAATCGGGGAACTCGGATCGGGGTTCGAGAAGATCGCCAAGGGTGATGTCGAGAAGTCGACTTCGCTGACGATTAACAAGTCATGATTAGCCTTTGATCTCCGCGAGCATGCGCCGAGCGGTGCGGGTCGCCCGCGATCGCTCGGCCTGCTCTTCGCCCGTACGTGCCAACTCGGCGACGCGGGCGGCAAGGTCGGTCCAGCGTCGACCCGCGACGGGTCGGAGTTCCGCGATGCTGCGCTCGACGAGCCAGAGAGCCGCAGCTCTTGCGGCCTGATTCTCATCCGCGAGTGTGCCGAGGACTCGGTCGACGGTGTCCGCAGGTGCGGTCTGATCCTTGAGCAGCACACGCAGAGCGCTCGTCTGCACGCGGTGGTTCGGGTCATCGATCGCCGGCTTGATCACCTCGACCATCGACGAAGCGCGCCCGCGTGGGCGCTTGGGCTCGGCCTCGACCGCGGTCGCGCGGATGCGGGCGTCGTGGTGCGAGCGGGCGGCTGCGAGCAGCTTGGCGACCGAGGGGTGCGCGAGCTGCGGGATCGCGGTCAGGACCGCGGAGATGATCCGCCACGCGGGCGAGTCGTCGCGACGGAACGCCTGCTCGATCGTGCGGATGAGATCCGGAGCGAGCTCCTGGGCGAGATTCATCTGGCGGATCACGCGGATCGCGCCCAAGACCTCACGCTCCTGCTGCGAATCGAGCCCCGCGCGGAGGCGGGCGATCGTCTTGTCACGGTCGGTCGACACCGAACGCATGGTCTCGACAAGCTGACGCTGATGACGCGGGCGTTCGGCGACGATCGTGCGCACGCTCGGGTGGATCGAGCGCCCGAGCGTGGCGCGGAAGTCGTCGGTGAGTGCGCCCGAGTGGAGCAGGCGAAGGGCGGCGGAGCGTGCGACGGGTTCGCTCGGATCGAGCGCGAAGTCACGCAGCAGTGTTGCCGGCGCTCGGCGGACGGCGGCGAGACGCGCGGGGTCGTCTTCGTCTGCGAGCGTGGGCTCGAGGAGGCCGTCGATGTGCGCAGGTTCCGGGCCGATCGCGTCGAGCCAGAGGGGCAGGCCTCGACGGGCACTGACTGGGGCGGCCTCGATCTGCTCCAGATCCGGGAAGAGCCTGGGCCGCTCTGCGCGGGTGACGCGGGCACGGATCGGGACACGGCGGGCGGGGCGCAGGCCCAGGTGCGCGTTCGTCAGGACGGCGTTCATCTCGCTCATCGAGCCCGGGGCACAGAGTCGCTCGATCGCGGACTTGCGGAACTCGCCCTCGGTGAGCAATTCCCACGCGCGGAGTCGCCCGGCGGGGCCCGGCACGCGTTTGAGAGCCGCGCGGAGTCCCATGCGAACGGCTTCGTCGGCGTTCTTCATCCAACGGGCGAGATCGGTGTCGACGAGACCTCGCCGGACGGCCGGGTCGAGCAAGAGGATCGCGGCTTCCATGACCGGGCCCGATCGGTGCTCGGGATAGCGCTCGGCGGCACGGAGCACGGCCAGAATCGTGCCGGCTTGTCGTGCGGTGACGGGCGAGCCCGCGATGCGCTGCTCGGCGAGCGCTCGCGCGAGCGCGAGGACCGCGCTCGCGGCCTGATTCGCAACGGTTTCGTCGCGGTCTTCGATGAGTGGGAGCACGCCCGGGAGAAGTGATGGCTCATTGGCGTCGGTTGCGAGTTCGATCGCGGATCGGCGCACGTCCGGGGAGCTGTCGGTTGCGAGCACGCCGACGAGACTTGTGAGCCCCGGGCCGACGTGCTTGCGGACGGCGGCTCGTGATTGTTCGGGCAGGTGCGTGTACACGCCGGCGAGCCGGTGGTGGATGCGGTCGGCACGGGCCTGTCGGATGCGCGCGATCGTGCGCAGGGTTTCGTCGATCGGGTCGTGCCGATCTGATTCAACGGGCGCGGTCCGGAGCTTCTCACTCAATTCGAGGAGCGCCAGCACATGCTCGGGTGATTCAGACTTTCTGAGATTCCGCGAGGCTCGCGCCAGGCGCAGCGAGAGCCTGGGCGAGACCGCCAGGAGCAGCGCGGATTGGAGACGATCGGTCGGCATCGGGTCAGGCGTCGGCGATGGATTGTGTATCGGTCATGTGACCCATTCTGCAAAAAGTGACAGCCTCTACGAGGAAAAGGGGTTTCATTTTTGGGGAGGCACAATATGATGTGCCCTTGGATCGGAGCGATCCAACTACCCTGTTTGAGTCGGTATGGAAGACAGGGGCTCGATGGGGCTACCGTATCGGTGCACTGGGCCACGCAGGGATGCGTAGCTGGCAGACAGCGACGGAGCGCCCCCCGAGCACGAGCGCGGGCGGATCCGACATAGAGGCCGTCAGGATCGACGGCGCTGGAGCCAGCCAAGATGAAAACCATCGCGAGGCAGTTGAGCACACAGTCCTATCAGGTCGTGCTGTACAACCGGGCGTTGCACCCGGAATTGTTTGATCTGCGTGACCGCAAGGTGACGACGCACGGGCGATACGAGCTGGAATCGTGGCTCATGCCCGGCAATCACGTTCTTCGATTTGGGCTCGGTGAATTCTGCCTTTCCGAGCTCGTGATCGATCGCGAGAACAATCTGCCTGCGACGGGCGTCGTGTCGGCATTCCCGTGCGCTGGCGAGCGGGACTTCGAGCAGAAATTCGCGGCCGAGAAGGTGAACTACCTCTCGACCGTGCAGACCGAAACGCTCAGCGAGAACCTGTACCTGACGACGCACCGGGAGATGGTCGAGCACATCCGCGAGAACGGGTCGCAATCGATCGGCTGGGACACCGAGGCGGGGCCCAACCTCTCGATCCTGGACGTCCAGGCGATGGCCAGCGAGGTGCACATCCAGGCGTACCACCTCGTCGCCCATGGCGGGTTCGTCCTGCGGACGCAGACCATTTTCGAACACAAGTAGACGGGCAGCAAACCCACGGATCCGAATCCGTGGGTTTCTCTTTGGACAAACATTCAACCATTTAGTTGACTATTGGGCGCCACTCGTTATATTAAACCACATGGTTGTACAACAGCCCGGCCTCGACGACATCTTCCACGCGCTGGCCCACCCGGCTCGGCGGGAGATGCTGCGGCAGCTCTCGCACGGGGAGCGGAATCTCTCGGAGCTCGCCGAGCCTTTGGACATGTCGTTCCCGGCGGCCTCGAAGCACGTCCGCGTCTTGGAGCGAGCGAAGCTGGTCAGGCGGCGCGTCGAGGGACGCTCGCACGTCTGCCGGATCGAGGGCGAGCCGATGGCGATGGCGGTGGAATGGATGGAGGCTTTCCGACGGATCTGGGAGCCGAACTTTGTGCGCCTGGACGCGCTGCTGGAAGAACTGAAGCAGGACCCAAAGAACAAACGGGGAGATCGGTGATGTCGATGTCGGACACGTTTCATGTCGAGCCGAGGGGTGATCTGGAGATCTACATCACGCGCGGGTTCGACGCGCCACGCGAGCTGGTCTGGAAGGCCATGACCACGCCCGAGCTTGTCCGCAGGTGGCTCTACGCGCCCGAGGGCTGGGAGATGACCGTCTGCGAGGGCGAGATCAAAGTCGGCGGGCGGTATCGGTGGGCGTGGAACGGGCCCGACGGCAAGCCGGCGCTGGAAATCTCGGGTGAGAACACGGTCGTCGAGCCGCCGGCGAAGCTGGTGCACACCGAGGCGATGAAGATGTGGGGCCCGGGATTTCCTAAGGAAGGCATGAACCTCGGTGAGCTGCTCGCAACGATGACGCTGACCGAGGAAGACGGTCGCACGACGATGGAGATGGTGCTCGCGTTCGCGTCGAAGGAAGCCCGCGACGGCGCGCTCGCTTCGGGCATGGCACAGGGCATGTCGGCTGGGTATCTCAATCTGGATGCGATGCTTGAGGAGGACGCACTTTGAGTGCGAAGAAGAAGGCGCCGGCGAGTGTGGACGAATTGCTCGAGCAGAGCGAGCATCCGCTCCTCAAAGACATCCAGCGTGTTCGCAAGTTCGTGCTGGGTGTCGACAAGCGGATCGAAGAGGGCGTGAAGTGGAACGGGCCGAGCTATCGGCTTGGTGGGGACTTCGCGACGGTACACATGCGCGAGGCGGAGGATGTCTGCTTCATTCTTCATACCGGGGCGAAGAAGCGTGCGAAGCCTCTCAAGATGAGGCTCGCTGACCCGTCGGGGCTCGTCGAGTGGCTCGCCCAGGACCGGTGCCTGGTCAGGCTTGGGTCGGGAAAGACACTCACGGCGAACCGGAAGGCGTTCGAGGCGATCCTCCGCGAGTGGATCGGGCAGCTTCCCGAGTCGTGAGGTTGGATTGAGACTTGTGAGAATCGCCCCGGGGCTGGTGTTCCGGGGCGATTTCGTCGATAGACTGTGTCTATGAGGTCGGATTCGACAGGACGCGAGGCGGTTCAGAGCCGCCGAATTACGACGCCCCGCTGAGGGGCTGCCGGTGATTCTGCCGGCCTCTGCCCGCTCGCGGGGCCGCCGAGCCAGCTCGGCCCGACGCGTCCGAATCCGCAACTCCCCCACTGTTTGCAGTCAATGATGAACCCCCGGGGCGATGCCTCCGGGTGTGAGGTACACCAGCCATGTCCGAAGCGACCGAGAAGCCCAACTACAAGAAGACGGTGAACCTGCCCAAGACGCAGTTCCCGATGAAGGCGAACCTGCTCCAAAACGAGGCCCAGAGCATCAAGCGTTGGGACAAGATGGGGCTCTACCAGAAGCTCCGCGAGCAGGGCAACAAGAAGCCCAAGGGGCGCTTCGTGTTCCACGACGGGCCGCCTTATGCGAACGGCTCGATCCACCTCGGGCACCTCATGAATAAATGCCTGAAGGACTTTGTCGTGCGCAGCAGGACGGTGATGGGATGGGATGTGCCGTACGTTCCGGGCTGGGACTGTCACGGGCTGCCCATCGAGCACAAGGTGATGACCGGTCTCGTTGAGAGCGGCAAGATCAAGAAGCTCATGGACCTTGACGAGGACAAGCGCCGGGTCGCGGTGCGGCGTGAGTGCCAGTCGAACGCGGAGAAGTTCCAGAAGCTCCAGGCGGGGCAGATGCAGCGCCTCCTTACGCTGGCGGACTACGAGGACCCGTACCTGACGATGCAGCCCCGCTACGAACGTGAGGTGCTGGAGGTGCTGGGTGATCTCTGCCGCGAGGGGCTGGTGTACCGCGCGCTCAAGCCCGTGCACTGGTCGGTGGACAACGAGACGGCGCTTGCTGAGGCGGAGCTTGAGTACTACGACCGCGAGGACTTGTCCGTGTTCGTGGACTTCGAGTGCGCCGATGCGGACGACGTGTACGGCCGGTTCGGGCTGACGGGCGACGACCGGCCGCAGACCAAGCCGAGCCTGATGATCTGGACGACGACGCCCTGGACGCTGCCGGCGAACATGGCGGTCGCGGTGAACGAGAAGTACGAGTACGCGCTCGTACGGGTTGATGGCAACATCACGGTCATGGCGTCCGGCCTCGTCGAGCAGGTGACCAAGCAGGCCAAGAGCGAATCGGTTGAGGTGCTCGCGACGACGACGGGGGGCAAGCTTGTCGGCGTGCGGTACAAGAGTCCGCTGCGCGACGATGTGCCGCCGGCGGACGGGCCGGTGGACAAGGTGTGGTCGGTGGTGCAAGCCGACTATGTCACGCTTGAGGACGGCACGGGCCTCGTGCACACTGCGACCGGACACGGCGCCGATGACTATCAGACGGGACTCCGCGAGGGGATCGGCGTGTACTGCCCCGTCAAGGGCGACGGCACGTACGACGACACCGTGCCCGAGTGGCTCCGCGGGATGCATGTCTTCAAGGCCAACTCGCTCGTCGCGGATCGACTCGGCGAGAGCGGGCACCTGTTCCACTCGAACAAATTTATGCACAGCTACCCGCACGACTGGCGGAGCAAGGGGCCGGTGATCTTCCGCGCGACGGAGCAGTGGTTTGTGGGCGTGGACCGCCCGACGAAGCGAGAGGACAAGACGCTGCGCGAGCTGGCGATGGAGCAGACCGAATCGGGCGTCGAGTACATCCCGGCGTGGGGCAAGAACCGCATGCGCGGCATGCTCGAGAGCCGACCCGACTGGTGCGTCAGCCGTCAGCGGGCGTGGGGCCTTCCAATCCCGAGCTTCACGCTGCCGAGCGGTGAGAGCTTTATGACCGAAGCGGTCGTGCGCGCGGTCGCGAAGGTCGTAGGCGAGAAGGGCTCGGACGCGTGGTTCACGATGGAGGCGGGCGATCTGCTCGCACACTACGACGCTTCGAGCGATTCGGAAGCGCCGGAGAGCGTGCGCACAGGGCAGGTGAAGCCCCTGGACCTCAAGAAGGGACGCGACATCCTGGACGTGTGGTTCGAGTCGGGCTCGTCGTGGAACGCGGTGATGCGCGAGCGTTCGGGGGGCAAGGACTTCCCGGTGGATCTGTACCTTGAGGGATCGGACCAGCACCGCGGTTGGTTCCAGGCGTCGCTGGTCGCGAGCCTTGGGAGCATGGGCGTGCCGCCCTACAAGGCGCTGCTCACGCACGGTTTCATGGTGAACAAGGACGGCAAAAAGCTGAGCAAGAGCTCGGGCGACACCATCGAGGAACTGTTCAAGGAGTTCGGCGCCGACGTCCTGCGCTGGTGGGTGAGCTCGCTTGCGTACGAGAACGACGTCAAGGTCGATCACGAGTTCTTCAAGGGTGCCGGCGAGAGCTACCGCAAGGTGCGCAACACGATCCGGTTCGTCCTGAGCAACCTCGACGGATTCGATGTGCAGAAGGACGGCGTATCCCTCGACGCGATCGAGCCGACGAGCCTGGAGGCGTGGGTGCTCAGTGAGCTGGACGCGCTCACGGATCGGGTGACCGATGCGTACGAGCAGTATCAGTTCAAGACGGTGCAGACGGCGGTGTACAACTTCTGCAACGACACGCTCAGCTCGGTGTACCTGGCGGCGGTCAAGGACCGTCTCTACTGCGACGAGGTCGATTCACCCCGAAGGCGTCGCACACAGACAGCGCTGTACCAGATCGCGGACCAGCTTTCGCGGCTGCTCGCGCCGGTGTTGTGTCACACGGCCGACGAGGCGTACCGCTCCTTGACGGGCGACGACGAGGCGTGTGTGCACCTGCTCGAGGTGCTCCCGAAATCTGGCGTGAAGGTCAGCGAGGCCTGGGCGGCTGCGACGGAAGCACGCGATGCGGGGCTGCTCGCGCTCGAGGCTTCCAAGGAGCAGGGCATCGAGAACCCGCTCGACGCGGGCGTGACGCTTCCCGACGCGAAGGGCTTGCTTGCGCAGCTCGACGTGACCGACCTTGCGGACCTGATGGGCGTGAGCGAGGTGACGCTCAACGCATCGATCGAGAAGCCGGTGGTGCACGACCTGCGCGATCGCCCGAGGTGCGAGCGAAGCTGGAAGCGTGACGGCACGGTGCGCGAGCGCAGCGACGGCGGGATGCTGAGTGATCGCGATGCGAGGGCGCTCGGGCTCGAATAGTTGAGAGGTTCTCGGACGCAACTTTGGCGGGTGTTGAGGGGACGCAACACCTGGAGGGGTGAGTGTGCGCGGATTTGGCGGGGTTTGCGGAGTGAGTCGTTGACCGGACGCAACAGCCGTCGATATCCAAGGGGATGGCCCCAAAGCACAAGATTTTGATCGTGGACGACGACCCGATCGTCGCTGAGTCGCTCGAAGAACTCCTTCGCGGGTCGGGGTACGAGGTTTCCAGTGCGCTGGGTGGACGCGAGGCGCTCGCGATCATCGAGGAAGCCGGTCGTGTGCCGGACGCGATTATTACGGACGTGGTGATGCCGGGCGTGAGCGGGCTGGATCTGCTGCGCGAGGTGCGCAAACGCAAGATCGGCTCGGCGGTGATCGTGCTGACGGGGTATGGCACGGTCGAGTCGGCGGTCGAGGCGCTGCGTCTTGGCGCGGCGGACTACCTCACCAAGCCGGTCGTCGAGAGCGAGCTGGAGCTTGCGATCGAGCGGGCGATCCAGCAGAAAGCGCTCCTGCACGAGAATGCGCAGCTGCGCAAGCAGCTCCGGGGCAAGGCGTCTCTCGACAGCATCGTCGGGCGGGACGCGCGGATGCAGCGGGTGTTCGAGCTGGTCGAGGCGGTCGCGCCGAGCCGGACGACGGTGCTGATGTCGGGCGAGAGCGGCACGGGCAAGAGCATGATTGCGCATGCGATCCATGATCGCAGCGACCGCGCGAAGCAGCCGTATGTCGAGCTTGCGTGCGGCTCGATCCCCGAGACGCTGCTCGAGAGTGAGCTGTTCGGGCATGTGCGCGGCTCGTTTACGGGCGCGCACACGGACAAGGTCGGCAAGTTCCAGGCGGCGCACGGCGGGACGCTCTTCCTCGACGAGATCAACTCGGCGAGCCCGGGGATGCAGCTCAAGCTGCTGCGCGTGCTGCAGGAGAGGCGTTTCGAGCCGGTGGGTTCGAACGAGACGATCGAGGTGGACGTTCGGGTGATCCTGGCGTCGAACGAGGCGCTGGACAAGCTGGTCGCTGAGGGGCGGTTCCGGCAGGATCTGTACTACCGCATCAACGTGGTGCAGATCGATCTGCCGGCGCTGCGCGATCGGGCGAATGACATCCCGCTGCTGGCGGCGCACTTCCTGGAAGGCTTCGCGGCCGAGCTCGGGAAGGAGCTGATCGGTTTCAGCGACGAGGCGATGGCGGCGCTGGTTCGGTATAGCTACCCGGGTAATGTGCGCGAATTGTCGAACATCGTCGAGCGGGCGGCGGTGCTCACGAGCAAGCCGACGATCGGGATCGAATCGCTCCCCGCGCATGTGGTGAGCGGCGAGGTAAGTATGACGATCCTGCCCGCGGGGTATACGCGGGATGATGCGCCGTGGGAACCGATGCCGCTGGTTGAAGCGCTCAAGGAACCCGAACGACTGATCCTGCTCAGGGCGCTCGAGGCGAACGACTGGAACAGGTCCGTCACGGCGGACCAACTCGGGATCAACCGCACGACGCTCTACAAGAAGATGAAGTCGCTCGGGATCTCGGGCGATGAGGACCGTCTGGCGGGCTGAGGGCACCGATGCCCATACAGAAGCACACGGCCCGTCCCGGAGGACAGGCCGCGGCAACGAGAAAGGCTGTGGGATCCGGCCTCGTTCAGACGCCGAGGGCTTTCATGGCTTCGAGGAGTTCGGGGACGTGGACGTAGCCCGGGCCGCCTTGCATAGCGACAACGACGCCGGCGGCCTCGATGAGCTGCTCACGGGTCGCGCCCTCTTTGACGGCTTTCTCGAGGTGCGCGTAGACGCAGGGCTCGCAGCGGATCGCCATGCCGATGCCGAGGGCGATGAGTTCTTTCTCGCGCGCCGAGAGCGCGCCGTTGCCCATGAGCTTGACGTACATGCCGCCGAAGGCCTTACCGATCTCGGGGGCCTGCGACTTCATGTCGGTCATGATCTCGGACCACTGCTGGTAGTGTTCGGTCGCGGTGAGTGACATGGTGCGAGTCCTTTCGTGGGAATTGTGTCAGGCGGCGCAGCAGCTGGCGCCGGTTGTTGTGCTTGCTTTGTTCCAGGGCATCTTGGCGAGGACGAGGGCCATGCCGCACCAGCCTGTCGCGCCGGCGAACATGAGGCCGCAGCCGACGAAGGCGGAGAGCCCGTAGAAAATCGGTGAGACGAGATACCCGAGCACGACGCCGAGCACGACGAGCGATCCCGCGATGAGCTGGACCTGCCGCATAACCGGGAGCCTGGGCGGCTTTGCGGGTTTGAGCGTGGGTTTGCCGGCGGATTTCCATGCTTCGATGCCGCCGGTCAGGTGGTAGACGTTCTCGTCGCCCGTGCAGAACTTCTCGGCGGCTTTGGCCGAGCGTCCGCCGGAGCGGCAGTGAAAGACGACGCGCGAGCCGGGGTAGCGCTGACGGATGGCGTCGGCGTCGAACTTTGAGAGCGGCTCGTGCCGGGCGCCGCCGATGCGTTCCTCGGCGTGTTCGAAGTCTTCGCGGACATCGACGAGCACGGTGTCGCCGTCCTTGAGCCATTGCTCGATGAGTTCGGGTGAGACCTCGACGAGTTTCTTGCCGTCGCTGGCTTGGGCCTGCGTAGCCACGGGATTCTCCTTACTGCTTGGCGGTCTGGGCTTGGGCCTTGTCCCACGCCATGATGCCGCCCTTGAGGTTGACGACGTCAAAGCCTTGGCGTTTAAGGAACGAGGCCGAGCATGCTGAACGGACGCCCGATTTGCAATTGACGAGCAGCTTTCCGCCGGTGGGCACCTCGTCCATGCGGCCGGCGAGACGGGTATGGGCAACGTTGGTCGCGCCATCGATATGTCCGCCTGCGAATTCGGTGGCGCGACGGACGTCGAGCACCTTGACCATTGCGTCGTCTACCAACTCCGCCGCTCTTTCTGCTGACGCCTCATCGAGCGTTGCGAATTGGTGAGTCGGGTCGAGATACTGAGCAATATCGGCGGCGTCGAACCAGCCACGGATGTGATCGAGCCCGACACGGACCAGATCTCGCACGGTTTCTTCGAGCTTGGCCGGGTCGATAATCAGGAAGATCTCGTCGGTGTCTCGCACAAACGACCCCGCGAAGGTGTTGAACGAATTGCCCATCGGCATCCAGAGCGATCCGGGGATGTGGCCCTTTCGGAAATCATCCCAGGGGCGGGTGTCGATGATCGCGACTTTCTTCGCATCAAGGCTGCGCAGCGCTCCGGCGGTGACGCGCGGCGGGATCGGGAGGCCGCCCAGGACGGGCGGACCGATCTTGTTGTCGCGTTTCATGTTGGCGAAGTACATGGGAGGCTCGGGTTGGCCTTCGAGGATGAAGTCGACGAAGTTCTGCTCGCTTGAGGCGGCCTTGATGGCGGGGTTGAAGCGTTTCTCGTAGCCGACGGTGCTCATGGGGACGGCCCCGAGCGCCTTGCCGCAGGCGCTGCCCGCGCCGTGGGCGGGCCAGACCTGGACGTAGTCCGGGATCTTGTCGAGGGTTTTGAGTGTGCCGTAGAGACGGCGCGCGGAGGGCTCCATCATGCCTGCGATGCCCGCCGCGGATTCGAGCAGGTCGGGCCTGCCGAGATCGCCGACGAATACGAAGTCACCCGTTGCGACGCCGATGGGCTCGGTCGCGCCGCCGCCGCGGTCGGTGACAAGGAAGACGATGTGCTCGGGGGTGTGCCCGGGTGTATGAATGACCTGGAAGTCGATGTTGCCGACGGAGAACGTGTCGCCGTCGTGGAGGAGCTGGTAGTCGTAGCTGCCGCCGGCGACTTTCTTGTCGAGCCACTGGTACTTCCAGTCGGCATCGCCCTCGTCGGAGACATAGACCTTCGCGCCTACGCGTTCGGCGAGTTCGCGTGAGCCCGAAACAAAGTCGGCATGGATATGCGTTTCGGCGGTGGCAACGATGCGAAGGCCGTTCTGCTTTGCGAGGTCGATGTAGCGATCGACGTCGCGTTCGGGATCGATCACGATCGCTTCGCCCGTCTTCTGGCATCCGATGAGGTAAGCCGCCTGGGCGAGCTTGTCGTCGTAGACCATTCGCATGAACATGGGTGCCTCCTTGGTTCCCCATCCCTCGGGGTTCCACAAGGCTAGAGAGACACTTCTGGGCCCGCACGCTCCCACAAGGGTGAAGTTTATTTTGAATGACTCGATCGGCTTATCGGGAGGGCGATTCCGGGCTCTTGAGCCTGATCAGCAGGCGTTCCCTCAGTCCATCTGGGAGTTCCCCCTTGGCCAAATCATGACAGACGCTCTGCGTCAGGTCGAGGGAGGCGAAGACCGACTGGCACCTCTGACAGATCACTTTGGAATCGAACGGCACACCCCGATCGAGTGCTTCCTGCTTGGCGTTCAGGAGGTCGAGGCAGGTCTGCTCCGGGTAGGCCGGCGGCGGCGCGGGCTCGGTGGTTCGCGGGATGACCGAATCGACCACGGCGCGGAGCTTGAGTCTGGCGCGGTGCAGTCGGCTGCGTACGGTGCCCTCTTCGAGGCCGAGGATGTTCGCGGTGTCGCGCACGCTGAAGCCGACGATCTCTTTGAGGATGAGCGGAACGCGGAACTCGTCGGGCAGGCTGGCGATTGCGCTCTCGACGCGCTCGCGGGCGTCGCTCTCGACCTGCTTCTGGAGTTCGTCGCCCAGCTCACCCGGGACGGCTGCGATAAGCGGGTCGCCGAACGGAAGGAGCTTGTCGAGCGATTCGATCTGCTCGGGTTCGCCCGCTCGCTTGCGGTGCATGCGCTGGCAGGCGTGGGCCGCGATCGTGTAGAGCCATGTCTTCTCGCTCGCGTCATGGCGGAACGCGTCCCAGCCCTTGAAAGCTTGGAGGTAGACCTCCTGGACAAGATCCTCTGCTTCTTCGGTATTTCCGCAGAAGCGTTTGGCGAGGCCGAAGAGCTGGCCGCCGTGCTGCTCGACGAGGCGTTTGATCGCCTCCTCGGGGTTCTCGTGGTGCGTGTTTGAGTCAGGGGCGGCCATGCTGAATTGTACGACTACGAAGCCATTACAGGCTGATGATGCCGTCGCTCTCGGTGAGGCGACCATCCGCGATCGCGCGCCCGATCGCGGCGTCGATGAAGGGCGCGATCGTCGCTGTCAGACGCGAGAAGCCAAGCATGATCGCGGCCTCTTTGGCCAGATCCCCCCTAGGAAGCCCGAACTGCTCCTGCACCACACGGACGACCGCGACCCGGTATTCCTCGGGCGGGATCTGGTCCGCGTCGCGTTTGCTGTCGGAGTCATCTCCCGGCACGCGCGGCGTGGCGAATTCGTCTGGCTCGTCGCCCGGGTTCCAGAGCGTCTTGCCCGTGACCTTGACGTAGCCGCGCCCGATCATGTGCCCGAGCACAACGTCGAATCGCTCCCGGAAGCGATCACGAACAGAGGCCAGCTCGCAGAAGCCCGCGAGGCGTCGCATCGCCAGGTCTTGAAGGATGGGGGCTTCGGTCTCGACGATTGAACCGAGCCAGCGCATGAGGAGTTCGTCGCACTCGGGGGCGTAGATGTCGCGTTGGCCGACGCGCGAACGTCCGGGTTTGGCGGTGGTGTATGTAGCTGGAGATTCTGCCTCGGCGCGCTCTGTCACGGGCTTTGTTGCGGCTGCGGGCGCGCTGGCAACGATGGACGCGGAAACGGCGTCGACTTTCGCAGATTCGATTGAACTCCGCTTCTCTTGAATGGCAACGACGGCTGCGTCGATCTCTGCGAGGCACCTGTCCGGGTTGATGTACCACTGCGAGGACCACACGCGATGCAAGTTCCAACCGAGTCCGCGTAGCACTGAGGGACGGGTGCGATCGCGATCTCTGGCGGTGTTAGC
Source organism: Phycisphaera sp. (assembly GCA_020639255.1). Classification (GTDB taxonomy): domain Bacteria; phylum Planctomycetota; class Phycisphaerae; order Phycisphaerales; family UBA1924. The sequence continues at coordinate 257,915 of JACKGZ010000004.1, forward strand.
CGATCGATACTGCAGGCCGTCGCACTCGATCCCGAGAAGGTATCTGCCTGGGTCTTTCTTGTCGCGAATGGCAAGGTCGATCCGGTAGCCCGCGCAGCCGATGCGTTCGTCGACCTCGTAGCCCCGTTCGATGAGTTTCTCTCGAAGTGCGTGTTCGAATCGTGTTTCAATCTTTGTCTCGGCGTCGGCCCACTTGAATTCGTCGAGCGACTCTGGTCCTCGCTCTGCGTAATCGAGGAACTGCTTGAAGTGCCTGACACCCGTGACGCGTGTCCGCCTGAGATCGATCATGTCGCTCGTCATCGAGCTGAAGACGATGAGCCTTCGTTTGGCGCGTGTGACAGCGACATTCAGCCGGCGCTCGCCGCCCTCTTTGTTCAGCGGGCCGAAGTTCATCGAAGGGCGGCCCGTGTCGTCCGGGCCGTAGCCAACTGAGAAGATGATCGTGTCGCGTTCGTCTCCCTGGACATTCTCGAGGTTTTTCACGAACACCGGCTCTTCGACCTCGTTCGTGAAGAACCGTTCGATCTCCGGTTTCGCTCGCCGTTGCTCGTCGAGCATGTCCTGGATGAGTGTCTGCTGCGCCTGATTGAATGTGACGATGCCTATGGAATCGGTGTCGCGCTCGTCGGTAAGCATGCGAACAACCGCTTCGACGACTCGCTCGGCTTCGATCCGATTTGTCCGCGTACCGCCGCGGTCATAGACGCCGTCGTTTACATACCGGAACGTGACGCCCATGCTCGCCGACCGCTGCTCGGGCGAGGGGAAGGTCATGAGCTCGTTCTGGTAGTAGTGGTAATTCGAGAAAGCGATGAGGCTCTCGTGACGGCTCCGGTAGTGCCATTTAAGCCGCAGCGCGGGCACGCCGGAGGCGTTGCACTCTTTCAGGATTGATTCCATGTCATCGACCGCGTCCTCAGCCTCTTCGTACTCATCGCCGCCTTCGATCGTACGGAAGAAGCTCGTGGGCGGGAGCTGCTTGGAATCCCCCACCACGATCACCTCGCTTCCACGCGCGATCGCTCCGACCGCGTCCCACACAGGGATCTGCGAAGCCTCGTCGAATACGACGATGTCAAATCTGGGCATTGCAGGGTCGAGGAATTGCGCAACTGAGAGCGGGCTCATCAAGAAACAGGGCTTGAGGCGAGGAAGCAAGTTCGGGAGTTTCTCGATCAGCCGACGCGTCGGCATATGTCGGCGTTTCTTTTCCAGCTCACGGCGGAGGATCCCGACCTCGGATTGTGCCGAGGCGCGACTCGATGCGGAGGGCGACGCATCGGCGAGCTTGCCAGCCACGACAGTACGCGTCAGTAAGATCACATCTTTATCCAGCGCCTGGAACCGCTCGATCTGCGAATTCCGAAGGTCTGCGTTGAACGTGCGGATTGCTTCAACGGAATTGGCGACGGCCGTGAACCAACGCTTTGCGTAGCTCGCTTCGAATACGGGAGAGAGCTGATCGTTCGTCAGCTCACCGGATTCGTATTTGGTGACAAGGTCATTCAGGCCGACGAAGATCGCAGCATCTCGGGCCGTGTTGTACACACACCAGTTGTTCAGATCACCGAGACCCTTGGGCCAACGGTCGAGTACTTCACGGACATGCCCGAGCCATCCTGCGGCGTCGGATCCGAACGCCCGAAGATCATTCGTGGCAAGTACCGTCGAGCTTGCTTCCCAAGCTGTCGCCCACGCCTGGTGTGCTTCACAAATGTCCTTGCATTCCGATCCGATCGAGTGCGATTCGGAGCCGGCAACCTCAACAAGCCTTTGAACGAGCTCGGGGTGATGCCGAAGCTTGCCGATGTGTTCCGCGAATATGCTACACCAATCGAGCACGCTTTCGAGCCCGGTCCAATCCGGGCGAGCGGCGTTCCACTGTGTGCCAAGCACCTCCGCGATGTTGGTCATGCCGAGCAGTTCGCTGTGGAATCTATTCGCCTCGATGGCTCGCTCAAGATCGGAAATCAACGCCGGCAAAGCGGGCACCTGGGCCTTGGCATACACACGGAGCTTTCCACGCACTGATCGAGCTCGGAAATAGCGGATGATCGAGATCTGATCTCTCGCTCGTTTGGCGGCGTCGAGATATGTGAGGTGGTCGATGGCCAGGAACTCGGGCTGGTAAACCTCACCGAGCGATGTATAGATCACATCCCGCTGTCGTCCGAGTTCGATTGTCTTTCTGAGTTGCGATCGCATTGATTCGGCATCTCGGCCGATCAGCAACGCCAAAGGAGGCGATGGCGATGACGCGAGCTGGTTGGCGATATCTGCCAGCAACGCCATATCCGAGCCGGAGAGTCGGTCTGTGAACTGCTCAATCCCGAGTTTCTCGAACCATTGATGTGCACTCTGCTCGAACGCCATGAATGCAGCGGTGACCTGCCTCATCGCATCGCTGACTCGTTCGGTCAGGCCGAATTCCCATTCGGAGACACCGATACCCATGAGCGGATGATTACGAGCGGGATGGACACGGCTGCAGCGATCCGACAGCTCGGCAATGCGGGACCGCCACATGGCAAGCTGCTCGGCTGTGACAGCGGACGGATCACCCACTGGCAATCCAACAACCGGCTGATCGCCGAGCGTGCTGAGTGTGCCGAGGGCGTTGTACAGCGACTCACCCGAGTCCCGCTTTCGATGAAGCTCGTCGACGTAGCGATTGAGCTGCTCGCGGGCACTTCCGAGTTGCTTGCATTGTTCCTTCCAATCGGCGCTCAAGGATGCCGGCTGTGTATCGAGTGCCTGACGGAGTTGTTCGAGAACCTCCTTTTTGGAAGCTTTAGCCGAGTGCAATTCAAGACAGAACGGGCCGAGCCTATCCTGTTCGAGACGTTTGCGCACGACAGAGAGAGCGGCTAATTTCTCGGCAACGAAGAGCACACGCTTCCCGTTGGCCAGCGCATCGGCGATCATGTTTGCGATCGTCTGGCTCTTGCCTGTACCGGGCGGGCCTTCGAGCACGAAACTCCGCCCTTCTGAGGCAGCGCACACCGCGACGAGCTGGGACGAATCCGCATCACGCGTGCACATCGGCATGCCCGGCGGGAGCCTGTCATCCAGAGAAGATGCATCGGGGAAGGGTCTGGTGTCGAATTCTGCACCGGGTCTTTCGACGAGATGATCGACGAGGCGATTCTCGCGGAGCGCACCGAGATTCTCCTTCAGATCCCGCCACATCAGGAATTTATTGAAAGAGAACAGCCCGAGATGCGCGGACTCCACGACCTCCCATCGGCTGGTCTCACGGATGGCGTGTCGGAAGTTGCGCAGGACCATCGGGATATCGATCCCGGCTTCATCTTCGGGAAGCTCGGCAAGAGACCTGGCATCGATCCCGAACTCGTTGTGAAGTTTTTCGAGCAGTGTGATGTTGGGCTTGGCGGGCTCGTCGCTGAGTTCGATCGTGTACATGTATCCACCGCCCGTCGACGTGCGGACAAGTCGCACCGGGATCAGAACCAGAGGCGCACTTCTCGGCGTATCGGCAGATGGAGTTTCGTACCAGACCAGCGTGCCGAGTGCCAGGTGCAGCAGATTCGCGCCGGTTTCCTCGATGCTTGCGAGAGACGAGCGATAGATCGTGAGCAAACGCTTCTGTGATTCTGCGGCAGCACAATCCGAATAGAGACGCCGATCCTCTAATTCCTCAAGGCGGAACGCGTCGTCACCCTCGACCTTGGGAAGGATGCGAAATCGTTCCTCGGAGGCAAGCATATCTTCGAGCCTGGCGATGTCGGGAACACAAAGCGGCAGTGAACGCTGCGTATCCCGAAAGTTAATCAACCGATTGCGGAGTGAGAGATCGAGCAATCGGCTCTGCCAACGTGCGATGCGCTCGTATCCGGACTCGACCGGTTCATTGATTACGTTCGGTACTGGACGGCCTGCGTCCGCGCGCTCAGCGAGTAGCACACTCTCGAGCGCTGCGGCGCCGCCGGTCGCCCGTTCGTTTGAGATCGCCACTGGATCAATCCCAGGCAGGTTGTCGTCGCGCAGCGGCAGCGGCCTGATCCCACGCTTTCTGCAGGCTTTCAGATCGATCGCACAGAACACCGAACCCGGCTTGTTCATGGCGTTCCGTCCGGACTCGACCGCTTTGACAAAGGCCGGGAACTCGTGCGTGACAAGGGTTGATTCGACCGCGACGATGTCGCCGAGTTCGAGAAGATTGCGGATACGGGCTGGCTCGTCGATGACGGTCTCGGGGAGATTGCTGTCGTGCGTCCAGAAAGCGGGCAACGCGTGCCCCTCTGGCAGGAGCAGGATCGTGTTGAGGCCCGCCTGCTCCCACATGGCCATCAAAGCGAGCGAGAGATCGAGACATGTTCCGAATCGTTCGCGCATCACGCGGTCGACCAAGCGGACGCGCTGGCCGACTTTCTCGAAGCTCGCTGGCGGATTGATGTACCCAATCCCCTGCTCGGCAAGTGAGAGGAAGCAGGCCTCGGCGATGAGCGCCGCGCGCTGCCGACTTGCGGACTGGTAGCCATCGATCGCATCGCGTGCGTCGCGCTCGCCGAGGATTCTGCGTGCGCCCTTGAGCAGTTCGGCGATCAGCGAGTGGTTCGGAGTGACGAATGCCGCCGTGAGCTCGGGCAGGTGCCCACCCCCGGGCCACTGATCAAAGGCGAGCAAGTCGAGCTCAAAGGTCGCCTGGCTTGAACGCCCCTTCGATTCGGCGCGGACTCCGATCGCGGTGCGTTCACCCTCGGTGCGTGTCGCGAGCGACTCTGCGCTTAAACGCCAGCGACTGGGCGTCAGCATCGCTGTCACACCAGGCTCGATCCGAGCGAGGCGTTCGGTCCATGTGTCGGCGATACCCGACATCAGCCTCGCTGTGAGAACAAGATCCTCGATCGGTTCAGCGCCGGCATTTGTGACTCGTATCGAATCGATAAGCGGCGCGCCCGACTGCTGGACCGCGAAGTTCACGCGGTCGTTGTAGTCCAGCTCGATTCGGCACTCGAGAGGAGGCACGGGGCTTGCGGGTTCGGTCTCTGTCATTGACCGGAGCGTATCAGCCCCGATTGTGCCCAGGTAGACAGGTCCGATAACAGTTGCTGTCGAAGTATGGTAGAGGGCGTCTTATACACGCAAAAGAGTGCCTCAGCGGTCTATTTCTTACACCCATACGCGCAAGTTTGTGGATTCGGCCGACCACAATTGATTGCATCATGTTTCGGCACCGATTTTACGATCATTCACACCGGTGGGCATCTCTGCAAGGCGAGATCCGCAACATGGCGCGCACAAAGATTCAGGCCATCGATGTCGAAGTTCCGTTTCGTATTCAGGATCTGATCTTCTCGACGACAGACAAGAAGGGCTTTATCCGGTCGACGAACGATGTCTTCCTAACGATGGCCCGCTACAGCCTGAAGGATGTACTCGGGAAGCCTCATAACATCGTGCGACATCCGGACATGCCGCGATGCGTGTTTCACCTGTACTGGGAGTACATACAACGCGGCGACGCGATCGGCGCATACGTCACGAACATCGCGTCGGACGGGGCGTACTACCGCGTCTACACACTGGCTACTCCGCTGCAGGACGGTTATCTCGCGATCCGCTTCAAGACGACCAGCAAATACCAGAAGATCGTTAGCGATCTGTATAAGCAACTGTGTGCATTCGAAACCGAAACAATCGCAAAGGGTGTTTCGAACACCGAATGCATCCAGGCATCTCTTGATGTGTTGAATGAGAAGCTGCGTGGACTCGGATTTGCCAACTACAACGCATTCATGATCGCCACGCTTGAGGAAGAGATGCGCCTCCGCGACGAGGCCATGAAGCGGGAGCAGGCCGCGAGCGTCTGGAACGACGTTGTTGCGGAACCTCTGCCGGCCGATGTTTCAGTGACCGGCGTGATGTCTAGGGCTGTCTCGCATCTCACCCGTGCGAACGCTGTCGCGAGTTCGCTGTTTGAGAGCGTCGGTTCGTTGCTGTCGCTGCAGGACAAGCTGAACCAGAACGCCCACGCGATCACGAGCGTGAGCCAGATGTTCGAGATGTCTTCGATCAACGTCTCACTCGAGGCCAGCCGGATCGGAACCCAGGCTCGCTGCCTGAGTGTGATCGCCAATCACCTCGGCGAATCATCACAGAAGGTCTGCGAGATCGCCGACTCGATGCGTGAGCAGATCGACACAACGTCCGGCGCGCTTGGTGCCGCGGTTTTCTGCCTGGCCGCGATGCGTCTGCAGGTCGAGACCATGCTCGATTTCTGTCGCAAGAATCTCACACGCGGAAGCGGTGCCGACGATGACTCGCAAACGAAGCTGCTCGCAGATTTCCCGAGGCAGCACGTCCGGGCGACTCTGATCGATCTGCTCGATGCGATCGCGGTCCAGCAAGCGACGCTCATGCCCACGATGGAAGATCTCATCAAGAACCTCCGCAGGCTCGATGGGGATTTCACAAGCGTCAAGCGGTCGATGCTCACGCTCAGGTTCGCGCAGCTCGGGGGCAAGATCGAATCGAGCCGGATCAGCAACGACAGCGCGATCGCGAGCCTTGTCGATTCGATCGGCAAGGACATCATCGGGACCGTCGGTCAGATCAGCGAGCTGGAGTCCGACCTGACGACGGTCGCGACCGATATCCGGATGTCCTTCCGGCGGATGACCGAACTCCAAGGGTTGATCGACGCCATTCGCCTGATCGCCGAGGAACCGGACCAAGCCGAGGAAGCGGGACCGGCGGGCCAAGGCTCGTCCGGCCGGCGAGCCGCCTGAGTCGGTCAGGTCAGAGAACCCGAATGCCGACCGGGGTGAGTGTGGATTTCTCAATCGGAACTTGACGACTGCCCGGACCTACCCGATGATCATTGCGTAGGACGCACGCGGCCGCGAAAGGCTGCGGGCTCCCACCGGACAGGCACTGGATGCCGACCACGGAACCGCCTTCGGGCACCCAATGATTCTCAATTCTGTTCTCAGGCACGAGCACCACGCGTGCTCGCCGGCCACGGACGCCTCACTTTCTCTCATCACGATCGACGACCAACCCCTCTTCGCCGCGGCCATGGCGAGCCTGTCCGAGCCCATTTCGGACACCTCGTTCACGGCTTCGCTCTGCTGGAGCGAGGCGCTCCAGCTCCGCAAGGCGATCGTCGAGGGGCACCTGTGCCTGTTCAGCGCTGCCGACGGCGATCTGTCGATGATGCTGCCCCCCCTCCCGCTCAGCCCGACGGAGGCCTGGCGCCTCCCGGACGCGGTCGAGGCGTGCTTTGCCATCATGGACGAGGCCAACGCCGAGGGCCCGGGCGTGAACCGCTCCCGGATCGAGTATGTCTCGGAGGAGATGGCCGGGCGCATCCAGGGCACGACCTGGATGGAGCTCGTCCAGGAACCGATGCACGGCGACTACGTCTACCCCCGGGACGATCTGGTCGAACTCGCCGGCGGCGACCTCAAAGGCAAACGCAAGCTCCGCAGCAAGTTCATGCGCGAAAACCCGGACATCACAACCGGCCCGATCCGCCGCGAAGACATCCCCGAGTGCATCCGCCTGCTCGCCCACTGGCGCGAGGCGGCCGACATCCGCCACGAGGGCGAGGCCAACGAACGCCTGATGGGCGTGGACATCCTGCGCCAGCGGGACGAGCAGAGCACGATCCGGTTTCTGGAACTCATCGAGCCGCTCGGCTTGGAGTCGATGACCGTCCGCGTCGCGGGCCGACTCGTCGGCTTCACGATCGGCGAGTGGCTCACCCCCACGATGGGTCTGGTCTGTGTCGAGAAGACCGAGCCGGGCCTGGCCGGCGCGCCGCAGTTCATCTACTCCGAGTTCTGCCGCACCAGCTTTGCCGGCGCGACCGAGATCAACGCGGGCGACGACTGGGGTATCGCCTCGCTTCGGTACACGAAGACCAGCTACCGTCCCTCGCGGATGCTGGCGAAATACACCATCGCCCGCAGACCCCGACCCGAGACGGGCTCGCCCGAGACCACGATCGTGCGCACACTGACGCAGCGCCGAAAGGTCAGCCCGGCCGCGGAGGTGACGATGCAGCCCAACATGACCGTCCGCCGGGCGACCACCGAGGACGCATCCTCGATCATCGCGGTCGAGAACCTCGCCTTCACGGACGAGAGCGATCGTTTCTCGCTGGGCCAGATCCGCCGACTGATCGCCAACCCCCGGGCTCGCGTCGGCGTGGCCGAGGTCGACGGCGTGATCTCGGGCTGGTGCGTCGGGCTTATCCGGACACACCTTCGCTGGCGTTCCGGTCGGGTGTACACGGTCGCGGTTTCACCCGAGATGGCGGGCAAGGGCTTGGGCCGGGCGCTCCTGAACTGGTCACTCGACACCCTCGAAGCCGAGGGCGTGCGACGGGTATACCTCGAGGTGCGCCAATCGAACCAGTCGGCGATCAACCTCTACGCCTCGGCCGGGTTCATCAAGATTGCGGACCTGCCCGCGTACTACGGCCCGAACGCCGACGGCATCCGGATGCGCCGAGTGGCCGCCGAGCCCGTGGCCTGATCCCTCCTCGCGATCACTCGTCGTCTTCGAGGAGCGACATCGCATCCCGAGTCGCCTTGGCAACCTCGGCGGGCGGCAGAATCGCCCAGATGTACGAATCGGAGAAGCCGGAACTGAAGCCCCCTGCTGCCTCCATCTCGTCGGCACCTGGGAGCTGTGTCACCACCATACCCGCGAAGTGACCCTGCGCGTCGACCACGGGCGTACCGACCTCGACGGCTTGCACGCTCAGGTAGTACAGCTCGCGCGGCTTCTTGAGCTCGGCGGTGATCCGCCCCTCGTTGACCACCGGCGCCCGGTCGAAGAACTCGCCCAGGCGCTTCACCTGGTAGATCATCTGCCCGACCTTCGGACGCACCGCGCCCTCTTCGAGGTCGAGGAATGGCAGAGGCTCGGACGGTTCGTCGTCGAGCTTGATCCAGCAGAGGTCGCGGTCCGAGTCGCGCGCGACAAGGGTCGCGGGCAGGCCCTCGGTGTCGTCACCGATGAGCACCTTGATATCGCGGGGCGTGACCTGGATGCCGCCCATCATGCCGTAGAGCCCGCCCATCATGCTGTTGGTGAGCAGCACTTGGCCGTCGGCGCTGATGAGCATGCCGCTGACTTCCATCTCTTGCTCCTCGGGGTCGCCGCCCCAGGGGCTCTCCATCGAGATGACAACCTTCACGCGCACGAGCGCCGGGAGGACGGCTTCCTTTACAGTCTCGTAGGTCTCGACGTACTCGGCCTCGGTCATCTGGGCCTTTGCAACGCCGGTGCTCGCGAGACCGACCGCGGCGGCGATGAGAAGCGAGGGCAGATTCTGGCGCATGAACATGGTCGTTCTCCGTCTCGTTGGAGTGTTGTGTCTGCTGAGATGTCTTCCGGAATTTCGATTACCCGTTCGCATCATCCTGTTCGGCTTCGTCTTCGAGTTGTCTGGGCTTCCAGGTGGGCTCGACGAACTTGAACGACGACTCGTAGCCCTGAAGCACCTCGAACACGACTCGTTCGGGCTGCTCGTTGTCGATCTCTTCCATCACGCTCTCGAAGTCGCGTGTGCCATCAATGGCTTTGCCATTGATCTTGCGGATGAGGCTGCCCGAGGTGATGCCGGCAACCTCGGCCCAGCCGGCGGAGTCGGTCGAGACAACGATGACGCCCTTGATGTCGTCATTCCAACGGTAGTCGTCGCGGTCGAAGAAGGTGACAGCGCGGACGCTGAGCCCGAAGTCGCTGTTGCTGACGCGACGCGCCTCGTCGGGAGTGGTTCGGCTGCGCTCGAGCTCGACGGGGATATCGAGCGTCTGCCCGTCACGCAGGACGCGGATATTCGCCTGATCGCCGATCGAGAGCTCGCGGATGGCACGGATGAACAGGCCCGCCTGCTCGGCGACGCGGGGCTTCACGTCTTCGTCGTTGACCGCGATGATCACGTCGCCCGCTTTGAGGTCGGACGAGCCTGCCGTGGACTTGGGGTAGACACGTGTGATGCGGAAGCCACCGGGTTCGGAGAGGCCCATCTTCTGCGCCAGCTCTGGAACGACGGGCTGGGTCGCCACACCCACCCAAGCCTTGGGTAATTCGCGGGGCGGATTCGGCGTGGGCTTCTCCTCGGTGTCGAGCATGGTGATGTAGCTCTTGCCGTTGCGATCGAACTCGAAGAGCATGCTCTCGGGACGCTCGTCGTCTTTGTCCTGCATGAGGAACGCTTCGTAGACGCCGAGCAGATCTTCGAGCGACTCGATCGGTGTGTTGTCGACGCTATGGATGATGTCGCCCCATGAGATCGAGACCTCGGCGAGGTCGGCCGGGCTTCCGGATCGCACGCCCGCGACGAGGACGCCCTTGTTCGAGTCGAGCCGGCGGGTGCGGGCCATGAAGGGCGTGATCTCACGAACCCCGAGCCCCCACTCGCGAAGGATGACCTCGTCGCCCGTGTCGGGCAGCTGGCGGTCGAGTGTGACGTCGACCTCGGTCTCCTCGTCGTTGCGGAGGACGGTCAGCTTCATGACCTGCCCGGGCGAGCCGTGCGCGAACTGGGACATGACCGCGGGAATTTGCTCGGGGTAGTTGACGGTGACGGGCCGGCCGTCGATGGCGAGGATGACATCGCCCGCCTGGAGCCCGGCTTTGGCGGCCGCGCCGTCGGACGTCACCGAGTCCACGAACACGCCGCGCGTGTGCCCGGTGCGTTCGAGATGCAGGAGATCGATCTCGATCGTGGTGCGTGGCACCTCGCCGTGCTCGGCGATCGCCTCGGCGACGCGTTTGGCGAGGTTTGACGGCGTCGCAAAGCCCGCGCCGGAGCCGCCGCGGGTGTTCACGCCGATGATCTCGCCCTTCATATTGACGAGCGGCCCGCCCGAGTTGCCCGGGTTGATGAGCGCATCGTGCTGGATCCAGTTCGTGAGCAAACCCGAGCGGTTGCCCGACAGGAACATGGGCTCGAATTCGTCGTCGGCGCCCGAGGTGAATACGCGGTCGGTATTGGAGACGATGCCGTAGGTGACTGTTCGGTCGAGCGCAAACGGCGAACCCATCGCAAGCACCTGGTCGCCCACCTCGAGTGTGTCGGAGTTGCCGAAGGTTGCGTAATGCATCGGGCCATCGATCCCAGCGGTCTCGATCTGGAGCAGCGCAAGGTCGGTCATCGGGTCTTCGCCGACGAGCGTGGCCTTCACACGGGTTTTGTCGGCGAGGGTGCACCAGAACTCGACGCCTCCGTCGGTGACGTGGGCGTTTGTGAGCACGAGTCCTTCAGGGGAGATGATCGTGCCGCTGCCGGTGGATTGGTAGCGTTCTTCCTGCCCTCCCCAGTATTCAACGCTGATCACGCTGACGTGCACGAGCGACGGGAAGACCGCGTCTCGTGCACCGGCGAGCATGTTCCGCCCGCCCAGGCCGGGATCGGCGGGACCGTTCTGGCAGCCAAAGGCGCGGATGATGGCGCAGAGCAGAACTCCGGTTGTCAGTCGTCTCGACATCAAATACCCCTGTTCCTGTCCACAGAAAGCCAGTCTGAGGCCGCCCTCGTGGATGGGAATCAGCCGATCACACGGGCCGGGCAAGATTACACGAACCGAGTCGAGAGCACCATCACCCGTCTCTATTCAGGTTTGAATATTCCCCGGGATGGCTCGGCGTTCGCCGACACCCCCTCGAGCACCGTGATGCGACCTTGCCGCTCTGCACCCAAAGCCGACCGGTGTGATACGGCGTTCGCTCTTGCACCTTTCGCCCAGCTGAGCGAGCCGCCCGCCCAAGTTGCCACAAGCCGCTATGGGTACGCGGTTTACACAAACTTCGCGCATACATGTCATATATTCAGGCCAAATCTCGCATTGAAGAATGGGAGCCTGCGTTGAATGCCGGGATGCCCCCACGGAGACGATTTGAGATGCTGGCCGGCCGACACAGAAAGAACCCGAAACCTCCCTACAGGCACCGGTTCGATTCGGACATCGTCCACTTCAGAACCGACTGCCCCGACTGGCCGGCGACACGGTACGTCGTGCTGCCGGGCCCGCCCTCCGACGGCCGGGTCTGCCCCCATTGCCATGCGATGATCGCTACACGGACTGCTCAAGCATCTGCGAGAACAGCAGATGCTAATGTGGCCTAATCGGGGAAGAGGGCAGATCGCTGAGCCATCAGCCGAATGCGGCAATCTCGTATTCTGAAGATTCGCGCCATTGCCATAGCAAGCACGACGACGACCAATATGTCACACGCGGGCTGAAGGACATGCGGCGCCAAATGGGCCTTTGAACTATCCGTGTGCAACTGTACACTGGGTACACCGCGATGGAGCGGTGTTCGGACCTTCAGGGGACACCACATGCAACATCATCTTTCCGTTCTCTTATTGTCGCCAGTCTTGCTCACCTCATCTACATATTGCCAGACCGGGGTTTTTTTACCGGTGGCCGTCTCCGACTCGTCTGCGCCCGGAATCGAGCCTAGTGCAGAATTTGGAAACTTTAGTCAGCTTTCGATCAATGAAAGCGGGCAGGTCACCTTCAGCTCAACCTTGAATGCAAGCTTCGATGCGACCGCCTATTGGGCGCGTTTAGATGGCAGCAATGTCGAGTTGATTGTTCGGAGAGGTACCCCTTTGCCCGGCATCGAACCCGGCGTCAGCCTCGGGAATGTGATTGGGCCACTCACGATCAACGATCATGGGCACCTCGCACTATCAACCCTTCTGATAGGCCCCGGCATTGGATCCCGAAATGATAAGGTTGTATTCTCGAGCGCGAACGGATCAGGACTTGAAAGGCTTATCCGCGAAGGCGACCAAGCCCCTGGGCTTGACATAGGTGTTACGATTTTCGACATTTTCCATGGAAACTATCTCAATAACAGCGGCCACTCTGCGTTCGCAGCTATTGTCAGTGGTACGGGTGTCACCTCGGGGAATAACTCAGTTCTTTTCAGCTCCGCGGTTGGCAATGTCATCGAACCGATCGCCCGCGAGGGCGAACACGCACACGGGCTGGCTTCGAATGTCATTTACAGAGACTTCGATACACCCTTGCTCAATAACGCCAGTCAGATAGCAGTGCTTGCGACAGTCGATGGGTTGGCAACCAACGCGGACAATGACACGGTCATTATGGCCCCGGCAGGAAATGATTACCTGACCGCAATTGTCCGTGAAAACAGCCCCGCTCACGGACTCCCGGCCGGCGTCAGATACGGAGCATTCGATAACATTCATTTTAATGACAATGGGTTTGTGTCTTACACCTCTACGGTCAGAGGCAGCGGGCTGACTGCCCAGAACAACGGAGCCCTATTTGCGACACTCGGAGGAAACGGACCGAGTCTCATGGTGCGCAGAGGCGACCAGGCGCCCGACGCTGAAATCGGCGTCATATTCAACAACTTCGCGGGCACACCCCAACTCACCAACGCCGACCAGCTCCTCTTCCGTGCCAGCCTCACGGGGAGCAACGTGGACATTACAAATGATGGCGGGATCTATCGAGTTCAGTCCGATGGAGTTGTGTCACAGATCGCACGCGAGGGCGAGAACGTCCCCGGTCTCTCGGATCAATTTGTTTTCACGAGCTTCAATCAATTCGGATTAGAGGGTAATAGGTCCGGTGAAATCGTATTCTGGGCCGGATTTACGGATGGACAATCGTCCTTTGATGGCATCTTTTACGCGAGCGAATCCAGGCAGCTTTGGCCCTTACTCATGACAGGCGAGATGCTTGACGTGGACACTGATCCGGTTGGAACCGCATATCGGATCGTGGAATGGATCCATCCCGAGATTCAATTCACAGACTCGGGCCGAATAGCCGCCATAGTGCATTTCACAGACGGCACGTCAGGTGTCTATTCAGCAATCATTCCAGCTCCGGGTTCGATGACTGGGCTTGCAATCAGTGTGCATATCGGTCTTCGCCGACAAAGAAGGCGTACGCCATGAGCGCTTTCAACTCGCAAAGTATCCCTGTATTGTTCTCGCTCGGCTTCAACTGACTTCACCGTTGCTGGTTGCTTATACCGCGCGGGCCTCGATGATCATCGTCGAATTTAAAAGAAGCTCAGGCGAGAGCAGGTGCCGAAACATCTCTTTGTATGGAGGCGTTGCGTCCCCACCGACCTCGCCCTTCGCGGCGAGTCTGGCGAATTTCTTTTTCGCTCGTCGCTGTGACATCGCCGTGCCTACTGCGACAAGCGGCGTGAACGGGAGCATCGCGACACTCGTTGGGCTCCAATTCGATGGCATCAGTTTCTCGATTTTGAAGCCGCAATGGTGCAGGCTGTATCGGAGCTGGAAGTAGCTGATGAGGAACGCATGGCCGTGATAGAGCCGCGTGCCGTCGTCTGACTTTCCCCAGACCGACGTGTACTCGTCGATGTAGCTCTTGAATGCTCGTTGGCCGGCGAGCGCGTACGCGACACGCGCACGCAGCGAGAGCAGGTTCGGCGTCGTGATGATGAGAGACCCGCCCGGCGCCAGCAGCCTGCGGAGTTCGGACAGTGTCCTGTGGCGATCCATGACGTGCTCGATGCCCTCGACGCACGCGATGATGTCGAATGATTCATCGGGGAAGTCCAGCCTGGACTCCATATCCCCAGCGACTGGAGTCAGTGCCGTTTCTCTGACCGGATCGCTCGAGTCATCTCCGAACAGTCGCGTTCTCAGCCAAGCCGGCATTGTCGCGCGGGTCTCTTGCTCGAACGCCGACACAACGCCCCGCCCGAGACGATCTCGCTCGCCCTTCTCAAGGTACTCGGGGAAGAGGTCCATCGGCGTCACATCGAATCCGGCCGCAGCGAGCGGAGAGCTGAGCACACCCTCCCCCGCCGGCATGTCGAGCACTCTGAGCCCCGAGCGCTTTGCTCGATCGATCCCACTGAAGTATGAGAGCACGAACGGGTAGAGCGAGCGTGTTCCGAGACTCATTCGGACTCGATCGACCTTTCTAGCGTCATCCGACTGGATCACACAACCCCCTTGTGGCTCCGCGTGAATTGGCAAATCTCAGGTGTACAACTCGGGGCAGAGGATAGGGGCAAAGTCAGAAGTAGGCGGCTGCTGCCAGCAGCAACACGAGGCAGGAAACGGAAGCGCCCATCGTTGGAAATACTGTGTTGATAGTGGTTAAAAGAGGCTACCCGTTCAAGATGCGTACAAATCTTCTGAAAGCTCTCCGAGTAGAACGGCTGCGCACGATTCGCATGTTAATGAGCTGTCAGTAGTATTCAATCACGCCATGACTGCCACTCGCCGCGACCAGAGCGCAGCTCGATTCGACTTCGTCCCATCGCTGCCGCAACATTGAGGGCAAGTACCACTTACTCATCGCCTGACCGGCGATTGCAACTGCTACGTCTTCGCCCGGGACCACGACACGAAGTACGAGAAGGCATTCGACGGGGCGTCCAGAGGCCAGGATGTCACGCCCGTTCGGCTACCCCACTGCTCACTGCACCTGAACGACCGAGCCACGCGGTCACCTAGCCGCTGCAGGGCGAGTACGTGGACATGTTCAGCGTGCGAGGGGACGGGACACGTCGACTACCTCGTGAGCGAGCGACTGGCGCACTTCACCACCGAGAGACTGAACTCATGGCACGCAGGTTGGCCCGCTCTCTCCCTGGTTGAACGCCGCAACCCACGCCGAGAAATCGGCGGGTGTCACCAGTCTGTCACGGTTCACGTCGGCGATGAGACTCATCGCGTTGAAGTTGGCGATCCATGCAGAAAAGTCCGAAGGCGTTGCCAGCCCATCGCCGTCCTGATCGGCGCACAATCTGGGGACGACAACGAAGACTTTAACATATCCGGAGCTGGATCCGATTGGATCGTTTATACCGAGAGCACCAATAGCAATATCATCGAACCCATCGCCGTTCACATCACCCGCACTCGAAACGGAGGTGCCGAAGATGTCATCCTCGCCCTCTCCGTTGAAAGTAGCCAAGACACTTCCATCTGCCCCAGAGAAGACGCTGGCACTACCCGAATCATTGCCGTTGTTATCATCTCGCCTCGCGCCTACTAGAAGATCGCTATACCCGTCGCCGTTGACATCGCCCGCTCCAGAGACGGAAAGTCCAAAGAGATCAAATTCATCATCCCCGTAGAACGTGTACAGAATAGATCCGTCAACACCTGAAAAGACGCGAGCGCTGCCAGCGAAAGAACCATTCGTGTCGTTGCCGTTCGCGCCAACGATCAGGTCGGGGAACCCGTCGCCGTTCACATCACCCGCACTCGATACGGAGCCGCCCATAAAGTCTCGATCGTTGTCGCCATAGAAATTGAATAATATTGCTCCATCATCGCCCGACAGAACACTTGCTCTTCCAGAGAACGAGCCGTTACTCGAATCCGGATACTCTCCGATAAGGAGGTCATCAAAGCCATCGCCATTGACGTCGCCCGCATCCGAAACGACCGATCCAAAGGCATTCGGATCAGTGCTGCCATCAAATGTATGCAATACACTCCCATCGGCGCCTGAGAACACAAAGGCGTTCCCAGCTCTGCCCTCTGAGCCACCAGAAGAACAGCAATATCGCTCCCCTACAATTAGATCATCGAAGCCATCCCCGTTCACATCGCCTGCACCAGAGACTGAATAGCCAAACTCATTGCTGCTCGAGGCTCCATCAAACGTATACAGCACACTCCCATCAGCACCCGAGAACACGCGCGCACTGCCGGAACGACTACCATTGTTATCGTCGAGTCTCGCGCCAACAATCAGATCGTAGAATCCATCACCATCTACATCGCCGGCACCGGAGACGGAGTAGCCAAACCAATCGCTTGAACTATCACCGATGAAAGTGAATAATTCACTTCCATCGGCTCCCGAAAAGACGCGAGCGATGCCGTTGGAATCCCCCCGAGGTGCGCCAGCGATTACATCGTCAAATCCGTCACCATTCACGTCGCCAGCGCCCGAGACCGAGATGCCAAAGATGTCGTTCACTCCGTCGCCGTAGAAGGTGTACATTTCTTGGAATGTCACCGTCTGCGTGAGCGCAGGGCGTGCAACGCCGGCGGCCAGAATGATCGCGGCTGGGAATAGATACGTTCGAGCATTCGAATGATTGGCCAATGTCAAACTCCCTGCCATGTACTATTCGGCTATAACTCGGTCGAGCGACGCGGACAGACTACCAGCCGGAAGTACTTGGAAGAAGTGAACGCGGTCTCTGAACACTATTTTTGTAAAGTCGTTCGTCGATGTGATGCTCGCTGGCGACCGTCAGCTTGCCCAGAGTGTCGGCAAGAACTCACCCTTGCCCCTCTGCCTCCAGCCGCAAGGTCCGCCGGATCTCGTCCGTCTTGAACCCCAGCATCTGCGGCCGGACTACACCGGGCAAGGCCACCACGTCGTAGAGTTCGCGCACAACGCCATCGATCCTTACCCAGTGCTCGGTCGCGCCCGTGTCGAGGTTGATCACATGGATCGCGCAACGGGGTTCGCCGCCCTTGGCCTCAAGGTTGGCGTCCAATGGCAGCCCCTGGAAAGTCCGGTTCTCACGCGCGGCGCTCAGCCCCACCACCGCGTACCGCCCGACGAAACTCAGACCTCGTGTGAAGCCGGGACAGAACGCGACCTCGACGAACGATCGGTCCGAGCTCTCGGTGTCGACGTAGCCGAAATACCCCGTCCCGGCATTGAGCAGCCAGACCCGGCCCGGGAAGTCGGGATGCACGCGCGGCGAGTGAGGCATGCTCAGCCCCTCGCACACCACCTCGCCGCTCCGCACATCCATGAGCAGGCCGCCGCCCTCGCGCTTGTCGCGCCAGCCGTCGGAGACATCCGACTTGCTCACCATCGTCACGTACGCGGGGCTTTGTGTGGCGGGGTCCATCGCGAGGCCATTGAGATGGCAGCGGTCCTCCGGCACGAGCGCCGAGATAAACGGCGGCCTCCAGATCGGCTTGAAGCTGTGCGTCTCACTGATCGTGCCGAGGCAGTTGAAGAGCGTGACGCAGAACACCGGCTTGCCGCTTGCGTCGAGGTGGGTGTCGTGCAGATCGATGTCGCCGGTCGTGTGTCCCGTCACCGGGACATAAAACCGGTCGTAGCCATCGGGTGTCACCCCGCCGGGCGGGAGGTAGTTCTCGAACCTCCAGAGCTGGTAGAGGCTGGTCATCCAGAGGGTCTGAGCGTCGGGTGAGACACAGAGCCCCATGCACCGATTAAAAGTGCGCTCATAGGTTGAGAGCCTTCCATCCGGTTGGAGTCCGACGAGGAAGAACTTCCCCGCCTGGTACGTTGTGAACCCAAGCGAAACGCGGTGCTGCGCGAGCCACGAGGTGAACTGCCGCGAACCGGTCAGGACGAGGGCGTTGGAGGTCGGTTCTGCCATAGACCCAGCGTATCGCAGATAGGAATTCTGGGCGGATCGACGGGCCTGAACTCGACTCCGATCTTGTGATCGAGCGTCATGTTTCGTAGTATGTCCATGACGAGTGGGGCCAAGCAGACGTGCAGCTATTCAACGGAGCACCGCCCATGCGTAGCCTGTCAGCGCCGGCCGTACTCATCGCCCTCTCGGGGAGTTGTCTGTCCGTCCCCGCTCTGGCTCAGGCGTTCCCGGCTGAGTTCGAGTTGTCGACGCTTGACAGCACCAACGGCTTTTTGATCACCAACCCTCGGGGTCTTGGGAGTTGGCTACCGGATCGGTGTTTCACTTCCGCGGGCGATGTCAACGGCGATGGGTTCGACGATGTGATCATCGGTGTCTTTTACGCGTATCGGAATGTCGAGAGAGGTGCGGGCGAGAGCTATGTACTGTTCGGCAGTCCGGAGGCGGGAAACTCCGGCCCGATTGACCTCGCAACGGTCGATGGCTCAAATGGGTTTTACATGCCGGGTATCAATGCTTACGACGAAAGCGGAACCTCCGTCGGCACCGCAGGCGATATCAACGGCGACGGCTACGACGAGATAATTGTTACGGCACCTCGCGCTCGCGTACCGGGATCCAGCCGGAAAGGCGTGAGCTATGTGATCTTCGGCAGCGCGACGGTGGGCTCGTCAGGCTCAATCGATTTCGCCGCGCTCAACGGCACCAACGGTTTCGCGATTTACGGCGTAGATAGCGATGACTATGCCGGCAGAAGTGCCGCCTTGGCCGGTGATGTCAACGACGACGGTTTCGATGACCTCATCTTGGGAGCACATCTGGCCGACCCAAACGGAACTGATCGCACCGGCGCAAGCTATGTCATATTCGGTGGTTCATCGGTGGGCTCCTCCGGCATGCTCGAACTCTCCACGCTTAACGGCACGAACGGGTACGTCATCCAGGGGATAAACGCCGAAGACCGATGCGGGCACTCCGTCTCTTCCGCGGGCGACGTCAACGGCGATGGTGTCGACGATCTTCTCATCGGGGCGCGTTATGCCGACCCCAACGGGATCAATCGCGCAGGCGAAACCTATGTCGTCTTCGGAGGCGCCTCCGTGGGCGTATCGGGTTCCTTCGACCTCTCCTCGCTCAACGGCTCGAATGGTTTCATCATCCAGGGGATCAACCCTGACGACCGAAGCGGTTCCTCCGTCTCTTCGGCGGGTGACGTAAACGGCGACGGCTTCGACGACCTCCTCATCGGAGCACCATACGCCGACCCATTCGGAAACTCCGCCGCAGGAGAGAGCTACGTCGTCTTCGGCGGCCCCACGGCCGGCGCTTCGGGCGTTGTTGACCTCTCCACGCTCAACGGCTCGAATGGCTTTGCGATGAACGGGCTCAACGCGACAGACCTCTGCGGCACTTCGGTGTCATCGGCAGGCGATATCAACAACGACGGCATCAATGACATTGTCATCGGGGCATACCGTGTCAACGCATACGGAACAGACTCAGGCGAAAGCTACGTCATCTTCGGCCACCCATCGTTAGGCTCAGCCGGCTTGGTCAACCTATCTGCACTTAACGGCACCAACGGGTTCTCCATCATCGGGAGCACACACCACGAATACAGCGGATTCCCTGTATCCTCTGGCGGCGACATCAACGGCGACGGGATGGACGACCTCCTCGTTGGAGCGTACAGAGCAGGGAAGAACTACGTGATATTTGGCCGTCAAGCACAATGCCTCCCCGACACCAACGGCGACGGCATGCTCTCGCCGGCTGATTTCTCGGCTTGGGTCGCGGCGTTCAACGCCATGAGCGATGCCTGTGACCAGAACGGAGACGGCCTCTGCACGCCCGCCGACTTCAGTGCGTGGGTTGCAAACTACAATGCGGGCTGCAACTGATCCGGCACCACGCCCGGAGAAACGCTCGGCGAGTAGCTCGCGGCGCAGGCACTCGCCAGGCGAGTGCCGTGCGTGTGTGCCCGGCCGTGCCCGGTGCCGGGAGGATGGCCAAAGCGATCGTGTGCTATGCAGATGCGCATGGTCCGGCGGGAGGCCGAAGACGCGATCAGCGCCAAGACAGTGACCGATGATTTCCAGCGGCCGATACATGGGGCAACACTTCAGATGCGCTCGGAGTTTGTGGATGATATTTCGAAGTGAATGGGTGAAGCTTGCAGAGCAACTCAACCCAATTCGATTACGGACATCCCATGTTGTAGTTTGCAACCCAGGCGGAGAAGTCGGCCGGAGTGCAGAGATTATCATTGTTTTGGTCACATTCCGGGGCCATCATATTGAAGGCGATGATCCATGCGCTGAAGTCGGCGGGCGTCAGCATTCCATCGTGATTGGTGTCGGCGAGGCAGGGTGGTTTCGGGAAGACCACTGAACCGATCGGACGCCACCAGGCTGTAATCCCGTCCACATCCTCTTCCAGCGGACTGACCAGCAGCGGGGTCGAATTACCGTCTAGGAATGAGATGTAGATCATGCGCGGGTCCAGGCCCGAGGACTCATCGGCCGGGGTCGCTGGGTCGTCGTCATCCACGCTGAAGAGCAGCGCCAGGGCGTCGCGCCTAGCAACGGGACTGCGAGCGAACACGAACTCGAACGCATCGATGTCCACGCCTGGCAGCAGACCCAGGTACAGGCGAGGCGTGACCACGGGGATCGGTCCCGCGGTGGTGGCCTGGTAGATCACGCCGGGGTCCAGAGCGAGTCCCATCGGACCACCCGTCGCCTCATGATCCACACTGAAGTACCACTGACGGGAGAATCCGGCATCCCAATCCACATCCAGAGCGTCGGCATCGTCATCCTCTGCGAACTGTGTGAGCGCGTCAGGGCTCGGATCGAGAGCGCCATGGAGCTGGCGCTCGCTTAGTAACCCGATGCTGGTGCCAACAGTGGCCCCCAACGGTCCAAAGGCGAGCTCGATGGCAACGACCTCGTCCTCCGTGGCGTCACCGCCGTACACGCCAAAGGTGAACGGCGAGGGCGAACCCGGGGGCGTGTCGCACTGGGCATAGTCCAGAGCGGTGTCATCATCGAAAGACACCGCAAGGTACTGCGGGCCGAAGATGCTGTAGCTGTCGAACCGTGCCACCGGGTTCGTGGGATCAGCCGGCTGGGCCAGCACGCCCAGCAGATCAACATCCAGCAGGTCAGACGCGTCGACATCCAGCCAGCGCTGGCGATCGTCCGGCGTGAGCGCCAGCAACGAACAGAGCGGCGCGGGTCCACCGATCCCCGGCTCGGGGAGCGGCGGGGGTATCGCACCGATCTCGGCTTCATCATCACGGACACCATCGAAGGGGACCACGGGGACCGGTCCGAATGCTGTGTACAGGTCGCCTGGATCGAGCCACTCGTTGCCCGGTGTAAGCACGTCGCTCATCTCCGCGTCCGAGCCGATATCGACCGAGAAGAGCATCTCCGCGTCATTGGCCGTGTACCCTGGCGGTGGCGTGATTTGCCCCGAGGGTGGCACCGGACCGCGCGTCGAGATCGTGATCGAGCCGACGAACAGGGCGTCGGAGCTGTCCTTGTTTCCGGGAAGCGGGTTGTTCAGGCAGAGACCACGGTGATTCGGCGCGAGCGAGGCGAACAACTCGGCGGCGATATCGATATCGATCGTGTCGCCGTCTGCTGCCATGAAGCTCCCGCCGATATCGCCGCCTTCACTGTAGATCTTGTCGTCCGGTGCAAAGTCGGGGTCATCGATGTCGTAGAAGGCGACGTTGCCGCCGCGGAAGTCCACGCGTGCCGTGGTGATATAAGTGACATCCTCGCCACCGGACTCGTGTTCACGCGCAACCGAGGCTTTGGTCGTGATGCGGAACCAGACCGGCACCGCATTTGGCGAAGGTGTGCTGACCACGAGCGAAGCGCTCACATCGGCGATGATCTCGCTGAATGCGTTGCCGACGCAGGGCGGGCACTCATATGGACTGCGGGAATGGAACACATCGGGCACGAACCCGAAGCGGAGCACAAGCTCTTCGTCGTCGATTCCCTCAATGTAGTACCAGAAGCTGCGCGTGGACTTAGTCACGCAAGGGCCGTTGCCCCCAGCCGGCACCTCCACCGAGTCGTACACCGAACGCCCAGCGGTCCCGGGCCCGAACGCTCCAGGGATCCACCCGTTGACGCCGTCGATCTGGCCATCGGTCCCCTGGTCGTTGGTCGCCCCCTGATCGGTTGCGACATTGGCCCCGGTGCTCCCCAATCCGATGGTGGTCTGGGCAAAGCAGCTCCCCGACGCAACCGCAACGAGCAAGACACGGCACACATGCGCAATCATGATGTTCCCTTTCACAGAGGTCCAGGACGCGAAGCGCGCGTGCGCTTCATCAGGACTATGCGGAAAGCCCGAGCCGACAGGACACAGATTGCGGAATGGAGCCTGATCTGCCCCCAACAGATCCAGTTCCTCAAGGCCGTGAACGAGATCCTCCTCGCCCATATCGACGAGCCCCTCCCCGTTCAAGACGGTTTCAAACCCTCTGAAAGCTCTCAGCAATGAACGGGGGCAGCTCTTTTCCTTGTTAACAGTTTGCCAATCTCTGTTTCTGAGTCGTGACGGGCTCTCGCCGCCGACGCAGGCGCAGCTCGCGTCGACTGCGGCCCGTCACTTCTGGAGCTCCAGCAGTGTGCAAATACCCCGTTCCCTCAGCGGTCGCTCGAACTCGCGGCTCTCGAAAAGAGCACCATCTGCCCCGAACCTGGTCTCGCGGCAAGCCGTTGTCCCGAGCATACTGACGCGATGCCCAAAGCACCATACCTCCGACTGCTCGAGGTCCTGTCGGGCTCGAGCCAGGGCGAGCTCCGTCGGCAGATCCAGTACCTCAAAGCCGAGAACGAGATCCTCCGGGCCCATATCGACGGGCCGGTGAGGGTGACCGCCCGAGAGCGGTACCGGCTGATCCGGTTGGCCAGGCCGCTTGGGGCGGGTATCCGAGACCTCGTGACGATCGTCAAGCCCGACACGCTCGTGCGGTGGATCAAGGCGACGGACACGAAGCGGAAGCCCAAGCCCACGACCCGCAGGCCGGGAAGGCCACGCACGCCGGAGGACATCCGCCAGATCATCCTCCGCATCGCGAGAGAGACCGGCTGGGGCTACACGCGGATCCTCGGCGAGCTCAAGAAGCTCGACATCCATGTGTCACGCTCGACCGTCGTCAACATCCTCCGCCAGGCCAGCCTGCCCACCGGGCCCGAGCGCGGCGAGGCGACCTGGGACCAGTTCATCAAGTCCCACGCCGAGTCGCTCTGGGCCTGCGACTTCGTCCAGCAGCGGATCCTCACACTCATGGGCTGGAGAGATGCGTACCTGCTCGTCTTCGTCAATGTCGCCACGAGGCGCGCGATCGCGACCGTCAGCACCGAGCACCCCGACGC
This sequence comes from Phycisphaera sp., assembly GCA_020639255.1. Taxonomy (GTDB): domain Bacteria; phylum Planctomycetota; class Phycisphaerae; order Phycisphaerales; family UBA1924. The sequence continues at coordinate 281,665 of JACKGZ010000004.1, forward strand.
CAGGTGGGTCACGCAGCAGGCGTCCACGCTCAAGGATCTGACAGGCGAGAAAGCATGCCGCGTGCTCACCAGGGACAGCGACACGAAGTTCGGGAAGGCCTTCGACGGGGCGCTGCGGGACATTGGCGTGACACCCGTCCGCCTGCCCCACTGCTCGCCCAACCTCAACGCCCACGCCGAGGGATCCAACCATGTTACTGACCCCTTGTCCGGCTGGGTCCTGCTCGCGCGGCGGTATACTCGCGAGAGTGATCTGAAGACAACGATTTACGAACGACAGAACCGTTCCTTCATCGAATTGGAGCGTGGGATGAGAGTATCTCAAGCGGCGTGGCAAACATCCTTACGCATGATCAACATCGCAACCATCGCGTTGTCGTCAATGGGAGCCCTAACCGCTACAGGCCAAGCGACCAACGAAACAACCAAGCTCCTGTCCAGCGACGGTGCAGAAGGCGATAATTTTGGCTGGTCCGTTGCAATCAGTGATACCACGGCTGTTGTCGGGGCTTGGCACGACCGCGACAACGGCCCCACCTCCGGATCTGCATACCTCTTCGATATTACTACCGGCCAGCAGATTGCCAAACTTCTGCCTAGCGACGGAAATCAAGGAGACGAGTTCGGTTGGTCTGTTGCAATCAGCGATACCAGGGCCGTGATCGGGGCTTGGCAGGACCGCGACAACGGCCCCTCCTCCGGATCTGCATACCTTTTCGATGCCACTACCGGCCAGCAGATTGCCAAACTTTTGCCTGGCGACGTAGGGCAGGGAGACCGATTTGGTTTTTCCGTTGCAATCAACGGCACTACGGCCGTGATTGGAGCTCAGACGAGCAGAAACAACGGCGTTAGGACTGGTTCTGCATACCTTTTCAACTCGACCACAGGTCAGCAGATCTCGAAACTGCTGCCGAGCGACGGGGCGGCTGTTGGCGGATTTGGATGTTCCGTTTCGATTAGCGGCACCACGGCAGTGATTGGGGTTAATGGGGACGATGACAACGCCATTGGATCCGGTTCTGCTTATGTCTTCGATACGACCACAGGCCAGCAGATCGTGAAACTGCTACCCATCGACGGGGCAGCGTTTGACGAGTTCGGCAATTCTGTTGCTATTTCCGGCAATACGGCCGTGGTCGGGGCCACAGGCGACGATGACAACGGCTCCGATTCCGGTTCTGCGTACGTCTTCGACACGAGCACAGGCCAGCAGATTGCCAAGCTCCTACCCAGCGACGGCACTGCGGGTGACCGGTTCGGTTGGTCCGTTGCAATCAGCGGCACCACGGCCTTGATCGGGGCTTCGCAACAAGATAGCAACGGTATTAGGAGTGGTTCTGCGTACCTCTTTGACACGACTACAGGTCAGCAGATCGCCAAACTCCTACCCAGCGATGGCGCTACGGATCACTGGTTCGGCGTCTCCGTTGCCATCAATGGCGATACAGCAGTGATCGGGGCTTACAAAGATAACGACAACGGGATCGAATCCGGGTCTGCGTACCTCTTCTCGCGCGACAATGACGATGACGGAATACCAGACGATTGGGAGATCAACGGCATTCCCTACACCGATAGCAATGGATTCTCTCAGCGCTACATTTTGGACAGTAACGGTGACGGACAGTCGGATGCGGATCCACTTAAGAAGGACATATTTGTCGAAGTCGATGCTATGGCAGGGCGTGCACCTTCGGCGGCAACACTCCAGCGTGTAGTAGATGCGTTTGACCCGCCCGGAAAGGTTCTTGTTCCCGCCGTTCCAGGACTCGCGGGTGGACAGCCAAATGTCAATCTGCATATCCAGCACTCGGGTGAGCGGTCGCTCACACTGACCAATAACGGGGACTACGGCAGCCCGATGATCAACCCATGGCTCGACTTCGCAGTTGACAAAGCCGCGTACTTTGGCACAACGATAGAGCGTGAAGGTCCCGATGCCGCCGCTCGGCTCGAAGCGAAACGAATGGTATACCGCTACTGCATCTTTGCCAACACGCACTCTGGCGGTTCAAGCGGTGGTCTTGCTGAGGGGATTCCCAGTGACGACTTTATGGTAACACTCGGTGCCTTTCCCACTACCGGTGGGACTGTGGACGAGCAGGCCGGTACATTTATGCACGAACTCGGGCATGCGCTCGGGCTCGGACACGGCGGCGGCGACAACCTCCACTACAAGCCGAACTACTACAGCGTCATGAATTACTGGTGGACGATGCCCAATGCATGGCAGGGCGCGACATGGGGGCTTCGTTATTCTGAACATAAACTACCAACACTCGACGAGATGTCGCTGAGCGAGCCCTCCGGGATCGGAGCGATGCTTCCAGGTGTTGTGGTGCCATACAGGATGAGCGGAGCATCGACGTGTTCCACAGCATTCTGCTGGCAGAATCCACAAACGCAAGACACTGGCTGTTTCTCGTATGCCTCACTGGCGAATAATGCTGCCGTGGACTGGAACAGCGATTGTCACCCCACACCTGGAACCGTATCTGCAGATTTGAATGACTTGTCATTCCTTCTACCTGTCAACGCTACCTTCGACGAGAGGGTCGCCAATGGATCCGGGCTCACACCATTAGAGGGGCACAATGACTGGCTCAATCTTCATTACAACGTCCAAACGACTCCGACGTTTGCTCCAGGATCTTCGCCACAAGAACTGTATTGCCGGTATGATTCCGAAGTCATTGCATTTATGTCGTCAATTCCGCCTCCGCCCACCACTTGTCTCGCCGACACCAACGGCGACGGTATGGTAACGCCCGCCGATTTCAGTGCTTGGGTTGCAGCATTCAACACACAGACCCCAGAATGCGATCAAAACGGTGACGGCTCATGCACGCCCGCCGACTTCAGCGCCTGGGTAGCCAACTACAACGCAGGTTGCAACTAGTCGACCAGTTCATCCACATCCCTCCCCGATCCGAACACGAACTCCCTTTCACTCATCCACATCAGCCAGCCTGAGATCCGGCGGCCTCCCAAACGGGATCCGCCTGGGCGCTGCGTCCTTCTGGCCGTGCATCGTGGCGATGTAGACCTTGTCGACCCCGTAGCGGGCGTTAATCTTGTCGATGGCCGCCCAGAGCTGGCGGCTGTGACGCTCGCCCTCGAAGAGTGGGAGCTGCGCGTCGGGCGGGGACAGGTCCATGAGCGTGACGGCCACCATCAGCACATCGGCGACGGGGGCTTCCTGCCAGAGTGTCACCAGCGTCTCATACATCTCGACCGTGTCCGCCGTGTGACCGAGCAGGGCCCAGTCCCCCCACTGGCTCCGGTCGGCGTACTGCAGCGCCAGAAACAGCTTCCCCGCGACGTAGCCCTCCCGCCGCATCCGCTGAGCCGCCTTGCTGAGCAGACGCACCGCGACGCCCCACGCCTTGTCGTGCGCCCGGTACTTGGGCGCGAGCACATGCTGGTGCCCGATCGTTTGTCGGCGTGTCTTCGGGCCGAGCAGGTGCTCGCCCCTGATCCACTCGTACCAGTACTCGCCCAGCACCGAGCCCCAGGCGTCCTTGAGCTGGCGCTTGGAGCGAGCGTACAGCCCCTCCATCGTCGTGATGCCCTTGGCCCGCAAGCGCCTGTTGATGCCCCTGTTGATGCCGGGCAGGTCGGTCAGCTTTAGGGCGAGCAAGGGGCCGGGCAGCTCCGAGCGCCCGACGACCGTCAGCTCGTTGGGCGTCGGCGTGATGACGATTGGCCTGCCGCGCAGTTCGGGGCGGGTAGCTTTTCCTCATCCGATCACCGGAGCGCAATAGGAGAGCAAATTGCCGGGATGTCATTCCCCAACGACACCGTGGCCTAGATCCCACAGGAATAGTGCACAGGAGGCCAATCAAGCCACAGATCACTCTTCCTTAACGCGACCGTCCGTGCTTACCTGGGAGAGTGAGCCTAACCATTCCGGTCATTCATGCGGCGTCTTGTCGCTGCTCAATGATCGGAACGACGACGGCAATCTCCCCCGAACAGAGTTTGGTAAGCTGGAGCTCTCGGAGCTTGGCGATCACGACGGACGTAAGCACGCTCCCCGACACAAGCAGAGGCTTACCGTCTTTGGTCATCACATCCTCGGTCACACACATGCCCGGCTCAAGCTTTGCAATGGGAAGCCGCATGGCAGTCCCATCTGCAGAATCGTGCTCAAGCTCGGCTTCTTGCGAGGCCTTCCGACATGCATCGATTATGCGGCGATCATGTATCTGGCTTCTCTCAATCGTCCCGGTAAAGGCAGCGCGTCGATCGTAGTTGCTAATTATTACGGCTTTTCGGAAATCGACTGCCATTCGTAGTATCGAACAGTACGTTGCCAGGCGAATCGCCGAATCGTTGTAAACATGGAGTTCTGCGAAGGAGATATCCGCAGGCAGTTGATGGATCTCGCGTTGCCTTGCGATGATCTCCGATACTACTCCCAGCTTCGGGATGTGCTGAAGTAGCTTTGCACCAAGGTGAGCATGCCTATCGAGTGTCTCATCCGAGATTGTTTCAAGATGAGCACCGCTGTCGACAACTGCGCTCCCGATCATGCAGAGAGTGGAAGCGATTGAGAGCCGCCAATCGCTCGCAACCCCGAGGTGTTTCGCAATCCGCATCGCGTCAACCCTAACCGCCTCATTAGTTTGCGCAAACCGCGGATCTGCGAGCGAAACGATCTGAGTGAGAATCTTGATGCTGCCAGCGACAGTGTCCCTCAACAATACATGCTCTGCTTCCTCCAACTCGTACTGTCTGATGCAGTCTTGTATCACGAGTTCGATCTGCTCGCTCGAACAGGGTTTGTTGAGGAATCGGTAGATCTGCCCCTCATTGATCGCATTGATGGCAGTTTGCTGATCGGCATTCCCTGTCAGCATCACAGCGATGCTCCGCCTACTCACTTTGTGCGCCGCCTTGAGGAAAGCCACCCCGTCCATCCCGGGCATCCGCATATCGGTGATGATCACAGCAAACGGCCCCTGGGTGCGAATCGCTTCGAGACCAGCCTGCCCCCCCTCGGCCGTGACGAGGTTTAGATTCATCCCGAGCATCCGCTTAAAACCCGAAAGCACATTTGGTTCATCATCAACCATCAATACTTTGTGTTGAGTGCTCATGCGGCGCCCTCCAATGGTAGATTTAACGAGAGATCAAATCCGGTTGAAGTCATACCAGTTGTATCCATTTCGAGTCTCTCAACCAACTTCGTTGCCTTCTGTCGGGCACGAGCCACATGGACATATACTGCAGGGTGGGTAATGCTGAGATCCGGAACACCAACCGGACGGCTTTGATTCAGAACCGCATCCACGATTCTGTTCTCAAAGGCCCAGATCCCGAGTGCATATGCCCCAACCGCCTGCTGCGACACACCAAACTCATCTGTTTCTGCCTGTGAGAGTGATATTCGTTCGTTTTCGACCCGCTCCATCGCTCTCTGCCATGGCTCAGAGCGAAACGCGATCAGAATCGCTCGCCCGATGAGCGCGAGAGTCCCCGCCAATCTCGCGGATTCGCACACCGAGATGGGTTGGCCGTGAGCCCTGGCATACATCTCAGCCTGAGCTCCAAGTTCCATGCTTTCATGCCAGATCTGTGAGAGGTAGGCATTCCGTCGATCACCACTGCTGAGCGATTCAAAGATCTTTGCAACGAGCACCAGAGACCTAAGGTTGACAAAACCAATTCGGTGCACTGCATCTGTGATCGATTCGACTCGCTTGGGCAGACAATAGAATGCCGAGTTGACGAGCTGGAGCACCTTCACCGATAAGCCAATATCCTGCGACACGATCGCCGATATTTCATTCACCGTAGTATCTTCGTTCTCTAATGCCTCTAGAAGATCCTTATATATTGAACTCATAACTGGAAGCGATTCGATCTCGGGTACACACCCGGCTAGCCGCGACTCCTTGAGTTCTTTGCCGAGGCGGAGCGATTGCTCGACCGACTCTATAATCTTGCTCGTATCGCAAGGTTTCTGAAGGAATCGGTGAATCGCACCAATGTGCTCGATGAGCGACAACTGGTCGGTTTGACCAGACAGGATAATCCGGTGGGTCGCGGGCCATCTGTGGCGAATGACATCGAGTAATTCAGCGCCGTTCATGCCGGGCATGCGCATATCGCTGACGACAATGTCGGCCGCCACATTCTCGAGTTGCTGAATCGCCTGCATTCCGGATTCCGAAAACCGCGTATGCCAATCAGGTCTATCTGATCGGCATTCTCGGCGTAATCCGCTCAGAATGTGCGGCTCATCATCGACGAAGAGAACACGTACAGGATGGCTGTCCATTATGCAACCGCCTTGACAGCGCTGCCCATTTTAAGAGGCAGCCGAAGAGTAAATACTGTTCCTTCACCGTGGACGCTCTCGCACGAAATCGAGCCATTATGCTTGTTCACAACGATATCGCGGCTGATCGCAAGCCCTTGGCCGGTACCCTTACCGACCTCCTTCGTGGTAAAGAATGGATCGTACATTTTCGCAATTACCGAGTCAGGGATTCCAGTTCCGTTATCGGAGATCTTGATTTCAGCCCATTCGTCTGTGTAGCTCGTAATGATCTGGATCCTCCCTTTGTCTGCACCTTGTCTTTCCGCTATCGCATCAGCCGCGTTTGTCACGAGGTTTAAGATCACCTGATTAAATTCTGCGATCAAGCAAGGCACGGCTGGCATTTCGCGATCTAGAGCCATCTCGATCGAGGCTACATGCTTCCACCTGTTGCTACAGACTGTCACCGTTGATTCGATCGCGCGGTTGATGTCTGCCATTGCGAGTTCAGCTGATCCGGGATGAGAGAACTCTTTCATTGCTCCAACAATCTTGGTGATTCGCTCAAGCCCTTCTAACGACTGAGTCAATGCGAGCGGTATCTCTTCCCGGATAAAGTCGTAATCGAGCCGAACCAGAATGTCCTGGATTTCAGCGTTCCGCTCCTGCCAACCCATTGCAGGGGCGTTCGGATCTATCTGTTCTGCATAGCTGTCGATTACGCTCAGGAACGCCGCCATATGCTTTTTAACAAATCTGGTATTGTCGCCTACATACTGGCAAGGGGTATTGATCTCATGGGCAATACCCGCCGCAAGTTGACCTATGGATTCCAGCTTCTGAGCGTGTAATAGCTGGTCCTGCAACATAGATCTCTCTATGATTTCCGCCTGGAGGGCATCGGTATTCTCCGAAAGCTCTCGTGTTCTCAACTCAACCTCGTGCTCGATAACAGCCTTCATCGATTCCAGCTTTGCCAGATTGCAAGCGACTTGTTTCATTTCCTTCGTCGCACGAATACAGCCATATATGAGGAATACATCTTCATAAAGAACCCAACCAACAAATTCTGCTATTCGCCAAGGTGTAGGCGATTCAATCCCATACACAGGCCCTGTCCAATATACCGAACGCACTACATAATCAATCGCAACCACACAAGTTGGAAGGATGAGTACAGACCATTCCCGATATAGAGATAGAAACGCAAGTGAGCCAAAGATGTGAAAGTGCGATTCCATCCTTCCGCCACTCAAGTGAATAAACAGAATAGAGAAGCACACCTGAGATATAGCAATGACATTCCGCGTAAGCCTTGTTCCGCTCATCCGCCAGATCATCAGAGTCGGTATGGCTGTCGCAATCCCAGCGACCACAATCGCTGTCGCGATATGCACATTGGTATCTCTACCAAGACCTTCCCAGGTTGATGGAGCAAGAAACACCGCCGCCAGCGTCGCAGCCAGAAACTGGAGCGGCATGAGGCATGCGAACATTTTGTCAATCTGCTTGCACAAACTGACTGACCTCTCGTTATACAGCACTACCGCACGCGAGTCGACATCAATTGTGTTCATTTTCTATCTCACACATTGATCTTATTTATGAATTGACGATAGACTACCCGTTTGGGTGGCACACGACTCATTTCTATATCGTCATGGCACGATTGAAAGTACTCAGAGAGATTGATTATCCGAATTTCAGTTCGACTCTCCCCCCCATACAGGAAGCTTGTCGAGCAGATTTTCCGGTTATAACCGACCGAGACCTTAGACTAATGGTAATGGCCAATCAGCTGACGGCTTACCCGTCATCGCAAATCGACATGGCACTACACTGATATGTGTGGAAATATCATTGCAGGATTGTTTATTTGATTTGACACGGATTCGCACGAATGTTGAGGATCATCGATGCCGCGACGACATCCACTGATGACGAGGGCATGGAGACAGACTTGCGGTCCCTGAGTGAAGCCTGGGAATTACTCCATTCCTCGGTCGGGGCGACGTTGTATCTGCGGGCGGGCCGGGCATCGAACGCAGGAACTTATTCAGGGACGAGATGTAGGCGCTGAGCTGCTCGTAGATACGGAGCCAGGTGTAGGCGTGGACGTAGCGGCCGCACATGGCGTCATCGTATCAGCAGCCCGCGTTGTAGTTGGCGACCCACGCACTGAAGTCGGCGGGCGTGCAAGAGCTATCCCCATTCTGGTCACAATCTGGAGCCTGCGCGTTGAACGCTGCGACCCATGCTGAGAAATCAGCAGGCGAGAGCATCCCGTCGCCATTGGTGTCGGCTGGGCATGCGGGCACGAGTCTCAGGGCGACGATCGCCTCTGTGGCATCGGTAAACACGACGCGCACGAAGAGCTCGCCCATTTCGGCGAACCCGGACTGGTACCCAATCTCGGCGGGATTCTCCTGGAAATAAAACTGCGATACGGCCTTCATCATCGGCATCCCAGGCAAGCTTGACGCGTCGAGCAGATCGCCCTCACGCATCGCGACGCGGAGAGACCCGGACGTGTCGCTCATCAGCAGCACAGAGTCGTTCGCACTCGTCACACTCGGGCCAGTGATCTGCGCCACCAGCGCGAACTGGCCCGCGCCGTTCACGGCATGACGCGAAGCGTCCAATGTCTGGTACGTGATCCCGGGATCGAGCGCGGGAACCTGATCGCCCTCGCGGGCGATGATGACCGGGATTCCGCCTGGACGCTTGAGCCAATAGGCGCGGTTGTTGGCGTTCGTGACACCGGCGCCCGTCAGCTCGGTGCGAAAGTACACCGAGCCATCGCCGCAGATCAGAGGGGTGAACGTGCTCCCATAGAGCACACCCGGCTCTGTACCCGGGGCCATGACGCCCTGCCTGCACACCTCGACGAACCCGTTGCCGGGCTCCTGGCACCATGAGCTTTGAGCGAACCCGCCCGAACCATCCGCGGGTGTGAGATACGTATGGAACGTGATCAAGCCACTCGAGTTCATGTCGGGAACGAAGAGATACTGATACACGCTCTGCGGCTCGCCCGCGGGTGATTCCCACTCGATGACTGTGGGCACGAGCGGGCCCGCGCCCTGGCTCGCGTAGATGACCTCGGTATCCTGCGAGCCGGTAATCGGGTCTCCGACGATCACGTTGGCGATCGAGTCACCCAACCTGTTCATGCCGTTGAATCCGAGGAAATTCGCAACAATGCCCTGGGGGAATCCGGGCGCCTGACCGCCCAGGCGCAGAACCATCTCGTGCTGGCCCTGGGGCGTGTAGTGCCAGAAGCTCGTCTCGTTCAGAGCCGTCACGCCCGCGCCCCGGAACCATCCCTTGTAGAGGACCGTGTCGTTCTCGGCGAGGAACGGCACGATGGTGACATACCCCGAGGGCGTCCCGAACTCATCGAACTGAATATCGGGTGGGAACCCTGCCGGGACATCGCCCGTGCGCGCCACGAGCTCGGGCGCGGATCCCTCGCGGATGACCCAGATGCACCGGTCGTTCGTTGCGTCGACGCCGATGCCCGTGACGCGCCCGTTGAAGGCGAGCGTGCCGAGCCTGTTGAACGCGGGGCGGTTGAAATCGAGGTACACCACGCCCGCGGGTGCGCCGGCGGCCTGCTGCCCCGCGACGATATTGAGCACAAGATTCCCTCGGGTCGGCTCGTGCCAGATGCCCTGCTCGGTCTCGACGGTTGTGCCCGGGCCATCAAGCCAGCCACGGAGCGCGACGCGTCCGAACTCGTTGGTCGAGGGCGTCCCGAACTTCTCAAACACGATCCCGGCACCCATCCCCGGTGCGGGCCAGCCGGTAGCCGTCACCATCCGTGTGGTCACCCCCTGCTGCGAGAACGCCTCGCCCGAGAGAGCGAGAGCGAGCGTGAGACCGGCTGCATACAACTTCGACATCGGATTCGTCCTCACACGAGCGGTCAAGAGCAGCCCGCGTTGTAGTTGGCGACCCAAGCGCTGAAGTCCGCGGGCGTGCAAGAGCCATCTCCGTTCTGATCGCACTCGGAAGCCTGGGCGTTGAACGCCGCGACCCATGCGGAGAAGTCGGCGGGCGACACAATCCCATCACCATTCACATCAGCGATACACACTACCTTTGCAACACGAATTGCACGAGTTCCATCCGTAAAGTAAAGAAGATATGCTAATCGATTGTTGTCACTCAGATTGCGTCGCCTTCCATCTTCTCCACCGCTGCCAAGTAATGTATACAAATCCGATATCACCCGAAGGTCGTTCCCGGCGGGCGAGTCGTCCAAGTCGACAGTTTCGCCTGTGCGAGCAACGAGCAGAGGTGTCATGCCATCATGGCACAACCACAATCCCTTGTCGTTGGTCGAATCGACACCTGATCCCGATAGTTTGGCACTGATAAAGTACCAACCTACCGAATTATCACCTATCGATGGGAACGAATAGTACAGCACCCCAGCATCCAATCCGGCTGCTTGCTCATCTTGAAAGTGAAGGAGTTTTACGCTGCCGTCGGAGCCAATATCGAGCAGACACCGCTTCATTCCCTGGCCCGCCTCAAAGAATGAAGAGTACTGAGTCGTTCGCACGCGTCCTAGTCGAGAAGACGCAACAGATTCAATTACCACATCATCAGGGTTCCAAGGCCCTGGCATATCAGTGAAGAGCGTCAGTCGAAGCTGGCCGTCAGGCATCTCTTGCCAGTTGGCGCCATCGCCTGGATTGTCATATTGCTCGCTGATCAATCTACTATGAATGCTGACGCGACCATCATCGGTGATGCCCCCAAGATGAACGCTCCGAAGGAGTACATCAGACGGCATGCCGGGCGCATGATCGCCCGAGCGTATCAGTGCTTGCCATCCGTTGCCGCCTCGCTTGACAATGACAACGCCATTATTACTCGTATCGACTCCTGGTCCGGCCAAGGCAATGTACGAGAAGAGATCGTTTGAACTGTTGATTTGCGAGCTGCCGACAGTCTCGATTGTGTATGCTTCGTACGGCGGCACCGCCGAATCGCCTGCACGCAATTCGAGAGCGAAGGCCCCCGCATTCCCGACCCATAGCCCACGATCGTTTTCTGTTGTAACAGCGGACCCACTCAATGTGGCAGCCAGCGTCATCACACCTGAATCGCTGAAGTACGGCCGTGTCTGCGCCAGGGCATAGTCATTTCCGAAGAACGAGAATACCGTACCGGGCTCCGTCCCCGGTGCCGGATCACCGAGCCTAGCTACGAGCCGGATCGATGGCGTCAGACCATCAGACCAGAACCCGATGTTATTCGATGAATCAATGCCTTCGCCCCTCAGCGACGCGTTGAAAGCGACCCGCCCGTACCGATTGATGTTCGGTCGCTGGATGATGTCGTACACCAATCCGTCGTCAACTCCGGGAGCCTGATCGCCGGTGCGTGCTAGCAATTCAAAGTCGCCGCCATCGACCTGACGCCAGATACCCGAATCATTCTGACCGGTGATGATGCCCTCGCCCTGCAGCCAGGCCACGAAAGCAATGTCACCGTCTTTGCTGACTGCGGGAGTACCCATTCGTTCGATAGTGACGCCGCTCGGAAGTCCGGGAAGTACGTCACCAGACTTCACGAGTGTGTACTGCTGGAGAGACTGAGCGGAAACGGCTTGAGCGCAAAGCAGGATGCCAAGACTGATGGAATGCATTTGGATCAATTGCATCTTGTAACTCCAGCTCATCAAATGACAGAATGGCGAGATATGCTTCGTCGATACCTGCCACGCAGTGTAATCGACGAGGGCGATTCAAAGCACCCATTCTCAGAAATGGACATATTCTAACAACCGAAGCATGCGGCAGAGCACCCGGAGCCACTCCGCCCACTAAGTCCCCAGCCGCTCTATTGACACGAGTTGTAGTTCGCCACCCATGAAGAGAAGTCGGCGGGGCTGAGGATGCCGTCCTGGTTCTGATCCGCGTTGGCACAGCCGGGAAAGCCGAGCCCCAGATTGAAGCAGCCCACCCAGCTGGAGAAATCCGCGGCTGTGGTAGTGCCGTCGTGATTCATGTCGGCCAGTGCGCAAGGTGTCGGCTCGACGGGCAGTGACACAATCTCGATGTTATCGATCTTGGCGCTGCCGCTATCGAATCTCACCTGAATCGAATCGACTTCAGAAAGGCGCTTTGATGTCGCCTCAGGAAGAGTGTCACCCGTGAGAATCGTCTGCCACACCGGACTCGGATCGGAGTGATTCAGCAATGAGAGCACGGAGGATATCGTGCCGTTCTCATCCTGTACGAGTTCCGCGCGCAATGTGAGGCGATCGCCAGTAGCAACGCGATTCGATATATCGCTATTGAGGACCGGACTACCGACGAGCTGTAGCTGCAGCGTGGGTATAGACGTTGAGTTGCGCGCGAGTCCGTATCCGCAGACTCCCTCGCCAGAGTTAAGGACGAAGTCTCCGTTGTTGTCTTCGTAGAGGTAGACCTGTATCGACACATTCCCTGTAGTCACAAGGTAGTGCACATCGAATGTCAGCCGGATCGCATCAGCATCACACTCAGATGCAAAGTCAAAGCTGCCGCCAGATTGCCTCACAGCCGTCTTGAAGGTCCCTGAGATAGCCGGCGAATCACCGTCTTGAATCACGCTCGGTGTGCCGTTTCCGCCAGCGCTACGCCGCCACCCATCTTGGTTTTCAAGAGGCTGATCGACGATGAGATCGTCAAACGTGTAAACAGCCTGCGAATGCGCCCGCAGTGAGCACATCGTCAGAATGAGTGCAATCGTCAGGTTGCGCATTGAGTACTCCCCGTGTCTATGCGTATTTCATCCATGGACCGGCTCTAGTCCATTATTTTCATTTGGACTTTACAGATTCACCACACAGATTTTGGGCAATCATTTACTTTTTATTCTCAACGCCTCGCTTGGCCCAATGGCAGAACACCTAGTCTATGACATGTAATCATTCGCTAGAACCCCTTTGTAGAGAGCCTTTGCCGTCTTTGCCTCTCTAACACCGTCCCGCACCTCAGCACGAGTCAGGTCTAACACCCGTAGCTTGCCATCATCCTCAGCTACTGCCTCGATGCGGCGGAAACGCTGCCCATGGGTCTCGGCGTAGCGGGTGAGGCCCTTCAGCTTGGGCAGGGCGTCGGCAAGATGGGTGCCATGCGGATCGACGATGTCAGCGACGATCGATCCATCTTTTTCAGCAAAGAAAATGAAGTCCGGCCTCACAATCCGAGTGTCGTCATCCTCGACGTACGCGATACCAAGAGAGTCTTGGCTCGGGCGATCAGGGTTCCGGTACCAGAACCTGAAGCCCTCACGCTTGCACTCTGATTCCAAGACTGATTTCTCCCAGCCGAGCAACTCGGCAGGGTACAAACCTTGTTCATCGCAGAGCAGATGCTTCCCGTAAGTGGGGATCGCCGTCTCTAAACCATCCTTCTCACGCACCTTTGTTGGCTCGAAACGAGATGTTGGTCGAGCAAGATCCACATCTTGGGGGTCAGTACTGAGCGCCACGATCTGCCGATAGGCCTCCTGTCTGTCGTGCGGGAGACCTTTGATGCGTTCGCGGTACTTGTCGAACCACGAGTCAGACAGAGCCTTCGCCTCGGCGTCGAAGATGACCCCAAGGTTCTCCATGAGATGGAGAGCAGCGACATCCTCGCGAGCCTCAATTAGGGCGTCGTCAAAGTCATCCTCAGCCTCAGGCTTCTGTTTGGCTCGCTCCATTGTGTAGGTGCGAGCGATATCCGGGCTGATGATTCGAGCCGTTCGTCGGTATGCATCGCCAACGACTGCTTCGTCAGCTTTGGCTTGGAAGAACTCGTCCTGAAGCATGCCGGTATTCATGTGGGCGATGATGGTCCGGCCATCGACGGTCATCACGGCAGCGCGCTTGTCCTTGAATGCTTTCTCGTTCTTCCCGATAAATCCGTCGAGTACTTTGTGCATCGCCGCATGAGCTTTGCCGCCCGCGCCGGCCAGCAGTCCATCCGATGCCAACTCATGGGCCAGCGCGGTCAGGCGGGTGGCGGGCTTCGCTCCACGTTGCGGTCGGGTCTGCGACGGGAGTGAAACGAACTTCTCCCACACCGACTCGGGCACTGCAGGGTTCGGCTTCATCTCCCTCGGATTGACCAGAATGCGACCCGTTGGCGGAGAATCTCCACTGCCGTCCCGCAGCGCTTGGATGACTCCCTCGACGGTCTCCTTGTCGAACTTCGGCAGCAGGCAGTCAACCGAGTTGAGCCGATCGTTGCCGGGGATTCGCCGCGCGAGGGGTGTCCGCACCATGCGGCCAAGCAACTGAGCGATGTACGTCTGATCTTTCGCGGGTCGGAAGGAAACCATCACCTCGGCGCGAGGGCAGTCCCATCCGGTGCTGATGGCGTCCTTGGCAATCAGGATGCGGATCCAATTGGAGTCCTGGACTCGCTGCGGCTCGATGTACGGCACCTTGTATGGCCCAAAGGTCTGCGTCGAATGCTCGCCGAAGACATGACCGACGTTGTTCTCCGACAACTCAGGCCATTGCTTCAGGATCGTGTCGAGGGCCTTCCCGATATCGTTGTGGTTCGGCGTATTCGGCACCTGCAGAACCATGAGCGGCTTGACGACCTCGCCATCGCCCTGCTCCTTCGAGTAGGTCTTCCACTCCTCCGACGACTCTCGCAACTTGTCGGTCGCTCGACGTACCAGAACGGTATCGAAGTCGCCCATGGGCTCGTCAGGGATGTCGAGCGCGATGGTGTCCTTCAGCAAGCCCGAGTCTTGGACCCGAGCCGAATCAACGGTGACAGGCGGAAGCGTGGTCCGGCCTTCCGCAGCCGTCATCGCCTGGTTGAATCGCTCGACGGTTGCAGAGATGCCCCAGACAACCGGTATGCCGGGCACGCCCTTCTCGCCGTTGATGAGCCGTCGGACGATCGTGGACTTCTCTCGGTTCTGGCCGCCCAACCCTCGATGGGCCTCGTCCAGCACGAGATACAGCGTCAACGCTGGATCCTCGATCGTATTCCGAATGGTGTCCCAGATCGTGTGGCTCCGTAGGTCGGGCCGCATCTCCGGAAAGGTTCCTTCTTCATCAAAGCCTCGGACTAGCAGACTCTGCTTGCCGAGCTTCTGGGTGTTGAGGATGTAAATCTTGCCGGGGTCGAACTTCGGTCTGTTGAACGTGTTCTCGACCACGACGAGATCGGTGTGTCGCAGCCGATCGGAAGACTCCATCAAGCGAAAGCGGGTCTGTTCGTTGAGTGAGGGATCGTCACTGAACCAGATGACCACCGCTCCGGGGTCTCGGTCGAACTCGTAGCCGTCGTCGCCATGGAAGAGAGCCTCGAAGACCGCAGCGGCCATGACCGTCTTGCCCGCACCGGTGGCAGCGGTCAAGGAGAACGCATGCCGATCGCTATCCTCGCGCCAACGCTTGCGAGCCTTGCGGAGGTGCGACAGCACGTCGATCACGGCCTCGTCCTGATAGTCCTTGAGCGTGAACTTCATGCCTCATCCCCGTTTGCAAACGCAAAGTTGGTGAGGTACGACTCGTACAGGCGAATCGCCTCAAAGCCTTCAGGCAGCCGACGCGACAATGCCTGGAAACGCCGCTCGTCGTCCGTAACGATGTAGACGATGCGCAGATCCTCAGCCTTGCGGACGGCCTTCAGGAACTCCGTAGCCTTGTCCAACTCGATGAGCAGCCCGTAGGTATCGGCGACGGCCCATCCTGCCGATGGCACCTTGTCGATGCGTTGGCCGGCGCTGCCGGCCCGCATCCACAAGAGCGGGGCGATGCGAGCGAACGCCGTCTGGTAGTTCACGCCGACCGGAGTCTCGTAGGTCAGCGTGAAGAACTCAGCGTTTTCCTCGAAGCCGTCCGACATCGGGAACTCATCCGTGAACTTGTAGGCACCCTTGATGGGATTCCCATCGGGCGTATTCCCGGAAATCGCCGCTTCAATGCGCGGCTTCGTGATGTGGTCGCAGATGCCGAGAGCTTCCCAATCGGAATCGCCAGGGCGAAACCGTTTCTCCCGAAGCGCTTTTTGCTCTAGGGCACTGACCTCGTTGTTCGTGACACTGATACATTGCCGCCTTCCGCTGTCTTGGCTGTTCAATCGCATGACTGCATGTGCAGTCGTGCCGGATCCGGAGAAGAAGTCGAGGACAACCGCATCAGGCTTGTCGGAGACAAAGAACCGAAGTGCATCTTCGACAGCGTATAGAGACTTAGGAAATGGAAACCGTCGCCCACCAATGATCTCAGCTAAAAGTCGAGTGCCATATTGGGTCGCGTCATGCCCCGCTACTCGCCATTGAGTCGACGGCCGGATGAGTACGGTACTGGTATCTACGTCGTCAACTTGAAGTGACCCATCCTTGCCGCGGCCGGTAACCGTAAATTCCTTTCGCAATACTTTCTCGTACTCACCATTCTTGAGGGTGGAGACCGTGAAGCCCTTCTCTTGGGAGCCGGTTACACGAACACGACCCTGCTCAATGCGTTTTTGAAGCGTGCTGGGTTGTGCTTGCCAGTTGCCTTCACTTCCATCCTTGCGGATCGGCAAAAGCGTTACCAAACCGGGCTTATCTGGGGCGGTGTGAACACCCTCAGGAAGTGCGTCGCCAATTGCTGCGATCCTCGGGCCGTCTGGATCAATGTATATTGGATAGAACAAGGCAGGTCGGTCGTGCCTCGCGGCATTGTTTTGGCCCGATCGGCGGAGTAAGTCCCAGCGAAGCTTGCCCGTATGCGTGCGCCCCCCCTCCGGCGCCCATTCTCTTGGCATACGAACTCTTTGGGGCGCAGCTTCCCCGAACATGGCAAAGAATACGTACTCGTCGTTTCGCCCGAACGAACCGGCTCGCGCTCCACCCGCAGGGTTTATGAGTGTACTCACCATCTGTATGCGGGCTTCAGGAAGCACTTGCTCTAGAAGCAGTCCGAGTCGAAGGTATTCCTTCTCGTCAATCGTAACAATCATTACCGAGTCTGCTGGATTGAGGAGTTCCTTTGCCAAGCGGATGCGGCGCTCCATCATCGCGAGCCACTTGCTGTGCCGATAGAGATCGTCTCCTTCGACGTAGTCGTTGTTGTACTTCCAGTCCTTTGCCCCGGTGTTGTACGGCGGATCAATGTAGATGGCATCGACCTTGCCTCGGTGCGTCCAGGTCAAGGCTTTCAAGGCGTGGTAGTTCTCGCCGTTGATGACCGTGTGCCACGGCTTGTCCTTGCCACGGGAAACCGTGCCTGTTGAAACGAGCCCCGGGTAGATCGTGTCTCGGAACTCGGCGACGACCACGAGGTCATCGACGGAAGCAGTCGCCTGCTCCTCAGGATCATCGAGCCGCTCTAGCTCCGCCTGCTTTACCTTGCGCCCTTTGACGAGCTTGGTGACACGCCAGAGTCGCTGGTCGCCCTTTTTGGTCGAGCCCCGCTCCGGCAGCACCCGCACCTTGTCCCCCCGGCGTACTGGACGCTGGGGCAACTCAACGGCTTCAGGACGATGCCGCTCAAAGTTTAAGCCGAAAGAGAGTCGCGACGACAGCGCCTTGAACTCACGCTCAAGGTCCGCCGCCAGTTGCGGGTCTTTGGCCTTGGCCTTCTCGATCAGTTCGGTCAGTCGCGACACCCTTGCTCCTCGTTCTCGTCACCGCTCGCCTGACTGGCCGCCGCCGTCTTCCGTCGCCGCCTTGCCGCCTGCGTTCAGCCAGGCATCGATCGCCGTCTTGTGGAACCGCCAATGCCGCCCGACCTTCTGCCCGGGGGCTCTGCCTTCCTGGGAGAGCTTGTAGAGCGACGACTTCGAGACCTGCAGGTACCCCTCAAACTCGTCGGTGATCGTCCATCCAGGCGAAAAAGTCAGCAACGTTCCCCAATGTGGTCTGGACATAAAGCCGGAGGATAGTCGCTTGTATCGCATGATGCTGGAAGCTCGAATACAGCAGCATGACCGAGCATCCCTACCACTCCCTACCCCCTACCACCTCTACCACCTCCCACGGCGCAATATGGTCCAGGTACCTCACCGTCGTCGCGATCGACCGGTGTCCGAGCTGCTTGGAGATGATCCCGATATCGATCCCCTCTGCCCGCAGCTCGGCCGCATGAGTATGCCGCAGCCCGTGCGGGTGGACTCGTTTGGCGATCCCGGCCCTCCGCCCGAGCCCGGCCAGCAGCCGCCGCGCGTAGCCCGCCGACATCGCCCCGCCCGTGCGTGTGCAGATCAATGGCGCATCGTCCACGATCCCGAGTTCGCGCCTGGCATTCATCCAATCGCCGACAATCGCCAGCGCCCCCGCGTCGAGCCCCACCGTCCGCGACCGCCCACCCTTGCCCCGCAGCACACGCACGGCTCTCAAGCCCGCGTCGATGTCCTTTGGATGGAGCGCAAGCGCCTCGGAGATGCGCAGCCCCGCGCGGTACATCACCGCGATCAGCGCCCGGTCCCGTAAACCAAGGAGGTCGTGACCGCAGGCGTCGAGGAGTGACATGACCTCTTCATGAGTCAGCGGCTCAGGCGGATACGTGCGTCGGGGCGGTGTCTTCACGCCCCCACTGATACCGACACCCCGCCTCATGCCTCAAGCGGACAGTGCCGCTTTTCAGCAAGAAGAGACCTGTGCGACCGGCGTGAAGTCCAGCGCGACGCGCTCCGCGCGCACCACCCTCACGACCGTGAGCCTGCCGCAGCCGGGGCAGCCCTCCGGGTCGACCGGGTCGGGCTCGAGGTGCGTCATGACGGAGATGACCCGCCCGGCTCCCTTGCAGTGCGGGCAGGCCAGCGCTCTGGATTTCTGCTCCAGCCTGCCGACCCTCGCCGAGATCGACCGCCTGCTCATCGCTCCGCCTCGCGGCGCTCGAGCTCCTCGACCCGCGCGGCCACATCGTCCAGCTCGATGCCCTCGCGCCCGAAACGAAGCACGGCCGTCGCGGCGGACACCTTCGCCGCGTGCGGAGCGGATGTGTCCGAGAGGATTCGGGCCAGCGCGGTGACCGCCAGCGGCGCGTACCGCTGCGTCAGTGCGATCGCGTGCGAGAAGGCCTCGCGCCTGGCGGCCCGGTAGGCCGAGAGGAAGTCGGGCTCCGACATCCACCGATGCAGCGTGCGCTCCCCGATCCCGCTGGCGCGGCTGGCCGCGGCGACGGTCGTCTCGTTGATGAGGGCGACGATGGCCTGCTCCTGGCGGGCGGTGAGGCGCTCGGCTCGGTTGTCCCGCATGACTGGCTCCTCTACGCGGCTGCCTTCCCCGTCCTTGTGGGCGTGTGCCTACACGATCTCAGATTCTCCGAAATCATCATCGAAATGACTTGCAATGTCCCCGTGGTCATGGCTTCATGTGCTGCGGGCTGCGCCCGCATTTGGAGGCACGCACGATGGACACCACGCCACGCAGACCCGACGGCCCGCTCGAAGCGATCGCCAAGAGGCTGCTCGACTTCGACACACTCGAGACGACCGTCACCAGCGCCGACTTCCGCGAGGTCGCGGTGTGGAGCGTGCTCGAAGCGCTCGAGGCCGCGTACGAGGCGGGGCGTCGATCTGCGCCGCCGACGAAGACCGTCTGCCCGGCGTGCAACCGGGAGATCGAGACAAGGCCCCTCTGAGGCCCGCCCGTCGCGGGCCTTTGCATTTCTTGAAGGAGCAGCACCATGGCCAAGAAAGCCGCAGTGAAGAACACACCGTCGACCCAGCCGGCCAAGGCGCAAGCGGGCAAGACCCAAGACAATGCGGGGAAGAAGGCGATGGAAACCAAGCAGGACCACGAGATGCCGAGCGCCAAGGAGGTCGCCAACAACGCCCGCCAGGCGGCCCACGGCGTAAAGCTCGCCCCAGAGGCGGCCCCGCCCCGCAAGCCTTCCAAGAACGCGGCACGGGCCAACGTCGCACGCGACAAGCGCCCGAGCGCCCTCGACCTCGCCGCAGGGATCCTGGTCGAGTCCAAGCAGCCACTCGGGGCCAAGGCCCTCGCCGAGCGCGTGATCGCCGCGGGCTGGCAGACCACCGGGCGCACGCCAGAGGCCACGCTCTACAGCGCCATATCCCGAGAGATCAAAGCCAAGGCCAACGCCTCCCGCTTCGCCAAGGCGGGCAAAGGACTCTTCACTGCTCGCGCGCAGTAGCTCTCGCACACCACCGTCTCCGACGCCCCGGCAGACGCCGGGGCGTTCTCCTGTGAGTTGTCGTATCCTCATGGAATGGCCAGGTTCTTTCTCAATTCCTTCAAGCCACTTGCGTACTCCCGATTTGGGAGGATGGCCTCGGAGAAATACGAGATCCCACCATTTGTCGATGGATCGATCAGACGAGAGCCCGATCTGGAACACGAGCGACCATCGATATCTTGTCTCTGCCGCACCAACAAGTTTGCACCACGGTTGCAGGCAGGCGACCTCGTGGCATACATGACGTGCAAGGCGAAGTATGGTTCTGATCGCTCCCACCGGCGCATGATTGCGGCTCTGCGAGTAGACCTGCTCTTTGAAAGCCACGTCGACGCCGCTATGTGGTACCGGTCTCAGAGCCTTCCTCTCCCCAGCAACTGCATGGTCATGGGCAACGGCCCATGCCCACTCGATCACAGCCACCGAATATACAAGTCGAAGTGCAACGACACGGAGATGGCGTGCGGTTGGGATCGCGGCTACGCGCGACGGGCAGATCGCTACGGGCGGTTCGTCGTGTGCACCTGCCTCTGGAAAGATCTCGGCTGGTCTGCGCCCATCATTCAAGACCGATTCCTCGTCCGTGCGTTCGGAAAGGTTCCCGCGACCAGAAACCCTGCGGCGTTTCGAATCGAGACCGCGCCAACGCTATTTGAAGCTCTGGGAATCACGATTCCGCCACTCGTTCCGCCTTCTTCCCGGTAAAGCCCTCCCACCGCTGCACGATCACGTCGCAGTACAGCGGGTCGATCTCCATCAGGTGCCCCTTGCGGCCCGTCTGCTCGCACGCGATCAGCGTGCTGCCCGAGCCGCCGAAGAGGTCGAGCACGCTCTCGCCCGACTTCGAGGAGTACTCGATCGCGCGGCGTGCCAGTTCGACAGGTTTCTCCGTCAGATGCAACATGTTCTGCGGCGTGACTTTCTTCACCTGCCACAGGTCCGTCGCGTTGTTCGGGCCGAGGTAGACGTGCGCCGCGCCCTCGCGCCAGCCGTAGAAGCACCACTCGTGCGCGCCCATGAAGTCCTTCCGCGTCAGCACCGGGTGCTGCTTGTCCCAGATGATCGACTGGCTGAAGTACAGACCGCTCGCCTTGAGCGCCGGCGGGTAGTTGGCGCAGTTGGCGTAGCCGCCCCAGATGTAGAAGGCCCGCCCGGGCTCGAGCACCCTTGCGATGTTGCCAAACCACGCGCCCAGCATGACATCGAACGCCTCGTCGGTCACGAAATCGTTGACGAGCGGCCGGTCCTTGGCGCGGAGCTTCTTACCCGTGGGCTTGGCCTTCTCGGGGTGACGGGCCACATCGAGCTTCTGGTGGTGCGTCTGCGAGAACGAGCTGAGCCCCGCCGCGATCGCGTTGTTTGAGCGAGGCTCGACCTTCACGTTGTAGGGCGGATCGGTGTTGCAGAGGTGCACGGCTTGACCAGCGAGCAGCAGTTCCAGATCCGTCGCGCTCGCGCTGTCCCCGCACATCAGCCGGTGGCTGCCCAGCACCCAGATGTCGCCAGGCTTGGTCGTCGCCTCATCGGGCGGCTCGGGGACCTCGTCTTCGTCGACCAGCCCCTCGGCCATCCCGGGCTCGAGCAGGCCCGCCAGCACGCTCTCGTCGAATCCCAGCAGCGACAGGTCGAACCTAGCGTCCTGAAGGCCAAGCAGCTCGACGGGGAGCAGTTCCGGATCCCACGACGAGAGGCTCGCCGTCTGGTTGTCGGCGATCCGGTACGCGCGGATCTGCTCCGGGCTCATGTCGGTCGCCACGTGCACCGGCACGGTCTTGAGGCCGAGCTTGCCCGCCGCCTTCCAGCGCGTGTGCCCGCAGACGATCACGTTCTCGGTGTCGATGACGATCGGCTGGCGGAAACCGAACTCACGGAGCGACGCCGCCACCGCGTCGACAGCGTGGTCGTTCACGCGTGGGTTCTGGTCGTACGGCTTGATCTCGCTGACCGCTCTGGTTTCGATCTGCATGGCGGACCCCTTGCAATGATGGATATCGCCGCGCGGGATCCGTTCGCGGGTCTGGCGCTGATGAATTGTATCGCCGGCAGATGATATATTCAATATTGCCACGTGCGCTCTTTAGTTAACACGGGTGTTCGGTTCGCACAACCGTTATCTACAATTGATGTCCCGGACAGGTCGGACACTTCGGACAGAACTTTCGGTATAAGCAACTGCATCAGCAACACAGGCAGTGTTATGCCGAATCTCCTGTCCGATCTGTCCGATCCGTCCGATCCGTCCGAGAGTGCTCAGGCCTGAGCGATATGCCTCTCCAGATGCGACGATCATTCCGCTTGCCTGATTTGCACTGTCGACGGTGCAATCCCTTTGCCAGTTCTTTGTAGGTGGCAGGTTTGCAACCCTTGCGCTTTGACCACTGAGTCTGCGCTGCCATGATCTCACTCGTCGGCGTCTCTCTATACAGATCAAACTCGCACATCTCTTCGAAGAAGATATCAAGCCCTGAGACGCTGCCGATATACCCTTCCGTGGCCTGCGTGACCGCCTCACATGTTCCAAGACCGTTCTGCGCCCATTCGACCGCGCCGCGAACTAGCCATGCCAGGATCCCACTCCGCTCCTCGATGAGCCTTTCCAGCAGACTCGGATCACGACTGCTTTCTGGGATGACTACCGGGAACGGCACGACACGGATCCGCCTTCGCGCGGCTTCGCCCCTCTCCCTCAGGATGGGCAGATCATTGGTTAACAGGACCAGCTTGTGCGTGCGATGAAACTCAAAGAAATCCTGCCGCATCCGACGCGCCTTCAGTCTTTGGTTCCCAGTGAGCATCTTGATGAGCGCCAGATTCAGCTCCGCGTCCTTCTCGTTCTCACTGGCAACGACCAGACGCGCTCCCTGGAGATCTGCAATTTCAGTTGGGTGCTCGCGCTGCTTACGAACAACAAGAAGATTCGGAGGGGCCTCACACGCATAGTTTCCCATCACACTGGAAATCGTGTCGAGCAGCACGTTCTTGCCGTTCCCGCCTTCGCCATGGAAGATCAGGAGGACCTGTTCGTTGGCGTTGCCGGTGAGAACGTGACCAAAGTATCTCTGGAGATACCCGATGAGCGATTCGTTTTCATCAGTGATTTCCCGAAGGAACTTGATGAACAAAGGGCATGCCGCATCGGGAACGAAATCCGTCGGGGCAATTTTGGTGATGTAATCCTCTCTTCGATGCTCACGGAGCGTCCCCGTTCGAAGTTCAACAGTTCCATTCTGGCAATTCAATATGTCTAGCCCCGAGTCGAACGTCTCTATGCGGATAGCCAGATCGGGCTTGGCGAGTTCCTTCATGGCGGTGATCCGCTCTCGCTTCTGGCTCTGGGTGGCCCACTTGTTAAGTGTCTCTTCGATGTATCCACCCGCCAAGACGGCTTCCTGCTTGATGGAGAGTGCGGTCTCGATGCACATCTTGTCGATGTGTCCGACCTCATCCGGCTTCCACCGTACACCATCCCACTGGAACCAACTCCCGATCGCATAGCAGTAACGAAGATCATTCCCGCACCGCTTTACCAGCCTTGCCGCATTGCCGACATCGGTGCACAGCCTGCTCCTCTCTGTGGCTGTAGATATCGATCTCGACTCTTCATGGGTGGAATAGATCCGTGAGTCTGAAGAAGGCGGCGGATCGATCAAACGCGATCCAATCTCCCCGCTCAGTTCCACCTTCGCTCTTGCCGAATCCAGCTTGTGCTGGATCTCCCTGTCGGTCCATCGCTCCCCGCCGGTCTTCTGATCGTTGAACCAGCTCATTACCGCTGCTGCTTCCGACTGGTCCAATCCGAAGCGGTAACACTCGCAGGCAGCGCGAAGCGTTGCATCGTGCCCGCCCGACCCGCTGATGGCATCCGGGCACTTCTCGAGATATGCCTTACATCGACGCACGCGTTCGCTGCTGTCAACCTGGAGGTTGCTTCTCGAAACCATAGTGCGCGCCGGGGGGTTGAGCCCATGCCGCTCGATCAATGCTTCGACAGCGCCCTGCCGGTCTCCGATTTGCGCAACGGTGCCGGAGTGGATTTGACCTGTGACAGTAAAGTAACGGCGTGAATCGTACAACTCGATCTGCTTCATTCCCGGCACATCTCGCGCAACGTGCTTGATGCCCACCGGAAGTACGGCCCTGACGAATACTTTGATTCCCTGCCTGCTCGGCGAAATCTCGCAATACGAGTTCAGAGCCTGAATGATTCCGAGAGCTTCCGAGCTGAGATTCCCGTCCTTGTCGATGCAGTCGTCAAGGTCGATCCCGCAATGAGGATCGTCCTCGCTAAAGACAAATCCCACACCACCGAGCGAGTCGTCAGCGCCCAGGGCCTGAGTCGCCCTCTCGAACGTGGTCCACGTCGCGGCGTCGGTCGAACTCGCCTTCCCGCCCGTCGCCGCGTTGATCGGCACCTTGGTCCACTTCGCTCCGTTCCATTGGTAGCGCCAGCACACCCACTGCGCCAGCTCGCGGAGCGATTCAGGGATCCTCTCCACGACCAGTACGGGCCTTGTGGGTCTGGGCGGCCGCTCTCCGGCCGTGAGATCGTATGCTCCCCCTCGTCGATGTAACATGGCAACCTCCGAAGGAATAGACGCAGCGATTCAGCGGCGACCTGTCAAAGCCTCGAACGCCCGCTCCTGCCTGCGCCAGTCGGGATCGCGCACGATCCGCCGCAGGTCCCGCTCGCTGTAGGGATCACGCCCCCGCTCGGGCTTCAGTTCCCGCAGGACGCTCTCCTGGATCGACGGGGCGAGCATCGTCAGATCCATGATCTGGCTGAGCCTCGCTCGCGACACACCGGCCACGAGTGCCACCTCCGCGAAGCAAGCCATCTCCCCGCTCCGCACGAGCCCGTCGATCCTGATCGCCATCGCCATCAGGCGCGCAGCCCGCATCGGCACGCGCGGTCTTGCATCGGGCTCGGGAGCCTTGCCCTCTCGGAGCATGACCTGACCGCGTGACTGCCTCGCCAGATGGACCGTGAAGGTTTCCGATTGCATCACGCCGCCTCCTCGCCGCTGAGGTTCTCGATCATGTCGATGGTCAGCTCACCGCTCTTGGCATCGAATCGCACGCGGTGGACCACGCGTCGCAGCAGCTCTGCACGCTCGCGCGGCGACAGGCTCCGCCACACGCCCCAGAACTCACTCAGCCCCTCTTCCACCGAGGCGCGCGTCGGGACATCGCGCTCGAGCCTCGCTAGGTCCGCGGCAATCTCACCGGCTCGCCGGGCGTGTTTGCTCACACCCGCGGCGTCGTCCGCGGCCTCCGCCTTGCGGCACGCCCCCTGCGCGCTCTCCAGCAGCATCCTCGCATCTCGGATCCGCGCCTCGCTCGAGGACCGCACGCGCTCGAAGACCTCGCCCACGATCTCGGGCGAGGCGAAACGCCCACGCACCTTCTCGACCACGAACTTCTCGATCTCCTCGGCGGGCACCGACCGCGTCTTGCATCTGCCCTGGCCCGTCATGACGGGGCCCTTGCAGCTGTAATACCGATAGAGAGTGCCCTTCCCGCCATTTCGGCGCTTCGTCGTGCTGGTGTGCGTCATCGCCGACCCGCAGCCGCCACACACGAGCAGCCCCTTGAGCAGGCCGCCGTACTTGTTCTGCTTCAGGCTCGACCCGCAGACCCGGTTCTCGGCCAGCAGCTCCTGCACGCGCCGGAACACATCCGCGTCCACGATCGCCTCGTGCTGGCCCTCGTAGACCTCGTCGCCGTGCGTCACCTTCCCGATGTAGACCTTGTTCGAGAGCATCGTCGCGACCGCACCCAACGAGAGCGCCCCGCCCCCGATCTCCCGCCCGGCCCGCGTCGTCCAGAGCTTGGCCCGGATGCCCTTCTCCGCCAGCATCGCCACCAACCCGCGCAGCGACTGCCGCTCGATGTACCACGCAAAGATCTTCCGGACCATCTCGGCCTCCGGCTCGTTCACGATGAGTCGCGACCCCGCGTAGTCGTACCCGAGCACCGGACGCCCTCCGCTCCAGATGCCCTTCTTCCGGCTCGCCGCGATCTTGTCCCGCGTCCGCTCGCTGGCCAGCTCGCGCTCAAACTGGGCGAAGCTCATCAGGACGTGGATCATGAGCCGCCCCATCGAGTCGCCCGAGTTGATCGACTGCGTGACGCACGCGATCTCGACGCCCTTTCGGTCGAACACCTCCATGAGCTTGCCGAAGTCCCGGATCGACCGCGTCAGCCGGTCGAGCTTGTAGATCACGACCGCATCGACACGCCCGGCCTCGATGTTCGCCAGGAGCCGGGTCAGGCCCGGACGCTCCATGTTGCCGCCCGTGAAGCCGCCGTCGTCGTACCGCTCGGGCAGGCAGACCCATCCCTCGCCCTTGCGGCTCTCGATAAAGGCCTCGCCGCTCTCGCGCTGCACGTCGAGCGATGTGAACTGCTGCCCCAGCCCTTCGTCGGAGCTCTTGCGTGTGTAGACCGCGCACCGGACGCGCTTGGGATCCGTCCCGCTCATGATTCCGCCTTTCGCTTCGTCAGTCCGAAGAACAGCCTGCCGTTCCAGATCGAGCCCGTCACGGCGTGCGCGACCGCCGTCAGCGACGCGAACTCACGCCCGTCCCAGACGAAGCCCCGCTCGAGCACATCCACCTCGATCCGTCGACCCCGGTACATCCGGATCAGGCGCGAGCCAGCGCGGGGCATCTCCTTGGATGATGAGTCGTCTTCGCTCTCGACTCTCGCGTACGCCGCGTGGACAGATTTCGGAGACCGCACGCGGAGATCCGCGTCCCGCGCCAGCTCCCGCGCCATCTCGCGGGCCGCCTCGCTCAGCCCGCCGTGAGCCGCCGCCTGCTTCCGCCAGGCGATCCGCTTGATGAGGTACGGCCGGTTGTTGGAGTCAGTCGGCTCGCCCCAGACCCGCTCGAACTCGCCCCGAAGCTCGCTCACCGCCAGCCTGCTCAGCCGCCGGACCTCCCTGTCGACATCGATCGATTTCATCGCGCTTGGCCCTCCTCGTCGCTCCCGCTCGGAGCGCGACGATCAAGGGGCGAGCAGCCCGGAGAGTCAACCAAGAGCGCCGAGCTTTCGCCGTCGCTTTCGGGCGTCTCGGATATGGTCTCAGTTGGCGGTGTCCGCGACCAGAGCCGCTCAAGGCCGAGGGCTAGGATGGCGGCAATGTGTGCAGTCCGTCCCAAGCTTGACGAAGGTGTGGGGTGAATGACGCTGGGCGTAGTGCTTTCGTAACTCATGCACGGGAGTTTGACAACCCATTACCGTCGCAAGACCTACATAGCACCTAGTTAAGATACAATATGCTTGGTCTTGCGCCGACCCTCAGGCGTCAGCCTCGCGCCTTGCCGTTTCCCAGATGGGCGTTCGGCGAGCTTCATCTCGATGAGCTCGTTCACGGCCGTGCGTATCGTTTCCAAGGACAGCCCTTTATCGCCCATGCGTTCTTCTATCTTTTTGTTGGTCAACAGCGTCCCCCGCCGTTTTTATAAAGCGTCTTTGCCACCCTCTGATGCCTCGCTGACATCGTCGTGATGGACCGCGAGGTACTGATATTCCGGCCGTCGAAACCTGGTGCATCGCCATTATCGATCGACAGCTCCATCAGCTCGATCAATGCCAATGCCTCTGCAATGGCCTGAGCAGATAGACATTCACGGACGATCGCAAATGGCCGTGGATCTAATCCCATCGAGTATGGCTATTACGAAAACATTTGAGTAGCGACATGTTGTTTATCAGAAGAAAACCACTTAAATATGTATGCTCTTCCCTGAGTGCGTTTACAGTTTCGTCTAAGGGATCAGCGTCGAGCATCCTCTCAACCGAAGGGAGCATCTCCTGAAGTTCAACCACACGATCTTGAATCAAGGACAGAGATTTGTAAGACCGAATCGCATCTTCAAGGTCCGGCCCTGTGAGAACTTCATCCGTGCGATCTCCATATCGGGTGTTGCTCTTGAGAGCCTCGTCGAGTGCCCGACGCTGAAGATCGAATGTGATCTACCCGTAATCCGGGCGCTCACGCGACCAGGGGTCATCGGTGCGCTCTGAATTTGACAGCAGCTTCTGAGCCCTCTTCCTAGAACGAGGCGGTGATGCCGCATTTGAAGTTGGCATCCGGCTCGCTTCATACACCTTCGCTGATACCTTCTTTGCCATCCCATGGCTCCTGCTCCGACTGCTGCCGTGAGACAATCGATCCCCAGATCATTGCGTCAGGGGGCTGTTCATTCATAAGTCCAGCACAGAACAGGGTTATGCAAGTGTCGGTTGTGTCAAACAGAGCGTCCAGAGTTCCCAGAGCAACGCCTGCGCGTGCGGAATCCGACACCCGTCGTCGCGGCTGTGGTGTGGAAGGCCATGCTCTGGAATGTGTCAACGCACCCCGATATCTGGCGCAGAATCGCGATTGTGTGCCGGGGTTCCGGGCTCGATCCAGTGAGCAAACAACCCCGCACGTGGCGGGGTTGAGTGAGTGAACTCCCCGAGTAGGACTCGAACCTACAACCTAGCGGTTAACAGCCGCTCGCTCTACCATTGAGCTATCGGGGATCGATTTGTCGGTCAAAATCTAGCCCAGCCCGGCCACCAGTCAAGCCGAGTCCCGATCCGGGGTCGGTTCCCCCCCTATCGGCCCGTCGCCTCACCCTGTTGTGCCCCAGATCCCGCAGAGGATCTTCTCGGACCACCCTCAAGTCCCCCCACCCGGCGCGTCGATCCACAGGTTGAAAGGGGATCGCCAATGCCCACCACTGCTGGAACCGAGTCAAAGCCCGCTCTCATCGACCTTTACCGCGACGATCCCTGCCAGCACGCCATCTACCAACTGCGGAACGCCCGGATCAACAGCTACCCATATCCACACGCCTTCATCCGCGAGATTTTCCCTGCGGACTACTACAGAGACCTTATCGCCCACCTTCCGACCGACGAGGCCTATGTCAGTTCCCCAAACGGCCGGTATCCGGAGCGTGGGCGACTGATGCTCGCGGGTCAGGAGGGCGACGAGCTGCCCAGACTCACCGGCCCGTCCCGCGAATTCTGGTCAGAATTCAGAGAGACCTTTCTGACCGCTGAGCTCTGGGGCTCGCTGATCGACGTCTTTGCACCCGAGTTGTCCTCGAGGCTCCGCCGAGACTGCTGGCTTCACGCATTCCTCTCCCGCGACACCGGCGGCTATGCCATCAGCCCGCACACCGACACCAGCCGCAAGCTGATCTCGGTGCTGTTCTACCTGCCCACGTCCGAAGCCGTCAGCGCCTGCGGCACGAGCGTGATCGTCTCCGATCGACCCGAGCACAACACATTCGATGTGCCTCACTCGGGCGACTGGGATGGATTCAAGATCGCTCGAACCGTTCCGTTTGAGGCGAACTCGATTTTCGCGTTTCTCGTCAACGACAAGAGTCTGCACGCTGTCAAGCCCACACCACCTGGCACCGCTCGAGACACGATCCAGTTCTCAATTATGATGCCGGATTGATCTTGGCGTGTTATGGTCCAAGCAGAGCCAGCATGCTCATCCATAGCGCGAACTTCATCACGCTCACGACGATGGCGATGATGCCCGCGTCCTGATAGTCAATGTCGAGCGCGTCGGCAAGCAGTGCCGTCAGAATCAGGAACCCGATCACGCTCCGCACCAAGCCCGGCACAGGGATGAGCGTCATCACCGCCCATATGCCTGCGAACATCCCGAACGCGCCGATCGTCTGTAGTAGCGTTGTTCGCAGCGGCTGATCGAACCCGATCCAAGCGATCGAACTCACGAAAAACACCACCCATCCGATCGCTACGGTCAAGACAAAGTCCGCTCCGAGTGACAGAAATCCGGTTGACCCATTTGAGAGCCATCCGATCGCCGCACTCAGCGTGAGTCCTATGACCGCCATGATGATGGACTTCTTGTCAATGCCGCTCGGTGGGCGCACGCCGGACCGTGCATCCTGCGCCCGACGCATCACGCCGTAGGTCAGCTTGAGCCCGCACTCAGGGCAGGTATCGTCGCGGAGCCCGCGTAGGTCGTAGCCGCACTCTGGACATGGCAATGGCTTCGCGTCCAGTTTCGCCTGCTGCGGGGGCACCCAGCGCTCGGCTGGCTTCACCGGCTCCTCTGGAGCCAATTCGTATATCCCGCTGCCGAGCTCGACGTCTTCTGAACTCATACGCATCCCCCCGCTGCCCGAACATCATACGGAATTCAACCCGAATCCTTTCAAATTGCGATCTCGCCAAGTGTGTAAGCTGGCGACATGCCAATCCAGACCGCCGAGCGCTTCCGCCCCTTCGGCACGACCATTTTCGCCGAGATGTCCCGCCTCGCCGCAGAGCACAACGCGGTCAATCTCTCGCAGGGCTTCCCTGACTTCGACGGCCCCGACTTCGTCAAAGACGCCGCCAAACGGGCGATCGACGAGCACCAAAACCAATACGCCCGGTCCGCCGGCGTGCCCGAACTCGTGACGACGATCGCCCGGCGTTTCGCACAACGCACCGGCGTCGCCGTCGACCCGATGAGCCAGGTCACCGCCACCTCCGGGTGCACCGAAGCGATCGCATCGACACTGCTCGGCACTGTCAACCCTGGCGACGAGGTGATCCTCTTCGAGCCGTACTACGACAGCTACCGCGCCTGCGTAGCAATGACCGGCGCCGAGGCGAGGTTTGTCACACTCCGCCCCGTGAACGGCCGTTTCACGTTCGATCCCGAAGAACTCGCCCGCGCTTTCTCATCCAAGACCCGTGCGATTCTCGTCAACACGCCTCACAACCCGACCGGCACGGTCTTCACGCGGGAAGAACTCGACCAGATCGCAGAGCTGTGCCAGAGACACAATGCGATCGCGCTCTCCGATGAGGTGTACGAAGACCTCACATACGGAACTCCGCATATTTCCATCGCAAGCCTTCCAGGCATGGCCGATCGAACCGTCACGCTCTCAAGCCTCGGGAAGTCGTTCAGCCTGACCGGCTGGAAAGTGGGCTGGGCGATCACGAGCGACGAACTGAGCGCGGCCATCCGCTCGGCGCATCAGTTCGTGACGTTTTCGACTTCGACCCCGTTTCAGCACGCTGCATCGGTCGCTCTCCAAATTGGAGAAGAATACATATCCGAACTCCGTGCGATGTACCTCCGCAACCGTGACTATCTCGGTGAAGCACTCGCTGAGATCGGGTTCGATGTGATCGTTCCCCAAGGGACGTACTTCATCCTCGCCGAGCATTCTCGCGTGAGCGAGCGGCTCGGCGTCAAGAACGATGTCGAACTCGCGATCAAGCTCACGAGCGACATCGGCGTCGCCGCGATCCCGCCGAGTGTGTTCTGCGCGACCGAGGGCCACTGCTCGAATTATCTCCGATTCGCATTCTGCAAGCAGAAAGCCACGCTCGACGAGGCGATCCGCAGGCTCCGGAAGATCGGATCCTGATATGAACGAATCGTGGCCGTCGGTTGAGAACGCGCAGCTCGTCCAGGCGACGTGCGGAGCGATCCTGCAAGCCTGCGACCCGGCACCAGCGGTCACGCGGTACTGCGCAACGCTCGACTCGAACGGGCTGCCGATCTCGCTTCTCGGCATCGGCAAGGCCGCGGTCCCGATGACGCGTGCAGCGCTCGATGCCCTCGGCGATCGGGCCTCAGAAGTGCTGGTCCTCACGACCGGGCACCCGGACGCCGGATCGCTCTCCGAGCGGGCCGAGATCCTCGTCGGAGACCACCCCCTCGCAACCGAGCGCAACACACGCAACGCCAACCGGCTGCTTGAGTACCTGCAGGGCTCCGGTGGAAATGACCGGATTCTCCTGGTCCTCCTCTCCGGCGGCGGCTCGGCGCTCACCACACGCCCCGCCGCGGGGCTCACGCTCGAAGACATCACCCGCGTCAGCTCGCTGCTCATGCGCCGCGGGTGCCCGATCGACGAGCTCAACTGCGTCCGCAAGCACTGCGAGCGACTCAAGGGCGGGCGCATGGCTGCACTCAACCCGACCAGGCGCACCATGGTCTGCGTTCTCTCCGACGTCATCGGCGACCCGATCTCCACGATCGCCAGCGGCCCGTTCGCACCAGACCCAACGACATACGCGGACGCGATGAATGTACTCGCAAAGTACGACGCAACCCATGAATCCGGTGGCATCACCGAGTACTTGCGCGCCGGAATGGAAGGAAAGCACGAGGAAACGCCCAAGCCCGGCGATCCGTTGTTCGATCGCGTCTCGCACGAGATCGTTCTGAACAACCCGCACGCAACCCTTGCGGCCCGCGAGGCGCTCTGCGAACCGGACCGCATCCCCACCACTTTGAGCGCGCACACCGGCAGCGCCCAAGACGCGGCCCACAGACTCACCCACGCCCTCGGCGATCACCACGCCGTCGTCATGGGCGGCGAGCCCGTCGTCGGAGATGTGCCCGAGGGATCGCTCGGTGGGCCGATGCAGGAAGCGGTGCTCGCGACAGCCCTCGAACTCGAGAGCGACCTCTTCGACTGGCTTGTCGTGGGCTTCGCAACGGACGGGCGCGACGGGCCCACGGACGCGGCCGGCGCAGCGATCGACCGGGCCATGCTTGCGCGCGCCCGCGACCGCGGGCTCCCGCTTGAAGAAGCCCTCGGGTCACACGACACGCACCGCGTCCTTTCGGACATGGATGCCCTGATCCGAACCGGGCCGACCGGCACCAACGTGAACGACGTGCTCTTCGCAATCCGACGCTAAGCTCCACGTCTCTAGGAGGTACTCGATGAGCGTGAGTCATTGGCGCCGGGTGAAGCAGCCCCTCGAAGCCCCGCGTTGCCACACGGTCGTGATCGGCGCTGGAATTACCGGCTTGTCG
This sequence comes from Phycisphaera sp., assembly GCA_020639255.1. Classification (GTDB taxonomy): domain Bacteria; phylum Planctomycetota; class Phycisphaerae; order Phycisphaerales; family UBA1924. The sequence goes on from JACKGZ010000004.1 coordinate 314,887, forward strand.
GCTGCCTACGAGCTCGCCAAGCGTGGGCAGCAGGTCCACATCCTCGAACGCCACACACTCGGATGGGGTGCGTCGTCACGGAACGCAGGCTTCCTGATGCGAGGCCTCGCGGAGAATTACGCGCACACCGTCGATCAGTTCGGACGCGAAACCGCCCGCCTCGTCTGGCAGTGGAGCCAGGACAACCTCTCGCTCCTGCGAAGCCGATACGCCATCGAAACGCTTCCGAGCTATCAGGCAAGCCCGTCGGCGATCGTCTCGATGTCGGCGAGCGAAACGGACGAACTCAGACGCTCGGCGGAACTCATGGAGAGCGACGGCTTCGAGTGTGAGCTGCAAACGATGGGCAGCGACACGCTCTGGTGGAATCTGACGCCCGAGCTCGCGCTCCTCAACCCGCACGACGCGGCGATCAACCCCTGGGACATGGTCCGCCGGATGCGCGACGTGCTCGTGGAACGCCACGGCGATCAGGTGACGCTGACCGAGAACGCCGAGGTGACCGGCATCACCGACGCGGCTGTCTATACGGCCGAGGCGATGTACCCGTGCGACTCGGTGCTCGTGTGCACGAACGCCTGGGCGAGCGAGCTGCTCCCGAAGACGGGGTCGCCTGTCTCTCCCAACCGCGGGCAGATGATGGCGATCGACGCGCCCGGCGTGACGCTCAACGCGTCGTACTACCTGAACCGCGGATCGGAATACATCCGCCAGACCCTCGACGGCACGATCATCCTCGGCGGCAAGCGCACCTTCCGCGAAGCCGACGAACGCACATCGAGCAGCGCGGTCTCGGCGGATATCCAGATGGAACTCGAGCGGTACGCGCACAGTCTGCTCAAAGCCGACTTCACGGTGCTCGCACGCTGGGCGGGCACGATGGGATTCTCACCGAACGGCCTGCCGATCATCGCGAAAGCGGACGAGCTGCCGGGCAACGTCTGGTTCTGCGGCGGGCTCACAGGCCACGGCATGTCGCTCGGCGCACGCACGGCCCAGGCGGCGGTGATGGCGATGCTGGGTGAAGAGGACGCCCCGCGGATCATGTCGGGATCCTGAAGCGGAAAGAGCCACCTGCCGGACTTGAACCGGCGACCTAAGCTTTACGAAAGCTTCGCTCTACCAACTGAGCTAAGGTGGCCACGCCCGTCGGGGGCCTGTGCGGGCCTGACCGGCGGATTCGCGGGACGACTATACGCCCAGGATTGCCCGGATTCTCGCACGGACAGGTTGCCTGACAGTTGCCCGCAGGGTGCCTATCCTTGCCGTCCAAGCCCGAAGTGCCGGCCCGGCCGGTAGGAGTCTGCGATGAAGAAGGACACTCACCCGGCCATGCACCCCTGCAAGGTCTACTACAACGGCGAAGTCGTCATGGAAGTCGGGGCGACCGTCCCCGAGCTGCACGTCGACGTCTGGTCCGGCTCGCACCCCTTCTTCACGGGCAAGCAGAGCTTCGTCGACGCCACGGGTCGCCTCGAACGCTTCCAGAAGCGCTTCTCGGGCGGCTACTTTGCCGGCAAGGAGTCCAAGGGCGGCAAGAAGACCCGCAAGTAAGCCTTTGGGCAGGATTTGACACACACCACGCCGCCTCTGGCGGCGTTCTTTTTGCTCGTCGGGTGTCTTTCATCCATTCATCCGGTACAATGGATAGATTCGTGCCCCGAGAGGAACCCCATGCCCAGCCGATTCCTGCAAGAACTCGCCCGCCGCGTCATCGTCGTGGACGGGGCAATGGGCACCTCGATCCACGCTGCCAATCTGGACCTTGAGCGCGACTACTGCGGCTGCGAGAACTGCACCGACATCATCTCGCTGACCAGGCCCGACGTGCTCGAAGAGTTGCACGGGCGGTTCCTTGAGGTCGGGGCCGACTGCATCGAGACCAATTCGTTCGGCGGCGCATCGCATGTCCTTGAAGACAACGGGATCGCGGACAAGGTATTCGACCTGAACAAGGCGGCCGCCGAGATTGCGCGGGCGACGTGCGACAAGTACTCGACGAGCGACAAGCCGCGTTTCGTGCTCGGGTCGATGGGCCCGGGGACGAAGTTGATCACCTTGGACCAGATCCGTTGGGACGATCTGTACACGAGCTACAAGCAGCAGGCGGCGGGTCTGATCGCGGGCGGAACGGACGCGTTCATCATCGAGACGTGCCAGGATCTCTTGCAGGTCAAGTGCGCGATCAACGCGTGCCTCGGTGCGCTCGAAGATGCGGGCAAGGGGCCGGCAGACGTGCCCCTCATGGTGAGCGTGACCATCGAGCAGACGGGCACGATGCTCATGGGCACATCGATCGAGGGCGCGCTCGCGGCGTTGCGGTCGTACCCCATCACATCGCTCGGCCTGAACTGCGCGACCGGGCCCGTCGAGATGGCAGAGCACGTCGCGCACCTGGCTCGCCACTGGCGGAGCAAAGACCGGTACATCTCGGTGATCCCGAACGCGGGCTTGCCGGTGCTCGTTGAGGGGCGGACGGAGTATCCGCTGGCACCCAAGCCGTTCGCCGACGCAATCGCTGGGTTTGTGCGCGAGCAGGGCGTCTCGATCGTCGGCGGCTGCTGCGGCACCACGCCCGAGCACATCCGCGAACTCGCCGAGCGTGTCGGGAAAATCGAGCCCAAGCTGCCGGAACACCGCCCCACTCCCGCGTCGGCGACGTCTCTTTACGGGCCGACGGAATTCAGGCAGGACAACTCGATTCTCATCGTGGGCGAACGCTGCAACGCATCGGGCAGCCGGAAGTTCAAGCGGCTGCTCGAGGAGAGCGACTGGGACGGGATCGTCGCGCTCGGGCGCGAACAGGTGCGCGACGGCTCGCACGTGCTGGATCTGAACGTCGACGCCACGGGCCGCGACAACGGCGCGGATATGGGCGAGGCGGTCAAACGCCTTGTGCGTCAGGTGGATTCGCCGCTGATGCTCGACTCGACGCAGGTCAAGACTTTCGAGGCGGGACTCAAGCACGCGCCCGGCAAGTGCGTCATCAACTCGGCCAACTTCGAAGAGGGCGACGAGAAGTTCGACGAGATCTGCGACCTGGCGCGTCGGTTCGGGGCGGCGCTGGTCATCGGGACGATCGACGAGGATCCTGAGGAGTCGATGGCGCGAACGGCGGAGCGAAAGCTCTCGATCGCCAGACGCGGCATCGAGCGCGCCACGCAGAAACACGGGCTCGCGAACGAGGACATCTTCATCGATCCGCTCGTGCTCCCGATCTCGACAGGCATGGACTCGGACCGGCGCTCCGCGCTCGAGCTCATCGAGGGCGTCAAACGGATCGCCAAGGCGTACCCGGAGGTGCAGATCACATGCGGGCTCTCGAACGTCTCATTCGGGCTCAAGCCGGCGGCCAGGGTCGTGCTCAACTCGGTGTTCCTGCACGAATTGACCGACGCGGGTCTCACCAGCGCGATCGTGCACGCGTCGAAGATCTTGCCTCTGAACAAGATCGATGAGGCCCAGCGCAACGCGGCGCTCGATCTGATCTACGATCGCCGCTCGGACGGGCACGATCCACTGAACGCGTACATCGAGCTCTTCAAGGACGTGGACTCGGTCGCCGAGGCGAAGAAGGTCACGAGAAACCTGACCCTCGAAGAACGCCTGCGTGAGCACATCGTCGATGGTCAAAAGGAAGGGCTCGGCGAGTGCCTCGATGAGGCGCTCCTGCGGTACGAGCCGCTCGAGATCATCAACGATCACCTGCTCGACGGCATGAAGACCGTGGGCGAGTTGTTCGGCTCGGGGCAGATGCAGCTCCCGTTCGTTTTGCAATCGGCCGAGGTCATGAAGCTCGCGGTGTCGAGGCTCGAACCCCTCATGGAGCGTGTCGAGGGCCAGACGCGCGGCACGATCGTCCTCGCAACCGTCAAGGGCGACGTACACGATATCGGAAAGAACCTGGTCGACATCATCCTTTCGAACAACGGCTTCACGGTGCACAACCTGGGCATCAAGCAGCCGATCGCGGACATCCTCAAGGCGCTCGAGTCGACGAAGGCGGATGCGATCGGGCTCTCGGGCCTGCTCGTCAAGAGCGTGAACGTGATGGAGGACAACCTCCGCGAGATGAACGAGCGGGGCGTGACCGTTCCGGTGCTCCTCGGTGGTGCGGCGCTCACGCGGCACTACGCCGAGAGTCACCTGCGGACCGTGTACCAGGGCAAGCTCTACTACGGCAAGGACGCGTTCGAGGGCCTGCGCGTCATGGACCGCCTCGAGACGGGAATGCTGAGCGAGATCGACGATGAGGTCGAGGCAAGGCTCACCAAACGCACCGAGGCCGAGACGATGGTCGCGGGCTCGCGTGCGAGGCAGGCCGAGGCTCAGGACGCGTTCGCAGCGACAAAGACAGCGGGCGTCGCGGTCATCGAGCGGAGCGAGGTCGCGCAGGATGTCGAGGTCCCGACGGCTCCGTTCTGGGGCACGCGGGTCGTGACAGACATCGAGCTCGACCACATCTACCCGTTCATCAACCCGATCGCGCTCTTCCGCACGCAGTGGCAGTTCAAGAAGGGCAAGCTGAGCGACGAGGAGTACGAGGCGAAGATGCAGGAGACGATCCTGCCGATCTTCGAGCGACTCAAGAAGCAGTGCAAGGCGGAGAAGCTGCTGCGCCCCGCGGTGGCGTACGGGTATTTCCCGTGCAACAGCTCGGGGAACGATCTGATCGTGTACGACCCAAAGGACCACGACCGCGAGATCGAGCGGTTCGTGTTCCCGAGGCAGAGCGAGCGTAAACGCCTGTGCATCTCGGATTTCTTCAAGGACATCGAGTCGGGTGAGAAGGACGTGCTGCCCATCACATGCGTGACGATGGGCACGCGCGTGAGCGAGGCGGCAAAGACGCTCTACGAGGCGAACAACTACACGGAGTACCTGTACCTGCACGGGATGGGCGTCGAGACGGCAGAGGGCCTCGCCGAGATGTGGCACAAGCGCATCCGCCAGGAACTCGGTATCGCCGGCGAGGACAGCCCCACCGTCAAGGGCCTCTTCACGCAGAAATACCGCGGCTCGCGCTACAGCTTCGGCTACCCCGCGTGCCCGGACATGAGCGATCAGGAGATCCTGTTCAGACTCATCGAGCCCGAGCGCATCGGATGCCACCTGACGGAGAACTGGCAGATCGACCCGGAGCAGTCAACGAGCGCGATCGTGGTGCACCACCCGGAGGCGAAGTACTTCAACGTCTAGCGAAAGCGCCAGATAGCAAATGGCCAGAGGGCCAGAAGCGGGGACAATCTGCGCTATTGCGTCATCACACCCGGCTTGCGGATAGAGCTGTAGAGCATCCACAGAAAGACCGGCCCCCCGACGAGCGCGGTGAGAATGCCGATCGGGATCGCACCGGTGCGCGTGGGGATCAGCCGAACGGCAACGTCGGCAAGCACAACCGCAGTCGCGCCCGTCAGCGCCGAGCCGATCATCAAGACGCGGTGGTTCGGGCCCGTCAGCATGCGCACGGCGTGCGGCACAACCAAACCCACAAAACCGATTGGCCCGACGAGCACGACCGAGCCCGCGGTCAGCACGCCCGAGATCAGAAAGAGCGCCAGACGCAGCGCCCCCACCGGCACACCCACGGACCGGGCCTCGTCATCGGACATCGCGGCCGCATCCATTGCAGGCCCAAGCCACGCGCCGATGGCGGCCCCAGTGACCGTCACCGCGAGCACGCCCCAGACCATGCCGATCGAGAGATCGTCCGAGAGACGCCCGACGAGCAGGCGCGCGACCGCGAAGCCGCCGTCGGGCAGGAGCTGGCGGATGAAGGCGGCCGCCGAGCCGCAGAGGATCCCGACGACGACGCCGACGAGAATGAGCGTGACCGGTTCGATGAAACCCCGGCGCTGGCTGAGCGTGTAGACGAACCCGAGCGTGGCGAGCGCCCCGATGACCGCTGGGATCGGCTCGGCTCCGGGCGGTGTGATCTGACCCGTCGCGAGGTAGCCAAGGTACGCCGAGACCACGACCGCCAGCCCCGACCCCGCCGAGACACCGATCAGGTCGGGCGAGGCGAGCGGGTTGCGGAGCAGCGACTGGAGCATCACCCCCGCGACGGCCAGCGCCGAACCCACAGAGACGGCGGCGAGCACGCGGGTCCAGCGCAGGTTCGCCGCGGTCTCGGAGGCCGCGAAGGCAAGACCTTCCGGCCCGCACGCCAGGCGCAGGACAGCCGCGCCGACGAGCAGGAGGGCGAGAATCAGGAGCATGGCGGCGTCTTTGCGTCCCACGGGGCAAGCCTACCGGGCTGACGGGGGCGGAGCCCGGGACTACCATTGGCCCCGGCGCAGGATGGCGCCCAGACGAGAGGAATCAGCCTTGGCCAGCACGATCCGCTGCAAGCTCATCACCCCGGAAGCCTCGCTCCTCGACGACGAGGTCACCTACGCCTCGGTCCCGCTCTGGGACGGCCTCATCGGCATGACCAACGGCGGCTCGCCGCTGGTCGCCAAGCTGGGCATGGGCGAACTCCGCCTCGACTTCCCGAACCTGGGCCAGGCCAAGGGCGGCAGCCGCTTCTACTACGTGGAAGAGGGCTTCATGAAGTTCGCCAACAACGAGCTGACGATCCTCGCGAGCGAAGCGCTCCCTGCCGAGAATCTCGTCGAGTCGGACTGCGCCGCCGAGCTGCGCGCGGCCGAGACGCGAGGCGTGCCCAACGACGCGACCGACAAGCTGGGTGAGATGGACAAGATCACCAAGGCCCGCAACGCCGCCCGCGCGAAGCTGGCCCTGGCGAGCAGCTTCAAGCACAAGGGCATCTGAGCCTCCGAGACAACATAGGATTTCGACGCGGCCCCTCGCTCATGCGAGGGGCTCGTTCTTATCAGTGCGGAGAAGGTGTAGACGGAGGCAGGATGCCTCCGCCACGAGACATGAATCTCACCACTTCATGCGCTTGGACATGGCGCGGTCGATGTCGCGCTTCTGCTCGCGGTCGGCGATCGAGCGGCGTTTGTCGGTGTGCCCCTTGCCCTTGCCCAGGCCGATCTCCAGCTTGGCGTAGCCGTTGTGGAAGTAGAGCTTGAGGGGGACGATCGTCATGCCCTTGCTCTCGGTGGCCCGCGCGAGCCGCTTGATCTCGGATTTGTGCGCCAGAAGCACGCGGTCGCGGGCAACCTTGTGGTTGCGTGAGGCGGCCGGGCCGTAGTGACCGATTGTCATCCCAACGATCCGCAGGCTCAGCGGCTCGCTGGTCGCGCGGATATAGGCCTCACCGATCGAGACCTCACCCATGCGGACGGACTTGACCTCCGTGCCGTGGAGCTTCAGACCGACCTCGAGCGTCGACTCGATGGCGTAGTCGTGCCTGGCCCGGCGGTTGTGGACCTCCGCCTCGTTCCCGGGTTTCTTCTTGCGTTTGCCGGCCATGGTCTGAACGATACGCCGATCAAATCCCAAGAAAGCGAGAGCAGCAGCAGGGAGTACACTCGGACCATTGGAACCGATCCTCGTCATTCTGCTCGTGATCATGGTGATCGGTGTCTTGACCTTGAGGGCTTACTACGCCCATCAACGTGAAGAGGCCCGATCCATGACCATCAAAGCCATCGCAACCACGCACGGCTGGTCGTTCGATGCGATCAGTGCCAACAACTACCGTTCGACATATCAGAACTTTGACTATTTCAGCAAAGGACACAGCCAGGAGTGTGAGAACACTGTCGAAGGTGCCATCGAAATCCATGGCTTCCCACACCACCTCAAGATGGGCGACTACCTCTACAAGGAGACCGACAGTGATGAGGACGGCACATCAACAACGACGTACCGATTCAGCTATCTCTGCCTCCACCTCCCGTACCTGCATGTACCCGACCTCTTCATCCGTCGCGAGACGATGACCGACAAGCTCGGAGCCGCTGTTGGTTTCGACGACATCAACTTCGAGTCCGCCGATTTCAGCCGAACCTTCCACGTCAGCGCATCGGATAAACGGTTCGCTTACGACGTGATCACCCCAACGATGATGGAGTTTCTGCTTCGAGCACCGGACGTCGGGGTCGAACTGCGCAGCGGGATTCTGTGTTTCGTCTCAGACATGCGAAGATGGAAAGCCGAAGAATTCATGCCCAGAGTCAACTGGGCCTCGCATTTCATCGGCCTTTGGCCTGAGCACGTCATCCAAAGCTATACAGGGACCAGAATCTGAGCATGGAACCCTTGATCATCATTCCGCTTGTTATTGCTGTCGTCGCGGTGATCGTGATCGCGGCGTACTACGGCCACAAGGCCGAGCAGGCGCGGATCGCGGCGCTCCGGGCCATCGCCGACGCCCACGGCTGGCAATTCGATCAGGGCTCCGATCATCGTCACGACGAGATGTACAGCTGCTTCGGCGTCTTTAAGCAAGGCCACAGCCGTCGGGCCTACAACACGATCTCGGGCACCCACACCATCAACGACAACCCGCATCCCATCAAGATGGGCGACTACCTCTACAAGGTCACAACCCACAACGGCAAGTCATCGCAGACCACGACGTATCGGCTGAGCTATCTGATCCTGCACATGCCCTACGCGGGCGTGCCGGACCTGACGATCCGGGCGGAGAACTTCTTGGACAAGATCGGGGCCGCGATCGGATTCGACGACATCGACTTCGAGTCCGCAGAGTTCAGCCGAAAGTTCCTAGTCAAATCGAGCGATAAGCGGTTCGCCTACGACGTGATCACGCCGAGGATGATGGAGTTCCTGATGGCCTCGCCCAAGCGGTCGATCGACCAGCAACAGGGCATGATCTGCATCACCAACGGCGTGCGGCGGTGGAAGGCTGAGGAGTTCATGCCCAATCTGGGCTGGGTGTCGGAGTTTGTAGATCTCTGGCCCGATCATGTCGTGCGTGAATTTGAAGAAAGGACGCGGTAAGCGTGGAACCACTCTTTATCGTGCTCATCGTGATCGGCGCGGTGCTGCTGGTGCCGATCATCTGGCTCATCGCGACGTACAACCGCTTTGTCGGGCTCCGCCAGCACATCAAGGAGAGCTGGTCGGACATCGACGTGGAGCTCAAGCGGCGCTACGACCTCGTGCCGAACCTCGTCGAGACGGTCAAGGGCTACGCCAAGCACGAGCGCGAGACGCTGGAGATGGTGGTCGAGGCCCGCAACCGCGCCGTCGCGAGCCACGGCAGCGCCACCGAGCAAGCCGTCGACGAATCCGCCATGCTCATCGGCCTCAAGAAGCTCTTCGTGCTCGCCGAGGCATACCCGGAGCTCAAGGCCGACGCGCACTACCTGGCGCTGCAGAAGGAGCTGAGCCTGACCGAGGACCGAATCGCGGCCAGCCGGCGGTTCTACAACGCGAACGTCCGCGAGATGAACCAGCTCAGGCAGGCGTTCCCGACGAACGTCGTCGCGGGCATGTTCGGCTTCCAGGAAGGCAGCTTCTTCGAGCTTTCGAGCGAGGCCGAGCGCGTGGTGCCGAGGGTGGAGATCTAGTAGCCGTCCACAACCGGGTTCGACAGCACACCGAGCCCCGAGATCTCAACCTCGACCGTGTCGCCCGGTTTGAGGAAGCGTTTCGGATCGCGACCGAAGCCGACGCCGCTGGGCGTCCCAGTGAGAATGACGGTGCCGGGCAGAAGCGTGGTCGATTTGCTGAGCTCGGCGATGAGGTACGCGACCGTGTAGATCATGAGGCTCGTGCTCGACGACTGCATCTCTTCGCCCGAGACTCGACACTTGATATCGAGCTTCTGTGGATCGCCGACCTCGTCGATAGGCACGAGCCTCGGCCCGAGCGGGCAGAAGGTGTCGAAGCTCTTGCCCCGGTTGAACTGCCCACCCGAGCCCTGCTTCTGCCACCAACGGGCGCTGACGTCGTTGGCGCAGCACAGGCCGAGCACATGGTCGTACGCGTTGGCTTCGCTCACATCGCGCGCGGCGGTCCCGATGACGACGGCAAGCTCGGCTTCGAAGTCGACCTGATCCGGCCCGCCCGTTTCCGGATCGCGGCAGATGGGCGGAATCAAAATCGGGTCGTTGTGCAGACACGCCGACGCGGGGTTCTTGGTGAAGTACATCGGACGCTCGGGGACGACGCCGCCCATCTCGGAGGCGTGGTCGGCGTAATTGCGCCCGATACCGATGATGTGAGTGAGCGGGAGAGGCTCGGCACTCGGACGTTCGACGGCGACGAGGCCGTGGTGTTTGATCAGGTTCATCGCGGCACTCCAATCAGATGACGTCGATCGTACCCGGGTCGGGGCAGAGCCCGGCCTTGTGCCCCTCGGTCAGCAGGTGCTTGAGCGCTGAGCGTCCATTGTCACCCATCGAACGGGTAAGGGGGCTCACGTACATCGAGAGGTACTTCTTCACGAGAGCGTCGTCGTTCCACTCGGGTCGGCCTTCACCCCGGATGCGGAGGAACTCGCGCGACTCGGCTTCGTGCGTGATCGCGTACTCGACCGACTCGGACAGGAGCTTCGAGAGTCTCGCGCAGGTACCTGCGCCGAAGCGATCATCGAGGTCGCGTTTGATGACATTCAGCCCCAACGGCAGAGGCATATGTGTCGCACTGCCCCACCACTCGCCGAGGTCGGCGAGCTTGCACAGGCCCGCATCCTCGAAGGTGAGCTGCGCCTCGTGGATGAGCAGCCCCGCGTCAGCTTTGCCTTCCTGCACGGCGCCGATGATCTCGTAGAAAGGCATCTCAATGGCGCGCCGGGTGCGCGCGGGGTCGATCGCGCGGAGCATGAGGCTGAGGGTCAGAAAGGCCGTGGTCTTGCGCCCGGGAACGGCGATGGTGATGCTGTCGCCGAGCAGTGCGCCGACGCCGGCTTTGAAGCGTTCGTCATCGGCGCGGGCGACGACCTTGGGGCCGTAGCTTTCACCGAAGGAGCCGCCGCAGTCGGTGATCTGGTAGCGGTCCTTGATGTGCGGGTAGGTGTGGGCGCTGATGGCGGTGATGTCGAGATCGCCCTTCTCGATCGCGCGTCGGTTGAGTGCTTCGACGTCTTCGGGGAGGGGTTTGAAGGTAAAGCCCTGGGTGTTGAGTGCGGGTTTGCCGAGTGGGCCGGCAATTGGTGAGCCGTCCTCGTGGGTCATGCCGCAGAGGGGCCACCACATGACGAGGTCGTCGGAGTCTGGGGAGTGGGCGAGTGTGAGTTCAGGCATTGGGAGAGGATAGCTTCCATGCGGCGCCGCATTCCGGGCAAACGGTGCAACCGTCGGGCTCGGGCTGAATGCCACCGAGTTTGTAACTACACACCAAGCACACTCGGACGACTCTCGCAGCACGTCGATTCCAGGGATTGGGATAGTTCAAGAGCAACGGAAACAGAATCCCGACAACTGCGAGTAAAAAGAAGCTCCAAACAAGCACAAAGACCAATACGCCCGGAAGATCACTTACGACATCCGGACGCATGTAAAACATGCCTCCACAACTCGCGATAACCGTAAGCACCAACACAGCCATAACCACACCGTACAATCGCAAGAAAATATGGAACGGCCAAGGCATAATCTCAATAGTCTTCTGACTGACCACAGAATCCGAGTCCGCGAGCATCTTCTTGGCATCACGGGAAAGCCGAAAGCGATTCCCCCGATCGTCGCGCATCAGAACATGCTCGCCTGCTCGCGGGAGACGATCTCTTCGGTCGTCGGGTGCTCGATGTCGACGCGGTAGTCGCCGCTGAAGCAGCCGGTGCAGTAGTCCTCGGGGCTGTGGTGGGCGACGCTGAGCAGTCCCTCGAGGGAGAGGAAGTGCAGCGAGTCGACGCCGAGGAACTTGCGGATCTCCTCGACGGTGCGCCCGTTGGCGATGAGCTGGTCCTTGCTGGCGAAATCAACGCCGAAGTAGCACGGGTGGCGGATGGGAGGCGAGCTGATCCGGAGGTGGATTTCCTTGGCGCCGGCCTCGCGGATCTGCATCATTTTGAGCTTGGTCGTCGTGCCGCGGACGATGGAGTCGTCGACGACGACGACGCGTTTGCCCTCGACGATCTCGCGGACAACGTTCAGTTTCAGCCTGACGGCGGCTTCGCGTTCGTGCTGCGTCGGCTTGATAAACGTTCGACCGACGTAGCGGTTGGGGATGATGGCCTCGCGGTAGGGCAGGCCGCTGATGTAGGCGTAGCCGTTGGCGGCCGAGCGCCCAGAGTCGGGCATGGGCATAACCATGTCGGCGTCGACGGGCGCTTCACTCGCCAAGACCTCGCCCATCTGCTCGCGGGCACGCTGGACATTCTGCCCGAACACCGTGCTGGCGGGCGAGGCGAAGTACACGTGCTCGAAGATGCACCGGGCAAGCCTCGGCGCGGGCTCGGCGAAGCGTCGGCTCGTGACGCCCTCGTTCGAGAGCGTCACGATCTCGCCCGGCTCGATCTCGCGGATGAAGCGGGCACCCATGACGTCGAGCGCGACCGTCTCGCTCGCGACGGCGGGGTAGGCCTTGCCCTCGCGCTCGATCTCGCCCAGGACGAGCGGACGCCACCCCCAGGGGTCGCGGGCGGCTTCGATGCGGTCGGGGAAGAGCAGCACGAGGCTGAACGCACCCTGGAGGCGACGGAGCGTGGCGGCCAATGGGTCGGGCGTCTTGCGCTGCTCGGGCGAGGCGAGGAGGTGGATGACAACTTCCGTGTCGCTCGTCGTGTGGAAGAGGTGCCCCTTCTCGGCGAACTTCTGACGGAGTGCGGCGGCGTTGACAAGGTTGCCGTTGTGAGCCAGGGCGACCGAACCGTCGACGGTCTGCTCGACGAGGGGCTGGGTGTTGCAGTGGAGCGAGCCGCCCGAGGTTGAATATCGGTTGTGCCCGATGGCCCCGGTGGTGCCGAACCAGTTGAGCCGGTCGAGGTCGGGCTTGGAGAAAACGTCGGGGACGAGGCCCATCCCGAGGTGGGATTCGATGTCATCGCCGTTGGTGACGGCGATGCCTGCGGATTCCTGTCCCCGGTGCTGCTGGGCGTAGAGGGCCATGTAGACGAGTGAGGCCGGCGCGGGCAGGCCCCAGACACCCACCACGCCGCATTTCTCCTTGGGGGCGTCTGCAGAGCCCGATCGCAGGCCCCCCGATTGCTGGAGGACGTTCAGTGGGACAACTCTGGGCATCGATGGCGGCTCCGGCGGGGTCCGGATGAGTCTATGGGGTCGGGTCGCCGTGAATCTTTGGTGAAGCCGGCAGGCTCCAAAGCTTCACAATCGCTTCGGGAGGGGTGAGGCCCCGCTCGGACTGGCCTGTCTGTCGGTTTGACTCCTCGGGCGAGTGGGTCTTGAATAGCCCCGATATGGGCACTGTGCCCGGATCACCCTTGCCGGCCCGAAGCCTCGGTCCCCCGGCGTGATCGCCGAGCCAATCTCGGCACCCGATCGGATTCGATCGGAGACGGAAGAAAGGAACCCGTCATGGCCCGTTATACCGGTCCGAAGGTCAGGCTCTCTCGTCGCGTGGGCGTCCCGATCGCGGACATCCCCAAGCACACCACCAAGCGCCAGCTCAACCCGCCCGGCATGCACGGCTACCGCATGCGTCGCCTGCGCGACTACGGCCTGCGTCTCAACGAGAAGCAGAAGATCCGCTACCACTACAACATCCTCGAGAAGCAGTTCCGCGGCTACGTCGACGAGGCCGCCCGTCGCCCGGGCAACACGGGTGAGATCCTCATGCAGATCCTTGAGACGCGCCTCGACAACGCGGTCCGCCGCTCGGGCTTCGCCCGCACGATCTGGGCAGCCCGCCAGATCGTTGTGCACGGTCACGTCCGCGTGAACGGCAAGAAGGTCGACAAGCCCAGCTTCGCGGTGAAGGTCGGCGACGAGATCACCTTCAAGCCCAAGATCGAGAAGCTCGTCCGCGAGCACATGGAAACCATGGCCGGCTACGAGGTTCCCGGCTGGCTCGACATCAACCCGGGCAAGCTGACGAGCAAGATCGTGGCTCTGCCGGTAAGCGAGCAGATCCCGTTCGACGTCAACCCCAACCTCGTTATCGAGTTCTACCGCTAAAGCACTTGTTGCCCAAGTTCTGGGGCTCATCGGCCCACGGAGAGAATCACCCGAAGCGGCCGATCGGATACACCGGTCGGCCGCCTCTCATTCAGGACAGCTCAGATGCTCAAGTTTCTGCGGAAGTACAACAAGTGGATCCTCGTCGTTGGCGGCGTGCTGCTCATGGTGGCGTTCCTGGCGCCGCAGGCGATCCAGCAGATGCCACGTCTCCGCGACCCGGTGATGGCCGAGTACAACGGCCAATCGGTCAAGGCGAGCAAGCTCGAACAGGCCGACGCAGAGCTGCGCGCGGTCAACGCTTTGGGCGGCACGGGCGCACTCGCGGATCTGCTCCTGCAACTCACAGCGCCCTCGGGCGAGCGGTACATGGAGTGGTACATGCTCACCCGCGAAGCCGAGGACGCTGGGTTCATCGGATCCGATCAGGACGGCCGGCAGTTCTACCCGCAGATTGCGCAGGAACTGGCGATGCTGCAAGCTCGTGAGGTCGCTCGCCAGAATGGTTTGCCCGAATCCTTCGCGGCCCAGCTGGCTCCTCAATACGCAGAAGCCTGGCTCAACCGCATCATCGGCAGCGAGAACGGAGCCGCCAGCGCGGGGCGATTCCGAACCATCGACGAGCTGCACAAGGCGGTCGCCAAGCTGCGAGGCGTGCTCCGCATGCGGGCGGCGTACAGCACCATGGGACGTCTCTCCACCTCACGCGCATCGCGCTCGGGCGTCAACATTTTCAACGGCGCGACGGTCGATTATGTCGTGATCCCGTCGGAGCGGTTCATCGATTCGGTGCCCGAACCAACCGAGGAAGCCATCCAGGCTCACTTTGAGAAGTACAAGGACAGCATCCCGAGCGAGACGGAGTACGGGATCGGCTACCGCCAGCCGCAGCGGGTAAAGCTCGAGTGGATCGCCATCGAACGCGAGCCGATCGAGAACGCGATCACGATCGACGCGGTCGAGGCGAGCAAGTACCACCAGCTCAACAAAGATAAGTACCCCGCGAGCTTCAGCGAGGCCCGGAACGAGATCATCGCGGAGCTCAAGCGTCAGAAGGCGCAGCAGATCATCAGCCAGGCCGAGAACGCTGTCCGATCGGAGATGCTCCGCGCCACCCGGACACTCGAGCGGCGTGACGGCTATGTCGATCTGCCCGCGAACTGGGCCGACAATCGCCCGTCACTCGAATCGATCGCGCAGCACGTCGTCGAGCAGATCAAAGAAGCCAACGACGGGCTGACGATCCCACTGCCCTCGATCACGATCCGCAATGCGGAGTGGCTCGATCAGGTGGAAGTGAACGCGCTCCCCGGCTTTGGCGGCGCCAACCTCCGCGTGGGCAGCGTCGAAGCGCCAGCGGTCGTTGCGGTGTTCAGCGTCCGCGAGCTCAACCCGAACCCCAACCTGCCGATCCAGGTCGGGCTGCTCGCCAGCGAATTCCCGCTCGTCGGCAACGACGGCACACGGTACTTCTTCCGCGTGCTCGACGCTCGCAAGGAATCAGCTCCAGAAACGCTCGATGAGGTGCGCGACGAAGTCGTAGCGGACATCAAACGAATCGAGGCCTACGACCGTGTCGTGGGTGAACTCGGCGGCTACACCGAGGTCGCGATCAACGCGGGCCTTGAGGACGTTGTCGAATCGGTCAACGCGGGCCTGCCCCCCGAGGACGAGGTGACGGTCGGCGAAACGCCCGAGCGTGTTTCGATCCGTGAGAAGGTGACCCTCATCAGCCGCGTCGGCCAGTCGACGCCGCCCGTCTTCCGCGATGAGGACGTGCTGAAAGCCGCATTCGACGTCTCAAAGCCCTTGGACCCGACAAAGAAGATCGAGGACATCCCGCTGCCCGAGCGGACGTTCTCGGTGCCGGCGCCGAAGTCGCTCGCGGTGGTGGTCGGCCGGATCTCGGGTCTCGAACCCCTGACTCGTGAGGACTTTGCGATGGGGTACAACCAGTACTCTTCGATCATCACGCAGCTCGAGGTCAACAAGCTCGAAACCGTCGAGAACCCGTTCAGCTATGAGAACCTCAAGAAGCGTCACAACTGGGTGGACAAAGACCCGCGACGCCGGGGCAACAGCGAGGACGACGAGGGCTGAGCCATTTTCTGCTCAGCATAGCGAAGAACGTTTGCTACAAGCCCCTCGCGACAGTGAGGGGCTTGTTGTTTCGCGGATCAGACTTTGACCTTGGCCCAGCCGCCGTGCAGGAATCGAGCCGCGAAGAGCGCGCCGCGAAGGAAGAGTTCGAGGCAGAGCCCGAGCCAGAGGCCGCCGAGCGTGCCCGTCACACCATCGATGTGCGGGAACGGGTTCTCGAAGATCACACGTTTGATCTCTTCGCCTTCGGGCGAGATGACGGTCTTGTAGATGTCGACACCGCTGAGCGCGTACGCGAGCGGCAATCGCATGAGGTATGTCGAGATCCAGGTGATCCACATCACAAACGTGACGTCGCCCGCGCCGCGGAGAGCCGAGCGGATGACGAGCGCGATACCGAAGGGGATCTGCACGACGCCGCAGATGACCAGCAGCCGCGGGACAAGCTCGAGGTGCGCCGGCTGTGCGGTGAACCGCCCGATGATCCAGTGCGGGAAGAGGATGAACGCGGCCCCCATGAGCCCCATGATGCCCGCGCCGATGAGTGTGCACCGGATGATCGCGGTGCGTGCTCGCGCGGTGCTGCCCGCGCCGAGGTACTGACCCGCGAGCGTCGCGGCGGCCATGCCCATCGAGAACCCGGGCAGGAAGCTGAACGCCTCGATCCGGATACCCCAGATGTGCGCACCGAACACGCCGTCGCCCGAGCCGCCAGCCTGGCGATCGGCAACCGCGAGCCAACCGACGAACATGACCACAAAGAAGTTGCCCACCCACATGCCCAGGCTCTCGGCGAAGTTCGGCGCCCCGAGGCGGAGCAATCGCTTGAGTGTGACAGCATGCGGCTTCAGCCAGCGCCTCTTGAGCTTGACGCCCGAGCGTCCTCGGATGAGGAACAATGTGATCATCATCGCCCCGACCGCGTGCGCGACGAGCGTGCCATAAGCAATGCCCCGGATACCCATGTCAAAGCCGGGAACGGGCGGGACGATCTGATTCGTGATGAGCTGACCGGCGTCGTCGAGCCGGCTCGTCTGGATTGGAACGCCCGCCAGAACGAAGCTGACGATCATGTTGACGACGTTGCAGAGCGCCATCGCCACGAGCGGGCGGTAGGAGTCGCCCGCGCCGCGGAGGCACGCGATGCCGGCGAAGAGCACCGAACTCAGCGGCACGCCCATCGCCACGATGCGGAGATAGCCGATGAAAGAAGTGCGAGCTTCATCCGCAAGACTGACTTTATCAGCGATCGTTGGCGCTACCGCCGCGATAAAGCCGCCGACAAGAACGCCTGAGAAGATCGCCACGAGGTACGTCTGCCCCACCGCCGCGTTGGCGACCGACAGCCGGTGCTTGCCGACGGACCGGCTGACGAGCGCGGTCGCGCCGGTCGCCAGCGCCATGGCGATCAGCCCGATGAACCAGACGAAATACGAAGCCACCCCGATCGCGTCGGTCGCGGCTTCGGAGATCTGCGAGGCGAGCATGGTGTCGGTGAGGCCGACGAGCGAGTTGAGGTAGCTCTCAAGAAGGATGGGCCAGGCGAGCACCCAGATGGCCTTGTTCATCGAGAGGCCCTTGAGGCGTCCACGCGTGAGGCGGCCGTCGTCGGTCAGGAGCTGTCGCTCGCCCGCTTTGACGGGTGCGCAGTTCTCCTGGGACGGATCGAGCGTCTGGGCGTCGATCGTCAGATCCTGCTCGTCATGTCGCGGCTTGTGGGTCACGGGAGGGCGATGGTACGTCGCCCGGGCGTGCCCGACGCGGGTGGGGACAGCTATTGGACCTCGCTGCATTCAGGGAGGCCCCAATCGAGATCGTTCTGTCCGCAGCGGGTTCCCGACACTCGTTTATCGAGTCCATTACTCCGGTCGACGACAAGGCAGCGGTCTGGGGCAAGCAATCGGGTTCCCAAGTCGCCGCCAGGAGTCACGACCCCATGGACCAGCAGCAGCCGAACAGCTCCAAGAAGAAGCCCGGGATGTCGGGGCTTGCGATCGCGACCACTGTTTGTCTCGTGATCCTTGGGGCGGGATCTCGCTACGTGACCAATATGAAGATGAGCAGCGCCTCCGCGGAGACCGATCAGGTCCGGGAGCTTTCGCAGGATCTGGACGCATTGCAGCAGAAGGCTATCTACGACAGCTATTCTGACCCGGATGCGATGGCGAACTACCAGACGCAGCACACCGAGAGTCTCAGGAAGTTCCGGGAGGAAAACCCGGACGACGACTCGATCGAAGCTTTCATGGTGGACTTCGTCCTTGCTTCGAACGAAACCGCTCCGGACACCTCGGTCATCGAAACCGAGGTCGAGCGCATCCTTGATTTTTCGACGATCCAGACCAGGGGTGATCTCTTTGAGCGAGCCAACAGCCTGCGCCAACTCGATGGATTGGTCGTCGAGATGATCGAGTGGATCCGCGAGCTGCCGAATGACTTTGAGTCACAGCTTCAGGAATCCGATTTCTCGGCCAAGAAACAGCGACAGGCCAAGTACGTCTTCGAGGTCGGATTCAACATGCCCGCACGCGTCAAGATCCAGGAACTGGACCGACGCATACTCCGTGTCGTGAATCAGATGCTCGAAGTTCTGAGCAACTCATGGGGCCGGTGGACATATGACACCGAATCGGGCCTGCTGCTCTTCGATGATGATGCAGAGCTTTCGGCCATGAATAAGCTCTTCGACGCCTTTGATGATCTGGCGCAAGAGCAGCATGCGGTTCAGCTTCGGATGATGACCGAATCGCAACGCCGGCGATAACGCTAACCCAGCACCTTCTCCAACAGCTCGGGCACGCCCTGGCCTCGGGTGGCGACGGTCTCAAGGATCGCTCGCTTGCCGGCGATCTCCCGGAGATCGCGCACCAGCTCGTTCTCACCCGGGTGGTCGGCCTTGTTGCAGACGAACAGGTCCGCGATCTCGAGGATGCCGGCCTTGTCCATCTGAACGGCGTCACCCATGCCCGGCGTCAGGACGACAGCCGTCATGTCAACATGGTCGCGGATGCGCGTCTCGTTCTGGCCCGCGCCGACGGTCTCGACGAAGACCGTGTCGTACGCGTCGTTGCCCGATGCGGCTCCGCCGATGAGTTCGATGATCTCGTCGAGCGAGCGGTAGTCCTCGCCACGGATCGCCAGCGAGCGGTAGAAGACGTCCTCACCGAGCGCGTTGAAGTCAACGCGGAGGCGGTCACCGAGCAGCGCGCCGCCCGTGATCGGGCTCATGGGGTCGAAGGCGACGACGGCGCAGCGGCCCAGCGACGGGTTCTCTTTGGCGCGGCGGGAGTGCTCGCCTGCCAGCTGCGCGACGAGCGTGCTCTTGCCAGCGCCGGGCGAGCCGGTGATGCCGATGACGCGCTTCGGGCGGCGCTTGTTCGCGCCATCGCGGACCTGCTTGCCCTCGTGGGCGAAGGTGATGTCGCGGGCGAGCTGGGCCGAGGGCGAGGCGACGTCGATCGTGGGCTTGAGTGTGTGGACGGTTTCCTTGACGGCTTCGACGATGTCGAGCAGGCCGATGCCCGTGGTGAAGCACTTGGCGACGCCGGCTTCGAGGAGCTTTGGGATGTCGTTCTGGGGCAGGATGCCGCCCATGTGAACGGGGATGCCGGGCCTTCCGACTTTCGTCAGCGACTCGATGAGCCTCGGGCCGAGGGCGAGGTGGGAGTTGCTCATCATGCTGGCGGCGATGACGTCGACATCCTCATCTCGCGCGGAGATCGCCAGGCTCATGGGAGTCTGCCAGAGGCCCGAGTAGATGACGTGGATGCCCGAGTCGCGGAGAGCGCGGGCGATGACCTTGACGCCCCGGTCGTGGCCGTCGAGGCCCATTTTGCCGAGCAGTACGCGGGGGCGATGGTCGAGGCCCTCGCAACGGTCCTTGCGCTCGAATTCGGTGGTCGCTTCGGTCGTCGTACGCATGCAAAGTCCCCGTGAATGTCCGCCGATCGGCGTGACGGGATTGTATACAGCCGCGAGCAGCGTTGGCGACTCGCATACCCTACCGCAGCCCGATGAGGAGTTCCAAATGAAGCTGCTGCGACCGGTCCTTCAACTCATGCTTCTCTGCACAACATTGGCCCTGCTCGGCGGCTGGGGCCGCGACGGGCACGCGATCATCGCGCAGATCGCATGGGAACAGCTCAGTGGCGAAGCCAAGGCCGAGATCGAAAAGCTGCTGGGCGAATCGAGCCTGCCAGAGATCGCCAGCTGGGCGGATGTTGTCCGGCGCGAGCCGGCGTACGAGTGGTCGGCGCCGCTGCACTACGTCAACATGCCGCCCGACGCCGCCGACTACGACCCCGATCGCGACTGCCCCCCCGAGGGGAACGTCGTCAGCGCGATCGACCGGTTCGCGGCCGAACTCAAGGACCGCACGCTCCCCGCCAAGCAGCGCGGCGAGGCGCTCATGTTCCTCGTGCACTTCGTGGGCGATCTGCACCAGCCCCTCCACGGCGGGCGCGCCGAGGACCGCGGGGGCAACAGCATCCAGCTCACGTTCTACGACAAGGACATGAACCTGCACGCGGTCTGGGACTACGGCATCCTCGAGGCCGACGCCAACGACCCCTGGCCCGTACGGGGCGAGCGTCTGCTCGGCGAGATCACCGACATGGACCGCGTCGCCTGGCTCGCCGACACGCACGTGAGCGACCTGAGCGCCACGGCCGGGCGTTGGGCTGTGGAGTCGCACATCCTGGCGGAGAAGTACTGCTACTGCGTCGAACCCGGCTCGTCGATCGGCGAGGCGTACGCCAAGGCATCCGCGCCGATCGCGGAGCTGCGGCTCAAGCAGGCGGGCATCCGCCTCGCCGCGATCCTCGAAGACTGCCTCGGGCCGGGCAGCGCCGATTGATCAGAGCGCCCGCCTCGGCGGCACAGCGACGTTCGACAGCAGGAATCCAACCACGAGCGACATCGCGATCAGGATCGTGGTGAAGGCGGTCTCGAGCCCGCTGACGGCATCGTGCGCGAGGAACGACGAGATGCTGCGGAAGCTGAGGCTCCCGGGCACGAGCAACATGACACCGACCATCGCCGGCACGGCCGCGGGCCTGCGTGCGACGCGGCTGTAGATGTTCGCATACAGCCCCATCGCCGCCGCCCCGACGCACGCGCCCAATTCCGGGCCGAGCTGGTCGTGCCCGTAGCTGGCGCCGAAGAACGCAATCAAACCGGAGAGCACGATCGCGGGGATGTCCTTCGGCCGGGCGCGGAAGAGCACCGAGAGCGCCACACCCGAAATCATGATCGCCAGATAGAGCGTCCACCCGGGGAGCGAGCTGAACTGCTGCTCGCCACTCGCGGGCGGGAGCGCGATCTCAGCGAGCTTGGTCCCCAGCCCAACGCCAAACCCGATCGAGACGAGCACGGTGAGCGCCGACATCAGGCGCGCCGTGCCGGCGACGAGGTTGCGGGTTGCCAGCTCGTTCACCGCCATCGTGAGCGTGAGCCCCGGGAAGAAGACCACGAGCCCCGCGATCGTCAGGATCTCGGGCGAGACATTGGACGTGAATCGTGACGCCGCGATCGCACCGAAGGAGATGACGAAGCCACAGAGAAAGTCGATGAGCCGCGCAAAGTCGCGTCGGTGCGCGGCAAAGAGACCGAGCAGCCCGATCATGAGCCCGGCGATGCCCGCGCCGAGGATCTCGTTGACACCACCCCCAAAGAACCGGCCCGCGCAGCCCGATGCGACGGCCAGGCAAAAGATGGTCAGCACCGGGCCGTAGCGGTCGGGTGTGGCGATTGCGGCATCGATGCGGCGCGTGCCCTCGCCCGGGTCGATCTTCTTCTCGGCGACGTCGACGAGGATCTCATCGAGCTGGACGAGCCGTTCGAGGTGCACCTCGCCCGGGTGGACGCGGATGAGCGAGGTCTGGGGCCGACCGGGCGGGACGCGGAGCGCCGCGAAGACCGCGGTGGGCATGGCGAAGAACTGCCCCTCTATGCCGAGGCGATCGGAAACTGTTTCGAGCGCATCCTCCATGCGGTGCGCAGGCGTGCCGTAGGTGCCTAGCGCGTGCGCCATCGTGGTGACGAAGGTCGCCGCGTCCGAGTCGGGCAGGCCCGGGCCGTCGGTCTTGAATGTCTCGATCGGGGGTGTCACACCGAAGACTAGCCGGCGCCGGGCGCGGTCGTGTCGATCACCCGGCAGACTTTACGCTGCCACTCGGTCAGGAACGACCAGAGCCTGCGCACCTTGGCAGCGTGCGCCCAGCGGTCGTTCGTTTCGAGGATGAACATCCCGGCACGCACCACGCCCTCGCGGACGCTGCGGACTTGGCGCACCTCGACGGAGAACGTCATCGAACCCTCTGCATCACCCGGCAGTGAGAACCGCAGCCAGCCGCGGTCGAAAAGTTTGAGCTGGTTGAGTCGACACTTGTTGAGGTTCATCCCGAGCCCGACGTCCGACGCGTCGATCATCTGCCCTTCCCAGTCGGCGACGCGCGTCGGCGGCAGTAAGAATCCGTTGGCATCCTCACCGCCCTTGTACGCATCGCACACGCCGTCGCCCTGAGCGGTCTGACCGTTCTGAATGAACATCTGCTCGACATCCGGCGGCACCTCGTGCCAGAACTCGACGCGGATCGGATCGCGCAGGGCCGCGACCTGGATGCGGTAGACATTGCGACGTTGCCCCTCGGTGATGTCCGTCGGCAGCTTCAGATCGATCGCGGGCACAATCGTCGAGCGATTCAGATGGATGGGCTTCTGCGCAGAGACGACCTTCGAGAAGAACTCGAAGAGCCTGTTGTGGAAGCGAAAGAAACCGACAACCGGCGTCTGCTTGGCAAACTTGGCCATCTTGCCGATGATCTGGACCTCCTCGATCATGAGGACGCCCGATTCGATCTCGATCATCCGCCCGCGCGCGAATGGTTCCTCACCCACGAGGTCGGCCTGCACGATCTCCAGCGGCGCGTTCCGCGCGCACGCCGCGTGCAGCGCCTCGATCGGCGTGATGCCGCCACCTTCTGTGTGTGCCTGTCCGTCTGGCAAGCCCGATCGCCCTCCGGGTAGTCCCGAAACGGGTATCGGCAGCCCGCATGACGCCCTTGACCAAACCGGACCGATAACTCGGAACTCTGGCGGGATTACTCGGTTTCGAGTTCGATCGCTTTGCCGGGCGGCTTCACGCGATAGTGCGCCCGCACCGAAAAGCCCGAGACCTTACACCCGAGCTCGCGCGCCCAGCCGGCCATCACCGAGGACGACTGGTGCCCGAGCCAGTAGCTCGTGTCGTCCTTCACGAACGACATCTGGCGGTTCTCGTTGAAGAGTTCGGTCGAACGCTGGCGGTCGAAGCGGTCGTGCAATTCACCGCGCAGGCTTTCCATGCGCTCGCGCTCGACATCGATCTCGTACACAATCGTCGCGTAGCCGACGAGGTCGGAGAGCAGCACGCCGTCACTCCCCCAAGGCCCGGTCGCGCGCACATGCGTGCCGATGGTTCCCGCGGTGGGCCAGATGAAAACGACCGAGCCGTAGAGCAGCGACTTCTTGTCGTTGGCGTACCAGCGCCAGTCGCCGTAGCCCCACTCGGTGTAGCCGCCCTGCTCCTCAGGCAGCCAGAGGCGCGAGGTGTCGCCGTAGTCGATGATGTACACGCCCACCGGATCCGCCACCGACTCGGGCGGGCGGATGGTGTAGCCCGTGCAGGCAACCTGCAAGAGTGTCAAACAGAGAACGAAGACGATCGCGGAGATGTTTCTGACGCGGCTCATGCCTACAGGGTATCGTGCAACCCATGGCCTATGTTTTGATCGCGATCGGGGTGTATCTGGTGATGTCCGTCACCACGTTCACGGCATTCGCCCTCGACAAACGTCGCGCCAAACTCGGCAAGTGGCGGATCCCCGAGAAAACGCTGCTCCTGCTCTCGCTCGCCTTCGGCTGGCCCGGGGCGTGGCTCGCGATGCGGCTCGTCCGACATAAGACCAAGACCCGCAAGTTCACCATCGGCATCCCGCTCATCGCCGGGCTCCACCTGGCCGCCTGGGCCGCGGTAGGCTGGATGGTGTACCAGGGCTGAGGGAAGCTATCCCCGCGAGTCGCTTACACTCGCACATGACACAGCCAAACGCACTCGTTGATCTCACCGGCCGCCGCGCACTTGTGACAGGCGGCACCAAGGGCATCGGGCGAGCGACGGTCGAGCTCTTCGCCTCGCTCGGGGCCGAGGTCATCGCGGTCGCGCGAAACCAGGACGATCTCGATGCGCTCACGGCTGAGCTTGGCGAGCAAGTCACGGGCGTGTGCGCGGATCTTGGGCACACCAAAGACATCGAACGCGTGATCGGCGCGGTGCGCGAACGATTCGGGGCGCTCGATACGCTCGTCAACAACGTCGGGATGAACATCCGCAAGCCCACGGCCGACTACGCGCCGGACGAGTTCGCGCGCGTGATGGAGGTCAACTTCACGAGCGCGTTCACGCTCTGCAAGGAGCTGCAACCCATGCTGCTGGCGGGGAACGAGGCGTCGATCGTGTCGGTCAGCTCGGTGGCGGCGGTGCGATCGATGTCGACCGGCTCGCCCTACGCGGCCTCGAAGGCGGCGATCGACCAGCTCACGCGATACCTCGCCGTCGAGTGGGCCCCCACCGCCGACGCGCCCGGCATCCGCGTGAACTCGGTGCAGCCGGCGTACATCGACACGCCCCTGGCGGCCCCGGTCTTTGCGAACGAGGCCCGGTACGCACAGATCCGTGCCGCCACACCCATGCGCCGCGTCGGGCAACCCCGCGAGGTGGCGGCCGCGATCGCGTTCCTGTCCTCACCCGCGGCGAGCTACATCACCGGAGCCTCGCTGCCGGTGGATGGGGGGATGTTGTGTGGGATGCTTTGATTCTATGTTGATACGGCTAATCGGAATCGACGGGCACATGCATTGAGGCGGGATCATACGAGCCCTTCGACCGGATCTCTGCATCAGCTTTCGCCGACTCCACCATGGCTTCTAAATCCTGCATTGCTTTGTCAAATTCTTCTCTGAGTTTTGCAATTTTAACATCAAATTCCCAATCACTTCCGATCCCAACCGAAATCATTTTATTAAACGACATATATAACTTTGCGCGAGACAGGACATACGCACCAACTTGGTCTTCTTGCACTACAACTATATTTGCAAACATCGGACTATCTGCCTGCGACAGGTACAAACGACCACCCTCTCGCTTCCAACAAACAATCGGCCCAACCAATCCTTCAGTCGATTCAAAATCCCAGCCATCACTCGGACTGAGAATAGCAGACGCTTCAATCTGGGCTGCATGCTCCATGGATATATAAATAGCCCGAGGCTGCCCACCACCCATTGAATAAGATACATTTGGAAACACATGCATCGCATATGGCACGATAGTCGAAATGATGCCAAACACGATCGCCGTAAGAAGTGCAGGCAAGTACTTTGTTCGTCGCACACGCCCGTTTGCTAGATAGTCGCCAACCAAAAGGCCAAGTGGGATATTTAGCAAACTACAAGTGACAAACCACAATGAACTAGGGAAACACATTGACGAATAGAAATAATGACCAAATGTAAAAAAACTACCTGTTTGGCGAATCGTAACAAAGTAGTGCAATGGCAAGGCCAGCAAGCTTATCCCAGCATATATAATAACAATTATTATTATTACATTTGCGGCGATAACGAATCCTTTTTGCTGCAGACGCCACTCGCTTGCAATGCTACGGGTAATGCCTGACTTAATGATCACAATGAACATAGCGACGGGCGACAGTACGTACAACAACCAAATTAAGTAGGCTAGCCCAACAAAGACATATCTTGCTCGTAACAACTCGAATTCTTCTAATCCAAAAAAAGAATAAAATACATTTTCGATCAATAATCCGATGGCATAAGCAAGAGTCAGTATCGAGCCTACCTTCTTGATTGACTCAACAGAAAACAAGCGCGAATGCACTGCTTGATCTGGCACCGGCTCCTCGCTCACCACTCCGGCCCACCCGAGTACCGCCCGTAGATATCCGCCATCGCCTGGACCATCTCGCCCAGCGTGCAGTTGGCTAGGGCCCCGTCCACGAGGGCGGGCATGACGTTCTTGCCGTCGCGGCAGGATTCGCGGATCTCGGTGAGGGCCTTCTCGACAGCTCCTTTGTCGCGCCGGGCCTTGAAGTCGGCGAGGCGGCTGACCTGCTCGGTCTCGACGGAGTCGGGGATGGTGAGGATGTCGATGGGGCGTGATTCCTCGTTGTCGACGTACTCGTTGACGCCGACGATGATGCGGTCCTTGGCCTCGCACTCCTCGCTGAAGCGGTAGCTGGCCTCGGCGATGTGCCTGCGGAAGTAGCCCTTGTTGATGCCGGCGACGACGCCCCGCCCGTAGCCCTCGGTGGGCTGGTAGGCCGGGTGGTTTGTGTTGGGCTTGGACGTGTCTTTGTCGCCCTGCGCGATCTTGGAATACTCGCCCATCTCGTCGATCTCGCGGATGAGATCGAGGGCCTCGGCCTCCATCTGGTCGGTGAGGCTCTCGACGAACCACGAGCCGCCGAGCGGGTCGACGGTGCGCGTCACGCCCGTCTCGTGGGCGAGGATCTGCTGCGTGCGGAGCGCGACCGTCACGGCCTGCTCGGTCGGCAGGCCGAGCGTCTCGTCCATCGAGTCGGTGTGGAGGCTCTGGCACCCGCCGAGGGCGGCGGCCATGGCCTGGTAGGCGACGCGGACGATGTTGTTGAGCGGCTGCTGCTCGGTGAGCGAGCACCCGGCGGTCTGGACGTGGGTCTTCATGTACCACGAGCGCTCGTTCTTGGCGCCGTAGCGTTCGCGCATCACGCGGGCCCAGATGCGGCGCGCGGCGCGGAGCTTGCAGATCTCCTCGAAGAACTCGTTGTGCGAGTTGAAGAAGTAGCTGAGACGCGGGGCGAACTCGTCGATATTCATGCCACGCTCGAGGCAGGCCTCGACGTACTCCATGCCGTCGCGGAGGGTGAAGGCGAGCTCCTGCGTCGCGGTGCTGCCGGCCTCGCGGATGTGGTAGCCCGAGATCGAAACCGAGTTCCACTTGGGCAGGTGCTGGCTCTGGAACTCGATCGTGTCGACGACGAGCTTCACCGAGGGATCGGGCGGGTAGATGAACTCGTTCTGCGAGTGGAACTCTTTGAGGATGTCGTTCTGGAGCGTGCCGCCCAGCGTGTCCCAGCCGATCCCCCGCTGCTTGGCCATGGCGAGATACATCGCCCAGATGACGGCGGCGGGCCCGTTGATGGTCTGGGAGACTGTCACCTGATCGATGGGGATGTCGGCGTAGAGGCGGTGCATGTCCTCGATGGTGTCGATAGCGACGCCGCACTTTCCGACCTCGCCCATGCTGAGGACGTCGTCCGAGTCGCGTCCCATGAGGGTGGGCAGGTCGAAGGCGGTCGAGAGGCCCGTGTTGGCCTTGGTGCTCGACTTGGCAGCCTGGAGCAGGTACTTGAACCGCTTGTTGGTGTCGTCGGCCGAACCGAAGCCGGCGAACTGGCGCATGGTCCAGAGGCGGCTGCGGTAGCCCTGCGGGAAGAGGCCCCGGGTGTAGGGGTACACGCCCGGCTCGGCGATGTCGCGGTCGATGGCCTTCAGGGCCTCTGCGGGCTGGGCGGGGCCGTAGGAGGGCTCGAGCACGAGCCCGGAGATGGTGACGGCATGCGGATCGACGTTGTCGAGCCCGGGGCCGGTAATGGAGGTTGTCGAGGTCGAGGCGGTGGACATGCAAAGACTCCTGCGGGGCCGGGACGTTGGCCGGGAGGGGTGTATACAAGGGGATTCTAGTGGGGTTTTGGGGCTGGGGGTAGGGGGAGACAGCTAGCGCCAATCAGGATCGTTGAGGATGTAGTCGGTGCCCGAGAATTCAGGACGCAGAGCCTGCGACATCGCCTCGGGCGGCAGTTTGGCTCCGTCATCAACACCATCTAAACCGACAGAATAAAGCAGATAACCCTCCAGAAATCGGTCCTCCAGAGAGAACCACCGTCGAACACGGTATTCAAAGGGCTTGCCCTCTCGCGAAAATGGATCGATCGGAACCGTGTCGATGTAATCCGGAACGAGCTCTTCGAGGTAGTCGGGCGGATGCCCGTGCTTGTTGTCGTACTTCGCGATAGCCAGCGCCATTCGGCAACTGATAACCGAGAAGTCGTAAATTGTATCTGGCAGTGGTGATGCAATTGTTCTGAGTGATGCTGTCAGATCAGTACTGTTTCCTGATAGAAACATTACGTCGAAGTCGGGTGTACCGAAGTGTTCATACTGTTGCCACAACGGCTTGGTTGAGTACGACTCGATGTCCTCAAAGATGTGCTCCGCAATTCGAACAACACTGCCGTGCCTGGGGTAGAACATACTCTTCATGTTCTGAAGCGATGCGGGCTGGGTGGGCCCCATCCCGCTCCAGTCGAACTCGGGAAGTGCGTAAGGCCCACCGAGTATCCGTCGACCTCGCTGGTCATGGAGCATCTGTATCGAATCGAGTGTGAATAGTCTCTCCCCGCGGATGGTGAACATTCTGTCCGGGATCTGCCGAGCGTCAGCCAGACGCATGAGTTCATCGAGAACGATATCCGGCAAGAGACCCTCGTCGGCGTCCTTCGCTATCCCTGCCATGGCGTTGCGCAGGATCGCCGTGGCGACAAGACGCTGAATCGTAACCGGCTGAACGGCAAGGCTCCAACCGAGTGCCAATGAAGCGTCATAGCACTCCACATACGTTGTCCAGCTCTGCTCGTTGCGAGCTAGAACCTGGCGTGCACGCAGGCTCCGGTGCAGCCTTCTCGCATAGATCCCGCGGTCTAGTGCGATCTCCATGAGCTCCTCCATGTCGTTGACCTGTGGAGCAGCCCGCATGACCTGCCGAAGTTGCATGACTCTCGACCATTCCGAACTCGTGGACCATTCTTTGAGCCAGGCTGAGTAGAGCTCTCTGGCCTGTATGTAGAGCGATTCCGCTTCGAAGTATGTCATGCCTTCAGACTTCATCTGCTCGATGTACTCGCCCCTTAGCGCACCAAACAGCGACGCATCGGCCTCGATCCACCAACCGGATTGCTCACATAGATCGTCGAAGGGCGTGCCTCTTGCTTCAAATCGCTCGAGTGCCTCGGCGTGCGTTTGGCAGATTTCACCGATCAGATCCCACGCGTTCTCGCCATCGCCCTGCACGGTCTCGGCGTGCGCAAGCAGCGGCTTCATGTAGTCGACGGTCGGATTCGGCTTCGCCGTGAACGCGAAATACACCTCCAGCCCGACCCACCCCACGATCAGCGCGAGCGTCACGAGAACCAGTGTGAATACCGGCCGGAACCGTGCCGGGCGTGATGCGTTCAGGATCGACATGCCCAGAGCATACCGACTGGTTCAGCGGTTCGGCTCCGTGAGGACATAATCCGTGTCCGGGTAGCCGGCTCGGAGCGCGTCGTATGTATTCTCCGTGGGCAAGGCGCCGCCGTTGTCCTCTCCGTCGAAGGCGACGGAATACAGCATGTACGTCCTCCCCCGCTCGTCACGCTCGGGGAGCACGCGATAGCCGAGCAGGTTGCCATCGATCGAATACGGATCCGTCGCGGGTTTTTCGAGCCATTCGGGTGTCAGCAATTCGAGCGAATCCGGAAGTTTGCCGTTGGCGTTCCTGTAGCGTTCGATCGCGAGCATGACCCCAGCACAGTACTCCTGCATCCGCAACTGATCGTCCGATCGGATAATCCCGCTGTACGCCGGCACGAGCAGGTCCTGGATCACTGTTTTCCAGCTCGATGTGTACTCGGGTTCCGCCGCGACGCCGCTGCGCTGATCGGCGCAGCGTTGCGCGACCGGCCGCTCGGCGATCGCCTTCACCCGTTCGTTGTATTCACGAAACCACGCTTCAGTCTCGGCCCGACGCGGGAAGACGATCGAAGCCAGATTCATGATTGACGGGCCCGGACCGCCCGAGTAATCAAGCTGGCGAATGCGGCTGAGGATGACCCGGCCTCTGCGGTCGTGGGTCCACTGCACCGCGTCCAGCAGCATGTTCAGTTCGATATCGAGGCTGTGCGAGAGCGGCGATGTCTTGCTCTGCCGATCCATCGCGCTCTGCAGCAGCTCACATGCCTCAGCGGGCAATTCGCCCGTTGCGAGGTCGTTCCCGAGCTGTCCGAACATCATCGCACGGATCGCAATACCCACGAGCCGATCGATCAGTGTGGCCTGATCCATCTCGATGCGCCCAAGCGCCAAGCCCTGCTCGAATGACTTGGCGTACAGCGTCCAGTCTCCCGCCCGACGAGCGATGATCATGCGCGCCAGCAGCGCGCGAGCCATGTTCCGGATCGTGCCGAGCTCGGGCAGCAGGATCTCGATCATCGACGTCTGCGTGGTATCCGGCATCGGGCGCACGGCCTTGCCGCTGGCGGCGATCTCGTCCAGACGCCGCGAGATTCCCATCTCGTCCCACTTCCCGAGCGCTTCGATCGCCATCCGACGGTGCGCTTCGAGTTCATCAAATTTCGACGTTTCAAAGAATGGAGAGTCCGCTTCCTGTTCTTCAAGATCGGCTCTCAGAGATTCATACTCGTAGTACGCATCGAACGAGTAGTAGCCCGTGCCCCAGACAATCTGGGTCTCTTCATCCTGCAGATCCGCGATCGTGTCGCCGAAGAGCATGGTGGTCTCGATCAGTAAGGACCAGACATCCTCTCCCTCTCGATCAACCTGGTATGTGCGAATCTGTTCCTCGGCGAGCTTGCCATAATCGATGGTCGGATTGGGCTTTGCCGTGACCGCAAAGTACACCTCAAGCCCGAGCCAGCCCAGGAAGAGGACGATCGCGAGGAGCACCATCGTGAGCACCGGCCGAAACCGACCGGGCCTGCTGTATGTACGGCACATCCGAATCATGTCGCACCCTCCGCGCGTGGCATCATCGCCCGAGCGGGAAGACACCGCAAGAGCAGGTATGTCCGAGACGCCCGCTAGGGCCCGACGGGGTGGCCCTTGTCGTCTTCCCGAAGCGGGCCGACAAGCTCGGTTTTCGTGGGAGTAGAGGTCAGATAGGCGGCTACAAATACAATCACAACAGTCGGGATAGCAACTAGCGCGGCAATCCGAGCAGCATCATCTGACATACCCGTCACGATAAATACCAGAACGATGAGTCCGACCGATACCGCTGTGGCAAGCGTGTAGCTGATCCTGAACAGCCGTCGAGGAAGCCGAAGATCGGCTATGACCTGCTCCGCCTCAGGAACACCGGCTTCGTGTGCGTGTCTCGCCCACGTACGAGCAAGGTGCGGACGCAAACCCGGCGCGATGAGGCGGAGTGCTTGTGTGAGATTGCTCGACAGCGCATCGATACGAGAGAGATGGCACGAAGGACACTTCTCAGTGGAAGATTGCTCTCCCTTTGACTGTCCGCAATTCGGGCAGAGGTCCAAACGTTCGAGTAGAGCGATCACCTCCGAAAGCCGCTTGGCCCGTCGAACCCTCACAAATGGAATGAGTGCCACTGCTCCGACGAGGCAGACCGATGCGGTTGCCATCAGCGTGACCCCAATTAGGCTCGGCGCATTGCGATCCCCAAGCATCAATACGCCGAGTGGGCCAAGGGTCATGCCGAATATAACGAGGCCAAGCAAAACCGCCCGCTCACCCGTCGTGGACCTTTTGACCAAGCGGTAGAGATCAGGTTGAAGCCCCGTGTCCAGCACTAAATCAGCTTACCAGAAGGCTCAATACTCGTACACACCCCTCCCGCTCTTGCGGCCCATCCGACCCGCGACCACGAGCTGATCGAGCTTCGGGCAGGGGCGATAGCGTTCGCTATGAAGGCCCTCGGCGAGCACGTTCATGATGTGGGCGCACGTATCGAGCCCGATGAAATCGGCAAGCTCCAAGGGGCCCATCGGGTGGTTGCACCCGAGCTTCATGATGCCGTCGATGTCCTTGGGCTCGGCCACGCCCTCCATCCACGCGTAGAACGCCTCGTTGATCATGGGCATCAGCACGCGGTTCGAGATGAATCCCGCGCGGTCGTTGGCGGGCAGCGCGATCTTGCCCATCGCCTCGGCGAGCGCGATCACGCGCTCGGTCACCTTCGAGTCCGTCGCCAGGCCGTTGATCACCTCGACCAGCTTCATCACGGGCACCGGAAAGAAGAAGTGCATGCCGATGACGCGCTCGGGACAGTCCGTCGCGGCGGCGATCTCGGTGATGCTGATCGAACTCGTGTTGCTCGCCAGGATCTGATCGCCCGTGAACATCGCCGCGAGCTGCTTGAAGATCGCCTTCTTGACCTCCGCGTTCTCGACGACGGCCTCGATCACGATGTCCGACTGACCCAGATCCTTCACGTCGGTGACGTACGTCAGGCGGCTCTTTGCGGCCTTCACGTCGTCCTCGGTCATCTTGCCCTTCTCGACCGCGCGGGCCAGGAGCTTGTCGTGGTTCGCCTCACAGCGGGCGACGGCCTCGGCGCTGGTGTCCATGACGACGGTCTCGAAGCCGCTGACCGCCGCGACTTGGGCAATGCCCCCGCCCATCTGACCCGATCCGACCACACCGACGCGCTTGATCTGGCTCATGACTGCTCCTTCACTGGCGGGCCCATCGTCGCCCGTTCGAGCATAGGACCGCAGCGGTATACACTCCCTGATGCCCTCACCGAAACCAACCAACACCCCCTACCGCCGAAGGAAAGCCCCAGTCTCGCGCACGCTCGCGCCGGTGCCCTCCGGGCTCGTGCGCCCCGAGCCCGGCAAGACGATCACCGCGCTCAAGGCCGCCGACGCCGAGGGCCGCGTCATAGGCGTGTACGTGGGCAAGACCCGCGTCGCCCGTGTCGAGACGAACTGGGCGATGGAGGCAGGCCTGCGCGAGGGCGACGAGTGGACACAGGAACTCGCGGACAAGATCTATGACGCCGCCAAGCTGTACGCCGCGTACCAGCACGCATTGCACCTGACGACCTCGCAGCAGCGGTCGTCGTTCAAGCTCGTTCAGAAGCTCAAGCAGTCGGGTCACGAGGCATCCGACGCACAGGCCGCCGCAGCGAGGCTCGCAGACCTCAAGCTCATCGACGACGACGCGCTCGCCGAGCGACTCGCCGAGGATCTCGCCCGCTCGGGCAAGCTGGGGCAGCGCGGCATCGAGAACAAGCTCCGCGCCAAGGGCATCGAGGCCTCGCTCGCCAAGCGTGCGGCACAGGCCGCGTCGAGCGAACTCGGCGATCCCGACGCCTCGCTCGTGCTCGCCAGGAAGCGGGCCCAACGCCTGCTCAGTCTCGAGCCGCAGGTCGCCCGCCGACGTCTCTACGGCTTCCTCGTCCGCCGCGGATTCGACCACGACGAGGCCAGTCGGGCCACCGAGACCGCCCTCTCCGCTGCCGCCGACGCCGATCTACAATGATCGCATGAGAACCGCTTGCTGCTTTGTCGTACTGGGCTTTGCCGTGCTCGGCGGGTGCGCCGTTGAGGACAACCTCCGACTCACCGTTGGCGAAACCGTCCCAATGAAGGCACTCCCGCCCATGATGCCCGACACCCGCGAGGGACTCGTCGGCTCGACCGACAGCAACAACATCCCGGGTGACGGCCCGAGCCTCGCGGGCCTCGACCGATCGAACTTCGAGGGCTCCGAGTTCCGCGTGCCCATCGACGGCACATACCACCACCCTCACAACACGCTGCCCATCGTGACGCGCGACGAGCAAGCCCGTCAGCGCGGCGAGTTCCCCACGATGGAAACCGTCCTCGAACAGAGCGACCCCAGTGTCTTCGAGCGCTGGTACGAGTTCATCGTCATCCCCGCGTGGAACATCGTCGAGACCGCGTGGCTCGTTCCAACGCTCATCATCGACGGCCCGTGGGAAACCACAAGCTCGCCAAGTCAGATCAAGGGCCGCACCAGCCCCAACCCGCCGATGCTGACACCGGGCGTGATCGCGCTCACCCGCGCCGAACTCGACGACATCAACCAAGCCAACAACACCAGCGGGAACGCAACAGATGAGTGATGCACCGATCGAC
Source organism: Phycisphaera sp. (assembly GCA_020639255.1). Taxonomy (GTDB): domain Bacteria; phylum Planctomycetota; class Phycisphaerae; order Phycisphaerales; family UBA1924. The sequence goes on from JACKGZ010000004.1 coordinate 348,953, forward strand.
AGCAACGGCCTGCCCGAAGGCTACAACTTCCGCGAGGCCGAGGAACTCACGCCCCGTACGGTGAGCGAACGTCTCAAGGCAAGCGATGGCCTCGTACTCGTCGACTGCCGCGAGGACGACGAACTCAAGACCGTCAGCATCGCCGGCGCCCTGCACGTCCCGCTCGGCAAGATGATGAACGAGCCGCAAGACTTCGCCGACGACCTTCCGAGCGGCAAGGACACCCCCACCGCGATCATCTGCCACTCGGGGCGGCGTTCACTGATGGCGACGCTCGCGCTGCGACGCATGGGCTTCGCCAACGTCTACTCGGTGGCCGGCGGCATCGACCTCTGGGCCCGCGACATCGACACCTCGCTCCCGCGATACTGATCCGAAAGCACGCATCCAAATCGAAAGCGGCCCCGTCCTGAGGCGGGGCCGCTTCGTCAGTGTGCTGTATTCGACTTAGAAGAAGCAATTCTGCGGAATGCCTGCCTGGCTTGCGTTGAACGCAGCGACCCATGCCGAGAAGTCCGCAGGGGTGCACATCCCGTCCTGATTGACATCGCAGCGCGGCCCGTTTGAGTTGAACGCCGCGACCCAGGCCGAGAAGTCCGCCGGCGAGCAGACACCGTCGTTGTTGGCGTCGCAGCAATCTTCGGGCAGAACTTCCGCGTCAACCTTGAGCCGGATCATCAACCCAAGCGCCTCAAAGTCGGGCACAAAGCCCGGGCCCCAATAAGTGATATCCCATGTGTTGTCGTACCGGTCGTCGACAACCTCGTTGCCCGATGGCGCCCCGCAAGACCAGCATCCGAGACCGTCGCCACAGATGTCCTCGCCCTCGGCCCAGACGGTGCCCGTGCTGTTGCCAGCGCCGAACGGCGCGGGCTCTGCGCAGCCACCCGAGCCGCCCTGCATGTCGTACGTGCCCCACAGCATCGCCTGCGCTTTCGCCGACGGATAGAAACCGCCGTTCAGCGGCCCGAGCCCGTCACCACCGTCGCCCCGGGTCCAGACGAGCCGGATGCCCCCGTCGCCAAGACCATCGGTTCCGGGCAAGCCGCCTGCGAAGAGATCGAGGTTGGACGTGAGCGGCACCCCGAGCGGGTTGAGATCGGGTGCGTAGAAAATGCCATAACCCAATCCACCCCCGATATACACATCCGGGATCGTGTCACCGTCTGTATCGAAGTTGTTGAAGTTCATGATGACGCCGCCGAGGAACCCATCGACGAACGTATCGCCGTCGTCGTCCGCGAGCGAAGCCGGGAACGCTACGTTGCCCGTCCCCGTCGGTGTGATGTTGAATCCGTCGGATCCGTCGAGGTGGGCAACGTTGTCGAACCCCTCCCATGACTCCAACACAACGAGCAGCGGCTCGTGCTGCGTGCCCGTACCACCGTCACAGCCGTCGGCTGTACCAGCAAACACGACCTCATTCAGCGGATAGATTGAGGGCTCGATAACGATGTCCTCGGCGAATGACTGAAACGAAAACCCGATGCCGAACCAGTAGCGGTTGCTGGGACCGCTTTGGGTGTGCGGCGCAACATCGCCGCAAACCGGATCGAGATCAAGCCCATCGCCATCGGTGTCCGCAAGCTGTGCCGAGTCATATACGGTGTAGCCCCCGCTGCCTCGCTGCGTATTGAGTGCATTTAGCTCGATGGTCTCGCCGAAGACGTACCGCCCGTCCACGGTCAGCCCCTTGATCGCCGTCGCGGTGCGCGCCATGAAGCGCTGCCCCGAGAACTCGAGCGTCTGCAGCTCGGGCCTCACCTGTGCTTCACACCACCCGCTCACCGCGAGCCCTGCCACCAGCCACACACATCCGGTCTTCATCGCGTTTCTCCTGTTCGGGAAAATAACCGAGCACACACGAGCGATCGAAGACGCCGACCTCGCCGCGAAGCGAGGCCGACGCACAAATAGAAGATACACACACTTAGAACACACAGAACTGCGGATTGCCCGCCTGACTCGCATTGAAAGCGGCAACCCAGGCCGAGAAGTCGGCCGGGGTGCAATTGCCGTCCTGGTTCACATCGCAACGCGGCCCGTTCGAATTGAACGCCGCGACCCAAGCCGAGAAGTCGGCCGGCGTGCACTGACCATCGCCGTTGGCATCGCAGCAATCGCTGTCGCCGCCCATCTCGTGCACCGAAATTCGGAACATCACACCCAGCGAAACGAAGTCGGGCACGAGTCCGTTGAAGTCGGCGATGTCGTTGAGCACATCGTACTGATCATCGACCGCAACGTTCCCACTCGGCGCGCCGTCGGACCACGACGGGAAGCTGTCGCCACAGAAGTTCTCACCCTCGCCCCAGACCGTGCCGTCGGAGTCACCGACGCCGAAGCCCGGATCGCCCGCGTACGGACACATATTGCCCGGGACTTCCATGGCGAGCGTGCCCCAGAAGAGCTGCGTGACACGGCTGGACGGGTAGAAACCGCCGTTGAGCGGACCGAGCCCGTCACCGCCGTCGCCCCGTGTCCACAGCACGCGCACGCCGCCGTCGCCGCGACCGTCGGTACCCGGCTTGCCACCGTCCCACAGGTCGAGGTTGTTGGTGAGCGGGATGCCGAGTGTTTCGAGACCGGTCGCGAAGAAGATGCCGTACCCGCTCGCGCCCGACGAACACTGCGCATCAGGAATCGTGTCGCCGTCGGTGTCCGTGTTGGCGTAGGTCAGGATCACGCCGCCGAGAAACTCATCGACGAACGTGTCGCCGTCGGTGTCGCTCTGCGAAGCCGGGAAGCCGAGGCCATCACCGTCGGTATCAAAGCCGTCGCTCCCGTCAAGATCCGGGAAGTTATCGAATCCTTCCCAAGACTCGATGATGATCTGCAGCGGCTCGCACACGGTGCCCACGCCGCCGTCGCAGAGCGGCCGCGATGCCGTAAACACCGTCTCGCTGATCGTGCCGCCCTCTTTCCCGGCGTCCGGGATGATGTCCTCGGCCCAGGACTGCAGGCTCACGCCGAGCCCGTATCTCGACGAGGCAGTCGAGAGCGTGTGAGGAGCCGTATCGCCGCACACAGGGTCGAGGCAGAACCCGTCGCCGTCAGTGTCGGCGAGCTGCGCCGAGTCATACGCCACATCGCCGCAATTCGCCCCGCGAGCGGTGTTGCCCTGGCCGAGCTCGACCGTCTTGCCGTAGACATACCGGCCGTCAACGGTCAGCCCGGTGATCGCGGTCGCGCGGATCGCACCATACCTCAGACCCGAGAACTGGACGGGCTGAAGCTCCGGCACGAGCTGCGCATCGCACGCACCGCTCACCGCGAGGCCAGCCAGCAAACACACACATCCGGTCTTCATCGCGTTTCTCCTTCTCGTTGGACACAACCCACAAGCGAAACTGGAAACTCGTCAGACTTTTGATTGCGTCGAACATCACGGCAGAACGCCCGATGCCCATCGCCGCACGAACGGCGGCTCGGTCCCATATCCGTCCGTACGCGAGCAAGGTTCCGATTGATATTCAATTTTCGGATATTCCGAGCCTGATGTATACACACACCCTCAATGGGTAAAAAAAGCACCGGCCCCGTCCGAAGACGGGGCCGGCGATGTGTTTGTATCAAAGCGGACGGATCCGCTTCAAATCAGATTAGAAGTTGCAGAGGTTCGGAGTGCCGGCGCCGCTGGCGTTGAATGCGGCAACCCAAGCCGAGAAGTCGGCCGGGGTGCAGTTGCCGTCCTGGTTGGTGTCGCAGCGAGCGCCCATCGTGTTGAAGGCGGCAACCCAAGCCGAGAAGTCGGCCGGGGTGCAGTTGCCGTCAGCGTTCGCATCGCAGCAGTCCTCGGGGGGAGGAGTGCCGCCGACGTTGATGCGGATGGCCACACCGAGAGCGTTGGCGAAGTCGGGCACGAAGCCGCCGGCCCAGTCGGCGATGTCGAAGGTGGTGTCGTACTGATCGTCGACCACTTCGTTGCCGGAGGGAGCGCCACCCGACCACGAGCCGAGGCCGTCAACGCAGATGTCCTCACCCTCGCCCCAGATGGTGCCGTCGCTGTCGCCGGCGCCGAAGGGAGCGGGCTCGAGGCAGCCGCCGGCACCCGCCTGCATGGCGTAGGTGCCCCAGAGCATGGACTGAGCCTTGCTGGAGGGGTAGAAGCCGCCGTTGAGCGGGCCAAGACCGTCGCCGCCGTCACCGCGGGTCCAGAGCAGACGGACGCCGCCGTCGCCACGACCGTCGGTACCGGGCTTGCCGCCGTCCCAGAGGTCGAGGTTCGACGTCAGGGGCATGCCGAGGGTCTCGAGACCGGTGGCGTAGAAGATGCCGTAGCCCGAGCCACCGTCAGAGAGGTGCTCGTCGGGAACGGTGTCGCCGTCGGTGTCGGTGTTGGCGTAGGTCAGGATGATGCCGCCGAGGAACTCGTCGACGAAGGTGTCGCCGTCGGTGTCGCTCTGCGAAGCCGGGAAGCCGAGGCCGTCCGGAGCAGCGCCGAACTCACCGTCGCCGCCATCGAGGTCCGGGAAGTTATCGAAACCTTCCCACGACTCGAGAACGACCTGCAGAACTTCGGAGGTCGTGCCGGTGCCGCCGTCGCAGAGAGCTGCGGAGCCGCAGAACACGAACTCGCCGACCGTCTGACCCTCGGTGCCTGCATCCGGGATGATGTCCTCGGCGTAGGACTGCCAGGAGAAGCCAATGCCGAACCAGTAGCGGCTGCTGGCGCCACTCAGAAGGTGGGGAGCCAGTTCGGCGCAGACCGGATCGAGGTCGAGGCCGTCGCCGTCGGTGTCAGCGAACTGAGCCGAGTCGTAAGCGATGGTGCCGGTGATACGATCGGTGTTGCCCTGGCCGAGCTCGATCGTCTTGCCGTAGACATACTGACCGTCAACGGTCAGGCCGGTGATGGCCGTCGCGCGGATGGCCTTGTGAACCTGACCCGAGAATTCGGCGGTCTGCAGCTCGGGACGAACCTGAGCGTTAGCAGCGCCACATGCAGCGAGGCCAGCAACGGACAAAAGAACCTTGGTCTTCATATGGAGACTCCTCTAAGTGACAGAAACCACAACCAGACTGTCAGGATCGCCGAAGAGAACCTTCGACGAACTTGATCAACAACAAACTCTGGATGATACCTTCGAGGTATCACCCAGCACTCGCTCACACACCGGAACTTCTCCGGGCACCGTGCGTGTTGAACAAGCGCTACCTCTCTGAAGATCAGAATGACCTTCCCTCTTTACGCAAGCCCCACTCAAACTCCTCCAGTATGAGTACAGCCTCCACGAATATACAGGCCTCATCACCAATTGCAAGCACAAAATGAGAGCCATCCGACCAGTCGACGGAAACCCTTGGTACGACGTAAATTACCTAAATTGCCTATGAACCCGCTCTCAACGGTCGTGCCGCCCGAACCAGGTCCAGGAACCGATCAAACACATAGCCGGCGTCGTGGGGCCCTGGGGAGGCCTCCGGGTGGTACTGCACCGCCAGCACCGGCCGATCCCGCCGCGCAAAGCCCGCGAGCGTGCCGTCGTTCAGGTGTGTGTGCGTCGCCACACTCGTCTTCGGATCCAGCGACGCCGGATCGATCGCAAAGCCGTGGTTCTGACTCGTGATCTCCACGCGCCCCGTCACGTCGTTCCGCACAGGCTGGTTCGCGCCGCGATGCCCGAAGGGCAGCTTGAACGCCTTGGCCCCAGACGCCAGCGCCAACAGCTGGTGCCCCAGGCAGATGCCAAGGATCGGAATCTTCGGCGCGTCGTCAGCCATCAGACGTTTGAGCGAGTCGATCACCTGCTTCACCGCCGCCGGGTCGCCAGGACCGTTCGACACGAACAGCCCATGGATCTCACCCGCCTCGAACCGCCGGAGCACGTCGTCTGGGTCGAACGTATACGGGATCTTCTTCACGACACACCCACGCGACACGAGATGCCGAAGCGTGTTGTGCTTGGCGCCGCAATCGACCGCCAGAATCACCGGCGCATCTGCGTCTTCGGCCTGCTCCGGGAACCACTCGCCCAGCCCGTCGTCCCAGCTTTCCTCGACCGAGCACCCGACCTCGGTCACCAGATTCGCACCGGCCATCGCGGGCGCGTTCTTGGCGCGATCAACCAAATCCGCGTCGCTGATCGATTCATCATCCGTGATGACGCCCGCCATCACGCCGTGAGCCCGCAGCACGCGCGTCAGCGCCCGCGTATCGATCCGCTCAAGCCCGAGCACGCCCTGCTTGCGCAGGTACGTCTCCAGATCCTCGCTCGCCCGATAGTTGCTGGGCCGGCGCGCCAGCTCCCGGCACACCATGCCCGAGACCTGCACGCTCGCCGACTCGACGTCCTCGGCGTTCACGCCCGTGTTCCCGATGAGAGGAGCCGTGAAGACCAAGATCTGCCCCGTGTAGGACGGGTCGGTCAGAGCTTCCTGATAGCCGGTCATCGCGGTGTTGAAGACGACCTCAGCCGCCCGGACGATCTTCTGCCCGGTCGCCCCGAATGGCCTGCCTCGAAACACCGTCCCATCGGCCAGGGCCAGGCGGCCAGAACCAGCGGCAGGCGAAGCGGACGGGGCGTTCGTGGTCATCGGATAGAGTCTAGCGCCGCCGAACGGCGCACAACCACATGGACTCACTCTTTCCACAGCACGAAGAGCACCAAGCCGCCGCGGCCTACTACGCCCGCGTCGCCGTCGAACGACGCGTCGAGCTCAAAGACCCCTTCGAAGACGGGCTCACGTATTCATCCGATGAATATCTCGAACCCGGCACCCGCGTCCGCGTCCCGCTCGGGCGGGGTGACAAGCCCGCCGAGGGCATCGTCGTCGACATCGGCGGCACCGAAATCCTCGAAGGCTTCAACCCCAAGCGCGTCAAGCCCATCATCGAAGCCCACGGACGCGTCCTCTCCGAAGACCTGATCAGCCTCGGGCGCTGGATCGCGCGGTACTACGTCGCCCCTCTCGGGATGACGCTCGCGAGCATGATCCCCGCAGCCGTCAAAGCCGACACCGGGCGCCGGCACGAGGAACGCCTCGAACCCGCGCAAGACCTCGCGGGCGACTTGCCCGAGGGCGTCAAGCTCCCCCCGAGCGCCAAGGCGGCGCTCGCTGCGCTCCGCGAACACAAAGAGATCACCTGGCCCGCAAGCGCCCGCAACCTCGCGGATCTCATCGAGTCGCGCACCGTCGCGCCGATCAACCGCCTCGTCAAGGCGGGCCTCCTGCGACCCGTCACGCACTCGAGCGTGCGCTCGCGCCAGCTCGATTCGGACACCGTCTTCGACGCCGCCCGCCATTTCGATCCCACGCCCGCGCAGAACGCCGTCATCTCGGGTGTCGGCGCGACGCTCGGCGAGTTCTCGACCCACCTGCTCTTCGGTGTGACAGGCTCGGGCAAGACCGAGGTGTATTTGCAACTTATCGAGCAGGTGCTCGCCCGCAGCATGAACGCGGTCATGCTCGTGCCCGAGATCGCGCTGACGCCCCAGACCGCCGGGCGTGTGCAGTCACGTCTCGGCGCCGCCAACGTCGCGGTGCTGCACTCGGGCCTGACCGCCGCCCAGCGCAACAGCGCCTGGGCGAGCGTGCTCGCGGGCAGCGCCCGCGTCGTCGTCGGCGCACGCTCGGCGATCTTCGCCCCGATCGAGAACCTCGGGCTCATCATCGTCGACGAGGAGCACGACTCGTCGTACAAGCAGGACCAGCTCCCCCGCTACAACGCGCGCGACGTCGCCATCGTCCGGGCGCACACCGCCGGCTGCCCGATCCTGCTCGGGTCCGCCACGCCCTCGCTCGAATCGTGGGCCAACGTCGAAGCGGGCCGCTCCAAGCTCTGGCAGCTCCCCGAACGCGTGGGCGGCGGCAAGCTCCCCAAGGTCCGCATCGTCGACATGATCACCGAGCGACGCCAATACGCGGATCTCCACCACTGTGCGCCGCCCGCCGAGCTTCTCGTGGGTCCATCACTCGAACGTGCCCTGCAGCGCACTCTTACCGAGGGCGGACAGGCGGTCCTGCTACTCAACAAACGCGGGCTCGCGGGCTTTGTGGGGTGCACATCCTCCAAGTGCGGCTGGGTGCTCCAGTGCCACCACTGCTCGACGCGCATGGTCCTGCACAAGCTGCCCTCGCTCGCAGCGGGCGGGTACGTGCGTTGCCACCACTGCAGCGCCGAGCAGAAAATGCCGAGCCAGTGCCCCGACTGCCAGAGCAAGCTGCGTCAATTCGGCGCAGGAACGCAGCGAGCCGAGGAAGTCGTCGAAGCTCTCACGCAATCGATGCCCGAGGTGTGCCACCTCACCGCGGGCGAGACGCTCGTGCGCGTCGATGCCGACGCGATGCGCTCCGGACGCGAGGTCTTCGAGACGCTCGCCCGATTCGCGCGGGGCGAGATCCGCGTACTGCTGGGCACACAGATGATCGCCAAGGGGCTCGATGTGCCCAACGTCCGCTTGGTCGGTGTGCTCTCGGCGGACACGGCTCTGAATCTCCCCGACTTCCGCGCGGGCGAGCGCACATTCCAGCTTGTCTCTCAGGTCGCAGGGCGAGCCGGGCGGGGCCAATTCCCGGGCGAGGTGATTGTCCAGACCTTCGAGCCGGACGCGCCCGCCATCCAGCTCGCAGCCGATCACGACTACCACACCTTTGCGCACGAAGAGCTCACCCTCCGCAAGGCGATCGGGTTGCCCCCCGCGACGCGGATGGCGCGGATCGTCTGCCGCGACAAAGACCTCGCCAAGGCCCGGGCGGGCGCTCAGACGATCGCGGACGCTGCGTCGGAGATGGTTGAGCGGGGCCTGATCTCGCTCATGGGCCCGATGCCCTGCCCGATCGAACGCATCGCCGACCACTTCCGCATCGCCATCGAGCTGACCGCCCCCGACTCTGGCAAGCTCCAGACCGCGATGCAGACCCTCCGTAAACGCGGCGTGCTGCTGAGCGACACCAAGACCGCTGTCGACGTCGACCCGCTCGCGCTTCTCTAAGCGCGCCGGCACTAGAGTCATGCATGGACGAACGCCGGGCAACGGTCATGGGCCTCGGTTCCTTCGGCGGCGGGGCCGGCGCGGTCCGCCACCTTTGTGCGCTCGGCTGCGACGTCCTCGTCACCGACATGGCCCCCGCCGAGAAGCTCACGTCCTCGCTCGAAGCGATCCGCGATCTCGTCGACTCGGGCGCGGTCACGCTTCGCCTCGGCGAGCACAACGTGAGCGACTTTACGACGTGCGACCTGCTCGTCGCAAACCCGGCGGTAAAGCTGCCCTGGGAGAATCGGTTCGTGCGCGCGGCACAGGCCGCCGGCGTGCGCGTGACGACGGAGATCGGACTCGTCATCGACGCCCTCCCCGAATCCTGCAAAGTCGTCGCTGTGACGGGCTCGTCGGGCAAAAGCACCACCAGCGCGATGATCCACGCGGGGCTGAAATCCGCGGGCGTAAACGCCCTGCTCGGTGGCAACATCGGCGGGAGCCTGCTCGGCCAAGACATCACCGAAAACGCAACGGTCGTCCTCGAACTCTCCAGCGCCATGCTCTGGTGGCTCGCCCAGCCCGGATGCACCGAACGCACCCGATTCCTCGACGTCGCCCTCATCACCAACATCACCCCCAACCACGTCGATTGGCACGGCTCCGTCGAGCACTACACCCAGAGCAAACTCAATATCGCGCAGATGCTCAAAGATTCGGGCATGCTCCTCGTCGGACCGAATGTCGACACCGACCACGAACGTGCGCAGAGACTTGAACTTATCACATCACTCCCGGAACTGGCGACACCCGGTGCGCACAACCGCGTCAACGCCTCGGCTGCCCTCGCCGCGTGCGAAGCACTCGGCGTCGATCGCGAACGGACCCTCGCGAGCATCGCCGAGTTCGCGGGCCTCCCCCACCGCCTCGAACTCGTGCGCACGCACAAGGGCGTCCGCTGGTACAACGACAGCAAATCAACCACACCCGAAGCCACGCGACTCGCGCTCGAAGCGCTGCGCCCGGCTCGCGTGCACCTCATCGTGGGCGGGAGCGACAAGGGCGTGGACCTTGCGCCCATCGCCGACCTTGTGCGCCAGAGTGCAGCTCTCTACTGCATCGGGCAGACCGGTGAAACGATCGCCAGGCTCGCGGGCATCGAGCCGGTTGGCACGCTTTCTGAAGCAGTGCGGCTCGCCGCGAGCAATGCCAAGGAAGGCGAAGCTGTCGTCCTGAGCCCCGGGTGCGCGTCGTTCGATCAGTTCCGCAGCTTCGAGGACCGCGGGAACCAGTTCCGCGATCTGGTACACTCGCTTTGATGATCACCGCGATCGCTGCCGCAGTTCTCGCCCTCCTCCAGCCCGAGCCCGAAACCGAGCGCACCGGACGCGTTGAGCCCTTTCCCGGCATCGTCGTTGACTATGACGCCAAGGCGGTCGAGGTGTCGGGCTTCGTCCCGATCGACGCGCACCAGGAATCCACACCCGACGTCATGCTCGAACTCATCGCCGAAGCCCACGGCGTGCGCGACTTCGAGGCGCTCATCAGGCTCAACGCGGAGGCGAGACAGGTCCACGCGGCCCTATTGCTGCTCGGGCTCGAACCGGGCTCGCCCGGGTACATCGAGGTCGTTGGCGCGGACGAGCCGCTCAAACGCGTCGACCCGACCGGGCCCGAACTCTCGGTTCGTTTCCGCTACGAGAAAGAAGGCAAAACCGTCATCGAAAACCCCGCGACCTGGATCAAGAACTCCGAGACGGGCGAGCTGTTCAGTGAGCGCAACCCCCGCTTCTACTTCGGCGGCTCGTCCATGCGCACGTTCGCGGGTGAGGAGTGGTACATGGCCCGCGCCGAGGGCACCGTCGTCGGGCTCTGCACGTTCGGCACAGAACTCGGCGGCACCGAGACCGTCGGGTGCACGCCCGTTCTCAGCCCGCACTCGGACATGGGCGACCCGGTCTGGTTCGCCGTCAACGACCGCATCCCGAAGTTCGGCACGGAGATGACGCTTGTGCTGACTGCTGTCGAGAAGAAACCGGAATCACCGGTTAGCGATTCAGACGCAGAGTGAGCGTCTGGTGGATGCCGTCCTCGTCGATGAGTTCGAACTCCACGGGTTCACCGTAGACAAATTCTGCGCGACCGAGAGCTGCGTAAGCCGCGAGGCGGTCGATCACATCTTCGCCGTTGATCTTGATGAGTTCTTGACCGGGCACGAACCCGGCGCGAGCCGCAGCAGATCGCCTCGTGACACGCGCGATGTACAAGCCCCCGCCGTCGCGGTATTCGTTGATCATGAGCCCGGCCTCGTTCTGGAGCAGCGGCTCGATGCTCGCGGCGAAGAGGTCGTCCTCCGGATACTCGGTGAGCGCGACCTGGAAATCGATCGGCTCGCCGTCACGCCAGACGGTGACATCGATCAACGAGTCGGGCTTGGCGGTCGAAACGATCGAGCGGAGTTGGTGCCACTTCGTGATTCGGTTGCCGTCGATCTCGGAGATGATGTCGTTCTCGTGGATGCCGGCACGGTCAGCGGCCTGCCCAGGCGTCACACCTCCGACAAGGATGCCCTGGCCGTGGAAGTTGCCCTCTCGATCCTTGATCGGGATCTCCGCGGCGATGTTCCCGCCACCGCGGATGCCGAGCAATCCGCGACGCACCTGGCCCGTCTCGATGATCTGGTCCACCACGCTCTCGATCACCGCAAGCGGGATGGCGAAGCTGATGCCCGCGCTCTGGCCCTCGCGGTCACCCGAGCTGTTGCGCCCGGTCGCGATGGCGACGTTCATGCCCACAACCTTGCCGTGGATGTCGACCAGAGGCCCGCCCGAGTTGCCGGGGTTCACCGCGGCGTCGGTCTGGATGTAATTCGTAAAGGTGTTGCCGGACCCGCGCGTCTCGGGGTTGCGCCCGAGACCCGAGATGATGCCCTCGCTCATCGAGAACTTGAAGTTGAACGGCGAGCCGAAGGCGAAGACCCGCTCGCCGACACCAACGCGATCGCCCGTCGCCCGACGCATCGGGATCAGCCCGACGCCCGGGTCAATCTTGACGATCGCGATGTCGGTGAACGAATCCGACGCCACGAGCTTGCCCATCATTGTCCGGCCGTCGGCGAATTCGATGCGGATCACATCGGCTCGGCTCACGACGTGCGCATTGGTGACGATGTGCCCCTCGGTGTCGTAGACCCAGCCCGCGCCGGATGAGCCCATGCTGCGGTCGGTTTCCGTGTCGCTGATGTTCACCTCGATGTGCACGATCGAGGGCTCGACGGATGTCGAGATGTTCGAGATGGCGCGATCGATGCGAGAGAGAATGTCGTCGGAGTCGAGCGACTGGCGCGCGAGGAGCACCTCGGCGGTTGTGCTCGCGAAGATCATCTGTCGCACCGCAGCGGGGCCAGCGAACAGCACCGCAGCGGCTGCGAGAAACACAACGAGCGCCGGGCCGATCGCGACAAACTTCCGCATGGAGACTCCCTCCACCGCCCGAGCCGCCCCGCAGCGACCCGGCACGCTCTCTGTCTACCGGCGGGGCCTTCATCGGCTTCCACCACGACACCGATCGCCTGTCAAAGCATCGGTTCCTGACAGGATTCGCCCGATCCTGCGATCCGGTTGCGAACCCACACCGAACGACCCCGCCCGGCTGATCCGCGCCATCGGCGCGTGCGGTCAGTCTATCGGACCGAGCCCGGCACGCCAGAGACGACATCCGGATCGGTGGGGTCAGATCAGACTCATGACCTATTGGCTGTAGAAACGGTCCACCTCGCCGTCACGCATCGTGTAGCCCTTGCCCCCGATGTCGCGGTGTGAAACACGCTTCACCCAGTCCGCCGCGGCCTTCTGGTACTCGACACCCAGCGACGCCGACCGCTCGGCAAACCTCGGCGGGGCGTCGGTCATTCCAAGAAGATCCTGCACCACCAGGATCTGACCATGACACGCAGGCCCGGCGCCGATCCCGATCATGGGAACACGCGTCTCACGGAGCACACATTCGGTCACCTCCGGCGGCACCGCCTCGATCAGGAGCAAGACCGCGCCGGCCTGCTCGAGTGCGATGGCGTCGGCGACGATCTGCTCGGCTTCCTTCGCCACACGACCGGCTGAGCCGTACCCGCCCGCGAGCGCCGCCGTCGAAGGGCGCGCCCCGACGTGCGCACACACCGGGATCCCCGCCCGCGTCATGCGATCCACAAGCGGCGCGAACGTTTCGTCCACTTCGAGCTTCACGCAGTCGGCCCGGCCCTCGACCATGAATCGGCCGGCGTTCACCATCGCTTCGTCGGCGCTCGCCTGGTAGCTCATGAAGGGCATGTCGGCCATCACAAACGCGTTGGCTGCGCCGCGACGAACCGCAGCGGTCAGGATGATCGAGAAATCCAGCGGCATGTCGATCGTGCGATCGAAACCCAGGATGACTTCAGCGCCGCTGTCACCGACGAGCAGCACGGGCACGCCCGCGCGCTCGAGCCAGCGCGCGGTCGTCGCGTCGTAAGCCGTCAGGCAGGCGAAGGGCTCGCCCGCCTCGGCCCACTTGCGGAGCGTGCGGAGCGTCACGCGCTTCGTGAGCGCCTCGCCGAGTTCGCCCCCGGATTTCGGTTCGGATCCCACGGCTTTGACCTCAACGGGAGTGCGACCTTCGGTCGATGTCCGGTTCATCGCCTATCCTAGGGGAGTGACGCAGCCGACGCTCCGACTGACCGCCACCGGCAAGGACGCCGACACCGGCACCAATACAAAGCTCCGCGAAACGACCCCGAGCGAGCAAACGGCCGTCGTCCGCCGATTCTCAGCGTTCATGCGTAAGCCACCGAGCGACATTCGCGGCAACCAGCTCCGAGTGCTCGACTTCTCCCCGATTGACCTTCCCACGGCTGGTCTCTTCATCGACCTTGGAATCGGCGTTCATGTCACCCGGCTCGTCGAGTCCGCTGTCGCGGGCGAGTTGCTCCGCGAACGCGATCCCGACGCCGAGGTGTTCGAGTGCACGCTCGATCGGCTCTTGTCCGAGAGCGATCAGCCGTTCGACATCGTGCACACCTCGCTCATGCTCGGCGCACGCAGGGAACTCCCGCTCATGACCGGGCTCACGCAGCTCGGGCGGCTCGCGTCGTTCGGGTTCGTCTGGACGGACCGCGTCAGGCAGACGGTGCCGGTGAAAGCCAAACGCGTCCGAGACCTCGCGGGCCGCGTGGATCTCGGGTTCTGTGCGCACAAGAAACCCATCGGCTCGCCGATCTTCACGCTCGCGGGCTGGCGGCCTTCGCTCTAGCTGAACCTTGCGCGGTGGCGTTCGAGGATCCGCCTGAACGGATCGTCCGTCTCGGGCGGCTCGGTCTCACCCGGCTCGAAGCACCCGCCCAGCACCAGTGCTCCCTGACGCGGGAACATGTACCGGTAGCCGTCGTGATAGATGTACGCCAGCTCCTGCGGCTGCATGTGCACGAGCAATCCACGCGCCGGGTACATGGACTCATCCCCGAAGAGCCGCCGGCTGCCCATCGCAAGGCAATTCACAACGACAGATTCACCGAGCGCTGTCACGTCGTTGATCGAGCCGAAGCTCCTCGTCACACGCTCGCCGCCGAGGCGATCGATGTCATCGACGAGCTCAGCAAGGAACCTCGGCGTATCGATGAAAAGCGTGCGGAATACGCGCCCCTCGCCGAGCCCGGGCACGTCGGGGTCGCTCGCGTCCATCGGCCTTGGCGGCGTGATCGCGCCGGACTCGAAGTACTCCGGATGATCCTCGGTGTCGATCGGTTCGTACACGTCGTACTCGTTCACGCCCCACCGGGCCGCGTCCATCGCTTTGAAGAGCTCGTGCGATCGGCGGAGCAGCGCATTGAACCGGTCCCGCGCGGGCCCGGGCTCCGGGAAGTCGATCCCTGTCGGGAGCCAGAGCGCACCCGCGATGTTGCTCACCGTCTCGAGCGCGTAAGTTTCGGCGTACACACGCACGCCGTAGCCCGCCCGCAGGAGCGCCAGCGCCGAGGTCAGCCCCGTCACCCCCCCACCGAGCACCGCGACCGAATCGCCCGGCTTTGCAGCCACCGAGACCAGACGCACAACCTCCTCGGCGCCCCCCGGCCCGAGCGTCACGCCGCAGCCGCCGTGGCCGTAGTTGTGCACGATCGGCTTGCCCGCGATTTCGTCGCGTTCGAGGCGCAGCCCGCCCTTTCGGCATGGACGGATGCCGCAGACGAAGCGGAGGATCTTCTCGTCAGAAAGGTCCGGGGCTGGGAGTGTGGTCTTCACGCGGTACGCTAGGACAGGATCTCAACTCAATTCCTTCTCATCTACGGCACCTATGTCATGGTGCGGCCACGATCCCGCAACAGATCCCGGATTGAGCGGATCACAGCGGCATCTTGCTCCTTTCTCCGGGTCCGATCGGAGTGTACCCCTTGCGCGGGCCGATACACTCTGGCCCCATGAGCGACGAGCAGACGCAAAGCGATCAGGCCCCCGCCAAGCCGAGCCCGGCCCAGATCCGGCAGATGCTCGCGAGCCTCCCACGCATCAAGACGAGCCTCACAACCGAGGACGTCCTCAAGCGAGCAGCGCGACAAAGCGAGCGCGGCAAGCTGCCCGGCTTCAAACCGCGCCCCGAGGGCGGCCTGTTCGAGTGCGCCGCCTTCGGCAACCCGTTCGACTACCGACTCGTCGCCACGCACGAATCGGGCGAGGTGCGATTCGCGGCCAAACTGAAGGCCAAGTCCCCAGCGATCTTCTGGGGCGTGATGGCCTTCACCGTCTGGCCCGGCGTGATCTTCACCGACTCGCTCCTCAACACCTGGTTCGGCTGGTACCCCAACCAGACCTGGATCACCTACGCCTGGTACCTGCCGCTGACGCTCCTGCCGCTGCCGTGGCTGCACAAGTCCGTGATGAACAAAACGCGCACCGCGGCCCTCGTCCACGCCCACGAGCAGATCCACCGCCTCGCCGGCGCTCTGGACGGCGAAGTCGTCGAGTAAACCCAAAATGAAACGCGGCCGAGCCCGAAGGCCCGGCCGCGATCATTCAGGTGTTTGCGATCATCACTCGACGTCGTGGCCTTCGACCACATCGACGATGGGCGGTGCCTCGTGCGGCTGATCCTCGCCAGCCTTCATCCGCTTGAAGTAGCTGCGGAACGCCTTCATCGCCTGGCTGCCGAAGATCAGCATGATCGGGATGTTGGCCCAGAGCATGACGCCCGTACCGAGCGCGGTGAGCGAGTCGAGCTGCGCATCGGTCTGGATGAAGCCGTACGCCGCAACCACGATCGCCACGCAGTAGATGATCTTGTAAACGAAGCTGACCATCTTGCTCTCGCCGAAGACGAAGACCACGCCCTGCTCGCCGTAGTAAGACCACGAGATCATGGTCGAGATCGCAAAGAGCCAGGCCGCGAGCGTCACAAGATATTTGCCGAGGCCCGGGATCGCGGTGTCGAACGCGTATCCGGTCAGCGAGGGCCCGGGATAATCCACATACAGATCGGCACCGCCGTTCGTGATAACCGGTGTCTCGGATGACGCAAACGCGCTGCCGGTTGTCGTGGGCCACTCGACGCGAACGCGGTCGCCGTTCTGATCGACCACAGCGGTTCCGGTCACTTTGTGCAGCTTCAGACCCGAGTTGCCGTTGATGTGCGCCTCGACGATGACGAACACCGTCTCACCGCCGCGGAACTTGCCGGAAATCTTGGCGGCATCTTCCGACCGCTCGGGAAGCGACGAATACCCGGGCTCCATGCCGACCTGCGAGATCGTCCAGAGCGGGACACCGTCGCCGTTGAGATCCTGCTCGCCGTTGCCGTCGGCATCGAGCGCGACGGCACGCAGGGGCTGGACGAAATTCGCCTCGGGGCCGCGGTTCCAAGCGCCCGACGACAGGATCACGAGGGCGGTCAGCGTGCAAACCACGATGGTGTCGATGAACGGCTCGAGGCCCGCGACCACACCCTCGCGCACGGGCTCGTCGGTCTTGGCCGCCGAGTGAGCGATCGGGCTGGAACCCTGGCCCGATTCCGAGCTGAACAGCGCCCGCTTCATGCCCCAGAGCAGCGCATAGCCCGCGGTGCCGCCGAGGAACGCGCCCTCGGCCTTAGACGGGCTGAACGCCTCGACCACAATCAGCTTGAGCAGGTCGGGGATCTGCCCGATGTTCATGAGGATGACCACGACGGCCGCGATGAAGTACATGCCGCACATCAGCGGCACGATCCGGCCGGCCACCGCGCCGATGCGCTTGATGCCGCCGAGGATCACCATGCCGACGAGGAGCGCCAGGATGATGCCCGTCACGACCGAGGGAACCTGGAAATAGTTCTCGGTGATCTCGCCGACGGACCAAGCCTGGAACATGTTGCCGCCGGTGATCGTCGAGATCAGCAGCGTGACGACGAAGATGCCGCCGATCGCCGAACCGAGCGCGCCGAGCCCCATCTTCTCCATGCCCTTCTTGACGACGAACATCGGGCCGCCGTGGGGGTTCTCGGGGTCATCGGTGTTGCGGTAGAGCATGGACTGGGTGACCTCGGTCATCTTGAGCGCCATGCCGAACAGACCGACCATCCACATCCAGAAGACCGCGCCGGGCCCGCCGAGCGCGACAGCCGTGCCCACGCCCGCGATGTTGCCGAGGCCGACCGTCGCCGAGAGAGCAGCCGACAGCGCCTGGAAGTGGTTGATCGCGCCGGGGTCGTTCTTGTCGTCGTACTTGCCTCGGACCACAGATACGCCGTGGGTCAGCGCTCTGAACTGCCCCAGGCCCGACCATATTGTGAACAGGACGCCGACTCCGAGCACGACATAGAGCACGTAGTTGTGCCAGATAATGCCGTTGAGAGTGTCAAGAAATCCCCAGAGACTGTCCATGCATCGATTCCTTCTGAATGTGTGAAGAGCCCGTGAGGCCCGGCATGATGACGCAAAGTCCCGCCGCGTGCAACACACGAGCACTCAGATACCCTGTCTGCGTGTGGTCCATCGACCAGATCGCTGATTTCATGGCAGAATCCGTCATGGCGGAGAACCTCCGGCTCCGGGCCGAGGACGCCGTTGCCGGAGTCGACGCCCTCGACGAAACCGCCCTGCACCCCGTCATCGCCTCGTATTTCTCCCGCTGTGGACTGGGTGTCCTTCGCGAGCACCACTTCCCCACTCCCAAACGAGCCCGTCCACGCAACTCCGAGCGTGAACGCTGCGACCTCGTCCTCACCCATGATCCCGCCGGCGTCCTGATCGACCCCGTCGAGGTCGACCGGCGCGAGCACGAGCTCGCGGGCACGCTCTTCGCGCCGGTCGCCGAGCAGGCCGCCGCCCTCGCCGGCACCGCGTCCGAGGACGCGCTGTGGATCGAGCTCAAGGTCTGCGGCCAGTACGAGTTTGTCGCGGGAGTACCAATCGCGAACACCGCGTACACCACCGGCGTCGTCCGGGGCCCGGCGGTCGATATCCGCAAGCTCTCGCGAGAGAAAGCCATCGAGTTCGCCGCCGCCACGCTCATCCTATTCGCACAGGACGAGCCCACCGCAAGGCACGACCTCCAGATCGCGGCGCACAAGTGGCTCGAT
Organism: Phycisphaera sp.; assembly: GCA_020639255.1. Taxonomy (GTDB): domain Bacteria; phylum Planctomycetota; class Phycisphaerae; order Phycisphaerales; family UBA1924. Next base: position 367,447 of record JACKGZ010000004.1, read on the forward strand.
CAGTCGCTGCCCATCCGCGAACCGATCGTCCGCGTCGTCCCGATCGACGAGCGCATCGGCAATACTGTCGCCGCCGTGTGCATGATCCCGGTCCGCTGCGGCGGAGATGACTAGGTAGGCCGGTGCCACCATGCATCTCCGATGCATGGTGATTCACGTTGGATGATACGAACACTACCCATCGGAGATGTGTAGTGGCACCAAGCTATCCCTAGACTGCCTGAGCGCGCAAACCGGCGACGCGTTCGATCGCATCGGCCGCGTGAACCGAAGCGTCGAGGTGTGCGAACTTCTCAACCACCTTCGAGAGTTCCTGACGCTGCTGGTCGGCGAGTGATTCATCTTCGATCAGGCGCGATGCCTCCTGCACGATCGGCTCGGCGTCGCCAAAGTGTGGCACAAGCTCGGGCACGATCCGTCGGCCTGCGATGAGATTAGGCAGCGTGAAAAACGGCGCCGTGAGAATCCAGCGTCCGACCAGCTCGTAGAACAGCCGACCCGTCTTGTAGACGATCACCATCGGCTTCTGCTGGCGCGCGATCTGCAGCGTAACAGTCCCGCTGACCACCAGCGCCAGATCGCACCACCGCACCACCGCGTCTGTCGAGCGGATTTCCATACTCAGCCCGTCGGGCCAGCCGCCGAGCGATTTTGCAGTCTCGCGCAGGCTCTCGGCGACCTCGGGAGTCGTCGCGGCCACAACACCGACGGTCTCCGGTCGATCGGCCTTGAGTCGTTTGAAGCTCTCAAGCAGGATCGGGAAGTTGTTCAGGTGCTCCTTGGGGCGCGATCCGGGCAAGAGCGCGATCTTCGGCGAGCCCTGAGGCATCCTGGCTGCTGCGGCATCGAGGGCTGCATCATCAAGAGGAATATCAAAGAGTGGGTGCCCGACGAATTTGGCAGGCACGTCCTTGCCCTCGAACCACTTCTCCTCAAATGGCAACAAGCACAGCACCATGTCCGTCAGCCTGCGCAGCTTCTTGACCCGCCACTTCCCCCACGCCCAGACCTGCGGCGCCACGAGATGCACCACGCGGATGCCGCGTTTCTTGGCGAGCTTGCAGATCGGAAAGTTGGCCGCGGGCGAGTCGACCGCGACGAACGCCGCGATCGGGTTGCGGTCCATCCACGCCTCGATCCGCTCGTTGATCCGCCGGTGCTCCTGGATCTTGGCAAGGCCCGGCATGCCCATCACCGCGTCGCGCCCGGTCTGCTCGACGACCTCCGCGCCGGCCGCGGCCATGCGGGGCCCGCCCCATGCGTAGATCTTGAGATCCGGGTGACGCGCTTTGAGCTCGGCGATCACGGTCGAGGCGTGGTCATCGCCCGAGGGCTCGAACGAGCAGAAAAGCAGCGCTCGCGGGCGCGACGAATTCTCGACGCCGGTATGGACGGGTCCGGAGGTCTGATTCGGTGCGCCGGCCAGCTGGGTCATCGTGCAGGACGAAAGCCCCCCGCACCTGCCCAGTCAACCTGTTTCGTGAACCTGGGCAAGCCGGGCCCGCTAGAACCCCGCCGATGCGAGCCATGCAGAAGGATTGTGCTGAAGCGCCCCCGCGATCAGCACGAGCGAATCAAGGCTCGGCAGGTGCGTGCCCCGCTCGATCGAGCTGAGCTGGCTTACGCTCACGCCAGACGATTCGGAGAGATCCTTGAGCGTCCAGCCTCGATCGGCCCGCGCAAGGCGGATCTGGCGGCCCAATTCTGTCCGCAGACGGTCCTGCGGCCGAAGCCCGAGCCCGAACGACTCGGCCGCCTGCTGGAGCACGCCCTCAAGCTGCTCGGCCGAGAAGGGCTTGGCGAGATAATCGAACACATCCTTCTTGAACGTCTCGCGCATCGAGTCCATTGAGGGGTAGCCCGTCACCACGATCACGCAGAGCCGGGGCCAGCGCTCGCGCAGCTGCGCGAGCACCTCCTGCCCCGAGTGCCGGCCCATGTTCATATCGAGCAGGACGACATCCGGGAGCGATTCCTCGCAGAGTTCGATCAATTCATCGGGCTCGGTCGACGTGGACACACGGTGCCCCTTGTCCCCGAGCATGGTTGTGACGAACTCGAGGAAATCCGTGTCGTCGTCGAGCACCGCGACAGCCAGAGAAATCGACGGAGTCGAAGCCGATTCCTTGCGATCAGACATGGCTTTCCCCCTCACTCGGTCTCATCGGCGACTCCAGTCTACCGGGAGTCCGGCTCTCGCCGCCTGGCGCCGAGCCATCGCCCGGCGGCACAACGGGCACCACGACCTCAAAGACCGCGCCGGGGCCATCAGAACGGTTGTGCGCCAGGATCACGCCGCCGTGCTCACGAACGATCCCCTCGGCAACGGCGAGCCCGAGCCCGGTGCCCTTGGCATCGAGACGCGTGGAGACGAACGGCTCAAACAGCGACTCGATGAGCGACGAATCGATCCCGGGCCCGGTGTCGGAGACCTTGATGCTCACCCACTCCGAGCCGTCACGCTCGAACAACGCCGCCGAAACCTCCACTTGCCGAATGCCATCGCCCCTCGTCACCGCGTCCACAGCGTTTCGGATCAGATTCACGAACACCTGCACCATCCGGTCCGCGTCGCACGCGATCACCAGCTGATCCGACACCGAGCTGGTCAGCTCCACCGACTTCGCCTCACGGTCGAGACGCACGAGCGTCATCGCTTCCTCGATCACGCTCGCTGGTTTCGTCGGCCTCGTCTCGGGCGGGCGCACGCGTGCAAAGTCGAGCAGGCTCTCACCCAGCCGCTCAAGCCGCCCCACCACGCGCACCAGAAGCCTCGCCTCGGCCTCGCTCAGCCCTGTCCCACCGGAAGCATCGAGCTTCTCGACGAGACCCTTCACGACGGTCAACGGCGTATTCAGCTCGTGCGCGATCCCCGCAGAGAGCATGCCAAGGCTCGCAAGCCGATCCGCATCGGCGAGGTTGCGTTTGGCGCTCTCGAGCAGGTGGTTCTTGCGTTTGAGATCCGCGGCCACGATCTCGAACCGCCCGAGCGCATCGGCGAGATCATGCTCGTGCTGACGCAGCGACCGCACCGTCTCGTTCCGCGAGCGCATGATCGCGCCGAGCTCGTCCGCCGGGATGTGCTGCTCGTCGATGAGCTCGGCCGTCGCGTCGCCGTCCTGCACCGCCTGGTCGGCTTCGAGCAGACGCGAGATCGGGCTGTAGACATTCTGCGGCAAAACGAACAACTCAAGGATCGCCGCGATGAGCCCGTACATCGCCAGGATCGCCACAACCGTAAAGCCGTAGAGCTGCAGCACGGCGCTTCTGGCATCGGGTATCCGCGATGTCACCATCGCGTACCGCGGCTCGGCCCTGTCTGAGACGGCAAGAGGCATCACCGCTGATGAGCCGTTCGCGTCCGCGCGCGCGATGCCTGGGTACTCCTCCGCTGCCCGGGCTTTGGCTGACAGTCCGAGTTCATCCGCCGACCCGACGCGGATCGTCAAATTCTGATCGTCTTCGAGTTGGCTTGGCAGATCGCCGCCCCCCGCGAACCAACCCTCGCGATCAAGGATCGAGAGCACCGCGAGCGCCTGGCTCGACTCGGCCCTCGCGATGACCGCCGACGCCCCCGGGCGGAGTGTGACGAGCAGGACCGCGCCGAGCACGATCGAGAAGGTGGTGTGGAGGATGATGAGCTTCTTGCGGATCCGCATCGCGCCGAGCAGGCCCAGGCACGCGGGCGATTCGCCCCCCGCGTGAGCCCTGCTGTCGGAATCCGTCGCCATGCCGCGATGCCCCTACACTCGCCCCGTGCCGAGCCCCCGCCGAAACAGTGCGCCCAAGCGCCGACCGCGAAACCATAACGCTCCCAAGCCGACGGCGAGGGGCGTGGTGCTGGACGCGATCTGTGCGCAGGCCGAGCGATACCCGGCCTTCGAGCCCATCGAACTGGACACCAAGGCCCTCGACGACCGCGACGCCGCCCTCGCGCACGCGCTCTACGACGCGTCGATCCGGCGTTGGCTCACGCTCGAGTTCCTGGTGCAGCAGGGCCTGAAGCGTCCGTTCTCCGAACTCGAGCCCGCGCTGCGGGCGGTGCTGATCGTCGGCGCTGCCCAGCTTGTCCTGATGGATCGCATCCCGGCGCACGCGGCGCTCAACGAAGCCGTCGAGTGGGCCAAGCGCCGCATCAGGCCGGGAGCCGCGGGTATCGTCAACGCGGTGCTCCGGCGCGTGGCCGACTCGGCGGGCCAGCGGATGGGCCCGTGGGATGGCTCGCGCGAGTCGATCCCTCTGCCCGATGGCTCGCGCAGGCTCAAGTACGTGTCGCTCCCCGAACACCCCGCGGGCACGCTCAGTGTCGCAGCGAGCATGCCAAGGCGTTTGCTCGACAGGCTGCTCGACCAGCACACCGAGGAAGAAGTGCGGGCCCTGTGCGCACAGACGCTGACGAATCCGCCGACGATTTTGAACATCACGCACGCGCAGGAGCCCATCCCGAGCGGGTGGACCAAGCCCCACGAGCGAGATGGTCACGCGCTCTGGATCGGGCCGAGAGACGAACTTGCCCCGCTGCTCGCTTCGCGGGGCGATGTGTGGGCGCAGGACCCGTCTTCGAGCGAGGCGGTCGAGTCGATTCGGAACCTGAAGCCGACGCGGATCATCGATCTGTGCGCGGGTCAGGGGACCAAGACGCGCCAGCTCGCGCAAGTCTTCCCCGAGGCGACGATCATCGCGACGGATGTCGACACGGATCGATACCGAACGCTTTCGAAGGTCTTTGAGGGTCATGAGCGCGTGCGTGTGCGCAGCATGGCGGAGATCAAGCAGGCCGAGCGTGGGCGCGCGGATCTGGTCTTGCTCGATGTGCCCTGCTCGAACACGGGCGTGATGGGTCGTCGTGTGGAGGCGCGGTACCGCGCGGACGCGGCGGCGATCGGGCGGCTGTCCCGTATTCAGCGCGAAATCATCGAACAAGCGGTCGATCTTCTCACCCCGGACGGCGTGATCCTGTATGCAACGTGCAGCGTGGACCGCGAAGAGAACCACGAACAGGCCAAGTGGGCCTCGGAGCGGTTCGGATTGCTTGTCGGTTGCGAACGGGCGACACTTCCTCGCACCGGGGGAACTCCCGAATCCACGGTCGACGGCTCGTACAGCGTGCTGCTCGGCCCCAGACGCGGGCGAGGCGGGTAGACTCCCCCCTCCAGAACCCCGCCGGCCCCGAGACCGAGACCACCTGCATGAAACTGACGGATCTGATCACCCCGGAATGCATCCTCGCGCCGCTCCAGGCGACCGAGAAGCACGAGGTCATCAACGAGCTGGTTGAGGCGCTCGCCAAGGCGGGGCAGGTCTCGGACGCCCCGACGCTTCAGGAAGCCGTCTGGACCCGCGAGCAGACGCGGACGACCGGCATCGGGCAGGGCCTTGCGATCCCGCACGGGAAGTCGGACGTGCTCAAGGACATGGCGATGGCCATCGGCAAGCCCGCCGAGCCGATCGACTTCGAGTCCGTCGACGGCAAGCCCGTCCGCCTCGTCGTTCTCCTGGCGAGCAGGCCCGATCAGGTGAGCGACCACATCCAGGCCCTCGCCAAGATCAGCAGGCTCCACATGGAAGCCGAGTTCCGCGAGAAGATCTACGCAGCACAGACGCCCGAAGAAATCTACGAACTCCTCCAGAAGCACGCGTCGGCCTGATCGTGTTTCGCTTTCAGTTCGCCCGGCGCGTCGAGCCCTCGACCGCTGCAGCCCCCACTGTTTCCAGTACGCCGAGCGCCCGGTCCGCTGATTTGCGGAAGTGGTTATACGGGAAGAGCACGAAGAGCGCGATGACCAGCCCGAAGGCGGTCGTGTAGAGCGCCTCGGAGATGCCCACCGCCATCGCGGCGGTGTCCGTCACACGCTCGGCGCTCCCGAGCAGGCCGAAGCTTTTGATGATGCCCGTGACGGTGCCCAGGATCCCGAGCATCGGGGCTGCGGTGATCGCGGTCGAAAGGAAGGAGAGGTACCGCTCAAGGCTCGGGCGGACCTGCTCGGCGGCGGCGAGCACGGTGCTCTCCTGGGCAGGGCCCTGGGTCGAGCCATCCAGGAGCGCCGAGACGAATCGCCCGAGGAGCCCCGAACCCGATTCGCGGGCGAGGACGGTCTCGTTGCCGGTGCGCAGGGCCTGCGAGACGCGGGCGACGCGCTCCGGGCGGAGCGACTTGCGGAGGCCGGCGAAGTAGACGGCCCGCTCCATGCAGAGCGCGAGCGAGACAACGCTGAGTGCCGACAGGGGCCAGGCGACCCACCCCGAGGCATGGAAGAACTCGCTCGCTTGCTGGATCGCCCCGGCCATGGGCGGATCGTACTGTTCCCGCGGCGGCCGGGCGAACACGGGCGTCCAAACGCAAAGGACCGCGATATCTCCACGATTTCGGACAACCACAAGGCCGCTCTGACGCGGATCGAAGCGGAGCTCGAGCGGCTCATCGGGGGCGCGGGGCTCGGCGGGGATTTGTCCGCGGGTTTGCGCGAGGCGATGGCGTACGCCGTGCTCGGCGGCGGGAAACGCCTCAGGCCCCTGCTCGTCTGGCTCGCGTGCGAGGCGGTGGGCGGGGATGCGGGGAAATGCCTGCCCGCAGCGGCGGCGGTCGAGTTCGTGCACGCGTTCAGCCTGGTGCACGACGATCTGCCCGCGATGGATGATGATGACCTGAGGCGCGGGCGGCCGACGCTGCACGTCCACACGAATGAAGCGATGGCGATCCTGGCGGGCGATGCGCTGCTGAACCTGGCGTTCGCGGCGTTGCTCGAATCGGACGCGAGCGACTCGGCGCGGGTGGCGCTGGTGCAAGAGCTCACGCGCGGGTGCGCGGGGATGATCTCGGGGCAGGTCTACGACACGATGCCGGGGCTCGACCCCGAGCCGGACGATCGGCGTCGGCTTGAGCGCATCCACGTGAACAAGACGGGGGCGCTGATCCGGGCCTCGGCGCGGATGGGAGCGATTTGCGGCGGGGCAAACACCGAGCAACTCGAAGCGCTGACGGCGTACGCCGACGCGGTCGGGCACATGTTCCAGGCGGTGGACGACCTCCTTGATGTGGAGCAGAGTGCCGAGCAGATCGGCAAGCGCACGGGCAAGGATGCCCAGGCAGGCAAACTGACGTACCCCGGGCTACTTGGGGTGGATGGAACGCGGGCGGAGGTCGCGCGTCTTCTGGGTGAGGCAGAGCGAGCGATCGCGGTGCTGGACGAGCGAGGGGCGACGCTCGGGTCGATCGCCCGGCAGATGGCGTTGAGGGACCGATAACGGCCCTGATTCACGGCACAGGCTGTCCGAATGTGCTACAATTCTTTCAGTAGAAATTGAAAACGCACGGGCTTGGTGCGATTAGCGAACAATGCGGGTTGGAGAGCGATACGTTTCGGGCCGGGCACGCCGGCGAGCCGAGAGCAGAGAGATCCATGAAGCATCTTCCGAGCATCAAGACGCCCGCGGACCTGAAGAAGCTGCCCGTGAGCGCGCTGCCCGAACTGGCTGCGGAGATCCGCGAGGCGATCATCGGGCAGGTATCGAGGTCTGGCGGGCATCTGGCGCCGAACCTGGGCGTGGTCGAGCTGACGATCGCGATGCACTACGTGTTCGATTTCGGGCACGACCGCCTGCTGTTCGATGTCGGGCACCAGTGCTACCCGCACAAGCTGCTCACCGGGCGGTACCCGATGCTGGGCAAGCTGCGCACGAGCGAGGGGATGTCGGGCTTCCCGGAGCCCAACGAGTCGCCCTACGACCTGTTCAGCGTCGGGCACGCGGGAACGGGGATCTCGACGGCCGTCGGTGTCGCGCGGGGCGATAGGCTCGCGGGTGAATCGTTCGACAAGAAGAAGAACCCGGACGGGCGGCGCGTGGTGACGCTCATCGGCGACGCCTCGATCGTCAACGGCGTCGCGATGGAAGGACTCAACAACGCGGGCACACTCAAGCGCCAGTTCCTGGTGGTGCTCAACGACAACGGGATGAGCATCGCAAAGCCGCAGGGCGCGATGGCGCAGTACTTCGACCGCGTGCGGCTGAGCCACACGTACACGGACTTTAAGAAGTCGGCGGCCAAGATCCTCGAGAGCCTGCCGGGCGGGTCGCTCATCCGTGACGCGTACCACCGCACGGGCGAGGCGACCAAGGCGATGATCGCCGAGAACTCGTGGTTCGAGCACTTCGGTTTGCTCACGGTCGGTCCGATCGACGGGCACAACCTGCCCGAACTGATCGAGTTCCTGACGGAAGCCCGCGAGTTCGAGCTCCCGATGGTCTTGCACGTGAAGACGACCAAGGGCAAGGGGCTCGATTTCGCCGAGAGCGACGCGACGAAGTTCCATTCGCCCAGCCCCTTCACGATGGATGGGGACGCGGCGCGTGGGTGCCGAGTCGAGGTGAAGAGCGACGGTCGTTCGTTCACGACCGCGTTCGGCGAGGCGATGCTGGACGTGATCGAGCGCGACGAGCGTGTGGTCGCCTGCACCGCGGCGATGCCCGACGGGACGGGTCTGACGGCGGCGCTCAAGCAGTTCCCGGAGCGTGTGTGGGACACGGGCATCTGTGAGAGCCACGCGCTCGACATGATGGCGGGGCTCGCCAAGACGGGGTTCCGGCCCTTCATGGCGGTGTACGCGACGTTCTTCCAGCGGGCGTTCGACCAGGCGTTCCAGGAGGCAGCGCTGCAGGGTCTGCCCGTGCGTCTCTGCCTCGACCGCGCGGGGCTCGTGGGCGGCGACGGCGCGGTGCATCATGGGTTCTGCGACACGGCGCTCCTGCGCACGCTGCCCGAGGCGGTTGTGATGGCGGCGATGGACGAGCCGAGCCTGAAGGCGGCGCTCGAGTTCATGCGTACGTGGGACGAGAGCCTGTCGAGCGTGCGCTATCCGCGTGACAACGTCTCGGATCTGTTCGCAGGCGAGGAGTGCCCAGCCTTCGAGCTGGGCAAGGCGCGGAATCTGACGCGCGAGATCGACGTCACGAAGGACAAGGTTGATGCGGCGGTGCTGGCGTTTGGGACGCCGGCGATCGCTGCGGTGAAGGCTGCGGGCGAGCTGCGCGAGGACTGCACGGTCGCGGTCTACGACGCGCGGTTTGCCAAGCCGATCGATACAGCGCTGGTCAGGACGCTGCTCGAGCGCCGGATCCCGGTGATCACGGTCGAGGAGCACTCCCCGATCGGCGGCTTCGGCTCGGCAGTGATCGAGGCGGGCAATGAGATGGGGCTTGACGCGTCGCGCGTGATGAGGCTTGCGATGCCGGACGCCTGGGTGCGTCAGGACGGGCGGGGCAAGCAGCTCGCCGAGACGGGCCTCGACGCGGCGGGCATCAAGCGGGCGATCCTGACTTTGCTTGAGCGGAGTGAGGCGAAAATCGCCCCTGAGCGCGAGGTCGAGGCCAAGTCAACCCGCGAGCGGGCCTCCCGGTAGACTGCCCAGCACGCTAGCCGGCGAGCAGAGTGCCCCACGAGCCCCCACGCGAAAGGCGGCCCATGCCCGAGACACGTCGATCGACGCTCCTTGTGGTCAACACCGACAAGCCCGACGCGGAGCGCGTGGCTGGCGAGTTGACAGCGCTGATCGAGAAGCACGGCAGCCTGCTCACCAAAGTCGCGGCGGGTGACGCCGAGCCACCAAAGGAAATCGAACAAGCGGACCTGATCGTCGTGCTCGGGGGCGACGGCACGTTGCTCGGGGAAGGCCGACGGTTCGCGGGTCGGAACGTGCCGGTGCTCGGCGTAAATGTCGGCAAGCTCGGGTTCCTGGCTGAGTTCGACCTCGACGCGGTGCGTGAGCAGGCGACAGAGCTTTTCGGTCGCGGGCCGCTGCGTACACGTGAGGTGAACCTGCTCCGCGCGCAGATCCGCACGCACAAGGACGGGCTCGAGCACATCGGGTTCGCGATGAACGAGGCGGTCATCACGGCCGGCCCCCCCTACCGCGTCATCGAGTTGGCGATCCGCATCGACGGCTCGATCGGGCCTGTGGTGCGGGGCGATGGGATCATCGTCTCGACGGCGGTGGGTTCGACGGCGTACAACGTCTCGGCGGGCGGGCCGATCGTGCACCCGCACGTCGACACGACGCTCATCACGCCCATCGCGGCGCACTCGCTCGCGTTCCGTACGATCGCGGTGCCGGGCGACAGCTCGATCGAGATCGCACCCATCCAGATCAACGACGAGGAAGAGAGCGGCGGCACGACGCTCGTGCTCGACGGTCAGATCCAGCGGCGCATCAGAGCCGACGAGCGCGTGCTGATCACGCGGTCGTCGGACACGGTGCGTCTGGTCGTCAACCCGCTGGGCAACTACTGGCAGACGCTGGCGAACAAGCTGCACTGGGCCAAGCCGCCGCTGTCGCTCGCACCCGACGCGAAGCCGTAAAGCACTAGCCGATGCCGATCAGCCCATCGCGGGCCCGCTCTGCGCTCTGAGTTCGGCGGGCTGACGCCCGAGCAGAGCCGCAAGGCCCCTGGACATGTCGATGACGAGTCCGAACATGAGGGGCACAAGCAGCAGCGTGAAGACGGTCGAGACCATCAGTCCGCCGATGACGACGGAGCCGAGGCCGCGATACATCTCCGAGCCCGAGCCCGGCATCAGCACGAGCGGGAGCATACCGCCGACCGAGGTCATCGTGCTCATAAAGATCGGTCGGACGCGCGTGCGAACACTCTCGGCAATCGCCTCGGCCGGCGACATCGGATCGATCGGCGCTTCGCCTTCCTCGGCGACGCCCTTCATGAAGTTGAGCGCCTGGTGAACGAGCAGGATCGCATTATTCACAACGACTCCGACGAGGATGACAAAGCCGAGCATGGTGAGCACATCGAGCTGCTGCACCGGCATGACGGGGTTGGCCTTCGTCGAGGCGTGCACCCAGGCGAGGCCCGCGAACCCGCCGACGACGGCGAGCGGCACGCTGAACATGATGACGAACGGGTAGACGAAGCTCTCGAAGAGCGCGCACATGAGCAGGTACACGACGACGAGCGACCAGATGAACTTGGCCATCATGAGCTGGGGCATCTCGGCGACACCGAAGATCAGGAAACCGATCACACCAAGGATCACGAGTGCGCCGAAGCCGCCGTAGCCGAAGGCGGCCTTGCCTGATCCGATCGCGCGGACGAAGCCGTAGCCGGCGACGAGGAACCCGATGGCGATGAGGCCGTAGGCGATGTAGTGGGCCGCGGATGAAGCAGCGCCGAAGCTAGCCGAGCCGTCGCCCTTGCCGAAGAGCGCGGTCTGGACCTCGTCGAGCTTGGCTGCGGTGCCTTCGAGACGCACGCGCATCGTGCGGTCGATGAGGCCGGCGTCGCGTGCGGGCCCGATGAACTGGTTCTCGATCTGTTCCATGACGTCCTGCACGGCCCGACCGGGAGGCGGAGTGATCAGCAGACGCACGGCGGCGAGTTCCTGGATGCGCATGATCGATTGCGGCGCCAGTCCGCCGCGCGCCTCGACGAGCGTGTCGAGCGGCACGACCGGACCGGCGGGCGTGGCGACCGGGATAGTGGCCATCTGCTCGAGGTAATCGAGCTGACCACCTGACGGGAGAACGACCATGTCGACCGCTTCGCCGTTGAGGATGTAATCGTCGACGAATGCGCCGTCGAAGAGACCGCGAACCGCTACACCCACGTCGAGCGGCCGCATACCGAGTTCGCGGGCTTCACGGGTGAGCTCGACTTTGTACTCGGGCTGACCCAGGTTGTAGTTGGACGGTTCGGCGCGGACACGGCCGTAGCCGTATTCCTCATTGCCCGCAGCCGCGTAGAAAACCGCCTGGGCGGCACGGACGACGCGATCGAGGTCGGGCCCCATGATCTCGATGTCAACGGTGTTGCCGCCACCGACACCTCGTCCGAAGATGGACGCCTGGCTCGCACCGCCGTAGGTGTCGGGGAGCCCGTTCATGGAGTTGGTGAGGAGCTGACCGATCGGAACGACAACGCGTTCGTTGGCGCTCACGCCGCCGCAGAACATCATGTCACCGAACGCGCCGATGAAGAAGTTCTCAACCTGCACGGGCTCGTACTCGAAACTGTGCTCGCCCATCGCGACGGGGATGGGCTTCAGCGTCGACGGATCGCTGACACCAACGAGGTAGGGCTTGACGTTCGCCTCGATGCGCTCGGCGAAGTCGACCTTCTCCTCGAGGCTCAGACCGGGCGGGATGAGCAGACCGCCGAACACGAGGTTGCGGTTGCCGGCTGGCAGATAGTCCATCGGCGGGATGAGCAGCTTGGCGGCGACGAGGCTCGCGACGGTCATGACGATGATGATCGCCGGACGGAAGGTCCAGCCCATGACGCCCTTGTTCAGCGTGCGGACGAGATTCGCGCCGAGCTCGTTGACTTTCGAGAACAGATCACTCAAGCCGAAGAGATGCTCGGACACGAGGCGAATCTTGCTCGGGTTCTTGGGCCTCGGACGCAGCCAGCGCGAGCACGCTGCGGGGATGACCGTCATCGATACAACAAGCGAGAGCGTCACCGAGGCAACGATTGCGATAGAGATGTCGCGGAAGAGCTGCCCCGCTTCTTCTTCGATCGTCAGCACGGGCACGAACACGGCCGCGGTTGTGAGTGTCGAGGCAAGCACCGCGCCCCAGACTTCGCGTCCGCCCTCATACGCGGCTTTCATGGGCGTGAGGCCGCCCTGGTACCGACGGTAGATGTTCTCGAGCACCACGATCGCGTTGTCGACCACCATGCCCACGGCGAACGCAATGCCCGCGAGCGAGATGACGTTGAGCGTGCGCCCAAACGCGAGCAGCACGAGGAACGTGCCGATGACCGAGATTGGGATCGCCAGCGCCACGATGCCCGTCATGACGAACGAGCGGAGGAAGATGAGCAGCACGATCGCCGCGATCGCGCCGCCGAGCCAGAGGTTTGAGACGACGAGGTCGATCGACGAGTCGATGTAGGTCGTCTCGTCGTACACCTGGCGGAGGCGGAGGTGCGGGCCGACGTCGCCGGCGAGGTTGGGCAGGATCTCGGATCGAACATCGTCGAGCCGTGCGCGTACTTCTTCCATGACGTCCATGACGTTGGCGCCGGACTGACGGATGACGTTGATCGCGATGCTGGGGTATCCGAACGAGCGGACGAAGCCCCGTTGCTTGGTGTGACCGATCTCGACGGTCGCGACGTCGCGGACGTAGACGGGCTTGCCGTCGCGGATCGCCACAACGCTCGCGAGGACTTCCTCAGGCGATTCGTACTGACCGATGACGCGCACGCGGTAGTCGCGCTTGCTCTCACTGATCGTGCCGGCTGAGGTGTTAACGTTCTCGCGCCTGAGCGCCTGGATCAGATCGTTGATGTTGAGGCCGCGGAGCGCGAGCGCTTCGTTGTCGGCGAGCACGCGGACCTCGCGCTCGCGCCCGCCGAAGACGTTGACCTCCGCGACGCCATCGATGCGTTCGAGGTAGGGGCGAACCTCCTTGTCGAGCGGGTCGAACAGCGTGGTGATGTCGAAGTCCTTGTGCTGATCCTTGAACTGCGGGTCGATGTCGATGATGATCCAGGCGATCGCGTTCTCGGCGGCGCCGTCGGCGGCCTTGATCGTGGGTTCCGTTACCTCGTCGGGGTAGTCGGCGACCTGACGCAGCGCGTCCGAAACTTCCTGCAGCGCCCGCGTGATGTCGGAGCCGAGGTAGAACTCGAGCACGATGCTCGAAGTACCCTCGGAGGTGGTCGAACGCATCGTCTTCAGGTTCGAGATGTTTTTGAGCTGCTCTTCCTGCTCCTTGGTGATCTCGTCGACGATCTCTTCGGGCGAGCGCCCGGGCCATGCGGTATCGACGGTGATCTGCGGGTAGTCGATCGAGGGTGTGAGCTGGATGGGGATCGCCGTCAGGCTGATGAGCCCGAACATGACGAGCAGGAGCGCCGCGACGGTGATGCCGACGGGCCGCGATGTGGAGAGTCCGACGATGTTCATGGGTTAGCTCCCCTGCTCTTGCTCGGCGGGCTGGGCCTGCGGCTGCGCGCGGTTCTCACGAGCGGTGGCGCTGACGTCGATGATCGGCTGCGTCGGGAACATGCGCTCGTTGCCCTCGACGATGAGCCTTGCGCCGGGGTAGAGCCCGCCCGGCATGACCGCGACACGGTCGCCGATCGCGAACTGACGCGTGATCCGCACGGGCACGGCGATCTCCTTGAAGGGCGAGTCGGGCTGCTGCTCGTTGGGCACAGCCATGTACACGAACTCGCCCGCGTCGTCGCGCAGGATCGCGTCCTTGGAGATCGTGAGCATGTCTTCCTTGGCGCCGGTCGGGATCATGGCCGTCACGCTCATGCCCGGCTGGAGAATGGTGCGCTCGTTGGGTACCGCGATACGGACCGGGAAGAGCCGGCTCATCGGGTCGACCGCGGGGACGATCTGCGTGATGGTGCCACTGAGCTCACCGGAAAGGGCCGGGATCTGCACGCTGACCGCGTCGCCCACGCTCGACATGCGCTCGACGACGCTCTCGGGCACATCGACCCAGGCCTCGATCGAGTCGACGGCGTAGAGCTCGCACACAACATCGCCGATGCTGAGCCACTGGCCCACGTCGGTCTGCGTTGCGATCACCTTCGCGTTGAATGGCGCGCGGATGACCATGTCCTTGAGACGCTGCTTATCGAGGGCAAGCCTCGCCTCGGAGGCGGCGACATCGGCGACCGCTCGCTGGTAGCGGGCCTGCGCCGATGCAAGATCCACGCGTGCATCCTCAAACTCCTGACTCGATGCTGACGAACGCTCGACGAGCGACTGGATCCGATCAAAATCGAACTGGGCGCGATCGACCTCGGCCTGCTGCTCGGCGACGGAGGCGCGCAGGGCGTCGAGGTTCGCCTCGCCGCTGGCGACGGTGAGCTCGGCGAGCACGGGATCCAGTGTCGCGATGACCTGCCCCCTCTCGACCGCGTCGCCTGCGCGGACCGAGAGCGTGAGCACCTGGCCTTCTTCGCGTGCGGCGAGGCGCGATCGCTGGAGCGCGCGGAGTTCGCCCGTCACGCGACGAAGACGCTCGACGGTCTGCATGCGGGCCTCGTCGATGACGACGTTCGCCGGCGGCTGGGCGTGCGCGAGGGCGGCCATGAGAGAAACGCAGATCAGGATGAGGCTTCGCACGTTGCTTGCTCCGAACCGCCGGCGTTCTGGTCGGCGGCCATGTTGTCGATCAGCTGCTGAAGGTCGCGGCCGATGCGGTCGATGTCGTCCTGCGTCAGGCCCGCCAGCAGCCGACCCTCCACACGTGAGGCGATGGTGTCGGTCCGGGAGAGGGTCTCGCGGCCCTCGTCCGTCAGCCTTACATAAACCGATCTTCCGCTCCCCGGTTTCGAATGTCGAGTGACGAGCCCCTGTGTTTCCATCAGCGCGACCATCCGGCTGACAGCCTGGGTGCTTAGCATCGACCGCTCGCTCAGGCTGCCGATCGTGGGCTCGCCTTCCTCGGCGCCGATCGCGCAGAGCAGGAGCCACTTCGAGGTCGTCAGCCCGATCTCATGCGCCACGCAATCGCACTCGCGCATCAGCATGTGGAAGAGCACGTAGATCTGCCGACCGAGGCACGCTTCGCGCCCCGAGCAGGACTGGTCATGGTTTGAAGGCGAACCCACGAGCGAACCGTAGACCCGAACCGGAATAAGTCAACAGGTTGAATCGCATCTTCACGGCATCGCAGCACACCGGCTCGGGTCCGGTACCATCCGCCAAGCGGCCCATCACGGGCCGCGGTAGCCCAGACACAAGGGATCGACATGATGGATTTGCCCAGCTGTAGTCATCTGACCGCCGCCCTCCTTGCGCTCGCCGCGGGCGGATGCTCTTCGCCCACGCTGACGCACGCGCCAGCCGAGACCTCGACGAGCATCACCAACGTGCAGCGGGCGATGCCTTATCAGCCGACCGGCGGGCCACTGGACGCACTCCAGCCCAAGAAAGAAACCGGCGTCGACCGGTTCCTGAGCAAGTACCCCGATTCCGACGGCAGGGGCGTGGTCGTCGCCATCTTCGACACGGGCGTCGACCCTGGTGCGCCGGGCCTCCAGGTGACGAGCGACGGCCGACCCAAGATCATCGATGTGATCGACGGCACGGGCTCGGGCGATGTCGACACGTCGACCGTTGTCGAACTCACTGAGGATGGCACGTTTGAAGGACTTTCCGGTCGCAAGCTCACGCCGAGCCCGGACTGGAACAACCCATCGGGCGAGTACCGCGTGGGCCTCAAGCCTGCCAGCGAACTCTACCCGCGTGGTCTTGACGGGCGCATGACGCGCGAGCGGCGCAAGGACTGGGACCAGGCCCAGCGCGTGCTGACGGAGAAGCTCGACCGCGAGCTCGCGGCCTTCGACAAGGCCAACCCGAAGCCCGACGAGGAGCAGTTCAAGGTCCGCGAGGACCTGGTCGCTCGCATCGACCAGCTCAAGTCGCTGCAGGACGGCTTCGACGACCCGGGCCCGATCTACGACTGCGTCGTCTTCAACGACGGCTCGACCTGGCGAGCCGCGATCGACACCGACGGCGACGGCGAGTTCGGCGACGAGAAAACGCTCACCAACTTCCGCGACGAACACGAGTTCGGCACGTTCGGTGACGTCGACCTGCTCAATTACGCGCTCAACATCTACAACGAGGGCGACGTGCTCTCGATCGTTGCCGACGCGGGCGCACACGGCACGCACGTCGCGGGCATCGTCGCGGCCAACTTCCCCGATCAGCCCGAGCTCAACGGCATGGCGCCGGGCGCCCAGATCGTCGCCGTCAAGATCGGCGATACACGCCTGGGCTCCAGCTCCGTCGGCACGGGCACGACGCGCGGGTTCACGGCGGTTCTTGAGAATCACGTCGACGTCATCAACATGTCCTACGGCGGGGCCGACGCCTTCCCCGACACACGCTACCGCAACGGGCAGCTCGTCTCCGAGATCGTCAACAAGCACGGCGTGATCTTCGTCAGCTCGGCCGGCAACGACGGGCCGGCGTTCTCGACCGTGGGCGGGCCGGGCGGCTCGACGACGGCGCTCATCGGTGTCGGCGCGGCGATCTCACCCGAGATGATGAAAGCGCAGTACGCGCTCCGCGAAACGGAGACCGGCCTGCTCCAGTACCCGTGGTCGAGCCGGGGCCCGACGCTCGACGGCGACCTCGGTGTCGACGTCACCGCGCCGGGCGGGGCGATCTCGAGCGTGCCCAACTGGACGCTCCAGAAGAACCAGCTCATGAATGGCACCTCGATGAGCTCGCCCAACACCGCGGGTGGCATCTCGCTGATTCTGAGCAAGCTCAAGCAGGACGGCGCCGACTACACCCCCCACTCCGTCAAGCGGGCGCTCATGAATACCGCCGTCCTCATGCCGGGCCAATCGCGCTGGGCCCAGGGCAGCGGCATGATACAGATCGATTCCGCCTATGAGCACCTCGTGAACTACGAAGAAGGCAGCGACCGTGACGTCTTCTACACCATAACCGGCCCGGGCGGTGAGCGCGGCGTGTACCTGCGCGAGCCCTTCGAGAACAACCAAACACTCGAACAACGCATCTCGATCAACGCCAACTTCCACGAGGACGCGTCGAGCCGGAAAAAGGTCGACTTCGAGGTGCGTCTAGCGCTCTCGGCGAGCGAGCCCTGGGTACAGGTGACGGACTTTGCCAACCTCGCCGCCGGCGGCGAGACGACGGACATCCGCGTCGACCCGACGGGACTCGGCGAGGGCTCGCATTTCGCCGAGATCCTGGCGACCGATGCCGACCACCCGGAGCGCGGCCCGATCGCCCGCTACCCGATCACCGTCATCAAGGGCATGGCGATGAACGCGGACAACGATTTCACATGGCGCAAGCGTGTGGAGTCGAAGCCGGGCGATCTGAATAAGTGGTTCTTCGAGGTGCCCGAGGGCGCCTCGTGGATGGACGTCATCATCCGCAGGCTCGACAAGGACACCTCACGGCTGCTCGTCGTGCAGGCGCTTGAGCTGCTCGATGACCGCGCGAACAACACGCACAAGTTCTCCAACTGGGTGCGCTTCGACGACTCGGACGAGGAGCGGTACTCGCTCCGCCTCGACGGCGGGCGCACGGTCGAACTGGCTGCGGCCCAGAACTGGTCGAGCCTCGGCTCGGGCGAGTTCGAGTTCGAGGTCCGCTTCCGGGGCCTGCGCCCGGAGCCCTCGCAGCTTTTCATCGAGGGCGGGACGCTTGAAAATCGTTTCGATATCCGCTCGCCGCTACGCGACATGGTCGCGAGCCCGTCGGGTTCGCTGACGCACCTGCGCCGTTCGTACAACCCGAAGGATTGGACAATTCGCGCACTCGATGCCGTGCGCGATCGCCTGAGCGATGATCGCCAGATGCACGAGATTGTCGTCGAGTACGAGGTGAGCGTGCCGAAGGATCTGGAAGCGAACATCAACCCGTCGATCTCGCTCGCGCCGCACGCGTGGGAGGTGTACGAGTCGTTCCTCTGGACGATCACCACCAAGGACGGCGAGCTGATCGAAGCCAACGCGGGCGAGGACGTGGATGTCGACCTCGACGAGGGCGAGTACACGCTCAAGCTGCACGTGCGTCATGATGACCCGGGCGAACTCGAGCGTCTCAAGGATGCGCCGCTGATCGTGTCGTTCAAACTGCCGAGCGCCGTCAAGCTCGCGTTCGCATCGACGCCCGACGCGGCGCTCGCGGGCCGGGGCAACTTCGGCTCGCCCGAGATCGAGGCGGGCGGCTCGGTGCCCTGCTACGTCGCCACGCCCAAGACCAAGGGCCTGCCCGACTTCGTCAAGGCGGGCGATCTGCTCACTGGCTCGTTCACGCTTGGCGGCGACACCGAGCTCTCGGGCAGCTCCTCGCGCCCGGGCGGCTGGCCCGTGGCGATGACCGTCATCGAGAAGCCGGGCGACAAGCCCGAGGTCGAGGCCGCCAAGGGTGAAGATGACGAAGAAGAGCCAGCGGCACTCGACCAGCTCCGCGAGGACATCCGCGATCTCAAGGTCGAGCGCCTCGCCGACCTGATGACCGAGGACGACGCCGAGGCGTTCGACGCGATCGCCAACGAGGTGCTCGCGGAGGAGCCGAACTTCCTGCCGGTGCTCGTCAAGCAGATGGAGCGAGCGGTGAAGCTCGAACGCGACGCCGACGTTGTGCTCGCCTCGGCGCAGGCGGTGCTGGACCAGATCGATCAGGACAGGGTCGCCGCGTACTTCGGCAAGAACCACGACAAGGACAGCGATAGCTTTGACGAGGACCTCGCCGAGGACATGAAGGAGCAGAAGGACGCCGTCATCGCAGCCTACGCGCAGATCGCCGAGACGCTCGGCGACGAAGCGACCGCTGATGACGCCGACTCGATCAAGGCCTTCGAGGACGCGATCGACGACCTCGCCGTGTGGACCTCGGTCGACGGCGATGACTACTTCGAGCTGCGTCTGAAACGCGAGATGCTGCACGAACGCCTCGGCAAGGCGCTGGCGATGCTCTCGGACAAACTCGGTGACGAACCCGAGAAGGATCTCTACGAGCAAAGGATCGAGCTGCTCGAAACGCTCGGCTGGGACGAGTGGGCCAGCCACGAGCGGGCGATGATGCTCGTCCGGTATCCGAAGCAGACCTCGATCTTCTGATCGAAGGCGCGAACATACAAACAGAACGGCCCGGCTGATGCGACTCAGCCGGGCCGTTCTCATTCATGATCTTGTCGATCAGTACGACCAGGTCAGCATGACGAAGTAGTCGACGTCGCTCTTGTTTGTCGGGGATTCGGCGCTCGAGTCGTAGCGGTGCTCGAGGCCGGCGCGGAGCGACATGTTGACCTCGGGGTCAACGAGAACCTCCCAGACGAGGCGCTCGCGGGTCCGGTAGTCGCTGATATCTTCCAGGCTCGGGTAGATATCCACTTCGCCGAGGATCTTCTGACGCTCGGTCAACTGGTGCGAAGCGTTCGCGGAGATGATCGCCTCGGCCCGCCAGTCATCGTCCATGCCGCCGAATTCGCGCACGGCACCGATACCGACCTTGCCTGTCACGTTCGTCTTCTCGTTGTCGACGAAGACATAGCCCGGACCGGCGAAGATCGACAGCCGCTCGTCCCAGTCTTGGAAGTTGTCAGCCTCAAGCTGGCCGCGGGCGAAGAGGAACCACTTGGAATCCTCGAGTTTGAAATCGTTCTCGGCGAGGAACTGCCCCTTGTTCTCGCTCTCCTCGCCATCGTCCTTGGCGTATGAGTAGGTGCCGAGAAACCGGCTCAGGTTCTTGTCGGTCTCGCGGGTGCCGTCGACTTCGCCGCGGAGATTGACCCGCTCGGTGTTCCCGCTCGAGCCGTAGAGCCCGAAGGCGATGTTGCCGGTCCACTCAGAAAAGAGCCCGGTCTCTGCCTCGACAGGCAGCGGTGTTTCTTCTTCGCCATCCTGGGCTTGCACCAGGCCGCAGACCGCCAAGCCCGCGACAAACGCACACATCTTTCTGGACATCACATCACTCCCAAATGGGCCAGCCACGCGCAGGCCTGTTGTAGAGGGAGCACTCTAGAACTGCCAGACGAGTTCCGCTCGGATGTCCAAGTCGTTTCTGTCCTTGGCGTCCTCGATCCGCGAGTCATAGCGGTTCTCGGCGCCGATGCGCAGACTGAGCCCGTTTTCCTGATCGAGTGTGTAATCCCACGTGGCTCTCGCGGTGACCCGGTACTTGTCAGGGTTCTCAAGTTCTGGGAAGTAGTCGACGTTCGCAGTCAGCTTCTGCTTCGTCGTCAGGATGTGCGAAAGACTCAGGAAGAACGCCCCCTCGGGCACCCAGTCTTCGCGCATACTCCCAAACTCGCGGGTGGCGCTCACGCCGATGCGGAGCAGGCTATCCGTCTTGTCGTCCTTCACGATTTGGTAGCGCCCGCCGCCGGCAACGTTGAGGCGGTAGTCGTAGGCCCGAAACTGGTCGAGTTCGCCCGTTCCGCGGACGAAGACGCCGGAGAACTTGGTGTCACCGGTACCCCAGTCCTGGGTCACGCCGTTGACCATTCTGTTCTCGCTCTCGACGCTGTTTGTTTTCGC
>JACKGZ010000005.1 GCA_020639255.1 Phycisphaera sp.
TCGTTCTCTGACGTCTGATATGAAAGGTTCCCGACATAAAGCTTCGACATTCTCTAATCCAAACTGCCCGCGGAAATATGCAAACTGCGACGGCCGGCGCTCGGGCAAGCGACAGGCCGAATGTCCAGGCACCCACCCACCGTGGGGCGACCTGCCGATTCGGACTCGTATGAGTATATGACGAGGTTAACCCCCGAGATAGCCCCCGCGCGGCGCTTCACGCCGGAATCCGGAATCCGGCAGCCCAAACAGGGCAGCCCCACCCTTCCCGGGCCCCGCCAATGCGGTTTTGCGCTGTAGATAAGAACAGTTCAAGCTCAGGACGGAACCCCGATTTCATCCGTCTTTGACGCATCGACCGAGTGTGCGACCGCCGAACCGGCAGATACGGGCACGCCCGACAGCACCGCGCCCAGCCGTTCCGAGAGCTCGCGCATCTGCTCGGCGGCCAGCCTTTGCCCGAGCTTTGCGAACACAAACATCACGAGCATCGCTAGCACCGCGCCCAGCGCAACCCACCACGCCCACGCGCTCTGGCCGATCATCATCTGCGCGCCGGCGTAGCACACCGCGAACATCACAACCGTACCGAGCGTGAAATAGCCGAACGCGAAGCTGGTCCAGAGGTTCGGGTGCGGCGTGAACTTCGCGATCACGCGGCTGCCCGCTTCGCGCGGCTCGACCTCGATGTGCAGCCAGGGCGACCAGAAGTGGCGCAGGTGGTCCATGTGCGCAAGCACGAGGTGATGCCCGACGGAGCGGATGATGACGTCGCCGTCTTTGTGCGCAAAGTGCGCGAGCAGCGCGACGGTGATGTCGTCGGGCGCGGCGTCGTGCTCGCGGATGGTGGTTGGACGGATCTCAAGAACGCCGGACATGACGCGCAGTGTACCGCGCGGGCGAAGCTTTCAGGCAACGGGATCAGCCGCCGCCGTTGTCGCCTTCCTTCTTCTTGTCCTTGTTGCCGCCGAGGAGGTTGTTGAGCCCGTCGTTGATGGCGTCCTTGGCCTTGTCCTGGAGCTCGTCGGCTTTTTCCTGAAGCTGGTCCTGCACGTCTTCGGCGGCTTTATCGAGTTCCGTGGTCAACATCTCGACGCCATTCTCGGCGAGGGCGTTGAGGCCGTCGAGGTTGGAGCGGAGGTCGTTCAGGATCTCCTCGGGGAGGAGGTTGTTCTGCGCGGCCGACTCGAGGATGGCCTGCATCACGATGTTGGTGATCTCGGCGAGCGAGACCGGGTCGCCGGCGGTGCCGACGTCCTTGAGGATGATCTCGGGGATGACGAGCTTGGTGGTCGAAACCTCGCCGCCCAGGGGCAGCAGGTGAGCGTGCACCTGCACGTTCTTGATGGCGATCTCGTTGACGATGAACTTCTTGCCCGCTTCCTTCTCGGTCTTGGGCTCGCCCGGCTCAGCGGGTTCGCCCGACTCGAACCGCTTGAGGTTGTCGAGGATCTGATGGACGTTGCTGGTCGTGCCCTTGCGGTCGATGTGGACGTCGATATCGGACAGCTTGAACTCGGGCAGTGTGACGACGTCCGAGCGGAGCGATCCGAGCGAAACAGCGACGCTGCCGGAGCCGAGATTGAAGAAGAAAGGAGAGGAGTCGTAGCCCTCTGGGTTGTCGATCTTGAGACCCTGCATCTTGAAGGTGCCATCGAAAACGCCCACGTCCGCGCTCTCGAGCGAGGTCGGAACGGCCAAGGCGTAGTTGGTGCCCTTCTCGATGCCGGCCTTGGCGATCTTGTCGATCGAGATGAATGCGATGACAACGACGAGGACGACCAGCACGAGCAGCCCGCCGCCGAGAGCGATCAGGAGCTTGGCGAGTTTCATCTGATTCCTTTCGAGGACGCCGATCCTTCGTGGCGTCACACGCAATATTAGGCGAGCGTGGTCCGGGATAACCGCGCCGAATCGCGACCCAGACCTCACAGCCCGCACGCCTTCACGCTCAATGGGAACTTACGGGTGTGAGTTTCGTGCCCGAAAGCGGGGTGAATCGGACATCACACTCGATGCGGCGAGCCGGTGGACCGGGGGCCTGCACTTTGAGCAATGGGGATTCCGATGAAACGTAATTCACGAGTAGCGTGTGTGATCGGTGTGGCCGGTATCGCGATGATGGCCGGCGGGTGCTCGATGTTCGGCGGCGGCAGCAAGGCGAGCAGCAGCGCCTCGGCCAGCGCCAGCAGCAGCAAGGGCACCACGACTTCGTACCGCAGCGGCAAGATCAGCCGCTCGTCCGACAGCTTCACGCTCGAACCGTTCCAGCAGGTCAACTTTGCCGTCTCGGGCGACGCCGGTGAACTCCGCGTCGAGAACCGCGGCGGCGGCGAGCTCGCCTTCCGCGTGCCGCAGAACGAAGCCTCCCTCGCCCCGTCGGACGTCTACACGATGTCCGTCGACGGGTCGTTCATCCTCGAGTTCTACAACGCCTCGCGCGTCCCGACCACGGTGCAGTACACCGGCTCGGGCTACACCCCCGTCACCGTGAGCATGCTTGAGTAGGCGGAGGGCCCGCAACACCCCCACCCTGATCATCACGATCGCTCACGCCCCGCGGGATTCTTCTGCGGGGCGTTTGCATGCGCACCCAAAGTCCCGAGCTACGATCCGGCCATGAGGCGGATCACCATCATCACCACCGGCGGCACGCTCGAGAAGGTCTACGACGAAGCCACCGGAACGCTCGTCAACAGACACTCCAACGTCGCGCACATGCTTAGCGGCCTCCGCCTCGAAGACACACGCCACTGCATCCACGAGCTGATGAACAAGGACAGCCTCGACATGACCGACGCCGACCGCGACGCCATCGTCGGGTGCGTCCGGGAAGTGCTCGAAGACACCGATGTCGACGGCGTGCTCGTGCTCCACGGCACCGACACGCTCTGCGTCACCGGCGAGAGGATCCACAACGACCTCGGCACGCCGCGCGTCCCGGTTATCCTCACCGGCGCGATGCGTCCCTTTGAGATGAAAGAGTCGGACGCACTCCAGAACCTGACGGAGGCGATCTTCGCAACGAGTCTGCTTGAGCCGGGCGTTTATGTCGTTTCTCACGGCCGAGCACTCAGATTCCCGGGTGTCGTCAAAGATCGAAGCCGAGGCACGTTTGTCCGCAACGGCTGATCTCTGGAGCGAATGCTCTGACATCGCCTTGGGCAATGAAAAAACCAACGCGACGTATCATCGCGTTGGGTCTTGAATAAGCAGAACGATGCTTGCGCGTAACAGTCGCCGCGTGAGATCAGCCCTTGACGGACGTGATCTTCACGTGCGTGTAGCGCTGGCGGTGGCCGGTCTTGCGGCGGTAGCCGATCTTGGCCTTGAACTTGTAGATGTCGAGCTTCAGGCCCTTGGCCTCGGGCTCGATCACCTCGGCGGTGACGCTGGCTCCCGCGACGAACGGCTGACCGATGGCGACCTTGCCGCTGCCGTCGCCCGTAAAGAGAACCTTGTCGAACGTGACAGTGTCGCCGGCCTTGGCCTGGCCGTTCTGGATCAGGTCGATGAAGAGTTCCTGCCCCTCTGTGACCTTCCGCTGACCGCCGCCTTCTTGAATGATCGCGTACATAGTTGTCTCACCTGTCCGCATCGGCTTCGGGGAGGGCCTACCACCCGGCCCTGCTTGGTCCCGGCCGACATCGGGAGGCAAGTGTAGGCAGGAGCCCCCTCAACGTCAGGCCCCCTGCCTGCTCAGCCTGCCCCAGTTCAGCCCGCCTCATCCTCGATCACCCCGTGCCGGGCCAGGGCGTCGATCAGGGGCCGGGTGCCCTGGCCATAGCGCCGCCAGCGCTGGGTGGACGTCTTGTAGATGGGCCTTCGGACCTGGTCGAGGCTGGCGGTGTGGATCGCCCGATCGCTCTCGTGGAACGCCAGACACCGCTCGTCGAAGGGCAGCCCGATGTGATCCAGCATCCGCCGGATGCCCGGCTCGGGATCGGCGACCAGCTCCTCGTACCGCACCTCCAGAATCGGCAAATCCAGCTCACGCCGCAGGTGGGCCATGATCCGGTTGTGGTCCGCGTAGTACCGGGCCAGGTGCCCCACGTCATAGCTGAACCCCAGCGGCCCGAGGAACATCTGGAAATAGCACGACACGCACACATCCCGCGGATCACGCACCGTGTGGATCACCCTCGCCTTTGGAAACAAGAGCTGGATCATCGGCAGGACGTGGTAGTTGTCGAGCTGCTTATCCACGAGACGCGTCGCGCCCCCGATGTCCCCCACCTTCGCCGCCGCTTCGTGCGCGAACGCGAGATAGCCCTCGGCCTCCTCAGCCAATCGCTCGGCTGTGAGTGACGCCGTCTCGGTCAGAAAGATCTGCCCGGGCGTGCTCGCCTTGCAGTTGAGCGATTCCGCGACCGAGAGCATCCGCCCGAGCTCACCCGCGCCAGCCCCTTGCGGATGCGACGCGATGATCTGCTCCACAAGCGTCGAACCCGACCTCGGCATGCCCACAACGAACACAGGCGATTCCGACTCGTTCCCGCTCGTCGGAAGCGAGCGCAACCGATCGCGCGTCCAGAACTCGAGCATGCGGTCGACCGCCGCCGAGTACGCGTCCGGATCCCAGGCCGCAGCCTTGAGTTCGTTCGCCCGCGTCACCGCATCCCAGGCTTCCTCGTACGACCCCGCTTGATCGAGGAGCTTCGAGAGATAGAACAGAAGCGTCGAACGGGTTTCCTGATTGTCCTCGTTCTCGAGCGTACGGCGGAGGTAGTTCGTCGCCTCGGAGAGCTCGCCCATCGCCGGCGCGAGTGAGGCGTACGCCTCGGCGAGAAACGGATCGGGGCTCGTCGACCGCTCCAGTGCTTCGCGCAGCAGTGTGATCGCGTCGTCCTGCCGTCCGTGTTTGCGGTACAGATCCGTCAGCCCCGCGACCGCCATCGGAAAGCCCGGGCGGATCGAGAGGGCCTTCTCGAAGAACGACGCGGCTCGGTCCTCATTCAGAGTCGTCAGCTCGATCTTGCCCATCAAGCAATACGGCTCGGGCTGGTCGGGGCCGAGCTGGGCCGCCCGTTCCAGCAGCTTCATCGCGTCGGCGAACTTGTACAGCCGCGTCAGCGCCGAGGCCATCGCCTGCATGACGCCCACGTTCCGCGGATCGCGTTGGAGGATGCGGGCGAAGTGCCCCGCGGCCTCGCGGTACCGGGCCGCGGCGAACGCCCGGCGGCCGGCGTCGAACATCTGCTGCAACTCCGGTCCGCTCATGGCCCCATCCTAGAGATCGCTCCGTGGATGGTCTGATATCACCACCCGATAACCACTTCCCGATGCGTCTGATAACCGCGATTCACCGTTATCGGCCCGCATGGCGCAACGCTCGCACGATCTGATCGGCCCGATCGTGATCCCGCTATCGCATGAAAGCCCGCTCATCCGATCGCTCTGGGCCTGCCGGGCGTTCCATCGTGGAAGCCCCGGCGGACATCCGAGGGGCGTCCACCGGACGCGATGAGCCCAAGCAGGGCGGAAGGACAGAAGCCGTGACCATCCGTGAGAGTGACATCGAGCGTTTCTTTGAGATCATCACCAACGGCGACCGCGTCGGGGCCCGCACAGCCGTGAACCGTCTCCACGCCGACGGCGTCCCGCCCGAGGACATCGTCCTCGAACTGTTCTGGCCCACGATGGAGATGGTCGAGAAGTTCTTCCGCAACGACCAGCTCACCACGCTGGCCCACCACTACGCCGTCCGCCTGCTGCGTGTGCTGGTCGATCAGACCGCCGCCCGCTACCGGATGGAACCCCAGATCGGTCGCACGGTCCTGGCGTTCTGCGGCAACCACGAGCCCGAAGAACTCGCCGCGCAGATGGCCGTCGATCTGCTCGAAATGTCGGGGTTCAACATCAAGTTTGCCGGCGGCGGCGTCGCGGGCGACGAGATCCTCGCCCAGGTCCACGAGTCCAAGCCGGACGTCCTGCTGATGTTCGCTTCCTCGCCCGAGGATCTGCCCGAGATCCGCAACATCATCGACACGATCCGCGAGATCGGTGCCTCGGCCAAGACCCAGATCGCCGTCGGCGGAGGCGTGTTCAACCGCGCCGAGGGCCTGGCGGAGGAGATCGGCGCCGACACCTGGGCGACGGACCTCCTGGAACTCGTGCACACGCTGATCGAGGAACCCGGCCGCCGGGCCGACGAGGATCAGCGGACGGTCGGCCGCAAGCGCCGCGTCGCGGCCTGACCGCTGGCCCGTCCGAAAACGCCACTCGGAGGCCCGCATCCCGTTCACGCCGGGATGCGGGCTCTTTCTTTGGGTTCTGATAGGGCAACCCGCCCCGAAACTGCTGGTATATTGACTGCGGAGGAACGCCTCTTGTCTATGCCCAGAGACATCGAGCGAAAGCTGATCGCCAGCGCGAGCCAAGGCGATCGGGCCGCCGCGGCAGAGCTGCTCAGGCACCACCAGCCCTCGCTGCGTGCGTACCTGCACCGGCTCTCGGGTCGTCAGGACATCGCCGAGGACATCTGCCAGGAGGCGTTCGTCCGCGTGCTGGCCAACCTCCACCGCTTCGACGACCGCTTCCGGTTCTCGACGTGGCTCTTCACGATCGCCAAGCGTCTCTACGTCAACGCCCGCCAGAAGCACGCGCCGGTGTTCAACACCGAGGCGCTCGGGTGGCGTGAGAGCAACTCGACCGGCCCGGGCGGCAACGCCACCGCGGGCGAGGTCGCCGGGCACGTCAAGGACGCGCTCCAGGACGCGCTCATGGAACTCGGCGAGGTGCAGCGCGAGATCGTCGTGCTCTTCCACCAGCTCGACTGGCCCATCGCAACGATTGCGGCCCACATGGACATGCCCGAGGGCACCGTCAAGAGCCACCTGCACCGCAGCAGGCAGAAGCTCCGCAAGATCCTTGTCGAGCACGCGACGCACGCATCCCGTGTGAAAGAGGTCTGGGCGTGAACGGTCGTCAGCACCGGTTCCGTTTCGGCCGGCGCCAATCGAGGCCAGTCACAACCGACCACCTCGAAAGCGTCCTGAGCCAGCCCTTGGATGCGCCCGCATCGGATCTTTCCTTCGAGGAAGCCGTGCTGGGTCGTGTCGACGCGCAGCGACCCTTCCTCGGCAAGTCCGAACGCACGCGCGTCCGCTGGGTGCGCATGTCGATCATCGGTCTCGCGCTCGGGCTCTTCGCCTCGGGCGCGATCGGCGTCCGCGCCGGGCTCCTGCCCTTTGGTGAACAGGCCGGCCCGGTCAGCCAGATCGTCGAGGGGGCGCAGTCCGAGAGCATCCAGCAGGTCCAGACGGTCGCGCACTGGCGTGATGAGGCCCTCGCCAAGTTCGCCTCCATCAAGGAGCGCCAGCGCCACGCCCGCAACAACGCGCCCATCCGGTGCAACGACAGCTACACGGCCAACCCTGTGTTCCACGCGCCAGCGCCCGCCACAGCGCGCGAGCAGGGTCTGTGCATCGGTTTCTCGATGCAGAAACCGGTGGTCACGATCGCCGAGACGCCCACGCCGATGAGCGTGCGGTACATCGTCTTCGACGACGGCCTCGCGCTCCCGATCGCCGGCACGGGCAACGCGGCCTGCCCGACGCAGCAGGTCCAGATCAAGCGCTGGCCCTCGGGCGTGCAGGACAACCTCACGAATTTCGGGCTCGAGGGCTCGTCCGAGCTCTCGATCTCGGGCGTGCTCCCGCCGTGGTACAGTGCCGACGTTGTCCGCTTGCCAAAGAGCGATGCCACGGAAATCCGGACCATCGCTCAGCCCGATCGCATCCCGCCGCACCAGCTGCCCCACTGACACTCAATGACCGATCGCCCAAGACAGATCAGCCGCGCATCCGGGGCGTGGGCTTTGCTTGCTGCGCTTCTGATGCTCATCGCATCGCCGGCACACGCGAGCAGGATCCAAGCCAACGCCTCGGAGGCGATCGAGAGCATCCGGGCCGCGGTGCCCAACGCCGACCTGATCGTCGTGCTCGACAACGGCTCCGAGCAGCGCCGCAGCGACGCCGGCCGGGCCTTTACCAGCATCCTGACGGATTTCGGACTCGGTCAGAACGAGGGCGAGTTCACGAATGCCTGGTCACAGCTCGCCGCGATGTTCGGTGTCGACAACGGCCGCGCCTTCGACGAGCTCTTCGGCACGCGCATGATCCTTGTCTCGCAGGACACGACCATCACCGGCCTCGGCTCGTGGGCGATCGCGACCGTTGTCCCCAAACAGCTCGGCATCGAGGTGACGAAGAAGCTCGGCGCCAAGGGACGCGAGAAGATTGTCGGACAGACGGTCTACGCGATCGAGGGCGGCGCGTACCGAGTTTCGCTGCTGTCGCCGAGGAACGCCAACGCGCCGGACAAAAACCGTCTGCTCGTCTTCTCACCGAAAGATTCAAATGACCTGCTGAGTAAGCTCCTTCGAGGGCTTGTCACACCCCGCGGCTGGGACAAGGTCATCGGTGAGGGCAACCCCGTCCCTCCGTCGGTGAATGGCTTGCTCCTCGAATCCGGCCAGGAGGTGGCGCGATTCGAGGCGATGCTCACGAACACGGGCTGGAACGGGCTCGCGTTCTTCGAACTCCCGGGCTTCGAGGTGCGCTCCGCGGGCTGGTCGGACGATGCGTTCGAGGGGCTCTCCAAGGGCGCCTGGCTCTCGGTCGCCGACGAGGTCGATCTCTCGACCATCGCCGAAGCTCCGATCGCCGCGATCCTCCCGATCGACCCCGAGCGGCTGCGCCAGCTCGCGGCGCACTGCACCGGACGCATATACCTCCGCATCTCGCCGGAGGAAGAAGACGACGTCTCATTGGCGCTCTGCCTCGAAACCGATGGCTCACCCGAGGCGAGCGCGCTGACCGACCGAGCCGTGCGCGACGTCGCCGGGCTGCTCACCGCGAACCCCGACGCCGTCCCGGACTATCAGGGCTTTATGCCATCAGCCGTGCGCACCGCGCCGATCAGGGGCGACTTCGCGCACGACGCACTGCGTCCGATGATCGGTGACACGCCCGCCATCGCCTGGCGCACCGTTCCCAAGGGGAAATCCTCATGGTGGACCACCCGCATCGCCCCCGTGGCGTCCGACCATGCCGCGGCGCTCGACGAACTCATCGCCAGCCTCCCGGCAGGTGAGGTTGGCGGCCCGATCGTCTCGCTCGGTGTGGTCTCGCCGGGTCCGGTCGTCGGGCTGATCGAACGCGGTTCGGGCAGCCCGAACTCGGTGGAGCCGATCTTCGCACGAATTGAATCCGCGAGCTGGTCCACCCGGCAGAGCGGGTCTCGACTGGAAGTCGGGTTCGATGTGCGGATGTCCGCGAAGAAGTAGCGCCAAACTCGCTTTGCGTGGCAACAATCCGGTCGAATGAACCACCTCCGCAATGTCGCCATCATCGCCCACGTCGACCACGGCAAGACCACCCTCGTCGATCAGCTCCTCCGCCAGTCCGGACAGTTCCGCGACGCCGAGCTCGACAAGCTCAAGGGCGGCCAGCACGGGCTGATCATGGACTCCAACCCGCTCGAGCGTGAGCGCGGCATCACGATTCTCTCCAAGAACTGCGCCGTGAACTACCACGACCGCGAGGGGCGTGACTACCGCATCAACATCATCGACACGCCGGGCCACGCCGACTTCGGCGGCGAGGTCGAGCGCGTGCTCCGCATGGCCGACGGGTGCATGCTCGTCGTCGACGCCTTCGAGGGCCCGATGCCTCAAACACGCTTCGTGCTGGGCAAAGCGCTCGAGCTCGGCCTGCGACCCGTCGTCATGGTCAACAAGTGCGACCGCCCCGAGGCCGACCCGCACCGCGTCATCGACGAGCTGCTGAGCCTCTTCATCGAGCTCGGCGCCGATGACGAGACGCTCGACTTCCCCGTCGTCTACGGCTCGGCGCGCGACGGCTGGGCCACCGACGACATGGACCACGCGCTCAAGCCCGACCGCGGCGGCGCCGACACACTCCGCCCCGTCTTCGAGCTGATCGTCCGCTCCGTGCCCGCGTCGAAGGGCGACGCCACCAAGCCGCTGCAGATGCTCGTCACCACGCTCGATTACTCGGGCTACGTCGGTCGCATCGGTATCGGCCGTGTGTACGAGGGCGTGCTCCGCAAGGGCGAGCAGGTCATGCGCATGCCAAGGCCCGGGCGCGACGGCACCTCCAAGAACGAACTCGTGAAGATCAGCCAGCTCTTCCGCTTCGAGGGGCTCGGGCGCGTCGAGGTCGACGAGATCGTCGCGGGCGACCTGTGCGCGATCGTGGGCCTGACCAAGGTCGACATCGGCGACACGCTCGCCGACGCGGAAAACCCGGTCGCGCTCCCGCCCGTGAAGGTCGACGAGCCAACGCTCACGATGGTCTTCAAGATCAACACCTCGCCCTTTGCCGGTCAGGAGGGCGAGTACGTCACGAGCCGACAGCTCAAGGACCGCCTCGACCGAGAATTGCAGTCCAACGTCGCGCTCCGCGTCGAGCCGGGCGATACGTCCGACGAATTCATCGTCTCGGGTCGTGGACTCCTGCACCTTGGCATCCTGCTCGAGAACATGCGCCGTGAAGGCTTCGAGCTGGCGGTCGGCAAGCCCCGCGTGATCGAGAAGGAAGTCGACGGCGTGCGCTGCGAGCCGGTCGAGGAACTCGTGATCGACGTCCCGACGGCGCAGATGGGCGCGGTCATGGAGATCGTCGGCTCGCGTAAGGGCGAGGTCGTTCATGTCGAGCCGCGCGGCCCGGCGATGACGCACCTCGTCTACAAGATGACGAGCCGTGCGCTCATCGGCCTCCGCGGACGCGTCATGACCGCCACGCAGGGCGAGGCGATCATCCACCACACGTTCAGCGGCTACGAGCCCGTCAATCCCGAACGCTTTGAACGCCTGGCGGGCGTGATCATCGCGACCGAGGGCGGGCAGGTGACGCCCTATGCCGTCAGTCTGGCACACGACCGCGGCGTCCTGTTCGTCAAGCCGGGCGACCCGGTCTACGCGGGCCAGATCGTGGGCGAGCACAACCGCAACAACGACATCCCGCTCAACATCACCCGCCAGAAGAAGCTCGACAACATGCGTGTGGCCAACAAGGACGCGTTCGTCACGCTCAAGGCCCCGCGCACCAAGAGCCTCGAAGAGGCGCTCGAGTACATCGAGGACGACGAGCTCGTCGAGCTGACGCCCACCAGCATCCGCATGCGGAAGATCCTGCTCGACGAGGGCGCAAGGCGCAAGGCCGAGCGTCAGGCGAAGGATAAGGCCGAATCGGCAGCGAATGCCTAACGCCTACTCGCCAGCGGTCGGCAGCGGGTATCGCATCACCACCGTCGAGGGCATCGGCGGGTAGAGCATGATCAGACGCAGGCACCGGAACTCACCGGGGTTCCAGCCCATGTTGTCCATCACCTTGCGCACCATCTCGGCGTACCTCGGCACGAGCGGCGTGGCGAGCTGGGCGCCCACGCCGAGGTCGATCACCTGATCGCTGCAGGGCAGGCGTGACGCGGGCAGGCTGTCCGCATCGGCCCCCCACAGCTTCCCGTAGAGCTCCACCTCGGGCCGCATCGCCTCGACCAGATCACGGTGCACGATCAGATCGAACAGCAGCGACTCCGCAGGGATCGACACCGTCGAGAACAGCTCGGCGACGCGATTCTGCTCCTCGCGGTACCGCGGCACGATCTGCCTGTGAAAGTACCCGAAGAAGCAGGTGAACTCGCCTGTCTTGCCAACGGGTCCGTCGCCGATCTCGTACGTCAGACCCTGTGCCGATTCTTTGATGTGCATGCGCGGCATCGCCCCGCCGCAGAACGACTTCATGAGCCACGGCCCCGACTCGTCGTCCTCTTCGATCGAGATCGGCTCTGGCGCGTTGGGCGTCGTGCCGTCGTCGTTGTACTGGCGGAGCTGAAAGACCGGCCAGCGCGGAACATGACGCAGACGACGGACGCGTGTCATGCCGCCGATGAGCGCCGCGTCGAGCAAAGCCGGATCTTCGGCGCTCGGCGCGAGGAACTGCGTCGTCACGCGCACGTGCGACTGGATGCCCCAGACGCCCGAGTTGCCGCGGAACGCGAGCTTGCGGCTCATCTCGAGCGGGCGCTCGCCGCCCATGCTGTCGAGCGCGAGCTCGAGTGTGGCGCGGTCGCCCGTGTGGATCTCGATCATCCGATCGAAACCCTCGGCCGCCGCACGCACACGCGCGACCACGTTCGCCGGCGCTCCCGCTCTCTGCATCGCGTCGAGCAGGATCTCGAACCCCGACGCACCGGGAATCAGCGGCACCGCCGCGTACGCGTCCTCCGTCTGGAGGATGCGCGCGATCTTCCAGGTGAGGTTCTTGTTGAGCTTGTACCGCCGGGCAACGTCCTGCGGCTTCTCGACGACGGCGCCCGCCTCTCGGTACAGATCCAGGAGCGCCCCGCGAAGGGCCAGCACCGCATCCCGGCAGTGCTCGTCAAAGGTCATCTCAGCGGTCTGTGTCACAGCGTTCCTTGCCAAATATTTTACGAACAATCGAGTCTGTGAGCCTCACAACCCGTATTTCAGTCTAGTCTAACCCGTCCGGGAGCGGGATACAACTTTCTTTGAAATATTCCCCAGGGAAACTTGCAGTGGAAATCATCCCCGGTTAGCATGACCTCAGCGAACACGGGCAGGGCCGGGTGGGCCGCCCGAGAACACACACGGAAGAGACCCCGAAAATAACGGAGAGACTCAGATGAAAAAGACCACGATGATCGCCGCGCTGCTCGTCACCGCTGGCACCACACAGGCGCAGTTCTACGAGGTTCCGATGGGCCGCATCGACGGCATCAGCAATGTCGGCACCGCCTCGGGCTCGAACTTCGACAACGTGCAGTACTTCGCCTGGACCCCCACCGGCGGTGCCGTCGGCATCGGCGGCGTCACGCCCGGCAACGGCGTGGGCGGCCAGGGCAAGATCTCCAACGACGGGCGCTACATCAGCGGCACCACCTTTAACGCCGCGCAGGGCTATCACGAGATGAGCCGCTACGACACC
Source organism: Phycisphaera sp. (assembly GCA_020639255.1). GTDB lineage: Bacteria > Planctomycetota > Phycisphaerae > Phycisphaerales > UBA1924. The sequence continues at coordinate 12,975 of JACKGZ010000005.1, forward strand.
ACCACCGGCACCTGGACCGGCTTCGGTCTGCTGCCCACCATCGGCGCCCAGGTTGACTCAGAGGTTTCAAGCGGCTGGGCCATCTCGGGCGACGGTCAGCACGTCGTCGGCCTCGGCTGGACCTCGCAGGGTACCGCCGACGCGCACGCCTCGCAGTGGAGCGAGGGTGTTGGTTTCTTCTCGCTCGGCACGAATCAGGTCGGTGAGTCCAGCCGCGCCAACGGCGTGAACAACGACGGCTCGGTCGTCGCCGGCTGGCAGGACGGCTCTGGTCGCCAGGGTGCGGTCTGGGTCAACGGTGTCGAAGAACTCATCGTCACGAACACCGGCGGCGTGGCACAGGAGGCATACGAGGTCTCAGGCGACGGTCGATACGCCGTGGGCATCGGCATCGGCTCGTTCTTCGGCACGGGCAACGCCTACCGCTACGACATCGACAACGACATCTACGAACCCCTGCCCAACCTCGCGACTGGCGCGCAGCGGTTCATGGGAGCGGCCGCGGTCAACAACGACGGCACGCTCATCGGCGGCGGCACCTGGGGCACCGGCCCTGCCACCTTCGGCAACGGTTTCATTTGGGAAGAGGGCGTCGGCACGATGACCGTCAGCGCCTACCTCGACAGCAAGGGCATCGCCTATCCCACCGGATTCAGCTTCGCATTCGTCTCCTCGATCTCCGACGACGGACAGTGGCTCGCCGGCTGGGGCGGCCCCGGCGGCGCTCAGAGTTGGGTGGTGCACGTCCCCGCCCCGAGCAGCCTCGCACTTCTTGGTCTTGGCAGCGTCGCGATGATCCGCCGTCGTCGATAAGCCGGCAACGCATCTCAAGCAATCACCGAGGCCCGCGCATCACGATGCGTGGGCTTCTTTCTTGCCAACGTGGCACACGCAAACGCCGAAGGTCATGGGCTTGGCCACGAAATCCGTAAACCCCGCTTCGCGGAGGGCGCTCTGCATCGCCTCACGCTTCATGAACGTCTCAACGCTCCGGGGGAGATACTTGTACGCCCCGCTCCTGTCGCGCGCGATCAGCGTCGCGGTCATCGGCATGATGTGCTTCGTGTACAGGTCGTTCCCGAACCGGATCAGCGGGTTCCGCGGCTCGTCGAATTCCAGGATCACCACGCGCCCGCCCGGGCGGAGCACGCGATGGAACTCGGCGATCGCCTTCGACGGATCAGCGACATTCCGGATCCCGAAGGCGATCGAGACCACATCGAACGAACCATCATCGAACGGCAGGTTCATCGCGTCGGCCTGCTGGAACGTCACACGACCCGACGCATCGCGCAGCTTCGTGCCCGCGATGTCGAGCATCTCCTGCGTGAAGTCGGTCCCAACGACACGTTTGGCGTTCGTCTTTGCGAAGGCGAGGGTCAGGTCGCCCGTGCCGCAGGCACAGTCGACGACTTCCTCGCCCGCGCGCACGTTTGCGAGCTTCACTGCTGCCTTGCGCCACGCCTGATCACGCCCGAACGAGTGGAGCCGGTTGTTCAGGTCGTAGCTCCGCGCGATCGCCGCGAACATCCGGCGCACACGCTCAGGCTTGTCGGCCCTCTCATGCGGGTTCTCGGCAAGCTGATCGCGGGACCAGGCCTCGCCCCGGGCCTCCGACACGGCTTCGACTTGGGATGAAGGGGAACTCACAGGCGATCGTAGGTTCGGGCGAATACCCTTGGTGGATGCTCGGAGGAAACGCCATGAATCGACTGTTCGCCGCCGCAGTGACTTTCCTTGGAATCACCCTGGGCTTTGGGTGCTCGACCAACCCCGCGACCGGCGCTCGCTCGCTCACGCTCCTGTCCTGGGACCGCGAGGTCGCCATGGGTGTCGAGGCCGCCCCGGGCATGACCGCCGAGTTCGGCGGCGAGACCCCCGATGCCCAGGCGCAGGCGTATGTCGACGAGGTCGGCACGCGACTGCTCGGCGGCATCGAAAGCGGCATCCCCAAGCTCCCGTGGGAGTTCACGCTCCTCGACTCGGCGGTCATCAACGCCTTCGCGCTCCCGGGCGGGCAGGTGTATATCTCGCGTGGGCTCGCCGACAAGCTCACGAGCGAAGCCGAGATGGCCGGCGTTCTCGGGCACGAGATCGGGCACGTCACCGCGCGCCACGGCAACCAACGCATCAGCAAGCAGATCGGCTTCAATGTCGCGATGGTCGCCGCGGCGGTCGTCGTCGGAGCGGCCGACGAGGACAGCGATATCCGCAAATACGGCGAGATCGGCGTGCCCGCGCTCGCCATCGGCGGCAACATCGTCATGCTGAAGTACGGCCGCGACGAGGAACTCGAAGCCGACATGCTCGGCATGCGCTACATGGCCCGCGCCGGGTACAACCCCGTCGGTCAGCGCATGGTCATGGAACTCCTCAAGCGAGCATCCGGCGGCTCGACACAGCCCGAGTGGCTCAGCACGCACCCCGCCAGCGACACACGCATCACACGAATCAACAACTTGCTCCGCTCTGAGTACGCCTACACGCAGAACTCGCCCGACTACGTCATGAAGGAGCAGGAGTACAAGACCCGCATGCTCGATCGCCTCGCACGCCTCGGCCCGCCCAGGCAAGGATCTACACCGGTCAGCATGCTCGACACATCCGTGCTCTGGTGCGCCCACTGCCAGGCCGAGGCGCTCGAACTCGCCGACGCTAAAGCCCAAACTCAAGCACCGTCAGAGTGAAAAGAACCCCGCCCAGTTCTCGTACGCGATCGCGCGGATGTCGTCATCCGAGTACCCCCGGCTGCTGAGTTCTTCGAGCACTCGGCTGAGCTGCGAGGCCCTGTCGATGCCCTCGGGCAGTGATTGCGCGCCGAACCCGCCGTCGATATCCGAACCGATGCCCGAGTGCTTCGCCGAGCCGACGAGCTGGCAGACATGATCGATGTGATCGACCGCCTTGGCGATCGCTGGCCTTGCCGCCTCGGCGAGCGGCCACTGCACGAAGGGCTTGAACAGGTTCAGCCCGATCACCCCCCCACGCCCGGCGATGGTCCTGATTGTGTCGTCGTCGAGGTGTCGCTGCCAAGCCGGGTTGTTCTTCTCGCCCAGAAGCGATCGGCAGTTCGAGTGCGTCGCGCAGATGCGCACGTCGTTGCGGTCGAGCACGTCGTACGTCGCACGCTGCGAGAGGTGCGACAGATCGAGCACGATGCTCAGTCGCGACATCTCGTCGAGGAGCTGACGACCCAATTCTGAAAGCCCGACGCTCGTCGAGTTGCCGCCCGCGTAGCGCGACTCGACCGCCCACGAGAGGCTGATCGCCACCACGCCCCGCCCCGCCCAGAAGCTGAGATGGTGCGGCTCGATGATCGGATCCGCGCCCTCCATCAGAATGCCGAGTTTGAGTTTCCCTCCTTCTCCCACTTGGGGAGAAGGTGTCCGCGAAGCGGACGGATGAGGGGATGATGCTGAACTCTGCGAATCGCCCTCACCCCGACCCTCTCCCCCGAGGGCAGAGGGAGCTGAGTCAGAGAAAAACTCGATCAGCCCCATCTTCCGCCAGAGGTGGTAGCGGTTGAGTTGGCTGACGCCCTTGAAGTACGCCTCCTGAGCATCGCCCGGCGGATAGCAAGACGCCTCATCGCCGGGCCCAGGCGTGTCGGTCGCTTCGAGAAAGATCGTGCCCAGGCACGCCCGCACGCCCCCCGCCGCCAGTTCGGGCAGCGTGACGGCCGCCGGGGGTGTCGGGCCCGATGCCGGATCGAGGGGCTGGGTCATATCGCGCCCAAGCTCGGCGAGATACGCCAGGTCGAGGTGAGCGTCGAAGATCGGTATGGTATGTGAAATCACCGGCGGCTACTCTCGAATCAGTCCACGACAAACACGCTCGCAGACGGGGGAACGTCCATGACAGTATCGCAGCACCACGACCCGAGCCTCGATGAGCTCCGGCCGAGAAAGAGCAACGTCGGCAAGTTCATCCTCGTCGGCTGCCTGAGCATCGTCATCGCGGGCCTGCTGCTGGGGGGCATCGGAACGGTCGTCGTCTGGAAGAACTGGCGTGGGTGGACCGCCAACTTCTCGACCGCCGCTCTCGATGAGACCCTCAAGGGCATCCACCTCCCGAACGAGGAGCACGACGCGCTCATGCAGCGTGCGCGACTCCTCGCCGACGAATTCGTCCAGAAACGCATCACCGTCGATGAATTCCAGAAGCTCGGCGACGCCCTCACCGAGAGCGAGTTCATGCCCATGCTCATCGCGAAGGCGATGTACGGCGGCTACATCGCACCCTCAACACTCAGCGACGAAGAGAAAGCACGGGGCCAGCTCGTCTTCGGCCGGCTCGCACGCGGCTTTGTCGACAAGAAGCTCGTTGATGACGATTTCGAAGCCGTCCTCGCGCCGCTCGGCAAGAGCGGGCAGTACAGCATCAACGTCGACAGCGACTCCAAGTCCGGTTTCTCGATGAGATCACCGCAACAGGTCTCGGCGGAGGATCTGCTGGAGGTCATCGCACGCGCCGAGAAACTGGCCGAGGAGAAGGAACTCTCGCCCGAGCCACTCAACGTCGACATCGTCCAGGAGCTGGACCGCATCGTCGAAGAGACACTGGGCAGAAAGATCATTCCCCCGGGCGAAAAGTAGCCGTTGGTGCCACCATGCATCTCCGATGCATGGTGCGATCAGTGCGATGTGATCATAAAAAACACCACCCATCGGAGATGGGTGGTGGCACCGAATTGGATTGTGCTTGAAATCAGTACTCGAGCGCGCGGCCGAGCGTCTTGGCGTGCTCGACCCAGCCCGCGACTTCGGTCGCCGACGGGACGCGACGCGTCAGGTTCTTCGCGTCGTTCACCTCGACCATCTTGGCGGCCAGGTTCTCGGCGTTGCGTTGGGCCAACTCGGGCACCGTGTCCACGCCCGAAGCCTCGAGCAGCTCCGAGTACTCCGAGCCGATGCCCTTGACGCGGTACAGGTCGACCATGTTGGCCCACTTCAGAATGTGACCGTCCGAGATGCCGGTCTTCGCGGCCAGATCCTTGCGCTGGGCCGGCGTCTTGCAGGCGTTCAGCAGCGCATCGGTGTCCGCGATGCCCGCGCCGCGGAGCTTCTCGCCATAGGTCGGGCCGATGCCTTCCACGTCCTCTACGGGGTAGTTTGCCATTGCTTGATTCTCCTGTTTCTCAACTCAAGACCCGGGGGAAGTCCCGGGAGGCGAATTGTAGCAAGCCAGCCAAATCAACCTCGACTGCTCGACAATTGAAACAGCAGCTTCTCCGATCATCGCCGCCTACGCGAAGTTGAAACGAGCGCCAGAACCACGAGCGAGGCCGAAGTCGGAGCCGGCACGTTGCGAACGAGCCAATGGCCCGAAGCCTGACTCTGTTCGCTCGGCTCGAACGAGAAGACGAGCCCGTACTCGGTCGCGAGCGGGTGCGTGTAGAGCTCCGTGGCATAGATATTGCCGCTGAGTGTCACGTCGGATGTCATGCCCACAGCCGAGAAATACTGCGTCGAGCCGAAAATCGAGCGCACAACCGTGCCACCAACAAGATCGACAAGCGCCAGGACCTCGACCGACACACCCGGCCCGTTGGAAAGCCCCGGGCCGCTGTAGCTTGAACCCGTCCAGTCTTCGAGCCCGGCGCTGAGCCACATCGCACGCACCTCGGCGAACGATGCGTGCCGCCAGCCCGCGTACGTCGGGTCCGCCTGCACCTGATCGAAAGAAAGGCCATCCGTAAACGTCAGGTCGAGGAACATCAGGTTCTGATCGGTATCGATCGTCACCGAGCCCGGCCCGAATTCGCTGTCACCGCTCAGAATGTCGCCCGACGCAGTGAACGCAAATGACATAGCAACCGAGCACGCGAGTGTGTACTTCTTCATTCGAGCGGCTCCTCGTTCAGCAGAGTTGCATCTGACGAATCCAAGCACGAATGAGCGTGCCCGGACGAGAGCCCAGTGTAGTGGTTCTCATCCGATAGTGGGGACTTTATCGCGACAAGGCGTGAAGATTTGACAAAGCAAGAAGGCGACCCATCAGGAGCCGGCAAACAATGCACCGCCGAAAATCATGCCGATGACCGCAGCGAGAACGCTGTACGCGAGCATCCCCAGGCACACACCCAGCCCGATGATGACAATCAGCTGAATCACCTGCCCCGAGTGCTCGAAGATCGGCGAGATGTACGTCGGGTGCTGCTCGGGCGAGCCGATGCACCGCGCATCATCCGGCACAGCGCCGCGATGCTCCGAGTGGTATTTGAAATCCGAATAGCCCGACACGCCGCGGTCCGCGAGCGCCTGCTCCGCCTTGACCAGACTCTCCGCGTAGATATACAACACGCGATTCACCCGCGTTTGCTCGTCGGCCTTGGTCGCTTTGAAGTACGGCACTTTAAGCCCCGACCGTCTTGAGCTCGTCCGCAAACACGATCTCCGCCTCGGTCTTCTCACGGATCTCGTCGGCGGACACACCCTCGGCGAGTTCGGTCACCTTGAACCGGCCGATCTGCGGGTCGAACTCCATCACGCACAGGTCCGTGATGACCATGTCGACCACGCCCTTGCCGGTCAGGGGGAGGTTGCATTCCTTGAGGATCTTCGCCTCGCCTTTCTTGGAGACGTGCTCCATCATGACGACGACCTTCTCAACGCCCGCGACGAGGTCCATCGCGCCGCCCATGCCCTTGACCATCTTGCCCGGGATCATCCAGTTGGCGATGTCGCCGTCCTGCGAGAGCTGCATCGCGCCCAGGATGCACATGTCGATGTGCCCGCCGCGGATCATGCCGAAGCTGTCCGAGCTTGAGAAGAAGCTCGAGCCCGGCAGCGCCGTCACGGTCTGCTTGCCCGCGTTGATGAGGTCCGCGTCAACCCTGTCCTCGGTCGGGAAAGGCCCGATGCCGAGCAGGCCGTTCTCGGATTGCAGCCACACCTCGATGGGCTTCCCGTCGGGCCCGGCGGGGATGTGGTTCGCCACGAGCGTGGGCATCCCGATCCCGAGGTTGACGAGGAAGCCGTCACGGAGTTCCAGGGCGGCACGCTGAGCGATCTGGTCACGTGTCAGTGGCATGCCCGCATTGTAGTGGATGCTCAGTCCCGCTTCTTCGCCGAGATTGTGAGCTGAGTCCGGGCTTTCTTCCGCCGAACGGGCCTGAACTGCCTGAAGAGCAGCACTGCGCCGCCGATCGCCAGGATCGAAACCACCCAGAACTGCCAGTCGCCCACGGGCATCAGAGCACCCGCGAAAGCACTTGATAGACGAGCGTCGCTGCGATGTACGCAAAGCTCGACATCCACGCGAACTGGAGCCCGGCCCACTTCCACCCGCCGGCCTCCTTGGCCGTCACCACGAGCGTCGGCAGGCACTGGATCGCCAGCACAAAGAAGACGAGCATCGCCCAGCTTGTCGCGGACGTGAAGACGAGCGAGCCGTCGTCGCGCGTCGCCCCCGAGACGGCCGCCAGCACGCCCTCGTCCTCGGTGTCGTCGGTGCCCGCGATCTGCACCGCCATCGTCGAGACGAACACCTCGCGTGCCGCGAAGCTCGCAAGGATGCCGACCGTCAGCTGACGATCCGCACCCATCGGCGCGAACACGGGCTGAGCGGTCGCGCCGATCCGCCCGAGGAACGTGCGCCTAGCCGCGTACTTCGTGTCTTCCGCGTCCGCCTGCGCGAGCAGCGCCTCCGCATCATCGGGCTGCGCCTCGGCCACGACCGCCGCCTGCTCGCGCAAGCCCTCCGCGACCGGCGAGGATTCCGAACCCGGGTACGCCCCGAGCCACCAGAGCACCACCGAGATCGCCAGGATCACCGTCCCCGCCTTGCGCATAAAGAGCCACCCGCGACCGATCGCCTGCTTCGTGGCGCCAAGCACGCTGGGCATCTGGTACCGCGGGAGCTCGAGCGCCATGGGCCTGCTCTTGCCCCGCAGGATCGTTCCGCGCGCCAGGATCGCGCTAATCAGGCCCGCCGCGATCCCGATCGCGTAGCACATGGTGAACGCGAGCGCCTGCTTCGTGCTGCTGCCCGGGAACAGGAGCTGCGTGAGGAGCACGTACACCGGGATCCGCGCCGAGCAGCTCATGAACGGGATGACGAGAATCGTCGCGAGCCGGTCGCGCCGGTCTGGAACCGCGCGGGCCGACATGATCGCCGGGATCGCGCACGCGTGCGCCGAGAGCAACGGCACGAACGCGTGCCCGGGCAAACCAAAGGGCCGAAGCAACCGGTCGATCACGAACGCCGCCCTCGCCAGGTAGCCCGTCTGCTCCAGAATCGCAATCAGGAAAAACAGCAACAAGATCTGTGGCAGGAAGATCACCGTCCCCCCCACGCCCGCGATCACACCATCCGTCAAGAGATCCCGGATCGGGCCCGCGGGCAGTGTGTCGGCAACAAAGCCGCCCAGTGTCGCAAAGAGCAGATCGATCGCATCCATCGGCACGGACGCGAGCTTGAAGATCACCCAGAAGAGCCCCGTCATGATCGATGCGAAGAGCACCACCCCCAAAACCGGATGCGTGAACGCGCGGTCGAGGCGGTCCGTCAGCTTGTCGTCCTGATCGCGCTCGTCGTGGCTCGACGCGACGTCCGCGTATACCGCGTCCGCCCAGCGCTCAAGCTCCGACGCGTCCGTGGGGATCGTCACCTGTGTCACACGCGCCCGCGCAAGCGTGGGCAGGATCTCGTCGATCCCCTGCTTCGTTTTCGACGACACCACCACCACCGGGACACCGAGCTGCGCTTCGAGGCGTTCACCTTCGATGTGGATCCCGCGTCGGCTCGCGGCGTCGGCCATCGACACCACCACCACGCTCGGCATCCGGCGCGCCAAAGCCTCGCCCGCGAGCCTCAGGTTCCGGAGCAGGTTCGTCCCGTCGAGCACGAGCGCCACCACCTCGGGCGGCCTGGCGCGCCAGCCCTCGGGCGCGGTGTTGCCGTCGAGCACGCCCCGACAGATCGCCGACTCCGACTGATCGAGCGACAGGCTGTAGATGCCGGGCAAGTCCACGAGCGTCAAAACGCCTGTGTCTGTGTCGATCGTCGCGATGTGCGCGTCCTGGGTCGTGCCCGGGAAGTTGGCCGTCTTCTGCTTGCGGCCCGCAAGCGTGTTAAACAGCGTCGTCTTCCCGACGTTCGGGTTGCCGATGAGCGCGACCGTGCGCGAGACCGCGGGTTTCGATTCGGAGGGCGCCGGCGGGGATGCGATCGTCTGGTGCTCGCTCACCGGCTTCTCTCAGCAGGGGCGGACGTGCAGGTGGTCCGCCAGCCGCTTGGCAAGCGCGATCCGGCAGCCGCCGGCCTTCGAGCCGATCGACACGATGCAGGGCTCCCCCATCTTGCAGACCCTGAGTTCGCACTCGGGCCGAAGCCCCATCGCCCGTAGGGCCTCCCCCTCGCCGCTGTCCAGCGTCGTCGAATCCAAACGAGCCGACTGCCCCCGCGTGAGCTGGGTGAGCCGAATGGGCGATTTGGGAGCAACAGGGGCGTCGATCACGCCCAGACTCTAGGTCAATTGAGACTGGTTCGCAACCTGGGGTAGTGGTTCACTTTGGGCCGGATGGCCCCTCACGTCCCCCGCTTGGCGATCTCCTCGAATGACATGCAGTAGCCCGCACGCCAGATGGGGAACTGGACCTCGCAGCGGAAGCCTACGTACTCGTTGGCGTCCTCGCCGATGCGGCGGAAGGTGTGCTCAGTCAGTTCGCCGTGGCGGTGCCACATCGCCGAGTCGGCCGAGCCGATGCCTCGGCCGAGCAGTTCGAGCTTGGTCTGCGAGGGGAAGCGGGTGGCCCAGCGGTCGCCGCCGGCGATCGAGAGCTTGGGGTACCACAGGAGCGCGTCGACCGAGGGGCGGAACATCCGCTCAAGCTTCTCGTGGATCCACACGTCAAAGACCAGGTTCTGCACGGGCCAGTTGACGAGGTACCACACGCGCTCGAACGCGCTCTCCTTCGTCTCAGGGTTGATGAAGGGCCACTTGGTGCGCGTCGCCGTCACGACATCGAGCGCCATGCCCGGTTCGACGTGCTTCGGGTCGATCACCTGCAAAAGCTGCCCGTTGTCGCCACGGCCCGTGATCTCGGGGAAGGGCGTCGTGGTGAAAGGTTCGAGCAGCGCCGTGGGCGTGCGCCCTTCGAGGCCCGTGTCGTCGAGGAGTTTGCGGTCCCAGGCACCCTTGGCCCAGCGGAAGTTGTCGCCCGAGCACACGACCAGCGGCATGCCGCCCGGCTCCATCGTCGCATGAATAAAGCCGTGGATGTATGTTCGGCTCAGCGTGTCCTCGTCGAGGTCGATGATGTTGATAGCAACGGCGGTCTGCGTGCTCCCGCCCGTGATCTGACTCGCCGCGGCGAAGAGATTCGCGCGGGCGGCAAGATCGGAATTCCCCCCGGGCGGCTTGGGTCCGCCGAGGCCGGCGTCGAGTCGGTCGATGAGCTTGGTGTGGCTCCCCGCGATGTCCTCGATCAGGCGCGAGAACTCGTTCACCGAGGCTTCGAGCAGATCGGCGGATTCCTTTGAAACACCGACGCGGCGAGCCGACGCGATGAAGCTCTCGAGCCCCTTCACGCCCGGCACGCGCGAGAGCGTGGCGATCGAGGCCGGATCCTGGAGCGCGTAGCAGATGCGCTGTGTCGTGTTGCGGACGATGTCGAGATAGCGAGACATCCCGCTGCCGCCCTGGGCCTGCTCGGGCAGCTGGGCGACGACAATCCCCAAATCAGAATGGAGCCTGTCCGCGACCCGCTGGGCCCGTTTGATTTCGGCCTCGCTCAGCGGGGCTCGCGTGGGCTTTCTCTCTCGCAACGCCGATCCGGACATGCCCAACACCATATCGGCGTAATCGGGCGCGTGCGAGCGGTAGGCCATTGAAGTTTGGTTATTGTACGTCATTCTCGAGCATCCTGCTTTCGTCTTGTCCCAAAATTGATTTGATGGTTGACTTCAAATCAGTTTCGAGTATTCTGCCACAGAACATCGGTCTTGTCCAGACCTCTGTTCAGAAAGCTGGCAGCGAACGCACAAGGGAAAGAACAGCATGAAAGACAGGCTCTTCTCCATCGCACTGATCGCCCTGGCCGGGGCGGCTCAGGGCCAGACCATCGAGCACCTCGGGTCGCTCGGCGGCGCGGGCTCGATCGCCTACGACATCAACGACCTCGGTCAGATCGTCGGCGAATCGCTCCTTGCCGGCAACGCGGTCAGCCACGCCACCATCTGGAACAGCGGCGTCGCCTCCGACCTCGGCGGCCTGAACGCGGGCGATAACTCCGTCGCGTGGGCGATCAATAACAACGGCGTTGCCGTCGGATCGAACGACCTCGCCACCGGCGAACGCACCGCAGCGCTTTTCCAGGGCGGCAGCGTCACCAACCTCGGTGCGACGATCGGCTCGCAGGGCAACAGCGTCGCGTGGGACATCAACGACGCGGGCGTTGTCGTTGGTCAGGCTCCGATCAACCCCGGCTTTGCCAAAGGGTTCGTCTGGGACGCAACGAGCGGCGGGCAAGCCGTCGGCACGATCCCGGGCTACATGGGCGGCGCGAATAAAGCGATCAACAACGACGGCGTCATCGTCGGGCACTCCTTCTTCTTTGGAGATCCCGACGACGCCACGCTCGCGTTGCCCGATGGGCGAGGCGGATACGACGCCTTCAGCATCGGGCCCAGCGGCTTCAACGTCAGCTTCGCCACCGCGGTAAGCGAGTCGGGCATCGTCGTCGGTCACACGAGCGGCGCCGGTCTCGCCAGCCCCACCGGAGGCTGGCAGGCGGTGATCTACGAGCCCGACGGCCGCGGCGGCACGAACGACGTCCCGCTCGGTTTCCTCGACGGGCTTTCGATCTCGGAGGCGACCGACGTCAACGACGACGGCCTCGTCGTCGGGTTCGGGCTCGACGGCGACGGGCTGGGCCTTCTGCCCCGCGCGTTCGCCTGGTACGACGGCGTCATGACCGACCTCAACGACCTGCTCACCCCAGAGAGCGATTTCGTCAACCTCACTCAGGCCACCGGTGTCAACGCCAACGGCGACATCGTCGGCTTCGGTGAGACCCGCAGCGGCGAACTCGCCGGGTTCGTCATCAAGGGATTCATCCCTGCGCCAGGCACCGGCGCATTGCTGGCCGTCGCGGGCGTGCTGGCAACCCGCAGACGTCGGGATAACCACTGATTTCACCATGCTCGTGGCACGAGCAACGTCATAGACCACACTCTGTATCACACGCACAGGAGATATGAAGATGCGAAAGCTCATGGCAATCACGGCCGCGATGATCGCGGGCACCTCAGCCGCCCAGACTCTCAACTTTGACAGCGAGACCGAGGGCTTCCTCGGCACCTCGTACGATTTCAGTGGCATCACCGTGTTCGGCGTCAACCAGAACTCGGGCATCAACCCCGACGGCTCGACCTTCGGGCCTGGCGATTACGGCGACCAGGTCGTCATCGAAGACGCCAACCTCCTCGCCCTCGACTTTGCCGATGTCACGCCCGACAACGTGCTCAGCTTCGGCGGCTCTTTCGTCCCGGGCGACAACCTCTCCATCAACCTCATGAGCCAGGTCTTCATCTCGCCCAACACCTCCGTCGACTACTTCGCCGTCGATCTCTTCCACTACGAGAACGGCCCCTGGGGCGGCATCGAGGTCATCGTCGAGGGCAGCGACCGCGGCACGCCCGTTGTGTCCGACTCGTTTGTCATCTCCGACCTGGGCGGGCGTGACAACGTCGTCCATACACGCGTCGAACTCTCCGGCGCCTCGTTCGACACCGTGCGCATCTATTCCGAGATGCCCGACGGCACCGAGACCGTCTTCGCAACCGTCATGGACAACATGACCTTCGACGCGCCGAGCAACTGCCTCGCCGACACCAACCACGACGGCGCCGTCACGCCGGCCGACTTCAGCGCCTGGGTCGCCGCGTTCAACGCGCAGGCCCCCGAGTGCGATCAGAACGGCGACGGCTCCTGCACCCCCGCCGACTTCTCGGCCTGGGTCTCCAACTTCAACGCCGGCTGCTGATCGTCCAAATTCGTCACTCCCCTTTCACGACCAGATCGTGATCCTCAACTCAGAACAGGCCCCGCTTCGGTGGGGCCTGTTCGCTTTGGGTGGTACTTTTTTCGCCATGTCGGCATACTCGGCGGGACACACGTGTTCAACCGGCGGACACTCGACCTCACGGAGACGCCTGCCATGCCACGCTCATTCGACACCATCCGGGGTGTGCTCACCGTCGCGACCATCCTCCTCTCGACCGCTGCCGCCAACGCCCAAAGCACCGACACCCCCAAGGCCAACGACCGCGAGACATGGGTCAACAAAGCCGAACGCAAGATCAAGAAGTACGAGCTCGGGCGCAAGAACCTTGCCATCGAGGGCTACGACCCCGTCGCCTACTTCCCCGAGGGCGGCGGCAAACCCCAGAAGGGCAAGAAGGACTACGAGTACACCCACCGCGGCGTCGTCTACCGCTTCGTGAGCGCCAAGCACCGCGATATGTTCAAGGAAGACCCCGACAAGTACGAGCCCACCCACGGCGGCTGGTGCGCCTACGCCATGGCCAAGGGCGACTACACCGAACCCAACCCCAAACGATTCCTGATCCAGAACGGTCGGCTCATGCTCTTCTACGACGGACTCTTCGGCGACACCTACAAGATGTGGCTCGACGAAAACCCGGAAGAACTTGAGAAGAAGGCCGACGAGTTCTGGGAGAAGGAATCCGGCGAGAAGCCGCGCATCCCCGAGGACGAGAACGCCGACGACAAGGACAACCAGAACGACAAAGCCGACGACGGGAGCGATACAGACGACGACGAAAGCGGCGGCTGATTACTCGGACAACCCAAGCTCACGCACAAGCGTCGCCAGGTCCGGCACCACATGGTCGGGCCTGGCGACAAATTCGCCCGAAGCGCCACCCGAGCCCCGCTGGCGGTCGACCCAAACGCACCTGATCCCGAGTTCATTGCACGGCTGCACGTCGTGCCGTTGACTCTGCGCGATGTGGAGCAGCTTCGATTTGTCGATGCCTAGCCGGCGCAGCGCCTCGTCGAAGTGCGCGTGCCCGGGCTTGTAGCTGGAGACCTGCTGGGCCGTCACGAGCAGATCGAGCCCGCCCATCGAGTCGAGCCCCAACTTGGGCAATGCGCCCTCGAAGAGATCGTCGTCGATATTCGAGAGCACCCCAACCTTGTATCGCGTCTTGAGGGCACGGAGCGAGGCCGCGGTATCGCTGAACGCGGGCCAGTTCTCGATCGAATCGGCGAGCAGCGAGCGATCCGCAGAGGCCAGCTGGAACCCGAGATCCGTGGCAAGTTTCTGCATCACCTCGGCGAGAATCTCTCGATACGTCCGATACACGCCGTGCTCGGCCTGGCCCTCGATCCTCGCGTACATCGCAAGCAGGTCGGCGTCCGCGGGCATGGGCTTGACGCCGTAGCGATCGCAGAGCAGCCTCAGCACGCCGAGGATTCCAGATTCCCAGTCGATAAGCGTCCCGAAGCAATCGAAGGTGACCGCTTCCACGCCGGCTGCAAGTTCGGGCAGACTACTCAATGGCCTTCCTGGAACTCGTTGTGGCCGGCGTCGCGGATCGGGAAGAGCTTGTTGCGGATGATGTCGTCGACCTTGTCGTGCTCGCCGTCGAGGTACGCGACCTCGAGCTCGGTGGTCAGCCCGAGCACCATCGACATGCGGATGCGGTAATCGGTCATCGCCTCGCCCCGCTCGCCCTCGGGCATCTTCTCGACCTTGTCGGGCATGAGCCCCTTGGCGGCCAGCGTGTGCTCCTGAAGCTGCGTGAGCGCCCTGAGCACGTCGTCACGCTTGGACTCGTCGTTGTGACCCCGGCCGATGGTGCGGAGCGCGTCTTTCATCCCGTCCATGTGCTCGCCGAGTGTGGGCAGGGCCTCGGGCTGTGCGCACGAGCGCCCGGCGGACGTGGCCAAGGCCGTCGCTCCAGCGACAACCAGACAGAAGGCGACAAGTGCAGTCATTCGGCGGATCGATGTCATAGCTTGGACTCCTTGCGGCACTCTACCGCTCACGGACACTCGCGGTTTCAAACCGCATCAGATCGCTGCGATCGAGATCAGGGTACCGCCGTTCGACCGGCTTGTTGTTCTTGAATCCCTTGATCGCGTACCACCACAGCACTTTCACCCACCAGAATGGAACACTCCGCACATGCTCGGCCTGCCGGCTGATCGCCTCAAGGAACAAGTCCGTGAAGGAACCGAAGTACGGCAAACTCTCGACACCGAGCCGCGAGACCAGGTACTGCTCCGACTCGGCGTGCCGCTCAGCGAGCCGCTCAAGATCAAGTCGCGTAAACGCCTGCATGAAGTGAAAGGACGGCATCGGATACAGCAGCGACCCGTCGTGCGACCCCGTGGTAAGCGTGATGTCGCCCTTGTACACCGAGACGAGGTCGTACACCTTGTACTTCAGGATGTAGTACACGCAGAAGTACGACGCGACGCCCGGCTTCTGCCACGCCAGGATGACCGCCTTCGGGTTCATGCCCGCGTGCAGCTCGTACGCCCCGATCCACCGGTAGCCGTTGCGGTTGGCCCACGCGTTGTCAGGCTGGCTCTTCTCGATCTCGGACCTCGCCGCGGCATGATCGAGCTCGGCGACATCTGCATCCGCAAGCCCGAGCAGGCTCATGAAATTCAGCGCAATAACAAGCGCAAAGCCGACGAGGACGATGGCGCCGATGCCGAGCGTGATTTCAAGCCACTGCGGCATGCCCGCTCTCCGCCCGACTGATCAGCTCGGCGACACCGTCCGCTGCTCGATCCGCTTCTCGCTGACAGTTTTCACCACGCGGTCCACGAACCCGCCCGGTGTGTGGATGTGATCGGGGTCGAGTTCGCCCGTGGGCACCAGTTCTTCGACCTCGGCGATCGTGAACGCGGCCGCGGTCGCCATCATCGGGTTGAAGTTGCGCGCCGTCTCACGGAAAACCAGGTTGCCGAACTCGTCGGCGGTGTGCGCCTTCACCAGCGCCAGATCCGCGTACAGCCCGGTCTCCATCACGAACGCGCGGTCGGGCGACTGGCCCGGCTGGAGCCGGTCGCGGTTGGACCTGGCGAGGTATTTGGGCGGTGTCATGGTCGCCGTCGGCTTACCGTCGGCAACGATCGTGCCCACGCCCGTCGCGGTATAGAACGCGGGGATGCCCGCCCCACCCGCGCGGATGCGCTCGGCGAGCGTTCCCTGCGGGTTGAACTCGACCTCGAGCTCGCCGTCGAGGAACTGCTTCTCGAACGTCGCGTTCTCGCCGACGTAGCTGGAGACCATTTTCTTGATCTGCTTCGTCTGGAGCAGCAGCCCGAGGCCCCAGTCGTCGACGCCCGCGTTGTTGGAGATGCAGGTGAGGTCTTTCACGCCCGTGTCGCGGAGGGCGATGATGAGCTGCTCGGGGATGCCGCAGAGCCCGAAGCCCCCCACCATCACGGTGCACCCGTCATAGATGATGCCCCGGCCCTTAAGGTCCGCGAGCGCTTCGGCCGCCGATGAGACGATCTTGTGTGCCATGCGCTCAGGATAGCGGCCGGGCCCGCTCCCGGGCTAATCTGCCGGTATGAACGCCCTCCGCGTCATGGCGATTCTCATCCTTCTCGCCGCGACCGCTCGCGCTCAGGATCCTCGGGACATCGAGACCGGCTCCGAGATCCCCGCCGAGGGCTACGCGGACATGCCGCTCGTGGTCACGCTGAGCGACGGCTCCTGGCTCTGCACACTCACCACGGGCCCGGGCGAGGAGGGCGCGCCGGGCCAGTACGTCATCGCGACACGCTCAACAGATCACGGCAAGACCTGGTCGCAGCCCGTCCAGATCTCGCCGCGCATCTTGAGGCACGGCTACGAGAGCTCCTGGGTCGTGCCGCTGCACGTACCCGAGCAGGGCTCCGACGAATTCGGCCGCGTCTACGCCTCCTACGTCACCAACGGCGACCACATCACCCAAGTCCCGGGCCTCGAAGGGCGCGACGACGACCGCGTCGACATGCTCGGGTGGTACGTCTACCGCTATTCAGACGACGCCGGGCAATCGTGGTCTAATGAACGGCGCATCGAGATACCTGAAACTGAAGTCGATCTGCACAACACGTTCGATGGGCGCGTGCAGATGCTCTGGGGCGTCGATGAGCCAATCGTCACGGATCTGCACACGCTGATCGCATTCACCAAAATCCGCGAACACCTCGTGACGGGAACCGAGGGCTGGCTCTTGGCGTGCGACAATCTGACCACCGAACCCGACCCTGCCAAGCACGAGTGGCGTCTGCTCCCGATGGGCAACGCGGGTGAGCCTGAAACATGGAAGGGCCTGCGCTCCGAGACGCACTTCCGCACGACGCAGGCCGAGCATGATCTGACTGCGCTCAATGAACCCGGGCAGTTCATCATCATCAACCGCACAGACACGGGCCTCATCTCGATCAGCCGATCGAGCGACAATACAAACAGCTGGTCTGAGCCCGAGCCGATGGTCTACGCCGACGGCTCGTCCATCCGAAACCCTCGCGCCAACGCAAAGATCTGGAAGACCGCAAACGGGCGCTATCTCCTGTGGTTCCACAACCACGGCGGCACACGCTTTGAAGACCGCAACCCCGGATGGCTCGCCGGCGGCATCGAGCACGACGGCGACATCCTCTGGTCCCAGCCCGAGATCGCTCTCTACCACAACGACCCCGACGTTCGCATCAGCTACCCCGACCTCATCGAGCAAGGCGATCGGTACTGGCTCACCGAAACCGAGAAAGACACCGCACGCGTGCACGAACTCGACGCCTCGCTCATCGAGGGGCTATGGGCGCAGCTCGACAACAAAGCCAACCCTCCTACAGACACGATCAGCGCCAACACCGAGATCGATTTCAGCAAGAACGAAGGCTTCTCGATCGCGCTTGCGTTCTCGAACTACGACCTTGCGACGCTGAGCACGCTCGCATCGGCGGGCGATGACGAAACCGGCTGGACCATTCGAGCCGTGCGAGGCCCCACGCTTGAAATCGAGCTGCGATCACAGGGTCAGACCTACATATGGCAATCCGATCGCGTCGCGTCGGTTGCAGGAAAGTCGCACCACGCGGTAATTACGTTCGACCCCGGGCCGGCGATCGTCACGATGACCATCAACGGCAAGCTCCACGACGGTGACGGCAAGCGACAATTCGGATGGGGCCGATTCACCCGCGATTTCCCGCCCTTCGCGCTCAATCCCAGCGGAAGCGACGACATCAAAGTCTTTGCGCGAGCCCTGCGGACATCCGAAGCGGTTGAGCTTTATGAGGCGTTCCGCGAAGGTCTGCCGAGCACCTCGCACACTCGCTGACGCAGCGCGGGGAGCGTTCGCTTCTCGAACCAAGGGTTCTTGCGCAGCCAGAGGTTGTTCCGACCCGACGGATGCGGGAGCAAGATGAGACTCGGAAGGTGGCTCTCAAAGTCAGACGCGGCCTCGGTCATCGAGGCGTACGGCTTTGGCGCGTACCGCTTCATCGCGTACATGCCCGCGCAGACGGTGAGTTCCACGTTCTTGAGCGCACGCATCACGCGGTCGTGCCACTGCGGAGCGCACTCGGGCCTGGGTGGCATGTCACCCGACTTGCCCGTGCCCGGGAAGCAAAAGCCCATCGGCATGATCGCGGTGAGCGAGTCGTCGTAGAAGTCGTCGTCCGAGATGCCCATCCACTGGCGCAGGCGTTCGCCCGACTTGTCGTTCCAGGGCTTGCCCGTCTCGTGCGCGATCCGCCCCGGCGCCTGCCCGATGACCAGCAGCCTGGCGCTCGATCGCCCGGCGATCAGGGGCTTTGGACCCAGCGGCAACTCGGGCGCGCACGTCGTGCACGCGCGGACTTCTTTCAGAATTGGAAGCGCCCGGCCGGCCATGGATCAGACGAACCCCACGCCCGCCGGCTTTATTGCCCACCTAGTTCGAGTACGACCCAGACCGTAAACGAGCCGTTGGCGTTGGGGTTCGTCGCGGCCTGGACCACGCGCTCGCGCTGGCCCGCGTCGGCGAGCGTGAGCGCCGCTTCGCGGGCGCTGTCGATGGCCTGTCGCCTCGCGTCGCGGAGATCGCCCGCCGTCGCCGTGCCGCTGGCCTGGACCGCCCCGCCGCTGACGCGTGTCGGTTTGTCGAGCCACCACTCGGGCGTCCAGCCGGGCTTTGGTTGCGGTGTGGTTGCGGTTTGCGTGGGCGGATTCGTCTGCGCTTTGGGCCGAGCCGTGTCCTGGGTGTTGCTTGCGGTTGGCCGATTCACAGGCGTGCGACTTGGAGTCTCGGAGGTGCCCCCACCGCCCGCACTCTGGCAGCCGACGAGAAGCATCAACAACGCGATGGAGGTGATCACACGCACGCTTAGGGTTCCTTGAAGAGGGACTGCTGGTTCTTGACGTCCTTGATCCGGGCGTTGAGTTCCTGGATCTGGCGCGAGATGTCGTCGACGTTGCGGAACTGGTAGTACTCGCTGGCGAAGCGGATGTAGGCCACCTCGTCGGCATCCTTGAGCCGGACCATCACGCGCTCGCCGATGATCCGCGTCTCGACCTCGCGCTCGAACTGGCGGTGGAGTTCTTCCTCGATCTCATCGATCATCGCCGAGAGCGTGTGCGCGGGGATCTTGCGCTTGCCACAGGCGGCGTGGATGGAGCCGCTGATCTTCTCGCGGTCGAAGGGCTCGCGTGTGCCGTCCTTCTTGACGACGAGGAGCCGGGTCGATTGCTCGACCCGCTCGTAGGTGGTGAAGCGCTTCTGGCAGGCGATGCACTCGCGGCGGCGGCGGATGACCTTGCCCCCATCGGAAGCCCGGGAGTCGATGACCTTGTCGTCGTTGGCTTCGCAGTAGGGACAGATCATTGAACGAGAAACCCTCCGGAGGCCCTATAGGGCCCCGACGGAGGGTAGTGTCGCCGGGCTGGGGGCGTGCGTCAACGACCCGAATCTTCCTGGCCGGCGGCCGCCCACTCCATGGAATTCATGTTGTTCTCAAGCAACGTCACGCTGGACCTCTTCGCCTTGATCTGGTCACGGAGAAGATCCTGCCGGGACCTGAGCGAGTCGAGCTTGGCACCCGCCTGAGCCAGAACATCGAGCTTGGCAGCTTTCGCCTCGGGGTCGATCTCGTTCCGATAGTCCTGCTCGAGATCCTTCAGGCCGTACTCGCACTTCCAGGATTCGACGTACGACTCTTCGAGTTCATGCTGGAGATTACCGATCTCATACAACAGGCCGTTCTTGCTCTCGTAGCTCTTCCGGAGCATGAGCTGGAAAGAATGCCGCTCATCCTCCAGCTCTTTCTTCTCTCTTGCCTGCCGATCGGCCTCCTGCTTCCGCTGCGCGGCTTCGAGCCTCGCGATAAAGTCGATCACTTCCTTCTGGATACGCTCAGGGGCACGGACACTCAAGAGCGAGCCGTTGATCGTGATGCTCGACATGCCGCCGTTTTCTTCCCAGCAATCGGGCTCGACGATGGACTGAATGCTTGCGACCAGGCTCAGGCCCTCGTTAGTTGTGCGCAAGACATGATCACTCGGAACAATCACCGAGACATCATGGTCCATCGTGATCGTCTCGATACGGTCGAAATACTCCCGCGTCGCGATCTCGAGCAAGCCATCGTCGAACCGTGCGTCGATCTGGTCCGCACCCTGGAGATTGAGCACGGAGTTGAGAAGCTGCTTGACCTTCGAATGCTGAAGCCCCTTCGAGGGGATCGCCGGAACCTCGGTTTCCTCAGCGAGGCCGATGTTGTTTTCCAGCACGCCCCAGTGCACGAAAAGCCGCGCGTCACCCGAATCGGCGAGGATCTGGAACAAATCGCCGAGTGTTCCCTCGGGGAGATCCTCATTGAGAGAGCCGTTGTGCTTCACGGTTTCAGGCTGAGCATCGGCGATCAAAGGAGCCGACGTGACAGGCGTTGTCGATGCTCGGGGCAGGAATCCGGCGACGCTCACGGTGAGTGCCAATCCGGCGGCTGCGAAGAGTGCGGTGTGCATGGCGATCCTCCTGCGGGAATGGGTTCGGACAGCTTTGAAGTTCTTTGCCAGCTGCGCGGTCTCGCCCAGCTCGGTGACGGCTTTCTGAACGGCTTCGGGTTCGGTCATCCCGAGAATGAGAAGATCATCCACACGCGTGCGCAGGTGATCCTCCAGTTCGTCGCGGATGCGCTCGGCCTCGCCCGCGGGGAGCGAGAGCAGACTCGTAAAGACATCGAGCCACTGCGCGATCGGGTCGCGTGACGAGGGCTTCACCGGCGCGACGTCCCGGGCTTTGGTGTCGGTGCTTGTCATGACGCGGCCCCGCTCGGGCCCGCGATGAACGAGTTCATGATCGCGGTGAAGCGTTGGTGAGCCGCGATGCGCGACTCGAGCCGGCGCTCGCCCTTGGGCGAGAGGCGGTACCACTTGCGCTTGCGCCCCGGCGCGTCCGGATCGGCGCCGGCGGACTTGATCTCTTCCCAGTCCGTCGAGACGAGCCCCTGCTTCTCGAGTTTCGTCAGCAGCGGGTAGAGCTGGCTCGCGCCGACGCGGAACGTGTCCTCCGATCGGGCGGCGATCTGCTTGCTGATCGCGTAGCCGTAGCTCGGACCCTCGCTCAGCACCGAGAGCACGATCATCTCCGTCTGGTCCTGCGTCAGTGTCGGCACCATTTCCTTGCCACCCATGACAACCTCCTGTCCGTGTGTATGGACACAAGATATATCGAACTCAGATATATTGCAACTTGATTGTTGTACGTCTGAGAAAAATCTTCTGAGCAGATCCAGGGAGCTGTCGTTTGTAGTCTGATCGGGCCGCATCGGGGCCTGTTTCTTCCTAGAGTCGATCTGCCCGGCCTCGCCACGTGCGAAGGCCCCCAGGAAGGACGCAGTGACATGGTGCGGGTGACGCTCCCGGATGGTTCGGTCAAAGAGTTCGAGGGCCCGGTGACGGCTCTGGCGGTCGCCGAGGCGATCGGCAGCCGCCTCGCCAAGGCGGCGGTCGGCGCCAAGATCGACGGCGAGCTGACCGACCTGACCGCCACCATCGACCGCGACGCGAACGTGGCGATCGTCACCGAGAAGACCCGCGAGGGCGAGCACGACCCGGACGCGCTCTTTCTCGTGCGCCACTCGGCCGCCCACGTCATGGCCGAGGCCATCCAGCGCATTGTCCCCGGCGCGCAGCTCGTCTACGGCCCGCCGCTCGACACGGGCTTCTACTACGACATCGCCTTCCCCGAAGACCGCCCACTCCGCGAGGGCGACTTCGAGGCGATCGAGAAGGAGATCGCCGCGATCATCAAGGAAGACCGCAGGTTTACTCGATATGAGATGCCCATCAACGAAGGCATGACCAAGCTGAGGGGTGAAGGCAGCAAGTACAAAGTTGATAACGCCGAGCGCGCTCTCGAGGTGATGAGCAAGAACGGCGACAGCAGCGCGCTCTCGTGGTACGCCACGGGCGAGCCCGGCAAGAACTGGGAAGACCTCTGTCGGGGCCCACACGTCCCGAGCACGGGGCGCGTCGGCGCAGTGAAGGTCATGTCGCTCGCCTCAAGCTACTGGCACGGCGACGAGACCTCCGACCGCCTCACCCGCGTCTACGGCACGGCGTTCTTCTCCAAGAAAGACCTCGAAGAACACCTGAACCGTCTCGAAGAGGCCAAGAAGCGCGATCACCGCGTGCTGGGCAAGCAATTACAGCTCTTTCACATCGACGAGACGGTCGGACAAGGGCTCGTGCTCTGGACGCCGCGCGGCTCGATTATCCGCAAGGAACTCCAGGACTGGATCGGCACCGAGCTGCGCAAGATGGGGTACACGGACGTGTACTGCCCGCACATCGGCAAGCTCGATCTGTACAAGACGAGCGGGCACTTCCCCTACTACGCCGAGAGCCAGTTCGTGCCGGTGATGGAGAGGCAGTTCCTGCAGGCCGTCAGCGATGAGGGCTGCTCGTGCGCGGACCTTGGCAACATGATGGCGACGGGCGAGGTCGAGGGGTATCTCCTCAAGCCCATGAACTGCCCGCACCACATCAAGATCTACGCGAGCCAGCCGCGGAGCTACCGCGATCTGCCCGTGCGCCTCAGCGAGTTCGGCACGGTTTACCGCTGGGAGCAGTCGGGCGAGCTCAACGGGCTGACCCGCGTGCGCTCGTTCACGGTCGACGACGCGCACCTTTTCGTGCGCCCGGATCAGGTCGAGGAAGAGGTCGCCGGGTGTCTGAAGCTCGTCAAGCTCGCGTTCGAGACGCTGGGGCTCAAGGACTTCCGCGTGCGTGTGGGTCTGCGTGACCCGGACAGCGCCAAGTACGTGGGCAAGCCCGAGGTGTGGGACAAGGCCGAGGCCGCGTGCCGGGCCGCGGCGGCGAGCCTTGGCGCGAAGGTGAGCGAGGAGCCGGGCGAGGCCGCGTTCTACGGGCCCAAGATCGACTTCATCGTCAAGGACGTGATCGGTCGCGAGTGGCAGCTCGGCACGGTGCAGATCGACTACAACCTGCCCGAGCGCTTCGAGCTCGAATACGTCGGCAGCGACAACACCCGTCATCGACCCGTGATGATCCACCGCGCCCCGTTCGGCTCGATGGAACGCTTCGTGGGCGTGCTGATCGAGCACTTTGCCGGCGCGTTCCCGACCTGGCTCGCCCCCGAGCAGGTGCGCGTGCTGCCCATCAGCGAGAAGTCGCTCGACTACGCGAGCAAGGTGAGCGCGAAGCTCATCGAAGCGGGCGTGCGCTCGAGCGTTGACGAATCCAACGAGCGCGTGCAGGCCAAGATCAAAGATGGCTCGGCGTGGAAGGTCCCCTACCTCCTCGTCGTCGGACCGCGCGACGAAGAGAACGGCAACGTCTCCGTCCGCGCCTTCGGCGAAGAGAAGGACCTGGGCGCGATGCCGACGGATCGGTTCGTTGAGGCGATCAGCGAAGAGATCCGCACGAAGGGGGCTTGCTCGGTCAAGGATCGGATCCCAGCTTCGGCGTGATCACTCGGCGGTGTGCTCCACAAACCACTCGACAAGTTCGGGATCGGCGTACGCCTGAAGCCAGACATCGTGGCCGACCTCATCGTGCTCAATGAAGGACTTTGAAGCAGATCCGGGCGTGCGTCTGACCGCATCCGTCAGCGCCTCGCTAAGTGCCCGCGACTCTTCAACCGGAACGACCGGATCGGCCCCGCCGTGCACGAGCCAGACTGGCATATCGACAAGTTTTTTCGCGGCGAACAGAACCGAGCGGTCCGTCGGTGTCGCGGGCACTTCCTCGACCCGATTGCCCTGCTTGTCGATCCGCCGGTCGACGTAGCCGCAGACCGGGGCGGCGGCTCTGAACCGCTCGGGGTGCATGGAAGCAAGCATGATCGTGCCGTGCCCGCCCTGGCTCAGGCCCGTGATCGCCAGGCGGTTGGGGTCGATCAGTCCCTTCTCGGCGACCTCATCGAGCATCGCGAGCACGGCCTCGGCGTGGTCTTCCCACTCGCTCTCGCGCGTCGGCTTCTGGGGCACGATCAAAACAAATGGCCATTGCTCCGGATGCTCACGCACATTCTTCGGCAGGCCAACCGCGAGGTTCTTCTCGCCGTCGGTGCCGCACTCACCTGCGCCGTGCAGGAACAGGATCGCGGGGCCGCCCTCCTCGGCACCGGGTGGGATCATGATCGCCCAGGCGTAGGTGACGCCGTTGAGCTCCATTGTCTGCTTGTGGACACGCACTTCGTCGGCTCCCTCTTCGGGCTGGGGCATGCCCCCGGCAAGCAGCGTCTGGAACACGAGGATGAACGCGATGAGTGCCGTGTGCATGGGCATGTTGTACGCTCTTCCTTGATGTCACACAACCCCTTTGTCTCTACGCCGGTCCGGATCGCGATGTGGTCGGGCCCGCGGAACATCTCGACGGCTCTCATGCGTTCGTGGGGCAACAGGTCCGACTGCGCCGCGACGGACGAGCCGTTGTATGCGCATTACCTGAACGTCTCGCCCATCTCAGTCCGACACGCGCACCCAGGCTGGTGTGATGTCATGCACTCTCAGTCCACCGATTGGCGTGTTGTCGCCGACCAGCTCACGGGCCCGGTCCCGGGCGGCAAGCCGATCTGGTACCAGAAACACATGTCCCACCATCTCACGCCCGAGATCGACCGCGCGTGGGTGCTCGGGCTCACCAACTGCTTCCTGATTCGCGAACCCGAAGAGATGATCACGAGCTTCATCAAGGTCATCCCCGAGCCTCGCCCCGAGGACCTGGGCCTCCCGCAGCAGGTCGAACTCTTCGAGTGGATCCGTGAACAGACGGGACAGACACCGCCCGTGATCGACTCGAAGGACGTGCTGACCAATCCGCGGGGCGTGCTGAGCAGGATCTGCGAACGCATCGGCGTGCCGTTCGATGAGGCGATGCTCGCCTGGCCCCCCGGCCCGCGCCCCGAGGACGGCGTGTGGGCGCCGCACTGGTATTCCAGTGTCTATGAGTCCATGAGCTTTGCGCAGTACAAGCCGAAGAACGAGACTGTGCCGGATCATCTCACAGGCGTGCTTGAGACCTGCCGCGGGCTCTATGGCATCCTCGCCGAGCACCGCATCAAAGCCTGACGCAACCCGCCAGGGCATGACCGGTAGCGCTCGGATCGGAGGGCCCGTCATGGCACACGTCTCGCGTCGTCTCTTCATGGCCGCGACACCGGCAGCGCTCGTTGGCGTGACCGCGGCCCAGCCCGAGGAAAGACCGCGAGCCGCTGAACCCGACGATCAGTATCCGGTCACGCCGAGCGAACGCGCCTCGGAGTTCGTCGGCGCGTGCCACGTGCAGTTCGACAATGTGAAGGCGATGCTCGAAGAAGACGCCGGGCTCGCCAAGGCGTCGTGGGACTGGGGCTTCGGCGACTGGGAGACCGCGATCGGTGCGGCTTCGCACACGGGAAGAATCGACATCATTGAGCTGCTCATCGCGCACGGCGCCCGCCCGACGATCTTCACGCTCGCCACGCTCGACCGCGTCGACGCGCTGCGCGATCTTCTTGAGAACGTGCCGAATGTGGACGCGCTCGAGGGGCCCCACTCGATCTCGCTCTACCGCCACGCTCGCGCGGGCAAAGCCGAGCGTGTGCTGGAGTATCTCGAAGGCCGGGGCGCGACGGACACCAACCCGTTTGCGATCGAGAAGGCCGAGGCTGAGCCCTACTTCGGTGTATACACATGGGGTGCCGGGGAAACCGAGCACTTCGAGATCGGCTGGTTCGAGCGGATGTCCGCGATCTCACTCAAACGCCCCGGATTCGCATCGCGGAATCTGATGCCGCTCGGGGATCACACATTCTCACCGGCCGGCGCCCGGCACGTTCGGATGCGGTTCGACGTCGAGGAAGGCACACCCGTCCGCCTGCACGTCCCGTGGGCGGGCCGGACTCGCACCGCCGAGCGCGTCTGAGAGACGCTGCCCGCTCGGCGCTGTACGCTTCACGCATGCTCCAGACGTTCAACGAGAAGAACCGCGACCTCCAGGTCAATATCAACGGCAAGCTCTACCACCGACGCGACGCGGGCGTCAGCCCCTTCGACTCCGTCGTACAGGGCGGCGACGCGGTCTGGGAGGGCCTGCGTGTCTACCAGGGACGTATCTTCAAGCTCGACGAGCACCTCGAACGCCTCCGGCGCAGCGCCAAGGCGCTCGACTTCGCCAAGATCCCGCCCCGGAGCGAACTCGTCGCGGAGATCAAGAAAACGCTCGAAGCCAACGGCATGACCGACGGTGTCCACATCCGCCTCACGCTCACGCGGGGCGAGAAAGTCACCAGCGGCATGGACCCCCGCCTCAACCAGTCGGGCCCGACGCTCATCGTGCTCGCCGAGCACAAGGCACCCGTCTACGACGACGCGGTCGGCAGCAAGGGCCTGAAGCTCGTGACGAGCTCGATCAGGCGTTTCCCGCCCGATTGCCTTGACCCCAACATCCACCACAACAACCTCATCCAGTCGATCCTCGCCAAGATCGAAGCGAACTACGCGAATGCCGACGACGCGATCATGCTCGACCACCGCGGCTTCATGGCCGAGACGAACGCGACGAACGTTTTCATCGTGAACGAGGGCGTCGTCGAGACGAGCCGCCCCATCGCCTGCCCCGAGGGCATTACGCGTCAGACGGTGCTCGATCTGTGCGCGAACAACCAGATCCCCTGGCGCGAGCGCGACATCTCGATGACGCACATCTACAACGCCGACGAGTGCTTCACGACGGGCACGATGGGCGAGCTCGCGTGGGTGGGCCAGGTCGACGGCCGCAAGATCGGGCAGGGCCGGATGGGTCCGGTGACCGCGCGACTCCGCGAGTTGTTCACGAAACTGACCCACGCTGAGGGCGTCCGGGTCGTCGACGAGACCACGAAATCCTGCTGAGCCCACGCCCAAATAGGATGCGATGATTGCGGGGAACGATTCGATGACACGATACCGAATCCACGGCCGGGACACGGGCGAGGACGTCACCAAGGTTTTCGAAGCCGAGTCGGGCGAAGAAGCCAAGAAAATGGCGCACGCGATCGGCATCGACGTGATCGCCGTTGAGGTACTCGACGACACACCGAAGCCATCCAATGCCGCCCCGATTGGGCCGGTCGACAACCCGAATCCCTCGCCCCTGACCGACACACCCGTCGACCCGCGTGACCTGCCCGAGAAGGAAGTCTGGCAGGGCTCGCCGAGCCAGTGGACGAACTTCTGGTGGTACGTGCTGTGCCTGCTGATCATCCCGATCCCGTGGGCGGTTTGGAAGTTGGTCTCGACCGCCAAGCAGAACTACACGATCACGACTCAGCGCCTAACGCTCGAGACAGGCGTCTTCAAACGCCAGCTCGAGGAGATCGAGCTCTACCGCATCAAGGACACGCAGCTCACGCGCACGTTCATCCAGCGCCTCCTCAAGCGCGGCACGATGACGGTCATCTCGTCCGATGAATCGATGCCGAGGCTCGAGATCCCCTGGATCAAAACACCGGCCGACGTGCGTCAGCACCTGCGCGAGAACGTCGAACTCGTCCGGCGGGCGCGGGGTGTCCGCGAACTCGACATGAACTGACCCGGTGCCACCACCCATCTCTGATGGGTGGTGATGTGCATGCTCCTACCACGCACCACGCATCGGAGATGCGTGGTGGCACCAACCGAAGACCGTCAGGCTGCTATACCCCCGCCGGCACCTCGCCGAGCATCCAGCGCCCGACCTGCCACCCGAGCGCAGCGAGCCCTATGCCAAAGATCACATTTGCGAGCACATTGGCGATCGCCAGCCCCGGGTAGCCGTCGCGGACGAGCTCGAACGTATCGAAGCCGAACGTCGAGAACGTCGTGAGCGAGCCCAGGAAGCCCGCGACGAGGAAAAACCGGAGCCGGTCGTCCGTCTCGCCCCGGAAGAGGTACAGGTACATCACGAGCCCGATGAAGAAGCAGCCGACGAGGTTCACCGCGAGCACGCCCCACGGGAAGCGGTGCCCGAGTTTGCCCAGGATCGGTCCGGTGACGGCGTAGCGCGCGAGCGCGCCGAGCGCGCCGCCCAAGCCGATCACGAGCGCATTGACAAGGGCCGTCGGCATGGATGCAGGATAGGGTCAGTTGATCCGCGGCGGGTCGCTATCGCGCCCGGAACCCGAGAAGTGCTTGTTGGTCGCCTCCATCGAGCCGTAGGCGAAGCTGCCGTCGTCCTCGATGACATACCCGAGATCCTCTGGCCTGTACGCCTTGACGTGCCCGTCCATCCAGGCGACGTTGGCCCTGCCGCCGTGGCGGGCATCGGGCGCCGAGCGGTGCGTGCCGTCGCGGCTCTCGTCGCAGTTGTCGCCGTCGGGTGTCAGGCGAGGAGGATCGAGCGACCAGCCGTGGTTGGCGATCTCGCGCTGGTTGTTGCTCGGATGCGGCATCGGGTTGTAGGGCAATCGGTCACGCTCGGCGTACGTGGCGGCCGTCCCGAGCGTGTCGGCGAAGAGCACCGTCTGGCCGTTGAACTGATGGATGCGCGTCGGAAATCGCACAAACTGTCCGTCGGCGCGGCGTCGGCTGTTGCCGAGGAACTGAAAGTTGTACCCGAGACCGTAGTTGCGGTTGTTGATGTACTCCTTCGCCGACGGATCCTGAAAGATCTCGTGATCGAGGAGCTTGTTGTTGTCGTTCTCGGATGTCGGCTCGGTCGAGGGCTGGTTGTACGCGTAGAACCCGGCGCCCGCGCCCATCGCAACCATCCACCTCGGGCGGTAGTGCAGCCCGTTGCCCACGCTGTACAGGTTCCGCGGGTCGGCGTTGGCCCCGAACTTAGCCATGCGCCCCGGGATGTTGATCTCGTCCTCGGTCTGCGCGTACAGCGCGTGCCCGACGGCGAGCTGGCGCATGTTCGACGCGCACTTGAGGTTCCGCGCCGAGTCGCGGGCTGCCCCGAGCGCGGGGAGCAGGATGCCGATTAGGAGCGCGATGATCGCGATCACCACGAGCAATTCGATCAGCGTGAATGCGGTCTTTCGCCTCTGCAAATGAATCTCCTTCGCGTTGAAATGATCATGAGCTCGGACTCGTGGTCCGTTGCATTCTGCAATTGGAGCGCCCACGCCAGCCACCATGGTACCGCGCTCTGATCGGACCATGACCTTGCGAAATGGAGTGGTCGTTTTTTCTTGTATTGAAACCTCCGATGCATCCCCCAATACGAAACCCCCGGCGGGCAGTCCGCGGTGTTGCCGTGTCCTCCAGGGAGGTTGGTGTGCAGAGATCCTCATTCGTGCTGGTTGTTGGCTTCTCGTTGCTGGTATCCCTTCCGGCGATGTCCCAGCCCTTGGTCGACGATTTCGAGTCATACTCCTTGGGTGATCTGCCGGGAGCCCCGTGGCAGGACATCACCTCGCGCCTCGACAGTCCGACGGTGCCGTCCCCCACCGCGTTCGTGCTCGACACGACAGGGCCCGACGGCTTGCCGACCAAAGCCGTGCAGATCGTCGATGCGATCGGGACGAGTTCCGGCATCGTGTCCGAGATCCAGCCTGCGACAACCCACTCGCTCCGCATGGACGTACGGATCGATCAGTTCTCTGACGCCCAAGGCGCATGGCCCGGCGGGATCGGTCTGCTGCAGGACGAGGGCGCCGCCGATTTCAACGGCGACCCACAAGCCGTGATCTACGCATGGCAGGATCAGCGGTGGCACATGTTCGTCAAGAACGGACCTGCGGGGACGCAGACCGGGATCGATGTCGTCATCTCCGGCGTGCCTCGCATCACTCTCGGCTCGTGGTACTCCCTGCAACTCGATGCCGACACGACCAGCGGCGTCTTCAACGCTTCTGTGTTCGACGCAGCTTCCGGCACGCTCCTTGGATCGCGAACGCTGTCGTTTCCCGGCTGGAACCCAGCCTTTGGAGAGTTCGACGCACTCGCGGCGTTCGACGGCGAAGGCAACGCCGCCGGCGGCACGCACGGGGGCGTCAGCACATACGACAATCTGAGCTACATCCCTGCACCCGCGACCATGCCGTTCGCTGTAGTTGCCGCGATTGCGTTTGCCAGGCGCAGAAGATAACACGCGTACAGCTGCCTGTTATTCGCGGAGCCACCACAGCGCTTTGCGTCTTCTGCTGAAACCCGCCGCGTGATCGGCCTTCGATTGCGCGATCACCTCCATCGCCTCATCGGGATCGTCGGTGAACTTCACGAGGTCGAGATCCGTCGGGTCGATCGCGCCCGCCTCGACGAGGTTGAACCTCGCAAAGTCCACGATCGGCTGCCAGTAGTCGCGGCCCATCAGGATGATCGGGAAGTGATGGAGCTTGCCGGTCTGAATCAGGACGAGGGTTTCAAAGACCTCGTCGAGTGTACCGAAGCCGCCCGGCATGACGACGAACGCGCATGAGTACTTCACGAGCATGACCTTGCGCACGAAGAAATACCGGAACTCCACGAATTTGTCGAGGTAGGGGTTGGGCTCCTGCTCCATCGGGAGCTCGATGTTGCAGCCGATTGACTTGCCCCCCGCGTCGCGGGCGCCGCGGTTGGCAGCCTCCATGATCCCGGGCCCGCCGCCCGTCATGACCGCCAGGTCCATCTCCGCGATCCGCTTGCCCATGAGCCGAGCGAGCTCGTAGTGCGGGCTGCCCGAGTTGAACCTCGCCGAGCCGAAGACCGTCACGCACGGCCCGACAAAGTGCAGCGCCCGGAAGCCTCGGATGAACTCCGCCGCGATGCGGACGACCCGCATGAACTCGGACCGACGAAAGCTCGGCCCCGCGAGCAGATCTCGCTCGATACCCTTTGGCGGTTCTTTGCCCCACCGGCTATGTGGGACTTTCGTCTTGAGATCGACCCGTGGTGACTGTTCGAGCTGCTCGTCCAAGTTCGTCCGCCTATCCGGTGTTCGGGGTGAGAAGGTTCGATAGGATAACAGCACGGGCCCGTGGCGGAATCGGCAGACGCGACGGACTTAAAATCCGTTTTCCGGAAACGGGAGTGTGGGTTCGATTCCCACCGGGCCCATTGACTCGGAGCGTTCGATCGTGGCCACCTCGCAGAAAATGATCGAGTCGCTCTTGCACAAGGCGGGCGAAGCGCAGCACCGGGGCGACCTCGATGCCGCCGAGCACGCGCTGAGCCAAGTCGTCAAACTGAGACCATCTCACGCGGGTGCCTGGAGCCGGCTCGCATCGATCCATCAGTACCGAGGCGACACGGCGCGTGCGCTGGCCGCGATCCGCAAGGCCGTGAAGGCCCAGCCCAAGGACGGCCGCCTGCAGCTCGCGCTCGCCGAGTGCTGCGAACTCGAGGGCGACGGCCAGGGCGCGCTCGAAGCGTACAGAGCCGCCGCCCAGCTCCTGCCCGCCGAGCCCCGCGGCCTCTGCGGCCGGGCTTCCGTCCTCGAACGCATGCACATGCTGGACGAGGCACGCGCCGCCGCCGAGCAGGCCGCCGCGACGTTCCCGGATTCTGCGATCGCCGCAACAATGCTCGCCCGTGTCCTGCGTCGTCAAGGCGAAACAGATCGGGCGTTCGAATTGCTCCGGGCGGCGCTCGATCGTTCGCCCAAGCCCGAGGACGAGTACCCCGCGGCGTTCGAACTCGGCAGGCTCCTCGACAAGTTAGGCCGGTACGACGACGCGTTCGCTGCGTTCCAGCGCGCCAACAGTGCGCAGGCGAAGGCTGCCAGTATCGACACGATCCCGCCCGACCCGGCGCTCGGCCTGTGCGACGAAGTCCGAACGTTCACAGCCGAGCAGTTCACGCAGTGGCGCAGCGAGGCCGAGCAGTCCAAAGGCACGCCCGAGCGCGTCGCGTTTCTTTTCGGCTTCCCTCGCTCGGGTACGACGATGACCGACCGCATCCTCGGCTCGCACCCGGACGTCGTCATCCTCGAAGAACAGCCGACGATCCGCGAGATGCACGCGGCTCTGCACAGAGTCTCTCCCGACGGAAAGCCGATCCGCGACCTCTACCCCGTGATGACACAGGCCCAGGCTGAGATCCTGCGCGAGGCGTACCGGTCGGCCGTGCGTCAGCGGCTCTCGGCCAAGGACGCCCGTCGCTGGAAATCGGGCGAACTGCTCGTGATCGACAAGTTCCCGCTCCAGATCACCGCGATCGGCACGATCTCGCGCGTGCTGCCATCGGCCAAGGTCATGGTCGCGCTCCGCGACCCACGCGACGCGTGCCTGAGCGCGTTTATGCAGTCCTTCGGCCTCAACCGCTCGATGATGCAGATGCTCGACCTCGAACGAACCGCCTCGTACTACAACGCGGTCATGGGTATGTGGGCCGATGTGCGCGAACGCCTCGCACTCGACTGGCTCGAAGTGCGCTACGAGGACACAGTGGACGCCTTCGAGTCACAGGCGAGGCGCGTGCTCGACTTCCTCGGGCTGCCCTGGAGCGATGCGCTCGGCCAGTTCCACCGCCACCAGCCCGGCACGCTCGTCTCGACACCGAGCTACGAAGCCGTGAGCAGGCCCATCAACCGCGACGCGATCGGCCGCTGGAAGAACTACCGCCCGCACATCGCGGAACTGATCGGGGCACTGGCGCCGATGGTCAAGCGGTTCGGATACGAACCAGCCGACGCGTGATCAGGGCCTGGGCTGACCGGCCAAGCCCGCGCGGAGCGGCCCGATGTGGCTTTCGTAGTTCGACGCCCGGTCGAGCGAAGACGTATAGATCGGCCTGCGGACCTGATCGTTGCTCGCCGTCCGGGCGGCCTTCTGCACGCGGTCGAACCGCAGGCATGCGTCGTCCCACCCGAGCCCGACGTGCTCGACAATGGCCCTCGCGCTCGTCTCAAGATCGCCCACGATGTCGCTATAGGTGACATCGAGAATCGACACACCAAGGTCGTCTGCGATCGAATGCCAGTGCGCCATGAGCCGCTCGTAATCGCGGTAGAAACGCCCGAGGTTGTAGAGATCGTGCGAGTGCGGGTGGTTGCCGCCGAAGAACTGGAAATAGCTCGACAGGCACGCATCGGCCGGCTCGCGGACGGTGTGGATGATCTTCGCGCCGGGAAACATCGCAGCGATGATCGGTATGTGGAAGAAGTTGTAGGGCTGCTTGTCGGTGACGAGCGAGGCTGCCGCGTCACCGAGACGCTCCTGCACGCCTCGGATCATCGCGCCGTAGCTCTCGGTGGCTCTGTCAGCGAATTCCTGCGTGAACGCTGCCGGGTTCACCGCGAGCGGGCGGTTCGGACCCGATGCCGGATCGAGCGCCGCCGCGACGCGACCGATCCCCTGCTGCTCGCCGCACGCGCACGCCTCGGGGTGCGCGCCGACGATGCGCTCGGCCAGGCTCGTCCCGGACCGCGGCATGCCCAGCACGAACACCACGCGCCGGCTCGCCTGAATCGTTGCCTTGGCGACCGCGCGGGCCGCTTCGGGCGTCCACGCTGCGATGAGTTCGTCCACGCGCTTCGAGTGCGCGTCGGGGTCGTAGGGCCTCGCCGCGATCGACTGCGACGCCGTGAAGTGTTTGAAGGCCTCGCCGTATCTGCCGAGACGGTCGCACAGCTCGCCCATGCGCCGGAACAGGATGCGTCGGCTCTCGGGGGCAAGGTTCGGGTTGTGCGTGAAGCGTTCGAGCAGGTCGTAGGCCTCCTGCTCGCGCCCCGTCGCCAAGGCTAGCCGCGCGAAGATGTACGCGGGCCCCGGATCGGACGACGCCCCGGCCCTGATGAGTGCCACCATCGGCGAGAGAATCTTGTCGGCTGTCTCGTAGTCGCCCTGATCCATGTGCCAGTTTGCGAGCTGACGGATCGCGTAGCTGTTCTCGGGCTCGATCTCGATCGCCCGGCGCAGCTGCTCGTAGGCGCGTCCGTCGTCGCCGATGCGTGAGTACAGCTGGGCGAGCTCGACGCGTGCGTGCACAAACTTCGGCTTGAGCTCGATCGTGCGCAGGAACGCGGCCTCGGCGGGGCGGTGCCTGCCCACAGCGTTCAGGCAGATCGCCGCGGTGAGCTGGATGTCGCCGTCGTTGTTCACATAGCCCGGGTCGGCCACGCGAACCTGGTCGAGAAGCGCAAGCGCCTGCGTCCATTGGCCGCTCGCCGCGTGCTTGCCGGCGTTCTGGATCATCTGCTCGATCTGCGGGTTGAAGTGCAACGTCGGCTCCTACTTCTTCTCGGCGCTGGTGCGTTTGGCGGCCTTGGTATCGTCGTCCTCGAAGAGAATCCGCGAGGCTGGCGTGTCGAGGTCGTCCATCTGGCCCGTGCGGACCGTCCACATGAACGCCGCGATCGCCAATCCCGCGAAGACGAAGGCCAGCGGGATGACGATCCAGAGCACGCTCACGCCTGATTATTGCTCGGCCGCGAAGGTTCGGGCACGCAGCGCGATCACGAGCACGGTCAGCGAGCTGACGGGCATGAGAAACGCCGCGACCAGGGGCGTCAGCACGCCCGCCATCGCCAGCCCCGCCGCGACGAGGTTGTACCCGAGGCTCGCCGCCAGACTCCGCTTGACGACCGAAACCGTGCGCCCGGCACCTGTGAGCAGGCCCGGCAGAACACCGAGATCATCGCCCACGATGTAGGCGTGGGCCGCCGCGAGCGAGGCCTCGGCGCCGCCCTGGAGCGCGACGCCGAACGAGGCCTTGGCGAGCGCCGCAGCGTCGTTGACGCCGTCGCCCACCATGACGACCGGGCCCTCTGCCTTTGCCTCGGTGACCGCCGCGATCTTGCCCTCGGGGCTCATGCCGCCCCGCGCAAGCCCGGGTTCGATGCCGAGCCTCGCCGCCACCGCGTCGACGACGTCCTGGCGATCACCCGAAAGAATGCCCACGCGCCAGCCCATCGCGCCCAGCCGGCGGACGATGCCCTCGGCCTCGGGGCGCAGCTCATCGCCCAGCACCGCGAGCGCCACGACCTTGTCATCTCGCGCAATGAGAATCGGTGTGTGCCCCTCGCGCGCCGCGTCGCGTGCATAGTCCGCAAACTCGCTCGGTACACTTACGCCGATCGCACTCATCAGCGCCGCCGACCCCGTGGCATAACGCTCACCTTCCATCACACCCACCGCGCCAAGGCCCACACGGTGATCGATCTCGACGAACTCGATTGGAGTTTCAGCTTCGCACTCGGCGAGCGTTTGCGCGATCGGATGCTGCGAGCCGCGTTCGAGTGCGGCGATGACCGGGCGGACACTTTCATCTCCGGTCCATCGCAAACACCGGAACTCGCCCCGTGTGAGCGTGCCCGTCTTATCGAGCAGCACGAGCCCGGGTGTGGTGATGTCCTCGAAGGCGCCTGCGCCCTTGATCAGCACACCCCGGCGTGCCGCGCGCCCCACCGCGACCGCCGTCACGAGAGGCGTCGCCATCGCGAGCGCACACGGGCAACACACGATCAGCAGCGCCGTCGCGTGCCCGATCGCCGGCTCGATCCCTCGCGGGAGCCAGATCGCGAGCGTGATGCCTGCAAGCCCGAGCACCGCCGCCACGAAAGCCCCCGCGATGCGGTTGGCGTGCCCGATGACGGGCGTCTGCTCGCGCGCGTGGCGCTCGATGTCGCGCATCACCTGTCCGAGCCTGGTCTGATCCCCCACCGCCTCGGCGAGCACACGCACCGGGGCCGACAGGTTCACCGTGCCCGCCGTCACACGATCGCCCTGCGCCATCGCCACGGGCCTGGCCTCGCCCGTCATGACGGACTGATCCATGTGCGACGTGCCCGAGACGATCACGCCGTCGACCGGCACGGACTCGCCCGCGAGCACCTCGACGTGCATGCCGGACGTCACGCCCTCGATCGGCTCGTCTCGCACGACGCCCTCGTCATCGACGACGTGCGCCGAGGCGGGCGTGAGCGCAAAGAGCAGCTCGAGCGCATCGGCCGCTGCCCGTTGCCCACGCTGCTGGAGCCAGCGCCCGATCAACAGCAGGAACACGAGCATCGTGATCGAGTCGAAGTACACCTCGCCCGCGTCGCGCATCGCGTTGACCACCCCGACGACGAGCCCGACCGCGAGCGCGAGCGCTATGGGCATATCGAGGTGCCACGTCCGTGTGCGGATCGCCGCCAACGCCCCCTGAAAGAACACTCGCCCGGGCCAGAACACGCTCAGGATCCCGAGTGCCCCGCTGATCAGGCGGAAGGCCATCTTCGTGCCCGCGTCCATGCCCTCGAACATGCCCGCGTAGAGCGCCACCGCCAGCAGCATCGCGTTGCCCGCGAACGCGCCGGCGATCCCGATGCGGATCAGCGCGCGCCGATCCGACTGCCTGCGGATCGCCCGCTGCGAGCCCCGGCTCGGTGGGTGCGATCGGTACCCGAGTGAATCGATCGCCCGCGCCACCTCCGACAGCTTCACGCGATCCGGGTCCCACGTCAGGCGCACGAGCGAACGCCCAAGATCAAGACGCGACTCGATCAATCCATCCACGATCTGCGGCACACGCTCCACGAGCCACACGCAAGCCGCGCAGTGCACACCCTCAAGATACAGCTCGCACGAGGCGAGCCCCGTCTCCTCATTCACGCGAACGTGCACACGCCAGAACGCCTCGGCATCGAACTCCTCGTACCGGCTCCCCGTCGAGCGAGCAGGCTTTGATCCCGCGTCGAGCTTCTCGCGCAGCTCGTAGTACGCGCCGAGCCCGCACGCCTTGATCGCCTCGTGAGCCGTGTGACACGCGTTGCAGCAGAACTGCTCGTCGCGCCCGGGCTCGACGAGCCCTCTGGGCACAACAAGCCCGCAGTGCGTGCAATGAACGCCAGTCTCCATGCGTGACGATATCGCCTTCGCGCTAGCGGCCCGTGACATCGCCGGCCTCACCGGTATGCGAAGCCGGCAACACGTGCGCCACACGATCAGCCGACGGCAGCATATGATGCGTCCGTCCGAGAGCCGTGAGGACACCCATCGTCACGATCGCGACAGCCATCGCGCCGGGGATGTACCGACCCAGCGTGCCCGCCAGCGCCTGCACGCCCGTGCCGACCGCGATCATCACGGGCAATGTGCCCACCCAGAACGCCGCCATTGTGATCGCGCCCGCGAGCGGGTGCGCCGTGCCCGCCGCGACAAGCGCGAAGGCGTAGAGCCAGCCGCAGGGCAGAAGCCCCGTCATGAGACCGATGACAAGCGACCGCCTAACGGGCGTCAGCTTCGACGCGAGGCTGTGCGCTTTGATGAATGCCTTCTGCATGAACCCGGGCGAAGCCGCCCTCGGCACGCGCACGCCCGCGATCCGCAGGAGCGAGATGAGCCCCACGACGATCATCGTCGAAGCTGCCAGCAGCACCGCCGCTTTGTGCAAGCCCACGGCCTTGCCGCCCAGATCCACCGCGCTGCCCGCGAGCCCAAAGCCCGCGCCGATCAGCGAATATACGCCGAGCCGACCCAGGTGATACGCCGCCTGGAGCCTGACCTTCGACACAGGCTTGTCGTGCCCGACCCCCACCGCCATCGCGACGAACGCGCCGCACATCCCAGCGCAGTGCAGGCTGCCGACGAGGCTCGCCAGCAGCACCGCGCCGATCATGGGGATCAGTTCCGCGTTCAACCCGCCCAGCCCGTCTCGGTCGAGGTGAACACGTCATCGCCCCGTGTGACGCGCAGGCGCAGCGTCCATTGCCCCTCGCGGGTCATCGCAGCGCCGGCCGTGTACCGCCCGGGCGCGATCTCGACAAGATCGAACGCGATCGTCTCTTTGCGCCTCGCGTTGTGAAAGCAGAACACCTCCACATTCGCGCCCTCGATCGCCCGGCCCTCGTCGTCCGCTAGGAGCGCCGTCACCGAGCGTTCGCCCCGACCGTCGAGCTGCTTGGAGAGCTGAACCTCGGTGGTCCACCCGAGTTCGCGGTTCTTCTCGAGCTGCGCAGCCGTCTCGTCCCACGCGACCGCTTTGGCGAAGTAATCCTCTTCGAGCCCGAACGACGGGTCGTTCGTCGCGAGCGTCACTGTCACCACCGCAATCGTCAGGCTCATTCCGATCAGCACGAACACCAAACCCGGAAACGGCCAGAAGACTCGCGGATGTGCGGTTTCCTGCTCAGCCATCGCTGGACTCCTTTGTTTGCGTTGGCTTGTAGACCGGCGCGATCATGCGGTACTTCACGTCTTTCGTGTAGCCGGCTTCGTCCGTCACTCGGATTGTGACATCTCGCTCGCCCGTCGGAAACGACGAGCCCGGCGCCTTGAGCAGCATCGGTCGCCCGAGCGTCTCCTGGGGTTCAACGACAAACGCCTCACCCGAGATCTCAACCACGCCGCCGTCCACATCCACGAGTTCGAAGGCGTACTCGGTGTCCTCGGGCCTGCGGTTCTGCACCTTCACCGTCACCGCGTTGACAACCGAACCGTCCTCCAGCAACGCGAACGGCGCACCGCGTTGGCGCAGGATCGAGATATACGCCGGTGCCCGTGTGAGCAGCACGAATGTGAACGCGGAGAGCAGACCCGTGATGATCGTGGGATAGATCA
Source organism: Phycisphaera sp. (assembly GCA_020639255.1). Classification (GTDB taxonomy): domain Bacteria; phylum Planctomycetota; class Phycisphaerae; order Phycisphaerales; family UBA1924. The sequence continues at coordinate 51,867 of JACKGZ010000005.1, forward strand.
TCGTTCGCGGGCGCAGGATTCTGGACTTCTTCCCGTCGATCACAGCCGCCTGTGAGCCGTAGCGGATCAGCCCGCGCGGCCGACCGATCTTGTCCATGATCGCATCGCACGCATCGATGCACTGGGCGCAGTTCACGCACTCGAGCTGCAAGCCGTCGCGGATGTCGATGCCCGTCGGGCATGTCGTGACGCACATCTTGCAGTCGATGCAGTCGCCCTGGGCCTGCTCGTCCGGCAGCACCTTGAGCGAGACGTCGCCCTCAGCCTTCGCGGCCCGCTTCTTCTTGCCTCTGGGTTCGCCGCGTTTCTCGTCATACGTGATGATCAGCGAGTTGCGGTCGAGCATGACCGACTGAAACCGGCCGTAGGGGCACGCGACGATGCAGACCTGCTCGCGGAAGAACGCGAAGTCGAACATCATCAGGAACGTCGTGATCGCCATCACCAGGAATCCGACCGGGTGCGTGAAGGGCGAGCCCGTCATCCACTTGAAAAGGTTGTCCGTCCCGACGAAGTACGCGATGAACGTGTTGGCCAGAAAGAACGAGACGAGCAGGTACGTCACCAGCTTGGCCGGTTTGCGCCAGGCGCCCTGCTTCGCTTTGCGACCCGGCGCTCCCTCGAAGAACCTTTCGATCGGACGGTAGACGAATTCCAGATAGATCGTCTGCGGGCAACCCCAACCGCACCATACTCGCCCGAACAGCGCCGTCAGAAAGAAAACCGACAAGAACACGCTCAGCATCAGAAGCGCAAACAGCAGCGTGTCGGTCGGATAGAGCGTCACACCGAAAAACGTGAACTCACGGTGCATCAGATCCAGCAGGATCGGCGGCTTGCCCATGATCCGCAGATGCGGAATCGTGCAGAAAAACGCGATGAGCGTGTAGCCCACCGCGCGTCTGCGATTCAGAAACCTGCCGGGCGAAACCTTCGGCTTGAGCCACCGACGCGAACCGTCGGCGTTGAGCGTTGAGAGCACCTGAATATCAGGATTTGGGGCGCCGGACATATCACACCTTTCAGACGCCGCTGTGTGTCACACCGGCTTACTCGCCCTCATCAAAGACCGGAGCCGGCGCGTCGGGCCAGGGCTCCATGATCTCGCCCTCCGGCGCTTTCGCGATCTGGGGCTTCGTCCCTCGAAGCGAAGCGACGTACGACGTCAGCAGCACCAGATCGTTCGGGTGGAACCGCTGACCCCACGCGGGCATTGCGCCGCCGGCGGCGCCTTTGGTGATGACGGTGTAGATGTCGTCGATCTTCTTGAGGTTCTTGCCGTAGTCGTCGGTCAGGTTCGGACCCACAACACCGCCGCCGTCCGGGCCGTGACAGGACGCGCAGTTCGACGAGAACGTGCTCGCCGCGTAGTTCATCCACTCCTCGCTCTTGGTGAACGAAGCAAATGTTGTCGCGTTGGGTTCGAGATCACCGAGCGTCTCGAACTTCTTCATTGTCGCCGCGAGCACGGCGTTGTCGTACTTCTTCTTGTACCCAGGCAGGAACGGGCTCGCCGAGAAGTCCATCATCACGTAGAAGAAGCTGAAGACGATGAACAGCCAGAACAGGAAGTGCCACCAGCCCGGCGTCGGGTTATCGAACTCCTGGATCCCGTCGTATTCGTGATCGAGCACCTGCGGATCGTGCGGCATGGCTTACTCCACCTCCTCGAACAATTTCACATCGCTCTCATCGTCGAGCGGCAGCGAAGCGATGCGTCGCACCTCGGACTTCGGAGCAAAGAGCACCCTCGCCACGACAAGCACGAATACGATCTGGAAGATCACCAGGGCGATCTCAGCCCAAACGGAGAGAGCCATGTGGCTCATGATGTCGGTGAGTCTCAATGGGCACCCCCTTCCTCGGCAGCCGCCGGCGCCGCCTCAGCCGCTGCGTCAGCGGGCTCGGGCGTCCTGTAGATATCCGTGCCGAGCCGCTTGATGTACGCGATCAGTGCGATCACCTTCTTATCTTCAAGATCCTCAGGCAGGACAAAGCCCGGCATCTGCGCCCTGATGTCGTCGGCGATGATCTTGGCCTGTTCGCGAGCCATCGACTCGGCGTTCTTGACGGCATCACCGTAAGGCGTCCCGATCATCGCAAGCGCCCGGATGCGCGACTGGATCTGGCCGTAGTCGAGGTCGCCCTCAACAAGATGCTTGTAGCTCGGCATGATCGAGCCCGTCGTGAACACCTGCGGGTTCTCGAAGTGCTGGTAGTGCCACGACGCGTTCGGGTTATTCACGCCCTCGCGCGCCAGGTCCGGACCGATGCGCCGGCTGCCCCACTGGAACGGACGGTCGTACACGAACTCGCCCGGCTTCGAATATTCGCCGTAGCGCTGCGTCTCGGCATAGATCGGACGCACCATCTGCGAGTGGCAGTTGTAGCAGCCCTCGGCGACATAAATATCCCGGCCCGCAACCTCGAGCGGCGTGTACGGCAGCACCGTCGAGATCGTCGGGATGTTCGATTTGATTAAGAACGTCGGGATGATCTCGAACAGCGAAGCCGTGCCCACACCGATCACGACCCACACCGTGAACCGCACCGGCAGTCGCTCCCAGCGCCGGTGCCAATGGCCCTGCAGGAAACGGTCGCCCGCGTGGCCGATGCCCGCGTTGGCCGTCAGGCGTGACTGCGGCGGCGGGCCGTCGTCGTACACCTTGCTCAAAGCCGGCGCCTCGTGCACGGGCACCTCATACTTCTTCGGACGCGCCAGCCACGTCATCACCAGGTTGTACCCACCCAGGCACGCACTCAGCAGGAACAGCGTCCCGCCGACGGCACGGATCCAGTAGAACGGCATCAGTCGCGTCACCGTCTCGATGAACTCGGGGTACGACAGCTGACCGCTCTCGTCGAACGCACGCCACATCAGACCCTGCGTGATGCCCGCTGTGTAGATCGAGATCACATAGAGCAGGATGCCCACCGTACCGATCCAGAAGTGCATCGAGATCAGCTTCTCGGAGTGGATCTTGCCCGTCTGGAAGAGCCTCGGCGCCAGCCAGTACAGCATGCCGAACGTCATGAACGAGTTCCAGCCCAGCGTGCCCGAGTGCACGTGCGCGATCGTCCAGTCCGTGTAGTGGCTGAGCGCATTGACCGTCTTCACCGAGAGCAACGGCCCCTCGAAGGTGGACATGCCGTAGAACGTCACTCCCACCACGAAGAACTTGAGCACCGGATCGGACGCGACCTTGTGCCACGCCCCGCGGAGCGTGAGCAGGCCGTTGATCATGCCGCCCCACGAGGGCATCCACAGCATCAGGCTGAACACCATGCCCAGCGTCGACGCCCACTGGGGCAGAGCCGTGTAGTGCAGGTGGTGCGGGCCGGCCCAGATGTAGATGAACACCAGGCTCCAGAAGTGGATGATCGAGAGCTTGTAGCTGAACACCGGGCGGTTGGCCGCCTTGGGCAGGAAGTAGTACATGAGCCCGAGGAAGGGCGTGGTCAGGAAGAACGCCACGGCGTTATGCCCATACCACCACTGCATGAATGCGTCCTGCACACCCGCGTAGAGCGGGTAGCTCTTGAGCAGCGTCGAAGGCGAGCCGAACTCACCCGTCTGTAGGAACTGGACCACACCAACCGGAATCCAGAGATTGTTGAACACATGCAGGATCGTGACAGCGACAAGGCTGGCGATGTAGAACCAGAGCGCGACGTACATGTGACGCTCGCGACGCTTGATCAGCGTCATCAGGAAGTTCGTCCCGAAGAACCCGAGCCATACCACCGCGATCGCCAGGTCGATGGGCCACTCAAGCTCGGCATACTCCTTGCCCTGCGTGATACCCAGGGGGAGCGTCAGCGCCGCCGACACGATGATCAGCTGCCAGCCCCAGAAGTGGAGCTTGCTGAGCGTGTCCGACCACATCCGCGCCTTGCACAGGCGCTGGGTCGAGTAGTACACCGCCGTGAAGATCGCGTTGCCCGCGAAGGCAAAGATCGCCGCGTTCGTGTGCAGCGGGCGGAGACGACCGAAGGCGACCTGTGGCAAGAAGTTCGCCTGCGGGAAAGCGAGCTGCACCGCCAAGATCACCCCGACCAGGAACGCCACGATGCCCCAGATCAGCGTCGCCCAGAAGAACTTCCGAACGATCGCGTCGTCGTAGCTGAAGCTCTCAAGCTGTGAAGCGGACCCCGAAGATTTGAACTCGAACCCCATCAGATAGACTCCGCCCGTTAGTGCCTCGTGAACAGGAACCGGGAACTGGGAACTATTGGACCTTCTGCCCCTCCCATCGGCTCTGGAAACAAAATAAAGCCATCTTCGTCCAATTATCGATATTTATATGCCCTATTCTATTGTCTTGTCAAACCGTAGAGAATGCTGTTTAACAGTATAGACTTTTTGAGTCTACAATCCGCGAGAGTCTTGCACTTATTGATCATTGCTCGCGTAGAAATCAGCCGACAAGGAGTCTGCGTGTTTACAAGGACCACAGAGTACGCATTGCGAGCCACTGTTCTGCTCTCACAGAGCACAGGCCGTATCACCGCGACAGAGATCGCCGAGCAGACCCGTGTCCCGGTCCGCTACATGTCCAAAGTGCTGCAAACGCTTTCTGAGGCCGGCATCATCGAGTCGCAGCGTGGCCCAACAGGCGGATTCTGGCTCTCAAGACCCGCAGAAGAGATCACACTCCTCGATATTGTCGATTGCATCGCCCCGATCCAGCGCATCACCAAATGCCCGATCGATCTCCCCGAGCACGAGCAGCAACTCTGTCCGCTCCACATTGCGATGGACGATCTCGCCGCCATCGCGCGCAAGAAACTCGGTGCCACGACGCTCGCATCGGTTATGGATACATCCATCGTCCCGCTCGGACTGACCGTCAAGGGCAAATCGCTCGACGGCGATACCGCCTGAGCCCGATCACTCTCCCCCGTTCAGGCCCTTCCACTTGGCGATCCAGAGCTGGCTCGAAGCCTTGCCGTCGGGCGATCGATCCTCGCCGCGCTGCGCGGTCCACATCATCCACTCGCCGTCGGCGCTGAAGACCGGCAATCCGTCAAACCCCGACGCGTACGTGATCCGCACCGGCTCCTGCGTCTTCTCGGGATTCTCGGCATCGAACGGGATCGCGAAGACCTCGTAGTTGCCATGGCTCACCTGGCTCGACGCGTACACCATGTACTCGCCCGACGGGTGCCAGAAGGGCGCCCAGTTCACGTGCTGGTTGTCGGTGAGCTGAATCTCCCGCGAAACCCCGGTGATTTTGCCCGACTCGTCGTACGCCAGCTCTGACACAAAGAGCTGGAGCAGGTTGTCGCCCCGACGGTCCGAGCGGTAGCAGATCCACTTGCCATCGGGCGAGAAGAACGGCCCGCCGTCGTACCCGTCCGCCTCGACCAGGATCGTGTGCTCTCTCGTCTCGGTGTCGTACACCCAGATGTCCGCGTCGGGCGCGCCGAGCGCGTCTGACTTCGCCTGATCGACCTGCGCGTAGAGGATGTACCGCGCATCGGGCGAGTACGAGCACTCGGCTGTGTAGCCCGGCTTGTCGATCACAACATCGAGGGAGCGATAGCTATCGGGCACCGGACTCCATCCGTACTGATGACCGTCGTCATAGAAACCGTCTTTCCAACCTTTCGGGGGGCTCAGCAAGTCACGAACGGCTTCATGGACATCCTGTGTCGTCTTCTCATCGACCGTCGGCTGAAATCTGACGACCTTCATCTCAGCGGGGAACGCCCAGCGATAACGCCCACTCCCACGCTGATAACCGGGCACGTTGTCCTCGCTCGGTTCGACGAGCGTTGAGGCGAACAGAATGACACCCGGTTCAGTCGGGTGAAACCACGCACACGTGTTGGCTGATGCATCAGGAGCGAGCTCGAATGCATCGCTGGTGAATGACGCGGTTGGATCGAGCCTCTGTGCGTACATGCTGTAGTTGTGACTCTCCGAGCCCGCCGGAATAGCCTGGAAAACGATCTCGGTCCCATCAGGGCTGAAGTATGCCTCGCCGGCTTTGGACCACTGTTCCGCGAACGTCAGTTGCCGAATATCCCCGAGGAATCTCGACTCCGCCTGCGGGTCGTCATTCACGACATCCCCCCCACCCGGCTGGGCAAGGCACAGGGCGCTCACGGCGGCAACAATCGTCGGGGTCGGCATTTGCGGCTCTCCTGGGGTCTCATTGAGACAAGGTCTCAGGAAGGACTTTAGCCCACCACCGGCCTATCCTTGCCCTCGCTCGACCGGAATTGGCCCCGGTCGGCATCACCCCACGGCGCGACTCGGCCCGACCTGCCGAACGCCCCAGCCACGGAGAAACACACATGGTCAAGCTTCGCATGCAGCGTCACGGCCGCTCACACCGCCCCTTCTACCGCATCGTCGCCGTCGACGCCCGCTTCAAGCGCAACGGCAAGTACCTTGAGCGTCTGGGCTGGTTTAACCCGACCCCGGGCGAGGGCGAGGAATCCGTCGAGATCAACACCGACCGCGTCAAGCACTGGCTCTCCGTGGGTGCTCAGCCCTCGGACACCGTCCGCGACCTGCTCGCCGAGCGTGACCTTCTGACCCCCAAGCTCGCCAAACAGCGCGAGATGGACCGGAAGATGGACAACGCCCGCCGCGAGAAGAGGGAAGCCGCCGCGAAGGCCGCCGAGGAAGCCAAGGCCGCCGCCGAAGCCGCTGCTGCCAAGGCTGCGGAAGAGGCCGCCGCCAAGAAGGCCGCCGAGGAAGCCGCCGCTGCCGAGACTTCGGCAGAGACCCCGGCCGAGTAAATCACCGCACATTCAGACCCAGTGGCGGAGGCTTCCAGCCTCCGCCTTTCTTTTTGCCACCCCCCGGTGGGGGCGGTGTCCCGCCGCCCATCTCCATCATCATCTACGCTTCCCCGATGCGCTTCGACATCCTCACAACCTTCCCGGAGATGTTCGCCCCCGAGGCCCCCGCCGCCCTCGGCATCTCCATCCCCGCGCGCGCGCGAGCCGCGGGCCTCGCCAGCTGGCACGCCACCAACATCCGCGACTACTCGAACAACAAGCACGACAAGACCGATCGTCGCCCCTTTGGCGGCGGGCCCGGCATGGTCATGTCCTGCCAGCCCATCTGGGACGCCGTCCAGGCCGCCGAGGCGCTCGACCCCCGCCCCGCGACGCGCATCCTCCTGACCCCGCAGGGCCAGCCCCTGAGCCAATCCATCGTCGAAGTTCTCGCCACCAAGCCCCGCCTGCTCCTGCTCTGTGGGCACTACGAGGGCATCGATGAACGCGTCATTCAACGGCTCGACCCAATGGAGATCTCGATCGGCGACTACATCCTTTCGGGCGGCGAGCTGGCGGCCCTCGTCCTGATGGACGCCGTCATCCGCCTCATCCCGGGCGCGCTGGGCGACTCCGAATCCGCGATCCAGGACAGCTTCGCCCCCGCCCCCGAGACCGACGCCAAGGGCGAGCCCATCGACCCAAAGCTCCGGGCCAAGTGGCTGAAGGAACTGGGCATCCCCGAATCCGCCCGCCTGCTCGACTGCCCCCACTACACCCGCCCCAGGGTCTGGGAGGGGATGGAAGTCCCCGAGGTCCTGCTCTCGGGGGATCACGAGGCCGTCGCCCGATGGCGGCTCGAGCAGATGGCCGCCCGAACCCGGGCCCGTCGCCCCGACCTGCTAGAACCGCCCGGGGATCACGCCTAAACTCCCGTCCGCGCGGCCAGGGTGGGCCCGAAGCCGCGATTCAGCAGACCTTTAGACTTGTGAGACCCCGCCATGGGCACGCAGCAGCTGCTCGAGAGCCTGACCGCCGACCAGATCAAGACCGATCTCCCTCGCATGGACATCGGCGACACGGTCAACGTGCACGCCCGAATCGTCGAAGGCGACAAGGAGCGCGTGCAGGTCTTCCAGGGCGTGCTCATCAGCCGCAAGGGCCGGGGCATCCACGAGATGATCACCGTTCGCCGCATCGTCGACAACATCGGCGTCGAGCGCACGTGGCCCATCAACAGCCCGCTCATCGCCAAGCTCGAGACCGTCCGTCGCGGCGACGCCCGCCGGGCCAAGCTCTACTTCCTCCGCGACCGCACCGGCAAGAGCCGCCGCCTCCGCGACCGCCGCCGCGGCATGAAGCACGTCGAAGGCATGAAGACCGTTCAGTAAATCGAACGCGTCAACTCCGAAACAATCACTCGACCCGCTGCAGAGCGGGTTGTTTGTTTTTATGCGCTACCGTTCTCCATGAAAGCCATCGTCATCACCAAGCAGGGCTTGCCCGTCCCACCCAACATCACCTTCCAGACCGACTGGCCCGATGTCGGCGAGCCCGGCGCAGGCGAAGTCCGCATCAGGACGCTCGCCTCGGCGATGAACCACATGGACCTCTGGGTCGGGCGGGGCGTGCCCGGGCTCACGCTCGACTACCCGCGCATCTCGGGCTGCGACGCCTGCGGCACCGTCGAAGCCGTCGGCGAAGGCGTCAGCGACCAGTGGATCGGCAGGCGCGTCATCGTCAACGCCGCCACGCGCGTCGCCCAGCCCGCAAACATAGACGGTGTCCCGGGCAGCACGCTCGCGCCCGAGTATCAGCTCATCGGCGAGCACCACCAGGGCATGCACGCCGAAGCCTTCCTCATGCCCGCCGACAACATCGCCCCCGTGCCCGATGACTGCGACGCATTCGAAGCCGCCGCGTTCGGCCTGACCACGCTCACCGCCTACTCGATGATGTTCACCAAGGGCCAGCTCATGCCCGGGCAGCTCGTGCTCGTGACGGGCATCGGTGGCGGCGTCGCAACCAGCGCCCTCGCGCTGGCCAAGCATCGCGGCTGCCCCGTCATTGTCACGAGCCGACACCAGTGGAAGCTCGACAAGGCCCTCGCGCTCGGCGCCGATCACGCGATCCTCGACGAGGGACAGGACTGGTCCAAAGAAGTCCGCGCGATCACGCACAAGCGAGGCGTCGACATGGTTGTCGACTCGACGGGCAAGGCCACGCACCTCCATTGCATCAAGTCCCTCGCCCGCGGCGGCGCGTACGTCACGCCGGGCTGCACCACAGGCCCCGACGCCACCACCGACCTCGCCCGCCTTTTCTGGAACCAGCTCCGCCTGCTCGGCTCGACCATGGGATCCAACGAAGAATTCCGCGAGGTCGCGGCCCTCTTCAGCGCGAACAAGGTCGGAGCCGTCGTCGACACCGTCTTCAAGCCCGAAGACGCGTCCAAGGCGTGGGCGCACCTCGAAGAGGGCAAGCAGTTCGGCAAGCTCGTCTTCGACTGGTCGTAAGCTCAATCGCCCAGCACGAGCCACGCCGCACGCGGGTTGCCGGCCCGTGCCTCGGCGAGCCCCGGCGCCTCGTCGCACTTCTTCACGTCCGACAGGTGCACAACCGTCGCGTACCGCGCGGTGCGTTTGAGATTCCAGAACGCACCGTCGCCCATGACTGTGTCGTTCAATGCAGCGCGCAGACGCCGGATATCCGCAGGCGTCAGGTTCTCGTGCTGCTCGACGAGTCGAACCTTCGCTCTGCCGCACACGGGACCGGATGCGATCTTGATGAACACCGTGTCGCCACGTTTGATGATCCCGAACGGCACGATCCTGTTCTTTGTGAGCCGGAGCTCGGCCTTTTTCTGACCCGACAGAATCAGTTCGGCGTACTTGCGGTGCACGACCGCGACGTGCCGCGTCACTTGGCCTTCATCCGCTCGATGGTGCCGGTCGTACTCTTGCCCTCGACGAGATCGATGAGCACGACGCTGCCGCCGTAGGACTCGACGATCTCGTGCCCCACGACCGTCTCGCGTGTGTAATCGGCGCCCTTGATCAGCACATCTGGCTTGATTTCATCAATCAGCCGGATCGGGGTGTCCTCGCCGAACGGCACCACCGCGTCGACACACCCGAGCGCGCCCAGCACTCGCGCACGATCTTCGAGCGTGTTGACGGGCCGCGTCGGTCCCTTGAGGCGTTTGACCGAGTCATCGTCATTGAGGCCAACAACAAGCATTGCGCCGTGCGATGCGGACTTCTCCAGCATCGCGATGTGCCCGGCGTGGATGATGTCGAAGCACCCGTTGGTGAACACGACCTTGCCGCCCGTTTTGCGGACGACGTCGGCCTCAAGCCTCGCCTGCTCGGCCGATCGCAGCTTGCCCTGCAGCTTGCCCGATTGCTTGAGCACCTCGTGACGGATGCGCGCCAGCGGTATCGGTTCGACGCCGAAGATCTCGACCTCGAGCCCCGCTGCGACGTTGGCGACCCCCACCGCATTCAGCCAGTCGAGCCCGCACCCGACGCTCGCGGCCAATCCCGCAAGAACCATGTCGCCCGCGCCGGTGACGTCGTACACCTGCCTGGCAACCGTGGGCACGTTCACGGCTTCTTCACCGCGCTCAAGCAAAAGCGCCCCATGACGATCGAGTGTCACCACCACCGACTCGAGATCGAGCGCATCGAGCAGCGTGCGTGCGATCTCGCTGTTCTCCTGCATCGAGCCGGCGCGCATCCCCGTGGCCTTCTCGGCCTCGGTCCGGTTGGGCGTGATGCACGTCGCGCCGCGGTATCTCGCGTAATCCGAGATCGAAGCAGGGTCCACAAGCACAGCCTTGCCCGCCGCACGCGCCCGGCTGATCACTTCCTGGCAGAGCAATTCAGAGCACACGCCCTTGTTGTAATCCTCGATGCAAACCACGTCCGCGTCCGCGAGCGCCGCGTCGAACGCCGCGAGCAATCGGTCGGCCGCATCTTCGACGAGCGGCTCGGTCGACTCGAAATCAACGCGGAACATCTTCTGCGGGTGCCGGTGCTGCGCCAGGCCGATCAGCGAACGCTTGACCGTCGTCGGCCGCGAGGCGTCGACCACGAGCCCGTCACAACCCACGCCTTCTCGCACCATCGCATCGCGGAGCTTGCGCCCTTCTTCGTCGTCGCCTGTCACACCGAACACCGAGACCTCACCGCCCATGGCGATCAGGTTCAGGCACACGTTCGCCGCGCCGCCCGGGCGGTGCTCGGAACGCCTCACATGCAGCACAGGCACCGGCGCGTCGTTGCTGAGCCGGTCCGCGTCGCCGTAGAGAAGCTCGTCGAGCATCAGGTCGCCCACGACGAGCGCCCGGAACGGCCCGAGCCTTGAGATGGCCTCGATCAGTGAAGTCATGGCACGAGTTTATTCCACCCCCGCCCGGGCTGCTCGCACGATCAGTTCCGCAAGCTCCCGCTCGCCCGTCCGCATCCGGAGCACGAGCCCGGGTCGAACGACGGGCACCGGCCACCGCGCCGGTTCGACATGACGCAGCTTGCTCCAGTCCTTGGCCGTGCACACGATCGCATCCGCATCCCTGGCCGATGCGATCACCCGTTCGACCGTCGCGCCGCGGTACGGATCGTGATCGCGCAGACGGATCTCACCCACGACCTCGCCCGCGTTCCGTTTGATCGCCTCAAAGAACGGCCCCGGATTCCCGATCGCGCACACCCCCACCACACGCTTCCCCGCGAGCCAGCTCATCGGCATCGGTTCATCCTCGCCCGACACGTCCAGCCCGCCCCACGCGTGCTCGCTCACCGCGACGACCAGATCGCGCTTCACGTCCAGAACCGCGCGCAGAATCTGCTCGATCTCCGCGTCGCTCACCGACTCGGCGTGCGTCAGGATCACCGCGTGCGCGCGAGCGAGCGAGTCCATCGGCTCGCGCAGCCGACCCGCGGGCAGCAGCGCATCTTCGAGCGGGCATCGCGTGCAATCGATCAGCACCACATCCAGCTGCCGCGCGAGCCGGCGGTGCTGGAACCCGTCGTCCAGCACGACCGTGTCGACACGCTCGCCCGCCTCGGTGCCGAAGAGCTCGATCAGCCCGAGCGTGCGATTGGGCTGCGCCACGATCGGCAGATCGGGAAACAGCGCGCGGTACTCATCCGCCTCGTCCGAAGACCCGTGCGCCGTCTTGCCCGAGCCGTAGCCCCGCATCGCGACGGCGGGCCAGAATCCCGCGTCGCGCAGCGTGCGCACGACCATCGCGACCGTCGGCGACTTGCCCGTCCCGCCTACCGAGAGATTCCCGATGCTGATCACCGGCCGATCGAGCGTCACCACGCCCTCACCCCGGTCGAACTTCGCGTTGCGCCGGGTGATCTCTCGCTTGTACAGCGCGCTCACGGGCGAGAGCAGCAGATGCGCCAAGCCGCCCGTCATTCGTTCGGCTCCGAACACTCGCCGTCCGTCAGACGCAGCTTCGGCTTGGCGCTTTGGTCCGCTTCGGCCTGCGCCTGGCGCTCGGCCATCGCACGCCGAACATCCTCCTCCAGGCTCTTGAGCTCTTGCCGAAACTCGTGGCGTGCGTTCGTGCTGATCCGCACGTTGTTGACGACATCAAGCATCGCCAGCACCACCAGCATCCCGAGCAATCCGAGGAGCAGCGCCCACGTCAGCATGAACGTCCGCGCGTCGGCGGGCGTCGCGATCGCGAACAGGTACACGATCAGGGGCTGCGTAAGCATCATTGTCACGCTCCCCATCGTGCGGATCCGCCGACGAGACTCGGGCACGTCCGCCTCGCGCAGCGCCATCACGTACCCAGCCAGGATCAGCATCAGCAGCGCACAAGGCGGCGCCACGATCCACAGCGGCAGTGCCGGTCCAGTCGCCGCAAGTGTCACGCCGCCACACCCGGCTCGATGCCCCACGCGGGCAGCTTCTCGTTGAGGAGATCCATCGGCAGGCCCATGATCGACGTCGCGTCGCCCCGGTACTCGATCGCCCAGCCCGCCTCAAGCCGCTCGCGCAGGTTGTACGCCCCGGCCTTGCCCCGCCACTGGCCCGTGTCGATGTACGACGCGATCTCCTCATCGCTCACATCGCCCCACCGCACCACGGCCTCGTCGAGCATCAGCTCACGCTCGCCCGTCTCCGGATTCAGGAGCGCCACACCCGTCACAACCGCGTGCTCGCGTCCGATGAACGAACGCAAAATCGCCTCGGCGTGCGCCGCGTCCCTCGGCTGGCCGATCAATTCGTCCTCACCCACACAGACGGTGTCCGCGCCGAGCACGACCGATCCGGGCCCGATGCCCCCCGAGGCGCCCGCCGCCTTCAGGTACGCCAGCGCCATCACCCAGTCACCGGGCGAGACCGCGCCCGAGATCAGACGCCCGTCGTCCACGAGCCGCGTCGGCACCGTGAACGCGTACCCCGCCTGCGTCAGCAGCTGCCGACGCCGCGGGCTCTGGCTCGCCAGTACGAGCCTGGGCTGGTTGTCATTCGCTGATAACACGCGTTTCTCCGATCCGATCGTAGCGCCGAGCCGCCCTCACCAGCCCCCTGCTATCGTGCCCACGATGCGAGCCCATCTCCTGCAACTCGACCTCGTGTGGGAAGACCACGAAGCCAACTATCGACTCGTCGAAGTCGCCCTCGACAATGCTTCTCCCGATCCGGGCGACCTCATCGTCCTCCCCGAACTCTTCGACACGGGCTTCAGCTTCCGCACAGAACAGAACGCCGACACCGAAGACCGCACGCTCCGCTTCCTGCTGGGCCTCGCCGACGACCTGGGCGTCACGATCCAGGGCAGCAGGACCATCCGCCCCTGCGACTGCGACAAGGCGTTCAACGCCGCCACGGTCGTCGCGCCGGACGAACGCCTCCTCTGCGAATACCGCAAGATCCACCCGTTCACCTTCGGCCGCGAGCCCGAATTCTTCCAGGGCGGCTCCCACGTCCTCACCTACACCTGGAACGACCTGACCGTCTGCCCCGCGATCTGCTACGACCTGCGCTTCCCAGAGCTCTTCCGCAAAGGGCTCAAACTGGGTGCGCATATCTTCGCGCTCGGCGCCAACTGGCCCAGCCCGCGTCAGCACCACTGGCGGGCTCTTGCGATCGCCCGCGCGATCGAGAACCAGGCCTTCGTCCTTGCTGTGAACCGTACGGGCGACGACCCGCACCTCAGCTACACCGGCGGCACGATCGCCGTCGACCCCAAGGGCGACATCCTCGGCGAACTCACCGACCAGCCCGGCACGCTCAGCGTTGAGATCGACCCCAAAGCCCTGCACGATTGGCGGGCCGTGTTCCCGGCTTGGAAAGACTTACGGCTGAACTGAGAGCGATTCAGCTCACGCTGAGCCGGCGACCCGGTCGATCTCGCCCAGCGTCGTCAGCCCCTCGGACGCCATGCGCCAGCCGGACTGTTCGAGCGTCGCGAACACGCCCTGTTCAATGATCTTCTTCATCGAGGCGATCGTCGGGTTATCGAGGATCACATCGCGCAGCTGGTCGTTGAAGTCGAGCAGCTCAAAGATCGCCCGCCGGCCTGCAAAGCCAGTCCTCAGGCACGCCGGGCAGCCGGTCGAGACATACAGCTCTGTAGCGCCACCCAGGAACCGCCCCATCTTCGTCGACTCTGCGGGCGTCACGCCGTGGGCTCGCTTGCAGCGCTCGCAGAGCACACGCACCAATCGCTGCGCGAGCACGAGCTGCATGCTGTTTGCCACGAGGTACGGCTCGAGTCCGAGGTCGAGCAGACGGAACACGCTCGAGATCGTGTCCTTGGCGTGGATCGTCGAAAAGACCAGATGCCCGGTCATCGAGGCCTGCATCGCCACACGCGCCGTCTCTGGGTCGCGCACCTCGCCCACGAGGATCACGTCGGGATCCTGCCGGAGCACCGACCGGAGCAGCGCGTGGAACGTGTTGCCCTTGGCGTCGTCGATGGGCATCTGCGTGACGCCCTCAAGCTCGTACTCGACCGGGTCCTCGATCGTCACAACGTTCCGCACCTCGCGGTCGACCTCGCGCACCGCGTTGTAGAGCGTCGTCGTCTTGCCCGAACCCGTCGGGCCGCAAACGAGCAGCAGCCCCGAGTCCTGCTCGCACACCCGACGCACGCGATCGAGCATGAACGTGGGCATGCCGATGTCGTCGATGCTCCGCGGCACGTTCGACAGATCCAAGACGCGCAGCACGAGCTTTGACCCATTCACCGAGGGCGTCAGCGACACGCGGTAGTCCACGCGTCCACGGCTCTGCTGGCCCTGCTTGAACATCACCGAGAAATGCCCGTCGATGATCGCGTCCTTGGACGTGTCCGACGAGTTGCACGCCGTGCGAACGAGGTTCGTGACAAGCTTGCCGACTTTCGAGGGCAGATCCGTCACCCACACCATCTGCCCGTCAACGCGGATCCGCACGGTGTGCTGGTTGGGCCTCGGCTCGATGTGGATATCCGTCGCGTGCGTCGAGCTCGCCACGAGCAGCAAGAGCTTCGTCGCCAGCGCGCCGTCACCCTCGCCCGCAAGTGCATTCGTGGTGCGTCCGCTGGCGTCCATCAGCGTGAGCGTCATCGAAGCCGGCTCGGTGCCCGCAGCCGCCTGGATGACCGAGAGCATCTCCTTCGTCCAGCGGGGCATCTCCGTCTGGACCGGGGCCTCGATCGGATCGTCGGCGGTCGCCACCTCGACCACGAACTCCTCGCTCCCGATCCGGATCACATCGCCCTGAAACAGCTCGGCCTGCTCGATACGCTGGCCGTTCACCTTCGTCCCGTTCCGGCTGCCCAGATCCCGGATCTCCCAAATGCCGTTGGCGTTGGGCTCCATCACGCAGTGGAATCGGCTGCACCGATCGTCCTTCAGTCGGATGGTGTTGTCGGGATGCCGGCCGATCGTGATCGGTTCCGTCTCCATTGGGACGGGCCGCCGCCGTCCCGAGAGATGGCGGAGTCGGCAGACCGCGGTCGTCGAGGTGTCTTTCGAGCTGGGGTCGGTCATCCTGGGCATACTCCCTTGGACGGGTTATCGGGGATTTTGTTCCCGGACTCAACACCCTTTTCGCCCCAGAAGCCCACCGAATCTACCATCGGGCCCATGATCGACCTCAAAGCCCTCCGTGACGATCCCGCCCGCTTCAAGCAGGGTGCCGCCGACAAGCAGATGCACGTCGATATCGATCGCATCCTCGCCCTGGACACCCAGCGCCGCGATCTGATGACTCGGCAAGAAAGCCTCCGCGCCGAGCAGAAACGCCTCGCCAAGGAGTCCGGGCCTCAGATCGGGCAGCTCTCCGGCAAGCTCAAGAGCGCCTCGGGCGATGACAAGGCCGCCATCGAGCGCGAGATCGAAGCTCTCAAGGCCAAGCCCGCCGAGCTGAAAAACGAGATCCAGGCCCTCGACGACACGATCGCCACCCTCACACCCGAGCTCGAAACGCTCCTGCTCGAAGTCCCCCAGCCCGCCGACCACGATGTCCCAAAGGGCAAGGGCTCCGAGGACAACATCCCCATCTCCCACTGGGAGCCCGCGTGGTGGGACCGCAGCAAGTCATTCGAGGCCAACAAGGGCTTCGCACCCAAGACGCACATCCAGCTCGTCCACGACCTCGACCTCGTCGACTTCGAGCGCGGCGTCAAGATCGCCGGCACGCGCAACTACATCCTCAAAGGCGACGGCATGCGCCTGCACCAAGCCGTCTTGCGCTTCGCCTTCGACTACATGGTCAACGAGAACGGCTTCGCCCCGCGATCCGTCCCCGTCCTCGTCCGCGAGGAAGCCATGCTCGGCACCGGCTTCTTCCCCCACGGCAAGGACCAGTCCTACCACATCGAAGAGTCCGCGCGCGGCGGCGGGCACGACATGTACCTCACCGGCACGGGCGAAGTGGGCCTCATGGGCATCCACCAGGGCGAGATCCTCGACGAAGCCGACCTGCCCCTGAAGTACGTGACGGTCAGCCCGTGCTTTAGGCGCGAGGCCGGCGCCGCGGGCAAGGACACCGCGGGCCTCTACCGCATCCACAGCTTCGACAAGGTCGAGCAGGTCATCATCACCCGCGCCGACGAGGCCGAGTCGCGCGACTGGCACAAGAAGATGATCGGCTTCGTCGAGACGCTGCTCCAACGCCTCGAACTGCCCTACCGCCTGCTCCAGTGCTGCACGGGCGACCTGGGCGTCAAGAACGCCGACATGGTCGACATCGAGTGCTGGATGCCCGGGCGAGGCGAAGTGAAGCCCGACGGCTCAACCATTGGCGACTGGGGCGAGACCCACTCGGCCAGCCGCCTCTACGACTTCCAGTGCCGACGCCTCAACACCCGCTACCGCGCCGGCGGCGAGGGCGGCCAGGGCCAGACCGTCTTCTGTCACTCGCTCAACAACACCGTCCTGGCCAGCCCACGCTTTCTCATCCCCCTCCTCGAGATGCACCAGAACGCCGACGGCTCCGTCACCATTCCCGCCGCCCTCCGCCCCTACATGAACGGCCAGGAACGCATCGGCGTATAAGCTGCACACGTGGACGAAGCCGGAACGTACAAAACACTCAGCGTCCTCATGCCCGTGCGCAACGAGGCCCGAACGCTCCGCGAGATCGTCCGGCGTGTCCTCCAGTCACCCATCGACCTGAGCATCGAACTCGTCTGCGTCGACGACGGTTCTACCGACGGCTCGGGCGACCTGCTCACACAACTCGCCAACGAACACTCCAACGCAAGAGCAGTCATCCGTGTCATTCACCATGACTCGGGCCAGGGCAAGGGCGCCGCGATCCGCACCGCGATCAAGGAAATGACGGGCGACATCGCCCTCATCCAGGACGCCGACCTCGAATACGACCCCGAGGACTACCCCAAGCTCCTGGGCCCCATCCTCTCGGGCGAGGCCGACGCCGTCTTCGGCTCACGCTTCATCACGGGCCGACGCCGACAGGTCCACCGCTTCTGGCACGCCCAGGCCAACCGCCTGCTCACGCTCCTGTGCAACATGGTCAGCAACCTGAGCCTGACCGACATGGAGACGTGCTACAAAGCCGTCCGCGCCGACGTGCTCAAGGCGATACCCCTCGAGAGCAAGCGCTTCGAGATCGAGGTCGAGCTGACCATGCGCCTCGCCCGGCGCCGGCTCCGCATCTACGAGGTGCCCATCAGCTACCACGGCCGCACCGCCGCCGAGGGCAAAAAGATCGGCTTCAGCGACGGCCTCCACGCCGTCTGGGCCATCATCCGCTTCGGCATCCTCGATAAACGCTAGTCGCAAAAATACGAGCCCCTCGCGCAAGCGAGGGGACTCTTGATACTCATTTCGCTTATCAATCTGCCCCCTTGCTCGCGCAAGGGGCTCGTCAGAAATCGACGCTACTTCCCCTGCCCCGGCTCGCAGTAGCACGACGACGTGGGCCTCACATCCGCGCCCGCGAACGCCTGGTTGATCGCGCCGTTGAGCGCCATCGCATCGCTCGCGTCGCCCTGACCGAACAGAGCCTGCTGCAACCCGACAAGCGCCCACCCGTTGTTCGGGTTCTTCGTCAGGTCCGTCCGGTACACCTGTTCGGCCTCGTCGAACTCGCCGCCCGCGATGAGCAGCGCGCCCAGCGCGTGACGCACCGGCAGCATCCACGCCGGCGGCTCGTCGTACACCAGATCGTCCTCGAGCGCCACAGCCTCGCGCAGCTTCGCGTACGCCTCGCTCTGCCGGCTCTCGCGCCAGAGCGTCTCGCCCTCGACCATGAGCCTGGCGATCGGGAGCACCGAGTCCACGCTGTTGTTCAGGATGTACCAGTCCTCCGGTATCGCGTCTGCCGCCTCGTTGAAGAGCGCGATCTCGCTCCGCGCCTCGTCGGGCATGCCCTTGGCCGAGTACGCGATCGCCCGCGCGTAGTGACGCACCGCGTTCGACACCAGGCGCCAGTCCTCGTACTCCGGCTCGCGCAAAATCTCATCCCACTTGCCGAAGCGGATCATCACGTGGAAGTTCGTCGGCATGATGCCCTCGATGAAGCCCGCAAACTCACGCAGAGGCTCCTTGGGCATCTCCGCCTCGAGCGACCGCGCCGCGCCGATGGCGGTCTCGTAGTTCCCGCTCATCATCGACGCGAACGCGAGGAAGTGCAGGTTGTGCCCGTAGTACATCGAATAGAACCCGGGCGGCGGCGCGACCGCGAAGTACGCCCGGTCTGCCGCGATCGCAGCCTCGTTCGACTTTGCCGCATCCGCATACCGCCCGACGCGCACATAGATGTGCGAGGGCATGTGCACGAGGTGACCCGAGCCCGGAACGAGCGATGTCAGACGATCGGCCGCCGCGACGGCTCTTCCCGCGTCGTTCGACGCCTCGACCGTGTGGATGTAGAAGTGATTCGCACCTGGGTGCTGCGGGTAGCTCTCAAGCACCCACTCGAGCACTTCGACGATCTCGTTCGTTCGCCCCTTGGGTTCGCCGTCCTTCGTCCACAGATCCCACGGCTGAAGATTCATCAGACTCTCGGCGTACAGCGCGCCCACGTCCGCATCGCCCGGGAACTGCCGGTACACCTTCTGCATCTCGTCGGCGTACGCCTGGTCGAGGTGCGAACGGTCTTCCGGCGCGGGCCACTCGTATCGTGCGCTCACCGCGCGGATCAGCGCCTGCTCGACCGGGCTGGCACTGCCCATGCGCGCCAGAGCCTTGTCCGCCGCCTCGCGCGCCGCGGACGATCGAATGTCGGTCATCTGCGGATCGTTGATATTGATCCCGTTGGCGTACGCCACGCCCCACCACGGCATCGCGGCGCTCGGGTCCTCGGCGGCCGCCGCCTTGAACGATCGGATCGCCTCATCGTGGTTGAACCCGTACAGCAGCTGCATGCCTTGGTTGAATAGGGCCTGAGCCTCGGCCGACTCAGTCGTGATCGGGCGCTCATAGCTGCCGAAACCCTCGTAGAGCGTGACACCAAAGGATCTGTCCGGTCCCGTCGAACAGCCAGAGAGGTAGATCAGCGAAGCCGCGGAGAGTGCCGCCAGCGTGCCGCCGGCGCGGCGAAGACCATTGTGACGTTTCATCTGTATTGCCTCATGAATGTCGTTCATTGGGGGCCAAGACCCACCGCCCCCGTCCTGCGTGATGCAGCGCTGCATCTTACAAACCCGTGCGGAATCGCCCGGCGACGCATACCACCAGTAGACCGGAATCTGGAAGAAAGTGTAAAAACCGACCCAAAGCCTGTCGGTTAGAGCCCGAACCTCACCAGCGGCACCGTTGAATTCACATGCATCCGGTCCACCTCGCCCGCCTCGCGCAGGTGCGAAATCAGCCCCAGCATGTCATCTCTCGGCGGCGCGACGAACACCAACGCCTCGCCCGTCTTGGGGTGCTCGATCGCCAGCAATGCCGCGTGCAGGCACTGACGATCGATGATCGTCTCATCACCGTTCAGGAACGCACGCCCGCCGTACATGTCGTCGCCCACGATGGGCCAGCCCGCGTCGGACAGATGCACGCGGATCTGGTGCGTCCGACCAGTTTTCAGTTCCAGCTCGATCAATGAGAACTGCTGATCCCCCACCGCCCGGTCGTGCAGGCGGTACCGCTCGCGCACCCGGCAGATCGTCACGCTCGGCTTGCCCAGGTCGTCGTGCCGCACCACCATCTTCTCGCGGTACCCCTTCACACGCGACGGGTGCGGCCCGATCGGGCGGTCGATCACCATCGCCTCGGGCTCCACCCACCCGTGCACGACCGCGAGGTACCGCTTGTCGACCGTCCGCTTCTCGAACTGCGAGCCCAGCTTCCAGTGCGTCTCTTCGTCCTTGGCAAAGACGATGCACCCGCTCGTGTCACGGTCGAGGCGGTGCACTACGCCCGGACGCGCCAGATCCTTGCCGACCTCGGACAGACTCCCGCTTGAGTTGTGCGCAAAGTGCCACGCCAGCGCATTGATCAGCGTGCCGTCGAGCTCAGCACGCGCCGGGTGCACAATGATGCCCGGCGCCTTGTTGAGCACGATCAGGTGATCGTCCTCGTAGAGCACCTCGATCACGATCTCCTCCGGCACGACCTCGCTGGAAGGCGGCGCGGGGATCGCCAATCGCAGCGTGTCGCCCTTCTTGAGCTTGGTCGAGCTCTTGGCGAGCTTGCCGTTCACAGTCGCGCCGCCCGAATCGATGATCTGCTGGAGCTGGTTCCGGCTCAGAAACCGCACGCGGGTCGTCAGGTACTTGTCCAGCCGCGCTTCCTTGAGATCACCCTGCAACCGGAACTCAACCCGGGGCATCGGGCTCTCGTCCTCGCGGGCTTCCTCGACGCGCGCGCGAAGCTCGTCCGGGTCGATCTTCCCGCCCGGCTGAATCAGCTCGTGTGCATCAATGATCGGAGCCTCGGCCTCGTCGCCGAAGTCGAGATCGCGCCGCATCTCACCTCACCCGCCGCTGCCGTCGTCGGCACCCGGATCCTCGGCAGGCTGATCGTCAGCTGACGGCTCATCAGCGTTCGCATCCGGCGTTTCGCCCTCAGTGGAAGGCGTATCAATTGCTGGCGTTTCCGCGGGCAACTCGGCTTCGGGCTCGGGCTCCTTCGGGAGCGATGCCTTTGAGATCAACTCCAGTGGCACGATCATCTGATCGACCGTCGCAAGACGCTCGTCGGCGATCTCAACCCAGAGCTGGAAGCCCTTGCTCTCGGCGATCTCCTTCGCCTTTGTGTACGCGGCCTTGGCCCCCTCGGCGTCGCCCTTGCTCTCGGCGACCGCGGCCAGACCGAACTGCGCACCCAGATGATGGATCGCCCAATCCTCGCCTTCCTTGGTCATCCCGGCGACCTCGCGGTACAGGCGCTCCGCGTCGTCGAGCATCTTCGCGCGATCCTCATCGCTCAGCAGATCCTCTTCCGCGTAGACACCCGTCGAGACGTTGTTCTCGTCCATCTCGGGCTCGGCGCCGGGCGCGACGCCCCGCACCGCAGCGTTCAGATAGACATCGGCCTCACGCAACGCCGACATCGGCGCGATGCCGCGGATACTGCCGTACTGGTCGCGGATCGCGCGGAGCGTGACCGGCGAGGGACTCGCGACAGTGTAGTCCACCGCGTTGGCGACCTCCTCGAACGCGCGGTTCACCTTCGCGTTGGCCCGCTTCTGCAGCTGCCCGTAGCCCCAATACGCCAGCACGATGCCCGCGATCACGAACAACGCGGGCGAGCTCCACTTCCGCATCAGGTCGATGAAGTCCTGATTGATCCGGCTCTCGTCGAGACCGGCTCCCTCGCGGATCTGGCTGGTGCGATCGTCCATCTTCAAGCTCCAAGACCGCGACCCAAGACGCGGGAGGGGATCGTAGAACCCCGGCTCGCCCGTTTATTTGAGCTACTCCCAGAACTTCCAGGGCCCCGGATCCTCAAGATCCGCCATCGGCACGAGCCGATCCCGAACCAACGAAACCAACTCCGGCATCCCATCTCCGGTGGCCGCAGAGACTGCGAGATCGTGCTGCCAATCCGGCTTCCCCAGATCCGCGCGCAGGGCGACGACCATGCCCGGCTCAACCCCAGCAACTTCGCGCGGATCTCCGGTCGTCATGTCCCCCACCGCGATCACCAAATCCGCATCTGCGATAAGCCGCTGCGCGAGCCCGATCGCCTGCGCCTCGGGGCCGGTCGCATCTCGCACGCCCGGCGTGTCGACCCATCGCACCACCAGGCCGCCCAGGTTGATCAGCGCCCCCACATGATCGCGCGTCGTGCCGGCCTCGTCCGACACGATCGCCAGCTCGCGACCGGCGAGCGTGTTGAGCAATGTGCTTTTACCGACGTTGGGCTCGCCCACCACCGCCACCAGCGCGGGCCCGATCAGCCGCATCAGGCGCACATCTCGATCCGTGCGCACATCGGTGGGCTTGCGATCGCCCTTCTCCCATCGCTCGTGTTGGGCCAGCAGCAGATCCACCGCCATCGGGCTGACCGCGTGCGACAACGCCGCGAGCGAGCGCGCATCGACGTCGCTCCGCGCCTCGGGGTACGCCTCGATCGGATCGACATCCGCCACAATCTCGGCGCCAGCGGATCCGAGAACCTTGATGAGTTCATCCACGACCGCGACGCCGCCGTGGGGTGTGAGCTGCGCGAAGGTGTCGGTCCAATGGATGACAAGTCCGTGATCGACGCCGGCGAGATGGGCGAGCTTCATGTCGCCCGGTTTCGTGCGCACGCCGGCGTGTTTGCGGATGAACGGCTCAAGCTCGCCGGCCGAGTGAGCGAAGATATCGATCGCCGCCAGAGCCGATGCTCGCCCCGCGGGTGTCGACAGGCGGACGCGCACACTCATGATTGCCCGTCGTCGGCCTCGATGAGCCTCTTGCGGGCCGCGGCGATGCCCACGAGCTGGAGGTGCGGGACGACGTTCTCGATGAGTTCGTCGCCCTCGAAGAGCAGCTCGGCACTACCGCCGGTGGCGATGATCTGCGGATAGGCCTCGTAGAACTCGGCGTATCGCTCGGCGAGGTATCGCACGGCTCCGCGCGCGGCCGCCTGCACACCCAGCAGCATGGCGTGCTCGGTCGACTTGCCGAAGGGCTCAAGCGGGCTGGGCATATCAGCGAGATTCAACCTGGGCAGGGCCGGCGCCTTGGCGGGGAGCGCGTCGAGCATCATCTGTCCGCCCGGGATGATCGCGCCGCCGTGGAAGACGCCCTGGCCGTCGACGAAGTCGCAGGTGAGCGCGGTGCCGGCGTCAACGACAATGCAGGCCTGATGGATCGTCTCGAACGCGCCGAGCGCGACGAGGAAGCGGTCGAGGCCCGTGGTGACGGGTTCAGGGATCGTGTGGGCGATCGGGACGGGCATGTCCGGGCCGAACCGGCGGACATCGAGGCCCGTGGCGGCCCGGATCGATCGGACCGCGGGCTCGGTGGCGGCGGCATTCACCGATGCGAGGAGCACGATCGCGGGGTCCGTGTCGAGCATCGAGGCGGCGACGTTCCCGATCGACTCAGGCTCGGAACTCGGGACGGTCGTGACGCGCGTCACAGAAAGACCGTCGGCCAGCCCGATAGAGGTGTTGGTGTTGTTGATGGCGACCACGATGAACGGGCCTGCGGATTGGAGATCGGCGTCGTGATCGGGCACGGGGATGGGCTCCGGCGGGGCTTGGATGCGATAAGACGGATTCGGAGCGATACGCTACGCGCGATGACGAAGCAGTTCACAGAAAGGGCGCGATGATCCCCGAGCGGTGCGAAGCGGATCCGACGATCGAGCGGGTGGCTGTCGATGAGATGGTCTTCCCGCTTGGTGTCTATCCGATCGAGCCGATGGAGCCCAAACAGGGGTACACGCTGGAGTTCGAGTCCGCCGACGGCGACGACGACTCGGGCGACTGGGAAGAGTGGCCCGATCGGTACGTCTACGACATCGTGATCTCGGCCGAGCGGCTGCCGAGCCTCGTTCAGAGCCTGCTCTCGATCATGTCTCAGCGGCTCTACCCGATTCTGGATGTCCTCGGGAGGGACGCTTTCCGGGAGATCGACCCCTACATCAGCTACGAGCACCTGGCCCTGGATCAGTTTCTTGACGGGCTGATCCGGTTCAAGGACTTCTTCTTCGAGGACGGGCTGATCGGGTTCGGGGCGATGAGCGACCATCCGTTCCTCTACATTTTTGTGGATGAGCATAAAATTGTGACGGTCCGCGCCGAGCCCACGATCAAGCAGCGCGTCGAGAGCGTGCTCCGGGCTTTCGAGCTCAAGGAACGCGAAGATCCGGCGGGCGCCGACTCGGTCGGGCACGAGCACCGGACGGTGCTCCGTACGGCTGATGATCGGCCCGACCTGCTGAATGTGGATGAAATCGTCGAGCGATTGCGTGACGATTGGCGGCTGCTGCTCAACGTGGATCCCGAACAAAATATGGACGATCGGGGTCGCTCGCTGGGCATCACTGGCTGGCGCTGCGTGGTTCGGACACCCGGAAACTCTGGCATGAACAGGTATTCCGAGGTTCTGGTGACGGCCGGCTCGCTCCGAGAGGCGGAGGATCTGGCGGCCGACGCGGTGCTGCCGGAGATGGACATCGAGCAATTCGAGGAGCCGGTAGTGGTTTCGGCGGATCGGATCGGGCCCAAGGAGTTCGCCAAGGAGGTTGGTCGGGTTCTGGGTAAGACCCGTTCCGTGAACCAAACTGAGCTTGGTGTGTCCAAGATCTGGACCCGGCGGTGGCTCACAGGCGAATCTGATTGAGCCCCCGGTTTGCGTCGGCGCGTTTGGGTGTGTATCTTCCGGTCCGGCCGGGCACGCACTGAGGCAAGCCTGGCCGGGGCGACGGGTCGAAGACGACCCAGGGCAGCCACGACGACGCGTAGGACCGCTCGGCGCAAGGGAGTAGCCTGAGCAGGATCCCGGCAAGCGCGTCCCCCCCGGGGCTCCAAGAGCGTGAATGTTGTGCGTGTAGTCGATTCTGCGCGGAATCGGCGGGTGCGATCTGGAGATCACGATGACCATCAGGCAGTTTGGTTCGTCTCGTCGGTGTGTTCGTTCGGCAGCGGCGCTTGTGATGGCGGCGGGTCTGGGTGTGGGCGCGAGTGTCGCGGAATTCCCCGGCTGGCTTGCGACAGAGCCCGAGGTTTCGTCCGAGGCCGCCGGGTTCGTGCAGGCCAAGACGCTCATGGACAAGGGACGCCTGATCGAGGCCCAGCGTGTGCTGAGTTCGCTGGTTCGTTCGCAGGCGCTGAGCGACGCCGAGCGTGAGAAGCTCGACGACATGCTGGGCGCACTCGATCGCCGGCTTCGTAGCGCCGACCCGATGGAGCTGTCGCTGCAGAAGGCCGAGGCGGCGCTCACCGAGGGCGACATCGGTCTGATGAACCGCCAGCTCCAGCCGGTGCTGCGTCGCGGTGAGTCGACGCAGGCCCAGCGTGAGCTGGCGCAGCAGCTGACGGCTCAGGGCGAGCAGATCACCTCCGAGATCGCGGTGCTCGCCGAGGACTTCATCGCTCAGGCGAAGCAGGACTACATCGACGGCCGGTTCGGTCGCGCCAAGAGCACGCTGGCGGTGCTAACCCGCGCCGGTGTCGAGCTGACGCCCGAGGCGGACCGGATCCGCACGCAGCTGTTCAACATCGAGCTCGAGCGGGGCCAGCCGTTCCCGATCGTCGAGGCCGCGGGCCTGTTCCAGCCGGGCGTCCTGACCCGGATCAGCGACGAGAAGCAGCAACTCGCTGACGCGGGCACGCGTGACACGCTGCTGGATCTGTTCGGCGACGCGAAGTTCGACGACCAGCCGGGCGTGATCCGCCGCGAGGACGACAAGGACAGCGAAGTGCCGCCGCTCGACGCGCCGATCGATCTGACGGACGGCCAGCCCGAGGGCGATCAGCCGCTGCCTGACGACATCATCGACCGCACGATGCGCGCCGATGCGGGCGCGAAGCTCGCACAGGCAAACCAGGCCTTCGCCAACTCGGAGTACACGACGGCTCTGAATCTGTACAACGAGCTTCTGGCCTCGAGCCGGGCGTATCTGACGGCCGAGCAGATCCGCCAGATCGAGCAGAACGCCACCGAGGCTCGCATCTCGCTGGGTTCGCAGCCCGGCGGCAACCTCGTCGATGACGAGATCAACCAGCGTCAGGCGGCGATCACCGAGCTCCGCCGCGAGTTCGACAACCTGATGAACCAGGCCGACCAGCGTCTTCGTTCGGCGGACATCTCGGGCGCACGCGAGCGTGTGTCGTCGGCTCGTCTTGTGCTCAACAGCGATCGGAATCTGCTCGCCGAGGCGGAATACGAGAACAAGCTGGCGCTCATCGATCAGAAGCGGACGGACATCGAGAACCAGGCGATCGAGATCCAGCTGCGTGAGGCGCGTGAGCGTGAGGAGCAGCTTCAGAGGCAAGCCGAAGAGGGCCGCACCGCTGCCCAGCAGCAGCGTGACGCGAAGATCAACGAGCAGCTCGACCGTGTGCGGGCTTTGAATGCGGAATTGAAGTACGAGGAAGCGCTTCAGGTGCTCGACTCGACGCTCTTCCTCGACCCGACCAACCCGGCGGCGCTGTTCATGAAGGACATCGTCCGCGACACGATCATCGCCCGCGAGTACGCCGACATCCGCAAGGAGCGTGGCGTGCGGTTCGCTGAGTTGACGGTCGAGAACAACCGCGCCTCGATGCCGATCACGGACATTGTCACCTACCCGGACGACTGGCCCCGCATCAGCCTGGGTCGCGGCGAGCCGGTGGCGGCCTCGGAGACTCCTGAGAACCGCCGGGTGCTGGCGGCCCTGGAGAGCCAGCGGATCCCGGTGAACTTCGACAACCCGCTGGGCGACGTGATCAGCTTCCTCGAGACGGTGACGAGCCAGAACTTCGATGTGAACTGGGCGAGCCTTGAGCTGCTCTCGATCGACGAGCAGACGCCCGTTCAGCTGCGTCTGAACAACGTGCCGATCAACACGGTGCTCGACCGCATCGTGGAGAAAGTCTCCGACCCGCTCTCACCGGCCGGCTGGGCGGTGCAGGACGGCATCGTGCAGATCGCCTCGGACGAGGCGCTGCGTCGCAACACGTCGCTGGTGATCTATGACATCCGCGACCTCTTGATCGAGATCCCGGACTACCAGGACGCACCCGATATCGACCTGCAGAACGTGCTGCAGAGCACGGGCGGCGGCGGCGGCGGGCAGAGCCCCTTCAACGGCGATCAGAACGACGACGACGAGGAGCGTGACCGCCAGGACCGCATCGACCAGATCATCGACATCATCCAGAGCAACGTCGACTTCGAGGGCTGGCAGGACAACGGCGGCGATACGGGCTTCATCCAGGAGTTGTCGGGTTCGCTGATTATCCGCAACACGCCAAAGAACCACCGCGAGATCAACGGGCTGCTCAGCCAGATCCGTGCGCAGCGTGCGATGCAGATCAACGTCGAGACCCGGTTCCTGCTTGTGAACCAGGACTTCTTCGAGGAGATCGGCTTCGACCTCGACGTGTACTTCGGCAACGACAACGACTCGGTGCAGTTTGCCCGTGCGACGGATCCGACCGTCACCGTCGGCGACTTCTTCGAGTTCAATCCGGGCAACACGGCTCCCGACTCGGGCGTGGGTCTGCAGAACTCGGTGACCGGTGCGGCCAACACGCCCGGTGGTGCCAACACGCAGATCACGCAGGGTGTTGTGCCGACCAACGGCCTGAGCCCGATCGGTGTCGGTCAGAACTCGCTGGGCCTGACGGAACAGCTGGGTGCCAACTCGGGCGCGTTCGCCAGCAGCATCCTGGGCTCGGCCCCGGCGCTGGGCATCGCGGGTCAGTTCCTCGATGACATCCAGGTCGACTTCCTCGTGAAGGCGACCCAGGCCGACCGTCGCTCGGTGCAGCTCACCGCGCCGCGACTGACTTTCACGAACGGCCAGATCGCCAACATCGTTGTGGCGACACAGACGGCGTTCGTGAGCCAGCTGACGCCCGTGGTGGCGACGTCGGCCGTCGGTTTCACGCCGACGATCAGCGTGGTCAGCGAGGGCGTCACGATGGAGATCGAGGGCACGGTCAGCTCCGATCGCCGGTACGTCACGATGAACGTGCAGACCGGTGTGAGCCGAATCGACGGCTTCGCCGAGCAGCCTGTCACCGCGGTCGCCGGCGGCCAGCTCGTCAGCTCGGAAGACGTGCAGTCGTTCATCCAGCTGCCGACGGTCACCGTCACCCGCATCCAGACGACGGTGACCGTCCCCGACCAGGGCACGGTGCTCCTCGGCGGTCAGAGGCTCGTGACCGAGTTTGAGATCGAGACGGGCGTGCCGGTGGTCTCGAAGATCCCGATCCTCAACCGCTTCTTCACCAACCGGATCGAATCCAAGGAAGAGCAGACCCTGCTCATCCTGATCAAGCCCACCATCCTGATCCAGTCGGAGCAGGAGGAGAACAACTTCCCGGGCCTGAACGACACGCTGATCAACAGCCTCGGCGGCTGATCGGCTGGAATCACACGATCTTGAGAGCCCCTCGCGTTGCGGGGGGCTCTTTCATTTCCAGAGCAGGTTTCAGGCCGATGGCGCGAGGGTTGTGAGCCACCGCTGGGGCAGGAGCGCTATGCTCAGGGATCGGGGAGGTCCGCCGGGCGGCCCTGTTCCCCACTGCTCACTTCAGGGAGAAGTCACGATGGCCAGCGAGGATTCACGCCTCCGCGTCCGTGTCGAGGACGGCATCACCCGGGTCGAGTTCATCGATCGGAACATCCTCGACGAGGCGAACATCCAGGCGATCGGCGATGAGCTCGCCAAGATCATCGACGGCTCGGGTGAACCCAAGCTCGTGATCAGCTTTGCGAACGTTGATCATCTGTCATCTGCGGCTCTCGGGCAGCTGATCTCGGTGAACAACCGCGTGCGAGGGAAGTCGGGTCAGTTGAGACTCGCCGAGATCTCGCCGCAGATCTACGAGGTGTTCGCGATCACGAAGCTCAACAAGATCTTTGAGATCCACGAGACGTCGTCTGAGGCGATCGGTAGCTTCCGCTAAGTCCTGCTTTCCCGGGCAGCCGGCGCAGTTGCCGGTCGCCGCACGCATTGAGGAGACGGTTCTCGCATTGGCGCAGGAACAGTCACAACCCGCAGGGCCGAGCGGCAGCATCGAACTGTCCAACGACAGGGCCGCGATCACGGCGATCGGTGAGCGTGTCATCGAGGCCGCCGAGCGAGCCGGCTTCTCGGAAGCGTCGCGGTTCGCGGTGCGTCTTGCGATCGAGGAAGCGATCGTCAACGCGTTCAAGCACGGCCACAAGAAGCTCGGCAAGCACGAGACAATCGAGGTGGAGTACGAAGTGACGCCTGAGGCGATCTCGATCGTCGTGACCGACAAGGGCCCCGGTTTCGCGCCGGATGATGTGCCCGATCCGACGGCCGAGGAGAACCTCATGAAGACCAGCGGGCGGGGTCTGCTGCTCATGCGGGCGTACATGACCGAGGTCAGCCACAACGACGCGGGGAACCAGATCCGGATGCGGTACATCCGCCCGGACGAGGACTGAATCGCCCCACCGGCCCGGTTGCACGAGACCATTGATCGGGCCCCTTCTTGGCCCATAATATAGAACGGTTCTAACAAAGAATACCCGGAGGTGCTCATTGCGGTTGAGCGCGTCTGGTTTGGAGCAGACGGTCATGAGTTTGAAGCTTCCGATGTACATGGATCACGCCGCAACGACACCGTGCGACCCGCGCGTGGTCGAGGCGATGCTGCCCTACTTCACGGAGACGTTCGGCAACCCGGGCAGCCGCAACCACGCCTTCGGCTGGAAGGCGGAGGAGGCTGTGGACAAGGCGCGTCGCCAGGTCGCGGATCTGATCGGCGCGGATCGCAAGGAGATCATCTTTACGTCGGGCTCGACGGAGTCGAACAACCTTGCGATCAAGGGCGCGGCGGAGATGTACGAGGTCGCGCCCGCCGGCTCTGGCAAGTGCCGCGGTCACATCATCACGGGGAACATCGAGCACAAAGCCGTGCTCGATCCGTGCAAGCGTCTCGAGAAGGAAGGCTTCGAGGTGACGTACCTCGAGCCCGGTCGCGACGGCATCTTCACGCGTGAGATGGTCGAGGGCGCGCTGCGCGAGGACACGATTCTCGTGACGCTGATGTGGGCGAACAACGAGATCGGGACGATCAACGAGATCCCGCAGATCGGCGAGCTGTGCCACGACAAGGGGATCATCTTCCACACCGACGCGACGCAGTGGGTCGGAAAGATGCCAACGGACGTGAACGCGGACAACGTGGACCTGCTGTCGCTCAGCGGCCACAAGATGTACGGGCCCAAGGGCGTGGGCGCGCTGTACGTGCGTCGCCGGCGTCCGCGTGTGCGCCTGGTCCCGATCCTTGAGGGCGGCGGGCAGGAGCGAGGCTACCGCTCGGGCACGCTCAATGTCACGGGCATCGTGGGCCTCGGAGCAGCGGCCGAGATCGCGCTCAAGGAGATGGACGCCGAGCGTGAGCGGCTGCTCAAGCTCCGCAACAAGATTGAAACCGCGATCACCGAACGGCTCGACACGACGCAGGTCAACGGGCACGCGCAGAAGCGGCTGGCGCACCTGACGAACATCTCGTTCGGTTTCGTCGAGGGCGAGAGCCTCATGATGGCGTGCAAGGACATCGCGATGAGCTCGGGCAGCGCCTGCACGAGCGCGAGCCTGGAGCCGAGCTACGTGCTCAAGGGCCTTGGCATCGGCGACGACCTGGCGCACAGCTCGCTCCGCCTCAGCCTGGGCCGATGGACGACCGAGGAGGAGGTCGACTACGCGATCGAGAACATCTGCACAGCGGTCGAGAAGCTGCGCCAGCTGAGCCCGCTGTACGACATGCACAAGGAAGGGATCGACATCACGAAGATCGAGTGGCAGGCCCATTAGCAGATGGCCAGATTGGCAAATGGCCAAAGGGCCAGATAGAGACGCAGAAGACAGAATGCAGGAATAAAGTCCGGGATCTGGCCATTTGGCTATCTGGGATTTGGAGCTTTGGGATGGCATACGGACAAAAAGTGATCGACCACTACGAGAAGCCCCGCAACGTGGGCAACTTCGGCACGACCCAGGAGGTCAAGACGCGCAAGGACGTGGGCGTGGGCCTCGTCGGCGCGCCGGAGTGCGGCGACGTGATGCAGCTGCAGATCAAGGTGGACGAGGCAACGGGCAAGATCGAGGACGCCAAGTTCAAGTGCTTCGGGTGCGGGTCGGCGATCGCTTCGAGTTCGCTGGCGACGGAGTGGCTCAAGGGCCGCTCGCTCGAAGAGGGTCTGGCGATCAAGAACACGGAGATCGTCGAGGAGCTGAGCCTCCCGCCGGTGAAGATCCACTGCTCGGTCCTGGCCGAGGACGCCATCCGGGCGGCGATCGCCGATTACAAGCAGAAGAACGGGCTGAACTGAGCCCGCAAGAGGGCCGATCCCGTATATGGGACGACAGGCCCGGAAGACGGGATAGGATTGCCCGTCTGACAGGAGGTAGTGCGATGGCAGAGACCATGATGGCTGTGATTCTGACCGAGAAGGCTGCGAAGGAGATCGCCTCGATCATTGAGCAGCAGGAACTCGACAAGGACGCGGTCAGGCTGCGTGTGGGCGTCAAGGGCGGCGGCTGCTCGGGGTTCAGCTACGTGCTCGACCTGACCGAGACGCAGAAGGAGACCGACGAGGTCTTCGAGCAGCACGGCATCAAGGTCGTCTGCGACCCCAAGAGCCTGCTCTATCTGAACGGCACCACGGTAGACTTCAAGGACGAGCTGATGGGCCGGGGGTTTGTGTTCAACAACCCGAACGCCTCGACGACCTGCGGGTGCGGATCGAGCTTCTCGGCCTAAAACAGACACCCAAGATCGACAATCGGACCACGCCCCCGGGGCATGAAGCCCGCCGGGGGCTGTGTTTTTAGGACATTGAGTGGCTTCGGGACAGCGTGTTTGGTACGCTGGAAGCGACCGGATGGGCCTGGAGGCTCTTTCCGGGGGTCTTGACATGGATCGTCGATGAGCCAGGCACCAATGCCACCGGAAACGATGCAGGGCTACGGGCCGCCGAGTGTGACCCAGTTCTCCGTCTTCCTCGATAACAAGGTCGGCCGACTCTACGACCTCCTCGAAGAGATCGATTGCTCGGAGTCTCGCGTGTGTGCGATCAGCGTGCACGAGGCATCGGACCACGCGGTCGTCCGCATGATCACAAACAGTTCTTCTGTGACGCGCCGGCTTCTTCGAGAATCCGGCGTTCCCTTTGCTGAAACCGACGTCATCGTCGTCGAGCTCAGCGAGGGCCACACACTCGAGAGCCTGTGTCTGCATCTGCTGGCGGCCGAACTCAATATCCGATTCGCGTATCCATTGATGCTCCGGCCCAACGGCACCCCCACCATCGCCATCTCGGTCGATGACCTGACACTGGCCGGACAGATTCTTCGGCGGAAGGAATTCCGGCTCTTCGGCGAGTTCGACCTGCCGAAAACGGGTTGAAACCCCACATTCCAAGCGCTGTATCACGGAATTGAACCCGCATGTTGCGGGTTGTTGCACAGCAGAGGCCTTGGGCAGATAGGCTGTATCAAACAAGCAGGGAGTTGTTTCGGCGCCGCGATAGTGCTGGTCCCGAAAGAACGACACAAGGGTACAACACAGGAGCACTCACATGTTGAAACGACTCACCGCAGCGGCCATTCTCGTCGCACTGACAGGGACAGCTTCGGCGCAGGATCTGCTGGGCGGCAAGACCGCTCAGGA
Organism: Phycisphaera sp.; assembly: GCA_020639255.1. Classification (GTDB taxonomy): domain Bacteria; phylum Planctomycetota; class Phycisphaerae; order Phycisphaerales; family UBA1924. Next base: position 84,828 of record JACKGZ010000005.1, read on the forward strand.
AGTCATCGCCGAGTTCGAGGCGACGGCTAGCGGTCCCAAGGCCTTTGAGATGCCCAAGCTGAACATCGGCGATGAGCCGCCGGCGTTCAAGGTGGACTCGTGGGTCAAGGGCACGCCGATCAGCTCGTTCGAGGAGGGCAACGTGTACCTCATCGATTTCTGGGCGACCTGGTGCGGGCCGTGCATCGCGATCATGCCGCACCTGACCGAGCTCCAGAAGGAGCACGAGGCCGACGGACTGCGCGTCGTGGGTGTGAGCATCTGGGAGAGCGAACGCGACGCCGACGGCAACCGCGTCCCGCTCCGCGGCGAGAAGCAGGCTGACCATGTCCAGGCGTTCGTCGACAAGAACGACGCTCGCATGGGCTACACCGTGGGCACCGGCAGCGAGTTCATGGAAACCGACTGGATGCGGGCTGCGAACCAGAACGGCATCCCGACCGTCATGATTGTCGACCGTCAGGGCAAGATCGGTTGGATCGGCTACGGCACGGACCCCACTCTCGGTGAGAACCTGGACGCCATCCTGGCCGGTGAGAACGACTACGCCGCCGACAGCGAAGCCCGTCTCGAAGAGATGAAATCGGAATGGGAAGAATCGATCAGTCGCCAGAAAGAGTCCGGCCAGCTCTATTACAACCACTTCCTCGGTTTGGCCAAATCCGATAAGGACCAGGCGGCCGCGTTTGCTCAGGCGATGAGCGAAACCGTGGTCAAGGACAAGCCCAATGTGTACAACGCGATCGCATGGACGATCGTTGAGAACGAAGGTTGGAGCCCGGATGCCGTCGGGTTTGCCCGTCAGCTCGCCGAGCAGGCGTGCGAACTCACGGATTGGGAAAACCCGATGGTGATGGACACGCTGGCGTGGGCACAGTACCGGTCCGGCGATGCCGAGGCCGCGACCCAGACGGAGCAGAAGGCGCTGGACATGCTCACGGAAGAACAGGCCGCGCAGGTGAAGTCTGACTTCGAGAAAGCGCTCGAGCTGTTCAAGCAGGGCTAAGCTGAGCCAAACAACGCAAGGATCCACGAGCGGCCCCGGTTGGGGCCGCTTCTTTATGCGCTCTCATACCAGCACAATCCGTTGGGGAGCTCATCGGCGGCGAGTTCGAGATGCACGATGCGGCGCGGTCGTTCAAGAGTCGACTTCGAGGAGGCGTGCACAATCCGTGGACGCATCAGCAGCACATCGCCTGCTTCCGCCTCGCAGAGCACCGACTCTGCTCGGTCCCAGTCCTGGTCCGGCTTGGCGTGCGAACCGGGCCAGACTCGGAGTGCACCGGAGTCTGATGTGGTCTTATCGAGGTGGAGACGGATGGTGAGCATCCTGTCGAGGATGTCATCGGGAGGCTGAACGTGAGGGATGCCGTCCTTGACGGACCATGGGCCGAACCCCGCTGTCTCGATGCGTTTCTCAACACAGATCGTCATGTCACGGTGTGGCGGGACGAGCCAGTTTGAGCCGGGCCGCTTGTCAAACAGGATGCTCCGCACGCACCTGTAGCGATCGCCGAGCACGGCGGTGATCGTGGATTCGATTGCGGGTTGAAGGAAGACCTTGTCGACGATCGGGTGCTTCATGCGAAGGCCGCGCAGCCCCGCACCCTCGACCGGCGGGAGCGACGCTCGCAGAGATTCGACAAGTTCGGCGCTGCACGCGTTCCGCAGGATCGTGAATCCGTCGCGATCAATCGCAGCGACAGTTTCGGACACGTTCACGCGAGGCCATGGGCACCGAGGTAATGCTCGGCGTCGAGGGCAGCCTGGCAGCCGGTGCCGGCGGCGGTGATGGCCTGGCGGTACTTGGCGTCGGCGACGTCGCCCGCGGCGAAGATGCCGGTGATGTTGGTCGCGGTCGAGCGGTCCTTGAGCACGACGTACTTCTTATCATCGAGCGCGATGCCCGAGCCGGCGAGGAAGCCCGTGGCGGGCGTGTGCCCGATGGCGACGAAGAGGCCGCCGACTTCGAGGGTGGAGGTCTCGCCAGTGACGGTGTCCTTGAGGACGACGCCGGTGATCATCTCGTTGCCGAATTGGTCCTTGTCGGCCTTGAGATCTTCGACGACCTTGTTCCAGAGCACCTTGGCGTTGGGCTTGGAGAGGTAACGCTCCTGCATGACCTTGCTCGCGCGGAGCTCGTCGCGCCGGTGGATGACGTAGACGGTCGAGGCGAACTTGGTGAGGTAGGTGGCTTCTTCCATGGCGCTGTCGCCCCCGCCGACCACGGCGAGCGGCTGATCGCGGAACATGGGAAGTGCGCCGTCGCAGACGGCGCAGGCGGAGACGCCACCGCCGCCCTGGGCGAGACGCATCTCGGACTCGAGGCCCATCCAGTTGGCCGTGGCACCGGTGGCGAGGATGATTGTGTGTGCGAGGACGGTCTCACCGGTGTCGGTGGTCAGCTCGTGGGGCTTGTTCTGGCTCGGGTCGCCCGGTTTGATCGAGACGATGTCGCGCGGCTGTGTCTTGGTCCCGAAGCGCTCGGCCTGCTTCTGGAACATCTGCATCATCTCGGGGCCCGAGACGCCCTCGGGGAAGCCCGGGTAGTTCTCGACGTCGGTGGTGAGCATGAGCTGCCCGCCCGGGAGCTGGATGGAGGGGTGCTGCTTGGGCACACCGACGTACACGACGGGGTCGAGATTGGCTCGTGCGGCGTAGATGGCTGCGGTCCAGCCTGCGGGGCCGGAACCGATGATCACGACCTTGTGGGTCTGACTGGCCATGGTGTGCTCACTCCTGTGTGCTGCTGGATATCCAACACTGTGGGAGGTGAGCCTATTCCTTGTGGGTCGCCCGGGGCGAGGGTTTACTCGGAATCGCCTGTCTGTTCGAGATAGTCGCGGAGGATGCTGAGCACCGGGGGCCAGATGAGGTAGTCACCTGTCAGTTCGAGGCCGCTGTCGGAGACGATCTCGGCGCGGTCGTCGAACTCGTTGCCGCCGAGCGAGTAGAGCACGAATTGCTCACTTCCGAGCCGGACGCTGAAATTGGTGCGGCCGCTCGGGATGACGTTCATCTGGTGCAGACGTCCGCCGACGGTGTCGCGTTCGGGGACAAAGAATCGGAGCTCGGGGCGGTTGTTGGCAGCGCGGCTGGGGTTGTACGGGTCGACGCCGAGGTCGTCGATGTAGCGTGGCCGGGCGAGCGCGAGACTCGACGGCATGCCTCCGGCTTCCTTCGACAGAGCTCGGATCGCGAGCGCGACGCGAGTGCCGACGAGTTCGGTCTCGAGCTCGCGACGCATCACGAAGAGCCGGCCCAGGTTCGGCACAACCTCGGCGACGAGCGCGAAGCTCTGCCGATCGAGTCTTTCGTACTCAGTCGGCGTGCGGAAGGTCGGATCGAAGACATCGGCGCTCCAGCGGAGCGACCAGTCGTTGAAGAGGCCGTTGATTTTGTCGTTCGTCTCGCGCGACGAGGCGTGACCGGACATAACCGACTGCCAGCGTCCCGCCTCGGCGAAGAGTCGCAGCGGGCGGCTCGTGGAGGCGAGCTCGGCCATCGAGGTCGCAAAGACCGACTCGTCGGGCTGGCCCGATCGGCTGAAAACACGTTGAGCAAGCTGCTGGGCGCCGGTTTGGTCTCCCGTCGGCATGCGGACACGGTCCAGCCTGAAAAGGCCGTTCAAGTCGATGCGAGAGACAACTGTCTTGAAGTAGGCGCCGGTCAGATCGCCGTCGTTGGTCGCGTCGACATAGGCGATGTCGCGGATGCGGAGCATCGCGGTCTGCATGGTCTCGAATCCCCAGCTCACCTCAGCGTAGAGCTGGCGATCGGCCATCATTCGGCCCAGGATGGCGAGATCGAACATCAGTTCGGTGGCCTGTTCGAGCTGGCCGACGGATTCGAGTCGGGTCACCTCGATCTGCGCGAGCGTCGCGAGCCATTCCATGCGTTCGAGGTAGCCCAGATGAGCCGCCGAGATCGTTGGCGGGTCACCGAGTTCGGCGTGGATACCCATGCGGACCCAAGACGGATCGATGCCGACGATGCCGTAGGGAAGAGCGAAGTCCATCCGGCGCCGAGGGTTCTCTTCGGCGGTCACTTCGGCGAGCGCGGCAAGAGCGGCCCTCTGGGGCTCGGCCTCGGCCCACGCGGAGGCTGCGGCCCAGGCCGGGCTGGAAGTCGTCAGAAGCAACACCCGGTCGGCTCGGCCGACGATCACACCAGGGGGCTCCTCCATCGCGCCCAAGGCAGGCATGAGGATGAGTTCCGCACGCCGGCTGTCGGGAACGTTCGCGTAGTTCGCGTTGAGTCGGTCGGTGAACTCATCGGCGAGGGCCAGTCCCTTCAGGGCCAGCGCAGCGAGGAGACACAGCACGCGCACGAGGTGGTTCATCGGCTCCCTTTCTCGGATCTTGCGGGAGACAGGTCCGCGGGACCGTCCCCTACCCGGGATGGTAGCCGAACATGCAGGAACCCGCGACGAGCGCGGGTTCCTGGGGATGAATCAGAAGTTGGCCCGGCGATATCAGCCGGCGTTTCGGCCGGTCAGACGCAGGATCTGGTCGGCCGGGTCGGTCTTGTCGCCCTCGATCTGCTGGTGCAGGCGGGCGAGGGACTCCTCGACGATCTGGCGGACGCGTTCGCGGCTGAGATCCATGTGCGAGGCGATCTGCTTGAGCGTCATGGGCTCCTGGCCGTCGAGGCCGAAGCGGAGCTTGAGGATCTCGGCCTCGCGGCCGTCGATCGAGTCGAGCAGGCGGCGGAGGATCTTGAGATCCTCGTCCTGGAAGGTCGCGCTGTCGGGCGTCGAGACGCGGTAGTCGGCGATCATGTCGGCGAGGGTGTTCAGATCGCCCTCTTCACCGACCGGAGCCTGATTGGACGCGCCGAACGCCTTGATGGCCCGCTTGACGATCTTGGCCTTGCGCAGCGGCAGGTCCATAAGCTTGGCGAGCTCTTCGATGGTGGGCGGATAGCCACGCTCGGCCTCGATCCGGCGGGAGTGGCTCTTCCACTTGGCGATCAGCTCGACCATGTAGGCCGGGACGTGGATCGGTCGGGTCGCGCCAATCAGGGCCCGCTTGATGGACTGCTTGATCCACCAGCTGCCGTAGGTCGAGAAGCGGGCACCCTGTGCGGGGTCGAAGCCCTCGACGGCCCGCATAAGGCCGATATTGCCCTCTTCGATGAGGTCGGTCAGGGGCAGGCCCCGGTTGGCGTAGTTCTTGGCGATCGCGACCACGAGCCGGAGATTGGACCTGATCATCCGTTCCCGAGCGATCGGGCAGTTGTCGTTGATGATGCGCCAGCCGAGTTCCCGCTCTTCTTCGGCGGTGAGCAGTGGCGTCTTGTTGATTTCACGGAGATAGAGCTGCAGGTCAGTCTGCAATCCACCTCGGCCCGATCGGGCTGCACCGGTTGCCTGGCTCACGAATCCCACCTCCCTGTGAGGCCACCGCAGGGCCTCTTATTCGCTCATCCGATTCGCGGTCGGATGAGCGAGCCGCGGACATCGGTTCGCACCGCTGTAGCCCCGGTTGCATCGACCTGAGGGGCAGCGGACTCAAACCAAGTCTCTGGCGTCAAACCGCACATGGAGTTTACCGCGCTGCGTTGGCCGAATGCTACGGAAATGTCGCTGTAATCGGGATATCTGTTCGCCCGGTAACTGTCGTTTCTTCCAAACGAAGCCCAGCTTTGTCGGTTGAGTGTCGATTGTGAATCTGGGAAAGATGTCATCGCTCTCGGACGTGCTCTACGATTCGGGGCGAGCGAGCGTACACCGCCCCCTGGGGCCCACCGAGCGAGGCCGATGAACCCCGATCTGACCGAACTGCTGGATGCGTGGAAGTACGAGCCGGGCAAGATCAACGTCCGTTTGATCGAGTCGGCGAATGGGCTGTCGTATGTCCAGGTGCGGCTCGACCTCGGGATCCTGCAGATGCACCTCGACGGTCGGCCCGACGGTCAGCTTCCCCAGGGCTTCGAGAGCTACCTTGAGATGGTCGAGAGCTGGATCGAGGAAGCCAGCCGGGCGGATCAGCCGCAGGAGTTCGAATCGGAGTTCGAGAGCGACGAATCGGCGGGCGAGGCGCCGCTCCAGCCGCCGCGGAACAACCACTCGGAGTCGGGCGATCTGCCATTCCGGCTGACGCGCGAGCAGTGTGCGATCCTGCGCGACGAGGCAATCCAGTATTACCACCGGTACCTCGCGCTCCTGGCGCTCGAGGACTACGAGCGTGTGGTGCGCGACACCACACGGAACCTGCGCGTGCTCGACATCCTCGCGCGATACGCCGAGCACGAGGAAGACCGCGAGTCGGTTTCGCACACCAAGTCGCATGTCACGATGATGCGTGCCAGGGCGCTTGCGAGCATGGCGATCCGTGACAACGAGCCCAAGGCCGCGGTCTTTGCGATCGAAGAGGGCATCGAGGCGCTACGGAAGCACTTCGCGGCGATCGGTCACGCGGAGCTCTTCGAGCGTTCGAGCGAGGTGCAGGTGCTTCAGGGCATGAAGAACGCACTGACACCAAAGCTCCCCGTGAGCCAGAAGGCGGAGCTGCGTAAGCGTCTGGATGAGGCGGTGACGCAGGAGAACTACCGCCTGGCGGCGATCCTGCGCGACGAGCTCAACTCGATGCCGGACTGATCGCGTCGTCGGCCTTGTCTGCTGACTTCCCGAATGCCTCGTGAACCTGGGCGGCCATCGCCTCGGCGGTCGCCATCTCTTCGACGGTGACACGGTCGGCGCCGGCTTCCTTGGCGAGGAACGCACCCGAGAGATAGTGCGTGCGAGCGGCGATGAAGCACTTCTTGTTCTGCTCGCGGATGTGTCGCGTCGCGCGGAGGACGGCCTCGTCGTCGGGCATGGTGAGCAGGACCGCGTCGGCGCTGATCACACCCGCCGAGTGCAGGACTTCCTCGTTGGTGATGTCGCCGAAGATGACGCGGCGGCCGATGCTCGACTGCTTGCGCACGGTCTCGGGGTTAATCTCGACGATGGTGATCAGAAAGCCGGTGGCGGCGAGGCGGTCGGCGACGACTCGACCGACGGGACCGAAGCCGGCGATCACGACGCGCTTGCGAGTGTCTTCCTGCTCGGCGCCGCTCTCGTGATGTGATGAACTGATCACGGCCTTACGCAGAGGTGTGCGAGGGAGCACAACGCTGAAGCCCGCGATGAACTTGGCGCGGGCGATCATGCTGGGTGTGAGTAGCAGCGAGACGAAGACGATGCCGATGATGACGGCTCTGACTCGGTCGGTCTCGATGCCGAACAGCTCCTGCTTGGCGGCGACGTCGGCGATGACGAGGCTGAACTCGCCGGCCTGCGCGAGCGTGACACCGACGACGCCCGCGACGATGGGCGGTGCGCCGAGCAGCCACGCACTGCCCCCGATCGTGAACGATTTGACGAGCATGACCGCGGCGACGCCGAGCAGGACAACCCACCAGAGCTCGAGCACGATGCCGAGGTTGAGCCCGAGGCCGACGGCGGTGAAGAAAACGGCCATGAAGAGATCGCGCATAGGGCCGATCTGGCCCGAGAGCTGGTGCTTGAAGGGCGTCCCCGCCAGGAGAAAGCCGGCGAGGAATGCGCCTAGTTCGGGGCTGAGCCCGAGCGCGCCGGTGAGCACCGCGGCCCCGAGCCCGAACGCGGCCGAGCAGACGAGCAGGAGCTCGTGCGACGAGTCCTTTGCGGCTTCTGCGAGCACGCGAGGGAGTGCGAAGTGACCGATGCCGACAAAGAGCCCGACCGCGCCGATCGTGATGAGCATCGACGCGAGCAGTCGCATGAGGTTTTCGGGCTCGGCTCCTTCGGCTAGGTCCATGCTGCCCTGCGCGAGGCGCCCGAGGATGGGCATGAACGCGATCGCAGCGACGACGACGAGGTCTTGGGTGAGCAGTGTGCCGAAGGCGATGCGGCCGTGGAGTTGGCGGAGTTCGCGGCGCTGCTGGAGAATGCGCATGACGACGGCGGTGGACGACATGGACATCGCGATGGCGACGGCGGCGGCCGCGGTGGCGGGCAGGCCGAAGAGCATGGCGATGGGCGTGCCTATCGCGGCGGTGAGAATCGTGGAGATGAACCCGACCGCGAGGATGGGCACGAAACCCGAGCGCAGGTCGCGTCGGTCCATGTGCATGCCGATGCCGAACATGAGGATGACGATCGCGACGTGGCTGATGGCGTCGACACTCGCGGAGTCTTTGACCACGCCGAGCGCCATCGGGCCGAAGATCGCGCCGGCGATGAGATAGCCCGGGATCGTGGCGACCTTGAGGCGCCGAAAGAGGAGCGTGATCAGCGCGGCTGTGGCCAGCACGACGAGCAGGTCGCGCATCACATTGGCGTCGCTCGCGGCCGCGAGGGTGAGCATGGGGGAATGTATCACGAAGCCGCCCCGGCGGTCGGCTCGCCGCGGCGCACGTGCACCGCGACGATGCTCATATCCGCGGGTGTGACGCCCTCAAGGCGCGTCGCCTGCCCGAAGGTGGCGGGTGTGAACTTCGCGAGAGCCGTCCGGGCCTCGTTGCTGAGTCCGGGGATCTCTGCGTATTTCAGCCAGTTCGGGAGCGCCCGGCGCTCCATGTCACGCGAACGGCGGACCTCGTTCTGCTGGCGGACGATGTAGTCGGCGTACGCGCGGTCGGCGCTCACGGTCGTGATGACCGCGTCGTCGTAGGACTCTCCCACTGCTTCGCGGAGCTGCTCCTCGCCGAACTCGGGACGCTTGACGGCCTTGGCGAGCGGCTCGCCACCCACCGTGCGTGAATCGATCTCAGTGTTGAGCGCGGCGAGCTGGCGCTGGCGCTCGGCGTGGAGCTTGAGCCTGGACTGGCCGAGATCGCTTGCGAGCAGGCCGAGCGTCTCGGCGATGGGTGTCAGGCGGTCGGCGCTGTTGTCGGCGCGCAGGAGCAGGCGGTGCTCGGCGCGGCTCGTGAACATGCGGTAGGGCTCGGTGGGCGTCTTCGTGACGAGATCGTCCATGAGCACACCGATGTACGCCTCGTCGCGGCCGAGCGTCCAATCGCCCAACCCCTCGGCGTAGTGCGCGGCGTTGACGCCCGCGACGAGTCCCTGGGCGGCGGCTTCTTCGTAGCCCGATGTGCCGTTGATCTGGCCCGCGAGGAAGAGACCGTCGATGAGCTTGGTCATGCCGGTCGCGTGGATCTGGTGCGGGCGGACCATGTCGTACTCGACGGAGTACGCGAGGCGCAGGATCTCGGCTCTTTCGCAGCCGGGCATCGCGCGGACGACGGCGAGCTGGACGTCGGCGGGCAGGCTCGTGGAGATGCCGTTGCAGTAGACCCAGTGGCTACCAAGACCCTCGGGTTCGAGGAAGACGGTGTGCTGGTCGCGGTCGAATCGCACGACCTTGTCTTCGATGGAAGGGCAGTAGCGTGGGCCGATACCCTTGCCGTTGGGAAGCCCCGAGAAGATCGGCGCGCGGTGGAGGTTGGCGCGGATGATGTCGTGGGCCGCCGATGTGGTGTGCGTGACGCGGCAGGCGTGCTGCGGGAGCGGCGGGAATGGTGAAAGAGAAGCTATTCGCCCCGAGAGATCGGAGAAGGGTGTCGGGCGTTCGTCGCCGAGCTGCTCGGGGAGGCTGTCCCAGTCGAGCGTGCGCATGTCGAGGCGCGGGGGCGTGCCCGTCTTGAGGCGTCCCAGCTCGAAGCCGAGGTTCTTGAGGGTTTTGGAGATGCCGACAGCAGGCGCCTCGCCGAATCGGCCGCCGGGGGTTTTGGTCTCGCCCGTGTACATGAGGCCGCGCATAAAGGTACCGGTGGTCAGCACGACCGAAGGCGCGCGGAGTTCACTCGGGATATTCGAGCGGTCGATGGTTTCGCTCGCGGCGCGGCGCTCGAGTGTGGTCGCGGCGTCGCAGATGCTTGTGACAGGCAGAGGCTTCTTGTCCGAAGGTGGAGTGATACGCACGCCGACGAGCCTTGTGCCCTCGAAGAGGAACTCGTCGACAAGGCCCGGGATGACATCGATCTCGGGGCGCGAGGCGATGAGGGCTTGCACGGCTTCGGCGTAGCGGTCCTTGTCGCACTGGCAGCGCGGGCCGCGGACGGCCGGGCCCCTGCTCGTGTTGAGCATCTTGAACATGATGCCCGACGCGTCGGCGGCCAGCCCCATCAGCCCGCCGAGCGCGTCGACCTCGCGGACGAGCTGCCCCTTGGCGAGCCCGCCGATCGCGGGGTTGCAGCTCATCGCGCCGATGCGCGCGGGGTTGGCCGTCACGAGCGCGACGGAGCCCGGCTCGCGCAGCAGATTGGCAGCCGCCCACGCGGCCTCCGCCCCGGCGTGCCCGCCCCCGATCACGATGACCCGATAGCTCGTCCGCATCGGGGCAATAGTAGACGCGCAGGATCACGCTTTGGGTGGGTTCTGATAGGCGGCCAAGCCCGCGATAATGACACGGTTCTCACCGAACCGCAGCCGAGAATCCAGGGTCATGCGGTATCCTGGAAACGGCGGGGGGAGATCGGAGCCGAGATGCGACGAGCGGCGATTCTGTGTGTTTGGCTCGCGGGCCTGCCGATGGCGGCGAATGCTCAGAACCAGTTGGAGATCCGCTACAACTCACACGTCGAAGTCGCTTACGAAGAAATGGTCCAGGCCGGACCACTCATCGTCATTGAGGACACGATCTCGGGCGTTTCTGGGTATGAGCCGTTGGCATTCAATCACTCCGTATCGTACGACGATAACTTTCTGGACTTCGATCCCACGGCATCGAGCAGCTTCTCGGTCGACAGCGTTGAATTTGTCTCGCTCAATAGTCCGGGGTCGTCTCTCGGCTTCTACGACGTCACCGTGTCGGGCGAGTTGTTCCGGAGTGGACCGGACATCATCACGCATTTCTCGCGTGCCGTGCCTGAACTCACGGTTGACATCTTTGGTTTGCCCGGATCTTCATACACAGCAATCACCGAGTACAGTTTCAACGCATCATTCGAATCGAATGTCGACCTGTCAGATTTTTCGACGCTATCGCTTATGTCAATTGAGAGAGTTTTCAGCGATGATCAGTCCGAGATCATCCACACGCTCGAACCAACCGGATCGTCAGGGTCTGAATCATTCAATAGCAACGGAAACCCGATCATCGGAACCGCCCTGCGGATCAGAGTGATAGCCGACCCGTACGAGATCCTCGTTCCGCACTGGGGAATTACAACCGTGACATTCAACGGCACTTTCCGAGTCTTCACCCGATTCGTCCCCGAGCCGTGTCTCGCCGACGTCAACGGTGACGGCGAGGTGACGCCGGCCGACTTCTCGGCGTGGGTCAGCGCCTTCAACACGCAGGCCCCGGAGTGCGACCAGAACGACGACGATGCGTGCACGCCCGCCGACTTCTCGGCATGGGTCGCCAACTTCAACGCGGGCTGCGACTGAACCGAGTCACTGGAATCAAAGACAACTTAGAGGGCGATTGCCATGAAACGCACATTCCTAATCGAGACTGGTTTTCTATGTCTGGCAGCAACAGCGAACGCTCAGAATAATCAGCTTGAGATCCGACACAATTCAAACGTCAACGTTCATCAGTACTTGCATGAGGAGACGACGGACACGATCGCTGGCGTCTCTGCATATGAGCCGTTTTCTCTCTCCCACTCTGTTTCCTACGACGACCCCAGCCTCGATTTCGACCCAACAGCCTCAAGCAATTTCTCGGTCGACAGCGTCACATTCATCGAGCCAACCGCGCCAGGATCGCATTCTGGCTTCTACGACATCACTGTTTCCGGCGAACTCTTTCGAAGCGGGGCGACCATGTTCGAGAGCAGTGATTTCTTGGGTTCACAATCCGAACTCATCGTCGATATTGTGGGCCTTCCTGGCCTCGGAAGTACACTTGGACTCACAATCGTGACGCAGTACAGTCTGACTGCGTCATATCAATCTACTTCCGACCAGCTTCAGTACGCGTCTTTACCGTTCGTTTTGATCCAAAAAGTGTATGCTGACGAGTTCAACAACCAAGACTTACACGCACTCGAGGCCGACGGATTGACCGGAAGCGCAACATTTTCCGGTGGCTACACCGAGGCTGGTGCATTGCGGATTACGGTCGTTGCAGACGCCCTTGAGATTCTCATTGCACACGGCGGAGACACAACTGTCACATTCGAGGGTACATTCCGCGTACTGACACGGATACCTCCCGAGCCCTGCCTCGCGGATGTCAACGGCGACGGCGAGGTGACACCGGCCGACTTCTCGGCCTGGGTCGCGGCTTTCAACACGCAGGCCCCGGAGTGCGACCAGAACGGCGACGGCTCGTGCACGCCGGCCGACTTCTCGGCCTGGGTCGCCAACTTCAATGCCGGGTGCGATTGAACGAGATCTGGCGACGGGCGGGGACCGCCCCCTCACAGGGGCGGCTCGCGAAGACCGCGTTCGCCTAATCTTTGCCATGAACATCCGGCTCGCCACGCACGACGACGTGCCCGCCATCACGGCGATCTATAACCACGCCATCCTGCACACCATCGCCAGCTTCTGGTACGAGCCCCGCCCCGAAGAAGAACTCGCCCGCGAGGTCGGCGCTTCAAGTGGGACGACCTACCCGTGGCTCGTCGCCGAGAGAGACGGACAGGTCGTCGGCACGGCGTGGAGCAAGCGCTGGAACCCGCGCACGGCGTACGACATCACCTGCGAGGTGAGCGTCTACATCGCGCCCGAGGCCAAGGGACAGGGCGTGGGCAAGGCGCTCTACACAGATCTGTTCGCGCGGCTCAGAGCGATCGGCTACCGGCACATCATCGGCGGCATCAGTCTGCCCAACGAGGCGAGCGTGCGCCTGCACGAATCGATGGGCATGAAACGGGTCGCGCTCTTTCCGGGGATCGGGGAGAAGTTCGGGAAGGCGATTGATGTGGGGTATTGGCAGGTGACAACTACCTAAGCAACATTTCTAGTAGTTCATTGTACAGTGCGAGCGTGATCTGTTGGAATAATGTCGGCCTTGGCATTCGCCTCGTCTTCCGGAGTCCATTCTGGCCGGTTCAAAACAAATAAATGATAAAATTTTCGAGTATTTAGAAAGTAATAATCTGGAATTTGCACTTCATTTCTCCGACTTGCCCCGTCATACATAGCAAGTCGCCCGCTATCGGCCTCTGCGATCAAACGCACTTGATTCTCAGTAAGCGGCCAGTACAGACTCACAACGTAATATGCATAGCCATATCGTCCACCGGTATGGGCAACATCGGAGTCCTTGACCCTGACATCTACACTAAATTTCGTTCCGTCACCTAGCAAATAAATAGCTTCTTTTGGGTATAAATCCTGCACGTCGGTAGTACTAGAAATCATGTGAACTGAATATAATGGTGTCGATAACGTCTCGCCAGTATGCCTCTGCAACCAAACTTGCTTCCCAACTTTAACGGCATCGATCCGAGTCCCTTTAAAATCATCAACTTCAGATGCGACCTCTCCGATTCCATATGAAGCGGAGTCGAACTGACATCCAATGGATGTCATTAACGCAACAAAGATACCTAAGACCGCTAGCTTGGTATGCATAGATCCCCCACATATTCATCAGAGCACATTGGTTTAGATATTGACAACCAGTAGAGTGTACTAATGCGCATTGCGATGCACAAACCCCCGCCTCAGCGTCAGGAGGAGAATCCTGAGGTCGAAGCCGAGCGACCAGTGGCGGACGTAGAAGAGATCGTACTGGATGCGCTTGCGGAGTGAGGTGTCGCCGCGGAGGCCGTTGACCTGGGCCCAGCCGGTCATGCCGGCCTTGACGTGCTGGCGGAGCATGTAGCCGCGCCAGTCTTCGCGGAACTGTTCGATGAGCTCGGGACGTTCGGGGCGCGGGCCCACGAGAGACATCTCGCCGCGGAGGACGTTGAGCAGTTGCGGCAGCTCGTCGAGGCTGGTCTTGCGGAGCCACTTGCCGATGCGTGTCACGCGGGGGTCGTTTCGGCTCGTCCAGCGGGCGGGCTCTTCGTCTTCGACGTGGAGCATGGTGCGGAACTTGTAGATGTTGAAGGTCTCGCCGCCGAGCGAGACGCGGCGCTGGCGGAAGATGACGGGCCCGGGGCCCGAGAGGCGGACGAGCATCGCGATGACCGCGAGCATCGGCGCGAGCAGGATGAGGCCCGCGATGGAGCCGGCGATGTCGAGGGCTCGTTTGCTCAGGCCCCCGACGCCGTAGAGCGGGCACTCGCGGACGCTGAGAATGGGCATGCCGTCGAGCTCGGACACGGCCATGTTCTGCGGCATGTGGCGCGGGTTGATGTCCGGGACGATGCGCACATCGACGGCGAAGCGTTCGAGGCGCTTGATGACCTCGGGGATCGCGGCGGCCTTGCTGCTGGGCAGGGCGAGGTAGATCGCGTCGACGGGGTTCTCTTCGAGGGCGGTTTCGAGGCTGCGGATGCCGCCGAGGACGGGACGGTTGAGGCACTCGGTGCGCTGCGTGGTCTCGCGGTGTCCGATGAAGTAGGCGACGTGGATGCCGGTCCAGGAGTTGCGATCAAGCGTGTGGCAGGTGATCTGCCCGAGGCGTCCGACCCCGACGATGCAGGCGTGGCGAAGGTTGCGGCCGCGGCGGCGGAAGGAGCGAAGGACGCTGCGGATCGTGGCGCGCTCGGCGGCGAGGAAGACCACGAGCATCGGGGCGAGGAGGCCCAGCTGGAGTCGGCTGGCGTCGAGTCCGAGCGAGCCGATGGATGCGATCGGGACGCCCGGGTGCTGGTCGATGAGCTCGGTGCCAACGACCCAGAGCAGGACGACGATGGCTGCCATCGCGCCGATGACGGCCCGTGAGATCTGCCCCACTTCCGAGACGATCGATCGGTCGCGCCTGGGCGCATACAGCCGAAAGCCCCACATCGCGTAGAGCACCGCCGGCACAACGAGCATCGAGACGGGCTCGCGAACGGCTCGGCCCCAGGTGATGGCCGAAGCGTCGGCGGCGACCCAGAGACGCAAGAACCACGCGGCGAAGCAGGCGGACAGAACAACGAGAGCGTCGGCGGCGACGAGGATCGAGACGAAGAGTTGGTGTCGCTGCTTCACCAAGGGCGAAAGACCCCACGCCCGAAGCCGGGACTCCATCCCGATGGCTTCGGTATTGCTTCTGAAATCAGATCGGCTTCCGCTGCCCCTGTGGCCGAAGTTTAGCGCTCCGCGCTGTCGGTTGCCTAACTGGGCCAGCCCGGGCCGGTGCGGACCTTCGTCTCGTCACCCAGATTCTCCAGAACCTTGCGGGCGTCGTCCGTGATCGCCCCACTCGGGGGAGGCACGATCTCGAGCTTCAGATACATATCGCCCGGGGGCGACGTGCGCGAACCCTGGCCCCGGAGGCGGAGCTGCTTGCCGCTGGTGCTGCCGGCGGGGATGGCGAGCGAGGCCGTCGAGCCGGTCGGTGTTGGAACAGAGACCTCGGCTCCGAGCGCCGCCTCGGCGAACGTGACGGGCAGGTCGAGATAGACATCGCCCGGTTTCTCGCCCTTGAGCGGGTCGCCGCGACGGAAGAGCGGGTGAGGCGAGACGTTGACGGTCAGGATGAGGTCGGCCCGCTGACCGGGCCTTGCGGGGTCTGCTTGCCCGACACCGCGCACGCGGAGCTTGGTGCCGCTGGTGATACCGGGCGGGATGGTGACCTCGACGGTCTCGGTCTTGGATGCGTGCTTGATCTCGATGGATCGTTTGCCGCCGGTGACAGACATGGGCAGATCGATGTCGATCGCGTGGCGCATGTCGGGGGCTTTGGGCTGCTGTCGGCGTGAGGTGCGGGAGCCGAAGGGACTTTGTGAGCCGCGGGCCGCGCCGCCGCCACCAAAGAAGGAATCGAACATCGAGCCGAGGTCGTCCATGTCGAACTCGACTTGTGCGCCGCCAGCGCCGCCTCGGGGCCTTGGGCCCCCACCGCCGCCGAACCCACCCTGCGGCCCTGCGTGGCCGAAGCGGTCGTACATCTTTCGTTTCTCGGGGTCGGAGAGCGTGTCGTAGGCCTCCTGGATCTCGACGAAACGTTCCTGTGCGCCGACTTCCTTGTTGTGGTCGGGGTGGTACTGGCGCGCGAGCTTTCGGTACGCCTTCTTGATGTCGTCTTCGGACGCATCGCGGGCGATGCCGAGCACTTCGTAGAGGTCACGCTTTGCCATACGCATGATTGTAGAACGCGATCACTCGGCGTCGGGTTCGGTGGTGGAATCGAGGATGCGGACGGGGTTCTCGCGGTTGGTATCGTCCCAGAACCGGAGCGTGCCGGCGGCCTGACTGCCGATGGATTCGAGCCTGGTCCGCGCGTCGCGGTCGGAGAGGATCAGCAGTCCGTCGCCCTCGGGCGAGGCGTAGGACTCGACGACATGACTGCCCGACTTGTTGACGAGGTAGAACGCGCCGCCGTCGTTGTCGACGAGCAGGCTCATGCGGTCGGCGCCGTGCTCGTCGCGGAGGATCGCGGCCCCGCGTCCGTTCTTGTTGACGAAGAGCCCGACGACCGAGGCGTCGTCGTTGTTGGCGAGGTAGAGGCTGCCGCCGTCGTCGTCGGCACCGATCGAGACGCGCGTCTGGCCCTCGGCATCGTTGGTGGTGAGCACGCCCCGCCCGGCTTCGGTGACGTACGCCCAGAGCGCGTTGACGCCGTTGGCGTTGTAGATCGCGAGCGAGCCGCCGTCGATGTCGGAACCGAGGACGATGCCCTGCGCGCCCTCAAGCGAGCCATTGACGGCGAGCAGGCCGCGGGCCTCCTCGTCGGCGTACATCTGGATGACCGGCGCATTGGCCACATTGAAAATCGAAAGCACGCCGCCGTCGGAATCCACACTCTGAGCGAGCCGCGGGTTGCCGTTGGCGTCGTAGAGCACCGAGTAGCCCGAGCCGTCGGTCTCGACGCCGATCGCATAGCTGCGTGAAGCGCTTGTGTTGAAGAGTGAGAGTTGCCCGCCGTCGGCGTCGGAGCCCAGCGTGATACGCGTCGCGCCGTGTTCGTCGGAGTGCTGGGACATGCCTCGACCCGATTCGTCGGCGAATGCCGCGAAGACGGTTGTGCCCTCGGCGTTCTGCACGAACACCGTGCCGCCGTCGCCGTCTGAGCCGATGTTGACGAGCGTCTTGCCCTCGTTGTCGACGATCTGGAGACGCTCGGCGGTGAGCACGTCGAACACCCGGGCCCGCAGATCGCCCGCCGCGAGTGCGAACGAAGAGGCCGCCGCCAGTCCGATCGCTGCGCACGCGAGTCTGAGCCGTCTGTTTCCACTCCGTAGAGACGCGATCTCGGCTTCGAGGCGGTCCAGGCGATCGTTGACGGGCGTGTGCATGTTCGGCTCTCCTCTGTTTCGATCGCACTCTACCAGAGATCCGCTTGCGCTCGTGACAAAAAGGAACACGGCCCGCCGAAGCGGGCCGTGCGTTTGAAATTGCGTGGCTTGCGTTAACCGCCGGATTCCGCACCGGCTGCGGGCTCGGCGGGAGCCGCGTTGAGGTCGGCGGGCGCTTCTTCCTTCTCGATGAAGACGCACTCGACGTCGAAGACGAGCGTGGAGCCGGGCGGGATCGGGCCGACGGCGCGGTCGCCGTAGCCGAGCGCGGCGGGGATGATGAATCGCCGGCGCGAGCCCTTGGTCATGCCCTCGGTGCCTCGGATCCAGCCGGGGATGAGCGTGCCGGGGTACTTGTAGCGGAACGGCTCGCCGCGATCGAACGACGAGTCGAACTTCGTGCCGTCGGTGAGGCGGCCGAGGTAGTGGATGACCATCCAGTCGCCTTCCTGGATCGGCTCGCCCTCGGGCTCGGCGAAGTGGAGCACGACGAGCTGATCGTCGTAGTAGTCGATATCGACGAGGTCTTCGGTGCGGACGAACTCGGCACCGCCGTCGCGGCCGACTTCCCAGGCGGTGTTGCCCTCGCTGTCATAGCCGACGTCGGTGATGCTGATGGTCTCGCCGTCGAACGCGATGGAGCTGGTCATCTGAACCGCGCCGCCGCGGTGATCGGGGTAGGCCGCGGGCGAGGAGCCTTTGTAGCCCTGACCGTCTTTCTGAAGATCGATATCGATCGTCGGGAAGACGTCGGCCGCGGTGATCGTGGTCGGGAACATGCCGGGCACGAGCGAGGCGCCGGTGAGCGCGTTGGCCGCGTTCTCGGAGCGGACATCGAACGTGCGCAGGCGGAGGTTGCCCTTGAAGCGGTAGATCTGGAAGAACGACTGGCGATAGGGCGTCGCGACGCTGTCCGCGCGGGCCGTCTCGCAATAGAGCACATCGGTCAGGCCCTGAACGCGTGCGGGGCTGACGGTCAAGACGATCTTGGATTCGCCCTCGCCGTCGATCTCGGTGATTGGCTGGGCCGAGATCCAGGTGCCGGTCAGCATCTTGGCGACCGCGGCAATGTTCTCATCGGAGTACTGGGCGTTGATGGTCGGCGCGCCGACGAGTGTGGGCTCGGGCTTGGCGGCTTCGACGGTGGTCTCGTTCTGGGCGGCTGCGCCAGAGGCGAGCATGAGTGCGATGATCGGTGTGGCGTACCAGCGGTTTTTCATATGAATCCTCTCTCGGTATCGTGTGGTCTCTTGTCGTGCTTTCCTGCGTGTCATGCGAGTTCGGGGAAGAGCTTCTTGACGGTCTCGACGAGGTCGTTGACGTGGCTCGCCGATTCGTTGAAGAGCTTCTGCTCGCCCTCGTCGAGCTTGAATTCGACGATCTTCTCGACGCCCTTGGAGCCCAGCAGCGCGGGCACACCGACGAAAAGGCCCTTGCAGCCGAACTGGCCGTCGAGGTAGGCGGCGGTCGGGATGATGCGCTTCTTGTCCTTGACGATGGCCTCGACCATCTGGATGGTGCCGCTGGCGGGTGCGTACCAGGCGCTGGTGCCCATGAGCTTGACGACTTCGCCGCCGCCGACCTTGGCGCGTTCGACGCAGGCGGTGATGGTGGCTTCGGGAAGAAGGTCGGTGACGGGGATGCCGTGGACACTGGTGCAGCGCGGGAGCGGGACCATGTCGTCGCCGTGACCGCCGAGCAGGAGGGCGCTCACGTCCTCGACCGAGCAGCCGATCTCCCAAGCGATGAACGTGCGGAAGCGTGCGACGTCGAGTGCGCCGGCCTGGCCCATGATGCGGTGCGCCGGGAAGCCGGTGGCCTTCCACGCGGTGTAGACCATCGCATCGAGCGGGTTGGAGACGACGATGACGATCGAGTCTGGCGCATACTCCTTGATGTTCTCGCAGACGCTCTTGACGATCTTGACATTGGTGCCGATGAGATCGTCGCGGCTCATGCCGGGCTTGCGGGGGATACCCGCGGTGACGACGACGACGTCGGAGCCGGCGATGTCCTTGTAGTCGAAGGTGCCGGTGAGCTTGCAGTCGAAACGCTCGATCGGAGCGCAGCAGGCCAGGTCGAGCATCTTGCCCCTGGGCATGTGCTGGTCGGGGGCGTCGGCACGGGGGATGTCGAGCAGGACGATGTCGCCCAACTCCTTGGAAGCGGCCCAGTGGGCACAGGTGGCTCCGACGTTTCCGGCTCCGATGATGCTGATCTTGGCGCGACCCATCGCGGCGACTCCTCCGAAATGCTGCATTGTGTTCTACTGGCGAGCCCGCCACGCGAGGCGGGGGAACCACTATAGACGGGCGCACACAAGAGGCCGAATCGACTCATTCCGACTCGGATTCGTCCTCAAACACAACCGGCAGGGGCTTCTGCCTGTCAGCCCCCGGAATTGGCAGCGTGACCGGCTGTGCTTCGCCCGCGAGGATCACCGGAACGAGCAGCGGCTGGCCCGGCGTCAGGTCGGCGTCCATCGGGCGGACGACATCGCGGACCGGGCCGCCCTTGGCAAAGTCGAACTGGCGGTAGACCTGACGGGCGACGGGCATTCGCTCCGGGCCGTCCGCGTCGCCCAGAAAGTCCCCCACCACGGCTTCGACGAGTTCGAAAAGCTCGTCAGACTCATGCACGCCTCGCACGAACGCGGCGGGCGCCCCCTCGAAGATCGGCACCCCCGGAGTCGGGAGGAAGAGATCGCCCGTGAATCCGTTCCCGACGAGCACCGCGGCCAGTTCGGCGGGGTGGGGCGAGATGAGCGACTCGGCGGCCACGACCCATTCCCAGCCCGACTCGGTCTGGATGCGGTGTGCGAGCCGCGCATCGTCGACCATCTCGCGCACGGCCTCGGGTATCTCGTGGCCTGTCCAGATCCGGTTCACGTCGCCCGCGTGCTGGCGGATGAGCATCTCCGCTCGATCGAGCCCGAGCGCCCGCTCATCGGCTTCGAGATCGTCAAGCTCACTCAGCGCGTGCGTGACGGCCTGGAGCCCGATGATCGCGGGCACCGCCTCGCGCAAACGCCCGCCCTCGTCGTCCTTTGGGAGCGCCAGCGCGCTCTGCGCGAACTCGGTCCACTTGCCGAGTAGGGCGGCCCAGGTCATCGCGCGTTCGGAAGGCGTCGTCATCGCGTGATCGTAGCGGCCGCGAACGCAACGGCGTGAATAGACTCCTCTCACCCGCGGCTTTCGTTCCCGCATTGGAGGACTCGATGCACGACTTTGCCGCCCTTTTCCGCAAGCGATTCATCCGCGAGCTCTGGAGAAGGATCGGGCGCGATCTGGCGGATCGTCCGATCGCGGTGTACGGCGCGGGGCGTCACACGGAATGGCTGCTCGGTGTGATCGCCGACGTCGAAGGCGGGCCTCGCCTGGCGGCGATCCTCGACGACAAAGCCGACGGACGCCTGATCGCGGGCGTGCGTGTGCAGAAACCCAGCGAGGTCGACCCGTCCCAGTTCGGCGCGGTGATCGTCTCGAGCGATGCGCAGGAGGCTGTGCTCGGTGCCAAGGCACGCGCATGGATTGATGCGATCTCAGCGACCGAACGCCCGATGGTGATCGAGCCGTACCGCGGGCTGCCGCCGGGGCCCTACCCGATGGGCGAGACGGCCTCGGTCGGGGCGCTCAGCGATCGCACGCTGCCCGGCTCGCCCGATGAAGACGCGTACGAGCGAGCTAAATCGCTCGGAACGTCCATCCCTGTGCCCGCCGGGGCGAACCGTGTGTCGTACTCGCCCGAGAGCGACGCGGCCTACCTCCAGTCCGGCAAGCGCGAGCGCGACGCGATCGGGCGCGTGTGCGCCCAGCACGGCATCGAGCTCGAAGCCGCACGCGACATCCTCGAATGGGGATGCTCGACGGGGCGTGTGCTGCGGCAGTTTGCCGACCTGCCCAATCAGACGAGGCTCTGGGGATGCGACATCGACGAACGCTCGATCGACTGGGCGCAGCGCCATTTCGAGGGCAGGTTTCGGTTCTTCTCGACCACGCTCGAGCCGCACCTGCCCGTCGCGGATTCGTCGTTCGACTTCGTCTACGGCATCTCGGTGTTCACGCACATCTCGCACAACATCGACACGTGGCTCATGGAGCTTCGGCGCGTCGTGCGCCCGGGTGGCGCGGTGCTTGTGACAATCCACGACGAGAAATCGTGGGAGTACTGCCGCGACAACCCGGAGTGCTTCATCGCTAGGCACTCGCCGAGGATTGATTTCCACAAGCCGATGGAGCAGGACTTCGTCGCGCACGGGCAGGGCCCGAGCTGCCAGGCATTCTGGCACTCGCGGGGCGTCCGGCGCCGCTGGTCGCACGCGTTCGAGGTCGCGGGCATCCACCCGCTGACCTTCTGCAGCGGCACGCAGGCGGGCGTCGTGCTGCGCCCGCGCATGTAGCACACGCAAACGAAAGGGCCGCGCGTGATCCTCGACCCGACCGAGCTTCAGATCGCCGAGCGGTACAAGCTGCTCATCGGGTGCATCGGGCCCAGGCCCATCGCGGTGGTGTCGACGGTCTCGCCGGACGGCAAGCCCAACCTCGCGCCGTTCTCGTTCTTCGCGGGCGTCGGGTCGAACCCGATGACGCTGCTCTTCTGCCCGGCCAACGACGAGAAGGGCCAGGAGAAGGACACGCTCGCCAACTGCAAGCAGGTGGCGGAAGGCGGCACGGGCCAGTTCGCCGTGTGCGTGGCGACGGAGTCGATCATCCGCAACGTGGTCGTGGCGGCCGAGCCCTTGCCCCACGGCGAGAGCGAGTACGAGCTTTCGGGCCTGACGCCCGCCCCTTGCGAGTTGATCGCCGCCCCGCGCGTGAAGGAGAGCCCCGTGTGCTTCGAGTGCGAGACGACGCAGGTCATCCGCACGAACCCGGGCCAGCCCGCCGGCGGCAACGTCGTGATGGGGCGCGTCCTCCGCGTCCACGTCGACGACGCGCTCGTCAACGAGCGGATGCACATCGACCAGGGCGGAATCGGGCTGGTGGGACGGATGGGCGGGCTGAGCTACTGCTGGACGCGTGAGAGGTTTGAGCTCAGGCCGGGGAGGGCGTCCCTAAAGGGGGATTGAGCGGGGTCTGCGTGGCACCGGCTGCTTACAGCTCGTAGAAACGGGGCTGAAAGCTCAAAGGCGGGGCTTGGCGAGCAAGCCGTGCCACACCTGTGTGTTCTCGATTCGGGGACAAGCCGGGCCACCCGCCACGCACTATCCGGTAAATATAATACCCAACTCAAAGTATACTATCAGCCAATATTAGAGACTATTTTCTTGAGAATTTTTGGAAAGCAGGTCATATGTCAACTGATAAAGACGACCACCCGAAAGATTCTAATTCGTTTTCAATTGTAATCTATGACAATGACAATCAGATTTGGAAAACTTTCGCTGACCCCGATTCATTCCTTGAATGGTTCAAGTCAATACGGAAGGATCTTGAGTCTATATACAGCCATATTCTATCTGAAAACGCTCGTTTCCCTTTGAAGCAACTACGTCTTGTTGAAGTAAGTCTCAACACGCTGCTCAGCAACCAAAGTTCCACAACTCAACATGTTTCATGGGATGATTTTTATAATTACACAGCACAGGCCTTTGGTTATTTTTTCAATGACAAACCCAATCTTGAGCGACTACTTGCCATCCTCGAAAGCCATTCTTCCGATGTAGCCGCTGCATATTTAAACTACTTTAACAAACTGCCAACCAGCGAACTCACCGCTGACGCAATGACAATCGGAACGATACTTGGTGTAATTGATGATGGACGTCTCAAGGGCACAGACTTCGACAAGATCAACGCTTCGACTATGATTGCGACTGCCAATCAGTCAAAATCGCTATTTGATAATTGGTATAGCAATGCAACGGCAACTGCAAAACAGCAATTGGCATCACTTCAACAGCTAACTGCAGATGTCGAGATATTGCATAATAAGCAGAATAATTGGGCTAATATATTTCGCGATTCTGCCCGACGGTTTCGACGCAAATCGCTTAAAATCGCCAAGAGAGAAATGCAGACAATTAAATCGTTCTACACTTCCGAACTAGCACTAAAGGCTCCTATCGAATATTGGAACAAGAAGCGTAAAAAGCATCGCAACCTTTCAATTGCATATGGAACCCTACTGGCACTTGGATTATTTACTAGTGTTATCGGTATTGTTTGCAATTCCGATTATTTACTCAATATTCCTACTACTAGTCTGCCCGTCAGCGATGAGTTGACTCCCCCTACAACTATAAGTACCTCTGAACCAATGACACATACTGTTACTAACGAAATGGTGCACGTAATAGCTCGATTTGCACTGTTTGCAACCTTAGTAGGTATTGCCTTTTGGGTTCTGAAGATCATTTATCGGAATTTGCTAACTCATCAGCATTTGGCAACGGATGCTTCTGAACGTGTAGTGATGACTCAAACCTATCTGTCGCTTGCTAGCGACAAAAGCATTCCAGAAGATGGTTCTCTTGATTTTATACTCAAGTCTTTGTTTAGGCCTGCCTCAGACGGTCTTATCAAAGACGATAAGGGCCCGTTACCAATTGCCTTAGATCTAATTGTTAATAAGCATACAGGCGACTAATCCCGCAGTATTCACTACTTCCCCATGTAATACTGCCGTAATTTGGTGCAGTAGCATACTTTTCTTTCTGCAAATAAAGAGCCCCCGGGCACCGGTGGTCTGCCCGGGGGTCTTGGAGTGGGGTCGGCCTGCCTCGGCGTTGCACCGCGCTGGTCCGACCCGTGGTGGGTCAATCGTGATCGGGCGGACGCTTCAGTGAGCGTCCCGCCCGGGGGTGATGGTGCCCGTCAGCTGCACCCCATGCTGTTGCCGCAGCCCATGCACTTGTAGCAGGTGCCGTTGCGGACGGTGATCTCGCCGCAGACATCGCAGGGCGGGCTGTCGCCCATGTTCTCGCTCATGGCGGCCGAGAGGGCCGAGACGTGTTCCTCGACCACGACCACGGTCGACTCTTCCCGGTGGGTGCTGGTCGTGTGCGCTTCGTGCACGACGACCGCGTGGCGAGCCAGGCTGCCATCCGTTTCGGGCCGGGTGAGACGGTCCGTCGTGTCTCCCGGCTGGAGGCCGATGCGTGCGATCGGGCCTTCGTTCTTGGCGCTGCGATCCGTCGCGGCACCGGATGTGGTCTGCGTGCTCCAACGACTGTCTCCCCCTGATGACTTGGGTGTGCTCTTGCGGGAGGCGGCCGATGTCTCGGCGGGCTCAGCGGGCTTGGCGACGCGCTGCGGCAGGTTGGCCTCTCGGTACCCGGGGATGAATCGCATCCCGAGCCAGCGGAAGATGTAGTCCACGAGGCTCTTGGCGAAGGGGATATCCGAGTTGGAGGTCATGCCGGCGGGCTCGAAGCGCTGGTGCGTGAACTTGTTGACCAGCGACTGCACGGGCACGCCGTACTGCAGCGCGACGGAAACCGCTGTGCCCAGCGAATCCATCAGGCCACCGATGGTGGAGCCTTCCTTGGCCATGGTGATGAACAGTTCGCCGGGCATCCCGTCCTCGTAGAGGCCCACCGTGAGGTAGCCCTCGTGCCCGGCGACGTTGAACTTGTGCGTGACCGAGTCGCGCGTCACCGGCAGGCGGCGGCGCATCGGGCGGTGCACGATTCTGACGGTCTCTTCGCCTGCGCGGGACTCGTCGCCCCCGGCGATCGTGGCCGCGAGACCGGCGACGGCGCCCGCGACCTCTTCCTTGGCCTCGAGCTCGCCCAGTTCGTCGGTCTCCTCGTCGTCGAGGTCGACATCCTTCTTCTTGGCGGAGAGGGGCTGGCTGAGCTTGCACCCGTCGCGGTAGAGCGCGTTGGCCTTGAGACCAAGCTCCCAGCTCAGGCGGTAGCACGACTGGATGTCGTCGACCGAGGCCGAGTTGGGCAGGTTGATGGTCTTGCTGATCGCGCCCGAGATGAAGGGCTGAGCGGCAGCCATCATGCGGATGTGACCCTCGGCCGCGATGAGGCGCGTGCCGAGCGGGCCGCAGTGGTTGGCACAGTCGAACACCGCGAGGTGCTGATCCTCGAAGCCCGGCGCGCCCTCGATGGTCTGGCGGCCGCAGACGAGCTGGTTGAGCTCCTCGATGTGCTTGCCAGAGAGGCCGAGCTTGCTGAGCAGGTTGAAGCTCTTGTCGGCCTTGGCCTTGTCGGGATCAAAGCCGACGGCCTTGAGCGCGTCGTCGCCCAGGCTCCACGCGCCGAAAGCGAAGCGGATGTCAAAGCACCCCGGCAGGCCCTCTTCGATCTTGGTGAGGTGCTGATGCTCCAGCCCCTTGTCCATCAGGAACTCGGCGAGGGTCATGTCCTCCTCGGCGCCGATCGAGCCCTCGGGCATCGGGACGGCGAGCGTCAGTGTGCCCAGGATCGAGGTGAGGATCAGGCGGATCTGCTCTTCCGAGTAGCCCAGTGCGTGCAGCGCGGGCTCGACGGAAGCGTTGACGATCTTGAAGTACCCGCCTCCCGCGAGCTTCTTGAACTTCACGAGCGCGAAGTCGGGCTCGACGCCGGTCGTGTCGCAGTCCATGAGCAGGCCGATCGTGCCGGTGGGCGCGATGACTGTCACCTGGGCGTTGCGGTACCCGTGCTCGAGGCCGAGCTCGTACGCCTCGTCCCAGACCATGACGGCGCGATCGAGCAGGTTCCGCGAGTTGGCCAGCGGCACGCGGCCCTTGGTCACCAGATCGTGATCGATCGGCACCGGGCGGATGCGCAGGTCTTCCCACTCCTTGGCTTCGCGGCTCACGCCGTGCGCGGCGCGGCGGTGGTTGCGGATGACGCGGAGCATGCTGTCCTTGTCGTCCTCGTAGCCGCGGAACGCCCCGTGCTCGGCTGCGAGCAGCGCGCTCTGGCGGTACGAACGGCCCGTCATGATCGAGCTGAGCATCGCGCAGATCGAGCGGCCCGCCTCGGAGTCATAAGGAATGCCCGCCTGCATCAGCATCGCGCCCAGGTTCGCGTAGCCAAGGCCCAGCGTGCGGAAACGTTCGCTCAGCTCGGCGATCTCGCGGCTCGGGAAGGCGGCCATCAGCACGCTGATCTCGAGGACCATCGTCCAGATGTCCGTTGCGTGCTCGTAGAGAGCCACGTCGAACTGCTTGGTCTCGCTGTCGTAGAACTTCAGCACGTTGAGCGAAGCCAGGTTGCAGGCCGTGTTGTCGAGGAACATGTACTCGCTGCACGGGTTGCTGGCGTTGATGCGACCGGCGCTCGGGCAGGTGTGCCACGCGTTGATCGTCGAGTCGAACTGCACGCCCGGGTCGGCGCACTTCCACGCGGCGTAGCTGATGTCGTTCCACAGCTCGCTCGCGTCGAACGTCCTGGCGATCTCCCCCGTCGTGCGGAACTGCGTCTCCCACGTGCCGCCCTCGTCGACCGCGTCGAAGAAGCTGTCGGGGATGCGGACCGAGTTGTTGGAGTTCTGGCCGCTGACGGTCTGGTAGCTCTCGCCGTTGAAGTCGAAATCGAGCTCCAGCCCGAGGCGCTCGCAGAGCTCGGCGGTCGTCTCGTCGTTCTTCTTCAGATAGCTCAGGCCCTCGACCATCGCCTGGACCTTGATCTCCTCGCGGACCTTCCAGTTCACGAAGCTGCCGATGTCCGGGTGGTCCATGTCGAGGCAGACCATCTTGGCAGCCCGCCGCGTGGTGCCGCCACTCTTGATCGCGCCCGCGGCGCGATCGCCGATCTTGAGCCAGCTCATCAGGCCCGAACTCTTGCCGCCGCCCGACAGCGGCTCGTTCTCGGCGCGGAGGTTCGAGAAGTTCGTGCCCGTGCCCGAGCCGTACTTGAAGAGACGCGCCTCACGAACCCAGAGGTCCATGATGCCGCCCTCTTCCACCAGCGCGTCGTCCACGCTCTGGATGAAGCACGCGTGCGGCTGCGGGTGCGTGTAGGCGTCCTCGGCTTCCTTGATCTCGCCCGTCTCGGGGTCGGCGTAGAAGTGCCCCTGCGCCGGACCGGTCGTGCCGTAGGCGAAGTTCAGGCCCGTGTTGAACCACTGGGGCGAGTTCGGGGCCGCCACCTGGTGCACCATCATGTACACCAGCTCGTCGTAGAACGCGTCGGCGTCGTCCTTCGAGTCGAAGTACCCGTGCTCGAGGCCCCAGTGACGCCAGCAACCCGCAAGGCGATGGATCACCTGCTTGGCAGAGCGCTCGGGCCCCATGACGACCTTGCCCTCGTCGTCGCGGATGAACGCGTCCTGCGCCAGCGCCTCGACCGGGTCGCGCCCGGGCAAGACCTGCGGCACGCCCGCCTTGCGGAAGTACTTGCTCACCATGATGTCCGTGGCAAGCTGACTCCACGACGCCGGCACCTCCGCGTCGCCCATCTCGAAGACGACCGTCCCGTCCGGGTTGGCGATACGACTGGCCCGCTTCGTCCACTTGGCGGTGGCGAAGGCATCCTGGCCCTTGGTTGTGAACTTCCGTGTAATTTTCATAATGCTCGTGAATGCTGGGGCAGAGGCATGAGGCACTAGGCATAAGGCACTAGTCCAGAACAACCTGCTGCCGGGTTCAAACTAAGTGGTCCGCTCCACACTCCGAATCAATCCGCCGAGCAGCCGGCCCGACTCTTCCAACTCTGCCTGAAGCCGCTCGTACGCGACTCCCGTGATGTAGCCGAGTTCCAGTGCGAAACCCAGCTGTGTGTCGATCTCGTACAGCGATCCTCGGGCCATCCTGAGAAACCGCAGGTAATCCGACGTTGTCCCTCGTCCGTATCCCTCAGCGATATTGCTCGCAACGGATACAGACGCCCTTCTCAGCTGCGAAACAAGCCCAAATCGCTCGTCCGGTGGAAAGTCTGTTGTGAGTTCGTACACACCAAGCCCAATCGCAAACGCTTTCTGCCAAGCGAGCAGATCTCGATGCGTTGTGATGCCCGATCCCATGCACCAACTCTGTCTTCCTAATGCCTAATGCCCAGTGCCTAATGCCTAATCCACTCGCGGCAGCGTCAGCCCCGCCTGATCCTGATACTTCCCTGCCTTGTCCGCATAGCTCGTCTCGCACACCTGCGACGCCTGGAGGAACACCAGCTGCGCGATGCCCTCGTTGGCGTAGACCCGCGCGGGCAGGGGGGTGGTGTTGCTGATCTCGAGCGTCACCTTGCCGCGCCACTCGGGCTCGAGCGGGGTGACGTTCACGATCAGGCCGCAGCGGGCGTAGGTGCTCTTGCCGACGCAGATGACGAGGACGTCGCGCGGGACCTCGATGTACTCGACGGTCTCGCAGAGCGCGAAGCTGTTGGGCGGGATGATGATGTACCGGCTGCCGTTGTCCGAGCCGCCGTGACCGGGGATCTCGGTGTCGACCTCGACCATCATCTCGTCGCTGAAGCGCTTCGGATCGACGACGGCGATGTCACCTGTGACAGGCGTGGGGCTGAAGATCTTGAATCGCGAGCCGACGCGGACGTCGTACCCATAGCTGGAGACGCCGTAGCTGACCTTGCCCGGGCGCTTCTGCGCGGGCGAGTAGGGCTCGATGCCGACGAGTTCCCGGATTTGCGAGTCGCAAAGGACGCTCACTTGGTTCCACCTCGATAGCTGGCCTGCCCGGCGCGAGGCCGAGCGAGGCGTGATCTCTCTCTGCTCCGGACCGGTGCACTCCCACGCACCGGCCCTACCACCACGTTCCTGCCGATCGGGGGTCATCGCGCACCGCAACCATCCGCGTCCCGCACGCCTTGCGGTCCCAAATGGGGCCCGCTGTTCGGGTCGCGTTGTCGCGTCAGCTCCGACGCCCTGATACGAAAAGAACCCTCCAAGTCCCGCGGTTCGGCCTGAATCGACCAAACCAAGGTCTCCATGCTACCACTACCCATCGTGCTTTGGTTGGAATTGAAGCACAAAATCTCGCGGATCGCTGTCGGGAAGAGTGGCCCGAACGCCCCAAGTGGTTGATTTTGCGCGAGTTGAGGAAATTGCAAAGATCGCCGAATCGATATCCACAACATGTCGGTTGTCTTGCTCAAAATCCCCCGTTTCAGGCACAACTGGGGGTATACCCGATGTCGAATTCTGTCGGTTGAGATAGATTGCATGTGAATCATTACAAAAGTAAGGTATATAATCGTATTTCGTTTGGAAAGCCCGATCCTAGGCTTTTGCAAGCCCGTTTTGCGTCGGAGAACGGGGTTTCGCTCGCAGGCGGATAGGATGTGGAGACGCAGCGACTGCGGCCACGGTGGGTATCCGGCTGCTCGCTGTACGAACGCTCCGAACGCGCCAGGGTGAGTACCCGGCGAAGAGTTCGGAAGCGGTACCACAGGCATCGATGTGGGTGCACGTCGGAGGTTGCGCAGCGATGGGATGCACGCGAGCGGCGGTTGGTCTGGCCCTCTCACTGGTCCTGTGTGCCGCGCCGATCGCCGGCTGCGGCGGCGGACCCAAAAAGCGCGTGCGCGAGGTGACCCCCACTCTTTCGGGCGCACCGAGCGTGCTCCGCGGCACGGTCGGGTATGAAACAAGTCTGCGCCGAGCCGAGCCGCAGTACATCTCTGGCTACGGCCTCGTCGTCGGTCTGAACGGCACGGGCAGCACGAATGTGCCCGAGAACGTCGCCGCCACGATGGAGCGTGAGATCCTGATCTGGACCGAAGGCGATACGGCCAGCAGCTTCGCCAACACGCCGCTGGCAGGGCTCTCGCCGCGTGAGATCATCCGTCACCCGGACACGGCCGTCGTGGTCGTCGAGGGTGCCGTCCCGCCGGGCGCGCCGGAAGGGACGACGTTCGATGTCCAGGTCCGTGCGCTCAGCGGCTCGACGACCGAATCGCTCGAGGGCGGCATCCTCTGGACGACGCGCTTGCAGCTCGGTCCGGCGAGCACAGTCGGCGGCCTGAAGACCGACACCATCGCCGAGGCGCGTGGTGAGGTGTTCATCAACCCGTTCGCAGAGCCGGGTCTATCGAGTGAGATCAACACGCGCATCGGGCGCGTGCTGGGCGGCGGGCGTGTGATCGAGCCACAGCCTCTGGAGCTTTTGCTCCAGACGCCGCTTCACTCGCGGGCGCAGGCGATTACGCGGGCGATCAACCAGCAGTTCCTCGACGGACCTCGCGGCCCGAACTCGACGGCCAAGGGGCGCGACGACCAGGTCATCCAGGTCTACGCGCCGCCCGCCTACAAAGACCGATTCGAGGAGTTCGTGCAGATTCTCCTTCACACGCCGATCAACCAGGAATACCCGGAGGTGCTCGCCAAGCGGTACACCCGGTCGATGATCGAGGACCCGAGCAGCGCCGACGAGCTCAGCTGGGCGCTCCGCGCGATCGGGACACGGTCGATCGGGTTCGTGCGCGACGTGTACGAGTTCCCCGAGCGTGGCCCCCGGATGGCGGCGCTGCGAGCCGGCGCACACCTGGGAGACCCGCGGGCCTCGGCCTTCCTCGAACGCCTCGCCTTTGAGGAGGATTCACCCGACCGGATCGAGGCGATCCAGCTGCTGGGCACCGCCGAGGGGGGCAACTCGATCGAGCGAGCGCTCCGTGAGCTGCTCGAGGACGAGGAAAAGCTCACGATCCGCATCGCGGCGTACGAGGCCCTCATGGAACGGGCCGAGCACCATCGACTGAAGGAACTCGTCGCCACCAACAGCGCCCGTCCCTCTGGGCAGCGAGCCTCGATCGAGCAGGTGATCTATCTCGCCGAGTCGCGTATCCCGCGCGGCAACCCGCAGGGTGTCGAACGCCAGGACGTCCGTGGTCGTTTCGAACTCGACATCGTGCCCTTCGGCGAGCCGCTGGTGTACGTCACGCAGCAGGGCCGACCCCGGATCGCCCTGATCGGCGCGGACATGAAGCTCGAGACGCCGATGTTCGTCAGCGCCTGGTCCGACCGGCTCATCATGGTGGCCGACAACGCCGGCAGCGAGATCCGTTTGCGCTACAGCCCGTCGGAGACGGGACCGATCCTGACCCAGAGCATGGGACCGGACATGGACGAACTCATCAAATACATGGCCCGCGAGGCCTCGGCGACCGAGATCCGGCCCGGACTCGGGTTTACGTACTCCGAGGTGGTGGGCGCCCTGGCAGCGATCCAGACCTCGGGCGGGACCAATGCGTCATTCGCGACCGAGACCGACCGACTGCTCGCCTCGCTGCTGACCGCGACGCAGACCATCACGACCGACCGACCGGCGCTCATCGGCGGTGAGGGCGAGGAGATCAGCCTCGACCCCATCGAGGAAGAGCAGGCCAAGCCCGTCACAGACGGCCGGCAGTCGTACGTCGTCCCGCTGAAGCCCCCCGCAGGCCCGGCCGGCGGAGATGGAAACGGTTCCGGGGGGACAAACGAGGACGAGTGATGTAGACTGCCCCTTCCTGACGGGGCCACCGGGCAGGACGCCGACAGAAACAGGCCTCGTGCAGAGTCGATCAGGCGGCACGGAGGGCGCCACGACCCATGCGTTTATCCAAACTCATTCTCAACGGCTTCAAGTCATTCGCGGACCGCACCGAGTTCACCTTTGACGACGACATCACGGGCGTCGTCGGGCCCAACGGGTGCGGCAAGTCCAACGTCGTCGACGCCATCAAGTGGGTGCTGGGCGAGCGTTCGAGCAAGTCGCTCCGCGGCAAAGAGATGATCGACGTCATCTTCGCCGGTGCCGCGGGCCGATCGCCCTCGGGCATGGCCTCCGTCACGCTCGGGTTCGACAACCCGATCATCGACGCGGACGCCGAGCTCGTGGAACTGACCCTTGGCGACCCGCTCGACGAAGACGAGGGCGACGAGGAGTCGGAAGAGCGCCGCGAGCAGCGCCGGACCGGCCGCCGCCGCCGGGGCCTGCCGATCGAGGCCGACGAGGTCTTCGTCGAGCGCCGCCTCTACCGCGACGGCACGAGCCAGTACCTGATCAACGACCGACGCGTCCGCCTGCGCGACATCCGCGAGCTGTTCCTCGACACGGGCATCGGGGCCGACGCGTACTCGATCATCGAGCAGGGCAAGGTCGACGCGATGCTGCTGGCGAGCCCGCAGGAGCGCCGGACGATCTTCGAGGAGGCCGCGGGCATCGCGCGGTACAAGCAGCGCCGGATCGAGGCGACGCGCAAGCTCGACAAGACCGAGGTGAACCTGACCAAGGCCCGCGAGCAGCTCGAGAACACCGAGCGGCGTCTGCGGATCGTCAAGGGCCAGGCCGCCAA
Organism: Phycisphaera sp.; assembly: GCA_020639255.1. Taxonomy (GTDB): domain Bacteria; phylum Planctomycetota; class Phycisphaerae; order Phycisphaerales; family UBA1924. Next base: position 117,262 of record JACKGZ010000005.1, read on the forward strand.
GGCCAAGCGTTTCCAGGCGCTCGACGACGAGTACCGCGCGATCCGCATGGCGCTCGCGTTCGACCAGTACGACGACCTGCGCCAACGCCTCGACGGGCTGACGAGCGAGCTGACGGCTCTGGAGTCGCAGCGTGAGGAATCGCACACCCGCGTCGAGCAGCTCGAAGCCGAGAAGCAGGACGCCGAGGTGACGCGCCACGAGCTGAACGAGACGGTCCGGCGAGTCGACTCCGAGCGCCAGTCGGCCCAGCACGACGCCGAGCGCGCGACGCAGCGGGTCAAGATGACCGAGTCCGCGATCGACGAAGCCAAACGCCGCCTTGAGACCGACGCGAAGCAGACCGAGGAGCTGACACTCCGCCTCGAGGAACTCGCCAAGAGCGAGGCGGGCGAGCGTCACGCGATCGAGACGCACGAGTCGCGGCTGGCGGAGGTCGAGCAGTCGATGAATCGGGCAACCGAGGCGAGGGCCGCGGTGCTCGAAGAGGCCGCCGACGCGAGGCAGAAACTGTCGGAGAAGCAGGCCGCGGTCGCGGGCGTCGAACGCGAGCGTGCGGCTCTGAACGCGTCGATCCAGTCGGACACGCGCCGGGCCGAGCAGCTCGCCGAGCAGCTCGCGACCGTGCAGCGCAAGGAATCCGAGGCCCGCACCGAGCAGGACCGCCAGACGCGTGAGCACGAGGAACTGCTCGGCGCGTGCCGCAGGCACTCGGGCGAGGTCGATCGGCTTGCTGCGGAACTCTCTGGTCTCGACGAGCAGGCCTCGAATCTGGCCGCGGGCCGGAGCGAGCTTGCCGAGCGTGTGAGCGAACTCGACCAGCAGCGGGTGCGTCTCGATTCACGCCGCGTCACGCTCGAAGAGATGGACGCCTCGCGCGAGGGCTTCGGCGACGCGGTCCGCGCGGTGCTCGATGCACGCGACACGGGCGAGGGCTACGAGGGCGTCATCGGCGCGGTTGCGGACCTGATCGAAGCCAGCTCCGACGACGCGGAAGCGGTTGAGGCGGCGCTGGGCGCAGCACTCCAGTCGCTCGTCGTGCGCTCGGCGCTCAACATCCCGGGCGCGTACGAACTCACGAAACTCAAGGGACGCGTCACGTTCATGCCGCTGTCTACGGGTGGCGTCGACTTCCACTGCCCGTCAACACGCTCACCGATGGACACCGTCCTGCGCGGCGGACGCGTCACGGCTCTGCGCCCGCTCGTCCGCATCCGCGGGAGCGCGAGCGATGCACTGGGCGAAGCGGGCGCGAAGCTGCTCGATCGATTGCTCGGGCAAACGTACCTCGTCGAGAACCTCGAAGCCGCGACGCTGCTCGCAGCGGGTGTGATCGGTTCGGGCGCTCGCTTCGTCACGCGCGACGGGTGCGTGCTGGAATCCGACGGCCGCGTGATCGCGGGCCCGAGCGCGAGCGAGACGGGCGGGCAGGGTCTGCTCCGCCGGCGCGCCGAACTCGAACAGCTGCGCTTCACGCTCGGCAGCGTGAGCGAATCGCTCGAAACGAGCCGCGACGAGCTGGCAAAGCAGGACGAGCGCGCGTCGGCGATCAGCCAGTCGCGGGCGCAAGTCCGCACGCAGCTTGCTGCGGAAGAGCGCCACCTCGCCGGCGCTCAGGCCCGCGCCGAGCGTCTGGAGACCGAACGCCGCCGCCATGCGCAGTCGCTCGGCACGCTCGCGCAGGAAGCCCAGCAGATCACGGGTCGCCTCGAAACTGTTCGGAGCGAGGCCCAGCAGCTCCGCGAGCGGATCGCGAAGCTGGACGACCTGCTGATCGATCAGCGGGCGTCTGCCGAATCGCTTGAGACGGAAGTGACGCGGCTCTCGATGCGCGCCGAGCAGGCATCGGAGCAGGTCACCGCGGCCCGCGTCGAAGCCGGCGCGCTACGCGAGCAGCTCTCGTCGGCCCGGCGCGAGCTCGGACGTGTCGTGAGTGAGACCGAGAGCGTCCAGCGCAGCCTGCGCGAATTGACCGACCACGCCGAACGGGCGCAGGGCGTGATCGAGCAGCACCAGCAGACGATCATCCAGGCCCAGAACGAGGTCGCCCACGCGACCGAGAAGGCCGAGCTGCTTGCCTCGCAGCTCGAAGAGACTCAGGCGCAGCTCGCCGAGGCCAACGAACGTGCAGCCTCGCTCAGCCAGCACGCCAGCCGCGCCCGCGACGAAGCGCAGCGGATCGAGCGGAACTGGCACTCACTCGAGGTCGCCCGCCGCGAGGTCGAGGTGAAGCGTGAGCACGCCGAGGACCGCGCAACCGAGGAGCTGGCGATCGACATCGCCGCCGAGTACCGCGAGTACCGCCTGCTCGTCATGTACGACGCGATCGTGCTGCTCGATCAGGAAGAAGCCTCGGCCCAGTGCGAGGAACTCCGCTCCGAGATCAAGAAGCTCGGCAACGTCAACCTCGACTCGATCGAGGAAGAAGGCCAGCTCGAGGGACGCAACGAGGAACTCATTGCGCAGGTCGCCGACCTCGACGAGGCCCGCACGCGGCTCGCCGAGCTCATCGAACGCCTCAACGTCGCCAGCCGCGAACGCTTCGAGGAGACCTTCACCGCGGTGCGCGAGAATTTCGCGGGCTCCAACGGCATGTTCCGGCGCCTCTTCGGCGGCGGCAAGGCCGAGGTCCGCCTCATGCCCCTCATCAAGGAAGTCGACGGCGAGAAGGTCCAGACCGACGAGGTCGACTGGCTCGAATCGGGCGTCGAGGTCATCGCCCGCCCGCCCGGCAAGGAGCCCCGCACGATCAACCAGCTCTCGGGCGGCGAGAAGACCATGACCGCGGTCGCGCTCTTGCTCTCGATCTTCCAGACCAAGCCGAGCTGCTTCTGCATCCTTGACGAAGTCGACGCCGCGCTCGACGATGCAAACGTCGACCGCTACTGCAACGTCGTCCGCTCATTCACCGACCGCTCGCACTTCATCATCATCACGCACCACAAGCGCACGATGTCCGAGGCCGATCGCCTCTACGGCGTGACAATGCAGGAGCGCGGCGTCTCGAAGCGCGTCACCGTCAAGGTCGACGAGATCCACGAGGACGGCTCGTTCAAGAAGGCCGCGGCCGCCGAGCCCGAACAGCAGGAAGAGCCGAGTCTCCGCGAATCGCTCGCCGCGATGCGCGAAGACCGGGCGCATGTCGCTGTCGAATCCTGAGTTCAAACGTCGGACAGATCCGGCAGATCAGAGAGATCTGATTGGTTTTCGCTGCTCGGGCGTTGAGCGATGAACGAGCCTGCGGGCTTCGGCCTTGCGGCTGCCAAGCCCCTGCCCGGGATGAAGTCGCGCAGGCCGCCGCCGTCGTTCATGACCTTGAGCCCGATGATGCTGTTGACGGCGAGCACGAGGATGGCCGCGAAAATCAGCACGGCCGCCGTGGAGACGCCCTTCCATCCCACACCTTCCTGCTCCAGCCAGATGGCACCGACGGTAATAAAGGCGCCACCCACGATGGCGAGCAGACACGAGCCGTAGCAGATTCGATTAATCGCAATGAGAAGCCGCATAGTTCACTCCTGCATAGACAGCCCACGAGGTCGTCTCAAGTTAGTGATTACTATATTCGATATCGGCTCTCCGCTCTTTCAGTCTTTGAAGTGTTTCAAGCAATCTTTCTTACTCGGCGTCGTCTTCGGCGGGCCCCTCGGCCCGTTCGTCTTCAGCGACCGGCAGCTCGTTGAACTCGCCGATCAGCATGCCCACGGCCTGATCGCACGCCTCGGAAGCTGCGTTGGGTGGCATATTGCTCGCGGCGAGCACAACCAGATCCGTCTCCGGCGCCACCCACGTCACGGCGTACCAGTACGTGTTGCTGCCCGCGTGCGAGTACACCGTGCCCGCGCCCCAGGGCCGCTCCGTCGCACCCCAGCCGAGCGCGTACCCGTCGCCATCGGTGTCCGTCGCGATGGCCTCGTAGGTCTCCTGCTTGAGCAGCTTGCCCTTGCCCTCGAGTCCCTGTTCGAAGTCGGCGACGAACTTGCCCCAATCGATGATGTTCGCATGAACCGTGCCCGCGGGGCCGAAGCTCGCCGGGTTGTCGGGCAGCCGCTCGCCCTCAACCAGCGGCAGCGGCATCCACTCGTCTCGCATCTGATGACCCAGTGGCTCAACAACCTCGCCGACGACGCCTGGCGGGCCAAAGCCGGCGCTCGTCATGCCGAGCGGCTCGAAGATTTCCTCGGCCATCACCTCTTCCCAGGGCTTGTCGAACTTCTCCTCGATGATCACGCCCGCCAGGATGTACCCGAAGTTCGAATACGCAAATGTGCCCTCTGCTCCGCCCACGATCTGTGGACCGCTGCGCAAAATCCCCTCGGCGATGGCGCGACGCTGCCCACGCAGGGGGAGTTTTTTCTCAGCGTTCGCGAGCACCCATGGCATCGCCGAGAGGCCCTTGTTCTGCGATTCCGCGATTCCAGCTCGGTGTCCGAGTAGATCACGCACCGTCAGTTCTTTGAATGCCTCGTTCACCTGATCGGAAACACCGGGCAATGCGTCTGCGATGGATGTGTCCCAGGTCAGCTCGCCGCGTTCGACGAGCAAGCCGACAAGCTCGGCCGTCATCGCCTTCGTGCACGAGCCGATGTGGTAGACGCTGTTGATCGTGACGGGGATCGGGTGCTCGTGGCTGAGCCAGCCGGTCGCGCCGGTGGCGACGAGCTCGCCGTCCTTGTACGCCGCGCAGACGAGCGAAGCGATGTTCGCCTGCCTGCGGACCTGCTCGATCTCCTTGGAGATGTCCTTGGGCTCGGTCGCCATAGCAGCGGCCACGGCCAGGCTCGTGATCAGCATCTCAAACTCCTTCCAGACCAGAGCTTACGCGGGCAGGATCACCTGGCCGACCAGATCTTTCACCACCTGGACCCGATGCGTGTTTAACCAGCGTGAAAGATCGCGGTTGATGCGAAGGGGTGCTCGCGGATCGGCAAAGAGTGCCGTCCCAACGCCGACCGCGGTCGCGCCGGCGAGGATGAACTCGGCCGCGTCGTCCCACGCCGACACGCCCCCGAGCCCGATGATCGGGACACCCGCTTCCTGCGCCACCTTGCGGTACACATCGTGCACGAGCTTGACCGCGATCGGGTGGACCGCCGGGCCCGACAGCCCGCCCGTCACGTTCGAGAGCACGGGCCGGCGCGTCCGCACGTCGATCTGCATCGCGGGGACCGTATTGGCGATTGTGAGCGCATCCGCGCCCGCTTCGATCGCGGCCCTTGCGATATCCGCGAGCGTCGGCTGACCCACCGCGATCGGGCTCAGCTTGACGATGAGCTTGGAACTCGTCAGTTCGGCGCGCACGGCCGAGACAAGCTCACGCAGCGCGCCCGCGTCGGCGCCGAACTCCGTCCCGCCGTGCACGTTCGGGCAGCTCACGTTGATCTCGATCGCGGGCAGCTCGGGGATCGTCTCCATGTGGCGAGCAACGTGCGCGTAGTCGTCGATGCTCGTGCCCGCGATGGACCCAAAGACCGTGGTCGGCGTGTTCTTTAGTCTCGGCGCAACGTCGGACATGAACTTGTCGATGCCGGGGTTGGCGAGACCGATCGCGTTGAGCATGCCGGCCTTGGCGGGCCAGACGCGCCAGGTCTCGTTGCCGACGCGGGGCTCACGCGTGATCGACTTGCACACGACCGCGCCGACCTGCGAGAGGTCCATCACATCCGCGAGTTCGTCGGAATACCCGGCCGTGCCCGCCGCGAGGATGACGGGCGAGCGGAGCGGGATGCCCGCCAGTTCGATCGAGAGCCGTGGGTCTATGGGTCGCGCCACGCGAGAAGACTAGCCGAGTGAGCCCGCGCACGAGCCGGCGAACGGGCCGATCCGTGCCCCTATGGTTCGTCTGGAGGCTTACGACATGGACATCGAGACCCGCATCGCACAGTTCGAGAAGATGGCGCACGACGACCCGGACAACGACATGGCCCACTTCTCGCTCGGCGGGGCGTATCAGCAGGCCGGCCGATTCGAGGAGGCTGCCGAGAGCTATCTGCGGTGCGTCGAGCTGAACCCGGGCATGAGCAAGGCCTACCAGCTCGCCGGGGCGGCCCTCATCGCGACGGATCAACCCGAGCGTGCCGGTGAGATCCTGACGAAGGGCTACACCGAGGCCGCCAAGCGGGGCGACCTCATGCCCAAGCGCGCCATGGGCGACATGCTCGGGCAGCTCAAGCTCCCCGTGCCCGAGGTCGCCGAGCAGAAAGTCGGCCCCGCGCCCGACGGCTCGTTCATCTGTCGAAAGACCGGCCGCCCGGGCAACCAGATGGACCGCCCGCCCTTCAAGGGGGCGCTGGGCGAATGGATCCACCAGAACATCAGCCAGGAAACATTCCAGCTCTGGATCGCGCAGGGGACCAAGGTCATCAACGAGCTGCGCCTCGATCTGTCGCAGGACAAGGACTCGGACACCTACGACGCGCACATGCGCGAGTTCCTGGGCGTCGACGACGCGATGTACGAAGAGATCACCGGCGAGAAGCCCCGCGGCAGCGCGGTGATGTGATCAGCCTACGACGCCGAGCCGGCGCAGCGAACCCGTCACGATCTCTTCTATGGGTGTGTCGGTGAGCGCAAGGCTGTGGCGCATCTTGCGTGATCGGCAGAAGTGCGCGAGTTCCTCGCAATAGCTGCGCACGGACCGCTTGTAGCTCTCGATGAGTTCCTGCGAGACCGTCACCTCCGCCCCCTGCCCCGTCTCGTTGTCGGTCAGGTGCAGGTCCCCCATCACGCGCCCGTCTTCGAGCGCCGGGTCGAGTTCACCCGGGCTCAGGATTTGCAGGCAGGTCGTGTCGTACCCGCCGCGCCCCGTGTCGGCGAGCAACCCAAGGCCCGCCTTGTAGCCCTCCTGGATCAGGAAGTCCGACAGCAGCACCACCACGCCCTTGCCCACGCGCGCGGCGGCGAACTTCCGCATCGCGCCGGCGAAGTCTTCGCCCTTAGACTGCCCCGGCCCGTCGGGCGCGAGGTCGAGGTTGTCGAGCAGGAACCGGGCCATGGGCTGAACGCCGCGCCTGCCGCGCATCGGCGCGAGCGTGCGCACGCCCTCGCGCGTCGCGAACGACATGACGCTCACCCGGTTCTGACTGGCAAGCCCGAGGTACCCAAGCGCCATCGCAAGGCGGTGTGCGAAAATGAGCTTGCTCGGGTTGCCCGCGTCCATCGAGGCGGAGCAGTCGATCAGGATGTGCAGGGCGAGATCCTCCTCCTCGCGGAAGAGCTTGATGAAGAGGCGGTCGAGGCGGGCGTAGACGTTCCAGTCGATGTGACGCAGGTCGTCGCCCGCGACATAGGTGCGGTAGTCGTCGAACTCGACGCTCCGCCCGCGGCGTTTGGATCGGCGTTCGCCGGGCAGGGCGCCTTGGAACACTTTCCGGCTGCGAACGTCCAACCGATCGAGGCGGCTCGACAGCTCCGGGCTGATGAGCTCGTCGCGGGTGCGGGGGCGGGGCTGGGTGCTGCCTGCGATCATGTGGATTCCGGGGCCGTGGGCGTGCGCGCCAGGCGCGCGGTAGAGTGTACTCCGGCACTGGGGCTTGCTTGGGGCATTGGAGCGGATCGATGCGAGATGGGCTTGTGAGAACCGTGCGAGTCGTGCTCATGGGAGGGCTGCTGGGGGTGCTCGGGTCGGTCGCGGGCGCTGCATACGGACAGGACACCGCCACTCCTGCCAATAGCCAGGTGCAGCGTACTCCTGCGGACCTGATGCTCGAACAGATCGAACTCCAGCAGGACCGGATCGAGGCACTCGAACAGCGGGTGTCGGAGCTGACGACCGAACGGAAGAACATCGCCGGCGCTCTGCGCCAGATCGAAGGGATGATCGCGAATCTGCGCCAGGAGCTCGACTCGGGCAGTGCGCCGCATCAGATCGTCAGGCGTGCCGAGACACCGAGCGATGCGCTTGCCTCACCCGATTCACTGCTGCGTGAGCTGCGCAACCGGTACCGCGTCGAGATGGCCGGCGTCAAGCTCGACACCGACGAAGAGCGGGCCGTGTTCACGGAGCGGGCGCTCCGCTGGGTGAGGCTCACCAACCGCGATCTGCGCGGCAAACGCTCGTGGCTCGTCGAGCTGGACGACCTCGCCTCGGTCGGGCAGAACGGCTATGTCGTTCGGATGACCGTGCTCGACGAGGCATCGGGCCTTCCGATCGGTGAGGCGGTGGATATCGGGTTCCCGGCGAAGTTCCTCGAACGCTTCAACCGCGGCTCGCGCAGCGGACGCTGGGTGATCACGTCGATCGTGATCGCCAAGCCCGTGTTCAACGAGTCGCGCGTAGTGCCGGGTGTGTTCGAGTTCCCGCCGTACGTGGGCCCGATGATGGAGTTCGACTTCGAACTCGACTGGTATGCGCTGAGCGCTTGGAAGCCCGGCGACCCGATCACGCCACCCGAGGACGATGCACCAGCCGAGGAGAACGAGCAGAATCAGCCCTCTGAGGATGCCTGATCTGCGAAGGGTCGATCGCCCGGGCCCGGCGCTGGGTATGAGCCGCCGGATTTCTGCCTGAGCATCGCGCGGAGTTCGAGGCGCATGTCGTCGATTTTGCGCTCGAGTACGGCGTTGATGTCGCCCGCCTTGAGTTCGGTCGAGTCGATCGGCTCGCCGTACATGACCATCACGCGCGTTCCGAGCCTTGGTTTGCTGCTCGTGCGGGGCCATGCGTCGTAGACACCCTCGACGGCAACCGGTATCACCGGACACTTGGCCCGCCTGATGATGAGCGCAGCCCCGTCGCGGAATGGCTGGATCGCGCCGTCGTAGGTGCGCGAGCCTTCGGGGAAAATCAGGACCGCCTCGCCCAGTTTCAGGCGTTCGATGATGTCACGGATTGCGCGGATGTCGCCCTCGCCGTCGCGGATGGGCACGGTGTTGAGCTTCTTGATAATGCCGCCGGCGAGCTTGGAGTCGTACAGACTCGCGCGAGAGAGAAAAGTGATCAGACGCCAGTGGACCGGGCACCCGATCAGCGGTGGGTCGTAGAACGACTGATGGTTCGCCACGAGCAGGCACGCGCCCTCCGCGGGGATGCGCTCGGGAAAGATGAAGGTCGGGCGATGCGCGAGGCGGAACCAGCAGCGCAGCATCCTGCGCCACATGTGGTAGTACACCGGGTGGGCTTTGGAGGGCGTCCCGCTCATGCGTTGCGATGCGCGATGCGGGCGCGGACTCGGCTTTCGAGGAAGCCCACAACCTCGTCAATGGTGAGCGGGCTTGTGTCGACCTTCTCGGCGTCATCCGGGCAGATGAGCGGGCCGTCCTTGCGGGTCGAGTCGCGAGAGTCGCGGAGGAGGATGTCGTGGAGGAGTTCGTCCTCGGGCGGGGGCTCGTTGCCGGTGAGGCGGATCTGCTCGGCGCGACGCGCGGCTCTGACGGCCGGGTCGGCGTCGAGATAGAACTTCACCTCGGCATCGGGGAACACGACCGAGCCCTGATCGCGACCCTCCGTCACGAGCCGCGGGTGCTGCTGACCGATCAGTCGCTGCTTGCGGACCATGTGCTCGCGGAGCCGGCCGATGGCGGCGATCTGTGAAACAATCTTCGTGACATCCAGATCGCGGATGCGCTGGTTGTAGGGCGACAGCCAGGCGAGGATCGTCGGTGGATCCTGCGTCCAATCGAAGTGCAGGTCGGCCTCGATCACCGTCGCAAGAATCGTCTCGGTATCGGCGAGGTCGATTTCTTTATCGATCGTGATCGCCGCGGCAGCCCGGTACATCGCACCGGTGTCGAGGAAGTCGAGCCCGAGCTTGGCGGCGAGCAATCGGGCGACGGTCGACTTGCCCGTGCCCGCGGGGCCATCGAGTGTGACGATGAGGTCGCACTCGATCGGCTGACCGGTCGGCGTGCTCCGTGTGCTCTTCTGGTCGTGGGTCAAGGTGCTCACGCGTCTTATGCCCCGTGCAGGACTCGTCCCATACTCCGGCCCCAGCTTACCTCAAACGCTTACTTCTTGGCAGTCGCCACACCGATCGCGTGCTCCAGGGCCCACCTCGAGAGATCAGCACCCCGTGAGGGGTCGCCCTTGCCGGTGTAGCGGACCGCGACCGTGCCGTCGAAGCCGACCGCGGCGATGGTGCTCACGAGCGGGAGCAGGTCGTACGGGCTGTGCGTCGGCGGAGCAGGCTCGTCATCAACATCGAGGTCATCGGCGCCCAACACCGCTGAGAGGAGGCCTTCGAGGCCGCGGGGGCCGTCGTCTTCCTCGAGGTCTTCGTCGGATTCCTCGTCGAGGCTTTCCGGCTCGATCTCCTCGGGCTCTTCTTCCTCGACCTTCTTCTTGCGAGGCTTGGGCGGCTCGTCCTCTGCCAATTCCGGCTCGGTGAGCTCGACGGTCGTCGCGCAGATGACCGGGGCGTATGGCACGAGCTTGCGGAGGTAGGCCTCTGGGTCGCCCGAATCGACAGCGACCTTGAAATCGGGGAACGTGCCGACGCGGAAGCCACCGATCTTTTTGATGAGTTCGGTGACACGCTCGGGCTTCTCGGTGAGCCCGACGCGGGGCGAGATCAGCACGTTCATGTCGAGCTTGTCAGCGGTATCGACGATCTGGCGGAAGCGGTCGACGGTGAAATCGAGGAAGTCCTCGGTGTCGTCGCTTTTGACGGAAACCGCGATCGCGTTGCACCCCAGGATGCTGGCGGCCTTGATCACACGGCGGATGCGTTCCACGCCGGCGCCGCCAACCTTGTCGCTTTCGTGCCCGAGTTCGAGCGGCTCGGGCTCGATGAGCAGGAGGCACGAGCACCGCTCCTTGTCGGCCCTCTCGCGGAGACGCTCGAGCGAGCTCGGAGTCGCACCGGCGAGGAGGTCGGTGGTGATGTTGAGCCCGAACATGTCCAGAGTCTGGCGCGCGTAGGCGGGCAGGTCCGCCAGCGCCAGCTTCGGATCGGCACCCTTGCGGGCGGGCCTGAGCATCGAAGCAACGGAATCGGTGTGCAGTGTGAGCAGCATCGGCACCGCAGCGTATGACCCCGGTCGGGGTCGGGCCAGCCGGGGCGAGGCATGACGCGGAAGAGACTGCTCGCTAGGATGGGCCCGCTAGGATGGCCCGAGCCGACGCGAAGGCAGCCCAATGGCCGATTATCATCTGGAGCCACGCCGATGTCCGTTCCCACCGATCGTCGATACGCCGAGACGCATGAGTGGCACAAGCCCGAGGGCGATCTGATCGTCATCGGCCTCACTCAGTTCGCTGTGGACCAACTGACGGACATCACGTTCGTCGAGATGAAGGAAGCCGGCACGGACTTTGGCGCGGGCGATGAGATCGGTGAGGTTGAGTCTGTGAAGACCTCCAGCGGCATCTACGCCGGCGTCGCGGGCGAGATCGTCGAGGTCAACGATTCGCTCGGCGACGACCCGAGCCTGCTCAACTCCGACCCCTTCGGCGAGGGCTGGCTCGTCAAGGTCAGGCCCTCGGCCTCGGCCGACCTTGCGGCCCTCATGGATGCGCAGACCTACGAAGCCAAGAACCCGAGCTAATCACATGAAACTGATCCGGCTGCAGAGCGAACAACGGGCATGATCCGCTGCGCCGGTGTCACCAAGTCGTATGACCTCGTCGGGCGGAGCGTGCAGGCGCTCCGGGGCGTCGATCTTGAGATCGACCGGCCCGGCTTCTACGCCATCATGGGGCGCTCGGGCAGCGGCAAGAGCACGCTGCTGCACCTGCTCTGCGCACTCGACCGCCCGGATTCGGGAGAGATCGAGGTCTCGGGTCAGGCGATCCACGCGCTCAGCGAGCGCGACGCGACGGTTTTCCGCGGCAGCAAGATCGGGATCGTGTTCCAGCAGTTCAATCTCATTTCAACGCTCTCGGCGCGGGAGAACGTGGAACTGCCGGGAGACCTGCAAGGCCACGACAAGGCCGTGCTGCGGGCGCGGAGCGAGGAACTGCTCGTGAGGCTCGGGCTTGGCGATCGGATGGAGCACCTGCCGCAGGCGATGTCGGGCGGCGAGCAGCAGCGCGTGGCGATCGCACGGTCGCTGCTCTTCAAGCCCCGGGTGCTGTTCGCGGACGAGCCGACGGGGAATCTGGATTCATCGTCGAGTGCGAAGCTGTGGTCGCTGCTCGGCGAGATTGCGCAGGAAGATGAGATGACGGTGCTCATGGTGACGCACGAGGCGACGGCCGCGGCTCACTGCGAGCGGGTGTTCGTGCTCGCGGACGGGCGCGTGACGGGTCGGTTCGATGTGGAGGGTGCCGATGGGCTCGGCGTCGCGGCTCGCTATACGGAGCTTGCAGGCCAGGCGTAGGCGGACGGCGCTGCTCGTCGCCGCCGTCGCGTTGTCGGCACTGCTCATCGCGGCGGTGTCGACGGCGATGGTGTCGATCCAGGGATCGCTCACCGAGCGCATCGCCTCGACAATCGGACGCTCGGATGTGATCCTGAAAGCGGGAGGCAGCGGGCAAACCATCGACGAGTCGTGGATCGAGCGGGCCGAGAGTTGGCCGGGCGTGGCGCAGGTCGCCGGGCGTGTGGAATCGACGCTTGCGCTGCGGGCGAGCGTCGAGCTGTACAGGCCCGAATACAAAGACAGCGCGACATACCGCCTCATCCGTACGCAGACGCTTGTGAGCGCGATGGGCAACGGCTTCGATGTAGCTCAGCTCGATCAAATCCGCCCTATCCCAGTCGTCAAGGGGCGTCTGCCGAGGGCCGAGGACGAGATCGCGATCGATACACTGCTCGCCGAGCGTCTGGCTGGGAGAGTTGGCGAATCGGGTGCGCTCGGCGGCGCGATCGCCATGCGCGATGTGCTTCTTAACCAGAACCAGCCGCTCGACGCGGAAGCAAAGGACAAGGGCGAGGCAGAGAGGTTCAACGAGCGTGTCACGGTTGGTGTCGGCGATTCGATCGAGCAGGTGACGGGGCTGTTCCGGCGGAGCAACGCGGTGCTCAAGGTTGTGGGCATCGTCGAGCCGCCGCCCTTGGGCGGCAGGCCCCAGGCGTACATGACGCGCCAAGGGCTTGCGGCGATCACGAACCAGACCGGCCGCGTGTCGGCGGTCGAGATCCTGCTCGCCGACGGTGTCGACGCCGAGTCGTTCGCCGCGGCGCGCAAGGCCGAGCTGAGCGAGAGCGACCGCGTCATCATCCAGACGACGGCCAAAATTACATCGGGTCTCAGCAAGAACATACGTTCGAGCCGGATCGGGATGATCCTGGCGTCGGCGATCTCGTTTCTGTCGGCCTCGTTCATCATCATGACGGGACTGACGGTCGATGTCGCCGAGCGTCAGCGTGAGCTGGCGGTCCTGCGCTGCATCGGCGGCAAACGGAATCAGCTGGCGGCGAGTCAGTTGATCTCGGGGCTCGTCATCGGCGGGCTGGGCGCGCTTCTTGGGACGCCGACGGGCATCGCGCTCTGTGGCGTGCTGATGTACATCCTGCGCGATCAGCTCCGCGCGGGACTCGTCGTCAGCTGGTGGCCCGCGGTGCTCGCGGGGACGGGCGCAATCGTCGCGGGACTGATCGGCGCACTCTGGCCCGCGTGGAAGGCGGCGAGCACGAGCCCGCTCCGGGCGCTCAGCCCGCGCGCTTCGGCGACAAGACGCCGATCGGTCGTGCTTGTGGGCATCATCGGGCTCATCGGAATCGCTGTTCAGACGCTGACGGTGACAATCCCGAGCGACGGGGATGTCGCGTTCTACAGCTACATACTGATTGGCTTGCCGGCGATGTTTGTGGGCTATTTCCTGGTCGGCGTGCCGGGTGTCCTGATTGTGGCACGGCTGTTCGGGCCGGCGATCTCGAAGCTGCTGGCGCTCCCGCCGATGATGCTCCGGCGCACGATCGAGCAGACTCCCTACCGCTTCGGGTTCACTGCCGGCGCGATGATGGGCGGTCTGGCGCTCATGATCTCGATCTGGACGCAGGGCGGCTCGGTCATGCGCGATTGGCTCGGGAACCTCAAGTTCCCGGATGCGTTCGTGAGCGGGCTCGCGCTCTCGCCAGAGGCGCAGGACAAGCTCGACGCGCTCCCGTTCGTGACTGGCACATGCGCGATCACGCTGCACCCGGTCGAGACCGACGCGTTCGGAGTGAAGGGACTGACGACGTACAAGTCATCGTTCATCGCCTTCGAGCCGGAGGTGTTCTTCGAGCTTGCGGAGCTGAAGTTCGTTGAGGGTGACGAAGAGACCGCCAAGGCGAGGCTCATCGAGGGCGGGGCGATCCTTGTGGCGCGCGAATTCCAGGTTGCCCAGGGGCTCGGTGTGGGCGATACGTTCGTGTGCCGCGACCAGGGCAAGGAGTTTCCCTTCGAGATCGTTGGTGTTGTGACCAGCCCGGGGCTCGACATCGTCAGCAAGTTCTTCAACATCGGCGAGGAGTACGCCCAGCAGGCGATCCACGCGGTGTTCGGATCACGCCGGGACATGATCGAAAAATTCGGCAACGAATCGATCAACCTCATCCAGATCGAGCTGAGGAAAGACTTCGATGACGCCGAGGCGATCGAAGTTATCAGGCGGGAGCTGTTCCCGTTCGGCATCATGGACGCCGGCAGCGGGCGGGCGATCAAGGAGCAGCTGCGCTATGTGCTTGGCGGAGCGATCGGGGCGTCGTCGATCGTCGGCTTGTGCGCGATGATCGTGGCCTGTTTCGGTGTGGCGAACCTGATCGCTGCGGGCATCGAGGCACGGCGGTTCGAGCTGGGTGTGCTGCGGAGCATCGGGGCGCAGAAGTCGGTGCTGCTACGCATGGTCATAGGCGAGGCACTGATTATCGCAGCGGTTGCCTGCGTGCTCGGGTCGCTCATGGGTTTCCAGGGCGCGTGGGCCGGGCGCGAGATGAACCGGATGATCATCGGTCTCGAGATGAAGCCTTACTTCCCACGCTTCGGCGTGATGCTCGGTTGGATTCTTGTCACGATCATCACGATCGCGGCAGCGCTGCCGGCGGGCTACCTCGTCATGCGGACGAGCCCGCGGGCGCTCCTTCAGGCCAAGGGCTGATCGTCGACCTTATAGGTCGCGCGTTCCTGTCGGAGCGCCTTGACGACGAGCAGCCCGACGCCGGCCATGAAGAGGACCAGACCGCCGATCAGGCCAAACTGCCAGTACGGAAGAATGGCGTTGGCACGCTCGGCGATGCTCGGTGCGACGCGGTAGACCTGATCGTGCGGAAACGAGCCAGAGACTTTGAGCGTGATCCGGCCATGGACCGGCGGTGTGAACACGCAGATCGCCCTTCGCTTGCGCTCGAACCCCGGCATCACGGTCTGCTGGACCAACCAGCTATGAGACCGAGTTTCGATGGTCTCGCCCGACTGCCGATCGATGACCTCGATGACCTGATCCTGCGGCGGCTCGATGAGCGGGCGGTTGGTGGTAATGTGCGTACCGGCGAGTTCGCGCCAGATGACCATGTCCTGGTCTGTCTCGTCGAGATCGATGTCGATCGTGCAGGGCACCGTGACACCGATGCCGGACGCCATGAAATTCGTCCACGTCCACCAGCCGCCGATGACGGTGCCAAGACACACGACCGCCCCGATCAGAATGAGCCCGAGGGCGATCAGCGTGCTGCGCCTGATTCTCATGGTGTGATGGTACCGAATCGGTGTGAGGCCGTGGGATCAGGCCTCGACGAGCTGCTTGAGCTTCTGGAGGCCGTCCTGCCAGCCTTCCTCGAACTCGGACGGCATCTCGTCGTAGAACTCGCCCGCCATGCGGTGCGAGATGTGAACGCGCGTGCCCGCGCCGTCCTCGTGGAACTCGATCGTGACGTTGGCGATGAAGGCCTGCGGCATGGTGAAGTCGCCCTTGAGGCGCATCTTCTTGCCCGGTTGGATCATGTTGACCGTGGCCATCATGTTCTCTTTGCCGTTCTGGTCCTTGACGTACACCCGACCGCCGAGCTTGGCCTCGAAGTGCGCCGGGCGCGTCTTCTTCGATTCCTCGCTCTCGTAGAACCACTCGGCGAAGTCTTCGGTGAAGGCGGTGTAGACCGTGCCGGGCTTGGCGTTGATGCTGATCTCGGTCTCGACGTGCGCGACGCGGGCGGGGGCTTCGGTGAGTTTGACGGACATGGCTTGTTCCTTTCGTTCGGCGAGCCTTTTCAGCGAGAGCAGCGAGCCCGCCCAGGTGTCTTCGTACTTGCTGACCCACCGCTCGTAAACCTGCCGCAGCGGGACGGCGTTCAGGTGGTTGAACCGCTGCCTTCCCTGGCGTGAAACCGTGAGCAACCCCGCCTCTTCGAGTACGCCCAGGTGCTTCATCACGCCGAAGCGGGTGAGCGCCGGGACGGCCTCGACAAGCTGACCCGTGGTCTTTGGGCCTGTGCGGAGCAGGTCGAGCAGACCGCGCCGCGTGGGGTCCGCCAGCGCGCGCCAAACCTGATCCAGCGGGTTGGACTGAGCATCATCCATGATTCAATCAGGCGGACAGACCGCTCCGAGCGATCGGGTTAGAACATCGGTGCCAAACCCGACGCACGCCTCGCGGCGCTGATCTGGGCGGCGTGGAATCCATCGTGGAACGAGAGCGAGGGGCCGAGCTGAGCAACGGTCTTGGCGAACATCTCGAGTTCGCCTGTGATGGGCTGCATGAGATCCTCGTCGGTGAGCGCCGCAAACCAGGCTTCGAGCTTCTCGCGGCGTTCGTTCAGCGCGGCCATTAATTCCGTGCGCGTCGGGTACTTGCTCGAGTCGGCCTCGCACTTGGAGTTCATGCCGAAGAGCTCGTCCCATGACTTGGGAAGCACACCCTCGCCGCCGGCGAGCGTCTTGTAGAAGAACTCGTCGGTGGTCGCCAGATGCCCCACCACCCACGCGGCGTGGTTGGCGCCGGGGAAGGCGGGCGTGCAGAAGAGTTCGTCGGGGGTCTTCTCCAGCATCATGTGGAGGAAGCCCCGGCCGAAGCGGAGCGAATCGAGCGTGACTTTGCGGAGATCGGTTTCTGTGGCTGCGTTCGACATGGGCTTTCAGTCCTTTCTCGGAGATACATCAATGGGCCTTGATATGTGACTATACAGTCACATATTTCATCCGACAAGCCAGCTTCTGGCTTTCCTGCAAGAATGCGACTGAGACCGACATCCTATCATTTTCCAAACTTGAATTGCAAGGCGCACCAAAGATGAAGAAGAAACAACAAGCCCAGCTCTCGATCGGTGGCGTGATCCTCGTCGTCGTGCTCGTCGCGGCTCAGCAGTTGCTCGGGATCAACCTGCTGGGCGAGAGCAAACCCGCCCCCGAGACGCACCCTACCGAGATCGGGACAGTCGAGTCGCCGATCGCCGAGTCGACCGCAACGGCAAAGGTCGCCAAGCCCGAAACCGGATCGGCCCCAGCTCGCATCAGCGAAGACGCGATCCGCCAGCTGATCGACAACGAGACCTCGGGCGAGATGGTGACCGTCGAAGCGGAGATCGTGAAGGTCCTGCCCGACGACAACGACGGCTCACGTCATCAGCGTCTGCTGCTCGCGCTCGAAACGGGCGGCACGGTGCTCGTCTCGCACAACATCGACCTGGCGCCCCGCGTGCCGGCCGAGGAGGGCGATGTCATCACCGTCCACGGGCAGTACGAATGGAACGATCGTGGCGGCGTCATCCACTGGACCCACCACGACCCCAAAGAGTGGCGAGAGGGCGGCTGGATCGAACTCGAGGGCGAGCGATACGAGTAAATCGACACGCCTTGTCGGGGCACACGGAGAATTCACGGACATTCTCGTGGTGGCACACAGGTGTTGTGCCATGCTGTCGGTGTGGTCGCCGCACCTGGAGGAGAATGATCGTGAAATCAGCAATTCTTGCGTTTGGGCTGCTCTCGACGGCTGCGGCTGCCCAGCCGGTGACCGTTTCGATCGAAGGCCTCGATGCGGACTATGAGATCCGAGATCTCGATGGCTTCGGTCTAACCGCACAAGCTGGGACTGATCCACTCCTGAGCGCGGTCTATGACCTGTCTCCGCCAGAAGCGGAGTACCGCTCGATCTATCAGTTCGATCTCGACGACCTCGGGGTGCAGTTCGCGAGCATCAACTCCGTCACACTCCGGCTGACGCTCGAGAGCATCGATAACTTCCCGGCTCAGCCCGTGGGGATCTGGGGCTCGTCGAACCTGCGCACGAACCCGGTGCTCGACACCGACGCGGGCGCCGTGAATGAGTACAACGACGCGAGCTACAGCGAGTTGGTGGGCGATGCGATCGTGGTCACCAACCCGACGCTCACCGACGTTGTGTACGACATCGACGTCACGACCTTCGTCACCAACCGATACGGCGAGTTCGATCTCGCGCCGGGCGATAGCGTGCTGATGTTCCGGACGCAGGTGACTTCGGGGTTCGGTGCCGAGTTTTATAACCTTTACTCCGCTGACGCGGCCTCGGCGTTCCGGCCCTTGCTCATCGTGGACGGCGTCGCGGTGCCAACACCGGCATCGGCGTGCCTGCTCGGGCTTGCCGGCTTGGTTGCTGGCCGGAGAAGGCGGTAACAACGCGCCGTCCGCCGAACCTACGATCTCTCGATGCAGAGCGATCCAGGCGGATTCAAGGTCGTCAGCCCGTTCGTCCCCACCGGCGATCAGCCCACGGCGATCGAGGCGCTCGAAGCGCGCGTGCGATCGGGCGAGCAGTACTCGTGCCTGCTCGGCGCGACGGGAACGGGCAAGACGTTCACGATGGCGCACCTGATCCAGCGCCTCCAGCGGCCGACGCTCGTGCTCAGCCACAACAAAACTCTGGCGGCCCAGCTCTTCGAGGAGTTCAAGGAGCTCTTCCCCGAGAACAGTGTGAACTACTTCGTCAGCTACTACGACTATTACCAGCCCGAGGCGTACATCCCCCAGCGGGATATCTACATCGAGAAGGACGCAGGGCGCAACGATGAGCTCGACCAGCTGCGCCTGGCTGCGACGAGCAACATCCTGAGCCGGCGCGACACGATTGTGGTGTCGAGCGTTTCGTGCATCTTCGGCCTCGGCTCGCCCGACGCCTACGGCAACAAGGTGCTCACCATCACCAAGGGCGACCGCATCGACCGGCGAGAGTTCTTCCTCGCGCTGAACGACATGCAGTACAAGCGCGCGGACATGGAGTTCCAACGCGGCATGTTCCGCGTCCGGGGCGACACAATCGACGTCTTCCCCGCATACGAGCAGTTCGCGGTCCGCATCGACCTGTTCGGCGACGAGATCGAGAAGGTCGAACTCATCAACCCCACATCGGGCGAGCTGCTTGCGGAGGAGTCGCAGTTCTTCCTCTTCCCCGCGGTGCACTACGTGATGCCCGAGGAGCAGATGAAGGCCGCCTTGGATGGCATCCGGCTTGAACTCGATGAACGCGTGATGTCCCTGCGTTCGTCCGGGCACCTGCTCGAAGCGCAGCGTCTGCTCGCACGGACAAAGTACGACCTGGAGATGATGGAAGAGGTCGGGTTCTGCTCCGGGATTGAGAACTACAGCCGGTACATGGACGGGCGCATGCCGGGCGAGGCGCCGTACACGCTCCTGGATTACTTCGACTTCGCGCCACCGAGAGGCTCTGACGAACGCCCCGGCATGAACGTGCGCCATGTCGAGGAGCTGCCCCCCCACGTCCGCCCCACGAGCATGGAGGCGCGCAGGCTCCGACCGAATTTCGCTGATTGGCTGCTGATTATCGATGAGAGCCATGTGACATTGCCGCAGGTCCGCGCGATGTTCAACGGCGACAAGGCACGCAAGGAAGTGCTCGTGAACCACGGGTTCCGTTTGCCCTCGGCGCTCGACAACAGGCCGCTCAGGTTCGAGGAGTTCGAGAAGTTCGTGCCGCAGATGGTCTTTGTGAGCGCGACGCCCGGGCCCTACGAGCTGGAGAAGACAGGCGGCGAGGTTGCCGAGCAGGTCATCCGCCCGACGGGGCTCGTCGATCCGGAGATCGAGGTCAAGCCCGCGGATGGGCAGGTGCCCGACCTGCTCGCGCGGTGCGCCGAGCGCGTGGAGAGCGGCGAGCGCGTCCTGGTCATCGCGCTGACGAAACGCTTGTGCGAGGATCTGACGAGCTACCTCGACGAGCAGGGCATCGCGGCACGCTATCTGCACAGCGACATCAGCACGCTCGAGCGGACCGAGATCATCACGGACCTGCGCAAGGGCGAGTACAACGTGCTCGTCGGCGTGAACCTCCTGCGCGAGGGCCTCGATTTGCCCGAGGTGTCGCTCGTGTGCATCCTGGACGCGGACAAGGAGGGCTTCCTGCGCAGCCCGACCAGCCTGATCCAGCAGATGGGGCGCGCGGCGCGGAACGTGAACGCGAAGGTGATCATGTACGCCGACAAGGTGACCCCCGCGATGCGGGCCGCGATGGAGGAGACCGAGCGCCGGCGCGAGAAGCAACTCGCCTTCAACGCCGAGCACGGCATCACGCCAAGGACTGTCGAGAAGGCCATCCGTCAGGGCATCGAACTCGAACTCAAGGCCCGGCGCACGGCCCGCGAGGTCATCGGGGCCACCGACGAGGCGTTCGAGGCCGAGGAGCTTGTTCGTCAGCTCGAAGAGGAGATGCTCGCAGCGGCGGAGAAGACCGAGTTCGAGAAGGCCGCCCAGCTCCGCGACCAGATCAAGCTCATCCGCGAGGGCAAGGTGGGCGAGAGCGGCAAGGTCCGGCGCTCGGAGCTGACCAAGAAGACGGGCAAGAAGGCCCACGGCAAGTCGGCGGGAATGCCCGGGGTGCACGCGAAGAAGCGGAAGAAGCGGTAAGCGAACGGGTTCGAGGCTCGGGATTCCGGCGTCTGTCACGGGTTGGCCGATATCTGAGGCATGAGCGCAGAGCAAACCGTTCCGATCGCGTACGACCACAAGACCGCCGTCGCATTCCGCTGGCTCCGAGCCGGGCTGTGGCGGCAGAGCCTGATGCGTCTGGGTGTGCTGGCGGGCGATCGCCCGATCGCCAGCTACGGTGGCGGGCAGCACACGATGCGCCTGATGCGATTCATGAGCGAGGTCAAGGGTGCGCCGAGGGTGCTTGCGATCATCGACGATAATCCGAGCCGGGAACGGATCTCGGGTATCCCGCTGATGCGCCCCGCAGAGATCGATCCCGGCGAGGTTGCGCTCGTTCTGGTCAGCTCGGACTGGATCGAGGACAAGCTTGTCGAACGCGCCCAAGTGTGGTCGGGCGGCCGGGTTCCGGTCGAGCGTCTCTACGCGGGGATGCCTCAGACGGCGCTACACACATTCGAGAACTCGGGCGAACTGGTCGAGTGGCTCCCCGACGGCTCACGCCGCGTGACGGATGAGTTTGGCAACACTCGCACCGAGCTGCCGCGAAGCCGCGACGAGCGGGCACCCTCGGCGATCGCGCCGGTGAACGAACGCCGCATCTGGACGATGCGCACGCCTGGGTACGAGGTGGGCGTGATCCAGGTCGTGCGCGAACTTGACGGAATGTTCAAGACGCACCAGGTGTATCCCGGCGATCGGCATCGCCCGAATGTCGATCTTCGGAACGAGGACTTTGCAACGCACGCCGAGCCGGGGCTGGTCACGAAATCGACTCGGGTCAGCGTGATCGGGAGCTGCTTCGCGGCGAACTTCCGGAGCTGGCTCATCGAGAACGAGTACAACTTCTGCCAGTTCGAAGACGGGCCGTTCGCGGCGTTCGGATCTCTGCGCACCGGGCCGCTGTTCAACACGGGCAGCGTGCGCCAATTGGCGGAGTGGTCGTACCACGGGATGGACGCGGCCGAGCCGACCTGGAATGTCGGAGGTCGGCTTTGCGATCCGTACCGTAAGTACATCAGCTGGCCCAGTGAGCGAGACATGTACGCCGAACGCGAGGCCCACTTCGCGGCCGTTCGCGCCATGGTTGCCGAGACGGACGTGCTCATTCTGACGCTCGGTCTGAGCGAGGTCTGGCGGAACAAGCACGACAAGCGGTGTTTCTATCTGATCCCGCCGCCCGGCGTGCTGGATCTTGAGAAACACGAGCACGCGTTGCAAACCGTCGACGAATGCCTGTCGGACATCGAACGGTTCTACGCGATCGTCCGCGAGCACAACCCGGCCCTGAGACTGGTGACGACCCTGAGCCCCGTGCCGCTGATGGCGACGTACTTCGACCGCCACGCCGTGGTGTCCGACGCGGTCAGCAAGGCGACGCTCCGAACGGCCCTGCACTGGTTCTGCCAGAACCACCCCGAGGTGATCTACTTCCCCAGCTACGAGATGGCCGTCCGCACACCCGACTGGCCCTACGAGCCCGACAACAGGCATGTCCGGCGTGGACCGGTGGTCGACCGCATCATGCGATCGTTCATGCAGCATTACGGCGAGCCGGGCGACCTGCCGTCCCAGGTCTCCGAGGCCAAGCCGGGCGCCGCACACGCGACGGCCTAGCATTCGTCCGTGAAGCTGAGCAAGAGAACACTGTCGAACCTCGCGACCTATTTCATGGGCTTCGCCATCGGACTGGTGCTCGTCGGCGTCATCCTGTCGATGAAGCAGAAGGTCTTCCAGCAGCACCAGGCCCGACAGCAGCAGGCCCAGCAGTCACAACCCGCAACTGGCAGCACACCACCTTCCGGCCCGTAAGCCCAGAGGTTTGCCACATGTCGCAGAATCCGGTCATCGTCGGCGCAGGGCCCGTCGGCCTCGCTGCGGCGTTGTTTCTTGCGAAACGCGGCATCACATCACGCATCATCGAGAAGCGGCTTGAACGCTCGCACGAGTCGCGTGCCCTAGCGGTCAACCCTCGCACGCTTGATCTTCTGCAGCACACGGGTGTCTCGGAGCGGATGATCGAGCTCGGGCGCAAACTCCAAGGCGTCAGTTTCTACCGTCATTCGGAGCGCATCGGAACCGTCTCACTCAATGGGCTGCATCCTCGGTATCCGTTCCTCCTGGCGCTCTCACAATCGACGACCGAGCGGTTGCTTGAGGACGCTCTCACGGCCGCGGGCGGGCGGGTCGAGCGTGGCGTCGAGATGACGCTCTGCCAGCCGAACTCCCACGGCGTTGATATCGAACTGAGTATTAAAGACCGTGCCGAGCAGACTTCGTGCCCGTGGTTGCTCGCGGCCGACGGCGCCCACAGCACCGCGCGCAAGTGTCTCGACATCGGGTTCCCCGGCTCGGCGTTCGACAACGACTGGCACCTCGCCGATCTCCCGCTCGAAACATCGCTCGACGCGCAGCACGGTCACGGCTTTTTCCTCGCTGAGGGCGGGCTCTCGCTGCTCCTCCCCGTCGTCAACGGCGACGAGAAGCCGGGATCACCGCAGATCTGGCGCGTGTTCAGCAACCATCCCGATCCGCTGCAACACCTCGT
Source organism: Phycisphaera sp. (assembly GCA_020639255.1). Lineage (GTDB taxonomy): Bacteria > Planctomycetota > Phycisphaerae > Phycisphaerales > UBA1924. Next base: position 140,523 of record JACKGZ010000005.1, read on the forward strand.
CAACGCCCGGCCCGCGGGCGAGCCGGTGTGGTCGTCGAAGTTCCGGATCTCACATCGGCTCGTGGATCGGTTCTCGCAGGGCGGCGTGTACCTCGCGGGCGACGCGGCGCATATCCACTCGCCGATCGGAGCGCGCGGGATGAACCTCGGCATCGAGGACGCCTGGGTCTTCGCGGAGCTGGCGGCCAAGGGAGGACTCGATCGATACCACGAACTCAGGCGGCCGGTCGACGCGGCCGTGGTCAGACGCATCGAACGCCTGACACGGTTCGTGTCCAGCGAATCGGCAGCGGTCCGCTTCGTCCGCCAATGGGTGATGCCGGTGGCGCTGGGCATCCCTGCGGTGACGCACCGGATGCGGCGGATCGCCACGGGGCTCGACCACCCGATACCCACGCCCTGATGCGATGCGTGCGCTTGCGGGTGATCGGCATCCCTAGGATCGGGCCGTATGCCGAACTCATCCCGGACATCCGAATCTTCAACCAGGACCAAAGCCGCCGTGAGCAAGAAGCCCGTTCGGAAAAAGAAGCACACATCCACCCGCGCCTCGCAGGCGATCGAGCCCAAATCGAAGCCGGCGCCCTCGGCCCGATCGGAGCCCCTGCGCTCGATCCGCATCCGAGGCGCCAAGGAACACAACCTCAAGAACGTCGACCTTGATCTGCCGAGGGACGAGCTGATCGTGATGACCGGGCTCTCGGGCTCGGGCAAGAGCTCGCTCGCGTTCGACACGGTGTTCGCCGAGGGCCAGCGCAAGTACATGGAATCGCTCTCGGCGTACGCGCGGCAGTTCCTCGACCAGCTCAAGAAACCCGACGTCGAAGAGGTCGAGGGCATCCCCCCAACGATCGCCATCGAGCAGCGCTCGGCCTCGCACAACCCGCGGTCGACCGTCGCGACGACGACGGAGATCTACGACTACCTCCGCCTGCTCTTTGCACGTTGCGGGCTGCCGGTCTCCTGGGCACCAACGAAAGCCAAGAAAGACGGCACCGTCCTCGAACGCTCGGGTCGGCACATCAGCGCCACGCCCAGCACGCAGATCGTCGATGCGATCATGGAGCTCGCCGACGGCACGAAGCTGATGGTGCTCGCGCCCGTCGTGCGCGGCAAGAAGGGGCACCACAAGGAAGAGCTCGAGTCGCTCCACCAGCAGGGCTGGGGACGCGCCCGCGTCAACGGCAAGGTCATCGAGCTGCGCGATGCGCTCATGGCGGGCGGCGAGAACCCGCTCGACCTCGGGCGCTACCACAAGCACGACATCGAGGCGGTCGTCGATCGCATCGTCATCCGTCCGGACGGACGTCAACGCCTCGCCGAGTCGGTCGAATCGGCGCTCAAGCTCTCGGGCGGGACGGTGTTCATCTCGATCGCGGGCGAGGACGACACCTGGACCGACCGGACATACTCGACGAGCTTTGCCGACCCTGATCACCCCGAGTGCTCCCTCGAAGAGATCAGCCCGCGACTGTTCTCATTCAACTCGCCGTTCGGTGCGTGCCCGACGTGTCACGGGCTGGGCTCGATTCTGGAGTTCGACGAAGAACTCGTCGTGCCCGACATGGACAAGACGCTCGCGCGGGGCGGGATCGCGCCATGGAAGAAGAACGGCCCGGGCGGGATGATCTACCCGCGCATGCTGAGGCGCTACTGCCGAGCCGCGGGCATCGACTACAACGCCAAGATCGCCGACCTGTCCGACGAGCAGTATGACGCGCTCATGTACGGCGGCAAGGGCTGGGACGGCGTCGTGCCCATGCTGGGCGCGTGGTTCCACAAGACCGAGAGCCAGTGGGTCAAGGACCACCTCCACCAGTTCCAGGCCGAGCACACCTGCCCCGAGTGTCACGGCGACCGCCTGCGCATCGAGGCTTTGCACGTTTTGGTCTCATCGTCGCACAAGGCCGACACGGAGAAAGCGTTCGGTGAATCGATCATCGGGCGCGACAAGAACGACGGCTCGCAGCTCAACATCTCCGAGCTCTCACGCCTGAACATCAACGACGCCATCGCGTTCGTCGAGGGGCTGAAACTCTCGAAGGAGCAGGAGCAGATCGCCGAGCCGATCGTGAAAGAGATCGGCAACCGTTTGCGATTCCTCTCGAGCGTAGGGCTTGAGTATCTCTCGCTCGATCGGCGCACCGCAACACTTTCGGGCGGCGAGGCGCAGCGGATCAGGCTTGCCACACAGGTCGGCTCGGGGTTGGTCGGCGCGTGCTACGTGCTCGACGAGCCGACGATCGGGCTCCACCAGCGCGACAACGACCGCCTCATCCGCACGCTGCGCCACCTGACGGACATCGGCAACACCGTGCTCGTCGTCGAGCACGACGAGGACATGATCCGGGCCGCCGACCATGTCGTCGACATCGGGCCGGGCCCGGGCGTGCACGGCGGCACGGTCGTCGCGCAGGGCACCGTCGCCGAGATCTGCAAGCACAAAGACTCGCTCACAGGGCTGTACCTCTCCGGACGCCGGAAGATCGAAGTCCCGAAGCAGCGCCGCAAGCTGAGTGAGAAGAAAGCCGTTTCGATCAAGGGCGCCAAGGAGAACAACCTCAAGAACGTTGATGTCGCCTTCCCGCTCGGCGGGATCGTGTGCGTGACAGGCGTCTCGGGCAGCGGTAAGTCGACACTCGTCAACGAGATCCTGCTCAAGGCGCTCCGCAAGGACCTGCTCGGCAGCCGCGACAAGCCCGGTGCGCACTCACGCATCGCCGGGCTCCGCCAGATCGACCGCGTGATCGAGGTCGACCAGTCGCCCATCGGACGCACGCCCCGCTCGAACCCCGCGACGTACACCGGCATCTTCGACGAGATCCGCAAGATCTTCACCGCGACCAAGGAAGCCAAGATCCGCGGCTACAAGCCCGGACGTTTCAGCTTCAACGTCTCGGCACAATCGGGAGGCGGGCGCTGCGAGGCGTGCCAGGGCCAGGGCCTCAAGAAGATCGAGATGCACTTCCTGCCCGACGTCTTCGTCGAGTGCGAGGTCTGCCGGGGCAGGCGGTACAACCGCGAGACGCTCGAGGTGACGTACCGCGACAAGAACATCGCCGACGTGCTCGCGCTCACGGTCGAAGACGCCTGCTCGTTCTTCGAGAATCATCCGAAAATCCTGCGCTTCGCCGAGTGTCTGCGCGACGTCGGACTCGACTACATCACGCTCGGGCAGCCCTCGACCACGCTCTCGGGCGGCGAGGCGCAGCGCGTCAAGCTCGCCACCGAACTCGGCAAGGGCGTGCGGTACGACGGCACCGTCAGCCAGGAGCACACGCTCTACATCCTCGACGAGCCGACGACGGGCCTGCACTTCGAGGACATCCGCAAGCTCGTCGAGGTGCTGGGAAGGCTCGCCGACACGGGCAACACGCTCGTCGTCATCGAGCACAACCTCGACGTGATCAAGTGCGCCGACTGGCTCATCGACCTCGGCCCCGAGGGCGGCGACCTGGGCGGCACCATCGTCGCCACCGGCACGCCGGAGGATGTGGCCAAGTCGAAGACGAGCCACACGGGGCGGTATCTGAAGGGGATGCTGAGTTAGCCGCGGCTCAGGATCTGTTGAATACGCTTAGAACCGAACCATTTTCGGAATTCCCAATTGCCGCCGAGCGGTTCCGCAACTTTCCGCGCGTCCTCCTCATTTTCGGCATCGAGCCAGAGGAGGATCTCATCGGACTCGTCCTCGCCCGAGGCGTGGAGGCGGGCGACAAATAAGACACCATCGGCTTTACTCGCCTCTTGATACCTCTGTTCGTCATACTCCGTTCTTGCGTGCATGTAGTATCTTGGAACCAGTCTGTCGATCGATTCGAGATCCTGAGCCCCATTCGATACGTCCTCATCAGCACGACGTGATTGGAGCAGACTCTCCAGCGAGACGTTGGCGGTCATCCTGCATGCCGAGAGCATGAGAAAGCCGGATTCGCATCCCGGCTCTGACTCCATGAGCTCAATCGCGACCCACGGCTCGCTCTCATGCAACACATAAAAACCCACAACGCCGTCACCGGGTTCATACGCTCCGCTGATACTGATCTTGTCATCCTGAAGAAGACTCTGCTTGTTCTCGAAATTTCCACGGAACGCTTCCATTTTCTCCACAGACGTATATTCCCTTGAGCCGTCCGTACTGAGCGACACGAGCACATACTCATAAGGCTCGGCATTCTCGATCGGCTGCTGCGCCGCTGCCGAACCTAGCATTGCGATTGAAGCAAAGATTGCGGCGTTTCGGATTCTGAGCATGGCTGGTTCTATGGTTTGCCACACATCTGGTTGCATCCAACTGGCTGTGCAGATGGCCGTCGCCTAGTCCAGCAAGCCGATCGCCTTCGACCCATACCACCCGTGCAGCGTCCACTCATCCCCGAGCCCGCTCGTGATCTCCTTCGCGGCGTCCTCGTTCTCGGCGTCGAGCCAGAGGAGGATCTCGTCGGACTCGTCCTCGCCCGAGCCGTGGAGGCGGGCGACGATGAGGACACCCTCGGCCTTGCTCGCTTGTTCGTAGAGCTTCTCATCGAACGAAGCCGAGGCGAGCACGTACGCACGGGCGTTTGCGCCGGGGGGCGGGTTCTCGCCGAGCTCTTCGAGGGCCTTCATGTCGAGCTCGTGGAGCTTGGTGAGCGGCTCGTCCGTCGTCAGAAGGTGCGGGGTCAGCTTGAACACGCCGGCCTGGTAGGTCGGATCGGTCTCGGCGTGGGCCATGCCTTCTTCGATGGTCTCGGCGTCGAAGACAAACAGCCCGCGGTGGTCTGGCTTCGCCAGCGGCGGTCCGAACGGCCCCGCGATGAGCAGGTCGCCGGCAGCTGCCATCCGGCGCATGTTCGAGAAGTGCCCGCCGAAGGCTTCGCGTTGCTCGTCGGGCGTGAGGTCAGTCGCCTCGCCCGTCGTGATGAAAACGAAGACGTAGTCGCGGGGTTTATCCTGGGGTAAGTTTGCCATAACAATCCTGCCACCGAAGAGCATCACGCCTGCAAAGAGCACGAGAAAGACAACGAGGGCAGTCAAAACGAAGCGTGGAAAGTTCATAACTAGATTCTACAGGCAACCCGGATCGATGTCTGCATATCCTGCGGCATGGGTGTGATTTCGGATCGAGTCAAAATGTGCCGGGCAGAAGAGCACCCGCTGATTCTGGCGCGGATGCCCTCGGGCTACGCGGTTTTGAACGACAACCAGCCCGAGGCAATCGCGGGGTGCTGCGTGCTGCTGCCAGATCCGGTCGTACCGAGCGTGAACGATCTGGATGCCAAGGCCCGGGCACGGTTCATGGCCGACTTCCTGCTCCTCGGCGATGCGGTGCTCGCGGCGACCGGGGCCGAGCGGATCAACTACCTGATCCTGTGCAACATGGCCCCCGAGCTGCATGCGCACGTCATCCCCCGCTTTGCGCGCGAAGACCCGGCGAAACGTCGGCTCGGCCCGTTCGAGGCGTACGACTTCGGCTCGTCAGCCAAGTGCGAGCCCGATGAGGCCCACTGCGAACTCCTGGGGCGGATCCGGTCGGAAATCGAGGCCCGGCTCGGTGCGCGGTAGACTCGGGCCCACATGGTCAAGGCGTACCTCATCTTCGTGCTGATCGCGATGTCGGCGATCATTGTTGGGAGTCGGTGGCTGCCGTGGTGGGCGGCCCTCATCCTGATCCCCGGCTCGTTCCTGTTCTTCATCTGGCTCGCGATCGCGCTGATCAAGTTCGGCGCGCGCAGGCTCATGCAGACTTCGCTCGAGGATCAGTCGATTGTGCTGCGCAACGCGACGGTGACTGTCCACAGCGTCAATCGTTGCGAAGCACCGACAGATTCAAACGCCTTTGATGAGGAGGAAGGCGAACCAATCGATCTCTCGGTGCTCGGCGATCGGTTCGTGTGCGTCGACATGACGGTGCATCCAGATCCGGCGAGTGTCGCAGATTCACGAGAAAGAATCGAAGAAGTCGGAGGCATGTGGTACCCGGTGTTGCTGTCGCTCATGGAGCCGGGCGTGGTGATCGATCCGAAGCGGCAGGGTGTGATGGCGATTTTCTCGATCCCGCAGGCGAGGCCGCTCAGGGTCGAACGGGTCGACGCTGAGGGCCTCACCTTCGGGCGCAAGATGAACGAGGACGATGATCTACAGATCGATGGGCCGGCGCGTGTGCGTGTGACGTTCGCCGTGCCGGATCAGCTCGCCGGGCGCGTCGCGGTGCGCTACCACCTGCTCGAGTTGGCGGAGATCACGCTGCCGGCGCACAGCCCGAGGCTGATTGAAGGTGAGACGATCGAAGACTAGTGCCAGGAACCGGTGCGCATGCAGGCGTCGAGACCCGGCATCCAGAGACGGGCGGTCGAGGCGTCGAAGCACTCGGGCAGAGGATTGGGGACACTGGCACCCTCGCTCGGTGCAATGAGACACTCGACGAGGCTGATCGTCACCTGCTCGGGCGGGCGGACGCCCCCGGACCAGTACTCGTAGTCATGGAAGCTGAGTCGGACGGTAAAAAAGACCGGGCGGCCAGTGTCTGGTTTCATCTCGACCTGGTGGGACCAGCCCTGGGCGGTGTCTTCTTCGTGTGTGACGCGGACGGCGGTCATCGGAGATCCCCCGCTCGCCACCGGAGAGGCTTTGGGTGGTAGCATCCTGCGGGCGTAGTTCGCCCTCGGCTCAAGGGGATCCTGTTCGAGATGACGTTCCTGCTCGAAACCATTCGGCTTGGGCTCTCTAATCTGCGCCTGCACATGCTCCGGTCGTTCCTCACGGCCCTTGGCATCATCATCGGCGTCTCGGCGGTCGTCACGATGGTTTCCATCGGCGAAGGCTCCAAAGCCCAGGCCCTGATGCAGATCGAGCGGCTCGGCGCCCGGAACATCATTATTCGCTCCCAGAAGCCGCCGCAGGCCGATCAGCAGGGCCAGAGCAACCAGAGCTTCACCTCGAAATTCGGCCTGACCCGCACCGACCTCGGCGTCATCGAGGAGATGTTCCCCCACGCGACCGCGATCGTGCCGCTCAAGGAGCTCGGCTCGCAGGTGCTCCGGGGCGACAAACGCAAGACGAGCCAGGCCTTCGGCACGACGCCAGACATGTTCGAGGTCGCGCAGCTCAAGCTCGAACGCGGTCGGTACCTCACGCAGGCGGACCTCGACGCGCGGGCGATGGTGTGCGTGATCGGGTCGGAGATCGCCAAGGAGTTCTTCCATCTCGAAGACCCGGTTGGCGAGACGCTCCGGATCGATGAGAAGACATTCAAAGTCATCGGCGTGCTCGCCCCGATCGGGCTCTCGGGCGGCGCGGGCGCGGCCCTGGTCGGGCGCGATCTGAATCTCGACGTCCATATCCCGATGACGACGGCCCGCGCAACGTTCGGCGACATGGTCGTCCGGCGCGGCTCGGGCACGTTCCAGGCGAGCGAGGTCGAGGTCGCCGAGGTGTACGTCCAGAGCGCCGGGCGCGAGGATGTGCTGACGGACGCCGACCTGATGCGCCGATTGCTGGAGGTGCGTCACCCCAAGATGGAGGACATCGGGCTGATCGTGCCGTACGAGCTACTCGAGGAAGCGCGGCGTCAGGCGCTGACGTGGACCGTGACGCTGAGCGCCATCGCGGGGATTTCGCTCCTCGTGGGCGGCATCGGGATCATGAACATCATGCTCGCCAATGTCACCGAACGCACGCGTGAGATCGGCATCCGCCGATCGCTCGGCGCGACGCGCAAGCACATCGTCTGGCAGTTCCTCGTCGAGACGGGCGTCTTGAGCATGATCGGCGGGCTCGTTGGCATCGGCGTGGGCGTCGGTGGGAGTCTGCTCATCGGCTGGGTGACCCCCACACTTCCGACCTGGCCCGTGATCGGGAAGCTGGTGCCACCGGACGTGCAGGCGCCGATCGCGCTGACGCCATGGTCGATGATCGTCGCCTTCACGGTCGCGTCGCTGACGGGCTTGATCTTCGGGTTGTACCCCGCGATGAAGGCCTCGAAGCAGGATCCAATCGTGGCGTTGCGGCATGACTGATTTAGAGCCGAGCAAGGTTCGATAACGATCTGCATCCAAGCTTCCAGAGCCCTTTCAGATATCTGAGTGCGATTTTGTCTTTGAGCCGCCGCTCGCATGATGTAGCGTGGGCACTCCCTTCCAATTGAGGCTGAGAGGAGAGAGAGCCATGCCGAAGAAATCGCTGTTTGTCAGTCTGTCTATCGCTTGTGTCGGCGCGGCGCACGCTGACTTTCCCGACTGGTCGAACGTCACGCTCAACGGAAGCAACCCCTTTACATACACCGATCCGCTGCTGGGCGAGGTAACGCTGACCTATTCAGGCAATTTCAAGAATGAAGGTATCGTGACGAACTGGGGCTCGACGCACCTGATCGGGCTCGGTGAACGCGGTACAGGCTTGGGCATTCTGACCGTCGAGTGGGAGAACCCGATCACATCGCTCGACATCCGCGCGTACGACCTCGATCTTGGCGAACGCGACGACTTTGTGATCCAGAGCGGCACCACACTCTCGCTCGTGGAAGCCAGCCCATTTGGGCCGGCGAACCCGCTCAGCGGACTCCGACTCAGCGGCGTCGCCAGCGACCTGCCCAACGCGGCCTCCGACAACTACGCGACCGTCCGCATTGCGGGCGATGCTTTCACGAGCTTCGGCGTCGAGTTTGCACGCCCGGGCTCTGAGAGCGGCGGGCATGCACTCTCGTTCGGGGACGCGGTCGTGCCCGCCCCGGCTTCGTGCGTGCTGATCGCCCTCGGATGTGCGCCCACCTTCGGTCGGCACCGGCGTCGCTGAAATCGAGACATTGAGCCGACAAAAAAGCACCGGAAGATGCGGCTGCATCTCCCGGTGCCTTGTGCCTTAGGCCTCGTGTTAATCGCCCAAGAGTTCGGCGATCTCGTCGTCGACCGGGTTCACCGCCCGCTTGTCGCGCTGCTTGCCCTTGCGGGTCTTCTCGACCTTCTCAAGGGCTTCCTGCTCGGCGATCTCCTCGGGGGTCAGCTCGTCGTCGTCGTCATCCGCCTCCTGTGCCTGGCGCGCATCGAGCGCGGCGATCTCGGCGTCGAGCTTGGCCTGTGCCTCGGCGTGCTCGGCGGCGGCCTCACGCTCGAGCTTGCGACGGGCCGACTCGACACGGGCCTTGTCCGGCGCAAGCAGCATCGTGAACTGCCGACCGAACGGACGCGGCGGCTGCTCGACCTTGCAGATGTCTTCGAGCGCCTCGTAGAACTCGCGCATGTTCGCCAGACCGAGATCCTTGTGCGCGAACTCGCGGCCCTTGAACCGCTGGATAACCTGCACCTTGTGCCCGTCCATCAAGAATCGGCGCGCCTGGTGGGTGCGGATCTCAAGGTCGTGCTTGTCGATCTTGATGGACCGGCCGAGCCTGATCTCTTTGAGTTCGTTGCCCTTGGTCGAGGGCTGCTTCTTTTTGGAGAGCTCGTACTTGTACTTGCCGTAGTCCATGATCTTGCAGACCGGCGGGCGGCCGTCGGGCACCACCTCGACGAGGTCGAGCCCTGCCTCCTCCGCCATGCGGAGCGCCTGGTGCGTCTCGATGACGCCGATCTGCTCATTTTCCGGCCCGATCAGCCGGATCGGACTGATGCGGATCATGTGGTTCACGCGGGTCCGCTTGACGGGTCCGGTTTCACGAAAGAATTGTCTGCGAGCGATGAGTCTGACTCCGAATTCGGTCGCGGCGTTTCCATGACCCCCGGCAGCGGCGACCATCGGCGCCGGGGCTCGCTTTCAAACTTGTACGAATGGCCGGATCACGGCGTTGAGTACTCACACATCCAGGCAACGCCCGTGGCGATGAGTTCAGAAATACCATCGACATGTACGAAGCCGCGGATCATGAAGAGCGGCAAACCGCGTGCCGACACGAAGCACACGGGCAATTCACGGTAGGAATATGTTCAGGCGTCGGCCTTGTCATCTGCCAGAGGGTAAGCCCTTTGGGCCTGTCCGACAAGGAAAACCCGGGCTGGAACGCCTCGAACGTCACTTGGCGATCAGGATGATGTTGCCGAGAAGGCTGATCAGGGCAATGCAGAGGGTGACGATGAAGGCGGTCATGAGCCAGGGGCGGACGTCCTGGCCCCGGGTCTGGTCGATCGGGATCTCGGCCGACTGGGCAGAAGCCTCGGCGGCCGCAACGGCGGCCAGATCGGCCTCTCCCAGGATGTCCTTGTGGGCCAGGGGCGGCTGCTCGCCCTTGTGAACCGCACGGAGGTCGATCAGCAAATCCTTGCAGGACTGATACCGCCTGGCGGGGCTCTTGGCCATCATCATCTCGATGATCTCGGAGACGCCGGCGGAGAGCTTCGGGTTCACATGATCCGGGGGGACGAGCTCGGCCTTGAGATGCTTGTGCATCACGGCTGAGGGGTTCTTGCCCTCAAAGGGCACGGCCCCCGTCACCATGTGGTAGAAGGTCGCACCCAGCGAGTAGATGTCGGCAGGCGGGCCGATCTCACGCTCGCCGCGGATCTGCTCGGGCGAGATGTAGTACGGCGTGCCGAACGCCTTGCCCGCCTCGGCCTCGGCGGCCTCCTTATCAGAGACGGCGCGGGCGAGGCCCATGTCGGCGAGCTTGACGACGCCGTCCTTCGTGATCATCACGTTCTTGGGCTTCACGTCGCGGTGGATCAGGCCCTTCTCGTGGGCGTGCAGGAGCGCCTCAGCGACCTGCATGATGACCTCGATCGCGTCCTTCTCGGCGAACCGCTTCTGCTTAGTGATGTCGTCGTAGACGGTTCGCCCGTCGACGTATTCCATCACAAAGTAGTGGAACTCGCCCGCTTTGCCGACGTCGAACGCCTGGACGATGTTGGGGTGGTTGAGCGACGCGGCGGCCCGGCCCTCGGCGTAGAAACGCTCGATGAACTGCGGGTTGTCGCTGAACTTGCGGGGCAGCACCTTGATCGCGACGGTGCGGTCGAGCGAGAGCTGGTTGGCCTTGAAAACCGTCGCCATCGCGCCCGCGCCGAGCTTGCCGAGGATGCGGAAGCCCGGGATCTTCTGCCCCGATCGCTCGGCCTCGATGATCCGGCGGAGCCTGGCGATCTGACGCTGAGTGACGTACTGGTTGTCGACGAGGATCTGGACGAGCGAAGCCTGGTTCGCCTCGCTGCGGAGCTGGTTGGCCTGCTCGAGGCAGTGCTGGACCTCGTCCTGTGTCGCCAGGCCCTGATCGATGACGAGCCGGCCGACGAGCGTGTCGATGTTGGTGTTGCCCTTGGCGGCCTCGTGGAGAGCCTCCTCGGCCTCCGCCACTGTCGGCGCGGGGACCGGGCGGGTCTTCCCCGAGGGGTCCTTCATGGGAGAGGTATCGTCGAGGTTGCCGTTGTGTGGTGGTGCCATCGTTGTCCGAGTGCGCGGTTGATCCTCTCGCGGGTGCCCACGCTACCGAGATCGCGTGTGGCTGTCAAAGCTTAGTCCGTTCGGGAGGCCCGGTCGGATCCATCGGCCGAGGGCTCTATACTCCGGCCCCGAGCGAAAGGCCCCACTCGAACGATGCTCGTCACCGAATCCAGGCCAAGAAACCTCAAGTGGTTCCACGCGGGCCCGCTGCTCTACGGCGACTGGGGCACCAGCCGGCTCTATGTCCTCGGCCTGGCGTTTCTGTACACGGCCCACGCGAGCGTCCTGTATCTGGCTGCCATCGGCCTCTTGATGATCGCGGTCAGCTGGGCGTACACCATTGTCTGCAAAGCATTTCCAGACGGCGGCGGTGTCTACACCGCCGCCCGCCAACTGAGCCCCACGCTCTCGGTCGTCGGATCGACGCTCCTGCTTTCGGGCTACATCATGACCGCGGCGATCAGCGTCGTGGAGGCCTTCCACTACTTCGGCACCCCCCACTGGCTGACGCTGCCGCTCTCGCTTGTCACCCTCGCGTTTGTCGGCTTCATCAACTGGTTCGGCGCTCGAGCCGCCGGACGGTTCGCACTCATCGTGGCGTTCGTGGCCCTCGGCGTTTCGGCAGTGATGGCGGTGCTCTCGATCCCGTTCTTCATCGAGGGCCTCGGCACGATCGAGTTCTCGTTCCTGCGCGAGAGCAGCCCGGGTGAGATCTGGATTGCCTTCACAGGCATCTGCCTGGCGCTCGCCGGTGTCGAGGCGGTCGCCAACATGACGGGCCTCATGAATCACCCCGTCGAGAAGACGGCCAAGAAGACGATCTGGCCCGTCACGATCGAGGTGGTCGCGCTCAACATGTTCTTCGGGCTGGCGCTCGCCGGTCTGAGCTACGCGGTCGACGGGCACACGCTCGCCGAGACGCATCACCCGCACATCCACCAGCTTGAGCAGTACGAAGCGCGGGTCGAATCGGGCGAGATTCTGCCCGAGAAGTTTGAGCAGGTGAAAGACGAAGTCGAGAAATACACCAACGCCTCGATGCGTGTGATCGCAGGCGAGGGCGGGGAGAGGATGTTCGGCGAGCACGCCGGTGTCGTCGCCGGCAATGTCGCGGGCATCGCCTTCGGGCTCTTGCTCTTGAGCGCCACGAACACGGCGATCATGGCGATGGTCTCGGTGCTCTTTGCGATGGCGCAGGACAAGGAGCTGCCGCACAAGCTGACCAAGCTCAACTACTCGGGCGTGCCCTGGGTAGGGCTCATTGTGTCGCTCGTCATCCCCGCGGGTGTGCTGATCATCGAGCAGGATGTGACGGTGCTCGCCAAGCTCTACGTGCTGGGTGTGTGCGGCGCGATCACGGTGACGATGAGCTCGGTCGCGCTCAACAAGGATCTCAAACTCGGCATGCTCAGCCGGCTCGGGATCGCGGGGATCGCGGTCTTCCTGCTGGCGGTCTCTGTCACGATCGGCGTCACGCAGTGGGTCTCGACAGCCTTCAGCGGCGGGCTCGTCGCGGTCGCGCTCGGGTCGCGGTGGGTGCTCTCGAAGCAGAAGGCCAAGGTCGTCGAGCCGATGGCGGCGCCCGACAAGGGCTGGCTCGCCGAGCTCGAGAAGCCGACGATCACGATCGACGCGAGCCGCCCCGCGATCATGCTGGCGGCGAGGGGCCGGAACCAGTCGGAGTTCGCCGTTGACATGGCCAAGCGTCGCGGCGCGACACTATACGCGATCTACGTCCGCTCGCTGCGCATCATGGACATCACACCTGGCCGCGTGCCAAACGTCGCGGAAGACCCGCAGGCGCAGGAAGCGCTCGGGACGACCGCGGTCCTGGCGCATGAGGCGGGCGTGCCGTTCGTGCCGATCTACGTCACAAGCCCGGAGATCACCGAGGAGATCCTCGACTACACCGTCACGCACGGGTGCGACACGCTGATCATGGGTAAGACGCAGCGCTCGTTCTTCGCCCGCAAGCTGGACGTGGACGTCGTGGGCAAGGTGGCCTCGATGCTGCCCGAGAGTGTGGCGCTGATCACGCGTTCGGCGACCACGCCGCACGTCGCCGGCAAGGGCTGATCGCCCCTACGCTCAAGCGATGCCCGACCTCGACGAGAAGACAGAGAACGGATCGCCTCTCCTGGATGGGTTGACGGAGGCGCAACGCGCCGCGGCCTCGGCGCTCGAGGGCCCGGTGCTGGTGCTCGCCGCGGCCGGCTCGGGCAAGACGCGCGTGATCACACGCCGGATCGCGTACCTCATCGAGCAGGGCGTGCCGGCGTGGTCGATCCTGGCGCTGACGTTCACGAACAAAGCCGCCGCCGAGATGCGTGAGCGCATCGACAAGGTCATCGCCTCGCCGGGCAACGAGGGACGCTACGCGCGCGGGCTCGTGGTCACGACGTTCCACAGCCTGTGCGCCAGGCTCCTGCGCCGGTACGCGGAAGTCTTGGGATTGAACCCGGACTACTCGATCTACGACTCGTCCGACCAGCAGGCCTTGGTGAAGCGTCTGATCGGTGAGCTCGATCTGTCGACCAGCAACTTCCCACCGAGGCAGATCCTGAGCGTGATCAGCAACGCGAAGAACCAGCTCATCGACGCGGAGATGTTCGCGGCCTCGGCGATGGATTTCTCGACGCGCAACATCGCCAAGATCTTCACGGCCTACCAGAAGGGCCTGAAGAAAGCCGGCGCGGTGGACTTCGACGACCTGCTGCTGCTGACCGCCAAGCTGCTGCGCGAGCACGCGGATGTGCGGCGTGAGTGCCAGGACCGCTGGCAATGGATGCTGATCGACGAGTACCAGGATACGAACCGCGCGCAGTTCGAGATCGCCTCGCTCCTGGCGGGCACGCCCGAGGAACGCGGCGCCAAGCCGAACATCTTCGTGGTGGGCGACCCGGACCAGGCCATCTACGGCTGGCGCGGTGCGGACATCACGAACATCCTTGACTTCGAGGAACGCTTCCAGGGCGCTCGCGTCATCCCGCTCGGCGAGAACTTCCGCTCGACGGCTCCGATCCTGAGCGTCGCCGACACGCTGATCCGCAACAACAAGCAGCGCAAGCACAAAGACCTGTTCACGAAGCGCCCGGGCGGCGAGCGCGTGACTGTCACGCTCTGCCGCGACGAACGCCACGAGGCGGAGATCATCACCGACTGGATGCGTGACCTGATCCAGGCGAGCGCCGACGGTGATCGCCCGATGTCGTGGAACGACTGCGCCGTGTTCTACCGCACGAACGCGTTGTCACGCGTGGTCGAGGACCAGCTGCGCCGGGCGCAGGTGCCGTATGTCGTCGTGCGCGGGACGGCGTTCTACCAACGCGAGGAGATCAAGACGGCTCTGGCGTACCTGCGCGTCGTGGCGAACTCCGACGACGACGTCTCGCTCCTGCGCGTGATCAACACGCCTGCTCGCGGCATCGGCAAAGCTGCCCTCGGGCTCCTGCAGACCTTCGCGGCGGACCGCGGTCTCTCTCTCTTCGCGGCTCTCCGCCGCGCGGACGAGGTCTCGGCGCTCTCGTCACGCGCCAAGAACGCGGTGAAGGAGTTCGTCTCGACCGTGGACCACTGGAACGGCGCGGGCAGCTTCATGGGCGCGAGCATCCCGGGCTCGTTGCGGGATCTTGCCGAGCGAGTGATCACGGAGTCGGGGCTCGAGTCGCACTACAAGGCGCAGGCCGCCAAGAACGAGGCCGATGAAGACCGGCTCGACAACCTCGCCGAGCTCGTGTCGTCGGCGGCGGAGTTCGAGGAGAACTACGACCCCGCGGACGACCCGATGCAGTTCGACGCGGCGGTCGCGGGCGTGGGATCAGAGGAGCCGCACATGCTGGCGCTCCTGCGCGCGTACCTGGAATCGGTCGCGCTGGTCGCCGACGCGGACGCCGCGGACTCGGAGACGGGCGCCGTCACACTCATGACACTTCACGCGGCCAAGGGTCTGGAGTTCCCGATCGTCGGCATGATCGGGCTCGAGGAGAACGTGCTCCCCCACTCGCGGGCGCACACGTCCGATCACGAACTCGAAGAGGAACGACGGCTCTGTTTCGTGGGCATCACGCGCGCGATGGAGCATCTGCACATGACCGCGGCTAAGTACCGCACGGTCCGGGGCATCTCCGAGCGCACCATCGCCAGCCGATTCCTCGACGAACTCGGCAGCGAGCACGTGCACATGGTCGACCGCTCCGACTCGCTCGGCGGCTTCGGTCCGACCTCGGGCACGGGCGAGAGCTGGGACGACGAGTACGCGCAGGTGCCAAAGGTGCGCGCCTACGACTCGGCCCGTGAGGTGCAGCGCGCCAAAGAGGGCAGCCGGATGGCATCGGGCCTGCGCGAGGGCGCGATGGTGCGACACCCGCGGTTCGGAGTGGGCAAGATCGTCAACGTGACAGGCGGCTCGAACGCACGCGCCAAGATCGATTTCCGCACGGTCGGCGTCAAGACGCTGGTGCTGGAGTACGCAAGGCTTGAGCCGCTGGATTAACGGCTGATCGCGTTCTTGACCGCATCAACAAACGCCTTCTGTGCGGTCTCGGACTGCAGCAGAAAGAGCGAGGGCTCGATGAGTTCGAGCTCGGAGATCAGGCGCGAGCCGTCGCCATCGCGCATCGTGTCGAGACGTGCGTACATGACGGGCTCGGGGAGCAGTTCGAGTGCCCGCCCGAGCATGTCGCGCTCTTCGTCGGTGACGGGCAGCTCGCCCGAGACGCTCTCGTCGTCACCCTGAAAGCGCGGCTTCTTCTCGATCACGTGCGAGCACGAGCCGTTGATGAAGATCGTTGATCGCTCGCCACCGGATTCGACGCTCTTCAGGTAGGGTTGGATCATCATGTCGCGGTGCGGCGTGTGCCGGAGCAGGAAAGCATCGGCTTGAAGAAAGGCATCGGCGCCGAAGCGGAATGTTTCGTTGCTGCCCGCGGAGATCGCCGGCTTGATAACGATGTCGTCCCAGCCCTTCCCATCCAGCAGCGCTTCGAGCGGGAGCTCGTTCTCTCGATCGATAAACACCGTCGGCACGATGGGCAATCCCGCCGATTCGAGCTGGGTCAGGTAGCGTTTGTGAATGTTCCATCGCACGATCTCTGGATGGTTCTCGAGATGTGTCCGGCTCTCGGCGAGTTCGATCCACTGCAGGAACTGGTCCGCGTCCAAGTAGTAATCCCAGGTCGAGCGGATCACACAAAGGTCGAACGCCGACCAATCCTCGGTGGCGTCGTTCCAAGCGGCGTGCTGAGCATCCACGCCTGCACTGTGCAACAGTTCAAGCATCAGATCCGCATCTGGATCCGGTTCGGGCATGATCAGACAGGTGACGAGTCCGACGCGAGCACTCATGCCGGGCCGATGCCGCGGTAGAGTTGCTGCACGCGCTCGGCTTGCTGACGCCGGACCGATTCGAGCACGAGCCTCGGCACGCGGAACGACTGCTCCTGCGACGTCACGTTCGAGCAGTGCTCGTTCAGGCACGCGTACAGGAACTTGAACGCGTCGCGCGGCTGGTGCATCTGCTCAAGTGCATCGACCAAGTCCTGACGCGTCACGTCCTCGGCGAACAAATCAAGCAGCGCGATCGGCTGGGCCCCCTCGGCCAGGCACGCGGCGAGGCGCGCCTCGCAGAGGTCATAGAGCGTCGGGCCCGACCAAGTGAGGCGTTCGACAAGGTTCTGCTTGTCGAGGCGTGCTTCCTGGAAGAAGCTCGACGATTCCTTGAAGAGCGCGTGGCGCAGCTCGATGGGCAGCAGCATCTTGATGCCGAGGCCTTCCTGCTGGAGGAACTTGTTGTTGAACATGGGCCAGACGACGGCCCGCATGCGGTTGGCGTCGCCGTTGATGAGCGTGGGTTCGTCGACGCGGTCGACGACGACGACAATCGCTTGATAGCCGAAGCCCGCGATCGCCTGGCGGAACTTCGCCAAGAGCGCGTAGCGGGTGTCGTCGGAGTCGGTCGTCGGGAGCGAGCCGCTGCGTAGGACCGCGGGGTCGATCTGGCGGAGCGACTGGATGTAGCTGAGGTCCGAGCGTGTCGATGAACGGATCTGTCGACGCACGCGCCGCACAAGACGCTTCATCGCCAATGCGTCCCAGAGGACGCGTTTGAGCAGGAATACGAACCAGAGCAGAACCGATCCGAAGAAAAGACCCTGCCACAACAGGTTGTCGTAGTCACCCTTCAGGAGGATGAACGCGACGAGCACGCCCGCGGGCAGAAGCCAGCCCGCGTAGGCCAGGGCGCTCCAGACGAGCCTCGGCAGGGGCAGCGGCAGCCGCAATGCGCGGCGGAGCTTGGCAGTGCGTTCGTGCGCGCGGTCGGGACGGTCATAGAGCGACTGCAGCAGGAGCAAGTCCTTGCGGCTCGTCGGGTCGAGGCCACGCGCCGTGCGCCGGACGTGCTCGCCCAGATCCTGCGATCGACCCGACGCGGTCTCGCCGATGATACCGTCGACGACACCGGGCACGCTGCGCATCAGGATGCCGTCGATGTGGTCGACGAGCCTGATGCGTGAGAGGCAGTCCTGGATGTCCCCCCCGCCGCCGTAGCGCTGGTGGAACTGATCGAGGAGCGTGTTGAGCTCGTCATAGGCAACGAGCATGACCTTCTTCTCGGGGTTGGCCCGGTTGTGCTCGGCGATCCGGCGCGCGATCTGCATGCGGATCGCGGTCTTGCCCGAGCCCTTCTCGCCGAACACGATCGACGTAGACGGATACTCGAGCCTGCCGATGATCTTCTCGAAGTCGGAGTGCGCAGCCTTGGGCCTGCCCGCGGCGTCGAGCTGCGAGAGTCGGCTGAACACCGCGTCCTGGCGTGCTTCCTCGCCCCGGAAAGGGTTCTCGACGATGGACCAGTGATCGAAGAACTGCTGCAGATTCATGCCGCCTCCGCCAGGGTCCCCGCTCCTCTTACAGGGTACTCAGTGCGCGACGCGTGTGCCGAGCAGGGGCTCGATGATGGCCAAGGCTCTCTCAAGCGTCGCCGCATCGCGCGCTTCGGCGTTCAGGCGCAGGAGCGGCTCGGTGTTGCTCTTGCGGATGTTGCACCACCAACCCTCTTTCTCGAAGCAATCGAGCGTCACGCCGTCGAGCTCCTCGATGTCGGCATCAATATCGCTACCCGGGCCGAGCTCCTCGATGGCATTGGCGAGCGCCTCGTCCGGGTTCTCGTTCTCGAAGTTGATCTCACCCGACTGCGCATAGCGGGCGACGGGCTTCACGAGTTCGCTCAGCTTCTTGCCGCTCTGGGCGAGCTGAGAGAGCAGCGAGCACATGGCGATCGCGCCGGAGTCGGCGTTGAAGTTGTCGCGGAAGTAGAAGTGACCCGAGAGCTCGCCGCCGAAGATACCCTCGGAGTCGGCCAGTTCCTGCTTCATGAAGACGTGCCCGACGCGTCCCTTGATGGGCTCGCCGCCGGCCTTCTCGATCTCCTCCTCGACCGCCTTGCTCGAGCGCAGGTCGTACACGACCGCCGCGCCGGGCGCCTGCTCGAGAAAGAAAGGTGCCATGACCGCGGTCAGGTGATCGCACCCGACGATGCTGCCCTTCTCGTCCACCGCGACGCACCGGTCGGCGTCGCCATCGTAGCAAAAGCCCACGTCCGCACCGTGCTCAACGACGGCTTCTTGCAGCTGGCGCACGTTCGACGCGACGAGCGGGTTGGGCTCGTGTACGAACTCGCCCTTGGTATTGTCGAAGTTGAGCTCGATGATCTCAAGCCCCGCGACATTCTCGCCCTTTTTCCCGAAGATCTTGGGGATCATCGTGCCGGCCATGCCGTTGGAGGAGTCGATGACGATCTTGAGCTTCTTGCCCGCAAGGTCGAGGAAACCGAGCACGTGCTTGGAGTACGGGCCCCAGAGGTCGCGCTGCTCGGACTTGCCGGCGTGCGCGGGCGGCGCTGCGGCCGCGCCTGTGCGGTCGACCATCGCCGCGTGCTTGCGGATGAGCGCCAGGCCCGTCGCCTCGCCCACGGGCTTGGCCTTGCGCTTGGAGATCTTGAAGCCGTTGTACTGCGGCGGGTTGTGGCTCGCGGTCACCATGACGCCGCCGGCGCAGTCGAAGTAATTGACGGCAAAATAAATCATCGAGGTGTCGACCATGCCGAGGTCGATGACCGAGCCGCCCTGATCGGTGATGCCCTTGATGAGACGCTCGGTGAGCGTGGGGCTCGAGAGCCGCATGTCGCGCCCGACGACGATGTTCTTCATCATCGGTGTCGTGTCGCCGTCGGCCTCGGCGTCGCCCAGTAGAAACTGCGATGAGCCGAAGCCGATCTGCCAGGCCATCTGGTCGGTGAGTAGGTCGGGGTAGGTGCCACGGATGTCGTACGCCTTGAAGACTCGGCCCAGCATGCAGTTGCTCCTCCGGTTGGTTCCCGCCTCCGAAACGGGCGGGGACGCAGAGCGTAGCGCGGGCTCCCCGGATTGTCAGTTTTGGAAGGATTATGTTCGGGTATTCGTAAGTTCAGAATTCAGAAAGGCAGATCGTCCGGCTCGAATCGCTGAACGTGGCGTTTGGGCTCGGGTGTGCCAGCTTCTGGAGGAGCCTCATCGCGGGGTGCGGGAAGGGGCTTACTGCCGTCGATCCGGACGGGCCGCACCCCCGCGGGCAGGGCCGCCAGAAAGAGCTTGCCGTAGTTCGACGTGATGAGCCTCGGGTCGAGCACGACGACCCGGCCCCTGTCGGACTGACTCCGGATGAGACGCCCGAAGCCCTGCTTGAACCGGATGATCGCGCGCGGGAGCGACTCCTCACGGAACGGGTCGCGCCCGTGCTCCTTGATGCGTTCGAGCCGAGCTTCGGTCAGCGGCCTGCCCGGCGGATCAAAGGGCAGCCGCGTGATGATCACGCTCCGCAGCGCATCGCCCCGAACATCCACGCCCTGCCAGAAGCTCGCAGCCCCGAGCAGGACCGATCGCGGGTCGGCCTTGAAGCGTTCAAGAATCTGCGTGCGCGAACCATCGCGACCCTGCGCCAGAAGCGGGATATCCAGTTCGAGCAGATCGCGCCCGAGCGTGTCCGCGACGGCATAGAGCGATGCGAAACTTGTAAAGAGCACAAACGCGCCGCCGTCGGTCTGCTCGACGTGCGACAGGATGCGTCGTGAGAGCTCGGTGTGATAGTCGCTCGCACTCGACGAGTGCCGGTCGTTGGGCGCGGTGTACGTCGGGCTGGGCATCGTCGTGTCGACAATAAGTTCGACCTGCGAAGCATGATCGAACGGGCTCCCGAGCTGCAGCACGCCCGCGCCCTCGCACCCGAGGCGGTCGATGATGTGTGCGAATGCCAGCTCGGCTCGCTCGCTCGGCTCATCCGATGCAATCGCCCGTGTCGTGAGCGTCGCGCTCGCGAGCGTCACGGACCTTGGCCCCGGCGCTTCTTCCTCGCCCTTGACCTCGCGGAAGAGCGCCTCGCGCAGGATGGGCCCCACCTCCACGGGCGAGCACGCGAACGAGATGTTCGGCGCACGCCTGCCCGGTGAACGCGAGACCTCGACCCAGTACGCGCACCCCTTGATCGTCTGCTCGACGAGCGCGTGGGCTGCCTCGGCGATATCGCTCGCACGCTCGGCGTATGAGGCCAACTCGAACTTGTCCGCCTCGTGCGTGCAGACGTCTCGCAGCAATCGCAGCCGAGTCGCCAGCTGCGCAAAGATCGGCGAGAGCACGTTCTCCACGATCCCAGCCTCGCGGACGCGCCCGCCCCCGCCGCGATGCCCGTCGTGCCAGAAAAGCAACGACTCGAAGAACGCCCCGCTCGCATCCCTTGCGTCGGCGACCGCGGCCAGCGCCTTGTTCACCGCTTCCATGTCGCTCGTCAAGAGGCTCAATTGCGGCAGGAACCCCTTGGCGCCCTTCTCGATGAACAAGAGCGACAACAGGTGGTTCACGCGCCCCTCGGTGAGCGAGACGCCGAAGTGCTCGCTCGCGACGTCCTCGACCATGTGCGCCTCGTCGAGGATGACATGGTCGTAGCGTGGCAGGAATCCGACGCCGCGCGTCCGGAGCGCCAGGTCGCTGAAGAACAGCGCGTGGTTGCAGACGAGCAGGTTCGAGCGCTCCATCTTCCGACGGGCTTTCTGGTAAAAACAAACCTCGTAGTTCGGGCAGCGCCGACCCATGCAGTTGGCCGAGTCCGAACGCACGTGGTCCCACACACCGGGTCGATCGAGCTGCGGGAGGCTCGTCAGTGTGCCGTCTGTGGTCTGGTGGGCCCAGTCTTCGATGACATGGAGCGAGCCTCGGGCGACGCCGTCGACGAAGAGCTTGTCCTGGCGTTTGCTGGCCTGCTCGAGCCTTCGGATGCTCAGGTAGTTGCCCCGGCCCTTGACGAGCGCTGGGCGGAGGGTCGCCATCGGGTCGTGCTCGGTCGGTCCTTCCGCGTCGGCCTTGCCGAGCCCGAGCG
Organism: Phycisphaera sp.; assembly: GCA_020639255.1. Taxonomy (GTDB): domain Bacteria; phylum Planctomycetota; class Phycisphaerae; order Phycisphaerales; family UBA1924. Next base: position 162,273 of record JACKGZ010000005.1, read on the forward strand.
CCTCCATGAGCATCGGGATGTCCTTGCGGACGATCTGCTCCTGCAGCGCGATGGTGTTGGTTGCGACGACCACAGTCTCGCCAAAGTCGACGCAGCGTTGAATCGCCGGCAGGAGATAGGCGTAGCTCTTGCCGACGCCCGTGCCCGCCTCGGCGAGCAGGCGCCCGCCCTTGTCCATCGCCCGCGCGACCGCCGAGGCCATCTGGGTCTGCTCCGGGCGAGCCTCGAAGCCCTCGCCCAGCATCCGCGCGATGGGCCCGTCGTTCGAGAGTGCATCCGTCGGCGTCAACACGTGTAGAGTGTACGAGGGGCACTCGCCCTCAAACGGAGAATCTCGTGCGTCAAATCACCACCATCGCTGCCCTGATCGTCGCCCTGCCCGCGTTCGCCCAGCCGGGCAAGATCGCAGTCACGTTTGACGATGGCGTGATCAATGGGCCGTACACCGGACGCGTCTATCTCGTGCTCGGGCCCAAGGACAGCGAGCCGATCCAGCGCATGAACGCGTGGTTCAACCCGCCGCCGCTGGTCGCGTGGGACGTGCGGAACGTCAGGCCGGGCGAGGAGATCGTGCTCGAGGGATTCGACCTGTCGCACGCGCCCGAGAGTGTGGGCGACGCCTGGCGCTCGGGCGAGTGGTCGGCCCAGGTCGTGGCGCGCGTGAACCCCGATTCGCCGAGGCCCGGCGAGGGCGCGGGCGACCTGTACTCCGCGCCCGTCACGCTCGATATGGGCCATGCGAACGACGATGGCGTGATCGGCTCGTTCACGCTCGATAAGACCGTCACCGAAACGCCCTTCACAGAGACGGACCAGACCAAGCTCTTCACGATCGAGAGCAAGCTCCTCAGCGAATTCCATCATCGCCCTGTCGAGATGCGGGCCTCGGTGACGCTGCCCGATTCATGGAACGCCGACGGCGAGCGCACGTACCCGGTGGTGTACTACGTCACGGGCTTCGGCGGCGACGAGGGCGAAGTCCTGCGATACCTCGGCGGCATGCCGCACAAGGAGCTCGTGGGCGACACGATCGTCGTCGGCTTGGATGCAACGAATTACTGGGGGCACTCGGTGTTCGCCGACAGCGCGACGACCGGCCCGTGGGGCGAGGCGCTCACGACCGAGCTCATCCCGGCCCTCGAAGCCGAGTACCGCGGTGCGCAGAATCCCGAGCATCGCTATGTCACGGGCATCAGCTCGGGCGGCTGGGGGAGCCTGTGGCTCCAGGTCGAGTACCCCGACGTCTTCGCGGGCGTGTGGAGCCACGTGCCCGACCCGGTCGACTTCCACGCGTTCCAGACCGTCAACCTCTACGAGGACGGCGCGAACATGTACACCGACGCAGACGGCAACCCCCGTCCGCTCGGCAGGCGGGGCGACGAGGTGATGTTCTGGGCGAAGGACTTCATCGCGCGCGAGCGTGTGCTCGGGCCGGGCGGGCAGATCCGCTCGTTCGAAGCGGTCTTCAGCCCGGCGCAGGACGATGGCACGCCGGTGCGCGTGTTCGACCTCGATACGGGCGAAGTCGACCCGAGCGTTGTCAATGCCTGGAAGAAGTACGACATCAACGCCAAGCTCGGGCGCGAGTGGGACGAGATCGGGGACGAACTCGCCGGCAAGCTGCACGTCTTCGGAGGCGAGATGGACAACTTCTACCTGGGCGAAGCGGTCGGCATGCTCAAGGAATCGATGGAGGAACGAGGCTCGGACGCCGAGATCCTCGTGATCGACGGCATGCCGCACACGTTCTACTGGGACGGTGACAAGGCCATGTGGGAAACGATCGCGAGCCGGTGGGAATCGACCGGGAAGTGATCAGGCCTTCTTGACACCCAGCGGCGAACGCTTCGGCTCGCCGTCGCGGCGTGGGTAGACCTTGGGCGTGCGCCGGGCCTTCTCCAGGATCACGATGCGCCCGGTCTTGGTGTCGATCGTCCCGGTGTGAACCGCGTGGAGCATGTGCAGGGCGGCCTTCGCCTCGGTGAGTTCCTCGTCGGCCTTCTGCCCCTTGATGAGCGCGACGATGCCGCCCTCACGCGCGAGCGGCACGCACAGCTCGGAAGCCACGGCGATGCGCCCGAGCGCCCGCGCGGTGACGAGATCGAACCGGTCGCGCAGCTCGCCCGACCCGAAAGCTGCCTCGCGCTCGGCGCGGCTGTTGATGACGTTCACGTTGCTGAGTCCGAGCTGCTGCGCAAAGTGACGGAGCAGCTCGACCTTGCGCCCGGTCGCTTCGAGGAGCGTGAACCGTGCATCCGGGCAGACGATCGCCAGCGGGATCGCGGGCACGCCGCCGCCCGAGCCGACGTCGCAGACGGCGAGGTGCTCGCCCGCGGGTTCGACCTCGCTGATCACGGGCAGGAGCGTGAGCGCGTCGAAGATGTGCTTCATCCACGCCTCGTGCTCGTCCTTGATCGCGGTGAGGTTCGTCGTCTCGTTGGCCTGATAGAGCAGATCAAGGAAAGAGCGCAATCGCTCGGGCTCGCCCGTCTCGAGCTCGATGCCCATCTCGGCGCAGGCGTCATTGAATTCGTCGGTCGCGGGGATCATCGGGCGGGCTCCAGCAGGTCGCCCCTGACCATAGTGCTGTCGGGACGGCGAAAGCCGACGTTCATGACGAGCCCGGTCATGAGCCAGCTGGTGAGCATGCTCGACCCGCCGTAGCTGACGAAGGGCAGCGTGATCCCGATGATGGGCACGAGCCCGACAGTCATCCCGATGTTGATGAGCGCCTGGGTGGCGATGAACGCGGTGAGCCCGACGATGAGCACCCGCCCGAAGGGCTCGCGGCAGTACCAGGCCGTCATGAGCGCCGAGGCGGCCCAGATGAGGTAGAGCAGGAGCACCGCCACGCCCCCGAGGAGTCCGAACCGCAGGCAGATGACGGCGAAGACCATGTCGTTGTGCGCCTCGGGTAATCCGTTGTAGCGGACGAGTGCGCGCGAGCTGGCGTCGGAGTTGCCCGTCAGCCGCCCGGCGCCGACGAGGCGCTGGGCGGTGAAGCTCTGAAAGTTGATGTCCTGGGCGCCCTCGTCGGAGCCGCGGATCTGCTGCATGATCGCGACGATGCGCGTTTTTTGGTGCGGCCTGAGCAAGGGCCACGACGCCGGGGCGGCGGCCGTCGCGATGAGCACGATCAGCACAAGGTGGCGCAGCCTCGCGCCGCCCGCGAGCAGCATCGCGAACAGGCTCGGCACGAAGAGCGACGCGGAGCCGAGGTCGGGCTGGAGTGTGATGAGCCCGACGGGGACCGCCGCGATCAGCCCCGGTGCGATGAGCCCGCGCAGACGCGTGTGCTCGCGTCGGTAGCGCAGAAATCCCGCGACAGTCAGCGTGAAGGCGATCTTCGTCACCTCGGCTGGCTGGAAGTCCGTCACGCCCATGTTGATCCAGCCGCGTGCGCCGTTGCGCGGCGTGACAATCGACTCGGGCACAAAGGGAACGAGAAGGAAAACGAGCAAGCCGATGCACGCGATGTACGCGGGCCATGCGATGAACCGCAGCAATCGAAAGTGCGGCACCGTCCAGAACAACGCCGCCCCCACTCCGACACCGAGAAAGATCGCCTGACGGATCGTCGTGCCCGAGGGGCTTCGATCGATGGTCGCGGCTTCGGCGATGTCGATCGCGTAGAGCCCGATGAGCGAGAGCGCGAGCGAGGCGAGCAGCGTCACCCATCCCCAGTGCACGATCGACAGATTTCTGCGCAGGGAGCCCGTGCCGCCGTAGCCGCCCCGGATGATCGACTCGATCAGGGCGAAGTTCACAGGTATCCCTCTTGGACGAGGGCGTGGACGATCTGGTTGGCGATGGGTCCGGAGACGCGTCCGCCCGAGCCGCCGTACTCGGCGACGACGGCGATGGCGTACCTCGGCCTGTCGCGCCCGCAGAGGAGCACGAACCAGGAGTGGTCGCCCCGCCGGAGAACCTCGCCCTTGTGCACGATCGCCGGCGCGGTGGCGGTACCCGTCTTGCCCCAGACCTTGACGCCCGGGACATCGAACATATCGAAGGTTTCGCCCGAGGGGAGCGTGACGTGGTTGGCGGTGCCGTCGCGGTCGTTGACGACCATGTCGAGACCGTGGAGCGCCTCATCGACGATCGCGGGGTCGAACCCGAGGTCGACGGGCTCGGGCATGTCGCCCGCGACGATGGTGGGCTTGATGCGCACGCCGCCGCGCGCGAGCGTGGCGAAGGCGTCGGCCGCGTGCACGGGGGTCCAGGCGACGGGGCCCTGTCCGATGCCCATGAGGATGGCGTCGGAATCACCCACGCCCTCGGGGTTGTTGTTGAAGCCGAGCCAGCCGGCGAGCGTGTTGTCGAGCGGGAGATTGAGGCTCTCGCCCACGCCGATGGAGCGGTAGAAGTCGACGATGCCCTTGGGGCCGAGGCGTTGACCGAGCGTGTAGAAGTAGATGTTGCACGAGCCCTTGATCGCCTCGGCGCCGCCCGGTGGGTGCCCGAACTGGACGTCGTGCGTGGTGCCGAACTGTTTGTAGATCCAGCAGCGGAGCATCTCGGGCTCATGCGGGTAGAAGTGGCCCGTGCAGGAGATGTGCTCGTCGATGCCCACAACACCGGCTTTGTGCGCGCCGCAGAGGACGAGCGCCTTGGCGATCGACCCGGGCGGGAGGGGCATCGAGACGGCCTTATTCGTCGTCGGCCTGCGGATAAGGATGCTGCGGTCGCGCTCCTCGGGGTCGGCGAAGGCGCCGAGCTTCGTCGGTGTCGAGACCATCGCCAGGATCTCGCCCGTGTCGACGTCGATCACGACCGCGGCCCCGTCGAGCGTGTCGCCCACGTTCATGACGAGCGGGCTCTCGGAATCGTCCGGATCGATGCGTTCGCGGTTGTTGTGCCAGGGTTGCACGCGCGCCAGGCCGAGATCGGGGTCGAGGAGGGCCTGGATGCGGGCCTGGAGCATGATGTCGATGGTGAGCTTGACGTTCTCGCCGAAAGACATGGGCTCATCGATCGCGCCGGACTGATCGACGCGCTCGATGCGGAGGCCCCGCAGACCCCGGAGCGTGCTCTCAAGGTTGCGCTCGAGGCCCCGGCTGCCGACCATGTCGCCCGCGAAGTACTGGCCCCGGTCGACCGAGCCGCTGGGTGTGTCGAGCATCGAGCGAGCAGCGAGCGCCCCGGAGGCGTGCAGTTCTTCCTGGCGCGACTCGGCGTCTTCAAGGTACACTCTTCGGCGCACGTTGCCCAGGATGTGCGACGCGACGCCCGAGACGTGCACGGTCGTGATCTCGTTGGAGGCGAGGGGCTTGGGGAAGACCGAGCGATCGACGTCGACGTCCATCTCGTCGAGCGGGTAGGCGCGCTTGCCCGAGTCCATAACGACCAACCCGGGCAGGTACGGGATCGTTTCATCGCCCGGGTCGGTCTGCCTTGCGAGTCGGCGCAAGCGGAAGCCGACCTCGTCGCTCACCTCGGGCACGATGACGCGGGGCGAGGATTCCTCGGCGACGCGGATCTCGGCGTTCTTCTCGATGCGGCGCTCGGCCTCGACGGTGATCTCCTCGGCGAGCACGTGACGCAGGAGTTCCTCGGTCGATTCGAGGTCGGGGCGATCGAGCTGATCGAGCCTTCGCGAGAGCTCGTCCTCGGAGATGCCCAGGCTCTCGGCGAGCGAGCGGAGTTCCTGCTCGGCGCGCCGGCGGCGAACGAAGCTGGCCATCGCATCGACCTGCTCGCGGACCTCCATGCGTTTCAGATCCACCTCGGCGCGGCTCCGCCCGGTCTCCTCGGCGAGCACATTCCACATGCGGTCGACCGCGGCGCGGTACATGGGCTTGGTCTCTTCGATCAGCCTCGTCCGCTGCTCGCGGCTCAGCTTGGCCCAGTCATTGCCCCGGTCACGCCGGGCGCGGGCGGCGGCCTGACGCTCGACCCACTCGCCCGAGATCACGCGGTAGTCGACGGCGATATCGAAGCTCGGGCGGTTGTGCGCCAGAACGCGACCCTTGCGATCGACGATCTGGCCCCGCACCGTGGGCGACCAGCTCAGTCGCACGAGGCGTTTCTGGGCGTCGGCGAGGAGTTCGTCGCCCTTGAGGATGGTCAATCGAGCGGCCTGGGCGGCCAGGATGGAGAGCCCGAGGGCGATCAGCGTCGCCACGAGGAAGAGTCGCCGCGCTCCACGGCTCTGGATCAGTTGGCTGAGTCTCACGCTCCCGGTACTCCGTTACCGCTGCCGGGGGCATGGTACGGGGGAATCGGGGGCGGGACTCAGGCCTCGGACTTGTCGCGGGTGATCTGGGCGTAGGCGTTGTGGGAGTGGATGGACTCGAAGTTCTCCGAGTCGATCTCGTACCACGTGATCCGGTCGTCGGCGTCGAGCGCGAGAGCCAGATCGCGGATGATGTCCTCGACGAACTTGGGGTTGTCGTAGGCGGCCTCGGTGACATACTTCTCGTCGGGACGCTTGAGGACCGCATAGACAGGGGAACTGGCGGCGCTTTCGAGGATCTCGACGAGATCCTCGATCCAGAGGGTGCCCTCGAACTTCACACGGGCGGCGATGCGGCAGCGCTGGTTGTGGGCGCCGTACTCGGAGATCTCCTTCGAGCAGGGGCAGAGGCTGGTCGCGGGTGCGGCGACACCGATGATGAAGCTGGAGATCGCGCCGGGGACGCCGCTCTCGCACTCGAAGGTGACCTCGTAGTCCATGAGGCCCTTCATGCCAGTGACGGGTGCGGGCTTGCTGATGAAGTAGGTGAACGAGGCCTCGAAGTGCGCGGTCTCGGCGTTCAGGCGATCGCGGATGGCGGCTGTGACTTCGGGGATGCGGTCCGGAGTCAGCGGCTCCTGGTGGTGCTCGTTGAGCACCTCGAGGAATCGGCTCATGTGGGTGCCCTTCTGGTGGTGCGGGAGGGCGACGTACATGTTGATCTTGGCGACGGTCTGCTGGGTTTTGCCGTCGCGGGTCTTGAGGAGCATGGGGTAGGTGACGTTCTTGACGCCGACCTTGTCGATGGCGACCTGTCTCTGGTCCTGGAGACCCTGTACATCGACGATCTTGTCGGCTTTGGGAGCGCTTGGCATCGTGGTCATTCTCGTCCTTTTCGGGCGCGGCGCGTGGCTTTGGCGCCGGCGCATCTGGTGAACCGCCGCGGGTGTCCGGGTGTTCCCGGGTTCGACGGGGCTCAGTCGTTGGATGCTAGGCAGCGGGGTTCTGGGGCCCGGACGGGGGCCCAGACTGGGAACCTGCTTCAGGCCCTCGGGTCTGCTGGACGACGTTGTCGGTCCAGGCGAGGCCGATAGGGATGCCCATCAGCGCACCGGCGGCCCAATCGAGGGGCAGGAGCCATCCCAGTCGGAAGAGCGAGCGATTGAAAACGTCCGCGACGACGTCGCCCGCGATGGCGTGCGTGGCGAGGGGGCCCAAGATCGCCAGGGCCGCGGGGATGGCGGCGACCGTCCAGCCTGGCAAACGGAGAAAGACGAGGCGAGCGGTCGCGGCCCCGACGAGGCCCGCGACGAACGCGGCTCCGATCGTCTGGCCCTTGAGCGGCTCGACCGCGAGGAGCCACGCCGCGACGGCGCTCATGGCCAGGCCCACGACGAGCGAGATGGCGATGGCGCTCGCGCCGCCCTCGGACTCGGGGTCGGGCTCGCTGATCGAGTACCGCCGGACGATGTAGAGCACACCCGCGAGCAGGAGCATGACGAACAGGCCCTCGATGACGAGGCCCGGCATGGGTGAGACGCGGGAGACGATAACGATCTCATCGAGCCGACCCGAGAGCCATGCGGCCCAAGAGAGGGTCAGTCCCGCGCAGGCAAGGCCCACGTTCAGGCCCGCTGCTTTGCTCCCGATGCCCCCGGCGATGGCGGCGACCCCAAATGCGGCGATGCCCGCGATGAGGCCCGCGATCGGGCTCTGCCCGATCAGGAGCGTGGCTTGCGTGCCACCGTCGACGCCGCGGAGTGCGCCGACGAAGAGCCCGGCTACCGGGCCAAGGGCCGCGAAAGCGAAAGCGAGCGCCAGCAATCCACGAAAGAAACGGGGCATCACCGGATCATCGGCCGATTCGGGTGGGCGGGCCATAGGAAGAGGGGATGGAGTTCACACAGAAAGTGCCCGGAGAAGCCCGATCAGCGCGCCAAGGCCATGAGCCGGGCGATGCGGTCGGCGACCGGGGGGTGCGAGCTGAACATGGAGCTCATGCTCTGGTGGGAGCGTCGCATCTTGCGGAGCGGGTTCACGATGTACATGTGGGCTGTCCCGCGGTTGGCGAGGTCGACGAGCGGTTCTTCGTCGCCGGCGAGCTTTGACAGGGCGCTTGCGAGGCCTTCGGGATTGCGTGTGAGTTCCACGGCCCCGGCGTCGGCGAGGTACTCACGCTGGCGCGAGTAGGCCATCTGGATGAACTTGGCGAGGATCGGTGCCACAACCGAGAGGATGATTGCGACGAGAATGAGGATGATGACGCCCGCACCGCCGCCGTTCTTGTTGTTTGAGCGGCTCGACCTCGTGCCACCATGGAACGCGATGCGGAGGAAGATGTCGCAGGTCATGACGATGAGTCCGACCATCGTGGCCATGAGCAGGCTGAAGCGGATGTCGAAGTGGCGGATGTGCGCGATCTCGTGGGCGATGACGCCCTGGAGTTCGTCTCGGGTGAGTTTGGCGCGGAGGCCGGTGGTGATGGCGACGATGCCGTGCTGCGGGTCGCGGCCCGTGGCGAATGCGTTGAGCGCGGACTCGGGGATGAGGTAGACCTTGGGCATGGGGATGCCCGCGGCGATGCGCATCTCATCGACGACGTTGAAGAGCTCGGCGTCGAGCTCGGGGGTGACCTCCCTCGCGTGGACCATACGAAGAATGGCGTTGGCGCCCTGGAAGTAGCTCCAGAGCGCGCCGCAAACGCCCACGACGAGCGCGACAGCCGCGCCGAGCAGCAGCGATGGCAGATAGACCATGGCATCGCCAAAGACGGAAGGATCGGCGCCGACAACACGTGTGGGCTTTGCACGATCCGCGATGTCGGTCAGGTCGCGGTCGAAGTCGTCGGACATGACATCGCGATTGGCGAGGTCTGCGTAGTCGCTCGTGGCGGCCGAGGCCGAGTCGACGACGCCCGCGCCGACGGGGATGACCACGCCCCCGATGATCGCGCCAAGGGCAACCCCGAGCAGGATCATGCCGACCATGAGGAGGAGGCTGTCGCGTTTGTTCTTGCGGATGAGGTCGAGGTAGGTGATGGTGCCGGGGTAGGCCTTGATCTTGTCGCGGACCTGCTCGCGGAGCGCGGACGCGTCGCGCTGCACGGGACGCCCCCGCCCGCGGTTCGGCTCGGGCGAGGGCGGCGGCGTTGGCCTCGGGTGCATGGGGCGCTTGCTCATACGGCTCGAGCGATCGGGTTAGCTGAAGCTGACCTTGGGCGCCTCGCGGGCGGCGGGCTCTGTGACCTCGAAGTAGTCTCGCTTGGCGAAGTTGAAGACGCCTGCGACGACGTTGACCGGGAAGCTCATGCGGGCTTGCTCGTAGCGACCAACGGTGTCGTTGTAGTGCTGGCGTGCGAAGCCGATCTTGTTCTCGGTGCTGGAGAGCTCTTCCTGCAGCGAGAGGAAGTTGGTGTTGGCCTTGAGGTCCGGGTACGCCTCTGCGACGGCGATGAGCCGGCCCAGCGCCTGGGTCAGCATGCCCTCGGCCATGCCCATCTCCTTGGCGCCGGCGTTGGATGCGTCGTGGACGGAGACGGCCTTGGCACGTGCGGAGATGACGGCGTCGAGGGTTTCCTTCTCATGCGAGGCGTAGCCCTTGACGGTCTCGACGAGGTTGGGGATCAGGTCGTAGCGGCGCTTGAGCTGGACATCGATCTGCGACCAGCCGTTGTCGGCGTCGACACGGAGACGGACGAGCTTGTTGTACGCGGCGATGAGCCAGAGCGCGACGACGACGACGACGGCCGCGAAGACCCCGAAGAAGAGAAGCCACCCCATCGATATTCCTCCCCGCCCCGGCTTGGGGCCGCTTGCGAACGCGCCGGCGACGCCGACGGATCATGGTATCCGTCTGGCGGAGAAGGCTCCGATGACGCTGGATTTCCCCGCTTGAAGGGTTGTTGGGAGTTCATCGCCACCGGTTCCGCAAGCCTTGGGGTGGTAGCATGCACCACCGGAACGAGGAGGCACGGAGATGGCCAGCCAGGACATGAGTAATTCGAGCGGAATGCCCGAGCGTGATTATGCGCGGCCCTTCCGGCTGACGGCTGGGGATCTGATGTCGGATCTGCTGTGGCCCAAGCTGTTCCGCGTGCCGAGGCTGGCGATCCAGCCGGGCCGGGTGATGCTGGCGGTGCTCTTGATCCTGCTGGTCGGCCTGCTCGATCAGACACTCGCGGGCGTGACACCGGCTGAGGACGAGGCGGTTGTCATCATGCTGGGCGAGCGTTTCGGCGCTGGACTCGCAAACGCGGGCGAGCAGGCGATGACGCTGCAGATCGGCGACGCGATCATCACGGCCTGGAAAGGCGCTTGGTATGGCATCACGCAGACCTTCCGCGACGCGCCGTGGCGGGCTTCGTTTGTGCTGCCTGTTGCGTTTCTGCTGTACATCACGCTGTCGGTGGGTATCTCGCGGATGGCGGTGGACGACTTCGCGCGGGGCCGCAAGCCCGGCTGGACGGAGGGGCTCGCCTGGTCGCTGCGCGGGTTCTGGGCATCGCTCGTGGCACACCTGATCCCGATCGCGGTGATCGTGCTGCTCGGAATGGTGCTGGTGGTGGGCGGCTTTGCGCTGTTGAGTGTGCCCTTCCTGAACATCATCGGCGCGGTGTTCTCGGTGATCGGTGTTGTGATCGCGCTCATCGCGGTCCTGATGATCCTCGGGTTCTTCCTGGGTGGACCCATGCTGTCACCGGCGATCGCGGCGGAGGGATTCGACGGCATCGAGTCGATGCAGCGGATCTACAGCTACGTCTTTACGCGTCCGGCGCGGCTGGCAATGTACGCGACCATCCTGTTCGTGCAGTTTGCGATCGTGAGCTCGATCGCTGTCGCCCTCGCGTACGCGACGAGTGCGCTGACGAGCTGGGGGGCGGGACTCATCTTCGACTGGACGGGCAACGCCGACGGCATGGCGGTTGCGTCCGGCACCGTGACCGAGGGCATGGGCTGGTCGGGCAAGGCGGCCGGCTCGATTGTCGAGACGGTGCTGAAGCTACCCGGTTTGATCGCGGCGGGCTTCATGCTGAGCTACTGGATCTGCGGGTGGAGCGTGCAGTATTTGTTGCTTCGGAACGCCGCCGACGGGCAGGACGTGACGGATATCTATGTGCCGGGCGAGATGGAGGCGCGCGTCGAGCGGGCGCTGGCGGCTCGGGCGGCGGGCATCGAGGTCGATCAGGCCTCGGGCGTTGAGTCTGACGAATCCGACGACGACTGATTGATGATGTCATCGGGAATGTCGAGCAGATCCTGCTGAGTGAGTTCACCCGGCAGGTCGTCGAGCGCGCTCGCGCGGTCGATTGTGTAGCGGCCGACCCGTGTGCGAACGAGTGCGTCGAGCATGCCTCCTGTGTGAAGCGATTCGCCGAGATCTCGCGCGAGCGAGCGGATGTAGGTGCCCTTGGCGCAGGCGATGTCGAGTGTGAGAACGGGCCAGTCGTAGCCCACGATGTCGATCGAGTCGATGGTGATGGGACGCGGCTCCAAGACAGGGAGATCGGCCTCGGTCTCGGACTTGCGGGCGAGGTCATACGCTCGGCGGCCGCCGACTTTCATGGCGCTGTAGGCAGGCGGGCGCTGCATGATCGTGCCGACGAACCGCGGAAGCACGGCTTCGATCTCATGGCGCGGAACGGGCTCACAATTGATGGGCGTGACGGGGCCCTCGCGGTCATCGGTGCGTGAGACGGCCGAGAGATCGACGCGCGCGGTGTAGCGCTTGCGGCCCGCCATGAATCGGTCCTGGAAGCGAGTGGCTTTCCCAACGAGGACGACGAGCACGCCCGTGGCGAGCGGGTCGAGCGTGCCGGCGTGACCCACCTTGATGCGTTTGGGTGCGCCGGCCTTGCGAAGGCGTGCACGGATATTGGCGCAGACCTGCATGGAGGTCTTGCCGATGGGCTTGTCGATGATGAGCAAGCCCGTGGGCGAGGGCGCGTCGGGATTCGTGGTCATGGCTTGAGCTCGACGATGTCGACGGTGATGTTCTTGCCACGGGCGAACTGGAAGCCGGTGACGGAATCGATGACGCGGAATTCGGCCGCGTTGTCCGTGAGCATGCCTTGCCTCAACAGCAGAACACCCGACGGATGCTCGCGGAGCCAGGTCATGGCTTCGTCCTGACCGAGCTTGTTGATTTTGCCCCGTGTGAGGAAGACGAGGCTGTCCTCGGTGTAGCCGGTGGCGGCGAGCGGGCGATCGTCGAGTCCGAGCACGTCGAGTCGCTCAATGATCGCGGGCGAGAACGAGGTCAGGCGAGGCAGCACGATCGCGTGCGTGAGGAAAGCCATCGGCGGGACGGCGACGAGCGCGGTGAGCACGCCCTTGAGCGCGAAGCCTTTCCAGAGTGCGCGCGAGGCGAGAACCGTGATCACGATGACGGTGATTGCAAACGGTGCGACCAACCAGACGGACGGAAGGAGGTCACCAGTGAGAACCGAGCCGACGAGAATCGCGGATGGAACGAGCACCCCCACCGCTGCGAAGCCGATGACGCTGAGACGCGCGGGCCAGCGTTTGATGAGCGCCGAGCCCGAGAACGCGGCCCGGGCGCAGAGGAGCGCGAGCGCGGGGTACACGGGCAGCGTGTAGTGCGGGAGCTTGGTGGAGTAGATCTCGAAGAAGATCCACGTCGGCAGGAGCCAGCACAGCAAAAAGAGCTCGGCTGGACGGCGGATCGTGCGCTCCTTCCAGCGGGCGTCCTTCGGCCCGAGCGAGAGCGAGCGTCGCCACCCCCACCACACGCCGAAGATGGCAAGAGCGCCGGCGGGCCAGAACATGGCGGCTGCGGTGAGGAAGTAGTACCCGGGCGGGCCGGAGTGCCCTTCCTTGGCGCTCGTACCCCGGTTGATGACCTCGTCGTGGAGGATCCGGGTGTAGTTGTCGAAGCCGACATGATCGGCGACCGCGAGCACCCAGGGCGTGACGACGGCGACGATGACAATGAAGCCGAGCATTGGCTTGGCGGCGCGCCACGCCCACCACTTGCCCTGCACGATGCAGAACCCGATGAGTGTGAGCAGGACGACCATGGGCGTGAGACCCTTGGTGAGCACACCGAGACCCACGACGATCCAGAACATGAGCCAACGCCACCAGCCGGTTGGCTTGTTGCGATGCGCTTGGCGGATGATGTTCCAGAGCAGCGCCATGGCCCAGGCTGTCACGCCGAGCAGGAGCTGGTCGGATCGGGCCTGGTGCGCATCGAACACGACGGCGATGCACGTGGCGAGCAACGCGCCCGCCAGCAGCGCAGCCCGCTCGTCGAACATGCGCCTCCCCATCCACCACGTCGCGAGCACCGCGCCAATCGCGCCGAGAACCGACGGCACGCGGTACATCCAGATACTGTCGCGGAGCGCGTCGCCGCGAGAGAAGATGAACGCGGATGCCGACTGAGCCCAGTAGATCAGGGGCGGTTTGTTGAGCCGGGGCTTGTCCTGCACGAGCGGGACCGCGAACCCACCAGCGTGGAGCGCACTATCCTGCAATGATTCGGGCAGGATCGCCGATTCCAGCATCTGTCGGCTGGCCTGCGCGAACCGGGCCTCGTCGCGATCGATGGGCGGTGTTGAGAAGAGCCCGGGCAGATAGCACAGCAGGCAGAGCGCCACGAGCGCCAGGGCCTGAATCCACGGAGCCGGGAGCGAAGGACGCGATGTCATCACAGCCGACTCCAACTCACGACAAATCACAAGGTTCGACGCGGGCTCCGACGGGAACATCCGCGTCGATGTCCGACCACGATCAGCGACGGCATGATGATAAGCCGGTTGCGCAAACGCCGAGTCTCGATCCGGATGGGCGCGCCCGATCGCTGCGGAGCACGCTGATCATCCGTGGGTTCTGGATCGTGGTGATTCTTATCCTGATTCAGATCGACGGGTCGCTGAACGAGCCGCTGCAGAAGTTCTACGACATGCTGGGAGGCGATATCCGGCGTGAGATCAAGGCGTACTCCCAGTTCGGTGGGTTCACGTCGGTCGTGCTGATCGGGCTCGTGATGATCCTGATGGACCGGCCGAAGGTGTCGCGGGTCTGGGATCTGGCGCTGGCGATGGGGCTCAGCTCGCTCACGACGATGGCGCTCAAGATCCTGATCGGTCGACCCCGGCCCAAGTTCGACGTGCCCGGTCACTTCCTGGGTTTCTGGGACACGATGACGACGACACGCGATGCGGAGCCGATTCATTCGTGGGAGATCTGGGCGAACGCGCCGAACCAGCTCTGGTCGATGCCGTCGGGGCATACATCCGCGGGGTTTGCCCTCGCGGCGTTCGTGGGGATCACATATCCGAAGCTGCGCTGGCTGGCGTTCGCGATCGCGGTGGTGGTGCCGATCTCTCGGATGACCGAGGACGCGCACTGGACCTCGGACGTGGTCGCTGGCGCGTGCGTGGGCACCTGGGTCGCCGGTGCGGTGACCCGGCACGGTCTCGGCCGGCGACTGGCTGGGCGGCTTGGGCTCTCCGGGCGTGGCCGGGCTCACGAAGCTGCAAGCGGCTAGTATTGCCCCACACGATCCGGAGCGGTGGCCGAGCGGTTGAAGGCGCACGATTGGAATTCGTGTGGGGGTGCAAGCCCCTCGTGGGTTCGAATCCCACCCGCTCCGCTTTCTTTCTCTTGCCGGCCTCCTCGTTGCTTCGCTCACGCATTCGGTGGCCTCTCCAACCAGATCGCCCGGCATCCCTTAGCATGCACGCTCGGCGGAGTTATCCCGCCCCTCTCAACAGCGAGGCGAGCCATGCACAAACACACCATCACCCGTCGCGACTTTCTGGGCACGACCGCTGCGCTCGGCGCCGGGGCCGTCATGTTCCCCGCGTTTGGCCGCACGAGACGGGATACCACGCTCCGTGTGCTCTCGATCGGTGTGATCGGGACGATCGGCGGATCGGACCGCAAGATCATCGGTGAGCACCCTGATGCCGAGATCGTCGGGCTGTGCGACGTCGACGCCAGGGCGCTCGCCGAGGCGGGCCAGGACCACCCCGATGCGTTCACCTGCGCGGACTACCGCGAGGCGTTCGACAAGTACGGCGACAGGTTCGACGGTGTCATCGTCTCGACACCGGATCACTCGCACTGCGCGATCATGACGATGGCGCTGGCCCGCAACAAGCATGTGTACGGGCAGAAGCCGCTCGTGCAGCAGCTCGAAGAGCTGACAATCCTGGACAACGCGGTGAAGGCGAAGCCGAAGCTTGTGACACAAACGGGCGCGCAGCGGATCGAGTCGGCGGACCGACGCGCGGCGTACGACATCCTCAAGAGCGGCGTGCTCGGCAGGGTCATCGAGATGCACGTCTCGTTCGGGAACGGAGCCTTGGCGGGCGGGTATTACTTCGCCGACGGGACGCTGGGCGATCCGATCGAGCCGCCCGAGGGGTTCGACTACGACCTCTGGCTGAACGGTGCCGAGCACGAGCCCTGCCGGCCCCAGATGGTCCAGCGGCAGTGGCGCAGCTGGTGGCACTACGGCGGCGGGCAGATCGCCGACTGGGTCGTCCATCTGACAGATGTGCTCTTCTACGCCTTCCCGGAACTGACGAGCCCGACTCAGGTCTGCACGCGCACGCCGACGCGCGATGTGTCGCACTTCCACGCCGACCGCGTGTCGTCGACGCTGACGTATGAGGTGAACAGCGATCGCTTCGCGAATTCGACGTGCAACATGTACTTCTACGACACGGGGCTCAAACCCGATCGCGCACAGCTACGCATCGGAGAGGGCGATTGGCCCGATCAGATTTTCACGGCGGTCGTGTGCGAGGGCGGCACGCTCGTGCTCGCACCGAGCGGGCCGATCGAGGTGTGGCGCGAGGGCAAGATGACGCCCGGGCTCGAGATGCCGGGGCTGCCGAGTTATGAGAAGTTCAACCACTGGCATGCGTGGGTGGACAAGGCTCTCGGCAAAGACACGCCCCATCTCTGGGCGCCGTTTGCCAAGTGCATCCGGTGCACCGAGGCGGGCCTGCTCGCCGTGAAGGCAGCCAAGTACCCGGGCCAGGTGCTGGACTGGGACCGCAAGTCGCTGGCCTTCACGAACCACGACGAGGCGACGCGGACGATCGTTCGGCGCGCGTACCGCAAGGGGTTCGAGCCGGTTGTGGTCAGCGGCTCATAGAGCCAACGGCGAGATCGAGGTCGGCAACAGCACCTCGGAAGTGCGTCAAGAACTTCTTCTGTTGGCCGCTGGCCGGGAATGGGATGCGTGCGTCGGCAACGGGCAGGCCCGCAACTACAAGCGCCGGGTAAGCCGCGTCGTGCACGACCGACTTGATCAGCACGATCCTGTCGGGCTTGAGCGACTGGCATCGCTTGATCAGCCCGGGCACCTTCGGAGCGAGCATGGCCAGTGTGGGCTGCGACACATTCTCCTCGTGGAGATCGATCAGGAACACACTCATGCGCTTGAGTGCATTTAAATGCTCACGTTTTTGATCACGCTCGGGCTTGTCGCCGGCGAGCCCTTCCCACACGTAGCGAAAGAGCCAATCGTGACGATCGACGTCCTCGAAGTAAAAGTATCGATCTGTGTCGCAGGGCGGAGCTTCGGCCACGAGGAGAAGCCGCACCTTTTTGGGCTGATACTTCTTTGCCGCTGCTCGCCGTTTCTGCAGTGACATGCTCGCCTCCGCTTACTTTCGATCCAGAACAATCCGGTAGCGGGCCTTGCCCTCGCGGAGATGATCCATCGCATCGTTGACGTTCTGCATCGCGAAGTGCTCGGTCTTGGGCTCGATGCCGTGGCGTGCGGCGAAGTCGAGCATCGTCGCAATCGTCGCCGGGCTGCCGACAGGCGAGCCGGAGATCGCCTTTTGGCCCGCGATCAGCGGGAAAGCGACGACACCGAGCGGCTCGAGAACGGCGCCAACCACGTGGAGTCGGCCTTTGGGCTTGAGCGTGCCGACGTAGGCGTTCCAATCGAGCGGCACATTCACGGTGGAGATAATCATGTCGAAGCGGAACGCGTTCTTCTCAAGTGCGGCCGGGTCGCGTGAGTTGATCGTGTCGTGCGCGCCGAACTCCATCGCTTCTTGCTTCTTCGAGTCGCTGGATGTGAACGCGGTCACTTCACAGCCCCAGGCCTTGGCGAATTTGAGCGCCATGTGCCCAAGACCACCGATGCCGATGACCGCGACACTTGCGGTCGGTGAGACGTCGAACTGAACGAACGGATTGAAGACGGTGATGCCGCCACAGAGGAGCGGGCCGGCGGTCTTGGGGTTGAGGTTTGTCGGGAGCTTGATGGCGCTGGCGGCCTGAGCGCGAACGGTGTCGGCGAACCCGCCGTGGTGCCCGACGATGACGCCCGTGGCGTTCCCGCAGAGGTTGTGGTCGCCCGACATGCAGCACGGGCAGGTCATGCAGTAGCCCGCGTGCCAGCCGACGCCCACGCGATCGCCCGGCTTCAGATTCGAGACGTGCGCCCCGGCGGCCTTCACGGTCCCGATGATCTCGTGGCCCGGCACGAACGGGTACTGAGTCATCCCCCACTCGTTGTTGAGCATGCTCAGGTCGGAGTGGCAGA
This sequence comes from Phycisphaera sp., assembly GCA_020639255.1. GTDB lineage: Bacteria > Planctomycetota > Phycisphaerae > Phycisphaerales > UBA1924. The sequence continues at coordinate 179,986 of JACKGZ010000005.1, forward strand.
TGCCGCAGGACTCGACGGCGATGTCGACGTCGTGGTCGCCCAGCGGGCCGAGCTCGTAGGTAAAGGGTTCGAGGCGGGCGCCGGGGGATGCGGCTGCGTAGGCGTTGACGGTCGTCATTGGGAGCTCCTTCTGGGCGGGCACGTCCGAAAGACTTGAACGAGGTCCATACCCGATGGCAAACTGTAAGGAGAAGAACGGGGCCGGGTCTTGGTCTGGTGTATGAATCCTTGATTCATGGCCCACCGAACCGAGGCTGGGAATAGTCCGGGTTCGAGGAAGGATGACAGGGTATGAATACCAAGGTCGTCGGTCTGTTCATGCTGGGCGTCATGCTGGCCGTGGCGTTCCTTGCCTTCGCCAAAGTCCATGAGGCCCATTACGCGGCCACCCAGGTCAGCAGCCAACCCGAGACCGATCAGGAGAACCCCGTGCAGCGGAAGTCCAAGTCCGGATACGACATCACCCGCCTCTCCAAGGCTCAGGTTGCTGAGCTCGCGAGCACGCTCGACGAGGAGGCCTACCGCGTCACGCAGAAGGCGGGCACGGAGCCCGCGTTCTGCGGCACGCTCCTCGACAACAAGAAGGAAGGCGTTTACTCCTGCGTCGTCTGCGGACTCCCGCTTTTCTCGAGCGATCACAAGTTCGACTCGGGCTCGGGCTGGCCCAGCTTCTACCGCGAGTTCGATCCGGAGCATGTCGCGCGCCATGCGGACAACTCGATCGCGTTCATGCCGAGAGTGGAGATCGACTGCGCCCGCTGCGGCGCGCACCTCGGGCACGTCTTCGACGACGGCCCGAAGCCGACCGGCGAGCGTCACTGTCTCAACTCCGCGTCGCTCGTCTTCACCGAGAAGGGCGATGACCTGCCCGAGCAGCACACGGCGGCCAATACCGAAGGCGCACAGACCGAGACCGCCTACTTCGCGGGCGGATGCTTCTGGGGTGTCGAGCACTACTTCCAGAAGGGCGAGGGCGTCATCGACGCTGTCAGCGGCTACATGCAGGGCACCAAGGACGATCCGACCTACAAAGAGGTCTGCTACAAGGACACCGGGCACGCCGAGACGGTGAAGGTGGTTTTCGACCCGTCGAAGATCAGCTACGAGGAGCTGCTCCGCGCGTTCTTCGTGATGCACGACCCGACGCAGCTCAACCGCCAGGGCCCGGACATCGGAGATCAGTACCGCTCGGGCATCTACTTCACGAGCGACGAGCAGAGAGAGAAGGCCGAGGCGTACATCAAGGAACTCAACGCTTCGGGCCAATACAAGAAGCCGATCGTGACGGAGGTGGAGCGGGCCGAGACGTTCTGGCCTGCCGAGGACTACCACCAGGACTACATCGTGAAGACCGGCCGGGCCTGCCACGTGACGAACCCCTGGGAATAAGCCGACCTCTGCTACGATGAGGGCGTGGACCACCGCGCCTTCACACTCATCGAGCTGCTGGTCGTCATCGCGATCGTGGCGCTGCTCATCGGAATCCTGCTTCCCACGCTGAACGCCGCGCGCAAAACAGCCGAGCAGGTGAAGTGCTATTCGAATCTGCGTCAGATCGCTCTCTCGAGCACAATGTACGCCGACGCGAACAACGGCTGGTCGCCGGCGCTCGGCGTGCCATGGGTGCGATCGCCGTTCTGGGCGTTCGTCGTTCAGTCCGACGCGGACAGCGAGACGTACTCGGCAGACTCGGTGCTCGTGTGCCCCTCGGCGGACCGCGTGCACGGGCGGATCATGACCCGTACCTACGCCGTGAGCGTGACGGGCCTTGCGGGCAAGCCCGGCGACCGCGCCAACTACGACGATGAGGCCGTGCACGTCCCACTCTGGAACATCCAGAGGCCCGGCGAGGTCGGGTGGTACATCGATTCGGAGACAGCCCCGGTGACGGGCACCGCCCCGCCGCTGACGCGCACGATCTCGACGGTCGATTTCCGCGACGGAGGCCATGTCCCCGCGCGCCTCGGGTACTATCACGGCGGACCAAAGCCCAAATACAATTTCGTACGCTTTGATACGAGCACGGGCTCGCAGGTCAAAGTGCCCGAATCTTGGCTCGATCCGCTGCCCTAGCTCAAGATGGAGATGCGCATGCTCGCAACCACAACGATCCTCGCGGCCACGATGCTTGGCTGCCAGCCCGCCGGAGATGCTGAGATCTCGGTGCCCGACGGCTTCACCGCGACGGTCATCCACGAGGGCGTCGGGCCCGCCCGGCACATGGTCGTGCGCGACAACGGCGACGTCTACGTCGCGCTCCGGCAACGCACCGACGACGGCGGGATCGCCTGCCTCCGCGACGCCGACAAGGACGGCACGTACGAAACCATCGAGTACGCCGGGCGCGTCCAGGGCACGGGCATCGCGCTGCACGGCAACTGGCTCTACTTCGGCGAGGATTTCCGCATCGTGCGTTTCGAGCTGCCGGAGGATTCGTTGACGCCCGTCGGCGACCCCGAGCTCATCGTCAGCGGGTTCGCCGAGGAAGGCCAGCACGCGGCCAAGTCGATCGACGTCGGTGACGACGGCAGGCTCTACATCAACTGCGGCGCGCCCGCCAACGCATGCCAGGTGCAGATGCGCACGCCCGGCTCACCCGGCATGGATCCGTGTCCGATCCTCGAATACGCCGGCGGCATCTGGGTGTACGACGCAAACAAGCCCAGGCAGCAGCACACGCGCGACGGCGTGCGATACGCCACGGGCCTGCGCAACTGCGTGGCGATCGATCAGAAGGGCGACGCCGTCTACGCCGTGATGCACGGCCGCGATCAGCTCGACTCGCTCTTCCCCCAGCTCTTCACGCCCCAGCAGAACGCCGACCTTCCCGCCGAGGAGATGTTCCGGCTCGAAGAAGGTGACAACGGCGGCTGGCCCTACACCTACTACGACGGCGGCCGCGATGAACGCATGCTCGCGCCCGAGTACGGCGGCGACGGCAAGACACCGGCCGAGAAGGGCAAGTACACCGAGCCCATCCAGGCCTTTCCCGCGCATTGGGCGCCCAACGCGATCCTCATGTACGGCGGTGAGCAGTTCCCCGAGTGGTACCGAGGCGGCGCGTTCGTCGCGTTCCACGGGTCGTGGAACCGGGCGCCCGAGCCGCAGGCCGGCTACAACGTGACATTCACCCCGTTCAAGGGCGGCAAGCCCAGCGGCGACTACGAGGTTTTCGCCGACGGCTTCGCCGGATCCGACGAGATCCGCTCGCCGAGGCAGGCGGCGCACAGGCCCATGGGCCTTGCGCAGGGCCCCGACGGCTCGCTCTTCATCTGCGACTCCGTCAAGGGCACGATCTGGCGCATCACATACACCGGGGGTGATGAGTGAGACTCACGATCTGTTTCGCCGTCACGCTTCTGATCGCCGGGTGCGGGGATGAGAAACCAGCCGAGCCGACGCATCAGGACTCGCAGAAGTCCGTCATGCCGGACGCGACGGCTGTGAGTGTCACGAACGGCCAGGCGATCTATGTGCAATCGTGCCTGCTCTGTCACCAGCACGACGGCGGCGGCGTGCCCGACATGCAGCCGCCGCTCGTTGACAGCGCCATCGCCGGAGGCGACGCGGATGTGCTGATCGACCTCGTTCTCCGAGGCATCGGCGGCAAGCCGCCCTCACTGCCGGCCAGCGGCAAGTACGCGATGGTCATGCCGGGTGTGCCGCAACTGACGGATCAGCAGATCGCCGACCTGCTCACGTACATCCGACAGGAATACGTTCAGGCGGGGCCGATCTCGCCGGTCGAAGTCGCGGCGGTGCGGGCCAAGCTGGAGTAGCATCCGGTCCCATGGACGGACCCGCACGGACATCGCAGGAGGCGATCGGCGATATCGTCGAGAGGATCTGGGGCTTTCGCGAGCTGAGGCCTCTTCAGGAGCCCGCGGTCCGGGCGGTGCTCGAAGAACGCGACTCGCTCGTCGTGCTGCCCACGGGTGGCGGCAAGAGCCTCTGCTACCAGCTCCCACCGATGATCTCGGGCAAGCTCTCGCTCGTCATCAGCCCGCTCATCGCGCTCATGCAAGACCAGATCGACGGGCTCACGCTCAATGGCTACCCCGCGGCCGCGCTGCACAGCAACTGCACCGACGAAGAAGTCGACGACGCGCACCGCAGGCTCGAATCAGGCGAGCTGCGCCTGCTACTCGTTTCGCCCGAAAGGGCTGTCACGAGCGGGTTCATGTCGCGGTTGCCGAGGCTCGGCGTCGGCGCGATCGCGATCGATGAGGCGCACTGCATCAGCCACTGGGGGCACGATTTCCGACCGGAGTATCGGCGTCTGCTTGAACTGCGCGAAAGGCTGCCTGGCGTGTCGCTCCACGCGTACACCGCGACCGCGACACCGCGGGTGCGTGAGGACATCGTGCGTCAGCTCGGGCTGCGCGATCCTGAGATCCTGATCGGGACGTTCGACCGCCCGAACCTGACGTACCGCGTGCTTCCGCGTGTGAAAGCCGCGGATCAGATCGCCGAGATCCTCAAGCGTCACGAGAACGAGGCGGCGATCGTCTACTGCATGAGCCGGCGCGAGACGGAGAACATCGCCGAGTCGCTCATGAGTCGCGGCGTCAACGCCTCGGCTTACCACGCGGGCATGGACCCCGAGAAACGCCGACGCATTCAGGACCGCTTCACGACCGAGCGCCTCGACGTTGTCGTCGCCACGGTCGCATTCGGCATGGGTATCGACCGCTCGGACGTGCGATGTGTGATCCATGCGTCGCTGCCCAAAAGCGTCGAGGCGTACCAGCAGGAGACGGGTCGGGCCGGGCGTGACGGGCTCGAGGCCGAATGTGTGCTGCTGTACTCATCGGGCGATGCGAGGCGCTGGGAGCAGCTCATCGAGTCCACGGCCGCCGAGTTCGGCAACGAGCCCGACCCCGCGCAGTTCGAACTCGTGCGCCGGATGCGTTCGTTCGCTTCGTCGATGCGCTGCCGGCACAAAACGCTCAGCGAGCACTTCGGACAGGCATACGAGCCGGACAATTGCGGCGCGTGCGACGTCTGCCTGGGCGAGGTCGCGATGGTGCCCGAATCGACCGTCGTGGCGCAGAAGATTTTGTCCTGCATCGCACGGGCCGCGGGCGACACGCGGGCGACCTACGGCGGGGCGTACATCGCCGACGTGCTCCGCGGCTCAAGGGCCCAGAAAATCATCGAACGCGGGCACGACTTGCTCAGTACGTTCGGCCTGCTCAAGCACATGCGCCGCGACGTGATCGTGAGCATGATCGACCAACTCGTCGACCAGGAGCTGCTCGAGCGCGCACCTGGCGAGTTCCCGGTCTTGCTCCTTACGCAGGGCTCGATGGAAGTCCTGCGCAGTGAGCGCGAGGTCTCGCTGCTTTCGCCGCCCGCACCGACCAAGCGTGCCCGCTCCGCCGACGGCGAGGACCCACTCAGCGACACTCAGCACGACGTATTCGAGCGCCTGCGCAGCCTGCGCCGACGGCTCGCCGATGAGCAGGGTGTGCCGCCCTACGTCGTGTTCAACGACGCCACGCTCCGCGAGATGGTCCGCCGGATGCCCGCCTCGTCCGAAGAGATGCTCTCGATCAAGGGCGTCGGACAGGCCAAGATGCAGCGTTTCGGCGAAGCTTTCCTCGATGAACTGCTCTCGGCCAGCCGCGGCTAGACTTGCTCCAATGCCGGGCAGTCTTGAACATATCGAACGTGTTCCGCGGAGCGATCCGCACACGCTCGCTGCGCTGATGACGATTTTCCAGTCTCTGCTCTTCGCCTGGTTGACGGGGATCTCTGCGCTGGTCGCGGTCCCGCTGCCTCCTTACGGCGTCCCAATGACACTCCAGACACTGGTCGTGATCGTCGGCGCGATGGGCCTGCGTGTCCGGGTTGGTATGGCTGGCATGCTTCTCTATATCGTTGTCGGCTGGCTCGGCGCGGGCGTCTTTGCAAGCGGAAGGGCCGGCATCGAAGTCATACTCGGACAAACCGGCGGCTATCTGCTCGGCTTTCTGGTATGCCAGCCCGTCATCGCCGGCATCGTTCGACGCAAAGATCGCACCGTGCGCGGCTGGGGCGCGATCATCACAGCAATGATCGCAGGCCACGCGGTGATTTTCCTGCTGGGTGTCCCCTGGCTCGCGGTCGTTCGACACGTTTCGATCGTCGATGCCATCAACGGCGGCTTTGTGCCGTACATTCCTGGCATGATTCTCAAGACGATCGCCGCGGTCATGATCGGGCTGGCCGTCTGGCCCCGGTCGTGCCGGAAATTCTGGTAATCACCTCATCGGAGCATGATGAGCCACGAGCAACACATCGAGCAGAGTTTCTACGCGGACGCATCGGTCTACGACATCCTGCACGCCGAGGGGACGGCCGAGGAGCTCGACTGCCTCGAACGCCTCGCGCACACCTTCGCCAGCGGCGCACCAAACGTCTGGCTCGAGCCCGCATGCGGCAGCGGGCGTCTGATCCGCCTCGCGGCGAGGCGTGACGATGCTCGGCATGTCATCGGGTTCGATCTCGAGCCCCGGATGATCGACTACGCGAAGCGCCGCGCCGAGAGGGCCGACCTGACTCACCAGCACACGCTCTTCGTCAGTGACATGACTCAATTCGTAGGCAAAGTCAAACCGAACTCGGTTGGCTTCGCGTTCAATGTGATCAACACGATCCGCCACCTCGAGAGCGACGAACAGCTGCTCGCCCACTTCGATCAGATCGCCACTTCGCTCCATCCACAAGGTGTGTACGTCCTAGGGATTAGCCTCTCTTTCTACGGCCACGAGATGCCGAGTGAGGACGTCTGGTCCGGCAAGCGAGGGCAGTGCGAAGTGAAGCAGGTTGTGAACTATGTGCCGCCTGATAGCGACGACGGCTCACGGATCGAGTTGATCTACAGCACCATTACCGTCGCGCGCCCTTCGGGTGAGCAGGTCATCTCGTCGTGCTACGAGCTCCGCACGTACAACCGGGCGCAATGGCAGGACATCATCGACCGCTCAAATCTACGGATGATCGGATTCACGGATGCGCTCGGCGAACCCGACGAGCCTGAGGAGCCGGGCTACGGGCTGTGGGTCTTGGGATTGCGTTAGTCGATCAGGATGCGCTTGTTGATCTTGCCGTTGCGAGCGAGGTGATCGACGTTGACAAACACGTATTGCCCTTTGAGTTTGCGCACACCTTCCGGATACACAAACCGCCTCACGACCGCGGCCCCAGGTGCAAGCTGCGAGATCGGTGCGCCCTGCCTGGCGTAGCCGCGGGCCGATGCGCCGAGATCAAGATCGATGGGCTCGAGCGTTGTGTTGGTGACAACGGCTTCGACAGCGATGTCCTGGCCGTTGGGTGAAACGAGCGAACGCACATCGAGCTCGATACCTGACAGCGCGAGCTCGAACTTCGACGCGGCACGGATGCGCTCGGCAACAGGCCCCGAACTCAGGAGGACGTCGACCACGAGCTGCTTCTGCTCGGTCTGTTCAACCGTGGAGAAGTCGATCGCGATCGGGATGTTGACCGTTTCACCCGGGCCGGCGCTGAACCGCACCACGCGTGGCGTGATCTCCCAGCCCGACGGCCGACCGCTGGGCAGACGCGGGCCCGGTTCGGTGACGATCAGTGAGCCGTCGATCGCGACCGTCCATGGGTTGGTGAGCGAGATCTGCCGATGATGCGGCCCGGGCACGGAATCGATCAGCGGATTGTCGAGCCGGATCGACGACGTGAAGAGCGCCAGATTGACATCGATGCCCTCGATGAACACCGGCTCCGTCGAGATCGGGATCTCGTGGATATCGATGCCCTTGCCCTCGCCCACGTCGATGCGTGTCGGGCTGATCGTGCCGGATTCGTTGCCCCACATATCGATGACGGTGACATCATCCTCACCGAGGAAGATGCTAACCACGGCCTCGTCGAGCGGTGCGGTCTCGTTCCACGCGACGAGCGCGCCGCCCCGTTCGCTCTCGGAGTCGACCGGTGTCAGCAGATACACGTGCGTGCCGGGTTGGAACGCGAGATTCGCAGACACACGGCGCCCTCGCAGGCGATCGATCGTCGCCCGCCACGCTGCCGCCTCGGGCATCGGGTGGAGCACGGGGTCGAGATCTTCGGACCATGTCCAGGGTTTGACCAGCTCGACATCCGGTGCGGGCTTCAGGTCGAGATCCGCCACCCCGGCTTCGACGAAGACGAGACGCTTGACCAGCTCGGAGCACGCCTGCGCCGGACCGAATTCGAAACTCCCGCCGGTCCCGATCGCCAGAGTGAGTCGACTCGTCTGGTTCAGACCCGATTGCGCCCATCGCTGGAGCACATCGGTCACGACCTGAATGCCCGTGCCGGGTTGGATACTCACAGTCACCGCGCCGAGGCTCGACGCGCTTTCCAGCGGCGTGAAATCGAGATCCGAACCCCAGGGCACATCCACGATCGGACCCGGAACAAGCATCGAAAGCACACCGCGTGCGCTGTCGATGCGGCCGGCGAGATCGGCATCCCAGAAAACCGCGTCGTCATCGAGCGAACCCAGACGCCAACGACGTACAAACTGCCCAAGTCTGTCGAGCAGCGGCTCGAGCAGATTCTCGATCCGCTCGGGTTCCTCAGCGTCGGTCGTTGCAAGCACGCGGAGCACCTCACCCGCGTCGGTTTGGAGCATTTTCCGGATTGCCGCTGGCACCTCGGGCAACGAGATGATCAGCCTGCTCCAGGCGCTCGTCGATTTGTTCGAGAGATCGCCGAGCCGCAACGCCTGCCGGTTCGCCTCGGCCTCATCGGTATCGACATTCCACACGCCCAGCACGAGCGTGTTCGCGGCAAGCCTGTCGGCAAGCTCGTCCAGCATCGCGATCAGCTGAGGTTCATACTTCTGAGCACTGATACCGAATCGGTTGCGAGAGATCGTCACCGCCGAGTCGAGCGTCGTGTCGTCCACATGACCCGGAACCCAGCAGAACTCCACGGGCACGACTGAGATGACCTGACCAGACGAGATGAGCTCGACCTTGGCGTTGTACCAACCAAAGCCGCGTAGATTGGGTTCCCACACACTCGGGATGCGGCTCGACTCTACTCTGCGCGACTGCTCATCGATCACCCGCCCGAGATGATCGCGTACGGTCAGCCTCGCGTTCAACTCGAGACCCGTAAGATCGCGCACGAGCAGGTTCAGCTTGGGCGTTTCCGGCGCCATCACGATGTTCGATCTCGCCTGCGTGCGAAGCACAAGCCGCGGCAACTGCTCGACAAGGATGTCATCGACCCACGCCTCGCCCGCGTAGTCCTCGGGCCAGATCTGGTGCGCACCGAGCTCGGCTTCACCGATCAACTGCGGCTGCACAACCTCTGTGTCGATCTGCAGGAACGCGGCACCGGGCGTGCGGCCGCCGGGCACGACGATCTCGACGCGCTCCCACTGCGACTGCGGCAGAATCGGATCGGTGACAAGCTCGGATCCATCGATCGCGTTGCCGCTGGCATCGAGGTAGCGCACGACCAGCCTGAATCGCGCGTGCTGCAGCCCTTCGCCCCGCACGTAGCAGCTCACGCGATAGTCGGCTTCGAGAAAGACCGGGAGAGCGCCCGGGCGCAGCCGGAGCGAGACACTTCCACGCTTGATCGGTAAGCGCACCGAGGCGTTGCCGGTGTGCATCACCTCGAAGTCGAACGCCGCTTGGTTGAAAACCGGATAGCCTGGTCGATCGATGCCCGAAGTCGGGTCGCTCTGCGCCCGGTAGAAATCGCCCGGCAGGTCGAACGGGTTGTCGGGCTCCTCGAAGTTGTACAAAGCGACCACTCGGTCTGTTTTCAGGGGATCGCTGCCAGGGATCTCCTGCGCCCGCGCGATGCCGCCGAGCGCCAAAGCGCCCAAAGCCAGAGAAAAGCGCCAGTTTTGTCCGAACCGTGTGCGCGGCATCCCACCCGATCATCGGCCAGCCCTGCGCCGGGGCTGCACGATCCGTGCCTGGCTCATTCCGGAGCAATCCGAATCAGTCCCCGTTGAGCATGAGGGCGCGATCGCCGACTCTGGTCGGGCTCTGGCCGCCGCCAGGATCCCCGAGCGTCGGCGACTCGTCCGGCAACGCCGGCGGGCTGGTCGCAACCTTGTACCCGATCACACCAAGGGCGATCAGGATCGCGGCCCCCACCACCACGGCCCCACGGATCAGCCAGCCCGAGAGGGCTTTGGCCTGCACCTCGGCCAGAAATTCCGAACCGGTGTAGCTCGGCATACGCGAGCTGTCGTACGCGCCATCGAGCAGTCGCACCACCTCGTCCTGTGTCGGCTTACTTGGCATGACGCTTCCCCTCCACGAACTTGAGCGGCTGGCTGGGCTCTTCTTGCTCGGCGAGATGCTCACGCAACCGCTCGATCGCCCGCGAGTACCGCGAAGCCGCAGTCGAACGCGGAATGGCTAGCACTTCCGAGACTTGATCGAACGTCAGCCCACCCGCGTGCCGAAGCGTCACCACCTCCGCCTCGTCCGACGGCAGATCCTCGACCGCGCGCCTCAGCAGCTCGAACGAGCTCGGCGGCCCCATGTCTGTTCCAGGTGCCGCGTGTACCCGCCGTTTCATCTCCCGACGCTCGCCCCGCATGTGGTTAAGCGCCGACGTCCGCACGATCGTAAAGAGCCAGGGCCCTACCGCCTGCACCTTGCGGATCCGGTGCGTCGGTACCTGCATCACCTTGCAGAGCGCGATCTGTACGACATCCTCGGCGTGCTGCTGCGCGCCCTGGGCCGCTAGCAGCGAGCGAGCAAAGGCGATCAGCCTGGCTGCGTAGAGATCCCACAGGAGCCGGGCCGACGGGCCGTGCCCATGTGACATGCGAACCAGCAGCTTGCGTTCGTCGATCGCCTTCACAGCCGCACTCAACCCTCCTGCACAGCAGTCAGTTCGCTCCGGAGCCGCCGAAGGTTCTGCTCCGACTCGGTCGCTTTCTCTCGGAAACGCCCGAGCGCCGGGAGCAGGAGCTTGGTGACCAACCCATACTCGCCCTGTTCCAGCTTGTGCTCGATCTTGCGCATCTCACCCGTCGGATCGTCGGCCTGCCAGGCGGCGATCAAATCCTCGTACGCGGCGGCCGTCTCATCGGTGAGCGCCGCGATCTGCTCGCCGTTCATCCGGCGGAGCTGCTTGTGCTCGATCGAACTGTCGTTGTTCTCGTACTGGAGAATCTTCGCGAGCCGCTTGCCCGCGTCATCGCCCTGGTACTCGTTCTTAATCCATGCGATCATCATCGCCTTCTCGGTCCGGATCGCCTCAAGCGAATGGAACGGATCGTCTGTCAGCACCCGATCGAGCGCTTCGTTGATGACGCCAGACTGATCGGCGTTCAGCGCTCCGGCTTCAAGTAGCTTGACTGCCTCGACACGCGCGAGCTCTGTAATCGCGACACCCACGAGCGAACCGATCACGACGCTCCCGCGCGATGCATGCTCGCCGAGCCGGATCGTCGCGGCGAGGCGCTCGGCGACCGCGTCCATGTCGGTTTCTCGAAGCCTCATGGAATCATTCACCAGCAGCCGAGCCGATTTGCGCATCACCGCAAGCTGAGGTAGGAGCGCACCGATCCCCTTCTCGTACTGCGTCCCGAAGTCGCAGCGTTCCAGCTTCGTCGCCGCGACGAGTTCCGCGATCGCTTCCTGATCGCTCTCGAGCCCGCGGATGTAGTCCTCGGGCAGCTCGCCGCGATCGAAGGCTTCGAGCTCGTCCGACGTGAACTCGCGGAACTCGAGCATCGGTTCAAGAAGCATCCAGACCATGTGGTATTGGAGTGCCGCGTTGGACCGTCCCTCGGTCAACGGGATGCCCGGGGGCACCACAATCGACGGGTCATGCTGGTCCGTCCACTGGGCGTTCGCAGGGCAAGCAAGTGCGAGGCCAACCCACATCGCTACAAAGGCCGCTCTGGGCATAAGCAATCTCCCGCGGGCGTTGACTTTACACTGTGCCCGCACCGAGTACGACACCGCAGCCGGCCCACCATCCGCCGGGGCAGACCTGTTTTTGAGACCCAAGATGACCCACGACGCACCGATGATCCCGTTCGAACCCTATCGCCCGTTCAAGCCGGCTGAAAAGGCCGCTGAAACCTTCTACGAGGTCATGCGCCGACGCCGGACGGTCCGCATGTTCTCGGACAAACCGGTCTCACGCCAGATCATCGAAACCATCGTGCGTGCCGCCGGGTCGGCCCCGTCGGGGGCGAACAAGCAACCCTGGCGGTTCGTCGCGGTGTCGAACCCCGAACTCAAATCGAAGATCCGCGTGGCTGCCGAAGCTGAAGAACGCGAGTTCTACCACCGGCGCGTGAGCGACGAGTGGCGGGCGGACCTCGTTCCCTTCGCCACCGACGAGCACAAACCATTCCTCGAAACCGCACCGTGGCTCATCGTCGTCTTCAAGATGATGAAGACCGACGACGAGGGCCAGACGTACTACGTCAACGAATCCGTCGGCATCGCGGTGGGCCTGCTCCTGGCGGCCGCCCAGCACGCGGGGCTGGCGACGCTCACGCACACACCGAGCCCCATGAAGTTTCTCAGTGAGGTACTCGGCAGGCCCGCGCACGAGCGCCCCTACTTACTGATCCCCGTCGGCTACCCGGCAGATGACTGCGTTGTACCCGATATCACGCGCAAACCGCTCGAGGATATTCTCGTGGTGCACGAGTGAACCCGCTCAGGACGTCCTACCCGAGCACCTCGTAAACAGGTTCTTTGCGATCGCAAGGACACCGCCGGCAACGATTAGATGTCCCGCGCCGAGTCCGATCACCGTCATGAGCATGGTCCAGCGGCTCACGCGTTGATCGCCGAGATGGTACCGACCGGTTTGGTAGTCCCACCCGCTCGTGACATCGTCGGCCAGGATCGTCCCCATCAACCCCATCGGGCTTGAGGCATGTACGACGCGCTGGGCGAAGTCCCGCGATGGGCCGTAGTTGTCGCTGAAATCCAGAAACACCGCAACGACAATGGGTATACCTACCCACACGAGCATGATCAACGCTATGTTCAGCACACTGGCGACCACGCCCTTGCGGCAGATCGTGCTCAAAAGCAGCCCCGTCGCCAGATAGAGCATCGGCGGCGTGACGACGAGCACCATCACCATCAGTGACCCGTACACGCTCGTGTACCCGGCGATCGCAGAGAACGCAAAGTGCGCAGCGACGAACGCGTACAGCGGCCAGAGACGCACGAACGAAGCGAAGTATTTCTCGAGCACGACCCGCCACGGCGAGACGGGGGTGGTCATCAGCACGTCCCATGTCTGCGCGTCGCGTTCGCCGTTGATCACGCCGGTGGTCTGCACCGAGGCCAGCAGCACGATCACACCCAGCCCGCCCAGGGCCATGATCATGTGCATCGGATCCTCGCTCAGATCGGTGCGTAGGTACGCGTAGCCGAAGAGCGTGAGCACCACAAAGACCAGGATGCCGAGTTGGAGCCGGTTCTCGATCCAGGGCCTGGAGACCTCGCGCCAGTAGATCGGGCGTGACCCGAGCCGAGTAAGCCGGCGCCGGCTGCGTTTGGTTTCGGACCTCGGCTCATCGGGCTGCGCCGCGCCAGCGCCGCCTGCTTCACGGAGCATGTAGCGGCGGAGCACAACCGACGAGAGAAACACAAACAAGCCCGCGTACAGCAGCTGCATCAGGACACACAAGACCCACACGCGATCGAACGCGGTGCCCGCGAGCAGCGAATAGCCGGTGAAGTTCGGGCCGCCGCGTGAGAGCGTCAGAAGCGTCGCCGGCGGACAGCCCGCCAGCCCGACCGGCGCGAGTACGTTGATGTCCTCCGTTGAGAGCCCGAACGCCTGCTCAAGCCCGAGCAAGCCGGTCTTCATGAGTAGGAAATACAAAATGAACGGCATCATGAAGAGCAGGCCCATCGTGAGCAGCGTGAAGATCGCCGCCGACGACGCACGCGTGTGCCACACCGAGAATAAGATTCCCATCGCTCCACCGAGCAGAGCCGTGGCAAGCGTCACCGATGTGAAAGCAACGATTGTCTCTGCGGGCACACCACCGAACACACGCACCGCCAGCAGCATCGGCGCGCTGATCAATGCCAATAGCAGCACCTGATACATCCGGCCGGTCAGCTTGCCTACCACGATCTGGAGCGAGGACAACGGCGAGGTCATCAGCGCCGAGAGCGTTCCCATCCGCTTTTCTTCGCAGATCGCAGGGCTCGTCAGCGACGGGGCGACCAGCACGATCATGATGAACTGGAACCACGCAACAAACATCACCAGCGCCTCGGCGAAAGCCGAAAGCATCTGGGCGCGGGCCGTCTGCGATTCGTACTCGTACGAGGGCATCAGCGTTCCGACTGCCAGCAATGTCACGAGCGAAAAGAGCGCCGCGTACCCGCCGCGGATCAGATAGGTCGATCGGCGTCGCCCGGAAGATCGCAACTCCTTCTGCAGGATCGCGTTGAAGACGAGCCGTCTGGCTCGCGCGATCGGCCCGGAGATAGCGTTCATCACGCTCACTGCACCTGTCCCTTCGTCAGCGACATGAACGCGTCTTCAAGCCGGGGCGCCTCGGGTGTGAACGCCGCGATCCGCTGGCCACGCGCGACGAGCATCTCGATCAGGAAGTGGTGGCTCGTCTGCCCAGGCGTCAGCTCGACGTGGATCACCCCGTCGGATACCTTCGCCGACTGCGTGCGCTCGTCGCCAGCGATCACGCTCCGCAGCGCCTCAAGGGGCGCCTCCTCGCTTTCGAGTCGGATACGGACGCGATCACCCACGCCCATCCGTCGATACGCATCTTCGATGGAGCCCGCGTACAACAGCTTGCCCCGCTCGATGATCCCGATCGACGTGCACATCTGCGCCAGCTCGGTCAGGATGTGGCTCGACACGATCAGGCACTTGCCCATCCGCCCAAGCTCGGTCAGCAGCTCACGCATCTCGATCCGCGCTCTCGGGTCCAGTCCGCTCGCAGGCTCGTCGAGCAGCAGCACCTTCGGATCGTGCACGAGAACACGCGCCACACCGAGCCGCTGCTTCATACCGCGCGACAGGCTCTCGACCATCGCCTTCTTCTTCTCGGTCAGGTCGGTCAGCTCGAGAACGCCGTCGATCGTGGCCTTGCGTTGCTTGCGAGGCAGGTTGAACGCTGCGGCAAAAAAGTGCAGATACTCCTCGACCGTCAGATCGTCGTACACGCCCAGCACGTCGGGCATGTAGCCCAGAATCCGCCGGATCGCGTCGCCGTCTGTCATCACGTCGTGCCCGTCAACCATCGCGCTGCCCGCATCCGGGCGGAGCAGACAGGCCAGGATCTTCATGGTCGTGCTCTTGCCCGCGCCGTTGGGACCGATGAAGCCGAACACCTCGCCCGCACCGACGTCGAGCGAGATATCGTCGACAGCAACGAGCTTGCCGAACCTCTTTGTCACGCCGCGGATCTCAATCATCCTGGGGCTCCTTCGTGACCTCATCCATCTCGATCGGCACGACGAGTCTGTAGACGCTGCTCCGCTTCGTCATGGCGTCGTCGGGCTCGATCCCGATGTCAATCGACTGTTCGACGACGAACAGGTAAACCACGGCGAACCGCCCGGACGCAAGGTACGCCTCGATCGCCAGATCGTGCTCGAACACGCCCGGCAGCGCAAGCAGCGCCGATGGCATGAGATCTTCCAGGCGTTCGGCACGCATCCACGGCTTCATGTAGGGCCGCTGCGGATCCACGATGAACGGATCGCTCCACATCCGCTCTGGCCTGTTGCGCACCATATCTGTCTCGAACACAACGGTGGCAGGGTCTTCGGACTGGCGCACGAGGTATCGGCCTCCGAGTCTCGAGGTGATTGCTCCGACCCGGATCTGCCCGCTGACGATGCGCGCGTCAGCACCGAGTCCGCTCACACTCAGCTCCCAGCCGCGTTCGACACGCCCGAGACGCACCCCGAGTTCGCAGGGCCGAAGCCCCTGATCGATGAATGTCTTGACCGACCAGATGCCCGGTTCAATCCCGACGGGCGTCGACCCTCGCATCGCTTCGATCCCCCCCGACACGGGCGACTGTCGCATCGTCGTCGGGCGCGTGAGCATCGTCTCGCGCATCGCGGATGAGTACTCGAACCACACGCCGCCCGCGTCCACGGTGAACCGGTCCGACGAACCCGCGAAGAAGTGCGTCATCCCGAGCACCGACGATCGGACCTCTATAGGCAATGCATCGATCATGCGCTGACCCGGGTGTCTTGTGTCGAGCGCCTCGTTGCGGACGACCGCATCGACAACAACGAAGCGCGAAGCCGTCGAAGGCCCGGCCCGCAGCTTGCTCGGCGCGATCACCGCGATGCCCGACGCAAGCGCGATCCACACGAGAGCGCTCAGCCACGCGAGGTGTCGCATCTTGATCGCTTTGAGCAGGAAGAAATCGATCGGCCCGAGAGCGACAGCCAGCGAGATCGTCACGAGCGCCACGAGCGCGATCGCAGCGGATCCGATCGCCGTCGCCTCGCCGATCGAGTCGAACACCTGACCCGGGAGCGACCGCCCGAGCTCGCGCTGGTAGCCCCACGCGGGCATGTTGTGGAGCGTTCTCGGCTCGTGCTCGTGCGCCACAACCGCGTCCATCGCCGGCTGCAGCACGTCCGCCCAAAGATGCCACGAATCCTCACCCGCTCCGACATCTTCCGGCTGCACCGAGACGATCGTCACCCAACCGAGCCCGACAGGACCCTCGACAACCAACGACCCCCCATCGCATGCCCAGCGTTCACGCCACCCGCATTCTTCGCCCAACAAGCCGAGCGACTTCACGCGCCCGGTCAGCTTCGGAAAGAGTCTCCGATCCACTTGTGACGCCAGCGACGCGGGCGTTTCGATCTCGGACGACGCACCGATATCGATGACATCCGTCGGTGCCCCCGGCGGAATGAACCTCTGCCAGCCCATGCCCGGACGGTCGGCGAGTACCACCAATCGCCCGCCGCCGAGCACCCACTGCTGGATGGCGAGCACCGCTCGTGTGTCCATGTCTTTCAGCGATGTCTCATCAACAATCGCCGCGAAGACGCCCTCGTACGCCGCCGCTGAGATCGGAAGCTCGCTGTTGATCGCGTTGACGCCGAAGGCTCGGCTCATCACGCTGAAGGCATTGGTCTCGCTCGAACGGACCCACGGCGTCACGAGCACCAAGTCCTCATTCGAATCGTCGCCCTTGGTTCCATCGACCCCTGAGATCGTCGAACGTACGAACCGCTGCGCCAGCACGCCAGCAGCGACACGATTCGTCAGCGACAGCAGTAGCTCCTGATCCGCCTGCAATCCCGGTCGCAGCTGGATCGAGCCCGGCCCCGGCTGCAACTCGTACACCGTGCGCGCCGTCCGGCCGCCCTGCGCGCGCAGAGTCAACGTCACCCGCGTGCACCACTCGGGCATCGGCACCACCATCGGCACCACGACATTCGAACCCGCAGCCGCCTCCATGGGCGAGATCACCCGGCCGCTCACTCCCTGATTGCTCACATACTCGAGCTCAACGAAGCCGGAGATGTGATCCCTGCCCGCCTGCACGAGCACCCGCGCCGGCGTGTTCTTGCCCGTCGGAGCTTTGCCGGCAAACCCGAAGTCCACCAGCAGCGTGATCTCGGACTCGTCGTCGTTCCCCTGCCCCGACACCCCGTCCACGATTGTCGAAGCAAAGAGCAGCGCCAGGATGAGCAGCATCCGTCTCATGTTCAAGATCACAAATACACGCGTCGGTTGTACACCCACCACTCAAAGAGACTGATCGCGAGCGCCGCCAGCAGCAGCCAGGGCCAGAGCCGCCTCGGCGTGCGCGACTCACCCTCGGCCAGCGCCGCCACGTCGCCGGATGCAAACGGCAACACCGCCGCGCTGCGCACGTCCGACTCGAGCGGGTCGAGCAGGTTCACCGCGACCCGGCGCGTCACCTCGTCGCCGTCGACCGAGTCCGTCAGACCAGCCGGCCCACGCCACGAGAGCGTGTACACGCCCGACCCCGGCACGGGCCCGAACGCCACGCGCCCGTCCGGCGCCGGCTCCAGACTCGCTCGCTGACCGCTCGGCATTGCAAGGCTCACGCTCCGCGCCCCGATCGGCAGGAGCTCCGACAGCGTCCCGCCCGGGTGCACCGCGCCCGTCGATGCCCCGCCCGTCACGCCGCCGAGCGCATCGACCGAGGCCGCTAGGAACACGACATAGCTCACATCAAACGGCCAGCTCGACCCGTCCGGGTCGAACGACACCACGATCGCGCGTGTCCCGCCCGTGCTCGCATCGAAGATCACCGGCCCGCGCCCCGTCTCGGCGAGCGACACCACGCCCGCGCCCTGCTCGGCCTCAACCGCCGGTGCCTTCGAGATCGTGACGCGCCCACCAAGCTCCAGATCCCGCATCACCGGGTGGTCCTCGTTCCAGTCGACGATCTCCGCGGCGCCGCCATCGCCTGTCTTGGTGAGCCCCAGCCCCTCGGGCACGCCCCCGAGCACGAGATAGTTCCCCGCGGGCAGCGCGCCCTCGGGCAACCAACCATCAAGAATCACGACATCGAACGCGCCCGCGCCGCCGCGCTCCTCGAACTCGCTCGGCGAGAGACTCGCGAGCTCGCCATACGGCAGCCCCTCGAGCGCGAGCGTCGTGAAGAAATCATCCTCCGACACCACGGCCACGCTAAGCCGCTTCGAGGGAGGCACCACGAGCCAGCCCGTGTTGTCGCGTTCCAGCAGATCCGCACCGCCATCTGTCGGCTGCACGCGCACCTCGACGACTGCGCCCGCAGCGCGATCGAGCGTGAACACCACGCCCCCAGCGCCGGGCAAGCTCCGCGACTCTGAAGCTGCCTCACCCGCCGGCCCGATCGTCGCCGAGCGCACGCTCGCGAGCGAACCATTCACGATGAACTGCACATCGACCGTCCTTGCGGTCGTGTCCGTGTTCGACACGCCAACGAAGATCGAGAGCTGCCGCGGGTTGTCGTAGTCGCGCTCGGCGCGCAGCCCGGTGATGCCCACGTTCGCCGCGCTCTCGCCGCCCACGCGGTAGTACCGCACCACATCCTCTGGCCCGGGCACCACGTCTTCGGGGTCGCCGATTCGTCCGTCCGTCCACAGGTGCACCGTCCCCACCGCCGGCGGCAGCTGGATCAGCGTCCCGTCGCGATCGGGCACGGTCCTCGGCGGCGCCTGCGCGATCGCAAGCCGGTACGCCTCGGCCGCGCTCGTCGGCGCATCGCTCGGCTCGATCGACTCGATCGCCGAACGCAGGAGCGCCTTGTCCGCCGTCATCGGCTGGCGGATGCCGCCCTGGCTGTCGAAGGTGATCACCGTCGCCCGCTCGGCACCCGCGTCCGCGCCGCCCATCACGCTGTCGAGCCACGTCGGCTCGCCGAGCTGATCGATCACCTCCAGCGCCTCTCGCTTGGCCTGCTCGAGTCGGGAGACGGTCTCGCCCCGCCACGACCCGTCCATCGTCTGCATCGACGCCGACCGGTCGATCATGATCACGTGCCGATCGCCCGTCACCGCCTTCGACGACAGCTCAGGCTGCGCGAGCGAGAGCAATCCCGCCGCGAGCACCAGGAGCTGCAGGAGCAGCAGCAGATTCCGTCGTAGCTTCTGGAACGGCGCGTTGGCCTGCATGTCCTGCACCGCGCGCTTCCACAGCAGCGTCGACGACACCTCGACGTCCCGACGCCGAAGCTTCAGGAAGTACAGGATCAAAAGCGTCGGCACAGCCACCGATGCCGCGATCGCCGCGATGCCGGGCGTCAGCCAGTTCACTCACCACTCTCCCGCGCCGCTTCCACCGCGTCCATCCCCGTCGACGAGCAGTCCTCGAGCCGGTACGAGCTGAACACCCACCGCTCGGCCCGCTCCTCGTCCGGGTGCCCGTAGTCCACGCTGATCAGCTGATCCTCATGAAAGCCCAGAATCATCCGCCCGAACGTCGGCCGCGTCTGACGCACCACACCCAGCGCCATCACGCGCACCTCGATCGTCCCCACCTCGCCCGTCGCGTCGCGCTCGGCGAAGTACGTCATCTCGTCCGCCTCGAGCTGGTCGATCACGTCCGACGATGCCATCCCCGCACAGTACCGCCCGTCGATCACCCGCTGCATCTCGTCCGTCGTCATGTAGAGATAGAGCGGGGCGCGGTTTACCTGGCATCCGAACAGAACGACCATACACACAACGCTGCACATGCTATAAATCAGTGTTTTCATCGGTAAATAGACTCTTGGTTTGCCTCACGGTACATCTCGCCATTCTCGATCACAACGAATGGGCGCTTCGTGTTCAGAAGATCCGGCCCATCGATCTCATATCGAATCGATCGCCCGCTGTCGTCCGTAGCTTCGATCAATATCGTTCCGCTTGTCAGCACATCAAATTCGTCGCCATGATCGCCCGAAAAGAGCGTGACGGCACGCTCATCCCCGGGCATGATCGTAATAGTCTCATCCGCAATCGGACTCTTGACGCGAAGATCGAACTGCTCGGCATCATGATTGGACACCACGACCGATACCACGAACGACGGAAACTCCGTCCACATCATGCTGCAGACAGGCAACACAAAGAGCAGCACGGCAACGATCGCAAAGAACGGCGTCACACTCCCGATCGGCGTCTTCCAGAAACCCTGTTTCGTTGCCTCGGTCACTGCACCACCCCCCGCCTGCGCAGGTGATCCAGCACCATCGTCTCCACCGCCGTATCGCTCGGCACGGTCACCAGCATGATCTCGCGCCTGGCGCAGAAATCCCGCAGCTGATTCGTGTACGCCGCCAGCGTCTTCTTGTACTTCTTGAGGAGCGGCGCCGAGATCGTGATCTCCGCTTTGTCGCCGTCCTCGATGTCCTTGAGGCGCAGATCTCCCGTGATCCCGGGCTCGAGCTCCTGCGGGCTGAGCACCTGGATCACGAACACGTCGTACCCTCGCCCGACGAGCATCCGCAGGCCCTCCTCGTAGCCCTCCTTGATGAGCATGTCGCTCATCACGACCATGATGCCCTTGCCGCGCCGACTCAGCGCGATCCGCCGACAAGCCTCACCGAACGAGCCCGCGTCGCCGCCCTCGCCCTTGTCGGGGCGCAGCGAGCAGATAAACCGCGACAGATCGTGCACCCGGCGCTTGCCCCGCAGATCGCGCACGGCCTGCACAAGTGCCAACTCACCCTCGTCACCGAAGCTCCCGCCGATCGCGCTGCACGCGACGCGATTGTACTTCACCATCCCGATGTACCCGAGCGCCATCGCCAGCTTCTGCATGAACAGAAACTTGTTCGGCTCGCCCGTGTCCACGCTCGCCGAGCAGTCGAGCACCATGTGCAGCGACAGGTCCTCCTCCTCCTGGAACAGCTTCATAAACAGCATGTCCAGACGCCCGAAGATGTTCCAGTCGATGTGCCGCAGGTCGTCACCAACCACGTACGCCCGGTGATCCGCGAACTCGACGCTCTCGCCCCGCTTCTTCGAACGCCTTTCGCCCTTGAGCTTGCCGCGGAAGATCTTCGTGCTGGCGATATCGAGCGCATCCAGACGCGCGAGCAGCTTCGTATCGAGCAGATCCTCGAGCGACGCAGGCCGAGATTGAGAGGGTGTGCGGAGCATCAGCCTTCGTATTCCTCCAGCCTCGCCTTGGCCGCAGGGTGCAGCTCGCCGAACGCATCCTCGTCAAAGCCGCCCTCATCCCTCGGCGGCTCCCCAGGACAGAACATCATGGGCACGTACAGCGCCGGGAAATGCTCGTCCTTCATGAGGAACACGCGGATGTCTTCGGGTCGTGAAGTGAGCATCACGCCCTCCACGCTCTCCGAATTGATCGACTCAAGCGTCGCCTGCAGCTGCTCGATCGGATCCAATACATTGACTGGCTCATTCTCGGCCGGCGGATGCTCGATCCGCTCGCGCAGCGACGCCAGCCGGTTGTCCCTGTCGAGCAACGCCATACCCGCGTCCTCAAGCGCGAGATACGCACCGGCGCCGCCGAGCGCCTCGAAGCACCAGCACTCGTCGTACGGCACGAGCCTCCCGATGACGTGCATCGGCACCAAGAACGAACCGTCCGCCCCGGCATTGGTCATCGCGTCAAACAGATACTTCCCGTCGTGCTCGACGATGTTCACGCTGAAATCGATGTCCTCATCATCATCGTCCGCGGCGTGCATCGTCACGTTGAGCAGGCCGTTGTCTTCATATCGAAATGAGTAGCTCTGGTTCTCGTCGGGCATGTACCACTCACCCTCGAAGATCCGCTCCTCGACGCGTCCCTCGTCGCCCACACCATAGAACGACGGCACGAGCATGCCGCAACCCGTCAATGTCGTGACGACACCAACCAGCGCACTCGCAGCGAGCCTTCTCATCGTGTCGACCCCGCAGCTTCGACTTCCTTGGCCACCCAGTCATACGTCGGCAGCACGCGTCCATCGCTCATCCGCAAGCCACTCATGTTCGCCGGCATGCCCATCGATGTGTCCGTCTGCACGCACGCGATCGCCTCGATCCCGGTCTCCCCGATCGGCACGACCTCCCCCTCGTCGCTCACGCCGTTGCTGTTGGCGTCGGTCCAGACGGCAAGGCCCGCAAGCTCATCGCCCGACAGCTCGCCGTCGCGGTTATCGTCGAGCGCATCCATCGCGCGGTAGCCGTCGTCGAAGAAGAGCCACCACGTCACCGAGCCGAAAAGCTGCCGCCCGCTCGTCACCTCGCCCGTTTCCTCCGGGTCCCAGACGAGGATCGAGGTCTCGGGCGAGACCCAGGGCCACGACTGCTCACGCCCGGTGCCGTCGAGATCGAAGCTGACGACCGTCTCGGAGGCGAGGAGGGTTTCGAGCGGTGTGGGCGCGTTCAGGGAGAAGACGATGGGCGTCACCCATTCGCGATGCGGCAGCTCTTTCATCGCCTCGAGGCTCGCCTCGACAATCTTGATCCTCGCCTGATCGAACGGGCGCGGCCCGTACTCTTCGATGGCTTCGAGATATCGAATCCCCGCCTCACCAGAGACGAGCCTGGTGTAGTTGCTCAGCCCGGGCTGCGAGTCCCGGTACGCATCCTGCCCGATGGCAAGGTCGAAGGCCCGGAAGAAATACTCGGCCGTCTGATACTTGCAGTAGTCCAGAATCAACTGGCGGAGTTGTACCCGTCTTTCGCCGGTTGCCTCTTCCTTGGCGAGCAGGAGCGCATCGATGGCGATCGGGCGACACTGCTGGGGAGGCGAGGAATACGGTCTGTCGTCTCTCGGCAGGAGCCATCTGATCAAATCCTGATACGTCTTCTCATCTTCAGAAGTAAATCGCTCAAGATACCACGCAAGATCCGTATTGCTTTCGCCCCAATCACGGTACGCCGGGTAAGGCAGCACCGCGGCATCCGCCATCTCAGAGT
This sequence comes from Phycisphaera sp., assembly GCA_020639255.1. Taxonomy (GTDB): domain Bacteria; phylum Planctomycetota; class Phycisphaerae; order Phycisphaerales; family UBA1924. Next base: position 203,349 of record JACKGZ010000005.1, read on the forward strand.
TGCAGGACGCGAGCAGATCCGCAATCCCGAGATAAGCCGACGGCTCGAACGGGTCCATCTCGATCGCTTCATTGAAAGCCGCGATCGAGGCCGAGAGGTGGTGCAGACGCTCCGACATCGTCAGATACGTCACCTCGCGGTCGCCTTCGTCCTTCGGGGCGTCATGCCCACGCGAGCCCTCGCCAGAATCCTCGTACGCCTTGGGCGTCATCCGCACGACCGCCCTCCAGTTCACAGGCTTGCCTTCGTCGGCAACCTGAAACGCGTAGGAGTGCGCCCTCGCAATATTCATGTATAACCGACGGTCCCCGGGTCTTTCAGCGAGCCCGGCCTGCATGTTCTCGATGACCCGGCTGATCGGCAGATACGTTGGGCGTAGATGCATCGCAGGCGTCGCGGCGAACACCTCGGCCTCTGCACAGAGGTTGGGCGACGTTCCGATGGTCAGACCCAATAGCAGCACCGAGTGCACGAACATCACACCCCCACCCCCACCGGCTCCGTCGGCGTCATCTTGAGGATCTCCTCCACGATGGAGTCCGGGCTCACCCTGTCCGCCTCGGCCTCGAAGTTCAGGATGAGCCTGTGGCGCAGCGCCAGCTTCGCCATGTGGCGGATGTCCTCGTTGCCGACGTGATACCTGCCCTCCGTCACCGCGCGCACCTTCGCGCCAAGGATCAGCGCCTGCGCCCCGCGGGGTGACGAGCCGCAACGCACGTACCGGTTCGTCGCGCTGCTGGAGCCGCCAGCGAACTCGCCCTCGGGGTGCGTCGCCAGGATGAGGCGGGCCGCGTACTCCTTGACGTGCAGCGCGATCACCACCGAGCGGATCAGCTTCTGCGCCTCAAGAATGCTCGGCCCATCGAACAGCTTGCGCACCTGGGGCGTCTCGGCGCCCGTCGTGCGGTCGATGATCGTCATCAGGTCCGTCAGCTTGTTGTACCCCAGGTTGATCTTGAAGATAAACCGGTCGAGCTGCGCCTCGGGCAACGGGTACGTGCCCTCTTGCTCGATCGGGTTCTGCGTCGCGAGCACAATAAAGGGCAACTCCAGCTTGTACGTCTGGCCCGCCACCGTCACGCTCCGCTCCTGCATCGCCTCGAGCAGCGCCGACTGCGTCTTGGGCGTCGCGCGGTTGATCTCGTCGGCGAGCACCACCTGCGCAAAGATCGGCCCCCTCTGGAACTCGAACCGACGGTGCCCCGTCGCCTGATCCTCCATCACGATGTTCGTGCCGATCACGTCGGCGGGCATCAGGTCGGGCGTGAACTGGATGCGACTGAACGGCAGGTCCAGCGTTTCTGCGAGCGTGCGCACGAGCAGCGTCTTGCCAAGCCCGGGCACGCCCTCAAGCAGCACGTTGCCGCCCGCGAAGAACGACATCAGGACCGCGTCGACCACGTCGCGGTGACCAACGATCACCTTGCCCACCTCATCGACGAGGGCCTGGTAGGTCTTCTTGAATTCCTCGCACCGGGCCGCGACTTCCTGGGGTGTCTGGGCACTCTCGTTGATCGCCATCGCTGGGCTCCTTGCTCACACATCCGCACGCCGACCAACGTCGGCTGCGGCTATTCCTGATCCATCTCGTCCTTGGCGCGCTTCTTCGCCTTGAGGAGCCGACCAAGCCCCTCGTCCTCGGCTTCCGCGCCCTTCGTGCCTTTGGGCTTCTCTTCTTTGCTCACGAGCGGCGCCGGCTTGGAACCACCCGCCATGATGGGCGAATCGTCCATGCCTTCTTTGTACTCGAACTTCCTCGCCGCGACGTCGGGCCTCTGCGGCTCATCCTTCTTCTCGCCCGCCATCTTCGCCTGCGCCCGCGCCCGCGCCTCGCGGAGCGTTCCGACGGATGCCGCCTCCACGCTCTTCGACTTCCCGAATGCCTTGCTGCCGATCGCGCGGAGCACACCGAGATCCAATCGCACGCGCCGCACCGCGACATCGACTAGGAAGATTCCCATCGCCAGCATCGCGCAGAGCAGATAGATCGACTCGCGCGCCACGGGCCTCGTCAGCCCGTCACGCAGCCACAGGTTCGCCTGCTGCGCATCGGCCGGCAGCACGCGACCGCCCGTGCGCTCGGCGATCTGGCGTAGAAGCCCTGCGTTATCCTCGAGCGCTCGGAATTCATCGGTGAACGGCTTTGTGACGGCCGCCTGCACCGTGCCCTCCATCGGCGCTTCGCCCTCGCCGCCGGGCGTGTTGTACCGCAAACCAACGATGTACGAGCCCGGGTCCGACGAATCGAACCGCGCGACGTACCGACCCGGCCCGTCCTGACGCAGCGTGATCTCCTGCGACTCACCGCCCGGACCGGCCACGCGCCCCTTGATCGTCGCGAAGTTGATCCGCTCGCCCGTATCGGGCATCGCGAGGTCCACCGTCAGCACCGATTCGTCGCCAAGCTGCTCGATCTTCGTGCGCGCCTCGGCCGAGCCCGTGGGGCGCATCACCCAGCGCACGTGCTCGCCCCAGAATGACCGGTACCCCGCCCAGCCGGGCCAGCTCGGCGACCAGCGCGTCGACACGTCGCCCGTGAACGCGAGCACGCGCCCGAGCCCTCGCTGCCACTGCGCCAGGATCGGATCGTCCTGCGGCCCGCGCAGCGTCACCACCGCCAAGCCGTCCTGACGATCCGCGGTCACCACGTACCCGCGGATGCTCGGCACGCCCGTCACACCAGTCATCGGGGCGCTTGGCATGCCCGTGAGCGCCGGCTCGAACGGATTACCCTCCCAGATCAGCGACCGCTTCACCGTCTGCGCTTCCTTGATGAAGATTTTGGGGATGGTCGCCAGCTGCGACGATGTCGTGATGCCGTAATACCGCCCGCCCGTGAACTCGGCGATGTCCTTGAGCCGTTTCAGATCCGGGCTCGTGATGCTCCCGTTGTGCGGGAAGACGCCGACTGTCGTGATCGTGATGCCCGCGTCGACAAACTTCTGCAGGAGCGCCGCCGACGGTGGCGACGGATCACCGTCGGTAATGATGATCGCGTGCCGCTGACCGGCGGGCGCGTTGATCAGCCCGTTGTACGCCAGCTGCACCGACGGGTGCATGTCGGGCATGTCGCCGAAAGTCAGCCGCTTGATCGCCTGCTGCACCGCCGAGCCGTCGCCCCGCTCGGACATCGGGTACACCCACGACACACCCCCGGTGAAGCCCGTGTATTCGATGATCCCGACGAGATCGAGCCGCGACAGCGCCATCGCCGCCGCCTCGGCCGTCTGCTGGCCGTAGTACACGCCCTCGGGCATCTCGATCGAGTGCATGATCAGCGCGAGCGCGCCCCGCGGCATCTGCCGGGTCTGAGGCGGATCGAGCTGCACGGGCAAGATGTCCTCGATCGGCGAACCGATCCAGCCGCCCGCGCCGAACGAGTCCGGCCCGCCCGTCATGAGCAAACCACCCCCGCCGTCCTCGACGTACTGACGCAGCGCCAGCTGCTGCGCCTCGCTGAACGCGTACGCGGGGATATTGCACAGCACCACCGCGTCGTACGCGTTGAATTCCACGAGCGTTGTCGGTGCGCGATCCGCGAGCACCGCGTCAACGCCGATGCGCTCTGCCTCAAGAGCCGAAACGAACTCTGCCGATTCGCGCTCCGTCTCGGCGACCACGAGCACCTTGCCCTCGCCCGAAAAGAACGTGATCGAACCGGCGCTGTTGTTCTCGTCGATCACGTCCCCGATGCCGCGTTCGTTCTCGTCCGGCTCGAATACCGCCGAGATCTCCTGCGGCCCGCGTTTGGTGATCCCCATCGGCACCACGAGCGTGTTCGATCCGGCCTCCAGCGTCACCGGCACACCGAGCCCGGGGCCGTTCGGATCCAGATCGATCGGGGAACCACCGATCAGGACCGTCAGTGTGCCCTTCGTCTCGCGCGTCGACTGGATCGTGACGCGCGCGTTGATCAGCTCGCCCATGCGAGCCGTCGTCGGCGTCTCGACACGCTCGACGATCACCTCGCCCTCGTACCGGTACGTCAGGGGCAGCACGTCGATCGGCACGCCCATCGCGCGCGCCGTCTCCGCCGCCGCGAGCAGGCTCCCGTCTGTCTCGTTGCCGTCGGTGATGACGAGCAGCCGGTATGCCGCGTCGCCCGGCCGGATCGCAAGCGCCATGCGCACCGCTTCTTCGAGATTCGTCCCGTCCGCCGACCCGATCGTCTCGGGTTCGAGCGACTGACGCAGCGTGCTCGGCAGGCTCTGCACGTACGCCTCGCGCGCCGCCGTCACACCGCCTAGCAGATCCTCATCATTCCGACCAGCCGCAGCCGCGGCCTCGACGTACTCCTCGGCGATCGACTGCATCCGAGTCGGGACCGACTTGCTCATGTCGATCACCGCCGTCACCGCGAGCTTGTCCGATTCCTCGCGCCAGCTCGGCTCGGCGAGCGTCATTACCACCAGCAGCACCACAAGCAGGCGCGCAAAGAGCGCCATCCGGCGCGACCCGCTCCCCACCGCGCTCAGACTCTTGCGACCGATCAGGATGACCAACGCCCACACGGGCACGAGGAGCCAGAGCCACGCCGGCATCGCCAGCTCGATCGGGCCGATCACCATCGCCGCCAGACCGATCATCGCGCGCCCCCCGCAAGAGGCACGCCGCTCAGCTTTACGACCTGGATCCTGTTGTTGCCCGAGTCCAGCACGAACAGCTCGTCCCCGATCGCCGCGACGCCCCAGGGCGAGGCGAGCTGCCCCGGCTCACGCCCGGGCTCACCGATCACCTCAAGCACCTCGCCCGAGTCGAGATCAAGCCGAGTCACGCGGTTGCCACCGAATTCCACGATCAGCGCCTGACGGTTTCCGATCAATTCAAGCCCGTACGGATAGCGCAAGAGGTCCGATGTCCCGCCCCCGATCCACGCGATGTGCTCGCCATCGAGCGTGAACCGCCCGACCCGGTGGTTGCACGCGTCCGTCACGATCAGCTCGCGCGCGACCGAATCCACCGCGATCGACTGCGGCCGATCGAACACCACCCGGTGCTCCGTGTTGTCGCCCTCGTGCGCCACGCCGAACGCCCCGATATCAAAGAGAAACTCGAACTCGGGCGAAAACGCGCTGATCCGGTCGTGCCCGCCGTACTCGCTCACATAGATCCGCTCGACACGCCCCGCCTTGTCCGTCAGCACCGCGATGTCCGTCGGGTAGGTGAACTGACCGTCCTCGATGCCGACCGAGCCGAATTCGAGCGCGGGCTCATCCGAGCCGCTCTCGACGTCGTACACAATCACCCGGTGCTCGTGCGTGTCGGCGACATAGAGCCCGAGCCGCGCGTCATCGCCCGGCATCGGCGCCAGCGTGATCCCCGTCGGCTTGCCGTTGTCGAACTTGGGTGTCGAAAAGAGCCGGATCCCCCGCCCCGTCTCGGGGTCGATCCGCTGAACCCGCGCCGCCTTGTCCACCACCCAGAGCTGCCCGTCGGCGCTCGCGATCCCGCGCGGGTACATCAGCTGCCCCGGCGCCCGCCCGGGCTCGCCCAGCACGCGCCGCACATCCAGCCTCGCCGATTCGCCCGCCTCGGCCCGCTCATCGCACGCGACAACGACGCAGCACACCGCCGCGCACGCCAGCACCGAGATGGAACGACCGATCACCCGCACATCCGCCCGCTTTCCATCCGAGACACCGCGAACCCTCACTGATTCGGATTCGACCCCCGGGCGGTTCGCATCCACACCAACCACACCCCCCACAACCCCGACGCCCCGCACACGAGCAGCGTACCGAATCCGATCACCATGAGCGCAAGCCCCGCCAGATGCTCGTACCGCTGAAAGTGGAGCAGATTCAGCATCGACCGCGCGAGTGAGGCCATCCCGGGCGGGCTCACCACCATCGCGCTCTCGATCTCGTGCATCGAAAGCCCACCCATCGCCAGAGCACCGGCCGCGATCGCGGGCCACCCGCGCACACCCGACGTCCGCGCCCATCCGATCGGCCCCGTCGCGCCAGAGATCACCCGCAGATCCCGGTCCTCGCTCGGCTCGGTCAGCGTCAGCAGCACCCCGATCGCCACGGGCAGCGCCAGAAAGCGCGACACGTGCGCCAGAATCACGATCAGCACCGAATCGTCGATCACCCTCCACGCGCCGCCGATCAGGACGCCCGTCACAACGCCCGGCAGGAGGGCCGTCACGATCGACGCCAGAACACACGAAATCGTCGTCCGCCGCGCCCATCGCCCGCCGCCGAGCCCGATCCAGACCGCAGCGCTCGTCATCGCCCCGATCAGCCCGACCGCTCCCGCGACCATCCACGCCGAACCGATCGCGCGCGACTCCGTGCGCCAGACCGTGGAGATCGTCTCGGCGGACTCCAGATCCAGCGCAAACAGCGCCGCAGGCACCACCACCGCGAGCCCCACCACGACAAGTGATATTGCCGCGCCGAGAAATCCCGAACTTCGCAGTTCAACGCCGTCGCCCCGCATCGAACGTCCGCACCGCCACAATCCAGCGCACACCGCGAGCGAAGCGATAATCACAATCACCAATACCGGCCATGCGGCGAGCACCACGCGCCAGCGCTCGTCCGCGGTCGTCGCGTCGAGCTCGAGCCAGATCTTCGTCGCGTACGTGTTCATCTGCGCCAGATGCAAGGGCACCGCCGACCCCACCATCAGCACCGACACCAGCCCCGCCGCGAGCACCGACCTTCGCCAGCTCATCCCGAGCCGAAGCCGCGTCCAGAGCATCGGCCCGCGCCCGACGAGCCGGGCCGCTTCGAGTGAAGCCGGGTCGATCTCGCGCACGCGCGACGCGATCACGAGCTGCGCGATCGGCGTCGCCCAGAGCGCCAGCCCCACCACCGCGAGCGCGCGACCCACAGCAACCGCGCGCCAGCTCGGGCCCATCGCGAGCCAATCCCCGATCACCGTCCCCGGCCCACGCAGAAGCCCAAGGCCCGAGTACACCAGCCAGCTCGGCATCAGGATCGGGGCCACCAGAACGGGCGACCACCACGTCCGCCAGCCCCGGCTCAGCCACGCGCCGGGCCAGGCGATCACAACCGACAGGCATCCGATCAGCACCGCCCAACCGACAGTCTCGCCCAAGAGCCCAAAGCTCGGCGAGAAACCGATCGGATCGGGTGATCCCCGGGCGCCCTCGACCGCTTTCCACATGAAGTGCACGAGCGGATAGACGCATGCCGCGCCCGCGATCACGACGAACACCACCACCGCGGGCCAGGACGAACCCGTGAGCATGCTCGATCGACGATCCGCCAAGGCCCGTCCCTCCACCGCCGCACCCCCGAATCCGGCACAGCATGACCGAACCGGCTACGCTATGCATCCAGCAAACGGGGCTACTTCGCGCCCGATCACCATGCGATCTCCACGGAACACGCCATGATCGATATCCGAAAGCTGAAAGAGCTCGTCAAACTCATGGTCGAGAACGACCTCACCGAGCTCGACCTCCAGGATAAGGAAGAAACCGTCGCCCTCCGCCGAGGACACCCCGGCGGCGTCATCACGGGACAACCCGTCATGCACATGGCGCCTTCGGGCGGGTACGCCTCGTCTCCTTCATACTCCTCGGGCGACGGCTCGGGTTCGTCTGATTCGGGAGACACCGACGACGGGCTCATCGCCATCGAGTCGCCCATGGTCGGCACCTTCTACTCCGCGCCCAACCCCGACAGCGACAACTTCGTGAAGGTCGGTGACTCGATCAGCTCCGACACCGTCGTCTGCCTCGTCGAGGCCATGAAGGTCTTCAACGAGATCAAGGCCGAGACTACCGGCACGATCGCCAAGTGCCTCGTCGAGAGCGGGCAGGCCGTCGAGTTCGGCCAGAAGCTCTACCTCGTCAAGCCGAACTGAATGTGAGAAGGCACTGGGCACTAGGCATGAGGCACTAGTACAGAAGCCCATCCCAGTGCCGAGTGCCTCATGCCTTGTGCCTGGAACTTCCATGTTCAGACGCGTCCTCATTGCCAACCGAGGCGAGATCGCCCTCCGCATCATCCGCGCGTGCCAGGAACTCGGGATCGAGACGGTCTGCGTCTACTCCGAGGCCGACGCCGACGCGCCCTACCTGCGCCTGGCCGACCGCGCCATATGCATCGGGCCGGGCCCGTCCAAGGACAGCTACCTCAACATCCCCCGCATCATCGCTGCAGCCGAGATCGCCGACGTCGACGCGATCCACCCGGGCTACGGCTTCCTCTCCGAGCGAGCCGACTTCGCCGCCATCTGCCGCGACTGCAAGATCGAATTCATCGGCCCATCACCAGAAGCCATGGGCAAGCTGGGCGACAAGGTCGAAGCCAAACGCTACGCCAAGGCCGCCAAGGTCCCCGTTTTCCCGGGTTCCGAGGGCGCGATCGAGGAAGAAGAGGAAGCCGTCGAGGTCGCCAACGAGATCGGCTACCCCGTGATCATCAAGGCCGCCGCGGGCGGGGGCGGCCGCGGCATGCGCGTCTGCCACAACGAGGCCACGCTCCGCACCAACATCAAGAAGGCCCAGCAGGAAGCGCTCGCCGCGTTCGGCAACGGAGCCGTGTTCATCGAGAAGTTCCTCGAGCGAGCCCGCCACGTCGAGATCCAGACGCTGGGCGACAAGCACGGGCACGCCGTACACCTCTTCGAGCGCGACTGCTCTATGCAGCGCCGCCACCAGAAGGTCATCGAAGAAGCCCCCGGCCCGGGCATCGACCGCAAGAAGATCACGGCCGTCGCCGAGAGCGCCGCCAAGCTGATCAAGAGCGCCGAGTACGCCGGTGCCGCGACGGTCGAGTTCCTGATGGACGAGCAGCAGAACTTCTACATGCTCGAAGTCAACACCCGCGTGCAGGTCGAGCACCCTGTCACCGAAATGATCACGGGCGTCGACATCGTCAAGATGTCGATCCTCGTCGCCTCGGGCGCGCCCCTGCCCTTCAAGCAGAAGGACATCTCAATCAACGGCCACGCGATCGAGTGCCGCATCAACGCCGAGAACCCCGACAAGGGTTTCATGCCTTCCGCCGGCGTCATCGAGACACTCCACATGCCGGGCGGCCCGGGCGTCCGCATGGACTCTCACGTCGTGCCCGGCTACCGCGTCCCGCCCAACTACGACTCGATGATCGGCAAGCTGATCGTCCACGCCGAGGACCGCAAGCAGGCGATCAACCGCATGAAGCGAGCCCTCGGCGAGCTCACCATCGGCCCGATCAACACCACCATCCCGCTCCACCAACGCCTCATGGAGAACGCCGATTTCTCCGCCGGCGGCATCGATATCCACTACCTCGAGCGTCTCCTGAAATAGACTCGTCCTCATACCGAACAATTCTTCGGGGAGGACAGCCATGCTCTGGGAAATCTATCAGCAGTCGAGAATCCACGCCGCGAGCGCCCAGGCCGAATCCGCCTCGCGCAAATCCGGCGAGATCCGCAGCGCCGTCTACGAACTCGAGAACCGGACCGACCGTCTCGCACTCACCACGATGGCCATGTGGGCGCTCATGAGCGAGAAACTCGGCATCACCGAGCAGGAACTCGAAGACAAGATCACCGAGATCGACCTCTCCGACGGCAAGCTCGACGGCAAGGTCCGGGTCGAGGCTCAGTCCTGCCCGTCCTGCGGCAGGAAGCTCTCCAAACGTCACCACAAGTGCATGTACTGCGGCACCGTCGCCGGGGACACGGTCGGCCGACTCTGAAATTTCGCCCGGATTGCTGGCGTTATCGGCACTCCGTAGTACTTTCAGAGCAAGGGTCTTCTCCATCATCGGAGAAGTTGAAAAGCGTGTCTGGTTCTCAGCCGGACCGTCTCGTGGCGCGGGTACTTCGTTTCCATTCGCATTGGCGAGCTCGTCCGCTGTGGCCGCACACGCTCTGTCGGGATGCCCTGCCCTTGGTGGTCAGAGCGGTCGCGAGCAGGGAGCAGCCATGAAGACGAACCATTCACGCTGCACTCACCACACGGGCGACCAAACCGACACCCACTCGGATACATCTTTCACGATCGCACGGCTCACACACGGAGCGTGGGCTCCAGATAGGACTCCGACCCGCAAGACCAACACTCTCCTCGGTCTTGGTGGTCCCGCAGCGGCAAGGCACCGGCGCTAACCCACGACAGCGCGATCCAGACGGCAACGGGCCCCGCAAACGCGGGGTCCGTTGTCATTTCCCATCTCCAAAGAACCGACTCAGCCCGGCATGTACCGATCGACCCAATCGTCCTGACGCATCACCTGCGTCCGGCCGCGACGATCGCGCCCCTCGCTCCGAGCCTGCGCGAGCGCAAAGACCTTGGTAGCCACGCGTGAACCTGTCAGCTCGTCGTAGTTCGCACGCTGCGCGACCCACGCGCCGAGCCTCGGCACGAACCGCGTGACAAGTTCATCGTCCAGGCTCGCAAAGATCGCCGCACCGCCCGGGTCGCCCTGACGACCGGCCCGCCCGATGAACTGGCGGTCTACACGCCTCGCGCCGTGCAGCTCCGTCAGGATCACCATCAGCCCGCCCAGCCTGCGCGAATCGGGCGTGAGCTTGATGTCCGTGCCGCGGCCGGCCATGTTCGTCGCAACGGTGATCGCCCCCGGCTCGCCCGCTCGCGCGATCAGATTCGCTTCTTCTTCGTGGTGGTGCGCGTTGAGCACGCTGTGCTTCAATCCGAGCACCTCGAGCCGCTCGCTGAGCAGCTGCGACGCCTCGACGCTCCGCGTGCCGATGAGCAAAGGCCTGCCCGTGTCGTGCTCCTGGCGGATGCGCTCGACGATCGCCGACCACTTCGCCTCCGCGCCGCGGAAGTACCGCGTGGGCTCCTGCGTGCGGATCACGGGCTTGTTCGTCGGGATCACCGTCACGGGCCGGCCGTAGACGCGTTCCATCTCGCCCGCCGAGTCCGCCGCCGTGCCCGTCATGCCGCACAGGAACCGGTAGCTGCGGAAGAACTTCTGAAAGCTCAGCCGCGCGAGCGTCTCGCGGTCGGCCGTCACTTCGAGCTCTTCCTTCGCTTCGACCGATTGGTGAAGCCCGTGCTCCCACGATCGATCGGGCAGGAACCGCCCCGTGTACTCGTCCACGATCACCACACGCCCGTCGACGATCTCGTACTGCCTGCCGCGAATGTAGCAGTGCTCGGCGATCAGCGCCTGACGCACCAATTCCTCGGCGCGCCGAGCCGTCGCCCAGTTCTCGTCCGTCACCATCGCTCCCAGGTGCGCACGCCCCGCGGCCGTCAGCTTCACCTTCTTGCGCAGCGTGTCGACCAGGTAATGCCGATCCTGCTCCAGTTCACCCGCGATCTCGCGCGCCCGCTCGTACGCCGGCGCCAGCTCGTCCTCGTGGCGCGACCTCGCAATGATGAGCGGCGTCACACCCTCATCGATCAGAACCGCGTCCGCTTCATCGACCAGGCACGCCTGAAGCCCGGGCACAAGCGGCCCCTCGCTCCCAAGCCGCTGCCAGCCAGCCCAAGCCGAGTCGATCCGGCCCATGCGGATCTGATCCCGCAGGTAATCCGCTGTGATCTGCTTGGGTGTTCCGTGCACGATCGAGCGCGCGTAGATCCCCGCCCGCTCGACGGGCGATTGCTCCTGCACGATCGCCCCGCTTGTCAGGCCGCAGCGTTTGTAGATCCGCGATCGGCTCTCTTCGTCGCGTTCGGCGAGGTAATCGTTCGTGGTGAACACATGCAGGTGCCGATGCCGCCACGCGAGCAGCGGCGCCGCCAGCGAACCCGTCAGCGTCTTGCCCTCGCCCGTCACCATCTCGGCGATCCGGCCGTGCACGAGCGCGAGAGCACCCGCCAGCTGCACGACGTACGCCTCCTCACCCGTCGCGCGGCTGGCCACCTCGCGCACCACCGCCATCGCGCGCAGCACCTGCCCGTGGTTCACCCGCCCTCGCACGAACGCGCCGCGCAGCTCCTCGATCTCACGGTCCAGCGCCGTCTCCGGCAGGCTCCGCACCTCGGGCGCCATCGAATCAACCTGAGTCGCCCATTCGAGCAAGACCACCAGCCGCGATCGACGCTGACGCAGCTTGAGCGCGCCCCACGCGACGAACTGGTCCGCGCCCTTGAGCGTCTCGAGCGCCCGTCGCCGCGAACGCACCGTCTCGAACAGCGCGTGGTACCGGCTCAGGTTCGCATCAACCGTCGTCACAGCTGCACGCGCCCCTGGATCAGCTTGTGCAGGCGGTCCACCCACTGCACCGCCAGCGGCTTGGCGCTCAAGCGAAACCGCAGATGCACGCGCTCGCCAGGCACGCCGTGCCAGTCTTCATTGGCAATAGGTTCGACGTACACGATGAACTGCGCCGTCTCCGCCTGCAAGCCGGAGCTGTCGTCCTGCTTCGTGCGGATCGTCCCGCCGCCGGCAAACCCGAGGCTCGCGTGCGGCAAGTACGCCTGCCCCGCGTCGATCGCGCGGATCTCGTCGCCCTTCACGACCACGCCCGGCCTCGACACCGGACGCATCGCGACCCGCGGCTTCTCTCCGACATCAAAGAGCCATGCCGCTTCGAGCTGTGTCATCGCCGCCGCGATGCGCACGTTGTCGGTATCAACGACCTCCCCCAAGACCTGTCCGATCGAGGCGAGCTGCCCGATGAGCTCGTGCGGATCTCGCCCGATGAACGTGCCCGCGTGCGGCGCCCGCACAACCAGACGCTCGGCCCGCTTCTCAAGGAACGCAACCGCCGACTTCGCGGCCGCCACGCGCTCGCGCGCCACCCCCACCGCCGACGGGCTCGTCGCCGTCGCCTCGCGCTCGATGCTCTCGAATTCGGCGAGCTGCGCCCGCGCCATCGCCAGCTGCGACGCCAGCTGCGGGCTCTCCAGCACCACGATCGCCTGCCCGGCTTCGACCGCGTCCCCCGGGTACGCCAGCGACTCGCGCACAAAGCCGGTCTCGCCGATGAAGACGCCCGATCGCAACTCGCTCTCGACCACGCCCACGCCCCGGCGTGTGTCCGGCATCGGGATCACACCGATCAGCACCGCGCCCAGCGCAACCAACCCGAGCGTCGTCGCGATCACTCTGCCTCGATGCTCGGCGATCTTCGGGCCCGAACTCAGCCACTTCACCAGCTTGCCCACAGGCATGATGAACCACGCCGCCGCCGTCCAGACCGCCAGGATCAGCCCAATCGCGAACATCTTGCCCATGACGTACAGCGAGATCGTCACAAACAAGACAACACGATAGATCATCGCACCTATGCCGTAGATCGTGAGCGTCACCTGCTCCGATCGATCCGTCGTCGGCGGTGTGACATCATCGAGACGGTACACATACCTTTGAATCAGGTACTGCAGGTGCTGGAACGACCGCTGCATCATGTTCGGGATCTCAAGCATGTCCGAGAGGATGTAGTAGCCATCGAACCGCATGAGCGGGTTTGCGTTGAAGAGCACCGTTGAGAGGCCCGCCGTCAGCATCGCGTTGTACGCGACCTGGTGCATCAGCATGCCCGGGCTCGTCGTGAGCCAGACGTGCGCCATGATCGCCGCGAAGAACAGCTCGAAGATCATCCCGCCCGCACCGACGGCTATCCGCTGCCACCGGCTCGCAAACCCCCAGCACGCCGACGCGTCGACGTACGGCGAGGGCACCAGAACCAAAAGCAGCGTGCCGAACTCGGGCACCTGACCGCCGAAGCGTTTGCAGATCACGCCGTGACCCAGTTCGTGCAGCGCCTTGGCAAGCACATACACCGCGATCAGCCAGCCCCAGTTGCTCGGCGCGATAGCGTCCTTGAAACCGCCCGCCAGCGCCTCGGTGTGCCCCGCGAGCCGGCTCAGCGTGAACAGAATGAACGCGGCCCAGATTGCGAGTCCTACGCGCCCGATCAGGGGCCTGAGCACCGGCTCCACCGCAGAGATGATGCCGTCCGGATTGAACAGCTTCATCCGGAAGTACATGATCCCGAGCGCCTGCCCCTGCACCTTCTTGACGAGCCGGTCCTTCTGCCTGCGGAGCAGCTGCTCCGTCTCGGGCGAGGCCTCGATGCTGAGCAGGTTCGAGTTGTACAGGTTCGAGACGAGCTGGATCACCTCCGGCTGCGTCGGCGCCTCGTCGCCGTGCTTCTCCACAACGATCTTCCACGCATCCTCGACCGTGCGCACGCCGTCGAGCAACCCGACGATCTCGTGCGAGACCGGGCTCAGCCTGTAGAACTTGTTCGAAGCCGGGTCGTGCGCGACGTGCCAGCGCCGGCCGCGGTACCGCTGTCGCGTCATCTGCACATGCGGGCGAAGCCTTGGCTTGGTCGCTGCGACGCGGTGCCAATGCGGGCTGAAGGTCGGACGCTCACTCATGGCTCACCACCACAGCCACATGCGCAGCGAGTCCACGATGCGGCGCGAACCGATCCAGAGCAGCGTCCGGTCGCCCACGTCGAGCTTGGCGAGCCCCTCCATGCCCGGGCGCATCCACCCCGCCGAGCCCTTGAGCCTCGCGTACACCAGGAACGAGTTCTTGCCTTCCTGCGCCTGCGCCATCGGCACGACGCGCTCGACCTCCAGCGGGAACCGGCGGTCCGGGTACGCCTTCGTCGCGATGCTCCCGGTCATCGTGCCCTCTTCCATCGCGCGGATCACGAGCCCGATGTCCCGGTCGTCCACCTCCGCGATGACGCGCATGTCCTCGAGCGGCGCGATCTCGAACAGCGCCTCACCCACCTCGAGCCGCGCGCCCACGCGGTCCGTCAGATCGCCCGCAAGGATCGTCCCCGAGATCGGCGCCCGCAGCTCGGCGCTGGCGATCCGCTGCTCGAACAGATCCAGCCTCGCCCGCGACTGCGCCGCTTTCGCCTCGGCCTGCTGCTGCTCCGCGCCATTGCCCTTGCGCATCGCCTCGGCCGCCTGCGCCAGCGCCTGGTTCATCGCTTGGCGGGCCTCGATCGCGCTCAGCTCCAATTCGCTCGTGTCGAGCAGCGCGAGCAATTGACCCGCTTCCACCTTGTTGCCCGCCTCGGCCTCGGGCATCACCTCGCTCACGATGCCCTCGAACGGCGTCGCAATCACCCGCCGCTCCACCGGACGCAGCTGCACCTCCGCCTCCACGCGGTAGGGCACGCTGAACACCGTCACAAACAGGAACGCCAGCATCACCGCGATGCCCGCGATCTTCCACAGCGTGTGCTTCGGACCGACAGCCCATGCGCCCGCCTTGCGCATCTCGTCAACAAGCCGCGCCGGGATCGGGCGGTCGTCGCTCGCGCGGAGGCGCATGACCGGCGTCACAAGGTCCATCGTCGCCTGCAACAGCTCCAGCGTCCGTAGGTCGATCGCCTGACCCGGCTTTGCCGACTCGATTGTCACCACACCCAGCGTCTCGTCGCCGTCACGCATGGGCAGCGACGTCACTTTCAGGTGCGCATCGCCCGACGCCAATTCGCGGTGCGCGACCGTGACGGTCTGCGCAAGCGACGGATCCGCCTGGGCCGCCGCCTCGGGCACCGGGTACACGACCGGCTGATCCTGGTCGATGCACTCGTCCATCGCCGACGACAGCTTCCGCACCATCGCCATTCGGCGGTCCACGTTCTCCGTGTCGCTCAGCGCCACGACCTTCACGGGCGTCGCGTCGCGCTCCGACACCAGCTCGTCGCCCGGCGAACTCGCTCCCGCGCGACCGCCCCGCCAGCCCAGCGCCACGCGGTCCGCCTTCAGGTGACGGCACAGATCGTTCACGAGCTGCATCGTCGCGCCCTTGAAGCTGGGCGATGTGTTCACCGACGCGATCAGCCTCGTCGCAAGATCCAAAGCCGCGCCCGCCGATCGCATCCGGCTCAGCTGGCTCCGCGCGCCCGCCAGGTGCGCGTACCCCGCGATCAGCTCGACCAGCGCGATCGTCGACTGCATCGCACCGCTCGAACGATGATCGAGCAAAAGCACGATCACCGACGCGGGCCGCGTCTCGCCCTCGGCGACCTGCACCGCGCCGATCGGGATCGACAGCGCAAACCCGCCGCCCGACCGCGACTCGTCGTAGAGCCCGTCGCCCGCGCCCAGCCCGTACACACTCGTGTTGTTCGATTCGTACGACGCGCTCGCGCCCGCGCGCATCACCTCGGGCTCGGCGAGCGACTCGTCCGCGATCGCGCCGTCGCTCGGCCCAACCGGCCAGACGAGGCTCGCTCTTGGCAGGGTTGCCCCGTCGCCCTCGGCGGGCGGGAACTCGAAAAGGGCGGCCTGCCTCGCGCCGGCAACCTGACCCATCGCTGCAAGCAGGTGCGCCGGGAATCCCCGCTCGTCACCGGCCGCAGCCGTCAGATCCGAAACGATGCGCCGCCACCCGGGCGCGTTGAGTCTGGAAAGGTCTATCACGTCGGCTCTCTCTGGCTGATGCGCCGGCCGACACCCACCGTCAGCCGCCCGAGCTCTCGCCGTCCTGGCCCCGCTGTGCGCTCAGCTCCGCCCAAGCGTCTCCCGGCTCCACGAACCGGACAAAGACCGTCAAACCCGCGGGCAACCCCCCAGGGTTTGACGCCTCCACCCGCACACGACGGGCTCCTGTCACAGAGTCCGCCACCGGGCTGATGCCATCGATCGTAGCGTTCAGTAGGCGAAGGTCATCACCGATCCGTACCAGACACCACGCCGGATCCCCCGCTTTCAGCCCCATGGTCTGTTCTGTCGGTGTCGCAACATCTATCCAGAGCGGATCAACAGACACAACCCGAACAACCGGATCCGAATCCCGCACCGTGTCACCCACAGCCACGACGACCGACTCAACAACACCATCAAACGGCGCCTGCACCGTGTGCTTCTCAAGCCGGATCTGCAGCTGCTCAAGCTGGATCTGCTGCTCCTGGAAACGCTGCTGGCTCGCCTCGAGTCTCAGCTTGGCCGTGTCGGCCCCGAGCCGGGCGCGATCGAGCTCGATCGTCGAGCCGCCGCCGCCCTCGAACGCCGTTTTCGTCGCGGCGAGCTCCACCTCGGCCAATTCCAGAGCTTTTTCCTCGGCGAGAACGTCGAGCTTGCTCTCGGCCCGGATCATCTGGAGCACCACCGCCGAGTGCGCCTCACGGTCGTCGGCCCGCACCAAGGGTGCCCCTGATTCAACCATGTCGCCGTCGGAAACCAGCACCTCCATCACGCTCGTCGGGAAGCTGAAGCCCATCACCGCGTCCTGGCTGGGCCTTGTGACGGCCTTGATCCCGAACGTCTCGGGCCGGGGCAGATCGTCTACAGACCCTCCGGGCTGACCCGAAAGGCCCATCGCCGCCACCACCGCCATCACAACCATCTTCATGACTCGCTCCCAGCCGGCCCTGCGGATCGTGTATGCAGGCGTTGCCTCTCCATCGGCCATCCCTACGATCACGGACCATATGAAGGATACGGAGATCACCTCATGACGCAGACCTCGACCGCCAGCGCCCTCGCCCTCAACGGCGGCACCCCCGTCGCCAGCCCCTCCGTTCCTTTCATGGCACCCAAGCTCCACCGGCAGGACATCGATGCCGCGATCGCCGTCCTCGAATCGGGCATGCTCCGCGCCGCCAAGAACTGCGAGGAACTCGAGAAGCAGTTCGCCGCCAAGTCCGATGCCAAGTTCGGCCTCACCTGCGCCAACGGCACATGCGCTCTGCAGCTCGCCTACGAGGCCCTGCTCCAGCCGGGCGACGAGGTCATCGTCCCCGCGTGGACGTACATCGCCACCGCATCGATGCTCGCCGCCCGAGGCTGCAAGCTCGTCTTCTGTGACTCGCTCGAAGACACCATGCAGGTCGATCCCGCCGACATCGAGAAGCGCATCACCCCCAACACCAAGGCACTCGCTGTCACGCATCTCTACGGCATGCCCGTCGACATCGACGCCGTCGAAGCCATCGCCAAGAAGCACAACCTCAAGGTCATCTACGACTGCGCCCAGTCGCACCTTGCCACCTACAACGGCACCGGTATCGGCGCGTTCGGAGACGCCTGTACGTATTCCTTCTACGCCACCAAGAACCTCGGCACAGGCGAGGGCGGCCTCGTCACCACCAACGACGAAACCACCGCATACGACATGGGCCTCTTCCGCTCCCACGGCGAGACCGAGAAGTACCTCCACGAACGCGTCGGGTACAACTACCGCATGAACGACATCACCGGCGCCATCGGCCTCTCACGCCTCCAGCGCCTCGAAGAGGAAACCGCCGCTCGCCGCGCCGTCGCAGACAAGTACGACGCCCTCTTCGCGGATATCGATGCTGTCGAGGCCCCCACCCGCACCAAGGGCGGCGACTCAGCCTGGCACCTCTACAGCCTCAAGCTCAACCTCGACAAGGTTTCGTGCACCCGCGACGACTTCATCAAGGCCCTCATCGCCGAGGGTGTGCCCAGCGCCGTGCACTACCCCAAGAGCCTGACCGATCAGCCCGCGTTCAAGGCCCATATCACCGATCACCCGCCCGTGGCCCGCAGGCTCGCGACGCGCGTGTTCAGCATCCCGATGCATCACGAATTGACCGATGCCCAGATCCAGCAGGTCGCCGAGGCCGTCGCCAAGGTCGCCGACGCCTACGGCCGCTGATTCAACACCATCAGGGCGGTTATTCTATAAAGATTCGGTTTTGCCAAACCGAGCGGTTGTTGCACATTCCAGATGCCCATAACCTGCAGTTGTGTGGGGGCCTCTCGGCGTTCTGGAGTGCCTGTTATGAGTAGATTTTGCTTCGTGCTCGCGGCCTCAGTCCTGATGGCTCCGACCGCTTTGGCACAGGTCGTCTCATACGACAACTCCGACGGCACCTTCGTCTGGACACCGTGGCTCACCTACCCAGACGGTTTCGTGGTGCTGGATGAGAGATCGCTCGACATAACACTCTCGCCCGGCGACAACCAGGCCGGACTCGCCGACGCCGAGCGAGCAATCACGACCGACTACAACTATCCTCTCACAAGCAGCGAAATCTGGCTCAATCACGCACGCGACGCCTTCCCGAGCGGGCTTGCCGAGGTCGCGGCCGGCTCGGCTGTCAACACCGGCTTCGCTTCCGGTTTCCGCGCCAGAGCCTTCTCGGCATCGGACGACGTCGGCTCATCGGAGACGTTCATCAACAACGCGGCCATCGCCACCCACCCGATCGGCGGACCCGAGCCCCTGCTCGGCGACCACGCCACCATCGGCGTCCGCTTCCCCACCGACGAAACCGCGACCTCGTTCCACTACGGCTACATCGTCCTCGAATGGCGCGACAGCCTCGTCTTCAACAACAACAAGGGCGGCACATCAACACTCGACCTCTACCAGCCCGTCGCGTGGGCCTACGAGACCACGCCCGACACACCCATCACCATCCCGAGTGAAACCTGCCTCGCGGACACCAACGGCGACGGTGACGTCACCCCCGCAGACTTCTCAGCGTGGGTCGCCGCCTTCAACGCGATGGCCCCCGAGTGCGACCAGAACCAGGACGGCATGTGCTCACCCGCCGACTTCAGCGCCTGGGTCGCCAATTACAACACCGGTTGCTGAGAACCGGGACGAGTGAATCTGTTTGTGTGTGACGGCGAGACATCGTTGCTCGCCGAGAAAGGAACGACATGATCAGCAAGACCATCGCCGGAATGTGCGTGCTCGGGTTCGCCGCGAATTGCGCTGCACAGCTTCAGGAGTACAGCTTCGACGAACCGTACCGAGCACCTAGCGAAGCATCAATCACGTGCTTCGACGGCGTTCACATTGCACCGGATTATGAGATCATGTACTTCGATATCCGCCTGCCACCGTCCAGCCAACCAACCGGCTCATTCAGCGGCACGTTCGTTATCGACGGCGACTGCGACGCGGGCGGCAGCTTCGCTCGCTCCATCATCTTGTCCTCTTTCTGCGACGGCGGATACCCCGACGCCGGCACAAACTCGCTTCGGTTCGCGTTCGCCGCGGATCCCATCCCGACCGGAACCCCCTTGTACGGTCTCAGTGGCCAACCCGAGAGCGAGATTAAGATCTATGTCGGCTTCCAACCCGGCGATTCCGTCGGGCCGGGCAACAGCTTCGGCAACGGCATGCTGCTTGGCCAATCGCCGCTCTACCTGGATGACAACCCTCTCTTCAACAACCCTCACGACATCGACGTCGTCGGTGACGGCATCATCTTCGGCATCGAGATCACCGAGACCGACGGCGTGCACTACGGCTGGATCGAAATCCGCCGCGCACCCGATGCGGACCCGCTCCGCATCAACCACTGCAGCGAGAGGTACTACATCACCCGCTACGCCTACGAGCTCACCCCCGGCGTCCCCGCACTCGTCACCGGCACGCCCTGCCTCGCCGACACCAACGGCGACGGCATGCTCAGCCCCGCCGACTTCTCCGCATGGGTCGCCGCCTTCAACGCAAACGCCCCCGAGTGCGACCAGAACGAGGACGGCATGTGCTCGCCCGCAGACTTCAGCGCCTGGGTCGCCAATTACAACGCAGGCTGCTGATCCCACGATATCACCGATTATTGAATAACATTCAACCCCCGCCGAAAGGCGGGTTTTTTCATAGCACGGTCAAACCGCCTCGATCACCAGCGCCCTGGTCCCCGGCCCACCCCGCAGCACCACGTCGTCCGCGCACGCCGCCGGGATCACGGCCGTCTTCCCCGCATCGAGCGGCAACTCTGCAAACTTGCCGCCCTTGCTCGCCAGCGACGCCCCCATCGTCTGCGTCACCATGAGCACGGTGCATGTGTTCGCCTTCGCGAACGCCTTCTCCTCGCAATGCGCCCTGAGCTGCCGCACCGCGAAATAGCCGTTCCGCAACAGCTCCCCGTCGCCCTCGGCGCGCGTCGCCGTCGGCGGCTCCTCAAAGAGCGTCGACTCGAGCGCCTCGCGCACGTGCAACTCTCTCGCCGGGCGGTTGTACCGCTGGATCCAGTCGAACACGCGGAACGTCGTGTCGCTCGGCGTCTGCACCTCGGCGACCAAGACGCCCGCGCCAAGCGCATGCACCGTACCACTAGGAATCTCGTGCATCTCGCCCGGCACCGCGGGCACCGAGTTCAGAAGCTCGGGCACCGTCCCTGCCGCGATCGCCTCGCGGAAGTCGTCCATCGTGACGCCCGGCCTGAACCCCTTGAAGATCACAGGTTCTTCGCCGCGCTCGCCCGTCTCGGCCGCCAGCACGTACCAGCACTCGGTCTTGAGCGCCGCGCCCGGGTTCGCCTCCGCATACGCCGGCGTCGGATGAACCTGCACGGACAGGTGCTGCCTTGCGTCGAGAAACTTCACCAGCAGTGGGAAGCCGCCGTCCGCCGCCGGCTGCGCGAGACCGAGCATCCCCTCGTCCCACTGCCGCAGCGCCGCGTGGATCGTCTTGCCGGCGAGCGCGCCGTTGGCGATCACCGAGCGTCGGGCGCCGCCCCCGCCGCCGCTCTCGGCCGTTGCGCCGAGGTCCGCGACCTCCCAGCTCTCGCCGTACAGCTTCTTCTCCTCGAGCGGCTTCCCAAAAGAGCCGAGACGCCGACCACCCCACACCTTCTCCAGGAGCATCGGCTGGAACACAAGCGGGTAGGGCTCACTCATCGCTGGTCTGCTTCCCTGACTCGGAACCTCTGGCCTTCGGGGTTCTGATTCTCAGCACCCGCCCCGCCGCGTGCAAGAGCGAGGATCCGTCTATCGCCGAACGCTCCACAAGCATCGGCCCGCCCCGGCTCGGCCTCATCAGCTCCCGCGAGACGACCCCGAGCACCCCCAGATCCCCAAGATCGTCCATCGACGCCATCGCATCCAACCTGGCTCGCGCCAACGCCGCAATCCGATCGGCCTCCCCTTCACCCATTCCCGCGTCGATCGCCCCTACAACCTCCCAGCGTCCGCGGTCCACCGCGATCACGCTCGCCGAGTCCTTCTCGCCACTCGTCGCCACCGCCACGAGGGAAAGCTCCCCCAGAGGGCGAACGGCCTTGAGTCCGCGCTTGAGCTCCGCAGCCAGCTCATCGCGTCTGCCCTGGATCTCCGCGGCCTCCTCGAACGCCTGACGACCCGCCGCCTCCCGCAACTCCGCATCGAGCCTCGCGACACCCGATTCAGCATCCGCGCGACCGAACACGAGCGCCCGCGCCAGCCGCTCCTCGTACGACTCGATCGGCTCGGACCCATCGCACGCCGCCGGACACTTGCCCATCTGCTTGTACACGCACGCCTTGCCGCCCGGAGCCCTGTGCAGTTCCTCCGGATACCGGCACAGCTCGAAGTGCCCGTCCAGAAAAGCCGCGTGACGCTTCGCGCCCGACTTCTCAAGGAACGGCCCAATGACCGACTCACCCTCAGCAAACTCGCCCGGGTTCGTCGTCCACGACCAGTTGAACCTCTTCGCTGTCGGCGGCGTCGCGAGCCACCACACCCGGAGCTTGCGCATGACCCGATCGTGCAGCCCCGGATCACGCTCCGCTGAGGCGTCCATGAACATCAGGTCCGCCTCGAACATCGAACCCGCCGGCGCGATCTCGCACACCTCCGCCGTTTCCCGCAGATCGCTCACGCCCTCGGCCCCCGGCCCGAGCCGCTGGGCCGCGAACGATCGCATGTCACCCGTTGAAGCCAAGGCCACGACCGCGCCGCCCGCGCCCAAAACGCACACGATCCCGTGCGAGGACGGGATCGTGCCGAGTTTCGATTCATCGAGACCGTTCGATGCATCCAGCAAGGTTGTCCAGCGCAGATTTCCCAAGCCGGCCGCGCTCCCGGTCAGTGCCCGCGGGCCTTCTTCTCCGGCAGGATCATCCCCCGCAGCTCCGCCTCAAAGGCGATCTTGCCGTCGATAATCCCCTGACTCGCCGCGACATACCCGCGACCGCCAAACTTGATCTCTTTCACGAGGAAGTACAGGTCATCGCCCACGGTGACGCTGTTGCGGAAAACGCACTCGTTGATCCGCAGGAACGCCGCGGGCAAGGGCCCGCCCCGCCGGATGTTGAACATCCAGCACATGATCTGCGCCGCCGCCTCGACCATCAGCACACCGGGCAGCAGGGGCACATCGGGAAAGTGCCCGGGCACCCAGAACTCACCGTCACGGACCTGCTTGAGGCCCACAACCTCGGTGTACCCCTCGTTGACGTCGACGATCGCGTCCAGAAGGGACATATCGCCCCGGTGTGGGATCCACTCGTGGATGCCTTCCTTGCCGCAAACCCGAGATGTCACATCCACCCGGCGCACGTCAAACAACGCCGCGCCAGGGTCGGCGAGGATCAACGGCGACTCGGATGAAACCACTTCACCCATGCGAAGAGCACCTAATGCTGGTTTCCGTGCGATCAGTCGGTTTGATCGCGGAGCGCCAGGATCTCCTTGCGGATGTCCTGTGCCGCATTACGGATGTCCTGCAGCTGCTTGCGGGCTCGAGTGCCGGCGGCCTTGTTCCCACCCTCGGCCTTCGCGATGTCGTCCTCGGCCATGGCCACCATCTGCTTCAGCTTCTCGAATGACTCCATCGACGAACGCTCCTCTCGGATACGGGACTGTTCAAACCGTGGGCAACCCGTCGAAGCCCATCCGAGCTTCGGGGGTACTGGGTATATCTTCCCGATCTAGGCCGCCTAGGCAAGCTCAACCAAGATTATACGAACAAAATACTACTATCAAACGCCGCTCAGCCGCTTGACCAGATCCTCGGCAACAACAAGAGCGCCGTGAGCATGAAGACTGTCGCCACCAACGGTCAAAAAACTCGGTGTCGTCGACGCGACAAGCAGCCGCTTGATATCCGCAAGCACCGAATCCTCTTCACCCACTCGCAAGCCGCGATCTTTACGCAGCTTCCGCATCTGCTTCACCGGCTTCACGCCGAACAGCTTGTCTTCGTGGCCCCAGAACAGATGCTCCAGGTACACCGCGTCCTCCACCCAATGGCCCGCGTGCGTGAGCGCCAAGTCAATCAGCACGCACCGATCCGGATGCCCTTCCTCTGCGGGCATATGCATCACATTGCCCGGATGAAGGTCGCCGTGGCACCAAGCATTCATCTCACGGGCTTCCCACCTGGCCACAAGCCTCGGGAGCAGCTTCTGCACACCTTGCAGCGCGCTCTTCCAACGGCTCGCATTCTCGATGTGGTTGTCACGCACCCACTGGCGCGAATCGTCTAAGGCTTTTTCCCAATCCGGTGTCGGCGGCGGCGCGCCAAATGCACCCTTCCCCCGCTCCGCTCGCGCCTGAAACTCCACAGCCGCGCGCAAAAGCCCTGTCAGCGACCGCTCCGACAGATCGCCCGACACCGGCTTGCCCTCGAGCCGCTCGATCACCAGCCAGGCAAGGTCGTGCCCACCCAGTTCCTCGCCAGACGTCAGCACGCGCGGCGTCGGATGGGGCACCTGACCCTCAACGACATCGCGATCGAGCCCGTGATTCCCGAGCCGAACCGTCCAGCTGAGTTCATTGGATCCAACCGGGATCTTGACGATCACCGGCACATCGACCGAACCGTCGTGCCACCGGGCATACCCCGTCGCCGCGCCGCCCCGCTGCCACGTTGCACGGAACCACTCGATCTCGCTCAGCCGCCCGTCGCAGGTATCCCGGATCACCGGCTCCAGCGCCCGGGCCAGAGCCGCCGGATCGTCACCTGTCTCTGCGTGCCCGCCGGAGCTGATCATGCCGCTGGAAGCCTCCTGCCTCGCGCAACCGAACAGTCACATCCTACCGCGCCGCGTGCCAACGATACAGGTCCAAGAACCCCTCCGGCGTCAATGTCTCCGCCCGCACGCGCACATCAAACCCAGCAGGCAACGCCCCATCACCCTTCAGAACGCTCCCAAGCTGCTTGCGACGCTGATTGAACAGCTTCTGGCAGAACTGTGCGAACAGCTTGCGACCAACTTCTTCATCCGCAACCGACACCCTCGGCACGATCGAAACCATGGCGCTCGCGATCTCCGGCTGGGGCCAGAAGCACTCCTTGGGCAGCTTCGCGACAAGCTCGACCTGCGCAAAGAGCTGCGCGACGACCGAGATCACCCCGTACATCTTGCCGCCCGGCTTGGCCATCAAGCGATCCGCGACCTCGCGCTGGATCGTGACGAACTGACCTTGGCACGCGGGCACATCGGTGAGCAGCGCAAGCATCAGCGGCGTCGCTGCCCCGTAGGGCAGGTTCGCCACGAGTCGAAACACACGCCCATCCAGCTTCGCCATGACCTCGCGCGAGATCTCGTGCTTCGATGCGAGACAGTCGCCCTCGATCAGCATGAAATTCTGACGCTCCCCGAGCCGCTCGCGCAGGATGCCCGCCATGTCCGCGTCCAGCTCGCACGCCACGACCTCGCACCCGCGATCGAGCAGCTCTTCCGTCATCGTCCCGGTGCCCGGCCCCACCTCAAGCACCAAGTCTCCGGTCTGCACACCGGACGCATCGACCAGCTTCGTGATGAGGTTGTGATCAACGAGGAAGTTCTGCCCGAGCTTGTGCTTGGGCGAGAGGCCCCACTCCTCGAGCAGCGTGCGGATCTCGGTCAGCGTCTGCATCGATCACCATTCCCCGCCGAGGATACGTTCGATTGCCTGCGCGACGCCGCCCTCGTGGTTCATGCCGACCGTGTACTTCGCCTTAGCCTTCACCGGCTCGATCGCGTTGCCCATCGCCACGCCGAGCCCTGCCGACGAGATCATTGTGACGTCGTTGACTTCGTCGCCGATCGCCATCGTGCGCTTCGGGTCGATCCCCATCTGCGCGCACACCCACGAGATGCCCGCCCACTTGTGCGCCTGCGAGTCGAACGCCTCCAAGATATGGAACTCACCCTCGAGCCCCGGCACGTGCTCGCGCGAAGTCACCGCAGGGAACGAGTGCAGCGTCACCTGCTCGCCAAGCAGCTCAAAGATCTCGTCCCGCATCGGGAGCGTCCAGCTCGATGGCCCGCACGCGCCGACGCGCACCGTCCACTCCGGGTGCTCATCAAAGTCCAGGCTCAACACCTCCCGGCTCTCGAGCTCCATGTGCCGAAGCCACCACTCGGTCACCGGGTGCAGCCTGTGCCCTTCTTCGCCCGTGACGACAAGATAGTCGAATCCCGACGCGACGCGATCCTTGAGCACGAGCGCCGCGTGCCCGCGCCGGTGCAGCACCTCGACCACACCCCGCACCACGGGCAGCCTCATCGCAAACCGGTGCAGCGTGCGCCCCGATCCCGGGTCGACGACCATCGAACCGCCCGCGGTCACCATCGGGTCCGTCACGCCGACCGCCTTGGCGGCAAACACGCTCTCGGCGAAGTTCCTGCCCGTGCACAGCAGCACCGTCACACCCGCCTCGCGGGCGCGAGCGATCGCCTCGATGTTCGCTTCGGGCACATGACCAGTGCGATCGATCAGAGTGCCGTCGATGTCGATGGCGATCAGGTCATAGTTGAGCTTGGTTCTGGGCGGGTGCACGCCATGAGCGTATGCCGAGGCCCCAACACGGTGCCATCACGCATCTCCGATGCGTGATGCTCGATCTGATGTGCTCCCCGCAAACAGCACCACGCATCAAAGATGCGTGGTGGCACCGATCAACGTCAGCCCCCGAGCCCGCCCAGCGTGATCCCGTTCTTGCCCGCCCGCTTCGATTCCATTGCGAGCTGGTCGGCCTTGCGGAGCAGATCCTCGGGTGTCGCGCCGTCCCACGGGAACGTCGCCAGCCCGCCCGAGATCGTCAGGCGACCCGGCGCATCGATCCCGAGACGCGGGAAACGCTGCTCCTTGATCGCCCTTTGGAATCGCTCGGCGACCTCGGCGAAGTGCGTCGGGTGGCGCGAGTGCTGATCGCGCGGCCCCTCGGGCTCGTAGAAGATCACCGCGAACTCGTCGCCGCCGATCCGGCAGATGCGGTCGGTGGGCCTCGTCTGCGAGTGCATCAGGTTCACGGTCTCGCGCAGGATCATGTCCCCCGCCTCGTGCCCGAACTCGTCGTTGAACTGCTTGAAGTTGTCGAGGTCGAAGACGAGCACCGTGAGCATCTGGCGGTTCGCACGCGCCTGCTCGATCGCCGCCGAGAGGAACCGGTCGAAATAGCGCCGGTTCCACGCGCCGCTCACGCGGTCGGTCATCGCCTCGGCCCGGAGCCTGCGGTGCTGATCCGCGAGCGCGAGCCACCCCGCGAGCCAGCGCGCATGCTCGCCCAGAGTCAGCCCGCCCGGCACGGGCTCGTGCCTGGGCGTGAGCGCTTCGGGGTCGCGTTTGGCGACAACCCAGCCGAAGATGCGCCCGCCGAACTCGACGACCACGCCACCGGTCGGCTGACGCCGATCTCCCTCGGCCTTGACGAACTCCAGATCCGTGCGCGACGCGCGGGATCGGAGCATCTCCATCGCGGGCTCAATCACGCCGCGACCGCCGAGCATCGCCGCGACCAACGGCCCATCACCCTCTCGCGACACCGACTCCATCGATGCCATCTCCATCGCGCCCAGAGGCGCATAGTCGTCCCGCTCGACCGGCGCGACGTCCTCTCGCACCGGCTCAGGAATGCGGGTCATCGGTTCTTCAAGAGCTTCCGGTTCCGGCTCAAGCTCGGATGCCAAGAGCATGAGCTCCTCTTCGCTCAGATCGTCCGTGTCAGTCGCGAGCGCCGGGTCTCTGAACGGCTCGATATCGTGCTCCTCTTCCGAATCAGGCACAACGATCGGTTCCGGTTCCAAATTCGAATTCGATTCCGGCGTCGGTTTCTGCTCGTGGAGCACCGGCGCAGCCCGCTCCACTGAGAAGATCGGCGTGCCCGTATCTCCCTGTGGCACAGCCCCGTCACCCGGATGGATGATCGAGCGAAGCTCGGCTGTCGAAATCGAAGGATCCACCACTCCTTCATACGCTTCGTGCCCGATGTGGTTCAGACCTTTGAGCACCAGCACCCGGGCACCGCGCACAACTCGGTGAACCGCATCGACGAACTCATCCGCCGAGCCAGTCCGCCCGCCGATGTCCGCGTCGTGCCCGACGATCACGAACGTGCGCTCGGCCGCCCCGCCCACGGGGTTGCCAAGCTCACCGATCGCCTCGAGCGCGGTCCGCGAGCGGATCAGCTCCAGATCGAGATCGAGCCTGAGCTTCGCATCGAGACCCGTGCGACCCACCAGCACAACGCGGGCGCGCACGGGGTCGGCGTTCTGACCCGTTCTGCCCTGCGTTGTGCCGTGACCGCTCATCATGTGTCTTCTAGGTCAGATTCGTCCGCCAGGAGCATGCTCAACTCATCATCGGTGAGCAGGCCGGCGGGTTTGTGCCCGTTTTCGTCGTCACCGTGATTATCGGACGTCCCAGCCCCCCCAGGCCCCTCTCCCGAGAGCCTCGGCGTCCACGACCCCGACGAGCCCCTGGGCTTGGCCTGCACCTCGGAGCCCGCCGAACGCCGCGAGGCGTGCATCGGGATCGTATCGAGCGAGCCGTCACCATCATCCAGTCCGAGCTGGTCCATGTCGAGAGGTCTGAGCTGAATCGACGCTTCGTGCTGGTAGACCCAGAGGCGGAGCCACGGCGCGTACCGCTGGCACGCGGTCAGCAGCGCGCGCTTGCCGCGCACCTCGGCGGGCTCCGAGATCAAGAGGATCCCGCCGCCCCTCGGCCCGGCGCCGATCGTGCCCATCAGGCAGATCTCGGCCATCGCGCCGAACGCGCTCCGGCAGAGCGTCGGTGTCACGCCCTTCTTGTTCAGGGACGTCAAGAGCTCACGCGGGGGCTCGTGCGCACACCAGAGCACACAGGACACCTCGCTCACGCTCACGGCTTCCGTTCCGTTCGACATCGGTCGGAGTGTACCCATCGCCGATCTCCTCGCGGCTCAGCCGCACCCGGCAATCTCAATCACTCGGGCCGCGACGTGCTCCGCGCCGTTGGCCGGCCCGATCCTCTCAAACGCAACCGACATGCGCCGGCGCGATTCATCGCCCACAATCGCCTCGAAATTGGCTCGGTTCGCCGAGACGTTCGCCTCGGGCTCCACCCTGTCGGTTCCGACGAGCACGCACCCGGCGCTTTCGAGTTCGCGCGCGTTGACCTTCTGATGCTCGTCGCGGTGACCGGGATACGGCAGGATGAGCGCGGGCAGGTGAGCCGCCCAGAGATCTGCTATCGCGCCCGCTCCGCCCCGGCAGACGCACGCGTCCGAAGCCGCGAGCGCCAGCTCCATCCGGGGCAGATACCCGGCGACGTGTGCGCGCACATCGAGTTCCTCGTACGCGCGCACAAGCTCGTCCTCACCCGCCCCGCCGCACTGATGGATCACCTGCCACGCGCTCTTGTCGAACTTCTCACCGAGCGCCTTCATCGCCGCGATGACGAAGCGGTTCACCGAGCGGGCACCCTGGCTGCCGCCCGTCACGAGCAGCGTCTTGCGATCGGCGTTCAGCCCGAAGTGCGCGAGCGATGCCTCGCGCGAGGGCAGATCCCGCAAGCGTCTCCGCACGATCGGTGGCACGCGCTCAAAACGAGCGTCCTCCACCTTCGCGCTCGACAGCAGCACCGTCGCCCAGCGCTGCATGAGCCTGTTCGCTTTGCCCGGCACCGCGTCGAGGTTCACCATGACCAGCGGCACGCCCTCGACCCGTGCCGCCTGCGCGACGCCCGGCGAGACGAACCCCCCCGTCGACACGACGACGACCTTGTCGCACGTCTCTCGCAGGTTCCTGATAGCTCTGCGTCCCGCGCGGACCGAGCCGCCCCAGTTCATGATGAACTGCATCAAAGCCCATGGCTTTAGAGCCATGGGCTTGGCGGAGCTCACGAGCGAGTCGAACTCAAAGCCCTCGATCCGCTCGCCTTTGAGGACGCGCTGATCGATCTCTCTCTCGGAAACCACGAACATTCCGCGCACAGAATCGGGCATGCGCTCGGCGAGTGCCTCAGCGATCGCGAGATTGGGCTGGATGTGCCCGCCCGTCCCGCCGCCGGCGAAGACGACGCCGAGCCTTGTGCGCCCACTCACGCCAGTGCGCCGGCGGGCGCTGCCAGCTCGGGCTCCTCAATGTCTTCGGAATCCGCGTCGCTCTCGGGCTCGACGTTCTCGGTGGCGATCGTTGTCTCGCCCGCCGAGCGGTCGAAGCGGATGAGCATGCCCAGGGCCGCGGAGGTGAGGATCCACCCCGTGCCGCCCGAGCTGATGAGGGGCAGGGCGATGCCCTTGGTCGGCGCAAGCTTGGTGACGACGAGCAGGTTGATGCACGCCTGGAGCCCGATCGTCGCGACGACACCGAGCGCAAAGAGCCTCGCAACAGGTCGGCGTTCGTTCTTGGCGATGTCGAGGCCTGTCGAGAGCAGGACGACGTAGAGGAAGAGCACGAGCGCGACGCCGAAGAGGCCGAGTTCCTCGGAGATGATGGCGAAGATGAAGTCGGTGGTGTCCTCGGGGAGGTAGCCGAACTTCTGGAGCCCGTGGCCGAGTCCGCGCCCCACGACCTCGCCGTTGGCGATCGCGCCCATCGACTGGATGATGTGGAACCCGTCGCCCGCCGGGTCGGCGTAGGGGTCGATGAACGACGTGATGCGGCGCATGCGGTAGTCGGACGTGAACAGGCCCGCCGCGACGACCGCCAGCCCCGCGGGCGCGAGCAGGCCGATGTGCCAGTACTTCGCACCAGCCGCGAGCAGGATGATCACGCCCGACGCGCCGATCAGGACCGCGGTCCCGAGGTCTTCCTTCATGACCACGGCGCACACGATCCCGAGCGCCGCCAGCAGCGGGACGAGCCCCGTCCAGAACTTCTGCAGGCGATCGCCCGCCGAGACGGCGCACCACGCGAGCAGACCCAGCATGCTCCACTTGATGAACTCGCTGGGCTGGAACGAGACGGACCCGAGCACGGGCGCGGGGAACTCGATCCACCGCGAGCTGAAGTTGCGGTTGCGCGAGATGCCCGGGACGTACACGAGCAGGAGCACGACGAGCATCATCCCGACGCCGAAGGCGAGCAGGGGCCAGACTCGGCGCGGGCTGGGGGTGAGCATCGCGTTGGTGAGTCGGGCTGGCATGAAGGCCGTGCACGCCATCGCGACCATCGCCAGCGCCATGTAAATGCCGACACGCCCAGAGAGCATCGTGACGGGGGTCAGGCCCCCATCCCCCTGAACAGGTATTTCGGCGGTGGCCGGCTCGATCTCCATGCCGGCGCTGGTGACCATGAGCACCCCCACCATGAGGAGTGCCAGCGCGCACAAAAACAAGATCTGTCCTGAGCGGATCACACCACAGCATCGTCCAGTTAGGATCCTGAAGAACACTCTTACCCGTACGCCCGGGAGGCCCGCGATGAAACACCTGCTCGCTGTGCTCTGCTGCTCGGTTCTGACCCTCGCCGCCGAGGCCGACCCGGTGGACGACGCGCTGACCGGCAAGGCCGGTGACGGCACGCTCACCGACTCGGTCGCTTCCCTGAACGAGCATCTCGCTGCCCACCCAAATGACGACCGCGCCAGGTTCGCACTCGGGCTGCTCCGGATCGTCAAGACGGGCGAGGACTCGGCTCAGTGGATGTACAAGTACGGCGCGGGCATGCCCACGCGCAACGCCGGCGGGTTCGTCTTCCCCATGCTCAACGCCATACCCGGGAACCCCGACCCGGCACGGATCGCTTACGAGGACGTCGACACCTTCTTCGAGACCTGGATGCAGGACCTCCGAGAGGCGGACGAGATCCTCGGCCAGATCAAGGACGGCAACGTCAAGCTTGAGATCGACCTCGCCCGCCTCCGGCTCGACCTCAACGGCAACGGCGTCGCCTCCGACAACGAGATGGCGGGCGTTGCGTTCTCGATCCTGTTCAACGGCGGACGCCCGCGCGGCGAGGACGTGCCCAGCTTCGTTGTGGCTGCCGACCGCGCCGACGTCGAGTGGCTCCGCGCGTACTGCCACGTTTTCCTCGCGATAGGCGAGATGCACCTTGCTCACGACCAGCGCGAGCTCTTCGAGCGCGTCGGGCACGTCGTCTTCCCGAACATCGAGACGCCCCACGCCTACCTACGCGGCAGGTCGGTCTTCGATCCGACGATGACCGGGCTCGATGTCACGGACCTCATCGCGCTGGTTCACCTGATCCACTTCCCGGTCGACGAGCCCGAGCGCATGGCAGCGGCGCGCGAGCACTGGCTCCGGGCGATCGGGCACAGCCGGATCATGTGGACGCACGCGCTCGTCGAGACCGACAACGACCGCGAGTGGCTCCCAAACCCGAATCAGGACGCCGCGATGCGGAACTTCAAGATGACCGACGAGCGGATCAAGCTCTGGCACGATCTGCTCGCCGACACCGAAGCCGCGCTCAACGGCAAGAAGCTCGTCCGCTTCTGGCGGGGCGACGGCACCAAGGGCATCAACCTCAAACGAGTCTTCGAAGAACCGCAGACCGTCGATCTCATCCTGTGGATTCAAGGCTCGGCGGCCGGGGATTATCTCGAAGAGGGCGAGCTCACCCGAGACTTCCTCTGGCGCGACTTCGAGGACGCGTTCGGGCACAGGCCATTCCGGTACATCTTCTATGTGAACTGAGATCGCTTACTTGAGCACGTTGAGCCTGATCGTCGGATCGAGGTCGGCAAGGGGCCTCGCGATCAGGTCGTAGCCGTCGGCCGCGACGATCGCGCAGCGGACGAGTTCGCCTGGGGCGATCTTCTGGCGGGACTGCACGTACGTCACGCTGTCGATCTGCGGCGCCTGGTGGTACGCACGTCCCTGGTAGAGCTTGCCGCCGGTTGAAACACCGGCCGTGGCTTCGACTTCACTTCCGGTGTCGCGGTCGATCAGGATGTCCAGTTGCACGCCCGACTCGAGCGGGTCTTTCTCGTCCCACTGGCTCGCCAGGAACTCGGCCTGCTCGAAGGCGATGTCCTGCTGGAGCTGCATGATCTCGGCCTTGCGCTGGGCTTTCACCTCAGCGGGCACTGCAAGCGTTGGGTCTTCTTCCATCGTCCCCGCGGGTGTGCCGGGCTCCTTGGAGTATTCGAACACGCCCACCGCGTCGAAGCCGACCTCTTCGATGAACTCGAGCAATTGCTCGTGGTCTTCCTGCGTCTCGCCCGGGGAGCCGGAGATAAACGTCGTGCGGATCGCGATGCCCGGCACGCGCTCGCGGAGCTTGTGCATGAGTTCGAGCTGCTGCGCCGCGTCGACGTGGCGGCGCATCATCTCGAGCATGCGCTGGCTCGCGTGCTGGAGCGGGATGTCGATGTAGGGCAGCACGTGCCCGCTCTGCGACAGCTCGGCGAAGGCGTCGATGAACTCGTCGCGGAAGTTGCTCGGGTAGGCGTACATGAGGCGGACCCAGCCGTGCCCGCCGGCGTCCCTGACCGCGCCGTTCACCGCTCGCAGCAAGTCCGGGAGTCCGCCGGCACCCGTGGCTTCGTTGAAGCCGAGACCGATGTCGTCGCCGTAGCTGGTGGTGTCCTGACCGATGAGGTTGAGCTCGAACGCGCCGTCGGCGAGCAGCTCTTTGGCTTCGCTCACGACGCGATCGATGGGCTTGCTGCGCATCTTGCCCCGGATCGACGGGATCGTGCAGAACGCACAGGCCTGGTTGCAGCCCTCGCTCATGCGGAGGTACGCGTAGTGCCGAGGCGTCAGGCGCAGTCGCGCCGAGTCGTCCTCGAAGTAGCCGATGCCCTTGCCGTCCTTGCCCTGCACCGTGAGACCCGTCGTCTGCATGCCCCGGTCACGGGCCGCGAGTAATGCGTTGGCCGAGACCCAGTACCTGGGCGACTCGCCCGCGTCAATCAGGCCTGAACGCTCGGGGCGCGTGCCGCGGACGGCCTCGATGACCTTGTCGCGATCGAAGACACCGATCATCGCGTCGATGCCGGGCTCCCACTCGAGCATCTTCGCGCGATGTCTTTGCACAAGGCACCCGGCGACGACGACGCGCTTGACGCGGCCCGCCTCTTTCGCGCGGACGGCGTCCTTGATGACCGCGAGCGATTCGTCCTTGGAGGCTTCGAGGAAGCCGCAGGTGTTGATGACCACCGCATCCGCCGGATCGACGCCCTCATCGGTCGCGACGTGATCGCCCTCGCCGAGCGAGCGGCCCTCGGTGTGGCCCGCGTCGTCCCAGCGTTCGTCCTCGGACGGGTGGTACGAAACGGGCATCAGCCCGTCGGCGGCCAGGGTGCCGAGCATCTTCTCCGAATCCACGAGGTTCTTCGGGCAGCCGAGGCTGACGAAGCTGACCGTGCGGATCTCGGTGTCGGGCGTTGTCGGGCTTGTCGTTTGAGGCGTGGTCATCCGGGCAATGGTAGGCCCGGGCGGGGTTTACGAACCCTCAGGCGGCGCGCCTGGGAAACCGGGGCGCTGGGGCCTCAATCGTATCGAGGCCGAAGCCGGGCATCGGGAAGATCCGCTGCAGGTGCTCGGCGAGCTGCTCCGCCGGGGTCGTCACGAAGAAGCACACCTCGCCCAATTGCGTGGCCGCAAACCGCAACGCGCGGGGCAGGTTCTCGCGTGTGGTGGCGATCATGAGTTCGCCGTGCTCGAAGCGGACGGGCAGGAGCTTGAACTGCCAGGCCTGTCGCGGCGTGACGCAGGACGTTGCAGCCGGGTCGATGCGCTGGCCGGCAAATTCGAAGACGCCCGCGATCTGCTCGTACTGGCGCGCCCAGGCATCCTCGATGACGGTCGGGTCGACACTGAACATGCGCTCGGCGAGCTCGCCGAAGGGCTTGCCGACGATGCGCTGCTCGTCGAGGATCTCCTCGCGCATGTGCTCGGTCAGCACGCCGAGTTCTACAAGAATGTCACCGATCCGTAGGGGCATGATTCAGTCTCCGACGCGGCAGGCACCGCCTCCGTGCGGGGTGTCCATCGGGTCCGCGGCCAGTCACCTTTGCACCCTGTTCGAGTCAAACGGGCCCGCTTGCGGGCATTGCGGCTTGGCGCGGTCACAGGCAGACAGACGCCCCGCCCGGTAAGCTCCGGGCATGGTTCTTGGACCCGAAACACCCGTGGATCTCTCGCTCGTCGTGCCCGTCGTCGTCGGGGCGCACATCGAGGCCGAACTCGGCGACCGCGCGACGGCGCAGTGGCTGGCGGACCAGCTCACCGACGAACTCAGCCAGCGGGAGCCCGGGCTCCGGGCCGTCGTCTGCACGGACCTGTGGTACCTCAACGACGACCGCCTGCGATCGAGGCCCGCGGTCTCGGTCGGAGAGCCCGAGCTCAACGCGTACACCGCGTTCCTGGCCGACAAACTGCCCGATGTGTACTCGGTGAAGGACGTCCTGATCGTCCAGCTCGACCTGCACGGCGTGGACCTGGTCGCGGCGTGCTGGGGACGCGACGCGATCGCGACACGCCAGGCGGCGCAGGCGTTCGCCGAGCGCTACATGACCGGCTTCTGCGACGCGGTCGCGAACCTCATGAGCGCGTGAAGACCCTCGCTTGCGCTTCGGGCTCGTCAATATCGATCACTTGCCGATACAGAACGTCTTGAAGATGAGCCCGAGCACCTCGTCGGGGTCGATGCGTCCGGTGATGACGCCGAGCTGATCGAGCGCGAGGCGCATCTCGCCCGCGATGAGTTCCCACTGCACGCTGCCCGACGACGCGAGCAACTCGGCGCTCTCGATGTGAGCCCCGGCTCTGCGGAGCGAGGCGTCGAGCCGAGCGGCGATCGCACCGCCCGCAGCCGCCCCGGTCAGGCCGACGAGCTTGGCTAGGCGTGCCCGGAGTTCGTCAAGATGCCACCCGTCGAGCGCGCAGACTTCGAGATCCGCGGCACCTGCGCTCGTAGTCGGCTGATCCGCCTTCGTGCGCACGCGGAGTGTCGGAAGCGAGCCTGTCAGCCTTGCATCGAATGTGCTGTTCGGATCGCAGTACACGATCGCGTCGGCTCGCTCGATTTCTTCGCGTGCGCGGCGTTGCACCTCGGCATTGAGCGCATTCGCTACGGCGTCATCGAGCCCCGCGAGGTCCACCAGTTCGATGCGCCCGCCGCCCGGCAGGGTGAGTTCTTCAACGATCGCGTCGCGCGTGGTGCCCCAGGCCTCGTCGACGACCGAGCGTTCGCGCCCGACAAGCGCGTTGAAGAGCGTGCTCTTGCCCGCGCTCGGGGCGCCCGCAAGAACGACGCGGGGCAGATCCGTCCGCTGCTCGCTGCCCGCCGAGGACGAGAAGCCCGGCTCGATCTCGGCACGCAGGTCGTGCAGCTCGGTTGCGAGCACGCTCGGCTCGATCGCGACGACGTCCTCCTGGTCGGCAAAGTCGATCCCCGCCTCGACGAGCGCGAGCAGACGTGACAGACGCTCGTTCCACCGACTCGATCGGCTGCCCTGCGTCGACGACATCAGCCGCTGGGCGGCTCGCAATTCGTCGGCGTTCGACGCGGCGATCGTCATCGCCACGCCCTTGGCCTGTTCGAGGTCGAGGCGGCCGTTCATGTACGCGCGAGCGGTAAACTCCCCCGCTTCCGCGTGACGAACCCCCTCGGCGTTCGTCAGAACGCGCAACACGCGCTCGACGATTGCGGGCCCGCCCGGGATGACGATGTCGAGGCTGTCCTCGCCCGTGTACGAACTCGGCGCAACCGAAACGGCGACCAGTGCGGGCAGTTCGGCGCCATCCCCGAGATGAATCACGAGCCTGTGCGCGCCGCGTGATCGTGGGATTGGCTGGGCAAAGATCGCATCGAGATCATCGAGCGAGCCGCTCACGCGAATGAGGGCGCGAGGCGAGGCGCCCGGGGCGCTGGCGAGGGCGGCGATGGAGCCGCCCGGGATCACTTATTGCGGCCCTTGCGCATGGCGCGCTGCGCGGCGCTCTCGCCGCCCGGCTTCTTGGGCGCGCCGGGGCCGCCCTCACGCATGCGCTTCTGCTGCTCACGGATCGCCTGCTGCTTGTCGGATATCTGCTGGAGTTTCTGCATGAACGAGCCCTGCCTCGGGGTCTTGGGCTTCTTGGTGACTTCGAGCAGGTTGTGCTTCTTGATGTGGCGGCGGATCCAGGTGTTCTCGATGATCGCCGTGGTCGAGTTGGCGATGAAGTAGAGCGCCAAACCGCACGGAGCGTTGTACATGATGAACGGGAACATGACCACGGTCATGACCTTGATCATCTTCTGCTGGCTCTGCTGCTCGGGCGTGAGCGTGGCGGCCGTGGGCGGCGTCAGGAACTTCTGGTGCATGAAGAACACGACGCCAAGCAGGAGCGGCAGGATGTTGATCGATTTGATCACGCCCATCAGCGGGAGCGTGAAGTGCGTACTCGCTCCGAGCGGGATGAAGTGATCGGGCTCCGAAAGGTCGGCCATGAAGGGCCAGGCGCCGCCAGAGAGCGTCTGGAAAATACCGAAGAACGCCGGCTGTTGGCGGAGTTCATAGAGGAAGTACAGGCTCGCGTAGAGCGCGATCCACACGGGCGACTGGAGCACCATCGGCAGGCAGCCGAGCATGCCCGCGGGGTTGACGCCCTCTTCGCGCCAGAGCTTGGCCATTTCCTGCTGGAGCTTCTGGCGGTCGTTCGCGTACTTCTCCTGGATCTTCTTCTGCTTGGGCTGCAGGTCCTGCATCTGCTTGCCGAAGCGCTGCATTCGGATCTGCGACCAGCGGTTGATGGGGTGCAGGATGCCGCGCACGATGAACACGAGCAGGATGATCGCGATCGACCAGTCGTGCACGATCGATTGCAGGAAGCGGATGAGCGAGAGCAGCGGGTCGGAGAGCCACGTGAACGTGCAGAACGCGCAGGGGCCGCCAAAGTTGTAGACGACCAGCGCCTTCACGCCCGCGGCGTCGGCTGCCGGGCTCTTGGCGATCACGGCCTTGCTCTTGGGGCCCGCGTAGACCATGAGCCCGTCCGAGGCGCTCTCGCCCGGCGCGATCGATTGTTTCTTGCCGGTGAGACGCAGGACAAGCACGCTGTTGTCCGGGCCGTTGCCCGATTGCAGGATGACGCGGTCGATCTTCTCGATCGCGTTCATCGCCAGCGGCTCGCCCGGCTGATCGACAGTGTGCACGGCGACGCCGTAGTACCGGTTCGTCATCGCCGCCCAAACAAGCTCGAAGCCCGCGTTGGCGGCTCGTTCATCGGGCCAGACCTGGCGGCTG
Organism: Phycisphaera sp.; assembly: GCA_020639255.1. GTDB lineage: Bacteria > Planctomycetota > Phycisphaerae > Phycisphaerales > UBA1924. The sequence continues at coordinate 241,297 of JACKGZ010000005.1, forward strand.
GCGAGATAGGGCTTGAACGACTTGCCCGTCTGCGGATCGTTCCAGAGCGCCGCCGGATCCTTGGGGTTCAGCACGCTCGCGCGGGGGGTGAGATAGTTCTTGCTCTGCACGAACTTGCGGCTCTTGTCGAGTTCGGGACGGAGCAGGTAGCCGAAACGCACGCGACGCTTGTCGCCGCCGTAGGTGACGGCGTCCTTGGGCAGATCGACCGGACCGAATTGGACGAACTGGACATCCAACGGCTGGCCCGAGACGTTGGCGATGCGTTGCTCGATACGCAGGTCGTTGGTGTCGTTGGTCAGGATGTACGTCCGGCGGAGCCTGAGCACTTCGGCGCCGGATGCGTTCTCGACGATCGCCTCGAACGATCCCGGCGCGATCTGATTCCAGACGCCCTTGCCGATGAGCGGGACGCGTTTGCCGTCGACGTCGATCCAGAGCGCCGCAAAAGGCGTGACGACGCTGTTCCCGCTGATCTGCTCGTACTGGAGTTCGACGTGGTGCTCTTCACCGACGGGCTTGCCGTGGCGGAAGTCGGTCGCGCTCTGGATGTTGTCAAACTCGCTGGCGAGTCGGAGCGAGGTGATGCCCGCGCCGACGGCGCTGAAATGGACCTTCATGCGCTCGGGGCCGTCGGCCTCGATGCCGCCGATCGTGTCGTACGTTGCGCCGGCGTCGAGCACACGGGCGCGAAGGCCTTCGATGAGGCTCGGGTCTTTCGCCTGTGCCGTTTCTGGCTGAGCTGCCGAATCGGGCGTAGGTTCATCGGCTTCGGGCTGAGCCGTCGAAGCTTCGTCGGCGGCGGCCTGTTCGGTCGGCTTGGCTTGCTCGGTTGTCTCGGGCTCGTCTGATTGGGCCGTTGCGATCGGCGCGGGCGTCGCGGACTGCGGCTTGTTGGAAGACTTGGCCGTGTTCACGAACACCGCGGCCGCGGCGCCGATGCCGACGAGGATCAGAATGAGCGGGACAACGATTCGGAGCAGTCGGTTGGGCTGCTGCGCCATTGGGCGTTCCCTTCCTGGGTGTCAGCGGCCTTCGTAGAGGCGCTCGCCGAGCCGGTCGCTCAGCTGCGGGATCGATTTGATCATCTCGGCCGTCTTGGCCAGGTCATACTCGACACGGAAAAACTCGAACCTGTCGGGATGCATCACGACGTACGACGCACGGGGGTCGCCATCGCGTGGCTGACCGACCGAGCCGACGTTGATGATCGCCTTCTCGCCCGCCTCGAAGGTGTATGTCTCCTCGGTCATCTCGCTGGGCGGGTAGAAGTCGGGCTCATCGGTGAAGACGCCCGGCTGGTGGGTGTGCCCCACCGCGACCATCGTTTCGACACGGCGGAAGATCGAACCGAGCTTGTCGGGGTCGCCCACGACGTCATCTGGGAAGATGTATTCGTTGATGGGGCGACGCGGTGAGCCGTGCACGAAGAGCATGGGCACAGTGCCGTCGGGCGCGGTCTCGACGACGCGGACGCGGAGGCGTCCGAGGAAGTCGTACCGGCGGGCGCGTTTCTCGTCGTCGGGCTCGGCGTCGAGCTGGTCGCGTGTCCAGTACGCTGCGGCGGCTGCGGGCGCGTTGAAGTTGGTCGGCTCGTAGAGGACACCGAAGTCGTGGTTGCCCATGAGCGACCACTCGCAGCGCTCCTCGACGAGATCGAGGCACTCGAGCGGGTTCGGGCCGTAGCCGATGATGTCACCCAGACAGATAATCCGCTCGATGCCCCGGCGATCGATGTCCGCCAGGACCGCCCTGAGCGCCTCGACGTTGGAGTGGATATCGCTGATGATCGCGGTCGGCACTGGCATGGATTCCGTCTGAGGGCCATGGGCGGGGCCTGTGCCCTTCTGCCCGGGGCCGTGATGCTAGGGAACGCCAGGGGCCCGAGCAACGCCCCCACGATCCGGTCGGCAGGCCCGACTTGAGCAACCGACAGATAAACGACAGACTTTTCTGCCTCCTGCCGTCGTTCGGGGATGAGGTTCTAAGATTCCGGGTCGATCTCGCCGACAAGCAACTGGCGAGGCCGCGACCAGAGGCCGCCAGAGGCCCACGGGCCAAGGAAGGAACCCGAACATGCCCGCAGCCAGCAGCGTGAGCTACCAACGCACCCGCGAGATGTCCATCGACGAGCTGCTGCTCGAGAACCGGATTGTCTTCCTGATCGGGGAGATCAACCACGCCTCGGCGGCCCGGGTCATGATGCAGATGCTCTATCTGGAGAACCAGAAGCGGGGCACCGAGATTAATTTCTACATCAACAGCCCGGGCGGAGCCGTCGACGACACGCTCGCCCTCTACGACACGATGCAGTTCCTGAGCTCGCCCGTGGCGACCTACTGCATCGGGCGGGCCTACTCGGGCGGGGCCGTCCTGCTCGCGGCGGGCCAGAAGGGCAAGCGGTACATCCTGCCCCACGCCAAGGTCATGATCCACCAGCCCTACGGCGGCGTGACCGGCCAGGCCGCGGACATCAAGATCCAGGCCGAGCAGATCATCAAGATGAAGAAGGGTCTCAACGAGATCCTCGCCAATCACACCGGCCAGCCCTACGACACCGTCGCCAAGGACGCCGAGCGTGACAAGTACTTCGACGCCGAGGAGGCCAAGGCCTACGGCCTCGTCGATGAAGTCCTCCAGCACCCGCCGGAAGACATGCAGCGTCACGCGTTCAGCTGATCCCGTCCGTCCGACCAGTCACACACACCGAGGATGAACATGTCCTACCTCGTTCCAATCGTCATCGAGCAGACCGGCAAGGGTGAGCGGTCGTACGACATCTACTCGCGCCTGCTCAAGGACCGCATCGTCTTCATCGGCGGCGGGATCAACGACGAGATCGCCAATCTCGTCGTCGCGCAGCTCCTGTTCCTCCAGAACGAGGATCCGAAGCTCGACATCCACATGTACGTCAACTCGCCTGGCGGCAGCGTGACGGCTGGCCTGGCGATCATCGACACGATGCGCTACGTCGCACCCGACGTCTGCACCTACATCTTCGGACAGGCCGCCAGCATGGGCAGCCTGATCTCCTGCGCCGGCACCAAGGGCAAACGCTACGCCCTGACCAACTCGCGCAACCTGATGCACCAGCCGCTGCTCTCGGGCGTCATGGAAGGCCAGGCGACCGACCTCGAGATCGAGGCCCGCGAGATGCTCAGGCTCCGCGACCGTCTCTACGGCATCTACGCCGACGCGACGGGCAAGGACGTCGCGCAGATCGAGGCCGACTGCGACCGCAACAAGTGGCTCGACGACAAGGAAATGCTCGAGTACGGGCTCATCGACAAGGTGCTCACACATCTGCCGAAGAATCCAGAGGGCTAAGTCCGTCAAGTGTTGATAAACGAGTGTTGTGATACCCTGCGCTCATGAGCGCAGCGGGACACTGTGTCATCTACCGATTCCGTGTGATTGAGGGCCGCGAAGACGAATTCGTCCGCGCATGGTCCGACGTGACAGTGAAACTCCGCGACCAGCGCGGCGCCCTCGGCTCGCGGCTGCACCGGGGCTCCGACGGGCTCTGGTACGCCTACGCCCAGTGGCCCTCGGCCGAGGCCCGAAACAAGGCGTTCGAGGGCCCGCCCGTCGACGCCGAGGCATCCGCCAAGCTGCGGGAGCTGACCGAGGGCTCGTTCCCGGAGATCGTGCTCGAGCCCATCGCGGACTATCTCGTCCACGAACGCGGGAGCTAGGCCCGCGAACTACACTGCGAGCATGAAACGAGCGATCGTCGGCATCCTGCTCACCGCGTGCCTGACCGGGTGCAACTCCGGCAAGCGCATCGCCAAGGCCAACGACGCCCTGCGCCTCGAACGCGAAACGCTCAAAGAACAAGTCACGTCGCTCGAAGCCGAGAACGCCGAACTCAAGAGCAAGAACAGCGAACTGAACAACCGGCTCGAATCACCGATCCCAAACGATGTGCTCGCCGCACTCCCTCGTGTCGCGAAAATCGAGCTGACTCGCTACTGCCAGATCGAAGAAACCGACGACGGCCCGGTCGCCATTTTGTACTTCAAAACCCTTGATGGTCGTGGTCGGTTCGTTCAGGCGGTTGGGAGTGCCTCGGCATCTCTGTACCAGCTCGTCATCCCAACCGATCCGGAAACTGGCAACGTCACGGGTGAAGCCGTGCTCGTCACACTGGGTCAAATTGAATTGCAACCCCAGCAACTACGCGATCAATACATCGAAGGTTTGGGCGGCTCCGCATATCTCGCACGCGTGCCGCTCAAACACATGCCCAATGAACTCGCGTCTTACAGCGTGACGCTGAAGGATTCCATTACGGGCGCCACACATCGTGATACGCGCGATGTCGTGCGTTGATCAGAACTCGACCACCAAGCCCACATGCACGTCCGCGGTGAGGATGCTCATCTCCTCGATATCGGTCTGGAATTCGAGGCCGGGGATGTACACCCATCGCGTGCCGACGTCGATCCAGACGTTGTCGATCACGCGGATCTCGACGCCCACGGGGATCTGGAGCGCGAAGCTGGTGTCGCTGTCGCTCGTGCCGTCGATCTCGGCGTCGACCATCGCCACGCCCGCGCCGAAGCCGAGGTAGCCGCGGTATCCCTCGTTGCAGACATCGAAGAGGATGTTGCCCATGATCATCGTGACTTCGATATTGCCGTCGATGTCCTGCACGGAGTCGCCGTCGTCGTTGATGAGGTCGTCCGTGTCGTAGAAGCGCTGCGCGAACTCGCCCTCGAAGCGATAGCCCACGCCCGGGTCGGCGGGATTCGGTCCAGGCCCGAGCCGGATGCCCGCGCCGACGTTATAGCCGACGCCGATCTTCGAGTTGAGCTCGAGATCGTTGCCGAAAGAAGTCGTCTCGACCTCGGTATCGAACGGGAAGACCAAAGCCGCAGCACCGCGGATATAGATGCTCGGATAAGGCCCGGAGCCGTACACCTCGGCTTCGTCGGCGTAGGGCTGAAAGCTCTCAGCGGTCAGCAGGCCGCCGGTACGCTCGCGCAGCGATTCGTCCCGGCCGTTGTCATCGCCCTCATCGGCGATCGCCCCGCCAGCAACGACGGCACACATCGCTCCCACACACACAAGCGTCATCCGCATCGGAAGGCCCTCCGTCCGCATCCTACCACGGGCGATCGCGGGCTCAGTGGCCCGGCATCGGGAACTTGGCGCACAGATCGCGGACCTCGCCGCGAACCTGTTCCGTCACACGCGAGAGTTCGTCCTCACCCGCGAGGCCCGCGCTCAGCACGCGATCGATGAAACTCGCAACGACTTTCATCTCGGCTTCCTTGAACCCACGCGTTGTCGTCGCCGGCGTGCCCAGGCGGATGCCGCTCGTCACCATCGGCTTGCGCTGATCGCCCGGGATGCCGTTCTTGTTGCAGATGAGCCCCGCGTTCTCGAGCCACTTCTCGGCGGCCTTGCCCGTCAGCGTGCCATCGGCGCCCTGCGGATCCTTGCTCGTCAGGTCCACAAGCATGAGGTGGTTGTCCGTGCCGCCGGACGTGATGCGGTAGCCGTGCTCGACGAGTGCGCCCGCGAGCGCCTTGGCGTTGGCGACGATCTGCGTCTGGTACGACTTGTACTCGGGCTTGAGCGCCTCGCCGAACGCGACGGCCTTCGACGCGATGACGTGCATGAGCGGCCCGCCCTGCATGCCCGGGAACAGAGCGCGGTCGACCTTCTTGCTGATCTCCTCGTCGTTCGTCAGGATCAGACCGCCGCGAGGCCCGCGGAGGCTCTTGTGCGTCGTTGTCGTCACGACGTGCGCGTGCGGGAAGGGGCTCGGGTGCTGCCCGCCCACGATCAGGCCCGAGATGTGCGCGACGTCCGCCATGAGCAGCGCCCCCACCTCGTCGGCGATCGCGCGGAACCTGGCAAAGTCGATCGTCCGCGGGTACGCGCTGTACCCGCACAGCAGCATCGCCGGTTTGTGCTCGAGGCACACCGCCCGCACCGCGTCGTAATCGATCCGCTCGAAGTCCGCGTTCTTCTCGTCGCGCACGAGCGGGTAATGCACCGGCTTGTAGTAGTGCCCGCTGAAATTGATCGGGAGGCCATGACTGAGGTGCCCACCGTCTGCGAGCACGAGGCTCGCAAACGTCGCGCCCGGCTCCATGAGCGCCATGAATACCGCCGCGTTCGCCTGCGCGCCCGAGTGAGGCTGCACGTTGGCGTACGCGCACCCGAACATCTGCTTGGCTCGGTCCTGCGCCAGGCGCTCGATCGCGTCGTGGTGCTCGCACCCGCCGTAGTACCGACGCCCGGGGTAGCCCTCGGCGTACTTGTTCGTCAGGCAGGTGCCCATCGCGTGCATCACCGCGGTGCTCGCGTGGTTCTCGCTGGCGATCAGCTCGATCGTCGAGGCTTGGCGGTCCGCCTCCGCCTGGATGATGGAAGCCGCCTCCGGGTCCTGCTGCCTGATCAGCCCGACGATCTGGTCGTGGATACTCATGGGCCGATCCTACGACCCCAGCCGCGCGGTTTCACGGGGGTTCACTCGGGCCTGCGCACGACCGTGTAGAGCACGTTGTAGCTCTCGAGATCCTCAGGCCGCCCCCACAAGAGCGCGACCCCGACCTCGCGCATGAGCTGCGAGCCGTTGGTCTGAAAGTGCAGCACCTCGAAGCCGGCTGCTTCCCAGGCCTCGCGTCCGAAGGGGTCTCGCACGTCGGCCGGGGCGTTGTACGAGCCGTCCTCCTGGCGCCAGGGCCCGGCGCCGAGGTTGTACACGACCGCGATGCCGCCGGGCTTGAGGGCTTCGTAGATGATCTGCGCGCCCATCGCGGGGTCGCCGCCCACATTGATGGGGTCGTAGCTCTCCATCGGCTCTTCGGGCTGGACGTAGCCGTGCTTGAGGATGTTCCTCGCCAGGATCAGGTCGTAATCCTTGCCGACAGAGTTGCGGAACTTCCAGTCGCCGAACCATTCGCCGAAGTGCAGGGAGACTCGGCCCTTCGTGCCGTCGTCAGCGACAACGGTGTCCGTCGGTCGCGTTGACGCGTACAGCAGATGCACAATCGGATCGACTTCGACGCCATCAACCTCCGCGCCGCACCGCGCGAGCATCTCGAGCTGCCCGATTTGCCCATAGCCGATGTCGAGAATGCGTTTGAACGCGAACGAGTCCATCCCTGCGTCGGCCGCGCACGCCAGCGCGGTCGCGTACGCGATCGGCGAGCCGTAGTTCGTCGCGTAATACCGCCCCGGCCCGAACGCCACGGCCTTGAACGCGGCGAGATCCTGCTCGTTCATCTCACGCGCCTGGCTCGGCGTGTAAACCTCACGGCCGAAACCTCCCTCGTCACGCGGCCCAACGAAAAGCGTCTGGCCCTCAACTTCGGGAAGCTCTCTGGCTTTCGAGAGCCATTCAACCACCGCGGGCTGCGTGACAATCTCGGCCACGCGGTCGGCCTCTTGCGCCAGCGCGGTCGGGCCCCAGTCCTGTGCGGCACCCGTTCCGCTCGCCGCTGACAAAGCTGCAATTACCGCGAACGCGGCCAGTCGTTTCATGATCGCCTCCTGGGCCTTACTACCCGTGTGTGGAAATCTCGCTGCACACCGACGATCGCAGCTCTCGATTGTTCGCATCCAAGCTCGCGCACTCTTCGAAGTGCACGAGGATTCATCTGGGACATACCCATACATGGACGCGATGGAAACGCCCGCCCTGACCAGCTCGGCCCGAACTCGGTACGATCCCCGAACCCCATTTCGAGGAGGGCATAGTCATGTGCTATCTGAGCAAGGTCGATTACAACGAGGACCGCATCCACGCCGCCGCGCTGTACTGCTCCGACGGCCGCGTGGGCGATCACTTCGACGACTTCCTCCAGAACGGGCTCACGCTCCCCCGCTACGACCGCCTCTGCCTGCCGGGCGGGCCCGCCTGCCTCGCCGGGCACCCGCAGGCGCACCTCGAAGAGCAGGGCGTCCTCGACGAGCTCAAGTTCCTCTACGAGGTCCACGGCCTCGATCGCATCGTGCTCATCGCCCACCAGGGGTGCGCGTTCTACAAGAACCGCCTCGACCTTACTGAGCCCCGCCTCGAACTCGTGCAGAAGGCCGACCTCGTGCGCGCAGCCGCGTTCGTCCACCGTGTCACGGGCCTGGACGCGATCGAGGGCTACTTCGCAAGGCTCGTCGACGGGCAGGTGCAGTTTGAATCCGTGCAGGTCTGATACCCACCGCGACGCGGAAAATCCTTTGGAACATGGTCGCACGCGCTGTACAGTCGACGCATGGCCACGTGCGCTCTGCGATCGCTGCTTGTATCGGGTGCACTTCTTTGGTATCCGGTGTGCGCGCGGGCGCAGAGCTTCACGCCTCTCCCGACCAACCTCGGCACGACCCGCACGACCTCGCTCTCATCCGACGGCCGCTACGCCTCGGGCAACGCGGGCGGCTCGCTCTTCATCCTTGACCGCGCGACGGGCAGCATCTCGATGCACGCACTGCCCGCAAGCCTCACGACCGCCGACGCCACGGGCATCTCGGACGACGGCACCACCGTCGTCGGGGGTGACGGCTTCGGCGCGTTCCATTTCGACACAAGCACCGGCTTCTCATCGCTCCCCACCTCGCCCGGCGCGGTGCAGGTCTACGAGCCCACCCTCTCCCGCGACGGCTCCACCGCCGGGTACGCGCAGCTCATCGTTCAGCCCTTCGTCACGCAGGCCGCCGTCAGCGTCAACGGCTCGCTCACCGTGTTGAATACCCCCGCCGACACGGTCTTCGCACGCGCGCAGTCGCTCTCGTCCGACGGGCTCACTGCCTACGGCGCGGTCAAGCAGAACACCGGCGGCGACCAGTGGCTCACACGATGGGACACCGCGAGCAACACCTACGAACAGCTCGTTCAGATCCCCGGCACCGATGACGACCCCGACTTCTTCGTCTCGGCCGTCACGCCCGACGGCTCCGTCATCGTGGGCGAGACCTTCACCCCCGAGGGCTTCGGCTTCCGCTGGACGCCCACCGAGGGGCTCTCTATCTACGACGCCCCGATCGCCCAACGCCTCCGCCCGCGCGCCATCACCGACGACGGCCTCACTACTGTTGGCCAGCAACGCCTCGGCCCGGGCCTGTTCCAAGCGGTCATCGCAAACGAAACCGACTTCGAGCCGCTGATCGATATGCTCATCCGCGACTACCCGCAACTCGCCGATGACCTCGGAGGCTGGTCACTCACAGAAGCCACCGGCATCTCTGGCGACGGGAGCGTCATCTCCGGTTACGGCATCGACCCTTCGGGCATCCAGCGCGGCTGGATCGTCACCATCCCCGCGCCGACGACGCCGGCGCTGCTCATCCTCTCCGGACTCTGTATCACCCGAAGAACAAGAAGCTACGAATGACTCGGTGGGGGCGACGTCCCGCCGCCCGTCATGTCACCTTCGACGACGCGTCGAAGCAAACACGCCGAACCCGATCAGCGCCGCCCCGACACCCGGGGCGGGCACCATCGATGCCACTCGCAATGAAACATACGGGAGCGATGAATCCGGATTGGAATCTTGGCCACGCCAGACCATGTCGACGCTTGGGATCACATCACCCGGTATCCCAAAGTTATCCCCCCCCGGATTGCCTCGCCAGGTGCGGTACTGTCGCCCGAACGTGGCCTCGCGGTACCACCCCTCGGTGTGCTCGCCCCCGCCGCCCGAGGCGTCCAGCAGACCCCACGGCGTCCGCGTCCCGGGGTACGACTCGAGCGGGATCTCCATCGCATCGATGACACTGATCTCCATCCCGGCGGTCGTCTCGCCCTCGCCCGGCAGCCCGGGCACGGGCTGCGTGTCGGACGTGTCGTTGAAGAGCCACCACCCGCCCGCGCCGGGCCCGTAGCGGTTGGGGTCGTAGTGCGTCGCCTTCATCGATTCGTCGAGCGTCGGGATCCAGTACCTCGCGTCCGGGTGGTGCGTCGACTGGTCGGTGTAGGTCTGCATGCCCGGCACGCTGCCGAAGGTCGACGCGTCGTACGCGCCGTCCAAGAAGGCCTGCATGTCGCCCGAGGGCTTGCCGTTGTGCAGCCAGTTCACGAAGTACGCCGCCTCGCGCCACTTCACGCCGCCCAGCGGCAGCATCTCCTTGCCGGGCTCGACCTCCCACTGGAACCCCGTGTACACCCCGCCCCAGAACGTCGGCTGGATCGTCAGCGGGTTGCCCCCCGCCGAGGCCCACGCGTTGGCGAACTCGACGTACTGCGCCGTCGTCACCTCGGTCCGAGCCATGCGGTACTCGTAATCGACCGAGCCGCGGCCGCTCGTCAAGTTCTGAGGATCGAATCCCTCATACGCGTCGTTGCCCACGTCGCCGATCGTGATGAAGTTGAAGCCGTAGTCGGGCGGAGCGGGCTGGGCCGTGGCGGGAGCGGCGCAAGCGGCGATCAGGAATGCGGCTCGTTTCATGAGCGGAGTCTACAGGGACTCTCGAATGAAGGGTGGCGGGACGCCGCCCCCACCGTGACTAGGAAGCCATGCCGTCGGCGAGAGGTCTCACGCTCTCCATCGCGAACTCCGGCCCGTACACCGCGCCGAGGTCCATCGGCAGGTACACGCCGTGCGCGTGGTCGCTGTTGAGGATCACGGCGTTGGGAGCCGTGAACGCTGAGCCGAACTCCGCGTGCTCGTGGCCCAGGATGAACCAGTTCACGCCCCACCGCTCGACGAGATCCTCGAGCAGTTCCGCGTCGTAGCCGCGCCCCCACACCATCGCGTACGCCGAGCCCACGCGCGGCTCGTAGTCCTGATCCGTGAGCGGCCGGCTCAGCACCGTCGTATCGAAACGCCCCATCATGCCCGGGCTCGGCAGGCTGTGCGCGCACAGCACGTCCGACCGGCCGCCCGATGGCTTCGTGCAGTGGCACCGCAAGGCCAGCGGCATCGACCGGATAAACCGATCGATCGACGCCTCCACGCGTCCCGCGTCGTCGCCGAAGACGTAGATGAGCGCCTCCTGGAACGCCTCGACGCACTTGACGCCGTCCTTCAGGATGCCCGACTTGAGCATCTGCGCCATCTCGTGGTTGGCGACCAGCGTGTGCACGTGCTCGGGAAACTTGGCCTTGAGCCGTGCGACCTTGGCGAGCATGCGGTAGCTGAAGTCCATGCCGTTGATCAGACGGTCGGAGTGGATCAGCTCGTGCAGCGTCAGGTGCTTGCGCGGCATGTCGCCCGCGTCGTCGCCCAGGTTCGCCAGCTCGACAAGCCGCTCGAAGTGCATCGGGTTGTCGTGCAGGTCGCCGGTGGCGATGAGGTGCCCGGGCGCCGCGATCTCGTCGATCGAGCCCTTGCGGCACTTCGCATCGAGGTTCGCCTCGGTCGCCTCCTCGAAGAGTGCGATCACGGCGTCGGGGTTGTTGAGTTCGTCGGCCATCGGCCCGCCTTCGCCCGCGGGCTTATTCCTTGACCGCCTTCAGCTGGCCGCTGGCGCTCTTCACACCCGCCTTCAGCATCGCGTGGATCAGCTCCAGCCGGTCGATGACCTCGTCCATGCCGGGGCGGTTGTCGGGCGAGATCTCCAGGCACTGCATGATCAGCTCGCTCAGCTTGACCGGGATGCGCTCGTTGATCTCGTTGGCGGGTTTGGGCCTCTCCATGAGCGTGTCGTCGACGCGCCCCATGAGGCTGCCCTCTTTGCCCAGCGCCGTCGGCACCTTCGTCCGCGTCAGCACCCAGTACATGCTCGCGCCGAGGTTGTACACGTCGGTCTTTGGCGTGATCTCGCGGCGGTGCACCTGCTCGGGCGCGATGTAGTCGGGCGTGCCCTGGATCCGCTTCTTGATCGTCCCGATCGGGCACGACTGACCGAGGTCGATGATCTTCGCATGCAGCTCACCGTCAACAACCAGGTTGTTCGGCTTGAAGTCCGCGTGCACGAACCCCTTCTGGTGCATGTGATTCATCGCCTGCGCGGCCTGGCGAAAGACGTGGCACGCCTGCTCGAAGGTCTTGGGCAGGTAGGTGTCCATCGCCTTGCCGTCGACGAACTCCATCACCAGATACAGCCGGTTGACGGTCAGCAGCTTCTTCTTCTTAACCATCTTCGGGATCTTGCGGATGGTCTCGTGCTGGAGCTTCTGGGCGATCTTGTACTCGACCTCGGCCTGCTCAAGGAATCGCTCGGACTTCTCGTCGATCCGCTGCACATCCTTCAGGGCCCAGATCTGCTTGGTCTTCTCGTCCTGAGCGATGTAAATGATCGACGCCGCGCCCCGTCCGAGTTCGGACAGGATGCGGTAGCCCTCGACCAGATCGCCCTTCTTGAAGACCTCCACGCGGCCCTGACCCTCTCTGCTGAATGTCCGGAGCTCGATCGAGCCAGTGAACACAAACCGACCAGACCGAACCCCTGGGTGGGTATCTTAGCCAACCGCCGCTGTCGACAACCGGGCGATCAAACCCATGAATCGACAATCCCGCAGTCTTTATTTATCGCGGAGACGGGATCAGTTGTTCGCGGAACGCAGCCACAGGGAAGAACTTGCCCGGGCTGGTCGTATGAGCCACATCGCTGTGGAGGATCACGTTCTGAGCCGGGATGCCCAGCTGTCGCTGCAGCGCTTGGACAGTCTGTACGAGGCGGGCGATCTGGGCCGGCGTGAACTCACGCCGATCACCGTCGCCGACGAGGCAGATACCGATCGCGTTGCGGTTGTACCAGTCGCCGTACTCGCCGGCGGTGTGGGCCCCGGGCAGCTGATCGAGCCAGCGATATCCAACGTGGAGTTCGCCGTCGCCGGCACCGTTGCCGTTGCCGATCACGAAGTGATACCCGAGCCCCGAGAGGCTCATGGCTTTATGGTCACGCTCGATCGACTCGGCCGAGCCGTAGGTCGAGCCCGAGTGATGGATGACGATGGCTTTCCAGGGCGAACCCTGCATGGGAACGCGTGTGTCAAAGATCTGATCGATGGAAGAGGGGCCGCTCGAAGCCACCAGGGCCGACAAGCGGAGGCCGTCGATCTGCGAGGGCTTGCCCCCGTCAAGGAGCCAGAGCGAGCCGCCGACCGCGGTCATCGCCAGCACCAGCGCCCCCCAGACGGCCTGAGCCCGGCTCATCGCCTTCTTGGCGGGCTTGCGGCGTGCGCCGCTCCGATTGCGTGATCGTCCGTTCTTTGCCACTGGCGTTCCTTCGCTCGATGCTCTGGTTCAAAGCCGCCGGCGCTCCGCCCGGCACCGATGCCAACGCTGTGAAGAAAGGCATCGGATCGATCTGTCTGTGTGCTTCCAAAAACGCGCGCTCTTCTGAGATGAGCGGCTCGATCACTTACTCCTTAGGCGCCAGACGGGCCCGGAGATTCGGCACCCGACGCCCGTACTCGTTGTACCGGTAGGGTGGCACGTCCTGACCCCGCACGCTGTCATACCGCGCATAGGGCGAGCGATCGTCCTTGTCACGGAACAGCGGCTTTCGGCAGCCGCCGACCGTGAAGATCACCACCCCCACTACACAAGCGACAACCCCCGCGCGACATGCACGAGATGCTGTGCTTCTCGAATGTGAGCCATTGCTCATCACGCTTCCAGCATAGTCATCACACGGCAGATGCGCGCGACAGAAAAACACACCCGGCCAAGCCTGGCCGGGTGTGTCGTGGAGGAGATCAGAAACGATCTGGGAGTGTTACAGACACCACTCTCTACGAACCCGAATGGGCCGGGTTCCTGTTTGACCAATAATTTTGGAGCGTCAACTCACTGATCGCGCCACACTAAACATTTGTTCGTATCAAGTTCGGATTCGCCACGAATGAGGCACTGCCGCACACCCTCAAAGAGCACGGTGCAGACCGTGCTCGACAGGTTCAGCGAACGCTCGCCAGGCATCATGGGCAGCCGAAGCAGTCGATCGCCAGCTCGCTCCAGGATCGTGCCAGGAAGACCGCGTGACTCTTTCCCGAAGATCAGATGATCGCCCGGACGCAGATCGGCGTCGTAGAGCAACGACCCACCCTTGGTGCTGAGCATCCATCGCCGGGCGCCGGGCGTTGAAGCTTCGTACGAATCAAAGTCGGTGTGCGTGCGCAGCGAGAGCCTCGGCCAGTAGTCCAGCCCGGCTCGTCTGCATGCCTTCTCATCGATGTCAAAGCCCAGAGGCTCGATGAGGTGCAGCGTGCTCCCGGTCGCCACACAGGTGCGACCGATGTTGCCCGTGTTGTTCGGGATCTCGGGCTCGTGCAAGACAACGTGGAACATCGCCGAGCGTACGCGTCAGCCGCCGCTGCCGCGGATGTACCGCTCCTCGGCCTCGCGGCGGGCTTTCACGCCCGGGTCCACGCGGAGCAGGTGATCGATCGCCTGCTGCACCTTGCTCCACTCAAGCCAGAGCGCTTCGCGGCGCACCCGACCGTCGGTGCTGACGATGACGATGCGTCCGAACGTATCCGAGTCCCTGCTCTGACGACGCGTGCCGATCTGCGGCAAGGGGCTGCCCGGTGTCGCGAGCAAAGAATGCGTAATCCTTCGGTTCCCAAGCGCCGACTTCATGCCGTCGAGCGTGATCGGAATATCAAGGAACTTGTCACCGATCAGCCCGCCTCTGTCACGCGATCTTCCATTCTCGGCGTGCGGGATCATGAATCCCATCACCGCGATGTCGCGGCCCTGCTGCTTGTGGAGATCCTCCATCTTCAGCATCATCTCCGACATCGATTCCTTCTCGGCGGGATGCCAGAGGTACGCGACGATGATCTTGCCGTCGATGTTCGGCTTGCCGTTGAGCCATTCGCCGTCGGGCACGGCAAACGGCGGGGTGAGCTCGTCGTAGCTCTGCGCGTTCTCGAGCAGTTCCTTCTCGATCTTGGGCCAATTCACCGAGGCGTACGCCTCGGGGCTCGGCTTCGTGAATGGAATCACCGGCAGGTTCTCGAGCGTCACATTCTGGTTGATCGCGCCCGAGCGCCTCTCTTCGGCACGCTGCCGAGCTCGCGCCTGATCGCGAAGCCCGAGCGCCCCGGCCGCCGAATCCGAATCCTCGGCGAGCAGCGTCTCCACGGCTTCGGTCGCGGTCTCGGTCGTGATGTCCGCGTAGCGCATGTTGCCCGCGCGATCGATGACATAAATATCCGGATCCTGATCGACCATCAGCGTCTCTCGGATCTTGCCATCGGCGTCGCGCACGATGGGGAACTCAAGCTTTCGCTTCTCGGCAAACGAGGCGACCTCATCCCAGCCGTTTTTGTCGTGCACACCGATTACAACGAGGCCGTCGCCGGCGTGCTGCTCGAGAAGCCGCTTGGCGAGCATCGCGGCCGTGTTCGATGGCTTGTACCACTCGGCGAAGGTGAAGACCATCACGACCTTGCCGTTCAGATCCGCTGCCGAGGGCTGCTGTCCCACCCACTCGGTGCCGGCGAGCACAGCATCCATCGGCGCCGCCTTGTAGATCATCGCGTCCAGCGCCGAGCGCCGAGAGCCGGTGCCCTCATCGCGCACACCCTGAGCCTGAACCGAACCGAGCAGACCCGCGGCGAGCACCGCCGCGACCATCGAGCACTTCTGTCGCATCACCAAACTCCAAGCTGCAAATCTCGCGCCCGACGGCGCTCCCCTGTCTCTATACAGACGCACCCGAGATCGGTTTGGTTCCCAGCCAAGCTCCGATCACACCGGCCTGACCAGTCTACTCAGGGCGATCGCCGCCGCTGTCACGACGTTCAGACTGTCCACGCCGGGCGACATCGGAATCCGAACCCGAACTTTCACCTGACTTAGAGCCGCCTCGCTGAGTCCATCGCCCTCGGTCCCGAGCACAAATGCCGGCCGATCGACCGGCTCCAGATCATCAATCGAAACAGCGTCGGCACCCGTCGTGAGCGCCAAGGTCGTGAACCCGTGCTGATCCAACTCGTCGATCGCGGTCGGCAGCGACTCCACCGTCGCGAACGGCACACGCAACGCATGGCCCATCGAGACCCTGATCGCCTTGCGGTAGAGCGGGTCGCACGTCTCGTGGTCCATGATCACAGGGCATGCAGGTCGGCCTTGGATATCGCACCCGCCGAGGGCCGCCGCCACGCGCATGATCCCACCCACGTTGTCATGGTTCGCCAAAGACTCGAGCACCAGGCACGCCCGGGCCTCGTTCAACACCGATTCCAGTCTCGGCGGGTTCACTCGGACACCCGAAGCCAGCACCCCTCGATGGATCGGAAAGCCCACGACCGCGTCCATCACGGGGCGCTCCGCGATGTACACAGGCACGTCGGGCCCCACGAGCGACGCGTACTCGGCCGCCAGCTCGGATCGACTCGCCGAGATCAGCAGCGACCGCACCCGGTAGGCCGACTGCAAAATAAGCAAACGCACGACTTTCTCACCCTCGGCGATGAACACGCCGTGAGGAGCGCCAACCATCGGGCGGGCGAGACGGTTCTCGCGCAGGCACCGGTACTCGGTCAGCCGATCGTCCTCCGGCGCCAGAATCTGGATGAGATTTGCCTCGTTCTTCACGTTCGGGGCATCCTACGTCGGCTTTGATCCGGTTCGAGATCAGTGACTCCAGGGGCTCAACGAACACGATGGAATGGTGGCAGGCCGCAATCCTGGGACTCGTCGAGGGCATCACCGAATACCTGCCCATCTCCTCGACCGGGCACCTGATCATCGCAAGCTCGCTCATGGGACTCGACCAGCCCGAGAGCAAGCACGCCGTGGATGCTTTCAACATCGTCATCCAGGGCGGCGCCATCCTTGCGGTGCTCGGCCTCTACCGCCAGCGAGTGGCGCAGATGATTGCGGGTGTTCTCGGCAAGAATCCCGAGGGCCTGCGACTGGCGATCCGCTTGTTTGTCGCGTTCCTCCCCGCAGCCGTGCTGGGCGTCCTGCTCAATGACCTTATCGAGTCGTATCTCTTCCGCGCCGGGCCCGTGCTGGCTGCGCTCTTCCTCGGCGGCGTCTACATGATCGCCATCGATCGACGTCGCATGCGTCGACACCGACGCGAGGAAACCCCGGAGACCGAAGGCTCCGGGATCGATACCATGTCTCTCCGCTCGGCGATCATCATCGGGCTCATGCAGTGCATCGCGATGTGCCCCGGGACCAGCCGATCCATGATGACCATCACCGGCGGCGTGCTGACCGGCCTCAAGCCCAAGGAAGCCGCCGAGTTCAGCTTCCTGCTCGGCCTGCCCACACTCGGCGGCGCGTGCGTCTGGAAGCTCATCTCCAACCTGCGCGAAACGAGCGCCTCGGGCACGCCCAACATCTTCGAGACCTTCGGCATCGGGACCATGGTCATCGGGATCGGTGTCGCCACCGTGAGCGCGATCGTCGCCGTCCGGTGGCTCGTCGGATTCCTCAACAAACACGGCCTCGAAGCCTTCGGTTGGTACCGCATCGCGCTGGCGATCTTGCTCGGCTCGCTCATCTGGGCCGGAGTGGTCACTCTCGATCACACGGGCACCGCGACCACGCACTCCGCCGCCGACTGATCAGGCCGCGATATCGACGATCGTGCGGATCTGTTCGGGCGAAGCCGCGGCCCGGAGCATGGCCACCCCGTCCTCGAGCCTCGCGCGTCGCGTGATCAGCGGCGCCAGATCGACGAGCCCCGAGGCGATCGCCTCCAGCCCCTCCGCGATCCGCCCCGATCGTGCGCCCAGCACGCGGAGTTCGTCGTGGATCACACGCTCGAGGTGCGCCGAGAGCGACATGTCGAGCCCCTCCACAGGCACCGGCGGACCCTGGAGCACAAGCGTCCCGCGCGGGCGCAGCATCCCAAGAGCCGTCCGCACCGCATCGGGTCCGGAGAGGCTCGGCCCGGTTTCGGGCTCGAGACACACCACAACCACGTCCTGGTCCGCGCGCAGGCCCGGCTCGGAGATATGCCGATGCCGGATCTGCCAGCGCTCGCACAAGCCGAACCGCTCCTCGCGCGCGCCCACGAGACGCACCGAGGCGTTCCGCTTGGCGAGCACCTGCGCCACGAGGATCGCCCCCGCGCCGTCGCCGAGGACTGTCACATAGGTCATCTTCTCGACCGGCACCAGGTGCGCCACGTGCACCGCGTCCGCGACCGCCGATGCCAGCACCGCCATCTCCGGTTTGATGCCCGCGGGCACCTCAAACAGATTGCGCACGGGCACAACGATGCGCTCGGCAAGCGAGCCGTCGTGCCCGCGCAGGCCGATCACGCGCCGATCGCGGCAGTGAACGCTCAGGCCCTTCCGGCACAGGTCGCATTTGCCGCAGGCGATATCGGGCGAGGCAACGACTCTTCGTCCGATCAACGGCGACTTCGAGACCCGCTCGCCCAGCTTCTCGACCACGCCGACGAGCTCGTGCCCGATCACGCCCGCGTGACCGATCCGCCCGGTTGCGCACGCGACGTCGAGCGAACTCAGCCCCGCCATCTCGATCCTGACGAGCGCCTCGCTCGCGCCCAGCTGGGGCAGCTCGCGCTCGCTCGCCAGCCTCGGTCCATCCGCATCGGTCACAAGTGCGCGCACACGCTCTCCTTTATCCGGACGCACACGCAATCGGCGCACGCCCATCAGGAGATTCGACGATCCGATGGCCCCGGCTCCGCCCGCTTCGGCACGGAGTTTGCCATTGGTCCGTCTGTGACGTTTATCACTCCTGGCGCGGCATGCCGACCGGCTGGGCCGACGGCTCGTTGGGCGCCGGGGGCACCAGCGGGATGTACTCCACCCAGCGCCTGTCCCGCTCGAAATGCGGGTACACGTACGCGAGCTGCCCCTCGAAGGGATCGCTCGCTTCGTCGACGTACGCCAGCCACGCCCGCTGATCGAGTCCGAAGTCCTGGCCCGTCAGGAAGTGGAGCGCTTCCTCGGCGCTGATGTTTACGGCGAGAGACTGATCGCGGATCGAAGCCGCCAGCGCCGCCAGCACGCGTGGCTCGGGGTACTGCCCGAGCGCGTGCGCACAGGCCGCGCGGACCTCGCTGCTTTCTTCTTTCGCTTCGTCGAGTTTGTCGATGAGGGGCCGCACCGCCAGGTCGCTGTGGATGCGCTGGAGCGCCCTTGCCGCTTCGAACCTCACAAGCTCGGTTTCGTCGTACAGCGCGTTGATCAGCAGCGGCACATGCTGTGGTCCGCCGTGGTGTGCCAGCGCCCTTGCCGCAGCGGATCGCACCGCTGCGTCCTCATCTCCGAGATTGTCGACGAAGAGATCGATGTAGACCTCCTCGCCGGCGAACGGCGCATTGGCGAGCAGAAGCGTGCCCTGATATCTGTGATCTGCGTTGTCCTTGTCGAGCGCCCAGGCGGTGGCCTGCGAGGGCGAGGGCCTCGACAGGAGCGAGAAAATGCCCTGAGCGTTCGGGTTGTACTGAAGCCCCATGTCTTCGACGAGGCCGCAGCCCGGAATCGCGAGCATCGCGAGAAAAAGGAGCGAGATGACCCTGCATCCGGGTATCGGCATCGTCGGAGTATACCTGGGTGATCGGGCGGCTTTAGAATGCGGGCATGAGACGGATCGTATCAGTCGTGCTCGCGGGCTTTGTCACAGGTCAGCTCGCGGGGTGTGCCTCCAATCCCACGGTCTCCGCGGGTGAGCCGGCCAAGGGCCTCGAACTCGGTGTGCTGCAGCCCTCCGAGAGCCTGCTCTCGGCCGAGCTCGTGTTCTCACCCGATCCGATCATCGCACGCTACCAGCGCTTCCAGGGCGGCTCCAGCCGAGCCAACACACGCCGCTCCGAACTCCGCGTCGAACCCACGAATGAAGGCTGGCAGACCCAGTGGTGGCTGCTGCCCAGCAGAGCGACGGGGAAAGCCAGCTACGAACAAGGGCTCACGCTCCGAAACGGCGGCGACGGATCCGTACTCGCGGCCAGTGGTTTCGGCGAACCCGGCAAGACCCAGATCGTCTTCGACCCGCCCGTCAGGCTCTCTCCCGCGTTGATGCAGTCCGGCGACCGGGTCGAGAGCGAGTTCCTCGCACGAGAGATCGACACGGAAGGCAAGCAGCGTGGCTCGGGCAAGGGCACATCGTGGACCGAGTACGCCGGCAAGCAGCGCGTCGTCACCCCGATGGGCACATACGACGCCGACGTCGTCCTCTCGGGCTGGGACTTTGACTACGGCTCGGGCAAGGTCCGCATGCAGATGCGCACCTGGATCGCCACGATCAAACCCGGTCGGACCACCGTCGTCGCGCAGGAAATCGAAGAAGAAACAGCCACGCTCGGCATGTCCGGGCTCTCGCGCACACGCGTGGCGATCGAATCGCTCGTGCGTTGAGGTTAATTCGAGCTGCGTTCGTCCGTGCGGAGTGCGAGCGGCGGGCCGAGGATCTCGGTGAGCACGATGGCCTTGCGAAGCTCTTCGGGTCCGAGCTTGCCGACGATCGCAGCGCTCGGCCGAGTAGCGGTGCGTCCACGGCGAGGGCGAGCGCCGACGACGGCTCCGAGCGATCCGAGATCGTGCACAGGCATCGGGGCCGGCCCGACCTGCGGCTGGGCCTGAGGCTGGTTCTGAAACACAGGCTGTGAGCGTGGCGGCTGCGGCTGAGCCTGCTGAGCCCGGGCTTGCGCCTCGGCTCGCTGCTGAGCGGCTCTACGTCTTGCTTCGGCTTGCTCGGCGCGCTGGCGGAGCATCTCGGCCCGCTGGGCGGCCAGCTGCTGAGAGATCATCTCCTCAACTTCTTCGGGCGTCGGGCCCTGCGGCTCGACGCGACCGGTCCGCATCTCATCGAGCTCTCGGCGTTTCCGCTCGTTCTCCTGGCGGAGCTGCTGACGCTTCTCGCCGAGCCACTTGAATAGCGGCCCCAAAATGGACGACAGGACCACGAACCCGATGATGAGAATCTGAGCGTTTTGGATGAACCACTGCATAGGTGCTCAGAGTGTATCGGCCGCAGCTGAGACACGGCTGGGAATGAGTGCAGCCAGCGAGCCACCCGATTCCAGACGCCGAAAGCCCACACCGAAGGCCGATTCGAGCAACCCGTCGGTCAGTACCTCGCTGGGCTGGCCCTCGGCGAGGAGCCGGCCACCCGAATTGAGCAGCGCGAGCCGGTCCGAGACGCGGGCCGCGAGCGCGAGGTCGTGGAGCACAAGCACGACGAGCACGCCTTCTCGGGCGAGATCTGTGAACAGTTCCGTGACAAGCAGGGCGTGCTTCGGGTCGAGGGCGGCGACGGGCTCGTCGGCGAGCAGCACGCGCGTCACGCCTGCGGGGCGATCGCCCAGAAGCTGGCACAGCGCGCGGGCGAGTGCGGCCCGGTGGCGCTGGCCCGCGCTGAGTTCCGTGACGGGTCGATCCGAAAGATCCATGAGATCGAGACGCTTGATCGCTTCATCCGCAAATACGGCCGCCGTGCGCCGGCCGAGCGCGAAGCGGCCCATCGCCACGTATGTGCGCAGCGGGTACGCGAACGCGAGCGCCGGGTGCTGGGGCACGTACGCCAGGCGCATCGCCCGCTCGTGGGCATTGAGCTTGTGGACGGGTGTGCCGTCGAGTTGGATGAGGCCCTGAGTCGGGGTCATGCCTCCCGCGAGGAGGCGCATGAGTGTGGTCTTGCCCGAGCCGTTGGGCCCGAGGAGGGTCAGAACCGAGCCGGGAGCAGCCGACAGGGAAACGCCTTCCAGCACGGGCCGGTTGGCTCGGTAGGCGAAATGGATGTGCTCGCAGGTGAGTCCCACGGCCGATTGTAGAGACTGAATGGGCCGCGCCCGGCCGCTACGATGCCTCTCAGGCGTCCCGGTTGGGCCCAGACGAGGACAGAACGGCGATGAGCGACCAGAGCATGACAGTGGCGGTGACCGGGGCGACCGGGTTCGTTGGGCATCACGTGGTCCGCGAGCTGCTGGCACACGGGCACTCGGTCCGGGCGCTGGTCCGTACGCCCGGCAAGGCGACCGAGGCCTTCAAGGACGCCCCGAACCGTGACAAGCTGACGCTTGTGCAGGCCGAGACGGTCTCCGAGGACTCGGCGTCGCGGCTCGTCGAGGGCGCGGACGCCTGCGTGAACTCAATCGGGATCATCCGCGAGCAGCAGGGTCAGCGGTTTGATTTCCTGCACGTGCGGGTGCCCGAGCTTCTGACGAAGGCTTGTCGGTCGCACGGGGTGGATCGGTTCGTGCAGATCTCGGCGCTGGGCGCGGATCCGGACGGGCGAGCGGAGTATCAGAAGACGAAGTACGCCGGGGAAAAAGCCGTGCGGCGGAGCGGGATCGACTGGACGATCTTCCGCCCGAGCATGGTGCTTGGCGAGGGCGGCGAGTTCGGCGGGATGATGGCGCAGTGGGCGCGCGGTAAGAGCCAGCCTTGGCTTTTCATGCCCTACTTCACGCGTCGGGCCGATGGGCAGTGGTCGCTCATCCCGGACGAGACGGCGGACCCGATCATCGCGCCGATCAGCGTGCATGACCTTGCCAAGGCCGTGCGGTTGGCGCTTGGGAACGACGAGACGGTGGGCGAGATCTACAACGCGGTCGGGAGTGAGGCGGTGAGCTGGCCCGAGATGCTTCGCGCAGCCCGTGACGCGACGCCCGGGGCGAAGCAGAACATCCAGCCGGGCGGGATTCCTGCGCCGGCGGCGGCGCTTGCTGCGATGAAGATGAAGTTCTTCGGGATGGGCAGCATGCTCCCGTTCGATGCGGGGATGGCCTCGATGGGGGCCGAGGACTCGACGGCTTCGCTCGAGAAGTTCGAGGCGCACTTCGGATTCGTGCCCGGTTCCTATCAGGGGGCGCTGCGTGAAGCAGTCGCCGGCGTCTGATTCATGACGGGACGCTACAAGAAACGCCTGCTGACGCACATCTCGCACGAGCGGTACACGCCGACGAACGTCGCGCAGATCATCGATGATCTGGGGATCGACGACCCGCCCGCGTTCCGCGCAGAGCTTGCGGAGATGGCCGAGCAGGGGATGGTCGCGCTCAACCAGCAGGGCTACGTGACGCTGCCCTCGTACGGCGACGGGCAGCAGATCATCGAGGGCGAGTTCCGCGGGACAACGCGTGGGTTCGGCTTTCTGCGTGCGGACATCAAGACGCGCGAGGGTGATCTGTTCATCCCGCCGGACTCGACGGGCGGTGCGCTCACCGGCGACCGCGTGCGTGTCGGCGTCGTGCGCAACAAGCAGCGCGGCGGCAAGGGTGGCGGCGAGAAAGCCTTCTTCGGCGACGTGATCGAGATCCTCGATCGCAAGACGAGCAGCTACACAGGCACGATCGAGAAACGCGGGACGACGTGGGTGGTGATCCCGGACGCTCGCGAGCTTGAGGGCCGGCCGGTCGTCGTGCGTGACGCGGAGAGCAAGTACGCGGGCGTGGGCGACAAGGTCGTCTTCGAGATGACGGACTACCCCGAGGGCAACGACCTTGGCGAGGGCGTCATTGTTCGGGTGCTCGGCGAGGCGGGGATGCCCGATGTCGAGACGCAGGCGGTGATCGCGGCGTACGGCCTGCCCAGCAATGAGTTCCCCGAGGCGTGCGTGCAGCAGGCCCGCGAGGCGACGCGCGAGTTCGACGAGGCGATCGAGCGGTTCCGCAAAGGCGAGAAGCTCGAGGGGCGCGAGGACCTGACAGGCGATTTCGTCTGCACGATCGACCCGCCCGACGCGAAGGACTACGACGACGCGATCAGCATCAAGCGGCTCTCGCGCGAAGAGGGCGGCGGCTGGGAGCTGTCGGTGCACATCGCCGACGTCGGGTATTTCATCGAGACGAACTCGGCGCTCGACATCGAGGGCAAGGACCGCGGCAACTCGGTGTACCTGCCCAGGCTCGTGATCCCGATGCTGCCCGAGGTCTTGAGCAACGGCATCTGCTCGCTGCAGGAAGGCGTCGAGCGGTTCAGCAAGACCGCGATCATCCGGTACAACGACCGGGGCGAGGTGATCGGGCAGGGCGCGGCCTCGACGATCATCAAGTCGCGCAAGCGGATGACGTACCTTGAGGCGCAGGCGCTGATCGACGGCAACCCGGAAGAGGCCAAGAAGCACGCCAAGACCGAGGCGAACTACACACCCGAGTTGATCGCGACGCTCGCGGAGATGAACAGACTCGCCAAGACGATCGAGAAGCGTCGTCACGGCGAGGGGATGATCACGCTTGAGCTGCCGGATTCGGAGCTGATCTTCGACGAGCACGGGCACGTGATCGATGCCGAGCCCGAGGACGACGCGTACACGCACCGCCTGATCGAGATGTTCATGGTGGAAGCGAACGAGGTGCTCGGGCGTTTGTTCGAGCGATTGGAAGTGCCGCTGCTTCGGCGGATTCACCCGGAGCCCGTGCCGGGCGAGAAGGAGGACATGCAGCACAGCGCGATGGTCGCGGGGTTCAAGATCCCGGCGAGCCCGACGCGCGAGGAGCTGCAGGGCCTCCTGGACGCGACGCGCGGGACGCCCGCGGCACGCGCGGTGCACATGGCGGTCTTGCGGACGCTGACCAAGGCGGAGTACTCGCCCGAGCTGATCGGGCACTTTGCGCTTGCGAGCGAGGCGTACGCGCACTTTACGAGCCCGATCCGGCGGTACCCGGACCTGACGGTGCACCGGGCGCTGGCGGTCTTCCTGCGGCTGACGGAGAACGGCAAGAAGGTGCCCAAGTCGGACAGCGAGTTTGTGGCGCTCGGCAGGCGGATGATCAAGGACGACGACTGCCCCGAGGAGCGCGAGCTGACGGAGATCGGGCGTCATTGCACGGACAGGGAGAAGAACGCCGAGAGCGCCGAGCGTGATCTGCGGAAGTTCCTGATCCTGCAATTGCTATCGAACAAGATGGGCGAAGTCTTCCCGGGCGTCGTCACGGGCGTGAACGCACGCGGGCTGTTCGTGCAGATCGACAAGTTTGTGGTGGACGGGTTCGTCAAGACGACGGACCTGGTCGCGGGCGCATCGAGCGGCAAGCCGCCGAACTGGGGGCTCGATAAGAAGACGGGCGCCTTGGTCGATGCGAATAGCGGCCGGAGCTACAACGTCGGGCACATGGTGAACGTGTCGATCGCGCACGTGGATCTCTTGAAGCGTCAGCTCGAACTTGCGATCGCCGAGGGGAGTGATCGCAGCGCGGGCAAGAGCAAGACGCCCAAGCTGACGTTCGGCAGTGACGGCGGCGGGCTGGGCTCATCGCAGGGCGCGGGCTTCAAGCAGCGCACGGGCGGGGAACGCCGGGCGGCCAAGAGCAAGCGTCGCGACAAGGGCAAGAAGGACTATCGCTCGGACCGCAAGGGCAAGGGGAAGAGGCAGTAGCATCATAAGCGTTCCCACGCCATTGACTGCGGAATCAGCTCTTCGCGTCCGTTCAGAAAGCCGACAAGAAACTCGAACGCATCCACCAGCCCGGGGCCGGGGGTGGCGAGGGCGTCGCCTGCGATGATCGCGACCTGACTTTTGCTGGCGGCTGGGAGGGATTGGAACCAGCTCTGGGCTGTGAATGGGCGCACGGCGGCGCGGGCGTCGTCGAGTGAAAGTCCCGCGATCGCGAAGACGACGAACTCGGGGCGGTGCATCTCGCCCTGGGCTGGCGAGATCGTGACGGCTTCGCCCGCGGTGCGGTAAGCCATCTGCGGGCCGGCGGCGGCTCCGGCTTCTTCGACGGCGCTCGTCGGGTTCCAGGGG
This sequence comes from Phycisphaera sp., assembly GCA_020639255.1. Classification (GTDB taxonomy): domain Bacteria; phylum Planctomycetota; class Phycisphaerae; order Phycisphaerales; family UBA1924. The sequence continues at coordinate 266,820 of JACKGZ010000005.1, forward strand.
AACCGTCCGCCGGCGCGTTCGACGAGTTGGGGCACCCAGAGACCCGGGACGCGGAGGGGTTCGAGCGCTTCGAGGATGAGGACCGAGGGGCCATCGAGGTAAGGGTTGATGAAATCCTGCGCGGCGTGGAGGCGGCCTCGGAGCTTGACGACGAAGTCGGTCGCGCGGGCGGGCTGGTTGATCTGGTCGCCGATCGTCAGGACGGCGTCGAGCATGTCCTCGATCGTGCGCGGGTGGATGGCGATCTCGCCCGTCGCCTCGGCCAGGTTCAGGGTTTCGAGGTGGGCGAAGCCGAGGGCGTGAAGGATTTCGGACGCGGCTTTGGAGTGGCAGAAGAGGCGCATGCGAGGTTCCGGGGCTCATTTGGGTGTCGGTGCGGGGTGAAAGATTGGTTTGCGTTCCGTTCTCCCCGGCACCGGAGGGCTGCAACCCGGTAGAGCGGCCCGTGGGGAGGGATCTGGACGAAGTCCGGGCCCCCTTGTGGGCATGGATGGCCGGCGTGGGCTATAACGGTAGTCCACGCCCGGAGGGCTTGAGGTGCGCAGAGACTGGATGGATATCGTGCTGGTGTGCGGCTTGGCTGTGAGCCTGGCTTCGCCGGCGTTTTCTCAGGATGAGGCTCTTGAGGCGGCCGATCAGGCATCGGGTCAGCCCGAGGACGCGGCCGATGCGGGTCAGGACTCGCTCGACGAGCCCTTCGTGCTCGGGCCGTTTGCTCAGCCGATCGATATCACCGAGTTCGTGGCGTACGTCGCCGAGACGCTCGGGATCAACATCTCGCGTGACGCGGCCCTGACTGGGCAGATCGCATTCAACACGGGGGTGGAGATCACGAAGCGCGATCTCTTGCCGCTGCTCGATGCGCGGCTGGAGGATCTCGGGTACACGGTCGTCCTGGACTCGATGGGGTTCTATTCGATCAAGAAGACGGCGGACATCCGCATCAACCCGGGCGAGGATCCGGGCGCGACGACGCGGTTTATCCCGACGCCGGGCGTGAGGCCGAGCGCGCTGCAGCGGATGATCTCAACGCAGCTGGGCATCGCGGTGCAGCAGGGCAACCAGGCGGTCGCGGGCGTGCGGATCAGCTATGAGGACGAGCTGGGCATGATCGTGATGACCGACAGCCCCCGCCGAATCGCGGCGGTTGAGGCGTTGGTCGGCGCGTTCCTTGAGCAGCGCAACGCGCTGATCACCGAGACGATCGAGCTGGACCACATCAGTGCGCCGCAGGCCAAGGCTCGGGCTTCGCAGCTGCTCAACGCCGAGAGCACGGCGCGGAACGTCTTCAATCAGGTGAACCAGGGCGTCGATCCGAATTCGCTGGGCCAGTCGCAGACCGGCAGCGGCAGCCTGGCGAGCAGGCTGACGGTCGACCCGGCCGGGAACAACCTGATTTTCCGCGGCCTGCCCGAGGAGTTCGACGAGATCCGTTCGATCATCGAGGCGGTCGACAAGCCGAGCCAGCTGGTCGCCAAGCGGTACTTCACCGGCACGAGCACGCGCGCGATCGCCGAGAACGCGAGCAAGTGGGGCTTCGGCGAGGTCGACTTCACCTCGACCACGGACGACAACAACAACCAGAACTTCGGCTTCCGCAACTTCCAGCAGCAACAGCAGCAGGGCAACGCGTTCGGGACCGGGCAGGACCAGGAAGAGGTCGTGGGCGGTTCGCGGATGCTCGCCGACGTCGGGCGGGGCGTGATCGTCTACTTCGCGACCGAGCAGTTGCACGAGCAGTTCGCGGATCTGGTCGAGAAACTGGGCGCGGACGACGAAGAGATCGTGGTCCAGACGTACAAGCTCGAGTACGCCGACGCGGAAGAGGTTGCGGATCTGCTCCAGGCGTTGATCGAGCGGACGCGACCCCAGACGGAGGCGAGCGCGTTCCTGCCACGTGACGGCGGCAACAACAACCAGCCCCGCTTCGTCGTGACGCCCAACGGCTTCCAACCTGCCGAAGTCGACGCCGCCTCGCCCCAGGGCTTCAACCCCAACCCGGATACGAGCTTCGTGATCGCCGACGTTGGCAACAATCAGATCGTGATCACGGCTCCGCGCCAGACGCAGGACGAGTTCGCGCAGCTGATCCAGCGGATCGATCTCCGCCGGGCGCAGGTCTACATCGAGGCGACGATCGTCGCGGTCAACGACACCGATACGTTCCGGCTGGCGATCGAGTCGCAGTTCCTCGACCTCAACGGCAGCGGCGAGGGCGGCGGGGTGCGGACGAACTTCGGGCTAAGCTCACTCGACATGTTCACCAATTCCACCGCGGTTGCGACCGGCCTGCCCGGCGTGACGGCGGCGCTGATCAAGGACGATTACATCCCGTTCATCATCACGGCGACCAAGCGGGACGCGAACTCGCGTGTCATCGCGACGCCGCAGCTGCTTGTCGACGATAACTCCGAGGCAACGGTGCTGACCTCGCAGAACGTGCCGTACCAGGTGACGACGACGACAGATATCAGCCAGCAAACGACGTTCGAGTTTGAGTCCGCAGAAACGAAGCTGACTGTGACGCCGCAGATCTCGGCAGGCGGCACGATCCGGATGGACTATGACATCCTCCTTGAGGCGTTTACAGACACAGCGCCGGTAGGATCGCCGCCGCCCAAGCAGACGAACAACATCACCGGCGAATCGGTGACGGTTCCATCTGACTCAACGGTCGTGATCGGCGGTCTGGTGATCGATTCGAACACAGACACCGTACTCCGTGTGCCGCTGTTCGGCGACATCCCGCTTGTGGGCCACCTCTTCCGCGACACTCGCAAGGAGGGCGCGAAGACGACGCTGTATGTCTTCCTGAAGCCGCGCGTGCTGCGTGAGCCGACGCTGAACGACTACCGCCTGCTGACCGAGGGCCCGCAGGCGGCGTCGGGGCTGGGCTCGGATATTCCGTATCTTCCGCCGGTCGTGATGCGGTCGACATGGAAAGTCGAGGAGCCCGAGGACACGCCGTCGCTCGACAACGGCGGGCCGCGGATCGGGCTGCCGAGCGAGAGCAATCCGAACATCGATCAGCGTGATCTGAAGCGGGAAGACGACTGATGGCACGCGAACCCGGTGACAACGGGGGCTCCACGAAGGAGCTTGCGGCTTCGGATGCGCAGCGTCTGGAGAAGGCCGCGGCTTCGTTCGGCAAGCTGCGCCTGAGCGCCGATCACCTGCGCACGTTCGCCGAGGCACCGGGCTCGGACGACGAGCCATGGGATGTTGTACTGTCGCTACTGGCGACAGACGAGCAGCGGGCGATGGAGCTGCTGAGCGAGCGGACAGGCCTGCCGTTCGTCGCCGAGCCGAGGCTCGAAGAGTCGGCGGTGCGTTTCTACGAGCTGGTGCCGCCCGACATTGCGCGCGAGCATCACCTCGCGGGGCTTGAACAAGTCGGGAGCGCGATGGTCGTTGCAACGGCCCAGCCGATGCAGCCCAGTGTGTTCCAGATGCTCGAAGAACGTCTGGGCATGCCCGTGCGACTGGTGCTGAGCCCGCGCGGCGCGGTCGCGGGGCTGATCAACCGCGGCTACGAGCAGCAGGGCGACCTCGTCACCGAGATCGTCGACGAGATGCCGTTCGACGAGTCGGCGATCGCCTCGGCGGCCGGCTCGATCACGCAGGGCAACGACCTGCTCGCGATGGCTCGCCAGACGCCGGTCATTCGGCTCGTGAACATGATCCTCTTCGAGGCGATCCGTCGGCGCGCCAGCGACGTGCACATCCACCCCGAAGAGAACCGCCTCGTCATCCGCTACCGCGTCGACGGCATGCTCGTCGACGCGTTCAGCCCCCCCACCTCACTCGCCAGCGCGATCTCAAGCCGAATCAAGGTGATGACGGAACTGGATATCGCGAATCGGCACTCGCCGCAGGACGGGTACACGTCGGTGCGCGTGGGGTCGAAGAAGATCGACATCCGATTGTCGGTGATCCCGACGGTCTACGGCGAGCGGCTCGTCATGCGATTGCTCGACCAGAGCCAGACGCAGCTCAGCCTCGACCAAGTCGGCATGACCGAGGCGATGCAGACCGAGCTCATGGACATCGTCGACCGCCCGAACGGCATGCTGCTCGTCACGGGGCCGACGGGTTCGGGCAAGACGACGACGCTCTACGCGGCGCTCCAGAAGATCGACCGCGCCACACGCAACGTGATGACCATCGAGGATCCGGTCGAGTACCACCTCGAGGGCATCAGCCAGATGCAGGTGAACCCAAAGCGCGATGTGACGTTCGCCAAGGGTCTGCGGGCGCTGTTGCGTCAGGATCCTGACGTGATCCTCGTCGGCGAGATCCGCGACCAAGAAACCGCGCAGCTGGCGATCCAGGCTTCGCTCACGGGTCACTTCGTGCTGGCGACGCTGCACACCAACGACGCGCCGGGCGCGATCCCGCGATTGATCGACATCGGGCTCGAGCCCTTCCTAATCACGAGCTCGCTGCTCGGTGTGCTCGCGCAGCGGCTCGTCCGCAAGATCTGCCCGACCTGCAACGGCACGGCCTTCGAGCACTCGCACACGGGCAACGCCAAGCGCTGCGACTCCTGCCTTGGCACGGGCTACCGCGGCAGGCTCGCGGTGTACGAGATCATGAAGATGAACGACACGCTCCGCAGGCTGACCGCCCAGAACGCCGACGGCGTGACGCTCTACGAGGCGGCGGTCGACGCGGGGTTCAAGCCCATGCGCGAGGATGCGCTCGACAAGGTCAAGCGCGGCCTCACGGACCAGTCTGAGGTGTACCGGGTTCTGCACTGAGTGCGCCGAAATGGACAAAGCGATTAAGCCCGTCACGCTGGTTGGGAAGCACGTTCGGCTCGAACCGGCGCGGCTCGACCACGCCGAAGCAATGAACAAGGCCGCGGCGCCGGATACGTTCCGGCTCTTTTCACGCAAGATCGATCCGACGACCGTGGATGGTTGCCGCGAGCAGCTGGCGTTTCTGCTGAATGAGCCGAACACGGTGCCGTTCTCTCTGTTTCACAACGAGACGAACGAGCTCATCGGCGGGACGACGTACTGCGACATCCGGGCGGCGCACCTTGGCGTCGAGATCGGGTGGACGTGGATCACGCCACGCTTCCGCGGCACGGCCGTCAATCCGGAGATGAAGTACCTGCTCCTGCGCCACGCGTTCGAGACGGATCTGTTCGCGGGCGGGCCGGCGATGCGGGTGGTGCTCAAGACGCACCACCTGAACCTCCACAGCCAGGCGGCGATCGCCAAGCTGGGCGCAAAGCTCGAGGGCACGATGCGGAACCACGTCCTCATGCCCGACGGCAGCCGGAGGCATTCTGTGCTGTACTCGATCACGGATGAGGATTGGGAAACAATATCAGAAACACTATTAAGCAGAATTGATAATATATAAAAGCGCACCGTGGTATGCACAATACGAGATTATTGCAATCAATGGTGCGGCACACAACATTATCAAGCAACCCATGCTGTTGCCTTGAGTGACTGCATTGCGACTCGTCAACTCTTGAGTACAAAGAATGGGATACTTATCTGTCAGCATTTTAAATTGATGCATAATGCTAAATTCATAGTTTTCAATATGCTGATGCATCCGAGGGACACCTGATTCCCGCAAAGGGGACTTGTAGAGATGAGCAACCGTCGAAAAGGCCATCTCTCGCTCCCACAGTATCCGACGATTTGCGGTTTTAGGTACACTGAATTGAGGAGGCGCTTGTGACATCGCATGCTCTTGCGCTGCCGTAATTTCCTTAAACAATTCCCATGCCACAGATGGCGGCATGGGTGTTCGTAATTGAGGGGCGATCTGGGCCTTTCCTAAAAAGATGCCTATAAATTCATTATAGTACTTATCTTCTAGCCATACCGACGCTCTTCGGCACACCCAATATTGCGCGAGTACTTCTGCTGGGTACCTGCCATAAATACTCTCAGCCGTATTTGCAAATTCTACTACTTTATTTATTATAGCAGTAGCAGCATCATACATTCCATCACGATACTGCGAGTGCTGATCTTTGCTCATATGTAGATCATACAACAAGTTAGGCTAAGCAATTACAGTTTCGGGCGGATCGAGCGGCAGGATCCGTGCCGTCTCGACAAATCGCTCGTAGTTGTCCTTGAACTCGATGAGCGAGTCGCCGCCGAACTTGTCGAGGGCGCTGCGGGCAACCTCGAACGCGACGGCGGCCTCCATGACGACGCTGGCGGCGCTGACGGCGCAGATGTCGGAGCGTTCGTACTGGCTGTCCTGCTCCTGTTTCGTATTGAGGTCGACGCTGGGCATGCCGCGGAGGAGGGTGGCGATGGGCTTCATCGCGCCCGTGACAACGACGGGCATGCCGTTGGACATGCCGCCCTCGGTGCCGCCCGCGTTGTTGCTCGAGCGCACGAAGCCGAGCGTGGATTCGGACTTTTTGCTCGCGTCGTAGCGGATTGGATCGTGGACCTGTGAGCCATGCAGGCCCGCGACGGCTCGCCCGAGGCCGATCTCGACGGACTTGAAGGCCTGGATGCCCATAACGGCATACGCGATGCGGGCGTCGAGCTTGTCGCGCCAGTCCATGCAGCTTCCGATGCCCGGGGGCAGGCCGAAGATGTGCGCCTCGCACAGGCCGCCGACCGTGTCCTTGTCGATCTTGGCCTGGCGGATGATGGCCTTGTGTCGTTCGGTGGCGGCGGGGTCCGGGCAGTAGGTCTCGCTCGCGTCACGGAGTTCGCGCATCTCGCGCCAGTTCTCGGGTGTGACGCTGGCGTCCGTACGGACATCGAGGATCTGGCGCACGAAGCCGAAGGTCTGGACGTTGATCTCGGCGAGGAGGCACGCGGCGACGACGCCGCCGAGCGTGCGGGCGGCGGTCTCGCGGGCGCTGGCGCGTTCGAGCGTTTCGCGGCAGTCGGTGGTGAGCCACTTGATGCTGCCGGCGAGGTCGGCGTGACCGGGGCGGGGGCGGTAGACGGGGGGCGTGCGTTCGAGGTCGTCGAGCCTGCTGTCCTTGTTCTTGACGAGCGCCGTCACGGGGGCGCCTGTGGTCTTGCCGAGGCGCACGCCCGTGACAAAGTCGGCGACGTCGGTCTCGATGCGTTGGCGTCCGCCGCGGCCGTAGCCGCCCTGGCGCCGGGCGAGTTCGCCGTTGATGCGGTCCATGTCGAGCGGGAGGCCCGCGGGCAGGCCCGTGATGGTGCAGACGAGCGTGGGCCCGTGGGATTCGCCGGCGGTCTGGTATTCGAGCTTTGGCATGGAGAGAGGATAGCGGGACTTTGCTCCCTCTCCCTTGGGGGAGAGGGTTGGGGTGAGGGAAGCTTTCGAATTGTCCCTCGCTAGCGCTTCGGGCTTGTCGAGACAAAGAGACCCTCATCCGCCCGCTGCGCGGGCACTTTCTCCCCAAGTGGGAGAAGGAGGAAGGTCAGTCGAGCATGAGGACATCCAAGATGTTCGCGTAGTCATCTGTCCAGGCGCGGACATTGGGGTCGGTTTCGAGCGGGTCCCAGTTCGCAAAGGGCGTGAGCGTTGCGGGATCATTGGCGAGGACGGCCCAGGTGCTGATCTCCTTGCCGTCGTTGATCTGCGTGGTGTTGGGGATGTCTGTACGGATGCGGCCCGCAAGGCCCGCCTTCTCTGCGGTGGAGGCGACGACCGGCGCGAGGTCGAGGTAGCGGTTGGAGAGGTGCAGTGCGAGCACGCCGCCGGGTTTGAGATGATCGGCGTAGAGCGTGAGCGCCTCGGCTGTGAGCAGGTGTACGGGGATGGCGTCGGAGGTGAACGCGTCGACGATGATGAGGTCCTTGGGCTCGGCGCTCTCGATCGTGAGGCGACCATCGCCCAGAACGTAGTGGACCGTCGCGAGTGAATCCGTTGTGTAGGTGAAGAGCGACGGGTCGGAGGCGATGCTGACGACGGCGGGGTCGATCTCGTGGAAGGTGAGCGTGTCGCCCTCGCGCGCCAGCGCCGCGACGGAACCGACGCCCAGTCCGATCGCACCGATGTCGGCGTGTGCGGGCAGATTGCGGAAGACCTCGCCGATCGGGCCCGTGGTGTGGTAGTAGGTCTGGGATTCGCTTGAGCCGAGGTTCTGGAGCCCGTGGAGCGTGCCGCCGTGGCGGAGTGTGTGGCGTGGGCCTCGGGCTGCTTCTTCGTAGAGGACGGTGTGCACGCCGAAGAACGTGCGCGTGCGGTGGACGATGTGCTCGCTCGGGCGGATAACCTCGGGCAAGAGGAGCGCGACGAGGAGCGCGAGCGCGAAGCGTGCGGGCTTTGTGGAGCAGAGGAAGCACGCGAGCGCGGGGACGCCGATGAGGACGGCACTGGTGTAGGGCCAGTCCGCGGGAATGACGAGCAGCGCGACGATCAGGCCGAACGCGAGCGCGAGCGCGGGGAGGGCGTCGAGCAGTGTGCGCTTGGAGCACTTCGGCCAACCGACGGCAAGGCCCGCGCCTATTGCGATCATGACGGGGTACTCGGCGACCCAGCTCAGGACGAGCGGCGCGAGGAGGGCGTTGATCGAGCCGCCGAGCACGCCGCCGATGCTGACGAAGAGATAGAAGCGGGTGAGTTGATCGGCTGGCGGGCGCGACTGCGCGAGGCGAGCGTGGCAGGCGAGCGCGATCGCGGTAAACGAGACCAGGTGCAGCGAGACAACGACGGAAAGCGGATGGCGGGCGTCGATCATGAACGCGACTGCGGCTGCTACGGCGAGCACCGGCACAAGACGGGTCAGCACTCGGAGCAGGCGGGCTGTGCTCGCCGCGAAGGCGACGATGAACGTGATCAGGTAGAGCGCGAGCGGGATGACCCAGAGCAGCGGCACCGCGGCGATGTCGGTCGTGATGTGCTGCGTCACGCCGAGGAGCAGGCTGCTCGGGACGAGGGCGAGAACGATCCACGGGATGGGGCTTCCGGTGTGCTGGGTTGCGTTTGCGCGTTCAGTCGCGATCGGCACCGCGCGGGGTGCGCGAGCGACACCGATCCAGACGATGAGGATCGTGAGCGCGAGCACGCCGAAGCCAATGGACCAGAGGGTGCGCTGCTGCGCGAGGCCGAGCGAGGGCTCGATGAATAGCGGGTAGCCGAGAAGTCCGATGAGGCTGCCGGCGTTGCTGGCGGCGTAGAGGAAGTAAGGGTCTTCGCGGCGCGGCAGATTCATCGCTGCGTACCAGTGCTGTAGGATCGGGCTCATCGTGGCCAGCGCCAGCGCGATCGGGCCGAGGTCGAGCATGAGCCGTGCGAAGAGCGCGAGCGCGGGCGACTGGCTCTCGGAGAGCTGGCGGGCGGCGACACCGATGGGCAGGAGCAGCAGTGCGAGGGCAACGATGAACGCGTGCGCGAGAACCTGGTTGCGGTTTCGTTTGAGCTTTGCGATCAGATATGCAATCGAATAGCCGGCCAGGAGTGCAAGCTGAAAGAAGACCATCACGGTGTTCCAGACCGCTGGGCTGCCGCCCATCGCGGGCAGGACGAGTCGTCCGACCATCGGCTGGACCGCAAAGAGCAGGGCCGCCGAGAGGAAGATCGCGATGACGAAGACGAATGCCAAGCGTGGTGCCCTTTCGCGGCTGGCTACAGTCGGGAGACATGGACCCGAAGACACGACCAATCTATCAGAGCACCGGTCGGTACGACGTGATTGTGAGCGATATCGACGGGTGCCTGTGCGATGAGCACGGCGGGCCGTTCGACCTTGCACGCCTCGGGCTCATCCGCGAGCACAACGAGCACGCGATCAGATCCGGCAATGCGCCGGTGCTGACGGTCTGCTCGGGCAGGCCCGTCGGGTTCGCCGAGGCGATGACGAGGCTTGTAGGCAACACACTGTTGCCGGCGATCGGGGAGATGGGCGTGTACCTGCACGACCCGAAAACGGCGCAGAGCGAGCTCGACCCGGCGATCACACCCGAGGAACTCGAGAGCGTCGCGGGGCTTGAGCGGCACTACATCGAGTCGCTCCGTCAGCGCGGCGTCTCGATGCAGCCCGGCAAATCGGCGAGCGTCACACTCTGGCACGCGGACACAGACTTTCTCCGCAGCCAGATCTGGCCCGATGTCGAGCGCGTCTGCGCCGAGCACTGCTGGCCCTTCCGCGTCTCGATGTCGTGGTACTACATCAACTGCGATCTCGCGCACATCAGCAAGGGCACCGGCATCGATCGGTTCAAGGCGAAGACGGGCATCCCCGCTGAGCGTCTCGCGGGCATCGGTGACACGTCGAGCGACCTTGCGATCCGCGAGAAGGTCGCGTTCTTTGCGTGCCCGGCCAACGCGATCGATGAGATCAAGGCCGTGGCGGATTACGTCGCCAAGGCGCCCGAGGCCGAGGGCGTGGTCGAGATACTGGGCGTGCTCGCGGGGATGTAGGGTGCCACCACCCATCTTTGATGGGTGGTGTAGTTGCTCGTACAACAGTCAGCACCACGCATCGGAGATGCGTGGTGGCACCGAAGCTGCACTACAATCCACGCATGGATCCCGACGATCAGGTGTGCCTGTGCTACCGCGTTTCGCTGCGCAAGATCCGGACGTATCTGGATCGTGAGAACCCGCCGGTGGCGTCGCTCATCAGCGAGTGCCTCGACGCGGGGACGGGGTGTGGGTGGTGCGTGCCGTTCCTGAAGCATTTGCACGCGCAGCACGTGAAGGGCGAGCCTGTAGATCTACGGATCAGCCCGGAGGAATACGCCAGGAGCCGCGTGAGCTATAAGAAAACCGGCGAGCGTGAGATCTCGCCGGTTTCGGATAATACGCAGTAAGGCTTCAGGTTATTCGTCGAGCTTGCGGAGGGAGAGGCCGAACTCGGTGAGCTTGGCCGTGATCTCTTCGAGGCTGGTGGCGCCGAAGTTCTTGACGCCCATGAGCTCGGCCTCGGTGCGGCTGGCGAGGTCGCCAAGCGTCTCGATGTTGAGCATCTGCAGCGCCTTGCGGGCGCGGACGGAGAGCTGCAGGTCGGTGACGCCTTTGGCGAGCGCGCCCTCGCGTCCCGTGCCCTTGAGCTTGTCCATGAGCGCCTTGCGGGCGGCGCGGTGGGCGTCTTCGAGGCCCTGACCGAGCTTGAGGCCCTTGACGGCGAGCATGCCCTTGATCTCGACGAGGCTCGACTCGCCGAAGTTCTTCGAGTTCATCAGCTCGGCCTCGGTGATGCGGAGCAGGTCGCCGAGGGTGCGGATGTTCATCTTCTTGAGGCAGGTGCGCGTGCGGACCGAGAGCTCGAAGTCCGTCACGGGCGTGTCGAGCAGCGCGTTGCGCTTCAGGACGTCGCGGGTCTGCTCTTCCTCGACGAACATGTCGCGGCTGGCCTGGACGTCCTTCATGTAGAGCTTGGCGCGCGGGTGGTTGGGGCTCGTGTCGAGCACCTGACGCAGGCAGCGCTCCGAGCGGATGTAGTCGCCACGGTCCTCATAGAGGACGGCGAGGTTGATCAGCGCGTTGATCGGCGCGGGCTGCGACTCGCAGACCTGCTCGTACATCGCGATCGCTTCCTCTTCCTCGCCGACGAGGTCGAGCGCGTACGCGAGGCGGAACGCGAGATCCTGATCGGTCGGGTCGGCGGCGACGGCTTTCTTCAGTTCGACGATGACTTGCTCGCGGTCGCCTTCGGCCTCGGCCTTGTCCGCGTCGCGAGCGTGGGATGCAGCGAGTTCGGCGTCACGCTTCGCCTCGTCTGCGCCAATAACGATGTCCAGGGGGTCGCCGGGCATGGATGCTCCTCGATGTGCGCGCACCGGAAGGCCGGCGCCACCGCGCCAACCGGGTTCGGAGGTGATGCTAGGAAGGCACAATCACCCCGGCGAGCCCGAGGTGACCTCAGCGGCCCCGTCCGAGACCAGCGCAAGCCCTTCCCCGGGCAGGCCCGAGATCACACTCGTGTCGAAATGAGGTTCGATGACGGACATCGTCTTCCATTTGCCGCCTAAAAACCGTACAAGCAGCACGACTCCGAGAACAATGATGTACGTGGCTGCCGCGATCCAGGGGCCGATCGAACCCAGATCGGGTCGTAAGGCCACCATGAGGTGCCCGCCCCCGATGAGGATGGTCCAGCTCAGGACGATGAACGCGAGCCCCGGAATGAGCGTGTCGCCCGCACCGCGGAGCGCGCCGTTCATGGACATGCCGAGCGCATCGAAGATCTGGAATACCGCGGCGATAGTGAGCACCCAACCGCCGATCTCGATCATGCGCTGCTTGATAGCCGGGTCGTAGCCCTTGGTGATGAAGTTGTTGATCGCCTCCTCGCGGAACACGACCATGAGCAGGCCGCAGAGACCCATGTAGCCCATCGTGACTGAGAGCCCGAGCCATGTGCGTTTGGCGGCGAGGTCGGGCCGGCCCATGCCCATGAACTTGCCGACGATCGCGGTGAGCGCGATGGACATGCCCACCGAGGGCATGAAGGCCAGGTGCATGTACTTGAGCGCGATCCAGCCGACGACGTTGTGGACGTCGGCGGAGTCACCGGCGGCCTTGCCGGCGCGGGGCATCAGCGCGGTCATCATGTAGCCCCAGCAGATCATCTCGTTGATCATCATGGTGCCCGAGGGCCAGCCGAGCCTCAGGATGTCGAGGATCGGTCGCAGGCTTGGACGCCAGGATGCGCGCGTGCCGAATCTCGTGTTGTGCGTAGGGCCGAGGAAGATGAACATCAGCACCGCGAATTCGGTGAACGCGCCGATGACGGTGCCGACGGCGGCGCCGTTGACACCCATCGCCGGGAAGCCGAGATACCCGAAAATCAGCAGGAAATTCGCGGCGACGTTGACCGTGATGGCGCTCAGCCCACCGATGAGTGGAACGGTCGCGCGGTGGAGCCCGAAGAAGAACTGAGCCACGCTGCGGGCGAGCATGGTGAACACGCTGCCGAGCAGGCAGATCCGGGCGTAGCCGATCTCAATCTCCAGCGTTTGCCCCTCGTGCCCGAGGAAGTGCTCGAAGATCCAAGGAAAGATCGCGACGCACGGCACGATGAGCAGCCAGAATGCGAGCGAGAACCACAGGCCCGCCCACGCATACGCGGCACCCTTGCGAGGCTCGCCCCTGCCCAGGTGCTGCGCGACGAACGTGTTGACGATTCCAACGAGCGCGACGGGGAAGCACATGGCGATCCACGTCCACATGCCCGCGTTGCTCTGAGCGGCCACGTATGACGGGCTGGGCGGCTGGATATGCGCGACCATGAGCGAGTCTGTGAACTGCATCACGGTGTAGGTCGCCATGGTGGCGATCGTGGGCGCGGCGATGGCGAACAGCTCGATGAGCGGGTGACGCTGGGTTTCCGGGTTGTTCAGCGCGTGCTGTTCCATCGGGCAGGGGTTGTAGGCCGGGCGCTTGGGGCTTGTCAGGTCAGCGATCGATCAAATCTTGGGTGATTCGCCCTTGATGACTAGGCGAGGCGCACCGCGAGATCGATCGCCGAGGCCATCGAGCCCGCGTCGGCTCGGTTGGTACCGGCGATGTCGAACGCGGTGCCATGATCCGGGCTGGTTCGCCAGATCGGGAGCCCGCAGGTGACGTTGACCGCCGAGTCCCAGGCGAGCAACTTGATCGGGATGAGGCCCTGGTCGTGGTACATCGCGACGACGAGGTCGAACTTGCCGGCGATGGCTTGGTTGAAGATCGTGTCGGCGGGGAAAGGCCCTCGCGCGTCGATGCCGTTGCGCTGGGCGTGCTCGATGGCGGGCTCGATGAGGCGCGATTCCTCGTCGCCCATGAGCCCGTTCTCCCCCGCGTGGGGGTTCAGTCCACACACCGCGATGCGGGGCTCTGCGATGCCCATCTGTCGGCACGCGTCGTGGCCCAGATCGATCGCGTCGAAAACCTTGCCGATGGTCAGGGCATTGCGAATGTCGAGCAATGGGATGTGCACGGTCGCGAGGATGACGCGGAGGCGGTCGCTCTCGAAGAACATGCCCACGCGCTTGGCGCGGAAGAGCTCGCCCAGCAGCTCGGTGTGCCCGGGGTGACGCATCTTGCCCGCCAGCTTCCAGGATTCCTTGCTGATCGGCGCGGTGACGAGCGCGTCGGCCTGCCCCTCGAGGCACATCTTCACAGCCTCGGTGACGTAAGAGTGGCTCAGGGTGCCGTTGGCCTTTGTGGGCTTGTGAGCGAAATCGTGCCCGCCGTGATCGATGACGATGACATCGTGCGACTCGGAGGCGCTGGCGCTCGCGCCGAGCGGGATCTGCCACCAGAAGGGCGTGACGCCCGCGTGGGTTGCTGCATCTTGCAAGGCGCTCGTCGAGCCTTGGATGATGTACCGGGCGGCGCTGCGTCGTGAACGGTCTGCGAGGGCCTTGACGAGAACCTCAGGCCCGATGCCGCCCGGGTCGCCCATGCTGACCGCGATCGTCTTCTTCGGCGGCTTGGGCGCAAGCTCAGGCACGGAAGATCGATCCGAACTTCTTGCCCATCAGGATCGACGCGCCGACGAGCGTGGTCGCCAGGAGCGCCATGCCCCAGACACCCATTGCGCTAGCGACGAACGCGCCGTCGCCCAGGCGGTTCCAGAGCTCATAGATCGCCTTGGTGATCGGGTAGTGCTTGGACTGCTGCGCGAGGATGAGCGAGTCGGAGACCTCGAGCATCGAGAAGCTGAACACGAGCAGCCCGCCCGCGATGACGTTGCCGAGGACGAGCGGGAGCACGACCTTGCGGAAAGCCTCGACGCGACCGGCACCCAGGTTCACCGCAGCCTCTTCGAGCTCGCCCGAAGTCTGTTCGAGCCCCGCGACGGTGGCGCGGACCATGTAGGGCAATCGGCGGATGCCGTAGGCGATCGCAAGGATGAGGAACGGATTGGGGTTCTCGCCCACGACCTGCAGGAATCGCGCGAGCCCGCCCATGTCGTTCTTGATGAGCCAGTCGGCGAATGCGGGCACGGGGCCCGAGAGTGTCATCGCGAAGTACCCGAAGGCCATGACGAGCCCGGGGACGGCCAGCGGGAGCATGCACATCGCGTCGAGCAGGCCACGGCCCTTCACCTTCGTCCGCACGATGATGTACGCCGCGACGAGGCCCATGCCCACGCTCGCGACGACGGCCATGAGGCTCAGGATCAAACTGTTGCGCACGCTTGTGGAACTCACGGGATCAGAGAGCGCCGTCATGTAGTGCTCGGCTGTGTACGCCTCGGGCAGGACGGTGCCGTACCAGCCCCAGGTCGGGGCGATGCTCGTGAGCACGACGCCCACGTGCGGCAGGATCGCAGCGAACGTCACGCCCGCGAAGAGCACCGTTGCAATGATGCTCCCCCACCACGGCAGCTTGACCTCCTGAGCGGCGCGCGAGGCCTTGGAGTACATCGCGTAGCCCTTGCGCCCAAAGACGAGCTTGCCCACGACGTAGAACAGGATCGCCGCCCCGAGCAGGACGACGGTTAGGGCGTAGGGCTCGTGGGAGGACTGGATCTCCTTGAGGCCGTGGAAGATCTGCACGGGGGTGACGCGCGAGTACTCGAACATCAGCGGCGTGCCGAGTTCGGTGAAGGACCAGATGAAGACGATCGTGCCGCCCGCGAAGAGGCCCGGGCGGATCAGGGGCAGGATGATCTTGAAGAACCGGCGCACGGGCCCGGCGCCGAGATTCTCGGCAGCCTCGTCGAGCGCGGGGTCGAGGTTGGCAAGAGCCGCGGTCGCGTTGAGGTAGATGATCGGGTAGAGGTGCAGCGCCTCGACGATGATCACACCCCAGACGCGGGCCTTGCCCAGCACGTCGAAGTCGGTGTCGAAGAGCGCGTTAAGCATCCCCTCACGCCCGAGGACAGCCCGCATGCCGATCGCGCCCACGAAGGGCGGCAGGATCAGCGGCACCAGGATGACCGCGTTCCAGACGCCCTTGAATGGGAACCTGTACCTGGCGCTGATGAGCGCGAGCGGGAGCGCGATCAGCACGCACAGGACCGTCGTCATGCACGCGATGAAGAAGGCGTTGATGAGCCCCTCGCGGTAGAGCGGGTTCTCGAAGACCATCGCGACGTGGTCGGCGGTGTAGGCGGTGATCTCCTCGCCGGCGACGAGTTGGGTCTCGGTGATGCCGCCCTTGACGGTCAGGTAGATCGGGAGCACCAGGAAGACGCCCAGCACGAGCAGGCACGCCAAGAGCATGCCGTACTGCGTCAGGATGCGTCGGAGCTTTGGAGACATGGGCGAGAGTTTAGCTCCGCGCTTTAGAGCCCGAGGGAATCGGGCGGGGTGAGTTGGACGGAGCCGAGCGTCTGGAGCGTGACGCCCCTCAGCGAGCACGTGGAGAGGTAGGCGTTGAGCTCGTCGAGGGTGACGCTCTCGAGGGTGGTCAGGATCTCATCGAGCGTGCGGACGCGTCCGAGACGTTTCATGTCGCCCGAGATCGCTCCGGCTCGTCCAGACGAGGACTCGCCGTGGAAGACGACGTTGGACTTCATCCCGATGCGGGCGCGGGCGAATTCCTCGGGCGTGACGCGTCCCTCGGGCGTGAAGAGCTTCTGCATCTCGGCGACGAGGACGTCGAGCGACTGCTGGGCCCGGTCGGGCGCGGTGCCGACGTAGGCGGAGATCACGCCGAAGCGGTCGTCGCCCCGGAACCCGGCGCTGACGGCGTAGCAGAGCCCCCGCTTCTCGCGGACCTCGGTGAAGAGCCGCCCCGACATCCCGCCCGAGAGCACGTTGACCGCGAACTTCGTGAGCAGAGCCGACCGCTCGTCGCGCTCATTTGGGCCCTCGGCGAGGAGGATGATCTGGACCTGGTTCGAGTCGTCCTCGGTGTGGCTCGCGCCGCGCACGGGTGCGGTCTCGTCGTGCTCGGGTGCTGCATCGCCCGACCAACCCGACAGGAGCGACTCGAACTGGTCGGCGACTTTCTCAGGCTCGACGTCTCCGGCGATCGCGAGTACTGAGCCCTGCGGGACGGCGTTGGTGCTCCAGAACTTCTGAACATCGTCGAGTGTGATGAGGGCGAGGCCCTCGGCGTTGCCGTAGATCGAGCGGTTGTACGGCGCGGGAAAGTGCCTGCGTTTGGCCTCGATGCTGGCCTTCTCGCGCGGGTCGTCTTCGAGCGATTCGAGGCCCTGCTCGGCGAGCTCTCGCGCGGGCTCGAGCGTGGTGGTGTCGAAGCGGGGCCGCAGCACAACGTCGGTGATCATGGGGAGCACTTCGCCCAGCTTGTCGCCCAGCGTCGACGAACGGATGTGCATGGTTCGGCTCGTCGGGTCGACGGTGCGCGAGGCACCGATGCGGTCGAGGTCGTCGGCGAACCGGCGTGAGTCGCGGATGCCGCCGCCGCGGAGGAGCATCTCGGAGGTGACGGCTGCCAGGCCCGCGCGTCCTTCGGGCTCGGCGGCGGTGCCCGCGCCCAGGATCCAGCTCAGGCCGACGGACTTCATGCCCGGCATGGGCTCAATGAAGAGTGAGAGGCCCGACCCAAGGGTGCGTGTATAGATGATGGACAACGATCTCCCCCTGTTTTCGGGATGTCCGCCGGGAAGGGCGGTTCTCGGGCGAGTGTATCCGTTCCAGACGTCACAACCCCACCTGTGCGATCCGGGCTCCGAGTGATGCGTGGCCGCGTGATCGGGCGGCGATCCGGGCTTGCCGACGTATGTGCAGGTGCGCCAACTCCGTGTTGGTCGGTTGCGCCGTGGCTGGAGGGTTCGGACGTGATGCGCCGGGTCGTCGATCTGGTGGGAGTGCTCGTCGTGGCGGGGATCGCCGGGGGGTACTACGCGCACACTCGGCTGAACGACAGCGAGAACGAGCAGCTCGAAGAGACACGTACTGCGGTCGAACGACTCAAGGGAGAAGTCGTCATCCGTTCACAATCTGGACAAGCGGATGTGAACCCGCGTGGTTGGTCGGCAACGGTTGTTCCCGCCTGGTTCGGGGGGGAGTTGCCAAAAAACACGCTCCTCTCTGAAGACCGCCCTTGGGTGGAGATCGCACCCGTTGAACACGCCAACTGGGAGCACCCGAAGCCCGTGTACGACGAGAGCGGACACGACGCTGCGTTCTGGTACAACCCCGCACTCGGCATCGTGCGAGCGCGCGTGCCGATGATGCCAACCGACAAGCGCACGATCGATGCGTACAACCGCGTGAACAGCACGTCTGTCAAGACGTTATCGCCCGCGGGCAGCGTAGAGAGCACCGTGTTGCCCGCTGCGAACAGCACCGATTGAACTTGCTTCTTGCGCGAACTTGCGGTGTTCATCCGCGAACACGCGCATAACAAACTTCTCACTCTCACAGGCTCTGCGAATCGTGATCACCCGATCGCACCGCCGTGTCACGCGCATCGGGGACCAGTTCAACATCCCTGATTCGGTCAGCTTCTGCACACACACCGGACGCGGTGAGCGTGCTGATCTTCGGT
The DNA here is from genome assembly GCA_020639255.1 of Phycisphaera sp. Classification (GTDB taxonomy): domain Bacteria; phylum Planctomycetota; class Phycisphaerae; order Phycisphaerales; family UBA1924. Next base: position 285,135 of record JACKGZ010000005.1, read on the forward strand.
GCTCTGCTGACTGCTGCATCACGCGATTGAACGACTCAGATGCGTGATTGCATGGGCGATGTGAACGATCGATCGGACGCATGTCGCTGCGCGATCGGTGTGTGGGTGCGCTTGACAAGATGAGGTGGATGGTGCATGGTCCGCATCATCATCTCGTGTGTAATGCTCAAGGTCGAGCCACACGAGCCCCGATAGTTCGGTTGACTGCTCTTTGCATGCATGCACTGATGTCCTCACCGTAGCAGTCACGGGTTCACCAACGAGGACAAGACGGAGAAGCAATCATGGCCAAGAAAGCACGTAAGAAAGCCACCCGTAAGAAAGCAGCCAAGAAAGCCGGCGCCAAGAAGGCGACCCGCAAGAAGGCCGCCAAGAAGGCTGGCGCGAAGAAGGCCACCCGCAAGAAGTCGACTCGCAAGAAGGCCGCCAAGAAGGCCGGTGCCAAGAAGGCAACCCGCAAGAAGTCGACTCGCAAGAAGGCCGCCAAGAAGGCCGGTGCCAAGAAGGCAACCCGCAAGAAGACTCGCCGCAAGAAGGCGACCGCCAAGAAGGCGACCCGCAAGCCCGCTCGCCGCAAGGCCGCGCGCAGCCGCTAATCGGGTGCTCAGCGGATTGCTTTGTCTCTCCGCCGAACCGAATGACAGATGGACCACGGGGCCGCTCGCCGGCCTCGTGGTTTTTTTTCGACCCGTGGCTCCCTCGCTCGGGTTCACTCTCGGATCCTGTCTGACAAGAATCGACCATGCACGAGTTGAACGAGCTCGAACTCGCGATCCGCAGTGAGCGTCACGCCACGCTCTCGTGCGACGGCGTGCCCTTCACGGTGACGACCGTGATCGACAATGAGTCCGGCTCGTTCGTCTTTCCGATCGAGTCGGCCGCCTTGCACGGCGAGGAGATCGTGCTCTGGCTCCCGGAGGAGCGGAACGACGCGATGCAGATCCTCGTCATGCTCGAAGAGATCGACGGCGACCGCTCGGCGAGCGCCGACCGGTGGCGGATCTACCACGGCTCGCCCGGGCAGAGCCACTGGGTGAACGCCTCGCTGCTGGCGGTGCGGTTCGGGTCGATCGTTGCCGACGCGGAGCAACTGGACCTCACCAATGCGCTCGCGTCGTCCGAGCCGAGGCTCTGCAAGAAGTACAACGCGGACCACGACCTGCTCGGGCGGGCGGCCCGCACGATGGACCCGCGCTCTTCGGGCGAGGGGGTACTCGTCGGAGTGGACCCGATGGGGTTCGACATTCGAACGCGATTCGACATCGTGCGCGTGCCCTTCGGTGAGCGGCTGATCGACGCCGAGCAAGCAGACGTACGGGTTCACAATTTGCTGAGTGAGCTGTCGGCTGCGGGTTGAACCCGCGATGTTGGACATGGGATGTATGATGTTCGCAGAAGCGGGCCGTGGCCCGGGGCTGTGGGCGGGAGATTTGCCATGCGTGCGGACATCAACTACTCGGACATCATCAACAGCGACGAGGCGAGGCGAGCGCAGGCCGCGGCGGACGCGGCCCCGAAGCAGCCCAGCGCCGAGATCGACCCGTACAAGTTCTTTATCACGCAGGACATGTCGAAGTACACGCAAGAAAACCACGACGTCTGGCGGATCATGTACACGGAGCGGATGAAGTCGCTCGATGACCAGGCCTCGGACGTGTTTCTGTCAGGGCTGCGGGCGATCGGGCTGACGCCGGACCGTGTGCCGCAGGTCTCGGACATCAACCGCAGGCTCCAGGATCTGACGGGCTGGGAGAGCCACCCGGTGCCGGGATACCTGCCCGCCAAGGCGTTCTTCGCATGCCTGGCGCAGCGGCGGTTCCCGACAACGATCACGGTCCGCCCTCGCGAGCTGATGAACTACCTGCCTGAGCCGGACATCTTCCATGATGTGTTCGGGCATGTGCCGCTGCACGCCGACCCGGTGTTCGCGGAGTTCCTGCAGACCTACGGCAAGGCGGCGCTCTTCTGCGATGACCCGTACCACATCGAACGGCTGGCGCGGCTCTTCTGGTTCACGGTCGAGTTCGGGCTGATCCGCGAGGGCGGGAAGGTCAAGCTCTACGGCTCGGGTCTGATCAGCTCGATCGGCGAGAGCTTCCACGCCCTTGAGAGCGACCACGTGGACCGCAGGCCGTTCGACATGGACCTGGTGTGCGACACGCCGTTCGAGATCGATCACTATCAGCCAATCTTGTACGTGCTGGAGAGCTTCGAGCAACTCCGCGACGCGATGAATAGCTACGCGGAGCGGGTGCTGGAGGAGTCCGGCGCGCTCGAAGTCCTCTGACTTCGGATTTCAGGTCGTTCCCGGTAC
>JACKGZ010000006.1 GCA_020639255.1 Phycisphaera sp.
AACAACCGCGTGCTCACGCACGGCTGTTGCCTCGGGGAGGTCGTGTCCGCGATTGCTCGGGCGGGTCTTAATCCAGAAGAGATCTGGGAGTTCATGCGCACGCAGCACTGCGTCCCGTCCCTCCACCCCAGAGATGAAGCCAGGGCGGGGATGGGCGATCCCGGGACACCGCTTCCTGAGCGGCTGACGCTCGCTGTCGCGGCAGAGCAAGAGATCCCGGCGGTGTTCTTCGCCAACGGGCGTGTGAGGGTAGTGACCCACGATCGGGCCGCGAGGCTTGTGCCCAAGCTCGACAGGAGTGTGCCCAGGTAGAGCAGTGGCGATCGGATCACGTGTTGTTATCACGCGAGCAGTTTCTTGAGATTCTCCCAGTCCCATCGGTAAACACGGCCAGCGCCGGGGACAGCCCAAGACGAGGAGCCGTCCTTGTATCCGATGATCTGGAAAGTTGTCTTCTTGAGCTCATTAGCAATCGCTATTTCTTTCAGGACTCCTGAAGCGGATTTCGTTTTCGAGCCGAGCATTACGATGACGATTTCAGATCGTGTAATCGCAGCACGAGCCTTGGCGAGCCACTCACGTTCCGGGGCGGCTTCCTTGAGCGACATATTGATGATCTCAAATGGGGAATCGGTGTGCTTTGCTTGTCCAATCATGAAATCCTTTAGGGCACGATCGTTGTCATAATCGAAGCTGATAAATACTCGTTTCTTGGCCATCAGTGGAGCCCCTTTCTGGCAGATTATCTATGGGAGCAAACGCCGGAACAAAGAGCGATACCGGAGACTAGATTCAAGATCGTGGCGATCTGGTTGCCCGGCAGGGCCAATGCCGTCATCGAACAGCGTTTTCGCGACACCGCCTGTCGATGCGATGGGGATAACTCGGGCAGTCGGGTGCATGGATTGGAAGAGGTCGAGTTCTTCGTACAGCCCTTTCATTCCACCAATGAGAACGGCAGCCTGGTATTCCCGGAAGGCTAGCATTTGATTGCGCATCAGCGTGAGACTGTTATCGCGGTTATGGCCAGCTGAGGTCATGTGCAGATTCTGGAACTGCTTGGCAACCGCTGGTATCGCTTGGACAAAGTAGTCTGATTGAAAAATATGGACATTCTCAAGTGTCCCAATAGATCGTGCCGCGTGCTCAACGAGCGGAGAGATAGCCGGGTGCCCACCAAAGACAAGCTCAGACTTGGGTGTGGCAACCGACACTAGTGATAGAACCGCCTCTCGAACAAGCAAAGGGTCGCAATCTGCATTGAATGGCTTGCGATCCGGCACGCTGGCTGAGAGGAAAATAGCCGTCACAGCGTTGCCATCCACTTATCAAGGGTATCGACTTGCTCGGACCGAAGCCCTTCACGAGCATTGAGCCAGTTAAGATGTTCGAGCCAGTCTGGAGCAGCACCTAATCCGTTATATGTGAGTCGGGTTTTCTTGGGATCATCGTTGGCAGTCAATCCGATCTCCTTCTCTTGAATGATGCGAGCATCAGGTAGGCCAACAACGGGTAAGACCTGCCCCAAAGCATTTCCGTCCCTTGTCAAGCGGATTGCCTTGAGCGGCTCGATTTCAGTACCGAGTCCGTAATGTTGTGCTAAATCAAGCACGTTCCCGATTACGTGCTCAAGCCGTAGTGCAAGTGCGCGTACGCGTGCAACCTCTGCTAAGCTCATGATATGCTGGAGTGCGTTCTGCGTGAGCCGACCCTGCGGGCCAGAGTCCTTATCCTCAAAGTCCGGCGTCTTAAGTGCGACTAGTTGGCATAGTTCGGTGCCTGGGCTGCGCGTATGTCCAGGCCAAAGAAGCTGAAGCATGCCCAGACCAAGGTCGTTTGCACGCGCGAGCTCCATATGCACCCACTCAGAGTCCAGCGCGTTGGGGCTGTCAAGAAAAATCAGCAAGTCCGCACCAGCCATCCTGCACCAGAGACTTTGCTGAAAGTTAACGCCGCGTGCAACGGAGGCGGTGTCAAGGAAGGGTCGGAAACCCCGCATGGCCAGCGACGAGAACAACTGACTCGCAACGCCCTGAGAATCGGAACGCTTGTAGGAAATGAACGCTTGTCGCTCCGAGGGAACCAGCCGCAAGGATCGCAACACGTCGGCGATGATTGCCTCTAGATCGGTCCATTCGGCGCCGTTTATGTGGTGGAGCAACTTTGGTACGGCAGCGGTGAATCCCTTAAGCGAGTCGAGAACAGGAAAGACAGCGAGGCCATTGCCTAGTAGAGTCTCAACGTATCTGAGCTCGCTGGGATCGGGCGATGACAGTCCGCTAGCCCAAAGTGCGCTGATCAACCGTGGATTGTCAGGTGGAACACCTATGTGGAGTACTACTTCGCGACCCATCGAGAGTCCTAGTGCAGTGACCTGTTCAGACAACTCGTCTTGCACTTCTTGCTCGTGCATCGCGGCATTAGGGCCAAGCAATGCGACATCGTACCGCGTGATCCTGTGAGTGGGCGTTGCCAAGGTCAGCTCCGCACGGTCAGCCATGACTTGGCTTCGACTAATATACCTCGGTGAGCTGCTGTGCTCGATGAGCCATCAAGTGTTAGTTCGCGATACAAGCCAACATATTCATTGCCCCGGTAGGTCTCGTGGTTGCGCTCGACGGGCAGTATTGCAACGCCGGCTTCTCCGTGCACTCCGTCGGCATACCCAAGTTCCCATGGAACCCAGCGTGATGCTAGTGCATTGTTGGTTGCCAGAAGCAATAAGAGGTTGTTGCTATTTATGCGTTCTCGAATCAGGCGTGCGGTCATGACTGTAATTTCGGTGGGCAATCCGTCGTCGAGCCAGTCCACATATACTGCTGTACCTTGCGATTCGAGCGCTTCTTTGACAAGGAGTGCGAGATCCTTGTCTTTGCTACTGTGCGAGAGAAAAACAGATGTTGTGGCGTTTGCACGGGTATGCCTGCGCTGCGTACTCCGTCCAAGGGAAGGGCTTGAGTAGTTGCCGTATCTGCTTCGCAAACGTGACTCAGAAATAGCGGGCATGATTAATCTCCAGTGCGTATCTGACTAGCTGACTGGCACACTCCAATGGATTTGATCGATAGCATACATTCTCTATGACTTTCTGCGAAACTAGTTCTGAATCTAGGCATAAATGAGATACGCAAGCCGGTTCACTAAGATTGCCCGTTTCGGGCAGTGCATGGTCCTATGGCCCCATTGAAACCTCGCTCTCAATTCACGACGGTCGCAGTTATTCCGTAGCTCCCGGTGTTGTCCCCGCCGTTCGCGCGGACGATGTACGTGTACGTGCCGCCGAGGACAATGTTCTGCAGGTTGATCTGAAAGCCGGAATCGATCGACTGCGACGCGATGAAGCTGCCGTTGGGGCCGTAGATGTCGACGCGCAGCAGGAACCCGGACCCACCCGTTTCGTTGATGGTCATCTGCAGATCTGACCCGGACGGTGCATCGATCGTGAACGTGTCGATGTCGCCGACATTGATCGATCCCGTGGCGAGCTGCCCGCTCGTGAGCTGGAGGTTGTCCGCGTCGAGTGTCGTGTCCGCGACGATCACCGTCAGGCTGTAGCTGCCAGTGGCAGTGCCCCCGTTGTCGCGGACGACGAAGGTGTACACGCCGCTCTGAGCAAGATTAAGCAGGTTGAGCTCGAACCCGGAGTCGAGGGATCTCGCGTCAAGGAACTCGCCGTCGGGGCCGTAGACCTCGACGAGGAGCAGGAAGCCCGACCCGCCGGTCTCTCCGATCGTCATGAGGAGATCGGTCCCGGCGGCTGCGTTGATGGTGAATGTATCGATGTCGCCGGTATTGATCGATCCCGTCGCCGTCTGACCGCTTTGGAGCTGCGTGTTGTCGGCATCGATGGTCTGGTCGGCAACAACGGCCGTGAGGCTGTAGCTGCCGGTGGCGCTGCCGCCGTTGTCGCGGACGACGTATGTGTAGATCCCGGTGGTTGAGACGTTATAAAGGTCGAGCTGGAATCCCGCATCGAGGGCCACAAAATCGAGCAACTGGCCATTGGGACCATACACACTGACGTCGAGCACGAAGCCCGATCCCGCGGTTTCACCGATCGTGAAGAGCAGATCGTTGCCCGACGCAGCGCTGATGGTGAAAGTGTCGATGTCACCGATGTCGATCGATCCCGTCGTGGTCTGCCCGCTGAGAAGCGTGGTGTTGTCGGCGTCCATGGCAGAGTCGGCGACGACCGCAGTGAGGTTGTACGTCCCGGTGTTGATGCTGTCGCTGTCCCGGATAACGTAGGTGTACCTGCCCGGGGCGACGTTGAGCAGGTTGAGCTCAAATCCGCCGTCGAGCGTTCGTGACCGGATGAAACTTCCATCGGGGCCGTACACGTCGACGTGCATGACGAAGCCGCTGCCGCTGGTTTCCCCGATCGTGAGCAGCAGGTCCGAGCCCGAGGTGGCGTCCACGGTGAAGGTGTCGATGTCGCCGATATCGATCGCACCGGTCGTGGACTGACCGCTCGAGAGCTGGGTGTTGTCCGCGTCGATTGTGCTATCCGCAACCAACGCGGTCAGGCTGTAGCTTCCGACACTGTTGCTACCGTTCTCGCGGATGATGTAGGTGTACGTCCCGCCGGCGACGTTGTAGAGGTCGAGTCGGAAGCCCCCGTCCCTTGATTGCGATTCAATCAACTGACCGTTCGGGCCGTACACGCTCGTGTGAAGCACGAAGCTGGACCCCGTGGTTTCACCGATCGAGAGAAGCAGATCGCTTCCCGGTGTGGCCTCGATCGTGAAGGTGTCGATGTCCCCAATGGCGATCGAGTCTGGGATCGATTGGCCGCTCGTGAGCTCGACGTTGTCGGCGTCGAGGGTCTGGTCTGCGACGATTGCCGTGAGCTGGTAGCTGCCGACAGCGTTGTCGCCGTTTTCCCGGATCACGAACGTGTAGGTGCCGCTCTCGGAGACGTTGAACGCGTCGAGCTGGAAGCCTCCCTCGACCGAGCGAGAGTCGATGAGCTGACCACTCGGGCCGTACAGCTCTGCTTGGAGCGTGAAGCTAGTCCCGGATGTCTCGCCGATTGAGAAGAGAATATCTGAGCCCGCGTTCGCGGTGAGCGTGTACGTGTCCACGTCCCCGAGCGGTGAGATATCTCCCGCCACATCGAGACCGGTGCTGTCGCCGGAGGAGCAGATCGGCCCATTGGCGCCCTGGTTGAATGCCGCGACCCACGCCGAGAAATCAGCGGGCTCGACCGAGCCGTTCTGGTTCACATCGGCGGTCAGGTCGCCCGCGTTGAAGTTGGCCACCCACGCGGAGAAGTCCGCCGGCGACACGACGCCGTCGTTGTTCTGGTCCGCGCACAGTCGGTCCTGGCCGTGCGCCGTTGTCGACACAAGCATGGCAAGTACCGCTTTCCAACCGATCTTGCATAGTCCGGCCACGTTCTCTCTCCTTTGTTGGTCGCATGACACCCATGGATCGAATCCATGATCACATCACTGAGCGTATCAGCTTTGGCGCGGAGGCATGCCGTGAGTACTCATGCTCACCATTCCTGAATGCACAGATTTGTGTCATTCCTCGATCCGCTGTGTTCGGAGGCTCTCGAGCCGTTGCAGGGTCTGAGTCGGCGTGCCGACGGAGACGCTTGCTGGTGCGATTGTGCGAGCTCGTTGGATGGTCTCCTGCTCAAGCCACAGCACAAATTTGTGTCGACTTGGATGGAATGCAAGCCGTTCGATGTTCTTCGCCCAGTTGCTCTTGCCGGTCTCGACCTCGACAGCGAGCGACTTGCTCTCGCGTGTGGCGAGCACATCGAGCCTTCCGTCTGCGATTGGCACTTCCCGCTGGACGTTCCATCCGAGCGAGTCCAGCTGTTTCGCGATGCGGTCGCACCAGTACTCGTGGATCAGCGAGCCGTTGACCGGTGGCCGTATGACCCCTCGGTCCGAAGCCCACTCCAGGGCTCGGGCGCTGGGTTCGAGCAGCGTGGTCGAGCCTTCCGGTGTGCGGAGCGGGACGGCTGTCACCAGCCCCGATCCGAGGAGGGTCTTCTTGGCGCCGTCGCCGCGCCTCCTCGAGAGACCGAGCCTGCGGTAGCGCGTCATCACCCCGTCGACCGGGTGCGCGATGACATCCCTCAGGAGCATCCCCGCGTCGGGATGGACGCTCAGTATTCGATCGACCGGTCCTGGGAGCGATTCCGTCTCGGTGTGCGGGCTCTCAGGCCGCGGAATCGGCGGGATCGGTTCCTCTAGTGGGTGTGCCGCCGCTTTGCAAGCGGGATCGGTGCTTCCGGCGTTTCCCCTGGCGTAGGGCCCGGTCAGGTGCAGCGCTTCGAGGTCACGGTCGCTGACCGAGCCCTTCTGGATTTGCACCTTGGGCACATCGATCTGGACGGCCGAGGGCCAGTGCCCCGAGCGCACGACGGCTTGTCCGACGCCGAGTGCATGCAGGATCGACCTCTGGTCTTCGCGCAGCAGCAGGCTCCTCGCCGCGGTCTGCACGTCGGCCTGCTGGCCGAGCCGCATCGCCACGAAGGTGTGGAGGTTGGCGAGCGCGGTGTGGCTCATGTGGCTGGGCGTCTGGTCGACGACGATGAGCCCGAGGCCGAGTTCGCGGGCTTCTCTCAAAGACTGCTCGAGGACCGATTCCCGCCCGGACTGGCTGAGCAGCCGGTGGGCCTCCTCGATGACACAGACCAGCCTGAGCTTCTCGCGTGAATGGGTGTGCATCATCGTCTGCACGAGGTGTCGTACGACGACCGAGGCGAGGAACGCCCCGTCCGATGAGGACAGCCCGTCCAGCTCGATCACGGTGTGGTGATGGAGCAAGAGATCCAGATGCTCGCTCTGGCGCCGAGACGCGATCACTCTGCCCAGCGGCCCCTCGACCAGTGCGTCCAGAATGCGCATGAGCGTCTGTTTCCAGGCTTTCGCTCTCCCGGTGCCGGTCTCCTTGCGACAGTCGTCGCGGACGTCGCGCAGCGTCGGCGTGAGCGGAGGCAGCCGCTTCCTGGTCCGCTCGATCGCGGAGACCAGTGCCGAGACGGTCGCGTCCCCGCCGGTGAAGCTCTGTGAGATCAGCTCGGCCAGCTGCCGGTCGTGGTCCTCGGTCAAGACGCCGGGAGGAGGAGACAGGATGTTGAACCTGAGAGAAGAGGCCAGCCCGCGGGCAGTCGTCAGCACGCGGACCGGCGTTGGGAGAGAACGAGAGACGAGCGATCGGGCCGAGCGCTTGTAGTCGAAGAGCACCCAGGGGATGCGCTGCTCGATGAGCTGGACGAGCACATGTAAGACCAAGTTGCTCTTGCCCGAGCCCGACGAGCCGAAGACGCCGGTGTGGCGCATGAGCGAGCTGTGCGTGAGCCCGTAGCCCCCGAGAACGCGGTTGCCGTGGCGGATCCGTCCGAGCGAAATTGGACCCGAAGCCTGATCCCCTGAGGGCGGGTCGAGGAGCACGCCGCGTCCGGCCTGGCGGCGCATGAGTTCGGCGACGACCTCGAGTTCGTGGCGTTCCTGGCTGTCGCCGGTGAGCCACGCGTAGTCGAGCGTCTCGGTGTGCTCGCCGAGCAGGGGCCGCAGCCCCTCGGTGAGCTTGTTCACGCGGCGCGGTCACCCTTGTGCCTCGTCACGAAGGGATCGCCCTCGATCGCCTCGGTGCGGAGGATCAGCTGCCGCTCGCGGAGCTGCATCGGTTCGGCGCTGCGCTGTCTCGCCAATTCAACGAATTGGGATTCCAGTTCGTAGCCGATGGCTCTGCGTCCGAGGGCTCTTGCCACCTTGAGCGTCTGCCCCGAGCCCGCGAAGGGATCCAGTACCAGATCGCCCGGGTACGAGTAGAGCGAGATGAGGCGGTGGGGGACCTCCTCCGGGAACGGGCACGGGTGGTCGAGCCGCCCCGGCGGCACCGGAGAGATGGCCCAGACGTTGTTGAAGAGATCGCGCGTGACCAGCGGTGTGATCTCCATACGTGCTGAGTCCTTGGTTTCCTGCTCGACGCCGGCGAAGATCCTCGGCCCGGGCTTGCGGAAGACCAGGATCGACTCGGTCAGCACATTCGGGTGGAAGTAGCCCGGGTACGGGTGCTGCACAAAGACGCCCGCCCGGTCGAGCGCCGAGCGTCCCTTGTGCCAGACCAGCTCGTGGAAGAGCTCCCAGCCGAGGTCACGGAAACGCTGACTCAGATCCGTCGGGATCGGGTAGCACCGGCCCCGAGACTGGATGCTGCCCGCCACAATCGCGCAGACGCCGCCGGGCTTGGTGACGCGGTACAGCTCGCCCGCGATCCGCTGCATGAGTGACAGATAGCTCTGGTAGCCATCGAAGCCCTCGGCGTACGTACGAGCCTTGTGCTTCGAGCGGTCCTTGGCATCGAACTTGGTGTAGTCCATCGCGTCGAAGTAGGGCGGGCTGGTGACGGTGAGCGTGATGGAGCCGTCCTCAAGCTCGCGCATCGACTCGCACGAGCCGTGGATCACACGGGCAGAGTCCGTCACAAGCGATCACCCCAGGAAGAAGACTCGCCGATCACGCGCTCGAGGTCGGAGAGCCAGCTCTGGCGGATCCGGTCGACGGCCGCGTCTCTGGCCGACTCAGCCAGTGGCTGGAGGTCGCGCCAGAGGGCCAACCGCTCGGCGTGTGCCTCGAGTTCGAGCCTGAGAGCCCGTTCCTCGAGCTTGGTCACCTGCTCGGCGCTCACGCCGGCGGGGAGGTTGAGAAGTCTGTGGCGGGTCTGGCGTGCTTCAGAAGCAAGCTCATTGCAGCGCCGAGACGCTAGCCCGATCCGCTGGGCGGCCATGATGACCGGGGCGCGGAGCCGCGCCTGATTGCGGGCCTCGGCGGTCTGGAGCCATTGAGCTAGAGGCGTTGCGTCGTCACCAGTTTTCGAGTCGTACGGGTGCGGGTAGTCCTGTCTGAGTAGCGGCATCATGTCAGGACGGGAGAGTGACACAGATATGTGTCTTGTGACAGATAGAGGTGCGTCGGGTAAAGATCTCAATCTAAGTCAGCGTGCTTTGATTTTTCTGGGAGCATCAACTAGCTTAATCGGGTTCTCCAAGCGAGCTGCGAATTGAATTGTAGTTAAGAAAATAGAGAGAAGAGATGGATACCACTCCTTCCCAATCGAATTACAGTAAATGCAACGATTGGCCGCGTTGGAGCAGCATGCGCACATGGGGCAGCAACCCCGCATTGCAACGCAGTTATCCGCTCTTAATTCTGATCCCACTGCTCGCCACAATGATCTCCGGCTGGAATTCTTTAAGCCAAAGCAATCAACTGCGGTTCACGTGGCCACCGCTGCCCAGTCTTATATCAAATGAGAAGTGTTGCTCTCATGATACCGGCAAGTCAGCGAGCGGGGAAAGCCCAGCCCAGCCGGAGTCTGTTTCGGGCTGTGAACAGCTGATCAGTTTGCCGAGCATCACGATTCCCTTCCGCCTGAAACTGCTCTTTGTGGGATTGATGTGTGTCTCAGCATTCACCTTCCTTTATTCGATCAGCGCACCCGAGGAGATGCGGCGGCTTCCCGGGTCGGCAGGGACGGAGTGCATGGGTCGTGCGGAATGGTGTTGTGCCATGCTCGAACATAACCCCGTCCACGAAACCGCAGAGGCAAATGCAAAGGATCGGAGGCTCCTGCATGCATTGCTGTATAGCTCAGACTCGCCCAAAGCACTGCTGCGGCTACGTTCCACGAAGGATCAGCCGCACAGGATCGTGACCCGGTGGAATCATTTCGACACTTCCAGGGCTGGGCTGCGATGGTGCTGCTTTGTACTGTTTACCTTGGGTATCGGTGCCTTTACCTGGGCGACGTTGCTAACGATCATAAAAGTCTTTATAAATACGTAGTACCATAAGGCAAGTAATGACTGTAATTCAGATCCCATGCGAATATGATGTCTGCATCGGCGGAAAACAGCCCTTGGGCTGCGTGGCGTGGCCGAAAGATTCCCTTGATCTACTCCGGTTCTACCGAGGCATCACGGGGCAGACCGTGACGCGACTCCAGGTGGAAGCGGCATTGTGCCAGGATACACGCGCCGGGTGCCCGAGGCGTCGTACAGTCTCCGGATACTCGTCGGCTATCCTCGACATCGGGGGGGCGACCGTGACTGTGCACCTGCGACTTGAGGAACGAGATCCGGATTGCAACTATTGGGAAGTGACGGACGTAAGTATCATCCAGCAGCGGCCGGGTGTAGGGGCGTAGAGTATGTGTTACATAGTTTCGGTTGCGGTGCGGCGACCTGTGAATCCTGAGGGAACGCTTTACAAAGTGAGACTTTCTTCATTCGGTGATCGTCAAGATCCGAAGTGTTATCCATCTACAACATCGGCGGTACCATTGAATGTGCTGCCACTTGGTGCTATTGGTCTAGTTGAATTCGTGCCCGACCAAAGGGTACTCCATGGGATCACGCTTTCTTGGCAGTCGTATCGACCAGCCGACTATATCGCAGCGGCTCTCGACGGCGTCGTAAGCACAGCCGCAGAGCTGAGCGACATGGCCCGTGAGCGGAAGGGCCTCTCCCACGCCACGGACACTCTGGGGCTCATCCAGTCTGCCCTGGAGGAACTCGTTACTTCCGGCAATGAGAAGAGAGTGACGGCGGTTCGTGTTCGCAACGAACAATGGCACCGAGACAACGAGAATCAGCATCGATTGAATAAGATGATTGTCAAGCCGGATTGGTTTACGGGTCGGATCGCCTACTCTCGGCATGATCCAGACGCCGTGGTCCGTGGGCTCGTGGGCACGGCATCGGTGGAAGCTCTAGTGAGCAGCAAGTGAAAAATCATCACTCACATTCAATACGCGGCCGCTGCGGTTACTTTGCCACTAGATACTTAAACTGAGATGCCTGGCGGACTACTGCATCGATCTGGCGCCAAATCTCTGCTACTACTGTGATCGAGACGCAAGAGTGGAGCGCCTCGCGCAACTGATCGAGCGTTTGATCGGCGCTGTCGGTGATCTGTGGCAAACGAATCTTGATTTGTACAACGGTGTTGTGGCTATCCAGATAGCACCAAACTCCGGCGTCGAGGAGCTTGACCTGGGTATCGTCGAACTCGGGGACAAGCTGCGCTGTTACATACACCCCGTTTCCGGCGTTCTGGATATCGATGATCGGGTCCACAGCAGTTCTCCTACTTTCCAGGCTGTCATCGATCCGATTCATTTGGAGGGTTCATTTGATATTCAGAAGCTGGGTAGGATGAGTGCGACAATAGTTTGGGTCCTCCTCGTTATTCGGGGCCCTGGCGTGCCAGTTCCGTCATTATTGTGACGCTGCATTATTCTGACGTTTACCCGATTCAGGGTCACGCGTTCCAGGCATCGGCTACACAACAAAGGTGCAATCGCTGCATTCAAAACACGCTCACTGATTACATATATACCAACGGATACGTAATCTCATCTGCATTGGGTAATCTTGCGATGTTATTTCGTGTAATTTACATCTGCCCTTCGACTATGAAGGTGCATTTATAAATAAGGCAGAAGAGTAAGATTGCTTCTGCCCTGCTCGGGCAGTGACCTATCGAATGACTACGCGACAGGATGCGAATCCGCTCACTCGCAACTGTCCATCGCGGTCCGCAGCCCGGCGGTGTAGCTGGCGATGTGGATCACCGCATCGGACACCGCGGACATGCCTCGGTAGGACGCCAGCAGCGACGTCTGCGGACCACTGAGGCCCGTCGCTCCGGCACTGGCGGCGGCTTCAGCTCTCAGGGCCGAGAGCAGGGGTCCGAGTTCGTCCTCGCCGATGTCGAGGATCGCCATCTCGAACGGGAGATCGGTCGACTGATTGGCGAGCGCGTTGGCGATCTTGTCGCGCATCCCGGAGGGGAAGAGCCCGAGCACGGCCTGCGTGAGGTCGGTGGACGCGTCGCGGTACGCGGCTTCGGCGGTCGCGGCTTCGAGGGCTGCGGTCCGAAGCGCCGCCCGGTCGGCGGCTGGGTTCTCGGAGTCGCGGAGAGCGGCGCGACGTGCGGCGAGCACACTGCGCGCGTTCCGGTGATCCTGGATAGCGGTCTCGTAGGCTGAGAGTTCGGAATCGATGGTCCCGGACGCGACGAGCCCGCACGCCACGGTGAAATCGCTCGGGGTCACCCCTGAAGCGGCGAACGCCTCCGCCTGCAGCCCGAGGTGCCTCCACCAGCGCGTGTCCGAGACGTTTCTCTCGGGTGTCGCAACACACGCGGTCGACTCGGTGCGCACTCGCCATGTGGCGTGCGACGATCCCGCGCCGCACAGCATGCCCATGACGGACAGCGCAAACACTGTGCGGTAGCGGGTTTGCAGATTTGAGTGTCGCCTGGTCGTCATCGTTCGGCCTCCGCGCGTTCAGCGTGCCGCGTGCAGTGTGCGCGTCGCCACTTGGTTTGTCAATACGTTTGCAGTTTCTGTGTACTTCCGATTTCTGCGTTGACACACGGCGTGCCGCGCAGTGATACTGACCGCGTGTTTGGCGGGCACGGTTTTGCTGCGGCAGACTAAACGCAAGATCCCCCGATTAGGAGTGGACGGCATGGCACGCACCGGTGTGATGAGACGTGGTGTTCGCGGCGTGTTGGCATCGTTATTCGGCGCGGGCCTGCTCGCCGGTTCGTCGGCGCAGGCGCAGTCGGGCGGCGGTGGCGATTACTTCTGGTGCTCGATGATTTGTTATCCGGAGACGACGTGCTGCCCGGGGCCGACCTCGCTTCCCGGGTTCCTGCTCGATGCGGACGACGTGGTCGCGATTGTCAACGTGGTCTGCGCGGGCCTGTCGGGGTCGGCTCTCGAAGAATGCCAAAACCGCGTGGTCCGCATTCTGCGTGGCACGGGCCTTTCCGACAGCGTCGTCACCCAGCTCTATGGCCAGAGCTACTGGGATCGAACTATCCCAGACGACATCGACATCGACCCGAACGACGTCAACCCGGATGACGAGCCCGAGATCGATCCCGACTCGGGGACCGACGGCGGAGACGGAAATGGCGGCGACGGAGATGGAGATGGAGACGGCGACGGAGATGACGGTGGCGGAGATGATGGCGGCGGCGGAGACGGTGGGGGCGGCGGCGGTGGTGACAGTGGAGGCGGGGATTCGGGCAGCGAGGGCGGCGGCGGCGACGGGGATAGCAGCGGGGAGCCGGTCGATCCCGGTGAGGCGATCGAGAGCAAGCAGCCCGAGACGGGCTGCCCCGTGGTCATCGCGACCGGTGACAAGATCCAACGCGACCGCGACCTGGTGATCAGCCTGCCGGGTCAGGACTTCGAGTTCTGGCGCGAGTACAACAGCAGCCCGCTGTACTCGGGCTCGGACCTAGTGGGCCATGACTGGATGTCACCCACTTTCAAGCGGATCATCGGCAACGAGCGGGCCTACGACTCATCGACAACGCCCACTCATCTTGTCCTGTACAACGAGGTCAAGCACAAGCACCACTTCACCGAGAACACCTCGACCGGTCGCCTCGAGGCGGAGGGATCCGGCCAGGGATACTTCAGTTGGGCGACGATCAGCTCGGTCACCGAATCTCAGGATCCGCCCGAGGGTTTGTGGGACGGTGCGCAGGTGCTCCGCCTTGTGTACCCGGGCCGGCGGTACACGGACTTCTACGATGTCAGCTACGTCGACTACGTGAACGGGGGGACGCACCCTCTGCCCACGTACCTTGTCGGGAAGGTCGCGCGCGAGATCGACAAGTCGGGCAACCTCTGGGCGTACACCTATCGCCGCTTCGACTCGGACACCACGGACTCGGACGATGGGACGGCACGTGTCTCCTCGATCAAGTGCTACGCGGCCGACGACTACGAGAACCCGGTCGTGATCGTCTGGTTCTCGTGGATCTCGGGCTCCGGTGTCGACGGCCTCGAGGGCAAGCTCGATCGCGTGTGGGTGACCCGGTCGGACGGCAGCGACTTCGTCCTGACGGATGAGGTGCGGTACATCTACCGCGGGCATCAGTACGTGACCAACTCTGACCTGGAACCCGCGAGCTCGGGCTTTAACGACAACTCGGGTGTGGGTGAGAATGAAGGCTCGCTGATCCAGGTGATCAAGCGGACTCGCATCGATCCGTCGAGTTCGGGGAGCGCCGGCTTCCGCACGTTCATCACGCAGTATCGGTACCACGAGGACAGCGTCGCGGGTGACGCGAGCACACCGCTCAGCGTCACGGGGCTCGAGGACCAACTCAAGCTGATCATCCGGCCCGAGCAGATCGAGCACTACGCGATCGCGAGCGGGCAGCAGGTCGATGAGGCGGCGATCGATGTGCTCGAGACAGAGGACGACGATTCGCTTCCGAGTGGCGGCGGTCTGCGCCCGATCGATCTCGCCTCGAAGGTTTTGAGCTACAGCATCACGACGAGCGGCTCGGACCTCGGCAAGGTCAAGGTCCAGTACGTGCAGGCTGATTGCGACTGCTCGGTCGCCTCGACGAAGGTGAAGCGGACGTACGAGTACTCGACGTACGATATCACCAGCTCCCCGCAGGTCGTGGGCCGCACGCTCAAGATCCAGCACTACGACGTGACCGGTTCGACCCCGGTGCTGTACCGGACATACTTCCACGACGTGCGGATGTCGACACCGTACCTGGCGATCAAGGTGACCGACGCGATCCGCGACGAGTCGGACGATCGGATCTGGGCGAACCACTACACGTACGACTCGAGCGACAACGTGACCGGGATCTACTCCGAAGAATCGATGGAAGGCGGGTACACGCCGATCGATGTGGCCACGGGCGGCAAGCCGGTGGCGACCCCGTCGACGAACTCGGGCCGCGTCGAGGTGTTCACGTACGACTCGAAGGGGCGCGTCCTGACGCGTTCAGTCAAGGAAGGCGACCAGGGGACAGAGCACCTCATCGAGCGGATCACCTACGCGACGACCTCGCCCTGGATGGAGCACCTGCCCGAGACGATCGAGCGGTTTAGGAGCGAGACGAACACGACCTCGGCCAACGCGATCGAGGTCGAGACCCGCAGCTACACGTTCTATTCGGACTTCCTGGTGACCAACGCCAAGGCGAAGGCCTCGATGCACAGTGTCGTGGAGCGCGAGCTGCCATCGGAGAACGGACCGACGACGACCGAGACGGTCGACCAGATCACGCTCTACAACCCGTACGGTCAGATCGAGTGGGAGCGGATGCCCGACGGGGCGGTCGTGTATCACGCCTACAACGATTTCGGACGGCGCGTGCGGCTCGTGGATCACGCGGACCCGGACAACGACACGGGGAGCTCGGGCTCGCCCGAGCTGGACCTCAGCGACTACGGCAGCCCCGGTTCTTCGCTCAGCTGGGGGATCTCGGGCGCGGATGAGATGGTGTGGAAGTGGGAGTACGACCTGCGCGGGGACTCGTACTCCGAGGAATCGCCCGGCGGCGTCACGATCCTGACGCGGCGTCAGCTGCTGCTGCCGACGGTGCAGTACCCGACCCGGCGCTATGTGGTGACGACGTTCCCGCACGAGATCGACGCGTCGGCGACGCCGAGGTTCTCGGGGCCGGCGGTGCGGCGCTGGATGACGCCGGAGAACCGCGTCCTCCAGGAGAGTCACTACGAGCTGGACGTGTCGGGCGCGTACGACCCACTGAGCGGGTCCGTGCCGTTCTCGAGCGGCGACGAGGTGGCCCGCACGACGACCGAGTACGCCGTGGGCGGGAACCCTGTCCACACCCGGACGTGGCTGGATCTCGACGCGGACCGGTACGCCGACAGCTACATCCGCTACGACTGGCTGGGCCGAGTCTCGGAGCTGGTCGGCGCCGACGAGACGCTGACGGCCTTCGAGTACGACGTGCGTGACCGCGTGGTTTCGACGTGGGTGGGCCGCGACGATTTGACCGCTGGGCCGGAGATCGTCAGCGAGACGTTCTACGACCACGAGCTCGACACGGGTGGCGAGCCGGTGCAGGGCGTTGGCAACGGGAACGCGACGTTCATCCGCGTGTACACCGGCGAGCCAACCGGGACCGGGAGCCTGGGCCCGGTGAAGCGGGACACGATCAAGACGTTCGACTACCGCGACCGCCTGGTCATCCAAGAGAATCCAGACTCGCCGCACGCGGCGTTCGCGTACGACAACCTCGGGCGCGTGACGGAGGCGGCGACGTTCGAGTCGGTGCCGACGGGGATCGCGACGCCGCTGGCCGACCGGATCAGCTACACGCGCACGAGCTACAGCCAGCGCGGGCTTCCCTATCTCGTCGAGCAGGCGATCGATCCGACGAGCAGCTCGACCGAGTACCTTGCGACGAGCACGTGGCGCGACGTGACCGGGCGGGCGGTGGCCGACTGGGCCCCGGGCTCGGCGGGCATGAAGCGCGCGTACGACGCCAACGGGCGGCTGGCGGTCGTCTACCAGACCGATCGCGGGGGCGACGACGACCCGGGCTCGGGCTCATACGAAGACGCGGTGTCGCTGGCGGGCGACACGGTCATCGAGCAGACCGAGTACGGCTACGACGCCAGCGGCGACCCCGTGCTCGTGTCGCGGTACATGCTGCTGCACGACCAATCCGGCTACACCGCCGGCGACGAGCTCGATGCGTCCAGCGCGGTGGTGTCCTACAACGGCACGGTCTACGACGGGGCGAGGCGTCCGATCGCCTCGGTGAAGTTCGGCTCCAACGCGCGTGACGGGTCGAGCGATCTGTACGAGGCGCTGCGTTCGGGCGGCGTCGCGCCGGGCGAGACCGGCTCGGGCGTGTCGGCGTGGCCGCCCTCGTCGCCGCCGACGTGGCAGACCTCCACGTCCGACTGGTCGCCGTCGTTCTACAACGACTACGTCACCACGACGACCGCGTACGACGAGATCGGGCGGGTCAAGTCCGTCCGCGCTGCCGACGGCGTGTTGACCTCGTTCTTCTACAACCACCGGGGCGACACGATCGCGACGGTCGAGAACGACACGGGCATCGCCGCGCCGACGTGGAACACGACGAGCGAGCGGTGGGTCTTCGCCAACGTCGGCGACACCACGAACCGCACGACGAGCACGGTGTACGACGGCGCGGGCAACGCGATTAAGCGCGTCGCGCACAAGCCCGACGGGTCGGGCGGCGAAGAGGTGCAGATCACCGAGTACGACTACGGGGTCGAGTCCGACTCGGACCCGGACGGGAACAAGATCTCCTCGGGGTCGCTCCTGGCCGCGGTGCGGTACCCCGATCCCTCGACGGGCGCGGCGGGGACGACCGCGGCGTACACGCAGAGCTTCACGTACAACCGCCTGGGCGAGACGCGCGTCACGACCGATCAGAACGAGACGATCCACCGGTACACGCGCGACGACGCGGGCCGCGTGACGCTCGACAGCGCCGAGCTGGCCAGCGGGTCGGACCTCGACGACGCGGTCCTGGCGATCCGTACTGTTTATGACGACGCTGGCCGGACGATGGCGGTCGAGTCGCTCGACGATCAGAGCGTGGTGGTCAACGGCATCGGCTACGCGTACGACGCGCTCGGCCAGCTGACGCACCTCTACCAGAACCCTGCGGGCGCGGCGGTCGACTCCGGCGGCTCGCCGCAGACGGGCGCGGCGTCGTTCATCATGGGCTACGACACCGTCGAGATCGGCGCCAGCGGCCCGGCGGTAACGAATTACTCACGGCTGAGCCAGGTGACCTACCCGCTCGACTCCGAGTCGCCGGACCCCACACTCGGGCGGAGCTACGGCGCGGCGGACGGCCTGAACGACCGCATCAGCCGTCTTGAGACGATCACGATGCGGCAGGACGACTCTCAGTCGCTCTCGGGCTTCCCCGACGTGGTGAACTACGAGTATCTCGGCGCGAACATCCCGGTCTTCGTCGAGTACGCACAGCTCTCGTTCGGCTGGGACGCGACGCTCATGCCCGACGGCAAACGCCGCAACGCCGGTCTGACGACGGGCACCGTTGGTGTGTACCCGGGCTTCGACCGCTTCGGGCGGCCCAGGCTCTGGTCGTGGGCCGACAACGCGCTCACGGACGACACGTCGTCGGTCTACCCGACGCGTCCGCCGGTCTTCCAGGAATTGCTCGAGCACGACATCGCGGGCGTGCAGCTGGCGCGGTCGGACGTCAGGCCGGGCGGCGGCCTCGGCGACCGGCACGAGGCCTTCCTCCACGACGATCTGCGCCGCCTGACCGAGGCCCACCGCGGCGTCTGGGACGACCCGTTCGACCTTGGGCGCGATCACTCGACCACGGGCTCGGACTGGACACCCGGCGACGGGAGCACGCAGTGGTCGCTCGACGCGCTCGGCAACTGGGCGTTCACGATCGACGACACCAACGAGGACGGGCAGTTCGTCGTCAGCCCGGACCACAAGACGACCCGCCAGCACAACGAGGCCAACGAGCTGACACAGGTCGGCAGCTCGCTGCACCAGAAGTCCTACGACGACGCGGGCAACCTGGTCCAGACCGACCGCACGCTCCAGGTGTACGACTACACCTACGACGCCTGGAACCGGCTCGTCAAGGTCGTCAACACCTACTCGACCGGGGGCATGGGCGGCGGCGGGCCGGACATCGAGACGATCTACGAGGCCGAGCACTACGGCACGGGCTGGCGGTCTGAGATCCGCCTTGCGCTCGACAACGGCGCCCTCGGTCTGGACGAGCAGCGCCGGCTCTACTACTCGCCGACATGGCAGCTCGTGGTCGAGGACATCGACGACAGCTGGACAAGCGGGCATACGACGGGCGCGATCCGTCAGTATCTCTGGGGCACGCGCGGGCTCGACGACATCGTCCTGCAGCGGCGCGACGAGAACCTCGACGACACCTACGGCACGACCGAGCAGTACTTTCACGTCAAGGACTCGCTCGGGAGCACGCGGGCGACGATCTGGCTGGTCCTGAACATGGTGACCGAGTGGGTCGATTACAACCCGTTCGGCGAGGCCCGGCACAGCTGGAACGGCGACGTCGACGGCGATCACGACGCAGACACGACGGACCTGGCCTCGTACCCGGGAACCGGTGTGAGCTACGCGATCGGGGACGCGAACTACCGCGTGGAGGGCGACCTCAACCGCGACGGCGTGTGGGACGTCACTGACGGTGGGTACGTGTATGTGATGCACACATACGGCGCGAGCGCTGCCGAGCCGAACGGCTCGGTCTCGGGTTTCAGGGATAACGCGAACGAGATCGGCTACGCGGGGTACGTGTTCATCTCGCCTTCGCTGCTGTACCACGTCCGCAACCGCGACTACCAGCCCGAGGACGGTCGGTGGCTCCAGAGAGACCCGGCGGGGTATGTCGATGGGTTGAACCTGTATCTGTATGCGCTGTCGAGTCCACTTATTGGTAGTGATCCAATAGGCCTCAAGTTCTGGGCCCCATCTGCAAGTTGTGGGTCTGCCGCTGACGTGGCCGCACAGACGCTCATCCCTGATGCGAACGGCATGGGCAATGGGTTGGTTGTCGAGAATCAAACCGTAAACAACATTGCGCTTGGCGATCAATTCAAAGAATATTTCCTCAAAGCTCCATGGGATCCATATGCAGTCCCGGGGCCTTCACCGGTAGGTGACGTTCTGTTGACCCTTGTGTCGGTCGTTCTTGAACCGGTCGATGTTGCGGTTGGGGCGTGGGAGACGGTGAAAAACCCATCCGACTGGAAGAACTGGGCATCGATGGCTCCGATCCCGTTTGTACCGGGATCGGCGATACGTCATGCCGATGATGTTGTTGAAGCCGCAGCATCAGTTGCACGAAAAGCAGACAACGCGTCTAGTTCAGTCAAGGCGGGCACGAGAGGAGGAGACAGTGCTGCAGCGGCCTATGGTCGTCAAGCGCACAGGGAATTTGCGGAAAAAGTCAGCCAGAAGCCGGGCTGGCAATCTGAAACAACGATTCCGGGTACGAAGCTTCGTCCCGATGCCATCGACCCCAAGGGCCGTCCAGTTGAGTTGAAACCGGACTCTCCATCTGGACGTAGTCGGGGTGCGAGACAGATCAGGAAGTATAAAGAGGCAACAGGCACCAACGGACGCGTTATCTACTATCCTCCACCGGGAGGGGGTAGCTGACGATGCGGTCCGAACAACAACTTCGTGCGTTTCTTGACCAGTCTTCGATCTTCTCCGAGTTAAAGAGCCATGGATTTTCGAGGTCTGGGCAGATTTGGATGCGAACCCATGGTGGAGTTGCGCATGTAATTGAGTTCCAACGGAGTCGCTTTGCAGATCCAGACACTGTGAAGTTCACGATCAATGCGGGGGTTGCTCTGGACGACGTCTGGCGTGTGTATTCAGGCAATAGTCTCGGGAGCACTATCCATGAAGCTGATTGCTTTCCACGCTTCAGGATAGGTGAAGCACTGAGTGGATTTCAGAAAAATGCTATGGACGTCTGGTGGACCATCGGCGCAAACGCTAATTCAGCTGCAGTGGCTGCCGAGGTAAAGTCTTCTGTAGTAGAGGTGTGTATTCCGATAATGGATCGCTTAGAATCCGTTGATGCGGTGTTTCGCTTCGTTTTGGAAGAGGTGCCGCCAAAGCACCTTCATGCTCCGTTTACTCGGATCAATATGGCGATCCTTTACCACCTGCATGGTGATTTTCAAAAGGCGATGGCGCTGCTTGAAGAAATCGAGTCTAATACGAGGATTGGTTCGGAATGGAGAAGTCGCATATGCGATATTCGTTCTCGTATTGAAAAGGATTGTGATTCTGAGATTTCGTAGTGTCCATAGGCTCACCCGGCGCGGTGTTAGGGTTAGATAGAGTGTCAACTTCGGGCATCAGCCGGTTGCGTTACGCACCGATCGCGCTGCCTGAGCAGGTTTACTTTTCGATGTGAGGTTCATGCTTGATTTCAAGCTGCTGTTGCTTTGAAACCGCCTTCTTCTCAGGGGTTTCACATTCTCATCCGCCTTGTTTAGATTGTCTGAGAGGGGTTGCTTTGGTCAGGCCGCTCGGCGTTCATAGTTCTTGAGGACGCCTGTATGGTTTCAAACTGTTCGTGCTTTGAAACTGCCTTGTTCTTAGGGGTTTCAAATTCTCATCCGCCCTGTTTGCAGCGATTGAGAGGGGTTCTTTGAGTCAGGCCGCTTGGCGTTCGTAGGTCTTGAGGACGTCGCCGAACCAGTTCAATCCATTCTTTTTGTCAATCTCGCCTGCTGATCGAGCGCCCACTGCCGGATCGCGGGGTCTTTCCCATCCCTGGCGATCTTGCCGAGAAGTTGTGCTGTTCGATCGTCTGTTTGCCGGTGCCTGAGCTGGGTCGAGGCCAACCCGATCATCGCGGCGTCGAGGTCTGGTCTCGTCTCGAGGACGGCCTCGTACGTCGCGATCGCGTCCTCGATCTGCCCGCCGCGTTCGAGGGCGATGGCGAGGTTGATGCGAGGGTCGGGGTGCCCGGGCATGAGCTTGCGTGCCCACTCGAACTCCGATGATGCCTCGTAGAGGTTGCCCTTGGCGAGGAAGATGACGCCGAGGTTGTTATGGGCGGGGCCGAAGTGGAGGTCGTGCGTGAGCGCCTCGTGGAGGAGATGCTCGGCCTTCTCCGGGTCGGTCTGGATGAGATCGGCGGCCTTCTGGTTGAGTTCCTGGGCTTTGGCCGTGTCGCGGCTGAGCGAGGACTGCTCGGCGTAGGGGCTCAGGCGATCATGCCCGCAGCCGAGGAGCAGTGCCGTCAGGAGAGAGAGTGAGGCTTTCGTGAGATTCATGGCGTTGAATCCTCCGGACCTGCAGAATACTCGCGTTCGTAGGCGAGGTCGATGCCGAAGCGTGTGTCGGATTCGTCCAGATTGGGCGGCCGCATGAGCGTGATCTCGACGGAGGTGAAGCTCGGGAGGGCTTTCCCGAGTTCGGCCAGCACGCGCCCGAACTGGGGCGTTTCCAATGGAGCCAGCCGGATCGAGAGGCGCTGGAGCCGACCCGCGTCCCGCCCCTGGCGACGGATCGGGTCGTCGCGGAGCGAGAGCTCGCTCGCTGCTGAGGGTGAGAGGCCGGCTTCGACAAGGGCGCTGTTGACGAGCCGCACGGCGTCGGCCTGCCCGAACGTCCCAGACGCATCGGGAGAGACGCTCGCGCGGCGGCGGGAGATCGTTTCGACGGCCGATCGCGTCTGGGCAAGCCGGGCCTGTGCGGAAACGGCTTGCCCTTGGAGGGCGGACGCGTGACGCCACGCGAGCAATGGAGGCACAGCCAGTACGCCGACGCAGACGAGTTTGATCGGTGTCCCTGGCGTCACGGCGAGGCCTCCTTGCGTTGGAGACCGATCGAGATCGAGGTTTCTATCTGCGATGGTCGGATGATCGGTGCCGCGAGCGTCCAGCCATCGACAGATTCGAGATCGGCCAGGAGCGGGGCGGGATCTGCATCCGCAGGGAGCGTGAGCTCGATGCGTGTGTCCCGCTTGCCGATCGAGAGACGCTTCAGCCGGGCGTCGTCCGGCCAGCGGGCGAGGACTTCCCGGAGGGTGTTGGTCGCCGGTATCAGCTCGCTTTCGACGGTGCGCATCTCCGTGGAGCTCACGGCCCGCAGCTCGGCGGCGAGGCGGATGGACGCGGGCTGTGCGTTCGGCCCTGCGGGCGGGAGGACCAGATCCTGCGCGGATGTGATCGCGATCTGCAGATCCACGAGCCTGTGATCGAAGCCGCTTGCGCGGCGGAGCATGCCGAAGGTCAAGAGCGCACTGACCGCAGCACACACGGCGAGCAGGGCAGCGGCTCGCATCCTTCTGGTTCGCCGGACCCGTTCGGATGAAGTGGTGTCCCGCAGAAGGTCGAACGCCGTTGCCGGCAAATTGGTGCCGAGCCAGTTGGGCACCGAAGCGGGCAACGCCATGTCTGCGGCAGGTGCCAAGCGTTGCAGTTCATCGAACGGGCAGGCGCACGCGATGACACGCCCGTCTTCAGTACTCGCAAACACCGTGGCAACATCCTCGATCGTCACGGGCAACTCGGGCTCAAGGGCGTATCGGAGAGCTCGTGTGCGGGCCTTTCCACGGAGCCCCGCGACGCACGAGGCGTCCAGTCGAGCCCAGTAGAGGTGATGTTCCTCGATCGTGGATATCCGAGCTCGTGGCAGGAACGTGGTCATCCCTGATCCGCCTGTTGTCGGCCCGTATCCAAGCGGAGCATCGATTCGCCTAGCGGTGATACGAGCACGGCGGTGTCATTTGTGATTGAGCCGACGGTGACCGATCCGATCGCCGTGCCTGAGCTGACGATGTGGACCGTGTCCGTGTCGGGGTCGTACAGAATCGCCTCGTAGCCCGATGAGCCAGACTCGATGGGCGAGACGATGCCGAGCAGCACGAGCTTCGGTGGCGGTGTGGGGGTGGCTTCTGGAGGAGCATCATTCGCAGCGAGAGCAGTGGGTTTCTCGGGCGGTGTCCAAAGCCGCTTCTCAAAGGCCACCATCTGCTCGAGGTTTCCGCCGGACTTTGACGTTGGCTCGGGTACATCGACTTTGGGTTGCCAATCGGGATCGACCGGCTCGTGTTCCAGGGGCGAGAATGCCCAGAGCGAAGCCGAGATGCATGCAAGAAGCCCGACGCCGCCGGTCGACAGCACCTGAATCCAGGCATTTCGGATGGGATCACTCGGGGATCGCATGACGCTCGATGATCTCCCATTGCCCACGGCGCGATTCGTACACCGTCCACCACGAGCGCGTCATGCAGTTGACGGTGGCATCAACGCGCACAGCCCACAGTGTACTGCGTCCAGTTAATTCCACCATCCCCGGATCGCGGTCCGAATTGCTCGGGCGTCTCGGTGCAGTTGCGGGTCGTCCTTCGTTTCGCGCCTCGACAATGCTGGCGATGTCGCCTCGCTGAGCCAGCCTCAGAGCCGTTTCGAGGAGCGCCCTTGGTGCGGTGTTGATGTTGATGGTCGGAGCCGCGCGAGGATCCTGATCGGGAATGACACCGACCTGGCCGCCCAGAGAGATGCCCTTAGTATTGATCTGTGGGTGGACCTGCTCAGCTTGGCCCATGAGGTCGAGCAGCGTCGAGACTTCGTCGTATCGGAATTCACGCCAGCTCGGTTCGACGGCGAGCCAGAGCGGAGAAACGCTCGAAGTCCCGCTTGGGACAAGACCATATATATCCCAGGCTGCGATCCGGAGTGACCGATTCTCGATGTGTTTGTCCGCGCGTTCTTGCCAGGTGAGATCCAGAATCGGGACCACAGGCTCCGTAGCGTCGGGGTGGACGACGATGCTCGGCGATTCCTTGACGAGCCAGCCGTGGACGATCGGTTCGGCGGCCGAGAGCAGATCCACCGCCAGCCTTTCATCGGTGGCGATCGACTCGGCCCGGTGGCTCTGCGCCGCGGCGAGCGTCAGCAGCGAGAGTGCCCCAGCAACCAGAACCAGCGTCCCGAGGACGAAGAGGAGAGCCATGCCACGAGCACGAGCGGGCGTCACGGCGAGAGTTCCCAAGTACGCTGCACGGTCTCACCGCTGATCGCACTCAGCATGACCGTCAGCGTGTCAGTCTCCTCATCGATCGAGAAAGAGATCTCTCCAAGTTCACCGATGAGCATGCGGCTGAGTTGACGGTCCACGCTGCTTCGTAATTCGCCGTTTTCGACCGCGAGAGTCGCAGTGGACCCACCAACGAGATGGATCGCGAGACGTTCATTCTCGACCAGGACGACCGATTCGCCACTGTCCTGTCGAGCTTTCCGCACGAGCAGCCTGTCGATCTCGCCGAGAGTCATCTCAGCCGAGCGGCGCCAGAGCAATTTCCGATCGATCTCCCTTGCACCTCCGAGCACCGATCGCGTGAGAGGTAGCATTGCGGCGGCGATCCCGGTCAGGAGCGTCAGTGCCAAGAGCAACTCGATGAGTGTCAGCCCGCGTCTCATTCGGGGTGTTCCATTCTCGGATCGACCCTGTGGAACCGCGTCACCGAAACCCCTTCCCCCGAGACGCTGAGTCTCGCCCAACCCTCCGGGCAGTCCTCGCACGGCTCGCGTGTGACCACGGCCGTGATGCCAGCAGCATCGAGCGGCGATCGCCACGACTGGCCGACCGCGAGCTTGCCGAGTGTTTCGCTGTGCTCGCGGACAAGCAGATCGGTGTACCTAGCGAGTTGGTCGATGGCTTCGGTCAGGGTCGACTCTTTGACCGCGGCCGATGCGTCTCGGAAGATACCGATGCTGATGGCCGCCAGCGCGGCAAGGAGCACGAGGGCGAGCAGCACCTCGATCAGTGTGAGTCCGCGTGGATGGGGGCGGCTATTCGCCATCGATCTCGCTCCAGCCTGTGAGTCCGGCGACGCGCAGGGTGCGAGAGGATCCGGCGACCGAGACGGTGTAGTCGACACTCTGGCCGTGGCGGTCGAAGGCGATCTCGGTCAGCCCGCTTTCGATTTCGATGTCTCCATTGAACTGAAATCGTCGTGATCGTTCCTTGGTGCTCAATGCGAGCAGCGTCATGTTGTCATGTTCGCTTGATTCGATGGTCAGAAGACTCGGGCCATTACTCCGAGCGATCAGTCGAGCCTCGGCATCGATCGCCGCAATCCTGCTGAGCGTGTGCGTGGGCGAGGGTGGGCTCGTGAGGAGGCTCTGCATCCCCATCGCAGCAAGGAGCCCGAGAAGTGACGCAACGACCAGCATCTCCAAGAGCGTGAAGCTACGAGGATGAGCGTTCATGGCGTCTCACGGAGATTGAGCGACGAGACATCGGCGTTCTCATCGGTGCCGCCGGGCTGGCCGTCTGCTCCGTATGACACGATCTCGTATGGGTGGCCTTCCGGCCCCGGTACCGCGATGTAGTACGGGTGTCCCCAGGGGTCGAGGAGCCGATCGGGACCGACGTAGTAGACCGCGGTCGGCTCGGCGTAGCCGTCTGAGAGCACGGCCAAGCCCGCGTCGTTGGGTGGGTAGGCGTCGTGCTCCTGGTGGTACAGATCGACGCGCTGCGCGATCACTCCGATCCCAGTCTTGGCCAGCTCTCGTTTGCCCTTGTTGAAAGCGCCCGAGAAACCGATCGCCAGCGTCCCGGCGAGCAGGCCGAGTATCACGACGACCGCGAGCACCTCGACGAGCGTCATGCCACGCCTGAATGAGGAATGACGGAGTGGGTACGAATTCATGCGATGAGCTCCTGCATGCGGATAAGGGGCAGCACCGCCGCGAGGACGACCGTGCCGACAACAGCGCTCATGACCAAGATCGCGGCGGGCTCGAGCAGGGATGCCAGCCGATCGATTGCGCGGCGTGAGCGGGCCTCGTATCGATCGGCCAGACGTCTGAGCATCGGGGGCAGCTCTCCGGATTCCTGACCGAGCGCGAGCAGCCTCCGGAACTCTGCGTCGAACCACAGATCGTCACCGAAGGCCTCCTCAAGCGGAGCCCCTTCGGTCATCGCGCGTCGAGCGCTCTCAAGCGAAGCACGCAGCCGAGAGGTCCCCGGCCCGCGGAGTGTCGGAGTGAGCACGGAGACGGCCAGGGCCATCGGCACGCCGCTGGCGATCAGGTCGGCAAGATCCCTGGCGAGTGCCGAGACCGGAAGCCGGTGGCACACCGATGGAAGCAGACGCACGTACCAGCCCGGTGCGACACGCGACTTCGTCCCGTTGCGGACAACAACGGCGACCAGAATGAGTGTCACGACTCCGGTGAGGACTGCCATGATTGCCTCGGGCGCTGCGATCGCGCGGCCGGACCAGACGAGCATGCGCGTGAGCCGCGGCACCTGGATGTCCGAGGCGGTCAGCATCTCGACGATCGGCGGCAGTGTCTTCGTGCTCAGGAGCACGACGACGAGCATAGTCACCAGACCGATGAGGACCGGGTACGTGATCGCGGCGATGACCTTGTCCCTCAGAGCCGAGCTGCGTGATTGACGCTCGGCAAGCCGGCGCATCGCGCTGCTGAGGTCGCCCGATTGCTGGGCGACTTCCAGCACGGCCAGTTCGAGCGAGTCGAACCAACCTGTGTGCTTCGAGCAAGACTCGTGCAGAGAAGCGCCCTCGGTGAGATCGTCTGAGATTCTTCGGGTAATGTGTGCGATTCCCTTGGGCACACGCGAACCTCTACCGGAGAGCTCGACGGCCTGCCGGAGCGGGACGCCCGATTCGCCGAGCGTCGCGAGACTCTCAAGGAGTTCGGCTTTCTGAGTGGATCTCCGTCGTCTGAGCCAGCCGCTGATCAGGGAATCCAGGCCGAGTGGAAGCGAGGGATTCCGCTCGCGGATGGGGCGGAGGTCGAGCACCGCGAGGCGCGCCTCGCGTAGCAGAGAACGCGCGGCCGTAGCCGACTCGGCGGAGAGCTCACCCGACTGGCGTTCGCCGGTTTCTGTTGCACGAGCCAAGTACCTGTAGCGTGTCACGGCGTTGACTCGCTTGTGCCGAGAACACGCTCGAGCTCGATGAGGCTCGTGAGTTTCTGCGCGAAGAGCGACTCGCCCTCATCGAGGAGTGTGCGCATGCCGAGCTGCTTGGCTCCGTCTCTGAGCAAACCGATCTCGGCCTTCTCGGCGATCAGTCTGCGGATGGACTCAGTGATCGGGAGCAGCTCAAACATGCCGATCCGCCCACGGTAGCCCGAGCCGAGACATGCATCGCATCCTACTCCTTCGCACTGCATGTGCAAGCGTCTTACAAGCCGTTGCGCGAGCACCGCCGACAGCGAAGCGCTGACGAGATACGACTCGACTCCGAGGTCGACCAGGCGCGAGACCGCGTTCGCTGCGTCGTTCGTGTGCATCGTGGAGAAGACAAGGTGCCCCGTCAGGCTCGACTGAATGGCAATCCGAGCCGTCTCGCCGTCGCGGATCTCGCCGATCATGATGACGTCAGGGTCCTGGCGGAGGATGTGCCGAAGCCCGCCCGCGAATGTCACGCCTTTTTTCGAGCTTACTTGGACCTGGCTTACGGCTATCGAGGGGGATGAGAGATCGCACTCGATTGGATCCTCGATCGTCATGATGTTGACACCGGGTCGGATGCCCGCGATCCAGCGGAGCGTCGCGTACAGGGTCGTGCTCTTGCCCGAGCCCGTTGGCCCAGTGACCAGCACGATGCCGCTCGCTCGCCCGGCGGCATCCTTGTACCGCTTCTGGACCGCCTCGGGCATGCCGAGCCGTTCGAACGACTGGAGCCCCTCGTCGCGTTCGTGGTCGAGCAGTCGGATGACCACGCGCTCGCCGTGCGGTGTGGGCAGTGTGCTGATCCGCAGATCGATCGCTCGCCCCGATTCGCTCTTCTTGCCAATGCGAACAGTCGTCCGGCCATCTTGGGCGAGACGCTGCTCGGTGATATCGAGATCGGCCAGCACCTTGATCCGGCTGACGATCGCTGCAGTCACGGAGCTCGGGATCTCGCGGATCGTGACGAGCACGCCGTCGAGACGGTAGCGGCAGAGCGTGGCGTTAGCGGTCGGCTGGATATGCACGTCGCTTGCGCCGCGCGCGAGTGCCTCGAACAGCAATGCGTCAACAAACCGGCTCGTCTCGCCTTTCGTCGCCATCGAGAGCAGATCTCGGTCGGCGTCGTCGCGTACGGATGCAAGATCGGATCCGCCAAGACCGTGAGCAGTGGCTTCGGTTGTGGGGGCCGTAGCCTCGTAGGCCCCGTCGATGAGCTGCGCGATGATCTCGGGGTCTTCGGTCTCTGCGTCGATCTTCATGTGCAAGCGAACGGATACGTTATGGAGGATATGACGGGGTGTGCTCGGCGCCGCGAGCACACGCTCGGTATCGCCGTCCTGCCCACACGAGATCACCAGGTGCGTCCGCGCAAACTCCCGAGAGATCTGGGAGAGAAACCGGCCTGAAGGCGGTGGGTATGAGTTGGTGGCCGCTGTGCTCACCGGATCACCCGTGGCTCGATCATCGGCCAACCTATCGGGACGTTGGCTTCCTCGGCGAGCGTGTCGCTCGCGTAGCGCAGCCGCTCGAAGAGGTCGTCCTGGTAGATACTCGCTCGGATGAACACGTAGAACTTCGTCCTTGTGCTCGAGCGGGAGCGGTTCTTGAAGAGTTCACCGATGATCGGCACGCTTCCGATCAATGGAACTTGGGAGACGGCCTCGCCCGAGGTCTCAAGCTCGAGGCCACCAACGGCGACCGTATAGCTATCGGGTATCGTGACCGCGCTAGCGAGCTGATTCTGCTGTCTCGGTGGGGGTAGGGCCGGGTCGCTGCTCTCGCCGACGAACGCGCTGAGCGTCACGGAGTAGTCGAGGTTGAGCTGTTCACCGGCGAGGATCTGCGGCTGGACTGAGATGGTCGTGCCGGCGTCTTCGAAGCCGCCGAACGAAGTCGTCGCGACCACGTCGCTAGCGTTGGTGCTCAGGATCGGCTGCTGTGTCACCGAGTTGAACTCGGCTTCCTGCGCGTTGGCGACAAGCACGCGCGGCATGCTCACGGATCGACCCTCGTTGATCGTCTCGAGTGCCCGCACGAGGACGCTGAATTCGCCCGGATCGAGCACGACGCCGGTAAGACCGGCGCCGGCATTCGGGAGGGTGGTCGAGCCAGCATCCGCGCCAAGCCCAAAAAGACTGCTCAGGCGGTAGAGCGTGCTGCCGTCGACCTCGATCCGCTCGAGCTCGACACCGAGATCGAGCGTCTCGGAATCGCTCAGGCTGACCATGAGCACTTCGAGCATGACCTGAGGGACGGTTGTGTCCAGTTGTGCGACGAAATTGTGCACGGACGCGAGCTGGACCGGCGTGCCTGTGATCAGCAGCGAGTTGGTGGCCTCATCGACCGTGATGGTCGGACCGGTTGCGGACTCGGCAAGGCTCCGGGGCGCTGCGGCCGCAGTGTTGGTCTCATCTGCGGATTCTGTTTGTGGAACCGGGAGGCCGTGCTCGGTGTTGGGTGCCAACAGGCTTGCAAGCTGCTCTGCGAGCGATGCCGCGAGCCGGCGGCGTACGGGGATGCGTTCGGTTGTGAGCCGGGCGCTTGTCGGAAGGTCGCGGAGTTCCTGGGCGAGCGATTCCAGACGCTCGTGTGTCTCGGGACGAGCGGTCACTGTGACCGAACCTGTAAACGTATTCGCGAAGAGCAGGGCTCCCTCGCCAGCCGGACCCATCGCAGAGATCGCCTCGTCGAAGATAGACTTCAGCGTCTGCGAGTCGAACTCGGCTACGAAGTAGGGTTTGGTCTCGAGTGTCGTCGGCCAGGCTCGATCGGTTAGAGCGGCCCAAGTTTGCAATTCTTCCGCCGGTGCAACGAGCGTGATTGATGCGCCATCGGCGGCCGCGATGACATCGCCACGCAACGGCTTCCCCCCTGCGGTGCGCTGGCGTTCAGCGAGTTGCTTGACCGCCGAGGCGTACTCAACAGCGCGTCCGAGGGGGGCTCGCATCGGTTCGATGACGATTTCGCCCTCGGCATTCTTGACGCGTTCGAGTGTGGACTCGATCACCGAAACGCGAGTTGCGAGATCCGAGACCAGTATTTGCTCAGAGCCCAGGAGCGCGACAACCTTGCCGTTCGTCGGGCTGATCAGTGGCTGGATGAGGGTCACTGCCGAGGTAGGGTCCAGAGGTTCCGTACTCAATAGCACGGCACGGTATCCTGCGCGCGGAAAGCGCGCGTGAGGGGAGTCGGATCTCGCTTGTTCGATGAACGCGGCTCCGGAGGCGTTGCGAAGCTGTACGACTTCGTAGCTGCCCGGCGTTTCCTGGGCAATTGTCGTGTACTCGATAGCACGGAGGGCGTCGTTGAGCTGACGCCAGAGCTCCTCATCGGTCAGTGGAGCAGTGGATCGAATTGTCACCGATTGTCGGAGCGTTCCGGAATCATAGCGAACGATGATGCCGAGTTTGGCAGAAGCCGTGTCGATCAAGCGAGAAATCGGGATATCACCGGTGAGTTGAGTTCGTTGCGCATATGCCGGGACGGATCGAATGAGCAAGAACAATCCAGTCGCTATCACCACACACACGACGGTGGCCCGACGGGTGCTCGGAATCCGGATGGTACTGAGATGTGTCACGCGATCTGACATGACCACAGTTTACAGCAGCGATGCCTTTGCAGGGCGCAATTCGTCTCGGATTGATCGGGTGGTTACTCACATCCAAACTATGATACATCCAGCGATTGCGGTCTCGAACGAACTACTGACGGCGAAAAGGCTCTCAAGGTCGGCGATGGCTCTGGAGGCGTCGCGATCTGCATCGGCCCAACACGGCGCACTTGCATCCGGTGTCGAAAAGGGGGCACAGGTGAAGTAGCAGGTTTGGACAGAGGCGAATACAGCTCAGAGCGATACGTGCTCGCTTTCGGTATCCCCACCAGCAACCAGTCGGTGCAGCTCAACCCTTGGATGTCTTGCAGGGGAATGCCCCCTGATCTGGCTATACTGACAGGAATGTCGGATGATTACCTACCTATTTGGGCGACAAAGTACGAAAGGATTTGTCAGTAGATCATCCAGGTCGGCTCAGCTGTCGCCAAATGGTGAGCAGGGAGGCTCGCTATATGTACAGGCATGCTGGTGGTACATCAATTCCACTGAAACTGGATGCAGAAGTCCTCTCACGCCTACCGAAGCGAGCCTCAGCTCAATCGCCGACCGAACGGCGAGAATCCGCAAGGTTTCGCTTTTTACGAGGCCAGAAATGCCAGCTTCTCGTGGATAGAGCTGGGAGTATTTCGGTGGCAGATTCACTGCTTCGGGATGTATCTCATAAGGGATTTGGTGTCTTGGTTGGAACCTTCTTGCATGCAGGAACCAAGTGCATGATTCGACTACCAGTGAGCCGTGAATGTACACGTGAGCAGGTCGAATTGGAAGGGGAGATTGCTTGGTGCCAGCATGTTTCCGGTACTGTTCACGAAGCCGGTCTACGAATCACAGAATGTGATCGTGTGCATCTTGTTGATCAATCTCCTGCTGGTTCAGACAATCCAGGAGCTGAAAATCGAATCGCGGCATCTGCGGTTATCGAGCACATATTACGTAGAATTCGGAATCAACTCGAAGACAAACTAGACGCGGAACTACTGAATGCTGTGCTAGCTGATCTAGAGAAACAATTGCAAGCTAATATAGCAAACGACTAGTTCACCGCATGAACGGATTCGTCTATCGTTTCTAAACCATCACACTCGAGATGTGATCTCAGTGACTATCACCGACTCATTATACGTGAACACAAAGCTTGAGCGCATTGGTTTGTAGTGAAGAAATGGTCACAGTAGCTATTTCATGTAGATGCCGATTCGTCATTCAATTACCAATCGAATTGGAGTTGAGAATGTATGGGTTTACAACCCTCGACATCCGCTCAAGATCTACTTCGGCAAGAATTGGAGTATGAGAGATGACTCCAAATATCAGACTAGGAACAGCTATCTACGCAATGTTGTTCGAGTTCTCATGATGACCGCGTCAGCCATTTGTACCGACTCGCCATATCACGGAGCAATACTTACATCGTCCTAACTTCAAATCCTTGGATTGAGATTCGTCCTCACTCAGATTCGCTCAAGCCGGGTTGCTGCGAGTAATCGCCAAGTCACAGGCAGTCTCGTTTCATTGTGGTACCATGAAACAGTGGCATGATATGTGCGATGAAACTAGTAGCAGCCAGGCACCGGATTTGGGGTACTCCAATGGAAACGAAGGAAACAACGCGTACGGTGGCCCAAGTCGCCCTGGAAGAACTCGCAATGAAAGTTCTGCTGCTGAGCAATCGCATTGAGCAACTCGAAAGCAAGATCGCTTCAATATATGCAGATCACCTCGCACGGGAGAGAGATGAACTTCAAACCGCGGACAAATAGTTGTGAAAGAATTCAATACAAGTAAACGGCAAATCACATGGAACATCCACGAGTGACATTTGTATTGGCATCGATGATATGAACGCGGATTCTACTTCGGTGAGAGCAGAGCGTCTTTACTCGCAAATTAAAGAAATCGCAAATACAGCTATGCGGCATGAGCGCACTGGCCACACTCTGCAACCGACTGCCGTTGCGAATGAAGCATTTATTCGATTAGCGAATTACGATACCGGTTGGGAAGATGATGCTGAATTCATGCGTGCCGTGGTCCAGACGATTCGCCGTGTTCTTGTCGACCATGCACGTGCTCGAAACAGAAAGAAACGGGGTGGAAATCATCAGCGTGTCGCTTTTCGAGAATTCGAGGTTGAGGACAATACGGTCGATTTGCTAGTACTAGACGAACTCCTAACTGAACTCGGGACGAGAGATGCAGATGCTGCGTTCGCTATGGAGGCATCAGTCTTTGGAGGAATCCGAGACGATCGAATCGCTGATCTCATGAATACAGATGTTGCCTCTGTACGGAGGCACCGCCGACGCGGCAGGGCTTGGTTAGCGGCTCAAATTCAGCGTGAAACGTAGGCGGTGACACAATGTCCGATACGGTGTTTACAGCCTTTGATCGCATCGTGGAGCTGCCTGAAACCGAGTGGAGCAGGTTAGTCAACGCGGCATTTCCACTGGATAGCGATCGTAGAAATGAACTTGCAAACATGCTCAAGTCATGGAAGTCAGAACCGGATTTCAGGATATCGACTGTCCAGCTTCAGCGGGCCATATCAGGTATTGAGACCAGCGTCAGGCAGTATGATTCGAATCCTGAGGTTCAGGGTATAGAGATACACGAGAAACTTGGAGGTGGCGCTTCCGGGACTGTGTATCGGGGTCGTCAGACGGGTCGAATCAAAAGAGAGATTGCTGTCAAGGTATTCCATTCTCAAGTGGATGGAGCTGCCCATCTCAAACGAGAGGCGGAAGCCCTTGCTCGGCTGGTGCATCCAAATATCGCGACACTCTACGAAGTCGGGGTGTGCAAAGATGGACGCGTTTATGCCGCGCTCGAATATGTGCGAGGATGCGTACTAACAGACTATATTACACAGGCCGATATTAGTGTATCTGAAGTGCTTGAATTGTTTGGGCAGATATGCGATGCCGTAGCACATGCCAATGAATTTGGTGTCATCCACAGAGATCTCAAGCCCGCGAATATTCTCGTGACTGAGCTGAACGGTAAGCCGGTTGCAAAGGTGCTCGATTTCTCTATCTCAAGATCCGTATCCGAAGAAATTGAACGTACGATAACCGAGGCATCGGTCGTGCTTGGCACTCCAGAGTACATGAGCCCGGAGCAGGCCAATCCCGATCTGGGACAATGTACTACGCGATCGGATGTGTTTTCTCTTGGAGTCATCCTTTACGAGATCCTCGCCAGCACTCATCCGTATGTCCCTCGCGATGCGCAACGGCCGAGTATCTATTCGATTCTCGAATGTATTCAAGTGTCGGATCCAATGCTGGCATCGAGAGCCAAGAAACAGCATGATAAGTCGCGTAAGCATTCGAGGCAAACGGATTGGGGCGCTGTGCACTTACGCGGGGACTTGGATGCCATTATTCAGAAAGCAATGCTTCGTGATCCAGCAGATCGCTATCCAACAGCAAGACAGCTTCAAAATGACATTTTGCGGCACGTTGCTCATGAGCCTATCGAGGCGAAAGCTGACTCGTGGTTTCGCAAGATAGTCAAGAGCTGCCGGCGGCATCCGATCATTGCATCCACTAGCGCAACTGCCATCACTTCATTGGTTTGTCTAATTGCTGTGTTCGTTATGGCATACCAACGAGAGCAGCAAGCAACTATCCGCGAATCCAGGGCGCACGCACAAACTCGGATGGCTCTCGTCTCGTCGGCGCTATCAAGTGGCGATCTATCCAGAGCACAGCAGCAGCTCACGGAGATCCCAACAGCCTATCGATCATCAACATGGGAGATTCTGGCGGCATATTGTGACCAGAGCGAGAGTTCATTGTTGCTTGATAGTCAAGGTATTGTTGATATATGGCAAACTGGTACTGTCGCTTATGTCGCAGGCGGTTCGGGCAAGGTCTGGCGCGTCAACACGTTAGGTGGCTCACTTGATCCAATACTCGTTGCTGATCGCTCCAGAGTGGTCCGGGGTGTAGCAGGAGCACATGATAGTAAATCGCTCTATGTAATGAGCGATGGCTCCATAGAGATCTGGTGCGGATCGCGGTTGAGCGAATCAATTGACTTACACGGCATCAATACCGCTGATTATCAAATGAGCTTGTTAGAAGAAGACCTAGTGCAATTAATTCACAGCGACGGAACATGTATTAGAGTATCGCGTGATTCAGGTGAGTGGCATATCGAAGAGGATGTGGAGTGCCACACACCGGACCAAGTCCGATTGCTACACAACATCCGCGTTGCAGATGATGACTCAATTGAGTTATGGAATGCGAATGTCGCAATTGCAAAGCTCAGGGGACACACAAGGCATCCTGTCGTTCCATTGAATATTAACCTGAGTGATACGAATCGCTTGCTGAGTGGTGATTCGTTGGGCTACATCAAATTATGGGATCTACCGCGTGCATTAGTACGCTCAATTGATGCTAATCTACGTCCAATCCAAATCAACAGCCGTGGAATAGTGCTCGCCGATGCGCGGAGCCTGTACTATCCTCCATCGAGTGTGAAAGTAGAAGTAGGTGTTCATCAGGCTTCAAGCGTGTGGAATATGACAGGAAGCAATGGGGGCATGCTGCTACAAGCGAATGGCGCCAGAGGCATTGCATGGGATTCAAAGGTGTATGGCCCGTCCTATACGCCTGTAGCTCTATCTTCAGAGCCCATTTTCCGTCCTGCGTTAGACAACAACGACTGGGCCTGGATAGGAGACGGATCTTCAAACCTGTGTAGAATCGATCTGATTAGCGGAAAGTCAGATTACATCGAACTGCCGGCTAAACCGATCACGGCTACCTTTCCTGCAATAAATGGGCTATATACAGTGTGTGCCGCTATGTTGTATCTCATAGATGGTGGTGAATACGAACTCATTACTCAGGATCTCCCCATTGGGACGCAGTTCATAGCAGCAAGTACTGAGCATATTGTTACGTCGACGAATTCCGGGGTAGGTACACTCATTGAGGTACGATCTGGTTCAAAGCGATCGATTAGGTTTGGAAACGCAGTACATGCGATTGAGCTACTCCCTGATCATCGTCTGATTGCTGTTGGGCAGGGTGATGGTTCACTGGTTCTCTACGATTTAATAAATGGACAAGAAATGGCGTCCTTGCCAATATTCGACTGTCCTGTCGCCGAGATTATGTGTGGATCGGATGGTGTGCTCAGGCTCCTATCCGCCCAACAACAGGTTCAGTGGCTGGATCTCAAGCAGCACAATTGACGTGCTAGCACGCGCCTTCCCATTTCCCCGTGTCGTAGTTGAAGATCCTGTTTTGGTTGCCTGGGCCAGGATAGAGCAAACATTGAGTGCCACCGGCTTCATTTCCTTCCTGGATCGAATACAGCGCCTCAGCAGCGGCACCAAGACTATTCGACACTTCCGATTGCCCCCCAGCAGTTTGTTCGGCAGCTTTTTGGGCCGATCGCAGAGCGGATCCCATCGCATTAAGCAGGAATTGTGCAGCGTCCTTAGGTGTCTCAATCCCGTTGATAGATCCCATTCTCAATCCTCCAATTCATAAAGCGCTACCACCCGATGTGGCGGCTACATGAGATATGGCGACATCTGTTCTGTGTTTGACGAAGCCCGGCACATAAACATGTCAATTGTGTCACAATTTTAAGCCAGCTGAATATGTGCTTCTCTTTTTGTCGCCAATTGGTGTATGCCGTACCTGTATCCAATTGATGCTTTCTCTGGAAAGATTACAGAAGCCGAAAATCTGATTAGTGAGAGCTCGATCTTGAAGAGATTGCGGATGGTCAAAGGCGAGCGTTCGTATCGTAGCTTCGGCCAAAGCATAGGTGTCAACCACGAAACAATTCGCCGTTATCTTCTCTCTGGTAAGGTTCCGGCGACTGTTGTAGCAAAGATTGCAATAACTTATAATGTAGATTGTGGATGGTTATTGACAGGAAAATCGAGTAGTCGTGTCGGAGCTTCAATCGAGCGCTTCGCGCCCGAGATTCACACTACTGTGACAAACCGATATCGAGAAACACGAGAGGCAAAGGCTTACGAAGCAATACATCCAAATCGCACATGAAGTTCAATTCACGTCAACTTTAATGGTACTATGCAATGAATACTAACCCCTCTGGAATCAGTGACAGACGGTGTCAGGACTGGACGCGCTCCAGGCGGTTTTCGGTGGAGCGATTTGGGGGCTCGGATGACAAAGCGTGCCATGGAGTGTCCTGAGGTGCCAGGAAGAGCCGATTTCATGTAGCGACTGGTGTAGCGCAACGTGCGCACGAGTTTGCAAGATATTGAGAAGTAAGGACTTAACGTGGTGCGCCGTCACGTTGCCAACGTGAATGTCGTCGGTTCAAATCCGATCACCCGCTTTCTTCAACCTTTCTATAACACTCACAAAAAATGCAAAGCCGTCAGAACTTTGCAGTGTGTCACTTTGCAATTCAGTCTTCTCGTGGCGTTAGCCGGCTCAGCTCAGCTATGCCGAAAGGGAGGCGGTATTGCTTGCCTTAGCCGTTGCGGCGTGATTTTTTCAGGCTGCAACATTCATACGGTTGATCCTGAACACCACTGCTCAAGGTTCATTTTCGGCGTTCCATACGCATTGTGAGCCTCATTCAGGTGTGAACCACATTCAAAGCATCACCTATTGGACCAAGCCCGTGGAGATTGACTACGGCGTACGAGGAATCTCAGCTTCCGAGGGCAGATCCTCGTCAGACGCCGGGTGATCGCTGAGAGGGGATTCATAATGCCTCGCCAGTTCATCCTTGACAGAGGCGCAGAGTGCAAGTTCACCGAAGTGGTCGAACAGGACCACGGCCTGTTCCAGGATGGTGCAGCGATACCTCCATGCGGGTTCCGATTCAGGGTTTTCTTCGGAGATCGCTTGAGCGAGAGTCAGAGTGTGTTGCATCGCTCGGACGGCGTCGGGAGAATCGAGTTCCAGAAGCGACCGTGACAGTTCGAGATTCGCGGTGAGTTCACGAAACCTGAATGCGAGTCGGTGCGGATCCTTCGCGGTTGTCTCGCCGAGCAGCATGCACGCCTCGCGGGCGTGACGCTCGCCGCCTGCCGGGTCGCCGAGTCGGCGGGTGACCGAAGCCAGTTCCGCGAACGCGGAACCCAGGGCGAACTTGGCCATGACATCATCCGGGCGTCGTTCGTACAACCGTTCGGCGAGCGCAAGCCGCTCGTTGTAGAGCGGCATCGCCGTCTCCGGCGACCGGGCGAACACGAACGTGGTGAGCCGCTCGTAGCTCCACGTCAGTTCATCCAACAGTCGCGCGTCGTCTGGTGACGAGGCGAGCTGCTCCTTGAGGGTGTCGTGCACGGTCTGGTAGTGGCCGAGCGCCTCATCCAGACGACCGAGCTTCTGCTCCGCATCGCCGATCAGGATGGTGGCACGCAGCAATGCGTCTTGGACCGAGCGAGAGTCGGGATCGGCCGAAAGCGCTCGCTCCAGTGCGTCGTGGGCCTGCCGCCGAAGGTCAAGGGCCGTCGCTGCATCCGCCCGGTCGAACGCAACCGAGGCGAGCGACTGGAGAGCCTCGGCCCGCTGAAAATCGATTCGCGGCCCCCGACCGACCTCGGGGATCGCATCGAGGCGTTCGAGCAGCAGCGACGCGAGTCGCTCCTTGGCCTCGTTCGCACCGCTGAGTTCATTGATCTCCGCGAGGACATGATCGGTGAGCGTGTCGACCGTCGCGGTCATCTCGTTCGCGCGAGCCCGGCTCTGGTCGGCGGAGTGTGCGAACGCGAAAGCGAGGACAACGATCGCGATCAGTGCCGCTACACCGCCAAGCGTCGTCATCGGGTACCGGCGGCACAGCGAGCGGACTTCGCCCAGTGCAGACCGAGTTGACGCGTCCACCGGGAGTCTCGCCAGAACGCGACGCAGGTCGTCGGCGAGGTGCTGGGCCGACGCATAGCGGTCCGCTGTTGCCTTCGCTGTCGCTTTCGCGAGCACGGCTTCGAGCGTCCGACGGTCAGCGCCGAGCGACTTTGTGAGTTCCGGAAGCGCCTTCTCGGTCAGATCACGAACCAACTCGGCCAAGGGGGCGTCGGGAGCACCGTACGGATGCCGCCCCGCGATCAACTCGTGCGCGACCACGCCGAGTGCGAAGACGTCCACCCGTGCATCGCCCCGCTCGCCGCGTGTGAGCTGCTCCGGGGCCATGTACGCGACCGTCCCAAGCAGGCGTGGCCCCTCTGTGAGATTGGCCTGGGACGGCTGAACGAGCGCCGATGCGCCGAAGTCGATCACCTTCGGCTTGGCGACGCCGGCGACCTCGGTGACGAGGATGTTCGCGGGCTTGAGATCGCGGTGCATGACGCCCGTGGTGTGGATGGCGTGCACCGCCTCGCAGATCTGTGCCATCAGCTCGATGCGCGAGCGCCAATCGAGCGAGTGCTCTTCCGCGTATCGCGTGATCCAGTTGCCATCCACAAATTCGACCGCAACGTACAGCCGCCCGTCGTCCGTCTCACCCGCGTCGTAGACCTGCGCTACACCGGGGTGATTCAATCGCGCTAGGGCCTGCTGCTCACGGGTGAACTTCGCGCGCACGCTCACGGGCAGCCCTTCACGCAGCACCTTCACCGCGACGGTTCTTGAAAGCGGCTCGGCCGCCTCGGCCCGGTAGACCAGCCCGCTGCTCCCCGAGCCGATCAACGCGACCACCGAGTATCCACGGATGCTCGGCAGCGGGGCTCTGTCGGCTGATGGGGACCTTCCGATCAAGAAGCGACC
The DNA here is from genome assembly GCA_020639255.1 of Phycisphaera sp. Classification (GTDB taxonomy): domain Bacteria; phylum Planctomycetota; class Phycisphaerae; order Phycisphaerales; family UBA1924. The sequence goes on from JACKGZ010000006.1 coordinate 39,644, forward strand.
GTCGAGCAGCGGCTCCGCCAAGAACCCGTCGGCCTCGGCCGCGGCGTCCTCGTCGAGCATCCGCAGCACGGCATCACGCAGGTGCTCATCGTTTCCGCTCAGACGGACCGCCTCGTCGTGCCTTCCGTCGTCGGGAACGTCCAGCACGCGCTCGAAGATGTCCCGGATGCGCTCATAGTCGTTCATATCGGAGTCGCGTCCAACAGCAAGCGATGCAGCCACGCACGGGCCATCTTCCAGTCCGCGCGGACGGTGCGTTCGGTGACACCGAGCCGCTCGGCCGTCTCGGCCTGGGTCAGCCCCCCGAAGAAGCGCATTTCAACGACCCGAGCGGAACGCTCGTGATGAGTTTCGAGACGATTGAGCGCCTCGTGCAGTCCGAGGATGTCGATTCCCGGACGCCCCGGCACATCGACCAGCACGACACGGCTCGCGAGCCCGCCTCGTTTCTGTGCACGCTTGGCCCGGGCATGATCCACCAGGATGTTCCGCATCGCATTGGCCGCCCACGCCCGGAACTCGACCTCCGAGCGCACCTCCACGCCGCCGTCTCGCATCACGCGGAGCCACAGTTCGTTCACCAGGGCTGTGGGCTGGAGGGTGTGGTCGGCCCGCTCCGACCCGAACAGGTGGCGAGCGATTCGGCCGAGTTCGGCATGGAATGCCGACATATCCCCGTTCCCGGTATCGAGCTGCTCGTGCTGGGAACTCGCTGCATCCACGGAGACGCATCGTAAGTGACGCCCGCTGTGGAGGCTACGGGATTCGGGCGGGCGCCATCAGGTGGGCAGAAGTTTCTGGCGTTCCCGTTCCGGTTGGGCGTTCCGAATGCGCTTGCCATGTGACGGCCGCGAGAGGGTCGAGCCCCCCCCCCGTCGGAATCGAGCGGGATGTACTGGGAAAGACAGGAGCGTGAGGGCGATGGGAATCCGGACGCGAATTGGAAGTTGTGCGCTGGTGGCGTGGGCTGTTCTTGCGGTGGCACTGCTGCCGGTGGGTGTGGCGAGGGCGCAGGGAGGAAGTCCGGCGATTGTGGGCACAATCCCGCCGCCACCCACAACCCACCCGTTCATCCGCGGCTGGTATTACAGCGCCCAATACGAGAACCGGCTCGCCGAGGTGTGGGTGCCGGCGCTCGGCTCAGCCGTGAGCGTGCGTCTGTTCGATATCATCGATCCGCTGAATCCGCTCCCACTGGTGGATATTCCAACGGCCTCCGCCGGCGCTGTCATGACGATGCGCGAGTCGGTGATCTGGCTCCTTGGCACTCCTTCGGCCGGTCTCTGGCGAATCGACTTCACGGATCTGAATAACATTCAGCAGACACATTTCAGCATCGGCGCAGGCGGCACCACAAGTACGGTTCGGATGGAGGCTCACGGCGATCTGCTCTTCGTCATCACAAGCTCAAACATTCGGATCTACGACACTTCCGATCCAACCCAACTCCCCCTGCTTGTCGACCTGAACCCGCACATTGTGCCGACGGCCTTATATAAGGGGATTATGGTTGCGGGCAACCGGGTGTACTCGGCGACAACATCCGGATCGCCGACAGACAGCACGCAGTTCTCGATCTGGGATATCTCAGATCCGACAACACCAGTGCTCATCAGCACCACCGAGTTCCCGCTGATGCCGTTCTATTTCCGTCTCAATGAGAAACCGCCCGCGCAGCCAATGGGCACGCTCATCTTCGCGGACGGTAGACCAACGAGCACTCAGACTGTCAACTTTCCGATCATCGACGTAAGCAACGAGAGCTTTCCCGTCGTCATTGGAGGAATAGCTACAGGGCTAACATCCTCAAATGGCTGGCTGCGACATGTCGGAACCACAGCGTATGTAGCTATTGGCGGTGATATATACGTCTATGACTTGTCCGTCCCTTCCGCGCCGGTCCAGCGATTTCATGGTAGCGCCGTCGATGGCACTTACTTCAATGGCTTCGACTCGCAGGTGGGGGCGGTCTTTGTGGCGCGTAGTACGTCGTTCACCCTAACGATCATCGATGGCTCAGGGGCAATAGGATCACTGAGTGCTTATGTACTGGAGCCGACCGTCATCGGTCCAGATGATGATACCATTCACGGCATCCCGCTATCAGATGCGCACGTCTTCGTTTTGACGGGTTCTGGTGATGAGATCTCGCCGGGGTTCGTTGCGCCAAGTTTCTCCAATGGCTCATTGAGCATCGAGGGCGACCACACGATCGCCTCACTTTTCATTTCAGGTGGCTCGGTCACTGTCGATGGAGTGCTGACGACCGCTTCGTTCGAGGCGACCGACACAGCCGTCACTGTCGATGGAGTGCTGGCAGCCGACACATTCGAGGTGAGTGGTACTGATGTTTTGATTCAAGGTGAGTTGGAAGCTGGGAGTGTGGCGGCCAAGTTGGGAACGCAGATCGATCTGCGCGGTCGGATAACGACCGGCAATATCCTCTTGGAGGGCGGGTCTCGGCTCACGCATCCTCAGTTCTCGTTGATTGACCTCTCTGTGGCGCAGGACGGTAGCGACGAGGTCCGTGGTGCCGATATCCTGGTGTCGGGCGACGCGTTCATCGACGCGACGAGCCGGATCGATGTCTCTGAGAAGGGCTACTTCCCCGGCGATGGGCCGGGCGCGGGTGTGAACATGCTGCGGGGGCCGAGTCTTGGGGGCGATGTCTATGTCGGGTCGGGGGCTGGGCACGGGGGAATCGGCGGAGCCGCGAACGGGCGTCAGCCTGACTTTGCGGGCGGTGCGTACGGGGACTTCCGATGGCCGACGGAGTTCGGTTCAGGCGGCGGCGCTGCAGGTGGGGGGGCGGGGTGCTCCGGTGGACCGGCCACGGCAAAGGGCGGAGGTGTCATTACGCTGCATGTGAGCGGAGAGTTGCGGATCGACGGATGGATCGAGGCTGACGGCCAGGCGACAAGCGGGATGACAGGCGGCGGCTCGGGTGGGTCGGTGCTGGTCACTACCTCATCACTGCGTGGGTCTGGGTCCATCACTGCGATTGGCGGCGCTTCACAAGGCTCTGGATTCTGCGGCGCCGGTGGGGCAGGTGCCGGAGGACGGATCGCGGTCTACGCCGGGGAGAGTCTTGGTTGGAGCGGTGCGATGAGCGCCCACGCCGGCATCCAGGGCTCTCGCGCCGGTGCCGGAACGATCTACTTCGGTCCGGGGATGAACGCCGAGCCGCAACTGATCATCGACAACTCGTTCGTGCAGAATGGCATCCTTTCCGAGAACGGCGTCACGCCGCTCGGCGGCGATCATGCTGTCGGCTTGGTGCGCATTCGTGAAGGAGGGTTGCTCTCAGGCGTGCCAGACGGCGAGGACATGCGGCTGTTCGCGGCTTCGGATGTCATCGTGGAGTCTGGCGCCTACCTCGGTGTCGGAGGTTTTATTTTCGACACTGCGGGTGCAACGCCCGGTGAGACCGGAGAGGCCAGCGGCGGCGGAGCGGGACATGGCGGGGCTGGCGGTCGCGGTGGGGACAACTCATTCGATGGTGTCGGTGGCGAAGGGGGCGGTATTACAGGGACAGCGCAGCTTTCACCTCCTTCACGCGGTTCACGCGGCGGGCGGGCATCCAACGGAGTGCTTGGGCCGAGCGGTCCGGGCGGCGCGGGCGGTGGATTTCTTGAAGTCAATGCGGCGAGCCAGCTCATCATCAATGGTGCTCTCAATGCTGATGGAACAGACGGCCCTGCGGGAACGGGTGGCGGCTCCGGCGGCGGCATCCTGATGCGGGCGGGCTCCATCACAGGCACGGGCTCCATCACCGCTCGGGGTGGCGATGGAGGAAGTGGCCAGTCCGGGTTTGGGGGCACGGCCGGAGGTGGAGGCGGTGGTGGTGGCCGCATCGCGTGGGCAAGCTGCGATGCATCAATCGGTTCTGAGCTGTTCCTGAGCGCGGCTGCCGGCGCGGGCGGCACGGGCAATGAAGCAGGCGGCGGCGGCTCTCCAGGCAGCATCTTTCAGCGGACCGACTACGCGACGGTACGACACGAGCCATCCGATGCGATCGTGCCCGTGTTCACGGTTGCCGAGTTCGTGTACGTCACGCCCACCGGGCCGTTTTCGACATTCCAGTGGTATCGAGACGGTGTGGTGCTGACCAACGGCGTGACTCCCACGGGCTCGATCGTGAGCGGAGCGCAGTCGCCCGTGCTCACTGTGCTCTGGCCGGGCCCTCAAGACGAAGCCAGGTACTCCTGCGCCGCTTCCGGACCATGCGGCAACTCTACCAGCAGAGCGGCTTGGCTCATCGTGGGCGATGTGAGCCCTGAGTTCTGCCCGGTCGACGTCGATGGCAACGGCCGAATCGACATCGACGATCTCTACTACATCACGCAGCACCCCACGGACATCAACGGAGACGGCATCGCTGACGCAGAGGACGCCAGGTGCCTCGAACGCTACCTCCGTCGGAACGAACTGGAGGACATGTCTGCGGGGCGCAGGTGAAGCAAGTGATCCTGCGTAGCGTGTGCTTTGGAGGACTGAAGTCGGAGCCAGTCATGCAAACACTGCATATCGGTTCGTGCCGACTCGCATCTCGTATCAACCAATCAAAGATGTTCGAGGAGATACAGTGAATATTGGAATATCGTTTGCAATACTTACGCTTGTCACAGGCACATTTGGCGCAACGGCTCAATTGACGGATCCATTCCCGCCTCTGGTGAGTGTCAGTTCGCTAGACGGGAACATCGGGTTCAGCATGACCGACTCCTCATTGCTGTTCGCAAATGCCCGTTTAGGCAGATCGCTCACAGGACTTGGCGATATCGATGGCGATGGAATCTCAGACTTTGCGGCTGCTGCAAGTGACGCGAGCAGCAGTCGAGTGAGAGTGGTGTTCGGCGGCAGTTCGCTAGCTGGCGGTTCGGTACTTGACCTGAATTCGCTGCCATCAACGCAAACCTTGAACGTGTTTGGCGAGGGTGCCGTCCGTATCGTTGGCTTTGTTGGAGACATCAATGGGGACGGCCTTGCGGAGATCGCCTTCACCGGTCCTAGTGTCGCCTATGTCATCTTTGGGTCTGCCGAACTTCGCAATGCCAACGGTAGCTTCTCGTTGGCGACGCTCGATGGGTCAAATGGGTTCATCTTTACTGGACTAGAAAGTGCAAGCAATCGGTTGCCGGACATTTCGGGCGTTGGTGACATTAATCACGACGGTTTCCAAGACTTTGCTGTGGGATCCCCGCTCTCAGATGGAAACGGATCGGACTCGGGGCGGGTGCATGTTGTTTATGGCGGCACCATGGTGGGGGCTTCCGGGGCGATTGCAGCATCATCACTGAATGGGGCGGCTGGGTTTACGATCAATGGCGTTGCGTCAGACGATGCGATCGGCACACAAGTATCCGGAGGTAGCGATATCAACGGGGATGGGATTGATGACCTGGTGCTAGGTGGCGAGGGCGATTTGCCGTCTGCCTCACGCGGCGAAAGGACATATGTCGTTTATGGAGCCACAGGGTTGGGATCGAGTGGATCGTTTAACCTCTCCCTCATCGACGGTAGCAATGGATTCGTGATTGGAGCGGGAACTCCAGGTGACCGCGGCGGAGCGGTGGTTGAGTCAATCGGTGATGTCAACAACGACGGTCTCGGTGATGTTCTTGTCGCTTTCCCAAACTGGAGTTCATTTCAAGGTCGGGTGATGGTGGTCTTTGGCTCGGAAGACGATCGTGGCGCTGGGCCGCTAAACCCTGAGGATCTTGATGGTAGCAACGGCTTTCTCCTTGTGGCCGAAGACTACGATTCATTCGGTACGTCCGCAGCTCCTCTCGGAGACGTTAACAACGACAATATAGATGATTTTATTGTTGGCGCACCCTTTGCCCAGGTTCCCGGCTTGAATACCCCAGGGGCGTGCGTCGTCGTATTTGGGAGCACAAATCTCGGGGCGACGGGTCTTGTGTCCGCGAACTCATTCGACGGAACCAATGGATTCGTAGTGACGGGAAGCGGCGCTGAAGATCAAACGGGTGCCAGCGTAGCATTGTGCGGGGACATCAATGAAGATGGGGTCAACGATATATTAATTGGTGTACCGAGAGCAGGATCGTTTGATTTTGGCCGATTGGACGTCGTTCTTGGTCGTCTACTTGCAGCGATGTGCCCGGTCGATGTTGACGGCGACGGCCGGATCGACATCGACGACCTCTACTACATCACGCAGCACCCGACGGACATCAACGGAGACGGCATCGCTGACGCAGAGGACGCTAGGTGCCTCGAACGCTACCTCCGTCGGAACGAGCTGGAAGACATGACCGCGGGGCGCAGGTAAAGCCCGCAGTCCAGCTATATCGAAATTCGGAGGAGTCATGACATCAATGCGATCTATGCGAGAACGGTGTTTTGTTCTTGCACTGCTTGGATCAATGAGCACCAGCGTCGTGTACGGACAGCACCTCGTGCTCGACCAGGAGTTCGACACCGTCCTGATTAGCCCTGCGGGGAGCGAGGGCAACCCTGGCGACACCGGGACGTTTGCACAGATTACTATCGAAGCAGTGGTCTGGTGTACCTCGTTCCCGCTTGAAGACTGGCAGATCTACACTGAGTTGCAGCCGTTCGCCGAAGACAAGCAACTCTTGGCGCGACAAGATCTTGGCGCGGCGGGCTCCATCTTGGTGGGGGGATTTTCAAATGTGTCTGGTGCGCCTGGATTTGCAGTGACAGGTGCGGCGCCCAACCCGTTCAAATGGGTGCACATCGCTTATCAGTATAACGGTGCCCAAGAACAGATCTATATTGATGGCCATCTCGTCGCATCGCGCGATGTGGTTGGCACGATCGGTGAAGGACTGAATGAACAATCTCGCATTGGCGCGATCAACCGTGGCAGTGGTGGCATCCGTCGCTCATTTCGGGGCGCCATAGATAGCCTCCGAGTGTCCGATGTGGCGCGTTACTCGGGTGAGACATACGAGCCGCCTCTCGGGGACATGGCTCTGGATTCCAACACCAGGATGTTGTTTCGCTTCAATGAGCAGCCAGACTCTGAGGGTCGCATCTATAGCGCCGACGGAGGCTTCGTCGGAAGCTTCGGAGCTGCCCTGGGAGGTGGAGCAACCTCCACAAGCCCTGATGTCCAGTTCTTTGTGCCATGCCTGAGCTGTTTGGATGTCGATGGCGACGGCCGGATTAACATCGACGACCTCAACTACATCACGCAGCACCCCACGGACATCAACGGAGACGGCATCGCTGACGCTGAGGATGCGGCGTGCCTGGAACGCTACTTGCGCCGGAACGAGATCGAGGACATGACCGCTGGTCGGCGCTAATGGAGTGGCCCCATGAGACTTTAGGCTTTCAGTACGGTTGTACTCGGCACGGGGAAGGTGGCTTTTGCCAATGGAGGTGTGTTTGTGCTTGGTGGGCGTGGCATATGCTCGGATCGCATCTATGAAAGACTTGGTGCATTGTGTCTCGTTCAAACCGTTTCGGCAGTGGACGACTAACCTTCTCCCTTGATCTAGTTCCATTCACCGATGTAAAAGTCGTCGGTTCAAATCTGATCACCCGCTTTGGGACGCCCGGTACCGGTTCGTACCGGGCGCTGTCGTTGGTGGGCGGACGTTGTTGTTCTCTTGCCTGTCAGCTCAGCATCAGCCCCTGAGAACGGCTGATCCTGTGACTGCAGGCCGGCGCGTGCTCAGGGGCTGTTTGCTGTGTCTGCTTTCCGTGGAGTGAGAGCAGATCATCGGAACCGTTAAGCTTTGCTGTTGGATTCAGTTTGCCGACTTCCGGCACACGTAGAAGTAGTTCATGACGTCGTGCAGAAGCGTGTTGACGTCGATGCTCTCGAATCCTGCTGTTTCAAACATCTCGAGGGCCAGTTCCTTGCCCCAAGCCGCTCCGAGTCCGGCGCCGCCCTGGGCGAGCGAGACGGTCATGCAATGCATGCATGAAACGGTGTAGATGAACGGGGCGAGCGGGCCGCCGATGTTCTGCTCAACGAAGCTGGAGCCGTAGATGTCCTGGGCGAGGAAGACACCGCCCGGCTTGAGCGATGTGTGCACGCCCGCGAGCAGACCGGCCGGGTCTTTCTGGTCGTGGACAACGTCGAACCCGGTGACAAAGTCGTACTTTGCCGGCTCGGCGAACGCACTGAGGTCACGCATCTCGAACTTGATGTTCTTGAGGCCCTTCTCGGCTGCGGTTTGCTTCGCGTGGCTGATGGCCTCTTCGGAGAGGTCGTAGCCCGTGAACGAGCTCTTCGGGAAACGCTCGGCGAGCGAGATGATCGCGTGGCCTCGTCCGCATCCGACATCGAGGAGTGACGCTCCGGATTCGAGCTTGGCGTTCATGCCGTTCACGAGCGGGAGGATCGCCTCGACGAGACCCGACACGACGGTCTGATCGCTCATCTCTGCCATGACGGTGTGGAAGCGAGGGTATGAGGAGTAGGGGACGCCGCCACCGTTGCGGAAGCAATCGACGATCCCATCCTCGACCGATGCGAGCACCGGCAGGAACTGGAAGGCCACTCCGAGGTTGTTTGGTGAGGATGAACGGGTGAGGAATGCTGCGTGCGACTCGGGTAGCAGGTATCGGCCGATCTCCGGGTCGTAGTCGACGATCTCACCGGTGACCATGGCGCCGAGCCACTCGCGGACGTATCGCTCGTTGAGGTCCGCACGTTCTGCGAGTTCGTGGCTTGTGGCCGGCCCACCCGCGGCGAGCACATCGAAGAGCCCCGTGCGATGTCCCACGGAGATCATAAGGCCGACGGCACCGCCGTTGAGATACCCCAGCAGCTTCCCGGCGAAGGCTTCGGCAGACTGAACATTGATTGAGCACGCCTGACACATGGCAGTTCCTTTCAGAAAGAGGTCTGCCAGTCGTGCGGAATCGGGGGGAGACGGTGCTCAGGGTGTCAAACTATTTTTTAATCGACTCCTCGCCGCCCTCGACGCCGAGCGCGTCATAGAGCCACGCGCGTGCGAAAGCCCATTGGCGACGGACCGTTGAGAATGACACGCCGGTGACCTCGGCGATGTCTTCCAGTCGCATGCCGACGAAATATCGGTATCGGACCACGATCGCCAGATCGGGCTCCTGAGCTTCGAGTTTGCTCAACGCCTCGTGCACCTCGAGCACGCCAAGACCGCTCCCGGGGCTCTCGTCGGCTGCGGCATCGCGTACCTCGTCGAATGTCACTCGCGCCCGCTCGCCGCCCCGCTTGAGTGCCGCCTTGGCGCGGGCATGGTCGACGAGCACCCGCTCCATCGCTCTCGCAGCCGCCCCGAAGAATTGCGGCCTGTGGATCAGATCTTCCTGATTCCCGACCAGTCGGAGGAAGGCTTCGTTGACGAGGGCCGTGGGCTGGAGCGTGTGATCTTCTCTTTCGGACCTCATTCGGGCCGCAGCCATGGTCCTCAGCTCGTCGTAGACGGCCTCGAAAAGGCGTTCGGTCGCCCCGGACTCGCCGGATCCAACCGCCTCGAGCAGCATGGTTACATCCCGGGAATCCATAGACTGAGTTTAGCAGATCGCGAAGGGATTTTTTGAGTTTGGTGAGCACCAGGGAGCCCTGATTTCGCATGGCCTATCGCCATGCCGGATGCGCTGAACACCAAACCCGTGCAGAGCCCAAGGGAACCCCCCGCGGCGAAGCGATTGTCAGATCTCGCGCTGCGATTCACTCTCGGCAAGCTCAATGCGAACGAATGTGACCATACGACACTCATCGCCCTGATCGCGTGGCTGTTGCTCAAGAGCGATGAAGCCATCGCCACGCAGCGGATCATCTCGGGCTTGCGAGGCCTGGATCGTTCCGGCTGCCCGCCGCTCGCGCCGGGTCGGGGCTATAACGAGACGGTTGCGGGGTTCTGGATCACAATTGTTCGGCGGTATCTCACGACACGGGTGCACCATGCAGACCCGGCAAGGGCTGTTCGATCGGTCGTAGAGGCATTCGCGGGCAAGCCCGAGCTGATCTTCGACTACTTCTCGCGGAGGCGATTACACTCTTGGGAAGCCAGGGCACACTGGATCGAGCCGGACATCAAGCCGCTCCCCGATGCACCGGCGCCAACGGATCGGACCGATCCATGATCTGTGCAGCAGGGGGTGAACGCATGGAGCAGCCTGAGCTTCGGCGTCAGTTCGAATTATTCAACCAGCTCCTCGATCTCCCACCCGGCGAGCGAGAGCAATTCCTTCAGGAACGCTGCGAGAATAATCCGTCGCTCACATCGCGCATCCGTGCGCTTCTGGTAAGCCATGAGAAGGCAGAATCCGAGGAACCTACCACGGTTCGGCCGGGTGCCTCGGCTTCAACCTTACCGAGCAGTATCGGCGGTTATCGCATTCTCTCGCGTCTCGGCGAGGGTGGTATGGGTGTGGTGTATGCCGCCGAACAGGCCCGCCCGATTCGGCGCCGTGTTGCGATCAAAGTGCTCAAGCCCGGATTCGACTCCTCTGAGGTTCTGGCTCGCTTCGACGCGGAGCGTCAGGCTCTGGCGCTGATGAATCACGCCAATATCGCGCAGATACTTGACGCTGGCGTGCACGAGGGTCGTCCGTTTTTCGTCATGGAGCTCATCGCCGGTGTTCCGATGACGGAGTACTGCGATCAACGTCGGCTCTCGATCGCCGATCGTCTCAGACTCTTTGCAAGTGTATGCGAGGGTGTGCAGCATGCGCATCAGAAGGGCATCATCCACCGCGATCTCAAGCCGTCGAATATACTTATTACTGAGGACGGCGCGGGCCCGACCCCCAAGATCATTGACTTTGGCATCGCCAAGGCTGTGACGAACCATTTGTTCGAGGCGACGATTCACACGGAGGTCGGCCGGATCATCGGAACTCCCGATTACATGAGTCCGGAGCAAGCGAATACGTCGGCGTTGGACATCGACACACGCACCGACGTGTACTCGCTCGGAGCGCTGCTGTACGAACTTCTCTGCGGGACGACGGTGTTCGGTCTTTACGAGCGAACTGCCGGACTCGATGAGATCCGGCGTTCGATCGCGGATGCGACCCCTGTTCGCCCTTCGGAGCGTGTAATGCGTGAGCAGGAGAATGCACGTAGTCGTGCGGCTTCGCGCGGCATGTCTCCGGAGTCGCTCTCGCGTGTGCTCGCCAAGGATCTTGACTGGATTGTGCATAAGGCTCTGGAGAAAGATCGCGTCCGTCGATACGGCTCCGCGTCTGCACTCGCAGACGATGTGGAGCGGTATCTGAGCGGAGAAGTTGTCGTTGCAAGGCCGCCGAGCATTTCGTACAAAGTCAGCAAATTCGTCAACCGCAACCGCGGTGGAGTTCTTGCAACCGCTGTTGTGCTGCTCGCTATCGTCGCGGCGACTGTCACGAGCTTTCGGTCCGCAATCATCGCAAGCCGTGAACGGAACGACGCACAGAGACGGGCTGACCAGCTTGCAAGAGTGGCGGACTTCGAGACCGAACGCTTGGGGGCGGTTGTCCCGCAGGACATGGGCGCCGATATTCGAACTGCAATCCTGAGCGCATTTCCGGAGAGCGAACGAACTTCAGTCGAGAAGGCACTCGGGGAAGTGAACTTTACGACAGTGGCTCTGCGAGCGCTCGAAGCCAACATGATCGACGAGACGCTCGCGTCGATCGAGTCGAAGTTCGCCGCAGATCCGTTGATCCGTGCGGCGCTGTTGCAGTCAACGGCAACGAGCACTGAAAAACTCGGACTGGCCGAGCGGGCGCTTCCGCCGCAGCTCGAGGCGCTGCAGATCAGGCGAGAGAGACTCGGTGCCAATGCGCCTGAGACCATCGCTTCGATCTCTGAGACCGCGGGGCTCTACAAGTCGCTTGGAAAGTTTGATGAGTCCGAGCCTCTGTATACCGAGGCATATCATGCGGCCAAAGCGAACTTTGGCCCGCAGGACGAGCGCACGCTCGGTATCGCGAACGAGTTTGGGCTCCTTCTTCAGGATCTCGCACGGTATGACGAAGCGGAGGCGAAGCAGCGCGAGGCACTCGACGGGTATCGTCGCCTGCACGGCGAGAATCATCGCGACTATGCCAAGTGTCTCAACGATCTTGGCTTTCTCGCCCAGGCGCAGGGCGACCTCGACAAATCTGCCGAGTATTTCAGAGAGAATTTAGATATATCCAGACAGATTCTGAACAAGAATGATCCGCAACTCCTTACGGCACTGACCAACCTCGGCGGTGTGCTTGTGTTTCAAGGCAAGCTCGACGAGGCTGTACCATTCTTTGAGGAAGCACTTGCGGGCTTTGAGGCTGTTGCGGGTGACGAGCATCCGACCACCATGACCATGGTGAGCAATACCGGCTATTTGCTTCAGGAACTCGGGCGATATGACGAGGCGGAGATCTATTACCGTCGTTCACTCGAAGCACGCCGGCGTGTGCTCGGGCCAGATCATCCGGACACGCTTACTTCTGAGGTCAACCTTGGCAACTTATTTGTAGAGCGAGGCAATCCTTCTGACGCGCTCACGCTGATGGAACATGTTCTGGAGGTACGTCGGCACGAGCTTTCTGACGATCATCCCCGAACGCTCAATGCGATGGGAAACCTCGCCACCGTGTACAGCGACCTCGGACGTCTCGATGAAGCTCTCGTTCTCGTTGGAGATGCAGTCACGCGTGCGAAGCGGTCACTCCCGGCGGGGCATTCGATCACTGCCTCGTTGCTGGGCAATCTCTCGCGAACGCTGCTGCTGCTTGATCGATATTCGGATGCGGTGTCGCCGGGTGTTGAGGCGTATGAGTTTCGCTTGGCGAAGAATGGGCCGGATCATCCAGCGGTGATCTCGGCCGCAAAGCATTTAGCGGCGATTTACCAGGCATGGAACGAAGCTGATCCGGATGCCGGACATGATATCGATGCCAGGAAATGGTCCGCACAAGCTGATCAATAAGACTTGAATCGAGTTTCAGTGAGTTTACACGCAGCCTCAGTGCCGATTCAGACTGAAAGCTATGACGACGTTGTGAGTCTCAGGCTGATTGATTGCGTTTACCCGCCCAAATCAGGCCTACGCCTGTCAGCAATACAACGACGCTGACAAACAGCACCGATAGCCGATCGCCCCAGGTGTGCGACGGGATCAGGATAAGAAGAGCGATACCGCCGCCGACCGCGGCCGTGAACGCGCCGATCACAGTGAGCTGTTTGCTGTCGTTGGCCTCACCCACCTCGGCGGCGAAGTCGACGGGCTTGTGCATTGTTTCGAAGAACTCGTCAGTCCGCTGACGCGTGGAATCGGAAACCTTGGGCCAGAAAGGCATCGTAAGCAGGAACGCGGCGACACCGACGCCTAGGTTGATGAAGACCTTGAGGTGGTAGGGCCAGCCGCCGTCGAAGAGCGGGGCAAGGAAGCCCGGGAGTGAGCTCACGAGCTGATCAGAGAATGCGTCCTTGGCGGCGAAGTACGCGATGGCCGAGGGGATCACGCCCGCTGTCACCGAAATTGCGGCGGACCACGTCGGGACGCGGCGGATGAAGAGCCCGAGCGCGAGCGGGACGGCCATGGGGAGGGAGAGCATCGCGCCGATGTCGAGCATCATCTCGAAAACGCCCTTGCCGCCACCCGAGCCGTTGGTCTGGGCGGCGAAGTAGAGCGCGATCCCGATGATTGTGATGCCGAGGATGGTCGAGGTGATCTGCCCGATCAGGAACGAGGCCTTGTCGGAGAACTCGGCCTTGCCGGTGATGCGTTGGAAGAAGGGGATGATGTCGCGCGTGAAGACAGCGGCGTTTTTGTTGAGGCCGCTGTCCATGGAGCTCATGGTGGCGCTGAGCATACTGACGATCATGAGCCCGACCATGCCTGCGGGGAGGACCTTGAGGCCCGCGACGGCGTAGGCGCCCTCGGCGGGTTTGCTGAGTTGCATGGCCATGACGTCGTCGGACCAGAGGAGACGTGCGACGATGGGCGGGATGAACCAGAAGCACATGCCGAAGAGCATGAGCCCGCCGGCGAGAAGTGCGGCTTTGCGTGCTTCGCGTCCGTCTTTGACACCGAAGTATTTCTGTGCGACATCGATGGTGCTGAAGGTGACGACTTTGTAGATGATCGTCGCCCATGCGAAGATCATGGTGTACTTCCAGAAGTCGGGGTGATCTTGTTTAGGTTGGAGTTCGCCAGGCGGAGAGATGAGCGAGAAGTGTCGGGTGAGCCCGGCTTCGTCGATGCGATGGAACAACTCGCCGATGCCTCCGATCTCGCGGAGGCAGAGGATTGCGACAAGAATCGTCAGCGGGAAGAGGACGATGCTCTGGATGACGTCGGTTGCCATGACGGCCCAGCTGCCGCCGCTGACGGAGTAGGTGAGCACGACGATGCCGACGACTGCGATGACGAACTGGACCTCGGACATGCCGACGCTCTTGGCGATCCCGGTCCAGTCGAAGACGGCCGCGATGAAGACCGCGAGACTCCAGAGCCAGACGGCGGCCTGGAGCATGCCGAGGATGGCATAGAGCCATGCGTAGACCTGCTGGGTGCCAGGGCCGAAGCGTTTGCGGATGACTTCTGGCGCGGTGACGGCGCGGAGTTGTCTGAACCAGGGGGCGAGCAGCAGTGCGTGGACAGCGAAGGCGACCACGTTGCCAAGGAAGATGATGAGGATGGACCAGCCGGATTCGAATGCGGAGCCGGCGGCGCCGGTGAAAGTCCAGGCGCTGAAGACGCCCATGAAGGCGCTGGCGCCGACGAGCCACCATGTGCCCTTGCAGCCCGAGCGGAAGTAGTCGCTCACGTTTGAGTTGAACGATCGGAAGACCAGCCCCATGGCGATGAGGAAGGCGAGATAGCCTGCGATCACGATGTATTCGATCATCGAACGCGGTCCGCCGGCACGAGTCGGGGCTCGACGGTCTGGATGGACCGAGTGCCGGAGGCTGCGTGATCGACGCGCCAGAGGAGCTGTTCGACAGCTCGTTTGCCGATGAGGTCCGGGCGGATGTCGAATGTGGCGGGTCGCTTTGGCAGGCCGTCGAGGACGGGGTCGTTGTCGCATGAGACGACATCGACCTTGTCGGCGAGCTTGGGGCATGCGAGGCCCAGGCCCCGCATGACGCGTGCGGTGAGGCGGTCGCGCGGGATGAAGATGCCCTGCGGCTCTGGTGAGAGCTTGCAGAGCTTGGCGACGATCTGATCGACCTCGGTCTCGTGGGCCTTGATGGTTTCGAGTGTCATGCCGAGCGATGCGGCGGTCTCGCGGAACGAGGTTGCTCGGTCGTGGAAACCGACGTGCAGGCCGAGGAGTTCGACCATCGCGACGCGCTTGTGTCCGAGTCCCGCGAGGTACTCGGCGGCGGCGACACCGATGGCCTGGTTGTCGGGACCGACGCGGTCGCCCCAGTAGCCGGTGCCCTCGCGCTCCGAGAGGAGCCAGACGCTCGGCCTGATGCGGAGGCTCTTGGCGACGACGGGGGATGGGAGCTTGCCGTAGAGGAGCAGGCCCGCGGTTGAGGCGTTCTCGATCGAGGGCGGGATGCGGTTCGAGCCGCCGATGCGGCAGACGGTGAGTTCGTAGTCGAGGGCGGTGAGCTCGGATTCGACGGTGTGGAAGACGCTGGCGGCGACGGGTGAGGTGGTGAAATTGACTTCCTCGCCGATCAGGACGAGGCTGAATTTCGCGGTCCCCACCTGTCTGCGCTCCTTGGGCTTTGGTCCGGGCCGGCGTTCGCGGTGCTCGTAGCCGAGGGCCTTGATGGCTTCGAGGACACGGCGGGCGGATTCGCTTGAGACGCCGGGCCTGTTGTTGATGACCCGCGAGACGGTCGAGTGTGAGACGCCGGCGGCCTGAGCCACTTCAACGATCGATGCTGCCATGCTCAGAGGATATCCGGATCGGCGTTAATGTGCAATGCGAAGTTCCGTGGGTGAATCGGCGGAGTTGCCCGATTGTGAGCTGATAGGGGTGTTTGAGGCGTCTATTGACACCTGGAGCCGGAAGAGGCATACTCAATGTGCAGATAATTATGCGACCAGTCGATCTCAATTCGGGAGTGTGGTGATGCGGGTCAGGAAGCGGGCGCTTGGGCTGATCGGTGGGGTGTGTTGCGCGTCGGCCTTTGGGGTTGGGTGCTCGGTGGCCCAGCACCAGGTGGGCGCGTCGGAGTCGGCTTCTGCTCTGCCTGCGCCGGAGCGGTTGTATCTGTTCTCGGCTGATGACCTCGATCGAGCGGCGGAACTGGTCAAGGCGGGGGATGAGGATCTGGTACGTGCGAGGGATGCGATCATCGCGGGGGCCGAGGCGGCGCTCGCTGAACCGATCGTGACGGTTGTGTCTGGAAAAGAAGGTGGGAAGTTCACCGCGCCCAGCGGGGATCCGCGTGACTACGTCTCACTCAGCCCGTACTGGTGGCCCGATCCAAAGAAGGAGGACGGCTTGCCATATATCCGCAGGGACGGCGAGATCAATCCGGACCGCGACCACTACGACGCGGACAAACTCGGCAACTTCGGTGAGGCGGTGCGGAAGCTCGCGATGGGGTATCAGGTGACCGGTGATGAGCGGTACGCCGAGCGAGCTGCTGAGCATCTTCGGGCCTGGTTCATCGATCCCGAAACGCGGATGGTCCCGCGGATGCAGTTCGGTCAGTTCGTGCCTGGGAGCTCTGAGGGGCGTCACAGCGGGATTATCGAGACCAATCGCATCCGCTTTATTGCCGACTCGGTTGAGATGATCGGTGATTCTCCGGCGTGGGCGGAGACTGACGACGCGGGCGTGCGAGGTTGGTTCAAGGAGTACGCCGACTGGCTCATGACGAGCAAGCACGGTAAAGACGAGCGCAACGCGGAGAACAACCACGGTACATGGTGCCACACGCAGATCGCCCAGTACGCGCTTTTCTCAGGAAATACCGGGCTCGCCAAGGAGATCGTCCAGGAGGGCTTCGAGCGTGTGCGTGATCAGATCGAGCCCGATGGCAGCCAGCCGCACGAACTCGAGCGCACCGTCGCGGCCGACTACAGCTGTTTCAATCTGCGGGCGCTGACGGACATGGGGATCTACGCGGAGAAGGTCGGCGTGGATCTGCTCGGCTACGAGACGGACGACGGCCGGAGCATCGAGAAGGGCATCGAATTCATGGTGCCCTACGTGACGGGGCACGAGGAGTGGCCCTATCAACAGATCAAGCCGACACGGCTCGATATGTATAACCAGCTCTTCCGGATGGCGACGCTGAATATGCCGCACGCGGATTTCAGCGATGCAATCGAAGAGTTGCCGCCGCTGGAGGGTGAAGACCTGTGGATGGTCTACTTCTGGCCTGTCACGGACTGAGCCCGGACTGATTTACGGGCAGGGTTGGTTCAGTCTGAAGATGGCTTCGGCGTGGTCGATCGAATTGATGACGCCGCTGCCGTCAAGGTCGGCACCGAAGTCGCCCGCGCTGTACCAGCTCATGTAGAGCTTGTAATCGAGGAAGTCGGCCCTGCCGTCGTGGTTGAGGTCGCCCAGACAGGCTGAGTCCTGCACAACGAGTTGATCAAGGGCGCTGTCGCTGAGGCCGTTGTCGGTGCTCATGATGAGCGCGTCGATCTCGGTGTTGGGCTCGCGTTTGCCGATGGTGATGGTGCGGGGCAGGCCCACATCGCCGGGCTCAACGAGAATTGTTGTCGGCGCATTCCAGCGGAACGTGCTGTTGTTCGAAGAAGACTGGTTGAACTCGGGGGAGGCATCGAGCTCCTCGGGTGCGTAGAAGCTGTCCGATGAGGTGCTGAAACCCCGCGAGCGTACGTAGAGCGTGTACACGCCGGCGGCATCGAACGCGATGGTGAATCGCGCGAGGGCGTCGTGTTCTTCGCCGGGGCGAACGGTGGCGCCGCCGGTGGATGGCGACTTGATGACCTTTCCGGTGAGCGCGGTCACCTCGCTCACGATCGACCACGTTGTGCCGTTGTTGTCCGGGTCTGTGAAGAGGTCGGCCGATTCGCCCGGAATGACGACGGTGCCGCTCTGAGGCGTGGGGGGCTCGACGCCCCACCAGTCGGGTCCGACGTCGTCTTCGGTGAGCGGGCCGATGGTGGCTGCGAGGGCGCTGACTTCGTCGGCGCCGACGTCGGGCGACGCGTCGCGGATCTGGCCGTCCATGTCGAGGGCGGGGGCATAGCTCGCGTCGGCCGCATCGATGAGCGGGCTGCCTGTGCTCGGTCGGAGGAGCCCATCGGGTGCGGTGGTAAACGGCGATGTTGCGAGCATCGTGATGCCCGGCGGTGTTGGCGAGAATCCGAGACCGAGGCCGTGGAACATGTTGCCGAGCCACGTGATGCCGTCGTCCGGTCCCCTGACTGCGTTGCTGGAGGGCGTCGTGACGGCGTTGTCGGCGATGACGCAGTTTTCGGGCAGGAGGTTGCGTCCCGTGCTGCTGTAGCCGCCGTCGAGCCGGAAGGCGTAGTCGGTGCAGTTGACGATCGTGTTGTGCGCGACAACGGCGTTCTTGACCTGGAAATACTCGCTGACCACGGGGTTGGGTGTGCCGGACTCGAAGACGATGACGCCGCCGGCGCGGCCGTCGAGGTTCTCGAAGTAGTTGTTTCGAACGGTGTGGTCTTCGCCGATGATCCGCACGCCGCCGGTGAGCGAGACGTTGTTGCCTTGAAAGAAATTGCCGTCGACGAGCGCGTTGTTGCCGTGGCGGAGTGTGAGTGTGCCCTTGGATTCGAGGAAGGTGTTGCTGGTGTAGGTGTTGTCGTGCGATTTGTTCGAGACGATCTCAGCCTCGCCGTCGCAACGCTCGAAGAGGTTTTCGTGGACCACGGACTGGGACGAGAGCATCGAGACATCGCTGGTACCGATGCGGATGGTCTCGAAGCCGTTCGGATCTTCGGAGCCTGTGTACCGCGGGCGATCGAGGAAGTGGTTGCGCTCGATGACATGCCGGTTGGGCCAGTCGTCCCAGATGACGAGCGTGACACCGCGGTTGACGAAACCGTCGAATCGACAGTGATCGACGGTGTTGTCGGTGCCGTAGAGTGAGACCCAGAAGAAACGTTCTTCGATGTCCGGGTTGTTGACGTTCTCGATGACAGTGTTGGTGAGTCGGCAGTTGCGTGCGTAGGTCGAGCCCCGTCGGAACTGGATGACGTGGTCGCCGGCACTGAGGACGCCGTCCTTGAAATAGAGCCCGTCGACGACGAGGTGCTGCCCGCCGATCTCGAGGGTCGAGTTGCCGGTGAGGATGACCTGGCCCGGAGTCTGCGCGCGGAGTGTGATGGGCTGACTCGCGGTGCCGTTGCCCTGAAAATTGATGTCCTGGTTATTCCAGATGCCGTTGGTCATGACGAGCACGTCGCCCGGCTGCGCGCTCGACAATGCGGATGTGATCTCGGAGGCGTTGGAGACGAAGATGTCGTCGGCGTGCGCGGCCGAGATCGGCAGACCGGCAATGAGTGCGAGGATGGCTGAGAGCTTCATCTGATTAGCACCCCATGTTGTAGTTGCTGACCCAGGCCGAGAAGTCCGCTGGAGTGCAAGCGCCGTCGCCGTTCTGATCGCAACCTGGTGCGTTCGTGTTGAATGCGCCAACCCATGCCGAGAAGTCAGCAGGGGAAACAACGCCATCGCCGTTGACGTCTGCAAGGCAAGGATTGGCGATCATTGTTGTTGAGGCGTTGAACGTGATCGATGTGCCGGCATCGTTCGGGGCGGCGACGATCTGGAGCGGGTTCGCATCGTCATAGAGAAAGACACCACCGGCAGGGTGTGGGTTGGCCGCGATGAGTTGGATCGTCTCTCCGACTGTTGCGGTGGGGGAGACGGTGACCTCGATCGTGCAGAGTGTGATCGGATTGGCAGTGCTGAGGTCGGGATTCGAGCCGGCGATGTTGGCCCATTGGCCCGCCACAATCCCAGTGATGGCGTCGATACCGACCGAAGACACCCGCGTGCCGTCAGTCATGAACAGGAAGCTCGGAGAGCTGAGTGAGTCGACTTTGTCCTGGCCCGACTGGACTTCAAAGTCGAGTGCAATACCCGCCACAGCGTGGATCGAGGAAGATGGGCTGACGGCTGCACGGATCGCAGCGACGAACGTCTCGCCAGGTGCGACGGATGATGGCGCGACAACATCGACGGACACGGACTGAGCCGATGCCTGCGTTGCAAGAAGCAGAACAGCGGGAGCGATCGCAAGGGTGCGTCGTGGTTGGAACGGAGAGATGCTCATCATGATTCTCACTCTTACGACTGAACTTACTTAATGGGTGCCGTGCTCGTGTCCTTCACGGAGTTTGGCACGGAATGGGGCCATCGGCTTGTCACCTACGTTTACAATGTTCGTTTCTGGGTTCCATGCCCACGCATATCGGATCTCAACCGGGTCCGGTATGTCGGGCGACCAGACGCGGATGGAATCGCCAGCGATCTCGGCTTCGGCCCAGATGAAGACGCCGTCATCACCCGCGAGCGAGAAGCCCTTCGGGCGAGCGCCGTCGGTCGTATGGAGACCCTTCGCGGAATCGAGTTCGACTGTCACGACGCCATCGGAAGACGCGCTGGCGGCGGCGAACGATGGGCTGTGCGCGGTCGGATCGGACTTGCCGTAGACATCCGCCATCGCGATCGCGGCGAGTCGTTGCCCCACGGGGTACTTGTTGCGTGGATGGATGTCGTCGGGTTCGCCGACGTCGATCGCGACGGCCATGCCGACCGCGGGAAGATCGAGTGCCTTGGTCTGAGCCTCACGCAGTTCTGCCCAGTCACTCTCTTCGGGCGCTTCGCTGCGAGCGTGGTAATTGGGGAGCTGCACGAAGAGGAACGGCAGGTCATCCGTCCCGACACCGTGAAGGCCATGCTCGTTCCATGCATTGCGCCAGGCAGTGATCATGGCAGGGAATAACGAGGCATACTCCGCGGCGCGGCCGCCGTTGGACTCACCTTGGTACCAGATGACACCCTTGACGGGCAGCCCGGTGATGCAGTGGATCATGCCGTTGTATAAGGCGCTGGGCCTGCGGTGCTGCTGCGCCGAAGTGACCATGCGCGGTCCTTCGAGCGGGAATTCGCCGTCGAGTGCCTTGGAGTCATGCGAGACTTTGGCTTTCCATGTGCCCGCGAGGGGGAGGAATCCATTGGAGGTTTCCAAGTGCATCGCATCGGCCATGCTTCCGAAGCCGCCGGCACTGCGCGTGTCGACGACACGGATCGCGATGACATTCTCGCCGGCTCTCAGGACATCAGCGGGAACAGTGTAAGAGCGTTCTTTGCGACCTGCCCCGGGCGAGGGATAGTTGAGTCCGCCGACGCGAACTCCGTTGACGTAGGTGTCGTCGTATTCGTCGACCATACCGAGGTTCAAAGTGGCGGAACCACTCGCCTGAGCTTCGGTCAATGTGATCGCTTTGCGAAGCCAGACAACGCCGTCGATGTTGCCGAGAATCGGCTCCCAGAACTGTGGCGCATCGAAGGTTGTCCAGTCCGAATCATTGTATGATTCGCTGTTCCATCCCTCTGCGAGACCGGTTTCGTCGGTCAGTATTCTCTTGATATACGCGGCGTGCTTGGCTTCGTACTCTGCGACCAGTTTCTCGGTTTCTTCAGGAGAGCGATCGTACGAAGGGATCGAGTCGAGAATGTTCTGCGCCCAGTCTGATCCATCGCGAAGCGCTGGCTCCGGAGTCCAGGCTTCGGCGGGCGTGCCACCCCAGGTTGACTCGATCATCCCAACAGGAACGCCAAGCTCGGACTGGATTTGCCGACCGAAGAAGTAGCCGACCGCCGAGAACCGCCCGGCGTAATCGGGGCCGTCGGGTCGCCAGCCTCTAGAATCGACCTGATTGATCGGATCGTTCGACGTTCTGCGGTTGATCTGCATCAGTCGAAACTGGTTGTTATTGGCGTTGGCGATCGCCTCCGCGCCGCGGATGTCGTTCTCGATACGGAATCCCATGTTCGACTGACCAGAGCAGACCCAGACATCACCAACAAGGATGTTCTTCGAGGTGACGGTTTCTTCGCCATCGGTGATGGTGAGCGTGTAAGGTCCGCCGGCTTTCATCGCCGGAAAGTCGAGTGTCCATTGCCCATCGTCATCGGCGGTTGCTTTTGCTGACTGGCCGTTGAACTCGGCTGCAATGTGATCTCCCGGCTCGGACTCACCCCACACGCGGATCGCTGCGTCACGTTGGATAACGGCGTAGCTGGAGAAGTACGGCGACACGCTGAGGTCTTGTGCGTGTGCGACCGAAGGTAGTGAAATCAACGCAACTGTTCCCGCAAGAATCGAAGCGAGGTGAATTTGCACGGGATTACCGTGATGCATCATAAATTTCCTGTACGTCATAGATTTCTTTGTATGGATCGATGCTTGCTTGCACGGCGTCGAGATTCTTCATCTTGTCGGCGTGGCCATCGGCGAAAAGATATGCGGCTTGCTCTCCACCGTGGCGGTGAGGGTCACCGCTGCCGAGACGGTCGCCGTGTTGGTCGTATGACGCGCCGCCAGGCTGATCGTTCCAGAATGGGTACTTCCAACTCGGGTCCGTCGTTCGGCTTGCATCGAGCCAGGTACCGCCGCTGTCTCCGTTGACGATCTTGGACGCCGGGAAGTTGATCTGGAAATATCGCCAGGGTCGGCCGACGATCCCGTGATCACCGAAATCCGGTGACATGAATGTGTCGTTGAGTGCTTGATCGCCGTAGTTCAAGATGGCGCTGCGGGGGATGTTGAATTTGTTGAGCTCGGGCGGATAGGAGTACCGCACAAATGGATCCGGCGCAAGCAGCCGCCTGTTCATGCCGATGCCGGTGCGGTAGCTGATCTGATCGGGCAGATCGGTATCTCGGAGTTCTTCTTCGGAGAGGAAGGATTTGAACTCGGGACAGCGGAAGACAGCCGAGCGTGCCTCGCGTTCGCCCTGGTCGTTCATGACATAGTTGCTCATGATCTGAAACCAGAAGATCGATTGGTTCCCAGGGTTATCCTTGCCGATCACTGGGATGCCGGGCCAGATGATGATGTCGTCGAATGCTGCTCCGTAGACACCATGCCCGATTCCGATCTGTCTCTGATTGCTCATGCAGAGCGCGGTTTTGCCCGCCTTTCGAGCCTTTCCGAGCGCGGGCAAGAGAATGCCGATCAGGAGCGCAATGATCGCGATAACGACCAGAAGTTCAATGAGGGTAAACGCACCCCGCCGTTCAGCACTTCCAAACATGAAGCCTTCTCCGTTTGTGCTGTGCTCGATCGTGCGGCACAGGTCTGGGTGTGAATGGCTTTCGCCGACGTGCCCGCCGGCGAAAGCCTGTCGTGGAGTCTCAGTTCAGAACAAGGTTGAGCATCACGGGCAGCCCACGTTGAAGTTGGCAACCCATGCGGAGAAGTCGGCAGGCGAGCACATGCCGTCGCCGTTCTGATCGCACTCGGGTGCCATTGTGTTGAACGCGGCAACCCACGCCGAGAAGTCGGCGGGCGAGACCATGCCGTCGTGGTTCACGTCGGGCAGGCAGACCGATGCGGCTGGCGTTTCGACGACAACATTGTCAACCAGGAACGAAACGATCGGAATGCTGTTGGTCGAGAAGACGATCTCATCGAAGGTGTAGGTTTCGGGGGTGGGGTCGAAGCCGGCTGTCGCAAGCATGCCATCGACGTACGCCCGTGCATCCATCTCGTCGCCGCGGCGTTCGAGTTCGAGGCGAACGGTGCGTTTGGTCGTTCCGAGTGACCACTGCGGATCGTCAGAGGTTGCGCCGAGTGCGAAGGTGCCGCCACCGGTCAGCGAGCCGACGAGATCTCGGCGGATCGTGATACTGGAGTCGGGGCTGACGCCGGTATCCATTTGCACCATGTATCCGGTGTCGTCATCGGTGGTGACGCTGTCACTGGTATCGGCGACAACCGGAGTACCTTCTGAGTTGTACAGCCCGTAGCGGAATCGCCGATCGGAGTCCGGTGCGAAGCCATCGAGGCGGACATCGAACTGGAACGCGATTTTCTGGCCGTCGGCGAGTGTGACGGGGTCGATGCTGGCGATCATGGCCCGAGTGCTGGTCGTAGAGACGAACGCGCGGAACGCGTTGCCGGTGCCGATGCCAGCCGAGTCGTCGGCGACGTCGACAAGCATGCCGCTCACGCCGCGAGCGAAGAACCACGGGAATCCGAGATCGAGGGCATCATTGACGGGGCCGTCGGCGACGCCGTCGTTGTCGCGGTCGCCGTCCTCAAATCCGTCTTCCGAGGCCGAGGTTTCGGGCACGGGGACGTAGAGGACTTCGATGTTGTCGACTCGGTAATCGATCGCAGCACCGCTCGTGCCAAATGCGACTGTGTCGAAGGTGTAATCGAGATTGTTTGCGGTGAGGTCGGCTTCGAGTATCGTGCCTTCTTGGGCAACATTACCGTCAACGACAAGTGCGAAGCTGAGGTCGTTGCCGACACGACGGATGACGTACTCGTAGCGTTTGGACGTATTTGTTGCAGCCGAAGCCGGGTCCGATCCTGAAGCACCCATCGAGACGCTGCTGCCACCGAGCAAGCTCGGTGCGGGATCGCCTCGGCCGGTGATGGTGGTGCCGCCGTCGGCTGTGCCGGTGTCGATCTGGATGTTGTATCCCGTATCGTCGTCGGTGAGCAGAATGTCGGAGGTATCCTCCGTCACATTGGTGCCTCGGCCGTTGTAGAGGCCCATGCGGAGTCGGCGGTCGCCGTCGCCTGCACCACCTGAGTCGACCGGGTCGATTGGACTCTCGGTGATGCGAACGTCCATCGCCAAGGTGATGCGATCGCCGTCTGCCAATGTGGTGGCTGCGAAATTGGAGATCAGAAACCGGCTGCTTGCGGTATCAGAGACCAAGTCGAGCGCGTTTCCGGATCCGATGCCTGCGCCGTCGTCGGCCACGCTCACCGTGACTGCCGAGCTTCCGCGGGCGAAGTACCATGCCTGACCGACATCGCCCGCGTCGGTGACGGGGCCCTCGGCAACGCCGTCGTTGTCGCGGTCGCCGTCGCCGAAACCGTCGGAGACAAGAACCTGGCTCTGGGCGGTGCCCGCTGCGGCCATCAGTGCAATACAGAGCATACGAAGTTTCGAATCCATCTCAGATCTCCTCGGTTGGTGCGTCGGCTCCATCCGACAATGACCGGGCCTCCTCCAGGCCGAGGTCAGGGGTGTGCGTGTGACAAACCCGGGCGTACTTTGAGCTCGGGAACAAAGCTTGGGTGTTCTTCCGGCCTGATCAGGCGCGGCTCGACGAGAATGCGCTGACGGAGCGAGTGTCCGTTTCCAGAATTGATCTCTCTCAGAAGCAACGCGACGGCTTCGCGTCCGATGAGTTCGGGGTTGATGTCGATTGTGGCGGGGAGCGGGTTCAAACCCGAGAGAACAGGGTCGTTATCGCATGAAATAAGCTCGATATCGTGTGATAGATCGATGCCGCGCTGCTCGAGCAAACGGTGAGCAATCACAGTGGCTCGGTCTCGAGGAACAAAAACGCCCGTCGGGCGTTTCGAGAGATTCAGCAGTTTGTCAATGACCGGAATGAAGCGTTCAGGCGTGGCATGGACGGTATCTTGAGTTGCCGGTCGGCCCTGTTCGATGACGTCGCATTGGACGCCGTGAAGATTCGCGGTATGGACGAATGCTTCTTTACGCGCTTCGAATCCCTGGTGTCCGGGGTCGCAATACAGATAGGCGATGTGCGTATGTCCCTGCTGGATCAGATACTCAGCTGCGAGCCTGCCAATAGCTTCGTTGTCCGGGCTGACACGATTGCCGAAGTAGCCGGCGGTGTCTCGGGGGCTCATGAGCCACACACTCGGCGTGTTCGCGAGCTGTTCAATCATCTGGCGAGGCGGCAGGAAGCCGTGAAGGAGCAGTCCGTCAACGCGCTCGCTGGCAACAGTGGGGGGCAGACGAGATTCGTCCTGGACCTGGCCAACGATGAGGTTGACATCGGCGTCGGCGAGTGCTTTTTCAACGCCGTGGAGAACGGCCGCTGTCACCGGAGCGCGGACGAGCATGGCGTCGGTCCGCATCATCAGGAGCGCGATGGTGCCGTTGCGGAGCCCCGCCCGATCTTTGGGCTTGGGGCCCGGGCGTCGGCCCGAGGGGTTGTATCCAAGCTCGCGCATCGCCTTGCGGACGGCGGCTTCCGCCTCGTCGGAAACACCGGCCCGCCCGTTGAGAACACGGGAGACGGTCGCGTGGGAGAACCCGGCAAGTTTGGCCACTTCGGTGATCGACACCCAGAAGTCTCCTTCCTGTATGCGCCGGAGCATAACGGAATTTGCATGGGACGCAACAAGAAATTTACAGCATTATGCAGGTGCATTCGAGTGCATACACGCGTTTGCCGCTCGTAATCGCGGTTTGTGCGAAGTAGCATCAACCGACGTTCAAGCCTGATATAGCCCATAAAATGTGTGATGAATGGGATTTGTATACATTTTTATCGGTGAGGATGCGATTGTGTGCAATTCGTTGTAATGTTCAAGAATTTCCTGCTACAATCCGCCCATATCGGGCCAGATGCGCTGAATGGCTGTACATTAGTGACCGGAGCGAGCCGCCCCTTTGGACGCACAAACCATGATGCAGTACACGGCACTCAACGGCACTGATTTGAAGGTGTCTCGCATTGCATACGGGTGTATGACGACCGTCGGGTCGCAGACCTACGCGGGCCTCGAGGAGGCCCAGGCGATCGCGACCATTTACGCAGCGATGGATCAGGGCATCACGCTCTTCGACACCGCCCGGGCCTACGGCGGGGGCGAGTCCGAGCGGCTTCTGGGCAAGGCGGTGAAGGGACGCCGGGATCAGGTCGTCATCGCCTCGAAGCCCATGGGGCCGACGCTCGCGAGAGATGAGTTGATTGAGGAGTGCGAGCAGTCGCTCAAGGACCTCGGCGTCGAGACGATCGATCTGTATCAGATCCATTGGCCCCGGCACCAGCACCCTTGGGCCGAGACGGCCGACGCGATGCTCCGGCTGAAGGAATCCGGCAAGATCCGGCACATCGGCGTGTGCAACTTCGGGGTCGAGGACTTTGCGAACTGGACCGAGCTTGCCGAGTGCACGACGAATCAGCTCGCGTACAACATGATCTTCCGCGCGGTCGAGCAGGAGCTGCTCCCGCATCTCAAAGAGCAGAACGCGGGGATCCTGTGCTACTCGTCGGTGGCGCAGGGGCTCTTGGCCGGGCGGTACGCCTCGGCCGACGAGGTGCCGGTGGGTCGGGCGCGGACGCGTCACTTCTCGAACGATCGCGAGGAGGCCCGCCACGGTGAGGCCGGCTGTGAGGCCGAGACGTTCGGGGCGATCGCCAAGGTCCGCGCGATCGCCGAGCGGGAGGGGCTCTCGATGTCGACGCTCTCTCTCGCGTGGCTGCTGTCTCGGCCGATGGTGACCTCGGTGCTTGTGGGTGCGAGTTCGCCCGAGCAGGTGAAGCAGAACGTGGAGGCCGCGGGTGTGTCGCTCTCGCCCGAGACGATTGCCGAACTCGACACGGCGACGGACCCGGTGAAGCGGGCGCTCGGGCCGAGCCTGGATATGTGGGCGTCGCCCCCGAGGATGCGGTGAGCGGGTGCCTGATCGGCTGAGCGAGAACGGCGGCTTGTACAAGAGCCGGGAGCAGGAAACGATGATCGTTGTGAATGTGCCACAGGATCGCAGCCCGCAGGGAAGCCGGATTGTCCGCGTGGGTATCGCGGGCCTTGGCCGCAGCGGCTGGCTCATCCACGCGATGACGATCAACGAGATGCCGGGCAAGTTCCGCGTCGTTGCGGTGGCCGACCCGAAAGAGGAGCGGCTCGCCGAGGCCGTCGAGCTCTTCGGCTGCGGGGTTCACCGCACGTTCGAGTCGCTGGTCGAGGACGACGCGGTCGATGTCATCGTGGTCGCGACCCCAAGCCATCTGCACGAGGAGCACACGATCCGGGCACTCCGCGCGGGCAAGCACGTGATCGTCGAGAAACCTTTCTCGATGTCCGCGGCCGAGGCCCGAAACATGATCGCGACGGCCGAGGAAGTGGGACGGATCATCGCACCCTTCCAGAACCGGCGATTCGAGGGGCACTTCCTCAAGGTGCGCGAGCTGATCGACGCCGGCACGTTCGGCGAGATCGTGCAGATCCGCATGGCGTGGCACTTCTTCTCACGCCGATGGGACTGGCAGGCGATGCGCCGCTACGGCGGGGGCGCGCTGACCAATAACGGCGCCCACCTCATCGATCAGGCGATGGAGCTGTTCGGCGAGGGCGAGCCCGAGATCTTCCTCGATCTCAAGCCGGGCTTGACGCTCGGGGATGCCGAGCAGCACATGAAGCTCGTGCTCCACGGCGAGGGTCACCCGACGATTGACATCGAGCTCACCAACGCGTGCGCGTTCCCGCAGAAGCGGTGGCTCATCATGGGCACCAGCGGCGGCCTCGAGGGCACCACTCAGGAACTCCGCTGGCGAAGTGTGGATTGGTCGAAGATGCCCGAGCGGGAACTCGATCTCGGGGCGGCGTCGGATCGCCTGTACAACAACGAGGACATGGTCTGGAACGAGGGCGAGTGGAAAGACACCGCGACCTCTCGCGACCCGTACAAGCGGTTCTTTGCGAACCTGCACGCGGCAATCTGCAGCGGTCGTCCGCTTGTGGTGACGCCCGCCAGCGCCCTGCGCTGCATGGAAGTGCTCGACCGTTGCCGCGAAGGCCTCGAGGCGTTGAAGTAGGAGCCTCGTGTGTACGCCAGCCTCATGCCAGACCTGATCGCAATCGAGGCGGAGCCCGCCGAGTCGATCGGTATTGCGCAGCGAGCAGGCTTCGACGGGCTGGACATCCGCTTCAACCGCTTCACCGATGCGGTGATCGGCTTCGGTGTCGATCGCTTCCGCGATGAAATGTCCGCTGCGGGTCTGCGCCCAGGGTATTGCAGCCTGACCGCTCAGAAGATCGGCGTCGATGCCTACGAGTGGGCTCGGGAGATCGCGGACCTGCCCAGGCGGGCGGGCGTGGCGAGGGAGCTTGGGTACGAACGCGCGACCTCGGTCGTGCTGCCCTTTAGCGATGAACTCGACTTCGCTGCAAATATGGCGATGCACGTCGAGCGGATCAGGCAGGCCGCGGACATCCTCGCGGACTTCGGTATCGCCTTCGGGGTGGAGTACGTCTCACCGAAATCGCGGCGCGAAGGCAAGAAGCACGAGTTCGTGCACGATCTGAGAGGCGCACTCGAATTACTCGACGAGGTCGATCGCCCGAACGCGGGGCTGATGCTCGACTGCTTCCACTGGGCGTGCGCGGGCGAGTCGGAGTCGCAGATCGCGGAGCTGGATCCATCGATCATCGTTGCGGTGCATCTGAACGACTTCGTGCAGGGGCGCTCGATCAATGAGCAGACCGTGATGGAGCGTCTGCTCCCGGGCGAGTCTGGGCTCATCGATATCGAGGCGTTCCTGCGGGGCCTTGTGCGTTGCGGCTACGCGGGTCCGCTCACCGCCGAGCCCACGCATCCGCGCTGGAAAGACGTGCCCGCTGATCGGGCGGCCAAGCAGACCGCCGATTCCATCTTGAGCTGTCTCGCCCGTTTTCGCGGCGGGGCAACGGCAACATCAGAGAGAGAAAGCCATCCATGAAAATCGTTGACGCCAAGGTCTTCGTGTGCTCCCCGGGCCGGAACTTCGTGACGCTGAAGATCACGACGGAGGACGGCATCACCGGCCTCGGCGACGCGACACTGAACGGGCGCGAGCTTTCGGTCGTGTCGTATCTCGAAGATCATCTGATCCCGTGTCTAATCGGGCGCGACGCGCGGAACATCGAGGACATCTGGCAGTATTTCTACCGTGGTGCGTACTGGCGTCGCGGGCCCGTCACAATGACGGCGATCGGTGCGATCGACACGGCGCTCTGGGACATCAAGGCCAAGGCATTGGGCGTGCCGCTCTATCAGCTTCTGGGCGGTGCGAGCCGTCAGGGCGTGATGGTGTACGGGCACGCATCGGGTGCGGACCTGGACGAAGCCGTCGCGAACGTGCGGGACTACGCGGCCAAGGGCTACCGGGCGATTCGCGTGCAGTCGGGCATCCCCGGCCTTGATAGCACCTACGGCGTCGGACGCGGGAAGTACTTCTACGAGCCTGCCGACCGCGCACTTCCTCCGGAGAACATCTGGTCGACACGCAAGTACCTGAACTTCGCGCCCAAGCTCTTCGAGGCCGTGCGTGAAGCGGTGGGCGAAGATGTTCATCTGCTCCACGACGTTCACCACCGGCTGACACCGATCGAAGCGGCGCGACTCGGGCGCGATCTCGAGCCGTTCAACCTGTTCTGGCTCGAGGACGCGGTGCAGTGCGAGTTGCAGGCGGGATTCGAGATTATCCGTCAGCACACCACCACGCCGCTGGCGGTCGGTGAGGTGTTCAACTCGATCTACGACTGCCAGGAACTGCTCAGCAAGCAACTCATCGATTACATCCGCATGACCGTCTCGCACGGCGGGGGCATCACGCAACTCCGCAAGATTGCGGCGCTCGCCGACGTCTACCACGTCCGCACGGGCTGCCACGGAGCGACGGATATGTCGCCGGTGTGTATCGCGGCCTGCCTGCACTTCGGGATGTGGGTGCCGAACTTCGGCGTGCAGGAATTCATGCTGCATTCCGAAGAAACCCGCGAGATCTTCGGGGCGCAGTACACCTTCTCGGACGGGTACGTCCATCCCGGTGACTCGCCCGGACTGGGTGTGGAGTTCGACGAGTCTTCGGTCGAGAAACATCCGTATGTACCCGCGTACCTCCCCGTCAACCGGAAGGAAGACGGCACGATGTGGAACTGGTAGCGATGAGCCGCAATCGATTACGATCCGGGATACTCACTTCGGCAGTGCTCTCGCTCTGCGCGGTGAATTGCGGGGCGCAGCTCTCGGCCGCTTGGCAGAGCTACGCAGCCAATCCCGATGCACATCCCAATATCCCGAATGTGTCGTACGCCGGCTATGAGTCGGGCACGTCGCCGCTGCCTACGACTGCCGACGGGCGGATGATCGTCAACGTATCGACATTCGGCGCATCGCCCGACGACGGCATCGACGATACGGAACAGATCCGCAACGCGGTCGCGATCGCCGGGGCTTTCTCGGCATCGCACGCTATTGGCGCCGCGCTTGTGTTCGAGCCGGGGGAGTACATTCTCTCGGGCCCGGTCTTCGTCCACAGCGATAAGCTCATACTGGCTGGCGCCGGCAGAGACCAGACGACACTCCGGTTCACGAAGTCACTCGATGAATCACATGCGCATTATCCGTTCTGGGGCTACTCCGGCGGGATGATCTGGTTTATCCATCCGAGCCGCGAAACATACCGCACCGGCGTGCCGACGATCACATCGCTGAGCACGAGTTGGTCGACGGGCAGCCCGAGCAGCAGCTTGACTTCGACGGCTCTGCTCGGTGATCGCCAGATCACGGTCTCGAACGCGTCGCAGTTCTCGCAGGGTGACTATGTCTTTATCCAAGTCGACAATGACGACGACCTGAGCACGCTTCGTCATCTCTTTGGCGACGGGGTCTGGGCGAATGGATACACGTTTACGGCTCAGAACGACGATGCAATCCTGCCATCCACAAGGAGCGTGATCCGCTCGATGTACAGGATTCAGAGCAAATCGGGCAATACGATCACATTCGAGGAGCCGTTGAAGTTCGACGCGAGGATGGCGTGGTCGCCGCAGGTCCGAACACCGACGAACGTGCTTCGAAACGTCGGGATTCGTGATCTGACGATCCGGATGGATCGGACCTACACATGGACCGACGCCAATCACAACCTCGAGCCGGGATACAACGGTGTCTGTATGAACGCCGTGATCAATGGATTTGTCGAGAATGTCGCATTCCGGAATACGGACGGCGTCGCGGTGAATGTCAATGGCGGGAAGCACATCACGATCCGAGATGTCGATATCGGCGCCGATACCGAAGCATTGCGGACGATGCACCACGCGTTCTTCATCGCGAACTCGTTCGATGCGCTGATCGAGGACTTTGTCGTCGATGCCATCCCGCGGCACGGGCTGTACTTCGGCGGGCTGACAATGGGCTCTGTGTACTCCCGCGGCATCGCGATGGGCGGTACGTTCGATTATCACAAGATTCTTCCTTATGCGAACGCAATCACCGAGGTCTCGATCGTGAACACCGGCAGAGCGGGGGGGGATTCCGATTCCGGCCCACCGATGGGTGCTCGGCACGCGCACTGGAATGTGGACACGCTCGGCACGGGCGGCCGGATGGTCGCGCAACCGGACATCATGCCGCGGGGGGCGCTTGTCGGGGTGCGTTGCACGCCTACGGGGCAGACGCTGAACACATTCGCGGGCGAGTCCGAGGCCGTGGTTGAGGGCTCCGGGCGTGACGGCTTCACACCCAACCCACCGAATCTCTACGAGGCTCAATTCGCGCTGCGACTTGGGAATCCGCTGCCGCCGGCGTCGACCGACGGTCCGTGCGAGAGCTGCGGCCCCGACGACGTCTACACGTTCAACTTCGGTGCGCAGCTCGGTCAGGATCTGGGCGGGCAGGACAACTGGGTGCTCTCTCGCGATTTCACCGGCGCTGGCGTTGTGGCGAGCATGCAGGTCGATAGTTCTCACCCCTCAGGCCCGGTCGTGACCCCGATCGGCGTGCAGGGCCGTGAAGGGATCTACTCGCGCCAGAACAACCCGGACTTTGGATTCACGCCACCAAACTACGACGGCCAGAACGTTGAGATCACATTCGATCTGCGCTCGGGCGGGTCGACCGGTTCGGGCGATGCGCTCCTCATCGTGAACAACGCCTACGAGGAAGGCATCCAATTCGGCATCGTGAATAACACCACGTTCCTTGTTCGCGGCGGCAGGTTTTCGTCCATTCTCCAAGAAACAACGAGTATCCCCTCAGGCTGGTACTCGCGCGGCGAGTGGGCTCAGCTCCGCCTGACGCTTGATTTCACGGCGAACTCGGGGCTCGGATCCTGCACGGTCGCGTTCAAAAACCTCTCACGCGGCGAGACGAGCTTCACCAATGTGCCGGCGTTCACGAACCTCTCGATGGAAGGCGTCGTGGTCTATCCGGAGACCTGGGATCGCATCGAGTTCCGCATGGACGACGAGGCGGCCTTGACGAACATCGCGATCAATGTCGACCCCTCGGACGACTTCGCTTGCTGCGAGATGGATCTCGCCGAGCCGTTTGGGACGCTCGATTTTCTCGATGCGGTTCGGTTTTACCAGGCATACGAAGCGGGCGAGACGGTCGCGGATTGGAACGGCGACGGCAACATCACGCCCGATGACGCCGTCGCATATCAAACCGCGTTCGAGGCTGGCTGCCCCTGAAGTATCTCGGGCGCGCTTAGAGTCGCGGGAGTGTCAAGCCGCCGTCAATGGTGATGACCTGGCCTGTTGCGTAGGTGAGTTCACCCCGCGCGAGCATGGCGGCGGCCCGGCCGACGTCCTCGGGCTTGCCCCATCGGCGCTCGACGGTCAATCCCTGCTCGAAGAGCGCGTTGTACTTCTCTTTGACGCCGGACGTCATGTCGGTTTCGATGACGCCAGGGCGGAGTTCGTACACACCGATGCCGTGGTCCGAGAGACGTGCCGCCCAGAGCTGCGTCGCCATGGCGATGCCGGCCTTCGAGATGCAGTACTCGCCGCGGTTGATGCTCACGACGGTCGCGCTGACGCTCGAGACATTGATGATGCTGCCGCGGAAGTCGGGGTTGGTATTTCGCTGCTCGAGCATCCACCTGGCGACGGATTGCGTGAGGAAGAGCGGGCCGCGCAGGTTGATGCCCATCACGCGGTCGTAGCTCGCCTCGCTCATCTCGGTGAGGTCCGCTCGGACGTCCGGCGCCACGCCCGCGTTGTTGACGAGCGCATCAAGCCTGCCGAAGCGATCGCGGATCTCGTCCAGCATCGCCGAGCGTGAGCCGTCGTCGCCCACGTCGCCTCGGATGTAGGCAGCATGTGCGCCGGCCTCTTGGATGGCGTTCAGAGCATCGCTGACATCGCTCTCGGGGCGACGCCCGTTGACCGCGATATCGAATCCGGAGCGGGCCAGTTCGAGCGCGATGGCAAGGCCGATGCCACGCGTGCCTCCGGTGACGAGTGCGACGGGTTTGGCATTCATGCCCGCACCGCCTCGGACTGCTCAGCGAAGAACTTGAGCATGGGCTTGCCCTCTGCCATGCGTTGCGCGAGCAAAGCGAGCTCACGCAGGTGGTAGTCGCCCCACATGCACGACTCATCGCAGGGGATCTTTCGGCCCTTGCGGATGTGGTCCCAGCCGCGGGGGTGGTGGTACACGGCGTGCAGCAGCAGGCCCTGGTGCGATGCGTCGGTCGAGAGGTATGGTTCGTTGAGCAGCGTGCTGAGCGTGTGCAGACCCGCGGCCATGTACTTCTGCGCATCCTGGCGTCGGCCTCGTTCATCGAGGAGCAAGGCGAGGCGGATCAAGCCCTGAGCGCCGATCGCAGCGGCCGAGCTGTCAACCGGCTCGATGTCGTTGTAGGGCTCGGCGGGTCGATCGAGGTAGTCACCAAGTTCGTGCAGCCGTGGGGCGCCGGTGTCCCAGTAGGGGATGCCGCAGGTCGGGGTGTGCTCAAGGTAGAAATTGCACGTCGCCTCGGCGGCCTTGAGCAGAAAGGCCTCGATCTCATCACGCCCGCCGAAAGGCGCGAGTTCTTCGTCGCTTCGCGTGGCTAGGAATTCGAGCTGCTCGGGGAAGCCGCACATGGCCCACGCGAGGCCGCGGGTCCAGGTTGAGAACGCGCTGTAGCCCTGTTGCGTGGATGGGGCGCGATAGTCGCCGTTATTTGTATTGAAGAGACTCTCGTGTGCGGCCCGCCCGCGGATGTCATAGATATCGCGGCCCTCGCCGTAGTAGATGTTGTAGCGGGCGGTGTTGCGAGCGTGCTCGACGATCCGGCCGAGCAGATTGATCGATTCGTCCCGTTCGCCCATGAGCGAGTGCCCGAGCATGTGCGACCACGCGAGCGCCCGGCACGAGCGGATCGTGTCGACAAAGAGCGATTGCGGGCCGTTGAACGAGTAGATATAACCGGTGCCGTCGGTGGTCTTTGCCCATCGCGAGGCCTGGACCGCACCGCTTGCTTTCAGGGCGATGTCGTAGAACGCGTGCTCGTATTCGTGCGCCGCAAATCGGCCTTCCCTGGCGAGCCGGAGCAGGTTGCCGTAGGTTGAGACGTTGTTGAACCCATGGTCGTGCACGCCGACGTGTGTGACGTGGCTCGCCATGGCTTGGCGGGTGCGCTCACGCGCGAGATCAAGAAAAATGCGGTCGTCGGTGGCGTCGAATTGCAGGGCCGCCGAGCCATGCTGGAAGCCCTCGGTCCACTCGGTCCAGCCCTGGGGCGAGTACTTGCCCTCGACGGTGAAGACGGGCGTGGGCGAGCCGGGCTGGAAATCGGCGTCGATCGCCCGGACCTTGGCGGCCGAGAGTTCCCACATCCGCCCGATGCGCGGCAGGAGATCCTTCGGGGTGAGGTTGGTATCGGGCCTGATCATCGCGCGGTCCCTTCAGACAGAGATTCTCTGGCTCGATGATACCCGCAGACGATGCACGGGTGTCTGTATTGGCATATTCTGCTGTCGGGCACGCTCGGGTGCCAGAGTAGGGAGCCATAATGGCGATCGTAAGTGATTTCTGGCTGAGAGAAGCGGGGCTTGAGGTTCTGGCGCACCCCGGGGCGGTCGAATCGTCGGCGTATCACGCGATCACCGAGCCGTTTCATATCGCGCCGCACCACCACGAGCGGAGCATCCAGATCGATGTGATCGCAGGGTGCAAAGGGCGTCTCTTCATCGACGACCAGTGGCTCGGCTTCGAATCGGATATCGGACACATCGCCTACCCGAGTCAGACGCACGGCTACTCGCTCGAGAAGCGAACCAAGGACGCGGTCGTCTACCACTTCAAGCTGATGCTCGATCCGGAGATCGAGTTCGTGAAAGAGCAGGTACTCCCGAGAGCATCGGAGCTAGGTGAGAAGGTCTCACAGATCGTTTCAATCGCGGAAAATGCTCGTCAATCCTGGGGTGATCCGTCGAGCCCGCGTGTGTCGGCTGCGATTCAGCTGCTCCAGATTCTTTCGGCTTGGCCCACCAGCCGAAACGCGCTTGGCGCTGTGAGTACGCTCGATGTGGATGATCATGTTGAGGTCGCCGCGTCGATGATCGAAGGGGCTTTGGATGATCCGCCTTCGCTCGATGAGCTTGCGTCGGCGTCTGGGATCTCGGGGCGTCATCTCACGCGGCTCTTCGTGGCTTCAACGGGCATGACCCCCGCGCGGTACGCGACGGTGCGCCGGCTCGACCGGGCCAAGGTGCTCCTGATCAGCCGGCGCACCCCAATCGCGGATGTAGCCGACGAACTCGGCTTTGCGAGCCCGGCGACGTTTACAAGGTGGTTCCGGATGAACGAGGGGCGGACGCCCACCGAGTTCAGGGACTCGCCAACGGTCTTCTGATGTCCGGAACGGCATAGTCCTGCGTCGTGCGGCGGGGGCGTTGTAGACAGCACTCTCGATAGGATGGACCCGATGACGATCGCAGCATCACAAGAAGTGGTCGAGCGGCTGGTCGCGGACGGCGTGATCGCGGTCGTGCGGCTGCCCGATCAGAACCAGCTCTTCCGAACCGCCGAGGCGCTCATTGCGGGAGGCGTGCACGCGATCGAGGTGACACTCACCGTGCCCGGCGCGATCGACGGCATCCGCCAACTCGCACGCGAACTCGGTGACGGGCATCTCGTGGGCGTTGGCTCGGTCATACTCGCGGATCAGGCCCAGCGCGCGATCGACGCGGGCGCGAAATACGTCGTGAGCCCCGTGCTCAGGCGTGAGGTGATCGACACGGCCCACCGCCTCGGCGTGCCCGCGATGGCTGCCGGTGTGACGCCAACCGAAATCCTCGATGCGCACGAAGCGGGTGCCGACATCGTCAAGGTCTTCCCCGCCGACACGGGCGGGCCCGGGTACATCAAGAGTGTGCTGGCCCCGATGCCCTTCCTCCGGCTCATGCCGACCGGTGGCGTGACGCCCGACAATGCTGGCGATTGGGTCAAAGCCGGGTGTGTGTCGGTCGGGATCGGCAGCGCACTCGTCGACACGAAGGCCATCGCGGCGGGCGACTATCAGCGGATCACGGACAACGCGAAGCGGGCGATCGAGAGCGTGCGCTCGGCACGCGGCTAACCATCAAGGAAAGTGAACGTGGCAGAGCAGCGCATCGGCATCATCATGAGCGGCGTCACCGGACGCATGGGCACCAACCAGCACCTGATCCGCTCCATCCTGGCGATCATGAAGCAGGGCGGCGTGCGCGTGAGCCCGGAGCTCACCCTGATGCCCGATCCGATCTTAGTCGGACGCAACGAGGACAAGCTCCGGGCGCTCGCCGAGGCGCATGGTCCCGATGTGATCGGAAAGCCTCTGCGTTACACGACCGATCTCGACGCGGCTCTTGCGAACAAGGATGACACGGTCTTCTTTGATGCCTCGGCGACGCAGTATCGCAGGCGGTTCGTCGAGGCCGCGGCCAAAGCTGGCAAGCACATCTATTGCGAGAAGCCCACCGCGACGACGTTCGACGAGGCGATCGACATCGCCAGGATCGTCGAGAGCGCAGGCGTTAAGAACGGCGTCGTGCAGGACAAGCTCTGGCTCCCCGGCATCCGCAAGCTCCGCACGCTCATCGCGCAGGGTTTCTTCGGCGAGATCCTCGCGGTCAAGGGCGACTTCGGGTACTGGGTCTTCTCGGGCGAGATGCCCGATCAGCCCGCCCAGCGTCCGAGCTGGAACTACCGCGTCGAGGACGGCGGCGGCATCATGGTCGACATGTTCTGCCACTGGCAGTACGTCATCGACACCGTCTTCGAAGGCGAGTGCGGCCCGATCGAAAGCCTGGTGTCGTGGGCGAACATCGACCTCAAGTCACGCGTCGATGAGCAGGGCAAGGCCTACAAGGCGACCGCTGACGATTCCGCGTACGCGATCTTCAGGCTCAAGAACGGCGTCGTCTGCCAGTTCAACAGCTCGTGGTGCACACGCGTCCGACGCGACGACCTGCTGACGATCCAGGTCGACGGCACGAAAGGTTCGGCGGTAGCTGGGCTGCGCGAGTGCTACATCCAGCCGCTCGGCGCGACGCCCAAGCCGGTGTGGAACCCGGACATCCCTCAGCCGATCGACTTCTATGAAGGTTGGCAGAAGGTGCCCGAGCAGACGAGCTACGACAACGCGTTCAAGGTGCAATGGGAGTTCTTCCTGCGGCACGTCGCGCTCGATGAGCCCTTCCGCTGGACGGTCCGCGAGGCCGCCAAGGGCGTGCTGCTCGCCGAGCTCGGGCTCAAGAGCTGGCAAGAGAAACGCTGGATGGACGTCGAGGCGCTCTGAGCGTGGCCGCATCACCGATCGATCTGAAGAAGTGTGCCGTGCACACGCGGACGAACAAGCCTTGGTCGCTTCGTCAATGCTGCGAGGCGTACGCGAAGCGGGGTATCGGAGGTGTCAGCGTCTGGGACGACGCATACGCCGGGATCGGTGTCGCCGAAGCACGCCGGATCATCGATGGAACAGGGCTTGGCGTGCCTGCGCTCGTGCGGGGCGGGTTCTTCACGTCGCTCGATGAGCGGGTGCGCACCGAGTCGCTGGATCACAACCGCAAGCTCCTCGATGACGCGGCGGTCATCGGCGCGGACATGCTGGTGCTTGTGGTCGGCGCGACGCCCGGCCTGTCGCTCGCCGACGCGAGGGCCCAGGTCATCGACGGCATCTCACGCCTGCTCCCGCATGCCGAGCAGACGGGGGTGAAGCTGGCGATCGAGCCCCTGCACCCGATGTACGCCGACAACAAGAGTTGCATCAACCGCATCACCGAAGCGAGATCGGTCGCGGACGCACTCGATCACCCTTTGCTCGGGCTCGCGCTCGACGTGTATCACATCTGGTGGGATCCCGATCTCGACGATGAGATCACCAGCGTCGGTGCTGACGGACGAATCTTCGGCTTTCATGTCTGCGACTGGAAGCTCGACACGAACAACCTGCTCACCGACCGGGGCCTCATGGGCGACGGCGTGATCGACGTGCGAGGGATTCGGTCGAAGGTGGAGTCGGCAGGGTTTCACGGGTGGAACGAGGTTGAGGTATTCTCCGAGCGGTACTGGGCGATGGATCAGGATGCGTATCTGGATCTGATCGTCGAGCGGCTCGGTTCGTGCACGTAATGGAGCGGTCGATGGCGGGCAGGCAGCGGGTTGTGACGTTCGGTGAGATCATGCTCCGGCTCTCGTCGCCGGGCTTCTCGAAGCTCGTGCAGGCGTCGTCGTTCGATGTGAATTACGGCGGGGGCGAGGCCAACGTCGCCGTCAGCCTCGCCAGTTTCGGCATCAATGCCGCGTTCGTCTCGACAATCCCCGCCAATGACATCGGGCAGGCCGCGATCAACAGCCTCCGCGCGTTCGGCGTTGATACCTCACGCATCAAGCGCGAGGGCAAACGCCTGGGCATCTACTTCCTTGAGACCGGCGCGAGCCAGCGAGCCTCGCGCGTGATCTACGACCGCGCCGGCTCGGCGATCAGCCAGGTCAATGAGGATTCATTCGACGCGGACGATGTCTTCGAGGGCGCCACGTGGTTTCACTGGACGGGCATCACGCCCGCACTCGGTGAAGGCCCGGCCCACGCTGTTGCGAAGCTCGCCAAGGCGGCCAAAGCCAAGGGCCTGCGCGTCAGCAGCGATCTCAACTACCGCGCCAAGCTCTGGACGCCGGCCGAGGCGCAGCGGGTCATGCGCCCGCTCATGGAGCACGTCGACGTCTGCATCTGCAACGAAGAAGACGCCCAGACCTCGCTTGGGCTGGAGCCAGAGAACACCGACATCCATTCGGGTGAACTCGATGAGTCGGGCTATGCCAAACTTGCGACGCGTCTTCAGAAAGACTTTGGCTTCGACACGGTCGCGATCACACTTCGCGAGAGTTACTCCGCGAGTCGTAACGGCTGGTCAGCGATCATGCTTGACAACAAGGATTGCAAGAACGCGTACCGCTCCAGCAGATATGACATCCAGATCGTCGACCGTGTCGGCGGAGGCGATTCGTTCGCCGCGGGCCTCATCGCGGGCCTGCTTACCAAGGCGAGCACACGCGACGCGCTCGAGTTCGCCGTCGCCGCCTCGTGTCTCAAGCAAACCATCCCGGGCGACATCAACCCGGTGGCAACAGCAGAAGTCGAGTCACTCCTGAAGTCCGGAGGCTCCGGCCGCGTACAGCGATAGTCATACGAACGAGGCCAACGGGCCGAGCAAGGTGTAGGAGGACAGGCCATGTCCGAGATCGATCCGAACAATCAACCGGTGCAGACGAGCGATGTCGAGCTCAGGCACAAGTACTGGCAGGAGAACATCCGCTACGTGCTCATCCTGCTCGCGATCTGGTTCGTGGTTTCGTACGGCTTCGGCATCCTGCTCGCCGACTGGCTCAACCAATTCAAGCTGCCCGGCTCGGGCTTCAAGCTCGGTTTCTGGTTTGCCCAGCAGGGCTCGATCTACTCGTTCGTTCTGCTCATCGTTGTGTACGTCCGGCTCATGAGCAGGCTCGATCGCAAGTACGGCGTCGCCGAGGACTGATCGCCCCGACTACCCGGGCCACTCGCAGGGGAGATACCGATGAGCGTGCAGGCATGGACCTTTGTCATCGTCGGGCTGACATTCGCCCTCTATATCGGCATCGCGATATGGTCGCGAGCGGGCTCGACCTCTGAGTTTTACGTCGCGGGCAAGGGTGTTCACCCGCTCGCCAACGGCATGGCGACCGGCGCCGACTGGATGAGCGCCGCGTCGTTCCTCGGGATGGCCGGCGCGATCTCGTTCATGGGCTACGACGGGTCGGTCTACCTCATGGGGTGGACGGGTGGGTACGTGCTGCTCGCGCTGTTGCTTGCGCCGTATCTGCGCAAATTCGGCAAATTCACCGTGCCCGACTTTGTGGGTGATCGGTACTACTCCAACTTCGCGCGCCTCGTCGCGGTGATCTGCGCGATCTTCATCAGCTTCACATATGTGGCTGGGCAGATGCGCGGAGTGGGCGTGGTATTCAGTCGGTTCCTCGAGGTCGATATCACGATCGGCGTGCTGATCGGCATGGGTATCGTGTTCTTCTACGCCGTGCTCGGCGGGATGAAGGGCATCACCTATACACAGGTCGCGCAGTACTGCGTGCTCATCTTCGCGTTCATGGTGCCCTCGATCTTCATCGCCATCCAGCTTACCGGGAACCCGATCCCGCAGATCGGTTTCGGCGGCGAGCTCGCGGGCGATATCGGCTCTCAGATCGCAGCGGGGGAGCAGATCACGCTGCTCGACAAGCTCGACGGGCTCAACGAGGAACTCGGCTTCGCACGCTACACCGATGGCTCCAAGAGCATGATTGACATCTTCTGCATCACCGCGGCCCTCATGGTCGGTACCGCGGGCCTCCCGCACGTGATCATCCGGTTCTACACCGTGCCCCGCGTCCGCGACGCACGCATCAGCGCGTTCTGGGCGCTGTTCTTTATTGCCATCCTGTACACCTCGGCCCCCGCGATCGGGGCGTTCGGACGGGTGAACCTGATCAACGCCGTTAACGGCAGCTACTACAGCGCCGAGACCGCCGCGGCTGAGGGTGTCCAGGATCCCAAGCTGATCCCCGAGTGGTTCAAGAAGTGGGAAACCTCAGGCCTGCTCGCGTGGGTTGACAAGAACGGCGACGGCAAGGTGCAGTACCGAGGCAAGGACGGCGCTCAGGCATCGGCATTTGCTGGCGCTCCTGTGTTCAACGACGAATCTCGCGGAACACACGGCGAGCGCGTCGTCACCAACGCACTCAACGACGACAACGACAACGAGCTCTACGTCGACCAGGACATCATGGTCCTCGCAAATCCAGAGATCGCCAGGCTTCCAAACTGGGTCATCGGCCTCGTGGCCGCGGGTGGTCTGGCCGCGGCGCTCTCGACGGCCGCGGGTCTGCTGCTCGTCGTCTCGACCGCGATCAGCCACGATCTCTTCAAGAAAATGATCGCGCCGGACATCTCCGAGAAGAAAGAGCTCCTCGTCGCACGCATCGCTGCGGCCGTCGCGGTGTGCGGTGCGGGACTTCTTGGCATCTACCCGCCCGACTATGTCGCAGCGACCGTGGCCTTTGCCTTCGGTCTGGCGGCGTCCAGCTTCTTCCCCGCGATCATCCTGGGGATCTTCGTTAAACGCGCCAACCGCGAGGGCGTGGTCGCGGGCATGATCTGCGGCCTCGGCTTCACGGCCGCTTACATCATCTACTTCAAGTTCATGGGTGGGTCCAAGGACAACTACCTGCTCGGCATCAGCCCCGAGGGCATCGGGACCGTCGGCATGGCAATCAACTTTGCCGTGGCATTCTTTGTGTCCAATATCACTCCGGAACCGCCGCAGGAAATCCAGGAACTTGTTGAGAGCATCCGTATTCCAAGGGGGGCAGGCGATGCGCATGAGTTGTCATGCTGACCTGAGATTTGGGCTCGTCAGTCCCGATTTGATCCATTATCTCTCGGTAGAAACTGCGACAAACGGTAGTAGAGCTTTCGCTCGCTGATTCCGAGCATGCGTGCAGCAGCTTTGCGATTGTCGTTTGACCGTCGGAGAGCCTCAATTATTAGGTCCCGTTCCGCATCTTCTATATTCAGGCTTCGTCTCCGACGGAGACTGTCGATGGATGCTTGGTCATACTCGTCTGATTTTGGTGCAACAAGATCAGCGATCGGCGTCTGTACGAGCTGATGCCGTGACCATGCACGCTCCATTGCGTTCTCGAGTTCGTCAAGTGAGATTGGCTTCGATAGAAAATCGATAGCATCCATGCGGATGGCCTGCGTCGCCGCATCAAGCGTGCCGTAGCCAGTGGCAATCACGACCGATATATGAGGATAGAGATCGCGGATCTCCTCAAACAAAGTCATTCCTGATTCACCAGCGAGATTGAGATCCAGCAGCACAACGGCAAAGTCAGAACTTGCAAGTTCGGCTTTGGCATGTAAGGGTGTGTCGGCGCAAGCAGCCCCAAACCCCATTCGCGCCAACGCCCTTTCGTACATGAGCCGCTGAGAGGATTCATCTTCGATGATGAGTACTCGCCTCGATGAAGCGGTCATAAGACGGATTCCTTCTTCGTGAATGCAATGACAAAAAGACTGCCTTGTTCGAGTCCATTGCTATGCGCTTTGATAGTTGCGCCGATATCCGCTGCGATTGTGTACGCAATTGACAGTCCCAATCCAAGTCCATCTCCGCTCTTCTTGGTTGTAGCAAATGGAACTGCAAAATCATTCTGAGTTTCTAGGGTAAAGCCGCGCCCGTTGTCGCGTACACGAATAACGATCTCGTCAGCGGTATCCTGGGCATCGACCTCAATCACACCGTTTGTGGCTACCGCATCAGCAGCATTGATGAGCAGCGTGAGAAGAATCTGTCGCAGTTCTTCGGAAGGAGTGTGTAGCCGTATCGATCGATCTGCGTTAGACACACGATAGCATGCGGCCCTATCTGGACGAGCAGCCCGGGCGACCTCGACGGTCTCAGTGATGAGCCTCATAACATCGAGCCACTGAGGGGACTTTGGGCCACGGACCATTGCCATTAAGCGCTGTGTGATGCCACGGCAACGGATAACTTCACGGCGAATTACATTTAACGACTCCTGTAGCTCGGTGCGTGAAGATTCGTCGATGGGCGCCGATACGGCGCGTAGCGAGAGCTCGCTCAGTCCTAGCATAGCGTTGAGTGGGTTGTTGATCTCATGAGCAACGTCAGCCGCAAGGAGTCCGATACTGGCCATACGCTCGCGACGGAGAATCTCACGGTCTTTCTCCTCAATCTTATGATGTAATCGGCGATTCAGCTCTTCAAGTTGGGTCATAACGCCAGGTAGATCCCTTGCGGAACGTGAAGGGTCATTATCGACGTCAGTTGCCATTGCACTGTGAAGTACTCGCAAGCGGAGAAAGACATCACGTGACGACCATAGCAGGAAGCCAACGCAGACCAGTGCGCATGCAATACTTGAGATCACAACGAGTGTAAGTGTATTCTGACGAGCGACTCTTGCGGCCGCAGGTGCGCCAAGTACGCCATCTTCCGCGTCTACATACAACTCATGGATGACGTCACGAATTCGATGCACCATTTGCAATCTGTCACTCGATGCAAGGTCGTCCCAAGCAGGGCCGATGAGATCTTTGATTTCATTCAATGCCAAATAGGCACGTGTAGATTCCATTGCTTGATGGCTTTCATCCGACACGTCATTGTACTGATCCGCCAAGAATTGCAGAAGCAACCTCTCGGCTTCTCGGAGACTGATCCGAGCGCGATCGGAAGACTCAGTACTATTTTGCTGAAGTGCATATGTTGCCACGGCCAGTTCCACATCGATCGGCTGTAGGCTGCGAGACTCCGAAAACTCTTCGGCTACCTGAAGCAGCTCGTGATCCATGGACTTCAGCCCCTGCCACGTGATCAGGCTCACCGTCAACGGCAGAGTGAGTAGCAGAATGACCGTGATGAGTACTCGTACTTGAAATCCCATGGCGGCGGTCCCCTCGGCGTCATGAGGATAGATAGGCTGGGCGGCCGCTGTCAGGGCTGGAGTCTATTTGATCTGTGTCGCAGAGCCATTGGTGCCGCAACTCTTGCAGTGAAGCTTGCGATATCACAGCGAGGCTACATTCGGGATAAGACGATGGTATCTGTACATTGAAGCTGCTGAAGTACTGTTGGAATGCGTCTGATATCCAGATCAGTCGTGCATGGCTTCAATCAAGAGGATGTTTCGGTTTGGAGTGGCGGGCAAGAAATGGATGGCGCTGAATGTAAATGTCTGGATTCACCCGAGGACGAATCTGTACCGAATCGCCGATTCGATGTCCTTGGAAGTGTATACGCATCTTGGCTTGTGCCGTGATCATGGAGCTGAACGAGTGAGCGATACAGAT
Organism: Phycisphaera sp.; assembly: GCA_020639255.1. Classification (GTDB taxonomy): domain Bacteria; phylum Planctomycetota; class Phycisphaerae; order Phycisphaerales; family UBA1924. The sequence continues at coordinate 84,626 of JACKGZ010000006.1, forward strand.
CGATTAGTTCTCGTGAGTGCTCAGGGATCGATTTCGGCCGGTCGATCTCGGATGGCCAGTTGTCGGTTCCGAAGCATTCGAGTGCATCTTGGATACGACGCCTAAGTGCCGCAGGGTCATTGGCTCGGAAGAGAAAACCGTTCTTGCCCTCCTGCACGGCATCAGGGATGCCGCCCGCCTGGGCGCCAAGCACAGGCACGCCAAAAGATAAAGACTCAAGCACTGTTTGAGGCAGTGGATCCCACCAAGAGCTTCCGACATAGCACAAATCGTGCCCGCCGAGAATACTTGGCAGGTCTGTTCGTTCGTAGCGGTCGCGGATATGGAGCTCGGAGAGTGGGGGGTGCAATTTGCGGAAGCTGGGGCCGATAGATTGCACACCGGGTGCATAGATCGAAAGGCTGATCTGCCGCAGCGCCTCCCCGGGCATGCCCTGTAGCGCTGTGAGAAGCAACGGCAACCCTTTATTGAAATGGTTGAACCCGAGAAACACCAATCGCAATGTGTTTGTACGATTATTTGGAGAAAAACCACGTATAGTGTGCTCCGCGCATGAAGTGCCGATGTGCTGTGTGATGATTCGCGACGAATCGACCCCTTCGGCGACGTACTTCATGCGTACGAAATCAGATACTGCCAATACCTTATCGCAGCGATTGAGCATGCTGACCATCGCTGCACGCCGCCGTGCATGAGCGCCCAGTAATCTGTCGCTGCTCGGATCGCGATGAGCTTCGTTGGTCAACGCGGGTCCGGCTCGCGCTGCATACGCCTGGCCGAGTCGATCTGTGTCGAGAAGCGGCAGTGAATATATTTGGCGCACCGGATCGACGGCGAGATCGATGGGCGATTCGATCGCTTTTCCGGGCAATGTGTGAGCCAGATGTTCACCGCCGGCACGTCGTACAGCAATGTGAGCATTCATAAAGGCATACGTTCGGTGGACGATACGCTTGGGCCAGCTCAGCTCGTGTTTCAGATGAGCCAGAGCCAGAGCACGTTGTTTCTCAAGATGTAAACGCGATGACTCTTGCCCCGCAACAAACTCGTCCTGTCTTCGTAGCCGTTCGCTGTAAGGATCCGGTGCGTCGATGCACGTTGAACACGCGTGGCCTGAATCAAAGTTGTGACACGGCTTCTCATGGCCCTTGCAGAGTGTCACCTGCGAGCACAGCGTGTGGTAATTGTGCAGTGAGTAAACAACCTTGGCACCGACACGGCGGCAGATATCGATGCACCCTGCCGAGAATCCCTCGATGTTGTGCCAGTGTGCAATGTCTGGTTTGATGAGCATGAGTAGACGCTCGAGTTCGGTTTCAAGCTCGGGAGCACTGACCTCCGACATCGGCTCTCTGAATTGTGCCGCTGCCGGCGCGAGCACAGGGGAGTTGATGATCTCAATGACACGCACGCCGCGAAAGTCATCGTGTCGGCGGCTCAGGCACCCTTGAGGGTGCCGTGTATGCAGGAGGCCCGCAGAGATAGCTGTGACATCATGCCCATTTGCAGCGAGTTCTGGCGCGAGTGCATTGAGATAGCCGTTGACGCCTCCACCGAGATGGGCTCCCCTCCAGATTGGTGCCCAATTCAAGATCACAATCTTCACGATCAGCCTCCCGAGCGCGCGTGTTGTGTTGCCCTGTCTGGGGCGGTACTCACGCCTACAGCGAGAGGATCTCGGGATGCCATCGCAGATACCCTAGTCGAGGGAAATATGGACCCTTCGTTCCACCGAATGCAAAGGCCTGAAGCAGGACACATAGGCATCCAATGCAACCGACAGAAGCCAGTGAGGCGCGGTAGACTGGGCACCGGCGAGTGAGTGACAAAACCTAACAATGAACTATCAAACACTTGCACAGCTTGTGGAGCAATGCCTCAATGGCGATGAGGCCGCCTGGAGATCATTCGTTGACCAGCATTCGAGGCTCGTCTACTCGATCCCCAAGCGGAACCGATTTGATGACGCTGCATGCGATGACATCTTTCAGGAGGTCTTCCTGGCGGCTTACAAAAACCTCGAGTCTCTCAGGGACGCACAATCAGTTCCAAAGTGGCTGATCACGACCACAACTCGTGCGTGTGCCCGCTACGTGAAGAAGTACAAGAGGGAACTCTCGCTCGGTTCCATCGAAGAGCCGACCGAACTTGAGATCGACCGTCAGGAGTTGCTCCATTCACTCCACCGTGGCCTCGATGAAATCGGAGGACGTTGTCGTGAATTATTGGTCCGGCTTCACACACAAGGACCCAATGTGAGCTACGAACTGGTTGCCGAGGAATTGGGCATACCCCGTGGAAGTATCGGACCTACGCGCCAGAGGTGCCTGGAAAAACTCGCGAAGATCATCGCGGAGCAGGATGGGCTTGGCGGAGAATAAAGAGCGTTCTGCGGTATCCAGGGCGATCTAGAACGCTCCTATAGGCCAGACCAAGGTTGTCGAGGACAAGCCCATGATGCCCCAGAACGAATTTTTCGAATTGCTGGCCCGCGAGGCTCTGGATGATCTGGACCAAGCGGCGACGGAGCGTCTCATTGCATTCTGCCAAAGTGAACCAGAATTGGTCGCGGTTCGCGAGCGATTCTCAAGCGTCATGCGAGCAGCGATGAGCGACGATTCGGCCGATGCGCCGGGCACTTCGCTGCATCGCGCGTACCAGATCATGTGGCGTGAACTTCACGCAACAATCGGTCAACAAGAGAATGTATCACTCCTGAAACTGATCTATGACAGCTTGCGTCCGGTGGCAGGCCTGCGTTCGACCGCGGCCGCTGGTCGGCGTCAACTCATGCTCGAAGAGGGCGAACTCACGGTCGATGTGTTTATTGATCAGGGTCCGATCGGGCATTCAATCCATGTCATACTCGATGGTGTTCCAGCAACGACAGTACTCGTTCTGACCCGAAATACCGAAACCGAGCTCACGGAAAGCGATGGTGAATGGCAGGGAAATGTCGAACTAGGCACGGCCCGCCTTGAGATCAGGATGGTCGATCGTGTACTCCGCTCGGAGCCATTTGAGATTGCCTGAGTCACCTCATCCCGAGTTCCAACAGATGCTGATGAGCAATCCAGCCGAGCTGACCGAGATGCTGCGCATTGACAGCACTGCGGACCGAACGATCGAATCATGGATCGCTGATTGCCGTGCGATCACTATGGAGGATCCCGACAGAGGCGTCACGGCATCCGCAAGGCTGATCGAACTCGCCGAGAGTGCTGCATCGAGGCGGCTGATAGCAAGGGCTCTTTCGGCACATTGTCACGCACTCTCGTACGCGGGCAAAATGAAACAGGCGATCGCAATAGCCGAAAGGGCTATTGAATCAGCCGAAGTGTCAGGAGATAACATCGCGCTCGCCGAGGCCTGCATGACGGCGGTGCAGTCGCACAATGTCCTGGGTTTGCGAGAAGAAGCGCTCTCTCTCGCTTCACGCGCTGGTGAGATCTTCAAAGCAGAAGGCGACAACGATCGATCGGCGACCGCGATCATGCTCGCGGGCGTTGTGCTGCGCATGCTCGATCGCCCGGACGAGGCGATCGAGCGATATGACCTGGCGTTTGCGACCGTTGGGCAGAATCCAAGCCTGCGAGCCCAGCTCGCAAGCAATAAGGCCGAAGCCTTGCTGGATCTTGGCCGATTCTCCGAAGCAAAGTCTGCATTCGAGTCCGCACTCCAAGGATTTCGTTCCTGCAATCAAGCCTTTGGCGAGGCGATCGTCGAGGGCAACCTCGCAGATCTTGCCAGCAGGCGAGGGCTACTGCGAGAAGCGCTCACTCTCTTTCTTGACGCGAGCTCCAAGTTTCGAGCGGCAAATGATGAAGCCGAAGCCGCCCGTTTGGAAGCCGAGGCGGCCGAGCTGTTTCTTGCAATTGGCGACCATCGCGAGGCGCTCTATCGGTTGCCGCAAGCGATCCAAACGCTCCGCCAAGCCGGCATGCAAACCGAGCTTGCCCGCGCTCTGGCCGCCCAGGGTATCGCACTCGGGCGTGTCGGTGAGCTCGATGCTGCGCTTCAGCGGCTTGAAGAGTCCGAGCAGCTCAATCAATCGCATGGTCAGCAGCAAGCAGTGATCAGAGCAAGAGCACTCAGGGGAAGCCTGCTTCTGAGTGCTGGACGGGCGACGGAAGCTGCAGAGATCTTCCGTGCAACCCTTGAATCTCAACCGCTCGATCCGACACGTGCAAGGCTTCTCATCGACCATGCGAAAGCCTATGCGTCGATTGGTAAACTCGACACAGCTCGAGAGTCGCATGCCGATGCGAGCGAACTCGCCGAACGACTTGGCCTCGAAGATGTCGATGCGCCGTTGTTTGCAGTTTCATCGACCATCGCCAGGCTTTCAGGTGACATGTTCGCTGCACGGCAACTGTTTGATCGGGCGATCGATGCTGTAGAAAGACGTCGTGGTGCGTTCACGGGCGATCGACTGCGCGCGGCAGCGTCAGGCGGAGCCCACCAAGTCTATGAGGAGGGATTGAGACTGGCGATAGCCACAAATGATCCAACTCTCGCATTCCGCATCATCGAACACGCACACGCTCGAACCCTGCGAGACGCTGCTGCGAATACCAGAAATACGGTACATGACGATGAGATATCTTCAATCGAGAGCGATATCGCTGCAACTCTCTCTCAGCTCGAGGATGCGAGAGCGTTGGCGCGTGATACATCTCATGTGATGCGACTTCGACAACACCTCCAGGAGCTTGAATTACGCCTGGCGAGCGAGGAGATGCGGATCCAATCACAAACCGGCGGCGCTGCCAATCAATCTGCGGTGCCGTCACTCAGTGCGATCCAATCGACCATGCCCCCAGACGCCGTCGGTATAGCGATCGCTTTCGCAGGCGATAGCATTTGTCGCTTGACGCTCACGCACTCAGACATGTCAATCGATGAACGGAGTGCATCCCAATCAGAGGTGGCAAAGCACTGCAATGTGCTATTTTCCAGCATGGATCGAGCGATCGTGCGACACGCGATCGGGCGTGGATTATCGAGTGAACTCACGAAAGCAATAGACGACGAACTCGATATGTTCGGATCGGTGATATTCGGAGGGTTAGAGGAAGTTATCGACCGCGCCAGTCGTGTAGTGCTCGTGCTCCCGGGCGATCTTGCCCAGCTTCCGATTGCCTGCTTGCGATCAGGAAGCCGATATATTGTGGAGCGATGCACGACGGTTGTTGCGCCGAGTCTTTCCTGGGCCGCGGATATCGCTCGTCGGCCTCAATCGGGACGCGTCGGGCTTCTGGCTGTCGGCGTCGCGGATGATCTCGCACCATCGATTAACATTGAACTCGATGCAATTACGGAAGCGAATCGTGATGCGACCGTCCTTCGAAACAAAGAGGCGACGTTCGAACGACTACTGAATATGACACCTGCGCATGACACACTGCATCTCGCATGTCACGGTGAATATTCGCCCGCAGATCCGATGGGATCACGAATGAAGCTCGGTGACGGCTGGGTCTCGGCCCGGCGAATATCGGAGTTGAATCTCTCTGATTGCCATGTTGTGCTCGGAGGTTGTGAAACAGGGGCTGTAGTTTCCCTTGCCGGTGAGCAATTCGGCTTAATTCGTGCATGCATGCATGCATGCTGGTGCTCGATCTGTGATCGCCAACCGTTGGCGACTAGCAGACGAGACTGCTGCATTCATATTCTCGGAGCTTCACCGGCACGAGGACGATCGAACCGAAGACCTACCATGCAGGCTATCTCGGATACAGGCCGAAGCTGCAAGGAATGCACAACATCCCGCTTTGTGGGGCGGTCTAGTTGCGTTAGGATCGTGGTCATGAAGAAGCGTTGTCGATTTCGTTCAATGAGACTCTACGTCGCGGCACTGGTTGCTGCATCCGGACTGGCTCACGCCGATGATGGCGACGAGCCCGTGAGTGACCAGGTCATTGTTCAGCTCTTTCCCGGCGCAAGCATCGACGATTTCAATTCTCGCTATGGCACAGCTACCATCGATTCGATCGATGGGCGGCCGATATATCTGCTCCAACTTCCCAGTTTGTTGACGCACGATGAGTTCGAATCGATCGTCCTCGGCGATCCAGACCTCGACAAAGAGGAATTGAATTTCACCGCGAGCGACCCAGGTGGTGACACGCGTAGCTTTTATGGCAGCAGGTCAACCGATGATTATCAGCAACAACTCGCGGTTGCCCGAATGAATGTTCCACAGGCACAGGCAATTTCAACCGGTGCGGGGGTCACAGTTGCTGTACTCGATACGGGTATAGATTCTGACCATCCGCTTCTCAATGGCCGTGCCGTTGGTGGCTGGAACTTTATCACCAACTCATCCAATACCGATGACATTGCGCAGGGTGTGGACACGAGCGGCAACGGGATGCCGGATGAATTTGTCGGCCACGGCACGATGATCTCTGGAATGATCAGTCTCGTCGCCCCGGACGCGAGCATCATGCCGATTGTCGTCCTGGATAGTGACGGAGAATCAACTTCGTGGCGAGTGGCCAAGGGCATCTATTACGCGATCGATCGACGAGTGGACGTCATCAATCTCAGTCTCGGCACATCGATTGATACGTTTGTTCTGCTTGACGCTGTCGACGAGGCGCGTGACCACTGGATTACAGTGGTTGCATCGGCCGGCAACTATGGTCATTCAGGTGCAGCGCAGTTCCCTGCCGCTATGAACGGCAATCGAACGATTGCTGTCGCAGCATCCGATCTCGAAAATCATATCACTGACTTCACAAACCTCGGTGATCACATCGTGGTAGCTGCGCCGGGTGTTGAAGCGATCGGCGCATATGTCGGTGGGGGATACCAGATCGGTGAGGGCACGAGTTTTTCGACCGCCTGGGTTTCGGGGGCGGCTGCGCTCATTCATGGCGTGGGCTGGGATCATTCGCCCAGGAATGTATCGAGAGTGATCGAACGCTCCGCTCAGACCTATGTTGATCTGCCACCAGAACTCGAAACGCTGGCGGGTGGTGGCGTGCTCGACGTAGAGGCCGCGCTGCTTCGACAACTCGACAAGCCCGGATGCCCAGCTGACATGAACGATGACGAGTTGCTTACACCAGCCGATTTCAGTGCCTGGGTTATGGCGTACAACGCCGGCAACTACGCTGCGGACCAGAATAGCGATCGCCAACTCGACCCATCTGATCTCACTGCCTGGATCATGAATTACAATAGCGGCTGCCCAGACTAAAGCGCGTCGGATATGACAGATCCATTGGAGTTCGTTCATGGCTCCGGTTGCGGCATCGATGCGCTTTCGTACCGCATACTGGACCCGGCTTCGTCTCGACCCAATGGCTAATCGCCTGCCGATGTCACAGCACTCCATTTATCGAAGCATGTATCTGCCATGCACCGGGACACTCCTTTACGAGGCCGCCGCATACAGGGCTTTCCTCAAGAGTGTCAAGACGAGGGCTCTGTACGGATGGCACAGGCGCTGCAGCCGTCGGTCACTGCTGCGGGATACTGAGGATTCAATGATGAAAGCCATGCTCCCCCTCGTCGCAATCGTGGCGGGCACACTGTCAACGTGCGCACATTCCCAGGTCAATCCAGATTACCGAATCCGTGCGAAACTTCGGACGCCTGCTGACGCCACTTGGGGTGCCAACGAGTCAGTCGGAAACGCCGATTTTCGCGTGCATTCCAGATTCGGCCATGTCTACTACGGCGGCGTGATACGATCCGATGAATTTAAATTCAAAGTCCAAATCGACTACAGAGACATCTCAGGATTCGACACAAACTTCCTCACGAGCACGTTCAATTCCGACTACGACGTCTACATCAACGATGGCTATGTCGGACGAGCCATTATGGGGACCGAAGATGTCGGGTTGGCCGAACTCGCATATGACAGCCGTCACCCCGACTTCCCCGAACTTCCTCTCCCGGCTGGATTTCCCGATCCGGTTGAATTGTTCGATGTCGTGAGTGTCTACTTTGCCGCGCCGAGTGTGCCTGCCATTGGCGACCCGTTGCCAGTGGGTACGCCCGTGTTTCAGTCGGAGCTGATCGAAGACTTCACTCGCGGCGATGCAAATCTGGACGGCAAAGTGGACGCGGACGATTACGCCATCCTCGCGAACGTCTATGACCCGTTCCATGTTCTCGGCGAGCATATCGGCCCGATGGCCGGCGATTTCACAGCCGACAATCTCGCCGATCGGAGCGACTATGACACGCTCGTTGCCAACTGGACCGACAGCCACGACATACCCGGCGAACCCGAACCGATCGCCACACCTTGCTACGCCGATACCAACGGCGACGGCGTTCTCTCACCCGCAGACTTCTCGGCCTGGGTCTCGGCCTTCAACACCATGGCCCCCTCATGCGATCAGAACAGCGACGGGATCTGCACTCCCTCAGACTTCTCGGCTTGGGTTGCGAATTACAACGCCGGCTGCTGATACAATTGCCCTGTCATCTTGGTTGAATGCTGCAGCCCCATGGCGTGACCATGGGGCTGCATTCATACTCGGTCATGACTCTGATATCCGAAGGCTAGTCATATATGATTCGCAGAAGCCTACTCGGAATAATCACCACAATTGATTACACTTCTGTCGTCTCAGCTTGGAAGTTCGCTCGCCTTCGCCTTTCACACTCTTCGCCACAGTGTGCAAGGCACGGCGGCCAAGTCGACGCACCTGCCAGTGGTGCAACACGAATTTCCGTGTTTCAATGGCTTGCCCGCGTGTCGTATAAATGAGCAACCCGCACCGCGGGGCGGATACGGGAAGCTCTGGGGTCAGATTGAATGTTGGTGAACGAGTTCAGCAGCCGACGTTGTAATTCGCAACCCAAGCCGAAAAATCAGCTGGTGAGCATGCTCCATCACCGTTCTGATCACAGGCGGGTGCCATGGTGTTGAAGGCCGAGACCCAGGCCGAGAAGTCTGCGGGTGAGAGAACGCCGTCGCCGTTGGTATCGGCGAGGCAACCGCCTCCGGGGAGCGTCTGATTGCCGAAATAAACTCCCGCGTGGTCGATCCAGAGTGTGATAGGTACCTCAATTCGGCCGCCGGGCAGCGAGGTTGAGGTCTGAAATGTCAGCAGCATTGCGCCAACCGGTCCGTTTGCGAAGTCGGGGAGGTCGTTGCCCACACCAGGGTTAAAGTCCTCGAACAGAGAGAGATCGATGTTGTACACTGCCACGCCCGGAGCGATCTCGATCGGGGGACTGATCCACTCGTCATCATCCTCACCAGCATCGATATTCCCATCATCGTTATCGTCGTCTCGCAGCGTGACCGTCAATTCGAGATCGCCGACAGCCGGATCAGGTGCTCGCACCGTGATGCTGAATGTGTCGCCGCCAGGATCAGTGTTGAAGGCACCGACTCCTGAATTCAGCACTCCCAACCCGACGCTCGAGAACATAAATATCCCCGAGCTGTTGAAAGCGATGTCGAGCTGATATGACCCCCCCTCATAGATAGTCTCGATCGATTGCGAGACTTGGAACGAACCAACGCCGCCGAGCGCAAAGAGGCGATCGAGCGAGCTTCCAGGTGCGTCAAACTCGGATGGAATCGTCGGCTGAGCATGTGTAGCGGCCGAAACTGCGAATAGCAGCATCGCCGCTCGATGAGCGAGTATCATGGTCAATCTCCGTGTTAAGTCAGGGAAACCGCACGCGCCGGGTCTCCCCAGCGCCGCGGCGTGTGTGTGATGCGCTCGATGGCGCATGCGAGGCTTAGCGTTCGACGAATGCGCCCTTCAGTGGGCCGACCGATACGGTGTCGCCCGGCTGGAGCCGTGGGAAGTCGGTGTCGATGGGATCGCCGTCGCCCGGATCGTCGATAAAGGCCGCGGTACGGAGCTGGAGCTCACCGGTCCCAAGGGCGTTGACAAAGATCGTGCCGACCGACATGCCATTGACCGAGACATTCAGCTCGGTGCCAGGGGCAAAGTCCTCAACTTCAACATCAAAACGTTGCTCGAGGGTGTTTCGGCGGGCACGGTCCTGATAGCGGGCGCGGGCCTGCGACTGGTCGTTGCCAGCCGACATGCGGGCCTCGACGCGAATCGGATCCACACCGCCGGCGATAGCTGGTGCGGTCACTGCGACAACCGCAGCAGCGGACAGAAACGTGGCGAATTTGCGTTTCATAACATACTCCTGGCACGTGTCGTGCCGCCCCGCGACCGTCCCGGGGGGTTTACCCAATCCGACCGCCGGGACGCGATCGTTTGGTTCCGCGCCGGGCCGTCGTTCCCCAACGACTGTGTGGCCTGGCACCGATAGGAGCAATCGCGGGATCACCGGATACGAACAAAGCAAAATATGTTGAGCAATTCACGTGCAGTTCCGCTGACGCGAGAATCCGCCGAAAGAGGCGTAGTTCTCAGCTGAACGAGCGATGTAGTGGTCGCAAGAGTGCAAACGACCACCCGTCACTGCCTGGTATGCTCATCAGGTATAATGAGATTACTGGCGTTCAGACCCGATTTGTATCTGCCGCCGTTTAATATCAGACACGAGCACGGTGTTTGATTACATCTGAGCTAGAATAGGTGTGTTCAATTGACAGGGATGCTCATGCGCCTTTATCAACAATGCTGCATGATCTCGTCAAGCTGCGTGCTTCAACTGCTCGAAGAGTTCAACATCAAAACCGATTGATGCCAAGCTCTCAATGTCTACGTTTACGTCGTCAGTGAGCCGGTGAGTACGTATGGTTGCACGCGCTGCATGTACATATACAGCAGGATGGGTCAAGTCGTACACCGAGGCATTCGCAGGGTTGTACTGATGGAGAACAGCGTCTATCAGTCGCTCATCGAATGCCCAGATGCCCAGGGAATAAGCGCCAACAACTTGCTGTCGAATACCGCATACTTTCTGTTCGGCATCCAAGAGCGGAATGCTATCCCGCTCGCCGATATTCAGTAGCTCTTTAGCCTTCTCGGGTTGAAATGCAACGAGTATGACCCGGCCGATCAACGAGAGCATGCCGCCAATCCGGGCTTCTGAGCACACGCACGGCGGCTGGTTGTGCAACTTGGCATACTGTTCCGCACACGCACCGGTATCAATGCATGCAGCCCATAGTTGCGATAATACTGTGTTCCATTCATTGTCGTTATCGAGTGTGCGAAATATATTCGCTATAAGAGCGAGCGATTGGAGATTGCTCAGCCCGATGCGCCGAACAGCATCAACGATCGAATCGATTCTTCTCGGAATGCAATAGAATGCCGAGTTCACGAGCTGCAAGACTTTAACGGACAGTCCTGCGTCACGCGAAACAATATCCGCTATGGAATCGATAGACACATTCGGATCATCAAGTGCTGTCATGAGGTCGCGATAAACCGAATTTATCACAGGTAATGACTCAAGCTTCGTAATGTATGTATTGAGTTGTGAATCACACATCTCTTTACGAAGTTGGAGTGATTGTTCGATCGAGTAAATGATCTGCTTCATATCGCATGGCTTCTGGAGAAACCTGTGGACGGCGCCAACGCCCTCCAGGAGCGAGGACTGATCGGTCTGGCCAGAGAGAATCATGCGATGTGTGGCGGGCCAACGTTCACGGGCGGTTGCCAAGAACTCCGCACCGGTCATGCCAGGCATGCGCATGTCGCTAATAATGACATCGACCTGCCATTCTTCGAGCATATCGAGAGCCGCATACCCAGACTCTGCAAAGTGAGCATCCCAAGCGGGTCGAATCCGACGGCATTGGCGCTGCATCGCTTTCAGAATAAGCGACTCATCGTCGACGAATAGTACTCTTGTGCGTTGTTCGTTCATGAGTTCGTTGCCTATGTACAAATCTGATAACTACAGTCAAAAATCACGACGGGCTTGTCGAGTGCTGCCAATTTGTTCTCGCACACTACAAACAACTCCCTCATTCACTGTCACGCAACCCTTGAATGCCTCATTTCTGCATTCAGCGGCAACAAAATCCGAAAAGTCGTACTCTCCCCTTCGTTTACGGAACAATCAAGTGAGCCGCCGTGCTTCTGCACAATGACATCCCGGCTGATTGCAAGTCCCTGTCCCGTACCCTTGCCTACATCCTTTGTAGTAAAGAATGGATCAAAAATTTTGTGACGGATAGACTGCGGAATGCCACCGCCATTGTCTGTAAATTCAGCAACGACATGGTCATCGACCTGTCGCGTCGTGATCGTGATGGTCCCCTTCGTGCCGGTTTGCTTGTATCGCGATTCGATTGCGTCGGCCGCATTTACGATAATGTTCAGAATGGCCTGATTAATCTCGCTGATCAAACAGGGAACGTTAGGGAGCTGTGGATCAAGATCGAGTACGAGATCGCTAACAACCTTCCAGCGGTTGCTGCATACGGTAGCAGTGGACTCGATCGCCTGGTTGAGATCGGCGCGCTCCTTTACCCCCGAGCCCGGGTGTGAAAAATCCTTCATCGCCTTGACGATGTGTGCAATCCGTCCGATGCCCTCGACCGATTGTTCGAGGGCGCACGGGATCTCGTTGATCAGGTAGTTGTAATCTGCGGCATCGAGTGCGAGCTTCATCTCGGCCTGTCGGTCTTCCCAGCTTCGCTCGGGACTGCTCGCGCAGAGCAAAGACTCGAAGAGCTTCAGTATTCTCATGATGTCATGGAACTCGTCTAGAATGAATCTGATGTTGTCGCTCACATACTGGGCAGGAGTATTGATCTCGTGTGCAATGCCGGCGGCGAGCTGGCCGATCGATTCGAGTTTCTGTGCGTGGAGAAGCTGCGACTCCAGATTCTTACGGTCGGTAATATCGGCATAGATCGAGAGAACACCAGTGAGCTGGCTCTCGCCGTTGTGCATAGGCACAGTACTCACAAGATATGTGTGAACATGCCCGTCAACTGATACGAATGCTTCTTCGCTATCCGTGATAGGCAGTCTAGCAAAGAGTACATCGTGTTCGCGCTGGAATGAGAGTTCCGGCTGAGCAGGCTGCCAATCGAGGTTCTGATCGTGCAATCCCTTGATTGCTTCGGGGTCCGAAAGCCCAACTGCTTGAGCGAAGGATCTATTGCAGCCCAGGTACGCTCCAGACAAATCCTTCCAGGAGATCAAGTGGGGGATGTGCAAGAGGACACTGCTCAGTAGGCGCCGTTCGCTGCGCATGAGTTCCTCGGCCTTGCGTCGACGCGCCGCTTCGTTCCTGGCATCCTCTGTAATACGAGCCAGTTCCTGCGTACGTCTTCCTACAATCTGCTGGAGTGTGACACTCTTCGAGAAAGTGTCAAACTGATTCGAAGCGCTGTCGAGCAACCCATCCATACGCTTGATCAGTGCATCGACAGTCCGCTGCAGCGCACTGTTTTCGGATTCGAGTTCTAGAACTCTGGTAGCGAGATCCATTACTAGCTCCCAAATACAATGCCTGTCATTGTCTGGTTCACATGCACGCCGTTGTAGTGTTCGCCGTACGTGCTGAAGCCAATGGCTGGATAATCAGATACTACATGAGCAAAATTGGTGGTAGATTTCATGTGATCTGCTTCAAGCCGTCGCGTGATACAATCAAACATGAGCACCAGTTGAGGATCAACGTCTTTGCACGCGTGTTCGAGCTGGCTTGCAAGACGCTCGTGAATGCTGCTGGAATGTCCGACGTGAAGGACGACGCCTTCGTCAATCGCGCAGTACAACTGCATCGAGCCGTCATCGCGGAGCTGCTGCACACCCCTGACGTAAAAGCGTTCGCCGGTCTTGACCATCAGGGGATTCAGGAGTTCCTCGACCTTACTGAGTGCGCCCGGTTCAAAGTTCAAGGCCCGAGCATATGCCTCTGACGCGGGTCTGCCGTTGAGTTCATAGATGACTCGCTTCTCTGGATCGGCCTTTGTTACGACGAGAAGCTGTCCTGTATCCTTATAGTGGTGCCCGATGAACGTGTGAATGCCTTCCTGGGCTCGAAGAAGCGCGCAAATGCCCGCGCCCCGCTGAAAGCGGTCGCCTATCAGTACGGATGTGTTGTTAAAGGTCAGGTTGTCACCTGATGAACCTCCAACCATCGGAACGCCGCCAGATGCGAGGTAGATCTGGTTGCACAAGCTCTCCTCACGCATACAAAGACCGTCGAGAAGCGTGAGCATCACAGCATGTTCGTCATAGGAGATCTCGCTCACACCAAGCCTGTCTACCAGGTCTGAGGCTCTTTGTTCATCAAAGCTCTGCAGATCATCCAATGACGCAACTCTTACGTCGATGCCATGGATAACAGCCGCTGCCACACCGGTGTGTTGGTAGCCGAGACTGCAGATCTCACCAGCGGTAGAGCACCCTACAACTGAGCAAGGAAAGCGAGCCGCAACGGCTTTGCCCAAGGCATCAAGATCGTAATCCGGAGATGCAAAGACAATCCCAAGCGAGGCACCGTGAAAGTCATGGCCATTGAATATCTCATCCAACGCCGCGTGGGCATCTTGCCGACCTGACCAGCCGTGGGCGGCGGTAATTGCTGCAGCTGATTCCATGGTGACGCTCCCAATACGCTCCAGAAGCCATCTCACACAGGTCTTGCAGAGTGATCAAGCTACAGAGTCGATATCGGTGTATTGCGCCATCTAAACCATGAAAGATTCCTCGAACGAACGAAAAGGGAGTTGCCGTAGTTATCGCTAAACGGAACTTGTCGTCGCATCTGAGCAGTCACTTGTTGAGGTGGGTGACGATTCGGTGGTATAAGGCCGTTCTATTCATATCACATAGCTCAAATGGGTGTGATACTTACGGCCACAAGCGATCGTCGTACGAGTCTGGATACAACATCAATAAGGCCCCGCCAAGGAAATTGTGCGTGGACAGTTCATCCCTGTGGCCGCGGAACCAGCTGCTATACTGGCTACAAATCGAATGACATCGATATCTGGGATCCATAGGGTGCGTGCGGGACTCGGCATCTGTAGCATCTGAAATCGCTCTGTTTCCACTCCATCTGTTCACAGATATGCTGAAGCGAGTTGATGTAAATGCCACTTTCTCCGACGCGGAAACGTCGGACATCGTCACTGAGTGGCTGGGTACTTTCAGCGAGGTTGAGTTGTGCGTGCTTTGAACTGTGATCAATCGGGTCGACCATTCCATGAATCGATGTGTCGTAGAGGCCAAGCTCCAGTGTCGCGGCTATCCAGACATCGATGTGGATAGTGATGTCAAGGTAGAAAACATTCACTGGTTGTTCGATTGTCGCGTAAAGCCTCCGCGTGAGTGACATGCCATCTGGGAGCACACGAGGGTGGTTCGAGGGGTAGTACTCTGCCATCGCAATATCGAGCGCAGACGCAGAGCCAATCCCGCGGTCTTGAATGCTGTAGCCCGCGCGATCATCTTTCGAGATGAAGGAAAGCGGGAGCGGCCAAACTGAGGAACCGCTTCCATCTGGCGAGGCACGCTCTTCGATAGGACGTGGACAGGTCGCGATTTTCCGCGAGTTTACGGGACTTCCTGGTGAGCTGGTCGGCGTTGAGCTCGTCAGCGAGCTGGTCTGACCTGGTCGCGACCAGGCGGGCGAGTGCAGACTTCAGATTCGCAGGCTCGCGTGACGTGTACAACGGCTCCACGGCGTGGAGGTATTCGTGGACCAGGTCCGCGACGACGGTTCGCTTGGGCACTCGAGATCTCCAGCTGGCCCGGGGGATAAATCCGGGTCAGGGAGCACCTTACGAAGCCGTGTCAGCGCGTGCAAACGGCCTGGGGCAATCAGTCCTAGGCCGTTCGCGCTCGCCCTCGACCGGGCCGGGTGATTTCGCGCGGCTGGAGAGTCGCACGAGATCAAGAAAGCGGGTGACCGGAGTCGAACCGGCGACATTCAGCTTGGGAAGCTGACGTTCTACCACTGAACTACACCCGCAACCAGCTGACAAACGGTGGTCAGGAACGGGAGTATATACCACCCGCGACAGGCTCACGCTCCAGGCCTGTCGGATTTGCTCCGCGGGCGTACAGTCCCTCGTTGGCCGCCACAGTCGCCCGGCTAACGGAGCGAAGGTATGAACAGAGCCCGCATCGCGGCCTTGCAATATTTTGTCCGACCGATACGCGATTTCTCCGAATTCCAGGAGCAGGTCGCCGGACTCGTGCACACCGCCGCGGACTACGACTGTGACCTCTTGGTCTTCCCAGAGTACTTCACGGTCCAACTCCTGACACTTGGCGATATCCGCAGGCCAATGGACGAGCAGGTCCGCGACATGGCCCGGCGAGTGCCCGAATATATCGAGGTCTTCGAGTCCCTCTCTCGATCTTGCGGCATCCACATCATCGCCGGATCGATCGCCACACCAGACGCGGATGATCCCGACAAGGTCTACAACGACAGCTTCTTCTTCGCCCCCGACGGCACGCACGCCACTCAAGGCAAGATCAACATGACCCGCTTCGAGAAGGAGGTCTGGCGCGTCAGCCCGCGCGACACCCTCCGCCTCTTCGAGACCCCGATGGGCCGGATAGCCATCGCGATCTGCTACGACGTCGAGTTCCCCGAACTCTGCCGGGCGGCTGCCCATGCCGGAGCCGTTATCCTGGTCGTTCCCAGCTACACGGACGACCGTCAGGGCTTCATTCGCGTCCGGTACTGTGCCCAGGCACGCGCGATTGAGAATCAGATGTTCGTCGTCAATGCCGCTACTGTGGGCTCGTTGCCCATGGTCCCTGCCGTGTCTTTGAACTACGGGCAGGCATCGATACTGACACCGAGCGACTTCCCCTTCGCCCGCGATGGCGTACTCGCCGAGGGCCTGCCGAACCAGGAGACCATGGTCATCGGCGAGCTTGCGCTCGATGTCCTCAAACGGAATCGGGCACAAGGTACCGTCCGTCCGCTGCTCGACAGCAAGCACGCTCGGACGCCCAGGATCGAGCCGGTCCGGCTTCCAACTGTTGGTGATAACAAGCCGCCAACGAAGAAGCAACGTCCACGGCGGCGAATCCAGATTCGAAACACAGCCCCGGAGCACTTCCAGGGCATCTCTGAGATCGCAAGTCTCATCTACCCGGATATCACCCCCTGGAACGACGAGTACCTCAAGTCGCACCTGGCTGTCTTCCCGCAGGGCCAGTTCGTGGCCATCGAGCAGGGGTCCGGCCTGGTCGTGGGCGTGTGCTCCGGGCTCGTCCTCGACTGGGACAGCCAGCCGGACACCAGCTCGTGGAACGCGCTGACCGCGAGCGGGTACTACACCAACCACGATCCAATAGAGGGCGGCACGCTCTTCGCCTCTGACGTCATGGTCCGCCCCGGATTCCAAGGCCAGGGCATCGGTCGGCTCCTCTATCAGCAAGGCAGGTTCAACCTCGCGCGTCAGCTCGGACTGACGCGTGTCGTTGCCGGATCCAGGTTGCGAGGCTACCACCGATATGCCGACAAGATGTCGCCAGTTGACTACACGATCGAGGTCGTTCGGGGCCGACTCAACGACCCGACGCTCTCATTCCAACTGCACCTGGGCTTCCGGGTCAGCTCGGTCATACCGGGCTACTTCACGGGCGACCCGGAAAGCCTCGGCTACGCAGCCATCATCGAGTGGTACAACGACGAGGTCGCGGACCCAGGCGAGCACCCGCCGGCAGACCCGCGCTTCGCGTGACGCAGATTATTTCGCGCTCATCCCTTGAATCTGCTCAGAATTCGATATCATCCGCCTCGTCGACCGTCACCCCGCCCCGGCTCGCGCCAAGGCCATCGTGGCCAGCCCCGCCGGGCTCCGCAAATGGGCGAATGGCGTCACCTGGAACCGCACGAAAAACATGATGCACCCTCACACGGAGCTTCGCTTTATGAGCGAAGCCATCGGGCATGGCGTGGTTGCGACACGTGACATCCCCGCGGGAACGATCACCTGGGTTCAGGACAAACTCGATCGTGAATTTGAGCCGACCCAGATCGAACTCCTGGGCGAACGCTACATCAACCACCTCGGAACGTATTGCTTTCGCAACCAATTCGGCAGATGGGTGCTCTGCTGGGACCATGCAAGGTTCGTGAACCACTCCTTCAAATCCAACTGCATGACCACCGCGTACAACTTCGAGATCGCTATCCGCGATATCAAGGCCGGCGAAGAACTCACCGACGACTACGGCTACCTCAACGTATCCGAATCATTTCACCCGATCGACGAGGGCTGCGAACGCAAAGTCGTACACCCGGATGATCTGGTTCGCTTCTATCCGGACTGGGACAATGTACTTCGGGCCACATGGCCGCAGATACCCGGTGTCGACCAGCCGCTCAGACCACTGCTCGAAGCAGGACTCTGGCGTCGAATCGAGCGGATTGCTCATGGGAAGGAGCAAATGGCCTCGATTCTCCGGTGCTTTTTCAATCCCGACGAAGCCGAGGCCGTCATGATCGAAGGCAAGGAAAACGCCATCGACGGATCGGTTGCCGGCCTGCGGGAATGGAATCACCGATAACATTGTGGTGTCACGAGAGGTGCGTCCATGGGCAAGAAAGCTGAAACTCCAACGACCCGGCCCGCCTCACCGGGGGCGCGGACATCTGAGCAGGACATCGAACGCGTCCTGCCAATCCACATATTGCCTCAACCGGACCTCGAATCCTGCGGCCCGACCT
This sequence comes from Phycisphaera sp., assembly GCA_020639255.1. Lineage (GTDB taxonomy): Bacteria > Planctomycetota > Phycisphaerae > Phycisphaerales > UBA1924. The sequence continues at coordinate 103,208 of JACKGZ010000006.1, forward strand.
GCCTCCACGCGGTGTACCAATTCTGGGGCGACAAGGTCGACCTGCCCGAGGTCATCAGCACCGCCAAATCGCTTCGAACCGAGGGAGTGGGGCGGGGCACGCTCGCGAACATGCTCGGCGTCCACGCCTTGGCTCGCGGATACAACTCCACGATCTACACGTTTAACCTGCATCTCTTCGACCCGACCTGGTTTGACGAGCACGGCGATGCCCCTCGCGATCTCCTCATCGCAAAGCTCCGCGCGCAGGCCGAGGCCAAGTCCGTTGACGATCCACGCTTCCAAGTCGCGACGGACTCGTATCTCGAATTCCTCGAACTCGGCGGCGACATTTCTTTCCACGACCCATCGGGCCGACTGATCTCGGGCTATCTCCGCCGAGGCATCCCCGTGCTGACCGTTCTGAGCGCGACCTACCTCTACCGCTGCGCACGCGAGTTCGGCCCCAATGACGACTACGACGACATCCGCGGCGAACCTTCGGGCCACTTCGTCGTCGTGCACGGCTACGACCCGAAAACACGCATCGCGACCATCGCCGACCCCCTCGCCGACAACCCGGGCTTCGATGGGCAACGCTACACCGTCAAAATGAGCCGACTCGTCCCGGCGATCATGCTGGGCGTGCTCACCTACGACTCCAACCTGCTCGTCATCGAGCCGCGACAGACCAACCCGAAGGCCGACAAGCACCGGTAAGGCGGCTTCCTCAGCCGGTCTCGTCGTGCGGCTCGATGTGTATCAGCACACTGTCGATGTCCGCTCGCTTGCTCCTGACCTCCGCCTTGATCCGCCCCGTGATCGCGTGCGCCTCTGCGACCGTCATCTTCGGATCAACCTCCACATGCATCACCACCCGATACCCGCGCCCGCTCTGCCTGGCGTCGCACTGCTCGACGCCCAGCACGCCCGGCACGCCCATCGCGATCTGGGCCACCTCATCGGCGATCTCGGGGCTGTGCCGATCCAGCAGTTCGTGGTAGGGCTCACGTGCCAACAAGAACCCGTTGAGCACGATCACACCCGACGCCAGCAGGGCCGCGATGTCATCCGCCCGCGCAAAGCCTGGTCCCCCGATCACAGCCACCGCGATGCCTATGAACGCGAACGCCGACGTGATCGCGTCTGACCGGTGATGCCAGGCGTCCGCGGCACCCGCCGAGCTCTTGGCCCGCTTGGCCGCTCTGTCCGCCACGCGGGCCAGCGACTCCTTCACCACGATCACGACCACCAACACCAGAAGGGTGTACGGCCTCGGCACCGATTGCGGCGTGATGATCTGACGAACCGACTCGACCGCCACGCCTATGCCCGCCAGCACGATCACCATCGCCACCGCCATCGCGGCCATCGGCTCGATCTTCCCGTGCCCGAAAGGGTGCTCCGCGTCGGCCGGCTTCGACCCGTACCGCATCGCCGACCACACGACGACCGAGCCCGCGATATCCACGAGCGACTCGACCGCGTCGGCAACGAGCGCGAAAGAGTTGCCCAGCACCCCCGCAGTGAGCTTCCCCGCCGCGAGCAGCGCATTCACAGCGATCCCAAGGAGCGCCAGCCGCTCGGGCGCGAGTCGCTCGCTGTCATGACGCCCCGTCACGGCATGGCATCCAGGACGAGTCTCACTCCTGCCAGAGCCCGTGCTCGATGCCGCCGAGGGTGTAGATCGCGATCGTGCCCTGGCCCGGGATCTCCATCGAAGGCAGCGCGATCTCCGCGCCCGCAGCCTTCGCAGCCTCGACCGCCGCTGTGAGATCCTCGACAAGCACATATGGCCGAACGACCGGCTCCTCATCTCCGCGTAAGGGCCCACGCACACCGATGCGTCCACCCCCGGCGATGGAGGCCGTGCGTGCGTTCCCGAGTTCGGAGATGGGCTCGCCGAACTCCACGCTGTGAGCCTTGCCGAGTGCCACGCACGTCTTGTCGACGTCCGGCGTCACGATCTCGAGGTAGTGAACGGTCATGGCCTTCTCCTCATCCGAAGCCTGGGTGCGGGGCTTGTCCTCAGCCGCTTGCGAAGGAGAAGGCCCGAAAGCCAACAAGCCGGCGGCGAGCAAGCACACCAAACTCCCAACCACCGATACTGAACGACGTGCAGCCATCGCGTTTCCTCCCCCGAACGATCCGATGCCGGATGCGTCGAACCTTCGCTTACCAGTCCAGCACATGCCCGAAGATCAGGGGCGCCACGATCGTCGCGTCCGACTCGATCACGAACTTGGGCGTATCCGCGTCCACCTTGCCCCAGGTGATCTTCTCGTTGGGCACCGCGCCAGAGTACGAGCCGTAGCTCGTCGTGCTGTCGCTGATCTGGCAGAAATAGCTCCAGCAGGGCGTCTCCTCGTGCAGGTCGTACCGCAGCATCGGCACGACGCAGATCGGGAAGTCGCCCGCGATGCCGCCGCCGATCTGGAAGAAGCCCGGCGACAGCTTGTCTTCCTTGTACCGGGCCCGGTACCAGTGTGCGATCGACACCATGTAGTCCACGCCCGGACGGATCGCGTCGCTCGACTTGAACGTCCCGTCCAGCACGTGCGACGTGAAGATGTTCCCAAGCGTCGAGTCTTCCCAGCCCGGCACGAAGATCGGCAGATCCTTCGCGCACGCCTCGAGCAGCCACGCGTTCTTCGGGTCCGCCTGGTAGTCGCCCTTGAGGTTCCCCGTCCGGATCAGGTCGTACAGGTACTCGTGCGGCAGCTTGCGCTTGCCCGTCGCGTCCGCGTCCTTCCAGATTGGGAGCAGGTACTTCTCCAGCTTCCGGATCGCCGCCTCCTCGGGGATGCACGTGTCCGTCACCCGAGCCAAGCCCCGGTCGAGCAGCTTCTGCTCGTCCTCGGGCGTCAGGTCTCGGTAGTTGGGGAGCCGCTCGTACAGATCGTGCGCCACAAGGTTGAAGAGATCCTCCTCGAGGTTCGCGCCCGTGCAGCTGATCGCGTGGACCTTGCCCTGCCGGATCATCTCCGCCAGCGACCGACCGAGTTCGCCCGTGCTCATCGCGCCCGCGAGTGTCACGAGCATCTGCCCGCCACCCGCCAGGCATTGGCTGTAGGCCTCGGCCGCGTCCTTGACCGTCGCGGCGTTGAAGTGGCGGTAGTGCTCGTCGATAAAGGCGCGGATCTTCATGGCTGTCTCGGACTCCTTCGGGATTCCCAGCGGACACCCGCTCGGGGGAGAAGATCATACGCAGGGAGGTGAGGCATTAGACACGAGGCACAAGGCACTAGAAAAGGCATATGAGCACCAGAGCCTCTTTCCTTATGCCTAGTGCCTAATGCCTAATGCCTAATGCCTCTCTCTTATGCCTAATCTCTCACATGCCCGCACAAACCCCCGGCATCTCCGGCTACGCCCAAGCCATGTTCGCCCTCGACGTTGGCTTCCAGATCGATCTCGACAAGGCCCAGACCTTCGTCCAGGAAGCCACCCGTCTCAAGGTCGTCCGCACAAGGCGCCCCGCGCCCGTCTGGTTCGACTACAGCCCGCCGCCGATCCGCCTCGCCATCGACGGCAGCCCCATCGCCATCGGCTCTACCCAGACCGAGTCCGCCGCCGAACTCCTCATCTACGACTTCGGCGCCGTTCTCGTCTCCTACCGCATGCCTCTTCCGGCCTCACTCGGCGAACTCGCCGATCTCAGTGTGGCGCTCTACGACGACAACACCCTCGTAGCCGATGCCCGCAAGCGCGTGGCCCAAGTCGTCGAGGCCATCCGTCCGGCGATCGAACGCCCCCGAATCGCCGACGCCGTCGAGGACTACTCGATCTTCGCGGTCACATCCTGGGACGAGTCGCTCCCCTCGACCGAGTTCTTTGAGCGTCACCGCTCCGAGCTGGCCCGCATCATCGAGGCCGAGCGGAGCGAGCTCTCCCCCGAGCAGGTCGAGCGGGCCACGGACGCGACGATGAGCTACTCCACCTCAGACCTGGCGATCGTGGACTGGAACGCCGCGATCCTTTTCGACCGAGAGCCGGGCGATGTCATCGCCGTGCTCCAGCACGCCAACATCGAGCTCCTGGAACTCCGCGTGCTCGACGAGGAGCTCGACTCCATCCTCGACCACGCCGACGAGACCCTCCGCGAGATCATCAACGCCCGTCTCTGGCCGGGCTTCTCCTCGGGCAAGCTCCTCGGGCGGTTCGCGACCGTGCAGACCGACGCCGCCGTGATGTTCGAGGGCGTCAATAACGCCATCAAACTGCTCGGCAACCAGTACCTCGCCCGGTTCTACCGCCTCACCGCGGGCCGCCTCGACCTTCCCGCCTGGCAGGCCAGCGTCCAGCGCAAACTCGAGGCCACTGAGAGCCTCTACGCCAAAATGTCCGATACCACCTCTACACGCCGGCTCGAACTGCTGGAGTGGGTCATCATCGTCCTGATCACCGTCTCCATCGTCCTGCCGTTCACACCTTGGTACCACTGACGCCCAACAAAGAACCCAAGCCCGAGCCCCACCATGCCCGAACACTCCGAGTGGCTGATCCCCCTCCTCATCTTTCTGGCGCGCATCTGCGACGTGTCCATCGGCACGTTCCGCATGCTCATGGTCATCTCGGGCCACCGCTTCGTCTCGGCGGGTCTTGGGTTCGTCGAAGTGCTCATCTGGGTGCTCGCGGTCGGCGGCGCGGTCAAGCACCTGAACAACCCCATCGCAGTCCTGGCCTTCGCGGGCGGGTACGCCACGGGCACGCTGCTCGGCATGACGCTCGAGAACTATTTCGCCATCGGCCACCGCATGGTCCGCGTCGTCAACACCAAGCCCGAGCTCGATGTGTCGACGCTCATCCGCGAGAAGGGCTACGCCGCCACGCGCCTCGAAGGCCGCGGCAAAGAAGGCCCGGTCGAGATCGTCTTCCTCGCCATCAAACGCCGACTCCTGCCCGACCTGCTCGATGATGTCGCCGCGATCGCGCCGCACGCGTTCGTCTCCGTCGAACGCACCGAGCGTGTCTCGGGCTTTGCGACATTTGTCGGCAGCAAGACCGATCGCTCGCCGTGGGGGCGGTTCGGACAACTCCGCAAGTAGCATCAGATTCCCCGCCATATTTGTGGTAGTCTGTCACGCAAGGGGGTCACCTTGCGCGCCAAAGGCTGGATACCGACGGCTCTGCTCACACTGGGCGTGCCCGCGGCCCTCGCGATCGGTGTATACCAACCCGAGACGGACGAGCCCGCCGACCCGATCGCCACGGAACTCGTAAGCCGACTCGAACTCGACATCCGCCCCCTCCTCGAAACCCACTGCCTCCAGTGTCACCAAGGCACCCACGCCAAGGGCGGCGTGCGGCTGGACACACTCAGCAACATCGACTCGATCATCGCACAGTCCGAGGATCTGCGCTACGCGCGCGAGATGGTCTCGACCGAGCAGATGCCCCCGGAGGACGAGATATTCCTCCCGACCGAGCACGAGCGTCTGACGATCGTGCAGTGGCTCGACGACGCGCTTGCGTACATGCCGCCCGACGGCAAGGTCGACCCGGGCTGGATGACCATCCACCGCCTCAACCGCGACGAGTACCAGAACACCCTGCGCGATCTCCTGGAGATCGACATTGCCGCGCACGACCTCGTCGGTGGACTGCCTCTCGACGACGTGGGCTACGGCTACGACAACATCGCCGACGTCCTGACCATGTCGCCCACGCACATGGAGGCGTACCTCGATGCCGCCGACAAAGCCGTGGAGATCGCTCTCGGTCCGATGGTCGAGATCGGAAACAAGCCAAGGCCGATGCCCCGCATCCAGCGACAGGGCAACGGTCGGCCCCTGCGACAGGGTGGGCAGTTCTTCACCACAAACGGTGCGCTGCGAAGCGTCGTCGAGATCCCCATCACCGGCGAATACGAAATCAGCGTCGACACCTGGGGCACACGCGGCGGCGACGACCTGCCCAATCTCAGCCTCCGAGTCGATGGAAAGGAAGTTCTCTCCAAAGGCATCGAGGCCGAGAACGAGGGCGAAGCCGAGCGAGTCGCGGCGAAGCTCATGCTCGACGCGGGCACGATCGAAGTCGCCGCGTTCTTTACCAACGATTTCTGGATCCCCAATGTTGCGGACCGGAACCTCGCGATCGACGCCTTCTCCATCGCCGGTCCGCTGTCGGAGGAAAGCGTCACTCGCCCGGCGCTGTACAAGAAGCTCATCGCGGACCACGAGCCCGGGCGTGCGCACGCCGAGGAGCTAGCCGACTGGCTCCTCCCCCGCGCCTACCGAAGGCCTCCCGAGCCCGAAGAGCAAGAGGCGTTGCTCGGGCTGTACGACGCGATCATCGCTGAGGGCGATAGCCACGAGTTTGCACTCCGCCAGATGCTGACGGGCGTCCTGATGTCGCCGAGCTTCCTGTACCGGCGCGTTGAGCACCCCGAGCCGACGAACACGCAGCTCGTCTACGAGTTGAGCGATCACGAACTAGCGAGCAGACTCTCCTACTTCCTCTGGAGCTCGATGCCCGACGACGAGCTCCGCTTGCTCGCAGATCAGGGCAAGCTCCAGAGCGAAGACGCGCTTCGAGCTCAGGTCGGGCGCATGCTCAGCGATCCGAAGTCGGACGCCCTCGTGCGCAACTTCGCGGGGCAGTGGCTCCTGCTCCGCAACCTACCCATGATCGACATCGACCGATCGCTCTACCCCGAGTTCTCAGAAAGCCTGCGCACGGATATGGAGACCGAAGCGAGACTCTTCTTCGGTGATGTCCTCCGCTCGGGCAGGCCCATCCAGGATCTGATCGATGCGCAGGATGTCTTCGTCAACGAACGCCTCGCAACCCTTTACAACATCGAGGGCATCACGGGCAACGATTTCCGGCGCGTCGCGCTCGACGACGCGTCCGTCCGTGGCGGCATCCTTACCCTCGGTGCCACGCTCCTCGTCACGAGCAACCCGACGCGCACGAGCCCGGTGAAGCGGGGGCTGTATGTGCTTGAGCACATCCTCGGGACGCCGCCGCCACCGCCCCCGCCCGATATCCCGAGGCTCGAAACCTCCGCAGAAGGTCTCGGCGAGGACGCGACACTCCGCGAGCAGCTCGCGGCGCACCTGACCGATGCCTCTTGCGCGACCTGCCATCAGCGCATGGATCCGATCGGCCTCGCGATGGAGAACTTCGACGCCATCGGCGCGTGGCGCGACGCGTACACCGATGCCCCGATCGATACGTTCGGCGTGCTCCCGGGCGGCGTCGAGTTCGACGGTCCCGCGGGCCTCAAGGCGATCCTCATGGACCGCCTCGAAGCCTTCCGCGAGCACCTGACGTCCGAGATGCTGACCTACGCCATCGGACGCGGGGCCGAGCCCTTCGATCGGCCCGCAATCCGCAAGATCGCCGACGAAACGCGCGAGAATGACGATAAGCTGGCAGCCATGATCGAATCGATCGTGCTGAGCGACACGTTCCGCACGTGCAGAGGAAGGGAAGCCAAGTGACACACGCCAACCGAAACGGGCTCTCGCGGCGCACCGTCCTCCGTGGCATGGGCGTCGCGATGGCGCTGCCCATGATGGAAGCGATGGGGCAGTCCAAAGCCCTTGCTTCAGCTGCGGGTGCTGCAAGTGGGTCGAGCGCTGCGCCGCTCCGCATGGCATTCGTCTTCACACCCAACGGCGTGCACTACCCGAGTTGGGCGCCGGCGACCGCCGGCACGGACTACGCGCTCACCGAGACGCTTGCGCCGATGGAGAGTGTGCGCAAGCATGTGAACATCCTGACGGGCCTCACGCTCGACAAGGCCCGCGCCAACGGCGACGGCCCGGGCGATCACGCACGTTCATCTGCAACATTCCTTACCGGGCGTCAGGCCCGCAAGACCGCGGGCAACGACATCCAGATCGGCGTGAGCATCGACCAGTTCGCCGCGGGCCAGATCGGAGACCGCACGCGTCTGCCCTCGATCGAGATTGGCTGCGAAACGGGCAAACGCGCGGGCAGCTGCGACTCGGGCTACAGCTGCGCGTACTCCTCGCACCTCTCCTGGAAGGACGAGGACACGCCCATGCCCAAGATGATCGACCCGTCGTCGGTCTTCGAGACACTCTTCGGCACGCAGGACCGCCAAGCCGCTCTCGAACGGATCAGCCGGCGCCGGAGCATCCTCGACTTCGTCGCGGGCGAATCGCGTCGGCTCGAAACCAAGCTGGGCGTCAACGACCGCAACAAGCTCGACGAGTTCCAGAGCGCCGTCCGCGAGATCGAACGCCGCATCGAGCACGCTCGCACCGAGACGGGCGCCAACGAACCACCGGCAGGCACGCCCGTCCCCGCGGGCATCCCGAGACTCGTCGGCGAGCACATCGACCTGATGTACGACATGCTCCTGCTCGCTTTCCAGACCGACCAGACGCGCATCGCCACCTTCATGACGGGCCTGGGCGGGAGCAACCGCACCTTTCACGAGATCGGCGTCACCGACGGGCACCACAACCTCTCGCACCACCGCGGCGACGAGGCCATGGTCGACAAGATCAAGAAGATCGACCGCTTCTACATCGAGCGTTTCGCCCGGTTCGTCGACAAGGCTTCCAAGATCAAAGAGGGCGAGGGCTCGCTCCTCGACAACTGCATGATCATGCACGGCTCGGGCATCTCCGACGGCAACCGCCACAACCACGAGGACCTGCCCATCATCATGGCCGGCCGCGGCGCCGGCGCGTTCGAGCCGGGCAGGCACGTCGCGTTCAAGAAGGAAACGCCGCTCTGCAATCTCTACATGACCATGCTCGAGCGCATGGGGTGCGACGTCGAGAGCTTCGGCGACGCGACGGGAATGCTCGGGCAGTTGTCAGCTTGAGCTGATTCCGCTTTCGGTGACATCCCACGTCTCGCCGCTATCGATGAGCTGACGGATGTCGGTGGTGCTCGCCGAGGCCTTGGCCTTCTGCATCTGGTTCTGCACCGCGTCGTCGTAGGTCGGGTGGTTCGGGTCGCAGTACAGGACGCCGATCGGCTCGGGCATCTGCGGGTGGCGCATCTGCGAGAGCAGGAACGCGAGCTGGCGGTCGGTTTCGTCGTGTACGACAAGGTCGCTCTCGGAGTACTCGCCTCCGAGCGTGACGGATTTGAGCATGGTCCCTTCGAGGACGATGCCTTTGTCGTTGTTTGTGCCGTAGATCAGTGGTTTGCCGTGCTCGAGCAGGATCGTGTTCTCGGGTTTGGTGTCCTTCTGCGTCGCGTAGAAGAAGGCCTGGTGGTTGAAGATGTTGCAGTCCTGGTAGACCTCGACGAACGAGCACCCCTTGTGCGCCATCGCGCGGAGGTACACACTCTCGAAGAGCTTGACGTCGACGTCGAGCGCCCGCGCGATGAACGTACACCCGGACGCGACCGCGATCGAGAGCGGGCAGACCGGGTCGTCGGGCGAGCCCATGGGCGTGGACTTGGTGATCTTGCCCTGCTCGCTGGTGGGGGAGTACTGCCCCTTGGTGAGGCCGTAGATCCGGTTGTTGAGGAGCACGATCGTGATGTCTACGTTCCGGCGCATCGCGTGGATCGTGTGGTTGCCGCCGATCGAGAGCAGGTCGCCGTCGCCCGACACGACACAGACCTTCAGTTCAGGATTGGCGAGCTTGACGCCCGTCGCGACGCAGAGGCTGCGCCCGTGGATGGTGTGCATCCCGAACGTGTCCATGTAGTACGGGAACCGGGCCGCGCACCCGATGCCCGAGATGAAGACGTAGTCCTCCTTGCGGATGGCAAGCTTGGGCAGCGCCTTGCGCACACCGTTCAAGACGGCATAGTCGCCGCAACCCGGGCACCAGCGGACGTCCTGATTGCTCGTGAAGTCCTTGGGCGAGTATTGGGGGAGTTCGACGTTATTGGTGCCGTTGGTGGTGGGGGCGGTGGTCACTTGGTCGCCTCCTTGCGATCGTTCAGGATCGCGCGCACGCCGGCGACGAGTTCGTCGACGCCGAACGATCGTCCCTGGATCTTGCCGAGCGGAACCGCGTCGATCAGGAAACGTGAGCGGATCAGCATCGCCAATTGGCCCGTGTTGTTTTCGGGGACGATGACGTTCGTAAAGCGTCCGAGCACGTCCTTCAGGTTTGTTGGCATCGGGTTGAGATATCGCAGGTTTGCACACCCGACGGTGAGGCCCGACGCACGGAGGCGAGCTGCGGCAGTCAGGATTGCGCCGTGCGTACTGCCCCAACCGAGCAGGAGCACCTCGCCGGCCTGATCGCCCTCAACCGCAAGCTCGGGGAGCCATTTCGCGGCCCGCTGCACTTTCTCCGCCCGCGTGCGCACCATTTTCTCGTGGTTCGCCGGGTCGTACGACACCGCGCCGGCGGGCTCTGACTTCTCAAGGCTCCCGATGCGATGCTCCATGCCGGGCGTCCCGGGCAGGGCCCACGGGCGGGCGAGGGTCTCGCTGTCACGCTGGTAGGGCATGTAGCCGACGGACGGGTCTTTCGGCTCGGTCGGGTGGTGCGATTCGATGGGGTCGATCGCGTCGTAGTCGGGCAGGAGCCAGGGTTCGGCGCCGTTGGCGATCGAAGCGTCGGACAGAATGATCACCGGGCACATGTGGCGCGTCGCAAGCCGCACGGCTTCCACTGCGGTGTCGAAGCAGTTGGCCGGGCTGTTTGGCGCGATCACGATGCAGGGACTCTCGCCCGCGCGTCCGAACATCGCCAGGAACAGGTCCGCCTGCTCGGTCTTGGTGGGCATGCCCGTCGAGGGGCCAGCGCGCTGGACGTCGAGCACGACGAGCGGGAGCTCGTACATGACCGCCAGCCCGATCGCCTCGGACTTCAGGCACACGCCCGGGCCCGAGGTGCCGGTGATCCCGATGTCGCCCGCGAAGCTCGCGCCGATAGCGGCGCAAACCGCAGCGATCTCGTCCTCGGCCTGGAACGTCTTGATGCCCAGGTGCTTGAGCCTGGCCATCGCATGCAGCACGTCCGACGCGGGCGTGATCGGGTAGCTCGCGTAGACGAGCTGCTTGCTGGCCTTCTGAGCCGCGGCTGCGAAGCCGAGAGCCGTCGCGCTGTTCCCGTCGATGCGTCGGTATTTGCCGGGCCTGAGCTTGGCGGGCGGGACGACGTACTTGACCGCGAGCAGCTCGGCCGTCTCACCAAAGTGGTACCCGGCCTTGAGGACGATCGAGTTCGCCTCGGCGATCTCGGGGCGTCCCTTCTTGATGCCGTACTCGGTCTCGATGTGGCGCAGCGTCGCATCGAGCGGGCGCTGGTAAACCCAGTACGCCACGCCCAGCGCGAACATGTTGCGGCAGCGGTCGACGTCCTTGGCGCCGAGCCCCGTGTCCGCCAGCGCCTCACGGGTCATCCGGCTCATGGGCACGCGGACGATCTGACGGGCGCTGCTCACCTGGTCGTCGTTGAGCGGGTTGTACCCCACGGGGTAGCCGCACTTGCGGAGGTTGACCTCATTGAATTCGTCCTCGTTGACGATGACGAGTCCGCCGACCTCGACGTCGTCGATGTTGGTCTTGAAGCCCGCGGGGTTCATCGCAAAGAGGACGTTGACACGGTCGCCCGGCGTGAAGACCTCGTGCGAGGCGAACTGGAGCTGGAAGCCCGAGACGCCGAAGGTGGTGCCCTTGGGGGCGCGGATCTCGGCGGGGAAGTCTGGGAAGGTGGCGATGTCGTTCCCGAAGACGGCCGAGGTGGTGGTGAACTCGCCGCCGGCGAGCTGCATGCCGTCGCCCGAGTCGCCGCAGAACCGGATCACGACGGCGTCGAGGGTTTTGGCGGGCGGTTGGGCTGTCGTGGTCATCGGAACGCGGCCCTCCATGGTCTCGGGGATACTACGCGCGCCGGACGCGGATTCACGGGCTTTCGGGCTCGCCCGGGGCTTCCCGGAGGAAGATCTCGGCATGCGGATAGGCGGCTCTGAGCTGCTCCAGTCCGGCCTCGCCCATCACGCTCGCGGCACTGGCCAAGGCGTCGGCGAGCCAGGGCTCGGGCGCGATGACGGTGACGGCGACGGATCGGGTCAGGCCGAGTCCCGTCTTAGGGTCGATGATGTGCGAGTAGCGAACACCATCGATCTCGATGTGGCGGTAGAGGTCGCCCGACGTCGCCACGCCGACGTTGGCGAGGACGATCTCGTACGGCAACTCAAGCCCGTTGTCGATCGTGATGCGCCAGCCTTCCTGTCCCGGGGGCGGGTCACCGATGGCGAGGTCGCCCCCGAGGTCGACGATGGCGCTCGGGCAGTCGTGCTCGCGCAGTACATCGAGCGCTTTCTGGGCGGCGTACCCCTTGCCGATGCCCCCAAAGTCGAGCAGCATGCCCACGCGGTCGAATCGGACTCGGCTGTGCTCCTCATCGAGTTCGAGGTGCTGCATCCCGACGCGTTCGAGTGCGTGCCGAAGTTCGTCTGGGTCGGGCCGCACTGCTTCTTTGATGGCCGGACGCCAGATGTGTGTGACTGGCCCGACGGTCGGGTCGAATGCACCGCCCGAAACGTTCCATACGTCGCGTGAGCACGAAAGGATCTCGACGAGATCGAGGCTCGCGTCGTGCCACTCGTTCGGAGCCTTCTCGACGAGTTGCATCGATTCGCTGTCGTACGTGTAGTCGCTGAGGATCTGCTCCTGCACCGTGATCTCCTTCATCACTGCCATGGCGGCGAGTGTCGCTCGGTACTGGTCTGGTGCGTAGAACGTCAGATTCGCCCTGCCGCCCATCGCGTATCTTGCGAATTCGAAGCGAGATGCGGTAGGCTCAGGCCGGTCGGCTGCGGGGGGCAGGGGCCCGTTCGGATCGGTCCGGCACCCGACCAGGAGCACATTGAGCGTGACGAAACACAGAGCCAGTGGTGTGATCGGTCTCATGGGTCTCAGCCTAGGGGCGTTGGCCCTGCCGGCGTTCGCTCAGGCGGTTGAGACCGAGTTTGAGACGCGCACAATCGAAGTCCCGGGCACGACCGTGACCTTCGAACTCGTCCGCGTCCCGGGTGGGACCGTTGAAGTCGATGGCGAGACTCACGAGGTGCCCGAGCTGTGGGTCTTGCCGCACGAGGTGACGTGGGATCTGTACGACGTCTTTCTCTACGAACTCGACAAGCCCGAGAGCGAGCGTGAGTCGGTCGGCAAGGGCGCCGACGCGGTGACACGTCCGAGCAAACCCTATGTGCCGCCGGACCGCGGGCTCGGGCACGAGGGCTACCCCGCGATGGGCATGACGCTCCACGCGGCTCGCAAATTCTCCGAGTGGCTCGCCAAGCACGCGGGCATCGAGAGCAGGCTCCCGACGAAGGCCGAGTGGGTGCACCTTGCGTCGGCTGACGGCGGCGGTGTGTGGTCGAAGGAGAACGCCGAGTACACGACGCACCCGGTGAAGTCGCTCGAAGCGAACGCGTTCGGCTTGTACGACACGCTGGGCAACGTCGCCGAGTGGGTGGAGACGGACGAGAAGCGTCCGTTTGCGATGGGCGGCAGCTACAAGCTGCCCGAGGCTGAGTGCACGCCGACGTCGTTGCAGAAGCAGACGTCGAGTTGGAACGCGAGTGACCCGCAGATCCCCAAGAGCCAGTGGTGGCTCGCCGACTGCAGTTGGGTCGGTTTCCGCTTTGTCGTGGATGTGAGCGCAGAAGAAGGAGCATCGGATGACGAATGACAGCATCCATCGGCGGGAGTTCGTCAAGGGGGCCGCGGCTCTGGGCGCTTCGGGGCTCGTGGCGGGCTCGACGCTCGGGTCGATGTTGAAGCCTCGCATGGACACGCTCCGCGTGGGCGTCGTCGGTTGCGGCGGGCGTGGCACGGGCGCGATGCTCCAGGCCCTTAAGGCCGACCCCAACACCATGCTCTGGTCCGCGGGCGAGGCGATCGGCGGGCGGATCGAGGCGAGCATCGGTCGCGTTCAGGCCGGACTCGACGAGCACGCCGAGGAGGGCGGGCACGCGGGCACGATCGAGGTGCCCGCCGAGCGGATGCATGTCGGGTTCGACGCGTACCAGAAGGTGATCGACGAGTGCGACGTGGTGATCCTCACGACACCACCCGCGTTCCGACCCATGCAGTTCGCGGCCGCCATCGACGCAGGCAAGCACGTCTTCTGCGAGAAACCGGTCGCGGTCGATGCGCCGGGCGTGCGGCAGGTTCTGGAGTCGGCCCGCAAGGCCAAGGAGAAGGGTCTGGCGGTCATGTCGGGCTTCTGCTGGCGCTACCAGGACCAGTGCAGAGAAACCATGACCAGGCTCCACGAGGGCGGCGTGGGCGACCTGCACACGATCCAGACGACGTACAACACCACCGGCTGGGTGCGCCCCAACGCGAAACAGGACGCTTGGAGCGAGACGGAATTCCAGCTGCGCAACTGGCAGTACTTCACGCCCTTGTCGGGCGATCACATCGTCGAGCAGGCGGTGCACGCGATCGACTGGATCGCGTGGGCGATGCAGGACGAGCCGCCCGTGAAGTGCTGGGCGGTCGGCGGGCGTCAGACGCGCCCCGACATCCCCGAGACGGGCAACGTGTTCGATCACTTCGGCGTGACGTACGAGTACGCCAATGGTCAGCGCGGCTACCACATGTGTCGGCACTGGCCCAACACCCCCTCGGACAACTCGGCGTACTTCCTCGGGAGCAGCGGGCGCTGCACGATGCAGCCATGGACCGGTCAGCACGTGATCGAGGGCACCGAGAACTGGCGGGGCGCCGCGCCGGGCAACGACATGTACCAGCGCGAGCACGACCTGCTGTTTGCCTCGATCCGTGACAACACCCCCGTCAACGACGGCGAGCGGATGTCGCACACGACGCTCATGGCGATCATGGCCCGGATGGCCGCGTACACGGGCGAGGTGGTGACGTGGGAGCAGGCGATGGAGAGCCAGGAGAACCTGAACCCGGATCCGTTTACGTTCGGCGATCGTCCGAGGCCGACGGTTGCTGTCCCGGGCGTGACGAAGTTCGCGTGAGGAGTTTGCGATGACGATTGATCGCCGGTCGTTTCTGCTGAGTGCCACTGCTGCGGGTGTTGCCGCGCACGCTGGGCGATCGATCGCCCAGCCCGAGAGATGGCGTGCCAACCCCGCGGGCTCGGGTCCCAGAATCTTGAAGTCGCTCAAGTTCGGCATGATCGGCGCGGGCGAGACGGTGCGCGAGAAGTTCGAGCTCGCCAAGAACGCGGGCTTCGACGGCGTCGAACTCGACAGCCCGAGCGCACTCGATCTCGACGAGGTTATCGAGGCACGCGACGCCGTGGGCATCCGCATCCCGGGTGTGGTCGACTCGGCGCACTGGGGCAAGCCCTTCAACCACCCCGACGAGAGCGTGCGGGCCGAGGGGCGGGCGGCTCTGGAGACGGCGATCCGCGACTGCAAGAGGGTCGGCGGCTCGACGGTGCTCGTCGTGCCCGCGGTTGTGCGCAAGGGCATGAGCTACGCGGACGCGTACAGGCTGAGCCAGAAAGAGATCGGGAAGCTGGTGCCGCTGGCGGAGGAACTGGGTGTCGCGATCGCGTTCGAGAACGTGTGGAACAACTTCCTGCTGAGCCCGCTCGAGGCGGCGCGGTACGTCGACGAGTTTGAGAGCCCCAACGTCGGCTGGTACTTCGACGTGGGCAACATCGTCAACTACGGCTGGCCCGAGCAGTGGATCGATGCGCTCGGTGCTCGCATCTTCAAGCTCGACGTGAAGGAGTTCAGCCGGTCCAAACGCGACAACGAGGGCCTCTGGAAGGGGTTCGGCGTCGAGATCGGCGAGGGCGACTGCGACTGGCCCGCCGTGCGCGAAGCATTGGACAGGATCGGGTATCGTGGCTGGGCCTCGGCGGAGGTTGGGGGCGGCGGGGCGGATCGCCTCGCGGACATCGCCCGCAGGATGGATCAGGTGCTGACGTTTGAAGGAGCGTGAGATGGCGACGAAATGGAACAGGCGTGATGTGGTCAAGGCCGGGGCGGCTCTGGGTGTGGGGTCGCTCATCTCCCCCGCGTTCGCGGCCGGGACGGTGCGTCGAGCCGACGACACGATCCGCGTGGGTGTCATCGGTTGCGGCGGGCGGGGCACCGGGGCGGCGGCCAACGCGATCGACGCCCACCCCTCCGTCAAGATCGTCGCGCTCGCGGACTTGTTCGAGGACCGCCTGAACGGTTCGCGGAGCTATCTCGAAGGACGCGAGGACGCGAGCCAGCGCGTCGCGATCGACGACGCCCACTGCTTTACGGGCTTTGACGCCTATCAGAAGCTTGTCGCGCTGAAAGACATTGATTACGTCATCCTCGCCACGCCCCCGGGTTTCAGGCCCATCCACTTCAAGGCCGCGATCGACGCGGGCAAGAATGTGTTCATGGAGAAGCCCGTCGCGGTCGACCCCGTCGGCATCCGCACGGTGATCGAGGCCGCCGAGAGGGCGCAGGCGAAGAAGCTCTCGGTCGTTGCGGGCACGCAGCGCCGCCACGAGGCGTCATACCTGGCGCTCATGGAGCGCGTGCATGGAGGTGAGCTGGGCGACATCGTTGGGGCGCAGTGCTACTGGAATCAGGGCGGGCTCTGGGTCCACGACCGCAAGCCCGAGTACTCCGACATGGAGTGGCAGTGTCGGAACTGGTTGTATTTCTGCTGGCTCTCGGGCGATCACATCTGCGAGCAGCACATCCACAACATCGATGTGGTGAACTGGGCCAAGGGCGGGCCGCCCGTCAAGGCGACGGGCATGGGCGGGCGTCAGGTGCGCACCGCCGAGAAGTACGGCAACATCTTCGATCACTTCGCCATCGAGTTCGAGTACGCCGACGGGTCGAGCTGCATGAGCATGTGCCGGCAGATCGACGGGTGCGCCGGGTGCGTTGAGGAAGTCCTGCGGGGTACCAAGGGCACGAGCGTCTCACGGCCGGGCTTTGCGGTGATGGAGGGTGCGAATAGCTGGCGCTTCGACGCCGAGAACCGCAACCCGTACGAGCAGGAGCACACGGATCTGGTCGCGTCGATCACGGGCGAGGGCAAGTATCTCAACGAGGCGCGCCGCGTCGCCGAGAGCACGCTGACGGCGATCATGGGGCGCATGAGCACCTACACGGGCAAGCAGGTGACGTGGGAGCAGGCGATGAACTCGCAGCTCGATCTGTCGCCCGCGAGGTACGCTTTCGGTGATCTGGCGGTGCGTGAGGTTCCGATGCCCGGCTCGACGCCGTTAATCTGATGTAGGGGGAACGACAGCATGGACAGGCGAACATTCATCGCGGCCGCGAGCGGGGCGGTTGCCTCGGGTGCGGCGCTCAAGGCATCGGGCATGACGACGCAGCGCAGGGAAGAAGAGAAGTTCTCGGTGCACTTTGCGCCTCACTTTGGCATGTTCCGACATCATGCGGGCGATGATCCGGTGGCGCAGCTTGAGTACGCCGCGGCCCAGGGCTTCACGGCCTGGGAAGACAACGGCATGGGCGGGCGGAGCGTCGAGGAACAGACTCGCATCGCCGAGGCCATGCAACGCCTCGGGATGACGATGGGCGTGTTCGTCCTGAACCCGGGCTCGGCGTGGGGGCCCACGTTCAGCCAGGGCAAGCAGGAGGACGTCGACAACTTCGTCAAGGCGTGCGAGGACGCGGTGCCCGTGGCGCAGCGCGTCAGCGCCAAGTGGATGACCGTTGTGCTCGGCACACAGCACCCTCGCATCGATATTGAGTACCAGACCGCGTACGCGGTCGAGCAGCTCAGACGTGGCGCGGAGGTTCTTGAGCCGCACGGGCTGGTCATGGTGCTCGAACCGCTGAACCCGCGGGACCACCCGAGCATGCTGCTCTCGAAGATGTCGCACGGGTACGAGATCTGCCGGGCGGTGAACTCGCCCAGCTGCAAGATCCTGTGCGACCTGTACCACCAGCAGGTGACGGAGGGGAACCTGATCCCCAACATCGACCGCGCGTGGGACGAAATCGGCTACTTCCAGATCGGTGACAACCCCGGCAGGTGCGAGCCGACGACGGGCGAGGTCAACTACGCGGGGGTGTTCCGCCACATCAAGGACAAGGGGTTCACGGGCATCTACGGGATGGAGCACGGCAACAGCCAGGGTGGCGCCGAAGGCGAGCAGGCCGTCATCGACGCGTACAGGAGCGTCGATCCGAGGTGATGGGGATTCTCGCGGGCAAGCGTGCGATCGTGACCGGGGCCGCCTCTGGGATCGGCCTGGCGATCGCGCGGGCGTTTGCGAGGCAGGGCTGCGAACTCGAGTTGGTCGATGTCGACGACGATGGCTTACGGCGAGCCGGTGACGAGTTGGGTGCGCGTGTGCTCGGCTCGCACGTGCTCGATCTTTCGGACACGGACGAAGTAGACGTCTTCGCTAGAAGGTTCGTGGAGGAGGGCGGGCCGGTCGACGTGCTTGTTAACAACGCGGGCACGCTCTGGTTCGACTCGTTCGAGCGCATGCCGATGTCTGAGTGGGACCGACTGATGCGAGTGAATCTGGATGCGCCCGCGCGTCTGATCCACGGGCTGCTGCCCGCGATGCGGCGCAGGCCCGGAGCGCACATCGTCAATATATCGAGCATCCTTGGCCTCACGCCCAAACGCAAGATGGCGGCGTATTGCACGAGCAAGTACGGGCTGGTCGGCCTGAGCCTGGCGCTCCGCGCCGAGCTCTCGCCCGCGATCGGGGTCTCGGTTGTGTGTCCCGGTCTTGTGAGGACAGATTTGTACGCGAGCGCGATCCAGGAGGGACGATCGACCGGGCAACGCAAGCAGCCGGGCTATCTGTCGGCGCCGCCCGAGCGTGTCGCCGATCAGGTCGTGCGGGCAATCGAGAAGAACAAGCGTATGGTGATCGTGACCAAGCACGCCCGTGCGGTGCGTGCGGCGCACGGGCTCGCGGGGTGGGCGATCGATCTGAATCAGCTCAGGCGCAACGCCAGGCGTCAGAGCGCCGCGTCCGGGACGAGTTCGTAGAAGCCCTGCCCGGTGTGACGCAGCGCGCCGACCTTTGCGAGATCCTTCCAGACCTTCTCGGGGAATTCGCTGGGCGGCATGATCGCGTCGATCTGCGAGTGCCTGCCGCCCGAGAGCTTGTTGCTGCCCAGGCGTGATTCGTCGTCGAGCTTGGTGAGCTTCAGGCGTTTGCGGAATGCCTTGAGCGCCTCGCGCATCTCGTGTGTCACCTCGACGGGCTCGGCGGTTGCGTCGGCTTTCTTGGGCGGGGCCTCGACCGACCGGAGCAGCGCATCGAACGCGGCGAAGTCCTTGGCCTTGTACGCCTCTATCGCGGCCTTCTGATCCACGGGGAACCGCGACATCAGACGCACCGCGAGATCCCAGTGGCCCTGGAGCTTGAGCGGATCGGCGTTGGCGTGGATCTCGTCGACAACCTGGCGGAGTTTCTCGAGTGCGTTCATGGGCGCATCTTAGCGGATGGACGCGAGCCACTTGGCCCAGATCGAGAGGACCAGGAGCATGTAGAGACGCTGCGAGTGGTCGCGGCCGTGCCAAGGGTTGAGCGACTTCTCGCCCGCCGCGTCGTGCTCGCGGAGCATCCGGCGTACGTAATCCATGCTGATATTGACGCCCGCGTCGCTCAGCCCCGGGAATGGGTCGCTCGATTCGAGGTGATCGTAGAGGAGCGTGCGCATCGAGCCATAGTCGCTGCGGAACCACTCGCCGATCGGGATGGCGAAGCCCTGCTTGGGCCGGTCGACGATTGTGTCGGGCAGGTACTTGCGGGCGACCTGTTTCAGGAGGCCCTTGCGCTCGCCCTTGGGCATGAGGACGTCGAGCGGCGTGCGCAGGGCGGCCTCGATCAGTTCCCTTGCAAGGAAGGGCGCTCGCACTTCAAGAGCGACCGCCATCGAGGCGGTGTCGGTCTTGCGGAGCAGATCGTCGGGGAGGTAGTGGTCGAAGTCGTAGCGGAGTGGGTCGTCGATGCGATCGTTTCCTGGGATACGTATAGGCTCGCTTTCAACGACCAGTTTATTGAAGTCTAGGTATTGAAACATATCGAGCAGATCTGGATACCCGGCATAACGCGCAGCGTTAACGAGCCTTGCAAGGTATGTCCCACGTGAGCCGGGCTTGCGTTGGCTCAGCAATCGCGTCGGGATGAGGCGCAGAAGGTGGCGGTAGCGATTCAGCGCAGGCGCGATGGTGTGCCTGCGGTAGCCGCCGAAGAGCTCGTCGCCCCCGTCGCCGGCGAGTGCGACCTTGACGTGCTCACGGGCGGCCTTGCTCACCCAGTACGTCGGGAGCAGCGAGCTGTCGCCAAACGGCAGGCCCAGCTGATGGATGAGGTGCACGAGGTCGGAGGCGGGCTCGGGCTGGCAGTCGAGCGTGTGATGGTCGGTGTCGAGGTGCTTGGCGGTCTCAGCGGCGGCCTCGGACTCGTCGAATCGCGCATCCGGCATGCGCACCGTGAACGTCTTGATGTCGGGTCGGTGCTCTTTGGCGATGGCGGCGATGAGCCCCGAGTCGATCCCGCCCGAGAGGAAGACGCCGAGGGGGACGTCGGCTTCGAGGCGAGTTCGCACAGCGCGTTCGATGTACTCATTGAACTGAGACGGAGTATGCGGTGTTGTGCGTGTGGCTGGGAAGCTGTGGTCGAGCTCTTCAAACTCACTGGTTCCATGTTTCTGCCATAATGAGTTGCCCGGGTAGATTCGATCCGCCCATCCAAGGCCCTGGATCCAGCCGCGTTCGATGTCTGGGCACTCCAGAGGCCTCGCGGGCTTCCCGATGAGGTGGGCGAGCCGCATCACCGCAGCCGCGCTGCTGCACACGATTCTGCAGCCGGTCGTGTTCTCAAAGCCGATCCAGATTGGCTTTTCCCCGGGTTGGGCAACAAATTCGAGAGTGCTCGCATCGGAGCGTCGCCATGCAAAGACGGCTGCCATGCCATCGAGATGGCTGCATGTGCCGGTGCCCCATTCGTTCCACCCGTGCACCAAGACCTCCGTGTCCGAGTGGTCCGTCTCGAACACGTGCCCCTTGGCTTCGAGCTCCTTCCTCAGCTCGCGGTGGTTGTAGATGCACCCGTTGAACGCGACGGCGACCAGCGGCTTCCTGGGCTCGACCTCGTGCGCGAGAATGGGCGTTTCGCCCGGCTGGTAGGTCAGGTCGGGGCGGAGGCGCTCACCGTCGTGGACCATTGGCTGGTGCCCGCCGGCGTGGTCGATGATGCTCAGGCGTCTGTGGACGAGCGCGACGTCGATGACGATGCCGTCGTGGTTGAGCGAGCGGTCGCGGAAGCGGGCGGCTCCGTCGGGGCCTCGATGCCTGATCGATTCATCGAGCGTGTCGAGCCATGCTTCGGGGATCGATTCGAGAGGCGTGGGCGGCGCGCCGTCTCGGAGGTCGTGAAGCCTGATGATGCCCGCGATGCCGCACATGGTGGGGGAGCCTACTCCATCTCGTGCCACGGCTGTGTCAGCCGTGATCTACTTCATCTACTCAAGGAGCACGGCCGACACGGCCGTGGCACAAGTGTGAGAGGTTTACGCCGCGTCGGAGTTGTCCTTGGCCTTCGCGGCTTTCGCCTTGCCGTTGAAAATCGGCAGGGGCTCGAACCTGCCCGTGCGGAGGGCCCACCAGGTGTGCATGACGCGCGTGACCACGAGGCCCGCGGAGAAGGAGAGGACGAATGCCCAGCTGGCGCGCATGCCCGCGTGCTGGAGGCCCCACATGCCGCCGATGGCGAAGAGGTAGAAGACGGGCGTGAGCGTGAGACGTTCGAACTGGACGAGGCTGGCCTCGCGCCAGAACGAGGCAGACTTCTCGATCAGCTCGCCGTCGTCGTTTCGTTTGGCGTTGGCATTGCGTTCGCGCTGGATGGGTCCCCAGTGGTTGGCGACCCAGTGGAGGACGAAGTAGAGGGCGATGTCGACGAAGCCGTCAACGACGGCCGCGACGACCGAGTTGATGAACTTGTACTCGGGCCCGATCCAGAGGCTGAGCAGATGGACGGGGTACTTGGCGATCGCGACGGCGAGCAGGCCCGCGCCGACGATATTGAGATTGACATTGACGATGCGGTGCCGCTGGTAGAAACGGAAGATGCGGGGCGCCATGGGGGCATTCTAGTTCACCCCGTGCCTGTTATTCGAACGAAAGGGCCCCCCGCATGGCGAGGGGCCCTCTCAGAGATTCGGATTCTGTCAATTCTCAGGCCGGGAGCACCGGCTGGCGGCCCACGGAGTAGTAGTGGAACCCGAGCTGGCCCATCTGCTGGCGGCGGTAGAGGTTCCGCCCGTCGAAGATCACCTTGCCGTTCATGACGGAGGCGAGCTTCTCGAAGTCGGGCGTCTTGAACTCGTCCCAGTCGGTCGAGATGATCAGCGCGTCGGCGCCCTTGGCGGTCTCGTAGATGTCCTCGTGCAGGCTGATGGTGCTGCCCATCTCTGCGGCGACGTTCTCCATCGCGACGGGGTCGAAACCACGGCAGGTGACGCCGTAGCCCACGGCCTTGCGGACGAGCGAGAGCGCCGGGGCCTCGCGGATGTCGTCGGTGCGCGGCTTGAAGGCCAGGCCCCAGAAGGCGAAGGTCTTGCCGTTCAGGCCCATCTCGCCCCCGAAGTGCTTGACGATCTTCTTGAAGAAGAGGTTGCGCTGGCGCTGGTTGGTGCCGTGGACGGCGTTGGAAACCTGCGTGGTGACGCCGGCCTTGTCGCCCATCATGATGCACGCGAGGGTGTCCTTGGGGAAGCAGGAGCCGCCGTAGCCAAGGCCCGGGTAGAGGAAGTGGTGACCGACGCGCTTGTCGGAGCACATGCCCTCGCGGACGCGGTTGATGTCGGCGCCGTAGGCCTCGCAGAGGTTGGCCATCTCGTTAATGAAGCTGATCTTGGTGGCGAGGAAGTTGTTGGAGGCGTACTTGACCATCTCGGCGCTGGGCACGTCCATGAGGTAGATCGGGTGCCCGTTGCGGACGAAGGGGTCGTACAGGTCTCGGAACATTTCGCCGGTGCGTTCGTCCTCGATGCCCACCACGACGCGGTCGGGTTTCATGAAGTCGACGATCGCGTCGCCTTCCTTCAGGAACTCGGGGTTGTCGGCCACGCTGAAGGGGATGTCCGGGCCGACCTTCTCGCGGATGCGGTCGCGGACGTAGAACGTGGTGCCCACGGGCACGGTCGACTTGACGACGACGACCTTGGGCTTCTGGTCCGGGCCCAGGGCCTTGATGACCTCGGCGATGTCGTCGGCGGCCGAGTCGATGTACTTCAGGTCGGTGTGGCCCTTCTCGTCTGAGGGCGTGCCGACGCAGATGAAGATCATCTCGGCGTTCTTGTAGGCCTCGTTCTTGTCGAGGGTGTAGTGCAGGCGGCCGGCCTTGTAGTTGCGCTCCATCATCTCGGTGAGGCCCGGCTCGTAGATGGGGCAGATATTCTGCTTGAGTTTTTCGATCTTGCGTGCGTCGACGTCGAGGCAGGTGACGTCATTGCCGGTCTCGGCAAAGCAGACACCCGTGACGAGTCCAACGTACCCCGTGCCGACCATCGTGAGCTTCATCTCTGGCGTGCTCCCTGTGGAGAAAGGATTGCTGTCGGTTCATGCGCGGCTCGCGAGGCCGAGCATCGCAGTATAGATCGGCCTGTATGCACCCAGCCTCCATCGGGATCCCAAGTTTCGGGCCTCTGGAGGCCTAGACTCAGCCATGCCCACAGCCACCAAGCCGCGTAAGTCCGGCAAGAACAAGAAGTCCACCAAATACACCGCCAAGACCGCCGACAAGCACGAGCTCTACCAGCTCTCCGTCCAGAACGTCGAGGCCGAGATCGATTTCGTCGACGAGACCTACACCGCTCTCAGGGGCAGGCCCGCCCAGACCGTCCGCGAGGACTTCTGCGGGACCGCCGCCTCGGCGTGCGAATGGGTGAAGCGGCGCGACACCAACAAGGCCGTCGGTGTCGATCTTGACGGCCCGACCCTCGAATGGGGGCGGACCCACAACCTCAACCAACTCCCGGAGAACGCGCAGAGCCGCGTCACGCTGCTCCAGAAGGACGTTCGAGACCCCGGCCCCGAGGGCACCGGCGTCGACGTCGTCCTCGCGATGAACTTCAGCTACTGGATCTTCATCACACGCGACGCGATCCGGAACTACTTCAAGAGTGTCCTCGACACCCTCGACGACGACGGCATCTTCATCTGCGACTTCTACGGCGGCTCGGACACTATGACCGAGCAGGAAGAAGTCCGCAAGATCAGCAAGCATCTCACCTACGTCTGGGACCAACGCAAGTACAACCCCATCACCGGCGACATGGAGTGCCGAATCCACTTCAAGTTCCCCGATGGCACGCAGATGCGCGACGCATTCATCTATGAGTGGCGACTCTGGACGCTCCCCGAGATCCGCGAACTGCTCGGCGAAGCCGGATTCGAGGACGTCACCGTGTACTGGGAAGGCACCGATCCCGACGACGAGGAAGAGGGCAACGGCGAGTTCACGCCCACGCTCCAGGGCGAAGCCGACCCGGCGTTCATCTGCTACATCGTCTCCCAGAAGAAGAAGCGGGGCTCATGAAGGGTGTGCTCGACATCCCGCCCGAGCTGAGCGAGATGCAGGCCTGGGTGCTCTCGGGGCTGGGCGAGGTCGTGGACGAGATCGAGCGGGCGCTCGCCTCGCAGGTGCCGACCGTCGCCGAGCTGTGCAGGCACGTCGAGCGATTCAGGGGCAAGATGCTCCGCCCGATCCTCGTGCTCGTCGCGGGCGCGGCCTCGGGTCAACCGACCGACACGCTAGCAAGCGACGACCTGCGCAGGCTGGCAGCCGTCGTCGAGATGGTGCACATGGCGACGCTCGTGCACGACGACATCCTCGACGAGGCCGAGATGCGCCGCCGGGCGCAGACCATCAACGACCGCTCGGGCAACGAGGCGGCGGTGCTGCTAGGCGACTACCTCATAGCCGCTTCGTTCCGTCTGTGCGCCAGTCTGGCCGACCCCGAGCCCTCGCGGCTCATCGGACGCGTCAGCATGGAGCTCTGCGAGGGCGAGCTGCTGCAGATCCAGAACCGCGACAATCTCTCGATCGACGAGGCCACCTATTTCGAGATCCTTGAGGGCAAGACCGCGGCCCTCGTGGGCGTTTGCACACGCCTGGGCGCACGGGTCGCGGGCGCATCGCAGGACGTCCAGGACGCGATGGACCGCTTCGGACGCAGCATCGGTTCGGCCTTCCAAGTCCAGGACGACCTGCTCGACCTGCTCGGGAGCGAGGACGTCGTGGGCAAAACGCTCGGACGCGACCTCAAGAAGGGCAAGCTCACGCTCCCGCTCATCCACCACCTCGCCAGCGTGAGCGCGATGCAGCGGGCCGTCTCGATCGAGCTGCTCGAAGCCGCCTCCGAACGCGGGGGCAACACGGGCGGCCACATGGGCAGCACAGCCACCGCGACCAGCGCCCCGATTCTCGAAGCCATGCGCCGAACGGGTTCGCTCGAGTACGCGCGCACCACCGCCGAGGGTCTGGTCGAAAGGGCCAAGCGATCGCTCGACGTGCTGGATGGCAGCCCCGCCAAGTCGGTGCTCACGCTCCTGGCCGACGCGGTTCTCACCCGCGACCGATGAGCGGTTCTGCGACATCGTGCGAGCTGATCGCCACCGCCGCCTTCGGTGTGGAATCGAGCGTCAAGTGGGAACTCTCGCGTCTCGGCTACGAGGCCAAGGGCGACCAGCCGGGCAGGCTCGTCTTCCACGCGGGCCCCGAGGCGATCGCTCGCACCAACCTGTACCTCCGCGCCGCAGACCGCGTGCTCATGGTGGTGGGGCGTTTCGAGGCCAGGGACTTCGACGCGCTCTACGAGGGCATCCGCGCCATCGACTGGAAACAGTGGGTTCCGCAGGGCGCCAAGATCACGCCCTATGCGAACGCCGTGCGTTCGCCCATCACGAGCGAGCGCTCGTCGCAGTCGATCGTCAAGCGCGCGATCGTCGATGCGCTGGCGGGCAAGGGCGGCAGCATCCGCGAGGACGCGGATGAACTCGCTGTCGACGTCTCGATCCTTGGGACCGCCGTCACGGTGAGCCTCGACACCTCGGGCGCGGGCCTGCACAAACGAGGCTACCGACCGCGCGCACAGGCAGGCCAGCTCAAGGAGACGCTCGGCGCAGCGCTCGTGCTGACGTGTCGTTGGAAACGCGACCAGCCACTCGTCGATCCTTTCTGCGGCAGCGGGACGATTCCCATCGAGGCGGCGCTCCTCGCAAGCAACCGTGCTCCCGGCATGCACCGGTCGTTCGCGAGCGAGTCGTGGCCCTGGCTGAGCGCGTCGCTCTGGAAGAAGGCCCGCGACGAAGCGCAGTCGATGATCGACGACACGGGCATCGCGCCCATCGTGGGCAGTGATATCAACCCGCAGGCCGTCGGGCTCGCGAGGCAGTGCGCCAAGAACGCAGGCGTCGAGCACCTCGTGCGTTTCGAGCTCGCCGACTACCGCGCGCTGCGTGCCGAGCACGCGAGGGGCTGGATCATCTCGAACCCACCCTACGGCGTGCGCGTGGGCGAAGAGAAAGAAGCCGAAGCGATCCACCGCGACCTGCCCGAGGTCATCGCTCGTATGCCAGGCTGGTCCGCCGGTTTGCTGCTGGCGGGCGAGGAGTTCGAGCGACGGATCGGGCGGATTGCCACGCACCGGCGCAAGCTCTACAACGCCCGCATCCAGTGCACGTTCTACCAGTACCTCGCGCACGACGGCTCCGTCGCGATCGAATCGCGCACAGAGGTCGGCAATCTCGATGCGTTCCAGTCGGGCCTCGCCAAGCGGGCCCGCCACGTCCGCAAGTGGCCCGAGTCGCGCGACGTCTTCGCCTACCGCCTCTTCGAGGGCGAGGTCGGGGGCGTTCCGATCGTCATCGACCGCCTGGGCGATGCGCTCCGCGTGCATGACCTGGGTGATGCGGAGAACGCCAGCGCCTCGCGGATGAACCGTGTCGAACGGATCGCGGCCGCGGCGCGTGAAGCACTCGAATGGCCCGAGCAGGCGACCGCGGTCGTTCACGCGGGCGAGGGCCAGAGCCACAAGCGCACGCAGGAGACGTGCGTCGTGCGCGAGCGGGGCGTGCAGTTCGAGGTCAGGCCTGGTGAGCCGGATGAAGCCGGGATCGATCTTGCGCTCCGCGAGGCGAGGCAGTGGGTCGCGCAGCGTGCTGCGGGCAAGTGCGTGCTCGACGTCTCGGCCAGGCCCGGGCTGCTCACCGAGGCGGCGGCGATGGTCGCGTCGCACCTCGAAGCTGTCACGCCGGACGAGCACACCGAGGCGAGGCTCCGTCGCAACCTGCACCTGAACGGCGTGAGCGAATCGAGCGTCACCATCTCGCGCGGGCGGGCCCTCGCGTCGATCGACGACATCGAGCCGGGTGATGGGCACGACCTGATTCTGTGTGTGCTCTCATCGGCAGAGGCCCGCGAGATTGCTCCCGCCTTCGGGGATCTACTCGAGTCCTGCGCCGATCTGCTCGCGCCGGGCGGGCTCGTGCTACTGGCGGTGCCCGCGTCCGAGGTCGAGGAACGGTTCGAGATCGCAGTCGCTCGTGATCTGACGAGATCGCTGCACCCGGAGGACATCAAGCCCTCATCCGGGTACCGGTTCTGGACGCTGCGGGCCGGGGGCGATTGACACCCGGATTGTTTGCGGGCTAGCCTCCTCGCCTGCGCTCAAAGGGGATTCCCGTGCCTGGTTGGATGGTTCTTGTGATCGCGACGCCGCTGCTCATCGGGGCGTCGCTTCTTGGTGGGCTCGTCCCGAGCGCGATCCGGGGCACGCACCTGCGGATGCAGCTGGCGCTCAGCTTTGTGAGCGGGCTGATGCTGGGCGTGGCGATCCTGCACCTGCTTCCCCACTCGGTGCTCATGCTGGGCTCGGTCGACAGAGCGGCCGTCCTGATGCTCTTCGGCGTCGTGGGCGTATTCCTGCTCATGCGGTTCCTGCATGTGCACAGCCTCGAGCCGGGCATCAAGCTCCCCGCCGAGGGTGAACACACGCACAGCCATGACCATGACCATGCGCACGATCACGACCATCATCACCACGGGGGCGGGCACGCCGGTGTGAGATGGGTGACGCTGCTCTCGGGACTGTCGCTGCACAGCATCGTCGACGGCGCGGCGCTCGCCTCGGCCGTCAAGCTCGAAGAAGGGCAAGGCTGGCCCGGGCTGCTTGTGCTCCTCGTCGTGGTCTTGCACAAGCCGCTCGATGCGTTGGCGATCACCGCGACCATGGAGGGCAGCGAGCAGCGGCGCAAGAAGATCAACCTGATCTACGCGCTCGTCGCGCCCATCGCGGCCTGGGCGGCGTACCTCGGCTTCACGGGCGCGGGCGACCTCGGCGGAGACGTCGCGGGCATCGCGATGGCCTTCTGCGCCGGTGCGTTCGTCTGCGTCGCGCTGGCCGACCTTATGCCCGAGGTGCAGTTCCATTCGCACCACCGGTTCCTGCTCACGATGGCGCTCGGACTCGGTGTGGGAGTAGCCGTGCTGCTCGGGTACGTCGAAGGCCAGAACCACGGCCTACACGACCACGGCGGAGCCGAGGCCGGGCATGAGGGCCACGACCATTCAGGGCACGATCACGACTAGCTGTCAGATCCGAGAATGTGCGATTCTCATTCCGTTCGGGTTGTACGGGCATCGATTTCCGGGCCGATCTTGTAGAAATTTGCACCATCCGGTAGCCTCGTGGAGTGTGTGGGGGAGCACTGTGCGCACCCCTCGATTCTCTCGAGAGGCTTACATCGATGAAACGGAATCAGATTGTGTCGGCGACGCTGCTCGCCGTCCTGGCGGGCGCGGCTGCGGCGCAGCAGGGCCTGAAGGAAGAGGACTACAAGAACCTCCAGCCGGTGGACGTGCGCCGCGATATGGCCAATGACGCCTATCACCAGACCCGGTACACGGGCAACCAAGACCGCCTGATCTACGGCAACGACGACCGCCGGGACGTCTACGAAGTGACCGACCCGTTCCTGCTCGGCCTCGCGCAGGCCGGCGTGGCGGTGTGCGATGTCTCCGAGCTCACCGACAACGGCAACGGCACGTTCACGCTCAACACGGGACGCTGGACGGCTGCCTGCACGAACGAGCCATTCTTCAACCAGATGCGCCTTGGTTTCTGCTCGGGCTTCCTCGTCGGCACCGATCTGATCGTGACGGCGGGCCATTGCGTGAGCCCGAGCGACGTGGGTGATATCGCGTTCGTCTTCCAGTTCGACCAGCAGGGCCCGGGCACCGGGCCCGGCGCGGACCCAGAGGTCATCGTTCCCGCTGACAACGTGTACTTCCTGACACAGGTGGTCGACCACGCGCTCGCCGGCGGCGAGGACCACTGCGTCTGCCGCGTCGACCGCGCGGTCGCGGGGCGGACGCCGCTGCCGGTGCGTCGCACGGGCAGCGTCACCAACGGCGACCCGCTCGTCATGATCGGGCACCCGGCCGTTCTGCCCAAGAAGATTGAGGCCGGCGGCGAGGTCAAGGATTCCAACGGCACCACGCCCTACTTCATGGCCAACGTCGACGCCTACGGCGGCAACTCCGGTTCGATGGTCCTGAATCGCACGACCGGTGTGATCGAGGGCATCCTCGTCCGCGGCAACCAGGACTATGTCTCCGGGCCGGGCGGCTGCCTGCTCAGCAACCAGTGCCCCGACTCGGGCTGCCCCACATGGGAAGAGATCAGCAAGACCACGAGCTTTGCGAGCTTCATTCCCGAGCTCGGTCTGCAGTTCACGCCCAACGGGAGCATCACACACATCGGCACCGTCGGCGGTCCGTTCAACGACGAGACCTTCCAGATCAACATCTCTAATCCGACGAGCAACCCCGCCGATTACTCGGTCAGCATCGACATGGGCGCCGAGCACACCGTTCTCCTCAACGGTTCGGCGGGCCCGGTGACGGGCTCAGTTGCGGGTGGCGGCAACGCCTCAATCACCGCGTCGCTCTCGGGTGCCGCGAGCATGCCCGCGGGCATCTACGAGACAACCATCAGCCTCGAAGACGTCACCAACGGACGGACCCTCTCACTCCTGAGCACGCTTGAGGTCGGGCAGACCGGCATCTCCGTCAGCCCGGCGACCGACCTCGTCACAGGCGGACCCAACGGCGGACCGTTCAGCGGCACGCAGCTCTACACCATTACGAGCACGCGCCCCACGCCCGTCACCGTCGACATCACACCCGATCAGTCCTGGATCACGCTCAATGGTTCGACCGGGCCGACGAGCGTCAACCTGAGCGGCACGGGCGATATGGCGGTCGTCACCGTCGGCATCGGCGGCAACGCGGCCTCGCTCTCAAACGGGCTCTACACGGGCACCGTCACGATCGACAACACCCAGAGCGTCATCGGCGACACCAGCCGGGGCGTCTCGCTCGATGTCGGACGCTACCTCTACGAGGACAGCCCCGCCATCGCGATCAACGACAACCAGTCCTATTCGACCACGATCGACGTGCCCGACGGCTTCTGCATCGCCGACATCGACGTCGAGATCGACATCACTCACACGTACATCGGTGACCTCGTCGTTGAACTCGAATCGCCTTTGGGCACCGTTGTGCGTCTCCACGACCGCTCGGGCGGTACGACCGACAACCTCGTCGTCACCTACGACGACGACGGCGGCTCGACACCCGACGGCCCCGGTGCGCTCGCCGACTACGAGACCGAGATCGCCACGGGCACCTGGACGCTCCGTTTCAGCGACAACGCCAACCAGGACCAGGGCGTGCTCAACTCGTGGGCGCTCCGCATCGCTTCGCAGTCGGGCGGCTGCTTGCCCGTCGCCAACGACGTCGACGTCGACGTCCCCGCCAACGCGCTCACGACCGTCATGCTCGACGGCCAGAGCGTGAACGGGCCGTTCGTATACATCATCGAGTCGCTGCCCGCCAACGGCGAGCTGTTCATCCCGGGCGGGGCGCGCATCACGAGCGTGCCGACGACGCTCCCGGGTGATTCGGTCAGCTACCGCCCCGACGAGTTCTACGCGGGCGTGGACATGTTCGATTACTCGACGAACGACGGGGCTTCTTCGGGCCTGGCGCTTGTGACAACGAACGTTGGCAGTGCGACGCTCGCCGACTTCAACATGGACACCAACCCCGGCTGGACCACGACCGGCATGTGGGCCTTCGGCGTGCCCGCCGGCGTCGATGGCGATCCGTCGTCGGGCTACACCGGCTCGAATGTCTACGGCTACAACCTGAACGGTGACTACACCAACGACATGCCCGAGTACCCGCTCACGACGGGCGTCATCGACGCCTCGGGTGCGAGCAACGTCACGCTCGAGTTCCAGCGCTGGCTGGGCATCGAGAACAGCACTTACGATCACGCTTCCGTCGAGGTCTTCGACGGGTCGTCGTGGCAGCAGATCTGGAACCACACCACCACGACATCGTTCACGGACACCAGCTGGCAGGCGCAGAGCTTCGACATCTCGGCCTACGCCGACGGCAACCCGAACCTCCAGATCCGCTGGATCATGGGCACCACGGATGTCTCCGTGACCTACTGCGGCTGGAACATCGACGATGTCTCGCTCAAGGGTCTGGTCGTGCCGACGAGCGGATACTGCCTCGCCGACACGAACGGTGACGGCAATGTTTCGCCCGCCGACTTCAGCGCCTGGGTTGCGGCGTTCAACGCGGGCAACGCCGCGGTCGCGGACCAGAACCAGGACGGCGTCGTGAGCCCGGCCGACTTCAGTGCCTGGGTCTCCAACTACAACACCGGCTGCCCGTAATCGTCGGCCGGAATCGCGTTTGATCTGATCCACACGGGGCCCTTCCCATCCGGGAGGGGCCCTTTCTCTTACGCATCTTCGGAAGCTTCCTGGACCGGGGCCTACGCTCGGCCAAGGAGCGAACGCATGGATCTGTCACTGGTCGGAAAGAAGGCGCTCGTCTGCGGCTCAACGCAGGGCATCGGGCTCGCATCCGCGATCGAACTGGCGAGCTTGGGTGCCGAGGTGACGCTCCTGGCGCGCAACACCGAGCGGCTCGAAGCCGTGTGCGCCGAGCTCCCACGCGAGCACGACCAGACGCACGAGTGGATCGCCGCGGATTTCAGCGAACCGGCGAGCGTGTCGGCGGCGGTGTCGGGTGCGATCTCGTCCGGGCACCGCTGGCAGATCCTGATCAACAACACGGGCGGGCCTCCCGGCGGCAAGGCGATCGACGCGAACCCTTCGGCGTACCTGGACGCCTTCAAGGCGCACCTCATCAACAACCAGACGCTCGTGCAGCTGCTCGTGCCGGGCTTCCGTGCGTCGAAGTACGGGCGTGTGATCAATATCATCTCCACGAGCGTGAAGGCGCCGATCCCGGGGCTGGGTGTGTCCAACACGATCCGCGGCGCCGTCGCGAGCTGGGCCAAGACCATCGCGACTGAACTCGCGCCCGACAACATCACGGTCAACAACGTGCTGCCCGGATTCACGGACACGGCGCGGCTCAGCCAGCTCTTTGCGGGCAAGGCCGAGAAGCTGGGGCAGAGCGTGGACGAGGTGACCTCGGACGCGATCGCGTCGATCCCGGCCGGTCGGCTCGGGAGGGCGGAAGAGATCGCTGCGGCGGTTGCGTTCCTGGCCTCGCCTGCGGCGGCGTACATCACGGGCATCAACCTGCCCGTCGACGGCGGGCGTCTGCCGACGCTGTAGACTGGGGCACGATGCAGCGGATCCAGAATTATATCGACGGCGCGTTCCGTGACCCCGAGTCGGGCGAGTGGCTCGATGTGTACGAGCCCGCGACGGGCAAGGTTTATGCGCAGGCTCCGGCGTCGGGCGCGAGCGATGTCGAGCGAGCCTACAAAGCGGCGGCTAACGCATTCCCCGCGTGGTCGGGCATGGCCGCCTATGACCGAGCGCAGGTGCTGTACAAGCTCTCGCGGCTCATCACAGAGAACCTGGACGAGCTGGCGCTGGCCGAGTCGCGCGACACGGGCAAGCCGATCTCGGTCGCACGCAGTGTCGACATCCCTCGTGCGGCGTCGAACTTCGAGTTCTTCGCGGGCGTGATTCTGCACAGCGAATCGCAGCTTCACGACACTGATGGAAATGCACTCAACTACACACTCCGCAAGCCTCGGGGTGTGGCGGGGTTGATCTCGCCCTGGAATCTGCCGCTGTATCTGCTGTCGTGGAAGATCGCGCCGGCGCTTGCGACGGGCAACACGTGCGTCGCCAAACCCTCGGAAGTGACGCCAATGACGGCGTACCTACTCTGCAAACTCGCTGAACAAGCGGGCATGCCGAGGGGCGTGATGAACATCGTGCACGGCACGGGCGAGCCGTGCGGTAAAGCGATCGTCGAGCACCCGGGCATCCCGGCGATCTCATTCACCGGCTCAACCACGGTCGGGCAGTGGATCGGGAGCACGGCGGGGAAGATGCTCAAGCGCGTGAGCCTTGAGCTCGGCGGGAAGAACCCGAACGTGATCTTCGCGGACGCGGACCTCGATCAGGCGGTCGAGACGGCGTGCCGAGCTTCGTTCAGCAACCAGGGGCAGATCTGCCTCTGCGGCTCGCGGATTCTGGTCGAGCAGTCCATCTCCGAGGAGTTCACGCGGCGATTGGTCGAACGCACGGAGCGGATCCGTGTCGGCGATCCGGATGACCCCGCGACGGAGTTCGGCTCGCTTGTCTCCTCGGAGCACTTCGAGAAAGTCTCGGCCGCGGTTGAGCGTGCGAAGGAACTCGGCGGCGTCGTGCATTGCGGCGGCGAGGCGGTGCGCATCGCGGGCGAACGCTGCAGCGGTGGGTACTTCTACCCACCGACGATCATCTCCGGGCTCGATATGAGCTGCGACGTACAGCAGGGCGAGATCTTCGGGCCGGTGGTGACGGTGACGCCGTTCGCTGACGAAGCGGAGGCGGTGCATCTGGCGAACGACACGCCGTACGGCTTGGCCTCGATGGTATGGACACGCGACCTGTCACGTGCGCATCGTGTGGCAGCGCTGATCGAGGCGGGGATTGTGTGGGTGAACTGCTGGATGCTCCGCGATCTGCGCACGCCGTTCGGTGGCGCGAAGGCGTCGGGTGTCGGGCGCGAGGGCGGTGTGGACGCGCTCAAGTTCTTTACCGAGCCGAAGAATGTGTGCGTGAAGCTGGAAGGGACGGTGTGATGTCGGACGGTATCGAGAGTCATCGCGCGCCTGAGGCCGTGGGGGCGTATCCGCACGCCAGGCGTGTCGGGAATCTGCTGTTTCTCTCGGGTGTCGGGCCGCGCAAACGGGGGACGAAAGAGATCCCCGGTGTCACGCTGGACACCAATGGCAAGATGGTCGATTACGACATCGAAGCGCAGTGCGTGAGCTGCTTCGAGAACATCCGTGCGGTGCTCGAGGACGCGGGGAGCCAGTGGGAGAACATCGTCGACGTGCTTGCGTTCCTGACGGATATGCCTCGTGACTTTGCGGCGTACAACCGCATCTACGCCGAGTACTTCGCGGGCCCGGGCAAGCCCAACCCGACGCGCACGACGATCGAGATCTCACGTCTGCCACAAGGTGGGAACGCGCCGATTGCGGTCGAACTCAAGGTGATCGCGACGATCGATTAGTCGTGCGTGCGCAGGATCGCGCGGACGGGGCTGGCGTCGAAGCCGACGAGCCTGAGCGGGAGCGCGATGAGCTCATAGCTCCCCGGCGGCACCTCTGAAAGATCGAGCCCTTCGAGAATCGCGATGTTGTGGCTCAGGATTGCCTTGTGCGCGGGCAGATCCTTGGAATCGGCGGTATCGACGCTTGGCGTATCAACACCGATGGTGATGACGCCGCGCGAGGCGCAGTGTTCAACAAGCGACCCGGCAAGTCCCTTGTAATCGGTATTGAAGACCTCGTCATCGGGCCAGGAGCCGGTCTTGAAGAGGACGCGTGCGCAGTCGATGGGCGTAAGAAGGTCGCCGTGCTCGATGCGGTCGCGTGCGGACTTGTTGCACTCGATCACCTCGCAAGTGCCGAGGAAGTGTTCGAGGGGCATCTTATCGATGGCTGGAGCGTCGATGCCGTAGTGGTTCGCGCCGTCGGCGTGTGCGCCGAGGTGGACGGTGCCGTGGAGTGTGGAGAGGGTGAGGTTGTCGCCCCGTTTCATGTCAAGGAGAACCTCGCGCGAGAGGGGGGTATCTCCCGGGAAAACGGCGGTTTTGGGTGTGAGTGGCGGCGAGATGTCGTAGATCATGTGCTGCCCTCCATATGATCGAGGATCGCAACGACACGGGCTTGGAGTGCTTCGTCGTCGAGTCCGGTCTCGCCGTCCTGCTGGAGTGAGCCAGCGATGCATTGGGCGAGGCGCACGACGCGACCGCCCACGATGCGTGCTTCGTCGTAGGGCATGTTCGAGAAGCTGACAAGGTTGTAGAGCGGCATGTAGCATTCGGCGTCGAGACGGTGCAGCGTGTGCTCGACGCGCTTGCGGAGCAGGAAGAGCGGGTCGGCGACGCTGTCGCGCATCTCGACGAAGTTCTCGAGCGCAAGGTCGGCGATCGCGTTGGCCGCAGGGACGCGGGACTCGGCGAAGCGTTCGATCGCAACCGAGAGGTCGCCCTCAACCTGCTCGATGGTCTCGTCGAAGAGCCGGCAGTCTTCGAAACCCGCGTTCATGCCCTGGCCGTAGAACGGGACGATCGCATGGGCGGCGTCACCGAGCAGGAGCGTTCTGGCATGACGCTGCCATGGTGAGCAGCGGACCGTCACGAGCGAGCCAATCGGGTTGTTCGCGTAGTCGTACTCGAGTGTGGGCATGAGGCGCGAGGCATCGGGGAAGTGCTCATCGAAATAGTCGCGGACTGGGCCATCGGGCGCGAGCTCGGCGAAGCTGTTTGGGCCTTCGAAGGGCCAGAAGAGCGTGCAGGTGAAGGTGCGATCGTCGTTGGGCAGAGCGATCATCATGTAGTGCCCGCGGGGCCAGATGTGCAGGGCGTGCGGGTCCATCGCGAAGCCGTCGTGGAGCGAGGCGTCGACGCCGCACTCGGCTGCCGGTGGGATGAGGAGTTCCTTGTAGCCGTGGTCGAGGTAGGACTGCTGGTAATTGAAGCGGTCTGTCACCTGCATCGCGCCGCGGACGGTGGAGAACGCGCCGTCGCACCCGAAGACGTAGTCGCCAGTGATCGTTTCGTGGCCGGTGGGTGTTTCGAGCTCGATCGAGGGCGCGTTGAGGTCGGCGCCGACGCACCTGGACTCGAAGCGGATCTCGACGTTGGTGTTCTTGTCGGCGGCGTCGAGCAGGATGAGGTTGAGATCGGATCGCGAGATCGAGCGGATGGCGTCCTCGGGGTTGCTTGAGTAAGCCTGGAACGTGAGGTTGCCCTTCTCGTCGTGAAGCATGCGCCCGGGCATGCGGATGGACGAGGCGAGGACGGTATCGTCGAGCCCGACACGCCTGAGCGCGGTGATGCCCCGGCACGAGAGTGCGAGGTTGATCGATCGCCCGCCGACGAACCCGGCGGCTCGGGGGTCGGGGCGTCGTTCGCAGAGCGTGACGCGGTAGCCGCGCTTGCCGAGCTGGCATG
The DNA here is from genome assembly GCA_020639255.1 of Phycisphaera sp. Classification (GTDB taxonomy): domain Bacteria; phylum Planctomycetota; class Phycisphaerae; order Phycisphaerales; family UBA1924. Next base: position 139,608 of record JACKGZ010000006.1, read on the forward strand.
CGAGGAGTGCCCCGACGAGGCCGGCGCCTGCGATCACGACGTGCGTTTCGGAGGGGGGCTTCATGCGTGCGATCTCCTACGAAACCAGGTCTGCGAGCGTGTTAACAAACCGCCAGACGTCGTGGTACGAGACGTAGCTCGGGACGGGCGCGGCGCGGATGACGTTGGGCTCTCGGAAGTCGGCGACGACGCCACGCTCCTCAAGGCGGTCGCGGATGCGGGGGGTGGGTGTGTTGACGACGAGCGAGAGCTGCGAGCCGCGTTCGTTCGGGTCGAGTGGCGTGAGGATGGAGATCGCCTCGCCGCATCGGCTGCGGATGAGCGACTCCATGTAGCCCGTGATCTTGATCGCTTTCTCGCGGAGGCGTTCGATGCCGATCTCATCGAAGATCGCGAGCGAAGCCTTGAGCGGGGTCATCGCAAGGATGGGCGGGTTCGAGAGCTGCCATGCGTCGGCGCTGGCGACGGGTTCGAAGCCGGGCTGCATCTTGAATCGCGTTTCGGGATCGTTGCCCCACCAGCCGGCAAGTCGCGGCAGGTCTGCGGTGTGGTGACGCTCGTGCACGAACGCGCCCGCGATCGCGCCCGGGCCTGAGTTCAGGTACTTGTAGCTGCACCACGCTGCGAAGTCGGCGTTCCAGTCGTGCAGTTGCAGCGGGACGTTGCCCGCGGCGTGCGCGAGATCCCAGCCGACAACGCAGCCCGCTTCGTGTCCGGCGCGGGTGATTGTCGGCATGTCCATGAGCTGGCCCGTCAGGTAGTTGACGCCGCCGATCATGACGAGGGCGATCGAGTCGCCATCGGCGCGGAGCAGTTCGCACACATCCTCGGTGCGGAGTGTGTGTTCGCCCGCGCGGGGCTTGAGTCGGATGACCGTGTCGCTGATCGCGTAGCCGTGCAGCGTCGCCTGCGAGCCCACCGCGTAGGAATCAGACGGGAACGCGTGGTCCTCGATCACGATCTTGTACCGATCACGAGTGGGTCGGTAGAACGAGAGCATCAGGAGATGCAGGTTAACTGTCAGCGAGTTCATCGCGACGACTTCGGTGGTTTTGGCGCCGACGAGCCTCGCCAATGGCTCGCGGAACTGCTCGTGGTAGTCCTTCCACGGGTCTCGCCCCTCGAAGTGCGCGTTGACCGCGAGGGTTGCCCAGTCGTCGAGTTCCTGCTCGACGAGGCGGCGGACGTCCTTGGGTTGACACCCGAGCGAGTTGCCCGTGAGGTAGACAACGGGCTTGCCGTCTTTGTGCGGGATGTGGAACCGCTCGCGGTATTGGGCGAGCGGATCGTCGGCGTCGAGTGCGAATGCGTGGGATTCGTCGGTTGGGTGTGTCGTCGTCACGCCAGATGATAGATCATCCGGGCAGCGACGAGAGCCCCAGGAAATCGAGAGCGGATTCGTGGAGCAGGTGGTCCCGGATCTCGGCCGAGAGAGAGACCATCGACTCGATCATTTCGCCCGGCTCGGCCTCGCCGAGGGGGAAGGGGTAGTCGGAGCCGAGCATGATGCGCTGGCTTCCAAAGAGCGTGAGCAGACGCTCGAGCGAAGACGGATCGTGCACGAGCGAGTCGACGTAGAACCTCGCCGGTCGGTCCGGGGTGGCGAGGTACTCGCGCGGATTGACGCGGTTGTCGATCGCGCAGAGGTCTGGGCGGACGTTGAAGCCGTGCTCGATGCGGCCGATGGTGCCCGGGAACGAGCCGCCGCCGTGAGCGAAGCCGATCTTGAGGTTGGGCAAGCGTTCAAGGACGCCGCCGAAAATCACGGAGCAGATCGCGCGGCTCGTCTCGGCGGGCATGCCCACGAGCCAAGGGAGCCAGTACTTCCGCATCTGGTCCGTGCCCATCATGTCCCAGGGATGGACGAAGACACACGCGCCGAGATCTGCAGCCGCAGCGAGCACGTCAAAAACCTCGGGCTCGTTCAGGTTCCAGTCGGGCTGATCGCCCCGATCGATGTGCGAGCCGATCTGCACGCCCCGCATGCCGAGGTCGTTCACGCAGCGTTCGAGTTCCTTGGTCGCGCAGTTGGGGCACTGCATAGGCAGCGTGCCGAGGCCAACAAAGCGCGAGGGGAACTCCCGGCAAACGCCCGCGATGTGATCGTTGAGCATCCGGGAGAGGTCGTGGCAGTGGTGACGGTCTGACCAGTAGCTGAACATGACGGGCACGGTCGAAAGAGCCTGCATCTTCACGCCTGTGCGGTCCATGTCTTCGAGGCGCACGGCGTGGTCGAAGCAGTTGAGCTGCACGTCGCGGAAGTGCCTGCCCTCGCAGTAGAGTGTCGCGCCGCAGCACATGCCGTCCTCGGAGTGGTTGCGCTGCATGGAGAGCCACTTGCCCGCGCCGTATTTCTCGGCGAGGTTGGGCCACTCGGGCGGGAGGATGTGCGTGTGGATGTCGACCTTCTTCATCGGGGCGAGGCTCTTGCTAGGATGTGATCAGCCCCCGATGCTGGCCAGGTCGAATTCGCCGGCGCGTTCGATGACCGTGCCGCAGTTCGGGCAGGTGCGTCCTTCGACGGGACCGTTCCAGAAGTTGTCCATGGCTTCGTGGAGATCCTTGTCGATGCTCGCGAGGCGGAACTTGGCCTCGTGGACGAGCGTGTCGCATTCTTCGCAATACCAGCGGAGCGCATCGTCGAGTACGACATCGCTGTTGTACGTGCGGGGGAATTCGACGATCAGGCCGACGGTGTTGGCCGGGCGCTGGGGGCGGTGTGGCACCATGCGGGGACAGAGCCACATCTCGCCTTCGCGGATGATGACCTCGCGCGGCTTCTGCTCGCCGGGCGGGCGGATGCGCACCGAGATGTCGCCCTTGAGCTGAAAGAACAACTCCTCAGTGGGGTTCACGTGGTAATCGTTTCGGGTGTTGGGGCCCGTGCTCACGAACACGATCACGTCGTCGGCACCCGTGTAGAACTGCTTGTTCATCACTGGAGGCGTGAATTCGTCTTTATGCTCCTCGATCCACTTCATCAGGTTGAACGGGGGCGTCGGGTCGGGCTGGTACGTGGTCATGTTGCGGCCTCCTCGTGCGCACGCGGTACGTGCTTGCCATGAGTATACAAGCCACAGTTGGGTATGTCCGAAATCAGCCCGGCGGGGTCCACAGTGTGTGGAGTTCGTCGATGAACTCCTGCGTCCGCTCGATCATCTGGGGGCTCGTGTCCTCGAGCAGCGCGAGCGACTTCTGGAAGTGCTCCTCGGCCTCCGGGTAGCGTCCCGCACGCATCAGGCAACGTCCGAGGTTGCGCTCGAAGATCCCGACATAGAACGGCGGGCACTCCTCGCTCTCGTTGCCGGCATCGATGACCTCTTCGAGCGTCTCGATCGCCTTGTCGTACTGCTCCAGATCGAGCCAGAGCATGCCGAGGTTGTTGGCGGTGACGATACGCTGGCCGTCGAGGCGTCCGTTGAGCTTGAGGATGCGGTCATGGAGCCGGGTCATGACCTCGGCGGCCTCGTCCTTCTGGCCGACTTCCTGGAGCGCGACACCGTGGTTGCTGAGCGCCGTGAGCGTGCGTGGATGATCCGGACCGAGCTGACGCTCAAGCCGCTCGCAGACCTCGCCTGTGAGTTCGAAGGCCTCGTCAAACTTTTTGTGCTGGAGGTACATCGTTGCGAGGTTGTTCATGGAGACGGACACGTCCGGGTGGTCGTAGCCGAAGACCGTGATGTCGTCCTGAAGCACTTTTTGGCTGAGCGCCAGCGCTTCCTCGGTGCGGCCGAGGTTCTGGAGAGCATCGACAAGCGCACCGCGGGACGTCCGCACGGTGTGGTGTAGCGGCCCGAGCACTCGCTCGCCTCGCTCGATGTTCTCCTCAAGGATCTTCACGGATTCCTCGAAGTTTCCAATGTCATTGAACGCGGTGCCGAGGTTGCCCTTGGCGATCAGCGTGCCGGGATGATCCGGGCCGGAGTACGTCTCACGCAGCCGAACAAGCTCACGCGCAACCTCGACGGCTTCGGCTGATTTCTGGTCCTCGAGCAGCGTGCGGATCTTGCCGCCGAGCGCAGCAAGATACTTCTCGGATGATTCACCCAGGTTCGCGAGCGCGTCGTCGGCGATGGAGTTGAATCCCGCGATCGCCTTGTCGAGCTCACCAGCCAGGCGGTACCCCTCGGCCTCGGACTCACGCAGCGAGAGCGTCGACTCGTGGTACGGCCCGAGGCGTTCGATCGTGATCGGCAGGATCTCATTCAAGATCGCCTGGCCTTCCTCGATCCGGCCCAGGTACATGAGCGTGTTGGCCTGCGCAACAAGCGCATCCTCGCGCGAGACGCCCGGCACCTCCCCGCGTTCGTTCAGGATGGCGACCGCGCTCTCGATATGAACGAGCGCATCGCCGTAGGCACCGAGTGCGTAGTAGGTGTCGCCCAGGAGCGCGTGCAGGCGGGCGCGGATCTGCGGGTTGTCGGCGAACGAGGTGTCGATATCGTCGCCCCAGAGCTTGAGCATGTCCACGACCCTGGCGCTCGGGCCGAGCTGCTGCGGGTCGGGCGAGGAGAGCATCCGTCGGATGTACTGGCTGACGGTCTCCTCGCGAGCGAGCGCATCAAGGGCACGGTTGCGCTCGGTGGAGGCGTTGACGAAGCCGGCGACCGAAGCCGCAGTGAGCGAGAGTGTTAGCATCACGCCCATCACGACGATCGTCACCATCGTCTTGTTGCGTCCCGCGAACTTACGGAGCCTGTAGAGCGTGGTGGGGGGCTGCGCGAGCACGGGCTCGCCCGCCAGGATGTGCCGGAGATCCTCGGCGAGCGCCTCGGCGGAGCTGTACCGCTCGCTCGGCGCAGCGGCCGAGGCTTTCTGCACGACGGCCTCGACGTCGGGGTCGCAGTGCACACCCGCGTCGCGGAGCGAAGTGCGAATCCCTCGCTGGATGCGATTGATGGCCTCGGGGATCGGGAGTGTTGCGACTTCGAACGCGGGCCTGCCAGCCAGGATTTCGTACAGGATGACACCGAGCGCGTAGACGTCGGTGCGGATGTCGATCGCGTCGTGGTCGGCCTGCAGCTGCTCGGGGCTCATATAGGCGAGCGTGCCAAGGATCTCGCCCGTCATGGTGTTGCTGCGCGACGAGCTGCCGTCGGTCGCGGCGAGCCTGGCGATGCCGAAATCGAGCACCTTGGGCTCGCCGTCGGCGCGTACAAGGATGTTGGCGGGCTTGAGGTCGCGGTGGATGACCCCTCGCTGGTGGGCGCCATGGACCGCCGAGCACACCTTGGCCATGAGCCGCAGGCGATCATCGATCGAGAGTGAGCGCGACCGGACGTAGTCGGCAAGGGTCTCGCCCTCGACGTACTCCATCGCGAGGTAGGGCAGGGGCACGGGTGCGATCTTGTCGCTGAACCCCGCCGAGAAGATCGCGGCGATGTTCGGGTGATCCAGCTTGGCCAGGATCCGGACCTCGCTCTGGAAGCGTTCGACCTGGCGGTCGCTCCCGAGACCCGCGCGGAAGACCTTGATCGCGACGCGCCGCTCCGGGTGGCTCTGATGTGCGAGGTAGACGTCGCTCGTGCCGCCCCGGGCGATGAGGCGTTCGATCCGGAAGCCGTCGAACTCGGTCGTGCCCGTCGCCACGGGCAGCGGGGCGGCTCCGACGACGAGGTCAATCTCGCCCAGCAGCACGTCGCCCGTGTCGTCTTCGGAGGAGAGCATCTCGCGGACGGCCCGGTCGACCATCCCCCCGGGTTCGCATTGATTGCGGATGAACTCGTCTCGCTCGGCGCGAGGCAGTTCGAGCGCCGAAGCGGTGATCTCCTTGATCTGTTCCCACTCGCCCTGTTCGTCCATCACCCCGGCTCCGAATGGCCCATGAGTTGGGTCCGCAGCCAAGCGCGTGCGACGGTCCAGTCCCGCTTGGCGGTGCGTGGTGAGACACCGAGGATCTCGGCTGTGCGTTCGATCGTCTGACCCGCGAAGTAGCGGAGCATGACGATCTCGTGCATCCGTTCGTCGCGTTCCTTCAGACGGATGAGTGCCTCGTCGAGGGCGAGGATGGATTCCTGGTCGCTCTCGAGCCCGACGTCGTGCTCGTTGAGTTCGAGCATCGGCTGGCCATTGCTCCGTTTCTGGCTCTTCTTCTTGCGGGCGTGGTCGATGAGGATCCGCCGCATGGACTCGGCCGCAGCCCCGTAGAACTGTCTGGGCCCGCTCCAGTCGAACCCGGGCATCGCCATGAGCCGGAGATAGGCCTCGTGGACGAGGGCGGTGGCCTGGAGCGTGTGCCCGGTGCGCTCGCCGACCATGCGCGACTCGGCGATGGCCCGGAGGCGGTCGTAGACGGCCGCGAAGAGCTCGGGCGGACACGTACCCGGCTTCGGGCTGGGCCCGACCGGGTCTGGTGACGCCTCGTGTTGGATCGGCTGACTCGCCATGGTCACAAATCTTTGGCCCTCGTGGCCCTGTTCCTGCTCATCCTGCGCTTCTCGCTCCGGCGGAACCGTATTCCGCCTCGAAGCCGGCCCGCATCGCCCTGCAGGGTCCAGGAGCCGCCTCGAAAGGGTACCAGACACCGGCCACGCCACAAGTGGTTTCAGGCACAAGCAGGTAAAGGAGTTGAGAAGATGAATATGAACCGCAAGCTATCGGCCGCTGCGACGTTGCTTTCGGCGCTGACGGCCTCGAACGCGATGGGGCAAGTGTCAAACTGGACAAACTCTGCCGGCGGGACGTGGAACGTCTTTGGCAATTGGGATGCCGGTATTCCGATGACAACTGGTCAGTCCGCGGTCTTCGGCCTCGGCTCACCCTATGGCGTTTCGATCAGCACGATCAGCCCGACGATCGATGAGCTCCATATCACCAACCCCGACGTGACGCTGGTCGTCGTTCCGGGACGCACACTCGGGCTCGCCGGCGCCACCTCAACGAACAACGGCCTCATCGATCTGAACATCACCGGCTCGTCCGCAAACAGCATCATCCGCATTGATAACGCTCACACCATGAACGGCACCGGTGCGATCCGTTTGCGCACACTCGGCGACAACGCACGGATCGACGGTCCGGGCACGCTGACAAACGGTGCCGCCCATACCATCCGCGGTGTCGGGCAGATCAATGCGCCCGTGACAAACAACGGCCTCATCACCGGTGACATCAGCGTTTCGCTCTCGGGAAACACGCTCGAGATTCAGAGCGACGTCACGAATAACGCATTCATGCGGGCTGAGGCGACATCGATCCTGGGCCTTGAGGGCACCACGATCGATCAGACTGGCGGCGGCTCGATCGTCGCGGCTGACGCCGGCTCCGTCAATGTCAACAACCTAGGTGCCACGATTCTGGGCGGCACCGTTGGAACCGAGGGCACGGGTGAGTTCAACATCGCCGGTGGCGGAGCGGCTACCTTTGACAGCGTGACCAGCACCGGTTTCATCGACGTGGATCCTTCTGGCAATCTCAATATCACCGGCGCGGGGCTGCTCAACGACGGCGTCATCATGCTCAACCGCACCGGGAGTTCGGCAAACTCCGTTCTGACGTTCGTCGATTCGGGCATGCTCACCGGCACCGGTGAGGTTCAGATGCGGACCTTGGATGACAACGCCCAGCTGAACACAGCCATGGGCTCAACTATCACGCAGTCAGCCTCGCACACGGTGCGTGGCGTCGGCGATCTCAACGCCAGCTTCGTCAATAACGGCACGGTCAGCGCGGATGTATCGGTATCCCTGTCCGGGAACGATCTCGATCTCCAGACCGAGAACAAGGTCAACAACTCGCTTATGACCGCTGAGGTTGGCAGTGATCTTCGGATCATCGCAGTCGCGGTCGATCAGCTGGGCGGCGGATCTCTCGTTTCCAACGGCGGCGAGATTCAGCTCAACGACGCAACGATCGAAGGCGGTACCTACTTCGCCCCAGGCGGTGGTGTGCTTCGCTCCGACACAGGTACGCAGGTACTCAGCGGTCTCACACTCAATGGTCCGATGATCATCGATCCCAGCACTGTGGTACTGGTCGATGCCGACGGCATGACCAACAACAGCATTGTCGAGCTCAACCAGGTCGGCTCCTCAGCGAACTCGGTTGTTCGGTTTACCGCCTCGGCCACACTCGACGGCACCGGTGAGTATCAGATGAGGACGAGCGTTGACAACTCGCAGGTGAACACCGATGCGGAGGTCGTGCTCACACACGGCGCTTCGCACACCATTCGTGGCGTCGGAGAGATCAACGCCATGCTCGTCAATGACGGTGAAATCCGTGCAGACGTGAGTGTCTCTGTCTCGGGAAACATCCTGGAGATCCAGACGAACGACAAGATCAACAACAACATCATGGCTGCTGATGCTGGAAGCAATCTGGATATCGACTCAGTGACGATCTTCCAGGCCGGTGGAGAAGGCCTCGGCGGAACCCTACTAGCGAACGAGGGCAACATCCGGCTCATCAATGCCATGATTCAGGGTGGGCAGTACCTCTCCGTTGGAGGGGGGCAGCTCAATACCTCGTTCGGCAATTCGCTCCTGAGCGGCGTGACACTCAACGGGCCGTCGTTCATCAACGCCTCCCACAACATCTCTGTCGATGGCGACGGGCTCGTGAACAACGGTGTCATGCAAATGAATCCGCAGGGCTCTGCCGCGAACGCAGAACTTCACTTCATCGATAACACGGTTCTCGACGGTACGGGCGAGATCCAGATGAAAACGGGGTTCACCAATACCCAGATCAACACCGACCCGACGTTTGTGATGACGCATGGAGTGAATCACACCATCCGTGGCGTGGGCAACATCAACGCCGCACTGATCAATAACGGCACCATCACCGCCGATGCCTCGGTTTCAGTGTCGGGCAACATTCTTGAAATCGAGGGCGAGGATAAGACCAACGCTGCCGTGATGTCGGCCGCGGGCGGGTCGATTCTTGAACTGACAGCCATGACCCTGACGCAGACCGGCGCGGGTCATCTCCTGGCCGATGAGGGGCAGGTCCGATTCAACGGCGGCGCCACGGTCGTGGGTGGTCGCATCGACGCTGTCGGTGCGGGCAACGCGTTCGTCAACGGGCCGACGACGTTTACCGATGTCACAAACAACGCTCCACTGGTTGTGGATGCGAGTGATACCCTGACGATCTCTGGCGATGGCATGGTCAACAACGGTTTCGTCAGTGTGAACCCAGGCCAGTCCGCGGCCGACGGCATCATCGCCTTCCCCGCCGACGGCTTCCTGAACACCGCTGGCGGCGGCGAAGTCAGGCTCGAAGCCAGCCTCGGAAACAGCCAGATCGACGGCCCCGGCACGGTGACCAACGGCCCTGGGCACACGATCTCAGGAATCGGAACCATTGACACCAATTTCATCAACGGCGGCAGCATCGAGCCGGGCAAGGACGGAATCGGAACGCTCAATGCCTCAGGCGACGTCACATTCGCAAGCTTCGGCTCGATGAATATCGAATTTGGGGCTGCAAACCAGTCTGACCGACTGGCCGTCACGGGCACCGCAAACCTGGCCGGCACACTCAACGTCGTTCCCGCGACGGGCGCCATGGCCACGCTCAACTTCGATTACGTCGTGCTCACTGCCGGCAGTGTCGTCGGCACATTCGATACCGAGAACATCATCATCGACGGCAACCTGATCACCCGCGTGATCTATGAGCCGACCCAGGTCCGCATCATTACCCGCTGCATCGCGGATACCAATCTCGATGGTGCGGTGACCGCCGCCGACTTCTCCGCATGGGTCGCGGCATTCAACGCGGGGAGCGATATCGCTGACCAGAACTTCGACGGCAATGTCAGCCCTGCCGACTTCTCCGCCTGGGTGGCCAACTTCAACCAGGGTTGCCCATAACCGCAGCCGCGGTCTAGCCGCGACAAGCTCTTTACCTGCATACCCCCCGGTCGGCCCGTGAGGCGACCGGGGGGTGTGTTTTGCAGAGAGGAGAGTTCGTGTGTGCTTACCGGCCGCCGGTCTGCTCGCCCCCGTTATCGCCGCCGCCGTTGGCTGCGTGAGCGGGTGCGGTGGTCAGGAGGGCGACGCTCAGCATGACGGCGAGCAAAGCGATCGATCGGCGGATGGACTTCATGATGTCTCGGCTCCGGTGGAGGCTTCTGGATCTCATCTGTTCAACGGTGTTCGTGCGGATCTCACCCGCGTTCACGCGGTCGAGCAGTTCTTCGTCTGCGGGCCGCTTGGCGTCCAATGCCTCGGCGATCCGCGTGCGCTCATCGGGCTGTTTCCAGCTCGCGGCCAGTCGACCCCGGAGCTCGGCTCCGAGCTTGGTCCGAAGCTCGTTGAGAGCCGCGGCCGTGGTCTCGTTCCGCTCGAGCCTGCCGCTCGTTGATTGCGAACGGGCCAGTTCCATGACGATCTCAATGTCCTCGGTCGCCCGCTCGCGATCGCTCCGCCTGGACGCCGAGCGAACGAGCGCCATATAGGCCCAGCGGGCGAGCATCCCCGAGGCGTGTGCGATGCGTTCGGCGGCTTCCTCGGCCGAGAGCGACTCGTCGAGCAATTCCGCGGGCCTCTCGCGGACGAGCCGCCAGACCCGGCAGTCGACCCAGGAGATCATGTCGTCGAGATCGATCGACTTGCAGCCCGTTCGGCGGAGATGCGTGACGCACGCGGACTCGATCGAGGGTCTGCATCGCTGGGCGTAGAGCTCCCAGAACCTTTCTGCGAATGTGGTGCCGTTCATCACTCGCCCTCCGCTTCGTTCCCGATCGCGGCCAGGCGCCGGTAGAGCGCATCGAGCGAGGGCAGTTCCGGGGCCATGTCGAGCAGGCTCCCGTCGTGGCGGAGGTAGACGTACAGATCCGTGCCCGGGCCGAGCAGGTCTTCCATGCCGAGCAGCGCCTCGAACACGGCGTCGGCGTCCTTGATCCGCCCCGCGTCGAAGAACGCTCGCGCACCGGTCATCATCACGGGCACGCTCATCGGAGCGGCGTCCCATGCCTTCAGGAACCACTCGACGGCTTCCTCGGCGCGCCCGAGACGCACGAGCCTGTCGGCGATGTTGCCGAAGCTCACTTCCTGACGTCGCGGCGTGTCGGCGTACTTCGCGGCGATGATCTCGACGTCGATCGCTTCGCCTATGCGTCCGAGCGCCGAGAGCATGAGCGCGCGCTGGTTCGGGCGTGCCCACGCGGGGTTCATGTGGCCGTCGCCGTCGGTCTCGTCGTAGCGGCGGATGAGCGACTTGAGTTCGGTTGCGATGTCTTCGAGCGCCTCGGCGTCGCCTCGCTTGCGAGCCGCGTGCGCGAGATTGCACCAGTCCATGATCGATGACTCGATCGGGCTGAGCCGACGGGGGTCATCGGTGGTGACGATCGTGGGTCTCGGGCTGCCTTGTGACATGGCCTGCTCCTTTCCGGTTGAGGAGGATGTCCTCCGAGAGGCCGTCCGCTTCCGAGGTCGGCCTCCTGACCAGTTAGACGGATTCGGCGAGGAAAAGTTTCCAATTACTAACAAATTTCCGTCCCAGGCCCGTCTGGGTGTCAGGAACGAGCATGCCGACACGGGTGAGTGGGGCCGGGCAGTGGGCGTCGATAGACGACTTTCGAGTCCGAATAAGCCCGGATCACCATTGAAAGGAACAAGCAATGGCAAAGCAAATCATGCTGAACGCGCGAAGGGCGATCATCGGGGCGTGCCTGGCGGGCAGTGTCGGGCTCGCGGGCGGGGCGGCCGCGCAGTGGCAGCGCGACTGGAACCGTGGCTACCAAGTCCACCAGGATGTCAACGCCACACTCATCCTCAACGGCGAGCGCATCTGCATCGACGGGCACTCGGTCGTCGCCGGCATCGCCGAGGCGCTGCGATGCAAGGGCTACCGCGTCTCGGTGCACGACGGGTGCATCACCGTTCACTACTCCGGCCGTCAACCGCGCGTCTCACTCGCCGGGTGCGATTACCTGCTCAGCGTGACGCGCTCACGCGGGTGCCTCGTGGTTCGCCCCTACCGCATCGACAACCATCGGCGTGATCGCGGCTACGACCGGGATTGGCGCCGCGATACGCATGACCGGCGTCATCACGATCGAAGGCCTTCGTTCCGTTGGCGCTCGTGCCCGAGCAGCGGCTTCTCGATCCGCATCGGCGGCGGCTGGTAGGCCTCACCGGTCTTGATCAACCTTGACTCCTCCGGCGCACCCGCTCCCGTGCTGAGCGGGTTGTGCCGTCGACGCAGAGCTGTCAGTCTCCCGCAGCAGGTAAGGCTCCGGGTGCGACCGCAAAGACCTGGAGCGAGCCGAATGTGCCGATTCGTCCTCGCACACGAACGGTCTCACCCGCGAAGGCGATGATCTCTTCAGAAACCGGCGAGCCGTCGGGGCTGCAGAGCACCGCGACGATGACCTCGCCCGCCTCGGTTTCGCCCACAAAGAGCGGCGCGATCCCGCCACGGAGACAGAGAATCGCACAAGCCTTGTGCGTCGGCCCGTCGCCGGGCTTCATCGCGCCGAGGTAGCACTTGCTGTCGAGTATCTCGCCGAGCAGCGTGATCTCGTCCGCCCCGAGTTCGATCGAAGTTGGGCCGACCCGCTCGCCGCTTGGGGCCGAAACTTCCGTGATTTCCAGTGCCCGCAGGGTGCCTCGCATGAGTGTCGTCCCGGTGACCATGACCTCGTGCCCATCGATATTGGCGGTGCGGCCCTGGGCACCGTGCTTGCCGGGCTCGGCGAGCAGCACGGGCCCGTCCAGTGTTTCAAGATGTGGGTATGGCCTGAGTCTGGCAACACCGGACAGCGTGACGGGTTGCGATGTGTCCCACTGACCCGTTCCCGAGCGGCGAAGTGTGTATGCCACGATCCCACTCGCCACGAGCCCCGCAAGCAGCAGCGCCGAGACCGCGATCAGTGTGAACGTGCGGAGCCGCCCGCTCATCGGGAGGTATCCGACGTAGATCCGCTCGTCAGTGCTCATGGCTTCCCTTACTCTTCGGCTCGGGGTTGACGAGCACGCGCCCGTTCTCGATGCGCACGTCGTACGTCCGGACACGATCGGTAAACGGCGGCGGCGAGCAGCCCGTCCCGGCGTCGAACTGGTAGCCGTGCCAAGGGCACGTCACGCAGCCGTCGATGACCTGCCCTTCGCCCAGCGGCCCGCCCTGATGGATGCAGCGGTTGGTCACCGCGTGGGCCGTATCGCCCCGACGGAAGACCGCGATTTCCTGGTTGTTGTGCGTGCGGACAACTCTCGCGCGTGTGTCGGGGATGTCAGACAGGACACCCGCGTCGACCCAGCCCTCACCTACAAAGGCTTTGGGTTCACGAACGACCTGGCGGAAGCCCGCCACGAGGTGCAACGCACAGATCGTCAGCGCCCCGGCCGTGACAATCAACGCGATCGTGAGCGATGTCTGACCCTGCATCACACCGAATGCGACGTGCATGACAACGAGTGCGTAGGCAATGTACACGAGCATGTGGAGCCACTTCCACGCCCGTGGTCCGAGGTTGTGCAGCCAGAAGTCGTGGCTCGTCGCGGCCATCAGAAAGAAGATGACGAACGCCGCGAACCCGTAGAACTCGAATGGAATGCCAAAGGTATCCGCGTTTCTGTATCGCCCCGAGAGCAACGCCAAGAGCGGGTTGGTGACACCGAAGCCGCCGTAGAAACCGATCGCGACAACGAAGTGCATCGCCGCGACGAGAAAGAAAGCGACGCCGAGATGCCGGCGGTTGTAGAGCAGCGGCGCGAACCGAGGGCTGAGTCGCGCCAGCGGCCCGATCGCGAGGATGATGTGCAGCAGCACGATCGCGCACACGCCGAGCGCCCGCATCAGGACAATGGGGGGTGATGCGGACTCGCCCGGTGGGCTTGTCATGATCGATACGCCCACCAATACAGACACAAAGAGGACGATCGCAAGACCCACGAGAAGGTCGTACACCTTCTTGTGCGTGTTCCACTGGACGAGTCGATAGCTCGTGCTCATGGCCGAGCCTCCGTCGGCCACTCTTGAGCCGGACGATTCATGGGGCGGACCGCGACGGCGTATGCGATCGTCGCGAGCAGAATCGGCACGAGCACGCACCACGCGACGAGATGGGCTCGGCGCTGCCTCGGAGTCATGGGTGATTTCCGCCACTGCTGCGCATGACTTTCGTGAGAAGCACGGGCCAGAGGCCGACGCAACCCGGCAGCAGGATCAGCCGAACACGCGTGGGTGAAGCCGCGAGCCCCGGATCAAGACGCACAAGCCCTCGCGAGAGAAGCCATGCCGATACGACAAGTCCGATCACGGCGTAAACGCCGAGCCCGATGAGCAACACCTCAATCATCCGTCGGCCCAACACCCGATGGCGATGATTCGAGCAGCATGAAGAGCAGGTTATCGACAAATGCCGGGTTGCGCGTCAGGCCGAGATGGTCCTCGAAGATGAACTGCACGCGGCGCCATGCGATCGGTGATTGCAGGAATGGCTTCCACTCGCTCCCGACCCGCTCGTCCATGACCGCGCTGTCCCGCGTGACGGTGCGGTCGCCCGGTGTGAACTCGAGCACGCGGAGTGAACCGTTGGGTCGTACACCGATGACAGCCGGCGTGTCCTCGGAATCGCCAACAAAGATCGAGATGGTCGTTCCCTCGGGCGGTTGCGATTTGATATCGAGCGCCTCGTGCAGCTGCTTCGCTCGCGCGAGCGATTTGACGAGCTGGTCGCGGGCGATCGCCAGCCGGTCCTCGCGTGATTCGATCTCGGGAAGCAGCTCGCGGAGCTTGTCGTCCTCGTCGGGCGAGACGAGACCCCAGCCGAACCGTTCCCACACCCCGATGTCGTAGAGATCGATCGGCTCACGTGTGCCGGCATCCACAACTCTCGCGTGACGTGTTCTCGGGAGCAGCTGATAGATCGCCGGCATCGTGCCCAGGATGCTCGGCCTGTAGTTGGGGAAGATCGGGTTGAGGTTGTATCCCTCGACGAGCTGCTTGAGCGCGAGCACCGAACCGGCGTTCGGCGTACCGATCAGGACAGCTTGCCGCACGTTCTTCGCGCCGGCCCACGTGAGTTCGGGCATCGAGCCGTCGTCGGGCAGGGGCTGCGTGCCGTAGCGGAGGTAGTACCGGAGCACGAGCCCGCCCATCGAGTGCGCGACGACATCGACTTTCACGGGCTCATTCTCGGAGAGCCCGAGCTCGTCGCGTGTGAGCTGCTGCGCCTCGGCAATGACTCCTTCGAGAGCCGCCGCCTGCTCGGAGATGTCGCGTCGCCAGTCGTAGGGGAGCTGGAAGCACGTGTAGTGCAGCCCGCCGTAGTCGACCGCGCCCGAGCGTCCGAGCGATTGATCGCGGTACTTCCCGGCCGCAAGGGTCTTCATGATGTCGATGTACGCGCCGATCTCGAAGCCCCGGAGCAGCCCGACGTCGACCGTCACCGTGTCGAGCACGTCCTGCGCATAGACCTCGTCGCGGAGCTGAGACAACGGCACGCCTTGCCGCATCGGGAGCGCCACACGCCGAGCGCCCACCGGGAAATCCGGGTCCGCGGCGCCGAACGTGAACGATCCCCAGACTTTGGTGCCGTCGCCGTCGACGAGTTTCGAGCCGAGAATGCCCGGGATGACGACGACCGGCGTGCGGTCGCTGCCTATGTGCTGCGCCGCCTCGTTGTAGATCGTCGCGAGGTCGGCGACCTTTGTGGACTTTCCCGTGCAGCCGGCGAGAAGGAGCGCGGCAGCCGCGCCGAGGCATGCAATCATTGCTTTCATGGTGCTTGTCCTTGTCGGCGGACACGAACGGAGTGCCGTTGCAGCGATGAATCCGGAAAGCCGGCAATCTATTCTGGCGAAATCAGAAAAAATGGTCCTGAGGTCCGCCGAGCATTACGGTTGAGGCTGGTCAGGGTTCTGCGAGAGGTGCCGGACGCTCTCGTTGAACGCATCGGCGAAGAACGACGCGAGCCGGCTGTGCTGCTCAGCAGGCTCTTCCGTTGAGGTGACCTCCGCGATCGGGAGCACCGCGATGGGCAGCTCGCCCTTCCGCTCGATCCATCGGCCAAAGCCCGGGGCTTGCCACCTGCTCGTGTCTGGATCGGGCTGGGTCTGCCAGGGCGCGACGTACCAATATCCACCAGAGGCGTACTCGCCCGGTGGGGCCAGGCCCATCACCACGAACTTCGGCGGCAGTGACTTGTCCTCCTGAGGCAGACGCACCTGCACGCTCAGCTCCATGCTGAAGGGCCATACCCGCACGGGTGTTGAGCCCTCGACTGTCCAGGTGACCTGCTCAAGAAGCGAGGCGGTGTTGCCGTAGAGACGAAGAAGCTCAGCCTGTGCGAGCTGCGAGGTCTCGGTAAATGGCTCGCCATCTTCAGAGACAGGCGAACTGGGCATCGTCTTTGCGGGTTGGATCTGACGCTTGGGCTCTCCGGCCTGGTCCTTCGTCGACTCGATCATCCACGCCCGGGCTTCATCGAGTGTGCGACCGACGAGATTGATCTGCTCGATCGGGACACCTGTTTCCTCGACGAGGAAGAGGTCGAGGTTCCAGAGCCGAAGCACGCCGCGCATGGGGCGAGCGCCCGCGACGGGCTCGCTGACGAAGATGCCATCGAGGAGCCCCTGCCCGGCCATCCAGGTCAGTGTGGCGTGCGTGCCGTCGCCCTTGGGGCTGGCCCACGAGCTTCCGACGAGCGCGGGGATGCGGGCCGCGTGGTGGAGCACGTCCCACGCCTTGGCGAGGTCATCCAGATCGTGCCCGGCAAGCTCCCACCAGCTCACCGCGTCGTGTGTGAGGTCACCCGGCCTGATCTGAACCACGTCGTTTCCCCCTGTGTGCATCTCGGGGGCCAACGCGTGGGCCGCCCGGGGTTGTTCCCGGGAGCCTACACACCCCGAAATCAGTCGGCATGCACGGGTTGACGAATAATATTCATTGAACTAATATCTATTCATGTCCCAGTCACGCAGACGCGAAGCCATCCTCAAGATCCTCGAGCACGGCCCGGTCGAGAGCCAGGAGTCCCTTATGAAGTCGCTGGCTTCGTTCGGGATCCGGGCCTCCCAGGCCACCCTTTCGCGGGATCTGCGCGAGATGGGCATCGTCAAGAGCGCGATGGGCTACATCCACGAGCCCTCGTTCCTCTACCTCCCGACCCCCTCGGCCCGTTTGGCCGACACGCTCCAGCGGGATGTCTTCGAGATCAAGGCCGCCCACTCGCTCGTGGTTCTCCGGACGAGGCCCGGGGCGGCTCAGGCCGTGGGTGCCGTGTTTGACGCACAGCTTCCTCCAGGTATTGCCGGCACGCTTGCTGGAGATGACACGATCTTCCTCGCCGTGGATTTGTCAGCCAACATCGAGATGGTCGCCAGCGAGATGCGAGAGCTCGCCGGGCTCGCCGACAACGAGGCGGAGGACGCCGCCGAAAGCGAGGAAGTGATTTCATGACACGCGTCGCCCTCGTCGGTGTGGGCGGCTACACGGGTCAGGAAGCGCTCCGGCTCGTGCTCGGTCATCCACGTCTCAAGCTTGCTGGCCTCTTCGGCTCGCCCGATACCGCGGGCAAGCCGCTCGAAGAAGTTGTCCCCTCGTTTCGCGGCATTGCGCAGGAAACGATCCGCGAGACCTCTGCCAAGTCCATCGCGGACACTGGCGCTGAGGTTGCGATCCTGGCCACGCCGCACGAACTGAGCATGCGACTCGCGCCCGAGCTTCTTGGCGTGGGAGTGAAGGTCTTCGATCTCTCGGGCGCGTTCCGCCTGAGCGATCCGAGCCTCTACCCGACGTACTACGGCTTCACGCACGAGACCACCGACCTGATCGCCTCGGCGGCTTACGGCCTCCCCGAGTTGTTCGCCGCCAAGATCAAAGAAGCCAGGCTCATCACGCTGCCCGGTTGCTACGCGACCTCGGTGATCCTGCCCGTGACGCCGCTCGTACGCGAGGGTGTGCTTGACTCTGAAAGACCCGTTGTGATCGACGCGACCTCGGGTGTGAGCGGAGCCGGGCGCGGCGCGAACGCACGCACGAGTTTCTGCGAGGTGAGCCAGTCGCCTTATGGCGTCGGTTTCCACAGGCACACGCCCGAGATGTCGCAGTACACGGGCGCGGACATCGTGTTTACGCCGCACCTTGGCCCCTATGACCGCGGGATCCTGTCGACGATCCATGCCGATCTCCAGCCGGGCGTGACGCGTGAGCGCGTCGTGCAGACGCTCGAAGCCGCTTACGGCGATCAGCCGTTCGTGCGGATCCTGCCGAGCGGGCAGTGGCCGAGCGTGAACGGCGTGCAGCGCACGAACATGATCGACATTGGCGTGCACGTCGATGAACGCCGACACCACATGATCCTGATCAGCGCGATCGACAATCTTCTCAAGGGCGCCTCGGGTCAGGGCATCCAGGCGGTCAACACGCACTTCGGGTGGGATCAACGCCTCGGGCTCATGCCGGGAGGTGAGGCGTGAGCACGATCGTTCTCAAAGTCAGCGGCAAAGCCATCGACGACCCCGCGCACTCGGTCGCGCTCTGGAACGCAGTCAAGTCGGCATCCTCGAGGGATCGCATCATCATCGTCCACGGCGGCGGCAAGCAGGTCGACGTGCTCATCAACCGCCTGGGCGAACCGATCGACCGCATCGACGGCATCCGCCTGACCCCGCCTTCGCAGATGGGCCTGATCGCGGGCGTGCTCGCGGGCGAGGTGAACCTGACGTTGGTCGGTGCGCTCCAGAAGCAGAGTGTGCGAGCGGTGGGTCTGAGCCTGGGGTCGTCGGGCGTTCTGAGCACGCATGTGGATCCGCGGTTCGCCGAGGCGGGCGGACGCGTGGGGCTGGCGGACACGGGCGAAGCGCCGCTCGTGGAGCTTCTGGCGTCGAACGGGTACGTCCCGGTGATCAGTTCGATCGGCATCGACGCCGAGGGCGGGCTGCTCAACATCAACGCGGACGACGCGGCGGGCAGCCTCGCGTCGTCGCTGGGCGCATCGACGCTTGTCTTTGTCTCGGATGTCTCGGGGGTTTCGGATGCCCAGGGCAAGCTTATCGAACGCATCAACGCCGACGAGGTCGAGACGTTGATCGCGGACGGCGTCGTGACGGGCGGCATGGCTGCCAAGCTGCGTGCCGCGGCTCAGATCGCCAACAAATCGCACACCGAGATCGTGATCACAAACGCCGAGCAGGCCTCTCTTTGGCTGAGCAAAGAACCGTGCAGCTGCACACGACTCATCCCCGCGGAGGTGTCGGCATGACAACCGGAGCGACTTCACCCCTGACCTCGCTTGCCGGGTCGCATCTGCTGTCGATCGCGGACCTCGACCGCGATCAGATCCTGGCGATCGTCGAGAGTGCGATCGCGATCAAGAAGAACCAGCCCACGGACGCGCCGCTTGCGGGCCGGAGCGCGGCCCTCATCTTCGAGAAGCCGAGCCTGCGCACGCGCGTTAGCTTCGAGGTCGGGCTCTTCCGCCTCGGGGCGCAGGGCGTGTACCTCGATCACAGCACCAGCCCCATCGGCAAACGCGAGAGCGTCGAAGATCTGGCCGGCTATCTCCAGCGGACCGTGCACGCGATCATCGCGCGCGTGAACAGCCACGCGGTGGTCAAGTCGCTCGCGTCTGTGTCGGGTATCCCTGTGATCAACGCACTGTGCGACCTTGAGCACCCGTGCCAGGCACTGGCGGACCTGGTCACCATTCGCGAGCACGTCGGCAGGCTCGGTGGCGTACGTCTGGCGTACGTGGGCGACGGGAACAACGTGTGCCACTCGCTCATGCTCGCCGGCGCGATCGTGGGGATGCATGTCACGGTCGTTACACCCGAAGGACGCGGGCCTCGGAGTGAGTTCGTGAACGCCGCCAGACGTTATGCCGAGGAATCCGGTGTGCAGATCGTGGTGACAAGCGATCTTGGCGCGATCGAGAACCACGACGTGGTGTACACCGACACGTGGGAGTCGATGGGCGAGCCCGAACTAACGCCTGAGAAGGCGAGGGCGTTCGAGCCGTACCGTGTGACGCCTGCGATGATGTCAAAGGCAGGGACCGGCGCGGTCTTTATGCACTGCATGCCCGCGCACCGGGGTGAAGAAGTCGACGCGGCGGTCATCGATGGGCCGACGAGCGTTGTGTACGATCAGGCAGAGAACAGGCTTTACGCACAGAACGCGCTCATGCTGGCGCTGATGGGCCCGCGCACCGGGATTTCGGAGGAGTGATGGCAAACAAGGTCGTGCTCGCGTACTCGGGTGGTCTGGATACCTCGGCGATCATCCCATGGCTCCGCAAGGAGAAGGGGTGCGAGGTCGTCGCGTATGTCGCCAACGTCGGTCAGGGCGACGAAGAGCTCGTCGGCATCGAAGAGAAGGCCAAGAACAGCGGAGCCGTCGACTGCATCGTCGACGATCTGCGCGACGAGTTCGTCACCGATTACATCTGGCCAATGCTCAAATCGGCCGCGGTGTACGAAGGCACGTACCTGCTCGGCACGTCCATCGCCCGTCCGATCATCGCCAAAGGCCAGGTCGAAGCTGCCCGCAAGGTGAACGCCGACGGCGTCGCGCACGGGTGCACGGGCAAGGGCAACGACCAGGTACGCTTCGAGACCACGTTCGCAGCGCTCGCACCGGACCTCGAAGTCATCGCCCCCTGGCGCGAGTGGAGCTTCACCGGGCGTCACGATCTGCTCCGCTACTGCAAGGAGCAGGGCGTGCCTGTCACGAGCTCGGCCGAGAAGATCTACTCGCGCGACCGCAATCTCTGGCACATCTCCCACGAGGGTGGCGACATCGAGGATCCCTCGCTCGCCCCGCCCGAAGACGCGTGGATGCTCACGGCCGACCCGCTGAGCGCACCGAACGATCCGCAGACCGTCACCATCGGCTTCGAGTCGGGCGTGCCCGTATCGCTCGACGGCAAGAAGCTCGGCGGCGTCGAGATGATCGAGACGCTCAACACAATTGCCGGTCGTCACGGCGTCGGTCGCGTTGACCTCGTCGAGAGCCGTGTCGTGGGCATGAAGTCCCGCGGGCTCTACGAGACTCCTGCCGGTACGGTGCTGTACGAGGCGCTGCGCGGGCTCGAGGATCTGACGTTCGACGCCCGCTCGCGCAAGCTCCAGGCGGCGCTCATGCCCGAGATGGCCGAGCTGATCTACGCCGGCAAATGGTTCGGTCAGGCAAGGCGCGCAATCAGCGCGGCTGCCGACGTCCTCACCGCTCGCTGCACGGGCGAGGTCGGGGTGCGTCTCTTCAAGGGCACGTGCAACGTTGTCACCCGCAAGAGTCCGTTCAGCCTGTACAACGCGCACATCGCCAGCTTCGAGGGCAACGTGCTCTACGACCAGGCCGACGCCAAGGGCTTCATCCGTCTCTTCTCGCTCACCGAGCGCCTCGCGTCGAACTTTGAGACCGGCGGGAACGCCAAGTGAGTGGCGGCGGCGGGATGTGGGGCGGTCGCTACGAAGGCACCGGCCCCGACGAACTCTTCCGGGCAGCCAACGACTCGCTCCCGATCGATTGGCGCATCGTTCAGCAGGACATCCGCGGCTCGATCGCCTGGGCCGGGGCGCTCTGCGCGTGCGGTGTGCTCTCGACGAGCGAGCACGGACAACTCGTCGACGCACTCGAAGCGTTGAGCGAAGAAGCCAAGACGATCCCGCACCCGCCCGTTGAGTCCGGGGCGGAGGATGTGCACACCTGGGTCGAGCAGAAACTCGTTGAGAAGCTCGGAAGTCTCGGTAAAAAGCTCCACACGGGGCGCAGCCGAAACGATCAGGTCGCCACCGACTTTCGCCTCTGGACACGCGACGCCGTCGCAGAGGTTCGGAGGGTGACGGTCTCGGTCGCAAAGGCCCTGGCAACAAAGGCCGAGGCGCACAGCACCGACGCGTTCCCCGCCTACACGCACCTCCAACCGGCCCAGCCCGTGCCGTTCGGGCACTGGTGTCTGGCGTACGTCGAGATGCTTGAGCGGGACGTGCTCCGGCTCGACGGAGCACTGTCGCGCATCAACGTCAGCCCGCTGGGCTCTGGCGCACTGGCCGGGACGGGCTACGCGATCGATCGCGAAGCACTCGCCAAGGAGCTTGGGTTCGCATCGGCTTCGCGCAACAGCCTCGACGCGGTCTCGGACCGCGACTTCGCGGTCGAAACGCTCTCGGTGCTCTCGCAGCTCGCGGTGCATCTGTCGAGACTCGCCGAGGATCTGATCATCTACACATCGGACGAGTTCCGGCTGGTTCGGCTCGATGACGGCGTGACGAGCGGATCGAGCCTGATGCCGCAGAAACGGAACCCCGATTCGCTCGAGGTGATCCGCGGCGCGTGCGGCTCGATCCTCGGGGCGCAGGTGTCGCTGCTCGTCACGATGAAGGGCCTGCCCCTGGCGTACAACAAGGACATGCAGTTCGACAAGAAGCCCGTGTTCGAGGCGGTCGATCTGACGCTTGTCGTCCTGCGGCTTGCCGAGCGGACGATCTCGGGCATGACCCTCAACGCGGATCGCGCGAAGGTGCGCGCAAGCGCCGGGTACGCGAACGCGACCGACGTCGCGGACCTGCTCGTCGCAGCGGGGGTGCCCTTCCGCGAAGCGCACGACCGCGTGGGGCAGCTCGTACGCAGGGCCGAGAAGCTCGGCACGCCGATCGAGTCGCTCGATGAGAAGGACCTGTCCGAGCTTGTTCCCGAGCTCGATGTCGCTTCGATCCGCAAGCTCACGGTGGAGAATGTGCTCTCGCGGCGCAGCGCAAAGGGCGGCTCGTCCCCGGCGTGTGTGCTCGCCGAGGCCAAGGCCGCCCTGTTGCGACTCGAAAGTCTGTAAGTACGAAAGGCGTTTATCGCCTGCGACGGATGGCAGCCAGGCCGCCAAGGCCGAGCAGTGCCATCGAAGCCGGTGCCGGGACGATCTCGACGGTCAGGTCGAGCGTCATGGGGCTCCCGCCTTCGTTCGTGCCGAAGACCGGGAACATGCCCTGCCCGGTCTGGTCGGCAAGATGCAGGCTTGTGACGGACAGGCTCACGATGCCCTCGTTGAGCGCATTCTGGAGGTAGCTCACGACGTCGGGGTTGTTCAGGTCGAGCGTGAACTCGACGACCTGGCCCGAGCCGGTGACGGTCGTGCCGGCCGTCTCGCCGATGATGTTGCCGACGGCAAACGGTGTGGGCGTGAAACCGTCGCGGATGTTGTTGGAGACGTCGCGGAGCGAGCCGCCGGCGTTGTCGGTGGCGTAGGCGTTGCGGAGATCCTCGCTGGTCGGGTCGCCGAAGCCCCAAGCGAAGTCGTCGCCGTAGGCGAAGGCGTTGAGCCCGTTGCGGAAGCCCGTGCCAAAGAGGTCGATCGAGCTGCCCTCGTTGTAGACGTTGTCGTAGCTGAACTCGCCGCCCGTGACGGTTGCGGTTGCGACTGCCGACGTGATGATGTAGTTGCTTGTGCCCAGGCCTGGGGCGATCTGGGCCGCGGTGATGAAGCTGTTCAGAAACTGCGCGTCGCGATCATCAAACATGCCCGGCACGTTGCCCGAAGAAAAGGTCGAAGCAGCGGTGCGGGTGCCCGCACTGAAGTTGAAGGGGTAATTCCATCGATCGAAGTTCGGGGAAGCGAAGCTGGCGTTGGTCTGCGCCGAGCTCGCGGCGGCGATCACGCAGCCGGTCGCGGCAAGGATCAGTCTGGTCATCTCTCTCTCCAAGGGGGCAGCCAAGAGCCGATTCTCTGGGCGGTTGCCATGGTATAGACGTATTGAGACTGAGTCTCAATCGCAGTTGAAAGAGATTTTGAGGTCATGAGCCGGTGCTACGCTTCGCAACACGGGTTTCAGGAGCCGGGACGATGGATCTGCTCGAAGAGTTGCAATGGCGAGGCATGCTCCACCAGGGGACCGATCTGGAGGGCCTGAGGGCCCATCTTGCGGACCCAAGCTCTTCTGCTCGCAGGATTTACGCGGGCTTCGACCCGACCGCCGACAGCCTGACGATCGGGAACCTCGTCCCGATCATGCTCCTCAAGCACGTCCAGCGGGCCGGGCACACGCCCATCGTGGTCATGGGCGGCGGGACCGGGCTCATCGGCGACCCCTCGGGCAAATCGGCCGAGCGGCAGCTTATGACCGCCGAGACGGTCGCCCACAACATCGCATGCCAGCGCCCAATCTTCTCGAACATCCTCGGGGACGACGTCACGATCCTGAACAACGCCGACTGGCTCGCCAACCTGGGCTACCTCGAAGCCCTCCGCGACATTGGCAAGTTCTTCAGCGTCAACATGATGATCCAGAAGGACAGCGTCCGCAGCCGACTTCAGGACCGTGACCACGGCATCAGCTACACCGAGTTCAGCTACATGATCCTCCAGGCGTACGACTTCGCTTACCTCTACGAGAAGCGGGGCGTCACCGTCCAGTGCGGCGGGAGCGATCAGTATGGCAACATTGTCACCGGCACCGATCTCATTCGGCGCATGGTCGCGGTCGACATCGGTGTGAACGCGTACGCCAACACGAGCGGCCCGGATCAGGAATTGCTCGACGAAGCACGTAAGATCAGCTCGGGCGACACGAAGGTGTCGTTCGGCTTCACGGCTCCGCTCGTCACGAAAGCCGACGGCACGAAGTTCGGCAAGACCGAGTCCGGCGCCGTCTGGCTGACCGCTGTGCGCACGAGTCCGTATGCGTACTACCAGTTCTGGCTCAACACATCCGACGCGGACGTCAGCCGATTCCTTCGTACATTCACGCTGCTCGATCGCGCGGAGATCGAACGGCTCGATAGCGAGGTCGCAAACAATCCTGGTGCGCGTGAAGCGCAGAAGAAGCTGGCGTACGAGGCAACGAAGCTGCTCCACGGTGAGGCCGAGGCCGAGTCGGCGGTGCAGGCGTCGCAGGCGCTTTTCTCGGGTGACATCTCTTCGCTTCCCGAGGAGACACTCCGTCAGGTGCTCGCGGACGTACCCTCGACCGAGCGGAGCCGAAGCGAGATCGAATCGGGCGTAGACCTCGTCGAGCTGCTCGTCGAACTCGGGCTTGCCTCGAGCAAGCGTCAGTCGCGCGAGTTTATCCAGGCTGGCTCGGTGAGCATCAACGGCCTGAAGATCGGGCCGGACGCCAGGCTCACTGGACAGAACCTGATCCACGGCAAGATGATCGCTATCCGCCGCGGCAAGAAGAACTGGCACCTGACTATCTGGAAGTGATTCAGCTACTTAGGCCCGGCTTAGGATGTCCAGGATCGTGCTGGGCGATTCCGGGTGCCCGGTGCGAGCACTGAGCAGCCCGGCCTGCGCCATCGCCAGCGTCGCGTTCATATGGATGGGCTGCCCTCGCAGCCCCGGAGTAAGTGAGGCGACGATCGAGTCTGCAATCAGCGTGGCTTCGAGCGTGACGGGGTCTTTCGTATCGGTCATCTGCGCGTCGTCGAGGATCTGCCCCTCAGGCGACATCCAGCGCACGCGGTGGTCGCTCGCGTCGATGACGCCCCGAGGCCCGATGAGCGTGATCGCGCGGGACCAACCGGGTGCCGAGTCGCTCGCCATGATCGAGGCGCACTTTCCCCCGGGGAAGCGGACATTGGCGGTCATGTGGCCCGAGAGCCCCCGGAGCGTGTCGGGGGTGGGCCCTGCGCTCACGTGGGCTGCGTCGATCGTCTCGGGCGTGCCCAGCAGCGTGACGAGCAGCTCGCAGATCCCGAATAGTCTTGCGCCAAGCGAACCAGCCGCGTGCGAGCACATCACGCGCACACTGATCGCCTCGATCTCGCCGAACTGACTTAGGAGTTCTGTGATACCCGCGTACGCGGAGCTGCGCCTGGCAAGCGGCACGAATGAGATCCGCTCGCGCACCGTGTCGGCGGCGTCGCGCCACGCCGGGCTGCTCAGGTGCAGAGCGGCAGCTGGGATCGGTTCGAGCGAGAGCACATGCACGCCCCGCTCAGCTGCGTCGATGACCGACTCGAGCACGCTTGTGTCGTTCTCGGAGGTGATCCCGGACTGATCGGCGATCAGCACGATGCCCGCCGATGTTGAAGAGAGCAACGATCGCAGATCGGGCATCGGCTCGGCTTCGAGCGACTCGGCAACGCTCTGCCCGTCCGGGCTGGCGGCCTCGACGATCTCAAGCCCAGCCTGCTCTGCGATCGCATCCACGAGCGACACCTGGTCGCTCCGCAACCAGCACGAAACCAGATTCTCGCCGCCGCCGTCCATGGAGCCGGATCATACCGCGAACGCAAGGCGTTCGGTCGGCGTACGATCGTGCGGATCAGGTGGTGCGAGGCAGCCGCGGGCGCAACGTGTTGTGTCCGAGGAAAGTCCGAGCACGGCAGGACACGGTGGTGGGTAACGCCCACCCGCCCCATGATTCGTTTCGCGTCTCGGGGGCGAGGGAAAGTGCCGCAGAAAGCAAACCGCCGATGGCGACGCTCGCGTCGCACAGGCAAGGGTGAAAGGGTGCGGTAAGAGCGCACCGCCCGGCTGGTGACAGACGGGGCACGGCAAACCCCACCGCGTGCAAGATCAAGCAGCTCCCTCTCGCCTCGGCGGGCTGGCCTGTCCGGTCAGACAGGGGGCGGGTAGATCGCTCGGGCCGGTCGCAAGGTCGGTCCGCACCGCGTCGGCAACGGCGCGGGAAGAGAAATGGCTGCCCTTGTCGGCTGCTTCGGTAGTCGGCGGGACAGAACTCGGCTTATCAGCACCACCCGATACGCGAACGCGGGCCCCTGGGAGAACCAGGGGCCCGCGGCCATTTTCATGGGTTATGAGCGATGATCAGTCGGCGAGCGACGAAATCACCGGGAGCTTCGCGGGCTTGAGGACGAAGTTCGTCTCAATCCGGAAGTTGCTCTCGCTCGTGTGACGTTCGGCGAAGAACAGCTTGAGCTGGTACTCCTCGCCGGCCTCAAGGCCAAGTTCCGCGGCCTTCTCGTCGAGATTCACCGACTGCGACTGCTGGCTGTGCACGCCGCCGAGGTCCACGGCGAGCTTGCCGTTGATGTAGACCCACACGTCGTCGTCACCGGTGAACTTGAAGACGTAGTCTCCGTCACGATCCTCGCGGTCCACAAAGGTAAACCGGGTCTCAAGCTCGTAGGTGAAGTGGAAGTTGTGCACACCCGGGCTGGCCCAGCGGAGGCCGTACATCGACAGGCCGTAGCCCTGCTGATCGATCGGGAAGAAGTAGTTCGGACGCTCCTGAGCGAAGACGTACACATCGCCCGAGTCACGCGATTCCTTGTTGAGGGTGATCGAGTGGGGCAGCGAGACGTTCACGCCGGGGACATCGCGGAACCACTGGTCAAACGTCTCCTGCGATGTCACCTGGGCGTTGGCGCCCCAGCCGAGCGAGGCGCAACGGTCAACGTTGAGCACGGGCTTGCCGTCGGCGCCGAGGTCGTTGGTGACCATGCGCTTGACGCCGCTGCCCGGGTACGTTTCGAAGTCCGGGTGATCGACCTTGAAGTCGCGGATCACACCCGTGAGGGTCATCGAGTCCGGCGTACCGTCGTTCAATCCATTGTTAGTCTGACCGAGTTCGTTCGGACCCATCCCGACGAGCGCGGCTGCGATGAGAATACTTGGTGTCATTGATACACTCCCGTTCATGGTTCGATACAAACGAACACATGGAGCATGAGTAACGATGACCCAGTGTGCCACCTCGCTGGGTGAAAACACGGAATACGCCGCCAGCACCAACTGCGCAGTCGGCACAAACGGTAAACTCAACCCGTTCTGCCGGCAACGCACACAATGAAGCTGTCGCCGAGCCAATCAGGATCTGTGATGGGTTCAGCGTAGGCGTTGCCCGCGTCGTCAACAGCATCGGGCAGGTTCGAGTAGATATCGGTCGTTGCAAACCCGGCTTCGATCATCGCATCGCGGAGCTCGGGAACCGACCAGAGTCGCCAGTGATACACATACGCATCTGGAAAGTCGGCGACGACTTCATCGACGTCGAACACACGGAAGTGCAGGACATCGGTCACCATCGCGGTCAGCGGGTCGGCCTCACGCTGCTCCCAGCGATAAACACACCGCAGCCCACCGGGCAACGCGACATCACGATCAACGCTGCCGAGGTGGTACGCGGACTCGCCGCCGTATGTGTCGCAGACAAAGATGCCGCCGGGTTTCATGCGTGATTGCGCGTGCCGCAGATAGGACATGAGCTCGTCACGTGTGTGCAGGTACCCGATCGAGAAATTGCCCACGAAGAGGCAATCAACCGGGTCGCTCACCTTGTGTACATCCGCAACAACCGTGCGCACGCCGGGGGTCACGCCCGCGCGCCCGAGTTCGCCCGCATCAAGATCAACGGCGATCGCAGAACCATTCGGCACACTCGCCACCCAGTGTCTGCTGAGTGCTGCCGTACCGGCGAAGTCCTCGCCAAGCACATGGGGTTGATCGCCGTGGATCGCCCGGAGCATGAGTGTCATCTCGGGCGGCGACTGGACGCAGGCCTCGTAGAGGTCGTGCCGGTCGACCATTACGGGCCTGCTGCACCGGCGCTCGCCACGGCGACAATCATCAGCACCACATAGAACAAAAGGACGAGCATGCCGACCGCGCCGAGGCATGTTCCGATGATCCCGCATACGCGCCCTGCGTTCGCCATGCCCTGCGAGTTCGGGTCGGCGTAGCCGGCTTGGATCGCCTTCTTGGCCTTGCCGCCGAAATAGATTGCGAGCGGCCCGCAGATAATCGAGACGATGCCGTAGCCCATGCATCCGACAATCGAGACAATCCCGAGCACGAGCGACGCGACCGCGTTGCCGTTGGATTGGTAGATCGGCGCTGCGCGAAAGTTGACGAGATTCCCGCACTCGGGGCACTTGCCGCCGATCGGTGTTCCACGAAGGTCATACCCGCAGTACGCGCAGTTCGACACACCGCCATTTGTTGCATATGGAGCGTTCATGCCATGCGGATCCACTTGATGAGTGTCTTCAGGTTCGGGGGCTTGCCGTACATCAGTAGGCCCACGCGGAAGATCTTCGCCGCGCCCTTGAGCACCAGGATCGACGAAACGACCGAGATCCCGAGTGAAACAAGGATCTGCCACGTGTCCGGGCGCTCGGTCGAGGCGATGCGAACCATCATCATGAACGAGTTCACGGGTGGCAGGAAGCTGCACACCACCGCAAACGTCCCGCTCGGGTTCATCGCGACGGGCATCCAGAGCATATACGGGATCATGATGATCGCCATCACAGGTGTCATCAGGCTCTGCGCCTCGCGCATCTCGTTCACCGCCGAGCCGACGGCCGCCATCATCGAGGCGATCTGTACGTACGCGAGCACGAAGAACAACACGAGCCAGACGAGGACCATCGGGTTGATGACATCGGTGAGCGCCGCGATCACGAGGCCTGCGATGCCCACGCTGCCGTAGACCATCATGATGAGCCCGCCCACCATGAGCTGTCCGAGGATCTTGCCCGTCATGAGCTGCATGGGCGAGACCGCCGAGAGGAGCACCTCGACGACGCGGCTCGACTTCTCCTCAACCGTCGTCGTGAGCAGGTACTGCCCGCCGATCATGACCGCCATCATCATGAGGATCATGAACCCGCCCGGCAGGATCATGTTGAGGCCCTCGATCGAGTCGCGCTCGCCTTCCTCGGTGATCTCCTTGGTCTGCTCCGCGTCCACTCGTGTGAGCGCGTTGACCTGATCCGGGCTCAGGCCCGCGTTCTCAAGCCGCGCCTCGCGGATCGATTCGGCGATCGCGCGCCGGATCGTTGACTGCACGCTGTCCTTGAGCTTGGGCTTGACAAAGAGCTGATACGCGCCGAATTTCGGCACACCCGCACCAGTCGTTTCGTCGGTGACGACAGCGTTCGCGTCGATTACCGCGAGCGCGAGCACGCCGCCCTCTTGCGCCGTGCCCTCACGGAGCGGCTCCTTGGCGACCTCGGGATCGGCGCTCGCGCCGAGTTCCTTGACCGTGAGTTTCGGGATCGTGCGCATCATCGCCTTGGACAAGAGCTCGGAAGTCTGCTCGGGCGTGGGGGTCATGCCCGGCTCGATCTTCATGTCGAAGGTCTGCGTCTCCTCCGCGAGCATTTCGGGCGTCAGGCGAAGCGCAATGTCATCCGCGAGCACGCCCGTCTGATCGATGATCGAAACCTCGCCTTCGATCGCCTTCCCTTCGTCTTTCATCAGCACAGGCAGCAGTGTCACCATGACGACGAGGATCACGGCGGGCACAATGAAGCCGCCGATGATGAAGCCCTTGGTGAGAGCAGTCGAAGCGAACTCACGCCACGCGATCAGGAGCATCCGGTTCATGACGCCACCTCCTGCATCCCGCTCGCGGGCACGTACGAGTCATCCTGTACGATCTGGATAAAGATGTCCTCCAGAGAAGGCCGCTTGACCTCTATGCGTGCGGTTTCGATCTGGCTTGCGATCCGCGCGATCGCCTCGCTCGGGGCCAGCCCGTCCTCAAGCACGATCTCCCAACCCGTGTCGACGCGGTTGGCTAACTCCACGCCCGCGATGCTCGTGAGTTGTGCCTCGTTTAGATTCCGGTCCATCGGTTCGAGCAGCAGCGCCTTCGGATCGAATCGGCTGCGGATCCGGTCGAGCGGATCATCGAGCACTTTCTGTCCGTTGTGGATCATGACGATGTTGTCGCAGAGCTGCTCGGCCTGCGCCATCACGTGCGTCGAGAAGATGATCGTCGTACCGCTGTCGTTGATCTCGCGGATCAGGTCGCGCAGGAGGCGCATGTTCACCGGGTCGAGCCCGCTGAAAGGCTCGTCGAGGATCAAGAGCTCGGGCTTGTGGATCACCGAGGCGATGAACTGCACCTTCTGCTGCATGCCCTTGGAGAGCTCTTCGCACTTTTTGGCAGCGACTTCGCCGAGGCCCACACGTTCGAGCCAATCCGTCGCCCGCATGTGCAGGCCCTGATCCGTCACGCCCTTGAGCTTGGCCATGTACTTGATGAAGGGCAGGACCTTCATCTTCTTGTACACCCCGCGTTCCTCGGGGAGGTAGCCGATCCGGTCCTTGCTCTCGATGGCCGACTTTTTGCCCAGCACCGACAGTTCGCCCCGGTCGGGGAAGATGATCGACATGATCATGCGGATGGTCGTCGTCTTGCCCGCGCCGTTGGGCCCGATGAAGCCGTGCAGCGACCCCGCTGGAACGACAAGCTCCATCCCCCGCACGGCCTGCTTCTCCCCGAAGCTCTTGTGGAGATCGCTGATTCGTATCGCGTCCGTCAAGCCGACTCCCCCCTGACACATCTGTCTGAATCTTCCGGGTTGCCCTGGCCGCGGATGATACGCGGACACCCCGTGATCGGCGTATTGTGGGTTTATGGGTCAGGTTGCGAGTCAATTTCAGTCCATGCTCCCCGAGGCCATCGCCCAGAAGCTCGCCCGCATGGACGCCCAGTTCGCCGAAATGGAAGCCAAGCTCGGCGAACCCGAGGTGATGGCCGACCACAACGCGGTGCGCGATCTCTCAATCAAACGCGCCGCCATCGAGCCCGTCGTGGACGCCTACCGCGAGCTGACGAGGCTCCGCGCCGAGGCCGAGGATCTCGAAGCCGCCATCGCGGGCGACGACGCCGAGCTCGCCGAGCTGGCCCGCGAGGAACTGCCAGGCCTGATCGAACAGGCCACCGAACTCGTCGAGCGCGTGAAGGCCTCGCTTGTCACCGCAGACGATCGGCGCGTGGGCTCGGTCATCCTCGAACTCCGCGCAGGCACGGGCGGCGACGAGGCCGGTCTCTGGTGCCGCGACCTCCTGAACATGTACGCCAAGTACGCCGCCAAAAAGGGCTGGTCCTTCGAAGAGATGGACCTGACCGCCGACCCGTCGGTGGGGGGCGTGCGTCACGCGGTCATCAACGTCAAGGGCGAGGGTGTGTTCGTGGAACTCGGCTTCGAGGCGGGCGTGCACTCCGTCAAGCGCGTGCCCGCGACCGAGACTCAGGGCCGCGTGCACACCTCGACCGCGACCGTCGCCGTTCTGCCCGAGCCGACCGAGGTCGAAGTCGCCATCGACTGGGCCAATGACGTGACGGAGCATGTGACGACCGCGCAGGGCCCGGGCGGCCAGAACGTCAACAAGGTCGCCACCGCGGTGCATCTCATCCACAACCCGACGGGCATCGAGGTGCGGATGCAGGAGTCCAAGAGCCAGGCGCAGAACCGCGAGAAAGCGCGCCGGCTTCTGCGGGCGAGGCTCTACGAGATCGAGCGCGATCGGCAGGCCGCCGAAAGGGCAGCCGAGCGCAAGGGCCAGATCGGCACGGGCGGCCGCAGCGAGAAGATCCGCGTCTACCGCTACCAGGACAACATCGTCGCTGACCAGCGCCTCGATACGAAATTCCAGACGACGAAGATCGTGGTCGAGGCGGACCTTGCGCCGATGTTCGAGGCATTGGTCGAACAGGAGACCGCGCGTCGGCTGGCCGAGCTATGAGCACACTCGTCTGCGTCCCCATCACGGTGCTTGAGATCGACGCCGCACTCGCCGACGCGAACCAGGCCAAGCTCCTTGGCGCCGACATCGTCGAGCTGCGCATCGACAGCTACTTCCCCGGCTCCGAGGGCGACGCCGAGGACACGCTCCGGCTGAACGAGCTCAAACGCCTCATTGCAGAGTGCCCGCTGCCAGTCATCCTCACCTGCCGGAGCGCGACCGAGGGCGGCGACTACGACGGTGACGAAGCCGACCGCGTGAGCCTGCTCGAGAAACTCTGTGTCAACGCAGAGCACCCGCCCGCCTACCTCGACTTCGAGCTGGCCTGCTACCAGAAGTCCGCCAACATCCGCCAGAAGATCAATCTCTGCGTCCAACACCCCAAGCAGGAACGCGACGTCCGCACGCGCCTCATCCTCTCGATGCACGACTTCGACGGCCGCCCCAAGGATCTCATGCGCCGCCTGTCCGAGGCCTGGGCCGAGCCCGCCGCGAGCGTGGTCAAGTTCGCCTTCCGCGCCCGTAGCATCCGCGACAACCTCGAGATCTTCGAGATCCTCCGCGATGCTCCAAAGCCCACGATCGGCATCGGGATGGGCGAGTTCGGGCTCATGAGCCGGGTGCTCGCCCCCAAGTTTGGCGGCTTCCTTACCTTCGCAAGCCTCCGCGACAGCTCCGCCACCGCGCCGGGCCAACCAACCATCGCCGACCTGCTCGGTATGTACCGCTTCCGCTTAATCGGCAAGGACACCAGGCTCTACGGCGTCATCGGCTGGCCCGTCGCACACTCCATGAGCCCGCTCATCCACAACGCAGGCTTCGAGGCGGTGGGGCACAACGGTGTGTATTTGCCGATGCCGGTTCCGGACAGTGACGAAGCTTTCAAGGCGACGATTGGCAGTCTCGGCGAGGAATCGGAGCTGCACTTTGCTGGCGCAAGCGTGACGATCCCGCATAAAGAGCGTCTGGTTGGTTCGGGCGAGAACCGGTTGCCAACAGATCCGGATGCTGAGACACTCGCTATAGGTGCAGCGAACACGATCTGGCTAGAGCAATCAACGAGAACCCATCAGATCTGGCCTCTTCGCGTCACCAACACGGACTCGCACGCAATCGCCACTCTTGTGCAGGATTCGCTGGAGGATATTGATGGCGCGACGATTGCGTTGATCGGGGCCGGAGGTGTTGCCAGAGCTGCCGCGTTTATGCTCGCACGTGCGAACGGATCAATTCGTGTTTTCAACCGCTCGCACGAGAGGGCAGAACAACTGGCGGCTGAGATCAACTCATGGATTGAGAAACTCTCACCTGATCGACGCATGCTCCAGAAGGGCGATATTGCCGCTGGAAGCTTGGCTGATTTCGTGAACACGCCCTGCGACATCTACATCAACTGCACCCCCGTCGGCATGACCGGCGGCCCCGACCCCGAGGGCCTCTCCATCCCCGTTCATGAACTCGCCGGCAAGCTTCCGCCAGAGACCGTCTTCTTCGATACCGTCTACAACCCCATCGAGACGCCCATGCTGAAGGCCGCCATGGAGCACGGCTTCCGCACGATCGACGGCGTGGAGATGTTCGTCCGCCAGGCCGCCGCGCAGTTCGAGCTCTGGACCGGCAAGGCCGCGCCCGTGCAGCTCTTCGACCGCCTCGTCCGCGAGAAGCTGGGATCTTCCTGATCTGGTGGATCAAGCATTGTGGTGGGACGGGCGTCCCGCCCGTCGTGACGGCGAGGTGCTGCTGACTCAGCCCGGGATCTCGATCCCGCTTGTTGTAAGCAGCGTCCTGAAGCTCTCGCCGAAGACGAAGTTGTGCTCGGGGAATTCGAGCCCGGATCGGTTGTTGTCGAGGTGCGAGAACATCAGATCGACCGTGCCCACCGGCTGGTAGCCGGCGTCGGCGTTGGCGTGATCGAGCACCTCGATCGTGCCCCTGGTCGCCGCGCCTTGTTCGTCTATTTGTGTGATCTCGGCCGTGTAGCGGATCGTCATGCCCGGGCCGACGTCCGCGTCGATCGTCGCGTCGGACACCTTGGCGAGCACGACCTTTTCCTTGAACCCCTCGGCGTGCCCGACGAGCACGCCCGCCGTCTGCGCCATCCCCTCGATCATGAGCGACGCGGGCATCACGGGCAGCGCCGGCTTGGTGTCGGTCGCCGCGAAGTGATCGTGCAGGTGCTCCTCGGACAGGGTCACGTTCTTGATCGCCACCATCCGCTTGCGCGGCGTGAGCTCCGTCACCCTGTCGATCCACATCCAACGCACGAATCAGGCCTCAATTGCTCAGCTTGCGCTCGACGAAGTTCACAAGCGCCCCGACCGTGAAGATCTGCCCGACCTTCGTCACCTCGGGGTTCGATCCGAGCTGCGAGAAGTCGGCGTGCGGCAGGCGCTCCTTGAGACGCGTCATGCCCGCAGCCGTCACACGACCGTTCTGCACGAACTCGGGATCCTGCGTCACGTTGTCGGGGAAGAGCTCGCCCTGCTCGATCTTGAAGCCGAAGGTCTGCTCCAGCTTGAAGACGATGTCGAGGAAGTCGATCGACTCGGCCCCCAGATCGCTCGTCAGCGTCGCCTCGGCCGTCACCTCGTCCTCATCGACCGCGAGGGCGTCCACGAGCACGTCCCGGACCTTGGCGAAAATCTCGTCGTGTGTCATCTGCTGGTTGCCTCGTGCAAATTCGGGAGAGGGAGAGTCTAGCGGCTCGCCGCAGCCTCGGAATGGATCTTCACGCCGCCAATCGGTGTCGCAACCGACAGACGAAGAGGCCTGAGCGTGAACCGCCCTGAGCAGGCGACGGCTTCCTCGGCCTCCCCGGAGGCGGGCCGCACGGTGGCCTTGCCTTTGACGTCGAGCCCGCCGTCGTCGAGCCCCTTGACAAGCGTGATCTCGGTGGTCATCACATCACCCGGGCGGACAAATGACCCGTACTTGAGGGCCCTCACCCGTCCGAGGACCAGTCGATCAATTCCCGGCTGATCGAGTTCGCGAGCGGTCTGCACCAGCGCCTCGATCATGAACACGCCCGGCAGCACCGGAAACGTCGGGAAATGGTCCTGGAGATACTCCTCGCTCATGCTGACGAGCTTGGTCGCCACCGCCCGGCTTTCGGTGCGTTCGATGACGCGATCGATCAATCGGAAGTGCATAGGTCACTGGGCTCCGGGGCGATGCTTGGACGGGCTAGGGTAGGGCCACCGTGGAAGCCGAGGTCGACATCGCGATCTGCCTAAGGCAGTGGGACTACTCCGAGACGAGCCAGACGGCGGCCCTGCTCTGCCGGCGGCTCGGGCTCGTGCGTGTCCTGGGCAAGGGCACCCGAAGGCCCGACCCTCGTTTCAGCGGCGGGCTGGAGATCGGGACGCTCGGCGAAGCCGTCATCGTGCCCAAGAACTCATCGAGTCTCGCCACACTCGCCGGCTGGGATCTCCGCGAGACCTTCCGGACCTCGCGCGCCGATCTGGCCGGGTACTACGCCGCGATGTTTGCGATCGAGGTGGCCCAGAGCATCCTGCCCGAGGGCGAGCCGCACCTGATCGTGTTCGACGCGCTCACGGCTTTGCTCGCCAGATCCTCCGACGAGCCTTGGCAGGTCGCGGTCACGGACTATCTCTGGAGTGTGCTCGGCGACACGGGCTATCAGCCGAGCACCGAGGGATATACCGATGGTCAGTGCGCGTTCGTACCGACGCTCGGCGTGCTCATGAATGTCGAGCACGTCAAGCGAAACGATTCGGCTTGGGCTGTCCTTGAGTCGACCGCCAGATCGCTGTGTCAGCTTGAAAGCGAGGGCCACGCACATGGTCTGGATATCGAGCAGGCCGAGCGGGTTGGTCGACTGCTGGCCTGGTACGTCCGGGAACTTGTGGAGCGAGAACTAAGCACGCTCAGGCTTCTCTTCGGAGAAACAACTCCCAAACCCCTGTTTCAACACGAATAAACAGGATCCGGCACGGCTGGTCCTGAAGTGCCTGATCGGGTGTGTCGACACTCAATGTAGACATTGTAAGAGAAGAGGAGCCGGCGCCGGCAACGGCCCGCCGGAGGCGTCATGGATCACGATCTGCTCGAAGAAGTTCTCAGCTGTCCGACTCTGCCGAGTCTCCCGGCTGTCGCACTCGAAGTGATCGAGTTGACGCGCGACGTCAACGTCGAGATGGACAAACTCGCCGCGACGATCCAGAACGACCAGGGACTCTCGGCCAAGGTTCTTAAGACTGTCAATTCGAGCTACTACGGCCTCCGCAAGAAGTGCGGCACGATCAAGCAGGCCATCGTCGTGCTCGGCCTTTCGACCGTGAAAAGCCTGACGCTCGGCTTCTCGCTCGTTTCGAGCATCGATCTCAAGGGCAAGCAGGGCTTCGACCACAACGAGTACTGGCGTCGCGGGCTCTTTACCGGTGTAGCCTCCCGTTCAATCGCCAAGGTTGGATGCCCGAACTTGCAGGACGAGGCTTTCCTCGGCGGTCTGCTTCAGGACGTCGGGATGGTCGCGCTCTTCGAAACGCTCGGCGATCGGTATGTCCGTGTTCTGCAGCAGACCGGCGGCGACCACCGCAAGCTCGCGGGTTTCGAACTCGCCGAGTTCGAACTCCAGCACACAGATATCGGCGCCATGATGGCCACGCGGTGGAAACTCCCCGAGGAGCTTATCCAGCCGGTCAAATATCACGAGCGCCCGAGCGCCGGGCCGAGCGGCGAGATGGGCATGCTCGTCAAAGCTGTGGGGCTGGGAAATATCGTTGCCGACGCGCTGACGTCGGATGACTCTCAGGCCATCATGCGTCGCTATTACAAGCGCGCCAAGGAATGGTTCAACTTCACCGACGAGCAGGCCGACGCGATCTTCAAGGAAGTCACCGTCGGCACCAAGGAAATGGCCAAGCTCTTCGACGTAGACCCGGGCGAACTCCCGGACACCGATCAGTTGGTGAAAGATGCACGCGATCAGGCACTCAGGATTGCAATCGAATCACCATCGACACCCGTGGGCGGCGATGGACTCGACGATCTTATCCTGGACTCTCCGAAGTTTGATCAGGAAACGGGCCTGCTGAACGCGGAGGCTTTCAACGCCGTCCTCAGCCGGGCCTTCGGACAGGCCGTAGGGACAAACGATCCGCTCACGCTGGTGCGTGTCAGCTTCGATCGCGAGGCATCTGACACCCCGCGTCGTCCGCTGGAACATCGCAAACTCGTCTCAGGCGCAACCGCAGTGCTCCGCAAGCACTTCGGTGACAGTGGCGGATTCCTGGCTCGTCTCGACAACGAGTCGTTCGCGGTGCTCGTGCCGAGCAGTTCACGCGTGGTCGTCACCCGGACAGCCGAGGCGTTCCGATTGGAGTTCGAGCAGGCCTGCCAGGACTGGCAGATTACTGGCAAAACGCACGTCGGAATCGCGTACTACGACCACACGACGGCAGGTGTTTACGAGCGTGTCGAGCAGCTGAATGCTGCTGCGGCGCGAGCGATGAAGGCGTCGGCTGAGAGCGGCGGCAACTGCATCAAGGTCTTCACGCCGAAGAAGGCGGCCTGAGCAAGCCGACCGTTCGCGGCC
The DNA here is from genome assembly GCA_020639255.1 of Phycisphaera sp. Classification (GTDB taxonomy): domain Bacteria; phylum Planctomycetota; class Phycisphaerae; order Phycisphaerales; family UBA1924. Next base: position 177,503 of record JACKGZ010000006.1, read on the forward strand.
TGAACGGGTATGCCTCGTACACCTCGCGCAGATCGCTCAGCGACACCGCCCGGATCCGCTCCAACTCTTCGTCCAGCGTGCGGTACTCGCCCAGCAGCGTCCAGCGCCGGCCGAGCCGCTGCATCCGGTCTGCGGGCCTCTCCGCGCCGATCGTAAAGCTCGTGGCGAACTTGCCCGAGAGCCGATCGAGGTCGTCCTGTGTAAGCGAATCCAGAAGCCCCGCGATCTCCTTGTCCACGACCCGCTCGATCTCCTCGATCCGATCCGGGTCGCCCGAGGCGTAGACGTAGTACTCGCCCACGCCGTCGTGCGCCTCGAACGCCGCCTGCGCCTCCTCGGCGAGCCCGTTCTCGATGAGCGCCCAGTGGAGCCTGCTGTTGTCGGCCGCTCCGAGGATCTGTGTGAGCAGCGTCGCCGCGTACCGCCGGTCGTCCTGTGCCGAGGGCGCGGGCGACAGCATCAGCATGTACGCCCGGCCAAACCGGTCATCCGTCAGTTCGACCCGCAGGTCCTTGGCTGTGGGCGCGGTGTTGTCGCGCGTCACGCCTGTCCGCTTCCACGAGCCGCAGATCCGCTCAATCTGCTCGCACGCCCTGTCGAAGTCGATATCGCCCGCGAGCGAGACGACCGTGTTGTCCGCCGAGTACCGCTCGTCGAAGTAGCCCTGCATCTGGTCGCGCTCGAGCTGCTTGATCGATTCGTCCGTCCCGAGCACCCTGTGCCCGAGCGCGTGACCGACGAAGTGCTTCTCGGCGAGATCCTCGTAGAGCACCCAGAAGGGGTTGTCCTTGTACATCGCGATCTCTTCAAGGATCACGCCCTTCTCGGTGTCGAAGTCGTCCTGGCGCAGCGCGGGGCGAAGCATGTCTCCCAGCAGCTCGGTCGCGGTGCCCGCGAACTCGGGAAGCACGTGCGCGTAGAAGCACGTCACCTCGTGGCTCGTGTACGCGTTGTTGCGGGCGCCGATGTCGTCGAAGGCCTGATTGAGTTCGGCCGCCGACCTGTTGGGCGTGCCTTTGAACATCATGTGCTCGAGGAAGTGGCTCACGCCCATCAGGGGCGTCGGCTCATCGCGGGCGCCGGTTTTGACGAAGAACCCGACCGCGGCGCTGTGCGCGCCCGCGTCCGGCTCGGCGATGATGGTCAGCCCGTTGCCAAGTGTGCGTTGTTTGAACATGACCCCATGCTAGTCGGCCGCCCGGGTGGTCAGGGCCTCAAGAATCTCCCGAACCGCCCGGCCAGGCTCCCGCGCCGAGCACACCGCCGAAGATACCGCCACGCCCCGGCAGCCCACCCGGGCAAGCTCTCGGGCCTGCTCAGCCCCGATTCCGCTGATCGCCAGGTACGGCTTGCCCGCGAGCTTCGGATCCGCCTCGATCGCACGGATGAGCTCAACGCCGCCCAGCCCAGGCTTGGGCTTGGTCGAGCTGGCAAAGATCGGTCCCACACCGATCATGTCCGCGCCCTCGTCGAACGCACGCGTCGCCTGCTCCACGCTCGACGTCGAAACCCCGATCAGACGTTGCGGCCCCACGACGCGCCTCGCCTCGGCCGGGTGGAGATCGTTCTGCCCGAGATGCACGCCGTCGGCCTGCGCCAAAGCCGCGATGTCCGGGCGATCGTTGATGATCACGCGAACGCTGCTCCCGCGCGTCATCTCGACGAGCCAGCACGCGCGGCTGAACAATTCGCGATCATCGAGGTCCTTCTCACGCAGCTGGATCCCGTCGGCTCCGCCCTCGATGGCAAGCTCCGCCACGCGCTGCCACGGGTGGTGCTCGCAGAGCGACTCGGTCAGCAGCACGCACACACGCATGAACGGATCGGGCCTCGCGAGCCTGGGCAGGAGCTGCCGCTCGAGTTCATACGCCTCATATCGAAGTTTCTCGATCGCGCCGGCGTGAGCGGGGGACTCGAGCTTCAGGCACTCCTCGATCGCCCGCAAAGCCTCGCCGAGCCGAGAGCCCGCAGCCGACGCGAGCGACACCATGCTTTCGCGCTTGCCCTCGGTTGAAACAGAGATCGCTGTCCCCACATCGCCCGGCGTGTCGCGCTCGGCGACGAGCCCCGCCTTCGATCCCACGGCCAGTTCGAGCGTGGTCGTCAGACCGTGCCTGATCGACTTGGCCTGCTTCGAAAGCTGGGCGTCGTCGAGCGAGAAGCGGGCCAGATCCTCAAGTAGCCGGAGCGCCTCGCGGGCGCGGTTGGCGTTGGCGTCGATGATCCGGAGCGGGCTTCGCATCGCCCGATCGTACGTCCCGGCTGGCCTTGGCCGCCCGACTGTGACACAATGCACACGATGGCGGACATCTACGAACTCGAGCCAGAGGTGCCCACGCCCGATCTCCCGGGTACGGTGGTCATGCGCCCCTCGGATTCCGAGGCCGCCGATGCGCTCGCGTCCGATCTCTACTTCCACGCCGCCAACTGCGTGCGCCAGTTTGGCGACTTCCACATCGCCCTGCCCGGCGGCAAATCGCCCATCACCCTCTACCACACGCTCATGATCGACCCCGCCTACCGCGACATGCCCTGGAAGCGCACGCACATCTGGCTCGTGAGCGACACCGCCGGCAGCCATGCCGCGGAACTCATCCACGACCTGCTCGTTGTCCACGGCGATGTGCCCCGCGACCAGTTCCACCCGATGGATCTCTCAAGGTCCGACCCCGAGAGGGCGTACTCGAAGGAACTCCGCGAGTACCTCGGCTGGCGCGAGAAGGGCCACGACCGCCTCGATTACGTCCTGCTCGGCCTCGGTGCCGATGGATCGACCGCCGGGTACGCGAGTGCCAACCCAGTGCCCGATTCGGAAGAGCAGCTCGCGCATCTCACGAACTCGGCGCAGGAGCGAACGCTTTCGCTCTCGATGCGTGTCATCAACGCGGCGCGTCTGATCGCGATCCTCGCGACGGGGCCGGACAAGCAGAAAGGCCTCGAACACGCGATGCAGCGCTCACACTCGCAGCCCATCGGGCACATCAAACCCGTCGGCGGCGTGCTCCGGTGGTACATCGACGAGCCCGCGTGCTCGGGCATCGAGGCCCCGCAATGAATCTCGCGCACGAACCAAACGAACGCGTCGGTTTCAAGGTCCACTACGAAGACGAGCACCTGGCGGTCGTCGAGAAGCCGCCCGGGCTCGTCACCACGCCCGGCAAGGGGCACGAGTTCGACTCGCTCCTCAACGGCCTCTTCGCCCGATACGGACACACGCTCCAGAACATCGGCGCCGACCGGGACTACGGCCTCCTCCAACGCCTCGACCGCGACGCCAGCGGCGTGCTCGTCGTCGCGCTCACGCCGAGTTCCTGGGAATCGCTCCGCGGCGCATTCAGAGAGCGCCTTGTCCGCAAGTTCTACTGGGCCCTCACGCGCTCGACCCCCAATCAGCCCAAGGGCGTGATCAAGCGCCCGATCGAGGAGCACTTTGCCAAACGCGACGACAAATGGGTCGAGGGCGCCAAGGCGCACTACTCGCGCGTGAAGCTCGCCAAGATCGCCGCCCGAGGCAAGCCCTCGATCACCGCGTACCGCGTGCTCCAGCACTCGGATCACGGCGCATTCCTCGAGTGCCGGGCCATGACCGGGCGTCTGCACCAAGTCCGTGTGCACCTGGATTCGATCGGCTGCTCGATTTTGGGCGACCGCTTCTACGGCCCGCGCGCCTCGCGCGGCGCAGCCCCGCGGCTCATGCTCCACGCCCACCGCGTCGCGTTCTCGCACCCGATCACCGGCGCCGAAGTCGACATCTCCTCGCGCTGCCCGCGCGATATGGCCCGGATCCTCCGCCAACTCGGAATGGCGAAGCCTGGTGTCTTCGATTCGAAACGTCCGTCACCCGATGACAGCGATCATGAGGCTGCTAGCGACGCCGTCGGCGAGGAGTAGTCCCTCGTCGGTGAGCGTCCACCGGCCCTCGCCCCGCACGAGACGACCCAAATGCGACTGCATCGCCGATTCGTGATCGAGGCGCGACGCCGCCTGTTCATCGAATGTTGCAAGCTCTTTGAGCAAGCCCTCGCCGTCCACGCCCTCGCGCAGACGCAGCCCAGTCATGAGCTTCTCCTGAATGAGTCGAACAGGGTCCGGGCCCTCGTGGTCGACGATCTCTGCGAAGCCCTCGTCCTCGCGGTCGAGATAGGTTTCGAGGCGGGGGACGTTCTTGTACCGGTGCCCCGCGATGTGCGCCGAGGCGGAGGGGCCCGCAGCGAGCCACTGTTCCTGACGCCAGTACGCGAGGTTGTGCCGACACTCCGCGCCGGGTCTGGCGTAGTTGCTCACCTCGTACCGCGCCAGGCCCGCCGCTCTTGTGCGCTCGCCGACGTGCTCGAACATCTCGATCTCAAGCTCCTCCGGGCATCGCTCGAACTGACCCATTTCGAGACGCTTGGTCATCGCGGTGTTGGGCTCGTACGTCAACTCGTAGCAGGAGAGGTGCTCGATCGGGAGCATGAGGGCCGCGTCGAGATCACGAGCGAGGTCGTCCAGCGTCTGGCCGGGGATCGCGAAGATCAGATCGAGCGAGACGCGTTCGATGCCCGCGGCCCGCACCATCTCGACGGCTCTGGGCACACGCTCGGGGTCATGCAGTCGCTCCAGCGTCTTGAGGTGCTCGCTCTGGAAGCTCTGCGCCCCCATGCTGATGCGTGTCACACCGCCCGCGCGGAGCGTGGCCACCAGCTCGGGCGTGACGGTCTCGGGGTTGCACTCGACCGTGAACTCGCCTGTGCCCGCTTTGATCGATGAGAGGTCGAATTGGGTGTCGAGCGTGCGGAGCAGGCTCTCCCAGAGCTGGGTTTGGAGCATGCTGGGGGTGCCGCCGCCCACGAAGATCGTGTCAATCGGGCCGGCCGCGATGCTGAGCGCGGCTAGCTCGCGCTCCAAACGTGCTGCGAACACGGCTTGGCGGTCGCGTGTGTCGACGAAGCTGTAGAAGTCGCAGTAGTGGCACTTGTGCGAGCAGAACGGAATGTGGATGTAGAGCGATCGGGCGAGCGGGCCTGATTTCGGGCCGGACGCTGCGACCACGGCTTCGCGGGCGGAGTGGGCCGGGCGTTGCCGATCGGGTCGTGTTGCGGTATCGTCAGGCAAGGTGGACACGCACAGCGGGGGTTTGTCCGACTGGCGCGAGCGGCTCGCGCGCCCCGCCATCGCCGGCTGTTCACCGAGGATAGACCGCCCGTGGAACCGACCCTGCTGATCGTGAAAGAGGACGGCTCCTCACAGGAGATCCTGCTCCGAAAGCCCCGAGTCGTTGTCGGCCGAGAGTCCGACTGCGAACTGCGTATCCCGCTGCCAAGCGTTTCTCGCCAGCACTGCGAATTCGTGGTCGAGGACGGTAAGGTGACGGTCCGTGACCTCGGATCGAGCAACGGAACTTACGTCAACAAGGAGAGAGTCGAGGAGGCCGAACTCGCCGCGGGCGATCTGGTCGCGATCGGTCCGGCTGTATTTGCACTGATCATCGAGGGCGAGCCCTCGAATCTCGACGTCAAGGAAGTCTTTGTCCGCGGCAATGTCGCGGTGAAACCCAAGAAGCACGCCGGCCTGACGGGCGGCGCCGCCAAGGCCGCAGCGGCATTGGCCGGCGGCGCGGACGACTCCGACCTCGACATGGAGATGTCGTCGGACGACAGCAGCATGATCGACTTCGACTTTGATTTCGATGACGACGAAGAGGAAGGCCAGCCCGATCTCTGACGTATCCGGTCAGGCGGACTTTTTCTGCTCGTCGGGCGACTGCTGAGCCTGCGGAGCCGGAGCATCGGGCACACGGATCGCGGTGTGACAGGCCTTGCAGCGCACGGTCTTCGAGCGAGCCGACTCGGGAACAGCCAGCAGCTTCCTGCACGACAAGTTCGGGCACATGATGCGGACAGTCGGCTGCGACATAGTGAGTCTCCCCCCCTTGATCGCCATATCGGGTGTGGAAGCAGCCGCCTTCACCGCACCGTGGCGAAGCGACGGGATTTCAATGGGGCAAATGAAGTTCTCGGACGAGGCTGGCCTATGCCTGCATCGGGGCAACAATCTCCCGTGAGCACAAACCACGTAAAACCGAGCTGCTCTGCCGTCGTCGGTCTCCAATGGGGTGACGAGGGCAAGGGCAAAGTCGTCGACCTCCTTGCACCCGGGCACGCTGCCATCGTCCGATACAACGGCGGCGCCAATGCGGGTCACTCCGTGGTCGTGGGGGGCAAACGCTTTGCGCTCCACCTTGTCCCCTCGGGTGTGCTCCGGCCCGGATCTCGATCGATCATCGGCAACGGCGTGGTTGTCGATCCCGAACAACTCCTCAAAGAGTTGACGACACTCAGCGAGCAGGGCATCGACTGCTCTCAGGTGCTCGTCTCAGACCGAGCGCATGTGGTGATGCCCTATCACAAGGCCGAAGACGCTGCGCGCGAACGGGCGCTCGCCGAGAGTCTCGGCATCTCAGCGGTTGGCACGACCGGCCGGGGTATCGGACCCGCCTATGCCGAGAAGGTCCAGAGGAGTTCAGCCGTCCGAATGGGCGACCTGCTCCGCCCGGACTGGCTCCGCGAAAGAATCCGTGCGGCGCTCGCATTCAAACGCCCGGTTCTGGAGCGTTGGGCCCCCGACGTCACCGACGCGCTCGACGAAGAATTGCTCTACGAGACCGCGATCGGCTGGGGAGAGAAGCTGCGTGATCGCATCGTCGATACGACACGGCTCCTGCATGAGCACCTCGACGCGGGCGATCGGTTGCTCTTCGAGGGCGCCAATGCGACGCTACTGGACGTCGATCACGGCACATACCCATTCGTCACCAGTTCCAACGCGAGCGCTCTGGGCATTGCTGCGGGCTCTGGCGTGCCCTCCCAGCGAATCGGACGCATCGTCGGCATCGCCAAGGCTTATCAGACCCGCGTCGGCGCCGGGCCGATGCCCACGGAACTAACGGACGCCATCGGTGACCGGATCCGCGAACGAGGCCGCGAATACGGAACGACGACCGGACGCCCCAGACGCATCGGATGGCTCGATCTCGTCGCGCTCCGCTACTCGACCCAGCTTAACGGTGTCACCGAGATCGCGCTCACACTGCTTGATGTCCTCGGCGGTCTCGACGAGCTCAAGCTCTGTACATCGTATGAAATCAACGGCGAGCGTGTGTCGCACTTCACACCCGACGCATGCACGCTCGAATCGGTTATGCCCATATACCAGACACTGCCAGGATTTGCCGAAGACCTTGGCGAATGCCGGAGCGTGGACGAACTCCCCTCGGCAGCGAAGGCGTATATCGCCAGGATCGAAGATGCCGCGGGCGCGCCGATTACGATGATCGGCGTCGGACCTGATCGCGAGCAGACGATCTTGGCCGATCAGGTTTCAGGAGTGGGCAGTGTTGGCTGAATCACAGACTGAAAGCGAGCAAGTGACAGTCGACGAAACTGCTTCACAGGCGCTCGAACGAATCCACTCGGTTCTGCCCGACGCTGATCCGCTCGGCGCGCTGCCGGATGTGCACCCCGGAAGGCTCCCGCGGCACATCGCGGTCATCATGGACGGCAATGGCCGCTGGGCGACTTCGAAGGGCCTGCCACGCCAACTGGGGCACAAAGAGGGCGCCAAATCGGTGCGGAAGATTGTGTCCGAGGCCGGCCGTCTCGGCATCGAGTACATCACGCTTTACTCGTTCAGCACCGAGAATTGGAAACGCCCGAAAGAAGAGATCGATGATCTCATGGCACTCTGCGAGTATTACTGCAGGGCCCAACTTCCCGAACTGCTCGAGAACAATATCCGAGTTCGTGTGATCGGGAGCCGGAGTGGACTGCCGGATTCGGTGCTCGCAGCCCTCGATCACCTCGTCAGCGAGACACACAAGTCGGGCAAGCCGGGGCCGACGCTCTGTCTGGCGATCAACTACGGCTCGCGTGAGGAAATCACCGAGGCCGTGCGATCGATCGCGGCCAGGGCCAAGTCGGGTGAACTCGATCCGGAGCAGATCACCACCCAGGACGTTGCTGGGAGCCTTTACACCGCGGGCATTCCCGACCCGGACCTGTTGATCCGCACAGCGGGCGAACTCCGCATCAGCAACTACCTCCTCTGGCAGATCAGCTACGCCGAGATCTATGTGACCGACACACTCTGGCCGGATTTCAATGAGGCGAGTCTCCACGAAGCGGTTCGGGCATACGCACGCCGCGACCGTCGCTTCGGCGGGCTGAGTAAGCCGTAGACTCTCTGCCGATGCTGCGTCAGCGTCTCATCCTGGGCCCGATCATGGTGATCGCCGCCACCTTGGTGGTGTGGCTCGATGTCATCATCGAGCGTCATTCCGGGCGCATCGGCGTCGCGTTCGGGACATGTATCGCCGTCCTGATCACGATGGCGTGCTGGGAGCTTGCCCGCATTCTTCGTGCGAACAGTGTGCTGGTTGTCACGCCTGTCGCGGTGTTTGCGGGATTGGTCGGTCTGCTCGGGACTGCGTTCTGGGCCGATGAGCCCCGCGCCCTTGGCACGCTGGCGATCATGGTCATGATCCTCTCACTTCTCGTGCACGTGCGGCACAAGACGATTCAGGGAGTGATGGCCGCGGCCGGCGGCGTGATGCTCGTGTTCGTCTATCTGGGCGTTCAGGGCTCTTTCTGGCTCATGCTGCGCATCGAGAATTCGGCCTGGCTCGTGCTCTGGCTGGTGCTTGTGACCAAAGCCTGTGATGTGGGCGCGTATTTCACAGGTCGGGCCATCGGCAAGCACAAGCTCATCCCGTGGCTGAGCCCTGGCAAGACATGGGAAGGCCTCGTCGGCGGCCTTATCTTCTCGATGTTCATCGCTCTGCTCGGATACTGGCTGCTGCGGTATACACCCGATCGTCCGAATATCTCGACCCCGATCGTTGCGGCGATGGGGCTTGTCATGGGCGGTTTGGGCCAGCTCGGCGATCTCACCGCGAGCCTCTTCAAGCGTGATGCCGGCAAGAAGGACTCCAGCAACTCACTGCCCGGGTTCGGTGGTTGGCTCGATGTCCTCGATTCGCTCCTGCTCGTCGGTCCGTTCGCATTCTGGACACTCAGGGCGCTGACGACGCAGGAAACCTCTTGAAACGAGGCTGACACTCGCTGTTGGTGTGTGCTAGAATGTACCGGGCAGCACAGGAGACCGCGCGAGGATGAACGAATCCAAGAAGCTCTGGGCTGTGTATCAGGCGGAACGAAAGCTCCGCGGACTCCAATCCAGACTCACCGCCGCGGAACGCTTCCTCGCCGAACAAGAACGACAACTCGTCTCACTCGATCAGCAGCACGGCTCGCTCGCATCTCAGCTCCGTCAGATCGAGGCCACCGCCAAGGAGAGTGAGGACGAGGTTGCCCGTATCGACGCGCGCATCGAGAAACTCCGCGAGGAGATGAACGTCGCGCGGACGAACAAGGAATATCAGGCGTTCCTCGTCGAGATCAATGCGCTCAAGATCGAACGCGGCCGCGCCGAAGAGGAAGCGATCGGGCTCCTCGAGAAAGCCGACGCGATCAAGTCCGAGATCGAGCGTTCGACCGAGAACAAGACCGAACGCACGCGAGTTCGCGATGTGGCTAAGCAGGAACGCAACACTCGCAACGACGAGATCAAAGACCGCGTGAAGGAACTCCAGGCCGAGCGGGACAGGCTCGCCTCCGAGGTCGAGCCGCGGATCCTTGCCGACCTTGAGCGACTGCTTGAGGATCGCGACGAGGACGCGATGGCGGGCGTCGAGGTGATCGACAAACGCCGCCACGAGATCAACTGCGCTAGCTGCATGATGTCGCTTCCGATCGAGTTGCTCAGCCAGCTGCTCCGCGGCAACCTGACGAACTGCTCGAACTGCGGCTGCTTCCTGCACCTCGACGAAGAAACGGCTGCGATTCTCCAGCCCGCCGGCTCGAAGCGCTAAACCAATCGATCGATTTCAATCGAAGAGTGCGTCGGCCTCGGCAGCTGTCGGTGTGTCGACACCCAGGTGCTCGGCTGCAGCCCGAGTCAGCATGCGCCCGCGTCGCGTCCGGGCCAGGAAGCCGCTCTGGAGCAGGAAGGGCTCGACCACATCCTCAAGCGTGCCGACGTCCTGGTTCATGGTCGCCGCGACGGCCTCGAGCCCCACAGGCCCGCCCTCGTAGATCGTGGCGATCGTGCCGAGGTACGAGCGATCGAGTTCGTCCAGCCCGAGGTGGTCGATACCCTCGAGTTCGAGCGCCCGCTCGACGATGTCGTCGCTCACCTTGCCCTTGGCCCGCACATCCGCGAAGTCGCGCACGCGCCTGAGCAATCGGTTGGCGATTCGGGGCGTGCCCCGGCTGCGGCCAGCGATGATCGCCATTGAACTTTCGGGGGGCGAAGCCATGCCCAGGATCCCGCTCGAACGCATGAGGATCTTGAGCAGGTCCCGGCTGTCGTAGTACCGCAGGTGATGCACGAGCCCAAATCGAGAGCGGAGTGGGGCGCTGAGCAGGCCGGCCCGCGTCGTCGCGCCGATCAGCGTGAAGGGCTTGCAGTTGATCTGCACCGTCTGCGCGTGCAGGCCCGAGTCGATCGTGACGTCGATCCGGAAGTCCTCCATCGCGGGGTAGATGAACTCCTCGACCGCGACGGGCAGGCGGTGGATCTCATCGATGAAGAGCACGTCGTTGGCCTCAAGCCTCGTGAGCGTGGCGACGAGGTCCGTGCCCCGCGCCAGCGCCGGCCCCGAGGTCGCGTGAACCTTGGAGCCCATCTCGTTGGCGATCACGTGCGCGAGCGTGGTTTTGCCGAGGCCGGGCGGCCCGTGGAGCAGGACGTGCTCCATGGGCTCGGCGCGCTGACGCCCCGCCTGGATTGCGATCGACAGACGTTCGATCAGATCACGCTGACCGATGTACTCATCGATGCGTGTGGGGCGCAGGGCATTTGCCGACTGGTCGGTTTCCGTCGGCAGGGTCGCCGGGTTCATGAGGCGTTCTGTGGCCATGCCGACAGTGTACGGCCTTTACTCGCCGGAGCCCGCATTCGGGGCACTGTTCTCGGCAACCTTCGGCTCGCGCGGGAGCATCGACGGGGCGCAGGCGAGGTTGTACGCGGTCAATGCCGCGTTCGTGCTCGACTGGACGAGGTACTCCTCGATCGCCAGGTCGATCCGGTCGTTCTGGGTGTGCCATCCGTAGCGGTAGTCCGCGCGGCCGACCTCGTCCCAGTAGAACCCGGGGATGCCCACGGCGTTGAACGAGGCGTGGTCCGACCCGCCGCCCTGGGGCAGCGCGTCGACCGTGCGGAGGTTCACGTCCATCCAGCCCGCACGGGCGTCGTTGCTCGCGTCGTCGTCGCTCAGTAGACGTATCCCGTCGGTCTCGCTGAAGAACTGGCCGTTGGTGGGGGCGGTGGCGGGGGCGAGGTACTCGAACATCCACGGGGGGCAGGGGATGCCGCCCTCGTAGTTGGTGCCGCCGTCGTCGACGAAGACGGCCGAGATGTTGGCGCGTTCTTCCTCGCTCAGGCTCTCGACATAGGCCCGCGAGCCGAGCAGGCCCTGTTCTTCACCCGTCCAGAGGATGAAGCGGATGGTCCGCTTGGGCTTGGCGCCGACGGCCGCGAGGATGCGTGCGGCTTCGATCGTGACGGCCGAGCCCGTGCCGTTGTCGACCACGCCCTGGCTGCCCGGGCCGTTCCAGGAGTCGAGGTGTGCCGAGACGATCACGACCTGCTCGGGCCAGACCGTGCCCGGGATCTCGGCGATCGTGTTGTACATCGGGAAGGGGCCTTCAGTGATGTGGTGCTCGAGGTCGAACTCGACGAGCACGTCCTGCCCGTCTGCGAGCTCGGAGTTGATGTAGCGGTAGTCCGAGTCGCGGATGCTGACCTCGGGATCCTGCCCGGCGTCGGCGATGTCCATGCCGAAGAGGTCCATGCCGCGCTTGATCGAGGTCGTCCAGACACGCTCGTCGCGTGAACTGGACATGAACCCCGCCGGTCCCTCGGCGAGGACTTCCTGCATGATGTACGCACTCGCGTCGAACTCGGGGACTTCCTCGCGGGTGAGCTTGATCGTGTAGGTTTCGTCGCCGCTACCCATCTGCCAATTGATCTCGTTGCCCTGCGGTGTCAGCTGCATCGGCCTCGGACCTTCGGGGGTGTTCCAGGTGAACGCGAGTGTGCCGTCGGCGAAACTGGGCTCGACCATCTCGTTGATGAATCCGAAGGCCGGCAGCCCGACCTCGCCAGTGGGGGTGCCGCTCTCATCGAGCGTGACATCGAGGGACATCTCCGTCGTGCCTGTGGGGATGGCGGGCCCCGTGATGGTGCCCTTCCAGAGGCCGCTGATGGAGTCCTTCGGATAGGTTGCCGTGGTGGGAATCTCGACCTTCTCGCCCGCAGCCAATTGGCGCCTTCCTTCGAGGCGGAGATCGTGTCGGGCGACCATCTGTCCACCCACACCCCGGATGCCCTCGCGGCCGCCCTGGTAGCGGGAGTGCAGGATCCAAGCGCCGTTCAGCTTGCCGCGGACGGCTTCCAACTCTTCGAGCGTGGTCGGCATGCGCACGACGTGGCCCCGGACCGGGCCGTCGGTGCCCGCGGCGAAACTCAGTGTGGTGAACTCGATCTCGCGTTCGGTGCGGACCTCGCCGTCGTCGTTGACACTCACGACCGCGCCGGTCGATGGGCCGCGATCGAAGCGGACGGTCGCCGAACCCCACTGGCGGTTCTCGACGTTGGTGAGCCCCCAGCTCTCGTACTGCGAGGCGGCCCACATGTTGGCTTTTTCGAGCGCCGCCGATGCGGTCAAACGCGGGCCGATCTCAAGCGCCAGGTGACGCAGGTGGTCCATGACCTTGTTGTTCCGCTTGCCCTCGCGGAGGATCGCCTTGATGGTGGCCTCGTCGCCCTGTTTCATGGCGGGCACGTTGACCTTCTGGTCGTCGAGGACGGCGTATCGCTCGGGGGCTTTCACCTCGGCGGAATAGGTGACCAACTTTGTAGTACCCGAGCCCGAGCAGCCGGCAAAGAGCACGAGCGAGGCTGCGAGCGTGAGCGTGGCGGTGATCGGACGGTCGGCGGGAATCTTCGGGGCGTTCATGCGGTTTCTCCGAGAACAAGGCGGCTTTGGTGCGGATACTAACCAATCGGGAGCCGGGCTGCCGGTTGCAGAAAGGTGCGTTCGCGCGTGGAGTTCCTAGTCCGTTTCATCGAGGCGTTCGCCGGCATCTTCGCCGAGGCGGGGCGGTGGCTCCTGATCGGTTTCGGTGTCGCCGGTCTGCTGCACGCGTTCGTGAGCAAGGAGCGGCTTACCAAGCATCTCGGCAAACCGGGTGTTGGTTCTGTTGTGAAAGCGTCGCTGATCGGTGTGCCGCTGCCCTTGTGTTCGTGCAGCGTGATCCCCGCCGCGGCCTCCCTGAGACAGGGCGGCGCGTCGAAGGGCGCTTCCGCGGCGTTCGCGGTCTCGACACCCGAGATCGATGTGCCCGCGGCGAGCCTGACGTGGGCGTTGCTCGGGCCCGTGATGGCGGTCGCGAGGATCATCGCCTCGGGCATCTCGGCGATCGTGGCTGGTGTGCTGATCGATGCGACGGACAAGGACGCGCCGAAGTCCGAGGCATCGGCGCCTGAATCGCGTGATGTGCCACTCGCCGTGAAGTCGTGCTGTCACGACGAACCGAAGAGCGCGCCCAAAGCCGAGTCGGTGCCCATCGGCAAGCGTCTGGTGCAGGCGGTGAAGTACGCGTACGTCACACTGCCGGCGGATCTGGTCTTCTGGCTCGTGATCGGCTTTGCGGTCTCGGCGGCAGTGTCGGCGTTCGTGCCGGAGACCTGGCTCACCGGCGGGGCGGGGTCGGGTGTGATCGCGATGCTGGCGGCGATGGCATTCGGGCTGGTCGTGTACGTCTGCGCGACGGGCTCGACCCCCATGGCCGCGGCTCTGGTCGCCAAGGGTCTCGGGCCGGGGCCCGCGTTGGTATTCCTGCTGACCGGCCCGGCCACCAACCCCGCAACGATGGCCTGGATCCTCAAGGATCTGGGCGCTCGGGCGCTTGCGGTCTATCTGGCGAGCATCGCGGGCGTGGCGCTCGCGGCTGGGTTTGCTTTGGACTGGATGCTTGCCGAGAGCGTGCTGCCCGGCATGACCGAGCACGTGCACGCCGCATCCGGCTCGGCCCTCTGGGGTGCGGTGCTCATGGGTGTCATGACGTACGCGGCGATCCGCAAGATTCAAGCACGCTTCATTCGTCAGCCAAAGGCCAAGTCATGCTGCTCGTCCGAAGCGGTCGCTCTGACTTCCTCATGCTGCTCAGGCGCACCTGAGCCGAAGCAGAGCTGTTGCCACTCCTCAAACTGACGTCAATCCATCGGCAGGCCCTTGGCCCGCCAGATTTTCACGAGCTCATCGATCGATGTGCGTTCCCAGACGCGGTTGCCTGGTAGTTCCTCACGGAGTACGTCGCCGTCGGGGGATACTTCTTTCGTGATACGTGGGCTGTCCATCGAGACGCTCGTGCTGTGGATGAAGTTTCCCGGGTTCTCGGTGTCGTGCCTGATGGCGTCGTGTCGGAATGTCACCGCCGATGCATCGGAGCGGTAGGTGTAGAACGCCACGTCACCCGTGGCACCGGTCTCTGTCAGAATCGAGTGCAGGATGAGCGACAGCGGCATCGGGAGATAGCCCTCCTCTTTGATCTGCTGACGGAATGATTCGTTGCTGCCCGAAGGTGTGGATGTGGTGATGAGCAGTTCTTTGAAGCCGTCTCGGGCGCCGACTTCTGAGTAGCTGGTCGACTGCTTGCCACGCTTGATGATCATGACCAGATCCCAGGCTTCCTTCGTGAAATCCTCGCTCACGAAGTAGGTTCCTCGTGTGTCGTAAATGATCCTGTCAGCACCGGTGGTGTTCTCGTCGAGGCTCCGGGCCTTGATTTCGACGACGTAGCCCCGCACCTTGCCTTCGGCGGCGCTGATGGAGCTTCTGCCGCCGACGTCTGATCGTTTGCCTGCCCAGGCACGCACGGACTTGTAGCCAATCTCGGTTTCATCGCCGGGGCTTTCCGTGTTGCGGTAGAGGCGATACCAGCGTTCGCCGTGCGAGTTGAAGATCTCGCGCATGGTCTCGGCGTCGATACCGCGGATCAGCGCATGCCCGGTTTTGAGCGCAATTTCGCGGTCAGGGACGGAGAGGTTGCCATCGATCGCGACGACGCCTTTGAGTGTTGAATCGAGTGCTGCCTTTGCAATGTCGTAGTTCTCGGCAGGTGCGGTCATGTCCCAGACCAGCATCTGACCCTCGCCGATCGCGATGACGGCGACGCCTCGGACGGTGTCCGGGACGCTGGGAGACGGGGCAGGCTGGCGGAGAAAGAAGCGGTAAGCGATGCCGCCCGAGAATTGGAGGGGTGCAACGTCGTCGAGCACGGTCGCAAAGGACTGGAAGTTCTCGTCTTTGTCGACGCCGCGAGGCTGTGAAGCGCCATAGGCCTTCTGGAGATCCTCACGCATCTGCTTGGCGGCGTCCTCGGCTTGCAGCTTCTTATTCGAGCTCGTCTTGCTCGCGATCTGGATCCGCCACAGGCTGTCTTCTCCCAGAACTTCGGCGAAGACCTCCCGATTCAGGGTTTGCTGTGTGCTCGTCGAGCCTAATGGCAGACGGATTTCCAGCCCGATTCCGGGCAGGTCGAGCGGCTGTTCGGCCAGTTCGACGGACTGAGATGTGCTCCCGATCTCGGTCTGGGCCAGTGTGGGGAATGTGTAGCTGGCGGCCAGTACGAGAGTTGTGAGTGCAATGGAGCGGCTGAATCGGCGGATCATGTGGGTGCCTTTCGGATTTGGGTCATCCCGTGGGCTTCTTGGCCTTGGATTTTATTCGACCGGATCGCCCCTGGCGGTTGACCGGACAGGGTGGGGGCCTACGCTTGCTGTCCGTCATGGCCTCGGTGGGGGCTTGGCGGGTCGTGACGCCTCTGCACATTGAGCAGCAGGCACTCACTTCTTTGGGAGTTCACGCGGGACGCCGGACGGCCGGCGGGTGTGTGCTCGGTCCGGTTGGCGTGGCTTGCCACGCGAGTCAGGGCCCTGCGGGTGCAGGGCGTGTCAGCGGAGCGTTCGATGGACGGTGGCAAAATCCGTATCCGAATGGAAGCCTACGACCACCTGGCCCTCGATGCCTCGGCACGAGAGATCGTGGACCACGCCAAGCGCACCAACGCGAAGGTGAGCGGGCCCGTGCCGCTGCCGACTCGAATTGAGAAGTACACCGTGCTCCGCAGCCCGTTCGTGAACAAGAAGAGCCGCGAGCAGTTTGAGATCCGCACCCACAAGCGGATCATCGATATCTACGAGCCGAACGCTCGGACCGTTGAGGCGCTCAACCGCCTCGTTGTTCCCGCTGGCGTGTTCGTGAAGATCAAAGCCTGAGTGAAGGCGTAAGACCGCGTCGCGTCGCATGGAATGCGACGGCGCATGGAAGGACAGGCAGGCCATGGCACCGACAATGCTGGGCAAAAAAGTGGGCATGACCCGCATCTATGACGAAGCTGGGCGCATCGTGCCTGTCACCGTCATCGAGCTCGGCCCCTGCGTGGTGACGCAACTCCGCACGCCGGAGCGCGACGGGTACTCGGCTGTCCAGATCGGCTTCGAGGAGAAGCCCGCCCGCAACGCGACGATCCCGATGATCGGTCATGACGCGAAGGCCGGGACTACCCCGAAGCGCTACCACGCCGAGTTCCGCACGCCTGAGGGCGACGCGAGCTTCGAGCAGGGCCAGGTGCTGACCGCAGCGGACATGGCCGACGTCAAGTACGTCGACGTGATCGGCGTCAGCAAGGGCAAGGGCTTCCAGGGCGGCATGAAGCGTCACAACTTTGCGGGTCTTGAGGCTTCGCACGGTGTGGAGCGCAAGCACCGCTCGCCGGGTTCCATCGGCGGTCACGCCAGCTGGCGCGGCGGCACCGGCGGCCCGAAGAAGGGCAAGCGGATGGCTGGGCACATGGGCGCCGAGCAGGTGACGATCCGCAGCATGTCCATTGTGAAAATCGATGCCGAGAAGAACCTTCTTCTCGTCAAGGGCCCGGTTCCCGGCGCCAACAGGTCGCTCGTTCGGGTCCGCCCGGCCGTTCGCCTGTACAAGAGCAAGTCCGCTGCGGCGGAGTGATTGATGAGAAGCTCGGCCCTATGGTCGGGCTTCTGGTGTTTGAATGACCCCGGCGTGTGAAGAGTCGCGTGCCGGGGGCTCGGAAGGTCGGAGGGCGGCAGAAGCCCCCGAAACCATCGGGCGGAAACAAGAGCAGTGTGGATCGGCGGCCTAGGCCGATCCATGACGGCCGAGTCGAATCCGGGCCGACCCACTCGCGACAGCGGGTGCCCATGAGGGCGATAGGGGAGGGCCGGTAAGGCGAATTGAGAGCGGGGCAGCGAGCCCCGCCGAGTCAGGCGTCTGGGCGAGGACACGAGATGGATGTGCCCGTCTACAACATGCAGGGTGCCGAGGTCGGCAAGATGTCGATCGATGAGAGCGCCCTCTCCGCGTCGTACAGCGACGACGGATTGAACCCCGCACTGATCAAGCAGGCGTACGTGATGTACCACGCCAACCGGCGTCAGGGTACCGCCGCCACGCTGACCAGGAGCATGGTCTCGGGTTCGACCAAGAAGATGTACAAGCAGAAGGGCACGGGGCGCGCTCGTCACGCGACGAAGAAGGCCCCCCAGTTCCGCGGCGGCGGCCGGGCCTTCGCCAAGGACACTTCTCGCGAGAACTTCCAGCTTGAGATGCCCCGCAAGATGCGCCGCAAGGCGAATCGCAACGCGCTGCTCTCCAAGATCCTTGGTTCCGAGGGCTTCGGCTCCGAGATCCGCGTGATCGACGATCTGGCGCTGGGTGCTCCCAAGACCAAGGACTTTGTGAGCTTCGTCGATTCGCTCAATCTGGATCGCTCGGCTCTGGTGGTGCTCTCGAGCGACGCGGCCAAGGCCGAGAACGTCCGCCTGAGCGCCCGCAACGTCGCCGATGTCACACTCTGCCCGGTCGACCAGATGACCTGTTTTGAGATGCTCAACCACCGCTACCTCGTGATCGGCAAGTCTGAACTCGAGTCGTGGCTGAGCGGCCCGAGTTCGCAGACCGGCAAGGAGGCACGCCTCTCGCCGATGGGTCGCCAGGAGAAGAAGTCGCAGCGTCCTGCGGTCAAGCGCGGCGCCAAGGCTCGCGGAGGTGCTGAGTAATGGATTCCGCGTACGTCATCAAGAAGCCGATCGTCACCGAGAAATCGACGCACTTGAGCGAGGAGTCGAAGTACACCTTCCTCGTCGATCGCAAGGCTCGCAAGGACGACATCAAGAAGGCCGTCGAGCAGGTCTACGGCGTGAAGGTCGCCAAGGTCGCCACGCAGGTCCGCAAGGGCGGATCGAAGCGGACACGCTACGGCTACGTCGAGGACAAGGTCACGAAGAAGGCGGTTGTCACGCTCGCAAACGGCGCGACGATCGAGCTGTTCTAAGGGGTCGCCATGGGTATCCGTGTTTACAAGCCGACCAGCCCCGGACGCCGGAACGCGAGCGTTCTGACGAACGAGGAGATCACCAAGAAGTCGCCCGAGAAGTCGCTTCTCGAGCCCAAGAACAAGAAGGGTGGTCGCAATCACTCGGGCAAGATCACGGTCCGCGGCCGTGGCGGCGGCGCCAAGCAGATGTACCGCCGGATCGATTTCCGTCGTCGCGATCGCGATGGCATCGCGGGTACGGTCGTCGGGATCGAGTACGACCCGAACCGCACCTGCAACATCGCTCTGATCGAGTACGCCGACGGCGTGAAGCGCTACATCCTCGCCCCGGTCGGCCTGACCGATGGCGACGAGGTGCTGAGCCAAACGGACAAGCCCGTCGAGCCGAGCGTCGGCAACTCGACGGCGATCCGTTTCATCCCGCTCGGTATGGATGTGCACTGCGTCGAGCTGAACCCGGGTCGGGGCGGCCAGCTCTGCCGGTCGGCCGGTTCGTCGGCCCGCCTTTCCAACAAGGAAGGCGACTACGCGACGCTGGTGCTGCCCTCGGGCGAAACGCGCCGTGTGCACCTCGACTGCCGCGCGACGATCGGCCAGGTCGGCAACACCGATCACCAGAACCGGCGTCTGGGCAAGGCGGGCATGAGCCGACACCTTGGTCGTCGTCCGAAGACCCGTGGCGTGGCGATGAGCCACGACGCTCACCCGCTGGGTGGTGGTGAGGGTCGTTCGAAGGGTGGTCGTGCACCGGTGAACAAGCAGGGCACCCCTGCCAAGGGCGGCCGCACGCGTGACAGAAACAAGCCAAGCTCGAAGCTGATTATCCGTCGCCGGATGAGCAAACGCTACGGGCAAGTGAAGTAAGAGGGGCCGAGCGATATGGGTCGTAGCCTGAAGAAAGGTCCGTACGTCGATGAGCGCCTGTACCGCAAGGTGGAGATGCTCAACGAGAGCGGGAAGCGTTCGCCCCTGAAGACATGGGCCCGCTCGTGCACGATCGTGCCCGAGTTCGTGGGCCATACGTTCCAGGTGCACAACGGCCGGGCGTTCTTGGACGTGTACGTGACCGAGGACATGGTCGGGCACAAGCTCGGCGAGTTCTCGATCTCCCGCACGTTCCGCGGGCACACGAACAAGAAGGAAGGCATCAAGAGCTGATTGCCCTCTCGGGCCAAAGGTGAACTGCGATGAAGGTTCAGAGTAACAAACTGAAGGCAACGGCCGCCGAGAAGGGCGTGAGCGTCGAGCAGCTCGGCGCCGCTGTCGAGCGAGTCGGTCTCAAGGGTGATGAGGCGGTCAAGGCCGTCCGCAACTGGATGGCCGGTCGCGATCATCCGCGCTGCAAGGCCGCGGATCTGCAGGCGATGGCGTCGGTCCTCGGCGTGCAGGTGAAGGACATCGTCCGCTTCACGAGCCGGGTCGATCACCACCGCGGCAGCCCGCTCAAGGCCGCTCTGGTCGCGGACATGATCCGCGGCAAGCAGGTCGCCGAGGCGATGGAGATGCTGACCTTCTCCACGAAGCGTGCCGCGACGAACATCCAGAAGGCTCTGGCGGCGGCGTACGCCGAGGCCGAGCAGAACAACGTCGATGACTCGCTTCTCTATGTTTCGGAGAGCCGCGTCGACCAGGGCCCGCACATCAAGCGGTTCCGCCCGAAGGACCGTGGCCGCGCTCACCCGATTCTGAAGCGCACGAGCCACATTACCGTGTCGATCGAGGAGCGCAACTAATGGGACAGAAGACGCACCCATTCGGACTCCGTCTCGGGATCACCGAGGCTCACCGCAGCCGCTGGTACGCGCCCAAGGCGCTGTTCGGCGAGCTGCTGGTCGAGGACGAGAAGATCCGCAAGTTCCTCGACAATCGCCTGAACCGCAAGCCCCCGTACGCGGCGGTGAGCGACATCCTGATCGAGCGCACCCGTGAGGAGCTCAAGATCATCGTCAAGACCGCGCGTCCGGGCCTGGTCATCGGGCCCAAGGGCGCCGAGGTCGAGCGGATCACGCAGGAACTCCAGTACATGACGGGCCGGAAGGTCAGCATCTCGATCATCGAGATCAAGAACCCCGACCTTTCGGCGCAGCTTGTGGCCGAGTCGGTTGCCGAGCAGCTCAAGAAGAGCCGCGGCTTCCGCCGGACGATCAAGATGCGCGGCGAGGCGGTCATGCAGGCTGGCGCCAAGGGTGTCCGCATCCTGATCAGCGGTCGCCTGGGTGGCGCCGAGATGAGCCGAACCGTCGACGTGCGTCACGGCTCGCTTCCGCTCTCGACGCTGCAGGCCGAGATCGATTACGGCTTTGCCGAGAGCAACACGACCGCGGGCGTGATCGGCGTGAAGGTTTGGATCTACAAGGGCCCGTACTCGACCGAGCAGGACGAGTCGGCTTCGAACGCGGCGGGTGGACAGGCCCGGGCACGGGGTAGGCGTTAACTGTCGCGGGAATCCGCGGCTTTGCAGAGTGAGGCATTGCTATGGCACTGATGCCAAAGAGAGTCAAGCACCGGAAAGAGTTCCGGCGCACCAGCCGGGTGAACCGGGAAGCGACGAAGGGCAACTACGTCGCGTACGGCGACTTCGGTCTCCAGAGCCTGGACGCCGCGTGGATCACGGCGCGTCAGCTCGAGGCCGGCCGTATCGCGGCCCAGCACTTCTCGAAGCGCCAGGGCAAGCTTTTCATCCGCGTGTTCCCGGACAAGCCCGTCTCGAAGAAGCCGCTCGAAACCCGAATGGGTAAGGGCAAGGCCGATGTGGACTACTGGGCCGCTCGCGTGAAGAAGGGCACCATGCTCTACGAGATGGCGGGCGTCTCCGAGTCGTTCGCACGCGAGACGATGGTGCGTGTGGCGATGAAGATGCCGGTGCGTTGCAGGT
Source organism: Phycisphaera sp. (assembly GCA_020639255.1). Classification (GTDB taxonomy): domain Bacteria; phylum Planctomycetota; class Phycisphaerae; order Phycisphaerales; family UBA1924. The sequence continues at coordinate 198,845 of JACKGZ010000006.1, forward strand.
TTGTCACGAGGCGCGTGAGCGTCTGATTCTGACGGTCAGGGAGTCGAGCGATGGCGAAGAAAGAAGAACTGACCGGCGCGAAGGTGCGTGAGATGACCGACGAGGAGCTCTCGGTCTCGATCCGCAAGTTCCGCGACCAGATGTACAAGCTCCGCTGCCAGACGGTGACGGAGAAGGTTGAGGATGTCTCCCAGTTCGGGACGCTGCGTCGCAACGTCGCCAGGCTGAAGACGGAGCAGACCCGGCGCAGCGCCGCGGCGGCGACGGCGTAACGAGTGAACGATGGCGCCGATGGCGCCGGCAGCAGGCAGAGCCCAGTTGGGCGATGAGGATCGACGCGTGAGCGAGCAAGCCAGCAATACCAAGACCCGGACCCAGCAGGGCACGGTCGAGTCGGACAAAAGGGACAAGTCCCGTCGCGTGGTCGTGAACTTCATGACCAAGCACCCCAAGTACGGCAAGTTCGTCCGCGGCCGCACGATCCTGCAGGTCCACGACGAGGAGAACGTCTCGAAGAAGGGCGATCTCGTCGAGGTCCGTGAGTGTGCTCCGAGGAGCAAGACCAAGAGCTGGGAAGTGGTCCGGGTGGTACGAAGCGCGGAGATGGCCTGATACAGGCCGATCCGGGATAGGACGCAAGAGATGTTGCAGCAAGAATCAAGATGCGAGGTCGCCGACAACTCGGGCGCGAAGATCGCATACATCATCCGCGTCTACGGCGGATCGACCTCCCGCGGCAGCTTCACCCGCAAGCAGGCCTACGTCGGGGACAAGGTTCTGATCTCCGTGAAGAAGGCGCTGCCCGGCGCGGACATCAAGTCGGGCGACAAGTCCAAGGCGATCGTGGTCCGCACGAAGAAGGCGACCCGGCGTGCCGACGGCTCGTACGTGGCCTTCGACACGAACGCGGTCGTCCTGGTCAACGACGAAGGCAATCCCAAGGGCACCCGCATCTTCGGACCGGTCGCCCGTGAACTCCGCGAGAAGAACTTCATGAAGATCGTCTCGCTTGCACCGGAGGTGGTGTGATGGCAGCTCGGCACGTTCGCAAGGGCGATCAGGTCATGGTGACCGCCGGCTCGTACAAGGGGCAGACGGGCGAGATCTCGCGCGTTCTGACCAAGTCCGACCGTGTGATCGTCAAGGGCATCAACCTCAAGACCAAGCACGTCCGCCCGACGCGGCTCAACCCGCAGGGCTCGATCATCACCAAGGAAGCCTCGATCCACATCTCCAACGTGAGCCCCGTGGTCGACGGCAAGCCCAGCCGAGTTCGCTTCCGCGTCAACACCGACGGCAGCAAGGACCGCGTCGCGGTCGTGAGCGACAAGGTACTGGGCAAGGTTTCACCGGCAAAGAAGAGCTGATCATTCGATAGGACACAGAGCCGCGACCCTAGCGGCGGAGCGTAAGCGATGGCAAAGAACAAGAAAGCCGATGCGGAGCCGACCGGGCCCCTGCCCGAGCCCAGGCTCGCCAAGCTCTTCCAGGAGAGCATCCGCGGCCAGGTCGCGGAGAAGTTCGGCATTAAAAATCCGATGGCGCAGCCGAAGCTCGAGAAGATCGTGATCAACGTGAACATCGGCCGTCACCTCGACGGCACGAAGGTTCCGGCGAACATCAAGCAGACGGTCGCCGACACGCTGACCAAGATCTCGGGTCAGAAGCCGATCGACATCAAGGCCAAGAAGAGCGTGTCGAACTTCAAGCTCCGCGAGGGCTATGACAACGCGTTCATGGTGACGATGCGTCGCGACCGGATGTGGTTCTTCCTGGACCGGTTCATCCACCTGGCCGCCCCGCGTATCAAGGACTTCCGCGGCCTGCCCGCCAAGTCGTTCGATCGTCAGGGCAACTACTCGATGGGCCTGACCGAGCAGGGTGTGTTCCCCGAGATCAACATGGCGGAGGTGAACTTCACCCACGGCATGCACATCAACTTTGTATTCCGCAATTCCAGCCCCGAGCTGAGCCGCTTTGTGCTCGACGGTCTCGGGATGCCCTTTGCCAAGAGCGAGGCGAAGAACTGATATGGCAACGAAAGCACAAGTCGCAAAGTCGAAGCGCACCCCGAAGTTCTCGTCCAGGACGGTTCGCCGCTGCGAGCTGACCGGTCGCGCCCGAGGCGTGTACCGCAAGTTCCGTGTGAGCCGCATCATGCTCCGGAAGCTGGCCCTCGAGGGCAAGATCCCGGGCATGCGGAAGTCGAGCTGGTAAAGAGAGAGCAGGGGCCGAAGTAGAACAGACGCACGAGCGTCGAGGGCAGATGACCATGGCCATGAGTGACCCGATCGCCGACATGCTTACCCGGATCCGCAACGCGGTGAACAACCGCGCCAAGGTTGTGGACTGCCTGAACAGCAAGGTCTGCCGCGGTATCGCGGACGTGCTGGTGAGCGAAGGCTACATCAACGGATACGACGTGATCGAAGACGGCCGCCAGGGCCTGATCCGCGTCAAGCTGAAGTACGGCCCGCGCGGCGAGAACGTGCTGAACAGCCTCACACGCAAGAGCAAGCCCGGCTGCCGGGTGTACTCGAACGTTGACGACCTGCCCCGCCCCCTGCAGGGCATGGGCATCGCCATCGTTTCGACCTCCAGCGGCGTGCTTTCAGACCGTGCCTGCCGCGAGAAGCGTGTCGGCGGCGAGCTGCTTTGCACGGTGGATTGATCGGTTTCGAGGAAAGGTGACGGGAGCGCACGATGTCGCGAGTAGGAATCAAACCGATCGAGATCCCCGGCGGGGTGAAGGTCACGATCAACGGTCAGAAGGTCACGGTCGAGGGCCCCAAGGGCACGCTCAGCCGCGAGTTCTCGCCGCTGATCAACGTCGGCTGGAGCGAGGACGAGAAGTCCGTGGTCTGCACGATCAAGGGCGAGAGTTCGCGTGAGGCTAAGGCACTCTGGGGCACGACCCGAGCACTGATCCAGAACATGGTCATCGGTGTGAAGGACGGCTACGAGAAGTCGCTCGAGATCGTGGGTGTGGGTTGGGGCGCCTCGGTCGCCGGCCAGGCACTCAAGCTCTCGGTCGGCTACGCCAACGCGGTGATGGTGGACATCCCGCAGGGCGTCAACGTGACCGTTGAGAAGCAGCTCGTCAAGATCACCGGTGCCGACAAGCACGCGGTGGGGCAGCTGGCCGCGATGGCGCGTGCGGTCCGCAAGCCCGAGCCTTACAACGGCAAGGGCGTCAAGTACGCCGGCGAGGTCATCAAGCGCAAGCAGGGCAAGCAGTTCGGCAGCTAATCGGCCGGTTGATAGAGAAGTGTCTGACTCGGCCTCGGGCCGAATGGATCGAAGCGATGAACAAGAACAAGCTCAAAGCAAAGAGGCACTGGCGTCGTCGGAAGAACGCCCGCAAGACGCTCTCCGGCACGGCCGATCAGCCCAGGCTCGCGGTCTACCGCTCGCTGAACCACGTGTACGCCCAGGTCATCGACGACCTCGAGGGCAACACGATCGCGTCGGCCTCGACGCGGGACAAGGGCGTCTCGCTCGGCAAGACGGGCAACTCGGACGCGGCCAAGGAAGTCGGCAAGAAGCTCGCCGAGAAGGCCCTGGCCAAGGGTGTGAAGCGGGTCGTCTTCGACCGCGGCGGGTTCCAGTATCACGGCCGCGTGAAGGCGCTGGCCGAGGGTGCCCGTGAGGGTGGTTTGCAGTTCTGAGGAACGACGGGATCGATCGAACGCGGCACAGGCCGCGGATGGGATAAGCATGGCAGAGTTGATGGAAAAATCGTCGCAGCTCGAGTCGCACACCGCGGGCATCTTCCGCACGGCAGCGACCGTCAAGGGTGGTCGGCGTTTCAGCTTCGGTGCGATGGTCGTCGTCGGCGATCGTCGGGGCCGGGTCGGGTACGCCCACGCCAAGAGCCAGGAAGTGCCGATGGCCATCGAGAAGGCCGAGAAGCACGCCCGTCAGAACGTGATCAGCGTTCCGCTGACGGGCGGCACGATCCCTCACGAGATCGAGGGCCGATTCCTCGCCACGACCGTTCGGCTCCTCCCGGCCTCGCCCGGTACCGGTGTTATCGCCGGCTCGAGCGTGCGTTCGATCCTTGAACTGGTCGGCATCACCGACTGCATGACCAAGGTCTACGGCTCGACCAACAAGGTCAACGTGATCAAGGCCGTGTTCGATGCCCTGAGCCGCCTCCGCACGAAGGAGCTCATCGCCGAGCTTCGCGGTGTGGATCTGGGCGTGACGGATATCGAGGAGCGCATCGACCGCGCCGGTCGGTTCATGTCGCAGGGCACCTCGTTCAGCAAGGGCCCGGGCCGCGTGCTGACCGCCGAGGAAGTCCGCGTCGAGCGTCCCGAGGCTCCCAAGGCCGAGGAGGCGCCTGCCGAGGAATCACCGGCAGCAGAGGCTCCGGCCGAGGGTGGCGACGAAGGCGGCGAAGAGAAGAGCGACAGCTGAGTCCGTCCGGGACTCTTTGCAGGGCCTGAACCGCAGGCCGGAGACGATCGACCATGATGATTCACGAGATCACAGAGCAGGCCGGCAAGAACCGCAAGCGCAAGCGCATCGGTCGCGGCCATGGCTCGGGCTGGGGCAAGCAGGCCGGTCGCGGTCACAAGGGTGCCGGCAGCCGTCGCGGCAACAGCACGCTGTTCCAGTTCGAAGGCGGCCAGATGCCCTTCTTCCGGCGCATGCCGAAGTTCGGCTTCTCGAACACCAACTTCTCCGTCAAGTTCTGGACGGTCAACCTCCGCGACATCGCCAAGAGCGAGGCCTTCGCCAAGGGTGGCAAGGTCACCGCTGCCTCGCTCATCGAGGCGGGACTTGTCCGCGATGACAGCCGGGACATCAAGATTCTGGGTGCGATCGACGAGGGCGGCTTCAAGACCAAGCTCGACGTCGAGGTCAACCGTGTCACCGACGGTGCCCGCAAGCACATCGAGGCTGCCGGCGGCAGCGTCACAGAAACGGGCACCCGCCGCGACCGCGTCCGGGGTGTCGATCGCAACAGCGACGACCGCTCGCCCAAGAACCTGACCAAGAAGCTGAACCGCGGCAAGAAGGCCGACTGACCCGAGAGGGCTCAGTGGTCTAAGGTTCGCGGGTTCTGACTGGAGCTGACCGAGGCATGTTTCAAGCGCTGGCGAACGTCTTCCGCATCCCCGAGTTGCGTCGGAAGATCCTCTTTACGCTCGGCATGCTGCTGGTGTACCGCATCGGCTACTGGATCCCTCTTCCGGGTGTGAACCAGGAACAGCTGGCCAGCTACTTCGACCTCGCCAAGAGCCAGGGCAACGCCGCCAGTCGTGCCGCCGAGTACGTTGCGATCTTCTCGGGCGGTTCATTCAGTCAGTCGACGATCTTCGGCCTTGGCATCATGCCGTACATCTCGGCATCGATCATCTTTCAGCTGCTCTCGTCGGTGTCACCGGCGCTCAAGAAGATCCAGGACGACGGCCCCTCGGGTCGCCAGAAGATCATGGAGTGGACCCGCTACGTTACGGTCGGTCTCTGCATCGTGCAGGGCATCGCGTGGCTGAGCTTCATCACCAACGCCGGCAAGGGCGGCGGTCTCGTGTACGCCCAATGGGCGAGCAACCCGCTCTGGTGGGTGATGTCGATCTCCGCGCTCACCGCGGGCACCGTTTTCCTGATGTGGCTCGGCGAGCAGATCGACAAGTACGGCATCGGCAACGGCGTCTCGATGATCATCATGGCGGGCATCCTCGCGGGTATGCCACAGGCGATCATCTGGGTCATCAACAACTACCAGCCCGGCGAGCCCGGCAAGATCGGGCCAATGGGCCTGCTCATGATCGTCGGCGCGTTCATCGCGGTGGTTGCGGGGTCGGTCATCATGACCGTCGCCCAGCGCCGCATCCCGATTCAGCAGGCCAAGCACACACGCGGACGACAGGTCTTCGGTGGTCAGCGCAGCTACCTGCCCCTCCGCGTGAACCACGGCGGCGTCATGCCGATCATTTTCGCAAGCTCGCTCATGATCTTCCCGTCGGTGCTCTTCAGCGCACTTGATGGTGCCGCTACGGAAGGCTCGACCTGGAAGGCCATTGTTTCGTGGCTCTCAACCGCATTCGGCTTCGGTGAATTCCCGTACGTGCTGCTCTACATCGTGATGGTGTACTTCTTCAGCTACTTCTGGATCACCGTTCAGTTTAATCCCGAGGAGATGTCCAAGCAGCTCCGCGATCATGGCTCGTTTATCCCTGGATTGCGCCCCGGGCCGCGAACGGCTGAGTACCTCGAGAGTGTGATGGAGCGTGTCACCTACGTCGGTGCGGCCTTCCTTGCGGTTATTGCGGTGCTTCCGATGGTTGTGAATCACTCGCTGAACATCGACTTCTCGGTGACGCAGTTCCTCGGCGGCACTGGCCTGCTGATCGTTGTTTCGGTGATCATGGACTTCGTGCAACGCATCGAGGCCAATCTGCTCATGCGGAATTACGCCGGCTTCCTCGGCGGCTCCGACGGCGAACGAGGCCCACGCCTCCGCGGCCCGCGTAGCTGATCCGATGCCCAAGCCGAGGTTCAGCCTCGTCACGCCAGCGATTTACACAGATTGTGATTTCTTTAATCGCTTAGCCCGCGCCGGCAAACTGCTTTCTCACGCGATCAAATGTGCCTCGCAAGCAGTTGGTGTCGGTGTTCGCCCCATTGAACTTGCCGAGATCGTTGAGAGGGAGCTTACAGCGTTCGGTGCAGTTCCGATTCTCAAAGGATTCAAGTCTTTGGGCACAAAGCCCTTTCCTGCTGCCGCAGCGGTGAGTGTGAACACGATTGCTGTGAATGGCGTGCCGAGCGACGAACCGCTTGAGATAGGTGATGTTCTGACCATCGACTCGGCGTGCGAACTCGATGGAGCCGTCTGCGACGCGGCGGTGTCGGCCGTCGTGTGCGGTGGTCCCGATCCGCTCATCGATGCTGCTCGGAAAGTGTTGGACGCAGCGTGCGAAGTGATCGTTCCTGGACGAAGTTTGAATGAGATCGCTGAGGCAGCTCGGCAATCGGCGATTGAACAGGGATGTGAACTTCTGAATGAGGTGATCGCCCACGGTACGGGCCTGGCACTTCACCAGCCCCCAGTTGTGTTCCGTGATGGAGCGAGGCCGAATCTCTTAGAGATCCAGCCTGGGATGGTTTTGGCGATAGAGCCAGTCGTCGTGGAACCCGGCGCGGGCGCACCCCGGACACTGGCTGACGGCTGGTCGCGGGCGGCCTCCGGGCGGTCGGCGTACGAGGAACGGACCGTCCTTGTAGTGGAAAACGGCTGGATTGATCTGACCCCGCTGGCCTTTGGGGGCCGGTAAGGGCCTAGTATGGGCACCCTATGTCGAAACAGGACGAAAAATTCTCATTCGAAGCCGAGGTCGTCGAGGCCCTTCCGAACGCCATGTTCAAGGTCCGGCTGCCCAACGAGCAGAAAACAGAGGTCTTGGCCTATGTCTCTGGAAAGATGCGGATGCACTACATCCGGATCCTGCCCGGGGACAAGGTGACGGTCGAGATCAGCCCGTACGACCTTTCCAAGGCCCGGATCACATACCGGCATTGACAGGGTGGTCTGGGCATGCCCGCCTCCCCCTGGGCTGGTGTAGACAATTGCGGGCAGAATGGGCAAAACTCATCCGAAATGCTGGCCTGCACGGCCATAACCGGCCTATTGTCCCCTCCTGCGCCGAGGCCCTGCCCGGGCGCTGTTGGTTTGGTTGCGGCTTCATGCCAGCCAAGCCGGTGGGTATCGTGACACAAGCCGAGCCGAGCAGTCGGCCGGGAGCATGGTGATGAAGGTTCGATCGAGTGTCAAGAGGTTGTGCAACGGATGCCAGGTCGTCCGTCGCAAGGGCAAGGTCCGTGTGATCTGCAAGTCGGATCCGAAGCACAAGCAGGTTCAGGGCTAACTGGACGAGGAGCGAACCGTGCCACGTATCGCTGGTGTTGATATCCCGGATAACAAGAAGATCTACTACTCCCTGCAGTACATCCACGGGATCGGTCCGAAGTTTGCGGCCGACATCCTCGCGGAAGCTCAGGTCACGCCCGACATCAAGGCGCGCGAGCTCGACGATCAGCAGGTGGCGATGATCAACTCGATCATCGACTCGGGCTTCATCGTTGAGGGTGCGCTGCGTCGCCAGGTCGGCCAGAACATCCAGCGCTTGCGAGACATCCGCAGCTACCGCGGCGATCGCCACAAGCGAGGCCTGCCCACGCGTGGCCAGCGGACCAAGTGCAACGCCCGCACCCGCAAGGGTCGCAAGAAGACTGTCGCCGGCAAGAAGGGCGTCAAGGGCTAAGAGAACGATTCATTCTCGCGGCCCGCGCCGCTTTGAAGGTCAAAGACGATGGCAAAGAAGAAGATTCGCAAGAACGTCACCAAGGGCATCGCCCACGTCAAGGCGACCCACAACAACACGATGGTCACGATCACCGATCTCAACGGCGAGACTCTCGCCTGGGACTCGGCGGGCACCATCGGATTCAAGGGCACCCGCAAGTCGACCCCGTTCGCGGCGACCCGCGCGGGCGAGACCGTCGGCGCCAAGGTCCGCAAGATGGGCATGCACGAGATCGAGGTCCGTATCACCGGCACCGGTGCCGGACGTGAGGCTGCGATCAACGGCGTCGTCTCCACAGGCATCCGCGTGACGGCAATCGAAGATCACACCCCGGTGCCCCACAACGGCTGCCGGCCACGTAAGAAGCGCCGCGTCTAATCACGCGGCTCTGTGCCCCCTCGGCAGAAGGAGGCCCCCGGCCCGGCAGGCGGGGGTGTTCCGTGACCGCGTGGGTGTTCGTCATGATGACGGCTGCCGGAAGATTGAACGAGGACACTGAATGCTTCGAGCTCGCTGGCGTGGTTTGGAACTCCCGGCCAAGGTCACCGCTGACCCCAAGTTCCTGGGTAATTCGTTCGCGCGGTTCACAATCGAGCCGTTCGAGCGTGGTTTCGGCACCACTATCGGCAATGCGCTTCGTCGCATCCTCCTGAGTTCGCTCGAGGGTGCTTCGGTCAGCGCTGTCAAGATCAAGGGTGTCGAGCACGAGTTCAGCTCGCTGCCCGGCGCGATGGAAGATGTCACCGACATCATCCTCAACATCAAGAACCTGGTCGTCCGCTACGAGGGCGACGAGCCCAAGGTCATGCGCCTTGCTGCTCAAGGCCCGGGCGAAGTCACCGCCGATCTGATCGAGGCCGATACATCCATCACGATCATGAACCCGGACCTCGTTATCGCGACGCTGAGCTCCGAGGTGCCCTTCGAGATGGAGCTCACCGTCACCAAGGGTCGCGGCTACGTCCCGGCGAGTGAGCAGTACGACTCGAACGAAGATCAGGACATCGGCGTGATTCCGGTCGATGCGATCTACTCGCCCGTGCAGCGCGTCCGCTACAAGATCGAAGAGACACGCGTCGGTCAGAAGACGAATTACGACAAGCTGATCATGGAGATCTGGACCAACGGCACGATCACGCCCGAGCTGGCGCTCGTCGAGGCCGCCAAGATTCTCCGCAAGCACCTCAACCCGTTCGTGCAGTACTTCGAGCTCGGCCACGACCGTGTCTCGGAGGAGGCCGCCGCGGCCGCGGGTGTGGACGAGGGTCTGATCCGCAAGCTGGACATGTCCATCGCGGACCTCGACCTTTCGGTGCGTGCGAGCAACTGCCTCGAGTCGGCGAAGATCGAATCGGTGGCGCAGCTGGTGACCTTCACCGAGCCGGAGCTTCTCAAGCTCCGTGCGTTCGGTCGGACCTCGCTGCGTGAAGTGAAGAGAAAGCTTTTGGACCTCGATCTGGATCTCGGGATGCAGCTGCCCGAGGGGTACCAGGTCAGCACGGGCGTCTGAGCCCGAGTGTTTGGAGTGTAGTGATGCGGCACCGCAAGGCCGGATTTAAACTGAATCGTACAACGGCGCACCGCACCGCGATGCTCCGCAACCTCGCCGCGAGCCTCTTCGAGCACGGCCAGGTCGTCACCACGCTGCAGAAGGCCAAGGCCGTGCAGCCGTTCGTTGAGAAGATCGTCACCAAGGCCAAGCGGGGCGACATGCACGCCCGCCGCCAGGTGATCGCGACTCTTGGCCGCGACCGCAACGCGTTCGCCTGGCGATATCTGCCGGCGAACGCGACCGAGGAGGAGCGTCAGCGCCACCAGGAAGTCAGCGAGCAGGCCGAGCAGTTCTTCGATCTGCCGCCCGCCGAGCAGACCCAGCGCAACCGCTACGGCGAGCTGCGTTCGGCTCCGAAGCTGGTCCGTCACATCTTCGAGAACGTGGCCCCGCGCTTCGCCGACCGCCAGGGTGGGTACACCCGGATCGTCAAGCTCGCCCGTCACCGCCTCGGTGACGCGGGCGAGCTGGTGCTGCTGCAGTTCGTGGGCGCCGAAGAGGGCCCCGAGATCGGCGCCAGCACGAGCAGCCGTCGCCAGAAGGCCGACCGCCGCGCGAAGTACTTCGACAAGATCAAGGCGAACGTGAAGGCACCGGCCGAACTCGTCGCTGCAAACGCAGCACCCGCAGCTCCGGAGGCCGAGGCCTCGGAAGAGAGCGGCGAAGCCGAAAGCTGATCCGTTCCGATCGATACGATCTTTCACGCGGCCGATCCTTGCGATCGGCCGCGTTGTTTTTGACACGTTCATGCCGTTGAATCCGGTCTGCTATGATCCGCGCGATGTCGGACTTCATGCAGACACTGGACGATCTGGAACGCTCGGGGCTCGCGCTCATCGGTCTCGTCAAGGACGCCGACGGGCTTGAGGCTTGGCGTGTGAGCTACCTCGGGACGAAGGGGCAGCTCAAGGCCGCGATGGGCGGCATGAAGGACGTCGCCAAGGAAGACAAGCCCGCGGCCGGGGCGAAGGCCAACGCCGTCAAGCAGTCGCTCGAAGCCGCTTTCGAGGCCAAGCAGGGTGAGTTGTCAGGCGGGTCGGCTGGGCTCAGCGGGATCGACCTGACCGAGCCCGGGTTGATCGAGGCCAGGGCGCTCGGGCGTCAGCACATCATCACGCGCGTGCGCGACGAACTGGTCGAGGTGTGCGCGAGGCTCGGGTTCGATGTCGCCGAGGGGCCCGAGCTCGAGGACGACGAGCACAACTTCGTGAAGCTGAACATCCCCGCCGATCACCCGGCGCGCGACCCGATCGACAACTTCTACGTGGACGACCCCGCCAAGGCCGAGCGGCCGCGGATGCTTCGGAGCCAGACCTCGACGGTGCAGATTCGCACGATGGAGAAAGCGGTGCGCGAGGGCTGGGGCCCGCCGATCAAAGTCATCTCGCCCGGGCGCGTGTACCGCCCCGACACGGTCGACGCGACGCACAGCTTCATGTTCCACCAGCTCGAAGGCCTCTACATCGATCGCGGCGTCTCGATGTCGGACCTCAAGTCCACGCTGCTCCAGTTCGCACGCGCGTACTTCGGCGAGGACGCCGAGGTGCGGCTGCGCCCGAGCTTCTTCCCCTTCACCGAGCCGTCGGCCGAGTTCGACATGAAGATCAGCCTGCGCCCGGACAAGCCCGCGTCGTGGGTGGAGTTGGGCGGCTGCGGCATGGTCGACCCGAACGTGCTCGCCGCCTGCGGCATCGACCCTGAGGTCTGGACCGGTTTCGCGTGGGGCTTCGGGATCGAACGCCTGGCAATGGGCAAGTACGGCATCCCCGACATCCGCATGCTCTTCGAGAACGATGTGCGGTTCTTGAGCCAGCTCTGAGATTTAGCTTCCAGCTTTGATCGCCCGGATACACAGGAACATCGGGATCTCACGCCTCGCGCGGTTCTCTTCGTCGGCGCGAGGGCCCGGCTCGCTTCGGCGTCGGCTTGGCCACTCTTCGAGGTCATCGATCATCAGGCCCGCGGCTCCGAACGCTTTGACGTAGTGCTCAAGCGGGCGGTGGTGGGTGAGCGTCTGCACGGGCTTCTTGCCCGAGGCGACCTCGCCCGGGTTCATGATGATCGGCTCGGCGGCCGCCGAGAGGTACGCATCGACGCGCCGGTACTGCTTCTGCTTCGAGGCCCGCTCGCCCTCCCAACCCCAGCTCGAACGCGCGGGCGAGCGGAACGCGGGGTGCAGGATCACCGCGACGAAACGCCCGCCGGGCCTTAGCAGCTTGCTCGCGCCGTCCAGGACGTCGGAGATCGGGTTGATGTTCATGAGCGCCATGACGCACGTCGCCGCGTCGAACGGCTCGGCCCGGAGATCCTCGGGCAGATCGCCGAGCTTGCGCGCATCACCCACGGCAAACCGCGAGCCGGCGAGCTTGCGCTTGGTCGCGAGGTCGATGAGGGCGGGCGAGGCGTCGACGCCCGTGACGGATGCGCCGAGGTTGGTGATCGCGTCGGCCAAGCGTCCCTCGCCGCAGGCGATGTCGAGGACGCGTTCACCGGGTTTGGGCGCGAGCAGGCCCACGGTGCCCGGGACGATGACCTCAGCGAAGTGGTCGCTCCGCCCGCTTGTCTGGTAGTCGCCGTACCACTCGCTGACCTCGTCCCAGCCGGCATCGCCGGTGGGGCGGTTCTTGGGGGATTCGCGCTTGACGATCGGCGCGGTTTCCTCGGGCGCTGGGGTGATGGCCTTCGCGGGCTGCATGCCCACGGCCTCGTAGAACTCCGCAGGCGCTGGGCAGAAGTACCGCACGCGCTGGCCCGAGCCCGGGTGGCGGAAGGCCAGCTCGCTCGCGTGCAGGGCGAGGCGGTTGAAGCGTGAGGCGCCCTTGCCGTAGCGCACATCGCCCACGAGCGGGTGCCCGAGGCTCGCCATGTGGACGCGGATCTGGTGCTTGCGCCCGGTCTCGAGCTTGAGCTGCACGAGCGAGTACCCGTTGCCGACGCCAAGCACGCGGTAGTGCGTGACAGCGGGTCGCGCCTCGGACGGGCCTCCCTGCGAGCCGCGGTAGCGTTGATCGGGAACCTCGACGACGTGCCCGCCCGGTTCCTCGCGGAGCAGTGATTGAACGGTGCCGGTCGCGTCCCTGCCGCCCGCGAACTCGCGGTCGACGAGTGCGATGTAGTGCCGATCGATGCGCCGGGCGCGGAGGTCGTCCTTGAGCCAGTCGAATGCGGATTTGGACTTGGCGAAGATGAGCAGGCCCGAAGCGTCGAGGTCGAGGCGATGCACGACGAAGGCGCGCGCGTCGCGGCCGCCCTTGCCGCGGGCGTACTGCTTGACCATGTCGTAGAGCGTGGGACGTGCGCCGGGCTTGGGCATGGCGCTCACGATGCCGGCGGGCTTGTTCACGACGAGGATGTCGGCGTCCTCGTGGATGATATCGAGCTCGCTTGGCAGACGTTCGCGCCGACCGCCGTAGGGCTTGCCGGGGGCCTTGTTCGTGCGCTTCGGCGCACCACGGAACGCGGGGCGGTCATCGCTGCCCTGCTTGCGGGGTTTGCGGGGTGGACGTGGCTTTGGGCTGGTCATGCGTCGGTGCTCGTGGAGGGAGTGCGGGCACACTTGGCGCGCCACGCATCGTGGAGTATTGGCAGGAGCCAGGCTGCGAACTCGGCTTTCGACAGCCTGCCAGATTGCTGCTCGAATTGGTGGAGCGGTTCCGAGGCGATGAGTGAGGCTTCGATTTCCGAAGCCTCCATCGTCTCAAGCGGGTTGGCGACGATCAGGTCGACGCCCTTTCGGCGAAGCTTGCTTGCTGCGGCTTCGCGCAGCCCCTCGGCGGGCTCGAGCGCGAAACCGACGAGCAGCTGATCGGGCCGGGCGGCCTTGCTGCACGCGGCGAGCAGGTCGGGCGTGGGTGTGAGTTCGATCGTCAGGGGTGTGTTCTCTGATCGACGGATCTTGGTTTCCAGCTCCGGGTGAGCGGGGGTGTAGTCCGCGACCGCAGCGGCCATGATGAGGATGTCGCACTCTGGAAGGGTGCTGTTCAGAGCCGAGGCGAGATTCGCGGTCGAGCCGAAACGAGTGAGTTGCGTTTGGTCATTCTGCGGCAAGAGAAGATAGGTTGGGCCGAGGAGCAGGTGAGCGGGCCAGCCCAGCTTCGCGGCGTGATCGGCGAGTTCGATCCCGAGCCTTCCCGAGGATCGGTTGCCGAGATACCGGACGGCGTCGATCGGCTCGTGGGTGGGGCCGGCGGTGATGAGAAGGCGGGGGGTTTCTGTTCCCCGAGGGAACGGATGCGGTGGTTTCTTCGTAGTCATGGGTGCGGTCGTCCGCGGCCGGGGCATCTCGGACGGGGGCCGCCTGCTCTGCCCGCCTCAACGGCTTACAGTATGCTGACGGGGCGGCAGCCGGCGGGTACGCCAGCCGGGGGCGTCGGTCCGCAAGGGCCGAGCGGGACGCCGCAGACTGCGAGAACACCAACACCCGGCACCACGGGACGAGAGCGTCCCGGTGGAGAGGCCGCAGAACCGACCAGGAACGACGATCACGCATGGCACGATCCAGAAAGAAACTCGGTGAGATTCTCGTCAGGCAGGGCGCCTGCTCGGCCCCTCAAGTCGAGAAGGGGCTGGCGCTGGCGCAGGGCTCTGGCAAACGCATCGGCGAGGCGCTCATCGAAGCCGGCTTCATCAAGGAGAAGGACGTCGCCAAGGCGCTCGCCGAGCAGTTCGGCATGGAGTTCGTCGATCTTGGTTCGAGTGAAGGTGTGGGCTCGGTTCAGCCCGATCTGATCCCCGAGGAACTCATCAAGAAGCATTTCATCCTCCCGCAGGGCAAGTCGGGGAATCGGATGAAGCTCATTGTTCATGACCCGGTCAACATCGAGCTCATGGACATGCTTCGGTTTCGGCTCAACGTGGAGATCGAACCGCGGATCGCAGCCAAGGGTGACATCAAGGTCTTCATCGAGAACCATTTCCGCTCGGGCGGGAGCATCGTCGACTCGAAGCAGCTGAGCGCCGACGAGTCACTCGTTACCGACTCGATCGACAAGTCGATCGACAGCTCGGTCGACAAGTCGATGGACAAGTCGATCGACGTCTCGGGCGACGACGCGCCGATCGTCAAGCTGTGGAACCGCATCCTGACCGAGGCGGTCAACATGCGGGCCTCTGATATTCACCTCGAGCCGATGCACGACCGCGTTCGGCTGCGTTATCGAATCGACGGCGTGTGTATCGAACGCGACAACCTGCCCAAACGCATGCAGCGTGCGTTGCTCTCGCGTATCAAGCTGATGTCGGGCATGAACATCGCCGAGAGGCGTATCCCACAGGACGGCCGAATCAAACTGCCGATGAGCGAAGACGTCACGATCGACTTCCGTGTCTCGGCGTGCCCGATTTATCACGGCGAGTCGGTGGTCATGCGTATTCTCCGGCCGGATGCCGTGCGCATCGGTCTTGTGAACCTCGGCTTCGAGCAGGACAATCTGGACGTCTTCAACAAGATCATCCGCCGCCCGAACGGCATCTTCCTCGTGACGGGTCCGACCGGTTCGGGTAAAACGACCACGCTCTACTCAGCGCTCGATGTGCTGAACCGTCCGGACAAGAAGATCATCACCGCGGAAGACCCGGTCGAATACAACTTCGAGGGCATCAACCAGTGCCAGGTGAAAGAATCGATCGGCTTCACATTCAGCTCGATCCTCCGTTCGATGCTGCGTCAGGCGCCCAACATCATCCTCGTGGGTGAGATCCGTGACCGAGAGGTCGGTGAAATCGCGATCCAGGCGGCGCTGACAGGTCACCTTGTGTTCTCGACGCTCCACACCAACGACGCGCCCAGCGCGATCACGCGTCTGATCGACATGGGCATCAAGCCGTTCCTGGTGGCCAGTTCGATTCAGGCGATCATGGCTCAGCGTCTGATCCGCGTGCTGTTCGACGGCTCGAAGGAGCTGGCACAGCCGCACGAGATTGATCACAAGTTCCTGCGTCTGATCGGCATGACGCCGGAAGAGGCCGAGGGCCGTGTCTACAAGCCCGTGCCGTGTGCGCAGTCGCCCACGGGCTACAAGGGCCGGAAGGCTATTTTCGAGATGATGCAGATGGACTCGTCGATCCGCGAGGCCGCATTCCAGCTGTCACCAGTGTCAGAGCTTCGGCGACTGGCGCTCCAGAATGGGATGCGTCCTCTCGTTGATGACGGCAAGCTGAAGGTGCTCTCGGGCACCACGACCCCGGATGAGATTGCCCGCGTATCGCAGGTGGAAGAGGGCACCGGGGTTATCGATTGATAGATGTGTACCGCCGGGGCTGAGGCCGCCGGATTGAGAGCTGGAGCGACTCGATGTCGACGATGCAGATTGACCGACTGCTTGACACCATGATCAAGCTTGGCGCAAACGACCTTCACCTGACCGTGGGCAGGCCGCCCACATTGCGTCTCCACGGCTCGCTCCGGAATCTTCAAACGAAGATCCTCGACTCCGAGGCGATGGTGGGCCTGATGAAGTCGATCACGCCCGAGCAGAAACAGCAGGAACTCGCCGAAGAGGGCGGCACGGACTTTGGCTTCGCCTACGGCGACAAGGCCCGTTTCCGTGTGTCTGTTTTCCGACAGCGCGGCGACCTGGCAATGGTGCTCAGGCTCATTCCCAACAAGCTGCTCACGTTCGATCAGATCGGTTTGCCCGATGTCTGCAAGGATCTCATCCGAAGACCTCGTGGTTTGTTCCTCGTGACGGGGCCGACGGGTTCGGGCAAGACCACATCGCTGGCGACGATGATCGACCACGTGAACATGAATCTCGAGCGTCACATCGTCACGATGGAAGACCCGATCGAGTACTACCACTATCACAAGAAATCGATCGTGAACCAGCGCGAAGTCGGCACCGACGTGCCGACGTTCGCCGAGGCACTCAGACGCGCGCTGCGTCAGGACCCGGACTGCATCCTTGTGGGTGAAATGCGAGACCTCGAGACAATCGAGGCCGCGGTGCGGGCCGCCGAGACGGGCCACTTGGTGTTCGGAACGCTCCACACGACCGGTGCCGCCAAGACGATCGACCGTGTGGTCGACGCCTTCCCCGTGACCCAGCAGAACCAGATCCGCGTTCAGCTCTCGACGGCCCTGATCTGCGTGCTCAGCCAGGTGCTGCTCGGTCGGATCGATACCAAGGGCATGGTCGCGGCGTACGAGTTCCTTGTCGTGACACCCGCTATCGCGAACCTGATCCGCGACGGCAAGAGCTTCCGTATCGACTCGGCGATCCAGACCGGCAAGAAGTTCGGCATGCAGCTGCTCGACGACCACCTGTGGTCGCTCTACACGCGCGGCATGATCGCGGCCGACGAGATGATCGACAAGGGCAAGAACCCGCAGGATCTGACCGCCAAGGTCCACCAGCTGGGCCACACCGTGGGCCGACCTGAGCTGGACCAGGAAGACGTCAAGGCGGAGTAGTTCGGGTTCTGCTCAATACCTGCCAGAGCCTGGAAACCGGCTTTCATGGCAGAGAATCCGGCTGTCGAATGGCCTCCAGGGGCTGTTTACGGGGGTTCGGGGCCCAACCGAACCCATTGAGATGCGAAGATAGGTATAACGCGGCCCGGGGTGCGCCCCAGTCGCGGAGGATGTGGCATGGCCAAAGCGGAGCTCGGACAGGTGGACTACGCGCAGCTGAAGGGCCACAAGCTCGGAAGGATCCTGCGCAAACTCGGGACCGTCAAGAAGGAGCAGGTCCACGAGGCGCTCGAGATCCAGAAGGCCGGCCGAAAGGTTCCGATCGGTCAGCTGCTCGTCGAGCTCGGCTTCATCACCCAGCGTGACGTGAACGAAGGTCTCGCTGCGCAGGCGGGTATGGCTTACGTCGATCTGGAGGGCGTTGAACTGCCCCAGAACGCAATCGACGCGATCCCTGCGGCCAATGTGCGAGTCTTCGGCGTCGTGCCGCTCGAATACAACGAGCGGGCCAAGCGACTCAAGATCGCGATGAAGAACGCCAACAACTTCCGCGCGGTCGACGACATCCGGCTCCTGCTCGGAGTGACGGTTGAGGCCGTGGTCGGTGATGCCGACATCATCGACAAGCTGATCGAGAAGCACTTCGCCAAGGCCGAGTCGATGACCGACGTGGTCTCAGATCTTGCGAAGGATGACAAGTTCACCTCGCTCGCCGGCGACCAGTCGATCGATCTCGAGGCCGTTCTCGAAGCGGCCGAGGACAACAAGATCGTCAAGCTGCTCAACCTCGTACTGATGCAGGCGATCAAGGACAAGGCCTCGGACATTCACTTCGAACCGTTTGAGGACGAATTCAAGATGCGATACCGCATCGACGGCGTGCTTTATGAGATGGTCCCGCCACCGGCGCACCTCGGCACGGCGATCACCAGCCGTGTGAAGGTCATGGCGAACCTCGATATCGCCGAGCGTCGTCTGCCCCAGGACGGCCGCATCGCGCTGACGATCGGCGAGTCCGCGGTCGACCTCCGTGTCGCGGTGCTTCCCACGATGCACGGCGAGAGCGTCGTTATGCGACTGCTCGACCGCTCCAACGTCGAGCTCAGCCTCGACCGCGTCGGACTCGATGAAAAGGACCTCACCGATGTCCGCTACCTGATCAACAGGCCCAACGGCATCGTGATCGTGACGGGGCCGACAGGTTCAGGCAAGACAACCACGCTCTACGCCGCGCTGGCCGAGCTGAATGACATCGAGACCAAGATCCTCACCGCGGAAGATCCCGTTGAGTACGACATCGATGGTCTGTGCCAGGTGCAGGTGAATCCAGAAGTCGGGCTGACGTTCCCCGCTGCGCTTCGCTCGTTCTTGCGTCAGGATCCGGACGTCATCCTCGTGGGTGAGATCCGCGACAAACCGACCGCCGAGATCTCCGTGCAGGCATCGCTGACGGGTCACTTGGTGCTCTCGACACTTCACACCAATGACGCACCCAGTTCGATTGTCCGTTTGATCGACCTTGGGCTTGAGCGATTCCTCCTCGCGGCAACCATCGAGGGTGTGGTCGCTCAGCGCCTTGTTCGAACGATCTGCCCGAAGTGCCGCGAGGCATACGTACCCGGCGACGAGGAACTGATGGAACTCGCGCTCACTCAGGAGATGGTGCAGGGCAAGCAGTTCATGCGGGGCCGTGGCTGCGACAACTGCCACGGTTCGGGCTACAAGGGTCGAATGGGCATCTTCGAGATCATGATGCTCGACGATGAATCCCGCGAACTGATTCTGAAGGAAGCCTCGACATCCGCTCTGCGGAATCACTCCAAGGCCCAGGGCATGCGCACCCTGCGTGAGTCGGGCCTGCGAGGGATCTACGACGGGCGCACCACCATCGACGAGGTTGTCCGCGAGACGATTGCTGAGGAATGAACTCGGAGTAAGACCGAGAGGGAAGGATTCAGATGGCGACGTTCACATACGAAGCACTCAACGCGCAGGGCAAGCCACAAAAAGGTACCGTCGAAGCCGCATCCAGCGACGAGGCGATCCAACGCATCAAGGCGCAGGGCTACTTCCCGACCACCGTCCGTGAGCAGAAGGTCAAGAAGGGCGCCGGCGGCGGAGAAAAGGGCAAGAAGAAGGAAACCGCCAAGAAGGCCAGCGGCTTCTCGATGCCGTTCCTCAAGGTCAAGCCGAAACTGTTGACGCTATTTACTCGTCAGCTCTCGACACTCCAGGACGCGGGTCTGCCTCTGCTGCGTTCGCTGCAGATTCTCGAATCGCAGATGAAGCCGGGCCTGCTCAAGAACGTGCTCATCGGGGTCGTCGAGGACGTCGAGGGTGGTGCGAGTCTCTCGGACGCTTTCGGCAAGCACCCGCGGGCGTTCAACACGCTCTACGTCAAGATGGTGCACGCCGGCGAAATCGGTGGTGTGCTTGACATCATCCTCCAGCGACTCAGCGAGTTCATGGAGAAGAGCGAAAGGCTGAAGCGTCGGATCAAGGGCGCCATGATCTACCCGATCGGCGTCGTGCTTTTCGCGATCCTGATCGTGACGTTCATCATGTGGTTCATCGTGCCCAAGTTCGAGGAAATCTTCCTCGACTTCGGCGTGGCACTGCCCATGATCACCACCAAGCTGATCGAGACCTCACGCTGGGTTGCCGGCAGCACGCCGGGACAGAGCGTGCCTGGCGCTTTCATCATCTTCGGTGTGATCATCACGCTTCCGATCTTCTGGAAGCTGATCCGCAAGGCCGGCCCGGGCCGCGCAGCAACCGACTGGATCCTGCTCAAGGTTCCGGTTCTCGGCAAGCTGATCAAGAAGACCGTTATCGCCCGCTTCACCCGGACGCTGGGCACGCTGATCTCCGCCGGTGTGCCCATTCTTGAGGCCGTCACGATCACCGCAGAGACTTCGGGCAACGCCGTGTTCCACAAGGCGCTCATGAAGGTGCACGACTCGATCCGCGAGGGCGAGACGTTCGCCGTCCCGCTCCGCGAATCGAAGACGTGCGACGCGATCGTGGTGAACATGATCGACGTCGGCGAAGAGACCGGCGAGATGGACACCATGCTCATGAAGATCGCCGACAACTACGACGAAGAGGTTGACGTCGCGGTCGCGGCGCTCGTCAGTCTCCTTGAGCCGGTCATGGTGATCGTGATCGGTGTGATGGTGGGCACGATCGTCGTGGCGATGTTCCTGCCGCTCGTGGCCATGATCGAGTCGCTCCAGGGAGGTTCGGTCTGATCACGCGCCCGGCGCGAATCGGAGGTCATCGATGACACACACCGAGAAACAATCCGGCAGACGAGCGGGGGGCTTCACCCTCGCCGAGATCATCGTGTCGATCTTCATCATCTTCCTCCTGATGGGCATCGCACTGGTCTCGTACCGCGTCGCCGCCAACCAGGCCCGCATCGCGTCCGACCGCGCGCTCGTCAACGGCCTCAAGATTGCCGTCGAAGATTTCAAGCGTGAGTTCGGGTTTATCCCGCCTCTTGTCAAAGACAACGGCAACACCGGACAAGGTTCGCCGCTCGTTGAAGTCGAGGGGCTGGTGATCCCCAACGCTTTCTCGCCTGCCATCGCTGTCGATATCAACGTCCTGCGGGGCGAGCAGTCCGCCCGCATTCCGCGCTACAGCACCTACTCGCTCGCGTACTACCTCATCGGCGCGCTCGAAGCCGAGGTCGACGGTATCGACGGCCCGGGCTTTGTCGAGGTCCGCCGAGCGGGCAACTTCGCACCGGTCGTCGATCCCAAAACGATCGACGGGGGCGATCGCGGCACGCTCGAACTGGCGCGTCGCGGCCCGAAGAAGTACGAGCCGTTCTTCGATACCAATCGCGGCGGGGTCGAGCTCTACACCGACATCGTTAATAAGTACATGCCCACCAGCGGCAACGTCATCAGCCGCACCCGGCTGATATTCCGTACCGAGATCCGTGACCGCAACAGTGTGCCGATCCGCTACTACCGCTGGTTCGCCGACAACATCGACCCAACAACGATCCCGGGCGGCATCTCGGAATACACCGACGACTCGATCGATTTCACGGACTCCGTCAAGGGCCTCATCGCGTATCTGAACATCCCCAAGGTCGTGCTCTACGGCTACGGCAACCCGCTCGATCCGCTCTTTGAAGTTCCCGTCGAACTGCGTGACGCGACCTATGCCATCGTCGCCGCGGGGCCGAACAAGCTATTCGGCGACGACGAGGAGTACGCGCTGCTTCGCGGCGGAGCCGGTCCAGAGTCCGACGCCATGAAACGCAAGTACGCCGAATACCTCGGCCTTTCGATCACCAGACTCAACAACGACGACAGCTATCGGCAGAAAGCGATCGAGGCAGCCCGCGAGGACAACATCATCGAGGTGGGTTCATGAAACGCACCGGCTACACGCTGATCGAGCTGCTCGTCGTGATCGTGATCGGCGCGCTGCTCGTCGGGATCGCGATCCCCGCGTTCCAGGCGCTGCTCACCTCGTCGCGTGAGAGCCTGGCGCAGAACTCGCTCCAGCAGGCCATCCTCTCGGCCCGCGACGCCGCCTCGGCCAACATCGGCGGCGGCGACACCGCGGCGGTCTTCTTCTACGACCCCAACCGGGGCATCACCGTCGGCATCTACGAGAAGATCGGATCGCTCAGCGACGACTCGGACAACGACGCCGGCTCGGCGCTGCGCGATGTCTTTGTCCCGATCTCATCGATGGAGCCCGTCCAGCTCCCGCCCGATTACTCCGTCCGCGGCTTCGTGCTGGGCACACAGCTCCGCGACGAGGACTGGTACGAAGAGCTCATCGATTACAGCCCCGGCACCGGTCTTCAGCCCGGCGGCAACACCGCCAGCGACCGCGGCCCCGGCGCGTGGGTCTTCCCCGAGACCGACTTCTACGACAAGCTCGAACAGGACGACGGCGCGGACCGCCAGACCTTCATGATCCGATTCACCGCAGGCACGGGCACGCTCAGCCGCGACAACACGTCGTCCCTCATCCTCGACCCGAGGCCGAGCAACCTGAACCGCAGCACACCGGCCGCGATCCAACCGATCGATCAGGCCGAGGATCTCCGGGCGTGGACGGTCAGGGCACTCATCTCGACCGGGCTCACGTCCGTCGAACTACGGCAGCTCCTCGGGAATGAGTCGGGCGACACGGTCCTTGCCCGCCCGGTGAGCGACATCGCGCTCTACCGCGAACGCCGCCTCGGGCAGATGCTCCAGGTCCGCAACTTGAACCGCGACACCAACAGCATCTACCTGAAGGGCAAGGATCCGGAAGTCGATTCGTCTCTCTTCCGGGATTCGCAGCTTGCGAGTGATCGGGTGGAACTGGAAACGCGTATTACTCAATGGCTCGAAGGCCGGCTCGCTCTTGAGCGCACTCAGGACGCGGGCTCGGCACTCGAGGCGGACTCGGCGGTGTACACCGTCGGCTCCTACTTCGGCGAGTTGGTGGAGGTGGTCCGATGAAACGCGCGTTTACGCTGCTTGAGATCCTGATCTCCGTCGTTGTGCTCGCGATCGGGCTCGTCGGTGTCGTTGCGATCTTCCCCGCCGTCATCGACCTCCAGCGGCGCGCCCAGGACACGGTCATCGGTCAGAACGCTGCCTCGTCCGCCGAGGCGCAGCTCGTCGGCACGTTCGTCGAGAACCCCTCGCTCAACTGGCTCGATTGGTCGAGCACCTACGGCGAGAACGACCTGACTCAGATCCGTCGCTTCCCCGTCTTCGATGTCCTTGCCGAGGACGTCGGCATTTCGGTGCGAGACTCGCGCGTTCCGGTGGGGGCGTCAGATTACACCTATGACTTCCTCTGGGACGCCGCCTGGGAGTGGGAACGCCGCGACAACGACGACGCGTTCAATGTTCTGGCCGAGACGGGCGACCTCGTCCTCGGCGGCGGCGTCACGAACAAGTCAATTCTGACGAATCAGAATAATCGCACGCTTCCCACCCTCACGCTCACACTCGCGGATCGACTAATGCCGGATGCGGCCTCGGGCGCCGATCCTCGCTACATCTACGACATGGTCGTCCGCCGCGTCGACGCGGGCATCGGTTTCGTGCCGCGTGGCGATTCGGGCCGGCGCACCTATGAGAAGCGAGTGCCCGCGGATCGCCTCGACGAACTCCCGCTGCAGATGGCGGTCTTTGTGCGTCGCGTCGATCGCAACATACGTGTCCCGCTCGGGGTCTCGATCCGTGAGGCCATCACGGGTGTCTACGACGATCCCGAACTCGACGGCCAGGTTCCCGCGCGGAACCGCCGGTTGCCGCTGGCGGTCGATCCGAACGATTTCTGCAAGCTCGTTCAGAACGGCAAGTTCGGTCAGCACCGCTACTCCGCGCCCATCGCTGCGTTGCTCCGTGACACCACGATCCTGCAGAGCGACCCATCCAAGGCCGACGTCTGGGATCTCTTCGATCCCGTGTCGCTCCGCCACGTGGGCAACGGCACGAACGCCACGTCCGCTGCCGAGCGTCTGACGCAGGTCGGGCAGCTCTTCGTCGACAACACCGGCACCGTGCACAAGGTGACGGCCATCGTGCAAAAGCAGATCGGTGGCGCCGACCGAGACGTGCTCGTGGTCGACCCGCCCTTCTCGACCAACTCGCTCGACGAATACCGCCAGATCATCTTCACGCCGCAGGTGCCCGTCGATATCCGGGTGCTGACCACGCGATAAGGAAGACCCATGACCCCGCGCAAGCCACAACTCGGAAGGATGCGGCGAGGCTTCACGCTGATGGAGGCCCTCGTGGCTGTCATCGGCGTCTCGATCCTGGCGGTCGGGCTTGCGACGATCTTCTCGGCGATCTCCAAGACGGTGACGACAGGACGCCGCGTCAGCGCGATCAACAACTACGCCGCCGTTGTCGAGCGTGTGCTCCGCGACGATTTCGACAAGATGACCCGCGAGGGGTTCCTCGTTATCCGCAACGAGTTCGCCCTGAATCCGACGGGTGTCCCGCTCTCGCCCGATCAGCTCAACTCGCGCCGCGTGCGCCGGATCGACGAGATCATGTTCTTTGCGCGGGGCCAGTTCGAGTCGGCACGCTCGCCGATCGATCCCGACTTCGTCGCCCGCTCCAGCGCCGCCAGTATCTATTACGGTCACGGCCAGCAGAAGCTCGAAGGCTCGGACGGCTTTGCAACGCCCTTCCTCTACGAAACGAACGAAGGGCCGTTCCTCCGTCACGGCATCTCGGATCTCGATAGCAACATCGGTGAGGTGAACCCCAATTTCTACGCGGGCGATTGGACGTTGCTCCGCAAGGTGACGCTCCTCAAAAACCCGCAGATCCACCCGGACGGCGCGCTCGGCCCGCTCGGGCTTGGTCCGACCGTCGCAAACGTGCGACGCTTCCAGGACAACGAGCTTCAGATCGCCGGCCAGCCCGCCGCAGCGGGCATCTTCCGCGTCGAGACGATCACGGGCATGCCGTTCCTTGATTCGGGTTTCACGCCCGGCGTCGACGATCAATTCGCCAGGTACAACATGCGGGGTGAGGTTGTTTCGCCGCTCTTCGAGTCGGGTATCGTCGATGTCGCGACGGCTTCGCTCGTTGATATCAAGCAGCGTGTCACACAGGTGTACGCTCGCCAGCCCCAACCGGCGTTGGCTACCACACCGCTCAGTTTCTTTGCGCCCACGCCCGATTCGACGTACAACTTCCGCGATCGTGCGCCCGCGGTCCCGCCGACGGGCAACAGCCGGGTGTACATCTTGAGCCCGCGCGAGGTCGTCAACTACCGCGAGGATCGCCGCGCACAGAACCTGCCCGGCAACCCTCAGATCCCGTTCGATGACCAACTCGGCATCGATTCCAACGTCACCGGTCTCCAGTCGCTTGTCGACATGCAGCACGCCTGGATGTCCGACGCGCTGCCGGGGCGTTCGAACGAACTCCGTTTCATGGGCGAGTCCTCGTGGGATACCAACCCGCAGATCTCCTTCGATTGGCGAGGTTCGGATCCTCGCGTGATACCGGGCGTACCCCTCGCCAATCCCTACGGCCGGAGCGAGTACGAGAACCGCATCGCCCGCACGCGCGTGCGCTACGAGAAGTCGCCCCCGGGCTACAACGCCGACGTCTTTGGGCCCGACGCCTCGACCGGCACCAGTGCCGTGCTCCAGGCCGCGTACCGCGCCGACCAGCAGGTCATCGGGGCCTCGCAGTTCATCCCACGCTGCACCGAGTTCATCGTTGAGTACAGCTTCGGCGAGATCGACCCCACCTCCGGCCGAGTCATCTGGTACGGGCACGATCCCGAGGGCGATGCGTACCGCAACCAGCCCAGAGGTGAACGCGTCGGCAAGACGGACTGGCTGAGGCCGACACAGTCTCGTCCCGATGGATTCACGAATTACGACCCGACGCTCTCGAGTGACCGCAACAGCCAGCGGCTCATCGAGCAGCACCTCCTCGCGGATCTGATTAACGGGCTCCACACCGAGAACAACTCACGCGATCTGCGCCTCATCCAGAACCAGCCGCTGCGATACCCGCTCTCGCATTACTTCGGGTACGCCGATCCGAGAGCTGTTCCGATCAATGAGCCCAGCGGAATCGATGTGAACGGTGACGGCGTCATTGGCGGATTTGACATGAACGATGACGGCGTCGCCGATGATATCGACGGCGACGGCAAGTACACCGACGAATGGCCCTGGCCCACGCTGGTCCGGATCACCATGTCGTTCGCGGACCCGATCGATCAGTCCACGGAAGAGACCTTCCAGTTCGTGATCGATATCCCCAGTGGCGAGGGGATCTGACCGACAATACCGGGAGGGCATGTGTGCCCTTTCCGGAATGAGACGCCGGCGAAACCCGAGCCGGCAAACGGGGTGGACCAAACCCGCCCCAGAAAGAAACGGAGTGCGCACCATGCTCGCACCAATTCAAAGACTTCTCCGCAAGGCCGCGGGTGTTGGCGCCAGCCGCCGGGGCACCGTGCTCCTGCTCGTGCTCGGCTCGCTCGCGCTCGTGCTGATCCTGGCTGTTGTCTATGCCGCCATCGGCAAGGGCGACCGCCGCACCGCTCGCACGACCAACGAGCGCAAGAGCGCCGTCGACAACATCAACGCCATCGCCGACTACATCGGTGATGTGCTCGCGATCGATGTTTTCAACGTCGTGCCCGAGGTCACCGATTCGACCGCACTCGCCGACATCTTCAACACCACCACACCCATCATGCGGCGTGAGAACGTCGACATGCCTGTCACCGACTACTTCTTCACGAGCGTGCCGAGCGAACTCACCGGCGTCGGCAACAACCAGAACCTCGCCAATCTCATGCGGTTCCACCCGGACGGCGGGCACAGTGCCGACATCCTCTGGGATGATTTCGCAAGCGATGTTTCCGCGTTCAATATCTTCGACGTCGACCCCCGCACCGCGAGCGACCCATTCCTGGCCTCGACGCGCCCCGTGGACCTCGGCGGCAACGGCCCGACGATCGACATTGACACGCCCCCGTATCTCCGAGCCGTCGACTGGGCGCAGATCTCCAACTTCGCCCCCGACGGGCGGTTCGTGAATCTGTTCTACCTCCGCGACAACTTCGGCGCGCCATCGCTCGATCTGACGCGCGACCCGAATTCACGCAACGCTCGTCTGACGCTCCTCGACCGCGACGGCAATCCGACGGAATTCCTGCCGTTCAGCGACATGCTCGCCTCCGGCAGCGTGATCGTCCCGAGGCGTGAGGCCGACTGGAACAAGCCCATGCACTGGACCATGTACCAGCGCCGCCTGTTCCGCCCGATCAACGATCCCGCGTTCAACACCTCATCGATGGGCGATCCATCCTCCGAAGACTACTGGGCTTATCAGTACGCCGACGCCGACGGCGACGGCATCCTCGACTCGCGTTGGTTCGAGCTCGTCGACTACACCAACCCCACCCGTCCGGTGCCCCTGCTCGGTGAGTCGGACATGCGCTACTTCGTCGCCGCCCGCGCGATCGACCTCTCCAGCCTCGTCAACGTCGCCACCGCGACCGACTTCCTCGCGCCCTCCACGACCGGCTACCGCGTCGGCTCGGGCCCGGAGGACATCAGCCTCTTCAAGCTCCTCAACTTCTCCGAGCACACGCTCGTCAACTCGCTCCCCAACGAGATCGACGCCGTCGACGGCGGCATCGACTACGACGAAGCCTTCGCCACAGGTGAGGGCAACGCGAGCGACTTCGGCATCTTCAGCCTCGAGGTCGCACAGGCCCTGGGTCGCAAGTCGAACCTCCGTCTTTCCGACGGACGCAACCAGGGCTCGGTCCGCCCCTTCGGCGAGGTGCCCACGCTCGACAACCGAGGCAACTACAACCTCGAACCCAACCCCAACACCGTTCTCAGCGACGACATCCGCGACTACACCCTCTACCCCAACCCCGCGATGCGCGTCGACTACACAGCCTCGGTCGGCAGCGTCTACCCGGGCGCTTCCGCCGGCGGCAACTCGCGCACCGCGCCCTACAGCATCGACGACCTCGTCGAACTCCTCACTTTCCACGGCATCAACGACGACCGCAACTTCAGCAAGCTCGAGCAGGCGCTCTCGGCGGCCAACTCGGCCATCATCCCGCAGACGTCCTACTCACAGCTCCGCTCGGCCAGCCCGACCACCAAGGACGCCTGGGTGCCCGTCGGGCAGAACCAGTACGACCTCAAGCTCATGCGATCGGCCGTAGATATCCGCCGCATGCTGACCACCGTGAGCGGCAGCCGCCCGCTCCGCAGTTCGATCCTCGATCTTGCCGACTACTCAAAGCTCTCCGAGAACGTCGACCGCAAGCTGCTCCTCGACACACTCGTTCTCGACGACGGCAACTACCCCAACAACGACGACGGCGACACCATCGCCGACGTTCGCGAAGAGCAGAGCCGACTCATTAGCAACGCTTTCGGTGTCTATCTCAGCGTTCTCGCGCCCGATCTGCGCCAAGACGACTGGGCTGGCAACACCGCCACCGCGATGGACGACCGTTTCCGCCAGACGATGACGCAGTACTACGGCCACATGGGCCCGGAACTGGCCGTCCGTCTCGCCGGTCACCTCGCGCTCAACTTCCGCGATATGGCCGACGCCCCGTTCATCGACGGCGTCCTCAGCGGCACGGCCACTCCCGACGGCGTGCCCGACGTCGGCAGCGTCCTCGACCTCGATCTCTCCAACTCGACCGACCTCGATGCCTACAACCGACGCGTCGACGAGCCGAGCGTCGCCGTCATGCGCCTCGCACGCGACTGGGATCCGACCGCCGCAACCGGCATCATGCGTGACCTCTGGGACGCGGGCCTCAAACTCGACATCGACGACCTCTACGGCGGCCAGCCGGGCGACTTCATCGCCGACGACGGGCTGAACGTCTCACACACCGCCATGATCCTCTACGGCGTCGAGCCCCAGCCCTTCCTGAGCCAGGTCTCGTCGATGGTCGTCTACACCGATGCAGATCCTGACGAGATGCATGACGGGATCAATCCAGCAGGTGAATGGGCTGTTTCGCAGATTAGTTCCAGCGCGGGTCCGGACGGGATCGCGGGAAATATTGATGACTTTGATGGCCTGCCCAATATCAATGGCGACGTCTTGGCCGCAAACAATGACTTTGTCTTTCAGGCCGTCTTCTTCCAGCTGTTTAATCCGTTCGACGTACCGATTGTCCTCGATCACTACTACATCGAATTCGCTGACTCGTTCTTCCCGTTCTCAGACGGCACGACCGGCCCAGTCATTCTTGAACCGCGTTCGACACTTGTCGTTTGGGCGAGCAATCCGGGCAACCCGGCTGATATCGACATGCGTCTCAGGAATGTTGGCGTGCGATTCCCGCCATTCAGTTCGGGTTCGGGATCTGCCTTTGAGCAGATGATCTCTCAACAGATTGGCGCGAATGTTGATGTGCTTCAACTTCCGAAGCGCTTTGCCGGAAATTCGGGCGGCATTGTGAGCAGTGGTTCTTACGGTGCAGTCATGCCAGGAAATGTTGTGGACTTGTTCTATGATGTGCCGAGCGCTTCGAGTGATGTGAACCGTGTGGCCATGCTCTGGCGCGACGCGGCCGATTACAACATACCCTCCGGTGCGACCTCGCTGACTGGTTTGATCGATTGGACGACTGGTTCGCTCGATCTTCAGAATCGCAAGACCGACCAGCTGGTTGACAGACTCCGCGATTCATCCGACTTCAAGGCCGCTCGGGCAGCAATTGCCGGCGCGCCAACACGTGCCGCGCTAGATCGCAGGCTTGACCTGCCCGAGCGATTAGGACCGAACGGTGAGATTAGTGTAGTAGATGCATTAAGAGGGAACGCGACGAAACGCGCCGGACCCGGCTTTATGCCAGCCGTTGGAGGTACTGACTACAACTTTGGTGGCCAACTTGGAGTCGCCATGTGGGGCAGCATCTCACGCAGAGACGACACGTCGTACAACTCTGGTTCGAGTGCGGTCAGCTACTACACGGGCAACTCGCCAACCCCAGGTACCGCGAGCGGTTCGCAGGGCAAGCAGGATGTGGTCGGCACGCCCGTCGGCGCTCTACCCGCCAAGGTCTTCGAGCCTACGGCTCACTCGAACACGGGCAGCTACAACCCATACGGCGGCTCGACATTCCTGAAGCACGATCAGAATGTCGCGGGCAATGACGATGACGTGTTTCCCGAAGCACTTGATCTCATGGCCGACTTTGAGCAAGTGCAATACGAAAATATCACGACGATTGATTTTGCGAATTTCTGGCAAGAACTCCAGAGTGGTATCAAGAACCCGGAATTTTTCGTCAGCCTCGGCGATCCGGTCTTCGGCCGTGACGGCATGACATCGCTCAGCCTCTCGACCCCGATCACGCCCAACCTCAACGCGGGCATCGGCAACTACGAGGGCGACAACTACATCAAGGTGACGGTCAACCAGACCGAGTTCCGCGACCTGCTCACGGGTCGGCGCACGCTGCGTGTGGGCGACATGCTCCTGCCGCTGGCGGTGGGCGCGTACCGCACGCCGCTCGAACCCAGCGCGAGCGGTGCCGCAACGCCTGACGGCATTTATGCGACGGCGCCCATCGAGCGCATTCAGCAGTACGAGGCCCAGTGGACCACGCTCGGCGAGGCGCTCGCCGCGGCAAGCGGATACTCCGACTCGGTCGGTCCCGGCGGCGGCGTGGCCAGCTCCGGGCCCAAGGATCCGTTCCGGGCGCTCTCGTACGACCTGTCCTCCGGCTTCCCGCAGGCCAAGACTGAGAAGTACGTCCTCGACCGGGGTCAGCTCCGCCTCGACGCCTTCGTGCCCTTCATCGACATGGTGACGACCACGGGCATCACCGAGGGCAGCGGCGACTTCACCGAGAACGAAGACATCCGCCGCGGTCTGGGCGTCCCGATGGCGCTCAATCTGTTTGACATCGCCCAGGCGGGCATCGACAACGGCATCGCCGCTCTCGGCGGCATCGATCGCCCCGTCATGGGCACGATCAACGCCAACACCGCCGAGCCCGAGGTGCTGCGTCTGCACCCGGCGCTCGCGATGGACATGTACGCGGCCAGCAACACGATCCCCGCGGACAACCTCTGGTGGCCGCGGACGCTCGAGCAGCTCACACTCAACACCGAGCCGCACTATCTCAACATGTTCCGCGACAAGACCAACCGGCCGATCAGCTTCGCCGATGTGGGCAGCACCGTGGCCGCGTACCGCGACCCGGCCCGCTACACAAGGCTCAGCATCGGCAGCCCGCTCGGCGGCGGCACACCGACCGAGGTCGACAGCTTCGTGCGTGTCGAGCGTGTCATGAACCGGCCCGAGTTCGGGCTCGGCATCGATCGCGCAAAGTCCGAGATCGACGCCATCCGCCCGCTGCCAGGCTTCGAGTCGATCGGCGAGCTCTTCGCCGCCCGTGACATGACGAGCGACGATGTCCAGCATCAGATGGGCGGCTTCTCCCGCGACACCCGCACGCTGGGCGTCGGGTTCATCGACCGCACCGGCAACGCGGGCACGAACAACAACTACGGCCACGGCGTCGACTTCTACAAGAACATCGACGTCGCCAAAATCAACCAACTCCGAAATGGGCAGATCGAGATCGCTACGTTCGGCAACCAACTCACGGGCGACCAGCTCGGCCTGGCATTGAACTATGGCGCGACCGCGACCCCGGCTTCCCTCGACGCATTCCCCGGCAACCCGAGCGGTCCGCTGCTGCCGATCATGCCGGACCAGATCCCCGACAGCTACGACGAGCAGCTCGTCCAGCTCAACGCGGTTCTGAACTCCATGACGGTTCGCAGCGATTACTACGCCGTCTGGTTCGTCGTCCAGGGGTTCAAGGAGTCTGACACCCAGGATCTCAGCGACACCGATCCACTGGTACCCAGCTTCAAGGCGAGGTACCTCATGATCGTGGACCGCTCAAATGTCACCGAGAAGGGTGACAGGCCCCACGTGCTCGCCTTTGTGCAGCTGCCGATGCTCCCGGACCCGTCCACCGCGACGAACTGATCCGGATAGAATGGTGCCACAGGTCGGGCCCTCGCCTCGCGGGGGCTCGGACCACTTTCAGGGCGTAGCTCAGCTTGGTAGAGCACGTGTTTTGGGTACACGAGGTCGCTGGTTCAACTCCAGTCGCCCTGACTTCGTTGGTCTGGTTGGATCAGCTCACTCGGGCTGCGACGACGTGATCTGGCTCGAAAGAGCATGAGCCGTCGGGTTGGCGTGCAGGATCGGCGGGTGGATCGGGGTGACGACCTCGTATGCCCCGCTGGGCTTGGCCTCGATCGTGCCCCGGAACTGCCCCTTGACGCCCCGACGAGCCCAGGCCTTCTGGCAGGCCTGACGCATCTTGGCGATCTGGCGGTCGCTGAGACGCACGCTGATCGAGCCCGAGTGCACGCGGTAGCGGAGCACGAGGTCCGGTACGTTGTCGATCTGGCCCATCTCACCCAGACGCAGGAACAGATCCAGATCCTCTGCCGGGTAGCTGTCCTGGTGGTAGCCGCCCACGGCCCGCACAGCATCGGCCCGCATCATCGCGGCCGGGTGCGAGATAGGCGTCCTTCCGCACAGGGCTTCGGCCTGCACCTGCTCGTTCCCACGCACGGGCGGGGGGGTCAGGAGGTGGCGGTCCCGGCTGTCGATCAGCTCGATGCCGCCCCCGAGACAAACCACCTCCGGGTTCTGCGCCATGAACTCGACCTGGACCTTGAACCGGTCGGGCAGGGCGATGTCGTCGGCGTCCATGCGGGCCAGGAGGGGTGACTTGGCGTGGGCGAGCATCTCGTTGAGTGCGTCCACGATTCCGGTATTGGGTCGGCTGATGAGGGTGATGCGGGAGTCCTGACGGGCCTGCCGGCGCATCTCTGCGAGGGAACCGTCGGTCGAGCCGTCGTCCAAGAGGATCAGCTCGAAGTCCTCAAAGGACTGCGCCCTGATGCTCTCGATCGCCTCGGCGACGTAGGGCTCTGCGTTGTGAACGGGCATGAGGACCGCGATGGTCGGGTGCCTGGTGCTCGACAACATTCGGCTCCTTCTGTGAAGACGGTGCGAACTATACCTCGGCTAGCCGACAAGCGCCGCAACACTCATCCGGGGTCCGGATGACGCAACACGGACTCGTATCAGAGCCCGAGACCCGATATTGGCTCCTCGAATCCGGAGGTCTTTGTTCGGGCTTCGTATATTGGCCCCTCCGAGGTCGTGATGTAAAGCGTTGACAGATCGGGCCCGCCGAAACAGGCCGAGGTGACGCGCTCCGTGGGCACGGGCAGACGCTCGATCACTTTGCCGTCGGGTGCGTGGACGATGACGGCCGAGCCCTCCCAGCGGGCTGACCAGATTCGCCCCTCGATATCTCTCGTCAGGCCATCGGGCGTGCCCTCATCAGGGGTGGCTTGGTAGAGGTCGAGTCCGCTGGTGAGATCGTTGGTCTTTGGGTCCCTGTTGAAACGGACAATGCGGTTGCTTGTCGAGCAGGTCCAGAGAAGTGTCCGCCCCTCGTCGAAGACGGCCATGCCGTTGGAGACGTCGGTGCCCTTGAAGAGCGGGCGGATGGTCAGGTCCGTCCCGACGTGGTAGAGCCCGCCCGAGCCGGGCGTGGCTGCGATGGTGCCCGCGTAAACGCTGCCGTCGGGCAGGGCCTGCACGTCGTTGAACCGAGCGGCGTCCGGGTCGTGGAACTCCGCGATCGTGCGCACGTTGGGGGGGTTGTCGGGGTTGAGCAGTGCGATGTCATCGACACGGAAGATCGCGAGGTTGCCGTCGCGTTGGAGTGTGAAGCCTCCGACCTTCGGGCCCGTGTAGAAGCACTCGGCTTTGACAGTCTTCGGGTCGTACCGCCAGAGTTCGCCCGCGTCGATGTCGGTCAAGAAGAGCACGCCCCGCTTGGCGTCCCAGAGCGGGTTCTCGCCCAGCTTGAAGGTGCGGTCGACGATGACTCTGGGGGTGTCCGCGATCATTCGGTGCTGAGCCTGGCGAGCGCGCCGCCGTCGACGACGATGGACTGGCCCGTGATGAACGAAGACTGGCTCGCGTCGGCGAGGAAATGGATGACCCTGCCGATCTCTTCGGGCTGGCCCACACGGCCGAGCACGTGGCGTTCGCCGAGGCCCCGGACGAGTTCGTCGAGGCTGCCCGGCTCGACGTGTCCACGCTCCAGGCCCGCGTGGAGCATGGGGGTGTCCACGGCTCCGGGCAGGACGGCGTTGACACGGATCTCGTCGTCCCCGAATTCGAGCGCCATCGAGCGGGTGAACGCCGAGAGTGCGCCCTTGCTGGCTGCGTAGGCGGCGATGTTCTTGCTTGTCGCCATCGCGTGCACGCTCGAGACGTTGATGATCGAGCCCTTGCTCTGGCGCAGCATCGGGTAGGCGGCCTTGGCCGAGAGAAAGACCGAGCGGATGTTCGAGGCCATCACCTGGTCCCACTCCTCGGCGGTCGTCTCGAGGATGGGCTTGCAGACCTGCATCGCTGCGTTGTTGACGAGCGCGTCGAGCCGACCTGTGTGCGAGGTCAGCTCCTCGAAGATCCGTGCGGGTGACTCTGGGTCGGAGATGTCGGCCTCGATGAAGTGGTCAACACCCACGACGACCTCGTGGCGACGATCGACGCCGACGACGGTCCAGCCCGCCTCGTGGAAGACGCGGCAGGTGGCGCTCCCGATCCCACCCGCAGCCCCGGTGATGAGTGCGACACGATTGGTCACCGCTTGCTCTCCTGCTGGCTTTCCCACTGGTCGAGCAGCTCAACGACGTTGCGGATGACCTGCCAGTGTGTGCGGTGAGCGGCCCGCTCGGAGCTCTGCGAGAGGTGGGGCGTCAGGAGCACGTTGTCCATCTTGAGCAATGGCGAGGTCGCAGGGATCGGCTCGATCTCGAAGACGTCGAGCCCGGCGCCGGCGATGGTGCCCTCGGCGAGCGCCTTCTCAATCGCGGCCTGCTGAACGACCGGGCCTCGCGAGGTGTTGATGAGGACCGCCGTCGGCTTCATGAGCTTGAGTTCGCGCTCGCCGATCAGGCCTCGGGTGCTCGGGTTGAGGTCGCAGTGCATGCTCACGAAGTCGGAGCGTTTGAGCAGTTCGTCCATGGGCACGACTTCGACGCCAGTATCGTCGAGGAGTTGCAGGGGGATGTCCTTGCGGGTGTCGCAGCCCAGGAGCTTCATCCCAAATGCGCGTGCCCGGCGGAGGACGGTGCTCCCGATGTTGCCCATGCCCACAACGCCCAGTGTGCACTCAGCGAGGGTTGTGCCGTCGAGGGGTGTCCAGCGACCGGCTTTGATCTCCTTGTCGAGCCAGGGGATGCGCCTGGCGAAGTTGAGGATGAAGCACATCGTCGAGTCTGCGACAGGCACGCTGAATGCGTCGGGCACGTTGCGGACGAGTATGCCCCGCTCACGGGCGGCGTCGAAGTCGATCGCATCGGTGCCCGTGCCCCATTTACAGATGACTTTGAGGTTGGGGGCCGCGTCCATGGCGCGGGCGGTCCACTTGTCGCCGCCGCAGATGGTGGCGTCGATGTCGCCCACGAGCTTGATGAGCTCGTCCTCGCTGAGCTGCTGGCTGACCTTGGTGGTGATGATCTCGAACCCGAGCCGTTCGAGCTCGGGGCGGACCATTTCGAAGTCGCGCAGGATGCGGGGACCGGTGACCAGGAGCTTGCCTCGGCTCACGCTCTTTCTCCTTGGACGAGGCCGGCCTGGGCGATCGCCTCGGCGAGCCGGAACGCTTCCTCGTCGTCGATGTCTGTGGATTCGAGTCGGTTGATCTCGAAGAGGACGGGCTTGTGCCCGATGCGGTTGCCGCGCTCTTCGAGGGTCTTTCTGCTGAAGATGTAGACGTTGGAGTTCTCTTCGTAGACGGGGGGGAGATCCTGCGTGCGGAGCAGGATGCTCGGGTCGTGGTTTATGGCTTTGCCGGCAGCGTCATAAAAGCGGGTCTGCCAGCGCGTCACACCGAAGAGCGAGTCCTTCTCGGGGAGTGCGTCGAGGAAAGTGCGGACGGCTCTCTCGATCGTCTGCGCGCGGAGCAGCGGGTTGGTGCTGTGCGTCTGGAGAAAGTAATCGGCGTCGATCTGCTTGACGGTATTGAGCAGGACATCGTTCATCGGGATCGAGCCGTCGCGGAGGTGCTCGGGGCGCTCGATGACACGGACGCGAGGGAAGTGCTTCCGGGCGTCATCCCGGATAGTGGGGCTGTCGGTGTCGATGACGACCTCGCCCACGCTCGGGGCATCGAGGAGAGCCGAGACGATCCAGTGGTAGAGTGGCCTGTCATGGAAGGGGCGGAAGTTTTTGTTTGGAACACGTTCGCTGCTGTGGCGCATGGGTACGAGTGCGGCGATGCGTGGTTGGGAGTTGGTAGCGGTCATGTGCCAGCGTGCTCCGGCCGCGTCTGCGTGGAGTGGAGTCTAGCGCTGGGGTCAGAATGAGTCTGTTGTGCGGGGTGAATAGGATCCTATCGAGAGCCGCGGAGAGCCCCTTGACGACAGCCACGACGACGAACGAGCCATCGCAACTGAGACCCGGCGACGGGGACATCGACGGTAGACCCGGATCCGGACCCGGTGTGCCATTTGATCTGTCGAACCGATTCGTGCGGGTCGTTGATCGTTCGAACGACGGCATGATCCAACGGATCCGCGAGGCGATTCAGTGGCGCGACCTTCTATTCATGCTGGTTCAGCGGGACATCAAGGTACGCTACCGCCAGACCGCCTTTGGCATCATCTGGGCTGTCATGGTGCCGCTGCTGACCATGGCGGTCTACTGGGTGGTCTTTGACAAGCTCGGTCGGATGGGCCCGGACGGGATGCCGTACCCGCTCTTTCTGTTTCCCGGCATGATCGTCTTCCAGTATTTCAGCTCATCGACCGGGCGTGCTGCGAACTCGCTCAAGCAGGACGGAGCGCTCCTTTCAAAGGTCTACTTCCCGAGGCTGGTTCTGCCTCTTGCGAGCATCACGAGTCCGCTGGTAGACTTTCTCTTTGGGCTCGTGATCTTGGCTGTGATCCTGGCGATCTACCAGCACCCGCCGACCCTGTCGATGCTCATGATGCCGGTGTATCTCTCGATCGCCATCGTGTCCGCTGCCGGCATGGGCATGGGGCTGAGTGTGCTCAACTCGCATTTCCGAGACGTCACGCACTTCTTGCCGGTGATGTTGCACCTCTGGTTCTTTTGCTCGCCGGTGCTCTACAGCACCACGGATCGAGTGCCGGAGAAGTACTGGCTGCTGTATTCGCTGAATCCCATGGTGACAGCCTGCGAGGGTGTGCGAGGCTGCTTACTCGGCCAGGCTTCGCCTGTGACGCCGGGTATGACTCTGGTCTCATGTGCCGTAGCGGCCGGTTTGTTTCTGTGCGGGCTGGTGACGTTCATGAAGTTCGAACAGACCGTGACGGATGTCCTGTGATCGGGGGCGATGGTGTCTGACGCAATGATCAGCGTGGAGAATCTGAGCAA
Source organism: Phycisphaera sp. (assembly GCA_020639255.1). Lineage (GTDB taxonomy): Bacteria > Planctomycetota > Phycisphaerae > Phycisphaerales > UBA1924. The sequence goes on from JACKGZ010000006.1 coordinate 236,099, forward strand.
ACGCTTTGTGCTCCTTCGGCACAAGGCGCACGACCGCCTTCTCTCGGCATCGATCATCTCGATGGCCAAGCGTGCCGTATCGCGGCCTGCAGATCCGGATCAGGATGCCGACGTTCACTGGGCGCTCCGCAATGTCAGTTTCGAAGTCGCACAGGGCGAGGCGCTCGGGATCATCGGGCGCAACGGCGCCGGCAAAAGCACACTGCTCAAGATCATTTCCAGACTGACCA
>JACKGZ010000007.1 GCA_020639255.1 Phycisphaera sp.
GATCACGGTCAGCCCGAAGTTCGCGTCGGCCGCGAAGTCTCGCTCGAACTGCGTGAGGTACGTGTGCATCTGCTCGTCTGTGTACACGCCCCGGCCCAGGTGATCGCGAGCGGGCACGAGCCGGCTCCGCATCCGCGCGATGCGCTGCCACTCGAGCGTCTCAAGCGTGCAGAACTCGCCCAGTTCGCTCGCCCACACATCGTGGATCGCGGCCCCGGACGCGTAGTACTGCCCGTCCGTAAACGCCAGGTCCTGCCCGATGAGTGTCACCGGGTCGCACCCGAGGTGACGCGCCAGGTAGTACGCCAGGTGCGCGACGGTCGCGCCCGGTTTGATCGGGCCGCGGTCTGCGTCGGTCTGTTCGAGGAGCTTGGAGAGGCAGTTGTCCTTGGGGCAGCGCAGCTCGCCGGGCCAGGCGTCGAGGATCGCCGGGTTGCCCTTGGCCTCGGCGACGAGTGTCACGCCTTCGACGTCTTCCTTCGTCAGGCCCTCGTAGAAGCGCCGGCTGATCTCGTGGTAGTCGAGAGCCGTCACGAAGTGCGGCTTGATCCCTCGCGCAAGCATGGGTCTGAGCACCGTCTGCACGGCGATGATCACGAACTTCTCGCGCACCCAGGGCTGCTCGAGCAGGTGCAGGTTGCGGCGCAGGCTGGGCCCCGCCGAGACCACGATCGCGGGCCTGCCCGCGCACGAGCCCTTGAGGTCGTCGATGCCCGGCGCCTCGGCGTACCTGTCGAGGTTCATGATCTGGTTGCGCATCGTGACATCGGATTGCACGAGTGTCGTGATTACGTTCGTCCGGATCGCGCGGACCACGCCCGCCAGGCGCGCCTCGAAGCGGTCGGCCGTGTCGGCGAGTCTCTTGCTGCTGGGCGGGTGCTCGACGAGCTTGACGCCCAGCGACACGAGCCCCTCGCTGCCGGTGAGTGTCTCGCTGATCGCGGCCGCGTCGTCGGGGTCGGTGATGAACGCGACAAGCGGGTCGACGAGCCATCCCGAGAAGTCTTGGCGTTCGAGCACCGATCGCAGGAGCGCCACGTCGGGCTCGTAGACCACGATGAGCGACGCAGACTTGCCCCGCTCGAGCAGCGCGCGGACGTGGTGCCCGCAGCCGAAGCCCTTGACGACGATCACGCCTGCCTTGTCGATGTCCACGGTCTCGGCGAGACGCCTGGCTTCCTCGCCCGGGCGCTTGCGGCTTGCAAAGGCGGTCTTGCGCCCCCAGCCGTCGGTCATGGCGCACGAGATCAGCCCGTCGTCGGCGACGGTCCACTCAAGGTCAGTCCTGCTTTGCGCTTGGGCGATGGCTCGGGCGGCGCGCTGCGACACCACACCCATCGATGCAAGGTTCCTGTCGAGCACCGACCCCGAGGCTTCGATCGAGGCCTGACCGGACGGTGCGACCGCGCGCGATTTGCCTGCCATGACGCGACTCCAGCGTCCGAATCTCTGCGGGCGCACCTCCGGCGCCGTACCCTTGCATCGGCCAGCGGGCGCGGTACGCTCCAAACGATGCAGATCCTCGGCCCAGACGAAGGCTCGCTCCCAGCGCTCCCGAAGACGCCTCTGCTCGAACACTGGCTGTTTGAGTCGCCCACACTCCTCACGGGTTTGCTCGTCGTCCTCGGTGTCGTGGCCCTGATCGCCGCCCTGAGGCGCAAGAAAAAGCTTGCGCCTCTGATTGGGGCGGTGGTGCTGTTCGTTCTTGCAGCCGGGGTGTACGTCACGGCCGGTCTGGTGACGACCGACCGCGAGGTGCTGATGGGACGCACCGCCGAGCTCGTGGGCGCGGTCGCCGAGGGCAACGCCGACGGCGTGCGCGCGATCCTCGCCGAGCCCTTCCGCATCAACCCGAGCGACAACGCCTCGGGCAACGCCCGGCGCGTTCCCAGGATCACCGACTTCGAGCAGATCCGCACCGCGATCGAGAAGTGGATCAACCCCCTCATCGGCTCGCACCAGATCCTGGAGACCCGTGCCGGGATGGAAGGCCCAAGCATCGGGCGGACACTCGTCCGCGTCCGGGTCCGGATGCCCGACGGCGGGCTGCTCGGGCATTCGTGGTGGGAGATCGAGTGGCGTCGATCGGGCGACACCTGGCTCGCCACTCGGATCGAAGCCGTCTGGATTCAGGGCTAACTGTCGATAGGGAAAGCGTTTACTGAGTTGGGATGAGCACCGGGAAGCTCGGCTGCAGCACCTGCTCCTCGCGCCCGTCGTTCATCACGGTCTGACTGACGCCCTGGCCGTTGACGAGGTTGTGCGGGAACCGCTCCATAAGGTCGCGCAGTTCGAGGCTGAAGCTGTTCTGGATATCGCGTTCGCCGAAAACGCCGACAGTCACCATGCTCATGCTCGGGCCGTGGTAATAGAAAGCAAGCTCACCCTGCCTCCTGAGATCGGCCGCGGCCTGTTCCGCTTTCTTGCGTGCCTCAAGAACATCCTTCTCGGTGGGGGCTCTCCCGTCGGTCCGGCCGTAGGCGCCTATCTGCAGCGTGTAGACCGCCTGGCGGCCGTAGTCCTTGGGTGCGGATCGCAGATCGAAGCCGGAAGTTGGCCCGCTCTCATCCGGAGGGATGTAGAACGCGTGCTCGAAGGGTTTGGTGCCTTCGTCGCGGACGTTTCGGACGCGTTCGAGGAGCGCCTCTGCCTCAGCGCTCGATGGACTGGCGACCTTGCCGATGCAGACGATCACGCGCGGGCCGCGTGCGAGAACAAACGCATCGCCCAAGCCGTCGAGCCGGCGCAGCCGTGTGAGTTCCTGCTCGGCTCGGATCCTGGCGCTGTCTCCCGCGAAAGGCTTGAGCCCGATGGTCCAGAATTCGCCGTCGGCAGACGTTGCGCTCGACGTCCCGTTGAACAGGATTTTGCCCTCTGAACTGGGGGGCGACTTTGGGCCGCCTGTGGAGCATCCGGCGAGGGTTAGCATGAAAATCGAATACCCGATCGTTTTGCAAACCTGTGGAAAATGGCTTGTGGTGCGGGAAATAGCGTTCCGGGCTTCATGAAGAGGGTGTGAGACGAAAAAAATATGGCGCGTCCGTTTCATCGTTATTACTCTAAGCGGCTGTCAACGTTCGATTTATAAACAAGTTGAAGGATTTGAGCGACTTTGCAGCAAGTTCGATCGGCCCGACGATACTCAATTGCGAAGGACATGATGGGTACACAACATCTTGTCCCTCGTAGGTTCCGGATCGTAGGTCTGGTGGTGGGAATACCTGGCTTTCTGATTCGTTGTTTTGATGAGGTTCGGTGGGAATTGCGCGGAAGGCAGAACTTGCGCGTCGGCCTCGAAGATGAGTGAGAACGGAGTGGAACGAATGACAGACGTAGGTCGAATTTCCAGCGGCAACGAAGCAATCCGGTCGGAGGCGATCGGGCGAGCCGCAGGCCGGGCCGATCGTGACGCACGCCCAGGCGAGACTTCGGGCATCGAACGCGGACAGGATTCCGTCGATGTCTCGGACACGGCCCGCGTCGCCGCTTCCAGGTACGCCAGCGAGGACAACGCGATCCGCCAGGATCTCGTCGACCGCATCCGTGCCGAGATCGAGAGCGGTTCGTACGAGACCCCCATCAAGATCGCCGGGACCGTTGACGGTCTCCTGGACGCGCTCTCCTGATCCCATCTCGCTTGGGTTGAGCATCCCGATCTCGATTCCAATCACAAAGTTGTGATTCCCACGCCCGCTCTTGGCAGTGTTGCCCGGCGGGTTTTTTGTGCGCTCATGAAGATACCAGATCGGCTAGGCGTTCTGGCCCGTTCGGGCGGCCGCAAGGATCGCGGCTCCGAGCAGCCCCGCGTTCGAGCCCAGCTTCGTGGCTCGGACCTCAACGCCACGCAGTTCTTCAGGCCAGCAGCTGGCACGTGCGGCTCGCTGGATGGGCTCGACGATGTGTCGGCCCGCTTCTTCAACGAGCCCGCCGCCCACGACGATGCGTTCGAGTGAGAGCATCGTGACGAGCGAGCCCACAACGCGCCCGATCTTCTCGCCGGCGAGCGTGACGATGCGTGTGGTCAGCTCGTCGTTCTGATCCAGCGCCCCGGCGATGAGCGACGAGGTGCAAGGGCTGCCCTCTCTGATGGCGCTGGCGAGCACGGATGGTTCGCCGCGCTCGATGGCTTCGCAGATGTCGCGCGCGATGGCGGTGCGTGAGCACTGGTGTTCGAGCTCGCGGTGGCCTCTTGCGTTGTCCGGGTCGATCAGGACGTGCCCGATCTCGCCGGCGGTTCGACGCGGGCCGTGGTAGACCTCGCCCCGCAGGACCAGCCCGCCTCCGACGCCGGTGCCGATCCAAACACCGAGCAGGTCATCGCACCCAGCGCCCGCGCCCAGGCGCTGCTCGGCGAAGACGGCCGCGTTCACGTCGTTGTCGAGCACCACGGGCATGTCGAGCCTGCGCGCCAGTTCGTCGGCCGCGTGCAGGTCGTCCCATTTCAGATTCGGCGCGTTGAGCACGATGCCCCGTTCCGGGTCGATCGCGCCGGGGGCCGCCAGCCCGATCGCGTCGGCTCGTTTCATGCCCGAGCGGTCGAGCGCGATGCGGACGTGCTCGGCGATGGTGTCGAGGATCGCCGCGGGCCCGCGCGAGGCCTCGGTCTTCGTTCCCGAGCGCCCGATGATCTCGCACGCGGGGTTCACCACTCCGATCTGCATATGTGTGCCGCCGAGATCGACACCGACTGTCACTTTCATGCCTGCTCCGCTCCGGTCAGTGTGCGCACCTTGATGCAGCGGACATTGGTGATTCGATGGCGGATCGTCTCGGCGAGCTCGTCGGCGCTCTCTGTCACGAGAAAGAGCGTCGAACCCGAGCCCGAGACCTGGACCGGCACATCCGTGATGCGCCCGATCCGGCTGATCAGCGTTTGCAGCTCGGGTTGATGTCGAAGTGCCGGGAATGCAAGATCGTTGAACAGCTCGTTCGCATTCACGCTGCCGCGCTCGGCCATCTCGACGACACGCCTGATGTCGAGTGTCAGTGGCGACTGGTCGTATTCGCGGTAGACGTCGCCCGTGTGGCATCCGAAGCCCGGCAGGATCAGCAGCAGCTCGGTCGGTTCGAGTTCGACGCGGCGGATGCGCTCGCCGAAGTGCGTGACGAGCGCGGGCCTGGGGATTGCGGCCTCGTCGAGAAAGAACGGGATGTCCGATCCGAGCGTGCGCGATATCTCGACGAGTTCGGCGAGAGGGAGCTTGAGATCAAACAGTCTGTTGGCCGCCGCAAGACACGCCGCGGCATCGCTCGAGCCGCCCCCGAGTCCGCCCCCGACCGGAATGCTCTTGGTGATCGAGATCTTCGCGGTGAGATCGCGTCCCACGTGCGTCGAGAGCTTTGCCAGCGCCCGGACGGCCAGATCATCGCTCGGGAGCCAGCCCATCGGCGATCGACTCGGTGCGTCATCGGCCCAGTGTCGTTCAAGCGACGTCTCGTCTGCGTGCGCCAGTGTGACCTCGTCGTACAAGTCGATCGCGGCGATCCATGACGCGATCGGGTGCATCCCCGCGTCGGGTGTGCCCGAGGGCTCGGGTGGCCCGACGGACAGGGCGAGGTTTACCTTCGCGGGCGTGCGGATGGTCAGGGTCTCGGCCATGTCTGCGAGCGTATCACCCGCTTTGATCCCGCGTCGGGTGGGCCATCGGTCGCCGCTACCATCCACAAGGAGGTTCGCCATGGATCGCGCCAAGCTGTTTGAGGCCCTTGGCCAGCTCGCCCCGCTCTCGCTCGTCGAGCCGTGGGATAACGTCGGTCTGCTCGTGGGCGAGGCATCGGGCGAACTCGCCGGCCCGGTCCTCTGCACGATCGACCTGACCGAATCGGTCATGGACGAAGCCGAGCAGATCGGCTGCTCGACCATCATCGCCTATCACCCGCCGATCTTTGCGCCGATCAAACGGGTGGTGTGCTCGGACACCAAGCAGCGGCTGGTGCACCGCGCGATCCGAGCGGGCATGTCGATCTACTCGCCCCACACCGCGCTCGACGCGGCACAGGACGGGCTCAACGACTGGCTCATCAGCGGCTTCGGATCGGGCGATGTCCGTTCACTCAAAGCCTCAACCGGCCGGGAAGACCTGCGCAAGATCGTCACGTTCGTCCCGACCAAGGACGTCGAGCGAGTCCGCCACGCGCTCGCCTCGGCCGGGGCCGGGCATATCGGCGCCTACGACCTCTGCTCGTTCGGTGCACTCGGCACGGGGACGTTCCGAGGACAGGCCGGCACGAACCCGACGATCGGCAAGGCCGGCGAGTTCACGAGCGTCGAAGAGATGCGTCTCGAGATGGTCTGCCCCGAGGACGCGGTGGCGCTCGCGATCGAGACGCTCCGCGCGTTCCACCCCTACGAAGAGCCGGCGATCGACGTCTTCCGGATCGAGCCGCTGCCCGAGCGCAACACGGGCCACGGTCGGCGCATCGTGCTCGATCAGCCGCTAACGACCATGGAAATCGCCGAGAAACTCAAGAAACACCTGGGCGTCTCACGCCTCAAGCTCACCGCGCCGGGCGGCGATCACGCACGCAAGCTCTCGCACATCGGCGTCTGCGCGGGTTCGGGCAGCGACCTCGCGCCCACGGCCGCGGCCAACGGGTGCGAGATGTACATCACGGGCGAGATGACGCACCACCAGGTCATGGCGCACCTCGATCGCGGGCTCGGCATCATCCTGGCCGGGCACACCAACACCGAGCGGGGCTATCTCCCCATCCTGGCGACGAAGCTCAAGAAGAAGCTGCCCGGGCTCGACGTGCGCGTCTCGTCGGCGGACCGCTCGCAGCTCGAGTGGGTCTGAGCCGAACTCAGGGCGCCGAGTTCAGATCCGATCCGCCGGCGCCGAAGTCGAGCACGCCCATCTGGCGGAACGAGGACCGCGGCTTGCGCACGCCCGCGTCGAAGAGCAGCTGTGCGATCTCGCCCGGAGTGACATAGACCACCGAGCCCGCGAGTTCGTACTCGACGTTGCCCTCGGGCATCTCGAACTCGGCGAGGTCGATCGCCGCCGGGAGCGTGAATTGCTGGGTGCCCAAGCGCCGGACTGTTGCCTCGGCCGAGCGCGTGCCCGAGAAGACCCGCTGCCCGTTGAGCTTGAGCGCGTAGCGCACGCGCTCGAACGGCAGGTCCACCTCGTTCGTGTTGGTCGCGTCGAGCGTGAAGTCGATCACGACGCCCTCGGCCGTCTCCTGCGAGATGCGGGCGCCGACGACGTCGATCTTCGGCGCGTCGTACGACGAGCATCCGCTCGCGATCAGCGTCAGCAGCAGGAAAAGCGTGGGTGTGAGCGTTCGCATGCGCCGGTAGGGTATCGTCCCCGCCGGCTGCGCGTCAGCGGAGCGTGGCCCAGAGCCCGTCGCTCTGCGCCGGGTCGGCCGCGACGATCGTGATCGCGTGCGTCATGTCCGAGGACATATCGATGTACCCGAACCACTGGAACGTCAGCTTGCCGAGCACAATGACCGCCAGGATCGCCCCGATCTCGGCCTGCCAGCGACGGCGCTGCCAGAACAGAATCGACGAGCTGACGACCATCGTGGCAAGCTTGAACCCCGCCACGATCGCCGGCGAGCCCATCGCGATCACCCATCGGGCCAGCGGGTTGCCCTCGAAGAGCCCGATGTTCATCAGATACGTGAGCGTCATCGCAAGATCGGTCAGCCCGAGCACCCAGCCGATGGCGATCAGCAGCACGATGCGAAAGGGCCTGCTCCGCAGAAGCTGGGGCAGACGCACCATCGGGGCCTCTTGCTGATCAAGGGCCAGCGCGGGGAGCGGGAGAGTGGCTTGCATGATCCCGTCGCATCGGCTTGAGGGTTCACCCTCATGAGCAACCGGACCCGGCCCGGCTCGATAGACTCGTCAAGATGCAACGCTTCGGAGAGAGCGTCCGCCCTACAGGCAATCAGGAGGCCTCATGATCCGGATTCGTGCTGCTTCTCGGGCGTTGGTGCTCCTGATCGCGACCGGTCCGATAGCGGCCCAGGAGGCCGTGCCTGTCTATGTCGATGACTCTCCGACAGCCGAGGAAGTGCTGGCGCAACTGCCCAGGCTTCTCGCGCAGGAGAGTGTCGCCGAGGCCGCGAGCAACATCCAGAAACTGCTGGACGATGAGCCCGACCGCCTCGTCGCCGACGGCGATGACCCGGATCTCTATCAGAGCGTGCGCGAGCGGATGCACTCGGCGCTCGTCGGCTCGCCGGCGTTGCTCGAACGCTACCGCCTCACACAGGAACCCCGCGCGCGCAAGCTGCTTGAAGAGGGCCGATTCGACGAGGTCGAGCGTTCATTCCTGATGACCCGTTCGGGCGCGGAAGCCGCGTTGTCTCTCGCCGAGCAGGAATTCGAGTCGGCGCAGTTCCACGCCGCGATGCGCACGATCGCTCAGCTCTCGGCCCATCCGGATATCGTCGCGGACCGTGATCTCTCGGCCAGGTGCGCGCGGCTGCTCGTCCGCCTGACACCCTACGCGGGGGGCGACGAGTCTCGGCGTCTGGCGCTCGCGTTCGCCGAGCGAGCGGGCATCGCCGACGAGATCACGCCCGAGGCGATGCGACCGATCGAGGCCCCGCCCTCGGCCCGCCTGCGCAGCGTGGGCGTCTCCGAGCAGGGCCCCGCGTTCACCCCCGGCGAGTTGCTCGCAAGGCCGCTGCGTTCGTCGCCCATCGCCGGCCCGGTCTCGCTCGCCGACGCGTCGCTCATCCGCGGGCAGCGCCTGACCAGCGGCGAGCCGCGTCCGTGGACGCTGCCCGTCCTCGCGGGCGACGTCGTGCTCCTCAACGACGGCAACAGGCTCACCGCGTGGGACCGACTCACGCTCGAACGCCTCTGGCAGTACGAACCAGACGCCAACGCGATGCGCAGCTCGATCGAGGTGCCGGGCCGATTCCAGAGACGCATCGGCGAGAACGAGATCCGCGACGCGACCGTTGTCGCAGCGGCTGGAGGCGTCGCGGTGGGGGTGCTTATCCCGAGCGGCAGCCGCGCCGAGAACATCAATCCCGAATTGCACGCCGTCTCGCTCGAATCGGGCGAGGGGATCTGGAGCCTCGTGCCATCGCGTTTGCGTTCGGACTGGGCCGACGCGGTGTTCAGCGGCCCGCCGGTGATCGTCGAGGGCACCGTGGTCACGGGTGTATTCCAGTTCTCGCCGCTACGCCGGGTGATGAGCGCGTATATCGCGGGGATCGACCTTTACACGGGCGAACTGCGATGGAGCTCGCTGGTCGGGACAGCTGGCGTAGCGCCGAGCCAGCGCATCGAGCACACGGCGCACCTGATCACCGAGCGCGAGGGCATCGTGTACCGCACCGATCCGATCGGGATCGTTGCCGCCGTCGAGGCGCATTCCGGCCGACCGATCTGGCTCCGGAAGGTAAGCGTGCGCGACGCGTTCTCGGGTCGCAGCCGCGACGACTGGGAGCAGCCGGCGCCCGTTGTCACGGGCGATCGATTGATCGCGCTCTCGCCCGATCAGCTCGAGGTGCAGGTGTTCGAGGCCTCATCGGGCAGGCTTATCGGTGAGCGGGCCGCGTCGTTGCTCGGCTGGCCCGAGTACCTGCTCTCGTTCGCTGGTCGCGTGATCTGTGTCGGTGCCGAGATCACGGTCGTCCGCGCCGAGGGCATCCTGTCCGAAGAACCCGCGACACTGAAGGTGTCGCGCGCCGAGCGAGCGCCGGGCCGCGTGCGCCTCGCGGGCGGCACGCTCATGATCCCGGCGCACACGGGCGTGATGCTCGTCGATCCGGCCACACCCGAGACGCCCTATCGGCGGATCTCATTGGATTACCCGGGCGCGCCGATAGGCGTAGGCGACCAGCTGATCATCGCCGACAACGCATTCGTGCACACGTACCTGCCCTGGACGACCGCCGAGGCCTCGCTCCGCGAGCGGATGGATGCCTCACCCGACGATCCCGATGTGGCTCTCACGTTCGCAGAGCTCGCCTATCGCGCCGGGGCGCTCGAACTGATCCCAGACGCCGCGGGCCGGGCGCTCGGCGCGATCAACCGACTCGGAGGGTCGGAGAAAGCGGGCGAAGCGCGCAAGCGGCTGTACGACTCGCTCATCGCGATGCTCACGGCGGACATCGCCAGCAGCTCCACGCTCGCGCCGGCGCAAGAATTCAACCTCGGACTGCGTGCCGATCTGATCGACCTGCTCGGTCAGTCCGCGCGGACGCCGACCGAGCGCGTCGGTTCGCTCATGGAACTGGGCCGACTCGGTGAGATGCAGAAGCAGTGGGATGAGGCAACGCAGGCCTATCAAGCCGTCCTGCTCGACGATGAGCTCGCAACAGCTCAGCACATCCGCGGTCGGCACCGTCAGCGCGCCCAGCTCGCGGCGACCGCGGCAGTGCGCTCGATCGTTCACGACCACCCTCGCGCGTACGCCGCGTTCGATGAACAGGCCGCGTCGACGCTCAAAGCACTGACGGGCGAGGGATCGGTTGCCGACCCGGCTTCGCTCGAGACGCTCGCGGCGAGATACCCGGTTGCCAGGGTCGCTCCCGAGGCGCTGCTGACAGCGAGCAATCTCTATCTCGCCGATGGGCGGGTTGATCGGTCGATCTCGGCGCTCGAGCGTGGTCTCGCGGCCATGGAGACCCAGAACGAACGGCGCTGGCCCACGGATGCTATCGCCGGTGAGATCGCCGGCCGCTTGATCTCGGCGCTCGCCGATCACGACCGTCTATTCGCCGCGAGCCAGACGCTGGCGCGTCTGCGCAGCGAGCACCCGACTCTCAAGCTGACCAACATGGGCAATCCGCTCGACGGCGTCCAGCTCGCGGATCTTTTCGCACAACGGTTGGCAACGCTCGCACGGCTGCCGCATGTCGACGGCCCACCGGTCGAGATCGGTCAGACATTCATCGGCTGGGATGTGATGCAGCCGCTCAGCACGTCGGGGCTCGTGGCCACGAATCACCTTGTGTTGTACTCGCGTGCGCTCGGGCAAATGGCGCTCTTCGGCATGCACAGCGAGCCAACCGAGCAGCTCGCCTTCGATGCCGACGAGGTGCTGGGAGAAGCGCCCGGGGCGCTCCGCCCGATCTGGTCGCGGTCGGCGCCATCGGGCGGCGAGCCGGTACTCCTCCGCCTCGAACCCGCGTGGGCGATCCTGATGTGGGGCCGCAACGAGACAGCGCGTCTCGAACTCATCGACACCGTGACGGGGCGCACGCGCTGGCAATCCACGGCTTTCGGCGAGCTGTTCGACGAAGAGCCCGAGCGACGTCGCACGGGCGTCGTCGAGACACCCCTCGACGGGCCGTGCCGGCTGAGCGATCTCATGATCGTGTTCGACGACCGATCTGTTGCGATCGTTGAGCGCACCGGACGCGTGGCGGTGTTCGATCTCGCCTCGGGTGAGGCCGTCTGGACGCAGACGCTCGATGTGCCGGTGGTGTACGAAGCCGCGCTGGCGGGCGGTGTGCTAGCGCTGGCGGGCGAGCGCCCCGCCGATATCCAGGCGGGCGATCGACCGGGCGTGGTGCCATTGCTCGCGGTGTACGACGTCCACTCGCGCGAGACGCTGCAGCTCAACGACGAGCTGGCGAGCCTGCTCAGATGGGTACGCGTCGACGTCTCGGGCGATGTCATCGCCGGGCTCGATCGCGGCGTCATCTCGATCGAACCGCGTTCGGGCGCTACGCAGTGGCTCGTTGACGACCCGGCCGTTCGGCTCAGCGGCGACGCCTGGCTCATGCACGACCGCGTCGTCGTGCTCGGCCCCGATCCTCAGATCTGGCAGATCGATACGCGAACCGGCTCGCTCCGCGATGCGCCGCTCGAAGACCTCGGCCGCGTCGGCGGCTCAGCGCGCATCGATGCGCGTGAGGGCACCGCCGGCGAGACCGTATTCTCCACTGACCACGGCCTCGTCGTCTTCAACGAGCACGGCGCACTCATCGGGGGCGACGCCACTTCGGGCATGACCGCGGTGCTGCCGCCGGTACCGGGCGACGGCGTGTACGCCATGCTGCAGACCGAGGGCCGGATCCACCCCGACGAGGGCGAGATCTATCGCCTCTGGATGCTCGACGCCCGCACCGGCGTGATCAAAGGTCAAGCCGACCTGCACCTGCTGCACGGGCCCGAGTCGCTTGTGCTGCTCGACGGCGCGATCATCATCGGCACCGACGGCGCGACGCTCGTGTACCCGGTCCGTACTGAAGACGAAGTTATTCGGTGACGCTCGACGGCTCGGCACCGACCTCGATCGCCTTGATCTTGGCGATGCGCCGGGCGTGCCGACCGCCCTCGAACGGGTCTTTCAGGAAGACATCCACGATCTTCTCGATCGCACGCTCGCCGAGCAGGTCAGCCGAAAGGCAGAGCACGTTGGCGTCGTTGTGGCTCCGCGCCAGGTGCGCGGTGAGTTCGTCGTGCACAACCGCCGCTCGGATGCCCGGGATTTTGTTCGCGGCGATCGACATGCCGATGCCCGTGCCGCAGACCAGGATGCCGCGCTCCGACTGGCCCGAGGCGACATCGCTGCCGACCCGGAAGGCGGCCTCCGGGTAGTCGCAGGGCTCGCCGTCGGCTGAGCCGTGACGCTTCACGTTGTGCCCGTGGTCGCGGAGAAACTGCGAGAGACGCAGTGTGATGTCGGACCCTCGGTGGTCGGCGCCGATGGAGATGTTCATGCCCGGTCTCCCTGCTGGCCCGGCGAACCGAGCCTGGCCCGGACGAAGTCCCTGATCGCCCGGCAAGCCAGATCGTACACCTCGGATGAGCCCTCGATGGGATCGTCCACGTCGCCGCCTTCGGGGTCGAGGGTCTGGATCTTCCACGCCGCCCCGGGGAACTGCCGACGCAGCACCGCCATATGTGAATTGGTAAGCGTGTAGATCTCGTCCGCCCGGTTCACGTCGGCTTGCGTCACCTGTCTCGATCGATGCTGACCCGCCTGATACCCGAGCTTCTCGAGTGCCTCGCGCGCTTCGTCGGTCATCGCCATACCGTCGCCCGCCGAGATGCCCGCCGAAGCGACTTCGATCAGATCTTCCGGCTCGCCCGCCTCACGGAGCACGCGCCGCGCGATTACCTCGGCCATCGGGCTTCGGCACGTGTTGCCCGTGCACACGAACAGCACCCGCCGACGCAGGCGGTCGCGGATGTAGTGCTCGCCGATCGGGCCGTGGCGTGTGATCTCGTACCCGCCGTCCCGTGTGAGCCGGATGACCGTCGAGGGCTTGCCCATGACGGTGGCGCCCGCATCGATCACGACGCGCACGTCCGCGTCTTCGAGGCGCGTGCGCAGCGTGTCGTGATCGAGCAGCGTGTCAACGCGTTCACCCGACCCGAATTCGTCACCCGCGAGCCCGACGCCGAGGATGCGCGTATGCCCCGCGTCGTGCGCGGTCTGCAGGACAGCCAGCGCCGCCGCATTGTCCGGCACGCGCACCGAATCGCCCGATTCGAAAACGATCGCCGCCGGCCCGGGCAGCAGACGCTCGACCAGTCGCTGATGGAGCGGATGGCTTGTCCGCACTCGGTCGAGCACAGCCTCGACGCTCGGCGCATGCCAGCCCGCCACGTGCGCCGAGTCGTCGCCCACGAGCCTGCCCAGGCTCGCCATCGCGCCCGGGTTCTCGCTGTCGGCGAAAACGCCGTAGATCGTCTCCGTCGGCAGAACCACCAAGTGCCCCCGCCCGAGGGCCTCCGCAGCCGCCTGATAGGCCGACTCGCTCGGCGTCAGGACCGTGATGTTGCCTGCGGTGGTCATCGAGTGCATCCCCGTTTCGGGCCCGAACGGGCCCCCGCATAGGATTCTACGTGCATTCCGGTATACTCGGCTGGCCCGACAAACCGAGTTCCGACTCCGGGATTGCCCGCAACACCGGGTCGGTCGCCCGCGAATAGAGTTCCACAGACGGGCTGCCCGTGCGCTCGGGCCGACCTCGCACCACGCAAGACCAGGAGTCACGACATGACCCCCCCGGCCGCAACACACCTCAATCCGAGCCGAATCGCCAGACACGCCTTCAGCCTCATCGAGCTGCTGGTGGTCATCACGATCATCGCGGTCGTGATCGCCATCACCGTGCCCGCACTCTCCGGCGCCCGCGACCTGGCCCGCAAGTCCTCGACCGAGTCGAGCATCAACAGCCTCGTCCAGGGCATCGGACAGTTCCAGGCCGACAACCAGCGTGCCCCGGGCTACTTCTCGCCCGAAGACATGGGCAGCCCCGACAACATCGACCGCGGCTTCTCCGCGATGCAGAACATCATGCTCGAGCTCGTCGGCGGCCCGGTCGAGGCCAACGGCCTCACCGCCACCAACCTTCTCCGCGTCGGGCCCATCCGCAACGAGCAAGTCTTCGTTGACCCCGCGCTCATCGGCATCGGTGACAAGGCCAAGGGCTACTACACCCCGGACGCCAAGGACTACCAGCCCGCGCAGGGCGTCGAGGCGACAGCCGACCACCAGAAGCTCCCCGAGGTGCTCGATGCCTGGGGCATGCCCATCCTCGCCTGGGTTGAGAACGACCTCGGCTCGACGATGAACGACAACTCGAACATCGCTGATTTCGCCCAGATCAAGGCCGGCGATGCTTCCGACCCGGCCCGGTTCTACTGGGCGCAGAACGCCGGTGCGCTCAGCTCACAGAAGCTCGGGCAGCGGCAGATCGACCAGGCTGGCGACAGCCTTCTCGGCACCGAAGTCACCGAGATGGAACGCGTCGAGCACATGGCCGCCTTCCTCGGCAGCCCGAACTCATCCGTCAAAACAGACGCCACAGTTCGGTCCATTCTCCCGCGCGTCGGCCGCGGCAATGTCGTCTTCCAGTCCGCCGGCTCAGACCGGGTCTATCTCTCCGACGAGGACAAGGGCTACGGCCGAATCGGCGGCGATTTCTGGTTCGGTCGCAACCTCACGCCCGGCAACAATGTCAACTCAGGGCAGTACGACCGCAAGGACGGCACAAAGGGCTCGATCGACATCGTCGACGGGTTCGACGACATCGTCACCTCTGCAGGCAACTGATCGAACTCCAAACTCAGTTCCGTGTCACCAGCCCCGCGATGGGGCTGGTGTCGTCTTTGGGACCACATCTGAAGCTTGACGTCGCGTGTGCGATCCAAGACGCTACACGCCGTGTTCTGGCGCCGCATCAGTCCGTCACCCACGCAGCTGGCCGCCCGAACGCGGTCCATCGTCGCGTTCGCGTCGTTCGCTTGCGGCATTCTCGTTTCGATCTACATCTTGCCCGTGCGCCCCGTTTTCTGGTTCGGGCTCGCGTGCCTGGCCGCGGGCGCGTCGCATGCGCTCGGTGCCAAGCGTGCGCCGTGGGCGATGGCTGTGGCACTCGGCCTGCTCGGCGGCGGCATCGCATCCTCGCACCTCGGCCCTTGGCCCGATGATTCACTCGCCCGTTCGCTGCCCGGCGCGGATGCGCCACAGATGCTCATCGAGGTGGAGGGTTTGATCGTCTCGCGCCCGGAGTGTCTCATCCCGCGTGTGGGCGCGCTCACGCCGTACGTTCCGTCGCACATGACACTCGGCGAACGAATCCGTTTCGACCTGGAAACCCGGCGCGTGCGTACGGGCGATGCGTGGCGGGATGCCTCGGGCGTGCTCACCGTCTTTCTCGATGCCGACGACATCCCGGAGAGCATCCGCGCAGGGCGCACCGTTCGGCTGACGGGCAACGCCTCGCTCTACGCGCCGCCCGAGAATCCGGGCGATATCGATCGAACGCTCTCGGGCCGCGACACAGGCCGCGTCGGGTGGATCACGACCGACCCCGAGCTCGTAGTCCCCGTCGAGCCGCGTACCTTTCGCGAGCGAGCCGAGCGGTTGGTGCTCGGCATTCGTGGCGCTGCTCAGTCGCGGGCCGCCGAGATCATCGACCGCGCGACACAGAATGACCCGTACGCCGGCCCGATTGTGCGTGGTCTCATACTCGGCAATTCGGGCGTCGACGAGCTCGGCGTGCGGGGCGCGTACCAACGCGTGGGCATGCTGCACCTGCTCGCGGTCAGCGGGTTCCACGTCGCCGTCGCGGCGGCGCTCGCCCTGCTTGCGATCCGCCTCACGGGTGATCGCGGCTGGATCGAGCCCATGGTCGTCTGCCTCGCGCTCGGGCTCTACGTGCTGATCGTGCCCATGCGAGCGCCGATCTTTCGTGCCGCGATACTCGTCCTTGCCATACTGATCGGCGATGCGCTCGGGCGTCGGCACGACCGGCTCTCCGTCGTCTGCTGGATCGCCATCGTGTGGCTCACCCTACGACCGAGCGACCTGCTTTCGCTCGGCTTTCAGCTCAGCTTCGGGCTGACAGCCTGGCTGATGCTGCTGTCTGAGCCCCGGCGTGACGCGCTGCCAACCCTGGGTGAGCCCACTCTGCTTGATGTCGCTCGGGTGTTTGTGCTCGCTCCGATCCGCACCGGTGCCGCGTGCTGGTCGCTGGCGATGCCGACCATTCTGTACCACACCGGCATCTTCAGCACGCTGGCCGTCGCCGCCACGCTTGTGACAGTGCCCATGATCATCGGCTCGATGTGGGTCGGGTTTGTGGTGCTCGTGCTCGGTACGTTCGTACCCGCGCTCGCGCCGATCGCGAGCGTCCTGCTGCGGTTCTTCTCCGGTGCCGCCGCGCGCACGGCTCTGGCTGCGGATTCCGTGCCCCATGCCAGTCTGCACGTGACGGGTGTGAGCGCCGCATGGACGGTGTGCGCGACCGTCGGCGTCGTCTGGCTCTGGCGCCGGGCGCAATGGCGCGACTGGAAGTGGGTCTGCGTCGTGCTCACGCTCATCATCTGGGTCGGTGTCGAGGTTCGCGCCGATCGACAAGCGCACCGCGCGGGCACGTCGATTCACATGCTCGCGGTGGGGGACGCATCGGCGATCATCGTGCGATCGGGCGAATCGTCGGCCCTCTGGGACGCGGGCTCCTGGCGTCAGGACATCGGTCGCCGAACGATCCCCGAGGCTTGCCGAGCGCTCGCGTCGCCTCGCGTTTCGACGGTATTTATCACGCACGCCAACATCGACCACTACATGGGTGTGCTCGACGTGATCGAGCCGCTCGGCGTGCGCAGAGTCGTCACAGGCGAGAGCTTCGCGCGAGCCGCCGAGCGCGACCCGGGCGGCGCGCCCGCGTTCGTATTGCGCGAGCTCGAACGCCTCGGTGTCGAGCACCGCGTCGCGGTCGCTGGCGATGTGTTCGAGCTGGGCGGCTCGCGCCTGCGCATCCTCCATCCGCCCGCGGGCTTCGTGCCCCGCGCCGAGAATGATGCTTCGCTCGTGGCCATGCTCGAACCCGTCGGCACCGACGCACGCGCTCTGCTCACGGGAGACATCCAGGCCGAGGCGATGGCCATGCTCATGGATTCAGGCGAGAACATCAGCGCCGATGTCATCGAGCTGCCGCACCACGGCAGCGCGCACGACACCGCCTACGAATTCGTTCGATACGTCAACCCGAGCGTCGTGCTCCAGTCTACCGGGCGGCAACGCGTCGATGACCCGCGATGGGACAGCGCACGAGCCGGACGCACCTGGCTCGTCACCCAGCGCCACGGCATGTCCACCGTCCGGTTCCTTCCCGACGGAACGGTCCGCGCCGAGGCTTTCCGTTGATTTGTCTCTAGCGCCTCGCCTTGCGGATCTCGCGGGCCTGGTTCGGATCCTGAACGCTGTCGGCGATGCGGTCGACCAAGGTGTTGCGGATGTTCACGCCCTGCGCTACTTCTACCGCTCCCGCCAGACGAGCGGTGTCGCGCACGATGGACGGCCCGCCGATCGTGCGCTCCAGCGCCGATGCCAGCTTCACGTCCACGCTCGTGCGGAGGTCCGACTCGGCGACGTGCCAGAGCGCCCGCCCGATCCCGGTCTCGCCGAGCGTTTCTTGGTCGAGTTTCAGCACGCAATCGACGAGCAGATCCTTGTTGTGTGCTCGGAACGCCGGCATCGCAGCGGCCTTGGCAACCTCCACCGTGAACATCTCCGATTTCTCGCGCACCATCGCCGAGACGAGCCGAGCGATCTCCGCGTCCTGCCCGAGCATCGCCTCGGTGCGGATCACGCGGGCGAAATCGTTGTCCTTCACGGCGTCCTGGATCTCGCGGGCCAATTCCGTCGCGCCCTCGATCTCGCGCACGCCCGTGCGAGGGCGCTCGGCACCGATCGCCAAGAGCGGATCGCCCACGACCGCGATCTTCCAGACCGGGCTCGCGCCGTCGGGCCTGCACGCCACGCCCCACGGCAGCCCGCCCATCAGACGCAAGGCGAATGTCGGCGTCGGGATGAACGCCTGCAAGAACGGTTCGTGCACCGAGCCCACGTACATGAACGCGCCCGCGCGAAACCACGCGCCGGCGATCGTTGTCGGATCATCCGGGCGGTTCGCCGACCATGAATGCACGTAGCTCACCGCCGCCGGGCGATCGAGCACAGGTACGTCGCTCGCGTACGCCCGCCCGGGCTCGAGGTCGAAGTACTCCGCGAGCCCCTTCGTGTTGACGAATACCACGTCCGCTTCCAGCGGCTGCGTGGTCGAAGCCAGCCACGACTCCACGCCGTTGCGTGGGTCGTCGAAGAGCGTCGCCGGCAGGTTCGCCTTGCCGAGGTTCTCTTCGGTGAGCGTGCCGTCGTAGGCGTTCCACGGCCCGCTGCTCGGGTAGCCGTCGAAGATCCACGCCTGACTCGGCTGGAGAAACAGAGAGCACATCGCGCGGTAGGCGGCTTCGGATTCATTCCCGAAGATCTGCCCCGACCATGCCCATCGCTGCAGGTTCGTCATCCGCGCCGACGTGAGTGCCCGGTGCAGCCCGATCACATCGGTGAGCGCGAAACGTTCACCCTTTTTCTCGCCCATGTCGAGTTGGCACTTCACGGGCAGGTTCATCGCGATGGTCACCGCATCGATCGTGTCGCCGAGCCCCTCCCATGCCACGCCCAATTCTTCGAGCCGCGTCTCGATCGCGCCGAGCAGGTTCGCGGTCTGTTCCTGGCTGAGCGTGCCGCCGGCGAGGTTGTAGATCTTCGAGCGGTCGTACCACATGATCGGCTGCGCGTGCCCGGCCGCCAGCGCCAGCCCCGCGGTCCACGCCGGGTCGTTCACATCCGCGACCACAATTCCGGGTGGCATATGCACCGCGAACTGCAGATGGCTCACCAGCTCCGAGATCACTTCATCGGCAGCGACATTCGCGCGCCCCTGACCCCAGATCGACGCCAGTGTGCGATCGAGGTATTCCTGACGCTCGGCCCGGTCCTGCGGGAGCGCGTCGGTGTCATCGCTGGGCAGACGGACGATCTTCTCCGGCTTGAAGCCGCGCACGAACCGCCCGATGTTCTCGGCCGCTTGCCACGACCCGTCGTCGATCAGCACGGGGTAGATCGTGCGCTCGTCCCAGCCCGCGACCGCCTTGACGTACGCGCTCGGCGTATCGACGATGACAAGCACGGGCGAAGCCTGCCTTGCATGACGGTGCGTCAGCACGCGGATGCCCAGACGAAAGCCCGGCGGGGCCTGGCGCATGTCGATCCGCTTGGGCCCGTCGCCTTCGGCGCCGTCGGCCTCCTGCGCCCGGGCGAGGGGGACGGAGACAAGGGCCAGGGCCACGAGCGCACCGATCAGTCGCGTCTTCATATGAAGAGGGTACGTCCGAACGCTACCATCGCTGCGTGCCAAGCCTCAAGCGTGACCAATTCGTGGCCCTCGCCGAGAAGATCCGACGTGAATCCCCCGATCTCACGCTCGCGATACCCGTGGGCATCCGCCTGCTCGAAGACCAACTCACGCCCGTTCTGGCCTACCGAAGGCTCGTCTCCGCCGACGAACGCACGGCTCCCAGCTTCCTCCTCGAATCCGTCGAGGGCGGCCAGCGTCAGGGGCGTCACTCGATCCTCTCGGCCCACCCGACGCTCCAGGTCGTCGCGACCGGGCACGAGGTCAGCATCCTCGATCGAGATGGCTCTACACAGACAAGCACGCACGCCAACCCGCTCCACGTCCCGCGTGAACTTTCCGCCAAGATCCGCTTCATCGAGCCGGCCGCCGATCGCGCGAGCGCCGGCCTGCCCGAGTGCTTCATCGGGGGCTGGGTGGGGTATGCCGCCTACGACACCGTCCGCTACGCCGAGCCCGAGAAGCTGAACCAGCCTCCCCGCGACGACCGCGACCTGCCCGATCTGCACATGGCCCTGCACGAGTCGGTCGTTGTGTTCGATCACGTCGAGAAGCTCGTGCACGTCGTGGGCGTCGCGCTCGTCGAGCCCGGCGCGGACATCGGCTCCGCCTACGACGCCGTCATCGCGCAGATCCAGGCGATCAGCGAGCAGATCCAGACGCACTCCAAGCCACTGCCCGCCGGGCACGTCGAGCGTGAGCGCCGCCTGCCCGTGCTCGAGAGCAACACGACCCAGCACGAGTACGAGCAATCGGTCGAGCGGGCGCAGGAGTACATCCGCGCGGGCGACATCTTCCAGGTGGTGCTCGGTCAGCGTTTCGAGCGACGCTCGTTCGCCGACCCGTTCGATGTATACCGCGCGCTCAGGGCCGTGAACCCCAGCCCGTACATGGTCTACATGCAGTCGCCCGGCTGCATCCTCGTCGCAGCAAGCCCCGAGATCCTCTGCCGCGTTCGGCGCCAGGAATCGGGCCAGCTCATTGTCACCAACCGCCCCCTCGCCGGCACGCGCAGGCGCGGCAAGGACGAGGACGAGGACCGTGCGCTCGAACGCGAACTGCTCGCCGACACCAAGGAGTGCGCCGAGCACGCGATGCTCGTGGACCTGGCGCGCAACGACGTGGGGCAGGTGGCCGTGCCCGGCTCGATCGCCTGCGACCCGGTCATGGTCGTCGAACGCTACAGCCACGTCATGCACATCAGCTCGACCGTCACCGGTACGCTGCGCGAGGGCCTCGACGCGTGGGACGCGCTGCACGCCGCACTGCCCGTCGGCACCGTCAGCGGCGCGCCCAAAATCCGCGCCATGCAGATCATCGACGAGCTCGAACCCGTCAAACGCGGGCCCTACGGCGGGGGCCTGGGCTACGTGGGCCTCGACGGGCAGATGGACATCGCGCTCGCCCTCCGCACCATCGTCGTCCCGACCAAAGGCTGGGATGCGAATTCGTTCTCGCACGAGTGGTGCTACCACGTGCAGGCCGGCGCGGGCGTCGTGCTCGACTCGGTGCCCGAGTCCGAGTACCGCGAGACCATCGCCAAGGCTGGCGCTCTGGCGCAGGCGATCGAGCTGGCGGACTCGGCGTTCGGGTGAGTCAACGACTCGTCAAAAGACGAGATAGCTCGTGGCTGCAGCCAGCATGAAGAATGCAATGATGTACATGATCGGATTGAAAAGCAACACCCAGCCGGGGGCATATTTCAAGAACTCACTCACACGGTGGTGTTCGTAGTATCCTGCGACGATGCACGCAAGCAAAATCACTTCCGGCAAAAAACTCCATGACTCTCCGATGAAACGGGCGATGACACACACACTCATGATCAGACCCACAAAGCAAATCGTTGCGAGATTGAGCATGTGGATCGCGATGCCGACAATACCAACAGGTTGCGTGCTGAGCGGTGGAAACAGCTCGTCTTTTGTGAATGTGTTGCCGCACTCGGGGCAGCGATTATCTTGCAGATCGCGCAGGTTGTAGCTGCATGTTGGACACGCTGTGTCGTTGTCCGTGAGCAGCACCCGCAAGAGCTTCGCTTCGTCCATCCGAGTTGAGAATACCCACAGGTCCGGAGGACGCAAAAGAACAGCCCCGATCAAGCTGCTCGGATCGGGGCTGCTTCGTCTGGCGGGCGGTCGCGTGTGTGGGTGGTGGTGCGCCCTCTCCCGCCGATCTTTCATATGGCCCGCTGCCACCATGCCGAGGCATGGTGGGCGGGCGCTGAGTGCTGGGTCAGATCGCTTCCTTGAGCGCCTGCGCGGGCTTGAACGCGCACGTCGTCGAGGCCTCGATGGTCATCGGCTGCTTGGTTGCCGGGTTCACGCCGCGGCGGGCGGCCCGCTCCTTGCGGACGAACGTCCCGAACCCCGAGATCGCGACCTTCTGGTCGGTGTGAATCCCATGTGTGATCGAGGCGATCACGGCTTCCACGGCCTTGGTGGCCTCAACCTTCGAGCCCTGGAGCTGGCTCGCCACCGCTTCGATCAGTTCACCCTTGTTCATCGCGATCGTCTCCTGAAGGCCGTCGGTGCGAAACAGGCCGACGGGCTGTGCAACTGGGTTGCTTCACCTATCGGCGCGGACCCGGAAGTTTCCTCAAAAACCCGCCCCGGGGCGTGTACAATGCCCTTGATGAGCCAGTTTCAGGATGACAATCAGGCCGACCCTGCCCAGTTTGACACCCCCTGGGCGAGTGACTCCTTCGAGACCCCCGCGGCCACCGCCACCCGCGTCCGCCCGAGCATCCGCCCAGAAACCGACGACGACGAGGGCCTGCTCAAGCCGTGGAACGTCATCCTGCTCGACGATGACCACCACACCTACGAATACGTCATGAAGATGGTCATGTCGCTCTTCGGTGTCGACATCACCCGTGCGTTCACGATCGCCAAGACCGTTGACACCGACGGGCGGGCGATCTGCCTGACCACCCACAAGGAACTCGCCGAACTCAAGGTCGATCAGATCCACGGCTTCGGCCCGGACCCCCTGATGTCCGAGAGCGCCGGCTCCATGAGCGCCGTCCTCGAGCCCGCGATCTGCGGCGACGATGACGAGACGAAGGGTCCAAACAACAAGCCGTGAACGCGAAGCCCCGGGTCATCCAGGCCGAGCATCTCGACGAGAAGCCAGCAGCCTGGCTCGCCGAGCGATGCGAGCTCATCCGCGTCGGCAAAGATGACACCAACTTCCGGTCCGAGCTGGCGCTGGCCGAGGGTCTGATCGTTCGCTCATATACGCCTGTCACCGATGAGCTGCTCGACGCCGCCAAGAAGCTCCGCGTCGTCGCGCGAGCGGGAGTCGGACTCGACACGATCGATCTGGCGGCCTGCAAAGCCCGGGGCGTGCGGGTGGTGTACACCCCCGGTGCCAACACGCAGGCGGTCGTCGAGCTGTTCTTCGCGCTCTTGCTCGACGTTGTTCGCCCGCGGGTCTTTCTGCACAGGCCGATCCCGGTCCTCGAGGCGTGGAAGCACGCGCGCAAGGAGATGACCGCCGACCGCGAGCTGGCGTCGATGACGCTGGGCATCCTCGGGCTCGGGCGCATCGGCTCGCGCGTCGCCGAGGTCGCAAGGTGCTTCGGCATGCGCGTGATCTACCACGACGTGCGCGAGATCCCGCAGAACCAGCGCTTCGGGGCCGAGCCCGTCTCGCGCGAAGAACTCTTTGCGCAGAGCGACGCGCTGACGATCCACGTCGACGGCTCACCCTCCAATCGCCGACTCATCGGCGAGTCCGAGTTCGCACAGATGAAGCCCGAGGTGGTCTTTCTGAACCTCTCGCGGGGATTTGTGGTCGATCCGTACGCCTGCGCCTCGTTCATCATCGAGCACCGCGGCGCGTGCGCGGTCCTCGATGTCCACGACCCCGAGCCCTACGACCTGACCTACCCGCTCATCGACATCGCCAACGTCCACATGACGCCCCACATCGGCGGCGCGACCAAGCCCGCCAGCGAGGCCATGAGCTGGGTCGTCCGCGACGTCTGGCGTGTGCTCGCCGGCGAGGAGCCGGAGCACGAGGCTCAGTACCCGTGATTCTGGTGCCACTACCCATCTCTGATGGGTAGTGCCGTTGAAGTCAGGAGATCCGCATAGCCGCAGCTCACTAGGATTGCCCATGATCCAGCTCGGAGTGAACATCGATCACGTCGCCACCGTCCGCCAGGCGCGGTATCGCGGCATGGACCCGCACACGGGCGAGCCCGACCCCGTCCGCGCGGCCCACGAGGCCGAGCTCGGCGGGGCCGACGGCATTACCGTCCACCTCCGCGAGGACCGGCGCCATATCCAGGACCGCGACGTCGAACTCCTGCGCAAGCTCGTGAAGGTCAAGCTCAACCTCGAGATGGCGGCCACCCCCGAGATGGTCGCCCTCGCCGAGCGCTTGAAGCCCCACACGGTCATGCTCGTGCCCGAGGGCCGTCAGGAAGTGACGACCGAGGGCGGGCTCGACGTGGTGGGACAGGCCGAGCACATGCGCGAGGTTGTGGTACGTCTGCACGACGCGGGCTTGCTGGTCAGCGCGTTCATCGACGCCGACGATCGCCAGCTCGACGCGTGCAAGCTGGCTGGGTTTGACGTCTGCGAGGTGCACACCGGGCCGTACGCGCACGCCTTCGCGGCCGAGGGGGGCGACTTCCGCAAGAAAGCGCTCGCCGACGAACTCGCGCGGGTCTCCGGCGCGGGCGAGCGTATCCGCGGCTCGGGTATGCGATTCAACGCCGGGCATGCACTCAATTACCACAACGTCGGCCCGATCGCCGCACTGCCGGGCATCGAGGAGCTGCACATCGGTCACGCAATTGTGAGCCGAGCTATTTACTCGGGCATGCGCGGAGCTGTCACGGAAATGAAGCGACTGATGACCGAGGCCAACCAATCCCGGGTGTAAATCACCCCGGATGGGCGAGCCGGACCAGGGAAGTACCCGAGTGTGCTCTGTGGACATTATGTCGGTTGTGTGTTGATTGCTGTCGTAGGCTGTCCTTTGGGCAGCGATGGATCTCAGAGAGTTCGGTGTTTCCGTCTTGGAACGCCGTGAAACGCTGTGTAGAGTGAGACTCGATGCCCGCCCAGCGCGACACACACCCGAACAAGACCAGGAAGAAATCGCCCGGCTACGAGTCGATCGCCGAGATGAAGCCGACGCGCAGCTACGCGCAGGCGGTGCGAAATCTCGAATCGCTCCCGAACATGGAGAAGGTGCGTCCAGACAAGTCCGTCGCGGACGAGCACTTCAAGCTCGACCGCATGCGCGCCCTGGCCGCCGCGGTCGGTGACCCGCAGAACGGGATGCCGTTCGTGCACGTCGCGGGCAGCAAGGGCAAGGGCTCGGTGGTCGAGATGATCGCCGCGAGTCTGACCGGTTGCGGCTACGGCGTCGGGGTGTACACATCGCCCCACCTCGTCGATGTCCGCGAACGCATCCGCATCGGCGATGAGCCGATCTCCGAGAACGATTTCGTCAAACACTTCAACACAGTCATCGCTGCCGCCGGCATGATCGAGCCCGAGTTCGGCTCGGTCAGCTACTTCGAGGTGCTCACCGCGATGGCGCTGCGGCACTTCGCGGAGCAGGCCGTGGACATCTCGGTGCTCGAGGTGGGGCTCGGCGGCCGGCTCGACGCGACGAACATTGTCACTCCCTCGGTGACTTGCGTGACGCAGATCCAGCTCGAACACACGCACATCCTCGGGAACACGCTCGCCGAGATCGCACGCGAGAAAGCTGGGATCTTCAAGCCGGGTGTGCCCGCGCTGACCGTGCCGCAGTCCGACGAGGCGCTCGACGCCATGCGCGAGATCGCCGATCGCGTTGGGGCTCCCTTCGCGGTGCTCGGGCGAGACATCGAGTTCAACCAGCGTTTCGAGGCGGACCCGAAGCTCGGCCCGCACATGCGGGTGGGCCTGATGACCGAGCGTGGTGAGTACGAGCACCTGGCCGTACCCCTGCCGGGCGAGCACCAGGCGCTCAACTGTGGGCTCGCGCTGGCGGCCCTCGATTGCCTCAAGGTGCTGGGCTTCGACACGCCCGAAGTCCGTGTCGCCGAGGGCTTGGCTCGGACGCGCCGCCACGGCCGGGCGGAACTCATCTGGGCGAACCCGCGGATCATCGTCGACGGCGCGCACACGCGCGATTCGGTCGCGGCGCTCGTCCGAGCGATCGGGGCGCACACGCGATACGACTCGATGGTCGTGGTTTTCGGATGTGCCGCCGACAAAGACATCGACGGGCTGCTCGAAGAGATCTCGCGCGGTGCCGACAAGATCGTCTTTACAAAGTCGAGCGCGAACCCAAGGGCTGCCGACCCCGAGATGCTGCGCTCGCGCTACACCGAGCTCACCGGCAAGATGGCCCAGGTCGAGCCCGACGTGAAGAGCGCGATCAACACCGCCGCAAGGGCACTCGGCAAGGGCGACCTGATGTGCATCACGGGCAGCTTCTATATCGCGGGCGAGGCGAAGAAGCTGTTCGAAGAGAAATCGCGCGAGAAGGTTGGAGTCTGAGGCTACCTGTTCGCGCATTTCTCGATGTACTTTGCGCAGGCCACGACAACGGGCGATGCGATGAGCACGCAGGTGAGTGTGGCTTGGATAGCTGTGCCCATCCAATTTGCCGGGTACCACACACAGGCGAAAATGAGTGCCAGAAGGATCAAGGCTCCGCCGCAAACGACGGCGCTTGACAAGTACCACAGTGCAGTGATGAGCTTGCGTGTCATCTCTGGAATTGAACGACCCTTCCGAGCGTCCGCTCGATATCCCGCACGAAACCACCCTTCTTGAAGTAGTCCCTCAGCGCCGCGCGGGCGTTCTTGATGATGCGCTTCGACGCCTTCGGGTCGCGTAGATACCGCTCGCACACCTCGCTCGCGCCTTGGAAATCCCACGGGATGGGCACGTACGTCTCGCCCGGGATGTAGATGTCCGGGCTGGTCTCGAGGTGCGCCATGTCGGGCTTGACGAGCAGCGAGCCGCTGGCGATGGCCTCGTAGTCGCGGAAGCAGACTTCGCCCCAGCCGAACGGGCTGAGCGTGATCTTGCTGAGTCCGAGCTCGATATAGTACCGCTTGGCGCTCGAGCGCCCGGTGCCGGTCATGCGGAATTGCTTCTCGAGGCGTTCGACCTCGTCGAGCAGCTTGCCCCGGCTGAACTGGTACCATTCCTGCTTGCCCGCGCGGTTCAACGAGCCCACGCGCCTGTTCACATCGATCGGGCGCAGCCGCCAGGGCACCCCTGCGATGTCCGTCAGACGCAAGAGCATCCGGTTGCGGTAGCACACGCCCAAGTTCCAGCCGCTGACCAGCTTGTGGATGTGCGCCGGGTCGGGCCTGCTCCCGAAGCGCCAATCGCCGAGGTCGAACCCAAGCGCCCCCTGCACGAAATCGGCGTACACGAACCCGCCCGCGTAGTCGCGCTGGTACTGGGCCACGTCCCGCAGCGTCTGACGCTTGATGTACATATCGACAAAGGGCAGCACCCCGAAGTGTGGCGAGCTCGTCGGGGCGTAGTAATCCAGCATCACCAGCTTCGGGCGAGGCTCGCGCTTGGCGAAATCCGCGAACAGCTCGACAAGATCCTCAGCGGTGTCCGACCAGTGCGGCATCACCAGCACCGCGTCCACACCCGACCCGGCTCTGCACGCGTCTTCGAGCCCGGCCCGGATATCCGCGAGTGTCTTAACGTCGCGCAGCTCGGTCGTCAGCCCGAGCTTGTCGCGCAACTCATCCGCGTACATGAGGAAACCCTGAACCTGGTGCCCGGTCGGGCTGGCGGTCCGCGTGCCGCGGGACAGGATGAGGGCGTGCGTGGGCATGCGGGCTTCGGGTTCCTTTCGGGGTCGCGTCTCGGGTTCATGGGCCATCGGCGCTTGTGAGCGGACAGGTTGAGTGGGGCGGCTCTGAAACACAAGGAAAGACCCTAGACTCACACATCATGGCCGATCACGCGAGCAACCAGACGAGCGACGCACCCGAGCACCGCTACACCGCGAGGCTCGCGGGCCATCTCGAACGCAAGTGGCAGGGCGTCTGGGAGGAGCGGGGCACATACCGCGTGCCCAACCCGGGCGAGCCGGGCTTCAATGCCTCGCGTCCCAAGTTCTACGCGCTGGACATGTTCCCCTACCCCTCCGGCGCGGGCCTGCACGTCGGCCACCCCGAGGGCTACACCGCGACCGACATCGTCAGCCGGTACAAAAGGATGCAGGGCTTCAACGTCCTGCACCCGATGGGCTTCGACGCCTTCGGCCTGCCCGCCGAGCAGCACGCCATCAACACGGGTGAGCACCCGGCCTCGTTCACGCGCAAGACCATCGAGACCTTCCGCCGACAGCTCAAGCGCTTCGGCTTCAGCTACGACTGGTCGCGCGAGTTCGCGACGATCGACGAGGACTACTACCGCTGGACGCAGTGGATCTTCGTGCAGATCTACAACAGCTGGTACGACGAGGAAGAGTCCCGCTGCCGACCGATCGCCGAACTCATCCAGCTCATGGAGGGCGGCACGGGCCGCGTCTCGCTCGAGGGCGAGCTCGTCCGCATCACCAGAGCCGAGAAAGCCACCGAGGCCTTGGGCGGCGAGCCGATGGGCGTCCGCCAATGGCACGAACTGACCGCCACCGAGCAGCGCACGTTCATCGACAACCAACGCCTGGCCTACGTCGGCGAGCAGACCGTCAACTGGTGCCCGGCCCTGGGCACGGTGCTCGCCAACGAAGAAGTCATCGATGGGCGCTCGGAGCGCGGCGGGCACCCCGTGCTGCGCAAGCCCCTCAAGCAGTGGCTCTTCCGCATCACGGCTCTGGCCGACCGCCTGCTCACCGGGCTCAACGAGCTCGATTGGCCCGAGAGCACCAAGACGCAGCAGCGTGAGTGGATCGGGCGCTCCGAGGGCGCCGAGGTCGACTTCGAGCTGGACCTCGACCTCGACAACCCGGACACCGACACCGAGTTCACGCCAGCGGTCCGGGTCTTCACGACGAGGCCCGACACGATCTTCGGCGCGACGTACATGGTCGTCGCGCCCGAGCACGACGCGGTGGCCGCGGTCCTCAAAGCCCCGCGCGAGGGCACTCCGATCGCCGAGCTCGCCGCGTACGTCGAGGCGGCCCGCAACCGCTCCGACAAGGACCGGATGGAGAACAAGGACAAGACCGGGTGCTTCACCGGGCTCTACGCGATCAACCCCGCCACGAGCGAGCGGATCCCCGTCTGGACGAGCGACTACGTGCTTGCCACCTACGGCTTCGGCGCGATCATGGCTGTCCCCGCGCACGACAAGCGCGACTACGAGTTCGCGCAGAAGTTTGACCTGCCGATCCGCGACGTCGTCTACCCGCGCACGATCCTGGCGATGTCGTACTTCGTCCTACACGCCGACGAAGAGGAACGCACGACCGACCGCTGGAAGCACGTGCTCGCCGACTTCCTGGGCCTCGTGACGACCTCGAGCCTGCCGCCCGACGTGTACCCGGAGGTGCTCGAGGCGGTCCGCACGCGCCGCGAGCACGACGCCGGCCCGCTCTACGGCGAGAACGCCCGCGGCACGATCAGGCGCGAGTACGAGTCCTCACTCGAAGATCTCGGCGTGGCGAACTTCGCCGAGCTGCAGGACATTTTCCGCGAAGCCCGCTACTTCGCGCACACCGGCGTGTCGTACGCCGGCGCCGGCTACGCGGCGAATTCGGCGAACGATGACGTCAGCCTGAACAACCTCGACCAGGACGGCGCCAAGGCTGCGATCGTGAAGTGGTTCACGGACACGGGCATCGGGCACAAGAAGGTGAACTTCCGCCTGCGCGACTGGCTGTTCAGCCGTCAGCGGTACTGGGGCGAGCCCTTCCCGATCGTGTTCGACGAAGCCGGCAATCATTACGCCGTCGCGGAAGAACACCTGCCGGTGCTGCTGCCCGATCTGACAGACTATCACCCCGAGGAGAGCGAGGATCCGCAGCCGCTACTCGGCAAGGCGACGGACTGGGTGCACACGACCGCGGCGGCCGCGGGTGTCGATACGCTCGACCCGGGCACCCCCGTCGTGCGCGAGACCAACACCATGCCCGGCTGGGCCGGCTCGTGCTGGTATCACATCCGCTACCTCGATCCGAAGAACGATCAGGCGTTCGTGAGCGAAGAAGCCGACAGCTACTGGCTGGGTGAAGGCGGCGTCGATCTGTACATCGGCGGCGCCGAGCACGCGGTGCTGCACCTGCTCTACGCGCGGTTCTGGCACATGATCCTGCACGACCTTGGGCACCTGAGGAGCCCCGAGCCCTACCGCAGGCTCTTCCACCAGGGCATGATCACGAGCCACGCCTTCATGCGCACCGACAAGAGCCTCGTCGGTGTCGACTGTGTCGAGGAAAAGGGCGGCCGATTCTTCGAGGCGCGCACGGGCGACGAGGTCATGCGCACGATCGCCAAGATGTCCAAGTCTCTGCGCAACGTCATCAACCCCGATGACATCATCGAGGAGTTCGGCGCCGACACGTTCCGCCTGTACGAGATGTACATGGGCCCCTTGGAGGCGAGCAAGCCCTGGAACACCGACGACACGGTCGGGCTCTTCCGCTTCCTCCAGCGCGCCTGGCGCCTATGCGTCGACGAGAACACGGGCTCGCTTGTCTTTGCGGACACCGCCGACGCGGGCGTCGAGAAGCAGCTGCACCGCACGACCGCCAAGGTGGGCGAGGACGTCGAGCGTCTGGCGTTCAACACGGCGATCGCCTCGATGATCGAGTTCGTCAACGCCGCCCTCAAGACGGGTGTCACGCGGGATCAGATGGACCGCTTCGTGCGGGTGCTCGCGCCGTTTGCGCCGCACTTCGCCGAGGAATTGTGGCACAAGCTGGGCCACGAGGATTGCGTCGCGCACGCGGACTGGCCCGGCTACGAGGAATCGATGCTCGTCGACAGCGAGGTCGAGATCGCCGTGCAGATCCTGGGCAAGGTCAAGGCGCGACTGAGTGTGCCCGCGGGCGCGAGCGAGGACGAACTCCGCGAGCTGGCTCTGAAGGAAGACACGATCGCCGAGCTGATCGCGGGCAAGGACGTGCGCAAAGTCATCGTTGTGCCTGGTCGGCTTGTCAATATCGTCACGGGCTGATCGGAGTCATTCGATCGCTTCAACAACCACCGGCACGCTGATGCGTGATCGCCACGACGCGGGCTCGCCGGCGAGGCTGGTGATGTCGCGGGCCGTCGCGGGTGTCGTGACGGGCTCGACCGAGCCGACGAGTTCGATGGTCATCGCGCGATCGGATCTGAGTTTGGCGATCAGGAGCGTGAACGCCCGCTCGCTCGGCTCGACGCGGAGCATGTACGCGCCGCGCTGCACACGCGTCGTGCGAGGGGCGGACGCGGGCGCATCATCTCCGCTCGCCAGGATCGGCTGTTCGGTGATTGGCAAAGCGTTCGCTAGTGCGATGGCTCGCTCTTCCTCGACCGCGCCTTCCACAGCCGCGAAGCGGGCCAGCTCGCTGTCACCCGCGAGCAGGCGCCGTGTTTCGTCGATCGAGGATGCACGCGAACCCGACAGACGCACGATGAGCCGACCCTGACGCGCCAGTTCCAACGCGTCGGATGCCGAGGCGACCACGATCGGGCGTGAGAGCGGTCGGCTCGAAATGCTCGGTCGATCCTCGATGGCTTTGGGCGAAGTCTCGACGGGTTCGGACGTATCTTGCGCATCGTCCTGAGCGAGACGGATCGGTGCGTCCTGACCTTCGTTCGCCTCGGCAATCGTGCGTTCTGTGCGCTTCGGCTGGTCGAGGTCGAAGTCAAGTCGCGGGAGTACGACACCAAGAACGAGCACCACGGCTGCGGCTGCGGCAAAGGCGTAGGTGATCCGCTTGGCTCGGCTCGGCATCCGGCGCACGCGTCGGACTTTGACGGGTTTGTGCGTCGGCTTGCGCACGTCACTCGACGAACGGCCCGACTGCTCGATCGCGGCCAGGTCGTCCGCGTCGATCCTTTCGACCAGCTCCTGCTCGAGCACCGACTCGACCATCGCCTCGGTCTCGGCGAGTGTGACGGATGGTGTCGAGGCCTCCATCAGCGCCTGACGATCGGCGCGCAGCTGCCAGACCAGGTCGGCCAGGTGCGCGTCGGTGCCGAGCGCCTCGACGATCGCCGCGGCGTCGACCGACGCGCCCTCGATGAACGAGAGGATCGTCGATTCGTCGAGCCCCGCGTCGATCAGGGCGATGAAGATGTCACGGTTCGTGTCCGACATGCTTCTCTCGATCAGTCCTTCGTCTCTTTCGCCTCGCTCGGCCCGAGCCTTGCCGCCCGGATGCTCTCGACCATCTGTCTCAGGGCGAGCCGCGCCCTGAAGATCCTGCTCTTGACCGTACCAACCCGGACCTCCAGCAGCTCGGCGATCTGGGCGTAATCCAAGCCCTGGGCGTCCCGGAGGAGCAGAACACTCCGAAGATCCGGGTCCAGGTTCCCGAGGGCCTCGATCACGAGGGCCCTCTGGTCCTCCTGTTGGACGCTCCGCCCCGGGATCGGTTCCCGCGACTGGGGCAGGAAATCGCCCAGCGTGGGTCGGGCACCCTGAGAACCGGGCTCGGACGCGGATTTCAGCTCGGAATCGAGGGTGACGGTCCTGTTCCGGGACTCTTTGCGGATCCGCGAGAGGCAGCAGTTGACCGTCACCCGATAGATCCAGGTCGAGACCCGGGCCCGGTCATCGAACGAGTGCAGGCCCCGCATGACCTTCACGAGGGCGTCGTGGCAGGCGTCCTCGACCGAGGACTTTGGGCCCAGCATCTGCCGGCAGAGCGTGTGCATCATCGGTTGGTAGCGGACGAGCAGCTCGCGCCAGGCTTCGCGTACGGCTTCCGGGGTGTCCGCGCTGCGGATCGCCGCGACGAGATCCTCGTCGCTGGGCCTCTCGGCGTCCTGCCGGAGCCTGCCGTTGGAATGACCCGTTCCGTCGCTCACGGCCTGATGGTACCACCTCGCGCCGGCGGCCTACTCCGCGATTGTGACCGTCGGCTCGTGCGACACTTCACATCTGAGCGACCGCGCGATGAAACACATGCCGCCGGCCTCGGCGTGGAGTCGCATGGCGATCTCCTGGTCGGAGCCGGCCCTGATCGTGACACGCGGGCGGAGCGTGATGCCCGCGAACTCACCCGAGCCGGCTGGGTAGATCGTCAACTCCCCGGACGCCGAGTCCTCGTACGACTCGACAACGACGCCCGATTGCGCACACAGGTGCAGATACCAGAGCATGTGGCACGCGCTGGCCGACGCGATGAGCAGCTCCTCCGGGTTGTACCGCGACCCGTCGCCTTGGTACACGGGCGCCGAGGATCCGGGCAGCGCGGGTCGACCCTCGGCGCGGAATTCGTGCGATCGCTCGTAGCCCGTGTACGACGACGTCCCCGAGCCCGTGTTGCCCGTCCAGACCGTCGTGATCTCGAACCGTTCGTCGCCCATCGAGCACGAGTGTACCCGGAGGGTTCAGTTCTTTGGCGGGTCGAAGGTGTCCTTGGCAAACTTCACACCAAGCTCGATCGAGTCGAACCTGATCACCTGCTTCATGCCCATCGCGCTGATTTCGAGCGCAAACGGGCGTTTGACACCCTTGACCTTGCGGTAGTCGCTGTAGGTGGTTTCGGTCGTGAAGGTGTCCGAGCCGGGCGCGGAGCGAGTTGAGATCTTGCGGTGCAGGCCCGATTCCACCTCAAAGAGTCCGACCTGGTGATCGCCCCATCGTGTGATAAGTTCGAGCTGGTAGCACTCAACTCCGTCGAACGTGATCTTGCCGACGGTCTTGGCCTCGGTGTAGGTCTTGCGGGGCTCGACGGGGGCGTAGTAGTTGGCCTCGTTGATGAGTTTGTTGGCCTCGTCGCCTTCGAGGATTTCGGTGGGCATGCCGAGCTGAGCGCGCCAGGCGACCTCGCCGTTGGTGCCCTGGACGATCGAGCCGAGGCCCTCAAGCTCGATCGTCACCTTCGTTTTGGTGTCGGCTTCGCGTCGGAGCACGACCGTACCGCTGGCGCCGACGGCGGGGATCTCGATCGTGCCGGCGAGTTCCTCGGTCTTGTGCTTGCGGTAGGCCTTCTCGCCGCCGAGGGCTTCGACGTAGTCCTCAAGCACCTTGAACCCGTCGGGCAGGTTGCTCGTGGGCTGA
Source organism: Phycisphaera sp. (assembly GCA_020639255.1). Lineage (GTDB taxonomy): Bacteria > Planctomycetota > Phycisphaerae > Phycisphaerales > UBA1924. The sequence goes on from JACKGZ010000007.1 coordinate 33,792, forward strand.
ATCGCAGTCGGCACGCCCGATTCGGCGTTGCCCGGGCTGGGCGCGAGGACCAGCGTTCCGGCGAGGACAACAGGCAGCAGTGCGATCGGCGTGCGCATGGATACGGCTCCTCGGTGTGACCTCACGATTGGACGCGGCGGCTCGTGAACGGTTCCCACAAAAGAAAGAATGCCCCGGGATCCGGGGCGATCTTGGAGCAGTTTCTGGTCTGGCAGATTACAGGGCGCCGGGCGGGTCGAAGTGCCCGTTCGCAAACTCGGGATCGAGTTCGACGTCTTTGAAGACGATGAGCTGCTTGATGCCGCCGTTGATGAGTTCGAGGCGCCTGGCGTGCTTGACGCCCTGGATTTCCGCGTAGTCGCTGAACCCGGTCTCGTTGATGTAGTGGTCGGACTCGGCGCTCGCACGGATCGACAGCTTCCGCATCAGCCCCGACTCGACCTCATACAGCCCAACTTGGTGCTCGCCCCACTTGGTTTCAAGGTTGAGCTTGTAGCACCGGACCCCGTCGTGCTCGACGACGGCGACCGTCTCGGCGCTGACGTACGTCTTCTTCGGCTCGATCTGGGCGTAGAAGTCGGCCTGGTTCTTGAGTGTCTCGGCTGTCGGCCCCTCGATGACCTGCGGCTCCTGTCCGGGCTGACTCGTCCAGGCGACGGTGCCGTTGGTCCCCTGTTCCACCCGGCCGATCGCGCCGAGGTTGACCTCGATCACCGTGCTGCTGGGTGCCTTGGAGCTGATCACGATGCTGCCCGCGATGTTCATCGCCGGCATCTCGAAGTCGCCCGACATACGGACGGCCTCGAACGCCTTGTTCTTCTCGTAGCCGCCGATCGCCTCGACGTGCTTCTGGAGGACGTCATACGCGTCCGGGAGCGAGGCGTCGGCTTTCTGCGTCTGCTTGGCCGGTGCCGAGTCGTCCTGGGCAACTGCCGCGCTCGTGAGCAGAGCCGAGGCGAGGGCGAGCGAAAGGCTGAGGGTTGGGCGTGTCATGATCGAAATTCTCCATCTGTTTTGGTGCGCAGGGCATCCCCGCCCGGGCTTGTTCCGAAACTCGGATCCCGGGTTTTCATCTTGAAGGGAGATGGCGCCCTGCTGGTGAGCCCGGCTATTCGGCGGGCAGTCTGGTCATGGTTTCAGAGCGAGCCAGGCGCATCGAACGCGTCCTCGGCGAACTTGGGGTCTGTCACGACCTTCTCGAAGGTGATGACCTGGCCCATCTGATTGGCCTCGACGACGAGCTGGAAGGGCATCCTCACCTCGCCATCGATGGCGCGGTAGTCGTTGAACTCGGTCTCGGACGAGAAGGCGGTGTCCTCGGCGGAATCCTTGAACGATTGCTTGCGCAGCAGGCCCGACTCGACCTCGTAGAGCGCCTCGGAGTGCTTGCCGCTCTTATCGATGAGCTTGACTTTGTACACCTTGACGTCGTCGTGTGTGAAGACGCCGACGGTCTCGGCGGAGGTGTACTGCTCACGCGGCTTGACGCGGCCGTAGAACTCGGCGTCGTCGATCTGCTCCTGGGCGGCCTCGCCCTCGAGCACGGTCGGGGGCGTGCCGGGCATCTGCGTGGTCCAGGCGACCTTGCCGTCGGTGCCCTGGTTGATCTCGCCGAAGCCCTCGACGTTGATCGCCATGACACGCTTGTTCGGGGCGGCCATCTTGATGTCGATCGTGCCCGAGATGCCACCGGGTCCGACGTTTGGCATCTCGAAAGTGCCGACCATCTGCAGGCCCTTGATCTTCATGTTGGCCTCGACGCCGCCGATCGCCTCGACGTGCTTCTCGAGGACCGTGAAGCCGTCGGGCAGGTCAGCGGTTGTGTGCGTCGATGGGCTGTGGTTCTTGTCGTCGTCGTCCTGGGCGGCCGAGTGCCCCGAGAGCAGGGCCGCGGCGAGGGCGAGCGTGAGCTTGAGCTTGTGATTGGACATACCGGCGACCTCCTCGTGGACTCTCCGCAGCGACTCTCGCGGAACGGCTCCCGCTGGCAGGGTATTCCGGCACCGGGCCGGGCGGTTTCAGGCTGGCCCCGGGGGGATAATGACCCATGCCCGAGAATGCCCCCATCGGCCCTCACGACACGTACACCAGCCCTCTGGCGGCCCGGAACGCGAGCCCGGAGATGTGCCGGATCTGGTCGCCCAGGCACAAGTTCCAGACCTGGCGGAAGATCTGGCTCGCCGTGGCGGAGGCCCAGTACGAGGTGACCAAGGACTGGCCCCAGACACAGGGGCGAGCACCGCTCGTGTCGCCCGAGCAGATCGAGGAGCTCCGGGCGAACTTGGAAGTCACCGACGAGGACCTGGCGCTGGCGGCCAAGTACGAGGCCGAGCTGCGCCACGACGTGATGGCCCACGTCCACGCGTGGGGGGACAGGTGCCCCAAGGCGCGCCCGATCATCCATCTCGGGATGACGAGCCAGGATGTGGTGTGCAATGCGGATCTGGCGGTTCTTTACGAGGCGAAAGAACTGATCCAATCGAAACTGGAACTCGCGGTGTGTGGGCTAGGGGAATCCGCTGAAAGCCAGGCTTCGATTCCGACACTTGCGTTTACACACTACCAAGCTGCGCAGCCAACAACCGTCGGGCGCCGGATTTCAGGATGGGCGTATGACCTTGTGCTGTGCGAAGACAGGCTCTCAACGGGCTACCCGCTTGCGGACAACAGAGGGCTCCGCGGAGCGACAGGAACACAAGCATCATTCATGAATCTGTTTGGCGGCGATGTTGATCAGGTTGACCGCTTTGAGATGAAGTTTCTGGCGGCGCGAGGTGAGTTGGTCCCCGGTGCGGATGCAACATCGGAACCGAGCCAGCTCTGCAATGAATTCGACAAAGTGCTCTCAGATGCGCCGCTCAAGAAGATTGCACAACAGGCGGCGTTTCAGCTCACGGGGCAGACCTACCCGCGAGTGTACGACACGTTCATCCTTGCGGACCTCGCTTCAATCGCTTCCGTCCTCCACAAGATCGCCACCGACATCCGCTTGCTCTCCAACCGCAAGGAGATCGACGAGCCGTTCGGCAAGAACCAGATCGGCTCGTCGGCCATGCCCTACAAGCGGAACCCGATGAAGTGCGAGCGGATCTGCGGCCTCACGCGCTTCGTCATGAATCTCGTGGGCAACGCCTACGACACGGCCGCCACGCAGTGGCTCGAGCGCACGCTCGATGACTCGTCGAACCGCAGGCTCTCGCTGCCCGAGGCGTTCCTGGCGCTCGACGGCGCGCTCGACCTCATGCACCAGGTCGCGTCGGGGCTCGTCGTGAACGAGGCGATGGTGCGCAAGAACCTGATGGCGGAGCTGCCGTTCCTTGCGACGGAGAACATCATGATGGAAGCCGTCAAAGCGGGCGGTGACCGCCAGAATCTGCACGAGAAGATCCGCGTGCACGCGCAGGCCGCCGGGCACCGCGTGAAGCAGGAGGGCCTCGACAACGACCTCATCGAGCGTCTGCGGAATGACGACGCGTTCAAGAGCGTGCACCATCTGCTCACGGAGGATCAGCTGCTCGATCCGATGAAGTACGTGGGCCGGAGCGTCGAGCAGACGGAGCGGTTCCTGCGCGAGGTTGTCGAGCCGCTCCGCGAGCGCTACGCGGGCGAACTCGACAAGCTCGGCTCGAGCGATCGTGGCGTGTGACTACCCGATCTCGGGTGTTTGAGTCGACTTTCTCGATGATTTCCCGAGGCATGCTGTCGTGTCGGCTTGAGGCTCACCGGATTTTCTCGTAGCGGCGTGGGGATGGGCTCGCGCTGCTCGAACAGATCTGAGGAGAGCCTTCATGACACATTGCACAGACTCGGCACGCTTGCTTTCGGCGTTTGCGATCACGGCGCTCGCCGGGGGCGCTGCCGCCCAGGTGACTTCGGCCGATTTCCGTTTCGTCGGCACGAACACATTCAACGCATTCGAGATTGACGATTCCGACCCGAGCGGGACCGTGATCGTCGACGTTGGCAACCAGTCGTTCGACGAGGCTGGCGGATTCGAGATCGTGCCCTTCTTCCGCAACGCCCGCGGCGGGCTCGATCAGCCGACGTTCGACCAGTCCAACGCCATCATCAACGCGAACGCCAGCCACGCGGGCGGTGTCTTTACGTTCGATGCGTATTGCGCCTCGGATGTCTTAATCCTTTTCGGCACAGCTGCGGATGTCACCAGCACGCTCGCGCGCACGAACTTCAGTGTCTCGGGCGACTCGGACTTCACCATCGCCGGCATCGGTGACATCACCGTTGGCGACAACTGGCACGTCGAACTCCGCGACAGCGGCGGGGTGGTCGTCTTCGAGGCATCCAACACCGTTTTCGGCATGAACGAGCCGATCTCGGCCATGGGTACGCTGCCGGCGGGCGATTACACATTCGACGTCTCGACGCTGACGACGGGTGACGGCATCGGTCAGTTCGCGTTCGTGGATCTCACGCTGACCGTTGTTCCGGCGCCGGCGTCGCTTGCTCTGCTCGCTCCGTCATGCGGACTGCTCCTCAGGCGTCGACGCTGAGTGTTCCAATCCGATGAGCCGATCGGTATGCTCTCCGGCGTGGGTTCACACACGCCGGAGAGCAGCCTTGGCCGAACAGAAAGCTCGCAGTTTCACAGCGAAGATCAAAGCCCACGACGGCGGCGGAGCCTATGTCGAGATCCCGTTCGACGTCGAGAAAGTCTTTGGGAGCAAACGCCCGAAGGTGAAGGCGACCTTCGACGGTGAGCCCTACCGGGGCACCGCTGTCCGCATGGGCACGGATTGCCACCTCTTGATTGTGCTCAAGGCGATCCGCGAGAAGATCGGCAAGGAGGCGGGCGACAAGGTGAAAGTGACAATCGAGCCGGACACCGCCCCGCGCGTGATCAAGGCGCCGAAGGACTTTGCAGCCGCGATGAAGGCCGAGCTCGCGGCTGCTGCTTTTTGGAAAGAACTCTCGTACACCCACAAGCGTGAGTACGTGCAGTGGATCGAGGAAGCGAAGAAGACCGAGACGCGAGACCGCAGGATCGCCAAGGCGATCGTGATGCTTGCGGAGGGCAAGAAATCGCGATGAGTTCGGCCCGCAGGTTTACTCGTCGGAGTTCAACACGCTCAACCTGCCCATCAGCTCGTCCGAGCGGAGGAGTGTGTCATCGCTGACGATGGGCTTAGCCATCTCGCCCGTGTCGAGGTCGCAGTAGTAGGGGATGCGGTCATCGATGGGCTCGAACTCGCCGTCGGCGTTGGAGTCGACGATGGCCGAGAGCCAGAGCCTTCGTGCGTCGGGGTCGAGCCGGAATCCGATGATCTGCGCGTTCTCGGGCGAGATGCGTCGTGCGTTGCGTCCGTCGCCGTCGCAGACGTAGAGCATGCGGGCGTCGTCGTCGTTGAGGACGTTGTCGCCGTCGGAGTCGATGGTGGTGACGGCGAAGACGATGAGGTCGGTGGTCTGCTCCCAGCCGTCGCCCTCGCGTTTCCAGAAGGTCTGGTAGTGGCTGACGACGGCCCGCGAGTCGAGCAGCGCCCAGTCTTCTCCCGTGTCGAGGTCGTGGAAGAAGACGTTGTGCCAGCGGACCTCGCCGCCGCGAGGCTGAGGAAGCTTGGGGCGTTCCATGAACGTGCCGGTCGAGAGCTTCATGCCGCTCTCGCGTCCGCCGCCAGTGTTGTACGGATCCTTGTCGTCGAACGCGCCCTTCTTGTCCTCGATCGCGAACGGGATCATGAGGATGTTGCGGCTGTCGAGCGGGATCGGCGTGCCGAGCGTGCGCCGACCCTCGATCGGACCCTTGGCGAGCATGCGCGCGGGCGTGATGCGCCGGTCGTCGTTGGTCTCGGCGTAGCTCGTCGAGCGATCGGTTGTGACGCGCCGCTGCGTGGTGGTGCTCACCGAGAGCCTCGGGCTGCTGCTTGCGACGCAGCCGCCAAGCGTGAGGCAGGCTCCGGCGACTGCGGCAACGATGACTGTGTTTCGGGTATGTCTCATGGCGGATCCTCCGGAAGTTGAGATCATCTCAGCATACCTGAGCCCGCCATGGTCATGGATGTATTGTCCGGAATTAGTCGTCTTCGAGCGCGTCGGCATCGCTCTTGAACGACCCGAGCCACGGGATCCAGAGCATCGCGAAGACCACCCCGAAGAGTGTGAAGGCGATCAGAAAGAGCCCGAGACCGCACGCAGCGCCGACGCCAGCCGAGGTCCAGATGCTCGACGCCGTGGTCAGTCCTGTGATGCCGCGCTTGGAATGCAGGATCGCGCCGGCACCGAGGAAGCCGATGCCGGAGATGATGTACGCGAGCACGCGCGTCGGATCGACCTGCACATTGTGTCCGAGAGAGGCCTGGGACGCGATCTCGACACCCATCAGGGTGAATCCCGCTGCCCCGGCAGCGATGAGCGCCATGGTGCGACCGTCCACGGGCTTCTCGGACAGCTTCCGCTCATAGCCCACCACCATGCCGAACACCGCGGCGAGTCCGATCCGTAGCACAACATCGAGGCTTGTGACCGCCTCGACGGCAGAATCGGGATCGATCTGGAGAAGGGTGTGCAACATGTGGAGTGACCTCCGGAGTGCCGGACTCGGCCGACATGTGAAGAAAGTATGAAGAAGAAACAGTGGAGTCTGCAACACAAGGCCAGGGGACATCGGAAGGTGTTGCAAGCTTGCGCACCGGAAAACAAGCGTCGTTCGGCCTTTGAAAGGGTTTCGGCGCTTGACGTAGGGGGGTCAGGCCGCGAGACTCGGCGTGTGGGTGTCGGCCTCCTGGGCCGGGACCGGCAGTGCCGCCTTGGGTGCGGGTGACGGATCGCCCCCGAATCGGCGGCATGCCTGCGGGCTTCAGCGCCCGAAGCGGTCAGGAATCGGAACACATCTTTCCCATCGCCGCGGGAGCGCCGGCATGGGGAGTGGTCGAGTCTCGGCGGACACCCCGCCGATTGGAGTGAAGTGTCATGGCGGCAAGGACCAGTGCGGGTGCGGGCGTCGTCATCACGATCAGTCTGCTGGGCGTGATCGCGTTCGGCCTCTTCGTGGTGTCGGTGATTCTGTATGGCGACAACCTCGACTATCGCAAACAGATCGAGGACACCGAGCAGAACTACCGCGACTATGTCCGCGAGGCCGATCGCGCCGACCCGGCGATCAACGCCGACTTCACCAAGGCCAAGCAGCAGGGCGTCAGCCTTGTCCGCTACCTGAGCAACTCGCTCGATACGACGTACTCTAAAGTCACGGGCAACAAGAGCGACCGTGTCGATGAGTTCACGACCAAGACCGAGCCGATCCCGGGCGCTTCGACGGGCTCGCTGCTGAGTGTCATCCGTGGCCTTCAGGGCCAGGTCGCATCGCTGACCCAGAGCGTCGCCGACGCAGAGGCCGCCCGCCAGCGTGCGCAAGAGAACCTTCAGGCCGAGGCCGATCGCGTGCAGTCGCTCCAGCGTCAGCAGACCCAGACCGTCGCGGCACTCCAGGCCCGTGTCGACGAACTCGAATCCGACAACAACGAGTATCGCGACGGCTTCAAGTCGACCGAGCAGCGCTATGTCACGCAGATCAACGAACTCCGAAGCCAGCTCGAGCAGACCCAGAACGATATGAGCACACGCATCCGCACCCTCGAACAGGAAAAGCTGCTCCTCGAGGACCAGGTCTCATCGCTCCAGCAGCAGGGCCGGGGCGATTCGCTCGCGCCCAAGGCCGAGTTCTCACTGGTCGACGGCAACGTCGCCAACACCAACCCGAGCGAGAACGAGGTCTTTATCTCGATCGGTCGTCGCCAGAATGTCATCCTCGGGATGAACTTCGCAGTGTATAACGACGAGACGCAGATCCGACCGGATGCCGAGGGCAACTACCCGCAGGGCAAGGGCGCGATCGAGGTCGTGAACGTCGGCGAGACATCGAGCCGATGCCGCGTGCTGTTCGAACGTACAGGCAACCCGATCGTTCCGGGTGATGTGATCGCCAATGCGGTCTACGACCCGAACAAGGTGTACAAGTTCCTCGTCGCAGGCAATTTCGACACCAACGGTGACGGCAACCGCACACCGGGTGAGCGGATCGAGATCACGGCCATGATCGAGGAGTGGGGCGGCACGACGACCGATGACCTCACCGGTGACGTCGACTTCCTGGTCTTGGGTGAGCCGCCGGTTCTTCCCCCGCCCCCGGGTATCGCCACACCGATCGAGATCGTTGAGATCTACATCCGCAAGGAGAACGAGCTCAAGCGGTACAACGAGCTGTTCGAGTCGGCGCAGCGGACCTCGATCCCTGTGCTGAACGAGAACCGTCTCTACACGCTGATCGGGCGCATCCGCTCGCGGACGCGCTGAGCCCCGGGTGAGCCGCAAACGCAAACGCCTCAAGGACGGGCTGCCGGGTTGGTCGCATGGGCCGCTTTCGGTGGCGTTGCGCACGGGGATGACCGCGTGCCAGCTGTTCGGGCTCGAATCGTCGCTCGAGCAGATGGACCGCATGGGTCGCGGCTTCTCGCGGATGCCCTTCAACCGCAAGCAGCTCGACCGCTGCATGGGGCGAATCCGCTTTGCATTCCCGGACTGGGATGACGACCGCGTCGAACACGTCGCGCAGGGTGTGTGGGGGCACCTTTTCCAGCTCGGCGCGGAGATGCTCTACACACCCAGGCTGATCTCGAGCGACAGCTGGCAGCGACACGCGTCATTCGGTCAGGCGTCCGAGGCGTTCGCGGAGGTGCTGGCGAACAGACCCGTGATCCTGATCACCGGGCACTTCGGCAACTGGGAGATGATCGGCTACACGATGGCGGTGGTCGGCGTGCCCGTGCACGCGGTGTACCGCCCGCTCGATCTCAAGCCGCTCGATCGCTGGGTGCGACAGGTACGCGAAAAACGCGGCATGATGATGGTCGACAAGTTCGGCGCTGTGCGCGAGCTTCCCCGCGCGATGCAGCGAGGCGGTCTTCCGGCGTTTGTCGCCGATCAGAACGCGGGCGACCGCGGGCTCTTCGTGCCCTTTTTCGGAAGACTCACCAGCACGTACAAATCCGTGGGCATGCTCGCGATGCAGACGAACGCGTGCATCATCTGCGGCGGCGGCGTCCGCAGCCCGCGACGCGGGCCCGATGGCGTTGACGTGCTGCACGACCACGCGACCGGTCGTTGGCAGGACGCGATGGGCTACCGCTTTGACATTCACGACGTCATCCGCCCAGAAGACTGGAAGGATTCGCCGGATCCGCTGTTCTACATCACGGCTCGGTACAGGCGTTCGATCGAGAACATGGTGCGCACCGCGCCGGAGCAGTATTTCTGGATGCACAGAGTCTGGAAAAGCAGGCCCCGACACGAGCGAACGCGGAAGCCTTTCCCGGATGTGCTCAGGCGCAAAATGCTGGATTTGCCCTGGATGGACGAGGCCGAGGTCGAGCGCATCGTCGAGCAGAGCGAACGCGATACCGCGACTCTGGAACGCCTGGGCGGGGACCGCTTGGAGTGAACCTGGGATTACCCGGACGTGAACGAGTACCGAACTCTGGCTTCATCAGAACCGTCAATTCATGTGATACGAATAGAGTTGGCCGTTTCCCTCATTGCCATCGGAACAGATGAGGGGCATACTGAGTTCTGGCCAAGTGTGGAAAGCGGGTCGGGATAGAAAGGGAGACGCATATGAGCGCTGAGACACTGACCGTCGGCAAGCTCGAAGACGTCCAGATTCTCGTGGTTGATGACGATCCGGATGTGCGTGAGTCCATCGAGGCCGCCATGCTCGCCGAGGGCGCCGTGACGGAGACCGCCAGCGACGGCAACACCGCCGTGGCGTACTGCAACGAGGATCCGCCCGATCTCGTCGTGCTCGACATGATGCTGCCGGGCCGAAGCGGGTTCTTGGTGCTCGAGAAGATCAAGGGCCGCGAGGACAGCCCCTTGGTCATCATGGTGACCGCCAACGAGGGCAAGCGTCACCAGGAGTACGCCGAGGCGATCGGCGTGGACGCGTACATGATCAAGCCCGTGCCGCTGGCGAGCCTCGTCGAGAAGGCCGCCGAGCTCATCGCGAAACGCAAGAAGGGCGAATAACTCGCCGGTGCTGGCTTCGGGGCGTTTTGCGGCGAATCATGCTCCCAGCGTGGGCAGCCGCCAGATCATCCTGTTTCAGCCGCGAGACCCGGAAGACGCCGGCGCGGGCATGGCCGAGATCGGCTCGCCCCGCTCGGTCGAGCGCACGCTGCGCCCGTTCAACATCGCGCCCGACGGCGCCAAGGGCGCGATCGGGACGCTCTCGTTCTACGGCCCGGGCCTTGTGATCGAGGTGCCCATCGCGGCCGACGAGATCAACCAGCTCATGGCCTCGGTCGATGACGAGGAGACGGCCTGGCCCGTGCTCGCCCGGATCTGCCGAGAGCTCGGCTGGAAGATGATGGACCCGGAGTCGGGCCGGACGTTCATGTAAAGGAGGCGCCCAATGCCCACCTACGACTACGAGCTGCTTGATGAGAAGGGCGAGCCCACCGGCGAGCGCTTCGAGTGGGTGCAGTCCATGAAGGACGATGCGCTCACCAAGCACCCCGAGACGGGCCAGCCCTGCCGGCGCGCGATCAGCCCGCCCAACATCGCCGGCACCTGGTCGCCCCTCAAGGAGAAGGGCCAGCTCTCGAACAAGAACCTCGAGCGCCTCGGGTTCACCAAGTACGAGAAACGCGGCGACGGCTATATGGAACGCGTCGCGGGCAAAGAAGGCCCCAAGACACTCAGGGCCGACGACTAGCGTGCGCCAACTCACGGCTATCACGCTCCTGCTCGCCTGCCTGACCGGTTGCGGCGAGCCATACGAGAAGCCCACGCAGGTCCGCGTCTCGCGCGTCATCACCGCCGCCGGCGACCGTGTGGTGACGTACACGGCGATGTACGACGACGGCATCGAGACGTACATCGACTTCGATCCGCAGGGCGACGTCGACATGATCACCGTCGAGCGTGACTCGGTCGGTGATCTGACGCACTACGTGCGCAAGGGCTTTGAGACACGGGCCACCGAGAACGACGCCGCGGAGCACACCGAGCTGACGCCCGAGTGGCAGAAGCGGTTCGAGTACATCGACAGCCTGGGCGATGTGGACCTTGTACCCTGGGACGACGGGCACGGGATGATGACGCCCCGCGATTTCGATCAGATGCGTCAGGGACAGCCGGAGTCCGGCGGTCGGTAGCGATTCGAGGATCGCATCGACAGAGCCGCGAACGTGCCGAGCACGGCTGCGGTCTGTGTGTGCAGGTGCACCGTCGCGAAGATCCCGACGATCATCACCGCGATGATCGCGCCTGTGATCCCGGCCTGATAGGTCTCGTGATCGAGCCTGCTCGGCCAACTTTCGAGAATCAGTGCCGCGATCAGCAGCGCGACGAGCGCAAGCCCGACGAGCCCCTGTGTGGCCGCGATGTGGACGTACGCGCCGTGCGCGTTGCGCTCGATGGGCTGGCTCTCCTCGGAGATCCCTCTCTCCCGCTGCGCGCTTTCGACCCATGTCCTGTAGCCGCCGGTGCCGGTGCCGACGATCGGGTTGGCCGCGAACGCGCGTCCGGCCCAGATCCACATGTTGATCCGCGCGCCGGTGCTCGTCGCGTAGTTGTCGTTCTCGAGGGCCTGCTCGACCTCCCAGCGGCCCTCATCGACCCGGCTCCGGATCCTGTCGCCGAGCGTCAGCCACACGGCGGGGAGCGCGATGGCTGCGATGACAGCGCCCAGAATCAGCACGCGCACGCGGTGTTTCGTCAGCCACACGGCACGCAGCAGCGCGAGCACGAAAAACAACACCCCGGCGATCCAGGCCCCGCGCGCGCCGGTCGCGATGACCGAGAACAACGCGAGCACAGCGAACGCTCGCGCGGGCCACCGCAGGGCGTGCTTCGGGTCGAGCGCGACGGGCAGGTGGAGCCCGAACGCCGCCAGGAAGATCGAGCCGGCCGAGGCGGGCATGAACCAGCAGCTGATCCGGTTCGAATAGGCGTCGAAGTCGAGGTTCTCCCACCCGAACTCGAACGCCATGGCCTGCACCGTCTGCGCGCCGTAGGCGACCGCGTAGCTGACCACAATGCACAGGACGAACCACCGGCGCAGATGCCGAAGTGGCCAGAACGCGGGCACGAGCATGAACCAGCGCAATGCGTCGACCTCGGCGACACCCAACCCGGGATTGACGGACCAGACAATCCCGAGCAGCGAGTACGCGAGATACAGAAGTCCAACCAGAACGACGGGCCGCGAGAGCAGCGCGGGGTAGAGGCGCCAGGTCGCGTAGAGCCGCGCCAGCGAGACGCCCATCAAGATGCCGCCGGAAACCTCGGTGAAGCTGATGGGCATCGCGACGCAGAGGCAGAACAGGCACGCGCTGGCGACGTGGAACCAATGACCCCACCGGACTGTTCGGTTGGCCCGCTCGTTGAGCGCCCAGAGACGGTCGCCGTCTTCGGTGTGCCCGCGGAGCCACCCGGCGATGTCGATTCGGTCCTTGGGCATCGCCGCCAGCATAGCTCCCGCCTCTCGCACGGAGCGGCTCGATATCCGGTGCGATGAGCACCTCGCTCTGTGTTTCCAGCGTGATTTGAATCGATCGCCGATTCTCTGTTGGGGTGATAACCCGAGCGGACCAAGATGGGAGGCCGCCGCCCCGATCGGTCGCCGCAACCTAGAATCTCCCCGGCAGCGGCGGGGCAGGTCCGGGCGGAGCGCGGGGGCGATCTCGTCGAGCGGAGTCACCCAAACGGCGAACAGGGGATGAGTTTGGAACACCCAAGCGAGAGCGCAGCCTCGGGAGCTTCATTGGCACACGTCGGCGATCCGATCATCGTCGCCCAGATGGGCAAGGTCGCCTCGACGAGCGTGAGCCGGGCACTTGAGGAACTCGGCGTCCCGGTGTTCCAGGTGCACCACCTCGACCGCGCGTTCCTCGACGAGGTGGCCGCCAGGCTGAGGGCCGACGGTCAGGACCAGGATCACATCCGCCAGTCGTACCGCGTGCTGGAAGAGATCGTCACGCCGGGCAAGCCCGCGCGGATCGTCAGCCTCGTCCGCGACCCGATCGCGCGCAACATCTCCGCCTTCTTTCAGAACAAGGATCTGCTCGCCAAGTCGGTCGAGGACGTCGACGCGCTGATCGCGAAGTTCCTGGACACCTACTCGCACGACATCCCGCTGCAGTACTTTGATCTGCACATCAAGCCGGTGTTCGGTGTGGATGTGTACGCGACGCCCTTCGATCAAGATCGCAAGCGGCTGATCACGTCGGCCGGCGGGTACAGCGTATTGGTGCTCAGGGCCGAGGACCCTGACGAGCACAAGCAATCGGCGCTCCGCGAGTTCACCGGCTTGGACAGCGTCGCGCTCGGGCGCGCCAACGTCGGGGCGAACAAGAAATACTCGGGCCAGTACTCGGACTTCCTCGATCGCATCCGCCTGCCGGAGGCCTATATCGACCGGATGCTCACCTCGAAGATGGCGAGGCACTTCTACACCGAGCAGGAGATCGAGGGCTTCGCCAAGCGCTGGCGCAAGCCCGCGGCGTTCCGCCCGGTCGAGGTGCTCGCGCCCGAGACGGATCTGCCCACGATCGCGATCGTCAGCCCGAGCTACAACCAGGCCGAATTCGTCGAGCGCATGCTCGAGAGCGTGCGGAACCAGTCCTACGCGCCGACGGAGCACATCGTGCAGGACGCCTGCTCGACCGACGGCACGGCCGACATCCTGCGCAAATACGCGGACAAGGCCGACGGCGTCGACCTGCGCATCGAGAAGGACAACGGGCAGGTCGACGCGATCAACCGCGGCTTCACACGCGCGAAGGCGGACATCGTCACCTGGCTCAACACCGACGACGTGTACTCTGACCCTGACGCTCTGCGCCACATCGCGGAGGTCTTCGCCAAGAACCCCGATGTGGACGTGGTGTACTGCCGGGGTCGGTTTGTGGACCCGGATGGCAACGTGCTTCGCGACGCGTACATCAACTCGGATCCGGAGGCGCTCGAACGCGAGTTCACACACTCGGTGGGCATCCTCCAGCCGGCGTTGTTTTTCAGGAAGTCGGTGTTCGAGCGGTTCGGACCGCTGGATGAGGGACTGAACTTCGCGTTCGATTACGAGTACTGGATCCGCCTGGCGCGTGGCGGCGCGAAGTTCAAGTTCGTCGATCGCACGATCGTCGACGCGACGCTCCACCCCAACAGCAAAACGCAGGCGCTCCGCAGCAAGCAGTACCACGAGTCGCTCGTCGCGGTGAAGCGCCACTACGGCTTCGTGCCCCTACGCTGGCTCCGCAGGCTCGCCGAGTTCGAGGTGAGCGGGATCGACGGCATCGTGCGCACCAAGAAGGACGTGCCCGAGGCGGACCTGCCCAAAATCGACGAACGCATCGGCGAGCTGCAACGTGAGTGGAACGGCTCGCTCAAGGCGTATCGCTCGCTGCTCAACCGCCCGAGCCTCGGCGCGGGCAGCGTGCCGATCGCCGAGACGATCGAGGATCTGGTGCGGCGCGAAATCATCGATACGGACCGGCTGGTGGCGACGTCGTTCACGAGCGCGTACTTCACGCAGGGGCTCAACCTGATCGCCTCGCTGCACAGGCTTGGCGAGGACGCGGTCTCGCTGATCGTCGTGTACGCGATCGACCTCACGCCCGAGCAGCGCGAGCGCCTCGCCGAGTTCGATCGCGTGGTCGTGCGCGATTACCCGGCCGAGACGGCACGGTTCTTCGACGGGTACATGTCGCCCAAGAATTACGCGTACAAGTGCGCGGCGATCAAGGCCGCCGGCGAGCTGGCGCGCGAAGGCGACCGCGTGCTCTGGATCGACGCAGGCGTCGTGGTCGCAAGGCCCATCGAGGAGGTCTTCGAGATCATCACGCGCGAGGGCGCGTTCTTCGTCGATCACGACGACAAGCCGGGCTGGCCCCTGCTCAACGCGACGTTCACGCACGCCGAGGCGGTGCGCCGAATGGAGGCGACGGGCAACGAATTGCTCGCCCCGCACCTCTGCTCGTGCTTCCTCGGGTACGTTAAGGGCGGCAAGGCGCAGGAGCTCGTCGACCTGGCGTACGAGTACAGCCAGGATCCCGAGATCGTCGCCTGGCCAAAGCACCTGAGTGACGCCGACGCTCGGCCCGCGGCCAAGATGTCGGCGACGAAGAAGGCGCAGTACCGCGCGCTGCTCGAGAAGAACCGCCTGGGCAAAGAGATCGCGGGCGCGCGCGTGCTCGATGTCACGCCCTACCTCGGGCACAGGCAGGACCAGTCGATCTACTCGATCCTCTGCGCCCGCTTCGGCTTCAAGCAGTTCTCGGCGACACGCTTCTGCTGGTCCGATGGGCCGTCGAGCCGGGCTTCGCTCGAGAACTGGAAGTGCGGCGCCGAGGCCGAGCTCGATCGTTCGGACGAACTCCCCAAGGCGATGCCGGCGTCGGCGATCGCGTACCACCACCGCGGGCTGTACAACAACCTGAGCGGGATACGTCTCGACAAACGCACCGAGGCGCTCGTCCTGCTCGGCAACGGGCCGTCGCTGCGCGACTTCGACTTTGCGAGGCTTGAGGGCGCCGACACGCTCGGTATGAACGCGGCGTACCGATACTGGGACCGCATCAACTGGTACCCGACGTACTACTGCTGCATGGACAAGGTCGTGATCATGTCGCACGACGAGGAGATCCTGCGGCTGATCCGCGAGCGCAAGAGCAACGGCATCCGGCGATTCTTCCTCCGCAAGATCTTCGCCGACGCGCACCCCGAGGTCCGCGACAACCCGGCGGTGGTGATCCTGGAGAACGAGAAGGAGTTCCAGCCGCTGCTCCGGCTGAAGGACATCACAACGGGCAACTTCTCGGCGCTCTTCGGCGCGACACTCGGGTATCGCAAGATCGCGCTGCTCGGCATCGATTGCAACTACGTCGAGCAGATCAAGGAGTGCAGGCCCGCGGGCGACACCAAGCTCGTGATCGACGAGACGCCGACCTCGAACCCGAACTACTTCTTCGACGACTACCAGCAGTCGGGCGACGTGTACAACATCCCCAATGTCACCCCCGGCTTCCACGCGGGGTCGTGGGTCGAGACCGAGCGCGTGCTGACCGAAGCGGGCGTCAAGGTCTTCAACTGCAACGATCAATCGAAGCTGACCGTGTTCCCGTTCGAACAGCTCGAGCGTGTGATCGCGGGCGAGGAAGCGAAGCCGACAGAGGAGCCGCCTGCTCCGGTTGGGGCCGCGTTCAGCCGCGACGCCAGGGCCAAGATCGAGGAGCTGGACTTCATCCAGCAGGCCATCGGCAAGGACCACGCCGACGACACGATGGTCGACGTCGGCGCGCACCACGGCGGGTCGTCCGTCGGCTTCCTGAAGGCCGGCTGGCGCGTACTCGCCTTCGAGCCCGATCCGACCAACCGCGAGCGTGTGACGAACCGTTTGGGCGCGAACCCGAGGTTCACGCTCGACCCGCGCGCGGTGAGCGATGAGCCCAAGAGCGGCGTCTCGTTCTTCGCGTCCGACCAAAGCACCGGCGCCAGCAGCCTGGCGGCCTTTACGCAGAACCATCACGAGACCGCGACCGTCGACATCACGACGCTCGATATCGCGCTGCGTGAGTACGGCATCGAGCAGGTGCGGTTGCTCAAGATCGACGCCGAGGGCTTCGACAAGCACGTTCTCGAAGGTTTCCCGTGGGATCGCACGCAGCCGGCGGCGATCATGTGCGAGTTCGAGGACCGCAAGACCAAGCCGCTCGGGTATACAACGGCTGACATGGCGAACCTGCTCGCTGAGAAGGGTTATCGAGTCTTCGTGAGCGAGTGGCACCCGATCGTGCGCTATGGCGTGCAGCACGACTGGCGTCAGATGTTCCGCTGGGGCTCGGGCTTGGCGCCGGCGGATCAGTCGTGGGGCAACCTGATCGCGTTCCGCTATAAGGCCGACGCCGACGCGTTCGAGGAACTCGTCCGCGAGATGATCGTGTCGGGCGGATTCGTACGCCGAGCCAAAGCGCCCGCGCCGAGTCCTCAGCCCGCGCCGGCTCCCGCCAAGCGTCACGGCGGGCAGGCACCCGTGGCTCAGCGTGCCAAGGCCCCTGGGCTCAAGCCGAGCAAGCCGGTGCATCAGCCGATCGCGCAGCCCTCGTGGTCGGTGGCGCCGCTGCCGCAGCGTCCGTTCGTACGGATCAAGCTGCCGTGGGCGCCGCGTCGTCCGGTCGAGCACACGCCGAAGGAGCGGGCGAGGCTGATGCTGGGCAAACTCGGACGCGTGTACTACGGCCGGACCGGAGCGCTCGCCGGCGCGGCGGTGCTGCTCTGGATCATCGGCATCGTCATGATCGCCTCGGGTCTGCCCGTCTGGTCGGGCCTGCTGGTGGGCACGCTGGCGTGGGGACCGATCCTGGTCCTGATCGCGACGATCGCGGTCAATGCACGTCGGCAGGCCTTCGAGAACGACGCGGCCCTGCGCGGGGCCGTGGAGAAGGGCATCCGTGAGGCGGTGAACCACATCCGCGGAAAGTGACCGGGTATACCGGCTATTTGCACGGATTTTGTGCGGGTCCGGTGCTCGGAATGTAGAATGGTCGCAACGCGGGGCCGCCTTCTCCCGAACCATAGTGGAGCGGGCGGTGTCTGTATGAGGGGCCGCAGGCAACACCCTCAAGGAGTTCCTCATGGAAGCGATCCACAGACTGCTGAGACGGGCGTGGTGGCGACTGGTTGTGATCGACCTCATCGCCACGCTCGCGGTGACCCTGACCGCGTTGGCGATGCTGCTGGTCGTGTGGCGCGTGCTTCAGAGCCTGGTGCCCCTGCCGGGCGATTGGGGCGTGATCGCGGGCATTGCAGCCGGGGTGGCTTTCGTGATCGCGTTGGTGTGGAGCTTTGTGCGCACGCGCCCCGGCAGCCCCGTGGCGCGCCGGGTCGATGAGCGGGCCGGGCTCCGCGAGACGCTCTCGACGGCGCTGTGTGTCAGCGCGAATCAGGATCCGTGGTCGCAGGCCACGGTCGAGCTCGCCGGCCGCACCGCTCAGGGCGTGGATCTGAAGTCGACGCTGCCCGTCGAGGCGCCGCGCTACTGGCCCGCGCCCGTGGCGGCGTGGGGGCTGCTTGGCATTCTGCTCATGGTGCCGGTCCTGAACCTGCCGGCGATGATGGGCCGGGAAGTCCCGCCCCCGACGCCGCGCGAGCAGGCGCAGCAGGTCAGCGCCGAAGTCGAGCAGATGAAGGAAGACCTGAAGGCCGAGGCGGCGCGTTTGGGTGTTGATATCGAGTTCGACGACGACGAAGCCGCCGAGAACGCGCTCGCGCCGACGGAGTTGACGCCCGAGGAGATCCAGGCCGCTGCCGTGAAGCAGCTGACGCAGCTGACCGACAAGCTCGCCGAGCAGATGGAGGAGAAGGGCGCCGATGAGCTCGCGGCGCTCGAGAAGCAGCTCGAGCAGCTGCGCCAGCCCGGCCCGGGCCCGGCTCAGGAACTCGCCCGCGCCATGGCGCGGGGCGAGTTCGACAAGGCACGCGAAGAGCTCTCCAAGCTCGCCCAGGAGATGCGTGACGGCGATCTTTCTGAGGAGCAGCAGTCGCAGCTGCAGAAGCAGATGGAGAACCTCGCCCAGCAGATGGAGCAGCTCAGCCAGCAGCGCAAGGAGACCGAGCAGGCGCTGCGGAAGGCCGGCATGAATTCCGAGCAGGCCCAGAAACTGGCGATGGATCCCGAGGCGCTGCAGAAGGCGCTCGAGCAGATGCAGAACATGAGCGAAGAGCAGAAGCAGCAGCTCATGCAGCAGGCAATGGCGCAGGCTCAGGCGTGCCAGCAGTGCAACAACATGTCGCAGGCGATGTCGCAGATGGCGCAGAACATGTCGCAGCAGGGCATGAACGCGCAGGGCCAGCAGGGGATGGACCAGCTCGGCGACATGCTGAGCGACATGGAGATGATGGCCGGCGACATGGCGTCGATGCAGGCGATGATGGACGCCGCCCAGCAGCGCATGAGCCAGATGGGCAAGGGTTTCTGCCAGAACCCGGGTCTTGCCAATGGCGACGGGCAGTGGGGCAACACAGGGCAGTGGTCGGCTGGCGACACGAGCCGACTCGGCAACGGCTCGGGTGGCGCAGGGCAGGGCAACGGTGCCAGCCCAGACGCCAAGGAAACAAGCGTCACCTTCAACAACACCAAGGCCAACGTCAATACGCAGCAGGGCCCGATCATCGGCTCACGGATGGTGTACGAGGGCCAGATCCGCGGTGAGTCGCGTGTCGAGTTCGCCCAGTCCGCCGAGGCCGCTGCCGCCAATGCCTCGGATGCGATCGAGTCGATGCGCGTGCCGCGCGAGTACGAGGCCGCGGTCATGAAGTATTTCGGCGCTCTCCGTGAGAAGGCCGAGCCTGCCAAGGACGCGAGCGAAGACAAAGGCGAGTGACAGCTTTCACCGTATCTCATCTGGGGAGAAGGTGCCCGCGAAGCGGGCGGGTGAGGGGCGCGTTTATGATGATCCCTCACCCCAGTCCTCTCTCCCAAGGAGAGAGTGGGAGCAAGCCCCCACGGAAGGGATGAACCGATGCGCACACGCACCTGGCTCGCGCCGCTCTCGATCGCGCTCACATTTCTGGCCGCCTGCGAGAAGGCGCCCGAATCGCAAACACAGGCCGCGGACGATGATGGCAGGCGTGTCGTGCTCTACACGAGCTGCGATGACTACCTCCTCCGCGACATGATCGCGGCCTTCGAGAAACAGACCGGCATCGACGTGCTCGAAGTCGGTGACACCGAAGCGACGAAGACCGTCGGCCTCTACACGCGGCTCGTCGACGAGAAGGATGCGCCACGCGCGGACGTGTGGTGGTCGAACGAGCCGTTCTACACCGTGCGTCTGGCCGAGCAGGGCGTCCTTGAACCCTACGAGTCGGCATCGGGCGAGCAGTCGTTCGCAGCGGGTTGGCCCGGAGCTTTCCGCGCGTCAGACGGCACCTGGTACGGCTTTGCGCAGCGCGCCCGCGTGATCGCGTACGACACACGCAAACTCTCGCCGGAGGATGTGCCGACGACTCTTCGTGATCTCGCCGAGCCCGACTGGAAGGGGCGGGTCGGCATGGCGCGCCCGCTCTTCGGCACGACCGTCGGGCACGTCGCGGCGCTCGTGTACTACTGGGGCGAGGAGCCCACGCGGCAGTGGCTCCAGGCGATGGAGAACCAGGGGCTGCGTCTGTACGACGGCAACTCCAGCGTCGTGCGCGCGATAGCCGCCGGCGAGATCGAGGTGGGTCTGACCGATTCCGATGACGTCTGGGCCGCCCAGGCCGAGGGCATGCCGATCGGGCTCGTGTACGAGTCGAGCGAGATCGAGGGCGCCCTCTCGCCCGACTCGGTGATGCCCATGATGAGCTTCGGCGCGATCGTGATCCCCAACTCGGTCGGGGTCGTCAGCGGTGCGCCGCACCCGACCGAGGCGAGGGCGCTCGTGGATTTCTTGATCTCCGAGGCGAGCGAGCGTCTGATCATGACGAGCGACTCACGCAACGTGCCCGTCCGTGAATCCGCTTCTCGGGAGCTGTTCGTGCTCCACCCCGAGGCCCGGATCCTCCCCGCGGCGAATGTGAATCTGGAGGGGGTCGCCGGCAGCATCGAGACCGCCCGCAGGCTCGTTCAAGATGTCTTTGGCGGCTGATCGCCGATAGAGTTCAGGATGAACATGGCCCTTTCGCAGAGCGTCAAAGACACGATCCGCAATGAGCTCGACGAGGTCGTCGCGATCCGGCACGATCTCCACAAGAACCCCGAGCTCTCGTTCCACGAAGAACGCACGAGCAAGGTCGTGCAGCGCGAGCTCGACAGGCTCGGCATCGCCTACAAGGCGAACATGGCCGGCGGCACGGGCGTGGTTGCCTTCATCCCTTCGACCGAAGTCGGTGAAGATGTGCCGAGCGTCGCGCTCCGCGCCGACATGGACGCGCTCCCGATCACCGAGCAGACGGGCCTCGCCTATTCCAGCACGCGCGACGGCGTCATGCACGCCTGCGGGCACGACGGGCACACCTCGATCCTGCTCGGCGCGGCGCGAGTGCTCAATGCGCTTGAGACACGGCCGAACAATGTCACGCTCGTCTTTCAACCCGCCGAGGAATCCGGCGGCGGCGGGCAGCGCTTCTGCGCCGAGGGCATGCTTGATGGATCCGCCGGCGGGGGGCTCGGCTCGCGCGTCGGGCGCATCTTCGGGCTTCACGGCTGGCCCAGCCTGAGGCTCGGCACCGTGCGCACCAAGCCCGGGCCGCTCATGGCCTCGACCGATGAGTTCCTGATCACCGTGCGCGGCAAGGGCGGGCACGCCGCGCGGCCCCACCTCACGCGTGACCCGATCGTCGCGGCCAGCGCGATCGTCATGAGCCTTCAGACCATCGTCAGCCGGAGCACGAGTCCGGTGGACTCGGTCGTCTGCACGATCGGGCGCATCGAGGGCGGCACGGTCGACAACGTGATCCCCGAGGCCGTCGAACTCGAGGGTACGATACGGGCGCTCACGCCCCAGATGCGAAAGCTCGCCGAGGAGCGTCTGCGTGAGATCGCCGAGAACGTCGCCAAGGCGCACGGCTGCACCGTCGACATCCGCTGGAACGTCGGCTACCCGGTCGTGCACAACGACCGCGCGATGACCGAGAAGTTCTTCGACCTCGCCGGGCGTGTGATGGGCGCAGACAACGTGACGCTCGCCGAGGCACCGGTCATGGGCGGCGAGGACTTCGCGTACTACGCCGAGCACGTGCCAGCGTGCTTCTTCTTCCTCGGGCTCTGCCCGAAGGGCGACGGCTCATACCCCGAGATCCACACGCCGCGCTTCGACTTCAACGACAAAGCCATCCCGCTCGGGATGGAACTCATGACGCGTCTCGCGATCGAGCCGTTCTGATCGAGCTCAGAACGGCAGCTGGAACGTTAGCCGCCCGCCGTGCGCCTCGTAGTCCTCGCCGAAGTCGCCCTCGTAGCCAAGCGTGATATTCGCACCGTTGTGGAATTGCCACGCGAAACCCGCGACGGGCGACGTGTAGTTGTCGACCGCGGCGTCCTCGAGGAAGTCTGTCCAGGTCGCACCGGCGTAGATCGCCGCGCCACGGTTCATCCGGAAAAGCACCTTCCCGCCGAGTTTGAGGATGGTCTGCGAGATCCCGGGATCGATTGAGTAATCATCGACATCGAGCTTTGTGGATTCGTGCACGGTGTACTGCTGTGCAGCAATAAATGTCCACTTGTCATAGTCATAGCGGAACGCGTTCGTCAATCCGAAAGAGTAAAGCGTGCCGCCGGCGGCGTAGTCGTACGACAATACTGCCTCTGCGGACACGCCGGGTGTCACGGTCCAGCTGAAGCCCTTCTCGGCGTCCGGATCGACAATCATGAGATTCATCGGCGCGTCGAGGTGGAGACCCACGTTGAATACGTCAGCGTTCTCGATGGAGTGATATCCGATTGGCAGACCAAACACGAGCCCGAAGCGTTCTGTGATACGCATTTCTGTGCTGAAAGTGAGATCGAAATTCGATCCCGAGAAATCGCCGGCCTCCACGACCTGTCCGAGAAAGTCAACGCGCGAGAGGAACCCGCCGTGGTCAACGGCGACGGAGCCGAGTTCCATCCGCGGAACGCCGTCGTCGATCGGCTCGCCCGTCTCCGGATCGTGGTACATGCGGTTGATCTGGTTGCTCGCCGGGCTGGCGTCGGCAAAGAGTCCGAAGCGATCGAAGCGATAGCGAGCGCTGCGAGCGGTGGACGCGAGCGGGTTGCCGTCGGTCACCGCGACAGGTGACTGCTCGGCTATCGCTGCAAGAAAGTCTTTGATGACATCTGGGTTGTCTTTGAGAAAGAAATCCTTGAGTTGTTCACTCAGCTCGTCGGGGGTACCGATCAGATTGATCGTTGTCCCATCACTTCCTGCGATGTCGTGAATAGTCAGCCTAAAAAAATTGTGACTGCCAGAGATAATCGTGCGAGAGATCTGGACAGCATTCTCCACGCCGGCGTAGTCCAAAGTCGCAGAAAAAGGTCTTCCAGTAAATGCAGAGAATACGCCCGAGTTGTCTGCGAGATCGGATGCCAAGTCTGGGAGCGACGAACTGCCGACTAGTACTGCGTTGCTCGGAACTCCGGTCTGCTCGGCGCGAATGACAAAGAGCTCGCTCGACTGAGCAATTGCCACGCCCGGGAGCGAGGCGACGGCAAGTACGACCAGCACTCGTGCGTGCATTCGGAATTCCTTTCAAGCGATACCTACCGTGTTGGGAAACTGCTAGAAACGTATGGTTGCACCAAATTTCAGAATAGCCTCGCGCTCTGTCGATGAGAAATTATCGTCAGTGTCGTAACTCTCGTTGTACACGATGTAGATCTCCTGCCCGGGCCTGGGCTCCCAGCGGAGCCTGGCGTTCAGGCCCGTGATGTCGGAGACGCTGTCCCACTGCACGATGGTGTCGAAGGTCAGATCGGGCGAAAACTGGATCGCGCCGCGAGCGCGAAGGATCTCCACCTCGAAGTCGCCCTCTGGCAGGTTGATATCCTGATAGACGCCCTCGACAGAGCCCTGGAACATTGCGTTGGGGCGTGCCGATACGATCGCGCTGTAATCGGACCGCGTGCCGTCGTAGAATTCGCCGAAGCGCAGACTCAACTCGCCCGCGAGCGGCTGCGACGAATCCGTGCCCGCGTTCAGTGTGACATAGAGCCAGTGGTAGCTGTCCTCATCGAGGACGACGCCGTCTGAGATCTCAAAGGGCTCGCGGAGCACGTCGCGTTCGAGCATGAAGTCCGCCGCGACGAAGTCGCCCGTATCGGTTTCGAGCGCCGCACCGATGAGCGTCACCTCGAGCGTGTTCACGGTGTCCTTGAGATCGGTAAAGAACTCGCCTCCAGTGCTCACATCGACCGCGCGGACGCCCTCCCACTCAGGGCGGAACGTGCGCGTCACACGCGCGATGTGCTCGCGTTCGCCCGGGCGTGAGACAAAGCCGAGCGCGGGGCGGTAGCGTTCGTCAACCTGGGACACGAATCCGAAGACGCTCCAGTCCTCGGTCGTGATCTGCGCCCGCCCGCCGACGGCATAGCCGTACTGCTCTTCACCCGCGTCGGGGTCGTCGCGTGTGGCCTGCGCGAAAACACCCGCGCGGAGGTTCGCATCGCCCATGAAACTTGTGTTCACGTAGCCGAAATCCGCGCCGAAGAGCTGGTTCTCACCCCGGGCGCTCGGGTTGCCGTTGGTTGCGATGACGCCGAGGTATGATTCGTCGAGCACGTCGACGATCGCGCGGGCCACGCTCAGGTTCTTGCTGCCCAGATCGTCGTCGTCTTCCATCTGCACGTTCATGACGCCGAAGCGGACGTTGCCCGTGCGCCCGGTGACGCGGGCGCCGGCGAGGATGCCTTTCTCCTCTCCGTTCACAATGCCGATGCGTCGGCTGAAAAACGGGCGCGGGCTCTGACGGATACCGCCGAACTCGAAGACACCGGCTTCCTCGAGGAAGAAGTCGCGTTTTTCCTCGAAAAAGAGCGGAAATCGGGAGAGATTCACGCGGCGCTGGTCCACCTCGGCCTCGGCGAAATCGGTGTTGACGGTGATCGCGGCCGTGATCTCGGGTGTGATCCGATAGAAAACGTCCAGCCCCGCGTCGAAGTCGGGCCAGCCGTCGTCGAGTTCACTCGTGAGCACACCGAACGGCTTGATCGTGAGGCCGTAGCCCTGGTGCATGTTGCCCGAGAACCCGTCGATGATGCCCGCCCCGCCGAGGTCTTCGACGCCGAGTTCCCGCCGTGCTCCCGACCATCTCGTCACCTCGTTGGTTCGGCGGACGGTGCGTTCGATGTTGAGCAGCCACTCGGTGCGGTTTGGGTCGAACGAGAGCGATTTGAACGGGATCGAGACCTCTGCGACCCAGCCCTCGTCGTCGATGGTGACCGCCGAGTACCAGATCGCGTCCCACGCCGTTCGGATCGAATTGCCCTCGATGAGCGCATCGCCCCGAAGCCCTGCCGGCCCGAGCGTGAAGAGATAGCCCGAACGCTGGGACGAATACGGATCGATCGCGATAGAGACAAAGTCATCGCTGCCCGTCGAGCCGTCGCGTTTCATCTCGGTGGCGCGGATCCGGCCCGGCTCGTCGTCGTGGCAGCGGATCGCGAGGTACAGATGCTCGTCGTCAAAGAGGCCACGCACCTCCGTCGGCTGCGTGGCCGGAGCGCCGAGATCGGGGTCGACCTGCGTGAAATCTCCGAGCACAGGCGCGTTCTGCCAGACTTCGTCGGAAAGTCGCCCGTCGATGATCGGTGCGACGCCCGTGCGCTGTATGGTGTGGCGTCTCGGCCCCGTGTCCTGCGCCCAAGCGGCCCCGGCCGTCGCGCACGGCAGCAGCAGGGCCAATGGCAACGAACAACACGGACGCGGCATGCCAACCTCACGGAAGAGACGAAAGCGAAGGGCCCCGATCCTACCAACCCAGCCCAGGGTCGGCGCGGTCCGCGGCACTTGGTCGTACCCCATCAGGAACCCATACCATCTGTCCGTGTCCGACGAGATCGTACAGAACGACCCAAATCAGCCTGCAAACCTCGAGGAACGCCTCCGCGAGCTCGGGGCCAAGGCCCGCGCGCTGCCCGATGTGCCCGGCGTCTACCTCATGAAGGACGACAAGGGCGTTGTGCTCTACGTCGGCAAGGCCAAACGCCTCTGCGACCGCGTGAGCAGCTACTTCGTCCCTTCCGCCGACCTCGGCCCCGCCAAGCAGCCCATGCTCAGCCTCGTGATCGACTTTGACACGATCGAGTGCGAGACCGAGGTCGAGGCCCTGCTCGCCGAGGCTCGGCTCATCAAGGACATCAAGCCGCCCTTCAACGTCCGATTGACGGACGACAAGACCTTCCCATATCTCGTCATCACGCAGCGCGAGGACTACCCGCGCGTCTTTGTGACACGCAACCCCTCGGGCATCGATGACAGAACTGGTCAGATTGCGCCCGAGTTCAAGGGCGCCAAGGTGCTCGGCCCCTTCATCGACCCGGGCGCGCTCCGCGAGTCGCTCAAGATCACACAGAAGATCTTCAAGTTCCGCACGTGCAGCCTCGACATCATCGAGAACGACCCGAAGAACCGCCACTTCCGTCCGTGCCTGCTCCACCCGATCGGGCAGTGCACCGCGCCGTGCGCGAACCGGATCTCCAGCGAGCAGTACAAGGACGACGTCGCCCGCTTCGTGCGTTTCATCGGCTCCAAGCGATCGGTCGTGCTCCGCGAGATGCGCGAGCAGATGGCCGAGGCTTCGAAGGACCTCGAGTTCGAGAAGGCCGCGGCCCTGCGCGACCAGATCCGCGCGATCGAGAAGCTCGACCACCGCGCCGACACGAGCGACCGCTGGCAGCCCGAGACCGAGATCGGCTACGTCGACCCTCAGAAGGGCCAGGTTGCCCTCCAGCGCGTGCTCCAGATGGAAGACCCCATCCGCTGCATCGAGGGCTTCGACATCGCCCACCTCCAGGGCAACGAGACCGTGGGCAGCAAGGTCTGCTTCGTCGACGGCCGCCCATTCAAAAACGAGTACCGCCGCTACAAGGTCAACTCCGTCGACAACGACGACTACCGCGCACTCCAGGAGGTCATCAGCCGGCGCTACCGCGAGGCGGGACAGGGCTTCGAGCTCTACCCCGACGTGATCCTGATCGACGGCGGGCTGGGCCAGCTCCACGCCGCGATGGACGTCTTCGACACGCTCGACATCCCGCCGCCGATGGTCGTGAGCCTCGCCAAGAAAGAAGAACTCATCTATGTCCAGCGGAAATCGGCCCCGATCAAGCTCGGCCGCGACAACCTGGGCCTGAAGCTCCTCCAGCAGGTCCGCGACGAGGCCCATCGCTTCGCGCAGCACTACCATCACGTGCTGCGACGCAAGAAGACGCTTGGGGAGTGAAATGAAATCCGCCGATGAGCTGCGTTCGATCCGGTATCAGGCGTACGAGGCGGGCGCTCTCGATCGAGCCGACGGCTCGAAACAGGACATCTTCCCGCACACGCTCCACCCCGACGACTGCGACTATCTGCGAGACCGGATCGCCGAGCTGAAACCGGCGCGCACGCTGGAGATCGGCTGCGCAACAGGGCTCTCAACGCTCGCGCTCTTTGAGGGCTGCCAGATCGCCAAGACCACGCCCGAGCACACGATCATCGACCCGTATCTCCGCGCGGGCTGGGGCAGCGCCTCGCTCGTGCTGCTCGAACGCACCGGGCTCACGGGGCACATCACGCTCGACGAGCGCGAGTCGGTCGTGGCGCTCGCGGAGTACGTCGGACGCACGCCCAAGCCGTCGTTCGACTTCGCATTCATCGACGGCTGCCACTGGTTCGAGTGCGCCCTGACCGATCTCTGGCTCACGAGCAGGCTCGTGTCCCCGGGTGGCGTGATCGCCATCGACGACCTCTGGATGCCCGCCATTCAAAGGGCACTCGAATACGCGACCGGAAACCTCGGCGTCGAGATCATCGATACCCGCTCGCGCGGCGGGAAGGATCGCATCGCCTTTCTCCGGGTCGCAAGCGACGCGAGCAAGCGCGATTGGCAGTTCTTCAAAGACTTTGAGTGATTGACTCGGTGGGGGGTGGCGTCCCGCCGCCCGATTCTCGAAAGATTCAATCCACCCGCAGGAAGAACGCCGTGAATCCCGTCTCGTCCTTCTCAACGACCAGCGGCACCTCGGTCGACGTTGTGCGCTGCCGTGTCGCGCGGCGGTCCGTGCCGGTGGAGTCCTCGTAGGTGATGTAGTCCGTCGAATCCGACCACACGGTCTGGCGGACGATCGACTCGGCCTTGCCGAGGTAGCGGTCGGCCCAGATCGCGTAGTGCGCGCCCTTCTTGCGAGCGAACGAGGCGAGGTCGCCGTTCCACGGGCGGACCGTGTTCGTCGTGCGGAACGAGCTCACACCGATCAGGTGCACACGGTCCGGGTCTTCGCTGATCTGCAGCGCCCTGAGCAGCTTCGCGTTCGCTTCGCGGCGTTGGTCGGCATCCCAGTCCTCCCAGTGAACGTCCGATGCCGCGAGCAATTCTTCCTGCTCACGCAGCGCCGACTCCATGCGCTCCCACGGGATCTCGCGCACGGCAACCTTTGATCCCTCCGGCAGGCTCGGCGCCGACGCATAGGGGCGGTAGCTCTCTTGCCAGACACTCGAACACCCGGAACCGAACCCAGCGGTCAGGGCACCAAGCACGGCAATCATCAGAACGTTCTTCATCGCAGCAGTCTACCGGTTAGCTCTCTTCCAGTGCCTCTCTGTATCGGCTCATCACGTGGATCCGTGTAATCAGACCGATCGGACGGGGGTTTTTCCCGGCCGTCACGAGGCACAGGCTCGACACATCGTGCTCCGCGAAACGGTCCACGACCACGTCCAGCGTCTCGTCCGGGTGGATCACCGGCAGGTCGGTCCGCAATAACTCCGCGACCAGGAGCAGCGGGATGGCCTCTCGGTCGATCAGGGCCGTCCGCATGTCCTTGCCCGTCACCATCCCGATATACGAGCCGTCCTGCTCCACGACCACGAAGTCCGGAACGTGGTAGTTGGCGTGAAGCGAAACGAGCTTGCCCAGCGGGTCCGAGGCGAAGACCGCGTCCTCGGGGAGCGGCTCGATCGGGACGCTCGTCACCGGGATCTTGCGCAAGAGCGAGATGTCCCGCGCCCCGCCAAGCAGCACGCCCTCGCGCCGGAGCTTGAAGGTGTAGATCGAGTCGCGCTCAAGCACCGTCGCCACGACCGTCGCCACCACAGCCGCCAGCATGATGGGCAGCAGCACGTACACGTTGCGTGTCAGCTCGAAGAGGATGAGGATCGACGTCAGCGTCGCGTGCGTCGTACCCGCGACGACGGCCGCCATGCCCACCAGCGCATACGCCGCGGGCGAGCCGCCCTCGGGCATCAGGCCCATGCGTTCGAGCGCCACACCGAGCGCCGCGCCCGCGACCGCACCCAGGAAAAGGCTCGGCGCGAACACGCCGCCCGAGCCGCCCGAGGCGAGCGTGAAAACCGTGCCCACCATCTTGAGTAAGACGAGCAGCGTCAGCAGCACAACCGACGTGGCGATGATCGAGCCGGAACCTGTGTCGTACGCCTTCGGGTCGAGCAGCTCGCGGATCGTCGAGTAGCCGTTGCCGTAGAACATCGGCACGTGCGCCCCGTGCTCGGGCTGTGCGGCGTTGAGCGCGAGAATGAACGCATACCCGATGAGCCCGAGCGCCAGCCCGCCCGTGATCGGCTTGAGCAATGGGTGCAGCTTCCAGTCGTCGTACAGATCCTCGCCCTTGTGCAGGAGCAGGTTGAAACCGACCGCCACCAGCCCGCACACGCCGCCGAGCAGCACGAAACCGGGCAACTCGAAGATCGAGAACGTGTACCCGTGCAGATCGCCAGGCGTCGCGAAGATCGCGTGGTTCTCGCCGAGCACCGCCTGCGTCGTCGCCTGGCTGAACACGCTCGCTACCACGATCGGCGCGAACGCCTTGACCGAGAAGTCGCGGAGCAGGATCTCCAGCACGAAGAACACGCCCGCGATGGGCGCGTTGAAGATCGAGCTGATGCCCGCCGCCGCCCCGCAGCCGACGAGCGTGCCCATGTGCTCGCGCGTCATGTGCAGCCGCTGCCCGACGACCGAGCCCACGGTCGCGCCGATCTGCACGACCGGGCCCTCCGTGCCCGCCGATCCACCTGAACCGACGGTCAGGATCGAGGCGATGACCTTCACCACGCCGATCGGCCAGCGGATCAGGCCGCCGCGTTTGATGAGCGCGTTCATGACCTGCGGCACGCCGTGGCCCTTGGCCTCCGACGCGAACAGTTTCACCAGCACACCCGTCAGCGCCATGCCCACCACGGGCGTGACGATCAGCATCCACGACGCTTCGCGCTGCGTGTGCATGACGTGCTCGTTGACGTATTCGAGTGTCTTGTCGAACGCGACCGCGCCCAGGCCCGTGAGCGAGCCGATGATCGCCCCGATGACGATCAGCCACCACTCCGTTCCGTGTCCGGAGTTCCATGGTTTCCGACCCGCAGATCGGGCCTTAGTGAGATTGGTCAGAAACGAAGCCACGCCTGCGACTCTAGCAACGTTCCGGCGCGCGATACGAGCCCCTCACGCAAGCGAGGGGACAAGTTCAATTGACGAGTGCGGAGTTTGCCTCGGGCGGCGAGACGCCGCCCCCACCCGATGGAGTCGGGCTAGGCCGCCGAGCCCGCCGCCTGCTTTCCGCGGAGCCGATCGAGTTCTTCCTCGGAATCGATGAGCAGCTCCTCGACCTTGGGCGCCTCGGGCAGGGGTTTGCCCTTGGCGTCGGTCAGCGCCTTGCCGTCGAGTGTGTACAGGATCGGCACCGGGTTCTGCTTCATGTGGTTCTTGAGCGCGAGTTCGAGCTCTTTCTGGCGTTCTTCGCTCAACTCGGCCCACTTACCCCGGCCCCGGCACTTGGGAAACCGGCTGCAACCGAGCCACGGGCCCCGCGCCCCCTCACGCAGGTTCAGCGGGCTCTCGCACGTCGGGCAGGGCAG
Source organism: Phycisphaera sp. (assembly GCA_020639255.1). Lineage (GTDB taxonomy): Bacteria > Planctomycetota > Phycisphaerae > Phycisphaerales > UBA1924. The sequence continues at coordinate 64,328 of JACKGZ010000007.1, forward strand.
ATCTGTCTCCAAAGGCGGCGGGGCCTTGGGCACCGCGAAGCCCTTCTTGTCGATGTTGATGATCACGCCCGTCTCGCCGGCGACCTCGCCCTCCTCAAGGGGCGTCGCCAGGAAGTCGCCGAACCGCCCCGACTTCTTCACCATGGGCCTTCCCGTCACCGGGCAGGCGATGTTGACGAACTCGGCGAACTTGGGCCGACCCTCGCGGTCGCAGGGCACCGCGTACTTGCAGTCCGGGTACTGCGAGCAGCTCAGGAACCTGCCGTTCTTCCCGAAGCGGTAGACCAACGACGAGCCGCAGGTCTCGCAGCGGTACTCCTCGGGCGCGGGCACGACCTCGGCCTTGGCGTGGCTGAGTTCCTCGTGCGCCTTCTCCAGCGCCTCGCTGAATGGGCCGTAGAACCGGCTCAGCATCTCGATCCAGTCGAGGTGGTCCTCCTCGATCTTGTCGAGTTCCGACTCCATGTCGCGGGTGTAGCCCACGTCCATGATCGTCGGGAACGCCTCGATCAGCTTGGCCGTCACCACCTCGCCCAGGTCCGTCGCGTGGAATCGGCGCTGGATCAGCTCGACGTAGTTGCGGTCCTGGATCACGCTGATGATCGACGCGTACGTCGACGGCCTGCCGATGCCCTCGGATTCGAGCATCTTGATCAGGCTCGCCTCGGTGTACCGCGGCGGCGGGCTCGTGAACTTCTGCATCGGGTCGATCGCGAACGCACACGCCTCGTCGCCCTCGGCGAGCTTGGGCAGCGTCTGCTCGTCCGCGGACACGGGCACGCCCGCGACGCGGTAGAACCCGTCGAAGACCAGGACGCGCCCCGTCGCGCGGAACGTCAGCGGGCGGCTCTTGTCCGTGCCGCCCTTGATGTTCACGCCCGTCGAGTCCCACTGCGCGGGCGTCATCTGGCACGCGACGAACCGCTCCCAGATCAGCTTGTAGACCTTGAACTGGTCCTCGGTCAGCGCCTTCTTCACCGCGTCGGGCGTGCGGGCCGGGTCGGTCGGGCGGATCGCCTCGTGCGCTTCCTGCGCCGCCTTGTTGCTCGACGAATAGAAGTTGGGTTTCTCGGGCAGATAGTTGCCACCGAACGTCCGATCGATGTACGACCGGGCCGCGTTCAGCGCCTCGCCCGCGATGTGCGTCGAGTCGGTACGCATGTAGGTGATCAGGCCGACGGGGCCCTCACCCGGGACGTTCACGCCCTCGTACAGCGCCTGAGCCGCTCGCATCGTCCGCTGTGCGCCAAAGCCGAGCCTGTTCGACGCCTGCTGCTGGAGTGTCGACGTGATGAACGGCGGCGACGGGCGCGAGCTCGTCCGCTTCGTCTCGATCGAGTCGATGTGCCACTCAACCCCTGTGTCCGCATCGCCCGAGATCGAGCGCACAAACTTCGCCGGTCCTTTGCCCCGCTCGTCCTGTGTCACCTTCGACTCGACGTTCGTGAGCCCCGCGAGCTTGGTGACTTCGAGCACACGTTGGGTCAGATCCGTCGGCTCGGTGTCCGCACTCCCCGGGGCGCTGATGTCGAACTTCTCGCCGCCGATCTCGATGAGATCTGCGCGGATGGCTCCCTTGTCGGCAAGCCACGCGTTCTGCGACTTGACCGTCGGGCCCTGTCCCTTCTCGTCCTTCTTGGCGAGCAACTTTTTCCATTCGTCCGCCAGCTTCGAGGCGGCCTTCGTGTCGAGCGTGAAGTTCACGCTCATCTCCCAGCGTTCGTCTGGGACGAAGGCCATGATCTCCTTCTCGCGCTCGACGATCACGCGGACCGCCACGCTCTGCACGCGTCCGGCGCTCAGCCCTCGCGCCACCTTCTTCCAGAGCAGGGGCGAGACCTGATACCCCACGATGCGATCGAGGATCCGGCGCGCCTGCTGGGCGTTGACGCGGTCCACGTCGATCGGGTGCGGGTTGTGGAAGGCCTTCTCGATCTCGCCCTTGGTGATGGCCGCAAAGATCACACGCTTGGCGTCTCTGGGCTCGATCCCAATCTCTTGCGCGAGGTGCCAGGCGATCGCCTCCCCCTCGCGGTCAAGGTCGGTGGCGAACCAGATCTCGCCCCCGGTCGTCATCGCGTCGTGGGCCGCCTTCTTGAGGTCGGTGACCACCGCCTCCTTGCCCGAGAGCACCTCATAAGAAGGTGTGAACTTCTTCTCCAGATCCACGCCCGGCACGGGCTGCTTCTTGCCCTTGGGCGCCTTGCTCGGGAGGTCGCGCACATGCCCGACGCTGGCGAGCACGACGTACTCGGGCCCGAGGTACTTGTTGATGGTCTTGGCCTTGGCCGGGGATTCGACGATGACGAGGCTCTTGCCGCTGGCGTCGCCCTTCTTGTAGCCCAGGCCCTTGCCCGGGCCGCCGCGCCGACCGCTGGCCTTGCGCCCGCTCGTGCTGCGAGCCGGGGCCTTCTTGGCAGTGGCCTTGCTCGCGGCTTTCTTCGTCGTCTTTTTGGTCGTCTTTTTCGCCATGGGCCTGCCCGGTGCTCCGCAGTGGGGCCCTGCCCCCGCCTATCCCGATCGGTCGGAGGAAACGGGCCTCGCCAGCGGTTGTCAAGCCGGGAGCCAACCCGAATATTTCACGACCGTCTGGATCGAACGGGATTTAAGGCTCCGTAAGCACTTTCTGGGCAACAGCTTGTGCCATTTCGACGGGTTCCTGCTCCTCGGGGCGGAGGGTCAGGGTTCCGGGTGTGGTTTGAAGTCGACGGAGCCAGGTCCGCTGGTTCTTGGCGAATCGGCGGGTCTCGATCTTGATCCGCTCGTAGGCGTCGTCCTCGGAGAGCCGCCCCTCGAAGTGGTCCACAAGCTGCTTGTAGCCAAGGGCTTGGCCGGCCGTGGGGCCGAGACGCCCCGCGGTGTGCAGCCCGCGCACTTCTTCTGTGAGTCCCGATTGGCGCATCAGCTTCACGCGGGCGTTGATTCGGCTGTTGATGGTCGCGGTCTCCCAGCTCAGCACGACGAGCTGCGCCCCCGGGTCGCGCGGGTGTTCACGGTCCCACTGGGTCTGCAGGCTTGTGATGGTCTGCCCGGTCTGCTCGTAGACCTCGAGCGCCCGGATCGTGCGCCGAGTGTCGGCCGGGTGTATACGACCCGCCGCGTCCGGATCGACCGCCTCGAGCCTTCGGCGCAGCTCATCCGCGGGCAGCGCCTGAAGCCCGGCGCGCAGCTCGGGGTCGGGCTCGGGGCCTTCGAAGAGCCCGTCGATGAGCGCCTTGATGAAGAGGTGCGTCCCGCCGACCACGATGGGCACCTTGCCGCGCTCTTTGATCTCCGCGATCGCGCGCTCGGCGAGCGCGAGCCACTGCGCGACCGTGAAGCCCTCGGTGGGTTCAACGATGTCGACGAGGTGGTGGGGGACTTTCGCGAGTTCCTCGCGCGTGGGCTTGGCGGTCCCGATGTCGAGGCCCCGGTAGACGAGGTACGCGTCTGCCGAGACGATCTCCGCCCCGTGCCCGTGCCGGTTCAGCTCATCCGCGATAGCGAGCGCAAGGGCGGTCTTGCCCCCGGCGGTTGGGCCGCAGATGACTGGATATCGCTCGGTCTTCACGCGGAGAGTCTACGACCCGGGTGCCACGGCTTGTCCGCCGCGGCAAGCCGTGATCCCGCGATTCGGGCACGGGTTGCAAGACAACCCGTGGCACCCTCTCAGATGCCTGGTTCAACTTCACAATCCCCGACCTACGCTTGCCCATGCCCCTGCCCCGCGTTGCCATTGTGGGCCGACCCAACGTCGGCAAAAGCTCGCTCATGAACCTGCTCGCCAGGGACAAGGTCTCGATCGTCGATGACCTGCCCGGCGTCACGCGCGACCGGGTGAGCACGATCGTCCATCTCGATGACCCCGAGGGGCAGGGCCCCGGCGTCGATATCGAGGTGATAGACACCGGCGGCTTCGGCGTGTACGTTGCCGACGGGCAGCGCTTCGACGACGCGGGCAAGGACCTGACCCAGCTCACCGAGCAGATCGAGTGGCAGATCGCGCAGGCCGTGGGCTCGGCGGACTTGGTTCTGTTCGCGATCGATGCGCAGGTGGGCATCACGCCGCGCGACGAGGAGATCGCCAAGATGCTCCGCGAGCAGAAGTTCGGTCGCGAGCAGGGCGACGGCAGCAACCCCGTGCCCGTCGTCATGGTCGCGACCAAGATCGATGGGCCCAAGTGGGAAGCCCACGGCTACGAGCTCTCGGGCCTCGGGTTCGGTGAGCCGCTCATGATCGGCTCGCTCAACAACTACATGCGCCGCGACTTCTTCGAGAAGCTCTACGAGCACGTGAAGGATTACGAGTCGACGCCCGAGCCGCCGAGCGACCTGAAGCTGGCGATCGTCGGCAAGCGCAACGCGGGCAAGAGCACGCTGATCAACACGCTGGCGGGCGAGCCGCGGGTGATCGTGAGCGAGATCGCCGGCACCACTCGCGACGCCGTCGACGTGCGGTTCAAGCTCGACGACAAGACCGTCACCGCGATCGACACCGCGGGCCTTCGGCGCAAGAAGTCGTTCTCGGGTCGCGTCGAGTGGTTCGCGCTCGACAGGCTCCAGCGCTCGCTCAAGCGCGCCGACGCGGTGCTGTTCCTGGTCGACGCGACGGAGAACATCAGCCACGTCGACAACCAGCTGGCGCGGATGGTGATCGACGCGGGCGTGCCCGTGGTGATCGTGATCAACAAGTGGGATCTCGCCGAGGGCACGATCGGGCGCAAGGGTCGGCCCGTCGGGACCGCCGACTACGAGGAGTACCTGCGCAAGGAGCTGCAGGGCCTGAAGTTCGCGCCGCTCGCGTTCATCAGCGCGAGCCAGGGCCGGAACGTGCGCGAGGTGATCGACCTGGCGGGCGAGCTGGCCGAGCAGAGCAAGGTGCGGATCGGCACGGGCGAGCTCAACCGTCTGATCGAGAAGCTGCTCTCGGAGCGCGGCCCGACGAACAAGCTGGGCGATGTGGCGAAGATCTACTACGCCGCCCAGACCGGCATCGCGCCGCCCACGATCACGCTCGTCGTGAACAAGCCCGACCTGTTCACGCCCATGTACCAGCGGTTCCTCATGAATCGCTTCCGTGAGCTTCTGCCGTTCGGCGAGGTGCCGATCCGATTGCGCATCAAGCCTCGGAGCCAGCGCAAGGGCAAGGCGGGCGTCATCGACACCGAGCGTGGCGACCGAATCATGCCGGGCGCGCCCGCGGGCGATGTCATCGAGATTGATCTCTCCGATATGGACGACGCGCCGATCTTCACCGACGCCGACTGGGCGGATGTGCCCGACGACGTGGACGAGTACTTCGACGACTGATCTCGCGCTTTCTTAGGCGGCGAGTTCTGAGAGTGCATCAACGAGCCCACGCGCACGACGTGTGGATTCGTACATCGACGCGGGCGGGCGAATGTCGAGCAGCGATGCGCGCACGAGCTCGGTCTCCGTGAGCAGCGTGAGCGACTGGCTGAGCGCCCGGTCCGTGATGGGCGTGGCGCGCCTTGCGATCTCTCGGAAGCGCATCGGCTCGCGCCCGATCGTCCAGAGGATCGGCAGGTGCCACTTGAAGCCGGGCAGCTCGGGTAGGCCGAGGCGCTGCGTGCTGCTGGCGATCCGGGCGCACGCGGCCGCGGCGGTTTGGCCCTCGGGCGTCAGCACGTACTCGGGGCGGAGTGGGTGCCCGTAGCCCGGGTTGGGCGCCACAAGCCCCATCTGAACGAGTTGCTCGAGGGCCGAGGCGATCGCCTGCGGGCTCGCGCCGAGACGGTTGCGGAGCACGACGACCCGTGTCCCGCCCGTCCGGGCCAGCTCGGCGAGGATCCCGGCTGACCACTTGTGGTGGAACAGGGCGATCAGCTTGCTGGCTTCGGGGTCAGACATGGGGCTTGCAACCGGAGAATGACAAAAGTATAGTAGCTATACATTTCGTCGTCCAGTACTCTCTGCCCAAGGAGCAGCCCATGCCCGGACCGATCGCCTTCTCACCCGAGATCACCATCGCCATGCACGTCTCGAATCTCGATCGTTCGATCGACTGGTACACGAACGTGCTGGGCTTCACCATGCTCTACAAAGTCGACGAGATCGCCTGGGCGGAGTTTGCCTCGCCTGTCAAGGGCACGCAGATCGGGCTCAGCCAGGTCGAGAAGGCCAAGGGCTCGCAGAGCTGCGTGCCCACGTTCGCGGTCGAGGACATCGACGCCGCGCGAAAGCACCTCGAATCGCACGACGTCCGCTTCGACGGCGACACCATCACGATCGAGGGCCTTGTCAAGCTCGCCACTTTCTTCGACCCCGACGGCAACCCGCTCATGCTCAGCCAGTCGCTCATGCAGCACTGATCGAAGGGAGCACACCATGATCCACATCGCCGCGTTCATCGCCTCGGCGCTTCTGCAGTCGCCTGTAGCTCCGGCCGCGAGCATCGAGAGCTACGAGTTCCTCTCTGGCACCTGGCGGGGCGAGTCGCACGGCTCGATCATCGAGGAAACCTGGCTCCCGCCCGAGGAGGGCAACCTCACGGGTGTCTTCCGCATGTCGGGTGAGGGCAGGGTCCGGCTTGTCGAGATCATGACACTCACCGAAGAGGACTCCGGCGTGATGTACCGTCTGCGCCACTTCAACACGGCTCTCGTGCCATGGAAGTCCGAGGCCGACGGCCCGATCGAGGCCAAGGCCGTGCTCGTGGATTCCGACAGCGTGCGGTTCGAGTTCGGCGAGGGCGACGATCTTGAGGCGATCACCTACGACCGTGAGGGCGACACCATGACCGCGCGCGTGATCTTCCGGGCCGATGGGCGTGACCCGTTCGTGCTCGTCTTCGAGCGCGTGGGCGCTGAGTAAAAAAGAGCCCCTCGCGCAAGCGAGGGGGCTTCGTTGGTGTTCGATCTCATGTGTCCCCTCGCTTGCGCGAGGGGCTCGTTTTATGCCTTCTCGCCGTCGGGCTTTGGCGGTTTCGTGCCCGCGACGCGCCCGAGGTAGCCCGGCAACTCCACGCCCGCCTGCTCGGCGAGTTCGTGCACGGGCGGGAGCGCACCGATGAGCCCGCTCAGGAAGTTGGCGGTCGAGCCGCCGCCCTTGCCCTCGAGGATCGAGTTGCCCTTGCCCGAGTCCCAGACCGTGATCTTGTCGATCTTGAGATTCTGGATCGCCTTGACCTGCTCGCGGACGAGCTCGGGCAGCTGCTCGATCATGAGCAGTGTCGGCGCGACGTTCGGGTTGTCCGCCGCGGCTTCCATGAGCTTGCGGTAGCCCTCGGCCTTCGCCTCCAGCACCTTGCGCACACCCGCGGCCTCGGCCTCGTACTTCAGCAGGATCGCGTCCGCCTCACCCTTGGCCTCGCGACGACGCTTCTCGGCCTCGGCCTCCGCGGCGATCTCGATGCGCTGCTTGGCGATCTCCTGCGGCGCCAGCTCTTCCTTCGCCAATCGCGCCAGCTCCTGCTCGCGCTCGGCCTTCAGGATCGCTTCGAACGCCTCGGCGCTCGCGACGTCCGCTCGGCGCTTGGCCTCGGCGCGGATCTCGGCGAGCTTCGCGTTCGACTCGGCGATCTGCGCGCGGCTCGTGTTCTCACCCTCGGTCGCGCGGGCCTCGGCCTCGGCGACCTGGACACGCTGGCTCTGCTCGGCACGCTTCGAGGCCGCCATCGTCTCGGCCTGACGCTCGGCGATCGCGATGTCCTGGTCGCGTTTGCTCTGAACCTCGCCCTGGATCGCCTGCGCTTCCAGAGTCGCCACCGCGACACGCTGCTTCTGCTCGGCGGCCTTCTCGCCCTCGGTTGCCTGCGCCTGCTCCTTGGCGACGCTGACCGTCTTCTCGCGGTTGGCGATCGCCTCGCCCGTGGCGCCGTCGCGGTCGGCCTGCGCGACCTCGACCTTGGCCTTGTTGATCGCGTCGGCCGCGGCTCGCTGGCCGATCGCCTTGATGTACCCCGACTCGTCCGTGATGTCGCGGATGTTCACGTTGATCAGCTCGAGGCCGATCTTGTTGATCTCCTGCGTCACGTTCTCGTTGACGAGGCCCATGAACTTCTCGCGGTCCTTGTTGATCTCCTCGATCGACAGCGTCGCGATCACCAGACGCAGCTGGCCCAGGATGATGTCCTGCGCCTGCTCACGCACCGCCTGCGGCGGAAGGCCCAGCAGACGCTCGGCGGCGTTGCTCATCAGGACTGTGTCGGTCGAGATGCCGACGGTAAATGTCGAGGGCACGTTCACGCGGATGTTGTTGAGTGAGAGCGCCCCTTCGAGCGGGATGTCGATGACGAGGGGCTCGAGCGTCATGTACGCGTAGTCTTCGATAATGGGCCAGACGAACTGGCCGCCGCCGTGGTAGCACCGGGCGGACTGCTTGCCCCCGCCGCGACCCCAGATCACGAGCACGCGGTTGGACGGGCATCGTCTGTACCGGCTCGCCAGGAAGACAAGCAGGAAGAGCGCCAGCACGATGCCGATCGCGATGAGCACGAGCGTGAACTTGCCGACCGCCCCCTCCGAGGTCTGCGCCAGCGTGATGAGATTGATCATGGATTCCCCTTGCATGATTTACGAAACCGTCTCGATGGTGAGTGTATTGGTGGTCGCATCGGCCCGCACGACCTTGATGCGTGTGTTTGTCGCGATGGGGTCGGCACCCGATTGCACCGCGTTGAACTCGCGCTGACGCGTTCCGAGCACGAGTTTCACCCGCCCCATCCCTTGGCCCGATGGGGGCACCTGGATGTAGACATCGCCCGAGAGCCCGACGGCCTGCCCGATCGTCACGTTGCCCGAGTTCTGGAGCATCAGCATCTTCCGCATGAGCCACATGAGCATCCACGCGAAGACCACGCCCGCGACAACCGCCACGAGCACCGCGCCGGTCATATCCATCCCGAGCAGACGCAGGGCCGCAAAGCCCGACCACCCGCTGGCCATGAAGAACGCCGAGAGCGTCTGAAGGCTGAGCACGCCGACCTCGGCGCTGGGCGCATCGCCGTGCCCGATGCCGCCGTCGAAGTCGAGGTCGGCATCGATCCCGAGGTCGAGATCGCCCCCGAGGCCTCCCATGAAGATCTGGAAAAGGAAATAGACCGTCCCGATGATCGCGGGGACCGTGAACCAGATCCCGCCGTTCTCGAAGAGGTTGTCCAGCATCGCGCACCAAAACCTTTCCCGGCCCAAAGGGGGCAGAACCGGCCGTGACGCGAGTCTATCCGATTGTGGATCTCTGCCCCGCGCGAGGTTCTTGGGGAAACACTCGCTGGGATTACAGGGGGCATTCCAGATGGAGCGGCTTCAAGTGTTGTTCGGGGTGGATTCTGCAGGGTGATTCTGTTGCTCAAGAAAGACGAGCACCGAGCGAAACCGGTGGGCTCGAATCTGTTCAAGAGCCTCGGGCGATTTGTCCATCATTGTTCGTATGTAACACTCGCATTTCAGTCTTGCATCCGCTGGATCACTGAAGTCGAAGGGGCTGAGTCCGAGCGGCTTGCCTCGGACCCGAATCCTCAACAGCAAGTAGCACGCCGCAAGCAGAAGGGGCGGAATCCTGATACCCAGTACTTTGGGGACAACAAGAATCAAGAGAGACCGATCCCTGTCCGCGATTTCAAAGTCAAGCTCAAACCCTCGGCCAACGACCCGAAATGGCACCCAGGTTCTGAGTGGATTATTGAGATAATCCTGCAGGTTGGCTCTTGTGCAAAACTTGAGCTGATAACGGTCTGCAACTTGGTGCGAGAGATCGCGCGCGGTTTCAAAGATCAGCGTCTCGGCCCAGCGGTCGTCCATCATGTCAATGGATTCTAATCCGACTGGGCGAGACCCGTTTACGCCGCCAGATCGATGTCGTCCGGCCCGTCGTACTCATCGTAGTCGTAGCTGTCCGGCGCATCGCCGATCGCGCCCCACTTGTGCTTGGGCAAGTGGCGGTGGTGGACGTGGATGATCCTCGCCAGCTGCCGGCTGAACAGCGCGCTGATTGTGTCGAGCAGTTTGACCGTCTCGCCCGAGAAGTGGTCGTGGTCGTCGCGGAAGAGCGTCACGACCGCCAGACACTCGTCATTGTGCAGGCAGGGGAACGCGAGCAGCGTCTGCTCGGGCAGCCAGTGGGCGTCGGGGCCCATGAGCCGCGCGACGTCGCGCCGCGTGTCGTACTGGTGCACGCCCGGGCGGAGCTCGAAGCGCGGCGCCAGCACCTCGGCGAGGTGGTCCAGCAGCGCATCGACGCTGGCCTTGGGGATGTCGGCGTTCACGTACGCGCCCAGGCTGAACTCGCTGCCCGAGGCGGGAAGGAAGATCGCCGCGTTCGTCGGCCCTGTCTTGGCGAGCACGTATTCGAGTACCACACGCAGCAGCGACTCGATCTCGAGCTCCTGCCTGATGATGCCGTTGAACTCGCCGCAGATCGAGAGCTTGTCAATCTCACCCGAGAGCTCGCGGTAGGCGTCGACGAGGTCGTTGCACATGTCCGAGACCTGGTTCGTCACCTCGTGTCGGGCGCTGTTGAGCTTCTTGCACACCGACCGCAGGCGGAGGGCGCGTTCTTCGCGCTGGCGAGCCACGCGTGAGCGTTCGAGCGCCGAGCGCATCGCGGCGGCGGCCATGTCTTGGCCCTGTTCGGCGCTGATGATGTCCACCGCGCCGCAGCGCATCGCCGACACCGCATCGTCGAGTGTTGCGTGTTCGCACACCATCACACACGCGATCGATGGCGAGCTGATCGAGAGCTGACGGATGAATTCCTGTGCTCCTGGGGTTTCCTGATGCAAAACGATGAGGTCGATCCGCGGACGCTCGGTCTGGCTGAGGCGCAGCCGCGCGTCGTCGACGGTGTACTGGCACTCCATCGGGATCTCGAGTTCACCGAGCGACGGGCCCACGAGCATCGCGGTGGCGTCGGTCTCGCTGACCACGAGCGCCCGGGCGCTCGCGTGGCGGACGTCGGGTATCGCGGGGATGCTCTGACGCCGCGCCCTGGTTCGGCCGCGACCACCGGCATCCTCTCCCTTGTTGCGCCTGATCCCGCCCATCGCTCCGCTTCCCCCGAACCGCGCCTCTTACGCGGCCTTGCTCGTCTCTCGTTCCAGCTCCGGTGCCCGCCAGGTCGGCAGCATCAAGAGCGCCCTCGTCCCGATGCCCTCCCGCGATGAGAGCGACACCGATCCCCCCATGAGCTCGACCAGGCGTCTCGCCCGGAAGAGTCCCAGCCCCGTCTGTCGGCCCGCCGGTTTCTCGCTGAAGAACGGATCGAACGCGTGATCCAGCGTCTTCTGCGGCATCCCCGAGCCGTGGTCCTTGATCATGACCAGCAGTCGGTCATCGAGTTGATCGATTTGAACGCGGATCTCGATAATTTCCGTGGTTCCCGATTCTGCGGCGTTGGCGATGAGCTCAATGAGCGCACTGCGAAGGAGTTGCGGATCGAGCAGCGCCACCGGCATGCCGGGAGGAATCGAGATCCGCGAGGCGCAGTTCATGCGCGTCCGCTCGCGTGTGGCGACAACCGCTTCGTTGATGATGCCCTGGATCGAGCAGCGCTCCATCTCGGGCTCGGGCGGATCCGCGATCAGATTCATGCTCGAGATCAGGTCGCTGATTTCTTGAGCCGCGACGCCCATTTTCTCGGCCAGCTTCCGCAGCTCGCTGTCGGCGACGCGCGAGCGGAGCACCTGGGCGTAGCCCTTGATCACCGTCAGCGGGTTGTTCATCTCGTGGGCCGCGCCCGCGGTCATCACGCCGAGCCTGGCCATCGACTGTGTCTCTGCGAGCTTGGCCTGCGTCTCGGCAAGGTCGCGGTGGCGGTCTGCCAGTTCGTCCGAGAGCTTGCGTGCAAACTCGTGACGCAGCGCCGAAGCGACCGCCGAGCCCCAGACCGAGAGCACGGCTCGCCTTTGCACCGAGCTCGGGATCGCCCGCTCGAAGTCTTTCTCAACGAAAAGCAACGCACACTGCGCGGGGCGGTCCTCCGCGTCCTCGCCCGTGATCAAGGGCAGGATGCGGATCTGATCCATCTCCACGTTCTCGGTTGCGTACTGCGCCAAGAAGCCCATGATCTTGATGCCGCTGGTCAGCGCTTGCGACGGATCGGTCAGCATCGTGAGCGAAGCGCGCCTTCCGGGCTCCAGGATCGGCGCCGCGAGCACTTCCGAGCGCACAAGCGTGCCCGTCTCCGTGAACCGGAACATCCGCCACTGCTCGCCGCGCTCGGACTGCGTCACGATCGTAAAGAGTTCGCCCCCGATCAGATCCGCAGCGGACCGCGCGATCTGCGCCATCGCACCCGCGAGCCCCGCGCTCGTCCGGCTTTTCTCGCAGAAATCGCCGATCGTGTCGAGGATTTTCTTCTGCTGCGAGCCGTGATCGCTGCGGTTGGCGAGCGAGCGGTTGAGCGAGGCGAGCCTCGCGTTGGCGCGCGTCACGGATTCGAGCAAGACCTCGACGGGCGAGATCTCGTCCATACCCAGCGCGCCGCAGCGCTCGGCCACGCGCTCGTGCACGCGCGTGGCCACGCTCTCGATCGCGGCCTCGTCGAGCCCGAACCCGCGGGCGATCTCGCCCACGTCCGGCGCCTGCGCAAAGTCGCCAAACCAGCCGAGGTTCATGCGGCGGCACAGCGCCCGAGCGCACGCGACGATCCCGATCAGCTTGCGGTGCTGCAGGTCCGGCACACTCTCGGCGGGCATGTCGTACAGCCACGCCACGTCCTGCATCATCAGCGGCAAGCCCCAGTGCTCGGCGAGCCTCCGGCCCGCGGCCTGGTGATCCAGCCCGATCAGCTCACGCTCGAGCCTGGCTGAGTCCACGCCGCGCTGCTCGGCGATCCGCAAGACCTTGCCGTAGCTCCCGGGCAACGCCAGGTTCAACGCCGAGCGACCGATGCCGTGCAGAAGCCCGGCCGTGAACGCGGTCTCCGATCGCACCTTGGGCAGCCGGAGCGCCTGCGCGATCAGCTCGCTCGCCGAGGCGACCGAGATGCACGCCCGCCAGTGGCCCTGGCCGTCGAATCCGACCGTCGACACGTCGCTCTCGGCGCCCGACATCAGGCTGTACACCTCGACACTCAGCACCGCCGACTGGATCGCTTCGAGTCCGACGAGCGTGACGGCGTGCTGCACGTTCGTGACAGTCTCACTCACGCCGCGGTCGGAACGCCGACACAGCGAGAGCACCTTGCCCGTGAGCGAAGGGTCCGTCTCGATCAGTGCCGAAAGCTCGGCGATATCGACGTCGTCGTTCGTCGCGGCATCGAGCAGTTTTTGGGCGATCGGCGACAGAGTGGGCAGCTGATCGATCCGCTCGAGGATCAGCTCCACCTTCTGCGAACCGCCTTGGGACTGCGAGCCTTCCATGGATGCTCCGCGTCAGTGGCTCACGCCGTTGTCGCGCGTGCGTGATTCCATCCCGAGAAGACCTTCTACTGTGTCCATGAGATTCGAGACGTCGAAGGGCTTCTTGATGAACCCGTCGGCACCCGCATCGATCAGCCTGTCCGCCTCGGCGCGATCGATCACGCCAGAGATGAACACAACCTTGATCCCGTTGAGCTCGTCCGTCGAACGGATGCGTTTGCAGACCTCGTTGCCGTTGATGTCCGGCAGCTTGTAGTCGAGCAGGATCAGGTTGGGCTTGAAGCTCGCGGTGAGGAGCCCAGCGTCGTAGCCCGTGCCGCACGACTCGATCTCGAAGCGCGCGTCATCGCCCAGGATGTCGCCGAGCAGCTCGAGGATCTCCGGGTCGTCGTCCACGCACAGGATGCGCTTCGTGCCGCCCTCGATGAGATCGAGCGGGATGTCGTTGGCGTTCATGAAGCGGATGAGCTCTTCACGCGGGATCCGCCTGAACTTCGAGCCCGGCACGCGGAAGCCCGTGAGCCGACCCGAGTCGAAGCAGCGGATGATGGTCTGCTGGCTGACCTTGCAGACCTGCGCCGCTTCGCCGGTGGTGAAGATTTTCTTGCGACCGAAGTCGGTCGGAGGTGTCTCGGCCATGGGAGGACCCTCTGCATGCAGAATCCGACCGCATCCGTGCAGTCAGCGCCACAAACGTTGGTCGGTTCCCAGGTTGCCTAACTTCACGCCGAGTCCGGCACGATACTTCGAATCGTCAAGTTGTGCCCGGTTTAGGGTGGATCTGACGCCACTTCGTGACCGCTTCGGCTTCTCGTCCGTACTCGGGTATCAGCCGCCCCACGGGGATAGCCCTGAGACGTGGTGCGAGCATCAGACAGGCTTCCGCCGAGAACACCGGCTCGTCGATGCGGATCCCGAGTCGAGTGCAGGTCTCCCCAAACGACGCCGGGAGATATCTGTCGCCGAGCAAGAGCGCGACGCCGAGCTGTTCGATTTCGTCGGCTCCGATGACCCGCCCGGGCACCGATTCAGTGCAATCAACGCCGAAAGCAGTCACGTAGCTCGTGTCATTCTTCGAGGCCAACGCCACAGCGAACGCCCCGGTCGGTGATACGCCATGTGCCGCGACCCACGCCGAGGGCACGCCGTAGAGCTTGGCGCCTGAAGCGAGGGCGATCATGTTCGCCGCCGCGGTCGCGATGCGGAGCCCCGTGTACCCGCCGGGTCCGATCGAGCAGACCACACGGTCAAGGTCGGTCGGCTTGTGCCCTTCGCGCTGCATCAGCGTCTGGATCGCCGGCATGAGGAGGTCGTCGTGGCGTTCGCCCGCGCCGATGGGCTCTTCGGCGATCAGTTCCACCCGGTCGGCATGCACCCACCCGAGTGCGACGCCTGGCACACCACCCGAAGAGGGGTTGCTTGTCTCGATGGCCAGTGTCAGCTCAGCCATCGTCGTCGCTCTTTCTGCGGGTCTTGCGTTCCGAGCGAATCCGCTTCTCCTTGAGGCGGCGTTCGACCGAGCCGCGCGTCGGCTTGGTCTTCTTGCGTGGCTTCGGGGCGACGAGCGACCGCGCAACCAGTTCCTTCAGCCGATCGAGGCACTCCTCGCGGTTGGCCCGCTGGCTGCGAGTGGTGTCGCAGACGATGACCAGGTCGCCCTCGTCGGTGATCAGTGATCCGGCGAGCGTCCGCAGCCGTCGCTCGGCGGCGGGCCGGAGCGGCAGATCCTCCACCCGCACCCTGAGCCGGGCCTTGGTCGATCGCCGGTTGACGTTCTGCCCACCCGGGCCCGAGCTGGAGACGAACGTGAACTCGAGCGCCGACTCGGGCACGCTCACCCCGGCCGCCAGGCGGATCTCGCCGGACGGGTGCTCATCGGGATCGGGCTGTTTCGGCGTCGGTGTCACACGCGGGCTCCGTGGGCACGGTACGCTTGCCGGTTCACAGAAGGGAGCGTGCCCCGGGTGCTACGGACTGTCTCGTTGTGTGTGCTGGCCGCCGCTGCCGGGTTTGCCGCTGCGCAGGACGGGTCGGCGACCCAGCCTGCGCAAGAAGACGCAGGCCGCAAGCTCGGCTTCTTCTCGGGCGACTACGACCGCGTCGCGTTCGACCAGCCCCGATTCCAGATCGAACCCTTCATCTGGTATGTCTCACCCGGCGGCAACGTCGGCTTCCCGGGCAACCCACTGCCCCACACCAAGGATCTCAACATCGACAGCCCGCGCCTCGGCGGGGGTCTCGAGGCCCATTACCGACAGGGACCGTGGCGATTCACGGTCCTTGGCGCTCTGGCCGGGATCGAGGCCGAATCCGATGCGTCCTCGGCGATGACCCTCGGCTCGATCAATGTCGCGCCCGGTGATAGACTCCAGACGGAATTTGATCTCAACACCTTCGGCCTCCGCGGCGGATACCAAATCTGGTCATTCGCCACCGACCCCGATGATCGCGGCGTGCACCTGCTTCGATCCAATCTCGACGCCGTGGTTGGCCTGCGCGCGTACGATTACGATCTCACGGTGCGCCGCATCAGCGGAATGCCCGCCGTCAGCGAAGGCGAGATGTTCCACATCGAACCCATCGTCGGCATCAAGTGGGCGATCGAGTTCGACGGCCAATTCGGCATCGACCTCGCGACCAATATCGGGTATTTTCCAGAGATCGGCGACCAATCATCGTCGTCGTTCGACATCACCGCCGGCTTCCGGTACACGCCCGTCCCGAACGTTGCGGCTCAGATCGGCTACAGACTGCTCGTGTTCAATCTCTCGTCGGACGATGTCGAAGCCGAGGGCGCGCTCGCCGGGCTCTACGGCGGGGTTTCGATCTCCTTCTGACGCGTTCTTCTCTCACCGCTCGGCTCGACATGTCCTCTCGTGCATGCCTACGGTCCACTTGCGCGTATCCATTGGGGCCGCGTTTCGCTAAACTGTCCAGAAGCCGGCGTTTATGTCGGCCGTGGACGTGGCGGGACACGCGCGAGCGGGCTACATTTGACCCCGCGCACGGAGCAGGCGGGCAGCGGACGACCGAGCGAGATCGGGGGAACGATGGCCAGAGTGACCGAGACCAAACCCGCGCCCTTCACGATCACCAAGAAGGAGCTGATCGATCGCATTGCCGAGAAGACGGGCGAGAAGCGCGTCGTCGTCAAGAAGATCGTTCAGTCCGTTCTTGATGAGGTCGTGAATGATCTCGGCGAGGGCAAACGTCTCGAGTTCCGCGACTTCGGCGTCTTCGAAGTCCGCGAGCGCAAGGCCCGCACCGCGCAGAACCCCAAGACGCTCGAGCGCGTCGAGGTGCCGAGCAAGTGGTCCGTGCGATTCAAGGCCGGCCGGCTCATGCGCCTGGCGACCGAGCAGCTCGGCGAGAAACTCAGCACCGGCAAGCCCGCGCCCGCCAAGGCCGACGCGCAGGTCGCCGCCTTCACCGAGGCCAAGCCCGCCAGCAAGCGCGCCGCCGGCGCGACCCGCGGCTGATTTCCTTTCGTCTAATTTCTGGTCTTAATCCTGGCTCATCGCCGGTGCGCTGAGCGTCATCATCCGATCGAGCGCTAAGAGTGCATCGCGCCGGATCTCCGCGGGCACGCGGATCTGGTTGGGCACCACCGGCTCGCGCTCCTTGCCGCTGGGTGAGAGGCCGCAGAGCTGGTCGAGCGCCCAGAGCAAATGCGGCTCGTCGATCCGGTACATCGTCGTGCACAGGCACTGGCAGTCCGACAGGATCCGCACCGTCACGTCGCGCTGAGCCGCCTCTTGGCGCAGGCGGTTGACCATGTTGTGCTCGGTGCCCACCGCCCAGCGCGAGCCCGGCTCGGCCTTGCCCACCGTGTTCAGGATGAACTCCGTCGACCCCGACAGATCCGCCTTGTCGACGACCTCCTTGGCGCACTCGGGGTGCACGATGACCTTCCAGGGCTCCTGGTCGCTTTCCTTGGCGGACAGCGCCCGGATCTCGTCGACGTGTTCAGGGCGAAAGAGCTTGTGCACCGAGCAGTGCCCGGCCCACAGGATCACCTTGGCATCGCCGAGCGACTCGCTCGTCAGCCCGCCCATCGGTTCGCCCCGGTGGACCAGGCGCGGGTCGTAGAGGGCCGCGTGCCTCGTGACATCGATCCCGAACTTGTGAGCCGTGTTCCGCCCGAGGTGCTGGTCGGGCAGGAACAGGATCTTGACGTCGTCGTCCGGGCTCCCGTCGCCGCCGTTTGCGGCCCACTCGAACACACGGTCGGCGTTGGAGCTGGTGCAGCACGCCCCGCCGTGCGCGCCAACGAACGCCTTGATCGCCGCCGACGAGTTCACGTACGTGATCGGGATGACGCGGCCCGCAAAGCCCTGCCTGTCGAGTTCCTTGTGGATCGCGTCCCACGCGTAGAGGCAGTCGTCGTATTGGGCCATGTCCGCCATCGAGCAGCCCGCCGACAGATCGGGCAGGATCACCGCGACCTCCTCGGGGCTGAGCATGTCGGCGGTCTCGGCCATGAAGTGAACGCCGCAGAAAATCAGGTATTCGACCGGCTTATCCCGGCAGACCTTCGCGGCCAGCTGGCTGAGCTTCAGGCTGTCGCCCGTGAGGTCGGCGTGCTTGATCACCGCGTCGGTCTGGTAGTGGTGCCCGAGGATGACGAGGCGATCGCCCAGACGCTGGCGTCGGTCGGCGATGTCACGCGCAAGCGACGCCGGGTCGGCCTTGGTATAGCGTTCGGGCAGTGAGGGCTGCCAGAGCATGGGCGCTCCCTTCGCAGCCTGAGCTCATTCCGGGCTGCGCCTGCATTCTAGCGCAGCGCAACAGCGCGAAACTCTGGATATCCCGGCCGTTTACGCCGCGGGATCGAGCACCGAGGCGTCGAGGCTCATCGGCTGCTCGAACTGGATCGCCAGCGACTGACCCACCTCGCCCCGCGTGATGCGGACGACGCGCCCGATGATGAGCGCGTCCCGACCGACCACCGGCTCGCTGTCCCAGGCGATCGCGATCTCGACCCGGTCACCCACGGCGTACCGCTTCTCACCCAGCGCATTGATCCGAACACCACCCGGCGCGACATTCACTGTCCGGGCCGGCTCAAAGGTGATGCTCGACGCCCGACGCATCTTGCACGGACGCTCGAGCGTCCAACGCGTGTGGCGACGACGCTCAACCTGCGGCGACTTGACGGGCAGCGGTTCGACGATCCGGTTCTTATCGATCATGTCTTCATCTCCTGGTGCGGAAGCTCCAGCCAACGTCCTATCGGACATGAACGCCCGCATCTTCGCGCCGCGTCGCACGATCGCCGGCAAAGGTCGCGGCCCGCTCGGGCCGATAACGGGGCATGGATCTGACCGTCGCCATCCCGAGCCGAGGCCGAAACGGGCTTCTCATGCGGCTCCTCGACGCGCTCACGAACCAGCCAATCAGCCATCACCGGTTCGAGGTGCTCGTCGGACTCGACGGCGAAAATTCCCCCGCTTCACACCCCCGCGCCCGCTTTCTCGAACTGCCCCAGCAAGGACCGGCTGCCACACGCAACGCATTGATCGAGCAGGCCCAAGGCGATGTCATCATCTTTCTCAATGACGATGTCATCCCAGAGCCCGATCTGCTCGAACACCACATCCGTGCGCACGAGGAACTGCAATCGAACGACCTCGTCCTCGGGAGCGCGCCGTGGGTAATACGCGAGGATGACTCGCTCTTCGACCGACTCATCCGAGAGACGTCCCTTGTCTTCTTCTACGACGCGATGAACGAGGATGAGCGCAGCCGCGACTGGGGCTTCCGCCACGCGTGGACGCTGAATCTCTCGCTCCGCACCGAGTTCGCCAGGCAGGTCCGTTTCGAGGAGCGGCTGCCGCGCGCGATGTTCGAGGATCTGGAGTGGGGCTATCGCCTAGCCGAATCGTTCGGCTCACGAGTGCTCTACCGACCCGAGGCGGTTGTCACGCACGATCACCGCTACACACCCGGGGGGTATCTGGTGCGTGAGCGACAGCTCGGTGCGCAGGCACTCGCGCTCGCAGCGATCAATCCGCTGTGTGCGAACGAGGTGTTTCGGCGCGAAGTCCGCGATCCGGAATTCATCCGCGAATGCAAACGAATGAACGCCAAGGAAAGCGAGGTTGCGTTCGTGCTCGAGCGCGAGTTCGATGATCTTGCAAGGCGATCACCGGAATCCGAGTCGGACATCCGGGCGCTGTATCAGCGTTTCTTGCCGCTCAAGCGATTCTGGTGGCGTCAGGGGCTGGTGGAAGAAGCGATCCGCGTCGGCTTGATCTCGACGCTCGCCGCGTGAGCAAGCCGATGCACGCGCAGACCCTGTTCCTCGTAGACCGCCCGGCGGTTCCAGATTGCCTCGGCGTGCATCGATGAGCTGATCACCACATCGGTGGCGCCGGTCATGCCTGCCTCGTAAGGGGAGATGATCCTCCAGCCGAAGAGTCGCTCGCCGTACCGCGCCGGGTCGTCGTCCGTGATCGCACGTACATCTGTGTGCACGAAGTGATGGATCAGATCGATTGTGTGTCGGCCTGCGCCGTGGATCACGATCGCCCGCCCTGCGAGCCGCGCGAGCAGCTGCTTCAGCGATTCGGTTGTGCCATCGTGTACGGACCCGGAGACTCCGCCTTCGTGCGCCGTGAACGCGCATGGCCTCGTCGCGGGCCAGGCTCTGGCTTCGTCAACTGTGGCGTGCGTGAGCAGCTCGCACCATCGGTCGGCGTGCCGATCGATCGTGTAGAGAGAACGCGCTCGCTCGGCAGCGCCACGTGACAGCGCACCGATATCGAGATCGACGAACCGGCGCACGCACGTGTGCAATCCTTCGGCGGCTTCATCCTCGCTGGCGTCCGGTGAGACATCAGAAATCAGGCCCGAGATCCCGTCCTCGATCGCCTCGGCCGAGCCCGAGTCGCATCGCGTCACGATCGGCACGCAGCCGTGCGCCATGGCTTCGAGCATCGCTATCGACAGACCCTCGTACCTCGAGGGAAGTACGAACGCGTCGTGCGCATCGAGCAGCGTCGCCAGGATTACCTGGTTCTGTGCGCCAAGGACATGTACCCGCGCGTTTCCGGCGCAGGCTTCGCGGAGTTCTGCCCCGGCCGGGCCTTCCCCTGCGATCGTGAGCTCGAAGTTGACGCCGCTTCGCTCGAGCAGCTGGGCCAGCTTGGGCAGCGCCATGATCCGTTTCTGACGGTGCTCGAATCGCCCAGCGTACAGCAGCCGAATCGGGCGCGATCCCGGCTGAGCACGCTTGGGCTGCTGAGCCGGAACGGGAACGCCGTAGGGAATCCGCGTTGTGTCAGCCGTCCGGGTCGGGAGCGCCGAGCGCAGCTTGGTTTCGAGCGTCCGGCTGACCCCGACAAACCGCGCCAACATCGGGGCGTAGTGCGTGAGTAGCCGAAGGTCGTAAGCATTGTCCGAGTGTGCTGTGCCCACGACTCGGATGCGGTCGCCCATCGTCTGACTGAGCGCCGCCGCGATCCCGAAGCAGTCGCCGTGCTGGTTGGGCAGGACTGTCACTGTCCCAAACTCGGCCAGCCGGAGCGTCTCTCGCGTGATCGCAACCAGATAGGGAGACAGGTCGCCCCTGCATGCCTCGATCGGAGGCAGGTGTCCGAGGTTGAGGATCTTCACTCTCGGATCGATCGGGATGTCGAGCCGGGCTGTGTTCCTTTCTGGGGCGAATAGAACCAGCGTGATCCGTCCTCCGCGGGCTGCGATGGCCGAGGTGAGCCTCGCCGCCCAGAGGGCGACACCCGAGACGCAGAGCCCGCCCGGGAGCATGACGAGCGTGGGTGGAGGAGGAGTCGGCGTCATACCGCTGTGATCGGCTGGTTCTGGCCTCCAAAGCCGAAAATAGCCGATGGTGGGGGCCGGATGACGACCCGCCGAGACACCTCGCCGCCGGATGTGCTGTTCGTGCAGCCGCACGGCGTGGTGGACCATCTCCCCGGAGTCGCGGCCGAACTGGCAGCCCGGGGTCTCACGGCCGAGCGTCAGGACGAGCAGCACCGACCACCCCGCGTCCGCATGGGCACGCGCGTCGTCGTCGTGACGGATGTCCTCGACCCGCGGTGCGTCCGCGCTCTGCGCATGGCGCGCAAGGTCGACGCGAGGACCGTCCTGCTCATGGACGGCCTCGTCGAATGGCGCAACACCTACGCCAACCCTCGCGTGGGCGATGGCTTTCTCCGCCCCGCCCCGGTCGACGTCGTCTGCTGCTCGGGTCTTGTTGACGCCCGCACGCTGACCACATTCGGCAACACCTGCCGCCCGACGGGCCTTCCCCGCATCGACGACAGGTTCGGCGAATCCATGCCACGCGACGAGCGAGCGCCGATTCTCGTCGCGACAGCCAACACACCCGCGTTCAATGACGACGAGCGCGAACGGCTGCTCTCGGCGCTCGCGGAATTGAAACAAGCCGCCCACTGGGCGCGCACGCGGCTCATCTGGCGTCTGACCGATGGCCTCGCCGACGAGCTCGGTGTCGAGAACCATGCTGGATTGCTCGGAGACGCCCTGGAAAGTGCGTCGGCGGTGATCACGACGCCTTCGACACTCATGGTCGAGGCGATGCGTGCCGGCAGGCCGTGCGCCCTGCTCCACGCGTACGCAACACCGCTCTGGGCACCGGCCGCCTGGATCTGGCAGCCAGTGGACCGCAACGTGCCGTGCAATCAGGATGACGTCACTCCACTGGCCGATGGGCTGTCGCGTTGGGTGGATTCGCCGGAAAGACTGCTGCGCCAGATCGTCCGCCCGACACGCGAGCAACTCGGTCGACAGGACGAGTGTCTGAGACTGCTGGATGCGTCTTCGGAAGGCGTGCGCTCCGCAGAGCTCGTCGCCGAGGCGATCGTTGAACAAGCCAGGCACGCACCCACCGGAAGCAAGCGTGTGCCGCTGCGACCGATTGCGCGAATTCCCTCGGCTAAACCAAAGCGTGATGGCCGCAAGCGTGTCGTGAGCATCGTGCCTTTCGATCACTCGCCCATCGGCGGCGTCACGACATGGTCGATCCGGCTCTCGGACACACTTGAGCGTCGGCCGGACCTCGGCTACGACCTGCACACGCTGCTCGTGGCGCAGAACCCGCCCATGGCGCTGGGCGCCAAGCCGCTGCTCGGCGAGCGTGTCTCGCTCTGCGTGCTCGACCCGACCGACGATCACTTCGTCACACTTGCCAACCTGCGCCGATCGGTAGAAGTGCTTGAGCCCGATCTGGTGCTCCCGAACTACGGCGACGTGTCGTACGCCGTGGCGACCCAGCTCCGTCACACGGGTGTCCCGAGTGTGGCGATCGGACACACCGACTGCGCGTACTACCGCGAGCTGATGACCAGCTACCCGGACTGGGACGGCGCGGTCTCGGTGAGCGGCCAGGTGCGATCGTGGCTCGAGCCGATGGCGGGCAACCGGCCGACCGACACGATCGTGTACGGCGTACCCGCACTCGAATCGCCAAGACGCGTGAACGCGACAGCGCCTCTGCGCCTCGCGTACGTCGGTCGCCTGGCACAGGTGCAAAAGCGTGTATCCGACCTTGTTCCGCTCGTGCACACACTGGCGGCCAAGGGGGTCGAATGCGAGCTGCACATCGTGGGCGACGGCCCTGATCGAGAAGCACTGAAACGCGAACTCGTCAGCACCGGGTGCGTGCGCGTGATCTACCACGGCCCGCGCACGCCGGGCTACCTCCGCGCGTTCTGGCCCGAGATGGACATCTCCGTCCTCGTGAGCGAGTACGAGGGCACGAGCATCACGATGCTCGAGGCGATGGCCTGCGGCGTGGTGCCCGCGGTGACGCGCGTCGACAGCGGCGTGGGTGAATGGATCGAGGAGAATGTCACGGGCGTCACCGCGCCGGTTGGGCAGCCCGAGGTGCTCGCGCGCCGGATCGCGGCGCTCGACGCCGACCGTGAGCTGCTCGCCAGGATCGGAGCCGAGGCGCACCGCCGTGTAAGCACAGCACTCGGTCTCGACCAGATGGCCGAGCGCTACGCGGCTCTGTTCGATCGCATCTTCGTCGATCGCCGAGCGTCAATAAAGAGCATCGCGGGCGTCACAATGGCCGACCGCTACCGCTGGCGCAAGCAGCGCACGGAGGACGGCTCGGGCGAGATCGCATGGCTCCGCGCCAGGCTGACGGCGGCCGGGTACGGCTCCATCGCCCTGCGTACGCCGAACGCGCGCAGCGACGCGGTGATCATCCCCGCGGGCGACAACGGCCCGGACCGCGAAACTGCGAAGGTGTGGAAAGCGCGGGGCGTCGACATCGTCTGGAGTTCGCTCCTGCCGGGCGGCGTCGAGTGGGCGCTGCTCGCTCGTCATCTTCGGGCCATGGCCGAGCGAGGGTGCCAGCGCATCGCGATCTACGGCCTCGGGCAGCACACGCAAACTCGGGCGGATGCGCTCGAGAATATCGATATCCCTGTCGTCGGCTTCATCGACGACCAGCCTCCCGCCTCCGGGCAGGCATTCGGGTTGCCCGCGGTGACTCCCGCTCGTGCGATGATCGCGCTCAAGCCCGACGGCGTGCTGCTGTCGAGTGATGCGTGGGAAGCGAGGCTCTGGGAGAACACGGCAGCTCTGCGCGAGGCGGGTGTCTATGTGCGGCCGATCTACGGCTCGTACGACACCGAGCCCGCCGCTACGACAGCCGTTGTTTGATCGCGTCAAGCAGACGCGATGCGAGCACATCGTGCGTGTGGAATCGGTGAGCGCGAGCCGAGATTCCATTCGACTTGCTTGTGCGCCAACCTGGATAACTGCGTGCGCGTTCGATAAGCGATTCGAGTTCGTCGCGTGTGTTGAAGCTGGATTCATCGAGCCCGCCGAGGAGCCACGCCGCGTCGGCTTCGGGCATCATCGGTGGCATGTCGCGTGTTCGGGGATCCTGATCGGGATCACGGATCGCGATGCGGTCTTTCACGCTTCGACCGCCGGCCTGCATCCGGCGTGTGTACTCGGCGGTCTCGGCCGAAGCCATGTGATCGAACCAGAGCACGCGTCCG
This sequence comes from Phycisphaera sp., assembly GCA_020639255.1. GTDB lineage: Bacteria > Planctomycetota > Phycisphaerae > Phycisphaerales > UBA1924. The sequence goes on from JACKGZ010000007.1 coordinate 88,628, forward strand.
TAGCCGTCACCCGGATCGGTGATTTCGACCGGGATTTCGTCGCGAACGATGCGGAGCAGCTGGCTCCACCTGGCGCCGGCCTCGGCCTCGCATGTGCGGCGGATGATCGGCACGCCACCCGACAACGCACACTCGATCAGGCGCTGGTGCACAGGGCTGAATGCGCTGACATGCAGTGTCACACCCGCGGCGTGGTACGCGGCTGCCAACGCATCGCCGTGGTCGAGCGCCGGCGATGCAAACTCGACGAATCGCGGGTGCTTGTCCCAACCCCTGCCGAAGACGCGAAACGTCCAGCCGCGACGCTCGCAGATTTCTTGGCACCAGTGCGCCACTTCGTGGCGCATCCTGCGATCGACGTATCGCATCGCAAAGTTCTGCAGCAGCATCTCGCGTGATTCTGGATCGAGCTGGGCGTTCGCATCAAAGAGTGCGCGAACGGACTGCGAGATTCCAGGAAGAGCGCACGGGTCGCGGGCGATCCCGTCGAGCTCCGGGATCAGCGACTCCATCTGACGGCGCACGCTCGGCGAACCGGCAAGCTCGCCGAGAAGGCGATCACGGAGTGCCTCGGGCGTCTCGGAGTGGTGCGTCATCATCGCCACGTCGCACGCGCAGCGCTGGGCGATCTCATGGTCGATGCGCGAGGCGTCGAACTTGGTCGCGCTCGCCACGAGCGGCGCGGGCAGAACGGCCTCGCGCGGATAGCCGAAATCGTCGATCATCTCGCGCGAGACGTAGCCCACCGCGAGATCGAGCGGGCTGATCGAGGCGCCCGCGGCGGTCGTCAATAGGTGCGGCATCGAGTCCTGCACCCAGACGACGAACGGCACGCCCGTCGGCAGCACGCGCGACTCGGGCGAGGCGTCAGTCTGGCCCGTGATGACTTTCTCCAGGTCACGTCGCGTGTAGTTGGGCGCGAGGATCAGGTCCGGGTCGAACTCATCGAGGACTTTGCTGTAGCCGAGCGGGCTGAGGCGCCGGTGGTCCGACGGTTCGGTCAGCAGTTTCACTTCGCAGCCGAGCTTCCGCAGGCTCTCGGCCAGGTCCGTCCCCATCGAGCCGAGCACGGTCGTGAACCGGCACGTCGCGATGACGATGCGCAGCGGCTCTGCCTGACCCGAGAGCGCCGAGGGGATGCGTCTGCGCCAGTACGCTTCGTCACGCTCGGCGTCGCGTGTGTGTATACGTGCGAGGTGAGCCGCGTGAGCGGCGTTCTGCTGCTCGAGTTCCGTCCGCACGATCTCAGTCACGGCAGGTCGGCACGGCGTGCGGAGTGATCGCAGGGGCATGTACGGCCCGATGATGGGTGTGCCCGCGTCTCGCGCCAGCGCCCGCGCAAGCTGCTCGCCCGCGTCGCCTCCGATGAAGCACTCCACACGCTCCTCGCACAGGATGCTGGAGATGTCTGCGAGCGAGCAGCCATCGAAGAACTCGCACGGATCCTGCTGCACGACGCGGATGCCCGGCTGATACCCCGATTCGTGTCGGGGCGTGCGCTCGGCGAACTCGATGAGGAGCCAGGGCGGGTCGACGCCCTCAGTCAGAAAGGGCGCGGGCGAATCCGCGGCTTTAGCGATGTGCTCACCGCCGATCTGCCGCGCGGCTCCGACCTGATCGCCGAAGTGCGTGAGCGTTTGGCCGAGTCTGCGGACGATGTTGCCGTCGCTGGCGCGGAAGGCCTCGGTCCCAGCGGTAGAGTTGCTCCACTGAGCGAAATCGTCGTTCAGATCAATACCGCGCTCGGTGAGTGCCACAAGCGCCCGCTCGGCATTCGCGCGGAGTTCGTCGATCGGCACACGGTCATCGGGGAGATCGTTCAGACGCTCGCGGAGTTCTACGACTCGGGGTATGCGTTCGGCTTGAGGACGCTTTGCGACGAGGGCGTCGAGTTCTGCTTCGGCGAGTGTGCGGAGGCCGAGGTCGGCGAGGTTCGACGCGAGCAGGAACCAGAGTTCGGGGTCGAACGCGGTCTGTGGGAGGGCCTGTTTGGCGACGGGCACGAAGGCCCAGGGCTTGTTCTGGGAGCCGAGCACCAGGATCTGCGGGAGTGTGGTGGTCGCGTGGGGCGCGGCTTGGGCGCTCATATGGGGGAGATCGGCCAAACCCGCGCGTTCGGGCCAAATCCTGCGGCCAGAGCGGGTTTTGGGCCGATACCCGCCCGATGACCCCGCGCTCCGGCCCGGCCGATCCGGGCCAGAAGATCCTGTCGCTCGAGGCGCTGGTGACGCTGCGCCGTCGCCTGCGCATCGAGGGGCGTTCGCTCGTGGTCTGCCACGGCTGCTTCGACATCGTGCACCCCGGGCACATACGCCACCTGCGCCAGGCGCGGACGATGGGGGATGTGCTGCTGGTCTCGCTCACGGGCGACGCGCACATCAACAAGGGTGCCGGCCGCCCGCTGATCCCGCAGGAGCACCGCGCCGAGAACTTGGCGGCCCTGGACATCGTGGATCTGGTCTACGTCGACCCGAACCCGACGGCTTTGTCGATGCTCGAGGCTGTCGAGCCGGATGTTTATATCAAGGGCCGCGAGTACGAGAACAACGCGGACCCGAGGTTCCGGGCCGAGCGCGAGACGGTCGAGAAGGCCGGCGGGCGTGTGGTTTTCAGCTCGGGCGACGTGGTGTTCAGCTCGTCGGCGCTGATCGACGCGCTCGGGCAGTCGATGGACCCGTTCCACTCGCGGCTGATGATGCTGCTCGAGGATCCGCAGCTCTCGGCGGGCGTGCTCGACGGCGTGATCTCGGGCTTCCGCGGCAAACGCGTGGTCGTGGTGGGCGAGACGATCCGCGACACGTATGTCATCTGCGACCGGCCGAACGTCGCGGGCGAGAGCCCGATGCTCACGCTTCGACCCCTTGAGACACGGTGCTACGACGGCGGGGCGGCGATCATCGCACGCCACGCGGCAGCGATGGGCGCCCGGCCCGTGCTTATCACGGCTCTGCCGGAGGATGACGACGCGTACGAGATGCGTCAGAGACTGACCGCCGAGGGTGTCGAGGTCGTGGCGTTGCCTGTCGGCGGCGCGATCCCTGAGAAACAGCGCTTTGTCGTGGGCACACAGAAGGTCGTGAAGATCGATCTCGTGCGGCCGTATGTGCTCGACGCGACGGAGCAGGATCGGCTCGTGTCGCTTGTCGCGCAGATGGGCGAAGCCGATGTTGGAATTGTCGCCGACTTCGGGCTCGGGCTGCTGACGAGCCAGACGCTCCGGCGCGTGTGCCAGAAACTGACAAAGCAGTGCGCGTTCACAGCGGGCGATGTTAGCGGCTCGCGCGCAAACCTGCTGGCGATGCGAGGGCTCGATCTGCTCACGCCCAGCGAGAGCGAATTGCGCGATGCGCTGCGGTCGTTCGACGAGGCGCTGCCCGCGGCGACGTGGAAGCTGCTCAAAGAAACGGCGACCGGCGAGGCGATCGTGACGATGGGCCCCGAGGGGCTCGTGAGCTTCACGCCTCTCGAAGCGCCCATGATCGGGGGCGACGGCTTCGGGTCGAGGCTCAAGGCCGAGCACGTGCCCGCGCTCGCGAGCGCGGCTGTGGATCAGCTCGGCTGCGGCGACGCGCTGCTGACAACGGTGTCGCTCGCGCGGGCGGGCGGCGCGGGAGCGCTCGCCTCGGCGCTGCTCGGGGCGGTCGCGGCGAGTGTGCAGGCTGGGCGCATGGGCAACCTGCCCGTGTCGGCGACGGACCTGCGCCGATCGATCGCCAGGCTTCACGCGGCGAACCTGACGTTCGCGAGCGCGGACGTGGTCGAGGCTGCGGGTGGCGTGAGGCGGGTGTCATGACGCGGGGCGCGCTCAAGTTCGTCGTGGTCGCCAGCCCCAAGAGCGGGACGACGTGGGTGCAGCGGCTCATCAGCGCACACCCGGCGATGCACTGCGGCGAGTCGCGGCTCTTCGGTCGGTATTACGACCCGAGCAACCCGACCGGGCCGCACACGACGATCGAGCAGACGACCCAGCACCTGCTCCGGCACCTGTCGCCGCCGGACGTGGGCGAGGATTTCGGCGAGAAGCTCGCGTTCGGGATCGTCGACACGATCGCCGGGCTCTGTGCGCGGGAGGGCGGGGTTCCGCTTTATGGCGAGAAGTTCACACCGTATCCCGGAACCGCTGAAGAGGCACTCGAGATGCTCGCTCGGTACAACGACGAGACGCCGATCGTGCACCTCGTGCGCGACGGGCGGGATGTCATCGTCAGCGGCGCGGCTCACCGCCTGAACATCGCGAGGCAGCGATGGGCGGGCGGGTCGCACGGCGCGGGGAGCGAGGATCTGGAGGCAGCGCAGCAACTGGCCGACCGGGTGATCCCGGAGAAGTGGTTCGAGCACTTCCTGACGAACTGGATCGATCTGAACACCGCGATGCTCGAGTGCGAACCCATGTTCCGCAGCGTGCTGCGTGTGAATTACGAGGATCTGCTCGCCGAGCCCGAAGCGCAGACGCTGGCCATCCTGCGGCACATCGCTGCGGGCACGGACGTCGCGGTTACACCCGGGCAGGCCGAGGCGTGCGCGCGGGCGGCTTCGTTCCAGTCATTGTCCGGCGGACGTACACGCGGTCAGGAGGACCGCGAGAGCTTCTTCCGCAAGGGCGTCGCGGGCGACTGGGAGAACTGGTTCACGATCGACCAGCTGCACGAGTTCGACGAACGCGCGGGCGAGCTGCTGGAGGCGCTCGGATACGACCGCGGCGCACGGGAGCACGCGGCGTGATCAGCTACATCATCCCCACACGCAACCGGGGCGAGCAGCTCCAGAGGACGCTGAGCGCTCTCGATCGCCTGGGCGATCATCTTTCGGTCGGCGGCGCGGAAGTGGTGATCGTCGACAACGCCTCGGACGAGCCGGTGAGCGTGCCTTGTCATCTGCCTCGCGGTTTGAAGACGCGGATCATTCGGCTGGACGAGAACAAGGGAGCCGCGGCGAGAAACATCGGCGCGGACCACGCCGACGAGCGGTCGGACTGGCTCGTGATGCTCGACGATGACTCGGCGCCGATGGACTCGGGGCTGGAGATCGCGATCCGTCGCGCACCCGACTACGCGGCGGCGATCTCGGCGGATGTCTTCCTGGGCGATGCGCCCGATGCGATCCGCAGGCGCGAGGACGGTGGGCTGCCCGAGGTGTTCGTCGGCTGCGGCGTCGCGATCCGGCGCGAGGCGTTCCACAGGGCGGGCGGGTACGACGAGTCGTTCGGCTTCTACGCCGAGGAGTACGACCTGTCGGCGAAACTGCTCCTCGCCGGGCACCGTGTGGTGTTCAGCCCGATCTTCCGCGTGCTGCACCGCAAGGTGGAGACGGGGCGTGACATGGACTTGATCGCGCGCCGGCTCGTGCGCAACAACGCGTGGGTCTGCCAGCGGTACGCGCCGGAGTCGGCGCTCGCGGAAGAGCAGCGCCGTATCGACGAACGCTGCCGATGGATCGCGGGGCGCGAGGGCGCAATGACGGGCTATGAGGCCGGCTGCGCCGAGCGCGACGAGACTGTTGAGAATGAGACGCGCACACCGATGGACGACGACCTCTGGGATCGGTTCACAGGACTCGCGGCTGCTCGCGACGCGCTCGATCGGCGGACCCCGGAGCGGGCGAATACGGCCGAGCTGATCGCCGAGGGCAAGAACGCACATGTTGTTCGGCGGGTGCTCGAAGAGATGGATATCCGCGTCGTCGAATCAGGCGGCGATGTTCGCGTGATCGGGACGATGTCGCCCGGACCTATGCTCGACGCGCTCGAGCGAGCGGGTGATGGTGCGCCGGTGATTGCGCCGTGGCTCTCGGCGAAGAAGAGCTCACTCTTCGGTGAAGCTGCGGCCTGAGGCCGTCAGGTCGAGGAACGGCCGGGCCTTGTCGAGCGTTTCGAGCCATTCAGACTCCGGATCCGAATCCGCGACGATGCCCGCGCCGACGGGGTAGCTCGCTTCCCCAGCAGGCACAACGCCCGGAGCCGTTGCTATCCCCGTGACGATGGCGGTGCGGATGGCGACGTTGAGCATCATGGAACCGTCGTCACCGATGAACCCGCATGCGCCGCAGTACGGCCCGCGCCGCGTGTGAGTGCCCGCAAAGCCGAGCGACTGTTCGAGTTCGTCGATGATCTGCATGGCGCGGACCTTGGGCGCGCCGGTGACCGAGCCGGGCGGGAACGCGGCCCGGATGAGGTCCTGCCGCGTCTGATCTGCGCGGAGTGTGCCCTCGACGGTGGCGACACCCTGCCAGACGGCGGGCTCGGCGGGCGTGCCGCCGTGGGGTTCGATGACGCGGTCCTGCGTGACACGGACGGAGCCGAACTGGCAGACGCGCCCGAGGTCGTTGCGCATGAGGTCGACGATCATCGCGAGCTCGGCCCGGTCCTTGGGCGCGATCGCGAGCTCGTCGGCGCTCGAGCTGCCGGGGCGTGTGCCCTTCATCGGGCGCGTGCGCACGTGCCCGTCAGGAGAGACTTGCAGGAAGAGCTCCGGGCTCATCGAGACGACCGCGGCGATGTCGTCGGGCGATGCCGATGCGGTTTCGATGTAGCAGCCGTGCCACGGCGCGAGACTCGCGCAGAGCCGGGCGGCAAGGGCGCGCGTGCTGCCGGCGAAGGCGGCGCTCGGGCGGTGGGCAAGATTCACCTGGAAGGCGTCGCCGGCGTTGATGAGTTCCACGACCCGGCGCACGGCCTCGGTGTACACGGGCTGGCGCTCAAGACCCCGGACGGGTCCGAGTGTGCAGGATCGGTGAAGAGTGGGGGTGTGATCGTCGAACGCCGCGAGCGTTTCACCGAAGGTGTGTGTCCGGCCCAAACGGTGATCAAAGACCATGCCGGCTTCGATGCGCGAGGCGATGACGGCCGGAGTGTGTATACAGCCTTCCGCGACAACAGCCTTTGGTTCGAGCTCATGGCCGCCGTGATAGGCGATCGAGACCACCCAGCCGGGGCCGAACGGGGGCGTGCTCTGTATACAGGCGCGTTTCGGATCGAGCGAATCGAGAAAGGCCGCGAGCGAATCGAATCGCCTGGTCTCTGTCGGGCGAGCAAGGAGTGAGTGCGGATTGTGGCTCGCGGCACTCGAACCGATCAACGCGACCAACGGCTCGTCGACGGGCCACCGGACCATGGCATCGGCTACGGATGCGGGAATCGGCCTTGGGATGGCATTGCCGAGCGTGCTCACGCGCGATGGTATCGCCCGACATGACTGACCGAAGCCCCGGGCCCACCTAGACTTGCTCCCCTGCAACCAGGCGAGATTCGGGGCCACAGGCCCCATGCTCAGTGGGCAATAGCAGGCTCAAGAAGAGAGACGAGTTTCCAACCACCAACCCCGAGGGATGCCTCCAGATGGCCAAGAAGTCCGCCGCGAAGAAATCGTCCGCCAGGAAATCCAGCGCGAAGAAAGCAACCGCCAAGGCCACGAGCAAACCCAAGTCGGCCAAGGCGAGCAAGAAGAAGGCGGCCGCGAAGGCATCGCCCAAGCGCGTCATCCGCGCCAGCGGACGCAAGGTCGTGCCCAAGCCCGCCAAGGGCGGCAAGATGGTGTTCAACTTCGGCGCGAGCAAAACCGACGGCGACGGCTCGATGAAGGCGCTGCTCGGCGGCAAGGGCGCCAACCTCGCCGAGATGACCTCGATCGGTCTGCCCGTGCCCCCCGGCATGACGATCACCACCGAGACGTGCGCCAAGTACTACGAGTCGGGCTCGCGCCTGCCCCACGGCCTCATGAACGAGGTCACCAAGGGCATGGCGCTCGTCGAGAAGGAGATGGGCAAGAAGTTCGGCGACACCAAGAACCCGCTGCTGATGTCGGTGCGCTCGGGCGCGATGGTCTCAATGCCGGGCATGATGGACACGATCCTGAACCTGGGTCTGAACGACGAAGCCGTCGAAGGCCTCGCCAAGGCGACGGGCAACAAGCGTTTCGCCTACGACGCGTACCGCAGGCTCATCAACATGTTCGGCGACGTCGTGATGGGCGTGCACCACGAGAAGTTCGAGCATGCGTTCGCAGAAATCAAGGCCAAGTACCACGCGAGCCTCGACACCGAGGTGCCCGTCGAGGGCCTGGTCGAGCTGTGCGACAAGTACAAAGAGGTCTACCGCAAGCAGGTGGGCGACGAGTTCCCGCAGAACCCGTTCAAGCAGCTCGAGCTGGCGATCGAGGCCGTGTTCAAGAGCTGGAACGCCGACAAGGCGATCAGCTACCGGCGCATCGAGGGCATCCACGGCCTCAACGGCACGGCTGTCAACGTGCAGGCGATGGTCTACGGCAACATGGGCGAGACCTCGGGCACGGGCGTCGCGTTCACGCGTGACCCGTCGACGGGCGACAGCGCTTTCTACGGCGAGTTCCTGATCAACGCGCAGGGCGAGGACGTGGTCGCGGGCATCCGCACCCCCAAGCCCGTCGCCGAGATGAAGAAGTGGAACAAGAAAGTCTTCGACCAGCTCATGAAGATCAAGACGAAGCTGGAGAAGCACTACAAGGACATGCAGGACATCGAGTTCACCATCGAAGAGGGGCGACTCTTCATGCTGCAGACGCGCACGGGCAAGCGCACCGGCGCGGCTGCGGTGAAGATCGCCTGCGACATGGTGAAGGAGAAGCTGATCGACGAGAAGCAGGCGCTGCTTCGCATCCCCGCGGGCGACCTGGTGCAGCTGCTCCTGCCGTACTTTGATCCCAAGAAGCGGTCGCTTTCGAAGGTCATCGCAAGAGGGCTTCCCGCTTCTCCGGGGGCTTCGGTTGGTAAGCCGGCGTTTACGGCCGAAGAGGCGGTCGATCGGAGTCGCGCCGGCGAAGCTGTCATCCTCGTGCGTAAAGAAACGAGCCCCGAGGATGTCGACGGCATGCACTCGGCGGTTGGCATCCTCACGTCGACGGGCGGCATGACGAGCCACGCGGCGGTCGTCGCACGCGGCTGGGGCAAGTGCTGCGTCGCGGGCGCCGGCGAGATTCAGATCGATGCCGCCAAGGGCACGTTCACGGTCGGCGGCAAGACATACAGCCGCAAGGACACGATCTCGATCGACGGGTCAAACGGTGAGGTTCTGGACGGTGCGATTCCGACGATCGAGCCGGACGGCATCACGGGCGACTTCGCCAAGGTGATGCGCTGGGCCGACAAGTACGCCACGATGCTCGTCCGCACGAACGCGGACACCCCGGCCGACGCGGCGCGGGCGCGTGAGTTCGGCGCCAAGGGCATCGGTCTGACCCGCACCGAGCACATGTTCTTCGAGGGCCCGCGCATCAAGGCGATGCGCGAGATGATCCTGGCCGAGAACCTGGGCGAGCGCGAGGCCGCTCTGGCCAAGCTCCTGCCCTTCCAGCGTGACGACTTTATCGGGATCTTCCGCGCGATGGACGGCCTGCCCGTCACGATCCGACTGCTGGACCCGCCCCTGCACGAGTTCCTGCCGCACGAGACCGAGAGCCAGAAGGAACTCGCGACCGTCATGGGCACGACGCTGGCGAAGGTGAAGCAGCGCGTCTCGATGCTGCACGAGCTGAACCCGATGCTCGGCCATCGCGGGTGTCGCCTCGCGGTGACGTACCCCGAGATCCTGCGGATGCAGGTCCGCGCGATCGTGGAGGCTTCGATCGAGTGCGTCGCCGAGGGCGTCAAAGCGATGCCCGAGATCATGATCCCGCTCGTGGGCACCGTGCAGGAGCTCCGCATGCTCCGCAAGGAAGTCGAGGGCGTGATCGATCAGGTGAAGAAGGAGCACGACTTCAAGAAGCGCCTGGACATCAAGATCGGCACGATGATCGAGATCCCGCGTGCGGCCCTGACCGCCGACGAGATCGCCGGTGAGGCCGACTTCTTTAGCTTCGGCACCAACGACCTGACGCAGCTGACCTTCGGCTACTCGCGCGACGACGTGAACACCTTCCTGCCCGACTACATCCACAAGGGCGTCCTGCACGTCGACCCGTTCCAGAGCCTCGATCAGACCGGCGTGGGCCAGCTTGTGCAGATGGGCTACGACCGCGGCAAGGAAGGCAACCCCGATCTCAAGGTCGGCATCTGCGGCGAGCACGGCGGCGACCCGTCGAGCGTCGACTTCTGCCACCGCGTGGGCCTGGCCTACGTGAGCTGCTCGCCCTTCCGCGTGCCGATCGCACGGCTCGCGGCGGCGCAGGCCGCGATCCGTCACGGCTGAGCGGCGTTCTGAGTTGACACAAAGAAAGGGCCGGTCCCGATTGGGGCCGGCCCTTGTTCAATGGTCATGCGGTAAGTCTGATCAGTCTTTGAGTTGATCGAGGATCTTGATCACGGCGTCGGTCGTCTCGCCGGGCTTGTACTCGTCGTTGCGGTAGATGATTTTGCCCTCGCCGTCGAGGATGATCAGCGCGGGCACGCGGGCGATGTTGTACGCGCCGCCGGCGCGGCCGCCGTTGGTGATGACGGGGATGTCGTCGCGTCCCATGTCAAGAAGAATGTTGCTGGCGTTCTCGGGCTGGCGTTCGCGGATGGCCATCGACAGCAGCTGCCCGTCGTCGCCGAGATGGTCGGAGATTTTGACGATGTCCTCGACCGCGTTGTTGCTCCCCGGGAGCCAGCTGGCCCAAAAGTAGAGGACAAGTGGCTTGCCCGCGTAGCTCTCGGTGTTGTACTCAACACCGAAGATGTCTTGTGCGGTGAATGGCGTTCCGGTGTCGCCGACGTCGGATCCAAAGAGCTGGCCGACTTCGTCATCGGGGCTGGACACGATGGGTTCGCTGCCCTCCGGGGCGTTGACCGCGATCCGACGTTCGGGGAGGTTCTTGACGACGTAGGTGTTGGGTGCGTCGATCTCGAAACGAGCATCGGGGATCTCGGCGTCGACTTTCACTTGCGAGTAGTCGTAGACACGCTCGGCGCCCTCCATGAGTTCTTCGACAATGCGGCGGGGGAAGCCGTCGCTGCTGGCCAGGTACCAGCGCTTGGCCAGCGTGCGTTCGCCGTAGTCGGCGCGGACAACGTCGCAGACGGTGCCATCGAGCGTCTCGGTGCCGACATATTCAAGCGTCGGTGCGCCGAGTTCGGCGGCGAAGGGCTTGGCGGCGAAGAGGTAGTCGACGCCAAGGAGGTCGGCGCTGCCGTAGACCCGGCCTTTGGCGTAACGACCTATGGCGTGGATGACTTCCTGGTTCTCATGATCGATCCAGGAAGCGTTCTGGCCGCTCTTGATGACCGTGAACGAGATCTGCTCGGAGGTGCCGATGTCGTCGGCCTGTCCGATCATGGTGCGGGTCCATGTGCCGTTGTCTTCCTGACGGGCCCAGACGTTGCCGTCGGCGCCGAGTTTGAAAGCGGCTAGCGGGCCGGACTTGGCGTTGATCTCGGACTGCACCGTGAAGAGCACGGTCTTGGCTTCGACCAGCGCCTCGCGAGCGGCGGTGAGCACCTCGACGGCTCGCTCGTCGCGGTTGACGCTCGAGGGCTGGTCTGTAGCCGCGGCAGGCGGCGGCATCACGTCGGAAAGCTTGGGCTCTCCCTGCTGAGCTGATGCGGTGCCAGCAAGCAGGGTCAGTGTCAGGGCGAGCGGGGCGGCTGTGCGTCCTCGGATCATCGTCGGATACTCCTGCGTTTCGGACGCGGTTCGGCGGCGTCCGTGTGCGGGTTCATGCTAGCGGGCCGGTTCTGCGGGCGGAACCCCCCGGCCCCGTGGTCTTCATACCCCCAGGAGCCCCGAAAGTGCCGCCCCGGGGTCGGTTTGGGCCATCAGATGTTCGCCCACGAGCGCTATCCGGACCCCTGCCCCGCCCAGTCGCTCCAGATCCGCAGCCGTTCGGATGCCCGATTCCGACACGAGCAGCCCCGGATCGGGCACGTCGGCCGTCATCCGGAGCGTGTGATCGAGGTCGGTCTTCATGACGCGGAGGTCGCGGTTGTTGATCCCAAGCAGCACCCGCCCGGCCGGGCAATCACGCGTCAGGCGGACGCACCGGAGCAGATTCTCGCGGTCGTGTGACTCGACGAGCACGTCCATGCCAAGGACGATCGAGCGGGCCAGGAGATCGGCGATCAGCTCATCGCTCAGGCACTCGGCGATCAGCAGCACCGCGTCCGCGCCAGCGGCTCGGCTCTCGGCGACCTGCCAGGGATCGATCATGAAGTCCTTCCGCAAAACGGGCAGCGGCACCGCTTCGCGGACACGCTCCAGAAACTCGAGCCGACCCGCGAAGTAGGGCTCGTCCGTCAGGCAGCTGATCGCCCGCGCGCCGGCCCGGTGATACCGTCTGGCGATGTCCTCCGGCGTAAACGCATCCGAACCGTCCTCGCCGGGCCTGTATTCGTCCCGGATCCAGCCGGCCGACGGGCTCTTGCGCTTCACCTCGGCGATGATCGCGGCACGGATGCCATTCAGCGGCGCGGTGAGCGCCCGGACGAACCCGCGTGGTTCGGAAGCTGTTGCCGCGGCATGCTCCAGATCGCTCAGGCTGCGTGACGCCTTGCGATCGGCGACCTCGCGCTTCTTGGTTTCGACGATCTCATCGAGGATGCTGCCCATCGCCGTGATTGTTGGCCTGCCGGGCTCGGCGTGCGCTCAGGGTGGCGATTCCACGGCTTCACCACGCGAGCTTGCGATCACCATCGGCTCGCTCGTGATCGCAGCTGGCGCACTTGTGTGGCTCTGGCGGAAGGACGTGATCCGCCCCGGCTCGTTCAGGCGTCACCCGGGCACACAGGCACCGCGGCCCGCCAGCGCGATGGCGCTGCTCGCGCTGATGCTGGGCTGCTTCGTGCTGTCGAGCCTGGCGCAGATCATCGCGGTGGGAGCCATCGGCGCGGATCCGGAGCACGGGCTGACGGTCCGTCAGATGGGGATCGTGAACCTCGTCGTAGGGCCGGTGAGCGTCATCGTCGCGGTCTCTGCCTTCATCGCGGCCCATCGGCTCGACACGATCCCACGCTTCCGACTCTCCATCAAAGGCTTCGGTCTCGGGCTGCTTCTTTCGCTCTTCGTGCTCCCGATGGCGATGGCCGCCTCATCGGTGACGCTTCTGATCGCGACAGCGCTCGGGCACGGGCCGAGTGACGCGATCGCGCACGACACGCTCAACGCGATCCTCGCGCCCGAGGCCGGCGTGTGGAAGTGGGTGCTGATCGTCGGCGCGGTTGTTGTGACACCGATCGTGGAAGAGGTGCTCTTCCGGGGCCTGCTGCAGAGCGCGCTGGCGGCCATCCTGCCCGGGCGGTGGGGGAAGTGGGGGGCGGTGCAGATCGCGTCGGCCCTGTTCACGCTCGCGCACACGACCGGAGGCGTCGAGTGGCACTCGCTCCCGGCGATCGCGGTGCTCGGGCTCTCGATGGCCGTTGCGTATGAGCGCACGGGCCGGATCGCCGTCCCGATCGCGATGCACGTGGCGTTCAACGGTGCGAATGTGCTGCTGGCGCTATTCATTCAGTAAGGCCCACTTCCGGGCCCTAGACTTGGCCCCATGAGCCAGAACCCGACATCCACAGGCAAGAAACGCGTCCTCACCGGCGACACCCCCACGGGCAGGCTGCACCTCGGACATTGGGTGGGAAGCGTCGCCCAGCGGGTGGCGATGCAGGACGACTACGAGTGCTACTTCCTGCTGGCCAACATGCACGCCTTTACGACCCGGGCCGACAAGCCCGAGGACATCCGCCAGGACACCCTCGAGATCGTCAAGGACTGGCTCGCCGCGGGGATCGACCCCGAGCGGTCGACGATCGTGCTGCAGACGGAAGTCCCCGCGATCGCTGAGCTGTCGTGGTACTTCGCGATGCTCATCCCCTTCAATCGCGTGATGCGGAACCCGACGCTGAAAACCGAAATCGAGACCAAGGGGCTTGGCGACAGCTACCCGTTTGGCTTCCCGATGTACGCGGTGGGGCAGTGCGCGGACATCCTCGCGTTTCGCCCGGAGTTCGTGCCGGTGGGCGAAGACCAGGTCGCGCACATCGAGATGTGCCGGGAGGTCGCGCGCCGGTTCGATCAGCTCTACTGCGGTGTCGATTCACACGCCGAGGACATCGAGTACGAAAACGCGGGGGCCGTCTTCCCCGTGCCCAAGGCGCTGGTGGGCAAGGTGGGCCGCCTCGTCGGGACCGACGGCAAGAACAAGATGTCCAAGAGTCTCGGCAACGCGGTGTTCCTGAGTGACACGCCCAAGCAGGTCAAGAAGAAGATCAACGCGATGTACCCGGGCCAGAGCCGCGAGCCGGATCAGCCGGGCGATCCGGAGATCAACCCGGTGTTCCAGTATGCGGACGTATTCATCAAGGACGAGGCCTTTGTCGCCGAGCTGCGCGAGCGGTACAAGAAGGGCGACAACTTGGGCGATGGTCACGTCAAGGCGCACGTGATCGATGCGGTCAACGAGATGCTCGAGCCCATGCGCGAGCGTCGGGCCGAGTACGAGGGCCCGGGCGGCGACGACGCGGTGATCGACATCATCCGCGCCGGCACGGCCCGCGCCAACGCGACCGCCGAGGCCACGCTCTACGCCGCCAAGGAAGCGATGAAGCTCGATTTCGGCAGGCGCGACGTGCGCTGGCAGTAAAGTAATTAGTTGCTGGATTCCCGCTCGATCGCCTCGAGCGTGCGGAGCGCCCGCCAGCGGAGGTGCGCGTGCACTTCCTGCGTTCGCTGCTCCGATTCGTCCGGGTCGCCGACAAGCACGCGCGACAGCTCGGCGGCGTACCACGAGATATCCGCGAGCGCGTCGCGGTGCGGTGCCATCCATGAATCCCGCGCGGGCGGGCCGAGGCCGAGTTCCCCGATCGGATTGGTCGGTGCGAGCCCTTCGCTTTCACCGAGACGTGCCAGGCGTCCCGTCAGGAGTGCAGCGCCGAACGTGCCGCGGAGTGAGACGAGCCCTGCGGCGGTACGTTGGCGCGAAATCTCGCTCGGCCCGCGGATCGTCTCGCCCGCCAGAGCGTCGATCTGCGCGGTGAGTTCGCGCGTGATGAGCCGTCGGACCTGTTGGTCCATCTCGTAGCCGGGCCAGGATTCGAGGGCTGCAAGATCTGTGAACGCGCTGACGTCGGCCATCGCGAGCATGACATCTCGGACCACTTTGAGATCCTCGGCGACACCCTCGCCCGCGCCGAGGCCCCCCGGCGTGCCCCATCCGGCGAGCCACTGGTTCTGGAGGTTGCTCAAGCGCAGCGCAAGGTCGTCGCGGCGTTGGCCGATCACACGCGACACCGGCTCGCGCAGATTCTCGATCTCTTCCCAGAGATCGAGCTCGGCGTCCAGATCGCGCATCAGACGGAGCGAAGGCTCGAGGAGCGCATCGTTGTCGTTCATGTCCTGTCCGATCGCGAGCAATCGGTCGGCGATGGCAGTGTTTGCCTTGTCCATGGGCGAGTCGCCCGGCGCAAATCGCACAGAGAAACGCTCGATGACCGCGAAATCTTCGCGGAGGCGTTGCTGGGCTGCGATCGCCGAGAGCACGCCCGGGTTTGTCACACCCGCAGGATCGACGATGAGGTTGATCGCCGCGTCGCGCGCATTCACCATCGCGTCACGGACCAGCGGCACGAGCCGTCGCCACGTGGGGCGGAGCTGGCGGAGCATCGCGTCGTCGCGTTGGAGGTTGCTGAGCGATTCTGACACATCGAGCGTGCGCACGGCCAGCTGTGTCGCCATGAGCGAGTCGGTGTCGGAGGTCGAACGATCGGCGATGGCGGCGGTGAATCGGCTACGGAGCCTGTCGCCCTGCCGGCCTTCGCCCATCTCGGTGAGCAGCGCGATCACGCGCCCTTGAGCCGCGATGAGTTCGAGGGCCGCGTCGCGGGCTTCGGGGTTCTCCGATCGCACCGCGCCCGCGAAGTCCTGAACAAGTCGATTTCGCGCACCCTCAGACATCCACACGGGGATATGCGAGAGCACATCGGCGGCCTCGGCGATGAGGCGCGAGCGCACCTGCGCCTCGCGCACGAAGCCGGGCCACTCGCGCATCAGTTCGAGCCGATCGAGATCGTCCTCGAGCAGCGCGAGCGTCTCGCCGTCGACACCGGCCTCACCGAGCCTCGCGAGGATGGCGTCGAGATCCGACGGTGTCTCAAGCGATTCCGGCAGGATCCAACCCGCTGAGTCCGGCCTCGGCCTGTCGCCCAGAAGAGCCAGCTGCGCGAATGCATACCGCAGGTCGCGGTCGAGCTGCGCGGGGGTGATCTCGCCACCCCGGCTCCAGTTGAGGCGCAGCTCTTCGAGATCGTGGGCGAGCGCGAGCAGCAGCGCCCGGTCGTTGCTCCCGGTCAGAAGTTCATCGATCTCTTCGAGTCTCCGGTCGATCGTCATGGCGGCAAGCACGAGATGTGAGCCATCGGTGCCCGCCCCGTTGCCGCGCTCGGCGAGCGTCGCGCCGGCGAGCCGAAGCTCACGTTTGGCGCTCTCGAGCGCCCGTCGATCGGGGTCGTTCTGCCACGCATCTGGATCGAGCCGATCGGCGCTGCGCGTGAAGCGTTCGATCAGCTCGGCGGCGAGGACGCTCGTGCCCGGCGCCGGGGCGGCGGGGCCGTCAAGATTGAGGATTTGCGCACGCGCCGGCGCGATCAGCATCATCCCAGCGAGCCATGCGCAGCGCACGCTCGTAGACGGCTTCAAGATGCTCGACCATCGTCTCGGCCGCGAACTCTGTGGCACACCAGTCTCGTCCATGCGATGCAAGCCTTATGCGGAGGTCCGGATCGTCGTGCAGCTGCACGATCGCGCTTCGCAGGCCCGCCAGGTCGCCAAGTGTGACGAGCAGGCCTGTCTCGCCGTCCCGGCACGCCTCGCGGGTGCCGTCCACATCGTACGCGACCGGGCACACGCCGCAAAGGAGCGCCTGCGGCACCGTCCTCGGCAGCCCCTCACGCGAACTCGGGTGCGCCAGCACGTCCATCGCCCGGATCAGCCCGGGCACACGCGCCGGCGGCACAAGCCCCGACATCACGATCTGCCCGCGTACACCGAGCGTCTCGGCCTTGGCGATCAGCCGATCCTTCCACCACCCGTCGCCCACCCAGAGCAGTTTCCAGCTCGGATTCTTCCGCAGATCCTCGGCGAGCGCGTCGAGCAGGTCGTCGTGCCCCTTGTGCTGGGCGAGCCGCGCAACGGTCCCGATGACGAAGTCGTCTTCCCCGAGCCCGAGGCTCTCGCGGATGACGGGGCGCGACTGGTCGTGCTCGGGCTTGAGGTACGGGTCCGTCTCCATGCCGCTGCGCACGGTGATGTACTGCTCGGGCGAGCCGATGCCGCGCGCCAGGAACTGCTCGGTCATCGCGTCGGCGACGCTGACGATCGTGTGGCAGCGTTTGGCCGCGAACTTCTCGGCGACCTCGTAGATCTTGTTCGTGACGCGGATCTTGGTGCGCGAGACCGAGCCGCCCTCGATCGGCATGAAGGGCGGGCCATGGATGGTGTGGACCACCGCAGGGAAATGGCCAGATGGCAGATGACCAGATGGCTGGGTGTCAGATTGTCTTTGATCTGGACCTTTGGCCCTCTGCGATCTGGTCATCTCCTTCCAAGCCGCCCAGCGCCCGAGGATGCCCGCCTTCGACGAGTGTGTGTGCACGACATCGGGCTGCACTTTGCGGATCAGTTGCTTCAGATCATGGTGAAAGCAGAAGTGATCCTTCCACGGGTTCAGCTCGCGCACCATGTTCGGCAGCTCGTGCGTCGTGATGCCCCGCCCGTCGTCCGTGCGGAAGCTCTGCACGCGTTCGAGCATCGAGCCCTCGGGCCCAAAGATCGGCCCGTACGCCAGGTGCACCTCGTGCCCTTGGCGAGCCTGGCCCTCGCAAGACAGGATTGTGTTCTCCTGGCTGCCACCGAGGATCAGCCGCGTCGAGATGTGCAGGATCTTGAGAGGCATCGCGTGATCATTGGGGCCTTGCGATGCGGAAGAAGCGGAGCTCCTCACCGCCGTAGTAGTCGGTGGTCGTGCCCAGATCCTCGAACCCGAGCTTGGTGAGCACCCGCTGGGAGGCCTCGTTGCGCAGGTCGGTCACCCCGATGATCTTGGGTAGATCAGTCACCTCCCACGCGTGCGCGAGGGCCGCCCGCCCGGCCTCGGTCGCCAGGCCCTTTCCCCACGCCGTTTGCCCGAAGCGGTATGCGAGCTCGAACTCGGGCCCCTGCCAGGCGATGGGGATGACGCCGCAGTCGCCGACGATCTCGCCCGTCTCGCGGAGGACGGCGGTCCAGAGCGTGACGCCGTGCTTGGTCAAGCAGTCGATCTTGCGCCGCACCGAGAACCGGATCTGCTCGATCGTGCGCACCGTGCCGTCGCCGATGTAGCGCATCGCGAGAGGGTCGCTGAACACCGCGGCATGCAACGCCTCGGCGTCGCCCTCGATCGGCTCGCGGAGGATCAGGCGCTGGGTGGTGAGCTGGAACATGGTCCCTTGAGCGTACGCCCGCACTCGGGGCAGGTGTTCGCGGTGAGACCTTCGAGGGAGTAGCCGCAGAGGCACTGGTTGCCAAATTGAGCGACACGCCGCTGCCTGCGATGAATAACAACGACTATCGCAGCGGCACAAGCCGGAATTGGCCATAGAGGCCATGCCGAAATCCGCGCCGCTGGTAAATCGAAGGGCCTGTGCCCGATGAACGAAGAAGCATCCGGCCAGCTGAATCGAAATCGGTACTTTAAGATTGATTTTGTGGAGACTAAATCAGTTCTGTTATGGCACACAATTCCTCGGTGTAGAATCCATATATTTCGATTTCGTGTTGACCAGCTAAACCACAGAAAATAGCTGGATAGATATGCAAGAATAACACTGCAAAGTGCAACCGGAATGGCTTTCCTGACGCTGCGAGCTTTAAGCCAAAGCCTCATTGGTATCGCACCCACTCAAGCCTCAATCCCTGCGGCGGCAGCGTCGGCCCGGCCTGCCTGCGATCTCCACTCTCGATGATCGAAGCGATCTCCCCCGGCTCGATCTTGCCGCGGCCAACCTCCATCAGCGTGCCGGCGATGATCCGCACCATGTTGTACAAAAACCCACTGCCCGAGACGCGGATCACAAATCGGCACCCGGCATCCGGCACACGGCATCCGGCTCCCTCTCCCCTCCGGGGGAGAGGGCTGGGGTGAGGGGGGCTCGCGTCTTCGACTTCACACCGGAAGATCGTCCGCACCGTCGTCGTGCGTCCGTGATCAATCTGTGCAAAGGCCGCGAAGTCCTTCTCGCCCACCATCGCCGCCGCGGCTTGCTGCATGCGAGCAAGATCCAGCTCGTACCACGTGTGAAAGACGTATTTGCGATCCCACAGCGGTCGCACGGGCCCGCACTCGATCGTGTACGTGTACTCCTTCTCCGCCGCACCGCCGATCGGGTTGAAGTCGTGTGCGACCACTTCCGCGTCCATGATCAGCACATCCCGCGGCAGCTTGCTGTTGAGCGCCTTCACCAGCGTGTCCGTGCCGCGATCTTCGGGCCAGCCGATGCCCTTGTCCGCGATGGGCTCGCTCGTGAAAGCGGCGATCTGGCCCAGCGCGTGCACGCCCGAGTCGGTTCGGCTCGCGCCCATGACCACGACCTGCTCGCGTAGCACCTCGCGCACGGTCTCCTCCACCACGCCCTGCACGGTGCGGAGCGTCGTGCGTTTGGTCGGGTCGTTCGGGTCGGGCGGCTCCTGCTTCTGCCAGCCGCAGAAGTCGGTGCCGTCGTAGGCGATCGTGAGCTTGTACCTGGGCACGCTACTGGCCGCCCTTGTCCGTCGGCTCGCTCTTGATCACGCGCACGGTCGGCGAATCGCTCTCGTCGTTGTCCTTGAAGCGTTTCTTCTCAGCATCCGCCCAGCGGTCAGACCAGCGGAACCAGAGGTACGTAAACGGCACGCCGACGAGGATCACGGCTGCCATCGAGATGAGTGTGGGCCAGAGCATGGTCAACTATCATTGGTGTCCGAACACCCTCTCGCCAATCGCCATCCGGAGCGTGCAATACATACCCGCAGGCACCGTTCTGCCCCGGCAGCGTTCACCGGCGAGCCGACGCCGCGTTGTGTCAACGGATCGAACATGCCGGGCAGCACTGGCACCGCCTGTCGAGGCCGGGGGCGTTCTCCGCGCCGCGCACGGGCCAAGCAAGGGAGTCCACGTCATGCGTTCGATAGCCGTTTCCCGATTCTCACGCGTTCTCGCCGCCCTCGCCGCAGCCGTCACCTTATTCCAAGCCGCCCCGGCGATGGCCCAGGGCGAGCGCTTGGCCGCCGAGTGCGTGCAGGAGATGCACGAGACCGCTCGCCAGACCTCGCTGAGCGTCCACGCGCTGGCCGCCCGTGGGGCACACCTGATCGCCGCCATGGATACCCAGGGCGCGACGGACGATCAGCTCATCGAGACCGCCGAGAACACGCTCGAGGCGATCCGTCGCCGCGCCACCGCAGGCGCGACCCGCATCAACACCCTCGCCGACCGCTGCATCGAGCGTCTGATCGATATCGGTGCCGATGACGTGCTGATCCACCGCGTCAATCAGGCCCGCAGACTTTCGCTCGGTGCGATCGCCGACGAGGCCTCCGACAGCGCCGGCTTCGTGCGGGCCGCGCTGCGTCGCGCACTCAACAACTGAGGTCGATTGCTCAGTCACCCGGTCGGGCGGCAGCGCCCGATTCGATCCGAAGCCCCGCCGCGCTCGGCAACCGTGCGGCGGGGCTTTCTTGTGTTTGGAATTGCGTTCGTTGAAAGAGATGCGCGCCCTAGAGCTCCACCATCTCCACATCCGGCTCCTGCTTCACCGAAACCACCGGCGTGCGAACCTCGCTTACGAACACACCGAGCGACTCGCTCGACTGCGCCATCTCCTGACGGGTCATCGCGGCGTTGTAGAGCCGTGCCGACTGAGTGCGGCGTTCGACGGCCGTGGGCACCTGGCCCGGTGCCTCGTCCACACGCACCACCTCGCGCCGCACCGGGCCCAGGCCCTCGCCGTCGAGCATCGAGATGAGATCCAGCGCGATCTGCCCCTCGGCCTTGGCGTTCTCGGCGACCGGGATTGCCTGCTCGAAGGCCTGGATAATGTTGTTCGCGTTCTCGAACGTGCCCGCCTTCTCAGCCCAGCTTGCGCCGGGGATCACCACGTCGGCCTTGTCCGCGGCCTTGCGTGGGTGCGTGTCGATCAGCACCGTGAATGCGCTCCCGAGCGAACTGGCGAACTCGTCCGTCGCCCACTCGCCCGGGTAGTTGCCTGTGAGGATGCAGCTCGCGTACGAGCCGTTGGCGAGCGCCCGTGAAGCCGCGTCGAAGTCGTGGACCGTGCCGCCGAAGGATTCGAGCACGCGGCGGACGCCCCGGGCATTCGGGGCCTTCTCGGCATACATCACGAACGCGTTCGCGTCGCCGGGCCTGGCGCCCTTGGGGAAGGCCTTGTCCTCGCCGCGGTAGGGCACCATGCCAACCGCAAACTCGGCGTTGGCGTCGACCGTCCTGGCGAGCTTGGCGAGCAGGTACGCGTCCTCACAGCTGAGCATCGGGCTCACGACGAGCAGGAGTTTCCCGCCCTTGCTCGACGCCTCGATCAGCCCCTCGATCGCCGCGTCGTACGCCTGCGCGAAGGTGCATTCGTCGAGCGCGCCGAAACGCCGGCGGTAGGGCGACTTGAGTCGTCCGTCCTGGATGTGCTTCCAGCCGTAGCGGACCTCGTCGGTGATCCACCACTTGTTGATTGCCATGTTCGTGCGGGGCTTGACGCGGTAGATCTTGCCCTCGTTGTGCTCGAAGGTGATGTTGTCGCCCGAGGCCGTGATGCCGTCGATCGAGGGCGTTCCCTTGAGGAACCACACGCGCTGGGTGAAGAGAAAGTCCTTGTCGAGCAGCGCGCCCACGGGGCAGAGGTCGATCACGTTCGCCGACAGCTCGTTGTCGAGCGGCACGCCCGGGAAGACGTCGATCTCGCTCCGGTTGCCGCGCCCGTTGATCGAGAGCTCGGCCGTCCCCGCGACCTCGCGCGTGAACCGCACGCACCGCGTGCACATGATGCACCGGTCGGAGTAGATGTAGACGTTCGGGCCCAGATCCTTCTTGGGCTGCTTGACCTTGGTCTCCTGGAAGCGCGACACACCGCGACCGTACTCGAAGCTGTAGTCCTGGAGGTCGCACTCGCCCGCCTGGTCGCAGACCGGGCAGTCGAGCGGGTGGTTGATGAGGAGGTACTCCATGACCGCCTTCTGGTTGGCGACCGCCCGCGGGTTGTCGGTGTAGACCACCATCCCGTCGGCCGCCTCGGTCGAGCAGGTCGGCTGGAGCTTGCCGCCCATCTGGGGCTCGAGCTTGCCCTCGTTGCGAGGATTGGGGGCCCAGATCTCGCCGAGGCAGATCCGGCACTGAGCCGGGATCGACAGGGCGTCGTGGTAGCAGTAGTAGGGGACTTTGACGTCGTTGGCGTTGGCGATCTCGAGGATCTTCTGACCCTTCTGGAACTCGCACTCGACGCCGTTAATGGTGATCTTGGGCATGGCTGGGCATCGTAGCGTCAAAAAAGGTGGGGGCGGCGTCCCGCCGCCCATCTCGCCAAGCCGGCAAGACTCGGGCGGCGGGACGCCGCCCCCACCAGAGAAATCGTCTGACTATCAGTTGGTCAGCGCGTCATTGATGTTGTTGTAGCTGAAATTGTCGAAGGTGAAGTACGCGCCGAGGCCGCCGCCCGAGCGGGGGTCGCTGACGAAGGTGCGATCTTCGGTCATCGACTGCTGCCCGCTGGCGGCCAGGCCCAGGATGCCGATGCCCGTCTCGCCGCCGATCGACCAGCCGCCCTTCTTGAAGCTATCCAGCGCGGCCTGATCGGGGAAGAACACCACGAAATCGGCGTACTGGCCGAAGAAGCCCAGGCCGAGATTCACGCGGGCGTGCCGGCTGTAGCCGATCACCTCGTTCGACTTGTCGTAGACGAGCCCGTCGCTGCCGGCCCCGCCCAGGAACCAGTCGATCCCCGAGAACTCACCGGGGAAGACCGCGTACGCGTAGCTCTGGTCCTTCAGGCTGGCGAACTCGGGCTCCGTATTGGCAAGGTGCGTCATGGAGGCCTGGCACTCGGCCTTGGTGATCTCGTACGCCTCGGGGGTCAGGCCGGTCGCGGCGCACCCGCCGAGGCCGAGAGCGAAGAGAAGCGTTGCCGATGCTGCGGTGGTTCTGCGTGTCATGTGCTGATCTCCTTTGTTGTGTCGCGAGAAGTCTCATCCTAGGCCGCTGTGTTTAGTGATCGCAAACAATGGCCGCGGTGACACCCCCATCGCTTTATGCGGAAACCGTAGCCCCCGCCCGTGAACCGAATGTGAAGGGGCCGTACAAGAATTGATCACAAAGAGCCCCCCGATTCCCATGGGAATCCGGGGGGCGGTGAGTGAGTCGCGGTCGGTCACAAGTCATCAGACGAGGCGGCGTCTCCGGGTGAGCACAAGCCCACCCATCGCAAGCACCGACGCCGAGGCCGGCGCAGGGACAACCTCAAACGAGATCCGGTAGATCGCGTCATCGGCACCGAACTGCCGGTCGAACGTGTACCCCGCGGCCGTGGTCAGCCCGTTGAATACGTCGAGATCCGCGAAGTCGAACCCGACCACACCGTTCTCATCGACATGATCGTCGTTCGACGAGCCTTGAAGGAACGCCGCGCCGAACGCGCCGTCGACCTCCGAGCCCGCGTCCCACACGTCGCGTCCGAACTGCGTGATCTCGGAGATCAAGAGGTTGCCCGAGCCGTCGAGCAGCTGGTACGCGGTGGGGGAGTCGTTGCCGATGAAGTAGTCGTTGCTCGGCACGACCATCGCGCCGAAGCTGAAGTACGGATTCACCGACGCATCCACGGTGAACACTGCCGTCCCGGTTCCGCCGGGCAGCAGAGGCCCAGCCGGGTCGGGCAAGACCGAGCCGAGCGTCGCGCCGGGATCGGCGCTGGCGAACGCCGGGAACCACTCCGAGCCAGAGCCGCCCTCGGCGATCGAGACGATCGCGTCGCTCGCGACGGCTCCGTTGTCGAAGGCGTCGTACACGCCGCTGTGGAACCCCACGCGCAGTGGCGCGAACGCGACGCTGTTCGTCGGGGCCAGATTCTCAACCGTGACCCGGATATCGACACTCTGGCCCGAAGCCGACAACGCCGAAGCGCCGGCCAGAGCCATTAATACCTGCAATTGAAGCTGCTTTCTCATGTGTTCCTCCATTCAGAGCACAAACTGGTGAACACCCACCGCGAACGAGCAGACCGGCCGCGCGTCGGCACGCGCCGACGTCAAAGACAGCTCGAATTTCTGCGTGAACCGCGTCGGCTCCACTCTCGCGGAGCCGCGCGGAGGAGAGAGACCTACACGTCCGCGCCGGGGGCTGGCGTGTCCGTGTTGACCGCGAGGCACCGCCAGATCGCGCCGGCGACTTCATCCGTGTACATCAGCGACGGCCCAGGCATCACGCCGTGCTTGATCCGCTCGGGTACGCCCAGCAGCAAGCCGACGAACATCGACGCCGCGAGTTCCACCGGCAGGTCGCGCAGCTTGCCCTCTTCGCGCCCCTGCCGGAACAGCTCGATCAGCAGCCCGCTCTGACGGCCCGCGTACTTCAGGTACTTCTCGGGCAGATTGTGCGGCGTCAGAAACACGTACGCGAACCCGTCAGGGTCACGGTCGAACCGGTCGTACGTGCTCCGCACCCACTCGCGCAGCCGGTCCTCGATCGGCGCCCGCATCGCGACCAGCGCCTCCTTGTGCGCGATCATCGGCTCGACCTGCTCGGCGAATACCGCACCCAGCAGCTCCTCCCGGCTCGAGTAGTGCCGATACAGAGCCCCCTCGCTCAGCCCGGCCTCCTTGGCGATCGCGCGGACCGAGGCGTCGGGGCGATCGCGGACCACGACGCGCAGGGCCGCCTCGTGGAGGCGGGCCCTGGCGTCACTCTGGTTGGGCTTGGCTGGTCCCAAATGGGCTCCCCTGAGCTCGGTGTGCATGCATCGTGGCTGTGAACAAACGTTCACATATGGTGAACATGCGCCGCCCGAACGATCTTCCAAGCGGTCTGAGAAAAACTTTCCCCCGCGCTCCCCAGGGCAGGTGGTGGGCCCTGGGCCGCCCGAACGCCCCCGGGCCCCCCGGAATACGCTCAACAAGCCGAACCCCGCCCAAGACCACACAAGGACCCCCCGCCCGATGGCCCAGCCCTCAACCAAGTCCATCCCCGCCCCCAAGGGCACCCGGGACCTCTACCCCGACGACCTGCTCCGCCAGCGGTACATCACCGAGGCCTGGCGCCGCGTCTCGATCCGCCACGGCTTCGACGAGATCGCCGGCCCCACCTTCGAGATGCTCGACCTCTACAAGAAAAAATCCGGCGAGGGCATCGTCAGCGAGCTCTTCAGCTTCCGACGCACCGGCGGCGACGACGACTACGCCCTCCGCCCCGAGTTCACACCCACGCTCGCGCGCATGTACGCGGCCAAAGCCAACGCGCTGCCCAGCCCCTGCAAGTGGTTCACCGCCGGGCCCTACTTCCGCGCGGAGAAACCCCAGCGCGGGAGGCTGCGGGAGTTTTTGCAGTGGAACTGTGATGTGATGGGGGGAGATACTGATAACGCAGATTTTCAATCAGTATTTGATGCGGAAATTATCTGTGTAATTGTCGAGTTGTTTTCCGATAGCGGTTTTTCACCAAATGATGTGTTGGTGCGATTAAACTCGCGCTCCATATTGCACTCGCTACTCATTCACGCGGGAGTCGAGCAATCTCAGGTTGATGCTGGCGTTCGCTTGCTGGACAAATGGAGCAAAATTGATGATGTCACAAGGGCAAGAGAATGCAATGCAATAGGTTTAGATCTGAACGCGCTCAATCGTGCGTTTCAAATTGCCGACAGTATGGGTAGTAGCTCGTCTAGAAGCGGCGGTATTACGCTAGGAAGCCTAACTAGTACTGCAAATATAGATGTCACTCAGTTGGATCGCATTCTGCGTTTAGTACCAAAGGGTTGGGCGATCTTCGATCCAGGTATCGCCCGCGGCCTCGCCTACTACACCGGCACCGTCTTCGAACTCATCGCCGACGGCGAGCGTGCCGTCGCGGGCGGCGGGCGCTACGACAATCTCATCGAACTCTTCGGCGGCCCGCCAACCCCGGCCGTCGGCTTCGGGATGGGCGACGTCGTCCTGGGCCTACTCCTGCAGGACAAGGGCCTGATGCCCGAAGGCCCTGAGCTCATGGAGGCGCTCAGCCAGAAGCCCGCGAGCCTGCGCCCCGAGGCGTTCGTCATCGCAAACGAAGCCGGCGAAGCGCAGGTCGAGCCCCTGCTCGCCAAGCTCCGGCGCGGCGTCGAGTCGGAGGCATGGAACTCTCGCGCCGACAAGAAGCCCTGGGACGCGGACCGCTACTGCTCCAATTCAGGAGGGGTCTCGCCCATGCACGCGCGGCGTTCGTACAAGTCGACGAAGAACATCGGCAAGCTCCTCGCTGACGCGCGCAAGCAGCACGCGAAGTTTGCGGTGATCATCGAGAGCGACGAAGCCGCCAAGGTCGAGAACCTCGATACCCGCGAAGACCTCGGCACGTTCCCGCTCGACGGGGTCGGCGCGGCGATCGCCGAGCGTCTGTAAGGCCGTATCGGACGCAACTTTCAGTGTCAGGTGAAACCGACCGGGTACCGATCTGATAAGGTATTTGCACAGGAATCACCGCGCGAAAGGACTTTTTGATGCTCTCTCTGCTCCTTGCCGCCTCGCTCATCGCGGCTCAGCCCGAAACCGCCGAGCAGTCGCACGCGACCGAGCCGAAGAACCTGCTGGTGAACCCGTCGTTCGAGGAGCCGGTCGCGCCGCAGGCCCAGCCCGTCAACCCGCACGTGATCGGCCAGTGGTGGAGCTTTGCCGGCCCGGAGAAGCCGTACTGGCGTCACTTCGAGGTCGCCGACGACGAGGCCGCCGATGGCGAGAAGTCGGTGCGTCTGACGCTCGATTCCGAGGGCTACGACGGCGCGACGCTCATCGTCGGCGCGACGCAGAACGTCATCACCGACACCATGCCGACCGAACTCTCGGGCTTTGTGCGAGTCGACGACTGGGAGCGTGGCACGTTGCGCCAATACGCTCAGGTGGTCGTGATCGTCTGGAATGTGACAGCCAACAAGCCGAGGACCGTCGCCGCGAAGAACTATCAGATCGCCTACACCTTCGCCGGCATCGAGCAGCCGCCCTTTGCCATCGCCAACCGCAAGTTCCTCTTCCCGCGCGGCGAACTCGTCGATCTCCAGGGCCAAGACGGCAACCCGATCGAGGGCGAGTGGAAGCGCTTCGACCTCAACCCGCGCGAGGACTTCAAGAAGCAGTGGGGCGTCGACCCGAGCGATTTCGAGTACATCCGTGTGCTGTACGAGGTGCGCTACGACGGCCGCCAGGCCAACCAGGAGCCCCCGGCCCACGCGGTGGTGCACTGGGATGATCTCTACTTCGGCGAGCGCCGCGAGAAGGAAACCGAAGCGCAGGACGCGGCAGCAAGCGACTAAACGGTGGAGGCGGCGTCCCGCCGCCCGTTTTTTCGGTTCAGTACACCCTAGTGAATCGCCCGAATCCGTCCGAGGTCGGGCACCGGAACGGTGCCGTCGCGGATGATGCTCGGAAAGTACACGAGGAACGCGCGCCCGATGATCAGCTCCTCGGGCACCACGCCCGGGCCCGCGGTCAGCGGGAAGTTCTGCGACACGAGCGGGTGCGGCTGTCCCCACACGCGGCTGTCGGCGCTCCGCGGGCTGTTGTCACCGAGCGCAAAGTACTGTCCCGGCCCGAGCGTGAGCGTCGAGGTCGGGTGCGTGCCGTAGGGAGGCTCGCCCGCGCGCATGCTCAGGCTCGTCTGGTACGGGTGGTAGTACAGATCCCGCGAGACGCGCAGGCGGTGCAGCTTCGCCTTGCCGCCGGCGTGGCTGATGCGGATCTCGGGCTTGGTGTACTGCTCGGTCGACGAGAGCAGGTTGAGCCCGCGCGACAGCGGCATGAGCGTTTCGTACCGCGTGCCGCTGATCGACTTCTCGAGACGCTGGCGGATCGTCCAGTCGTAGTTCGCCCGGCAGACGAGCCGATCGTCGACGAAGAGCCACAGCGACTGGTCCGCGTGCCAGAACTCGACGAGCGACGCCTTGCCGATCGTCAGCGGCATGACGAAGTCGGCCTGCGTCATGAGCTGGGGCGGCGCGCCCTCGGGCGTCTCGGGCTCGAGCCACAATTCGGCCTTGTCCGCGAAGACGCGCGCGACAAACCGCGTCTCGCGAGTGCGGATC
Source organism: Phycisphaera sp. (assembly GCA_020639255.1). Lineage (GTDB taxonomy): Bacteria > Planctomycetota > Phycisphaerae > Phycisphaerales > UBA1924. Next base: position 116,828 of record JACKGZ010000007.1, read on the forward strand.
TCCATCGTCAGCACGTCCTCGCTCGTCGCCGGTTCGTAGCCCGTCGTGATCGCAAGGTCCGACACCGGGTAGTTCGGCGGCAGCCACGCCTTGGCGCGCCCCGGCCCGAACCGCGGGTCGCGGTACATGTCGAGGTCGTTGTACGCGAGACGGTCGCGGATGTCCCACGCCGTCGTGTCCCATTCGAGTTCTGCGGCTCCGTCGTTGGGTTTGATGAGGTTCGTGCCGCTGAGCATCCAATCGCCCGTCGGTTTGAAGGGCCATGCCTGCGGCTCGACGCTCTCGCGCGGCAGGTGCGCGGTGTCGAACACGGGCACCCAGACCGTCCGTTGCTCGCGCTCGGGTTTACGCGCGATCCGCCAGCGAGCATCCTCCCAATCGGCGCTCGAAGCGCCCGGCTCTTTGCGGATGAACACGTCGCCGTCAACGAGCGCGACCTGCTCGCCCGGCAGCCCGATGATCCGCTTGATGAGATTCTCGTTCGGGTCCGAAGGGTTGCGGAACACCGCGACCTCGTAGCGCCGGATCGCCGGCGAGAGCGGCGTGCGTTTGAGCACCAGGATCCGATCGCCGCTGCGACGCCGGATACCCGCGGCCTGCATCTCCTCGGTTGTGTAGGGGTCTCGCACGAGCGCGCCGGGCCCGCTCTCGCCGAGCTGCCCATCGACCGCCCACGTCGATCCTGTGTGAGGCGACACGACGCGGTAATGCTCGCCGAGCAGCGTGGGCGCCATCGAGCCGGTCGGGATCACGAACGGCTCGAGCACGTACGCCCGCGCGATCAGCGCCATCGCGAAGGCGATCACGACCGAGATCAGCGTGTCCGGCACGGTCGGGCGGATCACGCCCACCGGCTGGCTCTGGATGGGCTTCTTGTTTGCGTTCATCGAGGGGCTACGGGTCAGGATCGGTTATTCGCCGCTGCCGCTGGAGCCGGAACCACCGTCGGACCCGCCGGATTCGGGGCTACCGGACGAGCCGCCCGGTCCGCCGCCAGCCCCGCCCTTGCCGCGTCGACGCCTGCGTCGGCGTTTTTTCTCTCCGGCTGGTGAGCTTTCCGATTCGCCTGGATCCGCAGCCTCGGATATGTGCCGCTTCGGCTCGCTTGGCTGGCTCGCACCGGGCTCGCCCTGCTTGTTGCCGCCGCGTCTGCGTCGACGCCTGCCGATGGTCGGCTTGCTCGCGTCGGTCTCATCGGGTGAAGTGGTCGGTGAATGTGTCGCGTCCGTTGCGGCCGCCGATTCTCCCTCGACGGGGCCCGACTTCTTCTTGCGCCGACGCTTCCTTTTGGACTTCGTCGGCGCTTCGGTCGCCTCGTCCTTGGGTTCGTCCGCCGGCTCCGTACGCTCGTGCCGGGGCTTGGTGCGGCCGCGTGCCTCGCGTTCGGGCGTTTCGACGGGCCTGGGCTGCTCGCCCGGCTTGGTGAGCTCTTCGAGCGGCACCGCGACGTTGCGCGTGTCGTCGAGCCGGACGAGCACGAGCTGGGTCAGGATCTGCGAGTCCAGCACGATCCCGTCGCCGTGGGGCGTCCCGACGCGCGTCTTGCGGTTGGGCAGGTTCTTCTTGAGCTCCGAGTACGTCTTGTCCTCGTACCGCAGACAGCACATCAATCGCCCGCAGCGTCCGGAGATCTTGAGCGGGTCGAGCGTCGCTTTCTGCGTCTTGGCGCTCCGCATGCTCACGGGCTTGAGCACCTTCAGGAAGTTCTTGCAGCAGCAGTACTGCCCGCAGCGCTCGTAGTCGGCTGTCAGTCTCGCCTCGTCGCGAGCACCGACCTGGCGCAGATCGACTCTCGTATCCGGGTACTCGTGCTTGAGCGCCGAGAGCAGCGGCCCGAACTCGACTCGTTCCTCCGACAGGAAATACACCGTTAGTGTCTCGCCACCCAGGATCTGCTCGGCGTCGACGATCTTGACGTTCACGCCCGTTGAGTGTGAGAGCTCTTGCGCCCGCTTGCGGATCGCGGCGCCCTGCTCCGTGAGGCGGGTCTGGGTCGCCATGTCCTCGGCGGTGGCGATGCGGAGCGCCCGGCCCTTGACGCCGTACTTGTTGTGCTTGGAGTCGAGGAACGGGTAGTCCTGTCCGCCCGAGTTCTCGATGTACTCGAGCATCTCCTTGCGCGTCACGCTCTTGGAGCAGCCCGCGTTCTCGCAGGTGCTCGTCAGCATCTCGCCGAGCTCCGTGCCGCGGTGCGTGCGGACGACGATCTTGGACCCGCAGCCCGGCTTGGAATCGCCGTCGTAGGGGAACTCGCCGACCATGAGCATCGCGCCGAAGCGCACGACCATCGTCGAGGGCGCGCGCAGGCGTTCGTACGCCTCGCGGTCCTCCTTCTCACGCAGGTACTGCGCGAGATCCTCTTCGAATTGCGGCAATGGAACGATGGGCATCGGTAGGCTTGGTCTTACCTTCCGCCCAGTTTGCTGCGAGCCGCCGCGAAGACGCCGTCGAGCTCTTCACGGGCCAGGAGCACCATGACGCGTTGCTGATCGACCTTGTACACGAGCAGCTGCTCGTTGCGGTTGTCGAGCACGAAGAGGAGCTCCTCGTTGCCGCCGTCGGTGGTCATGATGCTGTAGTCGCCCACGTTGGCGACCATCTCGGCCAGCGCCTGCTGCTCGAAGGGAGCGCTGCCGCCGCGGCCCAGCTGGAGGATGACCAGCGCCGCCAGCGCGATCGCCGTCACCCAGAGCACGTTCATGTTGAGTCCGCTCTCGCGTTTCATCGCCCGCTCCTCTGCTGGGCGTCCTTGTTCAGGTCGCGGTAGCCGATGCCGTCGAGCACCTTGCGGGTCTCGTCCCATTTGACAGCGATGAGCTCCTGGTTCGCCGCGTCAAGGATGTAGACGGCGTTGGCGCCGCCGCCGCCCAGGAACTCGCCCCCGACCATCGCGTAGTTGCCGCGGGCGCGGGCGCCCGGCTGGGCGTGGGCGATCGAGACGATGCCGAGCACCACGAGGAGCACGGCGTTGAGCGCAACGAGAGGCCCGGCCACCGACCGTGCCCGCCTGGTCTGCGGTGTATCCATGTCAAAGACTCCGGCGGCCCGAGGGCCGCGCTTGCGGATCAATCAGTCCTGGTGACCACGCTTGGACGGGATCGCGTTCGCCCCGATCAGCAGCCCGCCGATCACGAGCACCGTGAAGTACATGCGGTACTTCGGGGGCTTGTCCGTGGTGTTGCCCGAGGTCGGAGCGCGAACGATCGAGGGCTGGTTCTGAGCCACCTGCTGCGCCGACAGGGTTGTGGCCAGAGCCGCCCCGATCACGACAGGCACCGCGAGCCGAACGAACACATTGCCCCTGCGTGTGGCCTGCTTCATGCCCCGATGCTACCGGGCGGCAAGGGTCGGGGCAAAGCGCGTTCCCGCAAGCTCGGACGCCAAAGTGGGCCGAAACTCCTCGCTCGGGCTCGCCGAGAGGGGCGAGCTGATCCGCTCGTACGCGGCAGTAGGGACGTTGACCGTCCGCCAGCGCCTGCTCCGGGGGACCATCTCGCTCTTGTAGGGCTCAAGCAGCACCGAACGCACGGCGTACCACCGGCCCCGGTGCTCGAAAATCTCCTGAAACAGCGCGTCCGCCGGCTGGTCCTCGCACCAGTAGATGAACACGAATGCTGCCCGGAATCCGTCCCCGAAGAGCTGCTCCCAGCGGCCCAGAGCCTCGATATCGTCCTGAGTCACCCAGGATTCGAGCCTTCCGGGCGAGCCGGCCTTCACCTTTCGGCCCTTGACGTCCACCAGCAGGTTCGTCGGCTCGCCGTAGATCACGAAATCGAACGACTTGAGCATCACCCGTCGGCCGGTCTCGCTCGTCGGGTCGGCGATCGAGAGTTCCGCATCGGGCGGCAGAAGCGTCCGACGCGCCTCGTTGACGGAGATATACGGGATCCGCCGCGCCCGCAGGTGCGCCTCAAGAGCCTGCTCGTAATGGTGGCGGCTCTGCCCCATAGCCCGATTCTAACCGAAACCGAATACCGGCGGACTACTCGGCCGCGAGATCGGCTTCAATCCGATCGAGAATGATCGCGATCGCCGGTGGTTCGGCATCCCCACGAACAGGGCAGGGCACCCGGGTGATCATGGAACGGTGCAGAGCCCGCACAGGCACGATGTCCGAGGTCCACGCGCTCCGGCTCGAGTCCGCGTCCACGACGCCGTCGCCGATCAGGTCGACCGCCTCGCCGACCCATCGGCTGGTCCACGCGCCGAAGTCCCGCACCGCCTGTCGCGTGTCCGGATCAGTCGAGATGGTGTCCGGTGTGTTGTCGAGGATGGCCTGTGTGATGCCCGCAGCGGTGGGCTTTGGAACATCCGCGACGATGGCTGTGATCGCGACGCGCTCGGGTCGGGGCCGGCTGTGAAGTTCGGTTAGGAACGCAGAGCCCGGCGTCAGGTCGCGCCCGGCCTGGCCTTGCCCGTCATCGGACATGTGGTCGATGTCGTCTTCATTGAGTGTGCCGTCCTGCAACGCGCGGAACGCGTGCTCACGCAGCTCGGCGACAAACCGCACCGGCGCCAGCATCGAGCCGCCCATCGGTGTCCCGAGCGTGACAACCCGCTTCACCTCGGGCCAGCGCGTGCGGTCGAATCCATCACGCGTCAACGCGTCGAGCGTCACCAGCCCGCCCATCGAGTGCGCGACGATCCAGACCTCTTCGACGCCCTTTGTGCGCAATTCAACGAGCGCTTCGTCGAATTGCTCCGCCGAGAATGCGATCGCCTGGTCGTTCGGGTACTCGAAACGCACCGCCGTCAGCTTGTGCGACGCGAGCTCGGGCGCCAGTGCATCCCACACCGTGCCCGGCTCGTCGAGACCGTGCACCAGCAGCACGACGCGCGAGTCGTCGATCTCGGATCGCTCGATCGGTGTCCAGCCCTTGGCCGGCGTTGCCGCCTCGGGGTCGAACCAATCCATATGAGCCGGTGCCGCGGGCTGGTGCTGAGCGTCGATCCCGCGTGCCGCGTGAACCGGGACGAGCCAGGTCAGGGCGAGGGCGCTCAGCAGGGCGCCGGCGACCCGTGATCTCCACTGTCCCGCTCGCATGACCCGCTCCAGCGTGATAGAGGCTTACTCGAACATGGCCTCCAGCAGGCCCGCTTCCGCTTGTTTGTAGCGGGCCATCGCGGATTTCAACTCCTCGGTCAGAGCCCGGATCTCGTCCTCGTCCGCCCCGCCGGGCTTGGCCAGGATCGCCTCAAGCGAGGCCCCGGCGTCCTGGAGGTCGCTGGCGGCCGTCGCGTAGACCCGGGCCGCGTCGTAGAAAAGCTCCTCGCGGAGTTCCTTTGTGTCCGGGCGGGCCAGGAGCTTCCACGGGTTGCGCCGGATCTCGATGGTTGCCAGCCGAAGCTGGTCGCTGGCGAGTCTGGCGTTGGCGAGCGTGCGCAGGACGCCCGGCTTCTCCTGCGTGAGCAGGTCCGCCGCCTCGTCGGCAAGATCGGCGAGGTTCTCGGCCGCCTCGCCCGCGCGCTCGATCGCGTCCAGCGCGACTTGTGAATGCTCGCCCTCGAACTTGGCCATCGTGCGCTGAGCCGCGCTCAGTGTGTCGTCGATCCGCGGCCTGTTCACGCGCAACAGCTCGCGCGATTCCTCGATCAGGCCGCGGAAGTCGTCGATCATCGCGTCGGCGTTCGCGCGGACCTCGCCCGCCTTGAGCTGCGCGAGCTCGCTGCTGAACGCCTTGAAGTCCGTCATGAGCACATCGAGATCGGTCTCTAGACGCGAGGTGATCACGTCGGCCCGTTCGACGATGTCGGCTGTGTTCGCCAGTGTGTCCTTGAGTTGCTCGACCTGCTCGGCGCCGAAGCCCGCAGCCGTCAGGAACGCGGGCAACGCCAGGTTGGCGATCACGATTGAACCCGGCTCGAGCACGCCCGCCTGCGCGGTGCCTGCGTCGACGATGTTGAGCGAGGCGCCGAGCCCAACCAGCGGCCGCTCGAGCACGAACATGGCGTCGCGGTACAGCGTGTGCGACGACCGCACGCGCACACCCACATCGACACCCTCGGGCACGCCCTCGTTGAGCGCAAAGTTGATTTTGGTGACCCTCCCGACAGGCTGACCGCCCATGAGCACCGAGGCACCCTCGGTCAGACCGCCCGTGCCTTGCTGGAGGTTGAACCGCACCGTGTACGACTGGGTCGGCGTCAGTCGCTCGATCGAGCCCGAGATGATCGCGCTGATCACAATGAACCCGACCAGCCCGAAGATGAGCAGCGAGCCGGCCATCAGACTCGCCTTGGATCGGTTGTGCCTGGCCATCGAAGTCTCCCCCGGGTCGACAGACGGAGTTTACAGGTCTCGGGTCGACATCACACTCGGTGTCGTCACGCGACGCATCGGCATTCCGAGCAGATCCTCGGCATAGTTGGTGGCGGTCTTGCGATCCGTAATCGGGCCTTCGGCGTCACCCCGGAGAAACTGGCGGATCAGTCGCTCCGTATCTGAGAGCCCCGCAGCTTCAGCGGGCGTCGTGTCTCGCACACGCTCGAACCACGCCCGCTCCTCGACGATCAGCATCTCGCCTTTGTCCAGCATCGCCATCCGGTCGGCGATCGCGAACGCCGAGTCCATCTCGTGGGTGATCACGATGCTTGTGACGCCCAGCTTCTTGGAGAGGTCGATGATCAGCCGATCGATCTCGGCGCTCGTGACGGGGTCGAGCCCGGCGCTGGGCTCGTCGTAGAACAGCACCTGCGGATCGAGCGCGAGCGCTCGCGCCAGGCCCGCACGCTTCTTCATGCCGCCGGAGATCTCGGCCGGGTATTTGTCCGCGTGCTCGCGCAGGCCCACAAGCTCGAGCTTGATCTTCACCTGGATGTCGATGATCTCGCGGTCGATGTCCGTGTGCTCGATCAGCGGGAGCGCCACGTTCTCGGCGAGCGTCATCGAGTTGAACAGCGCCCCCGACTGGAACAGCACCCCGATCTTGAGACGCATCTTGTTGAGATCGTCCTCGCACGCGCCGCAGATATTGGTGCCCAGGATCTGGATCGAGCCCGAGTCGGCCGGGATGGATCCGATCATGAGGCGCAGCGTCGTGCTCTTGCCCGAGCCGGAGCCGCCCATGACGACCATGGTTTCGCCGCGATGGATGTCGAGCGTCAGCCCGTCGATCACGCGCTTGCCGTCGAAGGATTTGACGACGTCTTTGAGCGAGATGATCGGGGGTTCGGGCTGGTTGGCGTCGTCGGCCATGGTGGGATCAGCCGCCTGCGTCCGCGGGAGAATCTTCTTGTTGCTGATCATCGCCGCTTTCTGTCGGAGTCTCGACGGGAGCCACCCCGGCCGAGGCTGCCGCGAGTGTCGCGGGATCGACGAGCCAGATGATCTGATCGTCTTTGAGCCAGACGCCGACGTTATCCAGGGCGCGGAAGGTGCCAGCGTCGTTCGGCTGGTCGGGATTGATCGCCACGAAGACCCAGCGAGGGCCTTGCTGGAAGTTGCTGGGCACAGGCGCCTGGTTGTGCCCGTATGGACGCGACGGCGCGGTATTTGGATCCTGCGCCTTCCCGAGCTGACCAAAGGCCTTGAACAGATCCATGAGGCCCTTCGGCGAGCCCTGGAACTGGCCGGCGTCGGCCTGGTATGCCGCCTTGAACGCCTCGAAAGCCTCATCGGTCGCGAAGGGCCGCGTGGCTGTCGTGAGCTGACCGCGCGCCGAATCGTACGAACCCGACTCGATGTCTTTCATGACGTCGGTCATCTTGAGATATTGCTTGGCACCCTGCTGAATGGCGACCGCGCCACCGATCCACAGCAGCGAGACGATCAGGCCCACCGCGATGCCCGCGATCGCCAGACCCGTGCCCTTCACCCGGCCCTTCGAGGCCGAAATCCCGAGCAGCGCAAACACACCCAGCAGCGAGCCGATCGCGCTCAGGCCCGGGATGAAGCAGATCAGGCTGCAGACCAGCGAGAGGATCGCCAGCACGCTCGTGCGGGGCGGGCCTGCGTCGGCGTAGTGATCGTTGAAGTCGGCGGTTGTGGCGTATGGGTCGTTTGTCATGCCCCAAGGCTATCGGCTGATCATGCAAGGGGCCAGCAGACGCCGGGACGCTGTATTCAGACCGGGATCGAGCCCGAGAGCTGCTTCACGCACGCAGCGACCATCTGAGCGGCCTCTTCCAAACACCCCGGATCGGTGTCCCGGCACAGGCTGAAGCGAACACTGCCGTGAGCGAGCTCCTCGGGGATGCCCATCGCCAGCAGAACGGGCGAGGGCTCAAGGCTCCCGCTCGAACACGCCGAGCCGGCCGAGGCGCAGAGACCGCGCTCTGAGAGCATGAGCAGAAGCACCTCGGCCTCGAGCCTCGGGAATGCGATGTTTGTTGTGTTCCAGACCCGGTGCGCCGGGTTCGCGGGCTTGTTGACGATCGCATTGGGCACAAGCTCGAGCACGCGTGCCTCGAACCGATCGCGGTGGGCCGACAAGTCCTGCATCTTCTTCGGATCGTTCAGGAAGTCGAACGCCTCTTCGGATGCAGCAGCCATGCCCAGGATGCCGGGGACATTTTCAGTCCCGCCGCGCCTGCCGAGTTCCTGCGTGCCGGGCGAACTGGGGGCGAACTTCGTGCCGGGCCTGATCCAGAGCACGCCGATGCCCTTGGGCCCGTGGAACTTGTGTGCCGAGAAGCTGAGCATGTCGATCCACTGGCCGCAGTCGTCAATGTTGGCAGGTCCGAGTTCCTGCGTGTTGCCCGTGCCGACGTTGGTGGGCATCTTGCCGACCCATTGCACGCCGTCGACGTGGAACGTGACACCCTTGTCGCGGCAGATGCGCCCGAGCTCGGCGACCGGGTGGATGACGCCCGTCTCGTTGTTGGCCCACTGCACGCTGACCAGGATCGTGCGCTCATCGATCAGCTTCTCGAGTGCGCCCGCGTCGATGCGTCCGCCCGGTGTCGTCGGGAGCCAGCGCGTCTCGACGCCCATGCGCTCGCCGACCTGCTTGGCGAGGTAGCGCACCGCGGGGTGTTCCACGTGCGTGGTGATGATGTTGGGGTTCTCGACATCGCGATGCGTGACGACGGCCCCGTTCATCGCGGTATGGATCGAGCACGTGCCGCAGCCGCAGAAGACCAGCTCTTTGGGCTGGGCGTTGATGAGCCTTGCGATCGAGGCGCGTCCGAGCTCGACGGCTCGCTTGGCTGCCTGTCCCGCGCGATACATGCTCGACGGGTTGTGCCAGAGTTCGTCAACCGCCCTGATCATGGCGTCGCGACATCGGGCCGAGGGCATCGTGGTGGCGTTGTTGTCGAGGTAGATCATCGCCCCAATTGTTACTCGGATTCGGGGGTCCGCGAGCGTCTTGGGAGCAAGATTTCGGCGATGATCTGGGGCAGGCTGCCGCTCTTGCCGGCCCGGTTCGTGTTGCTCACCCCCATCGCCTGCAGGACTCCGTAGCCAAGCGCCATATCGATGAGCATCCAGGCGATCATCTCAGCGGAGAACCGCTCACGCACCTCGCCGGCCTTCTGAGCCGCCTCGACCTCTTCGACGAGAAACGCGTGCATCGCGTGAAAGTGCTCATCCACGGCCTTATGGATGACATCGTCGTCCGTCTCTGTAATCGATTGCAGGATGACCCGGTAGGCGTTGGCTTCCTCGTCGCCGAGGGCCACCATCGGGTTCTTCCCGAGCAGGATCTCAAGCCGATCGGCCGGGTTCTTGGCACGCGCGAGGCTCTCGTTCCAGATCTCGAGCGTGCGCTGGCCGGTCTGCTCGACGAGCGCGACGAAGAGATCGCGCTTGGACGCGAAGTGCCTGTAGATGATGGGCTCGGTGACGCCGGCAGCCTGGGCAAGCTGGGCGGTTGTGGTCCGCGCATATCCGAGCTCTGAAAACAGCTTGGACGCTGTCTGGAGCAGCTGGAGTCGGCGCTGGGCCGCGGGAAGTCGCTTTGATTGGCGGGCTTGGCTCATCCGAAAGTCAGTGTACGCTCACTCTTTGCGCATTGCGTCATCTTTTGGCGCCGGAACCGGGTCATACCCGCCTTTGGCAAATGGATGACATCTGGCAATGCGTCTGACCGCCATGGCTGCACCCTTTGCAGCACCGTATTCCTTCAGCGCCTGGATCGCGTAATGACTGCACGTCGGGTGGTACCGGCATTGCCCACCCAGAAACGGGCTGAGCGTCGCTTGGTACACGCGCACCAGCAGTATGAGAGGCCACGCAAAGAGCCTGCTCATCGGTCCGCGGCTCACGAGGAATCATCCTGTGACTTCTTCGCGTGCCTGGAGATCCGAGCGAGCGTGCCCTCGAGCAAGCTCTGATAAGCCGCCGGTGTGCGGACGTCGTGAGGGCGGACGACGAGCACGATGTCCATCCCGGGTTGTTCATCGGGCCAGCTCGCCGCGAGGAACCGGAACGCATCCCGCAGACGCCGCTTGACGGCGTTGCGTTTGACCGCGTTGCCGACGCGACGCCCGACCGAGAGCCCGAGCCTCGGGTGGGGCAAGCCGTTCTCCAGCGCGAAGACCACGATCGGGCCGGCGGGCTTCTTCAGGCCCTTGTCGTAGACGAGGCTGAACTGCTCGCGGTGGATGAGACGATGGCGGGCGCGGTAGACGGCCTTGCGCGGTTCGGGGTTCTCAGTGGGCAAGCCCGGGTTCACGCGGGAACGGTAGCCGAAGGCTGGCGCGAAACACCTGTCCTGGAAGGCGTTCGTCTTCGTTTCCGCGAAGGCGGCAGCACTCCCAGCAGCAAACAGAGCCCGCCGCCAGCCAGAAACCAGAGTCGTGAAGGATCGCCTGTGGCGAGGTTGGCGAGCATCGAACGCTCGGTGCGGTGCCTGGGCTCGGCGGGCATCTCGGGCACGGGCGGCTCAAGCATGCCGAAGACCGAGGCACTCGCGCGTCCCGGATCAAGACTCAGCTCACCCAAGGGCCTCATGCCGTCGGGATACTGGTTGAGCTGGATCGCCTTCAGCTGAGCGATGAGCGCCGGCTGACGCTCATCGAGGGCTTCGAGATAGGCCCGGTGCTTGTCGAGCCGTGCGACGCGGTGGGTCTCGGTGACGAGCGCCCGGTCGCGGGCATAGCGGGCCTCTGTGAGTGCTTCGCTTGCGGGGATCAGGACCGCCGAGGCGATCATCCCCAGGCCCGCGATCAGGAAGAGCCACCCGGGATCGGGGCATCGGAGCAGGATGGGTCGAGACCTTGGGCGCATGCCGTGTTCGTATCGGTCTGTTTCGTCGTACGGGTCCAAACGGGGAACAGTGGGCCCTCGGATCGGGTTGTGAGGGCGTAGGATCGGGCTCAACCATGCGACCACGATGTGTCATCACGGGAATCGGAGCCGTCTCGGCGGCGGGCATCGGGATCGAACAGACCTGGGACAGCCTCTGTTCGGGTCGATCCGGGATCGCGCCGATTTCGGCATTCGATGCGACGACGAGCCCGCACCCCTTCGGCGGCGAAGCCAAGAAAGAGGACCAGCTCGTCAGCGCCCGCGACTACGTCCCCAAGCACTACCGCAAGGCAACCAAAGTCATGGCGCGCGACACCGAGCTCGCGGTCGTGGCGGCCTCGCTCGCGGCGGCCGACGCGGGGCTTGTGACGCGCGAGGCGGGTGAGGACGCAGCGCTGACGTACCCATCGAGCCGCGTCGGGTGCCACATCGGCGCGGGCTTCATCGCGGCCGAGACGGAAGAGCTGACCAGCGCACTCGTCACAGCCAAGGACGACAAGGGCGATTTCTCGCTCGAGAAGTGGGGCGAGGTCGGGATCGGGAATCTCCAGCCGTTGTGGCTCCTCAAGTACCTGCCCAACATGCTGGCGTGCCACGTCACCATCATCCATGGCTGCGAGGGCCCCTCGAACACGATCACATGCTCGGAGGCGAGCGGGCTGCTCTCGCTGGGCGAGTCGGTCCGGATCATCGAGCGTGGCGATGCGACCGCGTGTTTCTCGGGCGGCATCGAGAACAAGACCAATCCGATGGGCGTGACGCGCATGGGCATGCTCGGGCGCTTCGCGGAGCTCGACGGCGGCATCGATGAACCTTGGAGGCATGTCCGCCCGTACGACGACTCGGTGTGTGGCGGCGTGCCAGGCGAGGGCGGCGGCATCGTCGTACTCGAAGAGAAATCCGCCGCCGAAGCGCGCGGAGCAAGGGTGTACGCCGAGGTCGCGGGTATCGGCAGCGCCCAGTCGCAACCGGGGGCGCTGGGGATCTGCCATGAGGTGAGCACCTGTGGCGGACCGGGCGGCGACGCCGACGAAGGACTCGCCGACGCGATCGAGGCGGCGCTCCGTGACGCGAAAATTGGCCCCGACGACATCGATGCGATTGTGCCCGCGGCGATGTGCGTGAGCACGCTCGATCGCGCCGAATTGGGCGGCCTCGAACGAGTCTTCGGTGCTCGACTCCCAGAAATCCCTCTGGTGACACTCACGCCCTTTGTCGGACAGCTGTTTTCCGGTGCCGGGGCCTTTGCGATGGCGGTGGGGGCCAAGGCGGTATCCGAGCAGCAGCTGCCCGCACGGCTGCACGGCGGCTGGCCCGAAGCACGGGCTGGCGCGGGAGCCTCAGAGAGCGTTGACGCGGAACTGATGAATGTGCTTGTATGCACGGGTTCGCTTTCGGGGCAGGCCGCGGCGGTGGTGCTCAGGCGAGCCGACTAGGATGTACGAACCCGCTGTCCGGCAAGGACGAGCGGAACAACACGGATCTCCAGAAACCAAGACAGGAGCAACCAGCAATGGATCACGATCACGGCAACCGTCGGCGCGGCCTCCCGCTCTCCGAACTCGACCCCGCGCTCACCGAGAAGAGCCGCAAGGTCATCGGCGGCGCGATCGAGGTACACAAGGCGCTCGGCCCGGGCTTTAGCCGCGAGATCTACATGAACGCGCTCAAGATCGAGCTCGAAGCCGCCGGCCTCGACTACGAGATGGACGCCGAGTTCGAGGTCGTCTACAAGGACAACGACCTGGGCGGCGTGTCGATCGACTGCTTCGTCGAGGAACGCTTCGCCGTCGAGATCCTGGCCCGCCCGGGTCAGATCGGCTCGCTCGAACGCCTCGCGCTCCGCTCGAAGCTCCGGGCGGCCGACGTCGAGCTCGGGCTGATCATCAACTTCTCCGAGCGCCGCCTGAAGGACGGGCTCGTCCGCGTCCTGAACCCGGACAAGCTCAACCTCAACCGTGACGATCACGAGGGCGACGACGAGGAGTACGAGGACGGCGACGAGGAGTGAGCACCACGCGCGTGGTCATCACGGGCGCCGGCTGGGTCACGCCGCTCGGCGACGATCTCGACGCCGTCTGGGAGCGGATGCTTCGCGGCGAGAGCGCTATCCGACCGGTCGAGCATTTCGACGCGCGCACATTCGCGACCAACTTCGCCTCGCAGGTCTCTGGGTTCGAGCTCGCCAAATTCCTCGGTCCGCGCGCCGAGCGTCATGAGTGCGGCAGCTTCGCCACGCGCTTTGCGCTGGCGGCGGCGATCCGCGCGTGGGAGAGCGCCGGCTTCGGCCCGGCGATGATCGAGCCCGGCGCGCCACGCAAGAGCGATGCGTTCGATCCCAAGCGCTTCGGCGTCTATCTCGGCTCGGGCGAGGGGCGTGTCGACTTCGAGAACTTTGTGCGCTCGAACTATCAGGGCTGGGACGACGAAACCCGCCGGATCGATTTCAGGCGCTGGATGCCCGCCGCTGCGCGGAATCTCATCCCCGCGCGTGAGCTCGAGCAGGAGCCGGCGATGTGCATCGCGCACGTCTCGGCCGAACTCGGGTGTCGCGGGCCGGTCTCCAACTGCATGACCGCCTGCGCCGCCAGCACCCAGGCCGTGGGCGAGGCGTTCGAGCTGATCCGGCGCGGCGACGCGGACGTGATGCTCGCCGGCGGCGCGCACTCGATGATCCACCCGCTCGGCATGACGGGCTTCATCCGCCTGACCGCAATGAGCAAGCGCAACGACGACCCCGCGACGGCGTGCCGGCCCTTCGACGCAACGCGCGACGGCTTCGTGATGGGCGAGGGCGCGGGGATGGTCATCCTCGAATCGCTCGAGCACGCCCAGAAGCGAGGCGCGAACATCATCGCCGAGGTCGCAGGCTTCGGTTCGAGCGCCGACGCCTACCGCATCACCGACATTCATCCCGAGGGCGCGGGGGCGGCGGCCGCGATGCGAAGGGCGCTCGAACAGGCGGGCATCGACCCGTCGAGCAAGGACGCCAGCGGTCGCCCGGCGGTGCACTGGATCAACGCGCACGGCACCGGCACCAAAGAGAACGACAAGACCGAGACCGCGGGCGTCAAGCGCGTCTTCGGCGAGCTCGCGCCCAAGGTGCCGTTCTCTAGCGTCAAGAGCATGCTGGGCCACCTGATCCAGGCCGCAGGCGCGGTCGAGCTGATCACGTGCCTGCAGGCGATCAAGACGGGCATCATCCCGCCGACAGCGAACCTGAACAACCCCGACCCGGACTGCGATCTCGATCACGTGCCCGGCACGCCGCGCGACTGCACGGGCGTGGGCGGCGTGGACGTGTGCCTGTCCAACAGCTTCGGCTTCGGCGGGCAGAACAACACGATCTGCGTCAGGCGGTTCGCGGGCTGATCACGGCGCCGCACTCGGGGCACTTGTCTGTAATGCCGGCAAGGTCGTAGCCGCAAACGAGACACTTGCCTCTGGATAGCACACGCTGCCGACGTGTCAGGATGGCATGCATACTCAAGCATCCGAGCATCGTTACCAAGAGGTGCGTGCTCAGCAGCAATCCTCCGAGGTAGAGCCGGTTGGGGAACATCCCGCCGTAGGAATCAGGAATCTCGCTTTCGTACTTCCACCAGCCCACGTAGGACAGGCTGAGCAATACGGACGCGACAATTCCGAAGTAGATCGTGAGATTCAGGACAACCTTGGGCCTGCGAAGACGTGCAGCGGCAATCAACACCGTAAGAAGTAAGAGAATAGCAAGCACAACCATCGGCCACAGTGTCATGTCTGAGACATCCCACCAGGGTCGTGAAACGAAAAGAGTATTGACCATCATCCCTGGGTATGTGCTTCGGATTCTGGCGTCGTGCTCTGCGAAAGTTACCTCGAAGAAGCCCTGGCTCAATCTCAATGTTGTGTGAGCAACGGCGATACTGGTCAAGATAGCGAAGGTGAGCGTGGTGGATTTCAAAAGGGCATGGCGTCGATTCAAGCTCCCCGATGCAATGACGCACAGCCACGAGAAGATTGAAAAGGCAATCATGGCCAAGGCAGTCGCCTTGTTGCCCTTGGCAGACCACAGAAAGTAAATATCAGAAAACCGATACTGCGATATCTCAGAGAATGACATGCCAAATTCGATCTGCATGTACACGTAGATTGAACCAAGGACAGAAACAGTGACGATCCCGCAAAGCCATATGGCAACCACTAAAGCCAAGATAACGATGTAGCGTTGCGTCGATTTCATGTCGTTATTTACTCGATCCCATCCTTTGCGGCCCTCTCCATCAGCTCCGCGAAGCGGTCCACCTCCTCGATCGTCGAGTACACGCTCGGGCTGACGCGGATGCCCTCAAACTGCTCGTGCTTGATAGTGACGGTCAGGATCTTGTGCTCGCCCCAGAGCCAGCCCTGGAGCTTGCCCGTGTCGATGCCTTCGATGGCGACGTTGGCGATGCCGCCCGCGACGCCGGGCTTGAGGCTCGTGTTGAGGCGGAAGCGGTCCTGCCCCGCCAGGCGCTTGGCCCAGCGATCACGGAGAAAGACCATCCGCGCAAGCTTGCGGGCGCTGCCGATGCCCTCGTGGAAGGTCAGCGCCTCGGCGATCGCGAGCGTGTTGGCCGCCGGGTGCGTGCCGATCTCCTCGAACTTGCGGATGTCGTCCGTCTGCGTCTCGGCAGCGGGCATCATGGGCCAGGTCTCGGCAATGCGTGATTTTTTGACATAGAGCAGGCCCGTGCCGTGGGGCGCAAAGAGCCACTTGTGCAGGCTTGTGCCGAAGTAGTCGCAGTTCAGGTCGCTCAGCTTGAAGTCGACGTGCGCGAAGCTGTGCGCGCCGTCGACGATGACGGGGATGTTGTGTTTCGCCGCCATGTCGCAGACCCGGCGCACGGGCAGGATCTGGCCCGTCAGGTTGATCACGTGGCACATCAGGATCACGCGAGTGTTCGGCGTGATGGCTTCTTCAAACAATCGCACGACCTCGTCGTCGCTCTCGGCGGGCACGGGGATGGCGATCTTGGTCAGCTTGATGCCCTCGCGCCGCTCGCGCTGGTTGAAGGTCGTGAGCATCCGCCCATAGTCCTGCGTCGTGGTCAGCACCTCGTCGCCCGACTTGAGGTCGATCCCGAGCTGGCAGATCTGCAGCGACTCGCTCGCGTTGCGGGTGAGCGCGATCTCCTCGGCGTCGACACCCCACGCGCGGGCCAGACGCTCGCGGACGGTCTCCTTGCGGGGCTCCTGAATCTGCCACAGATGGTGCGGCGGCAGCCTGTTGGAAAAATCGAGATGCTGCTTCATGGCCTCCTGCACCCATTGGGGTGCGGGGGAGACGCCGCCGTTGTTGAAGTTGATGACCGAGCGGTCGACGGTGAAGGCCTGCTGGACGCGGGCCCAGTAGCTCTCGTCGCGGGCGATCTCGTCGGGCTCGCCCGCGACTCGTGACAGCTCGGCCGCGATCGACTGTGCCCGCGCGCCGAAGGCCAGCACGGCATTGGCCGAGACGGCTCCCATCCCCATCGCCCCAAGAAACGCCCGGCGTGACGTGCTGCTAATCATGTCTCGATCTCCAGAATGCGGTTTGTGGGCAGCCTACCAGACCATCCGGGGGATTCGGATGAACCGGGGCGGGGCCTGCCGATAGGAAGAGAGCGATGGCGGAGCAGAAACCGAGCTTGAATCCGATCCGTTGGGTCTCCCGTGGGGTGACGGCTGCCGTCGTCGTGGCGGCGGGGCTCTTCGGGTACTCGCTCCTGCGGGCGGATCTGGCGGCCGACGTCTACCTCGATCGGCTCCAGGAGCTCGCGGGCGACTACGAGGACCTCCGCGGCACGTTCAATGAGGCGATCTCCAAGACCGCCGTCACCGAGCTCGTCGTCGAAGAGGGCAAGCTCTCGGTCCGCGTGCGCAACGCCGCGGGCGTGGTGGACGAGCTCGAAACGCCCTACGACCCCTCGGGCGAGATCTACGTCGACTTCGTGGTGGTCGACGGTCGGCTCCTGATTCGTCGCCTGTTCGACGAGCACACGCGCCCGGCAGACGCGATGGTCGTCGACGCGGCGCTGGTCGATGTCGACTGGGACGCGCCGGGTGTGCAGGTCGGCAAGGCCGTCTACCGCTCGCTCGGCGAGGGGCTGTGGGTGATCACCGTGACGGCCAACGGCTCGCTCGATCTCGTGAAGTCCGACTACTCGAGCGCTGAGTCGCTCGTGACGTCGCCCCCCGTGCGCGACTATGAGGCGATCGAGGAAGACGCCAGGACCGAGATCGACAAGATCGGGCCGGGCGATGTCGTCCGCCGCGTCTTTTTCGGCAAGCCCGCGCAGGGCGACTGAACCGTAGCTTTCCCAAGAATCCCGGACCGCTGTGTCGTGATGCGCAACCGCGCTGCGGATATCTCTGTGAGCCGGGCGAAGGGGATCCGGCAAACAAGGACAACACGACGCAGGTACAAGCCGCGGTGGGGGACGCCGCGAGCGCCGGCGATCGCCGCAGACAGACAGGAGCTCAGATATGAACACAACCACACGCACAGCCATGACCATCGCACTCGCCTCGCTCGCGGGCATTGCCGCCGCCGAGCCCGTCGACGGGGGCTACTTCGATCAGCCCACGTGCGACAACCACGGGCCGCAGACTTTCGTCGAGGAGTTCGGCGACGCGGCGATCTTCGCGCCGGACGAGGCCTTCGAGCACGCCGCCACGTTCACGAATCTCTCGGCCTGTACGATGACCGACAGCCCGACACTGCCCAACGCGCTCGTGCAGATCACCAACCTGACCGGCCGATTCCTGCAGGATCTGTACTACGTCGCCGACGAAGGCACGGCCTTCAGCAACATCGACGGCGGCGCGTTCGGCGCCGGTTCACCGACCGTCCGCACGCCGGCCTTCCGCATCGACAGCCTCGGGATGAACAAGAACCTCATCTTCGAGAGCATCACCGCCGACGGAATCCTCGAACCCGGCGAAACCTGGCAGTTCATCGTCCAGGACTACACAAACGGCTCGGGCCTCGCGCCGGACGCGCTCTTCAGCGTCGGACTCGCGGGCGACTCGCCAAACTTCGGCATCATGGACTCCTCGGCCAGCATCGTGCGGACGAACATCCCCGCCCCTGCTTCGTCGGTCCTCGGGCTGATGGGCCTCGCGCTGCTCCGCCGCAAGCGTTAACACCCTCACCGCGCGTCGGCGACGGCTGGCCCGCGGATTTCCACGATCAGAAGCACTCTCCTCTCTCCCAGATGACCGGCCCGGATGCGACCTCTCCATCGCACCCGGGCCGGGCGTTTTTGGAGAGCGAGTTTCATATTCAAACTGTCATGAGATTTTGTGTCGTGACGTGCGCACTCGCCGCGAATGTCTTACTGGAGCCGGGCGAGTGGAATCCGGCGAGGACGAACGAACAACCGAACGCCGGCACAAAGCTTGGGGGGGACCGCAAGCAACGGCGATCGCTGCAGACCTTCAAAGGAGCAATCACATGAATACCACGATTCGCAACGCACTCACGCTCGCACTGGCCACGCTCGCCGGTACCGCGATCGCCGAACCGATCTCGGGCAGCTATTTCGATATCGCAACATGCGACAACCACGGCCCGCAGATCGCCGTCGAAGAGTTCGGCGACCCGTCGATCTTCGCACCCGACGAGGCGATCGAGCACGTCGCGACCTTCACCTCGGCTACCGCATGCCCGATGACCGACGACCCGCTCAAGCCCAACGCGCTCGTGCAGATCACCAACCTCACCGGACGCTTCCTCGACAACCTCTACTACGTCGGCGACCCCGAGACCCGCTTCTCGAACGTCGACGGCCACGGCGTCGGCGCGGGAACGCCCGACATCGAGGGCCTCGCCTTCCGCATCGACACCCTCGGCATGAACCGCAACCTCGTCTTTGAGAGCATCACCGCCGACGGTATCTTCGAGCCCGGCGAGACCTGGCAGTTCATCGTCCAGGACTACGAGAACGCCGCCGGCACCGCGCCCGATCTCTTCTTCTCCGTCGGCATGGCCGGCGACTCGGCCGCGATCGTCAACTCCTCGGCCAGCATCGTCCGGATGGTTCCCGCCCCTGCGTCGTCGGTCCTCGGTCTGATGGGCCTGGCCCTTCTCCGTCGCCGGCGATAAGTCCTTCCTCGCGGGCCCGCGACAGCGGTCCCGCGCGGCTTCCCGAATGGAGCACTCTCACTCCCTCTCTCTCCCATGACGACCGGCCCGGGTGCGCTCACTCTCTCCAGCGCGTCCGGGCCGGCCGCGTTCTACCATCGACCTCACACGAGGGAGAAGCCATGTCCGAAGCCAGCTCGAACAACGCCAACAAGTCCATGGACGACATCATGGCCCTCTGCAAACGCAGAGGGTTCATCTACCAGGCCTCGGAAATCTACGGCGGCATCAACGGCTTCTGGGACTACGGCCCCCTGGGCGCCCAGCTCAAGAAAAACCTCCGCGACGCCTGGTGGCAGGACGTCGTCATGAACCCCTGCGTGGGGAGGCCCGGCCCCGACGGCGAGCCCGTCGAGATCGTGCCGGTGGATACCTGCATCATCCAGAACCCCAAGGTCTGGGAAGCCTCCGGGCATGTGGGCGGGTTCAACGACCCGATGATCGATTGCCGCGAATCAAAAGCACGCTACCGCGCCGACCACGTGCGCGCAATCTCCGGCAAAGGCAAGCGGAATGAAGCTCCGATCTTCGCGTTTCTGACCGACACACCGAGCGAGACCAAGCAGCGCAAAGCGGCAGCGAAGAAGTTCGGCAATGAGATCGAAGAGTTCGATCTGCTCGAACTCGGCACCGACTTTGCCAACGTGCTCGGCCCCGACGCCGACACGCTCGGGACACTCACTGAACCCCGCGCCTTCAACCTGATGTTCAAGACCTTCGTCGGCGCAACCTCAGCGCAGACCGACGAGAACGCGGCCTACCTCCGCCCCGAGACCGCTCAGGGCATCTTCATCAACTTCAAGAACGTCGTGGACACCACGCGCGTGTCGGTCCCCTTCGGCATCGCGCAGACGGGCAAGGCGTTTCGAAACGAAGTCACGCCCCGGAACTTCACGTTTCGGAGCAGAGAGTTCGAGCAGATGGAGATCGAGTTCTTCTGCCACGCCGACGACGCGAAGACGTGGTTCACGTTCTGGCGCGACTGGCGCTACCAGTGGTGGCAGGAGATCGGCCTTGCGGGTGACAACCTGATCCTGCGCAACCACGACTCGGACGAACTGGCCCACTACGCCAAAGAGGGCGAGGGCACGAGCGACATCGAGTACCGCTTCCCCTTCACCGCGCCGGGCTTCGGCGAGCTCGAGGGCATCGCCCACCGCGGCAACTTCGACCTCACCCAGCACGAGGAGCACTCCAAAAAGAAAATGCAGTACTTCGATACCACCCGCGGGGAGCTGGCGCCCAATGGGCAGCCCAAGGGTGAGT
Source organism: Phycisphaera sp. (assembly GCA_020639255.1). Taxonomy (GTDB): domain Bacteria; phylum Planctomycetota; class Phycisphaerae; order Phycisphaerales; family UBA1924. The sequence continues at coordinate 137,431 of JACKGZ010000007.1, forward strand.
GGTACACGCCGCACTGCATCGAGCCGAGCGCTGGTCTTGATCGTGGCGTGCTGGCGATCATCTGCGAGGCGTACACGCCCGACGAGAGCCGCGCAAGCAAGGTGTACATGAAGTTCCACCCGCGTGTCGCGCCGATCAAGGCGGCGGTCTTCCCGCTCGTCAACAAGGACGGCATGCCCGAGAAGGCCGCCGAACTCCACCAAGAGCTGGTGAAGAAGTTCGGGCACCTCGGCGCGATCGAGACGGACGCGAAGCAATCGATCGGCAAGCGCTACGCCCGCATGGACGAGGCCGGCTGCCCGATCTGCTTCACGATCGACGGCGACACGCTGACCGACGGCACGATCACGGTGCGCGACCGCGACACGGCCGAGCAGAAACGGATCCCGATGGCACAGGCCTCGGCGTATCTCGCCGAAGTGCTGGGCATGTAAGCCGCCCTCCGGGCGACGGTTCTGCCGGGATCTGACACCGAGACCGGGGCACCACCATTGCCCGCGGGCGGTTTCTGCAACCATCTTGCCGGCGAACTGAAAGCCAATGCGGGGAATTCCGTAACAAGGCACCTATCTCGGCGTCTATGTTCACGGCGGCGGCGAATCGCCAAGGCGGGGGTACTCGGTCATGAAGAAGGTCATCCTGGCCCTGCTGACGGTCATCGTCCTGCTCGTGGTGACGGCTCTGGTCGCCGGCCCGCTCGTCGCCCAGTCTGATTTCGTCAAAGAGATGCGGGCCAAGAGCAAGGACAACCGCACCAAAGTGCTCGTGGAGATGATCGAGCGGGGCGACCTGACCCGCACGATCAACGCCCCGGGCACGATCGAGCCCGAGAGCATGGTCGACATCAGCGCTCAGGTCTCGGCCCGCATCGTCGCGCTGCCCTTCGAGGAGGGCGACGAGGTGCGCACGGGGGACGTGATCGTGCGCCTCGACGACCGCGATCTGGCGGCGGCGCTCGACGCCGCCCGGGCCCGGGCCCGAGCCGAGGAAGCCCGCCTGACCGGCGCCGACGCGGACCTCGCCGAGGCACGCGCGGAACTCACGCGTCAGCAAGGCCTGTACGAGACGAAAGACGTCTCGCTCGCGACACTCGAAGCGGCCGAGGCCCGGTACAAGCGCGCCGAGAGCAACCTGACACAGATCACCGAGTCGATCGAGATCGCCAAGGCCCAGATCCGCCAGGCAGAGAAGGATCTCGACAACACCGTCATCACCAGCCCGATCGACGGCGTCGTGACGGCGCTCAACGCCGACGTGGGCGAGCTCGTCGTGATCGGCACGCTCAACAACCCCGGCTCGATCATCATGCAGATCGCCGACCTGTCCAAGATCCTCGTCCGCACGCGCGTCGACGAGAGCAACGTCTCGCTCGTGGCGCAGGGCCAGGACGCGACGGTCTATCTCAACGCCTACCCCGACAAGAAGTTCAAGGGCAAGGTCCGGTTCATGAAGCTCCAGCGCGAGATCTGGCGTGACGGCTCGGGCTACGTCGAGGCCGAGGTGATGCTCGAAGACGTCGCGGGCGAGCGTCTCTACAACGGTCTCACCTCGAACGTCGATATCAGCGTGCAGACGCTGGCCGACGTGCTCAAGGTGCCCAGCCAGGCCGTGCTCGATCGGCGGATCGAGGACCTGCCCGACGAGGTCGTCCGCAACAACCCTCAGGTGGACCTCGCCAAGACGTTCACGCGCGTCGTGTACGTCTACGAGAACGGCAAGGCGATTGCCAAACCCGTACGCATCGGTTCGAGCGATCTGACCGATACCGTCGTCCTCGCGGGAATCGGCGAGGGCGAGAAGGTCATCGTCGGCCCGTTTAGCGTTTTGCGCGAACTCAAGCACGACCAGACCGTCGTCGACCGGACTGAAGTGCCCGACGAGGACGACAAAAAGAAAGCGGACAAGAAGAAGGGCGACGCGTGAGCATCGAGATCCGTGATCTCGAGAAGATCTATCGCCTCGGCACCGAGAAGGGCCGGGCGATCGAGGTCCGCGCGCTCGACGGCGTCAGCCTGCGCATCGAGCCCAACGAGTACGTCGCCATCATGGGCACCTCCGGCTCGGGCAAGAGCACGCTCATGAACATCCTGGGCTGCCTCGACAAGCCCACAGCCGGCGAGTACCTGCTGTCCGGCATCCCCGTGCACAAGATGAGCACATCCGCCCTCGCCCGCGTGCGCAACGAACAGATCGGCTTTGTCTTTCAGAGCTTCGAGCTGCTCTCGCGCCAGACGGCGCTCAAGAACGTCACGCTGCCGATGGTCTACTCACGCCGGTACTGGCTCGGCGCCCGCAAGCGCGCCAAAGAAGCACTCGAGCGCGTGGGCCTGGGCGAGCGCCTGCACCACAGGCCCAACCAGCTCTCGGGCGGGCAGCGCCAGCGCGTCGCGGTCGCAAGGGCGCTCGTCAACCAACCCAGCATCCTGCTCGCCGACGAGCCAACGGGCAACCTCGACTCGGCCACGACCAACGAGATCATCGCGCTCTTCGAGGAATTGCACACCTCCGGGCAGACGATCGTCATCGTCACGCACGAGGAAGAGGTCGCCGGCCACGCCAAGCGCATCGTCCGTCTGCGTGACGGCAAGATCTTGAGCGACTTCCCGACCGACAAAGATCCTGTGCACCAGGAGTTTCTGCGGGCCAAGGCCGCCACGGCCCAGCGGATGGCCGAGGCGGTGCACGCATGATCGTCTTCACGCCCGTCATGATGATCCTGCGCGTGATGAGCCAGACGGTGGTCCTCGCGCTCGTGCAGATCTTCAACAACAAAATCCGTACGTTTCTGACAACGCTCGGCATCATCGTCGCCGTCGCCTCGATCATCCTCGTCATGGGCGCGCTCTCGGGCATGCAGCGGGGCGTGCTCGATCAGTTCGAGCAGTTCGGCGTCAAACGCGTCTTCATGGACGGCACACTCCCCCAGAGCATGCGGGGCAAGCTCAGCTGGCGTGACGTGCAGCTCAAGCAGGAAGAGGTCGAGGCCATCCGCGAGTATGTGACCAGCCTCGAGCACTTCTGCCCTATGTACTTCGGCTCGTACAGCGTGCAGTACAACGAGATCATCCTCGAGGGCATCCGCACCGCCGGCATCGAGCCGAGCTGGCACGACATCGAGCATCGCGACATCATCAACGGTCGACGCTTCACCAAGATCGACCTCGAGCAGCGCCGAAACGTCTGCGTGATCAACGAGAAGGCCATCGAAGAACTCAACATGCCCACCAACGCGGTGGGGGAGTTTGTGCTGCTGTCGGGCCGCCGGTTCCTCGTCGTGGGCATCGTCGAGACGATGGAGCAGTCCGGTATGTTCGGCGGCGGCGACACGCAGACCGAGATCTACATCCCCATTTCCACCGCGATGAACCTCAACCCCGACGGCTGGATCAACTTCGCACAGGGCGAACTCAAGGACGCCAAGCTCGCCAACGACGCCGTCGCGGAGATCACCTTTGTTCTGCGCAAAATGCGGGGGCTCGAACCCGACGACGAGGACACCTTCGACGTCCAGGTTATGCAGAAGTACCTCGACGACTTCAAGAAGATCGGGCTCGTGATGACCATGATTACCGGCGCAGTCGTGCTCGTCAGCCTCATCGTCGGTGGCATCGGGATCATGAACATCATGCTCGTCTCGGTCAGCGAGCGCACGCGCGAGATCGGGCTCCGCAAGGCCATGGGCGCGCACCCGCTGGTCATCCTGCTCCAGTTCCTTGTCGAGGCGGTCGTGCTGTGCCTCGCGGGCGCGGTCTTCGGCATCGCGGTCGGGCAGCTCGGACTGATTGGCATCCGTCAGGCGCATGAGATGCTCGAAGGGGCGGCTGCACCGCTCTGGGCGATCGTCCTGAGCGCGGGGCTGAGCGCGCTGGCCGGCATCGGTTTCGGTATGTTCCCGGCGATCCGGGCGGCCCTGCTCAACCCGATCGACGCGCTCCGTCACGAATGAATCCGTTTCCTCCGGGGGCTCCATGAACAGACACGCCTTGCCGCTCGCGACGCTCTCGCTCACCTGCACGGGCCTCTGCCTCGTCGGCTGCTCGGCGAACCTCTTCGCTCCCGTCGACTCGGACCTCGGCGAGCGCCTCACCGTCGAGCGCACGCGCGATGTCGGCTCGCTCGATCTCTCGGGTTTCGTCGCCGAGACCCAGCCCGAGCCGGGCAAACAGGACCTCGGACCTCGGACTTCGCCGTTTGATGGGCTCACCGAACTGTCTCTGACTATCGAGGAAGCCCGGGCCGCGACGCTCGCCAACAACCTCGACCTGAAGGTCGCGCTCGTGGACCCGGCGATCGAGGGCGAGAGCGTGAGCGAGGCAGAGGCCGCGTTCAACTCGGCCTTCACGCTCCGCGGCCTCTGGGCGCAGACCGACACGCCCACCAGCTCATCGCTCAACGATGCCCAGGCCGAGCAGCAGAGCCTGACCCCCGGCGTGCGGATCCCGCTCATGACGGGCGGCTCGGCGAATATCTCGCTTCCGATGCGGCGCACCGAGACGAACAACTCGTTCTCCACGCTGAACCCCGCGTACACGAGCGATCTGCAGTTCAGCCTGAGCCAGCCGCTGCTCCGCGGCGCGGGTCGGCGCTCGACGACGCACGCCCTGCGCGTGGCCGCGATCAACCAGGACATCGCCGAGACGCGCACCAAGGCGACGGTCATCGCGCAACTCGCGTCCGCCGAGCGGGCGTACTGGCTCCTGTACGCGGCACGCCAGGAACTCGGTCTGCGTCAGGAAGAGTTCGAGGTGGCCCGCGAGGTGCTCGCGCAGGCGCAGCGACTCCTCGACGCGGGCTCGGTCGCCGAGATCGAGGTCATCCGCGCCGAGTCGGGCGTCGCCGACCGCCTCGACGCGATCCTCCGCGCCGAGCAATCGGTCTTGCTCCAGCAGCGCACGCTTAAGCGCGTGATGAACATCGAGGGTCTCGGCGTCGACTCGGACACGGTCATCCTGCCCGCCAGCCCGCCCGACCCGGTCATGTACGAGATCGATCCGACCGAGCTCGCGGATCTGGCGATCGCCTCGCGAATGGACCTGCTCGCGCTCGAGCTCCAGCTCCTGGCCGACGCGAGCCAGATCGATTTCAACCGCAACCAGACGTTGCCCGTTCTGAACCTCGACGCCTCGTACACGATCAACGGCCTCGGCTCGAGCCTCGACGACTCGCTCGAAACGACGGCCGAGAACGATTTCGAGGACTGGTCGCTCGGTTTCTCGGGCGAGATCCCGATCGGCAACCAGGCCGCCGAGAGCAGGCTGCGCCGATCGGTGCTGTCGCGCATCCAGCGGATCGCCAGCAAGGCCAATCGAGAGCAGACGATCCGTCAGGATGTTTTCGACGCGACCGACAACCTCCGCGCCGGCTGGCAGCGGATCCTGGCGTCGCAGCAGGCGGTCATCCTCAACACCCGCACCCTCGAAGCCGAACGCCGCCAGTTCGAGCTGGGCAGCTCGACTTCGACCGATGTGCTCGACGCCGCCAGCCGGCTCGTGAGCGCCCGCTCCGACGAGATCCGGGCGGTTGTCGAATACCAGATCGCCCAGCTCAACCTCGCCGAGTCGACGGGCATGGTCCTCGGGGCCGCCAAGATCCGCTGGGAGCCTTACGACACCGGGAGTGAGGAAGTCCGGGCCCTCGAGAAGGGCCGGCTCTGGTGATCGCCTGAAAAAACTTGCACCGATCGCGGAACCAGAAGTGAGCTCCGGTGTCTTACACAGGAGACTCACTCCTCTTCTTCGTCCCGGGTGCTTCGGCGAGCCCCGGGGCGGCTTCTTTTTTGGAATCAATCCAATACGTGGGGTTTCCACGCGAGCAATCGCAACGCATTGAGCACCACGACCACCGTCGAGCCCTCGTGCAGCAGCACGGCCACCCCTAAATGAGCGAAGCCGAGCGCACCCAGCGGCGCGACGATCAGGATCACACCCAGCGCGATGACCAGGTTCTGCGTCACGATCTGGCGCGTCCGCCTGGCCAGCAGCACCGCGTCGGCCAGACGCGTCAGGTCCGTGCCCATGAGCGCGATGTCGGCCGTCTCCAGCGCGACGTCTGTGCCCGCGGCCCCCATCGCGACGCCCAAGTCCGCTCGCGCCAAGGCCGGCGCGTCGTTCACGCCGTCGCCCACCATCACCACGCCCTGCGCGCCCTCTCGCAGGCGATCGATCTCGGTGAGCTTCTGATCGGGCAAGAGGTCCGCGTGGATGTCGGTGATCCCGAGCTGCCCCGCCACGCCCTCCGCCGCCGCCCTGTGGTCGCCCGTGAGCAGCGACACCGACTTCACCCCGATCGACTGCAACTTGCGCACGGCCTCGGCGCTCGACGCCCGCACCTCGTCGGCGATCTCGATGAACCCGATCGCGCGATCGTCGCTCACCACCCACACCACGGTTGCGCCGGTCTCCGACGCGCTGATTGCCGCTTGCTCAAGAGCCACGTCCGCCGGCGCGTCCCGGCGTTTGCCCACGCGCACGACGCGCCCCTCAATCTCGGCTTCGGCGCCCACCGCGACGATCTGACGCGGGTTCTCGATACTGGGGAGCGGGATCTCCTCGTGCTCGGCGGCCCGGACGATCGCCTCGGCGAGCGGGTGCGTCGCCTGCGTTTCGACCGCCGCCGCCATGCGCAGTATCTCGCGCTCGTTCCCGCCCGGGGCCGCGTGCGCGGCTCGCACCGCGGGCTTGCCCATCGTCAGTGTGCCCGTCTTGTCGAAGGCGTACACGTCCGCCTTAGCGAGTGTCTCCAGGTGCGCGCCGCCCTTGATGAGCACGCCCAATTTCGCTGATCGCGCCATCGCGCAGAGCATCGCCGCGGGTGTGCCGATCGCCAGCGCGCAGGGTGAGCCCGCGACGAGGAACGCCATCGAGCGGTAGAACGAATCGCCCCAGTCGAGCCACCCCGCCAGCGCCGGCATCACCGCCAGCACGGGCGTGATCGCAAGCACCGCTGGCACGTAGTACCGCTCGATCTTGGCGGTGAACAGCTCCGTGGGCGACTTGGCGGACTGCGCCTCCTCGACGAGTCGCATGACCTTGGCAATCGTGCTCTCGCCCGCGGGCTTTGTGGTGCGCACGACGAGCGGGCGGTCGCCGTTGATCGAGCCAGCGAGCACCGTGTCGCCCACGCCGAGGTCGACGGGCACGGGCTCGCCCGTGACTGGGGATTGATCGACCGGGGATGTGCCGTGGACGATCACGCCGTCGAGCGCGACGCGTTCGAACGGGCGGAGCGAGACGTGCGCGCCGACCTCGACCTCTTCGAGCTTGAGCGTCCGCTCGTGGCCGTCCTCGTCGATCACACGCGCCGACTCGGGGGTCAGCTCGGCCAGGGCGCTGACCGCGCGCTTGGCGCGTCCGAGCGCCATGTGCTCGCCCGCGGCCCCGAGCCCGAAGAGGAAGAGCAGGAACGCGCCCTCCTCGTAATGCTGGAGTGCCGCCGCGCCCGCGGCCGCGACAAACATCAGGACGTCGACGTTCACGCGGAACTTCTTCAGGACATCGAGCGCCTCAGGGAATGTTTCCGTGCTCGCCAGAACGGCGCACAGAGCGAGCAGCGAGATCCGAAGCCACTCCGGCCCGCCCGCCAGGTGCACACCGAACCCGCTGACGAGCAGCACACCCGCGATGCACGTGAGCAGGAGATCCCGCTGACCCGCGATCGCGCGGAGCGCCGACTCGGCGAGCGAGAGCCCGTGCTGGAGCTTGGTCATCAGGATCGAGGGCCCGCCCTCGGGCTCGATCCGCGCGTCCTCCAGGCTCAGGCGGAACCCCGTGCCCGCCAGCGCGCTGGTCGTCTCGTGCAGCGGGCAGTACCCGCGCGCAAAGTTCAGTCGCAGCTCGCTCGTCTCGATCGACGCGTGCGCGTCGATCCCCTTGGCGTGGAGCCTGCGGTTGATCCGGCGCACGCCCGCCTGGTTCTTCAGGTTCGTGATCGGGACGACTAGCGAGAGCCGCTCGGCGCCCTCAAGATCCTGCCCGAGTTCGGCCTCGCTCCGCTTCTCGATCCAGCGCATCACGCAGCTCTCGCACTGCTCCGATTCCGGCGCGCACCCGTCGGGCAGACGCACGCGCAGCACGGGCAGGCTGAGCGATTGATCGGAATGGGTCGGCGGGATCGTCGTCATGCGGGCTGACCCAATGGTAATTGGGCGAAGATGCCCCGGCGATCGGGCTGCAAACTCTACAGCACGAAAAGACAGCCCACGGTCCAGATGAGACCCAGAATCATCACGATCGCCGTGTACCCCACGATCTCGCGGGCCTTGGCCCCGGTGATCGTCAGCAGCGGGAGCGCCCAGAAGGGCTGGAGCATGTTGGTCAGCTGATCGCCGTACGCCAGCGCCATGACCGCCTTGGGCAGCTCGACCCCCGCCGCCAGCGCACTCTCGACGACGATGGGCCCCTGCACGCCCCATTGCCCGCCGCCCGAGGGGACGAACAGGTTCACGACTGCGGCGCTCACGCAGGTGAGCGGCGCGAGCGTGCTCGGCCCCGCGCTCGCGCTGATGGCGCTTGCGATCTGCGCGGTCAGGCCGCTCGAATGCATCATGCCCATGATGCCCGCGTAGAGCGGGAACTGGACGATGATCCCCGCGCACCCGCGTGCGCCCTCTTCGACCGCCGCGATGAACGAGCGGGGCGAGCCGTGCAGCACGAGCCCGAGCATGAGCATCGTCAGGTTCACCTCGTTGGGCGTGAGGTGAAGGACGCCGCTCTTGGCGTTCTCGCCCGACGGAAAGTAGAACCCCATGGCCCACCACGCGATGAGGGTAGCGAGCAGCAGGTTGACGACGGGCGTCTCCTCGAGCGTGCGCACGATGACGGGCTTGTGCTCTTTATCCTCGGCTTTATCTGTGCCCGCTTCCTGCGATGCGCACATCTGCCCGCCTGACTTTGGCATCATGAGCATCATGCCAAGTGTTCCGATCGCGAGGAGACCGCCGGTGATGACGATGTTCATGGGGCTGAGCAGCGTCTCATCTATCGGGATCGGCGCGAGTTCTGTGCCTGCGGGCAGGACGCTCCTGATGCCGCTCTCGGTCGAGACCATGAGCGGCGCGGTGCCGCTGAACCCGCCGTGCCAGACCATGAGCCCGAGGTAGCCCGCCGCGACGAGCACGGGGTAGTGGTGCGGGATCTGCCGGCGTGTGAGCGAGCGCCCGGTGTCGCGCGCGACGATCGCGCCGGCGATCAGCCCGAGGCCCCAGTTCATCACGCCGAGCGACATAGCGATCAGCGCAACCATCGCCGCCGCGTGTGCGCCGGTGCGAGGCACATCCGCCAATCGGCGCAGCAGCATGGCGACGGGTCTCGACGCCGCGACCGCGTGCCCCGTGACGAGGATCAGGCACATCTGCATTGCAAACGCGAGGAATTTCCACACGCCGTCGCTTGGGCTCGCCCACGACGCGACGAGATCGCCCGCGGACGAGTCCGTACGCCAGAGCGCGAGCAGGAATGTGAGCAGCGTGAGCAGCACCGCGATCACAAACGGATCCGGTGCTGTGGCGCGAAAGAGCGAGGAAAGGCGATCACCGAGTCTTGCGAGCATGGCGGGCAATATACATCGCTCGCCGGGGCCCGGCGTGCTACAACATGGGGCATGGACAGCCTCGCCGACCTCACACTCGACGTCTTTCTCGATCGCCTCGGCTCCAAGGAGCCCGTGCCCGGGGGCGGGGCCGCGGCCGGTGCGACGGGCGCGATCGGCGCGGCTCTGGCGCTCATGGTCGTGAGCTACTCGATCGGGCGCAAGAACCTTGCACAACATCAGGAAGAATTGCAATCGATCGAGGGCGATCTGCGTGACCTGCGCGCACGGATGATGCACCTCGCCGACGAGGACGCCTCGGCGTACGCAGAACTCTCGGCGCTCTGGGGCCTGCCCAAGGACGACCCGAAGCGGATCGAGGGCTGGAATCTCGCACTCGACCGCGCGATCGCGGTGCCGACGGGCATCATGGATGCGGGCGCGAAGCTGCTCGATGTGTGCGCACAGCTCGCGCCGATCTGCAACAAGAACCTCTTGAGCGACCTCGCGGGCGCGTCGGCGCTGGGCGAAGCGTGTGTGCGGGCTGCGGGGCAGAACGTGCGCGTGAACGCGTTGATGCTGGATGACAAGGACGCGACCGAGCGACTCATGCAGGATCTCGCTGCCCGCCGAGCCCGCGCGGGCGGGGCGCGAGAAGCGATCGAGAAGGCCTGCGGCTCGTGAGCAACCCAAACGACCTCAACTGGTTCGACAAGCAAGGCCCACGCGCCGGCTTCCGCGATGCCAAGGCAAGCGACAAGGGCCTGCGGTTCCAGTGCTCGCTCTGTGGCAACTGTTGTTCGGGCTCCGAGGGCTACGTCGGCTTTACACAGGACGAAGCCAAGGCCATCGCTGATCGTTTGGGTATCACGCTCGAATACTTCATGGAGCACTACTCGCACGACACGAAGGCCGGGCGTTCGTTCATCGAGAAGGACACCGAGTTCGGGAAGGACTGCGTCTTCCTCGATCGGGAGACCGTCCCGGGTAAGGCGGTCTGCGGCATCTACGAACTCCGACCGATGCAATGCAAAACCTGGCCCTTCTGGCCCCACGTCGTCAGCACCGAGCACGCGTGGCGTAAGGCAGCCGTCGGGTGCCCGGGTATCGATCGTGGCTCCAAAGTGATCAAGCCCGAAGAGATCCGCATCCAGCGTGCGCGGACACCGATGTGATGGGCGCGTGATGGACATGGACGATCACTTACTCTGTGAGCATTGGCTGGCGCTCTCGCGCAATGTCGACGTTCGGCGCCAGATCACGGCGATCCACGACGAAGTAGCGGATCGGATTAACGATCGCGGGCCCGTTTGCACCGCGTCTGGGCGCTGCTGCAACTTCGAGCGCTACGGGCATCGCCTCTATGTCACGGGTCTTGAAACAGCAATGACGCTCGACGCGATCCCTGTTGTGCGTGCAATCAAGGCGGGAGATATCGAGCTGGCGCAGCAGGCGGGGACGTGCCCGTTCGTGGTGAGCCGATTGTGCGGCGTGCATCCGGTTCGCCCCGTTGGTTGCCGGGTGTATTTCTGCGATCCGAGCGCCAAGATCTGGGTAAACGAGCTGGCCGAGTTCGCGGCCGATGCGGTCAAGCGTGTGCACGACGACTTCGGGATCGAGTACCGGTACACGGAGTGGCGGGCGCTGCTCGCGATGTTCCAGGGCGCGGGCGTGGCGACCCTGCCGACGGAGCCGGTGGTGTTCATGCCGAGCGATCCGTTCGTGCGTCTTACCTCAGACCGAGCTTGAGCAGGACGAGGCGTTTGAGGGCCTTGCCGTCGGGTTTGACGGCTTTCTCCAGCTTCGGCGCCGGCAGGAAGATGCCGGTGAGCAGGCCGCGGAATGTTGCAACGTGCTTGACGGGTGACAGGCCCGCGAGTCTGTGCGCCCAGAGCCAGCCCATGAGGATGGCGACGAGCCCCGAGCCTCGCTTGCCGTGCCGGCGTGCGAGCCAGACCCAGTTGCGTGTCGAGCGGTAGAGCCACTTGGCGGTCTTTGTGCGCGCGATGGGCGAGTCGTGCCAGACCTTGGAGTCGGGTGTAAAGAGCACTTCGTAGCCCGCGCCCATGAGCTTGAGCGCGAGGTCGGTGTCGTTGCGGTAGAGGAAGTACCCGCCCTCGTACCCGCCGACCGCGTCCCAGGCCTCGCGCCGGATGATGTTGCCCGGGCCCATGTCGGGCCAGCGGGGCGTTCGGCTCGTGATGCGCGCAAATGGCCACTCGTATTCGTTTGTCGCGGGGTGCTGACGATGGAGCGTGACAGCCGCGGCATCCGGGCGACGCGCGAGCAGATCGAGTGCGCCCGCGAGTGTGCCCTCATCGGGCCAGGCGTCGTCGTCGAGGATCAGGACCGCCTCGCCCGAAGATGCCGCGACACCCCGGTTGAAGCCCTCGACGCCCAGGTTCGAGCCCGTGGGGACGACTTTGACGTGCGGGAATTCGCGTTGGATCGTGGCGGGTGTGCCGTCGGTTGAGGCGTTGTCAACGACGACGACCTCGCAGTCCTTGCCGACGTCGTCGGCCTGGAGTTTGCGCAGCGTCGCTGAGAGCTTGTCGATTCGGTTGCGCGTCAGGATGATGACCGAGAGTGTCGGTCGCTTGCCGGGCGATGTCGGTGAGATGGGCTCGGCGGGCGGCGCGTCGGGCGGATAGAAGGTCAGCAGGAAGACGGGCTTGATGCTCGCGGCGAGCAGGCCCAAGAGCGCCGCGAGCCGGTCGAGCGATCGCACGCGCCGGATGCGAAAGCCCGTGGGCGTCGCGACGAGCAGGATCCGTCCGGCGGCCCAGGCGTGGGGGTGAGCGCGGGCGTGGACGACGGCGATGGAGTTGGTGGGCGTGATGACCAGGCGGATGAAGCCGCGGAGCGCCTGCTTGAGCGATCGCGCCGGCTCGGGCGGGCGCTGCTTGAGTTCGAGGCCCACGTCGCGGAAGAGCTTGCCGATGGCGGGGCGTTTGGCGCGGGGGACGGGCGCGTCGCTGTGGAGCTCGGCGATGCCGGCGGCGCTGGCGGGGGCGCTCGGGATAATCGCGCGGAGCGCCGGGTCCAGCGCGTGCCAGGGCCAGAAGCGCGAGTGCCGCGTGCGATCGGGCGGGGCCTTGCCCGTACTCTGCCCGGCCGAGGCGTCGCGGAGCCCGTTGAGATGCAGGCGTGCGAGGTCGTCGCTCCCGATCATGGTCTGTTCGATCGCCAGCGCGATCTCGCGCATCGCGCGGGCGAAGCGGCCGACGGGCCCGATCTTGGCCAGACGCAGCGCGCCGATCCAGTTGCGGGCCTCGTAGTAGCGAGCCCACGTCTTGAACTTGCCCCAGGGGTGCGAGCAGAGGGCCTTGGGCGCGACACCGATCGTGCCGCTGGTGGCCTGGGTGAGGCGCTGGAAGAACATGACGTCGTCGGAGTGGATGAAGGTATCGGGCATGAGCCCGGCCTGTCTGATCGCGGGTGCGCGGACGAGGGCGCAGAGGGCGGCGAGATAATCGATCGGTCCCTTGTCATCGTTTGGCTGGGCCATCTCGAGCATGCCGGTGCGTCGGCTCAGGCGCGAGCCGCACTCGTAGACCTTGCCCGTGGCGGGATCGACGACCGCGGGCCCGACGGCAACCATGCCGGGCTCGGGTTCGATGACCGCCAGCATCTCGCGCAGGGTGGCGGGGGTCAGGCGGACGTCGGAATCGAGGAGCCAGATATAGTCGGGGCTCGAGCGGGCCAGGGCCTGCTCCATGCCGGCGTTGAACCCGCCGCTGCCGCCGCGGTTGGTGCGGAGTTCGTGGAAGGTGATTCGATGCCCCGATGCCTCGGCGGCCTGAATAACGCTTGGGATCGTGGCGAGTGGGTTATCGGACCCGTTGTCGACGATCAGCACACGCAGGTCGGCTCCTGAGCAGTCGAGTGCTTTGAGATCGGTCAGGAGGCTGATGACGTCCTTTGGATTGTTCCACGCGGGGACGACGGCCTCGATGACGGGGGTTGGCGGCCCGCTATTCGCTGCATGGTCGGTATCGGCGTGGGTCATCGGGTCGGGCCGGGTATCCTTGCTGACGGGATCGGCGGGCGTGCTGCGCAGCGTAGCCCGTGGGCGCGGCCCGCGCCGATCCGCATGGAGCATGACCGATGAATCCGTTCCGCAAGGCCGGGCCCCGAGCCGAGAAGTCGACACCCAGATCGAAGCAGCCTCAGCCGCTCTTTGACGAGCTCGAGCAGCGTCTCTTGCTGTCGGTTTTCTTCGGCGAGGACTTCCCCGACCTCGCTGACATGGAGAACATGAACAACATCATCGTTCGTTTCAACATGAACGTGATGACCGATATGGGGCGGAGCTACTTCGATCTGGAGCTTTTCGTCTCGGAGGACGACGACCCGGTCGGGACTGTTGCGAACTTTGTCGACTATGTGCAGCGTGGCCAGTACGACGGCATGTTCTTCCAGCGGCTGCAGAACCTGAACGCGAACTCGGATGAGCCTCCGGAGATCCTCCAGGGCGGGCGCAACCGCATCGACGACGACTCGGGGACTGTCACCGTGATCGACGTCGGCGACGCGATCGACGACGAGGTCGTGCGCGAGAACGACGCGCGCACGATCGCGATGGCCAAGACGAGTGCCCCAAACAGCGCGACGAGCCAGTTCTTCATCAACCTGACCGACAACGAGACCGAGCTCTCGCCCGACGTGCAGCCTAACGGCGGCTTCCCGGTCTTCGGTCGCGTGCTCGATGACGAGTCGTGGGATCTGCTCATGACGATCGCCTCGCTCGATGTCGAGGATCTTCAGACACGACTCATCGACCCGCAGTTTGGCGGCAACGCCTTCCCTTCGGTGCCCGTGACGGATGCGTTCGTCAACGACCCGATGGTCCGGTTCACGGATGAGATGTTCGTGACGGTGCTCGACGCAGAGGTGATCAAGGCCGAGGGCGTGAACTCGTTCTTCGATCAGGCGGTGTACCTGCCCGAGGGGTATCGCAATTTCCGGTCGAACGAGATTCTGACGGTTGTCAACACGAACGACGAAGAGGCGGCGTACCAGGTTATCCTGCGCTACGCGACGACCGAGGATCGGGATTACGTCATTGCCTCGGGTGTGCTCGATGCGGGCGAGCGTCGTGAGATCATCCTGAGCGGCATGGGCGCGACGGCAGAGGTCGTGGGCTTCATCCCCTACGCCATCGAGGTGCAAACCGCCAGTGAGGATGCGACGAGCCGCCCGGTCTCGGCAACGCTCCGCCGGAGCGATTTCGAGGGCGATTCGTCGATCACCGACACATTCGCCGGTGAGAACTTCTTCAACCCCGAGGCGATCGCAGAGGCCGACCGCTTCGACACGCTGACGACCTGGGTATTCGCCGACGGCGAACGATCGGAGAACGTCGACACGTACATCACCTGGATGAACCTGACCGCCGACGAGGGCGAGGTGATGATCGAGTTCTTCTTCGAGGACGGCAGCTCGACCGAGCTCGTCAATGCGCGTGAGCTTGGCATGTACCGCCGCGGCGGTGTGAATGTGAAGGGCATCGGGACCAGCGTGCTGCCCGAGGGCGTCTTCAGCGCCCGTGTCACTTCGACCGTGCCGATCGTCGCGTCGATGACGATGTTCCGGACGGACGTAGAGCAGGGGCAGATTTCCGGTGCGGCGCTCTCGCTCGGTCAGGCGGGTGGCGGCGGCCCGATCGCCGGAATCGCCGACATTCGCAACCCCGACGGCAGCGATGGTCGGGTTGCGGTTGTCAATCTCGGCGCGACAGAGGCCGTGGTACGGTTCGATTTCATCGACGATTTCGGCACGATCCGTTCGAGCGTGTTCAACAGCGTGAACGCGGGCGCTCGCCGGACGTTCGATCTCTCGGCGATGCCGGGCATGACGCTGCCGATGACGCAGATTTATTCGCTCCGGATCAGCGTGCAGGACGGCGGCCCGGATATCGCCGCTCAGTACACCACGGCCGGAGCGCTCGGCGAGGGTGAGGCGATCCTGGCGACGGGCGGCCGCACGCATGTTTTCGCCGACGCGATGTCGAGCGACGACAGCGGCTACGAGGAATCGATCAGCATCTACAACCCGAACGATCTCTCGGCCAACTTCACGTTCCTGGTCCACTTCAGTGACGGCACGCGATTCAGCGTCATGCGCACGCTCGCGGCCGGGCGTCGGACCGACATCGATCTGTCGAACGACCTGACGTCAGACCTGACGGCGATCCGGAACAAGATCGACTCGGCCGATGAGTTTGCGAACTACAGCGTGACCGTGACTTCGACACGTCTAACCCTGGCCTCGATCACGCGCATCGACGGCGGGTTCCTGACCACCGCGACCGGCACGGTGCTTGCCGGGCTGGCGGCGATCGGCTGATGGGATCTGTTTCGCGGGTCGGTGCCGGAGTTCGGCGATGAATACGTATTGGCATTACGCCAAAGAGATGCTGGTCGACCGCTGGCTTCTGATCGCGGCGCTCTCTCTCTCACTGGTCGCCAGCGCAGGCCTCGGAGTGGGGCTGGCCGGTGTGGCTCCGATCCTGGAGACGATGCTCCCGCGAACCGAGAACGGCGTCGTGACCAGCCCGCAGAGTCTGCGTGAGCGGGCCGAGATTCTCAACGAGCGAGCTGATGCATGGATTGTCCCTGTACAGATACCGCAGGGCGTGATCAACACCCTTCCGACCGATCCGTTCAAGGGTGTCCTGGTGATCATGGGTGCGCTCGGGGTGCTCACGGTGATTTCCTCGGCGGCGACGTTCGGCCACCAATACATGGCGCTGACGGCGGTCTATCGCGCGTCGCAACGCATCCGTGATCGGGCATTCGCACACGTCTTAAACCTGCCGTTGCGTGTGGTCGTCATGGGCGACTCCGCGGACATTTCTCGGCGGGTGGTCGACGAAACCGAGCGGCTGGCCGAGGGCTTTACGGCTCTGGTTTCGCGAGCCGCGTCGCAGATCGGAAAGGGCGCGGCTTCGCTTCTCGTCGCGATTTACTTCGACTGGCGCATCACCTTTGTCTCGCTCGTCATCGGGCCGGTCCTATGGATTGTGATTCGCACACTCAGCCGGAGAGTCCGCAAGGCGCGCAAGCGTGCGTTCCGTGGGCAGGCGCAGCTGCTCTCTCGCACGGGCAACGCGCTGCGTGGCATGCGCGTCGTGAAGGTCCAGACCGCCGAGGGCTACGAGCGGGATCTCTTCGCGGAGACCAACGAGGGCGTGATCCAGCAGATGTTCCGGGCTCGCACGGCACGCGCCCTGACGGCGCCGGTTTCGGAACTCGTTTCGTTCTTTGTGGTCGGTGCGCTCGCAGCGTTGGCGGCCAAGGGCATCATCGAGCAGCAGATCGACCCGACCCGATTCCTCCTCGTCCTGGTCTGCCTCGGTCTGGCCGGCGCATCGCTCCGCCCGCTGACCGGGATCACCAACGAGATCCAGGCGGCTGCGGCTGCGTCGGAACGTCTCGCCGAGCTCATGGCGATCGAGGAAGAACCGGGCCTCGACCTGAGGCTTCCAGAGTTGCCCAGGCATCGCTCGAGCGTTGCTTTCGAGAACATCACGTTCAGTTATGACGGCGCCGAGCGACCGGCACTGATCGACTTCTCGCTCGAGATCGCGCACGGCGAGCGTGTTGCGTTTGTCGGGCCTAATGGCTCGGGCAAAACGACGGTTCTCTCGCTCGTCCCGAGGCTCTTTGCGCCGACCGCGGGCCGTGTGCTCATCGACGGGCAGGACATCGCCGAGTTCAACGTGACAAGCCTGCGCAAACAGATCGGCGCGGTGACGCAGGAGACCGTGATCTTCCCGGGCACGATCCGGTCGAACATCGCGTACGGCAACGATCAGCACGACGAGGCCGCGATCCGGTTCGCCATCGAGCGGGCGCACGCGGACGAGTTCATCGATCGGTTCGAGCAAGGGCTCGGGACCGTCGTCGGCGAGCAGGGTCTGACGCTCTCGGGCGGCCAGCGCCAGCGGCTGTCGATCGCGAGGGTGATCCTGCGCGACCCGGCGATCCTGATTCTCGACGAGGCGACGAGCATGATCGACGCCGACTCGGAGGCGAAGATCGCCGACGCGCTCAACGAATTCTCGGCGGGTCGCACGACGCTCATTGTCGCGCACAGGCTGAGCACGGTTGTCAACGCCGACCGTATTGTCGTGCTCGATGCCGGACGCATTGTCGATCAGGGAACACACGGCGAGCTGCTCGCCCGGTGCGATATCTACCGCACGCTCGCCCGCACTCAGCTCGTGGGATCGGGCTGAGCACTCACACATCGGAGACCAGGGATGGCCAAGGGTCAGGAATACTCCAGCTACCAGCGCAAAGTCATCAACCGCTACTACGACAACATCGACACCATCACGCTGACGAAGCTGCAGGAGCTGGTGTCCGACCTGTACCTCGCCGAGGGCAAGAAGGCGGAGAGTCTGTGGAAGAAGGCCGAGGGTCTGCTCGCCAAGACGGACGCACGCGGATCGGATGTGCGCACGGCGATCGAGAAGCGCGACGTCAAAAAGTTCGCCGAGATCGTGAGCGGCGCCAATTTCAAAGGCAGGAAGTAGCGGTTATTCGCCCAGCATCTCGGCGACAATCGGGATGAGCTGCGCTGTGGGTGGGATCGTGCGCTCGGAATCGCCGAAGGCAACGAGTTCGTCGGCGGGCACCCATCGCGTCTCGGCGTATTCCCAGTTGCTGGTGCTGGCGATCAGTTCGTGCACGCGGCGTTGCAAGTCGAGTCGGACGACGATGTCGGTGCTCATGGCGATCGGATCGTCGATGAGGCCGAGGATGTCATGCGAGGTGAACACTCCGGTGATGCCGACCTCGTCGCGGCACTCGACCTGAAGCTGACGGATCACCGCGAACTCGTCGAGCGCCGTGACGTGCGCCGGAGGCGGGTCGATCCCCCCCGAGGGGCCGAGCTCCCAGAGCGAGCCGTAGATCCGCGTGTCGTCCGAGCGTTTGCCGAAGAAAACATGTGGCTTGCCTGCGGTATCTCGCGCGATCAAAATGCCCGTGACAGAGAGTTGCATGACGGGCGGCTGGATCAGTCCTTTGGATTCCGCCTGCACCACCAGGCGCTTGTAGGAATCGCGCCTGGCGCGGATCAGGCCTTTGTCCTCGCCGACGAAGGCAAGGATGGGCCCGTCGAAGAGACGAGGTTTCTCGGCGCAGATCTCGTCCCAGCGGTCATCAACCTCGATGGGCAGATCGATGAAAGCGCGCGGCGCCACATCGATGCGCACGCTGCTCATCGGCTTGAACATCCCCAGCGGCTTCATCCCAGGAGCTTGCCGATCGGCCCGAGCCCGCCGCCACCGGCGGGGATCAGGTCTTCGAGGCCCAGGCGTTTGACCTCGGCTTCGACCAACTCGCGGATACGGTTCTGGCACTTCTCGAGCGCATCGTTGGTGGCCTCGGTGATCAGCCGCTGCGCTTGTACACGCGAGTCTTCGGACGCTCCGAGCCCGGCGCAGACCGCCGGGTCGAGCTCGACCTTCTCAACGCGCTGCTTGCCCGAGACGACGACCCGGCACGCACCGCCGCCCGCGTTGCCCTCGATGCGCAGCTCGGCGACTCGTTTTGCGAGCTCCTCGGCCGCCGCCTTGATCTCGTCCTTGCGGCCCATCAGTGACGCGATCGCGCCCATGTTCTTCAGTCCGAACATCAGCTGGTTTCCTCTCCGGTTGGTCTCGCCAGCGGCTTCACTTCCACGATCCTTCCCTTGAACACCTCGATCGCGTGGCGGATGACCGGGTCGTCGATCTCGATCTCGCCCGAGGAATGCACGACGGGGTCATCGGTCCCGCTTCGTTCTGGCTTCACCGTCGCCTCGGCGAGTCGGCACTCGATGCGCGTGCTCGCCAGACTCGACATCAGCTGAGCGAGCTCGGGCAGCTTGTTCTCGGCTGTCCCCCGGATGCGCTCGTCGCAGGCGAGCGTAACGACTCCGGCTGTATACGATACGATCGACATATCCGCGAGCATCGCGCGCACCATCATGGGCGCGTTTGCCCGCAGCTTCTCCCATAGTTCGGCGCCGGTTGTACCCGGACCGGGAGTCGGCTTCGGAGTCGTCGGAGTTGCGTCGGTCGGCGTCGGGGTCGGTTCGGCTCTTTGACGGGCCGGCGGTGTCCCCGGCGCCGTCAGCCTTTTCCCGCGCCGGCTCCCTCGAGCTGACGCACCAGTGTCGTCACATCCGCCAGCTTCTCGGTCATCGCCAGGCGCACGACGAGCGCATCCAGCAACGCCCGCGGGTTCGGGCTCGAACGTGTCGCGCGCTGGACGCTCTCGCACAGCGCGATCATGTGGACGAGCCCGGCAGCGTCGAATCGCTGGGCGCGTTCGATCTCTTCCTTGCGGGTGTCACCCGTGAGCTCGACGAGCGAGGTCTCCGGGCCGCAGGCGCACAGGACCATCAGGTCGCGCAGGCGTTCGATGAGCGTTTCGAGGAGCTGATCGGGCCCGGTGCCCGTTGCCAGCAGCTCGGCTGCCGAGTCGAGGGCGGGCTTGGGCTCGCCGTCGGCGAATGCGTTGATCAGGCGTCCGACGAGCTCGCGCGGCGCTAGGCCCATGAGTCCCTCGAGCAGTTCCACGGTGAGCGACTTCTCGCCCGAGGCCATGAGGCGGTCCATGATCGAGAGCGCATCGCGCATCGAACCGTTGCCCAGGCGTGCGACCATCGAGAGCAGCTCGGGCTCGGCCTTGAGCTTCTCGTTCTTGACGACGTACGCCAGGCGGTCGGCGATAACGGACATCGGGATCGCACGGAAGTCAAAGCGTTGGCAGCGGCTCTGGATGGTGGGGGGAACCTTCTGCGCCTCGGTGGTGCAGAGGATGAACTTGACGTGCTCGGGCGGCTCCTCC
Organism: Phycisphaera sp.; assembly: GCA_020639255.1. Classification (GTDB taxonomy): domain Bacteria; phylum Planctomycetota; class Phycisphaerae; order Phycisphaerales; family UBA1924. The sequence goes on from JACKGZ010000007.1 coordinate 157,803, forward strand.
ATGGTCTTGAGCAGCGCGTTGAAGGCTGCGGTCGAGAGCATGTGGACCTCGTCGATGATGTAGATCTTGTATGGGCCGCGCATCGGGCGGTAGACGCTGCCGGCGATGAGTTCGCGGGCGTCGTCGACGGAGTTGTTGGATGCGCCGTCGATCTCGATGACGTCGGTGTCCTGCCCGGTCATGATGGCCTGATCGACCTCGGCTGAGCCACTGGAGTTCAGCGCTTTGGCGAAGACGCGGGCCATGGTGGTCTTGCCGACGCCCCGTGTGCCTGTGAAGAGGTAGGCGTGTGCGACACGGTCGGCCTCGATGGCGGCCTTGAGCGTCCTGGCGACGGGCTCCTGGCCGACGATGTCGTCGAAGCCGGTCGAGCGGTACCTGCGGGCGAGTGCGGTGTATGACATGCCCCGATTGTAGTGCCCCGGTTCCCCCGGCTCGGTGGTCCGGTTCGGGGACCGGATCTCGGGAATCAGCCCGGATTCACGGCCCACCCTCGTTGGCAGTGAGACGGCTTCGGTTGGTCGGCTGCTCATTTCGGCGCGAGCCGATTCGGCGGTGTCTCCCACACCGGGTGAGAGCCTTAGAACCCGGGGAGAACGCGATGAAGCTTTCCATGATCCTGCTCACTTGCCCGTTTCTCTTGGGGTGCGCGACACGCACGCCTGTCGGATCCGAATATGTTGGTACGTGGCAGTACGACAGGGTGTCGCTGCGTGAGCGGGCGCTCGCCAGCGCAATCGACTCGGTCAGCGGGGGCGAGCCGGAATCGCTCAGCGCCGAGGAATTCGAGGAGGTGCGGGCGTGGGTGTACGAGAACCACGCCGGCTGGGACAAGTCGATCGAGATCAAGCCCGACGGTACCTATGTGTGGACCTCGTGCGTCGGCGAGTCCACGCCCGAGATCATGCGCGGCACGTGGCGCAGCGAGCGCGGCGATGTCACTCTGTACACCGATGACGGGAGCAAGATCGCAATAGCCGTTCTTGCGGACGGAATGCTTCGGTTGACACCGACCGACGCCGGCGAGATCGGCGTGTACATGGCGATGAATCCCGTCGACGAGTAGCTCTTCTTGATTCGCCGTGTATTCACGATCCGTGCGATCGTGTATGATGACGCTTCACAGAAATGGAGCATCACAAATGAAACATCTGATCGTATATCCGGCGGCTGTGTCCCTTGTTCTTGGTCTCGCGGCCTGCGGGGGCGGAGACGCGGATTCGGAAGCAGGCTCGACGAAAGCCGTAGCGAAAGTCTCGGTGTCTGATTTCGTCGGAGTGTGGCACTTCGACAAGGAGGCGATGCGCGAGCCGGCCGTCAATTCAATGCTGGCCGAGCTGCCAGCCGGTGCGACCGATGCGCAGAAGGAACAGATGCGCACGATGGCCGACAGCATGCTCTCGAGCATGGTCATGGATCTCACGATCAACGAGGACAAGACCTACAGCGTGCTCATGCGTGTGCCAGGCAGGTCCGACGAGATATCGAAGGGCTCATGGACGCTTGCCGACGGCGTGATCTCGATGGTGGAGGACGGCGAAGATGCCTCCAAAGTCGCGATGGGCCACCTCGACAACGGTAAGTTGCTTGTGGATCCGCCTGCGGGGGAAAGCGAACTCGGGCAGATCGTCATGACCCGGTAAACCGAACGACCAATAACGTGTAGAGAGAAAGCGCCATCACTCTGTCGATCCCGTCGGCGGCCAGGACACCGCTGCCCCGGTTGACGCCGCTTATGGCTGCTGCGGTCAAGCCCTGACCAGGTTCACGGGCCCCCCGTGCACCGGGCCCGACCGCCGACGGGACCGACAGGGGCCATCCTAGGCATCCCGGAATCCGCGTTGGGGACGGATCCCCGGATCGTCCCCGCCCGTAGACTCTCGGTGATGGCCGAGCGCAAGCCCCATCTCGATCTGCACCCCTTCCAGCGCGTCGAGCGCCAGCGGTCGGCTCTGCTCAAGCTCGTCCGGGCGGGGTTTCTGATCGTCTTTATCACGACCGCCTCGCTGGCGGTGCTCAACACCGTCGAGGGCGACCCCGACCGGGTGAACGTCTTCGGCATCGCGATCAAGGGGACCTGGCAGGTACTGCTGACGCTGGCGATCCTGATCGGCGGGGCCGCGTGGGCGACGGACCTGCTCACGCCGACGAAGAAGATCTCCACGCTCATGAGCATCTTCTTCGGGCTCATGATCGCGATGATCGCGACCTACGCCATCGGCATCATCATCGATCTTCTGGTCGAGCTCTACAGCCTCGGCTCGCTCCGCGACCCGATCGTGCTGACCGCCAAGGCGTTCATCGGGATCGGACTGACGTACATCTGCATCGCGACCGTTCTGCAGACGCAGGACGACTTCCGGCTGGTGATCCCGTACGTCGAGTTCGCCAAGCAGCTGCGGGGAGCCAGGCCGCTCTTGATCGATTCGTCGGCGCTGATCGACGCGCGGATCGCGGACGTCGCGGCGACGGGCATTTTCCAGGCGCCGCTCGTGGTGCCGAGGTTCATCATCCATGAGCTCCAGCTCCTTGCCGACAGCACGGACGCGATCCGACGCTCACGCGGGCGCCGCGGGCTTGACGTCATCGCGCAGCTCCAGCGAGAGCCGCGGCTCGACGTGACGATCGACGAGACGGCGATCCCGGGCAAGAGCGTCGACCAGATGCTGCTCGAGCTGGCGCGCCGGACCAACGCGATCATCGTGACGACGGACACGGCGCTTTCGCGTGTCTCGAACATCCACGACGTGCCCGTGCTGAGCATGCACCAGCTGGCGATCGCGTGCAAACCCGTGACGGGTACGGGCGAGCGTGTCCGGCTCCAGCTCGTCAAGGCCGGCGAGCAGCCGGGGCAGGCGGTCGGCTATCTCCCCGACGGCACGATGGTTGTCGTAAACGAGGCCGAGCCGCTGGTGGGTGAATCGATCGAGGCCGAGGTGGAGTCGACCATCCAGACGAGCGCGGGGCGGATGCTTTTCGCGCGGTTGGCTGGGTCGTCGGCGGTGCGTGTCGATGAAGGATCAACGCCGGCATCGGAGGCCTCATCCGTTTCGAATGAGGATTCCGATGCCGAGTCCGAGTCTGAACCTGCTGCCGACGTCGAGTCCGATGCGGCATCAAAGTCCGGCCCGTTCCCTCCTCAGCGGCCCACCGTACGAGCCAAGGCCGCGGCTCGCCGCAATCCTCGGCGATGAGCCTCAAACTCTGCGGATCAAACCGAGTTTGCCGGTTGTACGACCGAGGCAAGATCGGGATCTTCTGAGGACACCCCCGGTCCGAATACGCTCAACGTGAAATGCGGGGCTACCCCCGAGGCCGATCGAATCCGATGGTTGAGTCTGGGTCCGCCTGAGTTCTCGGCGCGTCCCGCAAGGAGTTGCCCATGGCACGCCACCGCAACACGATTCGCGCCTTCACGCTGGTTGAGATCCTGATCGTGGTGGTGATCCTGGGCATCCTCGCGGCTGTGGTCGTGCCGAGCTTCGCCAACGCGACCGAGCCGACGCGACAAACCACCTTTATCACCAACATGAAGGACTTCGCTGAGGCGGTGGAGATCTACCGTGTCCGCAACAACGCGTACCCGGCCGCCACGAACACCGGCGAGCTGCCCGACGGCTTTGAGGAGCTCATCGACCCGCGCGACTGGATGGGACGCACGCCCATCGGCGGGCAGTGGGACACCGAAGAGACCGACCTCGGCTACGGCATCGGTGTGCACTTCGACGGCACGGGCGAGACCCGTGACGACGAGTACATGACCGAGGTCGACGAGATCTTCGATGACGGCGATCTCAGCACAGGCGTCTTCCAGAAGACCGAAGACAGCCGCTATTACCTGATCCTGCACTACGACTGAGCCCGTCTCGACCCTCGCCCGCTCGCCGATACCATGTCGGCATGAGCGACCACATCCACGCGAGGCGCAACAGAGCCGAGAAAGCCTGGCAGACCGAGCACGTCGTGCTCATCGGGTCTGGCTCGCCGATCCCGGTGCCCGGTGGCATGGACCAGATCCATCACTTCGAGCCGCACCCAGACCACTACTGGTTGACGGGCCATCGCACCGCCGGCGCGGTGCTCGCGTACGACGCGCACGAGGGCTGGCGTGACTTCACGCCCGACCTGACCGAGGACGACCGCGTCTGGGAAGGCCTGACCGAGCGCGCGGGAGAGCCCATCTCGGGCCTTGCTCCCTGGCTCGCGGCGCGCAAAGACCGGCCCAAGGCCGTGCTCGGTGTGCCGGGCGGCCCGCTCAAGGGCATCACAACCGACCGCACCGCCGACGAGGTCTTCGCCGAGCGTCTGCTCCACGCCCGCAGGGCCAAGGACAGCATCGAGATCGAGCTCATGCGCCGCGCCTGCAACGCGACGGCACGGGGCTTCGCACGTGCCCGCGAGTTCGCGGCGGCAGGCGTCACCGAGCGCGCCATCGAGATCGAGATGCAGGCCGAGTGCTTCCGCCACGGCGGCGAGAAGATGGGCTACCACAACATCGTCGGCTCAGGGACCAACGCTGCGGTCCTGCATTTCTCACCGAGTGCGCGCGGAGTGCAGGAGAACGAGTTCGTCCTGATCGACGCCGGCTGCCAGGTCGAGGGATACACCGCTGATGTGACGCGCACGTTCGTCGTCGGGAAGCCCAGCACGCAGCAGACCGAACTCCACGGCATCGTCAAGGAAACGCTCCTCTTCGGCAATTCGCAGTGCGTCCCGGGCAAGGAGTGGCGCGAGCTGCACCTCGAGTGCGCTGTGCGCATGACCCAGGGGCTGGTATCCCTCGGAATTCTCAGGGGCGAGCCGCAGGGCCTCGTCGAGCGCGACGCGCACGCGCTCTTTTTCCCGCACGGGCTGGGGCACCTCGTCGGCCTCGGTGTCCGCGACGCCAGCGGCTACCTGCCCGGGCGCGCACGTTCCGACCGCTTCGGCCTCGCGTTCCTCCGCATGGATCTCCCGCTCGAAAGCGGCTACATCACAACCGTCGAACCGGGCCTGTACTTCATCGAGCCGCTGCTGCGTGACCCAAAACGCCGGGAGAGATTCGCCGGGGACGTGAACTGGGACGAGGTCGACCGCTGGATCGGCGTCGGGGGCGTGCGCCTCGAGGACAACATCCTCGTCACGGACGCCGGCCCGGTGAATCTCACCGAGAGTATCTCGCTCGATATCTGACAGGCATTCTGCACGATTGTATTCAATCCCCGCGCGCTTTCGTGGCACTAGGTCCACGCCGGGTTATGTTTGCCCCCATAGGGATAGAGATCGGGGATCCTCAGTCCCCGTGGGGGTAGCACAATGGATTGTTCGCTTCGCTTCATCGGCGCCGCCGGTGTGGTCTGCGTGGCCCTGCCCGCTTCGGCGCAGGTGTACGACTTCAACACGCTCGTTCACGGCGAGATCATCACCAACCAGTTCGAGCCCGCGCTCTCGATCACGGGCACCAACCCGAACCGCGCGTTCGACATCATCGCCGGCTTCGATACGCAGTTCCTCGGCTCGACCGCGGATCCGGATCTCCAGGGCCCGCCGTGGTCCGGGGGCAACCTCGCCGTGTCCGACGACGCCGTGGCGATCGGCACCGCGCTGATCATCGCGCAGAACAACCGCGACAACAACCACGACGGCATCCTCGACGCGCCCAACGACGAGGGCAGCAACCCCGCCGGCACGATCGATCTGCGCTTCGCCTCGCCCGTCCCGGTCTTCGGCCTCGACATCGTCGACATCGAGGGCACGATGATGGAGGGCTCGAGCCTCGACTTCTACATCAACGGCTTCCTGCTCGGCTCCGTCGCGTTCGAGGAGTTCATCACCATGGGCTCGCCGTACTACGACCCGACGGTCCAGTTCGGCGATCACACCGCCAACCGCATCCAGCCCATCCCCGCGGGCAACTTCATGGCGATCGGCTTCGACCGCGTCGTGATCAACGTGGGCGGCTCGTCCGCGTACGACACATTCGTCGTGCCCGCGCCGGCCTCGGGCGTGCTCGCCATCGCGGGCGCGGCCTTGCTCCGTCGGAAGCGTTGACTCCGCAGCAGAACGCCGGTATCTTGCCGGCTGATGACCGCCTCGGCCTGACCATGTGAAGCTTCCGCCAACCCCGTGCGCCCGGAGTGCGCGCACACCCTACACAGGCGGACCCATCGTCAGGCACTCGATTCCTCACACGGATCCACACGCCCGGCCCGGCTACCCGGGGGCGTTCGCAGCGAGTCATCCTTCCAATGTCACAGAAAAACTTCCGGCGCCAGAGGCGTCACGAAGCCGACGGCTTCACCTGCATCCACTGCAAACTCCACGTCCCCGGTCAGGCCTGGGGCACCAAACACCGCAACCACTGCCCCGTGTGCCTCTACAGCCGACACGTCGACGAACGCCCGGGCGACCGCGCCTCGCCGTGCCGAAGCCCCATGGAGCCCATCGCCATCGAAGCCAAACCCGACGGCGAGTGGGCCATCGTCCACCGCTGCACCGGTTGCGGCGAGATCAAAGTCAACCGCATCGCGGGCGATGACTCGGAGCGGGCGCTGCTAAGCCTGGCACTCAGGCCGATTTCGAGGCCGGCGTTTCCGCTTGATGATGCAAGGTAGTCTCTACGTCCAAACTGCCGAATACAGCGCAATTACCCAGAAAATTCCAACGAAGCCATATGAAACAAGGTTTGCTCGCCATGCAATCGTTCTGCTCGGCATTGCGCTCTTCGTGGCTTTGTTGCATAGGAGTTTGGATATAACCCAGTGCTCAATGAAAACTGATGCAACCAGGAAAGGAGCCGTGAGCACGAGACCGGCGGCCGGCATGAGCCAGTGAATATCATACCGATATGGGACAATCCAAGGCGATTGAACGATGCTCGCGATTAGTCGATCTGATGTAGTCGCAAGCGGCATGCCGCCACCGCCTCCGATGGACATCTGGAGGATGACAAGTACAACCCAAGTAGCAGGAACGCCAAGGAAAGTGGATGCCACATTGGCAATCGATACATTCGCTAACCAGCGAAGGAAATTGGGGCCTGCACTTAAGCGATATATCCCTGCCTCAATAAGTACGATGGGTATAAACCCAAGCACAAGCATAGGGATATAGACCACGATCATTGGAAGCCCCGCGTTGGCAACGGTCGTGATCATGCCGAGTGAGTATTCGTGTGAGCTTGCGCACAAGTTCCGTACGGGTGGTTATAGCCTCTTCAAAGCTCCCACCAACTCATCGATATGCTCCTTCTCATGCGCCGCAGACATCTGGATGCGGAGGCGTGCCGTGCCCTCGGGGACGACGGGGTAGCCGAAGCCGATGACGAAGACGCCCAGCTCCATGAGGTGTTTACTCATGCTGATCGCCTTGGCGGTGTCGCCCACGATGATCGGGCAGATCGCGGTGGGGGAGTCGATCACCTCAAACCCCGCGGCCTTGATCTGCTGGCGCGCATAAGCCGTGTTGCCCTTCAGCTTGGCGACACGCTCGGGCTCGGCCATGAGGATCTCGATGGCCTTGTTGGCGCTGGCCGCGACGGTGACTGGCAGGGCATTCGAGAAGAGCGTGGGGCGTCCGCGCTGGATGACGAGTTCGGTGCCGCGCTTGGGGCCCGCGATGAAGCCGCCCGCGCCGCCGCCGAGGGCCTTGCCGAGCGTGCCGGTGAAGTAGTCGACCTTGGCCGAGCCGTCCGTGTTCACGAGCCCGCAGTATTCGTGCGTGCCTCGGCCCGTATCGCCCATGACGCCGTGGCCGTGCGAGTCGTCGACGACGAGCTTGGCGCCATACTCATCGCAGAGCGCGCGGATCATCTGGAGCTTGGCGATGTCGCCCTCCATGCTGAACACGCCGTCGGTGACGACCCAGATCTGCCCGTTGATCTCGGGGTCCCGCTCGCACTCGGCGAGCTTCTCGCGCAGGCTGTCCATGTCGGAGTGCTTGTAGACCTTCTTCTTGACGCCCTTCTTGATGACGGGGGTCAGGCGCATCGCGTCGATGATGCACGCGTGGTTGAGCTCGTCGGAGACGATGCAGTCGCCCTCCTCGCAGAACGTGGGGAAGAGCGCCTCGGTCGCGTTCCAGCAGCTGACGAACGTGTAGCTCGACTCGGTGCCCATGTACCTGGCGATGGTGCGCTCGAGCTGCTCGTGGGGCGTGAACGTGCCGCAGATGAAGCGGACAGATGCCGTGCCCGCGCCGTAGTCGCGGAGCGCCTTGATGCCGGCTTCGACGACCTCGAGGTGATTGGCCAGGCCCAGGTAGTTGTTGGAGCAGAAGCAGAGCGTGTCGCGGAACGAGCCGTCGGGTTGACGCATCTTGACGACCGCGTCCATGGGCGAATCGAGCATCTGGAGGTGCTTGTACTGCCCCGCGTCGGCGAGCTGCTTGAGTGTGGCGTCGGTGCGTGCGTCGTACGTGCTCATGGCCTGGTCTCCCGTTGGTCCGGGAGTTTAGGGGCCAAGCCCGCCTGGTCGCGGGTCATTCGGCGGGTGATGCCGCGTCCGTTTTCTGTCCGGTGATGAGCCGGGCGCCCCGCCGGAAGGTGATGTACGAGTAGATCCACTCGATCATCGTGATGAGCTTGTTGCGGAAGCCGATCAGGAACGCAACGTGGACGAACGCCCAGAGCAGCCACGCGGGCATGCCGGCGATCTTGAGCCGCCCGAAGTCCGCGATCGCGCGCCGGCGCCCGATCGTCGCCATGTTGCCCTTGTCCTTGTAGCGGAACGCGGGGCGAGCTTTGGGCGAGCGGGGGCCGTCTTTGATCTCATGCGCGATGATCCTGGCCGCGTGCGTACCCATCTGCATCGCGCCCTGCGCGACGCCAGGTGTCTCCTTGCCGTGGGCATCCACAACTTTGGCAATGTCGCCCAGCGCAAACACCTCCGGGTGCCCCGGTACGCTCAGGTCCTTCAGCACCTCGATCCGCCCGAGTTTGTCGTTTTGGGCCGAGACGTTGCGTGCGATGGATTCTGCCTTGACACCCGCCGCCCAGAACACCGTGCCCGCGTCCACGCGCTCCGCGCCCGATTCCTTGGATTCGAAATCGACTCCCTGCGCATCGATCGACTTGGCGAACGTGTTCAGACGTACCTCAACGCCCATGCCGGCGAGATCTATCCGAGCACGCTCGGCGAGGGACTCATCGAACGTCGCTAAGAGCCTCGGCCCGCCCTCGACAAGCAGGATCCGCGTCTGGGATGTGTCGACGTTGCGGAAATCGCTCGGCAGGCTCTTCGTCGCGATCTCCGCCAGAGCGCCCGCGAGTTCGACGCCCGTCGGCCCGCCGCCGATGATGACGAAGGTGGTCAGCGCCCGGCGTTTGGCCTCGTCGGTTTCCAGCTCGGCCCGCTCGAAGCTCAAGAGGAATCGCCTCCGCATCTCGAGCGCATCGTCGATGGACTTGAGCCCGGGGGCGTAGGGCCGCCAGTCGTCGTGCCCGAAGTACGAGTGCGTCATGCCGGCCGCGATGAGCAGGTAGTCGTACTTCGCCTCACTCCCATCCGTGCGCACGACGCGGGCGTCGGTGTCGATCCCCGTGATCTCTTCCATGCGGACCTCGACGTTCGGGCGTCGCGCGAAGAGGTTGCGGATCGGGACCGCGATCTGCGAGGGGCTCAGCCCCGCGGTGGCGACCTGATAGAGCAGCGGCTGGAAGACGTGATGGTTGTGGCGATCGAACAGAACGATCTCGGCGTCGGCGCGTCTCAGGATCTTCGCCGCCGAAAGGCCCGCGAAGCCGCCGCCGATGATCACGATGCGAGGCCTGGGCACGCCGGTCCTCCCGGTGCGCGTCTCAGGACTCCCGGGCCTTGCGCACCTCCGGATGAAGCGTACGCGGGGCACGCGTGCTTGGCGGCAGGGGCTTGTTGTCCGTGAACCAGAGCTCCGCGAGCGCCCCGCGCATGGTCGGCGGCAGCAACGCTCGCACACCCAGCCTCGCGAGCGACCGCCCAACGAAAATGCCGATGCCGCCGAATATGATCCAAAGCGAAAGCACCACAACAGAGGCTGCGCTGAACATCTCGTCCTGCGCGATGCCCGACGCGGGGCTCCATCCGTTGAAGCCGCTGTTCTGGAATGTATCCGAGAACGCAAAGAGCATGACGAAAGCAGCCGGTATGAGTATCACCAGAAAGGCGACCGGTCGGCGCGCCGCGAGAAGCAGCACGATCCACAAGCAGCCGCCGATCAGGTACGCGGCTGCGAAAACGACCAGCAGCCCACGCATGCTCTTGACCACATCGATCACACGTTTCGAGAGCGGCTCATCCTTGCGCACGGATCGCCACCAGTCGCGGTCGACATAGTTCCAGACATATGGTGTGAGCTTGCCGTATTGATCGCGTGTGGCTTGGTTAAACAGCGGCATACCACTCAGCGGCTTGTTGTCCAATGCCTCTTCTGTGTTGACATAATCCGCCCAACGCTCGGCGATCGAGTTGGCGAGCGAATCGTCGGCGGCTTCGGTGGTGACGGCTGTCATGCCCATCAGGATCATGAACGTCGCAAAGAGCGCAAAGAAGCACGCGAGTGTGTATGAGAGCGCTACAAAGACCCGAATCCTCCCGGGCCAACGCCCGAGCAGCGGGTATTCCTGCAAGGCCGCCGGCACGCCGCACTCGGGGCACCGCACGATCGCCAGCCCGTAGTGCGGCTCGCGCACGACCGTCTGCCCGCGCAGGTTGTACGAACAGCCGGCGCAGAGCCGATCGCCCTCGATCATCGACAGCGGTACTTCGGTTCGCTCGATTTCGTTCACCCGGTCTGTCTCCGATTCACTTGCTTCCTCGCCCACCGCATCGATCGCCTGAACTTTCGGTTGATGTGCTTAGCCGGCGCTGTTATCCGATCGATCGGCACGCCTGCCGCGGTGGCAACCCAGCACATCGCAAGCGCCTGGAGCCGGCTTGGCCACAAGCTGACGAGGTCGCGCGACAACGCGCCCATCTCCCACTCTGCGACCGGAACGATCAGCGGCAGGAATGACACGACCACCAGCACGCCCGCCCATGCGAATACGAGCTGTGCTGTCTTCCAGTGCCAGAGCAGACGACTCAGGAGCACGCCCGAGATCGCCAGGATCATCGCCACGGCTCCGATCGCGAGCCAGATCGAGAACAGCTCCTCGATCGGGGCGTTTCGGATCGCGCCGATCGTCGCGGCGAACGGACCCGTGCCCGAGCGACTGGCCTGGAGCGACATGAAGACCGCGATCAGCAGCGATGTGCCCGCGAAGACGGCGACACATACTGCGGACATCGCGAGCCGGTTGAACGAACGATCGAGCCTGCGGAACGCGACCGGGTTGGTACGGAGCCTGTGCTTCCGCCGCACGCACGCCAGCCCGCACCGCGGGCATACGCAGACAGGCAGCGCATAGACCGGGTCCGGGGGGGCCGGTACCCGCCGAAGCTCAAAGCCACAACCAGCGCAGAGATGCGATTCCAGCACGACGGGAGCATACGGATTTTGAGGTGCCACGTTGCTCATGACCGGTGCATGTTTGGGAATCCGTGGATCGTCTCTGGTAGAATCCGGCTCATATGTGGAACCCCTTTGCCCGGAAAAAGATCATCGACCGTGGCCGGATGTACCGGCTGACGCACGAGGTCTGGCTGACACACGCCTTCCAATCGGGCCGTCACCACCCTCGGATTCCCAAGCGTGAAGCCAGCAAAGGCGGCTTTGACCCCATTCTCCGCACCGCCGGCGGGCGGCTGTGGGCCAGACAGTGGTGGAACGACACCTTCAAGGATCGTTCATCCGATTGATTCCATCTCTGCGGACCGGCCGACATACAACTCTGGGACACCACCAAGCCTTCTTCTTCCGCGGAGCCAGCACGGATGACCGATCAGACATCAGAGACCACGGGAACTCAGACCTCCAAGCTCTCTCGGAGGTGGGTCAGGAAGATGGCGCTCTTCCTCATCCTGCTCGTCGGTTTCGGTTTCTATGGCTTGTACGACGCGACGATCGCCTACCCGAGTCGCGGCGAGAAATCCGCCTCCTGGCACCTGCATCAGTACCTCGAAAAGTCCAACGAGGCCAACAGCCTGACCGGTCAGCTCGGCCTTCCAACGGGCACGACCGCAGCCGATCACATGGCCGATCTTGAAAGCCGGCTGAACGAGCTGACGCAATCGGCCGGTGGCACGTCGATACGAGCGCGCGACGACGCGGCGCTCATCGCCAAGCTCGCCTGGATGAAATCGCTCGCTGTGCTCGGTCGTCTCTCGGATGAACGCATCGGGCTCGATCTCGCTACGCCGCGCGAGACCTACACCGAACTCAACCAGCGTTGGGCGAGCGCCGTACAACCGAAGCCGCTGGCGAGCTACGACATCTCGGTGCAGTGGCTCTTTACGGCGCTCGGCTTCGGCGGCGGGCTCTGGATGCTGCTCCATATCATCGCCGTTGCGTCCAAGAAGTACACATGGGAGCCGGCTTCGCTTCGTCTCGGTGTGCCGGGCGGTTCGAGTGTCGTGCCGGCTGACGTCGAGCTCTTCGACCGACGCAAGTGGGACAAATTCCTGGTCTTCCTCAAGATCAAGCCCGAGCACCCGCAGCTCGGTGGCAAGGAGATCAAGCTCGATCTCTACCAGTACGAGCCCCTCGAGGCTTGGTACGAGCAGATGCACCGCTCCGCTCGCCCAGAGGACTTCGTTGAGGACGATGCCGAGCTGGCCGACGACGAGCAAGCCGACGCCACGGAATCCGAAGAAGAGACCGGCACGCCCGCTCACTAACGCGGCGGCGATTGCCACGGGAGCAACCGCGTGGTCTGGTTTATCGCTTCGCTGGTCGCACTCTGCTCGCTCGCGGGGATCGTGCTAACACTCGTTACGCTGCCCGGCACGTGGTTCATGCTTCTCATCGCGATCGTCGCGAAGCTCGTGACGCCCGAGATCTTCTCGTGGTGGGTGGTGGTCGCGGCGGCGGGTTTCGTGCTGGCTGCGGAGATCGCCGACCTTGTGAGTTCGGCCGTGGGCGCTAAGGTCGGCGGCGCGGGCAAGGCCGGGATGACCGGCGCGCTGATCGGCAGCGTGCTCGGCGCGATCGCAGGCTCCGTCTTCATTCCGATCCCGATCCTGGGCACGATCCTGGGAGGCATCCTCGGAGCCGCCATCCTCGCGGTCATCATGGAACGCAACGGCGCTGAGAGAACCTGGCGTGAATCGGGCAAGGCCGGTGCTGGGGCCGCTGCGGGTCGGGTCGCCGCGACACTCATCAAGCTCGCGATCGCCGCGGCGATGGCCCTCACCCTCACGATCGCCGCGTTCTGGCCCGCTCCATCCGATCCGAATCCGCTCCAGCAGCAATCCATACCCGAGGTCGGCCCCGCCGATATGATCCACCCTGAGACGCCCTGACAACACAGCACCGGCGGCGGATGCCCGCCATTAGGGAGCGATGGATCGCGATGCCCGATACGCAAGCAGCCTCGGCGACGAAACCGGCGGAACCGAACTACGACGGCCAGATCAAGCACTTCGTCCTTGATACCAACGTGCTTCTGCACAACCCGAACGCCCTCTTCGTCTTCGAGGACAACCACGTCGTCATTCCCTACCCCGTGATCGAAGAGCTCGACACGATGAAACGCCGCGAGGACGACATCGGCCGCTCCGCGCGCCTGTGCATCCGCCACCTCGACAGGCTCCGTTTCCTCGGCAAGCTCACCGAGGGCGTCAGCTGGGGCAGCCTGCCGGCCACGCAGGAGTTCAACCCGTCCTCCTTCCTCGCCAACGGCCAAGCCGGCACGATCCGTGTCGATGTCACCGATCCCGCACGTCCGGCCGCCATCGGCAAGGACATGCCCGACAACCACATCATCGCGGTGGCGTACGCACTCAAGCTCGCCGGCGAGCCCGCGGTCTTCGTCTCGAAAGATCTCTCGGCGCGCATCAAGAGCGACGCGCTGGGCATCAAGACCGAGGACTTCGAGAACCAGAAGGTCGACGCCGAGCGTCTCTACACGGGATACTTCGACCTGACCGTCCCGGGCCAGATCATCGACGATCTCTACCACGACAAGCAGCTCGATATCTCTCGCCTGACGCCCTATCTCCAGACCGAGAACGCCGACGGCTCGACGACCAAGCGCGACATCCTCACCAACCAGTTCGTCATCCTGCACGACGACAGCGACGAGAACCACACCGGCATGGCACGCCGGCTCGCCGGGCGACTCGCCGAGACCGATTCGATCATCCCGATCACAGGGCCGCGCAAGCCGGTCTACGGCATCCTCGCGCGCAACGTCCAGCAGACGATGGCGCTCGACCTGCTCCTCGACGACGAGATCCGCCTCGTCACGCTCCTCGGGTCGGCGGGCACGGGCAAGACGCTGCTCGCAATCGCCGCGGGCATGGCCAAGGTCTTCCTTGACGAACGATTCGAAAAACTCCTCGTCGCGCGTCCGATCATGCCGATGGGACGCGACATCGGCTACCTCCCGGGCGACAAAGACGAGAAGCTCTTCGCCTGGATGCAGCCCATCTTCGACAACCTCAGCTACCTGCTCTCCACGCGAGGCGGGCAGCACGAAGTCCCCGACAGCCACTCCACCGAGCAGCGCATCGAGCAGCTCATGGCCGGCGGCCAGCTCGTGCTCGAACCACTCACCTACATCCGCGGCCGATCCATCCCGCACCAGTTCATGATCGTCGACGAGGCACAGAACCTCACGCCCCACGAGGTCAAGACCATCATCAGCCGCGTCGGCGAGGGCACCAAAATCGTCCTCACGGGCGACATCGGGCAGATCGACAACCCCTACCTCGACAAGGCGTCCAACGGCCTCAGCTACGCCGTCGAGCAGATGAAAAACGTCGGCATCGTGGGCCACGTCACGCTCGCCAAGAGCGAACGCTCCGAACTGGCAAGCCTGGCGTCGAAACTTCTCTGAAACTGAACGTCGGCTACGACCATATTTCAGATTGAACGGCTCGGCATGATCTGCTACATTCGCGGCCCAACCGAAGGGAGCCGTCATGTCCGAATCGGCGCAGATCAAGCTGGGCGTTGCAGTCGTCGTCCTCTTCCTCTTCTCGCTCATCAGCTCGTGCAGTGAGCTTCGCTACATCATGCGTGGAGTCGACGTCGATGCGCACCTCATCGAAGTGCGCGAACTCAAAGGCAATACACGCCGTGGCGGGCCTTACACATACGTGGTTGCCAAGTACCTGTTTGAAGACAAGGACGGGACGACACGCACGGAGATGGATCGGGTCTCCTCAAAGTTTCAGCCTGAACTCGGACTCGATGAGAACGGCAGGCAAACCGTTGCGATCCAGTACCAGTCGGGCATCCCCAACAGGTCTCGCCTGAAGGGGCACGACGACATGATGTGGGTCTATATCTTCTTCGGCACGATCGCCGCCGGCGCTGCGAGCGTCGGCTGGTTCCTGTACACCTACTACAGGACGTGACACACATCAAAAACGAGCCCCCCGCGTAAGCGGGGGGCCTCGAAGATACATCGATTTGTTGCGATTGAGTTGGCTTACCCGCCAAACAACAGCGCCTGCTCGACGCGGCTGCGCTCGCGGTCGAAGAACACGCGCCACTCGTTGTCCGACTCGAGCAGAAGCGCCGTGCGGAGCATGTCTGAGTACTCGGGCGTCGCGCGAGCGAGCTGGTGCAGGGCGGCCGCCTTGCCGCGGATTGCCGGCAGCCACCGCGGGTCGATCGCGAGCGCCTCGTTGAAGTGTTCGAGCGAATCCTCGGCGTACTTGGCCTCGAGGTAGAGGCGGCCCATGCTCGTGTGCGGCTCGGGGCGGTCGGGCTCGAGATCGATCGCACGGAGGAACGCCGCCCGCGCGTCCACGTAGTTCTTCTGCGCCATCAGCACGTTGCCGAGGTTGTTCCACGCGCCAGTCTGGCTCGGGTAGATCTGCAGCGACTCGCGGTAGAGCTTGTCGGCCTGCTCGAAGCTGCCCCTGCGGTACGCCTCGTCGGCCTGGCTCGTGAGCGAGCGGGCACGGTTGATATCGCCCGAGGCCACGGGCGTGGGCCCGGAAGACCCGCGCGAGCCGCCGGTGTTCTGGCACCCGCCCGCAAGCACCATGCTCATTCCGACCACAGCCAGAAGCCCGATACGTCCGGAAAGCCGATTCGTGCTCACTGCTTCTTCTCCAAACGCGAGAACTGCACCGTCACATCCCAGCCCCGTTTGTTCGACGGAGCCCTGAAATCCATGCTGTAGACCCGCATCCCGTCGACATCCTGCTCGACGCCGCTGGCCCAGCGCAGGACGTCCACCGCGGACACGCCCTTGATCTCTTTGAACCGAAAGATTCTTCGGTGAGATTCGCCCGAGTCTGATTCGCTGCGCTCCGAATCGTAATTCGGGTCGGGAAACTCTGCGTTCTGTGCGGCCCGTTCCAGCAAGGCTACCGGACTTACAAGCCGATCCCAGACCTGCACCCCGCCCTGGGCCGCCTCGGGCGACCGCAGGCTCCGGAGCTCGTCCAGCTGCGCCTGGACCCTGTCCTGAGAGAGCTGCGCCGACCGGAGCGACCGGAGCGAACCCTGCCGGCCCATCCACCCGAGCCCCGCGTACACACCCGCGGCAAGCAGCACGAGCACAGCCAGCACCACGATCGAGCGAGGGCTGTTGCGCCGCTCGGCCGCGCCGGCCTGACGCATCATCGCCAGCCTGTCCTGATCGCTGAGCCGCGTCATGATCCGGGCTCCTGATTCGGTGCGTCCACCCAGTACCCCGTGATGCTTACGCGTGTTTTGCCGCCCGCGCCCGAACGCATCGAACCCCGACTCCACTGAACAAAGCCGTCCATCGCGCCGTTGAGAATCGTCGGCGCCGTTTCTGCCTGTTCGGTCGTGTCTGTGATCAGGTCGAGCTGCAGCGCAGGCTGATCGATCACGAGCCGATTGATCTCGACACCGCTCATCGCACTGCCGACAACGAACTGCACGTCATCGATCGCCTGCAACACCGGGTGCACCTCGCGGAGCGAGGCCATCGCGCTGCGATTCTGCTGCGCCTCACCCAGCATCGACTGCAGCGACATCTCGGGGTACATCTGGTCCGCCTGGCCGCCGAGTTCGCTGAGGATGAGCGCCCGCGTCTCGTTTCGGATCGTGATCGCCTGCTTGTCGGCGTCGCCCGAGGTCGAGCGGAGCCGATAGCCCGCGATCCCAAGAGCGACAGCGCCGAGCGCGATCGCGCCGGCCATCCACCGGTACATCGCGCGGTGCGTTCGCCCGGGCCTGCCCGCAAGAGCTGCTACCGCGCCGGCTTTGGCATGGTCACGCCGGAGCTTCCCGCCCGGTGTGCGCTCACCCAGACGCGAGAGCGTCGTGTAGATTGCGTCGTCCACGCGCAGCAGGTCGACCGCCGCCCCGGGCCAGACGCCCGTCACGGCCTCGCCGAACGCACCAACACCCGCCGGCGAGCCCTGCGACTCGTCGATCAGGCAGATCACCCGCCTGGGCGAGCGTCCGAGCTGCGCGGTCCAGGCGAGCCAGTCGACCGCGAGGCGGCCGGCGCCGAAGTTCCGCGCCGCGTCATCTCCCGAGAGCGCACCATCCTCGAGCAGCGACGAGCCCGCGGCCACGAGCGAGCCCTCGCTCGACCACGTCCACTGCACGCGACCCGTCTCTTCGATGAGCACGACCGCGGTGTCGACCTTGGCGCTCGAGACGAGCGGGTCGTCCGAATCCACGCGCTCACCCGACGGATCCCACGCCAGCGCCATCGCCTGCCAGAACGTCACCACGCGCCCGACGTCGATCCGCCGCTCATCGAGCGCATCGAGAAGCAACTTGACCGGCAGATCGCTCACGCCGATCACAGCCGCGCGTCGGCTCTCGGTCTCCGTCTTCTTGCGCACGGCCAGACCCGTCGAGCCGTTGCGCTGCACGCCGATCGGCTGCAGGCTCGAACCCCCGGTCGGGACGAGCGCCTCGACCGTGCCCATCGATTCGAGCGAGGGCGTCGTTGCCCACTCGCCCCAGGCGCCGGCGGGCTTCTGACGGACCGCGGCTCGCACGACGGACTCATCTTCGCTCGGTACATCAAGCCACGAGCACACCGAGCCGCGCGGATCCAGGCACATGAGCCGGATCCCGCTGCCCGTGTGCGCGTCGAGTCGGCTCCGCAGCCACTCGGCCGCGAACTTCACCGCCTGCACAGGCGTGGCCTCACCCGGCACGCTGTAGCGTTCCTCGCCCGACTCGCCGATCAGGCGCAGGCCCGTGAGCACCTGCCCGCTCGGGTCTCTCTCGACATAGACAAAGGGGCTGCTCAACGGTCGATGCCCTCGCGCTCACGCTGACGACGCAGGAACTCGGCCCGGCGTTTGTCGATATCCGGGTTGTTCTCGAACTCCTCACGCTGCATCACGCGAGAATCGGCCGGGGTCAGCTGACGCCCGGGCACGTTCAGGCCGCCGTTGCCGATCGGCTGAGCGGTCGGAGAGCTCACCGAGACCAGCGTCTCGGTCGGCTTGGCGAGCGTGATCTGCTCGCGCATCCCCTCACGCTCGATCTCGATCTTGCCCGGCTCAACCGAGACAACTGTGGCGTCGTACTCGGGCAGGTATGTGCCCTGCTTGAGCATCCGCTGCGTGCCGTTGATGCTCACAAACGCGAAGTTCGTCTTGGGCTCGAACACGCCGCCCAGGTACATCCAGCCGCGCGTCTCGGGGGTCACTGGGTCTGGTTTGGGAATCTCGGCGAATTCAGTGTCCGTCTCATCGGTCTTCGTTTCGATGATCGTCTTTCCGGCCTTGTTGAGCCCATCACCGCTCATATCGGCGTCGAACTCGTAGCGTGAGTTCGACTTTGCGTTATTCGTGGGCTCCTCGCCGCCGAAGACCGGGGACTGGTTCGCCGGCGCGGGTCTGTCGGGCAGGCCCGGCTTGAACATCACCGCGCCGGCGGCCAGTGCGACCATGCACAGACCCGCGACCTGCGCGATCCGCATCTTCCTCGTTGCCGATGATTTGCTCGTGGCGCTCACGCCCGATCTCCTCACTGCTGCCCCAGGCCCGGAATGGGAGTGTAGCCGACGCCCTCGTCCAGCTTTCGCCACTCCAAAAACCACGCGCTCGGGTGCTCGCTGCCGGTCAGCAGCGGGCTTGTCGTTTCTTCTCGCGGGATGAAGATCATCGCCTCATACCGCCCGATGACCTCGTCGCGTCCCCCGGCGCCGGGGCCTGTGAGTTCGACGCGGGCGCGCCAGAGCGCGGGCAGCGTCGTCCACAGGGCCGCCAGCTGAGTCTGCTGGTTGTCCGGGATCTCCAGATCGCGGGCCATGCTGATGAGCGTCGGGCGATCGATCGCTTCGGATTCCTCCCGGCGCCGGATAAGTTGGTTGGTGTACTCCTCGGCGAGCTGGTCGTTCATCAGGACCGCCCGCGTCATCGCGCGGATCACTTCGGCCGGTGCGTCATACAGACTGACCGCGATCGGGCCCGACTGCCGACCCAGCAGCGTCGCCCGCGCGCCGAGGTTCTCCGCAGTCCGCTGCACGACCTCTCGCTGCAGCTTGGGCGAGAGCACCGTGCCCGCCGCCTGCGAGACATCCACGCCCTCGGGATCGATGACGGGCGAGCCCTGCGCCGGGAGCAGCCGAACAATGAGCCGACGCCCGCCGCTGTAGTCGAGCGTGAAGGCCGTCCCGTCAGAGGCGAGCATGCTCTCGAAGTCCTGCTGCGCCGTGAACTGGAGCCAGACCGCCAGGATCTCGCGCACGCCGCGCTGGCGGTGCTCCTCGACGTACGAGTTCAGCTCATACTCCGCGTCGCTGCGCCGCACCGAGTTCCGGTTGAGCAGCACCGCGACCATGATGCTCGTCGTCAGCGCCAGCAGCACGACCAGCGGCATAACGAACCCGCGGCGAATAGAGCGGGGCCTCACGCGCCACCCCCTTCGCCTTCACCGTTGCCATCTAGACCCGAGTCATCGTCGGATTCGATCGCCTCATACTCCACGCCGGGGATCCAGCCGAGCTCGAACATCCAGCTCGCATAGAGCCCGTCGATGGTTCTGACTTCGAGCTCGATGTACGCCGGGAACTGCCTCGCCTCGACCGCGCGGATCTTGGCGACCTTGCCGCTGTCGATGAACGCCGACCAGCGGATCTCCGCTAAATGAGCGCACAGCCGCGTCGGTTCGGGGAGCGTCGTGATGTCGAACGATTCCTCGCTCGGCAGCCCCGCCGGCGGCAGCGGCACCCACCAGAGCTCATACGCCGTCCGCTCCTGGCTCGCCCGCAGCTCGAACGCGCCGCGGTACCCGAGCAGGTCGCCGAATGTCAGCACCGAGCTCTGCGCGATCGTTTCTTCGACTTCTTCGACTTCTTCGACCTCGTCGGGTCGGTAGGTGCCCATCGGCAGGCGGTCGACGACGATCTCAAGCCTCGGCTTGCCGGTCTCGTCGCTCAGCTCGAAGTGGTGCGGCAGCCCGTCGATCGGATCGGGATACGGCACATCGAGGATCGCCTCGAGCTGCTCGTCGGTCGCGTTAGGGATCGATTGGCGGATGATGTTGTTGGGCGCGGGTCGCAGACGGGTGAGCGCGCTCGACACGGCGACGCGCAGGTCGGCCAGCTCGCGCTGCTGCGTAGCTCTCGTCACGAGCGCCGACTCGGAGCTGCGCACGCCAGTCATCACGCCCAATGCCGCGGTCAGCACGAGGATGCCCACGACCATCGCGAGCATGGTTTCGAGCAGTGTGAAGCCGCGCGCTCTCATCGCCCGCCCTCTTCATCCGGCATCTCGAAGCCCGTGAGGTTCTGCATGAGTTCCGAGATGCGATCCGGGCTGGCAAGGGTTCGTTCAATGACGTCGTCGCCACGATAAGCGATCGGGTTGACGAGGCGGTTGAGGCGAACGCCGGGCGTCGAGCCGGGTGTGAGCGAGGCGTCGGTGCCGTCGTCCTGCCAGACGGTGACGCGGATCTCATCGAGCCTGACGAGCGCGTTGGGCACGGCTCCCTCACGCCCCGCGGTGACGCGCAGGTGCCGGTTGGGCTCCTCGATGCGGACGGTGTCCTCTTCGAGATCCCAGCGGTAGCTGTCGGGGCCGTAGTCGATCAGATCGGGCAGCTTCTTGATACTGGTTTTGTCGTCGAGGTAGGTGATGATGATGCGGTTGGCGACCTCGGCTGCCCCGAGCCGGACGGTGTCCTCGCGGTCCGAGGCGTACACGTAGCTGAGCACGCTGAAGATCGCCGAGGCGATGATCCCGAGCAACGCCGCCGCCAGCACCGCCTCGAGGAAGCTGAACCCACGCCTGGTCCACCGGGCTCCGGGTTGTTGCTGTTTCGCGTGCATGGCGCTGCGCTCCGCGCGGCCTCCCTCGTGGATCAGTTCGCGGCCTTGCGCGCCAGCGCGACCCAGACGTCGATGTCGTCCTCGGTGCCCATCTGAGTGTCCGGCCCGCCGCTGATGAGCGTGAAGCCCTGCTCCTTGGGCGCGCCGTTGCGTCCGACGGGGCTGTAGTAGAAGGGCTGGTCCCACGAATCGAGATCGGCACCCAACTGGAGCTGGCTCGTGCCGGTGATCAGCGTCGCCAGCGTGGGCGGGTACGAATTGTTCCGCGTCTGGTAGCTCTGCAGCGCATCCTTGATCGTTCTCATGCTCGACTTGGTGGCCTGGATCTTGGCGTCGTCGGCGCCACCGATCAGGTTCACCGCAGCGATCGCCATGAGCACGCCCATTATCGCGATCACGAGGGTGAGTTCGAGCAGCGAGAAGCCGCGGGCGTGCAGTCGGGTGTTGGTGTGAGTATTCATCTGGTCATTCCTCAAAGGGTCGTGGCCTTCGGTCTTCTCGTGAGCTACCCGGTTGCAATCGTGCCGTTGCAGCCCCGGTTGCCGGTGTTCGCCAAGAAAGTCTACGCACACGTCCGGCAACACCCCCGCCCACTCAGAAGAGCGCCGGGAACCGCCCCGGAGTTCGTCCGAGAAGGGGATTCAGCTCGAAAAAGCGGTCCGCGAGAGCGAGAGCATCGGGGCCATGATCGCCAGAATCATGCTGCCGATCACGATGAAGATCGCGACAATGAGCAGGGGCTCCAGAACCGCCAGGAGCCGGCCCGAGAGACGTTCGACCAGTTCTGTGTGGTCGTCGGCGAGCGACTCGAACGCGCTGTCGAGGTTCCCTGCCCGGTCGGCCGCAATGAGTAGCCGCCGTGTGCCCATCGGGAGCGCCTCGATCTTGTCGATCAGCACCCGCAACACGCCCCCCTCGATGAGCGACTTGCGCAGCCCGTCGAGCTGGGCACGCAGCTTGGCGTGGTGGATGGTCTGGTTGGCAACGCCCAGGGCGTCGGCGAGCGGGACGCCGCCCGTCGCCAGGGCCGCCATCACGCTGAAGAACCGCGCCGATTCCTGCGCGAGCGTGACGTCCTTGAGGACCGGGATCACGTGCGCCGCCTTGCGCGCACCGACGGCGATGTACTTCCGAAGAAGCACGATCGCCACGACGACGGCAAGGATCGATCCCGCAATCACCAGCGGGTTGCCGCGGATGAACAGCCCGAGATCCGCCAGCATCCGCGTCGCGGCTGGGAGCTGTTTGTCCTTGCCCATCGCGCTCTGCATCGCCTCGGCGACCTGCGGCACCACGAAAACGAGCATGAACACGCCCACCATGATACTGATCGTCAGCACGATCAGCGGGTAGAACATGAGCGTCTGGGCTGTCTCTTTGATTTTCAGACGACGCCTGGCGTTCGAGGCGAGCTGGTTCGAGGCGCCGGCGAGGTCGCCCGTTTTCTCGGCGGCCGCGAAGACGGCGCTCGTCGCCGTATCGAACGTCTTGGTCTCAAGCGACGCCTGCGAGAAGCTCTTGCCCTGGCGGACCAGCTCGCGCAGACGCTCAACCCTGGGCTTGGCCTTGGGCGAGACGGCCGACGCGACCACCTCGAGTGTCTCGACCAACGGCACGCCGCGCGAGAGCAGCTGCGACAGCTGGGCCGTTGTCTCGGCCTGATCCTTGAGCGAGAGCGGCTTGTCCGACTGCCCCGCGAGCCAGGCCGGCACCCGCCACGAGCGGATCAGGACCAGCTTCTGCCCCGAGAGTTCCCGCGCCAGAACGCCCTCGTCGGAGGCCGAGCGCATGCCGAGCGTCTTCTTGCCGTCGATCCGGGCGGCGAGATAAAGGAAGGAATCGGGCTGGGTCGCGGCTGTGGGCATCTGGGGCAGAGTCTACGGGTGTCGCGGGTTCAATTCATTGATCTAGGCCCCTGCACACGGGACAATCAGCGTCGTATACAGCCCCGCCAGCCCCGGGCCGCAGCGCCCAGGAGATCCGCATTGATCCAGACCGAGCCCGCTTCCCCTTCGAAGGCCACCCCGACATCGACCATGCGGTGCCTCGTCAAGCACCACGCCGGGCCCGAGCTCGAACTCATGACCGATCGATCCATCCCCGAGCCGGGCCCCCGGGACGTGCGGATCAGGGTCACCAAGGCGGGTATCTGCGGCACGGACCGCCACATCTGGGAATGGGACGAGTGGGCCGCCGGGCGCATCCCCGTCGGGATCGTGACAGGTCACGAGTTCGTCGGCGTGATCGACAAGATCGGCTCGGCCGTCACCAAGTACGAGCCGGGCCTCCGCGTCAGCGCCGAGGGCCACACCACCAAGGGCGTCGACTACAACTCCCGCACGGGCAACGCGCACATCGCGACCGACACCCAGATCGTCGGCATCGACCGCGACGGGTGCTTTGCCGAGTACGTCGTTGTGCCCGAAGAAAACGTCTGGCCCGTTCACCCGAGCATCCCCGACAAGGTCGCGGCCGTGCTCGACCCGCTCGGCAACGCCGTGCACACGGTGATGGCCGCCGACGTGAGCGCCAAGAGCGTGCTCGTTTCGGGCACGGGCATCATCGGCCTCATGGCGGTGACGGTTGCCAAGGCCGCTGGCGCGAGCCGGATCTTCGCGACGGATATCAACCCGCCGAGGCTTGCGCTCGCCAAGAAGCTCGGAGCCGTCGAGGCCTACGACGCGCGCGAGGGCACGGGCTGGATCAAGGACATCAAGAAGCAGACCCGCGGCGAGGGTGTCGACGTCGTGCTCGAAATGTCCGGCGCCTCGACCGCGATCGACCAATCCTTCCGCGCCCTGCGAGCGGGCGGCACCGCGGCCCTGCTCGGCCTGCCCGCCAAGCCTGTCACGTTCGACTTCAACGAGAACATCATCTTCAAGGGCTGCACGGTCTTCGGCATCAACGGGCGCAAGATGTTCGAGACCTGGTACCAGATGGAGGAACTGCTCCTCTCGGGCCGCCTCCAGCTCGATGACATCATCACCCACCAGTTCCCGCTCGAGCAGTACAAGAAGGCCTTCGACACGATGATCACGGGCGAGGGCATCAAGGTCGTGCTCGATATCGCTTGATGCTCAGCGGTACGACTTATGGCACGCGCTGCACGTCGCCTTGAGCTGCTCGATTGTGATCACCGCTTCCGCGCTCTGATTGCCGAGAATCTGGGTCTCAAGCGTCGTCGCGAGTTGGGCGGCCTCGGTCATGTACCCGGCGTAGGTCTCATCAGGCACGGGCATCGATGAGTCCGCAAGGATCGTGCGGAAAAGATCGGTCAGCTGGCCGGCCTCACTCTCGGCCGACAGGTCCGGGTGGTTCTCCGGGGCTTGCCAGTCGTTCTTGGAGAGCACGGCGAGGTGGTCGTACACGCGGTCCATCTCGGCCATGATCGCCGGCAGGCCCTCGATCCTGGCGTACTCGACGATCATGGGCGATGCCCTGACCATCTCCGCGTCGGTCAGCGTCCCCGCGTGGGCGACGTCGTCCCACAGGCCCGTGTAGCTGGCGCTCGTGCCAGCGCGCTCCATGAGCTTGCGCCCGTCCTCGGGCGTGCATGCGCCGATGCCAATCAGCCCGATCGCCGCCGCCGCGGGCCCGCGGTGCTTGCCATGGTGACAGTGGACGTACACCGTGCCCTCGCTCTGCGCGAGAGCGAGCGCAATCGCCGTGCGCTGCTCCTCGGTGATGCCCGAGTACTTGATGGGGATGTGAATGTAGCGCAAACCGTTGGCCTCGGCCTTCTCGAGCTCGGGCCTGGCGGCGTCGACACTGATCACGGTTTTCACGCCGAGCTCGGCGAGCGTCTCGAAGCCGGCGTCGCCATGAGGCAACGAGCCCGAGAGCACTGTTCTTGACTGATCCTGGTAGAAAATGCGAAGGTTGTGCACGCCCGCATCGTCGGAGTCCATGACCAGCGCGCCCGGCTCAAGGTTCTCCCACGGGGCTGCGGTCGGCTGGTCGTGCTCTGGTTGCGCGATCCCAACCGCAAGCCCGATGACACAGAGCGCGATGAGCATCATGACGTATCCCTTTCGACCCAGAACAGATCAGACCGTGCCGTACATCCGGTCGCCCGCATCGCCGAGGCCCGGGCAGATGTAGCCCCGCTCGTCGAGCTGCCTGTCCACGCACGCGGCATAGATCGTCAGGTCCGGGTGATCCTGCTGCATGCGCTTCAAACCCTCAGGCGCAGCCACGAGGCAGATCATCCGCAGATCGTTCACACCCGCAGCCTTGAGCAGCGTCGCCGCCCCGGATGCCGATCCGCCCGTGGCGAGCATCGGATCCACAAGAATCACCGGCCCCGCGTTCAGGTCCGCGGGCAGCTTCTTCAGATAAAGCGCAGGTTCGAGCGTCTCTTCGTTGCGAGCCATGCCGAGATGCCCCACACGCGCCTCGGGCATGACCTCAAGAATGCCCTCGGCCATCCCGAGCCCCGCGCGGAGCACGGGCACCACCGTGACGCGCCCCGCGAGCCGGTACCCCGTCGTCGTCTCGACCGGCGTCTTCACCTCGATCTCACGCACGGGGAACGACCGCGTCACCTCGTAGACCATCAGCCCCGCGATCTGCGAGATCAGCGCCCGGAAGGGGCGGTAGCTGGTCGTCTCGTCGCGCATCCACGTCAGCTTGTGCCGGATGAGCGGGTGCTCGAAGATGACGGCGTTCGGGTGCTCGTCGCGTGTCGTGCCCATATCCTGCGAGCATACCCGCTGACCCAAAGAGGGGCATGCCCGTGAGCCGAGACACCACCCGTCAGCAAATGGACAAGCTTGCGCTCGATGTCGCGATCGAAGAGGCCGAGAAGGGACTCGCCGAGGGCGGCATCCCGATCGGGGCAGCTCTCATCGACCCCGATGGCAACATCGTCGCCCGGGGGCACAACCGGCGCGTGCAGACCGATGACCCGACCTCGCACGGCGAGACCGACTGCATCCGAAACGCGGGCCGTAGGCGCGACTGGCACACACTCACCATGGCGACCACACTCAGCCCCTGCGCCATGTGTACGGGCACCGCGATCCTGCACCGCATCCCAAGGCTCGTGATCGGCGAGAACAAGACGTTCATGGGTCGTGAGGACTGGCTCCGCGCCGAGGGCGTCGAGATCGTTCTGATGGACGACCCCCGCTGCAAGAAGCTGATGGACGACTTCATCAAGGCTCACCCCGAGGTGTGGAACGAGGATATCGGAGTGCCGGGAAGCTGATTCTGGTATCGTGCGGATGTGAACCAGAACACCGGGATCGAATCGCACCGCTCGATACGCGATCGCGTGTACGAAATCACGTCAGACAAGTGGGGCGGCGGCCCGCTCGGCGTCGCCTTCGATATCGCGATCGTCTCACTCATTCTTCTGAGCATCCTCGCGGTCGTTCTCGAGTCGGTCGACTCGATCGGTGAACGCTACCGAGTCTGGTTTGCCGCGTTCGAGGTCTTTGCGGTCTCTGTGTTCACGATCGAGTACCTGCTCCGTGTCTGGTCTTGCACCGCGGATCCGCGGTATGCGCATCCGGTTCGCGGGCGACTTCGATTCATGGCCTCGCCGCTTGCGATCATCGATCTGCTCGCGATCCTGCCGTTCTATCTCCCGTTCGTGGGTGTCGACCTGCGTTCACTCCGGGTCTTTCGCCTGCTTCGATTGCTCAGACTCGCAAAGCTCGGGCGGTACACGCGGGCGCTCGGCCTCATCTGGCGTGTCATGCTCCGCGTGCGGTACGAACTTGTCTCGCTCGCGGTGGTCGTTGTGTGCTTTGTGCTCGTCGCGTCGGTTCTGATGTACTACGCCGAGCGATCCAGCGGGACTGAGGGGTTTGATGACATTCCCTCATCGATGCTCTGGACCGTGACCAATCTCACGCCGTTGAGCGCAACGTCGGCCAAACCGTTGACGGTTCTCGGCAAGCTGCTCTCCGTATGTGTCGCGATCGTGGGGGTGGGCATTATCGCCCTGCCGACGGGTATCGTGGGGGCGGGGCTCGTCGAGGAATTGCGTGCCAAACGAATTCAGGTGCAAGTCTGCCCTCACTGCAGCAAGCCCCTGGGCTTCGTCAATCGCCCCGCAGACTCTCCGCAATCCCGATCTCCTGAAGCCTGACGCTCGCCTCGTCGAGCGACTGCTTGGCCGCGTAGAACGCGTCCGCGTCGACGGCTTTCCAGTCCAGCTCCGCGTTCTCGATCAGGCCCTGCACCTCGGCGAGCCTCGCCTCGAGCGATGCGCGGTTCTCGGGTTCGAGCTTGCTCCCGTACTTCGCAAGGCGTTCACCGATCCATTTCAGATCGAGCTTCGCGTTTACGACGAGGTCCACGATCCGGTGGCGCGTCATGTCCTCGCGCGCGTGCTTCAGGCTCTCGGCCTCGATGCGGTCGATCTCGGCGCGCGATAAGCCATGGCTCGGGATCACCTGCAGCTGCGCCCTTTTGCCCGAACGCTTCTCGTGCGCCCGCACCGAGAGCACGCCCGATGCATCGACCAGGAACTCCACCGCCAATTGCGGGATCCCCGCGGGCATCGGGGGCAGGCCCGACAGATGAAACTCGCCCAAGCTTCGGCAATGCTCGGCCATCTCACGCTCGCCCTGGAGCACATGGATCTTGATAGACGTTTGCCCGTCCACGCTCGTCGAGAACATCTCCGTCGCCCGCGCGGGCACCGTGCTCCCCGAGACAATCAGCTTGGCCATCGCCCCGCCCTGCGTCTCGATCCCAAGCGACAACGGCACGACATCGAGCAGCAGCATGCCGCTGGCCGCGCCCGACATGATCCCCGCCTGCACCGCCGCCCCGAGCGCGACGACCCGGTCCGGGTCGAGCGCCGTGTACGGCGAGAGCCCAAAGAACGCTTCCACTCTTTGGCGCACCATCGGTACGCGTGTCGAGCCGCCCACGAGAATCACCGCATCCAGCTCGATCGTCTCCACGCCCGGCGCGCGCTCGGCGAGCCGCATCGCCTCGGCGCACGCCTCGATCGTTCGTTCGACCCAGGGCGTCATGATCTCTTCGAGCTCATCGCGCGTGACGGTGCGCTCGTAAGCACGATTGTTGCCGAGTTCGATCCGGATGCTCGCAGCCCGCTCGTCCGAGAGTCGGTGCTTCACCGCCTCGGCGAACCCGACCATCGCCCGGCGCGTCTGCGGGTTGAAGGCTTCTAGGTCAGTCAGGCTCTCGGGCAGTTCGAGGAGTTCGCGGATCTCGCGCAGGAAGAGTCGTACGAGCGCGAGGTCGACGTCGTCGCCGCCCAGGTGCGTGTCGCCCGAGGTCGCCAGCACCTGGAAGAAGCTGGTCTCGCCCTCGTTCTCCGCGGGTGTGAGGCGGAGGATTGAGATGTCGAACGTCCCGCCGCCCAGGTCGTAGACCGCGACCGTGCGTGCGGCCCCTTTGCCCGTGCCGAGCCCGTAGGCGAGAGCCGCTGCTGTCGGTTCGTTGACGATCCGCACGACCTCGAGCCCGGCAAGCCTCCCCGCGTCGCGCGTCGCCTGTCGCTGCGCGTCGTCGAAATACGCCGGTACCGTGACCACTGCTTTGCGCACCTCGATACCGAGCGCATCCGACGCCTTCGCCTTCAGATGGCGCAGGATCTCGGCCGAGACCTCCTGCGGGCTGACGACTCTGCCCGTGGGGAGATGCACACGCGCGGTGTGCCCCTCGCCCTCGACGATGTCGTAGGGAAGCTGGGCCGCCTCTTCGCGCACATCGTCGAGCGATCGGCCCATCAGGCGCTTGGCGCTCGTGATCGTTTCGCGCGGGAACTCGACGGCTCGCTCGCGGGCCTCGCGCCCGACGACGACGCTGCCATCGTCCTGGTAGCGCACCGCCGAGGGCACGATCGCGTCGCCCTCTTCGCCCAGCACCCTCGGGCCGGTCTCGTCGAGCACGGCGACCAGGCTGTTGGTCGTGCCCAGATCGATCCCGACGATCACTTCTCGCGCAGCTGGCATACCGGACAATAGGGCCCAGGCTCAGCCTTCCAAACGAGCGAGCTTTCGCAGGTGGCGGACGAGATCGACGATCAGTCGCTCGTCATCGGGGCGGTAGATCGTGCTCCGCCGGTGCTCGTGGGCCGTCACCTCGACGATGATCCAGGCCCCGGCGGGCTGGGCGTCGCCCAGTCGGAAGGGCTTGCCGCCCACGCCGCGGTCGAGTCCCTGGCGCGTCACGACGCTGTAGACCTCGTTGACCTGCGCATCGGTGAGCCGCCTCGTACGGGGCGGGTAGACGGTCGGCCCGACGCCCGCGCCGGTGGCGGCCCGAAGCACGCCGTCGGGCTCGATCACGAACCGCGCCGGCTCCAAGACCCAGCCCGTGGTGCCCTCCTCGCCCATGACCGTCACCGCGAGCGCGAAGTCCGCTGGCGGACGCGGGTCGCCCGTGGGGATCCCGCTGTTCTGATCGGTTGTCGGCCCCGATCGGCAAGCCGAAACGAGCGGCGTGATCAAGACAAGCGCGATAAGTGTCAGGAGTCGGGTCACGGGCGGAGTCTACACATCTCCCCTAGGCTTCACCCCATGAACATCAGCCTCAACTGGCTCAACCGCTACCTCTCGCCCGCCGGCGTCACCGCCGAGGAGGCCGAGCACGTCCTCACGTTCGCCGGCTACCCGGTCGAGGGCATCGAGAAGCTCCCCTCGGGCGACTTTCTGCTCGATGTCGAGCTGACGTCGAACCGTGGTGACCTGCTCTCGCACGTCGGCTGCGCCCGCGAGATCGCGGCGGCGACCAGCGCCCACATGGAGCGCCAGTTCAAGCTCCCCGAATTCACCGACCCGCCCGCGGACGGAGCGCCCATCGCGGGCGACCTCAAGCTCATCAACCACGAGCCGACGGCTTGCCCGCTTTTCACGGCTCGCCTTATCCGGGGTGTGAAGGTCGGCCCGAGCCCGAAGTGGCTCGTGGATTTGCTCGAAGCGGTCGGTCAGCGCTCGATCAACAACCTCGTCGATGTCACCAACTTCATCACGTTCGAGCTGGGCAACCCGTGCCACGTGTTCGACCTGAAGAAGCTGGCCGGGAAAGAGCTGCACATTCGCTACGCGCGGGACGGCGAGTCGCTCACCACGCTCGACAGCAAGACGCACAAGCTCGTGCACACCGATCTTGTTGTTGCCGACGCCGAGAAGCCGACCTCGCTCGCCGGTGTCATGGGCGGCGAGGCGTCCGAGGTCGATTCGTCCACGACGGACGTCGTTTTCGAGATGGCGACCTGGGCGCCGGCGATCGTGCGCAACGCGGCCAGGCGTCTGAACATCCGCACAGACGCGAGCCACCGGTTCGAGCGGATCGTGGATGCGAGGACGATCGACCAGGCAGCGCGGCGGGCCGTGGCGATGATCGTGGAACTCGCGGAAGGCCAGCTCGCCGAGGGCGTGCTGAGCGAGGGCCGGGATCTGCCCAAGCCGCATTCGATCGCGGTCCGTGTCAATCGAACCAACACGATGCTCGGCCTGCATCTCTCCGAGATGGATATCCAGACGCACCTCGAGGCGCACGAGGTGAAAGTGACGCGCAAGGCCGAGGGCGAGTTGGTGTGCGAGCCGCCCGCGTTCCGCCCGGATCTTGAGCGTGAGATCGATCTGATCGAGGAGATCGCGCGGACCGTCGGCTACGAGCAAGTCCCCGAGCACGACAAGCTCCCGCTGCGCGTGCGGCACCCGCAGGAGACCGAGCGAGCCCGGCGCGAGCTGCACCGTGTGCTGACGGGCCTTGGGTTCTACGAGACGGTGACGTTCAGCTTCGTCTCGCCCGAGATGGCAGCGCCCTGGGTGAGGCCCGGGCTCGAAGCGGTGGGGGTCGATGACGACCGCCGCGGCTCGGAGCCGATCCTGCGCCCGAGTGTCATCCCGAGCCTGCTGACTTGTCGGCGTGCGAATGCATCTGGCCAGGTCGATATGCCGGGCGGCGTGCGCTTGTATGAGATGTCCGCGACCTTTGCGCAAACTTCCGGACACGAGACGGTCGAGCGCCGGATGCTCTCGCTCCTGATGGATGTCGAGGGCGTGCAATCGGGCAAGGAGGCCAAGCCCGAGCAGCTCCAGAGCTCGCTCCGGGCGGTGCGCGGCGCGGTGGAGCACATCGTCCGCGCGATGGCGGGCACCGGGGCGAAGCTGGTGGTCGAGCCGATCGAGCCCGAGAGCCCGGGCTGGCGAGCGGGTGCGTGCGGGCACGTGGTTGTCGATGGCAACGCGATGGGCGTGCTCGGCGCAATCGACCCCAAGGTTGCCAAGGTCGCGGGTGTGGACGTGCCCACCGTGGCGGCCGAGCTGGATCTGGACGCCCTGATCCACATGTACCCGCCCAAGGCGAGCGTCTCGGCACTGCCCGAGTTCCCCGCGATCGAACGCGATCTCTCGCTCATCGTCGACGAGTCGGCCAGCTGGGCGACGGTCGAGTCGCTTGTGGGCGGTCTCGGGCTCGAGCACTTCGAGTCGCTCGGCTTCATCGGGGCTTACCGGGGCAAGCAGGTGGGCGACGGGAAGAAGTCGCTCACCCTCCGCCTGAGGTTCCGCAGCGGTTCTGGGACGTTGCGGCATGAGGATGTAGACCCGCAGATGGAGCGCGTCATAGCTTCAGCCAAGGGCGATCTCGGCGCGACTCTCAGAACCTGAGTGCATATCCCCGCGTATTCACGACAGATCGCGGCAAGTTATTGCAAGTTTGGGGAATGGCCACCCGCGACGGATGGGTGGACGAGTGGTATACAATCTGTCGTGCAACGAGCCTCGTGCCGTTGCCGATATTCGGCGGGGCCCGTGGAGCGGGTCTCGGGAGGATAAGGAGCATCATCATGACCAACGTCGCGACCGACACCAAAGCAGCCGTGACCAGGGCGACCACCACCGACCTGCCCATGGTCTACGTCAACGGCCAGATGCTTCCGAAATCCCAAGCCGCTGTGAATGTGTTCGACCATGGGCTTCTGTACGGCGACGGCGTCTTCGAGGGCATCCGCGTCTACAAGGGCAAGATCTTCAAGTCGGATCAGCACATGCGCCGTCTGTACGCATGCGCCAAGGCCATCCGTCTCGATCTTGAGAAGCACGTCACCCCCGCTGAGATGGTCAAGATCCAGCGCGACTGCATCGAGGCCAACAACCTTGTCGACGGGTACATCCGCCTCGTCGTGACGCGCGGCGTGGGCACGCTCGGTCTGCACCCGTTCAAGTGCCCGGTGCCCGGCGTCATCTGCATCGCCGACCAGATCCAACTCTTCCCGCCCGAGCTCTACGAGCAGGGCATGCGTGTCGTGGTCGCCAAGCGCCCCCGCATCCCGGTGAAGTGCCTCGATCCTCGCATCAAGAGCCTGAACTACCTCAACAACATCCTGGCCAAGATCGAGGCGATCGACGCGGGATGCCTCGAATGCATCATGCTCAACACCGAGGGCTTCGTCACCGAAGGCTCGGGTGACAACATCTTCATCGTCAAGGACGGCGAGATCTTCACGCCGCCCAGCGAGGCCGGCATCCTTGAGGGCATCACACGCAAGTTTGTGATCGAAGAGCTTGCGCCGCTCGTCGGTGTGGATGTGACCGAGAAGGAGCTTCGGATCGAGGATGTGTACGAGGCCGACGAGATCTTCCTGACTGGAAGCGCCGCCGAGGTGATCGCAGTGACGCGCATCGGCGACAACGAGGACGACGCCCGCATCGTCGGCTCGGGCAGCGAGGGGACGATCACGAACAAGCTGCGGACCAAGTTCCGCCAGATCGTGACGAGCGACAACATCCCCGAGAACTAAGGTCGGCTCACCCGCCGAAGTCACAGCCCTTGTTGTAGCGGATGACCCAAGCCGAGAAATCGGCCGGGGTGAGACGCCGATCGAGGTTCTGATCCGCAATCCCGGCTCCCGCTCTGTACGCATCAAGCCATGTCGCGAGATCACCCGCGTCGAGCACGTGGTCTCGGTTCGTGTCGGCCAGGCAGGTCGTTGGTCGCAGGATGCCGAGCACGGTGAGTATGGTGAAGTCGTCTGCCATATCGCTGAGAGCAGCGACGGGCATCGCGGTCGCAATGCGGTCGGAGATGTCCCGTCGGATTTGCCCATCGGTGATCAACACGGTGGCCTGCGACTGGATGAGATACGCACCGGTCGAGGATGTCACGAATGTGGGCACAGCATTGGGCCCATTGCTGCTCCAGATCGGCTCAAGTCCGTCTTGCGTCAGGCGGTAG
Source organism: Phycisphaera sp. (assembly GCA_020639255.1). GTDB lineage: Bacteria > Planctomycetota > Phycisphaerae > Phycisphaerales > UBA1924. The sequence continues at coordinate 191,257 of JACKGZ010000007.1, forward strand.
GCGTGGTGCTGTGGGTTGAGCCCCATTGCGTCATGGATGCGTGTCGCAACGATCGCGTTGCCGTCGCCGGTCGGCTCGAACGCGGTGTAGTACACCTGGTTAGATTCGAGTCTATGCGTTTCGATGGGAAACTCGATCGTTGTCCCGTCATTGAGCAGCCAAGCAAAGCTGATAACGTTTCCTTGCTGGTCGACCGTGACTCCGGCTGCGTCGCCCGCATCGGTGAGCATCCGCGGGATAAATTGAGAATCTTCGGTCATCCCGGCCAGAGGAAACACCGGAAGCGGGATGGTATCGGGTGGGAGTTGTGTGTCTGACCAGACCGCCAGCGCGGTCGGTGTCGTGGAGCTTGCGGGCATTGAGATTCGCCCGATACCTCGCCCTGCGGGGCTGACTGCTTCGAGGGAGACAAGAGCACCTTCGACCCCATGAACGGACTGGGGGATGCCACTTGCCCACATCGTCGGAGTGAGGGCGGGGAGGTGATCGAAATCGATTGTGTGTGCGTAAAGGTTTCCACGCTGATCTGACAACAGATCGAGGAAGCCCTTGGTTGATGGAGGCATCGGTAGCGGATGAAAGCCCTGTTCGTCCAGGGTGTACGGCTGCGCGAATGAGAGAGGGGCGTGGGGATCCAGAATAACCGCGCCGGCGATGGATTGGTCGGGCAGAAAGAACGGACGGATGGCGCCGTAGCCAACGCCGGGACGGCCGACTGTTTCTTCGAAGACCCAGGCTTCGATCTCGTTGAGAGGCTGCGATTTTGCCGAGCAGGTGGCAAGGAACATGAAGCCAAAGACGGGTTTGAGATGGTTCTTCTGTGCCATACTCGTGTTCCTCTCCACCTATGCAACCCGTTGGTTTGCGTTTGGTATCGGCGGTCCAATGGATCAGGGTGCCACAATTCGCGATCGGATCGGTCAGATCGTGACGAGCGGCAACATCCCCAATGATTGATCCACACGGAGTGGCCCACCCGGGCCGTGGCTTTCGCTTAGGCTCTGACGCATGGCTGACCCACACGGCCCGATGTCGTTGCGCATTCCCGCGATCATCGTCGGCCCGATCGCGGCGGTTGCTGTCTACCTGCTCCTGAGCGGCTCGGGCCTCGCGCACGACGCGCGCGCGGTCGCGGGAATCGGCGTGTGGATGGCGCTCTGGTGGATGACCGAGGCCATCCCCCTGGCGGCGACGAGCCTGATGCCGCTGGCGCTCTTCCCGCTCGCGGGCGTCATGCCCATCCAGTCTCTCGCCGACTCGTACGCGCACTATCTCGTCGTGCTTTTCTTCGCGGGGTTCGTGCTCGGGCTGAGCGTGGAGAAATGGGGGCTGCACAAGCGAGTGGCGCTCAAGACGGTGCTGCTCGTCGGAACGAAGCCGACGCGGCT
>JACKGZ010000008.1 GCA_020639255.1 Phycisphaera sp.
GGGCCTGATTCAATGCACAACATGACGCGATTTGGCGGTGCACACCTCTCTGCGCATGTGAGCCTGCCCGAGGACGCAGACGCAGCAATGCCAGAACCCGATCTTGTCGAAGGACCGAAACTGGCACGCTTGATCGCAGAGTTGATCCAACGCGGCCTGATTGTCTCGGCTCACGATGCCTCAGAAGGCGGTCCGCTGGTCGCGGTTGCTGAGATGCTCATCGCCGGGTCAAGCTCGAACAATTCAATTGGCGCGAAGTACACATTCTGCGGACCCACCCCATTTGTCCGCCACCTTGGTGATCGCCCCCACTGCTATGTGCTTGAAATCGAAGCAGGCAACAAGGAGGCTGTGTCTGATCTCTGCACAAAGCGGGATTGCAAAGGCGTGACCTGGCTTGGAGAATTCACTGGCAGTGGCTCATTGAGCTTCGAAAGCGATTCCATCCCTGTCGCGGATCTCATCCGAGCCTGGAACCGCGAGATCATCTGACGCTTATCGCGCCGAGGTCGTCGGATCCCACTGGGCATCATTCCGACGCCTCGCGTAGTCCGACCAGAGGCGCCGGTCTTTGAGTTCGTCGGCCGTGCGGAGTTCGACGTGACCATCGAGCATCGCCGTCACGGCCTTCTCGCCGTAGCGCGGGTCCGCGTGCCCCCAGTCGTCGGGACGGGTGGTCTCGTCCCAGTCGAGCTCGAGCGGCGGCGGCGTGACGATGAAGTAGCCCTCGACGTCGTCGCCGTTGCCGCCGAATGCGACCGATTGCGTACCGAAGGCCGAGCTGAACGCGATCAGATCACTCGGCACGAGCGCATCGCCCAGCCTGCGTGTGTAGCGGCCCTTGTCGAAGACATCGCGCCGAAGCGCGGCGGTCGTGTTGTTGGTGCCGCCGACGTAGAGCGCGTTGTACCCGAACGACGGGAAGACGCTGACCTCGTACGCCCAGCTCTCGAAGGCGTTGCCGAGGATCCCGCCGCCGGCGATCGTGCCTTCGCGGTCGCGGAGCAGGCTCGCGCGGCTGTTGACGTGCGTGGTGCCCGCCCAGACGTACTCGAAGTAGGGCGCGAGCCGATACGGGTACCGCTTCTTGACCTCGGCGAACGCAATGGGCCTGCCGAACTCGTCGAGCACTTCGAGCTGCGACGCCTCGATCGTGTCATAGCCGCCGCGGAGGAGCTCGTCGCTGAAGTCGTTGGCCCGGGCGTGGAGCGACTGCGTCAGCGTGCGCGACGCGGCCAGCTCGATGCACTTGCGGGCCTGCTGCTTCGCTTTGCCGAGCGCGGGCAACAGGATGCCGATCAGGAGCGCGATGATCGCGATGACCACCAAAAGCTCGATCAGTGTGAACCCGCGGCGCCTTCTCACTGGTTCAGCACCCCGCGTTGAAGTTGGAGACCCAGGCCGAGAAGTCGGCGGGGCTGCACGCGCCGTCGCCGTTCTGATCGCAGCCGGGTGCCTGCGTGTTGAACGCGGCGACCCACGCCGAGAAGTCCGCGGGCGTGACGGCACCATCGCCGTTGACATCGGCAACGCACGCCGTGCCAGCTTCGCTGAAGGTGTCGATCTCGACTCGGTCGAGGCTCATCGAGAGATCGGTGCCTGTGAACGTGATCGTGATCGCGCCGTCGGCGGGGACTTCGAAGCGCCAGAGCGCATCGACGAGGTCGCCCCCGAGAATGTCCTTGGGCCCGAGCGTGAAGCGGTAGAGCTCGACGTACTCGGCCGGCGCGATGCCGTTGCAAAAGAGAGTCGCGTGATCGACCTCGCGTCCCTGCGTGCGCGTCTGGAGGAGCACGGTCGTGGTGCCGCCCTCGATCGGCTCGGCCGGCGCGACGATCTCGAAGGCGAGCTGCGTGGTGAACGAGTACAGATTGCCCGTGCTGGTGACGAACGCGGTGCCGGTGGTCTCGGTGACGCTCGGGCTCACCCAGCCCGCGGGAAGGGGCGTGGGGAACTGCCCCGCGTCGGGCGCGTTGGGGCCGGTCGCGGTGGTGAAGTCATCCCACGAGAAGAACGTCGAGCCCGCGACGCCGCGCGACCAGCCGAAGCTGTCGGGCGTGGTGAAGCCCTGCGCCAGCGATGGGCCGGCGAGAAGGGCGAAAGCGATGGATGCTGCGAGCGTCTTCATGATGTGATCCTGCACACATTTCCTGTTTGGCAAGAACAACCGCTACGAGTACAGCAACGATATCCCGCTGAGACTCATTCTCAATTGGTACTGGCAAAAAGATCGGCTCGGCGGCCGCGTTCGCCGGAAAGAACGCGCTGAGGCGGGCTCAGCGGAGCCCGTATTCCTTGAGCTTGCGGTAGAGCGTCCGCTCGCCGATGCCCAGGAGCTTAGCAGCCTGCTCGCGGTTGCCCCCCGTCAGGCGGAGCGTCTCGCGGATGGCGCGCTTCTCGAGCTGATCGAGGCTCGTGCCAGCGAGCGATCCGCCGCCGGGCGTGTCGTCGAGGTCGGCCGATGCGCTCTGCCTGACTTCTTCGGGCAGGTGCTCGATGCCGAGTTCGACGGGCTGGCCTGCTTCGCGGGCAGCCAGGCCCATCACGACCATGCTCTGGACGGTGTTGAGGAGCTGGCGCACGTTGCCGGGCCAGTCGCAGGACGTGAGCCTGAGCATTGCAGCATCCGAGACCGTGGGCTCGGGCTCGCCCGGGGCCATCGTCTCGCTGTACTTCTTCACGCCGTGCACAACCAGCGGGGGGATGTCCTCGCGCCGCTCGCGCAGGGGCGGCAGATGGATCCGCGCGGCGTTGATGCGGAAGTACAGATCCTCGCGGAAATCGCCCGCCTTGATCGCCTCGGACAGATCGCGGTTCGTCGCGCTCACGAAGCGGACATCGACGTGCCTCGCGTCGTTGGTGCCGAGGCGCACGACCTCGCCCGATTCGAGCACGCGCAGCAGCTTGGGCTGCATCGCGACCGGCATGTCGCCGATCTCGTCTAGGAAGAGCGTCCCGCCCGAGGCGTACTCGAACACACCCTCTCGCTCTTTTTCCGCGCCGGTGTACGCGCCCTTGACGTGCCCGAAGAGCTGGTCTTCGAGCAGGCTCTCGCTCTGACCGGCGCAGTTGAATGTGACGTAGCGCCCGGCGCTGCGGTTGCTGTTGCGGTGCACGGCTCGTGCGATGAGCTCCTTGCCCGTGCCGCTCTCGCCCGTGATGAGCACGGGGATGTCGCTCCTGGCGACGGTCCGCACCATCTGCAGGACCTTGCGCATGGGCTCGGAGACCGCGATCAGGCCTTCGAAGCCCGCCAACTCCAGCTCGTCGCGCAGCTCGCTGTTCTGGTGGCGTAGGAGCACCGTCTGGGCGGCTCGGTTGACGAGATTGCGGAAGACTTCGAGGTCTAGCGGCTTTTCGATGAAGTCGTACGCGCCCTCTTTGAACGCCGAGCGAGCCGTCGGGACGTCGCCGTGGGCGGTCACCATGATGGTTTCGATCGTCGGCTGGAGCTTGGCGGCGGCTTTGAGCACGACGAGCCCGGCGTTGGCGCCGTCGGCTTCGACCGCCGAATCTTCAAAGGCTGTGCCCGCGGAGGCGGGCATGCGGAGGTCGGTGACGACGACGTCGAAGACGCCCCCCTTGAGTTCGTCGATCGCGCCCTGCACGCTCGTCACGATGGTGCAGACGTGCCCGGGCTTGCGGAGGGCGTCGGCCATCACGTCGGCGTGGGCCTCTTCGTCCTCGACGATCAGAACCTGCGCCCGGCTGTCGCTCGCATCGATGCTCATCGGGCGATCGTATGCCGTTTCGAGGCCAATCCAGAAGGCAGCAGCGCCCGCTGGCGACACGCGATGGCGATCGCCAGGGCATCGGCGATGTCGGCGGGCCTCGGCGGCTCGGGCAGCCGAAGGATCCGCGCGACCGAAGCCTGCATCTGCTCCTTCGTCGCCCGCCCCGAACCCGTGATCGACCGCTTCACATCAGCCGGCGGGATCTCCACGATCTCGCACCCGAAGCGCCTTGCAACCAGCAGGATCACGCCCCGCGCGTGACCCATCAGAACCGCGGTGAACGGGTGCTCCTTGTGCGAGAACAGCGCCTCGACCGCGACGAGCTCGGGCTTGTTGCGCTCGAAGACGTCGATCAGATCACGCTCGAGTTCGACGAGCCTGGGCGCGACCTCGGGCGTCGGACCGGACCCCTGCACGAGACGGATGACGCCCGCGTCGACCATGACCGGTGGCGACGCGATCTGCTCCGGGCCCTCGACGCAGCCGAAGCCAGTGAGACGCAGACCGGGATCGATCCCGAGGACTCTCATGCGCCGGCACCCTGTGCATAGTTCCGGAGATAGTGCACGACCGTGCGGGCCATGATGTCGGTCTCGATGTTGCAATGCTCCCCCACCTTCGCGTGGCCGATGGTGGTCTCGTCGAGCGTGGTCGGGATGAGCGCGACCTGGAACGTGCCCGCATCGGGGTCGACGTGCGCGACGGTCAGACTGATGCCGTCGATGGTGATCGAGCCCTTGGGTGTGATGCATGGCATGAGCGTTGCCGGTGGCTTGAGTGTGACAACCCATGCGGGGTCGGTGTCGACATTCTCGATGGTGGCGAGGCCCTCGACATGCCCCTGTACGACGTGGCCGCCGAGCAGTGAGGTCGGTGTGCAGCTCGGCTCGATATTGACCCGACTGCCGGCGATGAGCGTGCCGAGCTTGGTTCGGCTGAGCGATTCGGGGATGACGTCGAAGGCCATCTCCAAGGCGTCATCCTGCACGATCGCGGGCTCGGCGAGGGTGAGGCAGCAGCCCGAGACGCAGATCGAATCGCCCGGCGACGGGTGGTGATCCCAGCCGGTCGTCTTGACCCGAAGCCGAACACCCGAGCCGCTCGGCTCTCGGGGATCGATCGCAACGACCTCTCCGACGGTCTGGATGAGCCCAGTGAACATGGCCGCGGCACTCCTTCGCCCCGCCCCCGGCTTGACCGATGGGCAGCCCGGCTCGATACTCCCTCACGGCCCCGAGGCCGACCCGAATCAGCCTACGCCGAGCCGCCCCGCTGCGCCGGCCCGAGACGCCCGCAAACGCCCAAGAGGTGCCCTGAATGCGTTCAAACCGACCCCTCGCTCTCCCGGCCCTCCTTCTGGGAACCAGTCTTCTTGCCATCTCGCTCCTCGGCGGGTGCGCCAAGCCTAAGGGACTCACCGCCGACGAGCGGTCGCAGAGGCTGCCGATCGTCCATGGCGACTGGCGCAAGATGGGCTACCGCTGGGACTGGAACGCATTCCCCGTCATGCTCGATGGTCAGGGCCCGCTGCGGAGCGAGCCCCACGGTGAGCTCGTCGTGTTCCAGGAGACCGGCGGCACGATCTCGGGCATCGATGATCGCGTCGGCGAGACCATCTGGTCGAACAAGCCCGCGGGCGATCTGACGAAGTTCACCGGCATGGACCGCAGAGACGGATTCGTATTCGTCTCCAGCGAGTCCGAGCTTTTCACGCTCGACGCCACGACGGGCGAGCTTGTCAACCGTCAGCGATTCGAGAAACTCGTCGCGACCGATTTCGTGCTGCTCGGCGATCAGGTGGTCGTCGGCACCACCGGCGGCGAGTTGATGGGTCACTACCTGCCTGGCGGGATCCGCATCTGGGGCCATGACATGCCCGGCACGTTCGAAGAGGATCTCGTCTCGATCGGTGGCGTCGTCGGCGGCGTCACCTCGACAGGGCGCGTCATCTGCGTCGATCCCGTCTCGCAGCGTCAGACAGGTCTCAACTCGATCTTTGAAGGCCCGGGCGCGGCGCTCGCATCGAGCGATGACCTTATGTTTGTGCCCAGCCTCGACCAGTCGCTCTACGCGTTCAAGGGTTCGGATGCACGCGTCGCGTGGCGTCACCTGACGCCCAGCCCGATCACCGAGGCTCCCGTCTACCACGAGGGCGTGCTGTACTGCTCGCTCGCCGACACCGGCCTCACCGCCTTCGACGCACAGTCGGGCAAGGTGTTGTGGGTCTCGCAGGGTCAGTTCGGCGAGGTCATCGGCCTGCGCAACGGACGACTGATGGTCTTCGACGGCACCTCGCTCGTGGCGATCGAAGCCCAGCGCGGCGTCGTGCTCGACAAGATCAACCTCTCAAACGTGTTCGACATCACGACCAGCCCGTTCGTTGACGGCCCGATCTACCTGACCAGCCGCGAGGGCGTGGTCGCCAAGTTCGTGCCGGTCAACTGAGATGACGAACCCAACCAAGCCGCTCGCACTCATCTCGGTCAGCGACAAATCCGGCGTCGCCGAGTTCGCCCGCGCCGTGGCCGAGCGAGGCTACGAGATCATCTCGACCGGGGGCACCGCTCGCACACTCGCGGAGTCCGGAGTCGACGTCACATCCGTTGAGCAGATCACCGGCTTTCCCGAGATGCTCTCGGGGCGCGTCAAGACGCTCCACCCGCTCATCCACGGCGGCTTGCTCGGAGTCCGCGACGACAGCGAGCACCGCGCGCAGATGGCTGCGCACGGCATCCGCCCGATCGACCTGATCGTGATCGACCTCTACCCGTTCGAGGCGACCATCGCGCGCGAGGGTGTGACGCGCGACGAGGCGATCGAGCAGATCGACATCGGCGGCCCCGCGATGATCCGCTCTGCAGCCAAGAACCACGCGTCGGTCGCGGTGATCACCGACCCGGGTGACTACGACAGCGTGCTCGAAGACATGGATGCGGCAGGCAAGCCCTCGATCGAACTGCGCCGCAAGCTGGCGACCAAGGCCTTCCAGCGGACCGCCTCGTACGACGCGACGATCGCGGCGTATCTCGCGGGCGATGACGAGCCGATGCCTCGCTCGATCACGGTCGCGCTCAAGCGTGACCGCACGCTGCGCTACGGCGAGAACCCGCACCAGGAGGCCGCGGTCTATCGCACGGGCGTGAGCGAGGGCGGCGTGCTCGATGCGACGCAGCTGCTCGGGAAGGAACTGAGCTTCAACAACCTCGCCGACGCGGCGGCCGCGTGGGCACTGACCTGCACGCTCGCCGAGCTTGAGCCGCGCAAAATCGCATCGGTCGTCGTCAAGCACGCCAACCCCTGCGGAGCGGCTGTGGCCGACGACGTGTTCACCGCGGTCGACGGCGCGATGGCGGGCGACCCTGTCGCAGCGTTCGGCGGGATCATGGGCGTGAGCGCCGAGATCGACGAGAAGGCCGCTCACCGATTGTGCGAAGAGGGCGTGTTCCTCGAGGTGCTCGCGGCGCCGGGCTTTACGAAAACCGCGCTCGAGATCCTGAGCAATCGCTGGAAGAACCTGCGCCTGCTGGCGACCAAACCCGTCAAGCCGTCGTCGCGTCTGATCCGGCTCCTGCCGGGCGGCGCGCTGGTGCAGACGCCCGATGCGCTCTCGCCTGATCACAATGCGTGGCAGCTCGCCGCGGGCGAAGAGCCCGGCACCGAGCACCGACGCATCGCGCACGTGATCGAAGCGATCGGGCAGGCGCTGTCATCCAACGCGATCGCGCTGGGCGGGCTCGACCCGGACCGGCCGGGTTGCGTGCGCCTCTTCGGCGCGGGCGCGGGGCAGATGGATCGGCTCACGTCGTGCAGGCTCGCGTGCGAGAAATCAGGCGAACTCGCCCGCGGCTCGACCGCCGCAAGCGACGCGTTCTTCCCCTTCGACGACGGCCCGAAGATCCTCGCCGACGCGGGCGTGAAGGTGATCGTCCACCCGGGCGGCTCGAAGCGCGACGATGACACGTTCACGCTCTGCAACGAGCGGGGGATTGCGTGTCTCTTGACGGGGCTTCGGCATTTCAGGCACGAGCCGCTGCGGTAAGGCTTGATCATCGTTCTATAAACAATAACTTCTTGCGGCCATGATCCAAACCTGATATTTTGCCCCGCGAGTACTGGCCAAACGATACGGGGATCTACGGGATGGATCGATTTATCTACCGTCTGCTTATTTGCATTGCGATCACAACCATCACAAGATCCGTCAGCGGCCAGCCTCCTTGTAGCGACTTCGGATGGCTTCCCGCTTTCGGTGGTTCGACAACACCCCCAAACGGAAGTATCCGTGGCATGGTTGAGTTCGACGACGGGTCGGGGCCCGCCCTCTTTATCGTTGGAGAGTTCACCAGTGTTGGCGGAATCGGCGCGGGACGTATCGCCAAGTGGGACGGAATCAAATGGTCGTCAATCGGCAGCATCAACAATGTCGTCAATGCAATCGTTGTTCATGATGACGGAAACGGACCTGCGATTTATGTCGGCGGCAAATTCACAAATGCTGGCGGAGTCTCGACATCTGGGATAGCTAAATGGGACGGCACGTCCTGGTCTTCGCTCGGGCCGAGCAGCGAGATAGACTGCTTGGAGTCGTTCGACGACGGGACCGGGCCCGCCCTCTATGTCGGAGGCGATTTCAGATCGATCAACGGCGGGATTCCTGCGAAGCGAATCGCCAAATGGGACGGGACATCGTGGTCCGCGGTCGGCAACGGGTTCAACGACGGACGGGTGTACTCAATCGAGGTCCATGACGATGGCACGGGCCCGGCCCTCTATGCCGGTGGCACATTCTGGGTTGCAGGAACAGCAAACGCATTCGGAGTTGCGAAGTGGAACGGGACGGATTGGACATCGCTCGCAGGCGGCATGTCTGACGGGTCGACTTCTTTTATTATTACCGCATTACTCTCATATGATGGCGAGCTCAATCCCGGCTTGATCGCCGCAGGACGCTTCAGTTCTGCCGGAGGAGACTCTGCGACAAGCATCGCGAGTTGGGATGGTACCAATTGGAACCCCCTCGGCGATGGGATCTGGCATCAAGGTTCGCCCGGCACGGTGTATGCCTTGACTTCCCACTCACCTGATCTTTCATCGCCTTCGTTGTATATTGCGGGCTACTTTGACAACGCCGGTCAAGTTCCAGCAATGAACGTTGCAAAATGGAATGGAGTTTCCTGGGAGGCGTTGAGTTCAGGCGTGGCAGAATTAGCTTTATCGATCGGAAGCTACAACGTAGACAGCGACGCAAGCCCAGAACTTATCGTGGGCAGCTCGATGGACAGCGAGTTCCGGAACATCCTTGTATGGGATAACGAGTCATGGAATCGTGTGGGTACAGGCCTCGATTCTACTGTGTTCGCTTTACATGTCTTCGATGATGGAACCGGATTCGGCGAGGCCCTCTATGCGGGAGGCTATTTCAAAGCCATCGGCAATCTGGCGACGAAGGGCGTCGCTCGATGGAACGGCCTCGAATGGTCAACCGTCGGCGACGGTCTTGCACGCCTCAATGATAATCAGGACGTGTCCGCCTTTGCCGTTTTCGATGACGGATCGGGACCGGCGCTCTATGCCGGCGGGACATTCGATTTCTCCGGCCAGGTTCCACTCAGCAATATCGCAAAGTGGGATGGCACATCCTGGTCCGATGTCGGCGGTGGTGTCAATGCCCCTGTCCTCGCGATGATCGTACATGACGACGGGACAGGACCGGCTCTCTACGTCGGGGGGGTCTTCACCGATGCTGGTGGCATGCCTGTGAATTATATCGCCAAGTGGGATGGATCGAGTTGGTCCGCACTGGGTCAGGGGGTTCATTCACCAGGGCCCTCAGCGGTCCATGCGCTTGGTCAATATGATGATGGCACAGGTATGAAGCTCTATGTTGGCGGATCTTTTATCTCCGCCGGCTCAGTCAATGCCAGACACGTCGCAATGTGGGACGGACAGAACTGGCACAGTCTTGGTACTGGCGTATTCATAGCTGCATCGATCCTGACTGTGAACGCATTCGAGGTCTTTGACGATGGCAACAACCCGAACGGGCCATCACTCTTTGCGGCTGGTAATTTCACAACTGCCGGAGGGGTGTACTCGCCTTGCGTGGCTCGGTGGGACGGCACAGAATGGCATGCCGTGGGGGCTGGTGTTGGATATCGAGTACAAAAGCTGCTTGCATTTGACGACGGAATCGGGAACGGTCCCTCGCTATTTATTGCTGGCAATTTGACTGAATCAGGAACAAATCCAATCCGGCGAATTGCCCGCTGGGATGGTGCGGAATGGGTCTCACTGAGCGAAACCATGGACGGCTATGTATATGATCTCGCACCCTACGACGATGGGAGCGGCTTTGGACCGCTTCTCTTCGCTGGAGGCAGCTTTGTGAGTTCTGATGCGGGAGATAGCTATCTTGCGCGCTGGAAAGGCTGCCCCACTCCCACTTGCATAGCCGACACCAACGGCGACGGCATGCTCAGCCCCGCTGACTTCTCGGCCTGGGTGGCCGCGTTCAATGCGATGGCGTCCGCGTGCGACCAGAACGGCGACGGCTCATGCTCGCCCGCGGACTTCTCGGCGTGGGTCGCCAACTACAACGCCGGGTGCGGATAAGCCTCGGCCACGGAGCGTGACGTACGCCGTTACACACGCAACCCCCGTCTGAACCGGAACTTGACAATCCGGCTCTCGTTCGCACGCGTTGAAAGGCTGTGGAAAATCCGATATCATACATGCGAACACCGAACAGGCGTGCGGCCTTGACCGCGGCCGAGAGGTATGGACGCGTATGGCCGGGCACGGCACGACATCTCCGCAGGCGGGCAACGAGGACGCTCTTCCCGAGGGTGTCGCTGCCGGGGATTGTGCCGCAAGCGTCGGGCTCGGTCTCGATGCCAAGGTGCTCGTCCTGAACAAGCTCTACATGGCGATCCGTGTGATCCCGGCGCGGCGCGCGTTCAGTCTGCTCGCGTGCGACCTGGCCGAGGTCATCCACATCGACGACGGGGCGTACCTGACGTACGACTTCGACTCGTGGACCGAGGTGAGCCAGGCCGCGGCCCAGCACGACCGCGAGCACCACGACTGGGTGCGGACGGTGCGCTACGACATCGCGGTGCCGAGGATCATCCGCCTGCTCGGCTATGACCGCCTGCCCGCGCAGTGCGTGAAGCTCAATCGTCGCAACCTGTTCGCCCGCGACCGCAACCACTGCCAGTACTGCGGCTCGCACTTCCCGACGAGCGAGCTCTCCATCGATCACGTCATCCCCAAGAGCCAGGGCGGCAGGGACACGTGGGAGAACCTCGTCTGCTCGTGCATCCGGTGCAACGCCAAGAAGGGCGGCCGCACGCCCAAGCAGGCGAACATGAAGCTGATCACGATGCCCAAGCAGCCCAAGCGCAACCCGCTGATCTCGATGCGGATGGGGCACGACCGGTACTCGTCGTGGAAGCAGTTCCTCGACAACGCGTACTGGTCGGTCGAGCTGCGCTGAGTCTCGGGCCGGTTCAGACCTTGGCGAGTTTCTCGGATTCGGTCGCGAGGTCGAAGTCTTTCTGCGTGATTCCGCCGGCGTCGTGAGTCGAGACGGTGAGCGTCACCTTGTTGTAGCGGACGAGGATGTCGGGGTGGTGCTGGACTCGTTCGGCGTACTCGGCGATGCGGTTGACGAACGCGATGGACGCGCGGAAGTCGTCGAAGAGATAGGTGCGGGTGATCTCGCCGTTGACAGCCGACCACTCGGGCGACTGGGCGATCGCCTGCTCGATCTCGGCCTCGCTGAGCTTGTCCATGTACGACTCCTGCACACACACGCCCGAGATCGGGCTCGAAGTGCAGTGTAGTCTTTCGGCGATGGAGCGTCCCACATCGAGCCCGAACGAGACCGGAACAGCCGTTCCAACAACGAGGCTCGCCCCGTCGCCCACCGGGGCGCTGCACCTGGGCAACGCGCGGACGTTTCTGGTGAACTGGGCGCTGGCACGGCAGAACGGCTGGAAAGTCGTGCTGCGGATCGAAGACCTCGACACGCCGCGCGTCAAGCCGGGCGTGATCGAGCAGACGATTGAGACGCTCGGCTGGCTCGGGATGGACTGGGACGAGGTGGCTCCGCTGCAGTCGTCCGATCTCGCGCCGTACCGAAGTGCGATGGATGCGCTCGCGCGCGCAGGTTGTGTGTTCCCGAGTGAGCTGTCGCGGACCGAGATCGCCGAGGCCGCCGGTGCGCCGCACGAGGACTCGGGCGAGGTGCGATTCGATGCGAGCCTGAGGCCGAGCGAGTTTCCGTGTGCGTTCGCCGACGCGCAGACGAATTGGCGGCTGGCTGTGCCCGCCGGCCGCGTTGATTTCACAGATTCTTTCCTGGGGCCGCAATCGATCGACGTGTCCGCGAGCGTGGGCGACTTCGTCGTGTGGACGCAGCGGGGCCAGCCCTCGTACCAGCTTGCCGTCACGGTCGACGACCACCGCCAGGGCGTCACACACGTCGTGCGCGGGGACGACCTCGTCGATTCGGCGGCTCGTCAGACGCTCATCCGCCGGGCGCTTGGGATCGGGCGCGATCCGGTGTACTGCCACCTCCCGCTCGTGCGGGGCGCCGACGGCAAGCGTCTGGCCAAGCGTCACGGCGACACGCGAATCGATCACTACCGCGAGAAGGGCGTGCCGGCCGAGCGCGTGATCGCCCTCATCGCCCGCTGGTGCGGCCTGCCCGGACGCAATGAGCTCGTTTTGGCGTCCGATTTCGCCTCGGGGCTTTCGCTCGATACCATGTCACGCGAAGACGTCACCTTTACCCCGGAGGACGACCGATGGCTCTTGGACGCCGCGTCCCGCTGATAATGATTCTGGTCTCGGCCGTGGTCGCGGCCGCCGCGATGCTCACGCTGCAGAGCTGCTCGGACGCGGGCGGCAGTGGCGGCGCCTCGAGCGGGCTCGTCCGCATCGATATCCCAAACGCCGAGGACAAGCCCCAGAGCTTCTTCCTCGAGCCCGCGCTCGACAATGAGACACGATTCAAGGGCCTGAGCGACCGCACCACCATCGACGACGACGGCGGGATGATCTTCGTCTTCAACAACTCGTCGGTCCGCAAGTTTGTCATGCGCGACTGCCCGATCCCGATCGACATCGTCTACGTGGACAACGGCGGCCGCGTCATCGAGCTGCACGCGATGGTCCCCGAGGAGCCTCAGAAAGAGGGCGAGTCCGATAGGGATTACGAGGAGCGGCTCAAGCGGTATTCGAGCCGATACGCCTGCGACGTGGTTATCGAACTCCAGGGCGGCATGATCGAGAAGCTCGGGCTTGAGAAGGGCGAGGTTGTCAAGATCCACGGCATGAAGGACCTGAAGGCCCGGACCAAATAAGACGATGCCCTCTCCAGGTGGCGCCGACGTTGCGCCCGGCCGGGGGGCTCGATGTCTTACCACCGTCTGAAGTTGATCACGACGCCCGAATCGCTTGCTGCGCTGAAAGCCCGCATCGAATCGGTCTCGAAGCTCTGGCCCGAGAAGGACGCCAAGCCGCAGATCCTGAGCCAGCCGATCGACGCGTCCGTGCTCGGTGACACGGGCAATGAGATCGCCATCGACGATGGTTCGGTGCTGGTCATCGGCGTGCCCGAGTCGACGCCCGCGCCGGCGATCTACAAAACGATCGATCTGCTCCGGGCGGCGCGGATCTCGGCGGTGCTCCTGCTGCCCGCGGATTCGCCCTGCGAAGGTCTCGCCACGGGCGGTGTGCTGACGACGAGCGGTGCGATCTCCGACGAGGTGCTGGCCGCTAAGCTGCACGCGCTCTCGTCGCGACAGGAAACGATCAACGATCTCGCACGCGACCTCTCGATCAGCATCCGCTCATCGGGCGGCGTGCGCGAGCAGATGGAACGCATGAGCCAGGAGCTCTCGCTGGCGGCCAACATCCAGCGCGAACTCATCCCACGCGAGATGCCCAAGGTCGAGGGGCACGACTTCGGCGTGCTCTACCGCCCAGCGGGCTATGTCAGCGGCGATATCTACAACATCCAGAAGTTCGACGACAAACGCGTCGGGTTCTTCATCGCCGACGCCATCGGTCACGGCGTGCCCGCGGCGCTGCTCACCATGATCATCAGCCAGTCGCTGCCGATGCGCGGCGGCGTCAGCGACGGCCGGCTCATCACACCCAGCGACGCGCTCGCAAGGCTCAACGACGACCTCTGCGACGTCAGCGACGGCACGCCGCGATTTGCGACCGCGGTCTACGGCATCCTCGACACCGAGACCGGCTTCGTGCAGATCGCCAACGCGGGGCACCCCTCGCCCCTGCGCATCGGCGAGCACGAGAACTACGAGGTCGAAGCGGGCGGCCCGCTGCTGGGCGTCTTCCACGACGCGCACTTCCCCGAAGAAACGATCCAGCTCCGCCCGGGCGAGACGCTGCTGCTCTACTCCGACGGGTTCGAGCTCGTCTTCCCTGAGAAGGCCGAGGCCGTGAGCACGAAGAACCACGGCGCCGCGGCGTACATCGATCAGATCCTGTCGATCGCCGGCTGGAAGAACCGCGGGAAGAAGTCGCTCGCCTCGGCGTTCAAGACGCTCGAGCGCAAGCTCGACGAGGCCAGCGGGTCGCTGCACCAGGCCGACGATGTGACGGCTCTGGCTATTTCGCGCTGTCCTGTGGCGAGCCGTGTGGCCGCCTGACGCGCGGCGGGTTCATCACATCGGTTTCGATCAGCCCGTCACGCAGACGCACCACGCGCTGGCAGCGCTCGGCGACCTCGTCGTCGTGCGTCACCATCACGATGGTCTTGCCCTCGTCGTGCAGCTCATCGAACAGATCAAGGATCTGATCGCTCGTCTTGGAATCGAGGTTGCCCGTCGGCTCGTCGGCCATGATCACCACGGGATTGCCCACGAGCGCCCGAGCGACCGCGGCCCTCTGCTGTTGACCGCCCGACAGCTCACGCGGCCTGTGACCCACACGGTCGCGGAGCCCCACCTTCTCGAGCGAGGCGTACGCGCGTTCCAGCCGCTCCTGCTTGGGCACGCCCTGGTAGAACAGCGGCACCGCGACGTTCTCTTCGATCGTCAGCTGCGGGATCAGGTTGAACGCCTGAAACACGAACCCGATCGTCTGCCCGCGGAAGATCGAGAGCTCCTCGTCGTCCATTGTGACAACCTCGCGGCCCGAGAGCAGGAAGTTGCCGTGGGTCGGGCGGTCGAGGCACCCGAGGACGTTCATCATCGTGGACTTGCCCGAGCCCGACGGTCCCATGATGGCGATCGACTCGCCCTCGGTGATGGTCAGGTCGATGCCGCGGAGCGCCTCGACCATGACCGAGCCGTCGGGCTTGTAGTACACCTTGCGCACGCCGCGGAGCTCGGCGACGGCTCGGCGCGTGGGTGTGCTCTCGGTCTCGGTGGTCGGTGTGGGCATCGTCGTCATTGGCTCTCTCTACCGCTCGCGGCATCCAGGGCTGCACGCGTGGCCTCCGGGGTGAGCTCACGCGCGACCAGGTTCTCCAGCCCGTAGACCGTCAGCACGTCCCCCTGCTGGATGACACTGCGGCGCCGCGGAGCGCCATCGTACGACTGACTTTCGCGCTGGATCCCAAGGACCAGCACGCCGCGTTGCCCGAGCATGGCGTCGCCGAGGTTCAGGCCGATCAGCGGGTGCCCTGGGTCGATCTCGTACTCGCTGACGACATAGCCGTGGCCCACGCGGAGCATGGTGTCCAGGTCCATCGCCCGGACGACGCCGGCGCGTTCGAGCGTGCGCTGGATCGCGAGCTCGAGCAGGCTGCGGAAGACACCCATCCGAAAGATCAGCACGATGACGGCGATGCCCGCGATGAGGACGCCGAGCCGGACGATGAAGGGCACCGATCCGACCTCGCCCCCGAGCATGTCGTCGAGCCAGTCGGGCTCGCTCTGCATGAACGTGACGGCCAGCGCGCCGAAGGCCGTGATCACGCCGACGTTCCCAATCACGATCAGGTGCGAGGCGATCTTGCGCCGGACGGGGTGGCTGACGATCATCTCCGACTCGCGGGTGGTGAAGCCCACGCCGAAGAAGCAGCTGAGCGCCTGGAAGTCGGCGACCTCGCGCGAGAGCCCGGTCATGCGCAGAGCGGTCGCACCGATGCGAACGATGAGCAGCGAGAAGACCGCGATGAGAAACAGAGCAACGAGCGGCACGGGCTTCCCCCCACCCCTGAGTGCGGGCCTAGCGGGTCGCCTCGGCGTCGGCGTCGGAATCGGAGTCGCCCAGCTGGATGCTCGCAAGTGCGGTCATCGGGTCGGGCGCCACGTTGAAGAGCTTGTCGAGCCCGGTCACCATCATGACCGACCACACACGGTCGTCGACCGAGCACAGGATCAGCTCGCGTCCCACCTCGTGCTGCAGCTTGCGCAGGCGGATGAGCTGGGCGAGGTTCGAGCTTTTGATGTAGGCGACGAGGCCCATGTTGAGCACGACATGCGGCACCTGATCGGTCTCGGCCTCGGCGACGCGATCGATGATCGCCGTCAGCTCATCGCTGAGCTGCGGGTCGTCGGCGAGATCCACCACCACAATGTCATCGGACCAGTCGTTCAGCATCACAAGCCAGTCTACTCGGCCGAGTCCTCGGGTGTCGCCTCGTCCTCGGAATCACCCGTATCGGCGACCCTGGCGACGGCCACCACGGAATCGCCGTCGTTCAGACCGACCACCTTGACCCCCTGGGTGCCTCGCCCGATCTGGCTGATATCCGAGGCCGCCATGCGGACGAGCTGGCCCTTGCGGCTGATGACGACGACGTCGTCGGTGTCGGCGACGATGCAGGCCGCGACCGACGGGCCGTTGCGGCTGGTCGTTTTGATGTCGGCCCGGCCCTTGCCGCCGCGGCTCTGGCTCCGCATCGGGCCCGATTCGGGCTGGACGCGGTACTCGTCGACGAGCGTCCGCTTGCCGAAGCCGTGCTCGGTGACGGTCAAGAGCGACAGCTCCGGCTCGACGGTCGCCGTCACCTCGTCGTCGGCGGGGTCGGGCTGCATCGCGATGCGGTCGGCGGCGATCGCCGTCGCGGTGTCGCCCAGCTCGATGCCCTTGACGCCCGCGGCGCCGCGGCCCATGAGCCGCACGTCGCCCTCGTTGAACCGGATCGCCATGCCCTTGTCGGTGATGATGATCAGGTCGTCCGAGCCCTCGGTCAGCAGCACGTTCAGGATCTCGTCGTTGTCCTTGAGACCCACGGCGATCAGGCCCGAGCGGTTGACGTTCTGGTAGTCGCGCAGCGGCGTGCGCTTCACGATGCCGCCCTTGCTCACGAAGGTCAGGTACTTGCCCTCGTCGTCGAAGTCCTCGACCGTGAGGTACACGCGCGCCCGCTCGCCCTCGCGCAGGTTGATCAGGTTCACGATCGAGCGGCCCTTGCTCGTGCGGCTCATCTCGGGCAGCTCGTAGACCTTCAGCTTGAACACACGCCCCTGATCGGTGAACACGAGCAGGTTCGCGTGCGTGCTGGCGACGAAGACGCGCTCGATGAAGTCGTCGTCCTTCGACTCCGACGCGCGGATGCCCTTGCCACCGCGAGCCTGCGAGCGGTACGTGTCCAGAGGCAATCGCTTGGCGTAGCCCTGGTGGCTGATCGTCACCGTCACCTCGTGCTCCTTGATGAGCGCTTCGAGGTCGATATCGCCCGCGGCGTCCTGGATCTCGGTCCGGCGATCGCTCGCGTAGCGGGCCTTCATCTCCTCGCAGTCTTCACGCAGGATATCGAGCACGCGCTGGTGGTCCGACAGGATCAGCTCGTAGCCCTCGATCTCGGCGACCAGCTCGGCGTACTCCTTGACCAGCCGCTCGATCTCCAGGCCCGTCAGCTGGATCAGGCGCATGTTGCCGATTGTCTCGGCCTGCACCCGCGAGAGCAGCACGCCCCCGGCCGGGTCTGCCGCCCGGACCATCTGCATGAGCCTCGGCGGGATCTGCGGCGCAAACGGGTGTCCCGCGGGGATCTGGAAGCGCTTCTCGACGAGCTTGGTGATCGCCTCTTCGCGCGTCTTGCTGCCGCGGATGATCCGGATCACCTCGTCGATGTCGCAGACGGCGTAGATCATGCCCTCGAGGACGTGGGCCTTCTTGCGGGCCTCGCGGAGCAGGTGAGCCGTGCGCCGACGCACGACCTCGGCACGGTGCTCGATGTAGAGGTGGATCATCTCGAGCAGGCTGAGCGTCTTGGGGCGACGCCCGACCAGCGCGATCTGGATCATGCTGAACGTCTGCTGCAGCGGCGTGAACTGGTAGAGCTGGTTCTCGACGACCGCCGGGTCGCCCGCCTTCTTCAGCTCGATCACGATGCGCGTCTGCGCGTTGCGGCCCGACTCGTTGCGGACGTCGCTGATGTCCTTGATCCGCTCGTCCTTGGCGGCCTCGACAATCTTCTCGACGAGGTTGTTCTGCACGAGGGCGTAGGGGATCTCGTCGATCACGAGCGCCTGGCGGCCGTTGGTCTCTTCGACGTGGCACTTGCCTCGGACGGTGACACGCCCGCGGCCCGTCTCGTAGGCGTCCATGATTCCCCGGCGACCGAGGATGATGCCCCCGGTCGGGAAGTCCGGGCCCTTGACGCCTCGGCGCGTCACGTTGCCGGCTTCGTCCGTCTCGTCGGTCATGATGTCCGCAAGCGCGATCTCGGGGTTGTCGATCACGCGCGTGATGGCGTCGAAGATCTCATCCGGGTTGTGCGGGGGCAGGCTGGTCGCCATGCCCACGGCGATGCCCATGCCGCCGTTGATCAGCAGGTTGGGGAACTTGCCCGGGAGCACCGTGGGCTCTTCGAGGCGGTCGTCGTAGTTGGGCTGGAAGTCGACGGTGTCGAGCTTGATGTCGGCGAGCATGTCGACCGCGGCGTGGGTCATGCGGGCCTCGGTGTATCGCATCGCGGCGGGCGGGTCGCCCTCGATGGATCCGAAGTTGCCCTGCGGGTCGATGAGCGGGACGCGCATCTTCCACGACTGCGCCATGCCCACCAGCGTCGGGTAGATGACCGACTCGCCGTGCGGGTGGTAGTCGCCCGAGGTGTTGCCGGCGATCTTGGCGCACTTGAGGTGCTTGCGGTTGGGGCGCAGGTTGAGGTCGTTCATCGCGACGAGAATGCGCCGCTGGCTGGGCTTGAGACCGTCGCGGACGTCGGGCAGGGCCCGGTCCATGATGGTGCTCATGGCGTAGGTGAGGTAGCTGTCACGCAGCTCGCTCTCGATCTCGAGATCGACCACCTTGCCCGTGATGATCGGCCCGGATGGCTCCTGGCCGGCCTGCTGCGACTCGTCGAATTCGCTCATCCCCGAAGGACTCCAGAGCGGGCGTCCAAGCCCGCCTTTTGGCGCTCAGCAATGGTAGGCGTGAGCCCGCTCAAGGGCCTCTTTTTCGTGCCTTCGGAACGCGCGATTTCGGTCGATTTCAGGGGGCCGAACGGGCTTCCAGACGCTCCAATCCCTCGATCGTCTGGCAGACACAGATCAGCGTCATCGCGCTGGCCTCGATGGGCATCGTCTGGTCCCACGGCGCGGGCCGGACGCCCCACTCCCAGGCCCCGCCGGCGGCGTACATGTGCCCCTCGGTTTCACCCGCCGAGAGCTGACGCAGGAACCGCAGCGCGTCGAACATGTGCGCCATCTCGGCGGGCAGCTCGCCCGTCTCGGTCAGGCTCGGCTCGGCGAGCATCGGGCCCATGAAGGCCAGCGGGCGCGCCACCTGCCACGTCGGGAGTGTGGTCAGCGAGCGCGTGAAGACGACGCCCCCGATCAGATCCGCCGAGGCGGCGTCGGTGTCGGCCCGCTGGATCTGCAGCTGCCACATCAGGTCGCGCATCTCGCGCAGCGCGGGCGCCGAGGGCACGCCGTCGGCGCCGACCAGTTCGAGCTCGGCCAGCCCCAGCCAGGGCATCCGTCCGACCAGCATGCCCGGGTGCTCTGCGCGCCGACACACGGGCATGATCGTGCGGGCTTCGTCGTAGCGCGCCAGCTTGGCCAAGGCCCACGCCAGCATCGGGCGCTCGGGCACGGGCACCGATTCGATGTCATTGGCCAGCCGGGTGAGCTCGCCCGACGTCCGTTCGATCGCGAGCGCGCGGTCGGACTCATCGAGCACGCCCGACCGCAGGCTCACCGCCAGCAGCGAGACCACCGCGGCGCCGACGGGTTCGTCGTCTTTCCACGCGCTCACGATCGCCTCGGCGTCGTACGAGGCTTCCTCGCGGGCGCGATCGGCGCGGTCCTGATTCTGCGTGACGTCGGCGTAGGTCACCAGCGCGTACATCCGCAGCGCCCGCTGCAGGGGCGAGGGCGCCGAGCGGATCGTGTCGTTCACCGGCATGTACACGCCCACGTCGCGCTGGGCGATGAGGAAGCCCCCGAGACCATCGGCCCACTCGCGGAGCGCCTGCATCGAGCGCACCTGCGCGCTCTGGATGACCTTGCCCCCGCGCTGGATGAGCCGTGCTTCTTCGCCGGGTTTCAGCTGCGCGACCTGCCGCGTGCGGAAGCGAAGGATCGTCATCTTGCCGCCCTCGACGACCTCAGGGATCGGACGCATGGCGAGTGCACGGTCACCCGTGACGCCCGCGATGAGCCGGCGCAGGGCGCTGGGCACGTCCTGGCTCGTCCAGAGCATCTCGTCCGGGTAGACCGCCGCAGCGAGGTTGCCCATCCGCAGCGCCACGCCGTGGATGCCCGGCGAGTACCCGTTGAGCAGGTCGGCGTCTTGCTTTGCGACGAACGGGATCGCCGGGCCGGCGATCTCGAGGCTGATCGTCACCTGCTGGGCGGCGAGCCGAAGCCGGTCCTCGTACATCGCGTCGCGCGTGACGGGCAGCTCGTTGCGCGCCGAGGCGATGGCGATGCGGGCTGCATCGGAGAGCGAGCGAGCCCCGCCGCCGAAGATCGTCCCGATGCCGATCACGCGTCCCTCGAAGCGGAGTGTGACGCACGCGCCGACGATCTCAGGGCCGGCCGCGTCCGGGGGCACGTCCATCGCACGTACCCAGGGCTCGAGCATCTCGTACGCCCGGACCGTCTCGACGAGGCTCGGCGGCTCGTCGGCGGGCTGGGCCTGTGCCGCTGTGCAGATGAAGGGTCCGAGAACCGCGACGAGGCAGAGGGCGAGCGTGACAAGCCGGGTGTTGCCGTGATACAACATGCGTGTCACGGATGAGGCCCCCGGGCAGCGTGCCCGCAGTTTCGGCCCCGGAACGAGCTCGAAATCGGCCCTGCGACGGATCGCACCGGCCCCCGCCGCCTGTTGGCACGGGGGTTGCCTTGATGTCTGGCAACTCAAGAGGTGATCCGCCATGAACCAGAATCTCCTGACCCCGCACCGCCAGCGCCTGCTGACCCTTGCCGTTCTGTGCTTCCTGGCCTTGTGCTAGAGCCTATCACGCCCGGGCTGACTCGACGCCCGAGGCTTCTGGTGCCACCATGCATCTCTGATGCATGGTGCTCAAAACGCCCAGGACTGACCAGCATCACGCATCAGAGATGCGTGATGGCACCGAGTTCATGAAGGGGCACTGACTGATATCAGCATGCTGTGCGCCCACGCTCGAGTCCGGCCTGGGCGTGTTCTGCGCGCCGGGCTCGGCGCTTTCTGTCGGCTCGATCTGTTTGCGTGGCGAGAGCTCGACGAGCACGCCGTCGGCGGGCTTGGTCGAGACGCCCGCGCGGGCCTCGCTCTCCGCGTTCACCGCCTGGAACTGGAACAGCTTCACGCACGCGCCCACCACGAGCGCGACCTCGAGCTGGCCCAGGTTCTTGCCCGGGCAGAAACGTGGGCCGTGACCGAAACCAAAGTGCAACAGATCTCGCTTGTTGAACCCCTCGGCCTGGGGCGTGAGCCAACGCTCCGGACGGAACGCCCGCGCCGGGTAGCCGGTCTGCGCGACGCCCCAGATCTCCTCGCACCGGTTGGCGTGCCAGACATCGAGCAGGATGTGCGTGTGCGCGGGGATATTCAGGGTCTCGCCGCCCGACGTCTCGACGAGCGTGTCCGTCACGGCCCGCCTTGGGTGGAAGTAGAGCGCCGGCGTCAGGCGGAGCGTCTCGTCGAGCACCGCGTTCAGGTACGTCGCGCCCGCCAGCGCCTCGGGGGTGTACGCATTGATGTGCGCGATCTCGGCGTAGAGCCTCTTCTGCATGTCCGGGTTGCGCGACAGGTGCGAGATCGCCCAGCTCGCGTACGACGTCGTCGCTTCGAGCGCCCCGGCCAGAAACACGCGGATATTGGCCCGCAAAGCCTCGTCCGGGGCGTCCGACTCGAACCGAGCCCAGAGGCCCTCCTTGCGCTTGCGGGGCTCGAGGACGCGGGTGGTCAGCTCTTCGAAGGCCGCCTGCGCGCGCTTGGTCTCGGCGATGCCCCGCGTCCAGTTCGGCACGCGGGCGAGCGGGATGCCCAGCTTGTTGACGACCGTGTCGCGGACGATGTGCTCGATCACCCGGTCGAGCGCGGGGACGTACCTCTCGCGGATCTCGCTCGGGTCGATGTACGCGCCGAAGAAGTTGCACACGAGCATCTCGAGCATGAGCGACTTGATCTCGGGCTCGAGCGCGACTCGCACGGTCGATCCCTCGCGTTCGATGCGCATGCGGAGCACTTCCAGCCGCTCGCGCACGGTCGCGCGGAGCGTTCGCTCGAACTCGTCGAACTTCTCGGGGACGAAGAGGGCCGCGCGAGCGAAGGGCGGCGTGGAGACTTTCTTCTGGTGCTTCCAGCGCGGCCCGTTGGCGTAGAGGAGCGTGTCGCCCCCGGTCGCGCGGGCGATGCCCGTCGAGGGGAGCGTGTCGCGGTCGAACATGCCGGGGCGGTCGCCCGTGGCCTGCGAGATCGCTCGGATGAGGCGAGGATCGCGCGTCACGAGCACGGGCGCGAACCCGGGCACGTCGAGGTACCGCGTGTGCCGGCTCGCGCCCTCGCTGCGCTCGGCGCGGTGGAAGAACGTCTCCAGGATCGTCAGCGGCTCGCGGTAGTTCCAGGGGTGCGGGAAGGGCAGCGCCGGGCGGGCGTCGTCGAAGTCGATCAGCGGCACTCGCTCGGGCCTTATCGAGCCCGTAAAGGGCGATCTGCACGCGATTTGCCGGGGGATCTGGCGGAGGCGGGCGTACTTCGGGGAATGGCCTGACTGGGGCTCCTGGTCTGGCGTTGGCATAACTGGGCTCCCACTTGCTAGTAAATACTAATCATTCGGAAGCCCGGACACGGGGTTTCATGGAAATCAAGATATCGCAATTGGTATCGTGCATACGAGAGCAGGTGATGGCACCAGGTTACTTTGCAGATCGCAGACCGAAGTCCGCGCCGCAGAGTGAGTTGGCCTCCCAGACATCGCGCCACTCCTCGCTCACGATGAACGCGGTCACCGGATAAAGCGGCACACCCTCGATGAGCGTGATTTGCTGGACAATCGGCTGCCCTGTGTGCGAGGCCCAATCGTTTTCGTACCGCCGAACTTTGGCGATGTCCCAGATCTCATCCACCCACCCGCACACGCAGCGTTTCACGTCGGCGATCGAAGCTTCGGGCAGCCAGTGCAGATAGACGACGCCCTCTGGTCGGTAGACGAAATAGCGAACCTCGTACCGCGTGTATTCGCGGCTGAGCATGTCAAATTCAAGCACCTTGACTTCATGCACTCTTTCCGGCTCGATGAGCCCCTCGCCCACCATGACCTTTCGGGCGCGCTCAGAAATCGCAAGTCCGAATCCATGAACCATCCAAAAGAGGTCGGGCCAGATGTCTCGCTCTTCGATCACGAGCGAGTGCGGCTTAGCTCCTTGCCACCACATAGGATGGCGGCAATCCTGGGCGAACGGTCCATCAGTGATGAACCGGGCGAGGTGATGATGGTAGAGCCGGTCTTCGCCCTTGCCTGAATACGGATAGTTACACAGTCTGTAGTACGCCGTCATCTTCGTTCATTTCGTCACATGCGAGTTCCCGTCCGCGTGCTCACGCAAGCGGCTCTTTCTCTGGCTGAGCTTACAAAGAAAGCCCCGCAAGGGATCGCCTTGCGGGGCCTGGTTGAGTTCGGGTTGTCAGACCAGTTCGATTAGAACTTGATCTTGTCGGTGCCCATCGCGCCGTGGTCGTCCATGCCGCCTCGGGTGGGGCCGAAGTCCTGGCCGCCGCCGGAGTAGTCGTCGCCGCCGGCCGCGGAGGTGTCGCCCCACTGCGCCCGCTTGAGCGAGAGGCCGATCTTGCGGTCGGACGAGTCGACGCGGAGGATCTTGACGTCGACCTCCTCACCCGGCTTGACGACGTCGAGCGGGTTGTCGACCTTGTGGTCGGCAAGCTCCGAGATGTGCAGCAGGCCCTCGAGGTCGTCCTCGAGCTCGACGAAGACGCCGAAGTTTGTCACCTTGGTGACGACGCCGCGGACGACCATGCCCGGCTTGTAGTGCTCGGGGATGAGGTGGAGCCACGGATCCTCGCTGAGCTGCTTGACGCCCAGGCTGATGCGCTGCTTTTCCTGATCCACTTCGAGGACGACGGCCTTGATCTGGTCGCCCTTCTTGTGCAGCTCGTTGGGGTGCGTGACTTTCTTCGTCCACGACATGTCCGAGACGTGCAGGAGACCATCGATGCCCGGCTCGATCTCGACGAACGCGCCGTAGTTGGCGAGGTTGCGGACCTCGCCCTCGATGATGGTGCCCGGGGGGTACTTCTCGGCGACGAGCTCCCAGGGGTTGACCTCGACCTGCTTCATGCCGAGGCTGATTTCCTGCTTGTTCTTGTCGATGTCGAGCACGACCACCTCGACCGGGTCGCCGGGGTTGACGAGCTCGGACGGGTGGTTGACGCGGCGGGTCCAGCTCATCTCGGAGATGTGGACCAGGCCCTCGACGCCCTCGGCGAGCTTGACGAACGCGCCGTAGGACATGATCGAGACGATCTCGCCCGTGATGCGGCTGCCCACGGGGAACTTGGCCTCGATCTCTTCCCACGGGCTGGCCTCGGTCTGCTTGAGGCCCAGCGCGATCTTCTCGCGGTCGTGATCGATGTTGAGGATCTTGACCTTGAGCTCCTGGTCGACCTTGACGAGCTCGGAGGGGTGATTGATCCGGCTCCAGGACATGTCGGTGATGTGGAGCAGGCCGTCGATGCCGCCGAGGTCAACGAACGCGCCGAAGTCGGCGATATTCTTGACGACGCCCTTGACGATGTCGCCCTCGTTGATCTTCTCGAGCAGGCGCTTCTTGGCGGCGCTGCGCTCGTCCTCGACCAGCTTGCGGCGGCTGATGACGATGTTGCGGCGTTCGACGTCGATCTTGAGGATCTGGGCGCGGATTTTGCGGCCGATGTACTCGCCCACGTCGCCCGGGCGACGGACGTCGACCTGGCTGGCGGGGAGGAAGACGGGCACGCCGATGTCGACGAGGAGCCCGCCCTTGATCTTGCGCATGACGGTGCCCTCGACCACGTCACCCTCGTTGGTGGAGTCGGTGATGCGGTGCCAGGCGATCTGCCGGTCGGCCTTGCGCTTGGAGAGCTGGATGAGGCCGGTCTCGTCCTCGAGAGTTTCGAGGAGGACATCGACGACGTCGCCCACGCGGACTTCCTCGTCGCCGAACTCTTCCTTATTGACCAGGCCTTCGCTCTTGAGCCCGACCTCGATGACCACGTCATCGCCGGCCATGCCGATGATCTTGCCCTTGATGAGCTTGCCGGGCTTGAGGTCCTGGAGCTGATCGCTCAGCAGGCCCTCCATGCCGGTGTCCTCGCCCATCGCACCTTTGAGAAGTGCATCCACGTCGGCCTCGTCGAAGCCGAGCGACGCAATCAGCGTCTCGTCAACCATTCGTAATCTGTGTCCTTTCCCGATCGTTCGTCCAAGCGGCGCCCCCGGTCGCGGTCCGGAGCATCACTGGCAAGCGACGGCGTTTCGCCTGGCCTTCGGATCGGCCGGCGGCCCCCCTGGGGCGGTTCGAGGAATGCGGGCCCGTTCACCCGTCGGCGACGCACCGCCGGGCGCCCCGGAACGCGAGCCGGGGTGGGAGGCAACAGTAGCCTGTCATCGGTCCAAAACCAAGCCCGTTTGGATACAGATCGGGCCAAGGGCGTCTTCATCTGGCTGACTGGGTGCTTTTGTATACAAAGCTGGTGACCCGAACATTGAGGGTGTCCACGGACAGGGCTAGCGTACAAGCTCACGACGTCTGAAACGGGTTCAGCACGCCGGATGAAGCAGGATTGGGGTCGATTCCGACCCGCTCGAGCATCCCGGGAAGCCCGACAGGGCCCCACACGGAGTGTGTTTTCGATGAGCACGACCGCGACCGATGTAACGACCTCGCACGCCGATTCGGGCGGCACCGACTGGGACCCCATCTTCGATGAGGTCGGGCTCCCCAAGGACGTCAACAACATCTACACCCAGACCGTGGCGTCGATGCTCAACGCGGCCGAGATCGTCAACCTCCGCCACCGCGTCCGCATCATCCTCGCCCAGCCCAAGAACGAGATCATGGTGCACTTCCCCGTCCGCATGGACGACGGGCACCACAAGCTCTTCAAGGGCTACCGCGTGCAGCACAACAACGCCGTCGGCCCGTACAAGGGCGGGCTCCGCTTCCACGAGCACGTCCACCTCGACGACGTCAAGAGCCTGGCCTTCCTCATGACCATGAAGTGCGCCCTCGTCCGCGTGCCCTTCGGCGGCGGCAAGGGCGGCGTCAAGTGCAACCCGCGTGAGCTGAGCCCGGGTGAGCTGGAGCGCGTGACGCGCCGGTTCACCGCCGCGATCGCCAACGACATCGGCCCCGACTACGACATCCCCGCGCCGGACGTGGGCACCAACTCGCAGGTTATGGCCTGGATCGCTGACACCTACGCTGCCATGGCAGGCCGCAGCAGCACCAACCCGTTCGCGGTCGTGACGGGCAAGCCGATCTCGATCGGCGGCAGCCTCGGACGCGAGAAGGCCACGGGCCAGGGCGTCGTCGACGTTCTTCTTGAAATGCTTCCTGATCTGAATATTCCGATCGAGGACATGCGCGTCAGCATCCAGGGCTTCGGCAACGTGGGCTCGTGGGCCGGCAAGATCCTGGCTGACCTTGGCGCCAACATCACAGCCGTACAGGACCACACGGGCTGCGTCCGCAACCCCGAGGGCCTCGATGTGCACGCCCTGTCCGAGCACGTCGCACAGACCGGCGGCGTCAAGGGATTCGAGAACAAGGCCAACACGGGCGGCTCGTCGCGTCACAGCGGCAAGGGCTGCGAGGTCATCAGCGTCGACGAGTTCTGGGAGACACCCGTTGACGTCTTTATCCCCGCGGCGCTCGAGGGCATGCTCAACGAGCAGCGGGCCCACCAGCTCCGCGCCCGCGTCGTCGCCGAGGCCGCAAACGCCCCCACCACGCCCGAGGCCGACGCGGTGCTCGCCTCGCGCGGCATCGAGGTCATCCCCGACATGCTCTGCAACGCGGGCGGTGTGACGGTGTCGTACTTCGAGTGGGTCCAGAACCGCTCCAACGTCATCTGGGACGTCGAGCAGGTCGACCGCGAGCTCAACCGCATCATGTGCGCCGCGACCCGCCGGGTGATCATGGCTAAGCAGAAGTACAGCACCACGCTCCGCACCGCCGCGTACATCAGCGTGCTCGAGCACATTGGTGATATCTACAACCACCGCGGCATCTGGCCGTAATACGCGTCGCCCTTCTCTCTTCCAAACGTAGTATGAATTGCATCCCCGGTGCTCTGCCGGGGATGCTTCTTTATCGTACGAACTGCTGATATTGCAGATATCTCTATAGATATTTCTTCCCTGTGCGCGTTAGGCTTTTTTGTGCCTCATCATGCCTGGACTCCTTGGGCAGTAGACCTGAGTCAAAGCATGGTGCCTGTCGGGAGAGCATCCGATGGCAGACCTCAAGCGTCGAAATAAGAAACGCCACTCTGTTTCACTTGCGTGCGCGGGCGTCTTCGCCGTCGCGCTGATGTCTGGCGCGTCTCTGCGTATCGCCCAGCCCGAACTCGGGCCCTACATCGTGGTGAGTCAGAACGACTTGGGCATGCACTGCATGCAGCGTGACTACCGCTATTTCATGATCCTGCCGCCGTACAACACGATGCAGGCGGTGGCGATCCGCCGGGGCCTGGAACCCGACATCGTCGAGCCGGACCCTGAGAACACAGTCGAGTACTTCATCCCCTCGAACACGACCACGATCGACAAGACGAATTGGTGGGTCTATTCACAGGCGCTCTTGGGTGTCGATCAGCCCGCAGATGTAGGTCTGACGGGCCACGCTCTTTTCGGATCTATGCAGCCTGATCGCGGGCGCGGGCTGTGGGAAGTCACTGGCGTCCCGATCTCGCCCATGAACGATGCGGGGATCGACAACCCATACCCGCTGGCGACGGTGATCTACAAAAGGCAAGGCTCCGAGTTGGCGCGGACACAGATGGTTGTGCCCGCCTCCTGGGAGCTCAACTGCGCGCTCTGCCATGGCAATCCCGAGCCGGGCGTCAACACCGAGTTGGACGTGCTCCAGGACCACGACCGCCTACACGGGACGACACTCGAAGCGGACGCCCCGATCACGTGCGCTGCGTGCCACGCTGACCCGGCGCTTGGCGCACTGGGTCAGCCGGGTGTGTCACCTCTTTCGACCGCGATGCACGGCGCGCACGCGGACCGATTCGATGTGCTGACCACGCCGCTGGTCGAGAGCTGCTACGCATGTCATCCCGGCGAGCGGGCACAGTGCCAGCGTGATGTCCACTTGCTTGAGCACGACATGCGGTGCACCGACTGCCATGGTGAGATGGCCGATGTGGGTGACCCCGGCAGGCAGCCCTGGGTCGATGAGCCGCGTTGTGGGGACTGCCACAGCAGGCCAGGGTTCGAGTTCGAACAGCCCGGGACACTCTTCCGCAACTCGGTCGGGCACAAGGGCGTGCAGTGCTGGGTCTGCCACGGCAGCCCTCATGCGATCACCCCCACGACCAGTGAGGCCGACAACCTCCAGGCTGTCCGGCTTCAGGGCGCCCCCGGGGTTCTCAGCGATTGCACCGTGTGCCACATTCAGACACCCAGCGAACCCTTCTTTCACAGCGTTGAACACTGACGCTCAGAGGAGTCGATCATGAAAGGCCTGACGACTGGCATCGTGTTGTGCACGCTCTCGGCGTCTGTTTCGGCCCAGCCTGAATACACCGTGGTTGACCTCGGATCGTTCGGGGGTGACATCGCTGCGGTCGATATCAACGATGCCGGCGTTGTCGTCGGCTGGGGCGTCGTCAACCGATTCGACTACCAGATGTTCCGCTACGACGGCGTGCTGACCGCCATCGCGCCGCTTCAGCCCCAAACGCAGGCGCAGGCGACGCTTGCCTCCGTGGACGGGTCCGTTGTCGGTGCGGGGTACTCCATGACCGATCTCGATCGCGACGCGCTCGTCTCCGACGGCGTCAATACGGTTTCGCCGGGTATGTTCACGCCGACCGGCTCTGACAGCTCGGGCAGACTCGTCGGGATCACACCAGTCACGCTCGCCAACGGCTTCGTCATCGAGCACGCCTGCGAATATAGCGATGGCACGCTGAGCGTCCTGCCCCTGCTCCCGGGCGGCGCGGATTCGGCAGCCTTCGACACCGATGACTCGGGATGGATTGTCGGCGGCGCATTCCCAGCCGGAGCGCTCAAGCCGACGCCTGCGCTCTGGGTCGCACAGACGCCCACGAACCTGGGCACACTCGGCGGCACAGGCGGGCAAGCCCACGCGATCAACAACGCGCGGCAGGTCGTCGGGTGGGCAAACACCGCAGCCGGGCAGCCTCACGCGTTCCGATACAACCTCAGCGGCTCGGGTGCCGTCACATCGCGCACCGATCTGGGCACGCTCGACGGCAAGGCGAGCCACGCACGCGACATCAACGACGCCGGTGAGGTCGTCGGCACGTCGGGCTCGCACGCGTTCATCTACCGGAGCGGGCAGATGATCGACCTCAACTCCCTCATCGATCCCGCCAGCGGCTGGGTCCTCGTCGACGCCAAGGCAATCAATAACGCGGGGCAGATCGTCGGGCACGGCTCAATACCAGGGCACCCGCTCCGCGCGTTCCTCCTCGAACCGGGTGTGTGCCTGGCCGACACCAACGGCGACGGCGTGCTCTCCCCCGCCGATTTCTCCGCATGGGTTGTCGCATTCAACAATGCAGCGCCCGCGTGCGATCAGAACGGCGACGGCAACTGCACCCCAGCCGACTTCAGTGCCTGGATCGCCAACTACAACGCCGGCTGCCAGTAAAGCCGCTTACGGGTACTCCTGCCGCGTCGGCCTGATCATCACGTCGCCGATGTGCACCTCGGCCCGCCAGGTGATCAGGGCCAAGCAGAAGTACAGCACCACGCTCCGCACAGCCGCGTACATCAGCGTGCTCGAGCACATCGGTGATATCTACAACCACCGCGGCATCTGGCCGTAAGGCGAATCGGACAACCGAATCACAACGAGCCCCTCGCCCGAGCGAGGGGTTTTTCATGGCTCCGCGCTCGGTGACGCGTCGCCCTCGCCCGTGCTGATCATCGTGCGCAGCCGCTCCAGATGAAGAAGCGAACTCAAATGATGAGCGCCCTGCGGGATCTCCCCGCGGATGACCGGCAATGAGCCGGGCCACTCGGCCGGGACATCGACCCACTCGACGAAGTAGCGGCGGAGCGGGCTCCAGCCGACGCGGAGGCAGCCCTCTTCGTTGGTGCGGAGCTCGCCCTCGGCGGGATCCTCGATCGGGATGACACAGCGGCCCAGCTCAGGGAGTTCGAGATGCACGATCCGGGCGCGGGGGTATTTCTGGTGCTTCGTGGGCACGCATCCGAGCATGCACTCCCGGAGCGTGTCGCGATCGATTGTGAGCATGCGGAGCGAGGCGTCCTCCGGGAGATTCGTCCGCTCCACCGCCCATTGGTATCCGCGGATGAGCACGAGCACCACCACGATCGCCATCAGGATCGCGATGATGCCAAAGACGAGCGGGAACGACGCCCAGAGCCTCGCACTCTCGAGAACGAGCGAAAGCGCCCAGTACACGCCCGAGGCCAGAGCCGCCAGAAACAGAGCGGGCACCGCAAAGTAGAGGACCGCGATCAACGGGATCGCCGCGGTGTACGCCCAGAGCTCCTGCTTGCGGCGCGCGACGAACACCTCGCGCTCCGCCTCGGTCATGGGCCGTTCGTCGAACTGAACGCTCATCACCAGAGTTTACGGGTATTCCTGCCGCGTGGGCCTGATCAGGATGTCGCTCACGTGCACGCCCGCGGGCTGGGAGATGGTGAACATGATCGAGCGGCTGATGTCCTGGGCGGTCAGGACGGGGCTGATGCTGTTCATGAACTTGCCGAAGCCGTCCATCTCGTAGCCGGCCGATTCCTGGAACTCGGTCCGCACGATGCCCGGCTCGATGAGCGTGACGCGCACGCCGAACTTGGCCAGCTCGCGGCGGAGCGCCTCGGCGAGGGAGTTCACGGCAAACTTGGTCGAGCCGTACATCGAGCTGAACGGGCTGATGTGGCGCCCGACAGTCGAGCCGATGACGACGATGTCGCGCGCCGGGCCGCCGGTGTCGACGAGCCTCTTCCACGCGGCGTCGAAGGCGGATGCGTCGCTGGCCGGGTCGGGCAGCTGCGCGCGGAGCGTGCGGGCGGCCTCGCGCATGAGGTGGCACGCGCCGGTGATGTTCGTGCGGATCATCTCGTCCCACTCCTCGGTGTTGGAGTCCGTGACGGATCCTCGCAGCCCCCGGCCCGCGTTGACGACAACGAGGTTGGCCTCCTGGCCGTGCGCCTCTTTGCAGGCATCCAGCAACCGCGTCACGGTCTTCGGGTCGCCCGCGTCGCCCGCGACGACGGCGACCTGGCCCGCGGGGTATTGGCTGGCGATCTCGGCGAGCCTGGCTTCGCGCCGGGCGTTGATGACGAGCCTTGCCCCGGCCCTGGCGAGGTCGTGGGTGAGCGCTTCGCCGATGCCGGCGCTGGCCCCGGTGATGATGCCGACGCGGTCCGAGAGTGATGCCATCGTGTGTCCTCCTGCTTGGGCATGGTACGCGCCGCGGCCCTATGGTCGGGCATGTTCGGATCACACCTGTCTGTTGCGGGCGGCATGGAGAACGCGGCGATCGAGGCCGAGGGGCTCAAGCTCGACTGTGTGCAGGTCTTCACCAAGAACCAGCGCCAGTGGAAGGTCAAGCCGCTCGCCGATGAGCAGATCAGCGCGTGGACGAGCGAACTCAAACGCCTCGGCTGGATGAGCACCACCGGCCCGGCCCGCACGGTGAGCCACGCCAGCTACCTGATCAACCTGGCCAGCCCCGACGACGAGCTGTGGCAGAAGTCGATCGAGCTGATGCAGGAAGAGATCGAGCGGTGCGACGCGCTGTCGATCCCGCTGCTCGTGCATCACCCCGGCGCGTACACGTCGTCGGACGAGGGTGCCGGGCGCAAGCGGATCGCGCAGGCGTACAAGAAGCTCTTCAAGGCGACCAAGGGCGCCAAGGTTGTTTCGTGCCTGGAGAACACCGTCGGCTCGGGCACGAACATGGGTCGCACGTTCGAGGAGCTGGCCGAGCTGCGCGCGATGATCGGCGACGCGACGGGCGAGCCCGAGCGCGTGGGGTTCTGCTTCGACACCTGCCACGCGCACGCGGGCGGGTACGACATGTCGGACCGCGACGCCGCCGAGCGGTCGCTCGACGAGCTCGACCAACACTGCGGGCTCGAGCACGTGCGGTGCCTGCACCTGAACGACTCGGTCGGGAACCTGGGCTCGCGGAAGGATCGGCACGCGCATATCGGCGAGGGGACGTTGGGTTTGGCGGGCGGGAAGGCCGGCGGGAAGAAGCTCGCCCTCGAAAAAACAGGCTTCGCGGCCGTGGTGAATCGACCCGGGCTCGCCGATCAACCGATGATCTTGGAGACCCCCAAGGGGGAAGATCCCAAGGGGACGCCTTGGGATACGATCAACGTCCGCAGGCTCCGGCGGTTGGTGGACTCGCCCCGGGCCTGAATCAGACCCGATTCAGGGGATGGATTCCCCGCATCTCTCGCAGGACGTGACGCGTGAACTCGAAGCTTCGTGATCTGATGCCGGTGCTGGTGCTGTCGGGCGCGATCGCTCTGCCCGGGTGCTCCATGTTCGAGGGCTCGGGCGGCGGATCAACGAACAACGCCAACCGCAACTCGCGGGCGAGCCTTGAGGCTGTGCTGGCTGCCGACGAAGCGACGCAACGGGCCAAGCTGTTGATGGCGTCGGGGCGGCTGCGTGAGGCGCTGACCGAGTTTGAGAAGGCCGTCGAGCTCGACCCGCGCGCAGTCGATGCACGCATTGGGATCGGCGACATCTACAAGGAAGAGGGCGACTTCAACCGTGCCGAACGCTGGTACGGGCAGGCCGCCAACATCGGGCCCGACGTGTTCGAGGCGCAGTACGCGCACGGCTTGGTGCTGCAGCTGATGCAGCGGTACGCCGAGGCGATCCGCGCGTACCTGCGGGCGCTTCAGATCGACCCGCGGAGCTTCGACGCGAACATGAACGTCGCGCTCGCGTTCGTGCAGGTGGGCCAGCCCGAGCAGGGATTGCCCTACGCCGTCCGCGCGGTGCGCCTCAGCCCCCAGAGCGGGCCGGCGAACTACAACATGGGCGTGGTGTACGCGGCGCTGAGCCGGCACGAGGAAGCGATCACCAGCTACCGCCTCGCTTCGGAGTACATGGGTACGAGCCCGCAATTGCTCATGGGCATCGCCGACAGCCAGTCGGCGCTCGGGCAGTACGTCGACGCGGCCCGCACGATCGAGCGGCTCGTCGCGACCGATCCGTCGGCCGACGCGTTCCACCGACTCGGCTCGTCGCGCTTTCGCAACAAGGAATACGAGGCCTCGCTCACGGCCTTTCGTCAGGCGCTCGAGTTCGATGAGAACCACTACCCCGCGCTCAACGGCGTGGCGGTGTGCCTGCTCAACAAGTACCTCTGGTCGGAAAAAACCGACACTCAGGCACTCGACGCCGCCGTCCGCGCGATGCGCCAGAGCCTTCGCATCAAGCGCGACCAGCCCAAGATCATCGAGCTGCTCACACGCTTCGGCTGAGCACGCCTTCCTCCTTCTCCCCAGCGGGGAGAGGGTTGGGGTGAGGGGAGAAGGAGCAGGGCCTAAACTCGCCCATGCCCGACTACGCACTGCTCGAATCGTTCCCGACGCCCTCCGAGACGCCGTTCGTCATCGAACACATCGCCGAGGAGTTCACCAGCGTGTGCCCCGTCACGGGCCACCCGGACTTCGGCGTGGTGAATGTCACCTTCCAGCCCGGCCCGCCCAGCGCCGGCGGCACATGCGTCGAGCTCAAGAGCCTGAAGCTCTATCTGCAGAGCTTCCGCAGCGAGGGCATCTACTACGAGGCGGTCACCAACCGCATCCGCGACGACCTCGCCAGGCTCATGAGCCCGGCGTGGATGGTCGTCCGGACCGACTGGCGCGGGCGGGGCGGGATCCGATCGGTCATCCGCGCGACCTCGGGCGATGTGCCGACGATCTGGCAGAAGTAGGGATGAGGCACTAGGCACTAGGGAAGAGGTGAAAAGGGAGGCTTTGCCGCTTTCCGCATTTCCTTATGCCTTATGCATAGTGCCTCATGCCTCGCACTAAATTGGGTTCTTTCTGGTTGATTTGCGGCTTCTGTCTGGTATATTCGTGCCAGTAGAGAGCGATCGCACACCCCGCTCGTCCGAGTGGTGGAATGCCTGTTTCAGAACGACCCGACCTAGGAGATTGCCATGAGCACGAAGGAAGTTGCCGACCGTTTCTATGAGCTGTGCAGCGTGGGCCAATACCACGAGGCGATGCAGGAGCTGTACGCCGACAACGCCAGGCACGTCGAGGCTGTGGAGTTCCCGGGTGCGCCGTACCCGCGGGTGCTCGAGGGCAAGAGCGCGCTGCTCGATATGAGCACGAAGTGGATGGCCAACACCGAGGTGCACAGCTCTGAGGTGACGAAACCCCTCGTCAACGACGAGCACTTCGTGTGCGAGATGACCATCGATGCGACCTCGAAAGAGGGACCGATGGCGGGCCAGCGGCACAAGATGTCGGAGACCTGCCTCTATACGGTGAAGAACGGCAAGATCGCCGAGGCCAAGTTCTTCTACTCCATGGGCTGATCCGCCCCTCGATACAGACCGGTTGATCGTCTGGTGCCATCACCGATCTCCGATCGGTGATGGGTCTTCCTCCTGAGATGGACGAAATCCATCACCCATCTTCGATGGGTGATGGCACCGGGCTGCGCCCCCCCAAGCCCGGCGGCTCCCTAGCATCCCCCCACGGGCGCTCTCGCCCGGTGGAAGGAGCAGTGCGCATGGGTGCAGCCGGGCCGAGGCAGTACATCAGGGATCTTGGGCCTCAGGAGCGCGTGAGCGGGGCGTTTGCAATCTCCAACGCGCAGCTCGGGCGCACGCGCAACGACAAGCCCTACCTGCGGTGCCTGCTGCGCGACAAGACGGGCGAGGTCGCGGCACGCGCGTGGTCGTTCGATGAGGCCTCGTTCGCCAGGCTCCCCGTCGAGGGGTTCGTCTGGGTCGAGGGCGAGACGCAGCCCTATCAGGGCGAGATGCAGCTCATCATCCACCAGGTTGACGCCATCGAGCCCTCGCCCGAGCAGCTCATGGAGCTGTTGCCCGCGACCGACAAGGACGTGGGCAAGATGTTCGCCGAGGTGAGGCAGATCCTGGGCGAGCTTGAGCACCCCGCGATGAAAGCCCTCGCCGAGACGTACCTCGCCGACGAGTACCTGATGGACCGCTTCCGCGTGGCGCCCGCGGCCAAGAGCATGCACCACGCGTACCTGGGCGGCCTGCTCGAGCACACGCTCAACCTGATGCGGCTGGCGCGCGCGGTGTGCCCGCTCTACCCGAAGATCAATCAGGACCTCGTCGTGTTCGGCCTCTTCATCCATGATTTGGGCAAGACGCGCGAGCTGGTGTACGACAAGGCGTTCACGTACTCCGACATGGGCGAGCTGGTCGGGCACATCGTCGAGGGCGCGCACATGCTCCGCGACAAGGTGCAGGAGATGATGGTGAACACCGGCCAGCGGATGCCCGCGGGCGCGGCGCTCGTGCTCGAGCACATTGTGCTGTCGCACCACGGCATCCCCGAGTACGGCGCCGCCAAAATCCCCGCTACGCCCGAGGCTATTCTGGTGTCGATGCTCGACAACGTCGACGCGAAGACGACCATCGCGCTCGACGCGGCCCGTCCGGATCGCGCCGCCAGCTACGACCTGGGCGGCAACTTCACGCAGAAGCAGTGGGCGCTGGACACCAAGCTCTACCGGCCCGATCCGCTGAAGTGAGCGAATGATCGCTTGACGAGCCCCTCGCGCAAGCGAGGGGGATCCTTGAAATCACCAATCGCCTCGGAGTCCCCTCGCTTGCGCGAGGGGCTCGTTTCGTGTGTGTTTCGCGGTACACTCCGCGTATGGACTACGAGCACGCGGTGCGCGTCAATTTCGGGAGGCCCATGCCCGTTTTTCCGCTGTCGTCGGCGGTGGTTGTGCCCCAGCAGGTCGTGCCGCTGCATATTTTCGAGGACCGCTACATCCGGATGGTGCGCGACGTGCTCGACGGTGCGGGGCAGATCGCGATGGCGGTCTTCGCGGGCGACGACTGGAAGTCGGGCTACACGGGCCGGCCGGCGATACGGCCCGCGGTGTGCGTGGGCCAGATCATGCAGCACGAGACGCTGCCGGGCGGGCGGTTCGACATCCTGCTGCAGGGCGTGTGCCGAGCGCGGGTAAAGATCGAGATGCCCGACGACGGCAAGTACCCCTACCGCCTGGCGCACCTCGAACCGACCGAGGGCCCCGAGCCCGACGACGCCGAACTGCAGCCGATGCGCGACTGGGTTGCGAGCGAATTGCGCACGGGCGACCTCGCCGAGTTCGAGTCGGCAGACGACCTGCTCGAGTACGTCGCCGACGAGCGCATCAACACGGCGACACTGCTCGAACTGATCTCGTTCACGCTTCTCACGGACGCGGAGCTGCGCTACAGGCTGCTCGACGAGGGCGACGCGATCGAGCGATCGAAGATCGTCAAGCGCGCACTCGAGCTGACGTCAAAGATGCTCAGGCTCGCAAGGCACCAGCACCCCGAGGACTGGCCCAAGGGGATGAGCTGGAATTGATCCTGCTCCCTCTCCCATGTGGGGAGAGGGCTGGGGTGAGGGTCTTCTCGCTTTGCATTGATGAATCCAAGCCCCTCATCCGCCCGCTTGCGCGGGCACCTTCTCCCCAAGTGGGAGAAGGAGGAGATGCTCAGAACGAGTACGGGTCATCGTGCCCACGCCGGCGCTCGAACTTGGGCGCGGGCTCGACGAGCGCTTCCTGGCACGCGCGTTCGAGGGCCTGGTGCAGCTTCTCGTGCTCGGGGAACGCGTCGAGGCGTTCGATCAGGTCGAGCACGCGGTGGGCGGCGGGCTCGGACGCATCGACACTGGCGATCGCGGCGTCGCCGAGCGCTTCGGCTGCCTGCTGGAACCAGCTCACCGGGATCGCCTGCGTAATCTCGTCGTGCGTGACACAGCCTTCCTTGGCCTTGACGCCCGCGGGCGGGGCGAGCTTGGTGCGGATCGAGAGCGCGCCCACGGCGGACACGGGCCAGAGGCCGTCACGCGTCATCGGCTCGCGGGTCAGGACGAACAATTGCACACCACGCCTCAGCCACGACTCGCGGTAGGCCCTCGCGTCGGCGGCGATCAGCGGCGGCTGGAACAGGTAGCAGCCCGTCTCGGGTTTGATGCGCGTCTGCGCTTGCGTGTCGACCAGACGCACCGTGCCCGTGTCGGTCGCGTTCTGTCGGCGGAGGCGGCGCGATTCCTGCAACGGCATCACGATCCGGGCGGCGCGGTCCCAGTCGGACGCCCTCACGGCCAGGTCGAGCGCACGCAGGCTCAGAAACTCGGCGTCGATCGCCTTGGTCTGGCCGAGCAGCTGGCTCGCCTGTTCCATGATCTCGTCGATGCGGTTCACGCCTTGGGCGTCTTGCAGGTCTGGCACACGCGGGCTCCGATCGTCACACGTCACATTCGGATGGAGCGGCTCACGATTGCGTGATCGCCCCCGCGGCGTGACTCAGCACGCCGGCCCACACCCCCGCAAGAGGCTCTAATTCATACCCGACCGTGTCGGCCAAGGCTGCAAGATCGTGATCTTCGAGCGATCTTCGCACCTCGCGCAGCTGCCCGCCTAGCTCGGTCAGCAGATCGTTCAGGGTTTTCCCCCCCGCCACGTCGTCGGGCAGGTCGAGCGTCGAGGGGTCACGCCCGAGGAGCGCGTAGCCACGGGCCAGCACGTCCTGCACGCCCTGCCAGACGCTCAGCGTGCCCGAGAGCTGGCTCAGCGCTTCGGGGATGTCGGCTCCCGATTGCAGCCGGCCTGCGATGTCGGTGTGTGAGCCACGGGCGCTCTCAAGGGCAGCCGCCGCGTCGCGGAGCGACTGGCTCACCAGCTCGATCGGGTCGGCGGTGTAGAGCTCGACCCTGGCGTCCGGGATCGGCTCGGTCGAAGCGTCGATGAGTTCCTCGCCCCGCACGGCCTTGCCGTCGACGAGCACCTCCACCACCGCTCGCCCGGTTTGCTGGGCGATCTCGACGCCCGCGGACATGGCGGCGGCGAGGGTGTGATCCTCGACCTCGATGGGGTTGTCATCCAGCAGGACGTTCATGGGGCGTGCCTCCGCTCGCGGGACTCTCCCCCGAATGTCGGCGTTCGCGGGCTCGGTGCTTGTGAATCAGGCGCAGATTCCGCGCGTAGATCACGATCCCCGTCGATTGCCCCAAAACCCCCACCACGTCGACGCGCCACACGAAGTACGTGAACAGGAAGATCGCACCCACCAGGCTGAACCACCAGAAGATCTCGGGCACCTGGCTCTGGCGGCTCTTCTCGCTCACGATCCACTGCACGAACATGCGCCCAAAGAACGCGCCCTGCCCGATCAGCCCGATGGCGACCCACCCGAAGTTCACCCAGCTGGAGATGTTGAAGAACCCCATGAGCGCCCGCTCCCACGAGGGCCTGGCGTTCCAGTCGGCGGTCGCCTCGCGCAGGATCTGGTCCTTCTCACCTGCCGAGACTACGCCCCGGCTCTCCAAGTCGGCGGGCGACACGAACTGGTACCCGCCCTCGCGTTCCTGCAGCCGGAACTGCTTGGCCCCCACGCGCACCTCGAGGTCGTAGCTCTCACGCGACAGCGCCGGCTGAAGCACCAGCCACATGCCGACACCGATGAGCGCGATCATGGCAACGATGGGGCCGGGCTTCATGTGTGCGTCTCAACGGGTGTGCTGCTTGTTGCGGCTGCGGTCTGCTCGGTGACGGCGATGTGCGTGCGCCTTCGGTTGCGCATCCAGCGCACCGCGAAGCAATCGACCAGCCCGGGCAGCGCGCGCTTGGTGATGCCCATGCCGTACTTCGGCTCGCCCGCGTGTCGGTGCCGGTGCGCGACGGGCAATTCGACGACGGTGTAGCCCAGCTGGCGTGCCGTCACAGGGATGAACCGGTGCATGCCCTTGAACTCCAGCGGCAGCTGCGTGGCGATCTCACGCTTCATGATGCGCAGCGAACAGCCCGTATCGCGGATCGTGTCCGAGAGGATGAGCCGGCGAAAGAGCCGACCGATGCGCGACGACTGCTGGCGGATCCACGCGTCGCCCGCGCTGCGGGCCGCTGATCGGTCGCCCTGCACGAAGTCGGCCCCCGTGCGGTCCATCTCGGCAAGCAACCTCGGGAAGTCGGCCGGGTCGTTCTGGAGGTCGGCGTCGAGCGAGCCGACGAGCTCGCCCCTCGCGGCCGCGAAGCCCGCCTTGAACGCCGCAGACTGACCGTTGCCCCCGCCCGCCTTCGGACGCGCGAGTGTGATGAGCCGCAGATACGGTCGGCTGGCCTGCATCTGCATCACGCGCCCGGGCGTCGCGTCGGTCGAGGCGTCGTCGACGATCAGGATCTCAAAGCCCGCCTCGCCCAGAGCCGGCTTCAGGGCGGCCTCGATCTGCTCCACGAGCAGGACGACGTTGTCCTCCTCGTTGTGAGCGGGGGCGATCACCGAGAGCCTCGGCGCCGGGGCCCCTGAGCGTGCTGGCTTGGGTTCGAGCATCTGTGTCAACAGTATCGTCCTCAGACGCCCGCACCCGGCAGGATCGGGCCCACGGTGGACCGCGGACAGCGCGGGTCACTATATTAGAGTGTTTCCAATCTCGATTCTGTCACGGAGTTCGACATGCATCTTCGCCACTCTGACCACGACCACGGGCCCAAGACCGTCAAGGTCATCTACCACCTCGAAGACCCGCACGCGCTCACGGGCAACGACGAGAAGACCGTCGAGATCATGGCCGCCAAGGGCGAGCACCTGCTCGAGGTCGCCGTCGAGAACGGGATCAACATCGAGCACGCCTGCGGCGCCGTCTGCGCGTGCTCGACGTGCCATGTCTACATCGAGAAGGGCATGGACGACCTGAGCGAAGCCACCGAGGCCGAGGACGACCGCGTCGAAGAGGCCCCGGGCCTCCAGCGGAACAGCCGCCTGAGCTGCCAGTGCGAGATCGAGGGCGACGGCCCCATCGAGGTCCGCGTGCCCGCGTGGAACCGCAACGCGGTGAAGGAAGTGCCGCACTAGTCCGGTGCCATCACCCATCTTGGATAGGTGATGTCTTGGAATCCCTCTAGCTGTTCGCATCACCGATCAGAGATCGGTGATGGCACCGGGCGTGACAACCAACGGAATCTTCTGATGCAGATCCGAATCGCACCCGAAGAATACCGAGTCGTTAAAAAGAAGCAGTGGACTCGGTTCGGGATTATCGTGGGTTGCGCCATGGTTGCGGGTTATCTCCTGTTCCCGCTTGTAAATTCGACTACGACCAACACTCCGTCATGGGTCTTCTTCGTAACGATTTGTGGCCTTTACCCCTTTCCACTTCTGGGGATCCTGACCGGCCTGATCTTCGATGGGATCGGCGCAGAAATCCGTCGCGAGCGACAGCTCAATGGCCGTTGCTGGTCATGTTCCTACCAACTCGACGGCCTGGCAGGCCTCGACGCAAAGGCAGGCGACCTCCTCACGTGCCCCGAATGCAACAAACAATCGCAGATCGTCGAGGTAGAGCAAGACGAACTTCTCCAAAGTGATGACTAGGTGCCACAGTTTGCCGGGTGCCATCACCAATCGAAGATGGGTGATGGCTTGGAATCCCTCTCGTTGTTCGCATCACCGATCTGAGATCGGCGATGGCACCGGGCTCACTCGTCCGGGATCGGCTCGGCTTCCTCGGGCAGTGTGGAGTAGTAGATGTCGTCGCCCGAGAGGACGCCGTCCTCTCCGTAGGAATGGATGACGAGCACGCCATCCGTCGCGACGTAGTTCAGCCTTCGACGCCAGCCGTCACCCGTGTACGTCAACAGGTAGTCCGCGCCGTCGTCGTACGCACGGAGTTCTTGTTCGCTCGGATAACGCCCGTGCTCCCTGAAATAGTTCTCGGCGGGCTCGGCGATCCCTCGCATGGCCGTGAGTGTTCGAAGGGGGCGAGCATCTCCACGTCCCCCAATTGTTGGCAGTATGAGAAACACAACGAGAAGCAGTAGAAACACCAAGAGTAAAGCCAACATCCGATTGCTCATGGCTCACCCCTCTTGCAACGGGAGTCGCACCAAGATACGGCTGTAAGCGGATTCAGTTGCCTTGAACCACCGTGGGCGGGGACAGCAAGGGTTAGTCCGGTCACTGTGTCTTAGCCGATTGTTGTAGACTGCCCGGATGAAACGCACATCGCTCGTTCGTGCCCTGTGGCTTGGCTGGAGCCTGTCCGTGGGCGCCTGCGCCGCGGCCCCGCCTGCAACGCCCGCCCCGCCCGTCGAGCCCCGCGCGGGTCGGCTGCCCGACGCGGGGATCGCCGTCGGGTTCGAGTACGCGCTGCTCGACAACGAGCCGCTCGTGATCGGGATGGCCGACGCGTTCGGCGCGATCGGGCTGACGGGCATGAAGCACTACGTCGAGGCGGTCGAGTGGGGCAACATGCAGAGCGGGCCGGGCGCCGCGATCAAGTTCGACAAGCTCGACTGGTTTGTGCGCGAGAGCCAGCGGGCGGGCATGACCGAGCTAACCATCTCGCTCAAGCCACACTGCCGATGGGCGGCGACGCGCTCCAACCTCTTCAAGGTCATCGACCCGACGCCACAGCCTCAGTACCGAGAACACTTCAAACGCTGGGTGAACGCCGTGGTCGAGCGGTACGATGGCGACGGCGTCGACGACATGCCCGGGCTGCGCTGGCCCGTGCGCTCCTACGAGATCGGCAACGAGTTCTCCAGCTACGAGCCCGAGCCCGTCGACGACTACCTCGCCACGCTCGCGATGGCCTACAAGTCGGCGCACGACGCGTACGACGGCGTGCTCGTCGCGCACGCGGCCTTCCTCACGACGCCCGTCGACCTCGACGTGGGCGACCCCGCCGACTACGACAGAGTCTGGAATGAGACCCGGCGCGTCGACGAGCACCACGGGCTGGACGATCTGCGGGCCGTGCTCGACCGGCCCGATCTATTCGACGTCATCAATCTGCACAACCTGGGCGACCCGTACGAGATCGAGGACCAGTTCCGCTGGCTCGGCTACGAGACCGGCCAACGGGGCTACACCAAGCCCGTCATGATCAGCGACACGCTCTGCACGTCGTACATTGGCTGGGGCACCGCGATCCAGCCCGCCTCACCCAAGCGGGGCGTCGTCGTGCGTCCGGCGACCGAGGACGACCGGGAGCGGCTCGCGGCGTACTTCACCAAGCTCATCGACAAGGATCGCCAGACGCTCGAATGGACGCGCGGCTTCGTCGCGGCGGATCAGGTGCAGCGGACGATCATCGCCGCCGAGCAGGGCGTATCGGTGATCAACCTCGCGTTCGTCGCCGACATCCCGTTCCTGCAGACTCGACTCTTCGGCGGGGGCGCAGGCATCTCGGCGTGGGCGGGTGCGCTGCGCATCGCGCCGCGCGGACGCGTGCTCGAGACGTACCCGCTCTACCACGCCATCGGGCAGCTCACGGGGCACATGCGCGGCGCCACGCGCGTCGAACGCATCGTCCACGCGCCGGACGAGCGGGTCCGGCTCTACCGCATCGATCGCCCCGAGGGCGACCGCTTCGTCGCGTGGCTCAACCCGATGCGTGCGATCCTGCCGGGCGACACGAGCCCGACCACAACGATCGAGATCCCCGTCGAGACGCCATCGGTCCTGATCGAAGATGTCATCACGGGCATGGGGCAGACATCGCCGACGTCGGTCCGCTCGTCGACCACCGGCGGACACGCCACTGTCCAGATCGGGTTCACGCCAGTGTTCGTCGTCCCGGAGCGTTGAACCCCGATCACCCGCCCGGCAGCACGACCTCGACGTGCGCGGGCAGCTCGTCGATGCG
This sequence comes from Phycisphaera sp., assembly GCA_020639255.1. Classification (GTDB taxonomy): domain Bacteria; phylum Planctomycetota; class Phycisphaerae; order Phycisphaerales; family UBA1924. The sequence goes on from JACKGZ010000008.1 coordinate 43,213, forward strand.
CAGCTCAGCGGGCAGGTCGCCCCGCCCCACCACCGTCGCGCCGGTGGGCAGCCAGCGCAGGTCGAGCCACAGCCCGTCGGTTGGCGTACGCTCGCACTGGGTGATGTCGATCGACACGCGGTCGCCGTGGCGCACGCCCGACCACGACACGCGGCCCAGCGGCGTCGAGAGCTTGTCGACGCGCAGGCCCTCGCCCTCCAGCCAGTCGAGCCGAAGCCCACGCGCGAGCGTGACACGGTCGGCGTGGCGGTTCACGCCCACGAGCATCGAGGTGATCGAGTTCACGAAATCGCACGCCACCCACGAGTGCGGCAGGTCGCCGATGAAGCCCGGCCCGCGCACGTCGCGGTGCACCACCTCGGGCCACTGACGCCATCCGGTCGGGGTCTGCTGGCTCAGGAAGTAATCAATCATCTCGTGCGAACGCTCTGGTCGGCCCATGTCGGTCATCGCGCCGATCACGCGGACTTCGTAGGGCGTGTAGTCGCGCCACTCGATGTTGCCGTCGCGCCGATCGACGAACATCTTCCAGTACCGATCGAACGTCGCGTCGACGGCCTGCTTGGGCAATGACCCGAGCTCCCACACCGGGAAAGCCGCGATGGCCGTGGACGTGGCGTCGAAGTCGCCAAGCTCGGCGCAGCCGGGGATGTAGTCGATGTTGTGCTGCCGCATCGAAAGGGCGATCGAACCCGCGAGCGTTTTGCGGAAGTCGGCTTCGAGATCGGCCCACGCCTTGGCGTCGTCGTCGCGCCCGAGTTCGCGGGCGATGTTGGCGGCGTCCGAGATGCCCAGCAGCACGAAGAAGTCGTCCCAGTACGAGTGCATAGGCTTGGCCGAGTAGCCCTCGTGGCTGATCGATTCGGGGACGAGGCCGTAGAACACGTGCTCGGGCGCATTCGGGTCGTTGTAGGGCGCGCCCATCCGCTGCGCGCGCAGGCTCTCGATGTACGCCATCGCGCGTTGGACGTGCACGTAGTGGCGTTCGAGCAGCGACGTGTCGCGCGTGAAGGCGTAGCACGACCAGACCGTGTGGATGTACTGCCCCGTCGAGTCGTGCTCGTCGACGGGGTCCGAGCCTCGATGGTCGACGCAGCACGGCGCCTTGCCGTTCTCGAACAAGTAGCCCGAGTACCAGTCGATGAACCCCGTGGCGATGCCGTGGAGCCCGGCGCTGAGCATCGCGTGCGAGGTAAGCGAGCCGTCGCGGATCCATGTGCGTTCGTACGAGCGTGATCCGGGCTGGATGGCGGGCCCGTCCTGGTTGACGAGCGCGTAGGCGATCGACGCGCGGACGGAGTCTTCGAGGTGCCGCTGGGATTCGGGCAGGTGGAGCCAGAACCGGCCGAGCAGGTCATTCCACGCCCTTTGGGCGTGGACGAGTTCCACAGGGTAATTCTCTCCGGGCTCACGCGGACTGGTTCTGACGATGACTTTACGGCTCTGACCGGGTTTCAGCGTGAGGTCGTAGATCCATGCGCCCGAGGCGAGGTGTGCGGGGTCCTCGACGCGCGCGGATGCATCGGTCGAGATCGAACCCTCGGCGAGACGCTGCATGATCTCGCCCGCGCCGAAGGGTGATGCGGCGACGCGCGACGCGGTGGTCCCGCTGTAGAAGATCGCCTTGCGTTCCACAGTCATCACCAGGGGCATGACGATGAGGTTGTCGATCGGCGCAACACCCCCGACGGTGTTCAGGAACTGCCACTGGGGGAGAACCTGAAACGGCCGAAGCGCGAGGACGAGCGAGAAATCTTGTGTCTCTTCGCCGGTGTTGGTCACTTTGTAGTACGCCGAGAAGCCGCCCTTGTCGTCGAGCGGGATGACCTGAGTCTCGACGGTGAGATGGCGGTAGGACCAGGTCGCGGTCGGGATAGGCATCCATCCCCAGAGGAGCGACTGCGTGCGCGTGTCGGCGTCCCAGCCGCCGTGCAGTTCGCCGTTCACGATGATCGCGGGCTGGAGGCGCGGCCCCGCCTTGACGGGCTCGAACGCGCCGTCCTCGTCGAGCAGCGCTTCCTCCTTCTTGCCGGGCAACCCCGAGACGGTCCAGAACGTGCGCCGGCCCGTGAAGTACGACGGCAGGTGCGTCCGCTCGCCCGACTGAGCCAAGATCTCCACGAGCCTGTTCGCGTTCTCGTGCGCCTCGATCGGCAGGAACGCGAGCGACGTGAGACTCGCATCGACCGAGCGATCGCCCGTCGGCACGAGGCGCACGCGGTCGATCGTCTCGGCGTCGAACGTCACGACGCCCGTTTGCGACGAGCTCTGCACGCGGTCGCGCAGCGTCACCCACGAGCCGTCGCCCGTCCGGCCCTGGATCGCATACTCAAACGCGGCCTTCGACCTCGACCAGCCCATCACCAAGCCGCCCAGGGGCCTCGGCGACGCGAGGTCGATCTCGAGGCCACGCTCAAACGTCACCGGCTCGAACGCTTCGCCCGGCGTTGCGCGCTCGGCGATGACCTCGCCCGACGCGGCTCGGCGCAGCGTGACGGGCGCCCCCAGCGGCAAGGGCTCGGGCAGGCCCGCAAAGCGCAGGTCGTCGATCCAGATGGTGCCCTTGCCGCCCGTCGCCGAGGCGATGGCAAACTCGATGCCCGCGACGTGGTGAAGCGTGCGATCGGGCGTCGGGCCCCACGCGAACTCGATGACCCGGCGCGACGAGGTGAGCGTCTGCCACTGGCTGGGCGGCGTGAAACGACGCCGGTTGTGCCACCACACGTTGTCGCCCGTCGCGTCGATCAGCTTGAACTCAAGGTCGTTGGCCGGTGCGTCGCCCCGCACACGGAAGTTGAAGGCGTAGTTGGCGACGACGTCGATGTTGACGGCTCGTTTGACGATGGCAAAGCCGCCGCCGCGCTCGAAGGCGTAGTCGATGCGGAGCGCGCCGCGGTCGGGCTTGATCTCGACGCGGACGCCCTCTGGGGCGAAGGTCGACCACGCGTCGATGGTCTCGAAGTCGTCGATCGTCTGGCTCTGCGCGTGCGCGAATGTCGCGAGCAGCGTGAGTGCGAGCGTGAGGAGCGTGCGCGGGGCGTTCATCGTCGGTGTCTCCGTGGAGGATGCGGGGAACCGGGGCCGGAAAAACACGACGCCGCCGACGTTGGTCGGCGGCGCCATGGTCACTATGGGCTCAGATGGTCATCGAGACGCAAAGTTGCTTTGCTCCGAGGATTACGGGCATCCGGCGTTGAAGTTGGAGACCCAGGCGCTGAAGTCGGCCGGGCTGCAGATGCCGTCGCCGTTCTGGTCACAGGCGGCGCTCATGCTGTTGAACGCGGCGACCCAGGCGCTGAAGTCGGCGGGGCTGACGATGCCGTCGCCGTTGGTGTCGGCCAGGCAGGGCTCTTCGGCGCCCTGTGTCAGCTCGATGTCATCGAAGAAGATCGTGCCGGTCGAGCTGGACGCGCCGAAACGCAGCGGGAGCACCGTCACGCTCGTGGCGAACGGAGGGAACGCGCCCGCGGCGTCCATCATCTGCTGGTCGGTGATCGTCATCGAGAATTGAACCCATTGGTTGTTCGTGTGGCCCGTGATCGAGAGCGTCTCGAAAGACGTGGCGATCGAAGAATTGTCGCGGCGGAACTCGAGCTTGATGCCCGCGTTGGCGGTCAGCGGCATGTCGCTGGGGATGTAGTACCAGCCCGTCACCGTCACATCGCCGCCCTGCCAGACGTAGGGCGGATCGAAGAACTCGAGCGTCATCGGGTTGAAGACGTTGGTCGTGAAGCCCGAGAAGTCGGTGCCCGAGGGGAACTCGATCGAGACCGAGCCCGAGTGTGTGACGGTGGCCGGCGTAAGCCCGTCACCGATCGTGCGCATGCGCGCGGTGTTGAACTTGCCCCAGCCGTCGGGCAGGGTGCCGTCGTTGGACTCGAACGATGGGTTGAACACGAGATTCTGCGCGACCGCTGCGGGGGCAAGGGTCAGACAGCACGCGGTGAGGGCGAGAGCTTTGGCATTCATGACGGGCTCCTGTGTGGATCTCTCAGTCTGGACTGTTCATTGTGAACCAGTCTTGTTCCGAAACCGGGCGAACGCCCGGATGTAAGCGTTTCCATCAGTCTGACACATCCTCTCGGACGTGTCAAGACTTATTGAATACCGCTGCGCACAATCGTCGACTCAACCCTTCACCGCCCCCGACAGGCTCGAACGCGTGAAAAGTCGGTTCGTCAGCACGAACACAACCAGAACAGGAAGCACCGTCATCGTGCTCGCTGCCATCAAGAGGTTCCAAGGCGTCTGCCCTGCCTTCGACTGGTACAGCTGAAGCCCCAGCATCAGCGTGAACTTCTCGCGGTCGACGATAAAGACCAAGGGCGCCAGGAAGTCGTTCCACATGTACGTGAAGTGCAAGAGCACCACCACCGCCAAGGCGTTCCGCGACAGCGGCAGCGCGATGTGACGGAACGTCTGCCAGTGGCTGCACCCGTCGATGCTCGCCGCCTCGTCGAGCTCTTTGGGCAACGACTTGAAGAACTGGTGCAGCAGGAAAATGCTGAACGCGTTGCCCAGCCAGAACTGCGCATAGAGCGGCAGGAACGTCCCGATCCACCCCAGCTTCGCGTAGAGCATGAACAGCGGCGCCATCAGCACCGGGAACGGGATCAGCATCGTGCCCACGGTGACGACGAGCAGGGGCCTCCGCCCGGGCATCGGCACGCGGGCCAGGCCGTAGGCCACGACGACGCTCGAGATCACGCACCCGAAGACGCCCAGCGCCACCACGACGATCGTGTTGCGCATGTACAGCGGGAAGTCGACCGTCGGATCGTCCAGCACGGCCCCGTAGTTCTCCATCGCCTGACTCGGCGCGGAAGTGACCGGATCGGGCAGGAAGCTGAGACCCTGCGACATCGCCTGCGACTCGGGCTTGATGGATGTCGCGGCCATCCAGATCAGCGGCATCGCGAAGACGACCGCGACGACGAGCATGAGCGCCGATCGCGATGCGCGGGCGGCCGGGCTGTGTCCGCGCAGGCTCATGTGCCGGTGCTCCAGAGCTTGCGCGTGACGGCATAAATCGCCAGGATGCACGCGGCGATGAGCATGAGCTGCACCCATGCCATGGCGCTCGCGTAGCCCATCCGCTGGAAGAGGAAGGCGTTGTCGTAGAGGTAGTGCGAGTAAAAGTACGTGCTGCGGTCCGGACCACCCTCGGTCATGATATAGGGCGCCGCGAAGACCTGCCACGCGGTGATGGTCTGGATGATGACGTTGAAGAACACGGCGGGCGCGATCGAGGGCATTGCCACGTGGACGAAGCGGCGCACCGGGCCCATGCCGTCGAGCTGGCCCGCCTCGTACAGCTCGCGCGGGACGTCCTGCAGGGCGGCGAGATAGATGACGACGGGCTGGCCGATGCTCCAGAGCGCCATGACGACGAGCGCCGCCATCGCGAAGCCTCGCTCACCGAGCCAGTTGGGCCCGCTGAGCCCGAGCATGTGCAGCACCGCGTTGATGAGCCCGTGGTCGCCGTTGAAAAGCCAGAGCCAGATCATCGCCGACGCGACCAGCGGCACGACCGTGGGCGTAAACACCAACACACGCACCAGCCGCGACAGACGCGAGTCGACATCGAGCAAACCCGCGATGGCGAGCGCGAGCACGACCGACAGCGGGATGACGAACGCCGCGTAGACGATCGTGTTCAGGACCGCCCGGTGAAAGACCGGGTCGCTCGCGAGCGAGGCGTAGTTGTCGAGCCCGACCCACAATGGCGGCTCGAGCATCGTGTAGTCGGTCATGCTGTAGTACGCGCCCAGCCCCATCGGCGCGAGGAAGAACACGCACAGCCCGATGAGCCAGGGCAAGACCCACAAGAGGCCCGCAAACCTCGACCGACCCGCCGCGCTCATGCGTGCCGCCTGGCGTGCATCGCCGCGGCCTGGTCGAGCGCGTCCTGCGCCCGCGTGTTGATGCTGGCGAGCATCGACGCGGGCTCGTCCTGCAGGAGCCACAGCCGCTGGAACGCGGCGTCGAACTCGCTGACATACCGCGGCCAGACGCGGGTCTTGGGGAAGCGGAACGCGCGGTCGCTGCCGGCGATCGCGTTGTGGGCCGTGATCCCGCGGTTGGGGTGGCCCGCGATGAACGCGTCGGACACACTCGCGAGCGGCGAGTTCTTCGCGTGCGCGGTGGCGATCTCCTCGATCTGCTTCTGCTCCTGCATCCACGCGATGAACGCGAACGACGCCTCCGGCTCGCGCGCACCGGCGGGGATCGTCAGCACATCGCCGTCAACCAGCCCGACGGGGCGCGAGGCGTCGGCGATGGAGGCGATCGTGGGCATGGGCACGACACGGTAATTCAGATCGGGCTCGAACGCCTGGATCAGGTTCGCCATCCACGGGCCCTGGATGGTGAGCCCGACGCGCCCGGTGAGGTACGGCGCCTGCGCGGTGCCGTAGAACCCGACGCCCGACTGAAACTTGATCAGCTCGCGCGAGCCGTACTTCTTCGGGTAGCTCTGCGCCCACTCGTACGCGCGGACGTTCTCGGGGGCGCTTGCGGTCGCGGTGTTGGTTTGTTCATCGAGCAGCGAGCCGCCGAAGTGGTAGCCCCACAGCCAGCTCCACCAGCCCGGGTCGGTGTGGATGAATCCGAGCTTCTCGATGTCGCCCGTGGGCCTCCGCTCGATGAGCGCATCGCTCAGCGCATCGAGCTCTTCGATCGTCGTGGGCGCGGGCGCCCCCGCCAGCCCGGCCTCGGCGAGTCGGTCGTCGTTGATGTACAGCGCCACCGTGCCGCAGGTGCTGATGAGCGACCACAGCCGATCGCGGTGCGTGAGCATGGGCCACACGGCCTGCGCGTAGTCGGCGGGCACGATGCCGCGCCTGGCCGCCAGCTCGTCCAAGGGCATCAGCGCCCCCGCCTCGGCGAACGACGGGATGTTGAAGCTCCAGAGCCCCAGGATGTCGGGCGGCGAGCGCCCCGCGACCGCGATCATCGCCTTCTGATCGATCGAGCCGATCGACAGATACCGCACGAAAATCTCGGACTGCGATTCGTTGAACCGGTCGACCAGGCGCTGCATCGCCAGCCCCTCGGCGCCGGTCCATTTTTCCCAGTAATCAAGAACGACGCGGTCCTTGGGAACGTCCTGGCGGGGCCTTGGGCCGAAGAGCGCAAAGCCCGCGGCGCCGGCGGCGATGACGCCGAGCGTGGCGCGGCGTGAGAGATCCAGCACCGAGCGGCGTTCGGCACCGTCACCGGTCACTTGCCCTGTTTCTCCAGCATTGCGCGCTTCTCGGCGCTGATCCGCTCGATGACTTCGTCCCATTCACGCGAGCGGTTAACCGGGAAGCCGGTGGGCGTGCCAGTCTCGGGGTTGCTCAATCCCTCTTCGGGGTTGATCTCGCCCGAACGCTGGTACAGCGCCTGCTCGAGTCGGCCCCGAGACATCGTCCACTCCGCGCCTGTCTCGGCGTCGCGGATGGTGACATCTTTGGTCAGGCTTGAGGTCGTACCGGGCGCGGCACCTCCGACGGATCGGTAGACGAGCACTGCGCCGAGCATGATGGCGACGACACCGAGCGTAACGATGAGTGCTTTCCGGGTCTTCTCACTGGGCACGAGCGGGACCCCACTTCTCTGGGTAATAGTGACCCCAATTGTAGAACGGACCGGCCGAGCCGTAGGCGTCGGAGGAATCGTTGAAGAAGTACTCGCCGCGTTCCATGGCTTCGACGTGCATGTCCCCAAAGAGGAGGTTGCTCTTTGCGACGTCGCGTGCGTTGCTGTAGTAGCCCGAGGTGCCCAGGTTGCTCTTTCCGTTGTGCCTGGGGAGCCAGTCGATCGCGTCCATGGAGTAGACCGTCAACTCAGGGTGCGGGATCGCAATGATGCGCTGCTTGGTGACGCCCAGGCTCTTCTGCGGGTAGTTCTGGTACGTGTTGGCGGCGACATCGGCGAACCAGTACTCGGTGAATTCCTCGTCACCCGGGTCGGCGGTGTAGGGCGGCGAGTAGAGGTTTTCCTTGTCGATGTCCCAGACGTGGAAGAGTCGGCCCTGCTCCATGTCCTTGCGGGTGATCGGGTCGCGGACGCTCGTTTCGGCGAGCGCGGAGGGGCAGTCGAACGCCCCGCCCTCTTGCATCCCGCCCTCGAGGTACGGGCGGAGCGCGACCATCACGTTCCAGCGGTCGAAGACCGTCGCGAGCCTCGGGTGTGTGTCCGGGAAGACCGGGTTCTTTTGGTCGTCGAAGTACATCTGGAACCCGATGCCGATCTGACGGAGGTTGTTCTGGCAAAGCACGTTCTTCGCGCTATCGCGTGCTCTGCCGAGCGACGGCAGCAGGATGCCGATCAAGAGGGCGATGATCGCGATGACGACCAACAGTTCGATCAGGGTGAAGCCTGAACAGAAGAGGCCACGGTTTCGTCTTTGAATCATCGTGGAGCTCCTACGGGCCGAGTCGGCCGGTGTTCGAGACCGCTGGCGGGCATTGGTGTCCATCGGACACGCACTTCCAGCGGCTCGTCGGACTTGGGCAGCACGTCGGGAGTGATCAGGCCGCCCTGGGTTTCTTTCCCGGCCACGGTGATACTACACGCGGCGCCGGGAGTGTGTTCGTTGGTGTCTGCGTGCACGACGATCGTGCGGCCACGCCAGCGTCTTTGCGCGGTGATGCGCCCCAGCCCCGAAATAGGGCACGGGTCGATGCGCAGCGCGCCGAACTCGGGACGGATGCCCAGCACGCGCGTCAGCGAGATGTTGGTGAGCCACGCGGCCGAGCCGGTGTACCACGTCCAGCCCGCGGCTCCGGGCGTTGCCGAGTCGGGGCCGTCGACGTTGCCGGGCGTGACATAGGGCTCGGCGATGTAGCTCTTCTGATCGCGGCCTTCACGCGCAGGGCTGATGGCGTTCCAGATTGTGGTGGCGCTCTCGGTGTCGCCGATCTTGCAGGCCGCGGCGAGGGCCCAGGTCGCGGCGTGCATGTAGACGCCCCCGTTCTCGCGCGAGCCGGGCGTGTAGCGTGTGATGTAGCCCACATCCGTGTCGGGCACCGAGTACGCCGGTGCGAGCAGCAGCGGGCCCATCTCGCGGATGAGGTGCTCCTTCACCGAGTCCCACGCGGCGTCGAGCCGGTCCTGCGGGCCCGCGTCGGCCAGGATCGCCCACGTCTGCGCGTTCAGGAAGATCCGCCCAGCGTCGTTGTCCTTCGTGCCCAGCCAGTTGCCGTTGTCCATCGTCGCGCGGCGGTACCACTGGCCGTCCCAGGCGTGCTCGTTGGCGGCGGCGATGTACGACTCGCGCTTGTCGAGCAGCGTCTGAGCGGCGGCGCTGTCATCGATGAGCTCGAGCACCTCGGCGAAGTCGCGGAGCGTGAAGGCGAGGAAAAACGCGAGCCAGACCGATTCGCCCTTGCCCTCGATGCCGCACGCCGAGAGCCCGTCGTTCCAGTCGCACGCGCCGATGTGCGGCAGCCCGCGTGCGCTGGTTCGGCGGAAGGCGCGGTCGAGCGATTTCTTGCAATGGGTGAGGACGGTGTCCTCGCCGCCGTCGACGTAGGGAGTGATCTCGTCGAGGATCGTGAGGTCGCCGGTCTCTTTGATGTACTGGCTGACACCGAAGGGGAGCCAGAGGTAGTCGTCGCTGCACGAGGTGTGGTTGACGATGATGGAGTTGGGGTGCCACCAGTGGTGGACGCTGCCGTCGTTGAACTGCTGGTGCGCGTGGATGACGAGCTGCTTGCGCATGCCCGCGGGGTCGAGCGGCATCCACACCTGCGAGTCCTGGAGCTGATCGCGGAAGCCGAACGCGCCCGACTGCTGGTAGTAGCCCGTGCGCCCCCACAGCCGGCCGCTGATCGCCTGGTACGGGAGCCAGTAGTTGTTGAGGTCGTTGAAGTCGGCCTTGTCGGTCTTGACGCGGACGCCGCCCAGGCGGTCCTTCCAGACCTGCTCGGCGACGGGCGCGACGCGGAAGGCCTCTTCGATCGTGCCGTAGCGGCTCATCTCTTCGCCGAGCTGCTCGGCGTTCTCGCTGACACCGATGAGGTACGCCAGCCGGCGCGACTCGTCGGCCTTGAGCGTGATGTCCGCGCCCAGCGCTGCGCACGCATCGGAGAAGCGACCGAAGCTCGGCTCACGTACGCCGGGGCCCGCAAGGAGCGCCGCGGGTTTCTCGCGCGTGCCGCGGCCGATGAACACGGCCTTGTCGCCCACCGCGAACGTCTCGTGCTCGCCCTCGACGATGCACTGGTGCGCCGCGACGAAGGGCCAGCCCTGGTTCCAGTGGTCCTTCTCCTTGTTGCTCGGGACGTCCCACATGACCTTGCGTGCGTACATGCGGCAGAGCTTGGTGTCGTACTCGGTCCCGATGAAGAGGCGGTGGAACTCGCGCTTGGAATCGGGCGCGACGCCCAGGCACCACTCGAGGTAGCTGACCACGCGCAGCGAGCGCGGCCGACCGGATTCGTTGAGCAGCCGAAGCGCCCAGATCTCGACCTGCGCGTCGGGGGCGACGGTCATCGTCCATTCGGCGCGGATGCCGGCGTACTTGGTGCTGAACGTGGTCGAGCCCGGCGCGTGCCGGCACGCGTAGTGGTCGTACGCGACGCGGCAGGGAGACGGAGCCGCCGACCACACCTCGCCCGATTCGGTGTCGAGGATGTAGAGGTGCTTGCCGGCGCGGTCCTCGATGAGGTCCATCTCCCAGCGAGTGAGAACGTTCAGCTGGCTGTTGTCCAGCCAGCTGAACCCGCCCCCGTTCTGACTGACAACGAAGCCGTATCGCCCGTTGCAGACCACGTTCGTCCAGGGCTTTGGTGTCCCGGAGTCGGTGATCTCGTAGGCGAATCCGTCCTCAATGAACCGGCCGTAGGTGTGGTCGTTTCGCATTGGATTCTGTCGGCTTCCTGCCATCTGGTCGTGCATCTTTCAGAAACGGGGGAACGAATGGGTGCGAGCCGTTAGGCCCGACGGCGGCGCGAGCAAGCGAGCAGGCCTGTGAGGGCGAGCACGCCGGTGCCGGGTGCCGGAACGAAGTTGAAGTCAGAGAACAGGACGTTGGAGTAGCCGCCCGCGCCGCCCTGGCTCTGGATGCCGACACCGATGAGCGCGGTGAAGCCTGTGGGGATGCCGCCCTCGGTGTTGGTGAAGGGGATCGGGCCGGAGCTGACGGGGCCCGAGCCGAGATCGATGATGTACTCCATGGTGCTGGCGGGGCTCATGCCTTCGCCGGCGCCCGGGGTGTAGATCATGCGGAGGTCGACGTCGGTGCCGTTGACGTAGACGTTGCCGAAGGTGTGGAAGGGGAGGAACGAGCCGAAGGCGGCGATCTCGCCGTTGCCCAGCGCTCCGAAGAATCCGAAGCCGAAGAGGTCGGTCATGATGCCGGCCTCACGACCCGCGACGGGATCGGCGTCGAGGTTCATGGTGACGGAGAAGTCGAAGCCGTCGCCGTAGTCGAAGTCGCTGGCGGTGGCGCCGGCATCCTCGGAAGCCCAGGCCATATGGCGGTTGGCGAAGTTGCCCGAGCCGAAGCTGTCCTCTTCGATGCTGAGGCTGGCGGGGTATTGGTTATCGATGACGAGGTTGCTCGACGGGAAGTCGTTGAACACGCGTGCGTTCACTTGGAGGCCGTCGTAGGGCTGAGCGGCTGCGCCGGCGGCACAGATCAGCCCGATCATTCCGATTGCTGATGCTTTCATGAATCTCTCTCCGTGTCTCGTGGCGCCAAGGTGTCTTGCCTCGGCGGGCCCCACAAGGGCCAAAGCCGACGGCGCCGTCCCATGTAAACGGTTTCATCGTAATGTGTTCTTCACGTTCGCACAACCGCCTGTATGCGCCTGTCCACGATTTTTTTCACCCATCGAACCGCATAAATCGGCATCTCATCTGCGCTTGCGACTCGGCTGAAGCCCGAGCCTGCCGTACGCATTCCGAACATACTCGTGCTCGCCGAATGTCTTCCACAGCAGACCCGTCCTGGCGTTCTCGATGCAGATCAGCATCGGACCCGCATCGATCGCGACGCGATCCGGCGCCACCCATTCGACCACGCCGTCCTCGTTCGGGCGGAACGAATCGGCGAACCCGTAGCCGCCTTCGCTCGGATCGGCCCACAGCAACGGGGCCTCGTTGCGCGCGAGCTCGCGGTAGTGACGCAGCGCATCCATCGCCGCGGCAGGCTCGAAGATGATCGCGCTACCCGCGGAATAGGGCGCGACCGTGCCGTCGCGCCAGTCGTCCTGCATCTCGATCTTCAGGTGATCGAACTGGGGTTGGCCGAGTTGCTCCTTGGCCAGCTTCGGAAAGTGACCCGGCACGAGGTAGCCCATCTCGCCGTCGCACGCCGAGAGGCCCCACACGTGCTCGCCGAAGCCCTTGAACGGACGGTCCCTGTCGCGTGCACGCTGGCGGTGCAGCTCGACAAGGCGCCGGCTGTTCTCCCACCAGTCGGTGGGCCTGCGGAACTCGACGCCGTGCGATTGCGGGTCGTCCTCGCCCATCGCGGCGTAGTCGATCCAGCAGTGCGCGAAGAACGCGGTGAAGAGCGCACCCGACCACGGGAACCACACCACCTCGCCCGCGCCCGGCACATCGCCCAGCGTGCGGCGCGTGCGGTAGTACGTCTCGGGCGAGAGCCGATGCGCCTCATCCGGCGGCGTCTGCGAGAGGAAATAGATCAGCTTCTGCTCGTCGCCCGCGTCGGCCCACGTGTAGTGCAAAAGCCCCGCCTCGAACGGCGCGTTCTCTTCTGTCGGCTTCTCCCAGCCCAGGCTCATGAAGCCCTGCTCGAACGGGCGGTGGTGTTCCTTCTCAACGAACGAGGCCCAGTCTGCGCCGGCAACCAATTCGTCGGCGAGCGTGGCGATCTCACCACCGAAGTGCGAGCTGGCGGTGATCAGGCCCGCGAAAAGAATCGCCGAGTCGATCGTGCTGGCGACCTGCTCGTACGCGCCGCCGCTGGGGCCTGCGGTGCCCGGCGCGAGGAAGTGATAGAACACGCCGCCGGATCGATTGTCCGGGTTATTGTGCAGTGCGCGGACGATCTTGAGCGTGCGCACTTCGGCTTCGTGGTGCGTCACCCAGCCGCGTTCGTCCCCCACCACGATCGCCGCGAGCTGGTAGCCCACGCCTGCGACACTGATGAATTCCACGCTCGTACGGTCGCGCACCATCCCCGTTTCGGGGTCGACGGCGTGCCAGAAGTAGTTGAAACAACCGAGTTGCACCTCGTCTAGAAAGGCCTCGTCGTCTTTCTCAAAAGCGAACGGTGGCCGATCGGGTTGTGCGTCGCCAGGCTGTGCCAATGTGCAGGACATCGTCGAGACGGGCAGCGCCAGGCACAGGACGAAGCCGAAAGAGCGTGCGGGATTCATGGGTATTCCTCAGTTTGCACGTCCGATCACGCGTGTACCGCGTGGGGTCGAACCGGATTCAGCGTATACTGACTCTGTGGGTAAGAGCCAACTCATCAACGGCGCAACTCCCGGCGAAGGCCACGGACACGACCAGCATAAGCCCTCGCTGATCACCGATGTCGCCAGGCTCGCCAACGTTTCGACCGCCACGGTGAGCCGAGTACTCAACACGCCCGAGGTCGTCGCGCCCGCGACGGCCGAGCGTGTGCGCGAAGCGATGAGCGAGCTTCGTTATCGACCCAACATCTTCGCCAAGGGCCTGGTCTCACGGACGAGCCGCGTGCTGGGCATCATCATGCCCGACTTCATGGGCGAGTTCTACACGCAGCTGCTGCAGAGCGCCGACACCGTCGCCCGCGAGCACGGCTACCACGTCGTTGTGACAAGCGACACACGCCTCGGGTCAGCCGACGCGGTGCAGAGCCTGCCTCTGAACTTCCTCGACGGCATCATCGCGCTGCTCACCTTCCCAGACCGCAAGCTGACCAAGTCGCTCGTCGATCTGAACATGCCCATGGTGCTCATCGACACCGAAGAGGGCGTGCCGGGGATCGACCGCGTCCGCATCGAGAACGAGCCCGGCGCGAGGCAGGCCGCGATGCACCTGCTCGATTCGGTCGCACCAGCCGACTGCTTCCACGTGGGCGGCCCCGCGTCGAACTTCGACGCCAAGGACCGAGCCAAGGCGTTCGGCGATGTGCTCCGCGAGCGAGCCGAGAGCGTCGGCAGGCACCAGATCATGTTCGGCGACTTCTCCGCCGACTGGGGCTACGAGTGGGGCATCGCGAATCTGCGTGCTCGGCGCGACACCGTGACGGGCGTCTTCGCGGGCAACGACGAGATCGCCCTCGGCGTCATGAGCGCCGCCAGCGAGCTTGGGATCTCGATCCCAGGCCAGCTCCGCGTGGTCGGATTCGACGGCACGCGGATCTGCAACATCATCCGCCCCGCGCTCTCGAGCGTGGCCGTCCCGTTCGATCTGATCGGACGCTCGGCGGTGGAGCTCTGCCTCTCGCGCATCGCCGAGCCGGGACGCGAGGCACAGACGATCCCCGCAGAGACGCACCTGGTCGTCCGCGAGAGCTCGACGCCCTGAGGCACGAGCTTCTGTATACAGATGGCCCTTTTCCATCGCTCGCGCTTCGGGCTCGCCCGTTTCCGCTACGATGCACTCTGCCCATGAAGGAGCCCGGATCGTGTCCAAAGTCGAGCTGAGCGGTGTCTGGAAGATCTACGACAAGAACGTCGAGGCCGTGCGCGACGTCAACCTGGCGATCGACTCGGGCGAGTTCGTCGTGCTGGTCGGGCCCTCGGGCTGCGGCAAGTCGACGACGCTCCGCATGATCGCGGGCCTCGAAACCGTCAGCCGCGGGCAGATCTCGATCGGTGATCGCGTGGTCAACGACGTGGCGCCCAAGGACCGCAACATCGCGATGGTCTTCCAGAACTACGCGCTCTACCCGCACATGACGGTCGAGAAGAACATCGCCTTTGCGCTCAAGATCGCGGGCATGCCCAAAGACGAGATCGCCAAGCGCGTCGCGCGGACCAGCTCGATCCTCGGGCTTGATGCGCTCCTGAAGCGCAAGCCCGGCGCGCTCTCGGGCGGGCAGCGCCAACGCGTCGCGCTCGGCCGCGCAATCGCCCGCGACCCGGCGGTGTACCTCTTCGACGAGCCGCTGTCGAACCTCGACGCCAAGCTCCGCGTCTCGATGCGCTCCGAGCTCAAGGCGCTGCACCAGCGCCTCGGCACGACGACGGTCTACGTCACGCACGACCAGGAAGAGGCCATGACGCTTGGCTCGCGCCTGGTCGTGATGGCCGAGAGCGAGGTCCAGCAGATCGGCACGCCACTTGAGGTCTACCAGCACCCCGTCAACCGATTCGTCGCCGGCTTCGTGGGCAGCCCCACGATGAACTTCATCCCGGGACGCATCGAGTCGGGCCTGTTCCGCGCCAAGGCTGGCTCGTTCCAGTTGCCCGTACCGGCTTCGGCGCTGGCGGGCGAGCAGGCGACGGGCGAGATCGTGCTCGGATTCAGGCCGCAGGCCGTCGTCGCGGGCGAGAGTTCGCCCGGCGCGTTCGAGGCGAAGGTCGAGCTGACCGAGCCCCTGGGCGATCAGGTCGATCTGCGGCTCGACATCGGCGCGGGCGAAACGATCGGCGCACGCATGCCCATGACGAGTATCCCAAGCGCCGGGCAGACGATGCGGGTGGCGATCAAGCCCGAGGACGTCATGCTCTTCGAGCCGGGCGAGTTCGGGCGTCGTCTGGGCGCACCCAAGCCCGCGAGCAAGATCAAAGCAGGCTAACTCGCTTCGCCCACGCACAACGCACGTTCACGCGCCGGGTTCATCAAGATCTCAGCGATCTGGATCGCGTTCAGCGCTGCGCCCTTGCGCAGCTGGTCGGCGCTCACAAGCAAACACCAGCGTTTGGCCCGCCCCGAGTCATCGACGGGTGTGCCTGGGTCGGGGCGAATACGTCCGACAAGGATCTCGTCGCGCCCGGTCGCCTTGGCGGGCGTCGGGAAGCCGTTGCCGCGTCGGTCATCGACGACGCATAGGCCCGGCGCCCTTGCGAGGCACGCGCGCACCTCGGCCTCGCCCGCAGTGCGCCCAAGCTCGACAGTGATCGCCTGCGTGTGCGCCCGCTCGACCGGCACACGCACGCAAGTCGGCGAGATGCGGAGCGACCGATCACACCAGATCTTGCGGGTTTCCTCGATGATTTTGCGTTCCTCGCCGTTGACGCCCGTGAGGATCTCCACCTCAGAATCGTGGCTGAACACGTTGCCCGCGCAGGGCTCGCCGAAGTACGCGGGCGTGATCGGCTCGCCCGCAGCGAGCGAGCGTGTCTGCGCGTTCAGCTCTTCGAGCGCCGCCAGCCCGGCGCCACTGATCGCCTGGTAGGTGGCAAGGTCGATGCCCGCGATACCGAAACATCGGCGCAACGGCTCGAGCGAGGCGAGCAGGATGATCGTCGAGCAGTTCGGGTTCGCCGCGAGCCGCGGCCGGGCCTTGAGCGCATCGGCGTTGATCTCGGGGACAACCAGCGGCACGCCTGGTTTGAGCCGGAAGGCCGAGGAGTTGTCGACGACGAACGCCCCCGCTTCGATCGCTCGCGGCGCGTGCGCCCGCGCCACCTCGCACGTGGCGCAGAAGATCGCGACACCGACTCCCTCGAACGAAACCTCGCCGAGCGATTCGATCGTGAGCGATTCGCCGCCATATGTGACACCTTCGCCCGCGCGGCGCTCGCTGGCGATCGCGTGTACGCACCCCGCGGGCACACCCCGCTCGGCGAGGATCGAGAGGGCCTCGCGCCCGACGAGCCCGGTCGCGCCGACGACGGCGATCGACCCGGACACGCCGAACGCCCAGCAGGAATCGCCCTCATGCACAGGCCACCTCCGGCTCGTCCGCGTGCCAGGTGGCGCCCGTTGCGCCGACGTGCGAGGCGTCGTCGCGCCCGAACGCACCGACTTCGAACGCGAGGCGTTCGCGCTGCGCGAAGCGCACGGCCTTGTGCTGCACGATCCGCCCGTCGAGCGCGAGCGCGTCGCCCCAGCTGAGCGTGCGGTAGCGCCTGGGAGTCGGGCCGGGCGATGCGGGGTCACGCTCGTAGAGGCCCGCGACGTCCTTGACGAGCCTGCAGCGGGCGCCGAGCTGCGAGGCGATGAAGAGCGCCGAGAGATCCGAGCCCCCGCGACCCAGCAGCGTGTGCTCGCGCGACGGGCCCACGCCCACGAAGCCCGGCACGACGACGACGCGCGAAGCGTCGAGCGCGCGGGTGAGCGTCCACGCATCGACGGACGCGGGGTTGGTGTCGGCTCCAGCGCCCTTGGTGCGCAGTCCGATCGCGTGCGGGCCGAGCACCGGTGCCCGCACGCCGCGCGAGGCGAGCGTGAGCGAAAGCAGGGCCGCCGACGTGAACTCGCCCGTCGCAAGCAGGAGCGCGAGCGCCGATTCTTCTGGCTCGTCCTGGACAGATCGTGCTTGCGAGAGCAGTTCGTCGGTCGTGCCTTCGAGCGCCGAAACCACCGCGATCACGCGCAGGCCCTTGGCGTTGAAGCGCTCGATCTCCGCCGCCACGGACGCGAGGCTTTCGCGGGATCGCAAGACGGAGCCGCCGAACTTCAGGACAATGGCCTGCTCAGACATTGACCACCTCCTCACCGACGGGCCCATTGACGGCCCCGCTCACGGCGAGCCCAGCTTCGATGGCCTTGGCTAGATCGGCGATGATGTCGGACGGGTCTTCGAGCCCGACGGACAGCCGCACGAGCCCGTCGGTGAGCCCGAAACGCTTACGTTGGGCGCGCGGCACATCGGCGTGGGTCATGGTCGCAGGGTGCGTGACGAGCGTCTCGACACTGCCCACGTGCTCGACAAGCCTGCACAGCTCGAGCGACCTGAGCAGTTCCTTGCCCGCTTCGAGCCCGCCCGCGAGTTCGAAGGCGATCACGCCGCCGTGGAGACGCTCGCCCCGGATCGTTTCGTGTTGCGCATCGGCGAGTGTGCGCTGCGTGAATCCATTGAGCCCAGGGTAGCACACCCGCTCGACGCCCTCGGTCTCGCTCAGCCACTCAGCGACGACCTGCGCGTTCTGCGACTGGCGTTCGAGGCGCAGGGGCAGCGTCTTGAGGCCCTGGAGCGTGAGCCACGCGTTGAACGGCGCGATGATGCCGCCCGTGCACTTACGCACCCAGCGGAGCTTCTCGTTCAGCCTCTCGTTCCGCGACGTGACGGCCCCGCCGAGTGCCGCCGAGTGACCCTCGATGTGCTTGGTCGTGCTGTACACGCTGATGTCCGCGCCCAAGTCCAGCGGTTTCTGGAGCACGGGCGTCAGGAACGTGTTGTCGACGGCGCACAGGGCCCCGGCTTCGTGCGCAATCTCGCTCACCGCGCGGATATCCGTGATCGAGAGCGTCGGGTTCGCGGGCGATTCGACGAAGACGAGCTTGGTGTTCGCCTTGATCGCGGCGCGAACGGCTTGGGCATCGGTCGAGTCGACGAACGTCGCGTCGACGCCGAGTTCCGAGAGCAACTGCTGGAAGAGACGCGTCGTCCCGCCGTAGACCGCTTCGCCGACGACCGCGTGGTCGCCGGCTTTGAGTGTGGCGAGGAAGAGCGCCGTCTCGGCGGCGAGCCCGGAGCCGAACGTGACACTCGGTGGCGCGCTTTCGAGCCCGCCCAGGATGCGTTCGAGCTCCGCGACTGTTGGGTTGTCGACGCGTGAATACGTGGGGCCCGCGTAGCCGTCGAGGGCGGGCTGGATGTACGTGGTCGACTGAACGATGGGCGGGACGAGCGGGCCGGTTTCGCGGCGGGACTCGACTGGCCCGTGCAGGGCGAGCGTGCTGCTCGCGGGTCTGCTGGGTGTGTACGACTGCTGGTAACGCTCGTTGTTGGACGCGGACATACCGTGAACTCCTCACGGCATCAGTCGGGCCAGCTTGAAGCGGGGACCGCACCGACCATCGGTGCATTTTGCTGAGAAACCCGCAGGTTCTCGGCCGCATCGCTCCCCCGCCGGGGGCTGGCCTCGGCACCGCGACCTGTCAGAACAGGCTCGGTTGCCGCCCGGGAGAAGGCCTCCCCGGGTCTCTTGATGCTGGAGGGAATGTAGCAGGCCGTGAACACGTGTCAAGCCGGCCACGCACATTGCACACATTCCGTCACGGCAAGCCGTTCTTCTTGCGGACCAATCTCGCCTTCACAGCCACTACACACAAATCGACAGCCTTTCGCTCGTGGTGTTGATTTGGTACCACCTCGGCCGCCCTATGTGGTAGCCAATATTAATTCAGGATCTGTCTGCTCGTGCGTCAGCTAGCACCCAGAATTGTAGCTGGCTATCCAAGCGGCAAAGTCACCACTGTCGAGACCACCATTCTCATTGCAATCGGCCTTCATGCTCCCGCTATTGTAAGCGGCAATCCAACTCGTGAAGTCATCATCATCGACGATGCCGTCGCGATTCACATCTCCTGTGCAAGCGCGGTAATACGTGGTAATACGGACGTCATCGAGCATGGCCTCGAGCAGTTCGTCACCGCCGTTGTCGGTGCCATTATTGTCGATCACTCGGATGCGGACCTGGAATTCGTCCGTGTACTCGTCATCCGACGCATCGATCTCGAACTCTCGGTAAATCCAGCCACAAGAGTTATAATATCGGACTGGATCTTCGATTGTTCTCCACGCTGAGCCGTCGCCAGTAATATCAACACTGATACTTGTAGATCCGTCGCTCTGCTCTCCAAACCACCGCCAATACGACACCTTCGCTTTTGTGGCAGTGCCGCCGGGCGGGGTGAGATCGAACACCGGGGAGTACAACACTGTGCCAGCCGGGCTCGAAGTGGGTGCATCCACATCGCTTGTGAATGGATCGCCACTGGTTACGGCCATGCCTGTCACAAAGCAGTACGTGCCCCCGTGCGCATCGCCATCCTGCGCAACCGAGGCATCCGGATCACCACGCTCCCACGCTCCGGAAACGCCAGTGTCCGTGATCACGGTCCAGCCATCCGAGCCGCTCTCAAACCCGGTCTCGTGAACGAGCACCTCTTCATCGAGTTCAACGATGAATGGTTCGCGGTCCTCTGAAGCCAGATCGATTGGAAGTGTCTTAGTGAGAACCTGTGTCGGTATCGCCTCGAAAGATGACTCCAGATATAGCTCGAGTCTGCTCGCCGCCATGGGTGCAACCACAACCGCTTCGCGTACTCCGTTCATGTCCGGCGAACCGAATGTGACTTCAGCATAAGAAGTTCCCGTGTCCGGCTTGACAAAGAGACGCAGCGGGTCGATTCCTGTCACCGCTGAAGATTCTCGCATGTCGATCTTCGCACGGACCGTGAAGTCACAACCTCGCCCGATCGACTCGGGGATCGGATCGACAAGTTCGATGTCCGGGAAGAGGTACGGCGTCTCCATAGCAGCGCCAATATCAAGCGTGCCAACAGCAGAAGTACGATCACCTAAAGTAGATATCGGTTGAAAATGGGTCGACGCTCGGCTCGCTGTATCTATGAGGTGCTTTCGAATATCCGCCGCGTCCCAATATGTCGTCGTCAGCACATCATCCTTGTATGACTGCAGCAAAGCCGCGGCGCCTGCCATGTGTGCTGTGGCCGATGAAGTACTTCCAAAAGCTACATTCTGCACACATTCTGAATATCCATTTGTTGCCGGACTATTCGTGGCAATAATCGTTGTGACATTCATCAGACCTGGCGCGAGAAGGTCCACGCCATCGCTGGCCCACGTGCTACTCCCGTTCGGGAGCAGATCACCGACGCATATTAAGTTGGGAAGATCAACAGCTCTGGAGGGAAAGATCGTTTCTGCGGAATTACCCGCGGCAAATACAAAGAGATGATCCGGGTATGAAACCGAAGCGGCAGCTAAATACTCAAGAACACTGTTTGGCTCACCAAATACCGTTCCGAAAGCATTGTACGAAATCCGGGGGCTGTCGGCTGGATTCAGCCCAGTCAGAATGTAGTCCCAAGCTTCGATCGCCAATGCAGTGCTTGATCCTGGGCTGACAACATCGTCATAAGGGAATATCACCACCGGTAGAAGCCGCACCTCCCAGTTGATCCCGGCAATCCCGAGTTCGTTGTTGGCTTCGGCTCCGATCACTCCCGCCGCGCGAGTGCCGTGACCCGGATGCGGTTGTACATCCGATGTATCGTTGGTATTGCTCGCAAAGTTCCATCCATAGTAATCATCAACTAAATTATTCGGATCTCCATTGTCTGACGAATCGATGGAATCTCCCGAATTGAACCAACGGCTTGCAACTAAGTCTTCGTGATAGTCACTCTGTATGCTGATGCCGGTGTCCACTAGCGCGACAGTATTCGTGCTGCTGCCGGTGTAGATTTCCCAGGCAGCGCACACATTTATGTCGGCGACTCCATCAACACTAGGTACATCGGGACATGCAGTGGTGGGTAGGCCATAGTTCAGCAACCCCCACTGTTCATCAAACAGCGGATCATCCGTAGGGCAGGCCGTGCCTTGCGAGCAGAGTTGCAGTCTATACGACGGTTCCGCGTAGAGCACCGACGGCTCGCGCGCAAAGGCCTCCATCGCCTGGCCGATGGGGCAGTCGATCTCGTAGATCACAAGCCCGGGCAGCACCTTGCTCTCGTGGCGGACCCTGGCCCCGGATTTCTCGATGGCCTCGATCGGGTGTGCGGACCGAGGCGCGAGGTTTGGATCGAAGCGAACAATCAGGAGCCCCGGATCGATGATGTCGTTCAGATCCTGTGCCTTTGATTGTGCGAGACATGCGGTTGTCGCAAGGCACAAAGCTGTTCCAGCGACGCGAACAAGTGAACGCTGCATGTGACATGCTCCTTTGGTTGCTCGACACTCAATCCCTGATGGTCTTTGTACCACATCAGTATGCATTGGATTGTGAAGTCATGCTTAACCAATCACAACTCGCGGCTCGAACAGCCTTTAGAAATCGCGAGACTTCACCTCGTCACGCCCGAGCTCGTGAGAAGGCGCTGCTCACGCTGGCATTATAGAGTCATTGATATATTATTATTTCTTACTAGATTG
Source organism: Phycisphaera sp. (assembly GCA_020639255.1). Classification (GTDB taxonomy): domain Bacteria; phylum Planctomycetota; class Phycisphaerae; order Phycisphaerales; family UBA1924. The sequence continues at coordinate 65,180 of JACKGZ010000008.1, forward strand.
GACAATAACACCGCGCACTCCGAGGCTATTTCATTCTGGATTGCCGCAGTTTGGAGTGGTTTTGCTTCAGGCTTTACTGCGCGTTCGAATGCGCGATCAGCAGCCCGCATTGTAATTGGCGACCCACGCCGAGAAATCGGCCGGTGTGCAGGCGCCGTCGCCGTTCTGGTCGCACTGCGGCGCCATCGCGTTGAAGGCCGCGACCCACGCCGAGAAGTCGGCGGGCGTGACGGCTCCGTCGCCGTTGGTGTCGGCCAGGCACGGGTCGTCGCAGAAGTTCGCGGGGATCTGCACCGCGAGCACCGCGTCGACGAAGCCCGGCTGGATGAGCTCGGCCAGCCCGAGCGCGCCCATCGAGACATCGGGCAGGCCAGCGGAGTTGGGCGTGTAGTTCGGATCGATCGCGGACCTGCGGTACAGCATGCTCGCGCCGCTGGCGAAACTCGCCCTGGCGCCCTGGCGGTAGGCGTTGTACGCGGCCCACGCGGGCTCGTGCTCGCCCGTTGCGCCCAAGGCCATGAGCGCCGTGAGCGTCGTGACATCGCCCGGGTGGTTGCTCAGGCTGTCGGCGTTGTAGCCGCCCCACTCGGGCTTGGTCGTGCCCGCCGAGAACACCGTGAAGAGCCTCGGCCCGTTCTCGTCGGTCCACGCGGCGTGGCTCACGAGCACGTTGCGGACGTGCGTCATCCAGCTTGCGTTGTTGCGGAAGGGCTCTTGCAGGAGCAGCGAGTACGCCGTGATGAACACCGGCAGATACCCTCCCGGCGATTCACCGGTGACGGGCCGACCGAGCACGAAGGTCGCGGTGGGCCAGAGATTGCGGTTGATCCACCTGGTCCATGCGTTCTGCGAGACGCCGCCGCCGAAAGCGTTGGCCTGCTCGACGAAGACGAGCCCCTCAGTGAAGGCCGGGTTCCACGCCGAATGGTCCGCGCCGCCCGCGCCGAGCGATTTGAGATAGACCTCGTCGTTGTTGGCGCGGAAGTAGGCGTCCCAGTTGGAGACGCCGCAGACGATCGCCTGCGCCGCCTCGCGGATCTCGGCATCGTTCGGGTAGTACGCGCGCGCCCTGATCGCGGCGGCGACGATCTTCATCGTGCTGTACGTCGCAAACTCGGCGCCCCAGCCGCCCTGTGTCGAGCCGGTGTTCGGATCGATCCAGTGCGTGAAGAACCCGTCGGCCGAGCGCGCGGGCGCGGGGCCGGGCAGTCGGCCCGCGTAGCGCATCAGGACCTCGCGGATCATCGGCTGCGCCTGGGCGTCGCCGGTGAGCTCGTCGCTGGCCAGCAGCGTGAGAATCACCCAGCATGCGCCGTCGGGCGTGGCGGGGTGGAAGCGCGACGCGCCGAGCGTGACGTCGGCGTCGATCACCCAGCCCGCGGGCTCGCCGTCGGGCGAGATCAGACCCTTGGCGAAGGTCACCTGCTGCGCGAACTCGTCGTCGAGCCACGCCTCGTACGTTAATCTCGGGTCGGCGCCCTCGCGGATGGTCAACGCTTCGCTCGGCGCGCCGACGAGCAGCGCACCCGTCGCTGTACTTGCGAGGTCTCTCGCGTCCTGCGCGAGCGTGGCGTACGGGCTTGGCGTGAAGAACGTGAACCCTCGCACGAGCGAAGCGCCCGCGAATCGCACCTGTGTGCCGCTGATTTCGTCCGTCAGCAGGTACAGCCCGTCGCCCGCGCCGAAGTGCGACGAGTACGCGATCGCCCGCACACCCGTGATCGGTATCACAAGCTCCAGCGTCGGCGGCTGCTGCGTGATCGGTGCGCGGTACAGGCCCGTCGTACCCGTCGCAAACAGAAGTCCGCCCGCCTGATCGACGGCGAGCCCGCGGATGACCGAGAGATCGGTCAGCGCCGTGGACCATGTGACCGAGGAAGTCGACTGGTTGCGCGTCGCGCTCAGGCCGTAGAGATTTCCGAACGCGTTCGAGACGTACAGCGTGCCCCTGTGGTGCAACGCGGCCAGGTGCTTGGGCGTTGCTTCGTCCGTCGCCAGTTCAAGCCTCGCAAAGCGGACGAGCGCGTTCTCGTAGCGGTCGTAGAGCAGCACGACATCCGAGGCCAGTCCGTCGCCCGGCAGCGAGGCGTCGGCGACGGCGATGTAGAGCCGGCGCCCCGAATCCGAGAACGCCAGCGCGACCGGGCCGTCATACGAGCCGTCGAGAGTCATCCAGGGCGCCAGCGCCGCGATCTCGGCGCGTGTGATCGTGCGGAGTGTCTGGCCCGAGGCGTCGCGGACCACGACGGTGTCGGTCGACGCGTCGGCGAAGGCGCTGAAGCCACCGAGCCGGGCGCTGGCGACGCTGTCTGTGCGCGCGAGCCCGGGCACACCCGACACAATCGGCTGGGCCGAAGCGCCGAGCGCGGTCGCGAGCATGCACAAAAGCGAACAGAAGCGGAGGGAAAGATGCACGCGTGAGTACTCCGGCGTTCTCCGAGCCGGCGATGGATGAGAACGCTTACAGCATCCTACACGCACATCGCACCGGCACAAAGCAACTCCCGATGACGCACAGATACCGGACCCTTGAAGTCGGAATCACTCCACCTCGCGCACCGAAACCACCTGCCGGCTGGTGAACCGCATCTCCTGCTCGATCGGACCGACCACCACCGTAAAGAGAATCGGGTCCGAATCGGGCTCGGAGGTCAGTCGGCCTCGGAGTGTGCGCCCGTCGGCAAGGTCGATCACGTGCGTCACCTCGGGCGCCGGAGCCGAGTCATCGACGGCCTGGTCTTCGCGGTCGAGTCGCTCGGCCTGACGCTCCTTGTAGTCGTCGTACGAAACCACGCGGAGTGTGACGGGCGTGCTGCGCCAGGTGATCGTGTGCTCCCACGGGCCGTAGGTCCGCGCACGCTTGACAAAGCCGGAGCCGTCGCTGGGCTCGGTGACACGCGTCACCGAACGCGTGCGATCGGAGTTGAACGTGTGGTTCCGCAGCGACGCACGACCCTGCTCGACGGCGCAGGCGAGCTCGGCCGGCCTGGCGCGGATGTCCTCGTAGTACAGCGGGACGTAAAGCGGCAATGGCGAACGATCCCAATACTCGCGGCGGCTCTCGGCCGTCTTGCTCAGAGGCCAGAGCACGCACGACTGCTCGAGCACGCCGCCGGCGAATCGCGCGCCGGTGCGATGCACAGCGATCCGCTGCGAAACCTGGGCGTGGTCTTTCTCGACGTACCCGATCAGCCAGTGGTCGGTCTGCTGGATCACACGGAACGAGTACGTCTCGATCGAATCCAGCTTGGAACCAAGGAGCACGAACGCCGCCGTGGTCTCGGGCTGGGGCCGGATCGGGAGCTCGTACAGCGGGGGGAGCGACGAGAAATCGAAGACCGTGTCGTCTTCCTGGGCGTACTGCTTGTCGTCGGGGTTGTAGCTGATCGAGCCGTCGGCGTAGCGCACGGCGATCGGGCCTTGCGGGGCCAGGCTGTCGTACTCGCGTTCGAGTCGCTCGCGGGCGCCGCCGCTGACGGTGCGGATCCGGTCTTCGAGCTCACGCAGCGCCATCGCGCGGTAGACGTCGATCACGTCGCCGTTGGGCATGACCAGGTATCGATCGGCGTTCTTCTCGAGCGAGGCGACCTGCGATCGGGGCACACGCTCGAGGATCTCGGGGCAGTCGAGCGCGGGCTTGCCGAGCTTTGGTTGCCCCGCCAGGATCTGCCCCTCGCGGTCGAGCTCTTCGACCTGCGAAACCGGGAGATCGTCGCGGCCGGAGTACTGCGACAGGGCCGCGGGTGCGAAACCGATAGTCGCGGCGACCGATGCGATTCGGAGCGTTGACTTCAGAACCATGAGAGTCGGCATCATGCGTGCGCACCTCCAGCATCAGCTTAGACGCTGCCAAAGGTCCGTGGTTCACCGAAAGTCCTGACGATCAGACGGCTGCCGAGCCCGACTTTCTTCGGAATTCCGAGGGTGACAGGCTCGTGTACCGCTCGAAGAGCCGGTGCAGGTTCCGCGCCGAGCCGAGCCCGACGTCGCCGGCGACCCGGTCGAGCGTCCAATCGGTGTCCGTCAGCAGCCTGCGGATCGCCTCGTACCGCACGCGCTGGATCTCGTCGGAGATCGAGCGCCGCAGGTGCGTCCGGAACGCCCGCTTGAGCCCGCTGCCCGAGAGCCGGCTCTGCGCGACCACATCGCTGGCGGTGATGTTCCGGGCGTAATTCTCGGCGATGAACCGCGCCGCCTGCGCCACGTCCGGGTGCGAGATCGCCAGCACGTCGGTGCTCTGGCGTGTGACCACATCGCGTGGCGGGATGAGTTCGAGCGTCGAGGTGCGAGGTGCCGACGCGCCGGATTCGATAAGCGCACTGAGCCGGGCAGCGGCGAGGCTGCCCCACTGCTCGAAGTCGAGCGACACGCTTGTCAGGGGCACAGACAGGTGCTCGCAGATGAGCTCGTTGTCGTCAACGCCCATGACTGCGACGTCCTCTGGCACGCGCAGGCCGGCGCGCTCGCACGCGCGGATCACACGTGATCCCCACTCGTCGTTGAAGCACAGCACGCCCACGGGCTCGCCGATCGCGAGCAGGCTCGCGCCGAGTTCACGCTCGGCGTGCTCCCAGTCTTCGCCCGGATCGCCCGGCTTCATCGTGGTGACGTTCTCGGGGCCGAAGCCCTCGTCGGCGAGCGCCGCGATGAAGCCCTCGCGTCGACGCCGCGCGGGCGGCTGGTCGAGTCCGGGGTACCACACAAAGCGCCGAAAGCCCCGCTCGATGAAGTGAGCCGCCGCGAGAGCGCCGATCGCGCCCGGGTCGAACTCGATCGCGGGCAGCCCTTCTTCGGGACCGAAGACGGACATGTCGATCGCCGGGCACCCGAGCCCGAGCACGAAGTCGCGGATCTCTTCGTCGAGCGACGAGCAGCCGAGCTTGGTGATGACGCCGTCGCCCTTCCAGCCCCAGGCCATCTCGGTTGAGTTGGCCATGCGTGCGTCGACGCGCCAGCCGTGGGCCTTGGCGAACTTGGAAATCCCGAGGTGCACCCGGTGGTCGTACCACGACATGGCCAGCAGGATCGATCGCCCGGGGCGTGGCGTGGAGGTGTCCGAGATGTCACATTCGGTGTTCATGCTGGCATTTCCGACACTCCCGACAGTCTGTACATTAGAGTGGTACCGGGCAAGCGGCTTCGGAGGGAATCGGGCCATGCGGATGAGGGCGGAACTGGTCTGGGGGCTCGGTCTGACGCTGCCGGCGCTGGCTCTGGGCCTCCTCGGCGTGGGCCAGAGCCCTGAATCGCTGGTTGCTGCCCCTATTTCCTTCACTCAGCCCGATTCGGACTGGAAAGCCGTTCGGCAGGTCATCGAGGACCGCTGTCTCGAATGCCACGGCGGGCACGACCGCGAAAGCGGGCTCAGCTTCGCCGACCGGACCACGTTCACGCTGGGCGGCGCCCGCGGCCCGGTGGTCGAGGCGGAGAATCTCGAGGTGAGCAGGCTCCTGCACGTCATCGGGTATTCGGATCCGAACCTGGCGATGCCGCCGGCGGGGCAGTTGCCCGAAGACGAATACAAGCTTCTCGAAGAATGGATTCTTGCCGGCGCGCCCTGGCCCGAGGGCGAGGCGGGCGTGCTCGCGGACGCGTCGCGTCATCCGATCAAGCGGCGCACGATCGACACGGACTCGGAATGGTGGGCGTATCAGCCCTTGACCAAGCCCGAGGTGCCCAGCGTTGCCGACAGCGTCTGGAACGCGCACCCGATCGACGCGTTCGTGCGCGCCAAGCTGGAAGACAAGGGCTTTGCGCCCGTCGGGCTCGCAACGCCGGAGGAACTCATCCGCCGGGCGACGTTTGATCTGATCGGGCTGCCCCCGACGCCAGAAGAGGTGCGAGAGTTCTCGGCCGCGTATGAAGAGGACGCGGACGGGGCGTGGAGTGCGCTCATCGAGCGCCTCCTCGCATCTCCTTCCTACGGCGAGAACTGGGCGCGCCACTGGCTCGACCAGGTGCGCTTCGCCGAGACGAACGGCTACGAGACCGACGGCAAGAAGACCAACATCTGGCGGTACCGCGACTGGGTGATCCGCGCGTTCAACGACGACATGCCGTATGACCGCTTCCTGATGGAGCAGCTGGCGGGCGACGAGCTGCTCGAACTGGCGCGTGATCCGGATGCGAGCGAGGCGTCGCTCATCGCGACGGGGTATTACCGTCTCGGCGTGTGGGACGACGGGCCCGCCGATGCGGTGCAGGCCAAGGCCGACGAACTGGCCGACATCGTCGATACGACCGGGCAGGTGGCGCTGGGCATGACGCTCGGGTGCGCCCGCTGCCACGACCACAAGGCCGACCCGATCACGCAGAAGGACTACTACGCGTTCACGGCGTTCTTCAACAACATCGTCGGATTCGGTGGCGAGGGCGACACGAAATCCGGCGGCGGCACGACGCGCCTGGTCGCCGACGAGCCCACCGAGGGACAGTACACAAAGGACGAACTCGAAATCCGGATCGACAAGCTCCGCTCGACCCTGTCGGCCTATGCCAGTCAGCTCGCCTGGCCCGAAGCACCGAGCGAGACGATCCTGCCCGATGCGCGCGCAGGCGGCGCCACGTGGAAGTACCACGAGGGCGAGCCGCCCGCCGACTGGCACCTCCAGGCATTCGACGACGCGGAGTGGAAAGAGGCCAGGGGCGGCTTCGGCACCAAGGGCACACCCGGCGCGGTCGTTGAGACCCAGTGGAAGTCGGAGCAGATCACCATCCGCGCGGACTTCGTGCTCGAAGCGATCCCTGACGGCGCGATCCTGTCGATCCACCACGACGAGGGCGCCGAGGTGTTCATCAACAACATCCACGTCGCCTCGCTCGATGGCTACACGACCCAGTACACCGACATCCAGCTCGATCGGCAGGCGATGAACGCATTGGTCGTCGGCTCGAACACGATCGCGATCACCTGCACGCAGACGATCGGCGGGCAGTACATCGACGCGGGCCTCCGCTCGGGCTGGCTCGACCGGATCGGCTCCTACGCGGACCGCGTCTCGCTCGCATCCGACGAGCAGCTCGAAGCGGTCGGAGGACTCGACCTCAAGCCGACGGCTCGGGAGATCGAGCGCTTGCGCTCGCTGCCCGTGGCCGAGCCCTACGAAGCGCTCGTCGTCGTCGAGCGGGGCAACAAAGCGCCCGAGCAGCACGTGCTCGGGCGTGGGAGCGCGCACGCGCCGGGCGATGTCGTCGCGCCCGCGGTGCCCGCGGTGCTCAGGTGGGCGGGCGAGCCGGACCTCTCGGGCACGTGGTACGGCGCCAACACGACGGGACGGCGCCTAGCGCTGGCGAAGTGGCTCGTCAACGAGGGCAGCTTCGTGACGGCGCGCGTGATGGCCAACAGGCTCTGGCAGTTCCACTTCGGACGAGGGCTCTGCCGAAGCTCTGGCGACTTCGGACGCTTCGGCATGCTGCCCACGCACCCGGAGCTGATCGACTATCTCGCCGTGCGATTGATCGAGAACGGCTGGTCGATGAAGGCGATGCACCGCGAGATCATGATGAGCCGCTTCTACCGCACCAGCTCCGTGCCGAGCGAAGACCTCGCGTCCCGCGACGGGAACAACGAGTGGTACGGGCGCACGGATGTGCGCAGGCTGACCGCCGAGCAGTACCGCGACGCGGTGCTAACCGTCAGCGGGCTACGCACGGACACAATGTACGGCCCGAGCGTCTACCCGCCCATGCCGCGCGAGGTACTGGAAACCTCATCGCGCCCGGATCAGGCCTGGGGCACATCGACGCAAGAAGACGCAACCCGCCGGAGCGTGTACGTCTTTACGAAGCGTTCGCTGCGCGTGCCGATCTTGGAGAACCTCGACCAGCCGAGCCCGGACACACCCTGCCCGGTGCGCTTCCCGACGAACGTGCCGACGCAGGCGCTGATCACGCTCAACAGCGACTTCATGAACGACGCTGCCGATGCCTTCGCCGGGCGCGTGCTGGGCGAGACAAGCTCGCTCGAAGAGGCGATCGGCGCGGCGATCGAGCTGGCCTTCAGCCGCGAAGCGACGGATGACGAGCGCAGTGCTCTCGTCAACTTCGCGCAGGAACTGATGGACGAGAACGATCTCGACGAACGCGGCGCGATGCAGGTGTGCTGCCTGATGCTGATGAACACGAACGAATTCATGTGGGTCGATTGAGTTTGCGGGAAAACTGGCCATGAGCGGACACAACGAGCATTTCTGCGGCAGGACACGCCGAGAGTTCCTCTGGGAGGCTGCGGGCGGCTTCACGTCGGTCGCACTGGCGGGCATGCTCGGCACGTCGTGGTTGGCGGGCCAGGCACGCGCCGCCGACGGCGTCTCGGCGAACCCGCTCGCGGGCGTCGACCCCAGGCGGTTCCTCACCCACGCGCCCAAGGCCAAGAGTGTCATCTTCCTCTTCATGTACGGCGGGCCAAGCCAGGTCGACACCTTCGACTACAAGCCCGACCTCTACAAGCACGACGGAAAGACGATCGACGTGCCGACGTTCGGCAGGCAAGGCAAACGCGCGGGCGGGCGCGTCGTCGGGCCCAAGTGGAAGTTCCGCCCTTACGGCGAGTGCGGCAAGATGGTGTCGGACCTCTTCCCGCACCTAGGCCAGTGCGTCGACGACATCGCGTTCATCCATTCGATGTACGCAGAAAGCCCGGTGCACGGCTCGGCGCTCTTAAACATGAACACCGGCCGGATCATCAGCGGGCACCCGAGCCTCGGCTCGTGGGTCAACTACGGGCTTGGGTCGGTCAACGAGAACCTGCCGGGCTATGTCGTCATGCTCGACGAGACAGGCGGGCCGATCAACGGCGCGAAGAACTGGACGAGCGGCTTCATGCCCGCCTCGCACCAGGGCGTGCAGCTGCGTTCCGAGGGCGTGCCGATCCTCGACCTCAACACGCCCGAGCACCTGCAGAACGGCGTGCAACGCAAGCTCCTCGACCGCCTGCGCCTGATGAACGAATCGCACGCGGCTAAGCGCGGCGGCAATCACGAGCTGCACTCGCGGATCAACCAGTTCGAGCTGGCCTACCGCATGCAGTCGGCGGCGCCCGAGGCCGTGGAACTGGAGAAAGAATCGAAGGAAACGCTCGAGCTCTACGGCATTGACCGGAGTGAGACGCACAACTTCGGTAAGAAGTGCCTGATGGCGAGGAGGCTCGTCGAGCGGGGCGTGCGGTTCATCCAGGTCTACTCGGGCGGCGGGCACAACGACGACAACTGGGACGCGCACGGCGACCTCGTGCTCAACCACACACGCCATGCGGGTCGCACCGACCGCCCCGTCGCGGGTTTGCTCAAGGATCTCAAGCAGCGCGGGCTGCTCGACGAGACGCTCGTCGTCTGGGGCGGCGAGTTCGGACGCCAGCCTACCGCCGAGTACGCCAGCGGCACCGGACGCGACCACAACTCGTGGGGATTCACGATGTGGATGGCCGGCGGCGGTGTGAAGGGCGGCATCAGCATCGGGCAGACCGACGAGCTGGGCGCCAAAGCCGTGCAGGACCGCTTCCACGTCAAGAATCTGCACGCGACGATCCTGCACCTCATGGGTATGGACCCCAACGGGCTAACCTACTTTTTCAACGGCCTCGACGAGAGCCTGGTCGGTGTTGAAGGCGCCGAGCCCATCAGGCAGATACTTGCATGATGACAACGATCATGACAAGCACACTCGCCGAGACCGACTGGCTCATGTTCATCGGGCGGCTGCACCCTCTGGTCGTGCACATGCCCATCGGCATGCTCGCGGCGCTGGTCATCGTCGAGATGATGACCGTCTTCAAGAAGCCCGAGAAGATCACCGCGACGCGCAGGTTCCTCGTCTGGGCGACGGCGCTCTCGGCGATCACCGCGGCCGTCGCGGGCTGGTTCCTGGCGGGCGAGGGCGGCTACGCCGAGGACCTTCTCTTCTGGCATCGCTGGATCGGGATCGCGTTCGCGGTGGTGCTGTTCATCGGCGCGGTGATCGCCCTCACGCCCCGGTGGGCGTCGGTGCTTGTGCGGTTCGTCGTGCTCTCTTTGGCGCTCGGGCTCATGACCGTCGCCGGGCACATGGGCGGCACGATGACCCACGGCGAGACCTACCTCACACGCTACGCGCCGCCGTTCATCGCCAACCTCATCGGCCCGGGCGAAGCAGCCGACGCACCCGCCCCAGTCGAATCGAACGAAGCGGGCAGCGACGCGCAGATCGTTCTGGCGATGCTCGAAGCACGCTGCTACGAATGCCACGGCGCGAGCAAGCAGAAGGGCCGACTCCGGCTCGACACACCCGACGGCATCGCCACGGTCACCGTTGCGGGCGATCCGTCGAAGAGCGAGATGTTCCGGCGGATCTCGCTGCCGCAGGGCGACTTCGACATCATGCCCCCCGAGGGCGAGCCGATCGGCGACGCCGAGGTGCTGGCAGTGATGCGCTGGATCCGCGACGGCGCGGAGACGATGCCCACCCCGCCCCCGACAGTGCCCGCGCCGAATGCCGACACATCGCTGACCAGCGAGACGAGTGAACCGAGCACACCCGCTCCGAGCGAGTCCGAGATCATCGAGAGCGCGCGCACAGACTTTGGCGCATTCGTCACGGAACTTCCGGGCGACGAGCTGGTGGTTGATCTGTCGCTGGGTAGCGAGCCGCTGGATGTCGCCAAGTTCGCCGAGCTTGCTCCGATCGCGCCGCGCGTGGTCGATCTGTCGCTTGCTGGGCGCACGATCACGGGCGAGTTGGGCGAGATCACGTTCGAGCGACTCGAACGGCTGAGGCTCGAACGCTCGAACGCAGACGACGCGTTTGTGAACGCGATGCTGGATCGGACGCCGAGACTCCGCAAGCTCAACCTGCATTCGACGCCCGTGACGGACGGCGTGCTGGGCGCGATCGAGGCTTCGCCGGCGCTCGAACGCGTCGTGCTTTTCGAGACGGGCGTGACAGGCGCTGCGATCGAGTCGCTGCGAGCGCGTCGCCCGGAGCTTGTCATCGAGAAGGGCGAGGCGTTGGCCGATGCGTTCACGGTCAGCGGCGGGCCGAGGCTCATCCTCGCTGCCGACTACTCCACCAACCGCATCGCGCTCATGCGCGAGGTCGCACTCGGCGCACCGACCACCGTGTGGGAATTCGAGATCGACAACATCCACGACCTGCACATCCTGCCGAACGGCAACATCCTCTTCCAGACCTCGTGGACACAGCTCGTCGAAGTCAACCCCGAGACGAACGAAACCGTCTGGTCGTACGACGCGAGCACGATGAACCGCGAGAACGAGGGCGAACGCGTCGAGGTGCACGCGTTCGAGCGTCGGCCCGACGGCTCGACCATGATCGCCGAGAGCGGCCCCTCGCGGATCATCGAGGTTGACCACGATGGCAAGCTGCTTTCTGCGACCCCACTGACCGTCGACAATCCCGACCCCCACCATGACACGCGCCTCGTGCGCACGACGCCCGAGGGCAACTACCTCGTCGCGCACGAGTTCGACGGCGTTGTCCGTGAGTACGACCGGGTCGGCAATGTCATCTGGGCGTACGACGTGCCCACGAGCTGGACCGACCCGATCACCGGCGCACAGCACGAGGGCGAGGGCAACGCGCTTTTCTCAGCAGTCAGGCTCGACACCGGCAACACGCTCATCGGGACGGGCAACGGTCACGGCGTGATAGAGGTCAACCCGGAGGGCGAGATCGTCTGGAGCGTCGCGCAGAACGAGATCGAGGGCGTCACGCTCACGTGGGTCACAACCGTGCAGAGGCTCAGCAATGGCAACACCGTGATCGGCAACTGCCACGCGGGCGAGGGCCAGCCGCAGATCATCGAGGTGACGCCCGAGAAAGAACTCGTCTGGAAGTTCTACGACTTCAAGCGTTTCGGCAACGCGCTCTCCAACAGCTTTGTCACCGAGGACACGCATGGCGGGCCCTGACGACCAAAATCCTCCGGCCCCGATCGGATGGGGCGTTGTCGGCCCGGGCGAGATCGCAAGCGTCTTTGCGCGCGCCCTGGCCCGCAGCGGCGCGGGCGCGATCCGGGGTGTCTTTGGGCGCACCACCGCAACGGCCGAGCGCTTTGCGCAGACATTCGGCGGCGATGTGGCCCCGTCTCTCGATGAGCTGCTCGCGATGGAAGGCGTCGATGCGGTCTACATCGCCACGCCCCACCCGATGCACGCCGAGGCGGCGCATGCGGCGCTCGACGCGGGCATGGCCGTGCTCTGCGAGAAGCCTATGACCACCAGTGCTCAGGCGACCGGTGCGCTGCTCGAGCACTCGCGCACTTGCGACGTGCCACTGGTCGAGGCGTGGATGTACCGCACGCACCCGCAGATCGCGCGGGCCATCGAGCTCGTCACGAACGGCGCGATCGGACGCATCCGGCGCATCGACGCGGGCTTCGGCGTGGCGTGCGAGGACCAGACGCCCGAGCGGCTCCGCTCGCCCGAGCTCGGCGGGGGCGTGATCTACGACATCGGGGGCTACCCGCTCTCGGCTGTCACGATGCTCGCTCGTGCCATCGGGCACGGCTTCGACGCGATCGCGATCGACAGCGCCGAGGGCAGTCTCATCGATACGGGCGTCGAGATCGACACCGAGGCTTCGCTCACGATCGCCGGCGAGATCCCGGTCCGTGTGTCCTGCTCGTTCCGCAGGCCGCTCGGTCTATTCGTCGAGGTGACCGGTGACGCCGGCACGATCACGCTGCCCTCTGCGTTCCTGCCGGGCGGCGACCGCGAAGGCACACGGGGCGAAGTCGCAATCACAAACAAAGTGGGCGATCGCGTCTCAGAGTTCCCTTTGTCCGAGCACTGCTGCTACTCGATGGAGGCTGTCGAAGTCGCAAGGCTCGTCGAGACGCGCGAAGTCCAACCCGCCTGGCCGATGGTGGCCCACGACGAGAGCCTCGCGATCGCCTCGCTCATCGACGCGTGGCGAGGCCGGGTGCTCGGGCAGGATCGGCTCATTCAAAGTCAGGCATAGCACGGGGGTTTATTCATGCTCGCGACGATCGATGTGGTCATACTGATGCTCTCGCTTGTCGTCGTCGCGGTTGTCTCGATTGTGGCGTCGCGTGGCGAACGCTCGCGCGACGACTACTTCCTCGCGGGCCGAAAGCTCACGTGGTGGCTGATCGGCATCTCGCTCATCGCGTCGAACATCTCGACCGAGCACTTTGTCGGGATGACGGGCGGCGCTGCCCGCAACGGCATCGCCATCGCGGGCTATGAGTGGGTCGCCGCGGTGGCGCTCGTCTTCGTCGCGTGGTGGATCCTGCCCGTCATGCTGCTCGCGGGCATCTACACCATGCCCGAGTTTCTCGAGTACCGCTTCGACCGCACGACACGATCGATCATGGCGGCGCTTATGGTCGTGTTCTTCGTGCTGACCGTACTCGCCACGGTGCTCTTTGCGGGCTCGACCTTCCTCTCGAGTGTGCTTGATCTGCCGGGCTACCTGCAGCGGGCGCACGGCATGAGCGCCGAGTCGGCCGACACGCTCGCGTTCAACATCGGCGTCTGGGGCATCGGTATCGCGGCCGGCGTGTACACGGTGTTCGGCGGCCTGAAAGCGGTCGTGTGGTCCGACCTCATCCAGGGGCTCGGGCTGCTGCTCGGCGGGGCGGCCGTGTCTGTGCTGGCGCTGATCGAACTCGGCGGCGGGCAGGGGCTTGCCCACGGTTGGCAGAGCTTTGTCGAGGGCCAGGGCGACAAGATGAGCCTCATCCGCCCGTGGGACGACCCCGACCTGCCCGGGCTCGCGCTCGTGTCGGGCATCTGGATCCCCGTGCTTTTCTATTGGGGGCTCAATCAGTTCATCACGCAGCGCACGCTCGGCGCCGGCTCGCTCAAGGAAGGACAGAAAGGCGTCCTCTTCGCCGCGGGCATCAAGCTGATTCTGCCCATGCTCATCGTGATCCCCGGGATGATGGCGGTGCAGATCCTGGGCGAGAAGCTCGACCCATCACAGATGGACAAGGCCTATCCGATGCTCATGAAGGAGCTGCTGCCGGTGGGCGCGCTGGGCCTCATGATCGCCGCCGTTGCGGGTTCGATCATGAGCACGTTCAACTCGGGGCTGAACTCCGCGGCGACCGTATTCACGCTCGACCTCTGGTCCGTGTATGTCCGCCGAGACATGACCGAGAAGCAGTACGTGGCGTGCGGCCGGAACGTGACGGCGATCCTGGCGATCGCGGCCTGTCTCTGGGCGCCGGCCATCCGCTCGTTCGACGGCGTCTTCGGGTATATCCAGGAATTCTGGGGCTTCGTCTCGGCGCCCACGGCGGCCGTCTTCTTCGCGGGACTGCTGATGCGCCGTGTGCCCGCGGCTGCGGCGCGCACGGCATTCATCGCCGGCCCGCTCTTCTACCTGGCGAGCCGATCGCCATCGTGGATCTGGAACGAATCCAACGCAATCAAAGCCGGCGGCTTGGTGGAGGCGCTCTGGAGATACTCTTCGCTGAGCTTCCTCTATCACATGTTCATCCTGTTCGTGTTGCTCGTCGGCATGATGGGCCTCTGGGGCATGATGAAACCGCTGCCCGAGGCCGCGATGCTGCCCGATCGGCCCAAGATCGATATGCAGCGTTGGCGCGGGTCTCTCCCCGTCGGATTGGCGGTTATCGCGGTGACGGTCGCGATTTACATTCTGTTGTGGTAATCCACGCACCCACCGATCTCGGGTACCAGCTCTACCTCATATTGGTGTAGATTGTTCACACCCAATGTCGAGTTTCCTGTTCTGAATCAACAGGTTCAAGATCCCCCCCTCTGCTGACGACCGATAGTCCTGAGCCGAAAGGCCCACGGCTCTCACGAGGTCACGAGCGGGTATGACACGGATCGAGCAACAAACGACACCAAGGCGACCATTCGATTGGGCTTGGCCGCTGATCGCGGCCTTCTTGCTCTTCGGGCTGGGGGCTGTAGCAGCAACTCTCCGCCTGCTCGTGATGCCGATCCTGAACGCTGAAACGGTGACCCTCCCGATCGATCACGAGGTTCTGTTCTTCCTATGCCTTGCTCCGTTCGCGGGTTCGGCGGTATTCACGGCGCTGTTTGTACAAACATATGGCGTGCATACAGACAATACCGCTCGGCTCGCATCAGGTATGGATATCAATTCTGTTCTCAAGAGCGATGCGTGCAACACATTCACCAGTGACCTCGAAACGGCTTGCCTGAAGATCCTCGACGAGAACTGCATCGTGCTTGCGATGAACCAGGCATGCGTCGATTTCATGGAGGCAGAATCGGCTGATCCGTTTCTCGGAAAATTCGCCCCAGACTTTCTCAGGCCGAACGATCGGAAGCGATACATCGAAGCCATCCGAGAGGCCGTCGAGGGCGAGATCTCGGAGGTTGAGTTTGAACTCATCGGTGCTCACGGCGCACGGAGGTGGCTCTCTCAGCGTGCGAAGCGGATCGACATTCCCGGCTCGGATCCTTCGGTGCGCAAGGTGCTCTGCCTGACGCGCGAGGTCACCCAGAGCAAGCTGATCAAGGATCGCCTTGACATGGCGATCGATATCACCCACCAGGGCCTGTGGGACGAGTGGATCCAGACCGGCGAAATCTACTACAACGACAACTGGTTCACGATGCTCGGCTACGAACCCGACGCGATGTCCCACTCGACGAGCACCTGGCACGAGCTTGTGCATCCCGAAGATCTGCAGGTTGCACAGGCCGAGTTCAAGCGGCACCTCGCGGGCGAAGTCGCGACGTACCGGGCCGAATACCGGATGAAGGCCCGTGACGGCAACTGGCGATGGATCCAGGATGTCGGCAGGGTCATCGAACGCAGCGAAAGCGGCGTCGCGCTTCGAGCCATCGGTGTCCACATCGATATCGATCAGTCCAAACGCCTCGAACAAGCACTTAGCTCGATCGTTTCGTTCCGGCAGATTGAATCCAGCGAGTCGATGCTCCAGCACATGTGCCGCGTTCTAACCGAAGCCTTGAACGTCGACATCGCGTGCATCGCCAAACTTGACGAGCACGGAGCACCGCGAGCGAAAGTGGTCGCGGGGTGGTCCCCTCAAGGCGCTATGAGCGACTTTGCTTACAATCTCGCCGGCACTCCCTGTGAAGTGACCTACGAGAACAGCTATTGCCACTTTGCGTCCCGAGTGCAGCATGAGTTCCCCTCAGACCACTTCCTCAGCGAGGTCGACGCATCGAGCTACACGGGCCTGGTGCTCCGAAACAGCGCGGATGAACCGATAGGCTTGCTTGTGCTTCTCGATTCATCGATCCGGACGGATTCGTTCGAGGCCGAGTCGATGCTCAAGTTGTTTGGTGCTCGCGCAGCTTCCGAACTCGAGCGACACCAGATCGAGTCGGAGCTCCATCGCACACGCGAAAGGCTGTTGTCATACGCCGACCGTCTTGAAACCGCGACAACAGGCGCCGGACTCGGCGTATTCGAGTTTCAGTTTGATACGGGTGATATGATCTGGGACGAGACGATGCACGATCTCTACGGCACGTCCGAGATCGAGATTCTCCCGAGTGCGGAGCTCTGGGAATCACGGCTGCATCCCGATGATCTCCGCAAAATGCAGAGCATTCGGCGCCAGATCGAGGGCGGGCTCGATCATGTGGAAACCACATTCCGGATATTGCCCGGTGGCAACACAATCCGGCATATCAGCGTTGCCGCGACTGTGACCCGCCTACCCGATGGCACTCCGAAGTCACTCACCGGCGTGAACTGGGATGTGTCCGACCTGGTCATCGCCAATCAGAACCTCATGCATGCCAAGGAGATCGCCGAGAGCGCCAACACCGCCAAGAGCGAGTTCCTTGCCAACATGAGCCACGAGATCCGCACGCCGCTCACGGCGATCATGGGCTACACCGACCTGCTCGCCAACGACGATGGCATTACGCACGACTCCGAACAACTCAAGAATTCCGTGACGGCGATCCAGAACAACGCGGAGCACTTGCTCGTCATTCTCAACGACATTCTGGATCTGACCAAGATCGATGCTGGCATGATGCAGATCGAATCGGTCGAACTCTGCCCGGGCACGCTCGTCCGCGAGGCGGTTTCAATGCTCTCCGCGCGAGCCGTCGCCAAGGGCATCGAGCTCGGCGTCAATTTCCAAACCGAGCTGCCCACCTCGGTCAATTCAGACCCGACGCGGATCCGGCAGATTCTCCTGAACCTGATCGGGAACGCCGTGAAATTCACGGAACAGGGCAAGGTCACCGTCGATGTGTCTTACCAATCGCTCCCGGACACAACGGGCAGGCTGGTGATCGCTGTGCGCGATACCGGCATCGGTATCGCCGCGCAAGACGTCGAGATTCTCAAGAACTTTGACCCGTTTACACAGGCCGACGGCTCGATGACCCGTCGATTCGGCGGCACCGGGCTTGGCCTGCGACTGACGAATGCCTTCGCCAAGCGACTCGGTGGCAACCTTGTCATCGACTCCGTCTTTGGCGTCGGCAGTACGTTTACGGTGACGATCGAAGTCGTTCAGAACCCAGACAGTTCGATGTGCCGCCCAGACCCTCTCCCGACAAACAGCCCGCTTCCGCGGAAGTCTTCGGCCATCAGGCGTGACGGTCTCGTGGGGCGGCGCATCCTGCTGGTGGAAGACGGACCGGACAATCAGCGGCTGCTCTCGTACATGCTCGGCAAAGCTGGCGCCGATGTGAGTATCGCCTGCAACGGGCGTGAGGCCGTCGAGATTGTTCAGCAGCTTGAGCCGGCGGACAAAAATCGGTACGACCTCGTGCTGATGGACATGCAGATGCCCGAGATCGACGGCTACTCCGCGACTGCGATGCTCCGCGAACTCGGCTACTTCGGGCCGATCGTCGCGCTGACCGCCCACGCGATGGAAGGCGACCGCCAGCGGTGTCTGAACGCCGGCTGCCAGGACTACCTCACCAAGCCTGTCTCGTCGCGCGTGCTCATCGAATCGTGCCAGAAGTGGATGGATTGGGAGTGGACGCACACGACAGCCGCATGAGACGGACGGTGCCCTCGGCGACTACCCTAAGCCATGAGCCAAGCCCCCCAAGAGAAGCCACTGGTCGGCATCGTCATGGGCTCGACCTCCGACTGGCCCACGATGAAACTCGCGGCCGACGCGCTTGAATCGCTCGGCGTCGCGCACGAGTCGCTCGTCGTCTCGGCGCACCGGACACCCGATCGGCTTGTTGAGTACGCCAAGTCCGCCGCGGACCGCGGGCTGCGGATCATCATCGCCGGCGCGGGTGGGGCGGCGCATCTGCCGGGGATGGTCGCCTCGATGACGCACCTGCCGGTGCTCGGCGTGCCCGTGCAGTCGCGGGCACTCAGCGGGCTCGACTCGCTGCTCTCGATCGTGCAGATGCCCGGGGGCGTGCCCGTGGGGACGCTCGCCATCGGCGAAGCCGGCGCGAAGAACGCCGGGCTCCTGGCCGCACAGATGCTCGCCACGACAGACAGTTCGCTCGCCGAACGCGTCAAAGCATTCCGCCAGAAGCAGACGGAGAGTGTCCCGACCGATCCCACCGCCGGTTCGCAACTCGGGAGCAGCCAGTGAGCGACGGTCCCGTGCTCGGGGTCCTGGGCGGGGGTCAGCTTGCGCAGATGATGGCTCGTGCAGCCAAGCCTCTGGGCATCTCGTGCATCGCGATCGACCCGAACCCGGACGCCTGCGCCGCCAGCGACGCGGAACTCTGGGTCAGCGCGTACGACAACCGTGAAACACTCCTGAAGCTCGCAGAGCGGGCCGATGTTGTGACGTTCGAGTTCGAGAACGTACCGACATCGAGCCTCGAACTCCTTGAGGGAAGGGTGCGGATCGATCCAAACGCCGAGGCGCTGCGTGTGTCGTCGGACCGCATCGCCGAGAAGCGATACTTTGAATCCACGGGCGTTCCGATCGGGCCTTATCGCGAGGTGTCGAACGCGGCAGAGCTGGACGTCGCGGTACGTGAGTTTGGGCTGCCGGCGGTCGTGAAATCGTGCTCGGGCGGGTACGACGGCAAGGGCCAGCGCGTGCTCCGCACCAACGTCGATGCCACCGAAGCACGCGCGTGGATCGGTGAGACGCGCTGCATCTACGAATCGTTTGTCGCCTTCGACCGCGAGCTGTCGATCATCGCGTGCCGATCGAGAGAGGGCGAGTTCGTCGCCTTCCCGCTCGCCGAGAACACGCACGAGCAGGGCATGCTGGTGCGGAGCGTCGCGCCGGCGAACGTCACCGACGAGACCGAAACCCAGGCCAGGCGGGCCGCCCGCAAGATCGCCGAGCGACTCGACTACGTGGGTGTCTTCGCGATCGAGTTCTTCGACGTGGGCGGCAGACTGCTGGCCAACGAAATGGCGCCTCGCGTGCACAACACCGGACACTGGACGATCGAAGGGGCGCGGACGTCGCAGTTCGAGAACCACGTCCGCGCGGTCATGGGTCTGCCGCTGGGATCGGCCGAGGCGACTGGGCACTCGGTGATGCTGAACATCATCGGGAAACGCCCGGCGCCCGATGCCCTTGCCGGGGTGACCGGCGCCCACATCCACGACTACGCCAAGGCCGAGCGCAAGGGGCGGAAGATCGGGCACATCACGCTGACCGGCCCGGACGCGACTATCTGCCGCGAACAGGCCGAGATCGTCAACGGCAGGCTCGGGAACCTGATGCCCGGCTAGCCCGGCGGGCATATCATGGACGCACGCCACCTTAGCTCAGTTGGTAGAGCAGCGGTTTTGTAAACCGCAGGTCGTCGGTTCGAGTCCGACAGGTGGCTCTTACTTCTCCCCTTCGATCGCCCCACCACTATTCCAGCTTGGCCTTGCCGACGAGCTTGGCGTGCGCGCCGTGGCCCGACTCGTCGATCACCCACGGACCCATGCGCCGGTCCATGTCGAGCAGCAGCACCGTTGCGTCGTCGGCTTCCCAGGCTTCAGCCGGCTTGAACTGCTCGCCCGTGTAGCGCGTCGTGCTCGACAGGCGGACCGCCTCGATCGTGCCGGCGAACTGGCTTGTGGGGTTGCCTGACCCATCGACGTCGGCGCCGATCATCAGAGGCAGAGTGTTGGTCTTGCGTTCGCCTTTCTTGTCGACGCTGGCCACGAGCTTGCCGTCGAGATAGAGCCTGGCCTGCGTGCCGTCGTAGACGCCCGCGAGGTGGTAGCGCACGCCCGGCTGAAGGGCGGCTGTGTCGAAGTCGGCGTCGGCGTATGCGCCGCCCACGTGGACCGAGAAGCCGGGCTTGCCGTCGGAAACAAATAACCCGTACTCGCTGCCCTCGGTCTTGGTGACCAGGCCCCGCCTGCCTTCGTAGTCGTCGCCCGTGAACCAGCACTCGAGCGTGAGCGGGCCGTCGGGCAGCTTGAGCCAGTCGCTCTGCACAACGCCCGCAGACTCGCCATCGAGCACGAGCGCCAGTTCTTCGGTCGCAGGCGAGAGCGAGTCGACGTCGAGATTGACTGAGACTTGCTTCTCGATGGTGGGCATCGCGTAGCGATGCCCCGGCAGCAGCATCTCCGCGTCAACGAAAACCGCGATGTCGCGGTACGCCTCGTCGAGCCCGCCTGCGTGAGCGAGCTGGAAGCTCGCGTGGAGTTCTTCGCCCGGTTCGAGCGAGCCGTGGAGATGCTCGGGCCACGCTCTCCACCGTGAGTCACGCGATTCGGGCATGAGCGTGTAATCGACTGCATACTCTGTCGGGTTGCGGAACGTCAGGTTCACCTCGCCCTCGCTGATGCCCGAGGAATTGATCAGGAGCGAAGGCGAGAGCGTAACTCCCTCCTGAGCCAGACGCACGGCCTGATCCGCAACATCGCCCGTCAGCTCGCGGACATCGATCACCTGCCCCACCGGCACGGCGGCGTGCGCGATCTGGTTCGGGCGGACGGTGACGATGTTGTAATGGTGGAGCCAGCCCGCGTCGGGGACAACCTTGTTCTGATGACCGCCAACGGTCGCGAGCGTCACGTAGTCGATGCCGTCGCGCGGGTCGTATCGCATGCGATGGATGTGCCCGGCGAACACCGCCGAGACGTTGCCTGCTTCGACGAGCATCTTGTGGACGATCTCCCACGAATCGCCGTAGTTGCCGCCAAGCCATCGCGGATGGTGCAGGAAGAGGAAGACATGCTCGGCGTCCTTGCCCTCTTCGAGCATCTGCCCCAACCAAGCGAGCTGCTCGGGACTCATCTCCTGGCACTCGGGCTTGCTGATGCTCCGCTCGTGCGTGACGGGGTTGCCTTCGTCGGTGTAGAGCACAATGAAGAAGCAGTTCTTGTGCTCGAACGCGTACCACAGCGGGCCGAAGTGCATCTCGTAATCGAGCTCGTGCTCGTCGTTCGTCCGTCCTTCGCCGCGGTAGTACACGTCGTGATTGCCCGCGACGGGGAACCACGGGCAGATGAGCGCGTTCATCACGTCCTTGAACTCGCGCATCTGCGACATCCACTCGTCGGTCGCGTTGTAGCCGTTGATCAAGTCGCCGACCGTCATCACGAAGTCGGGCTCGAGCAGGTTCGTGTCGCGGACCGCGTCCTTCAGGATGTTGATGCCCGCGTCAGGCCCGCCCGTGCGGTCGCCGTAGACCACGAACGAGAATGCGTCCGATTCACCCGGCAACGGCAGGACGATGTCGGACGATCGGTTCGTGAAGAACCGGCTCTGATCATCGGAAATCGGGTGATCTGGATTGTGCGGATGCAGGTGGCGAGTGTGCGCTGGTGCTGTGTCCTCGTTCTGGACTTCCTGTGCAGCGGTGCTCGTGATCGAGAATGCCAGAATCAGCGCGGCCAGCGGAACAACACGTCGTGCATGCATTGCGGATCCCCTGTACAAGTCGCTTGGCAGGCAGGGCAATGTACACGAAGGGAATCACGCCTGCACAGGCCAGGCCGCGAAAGCATGTGCAGATTCAGTCAACAGCCGAAGCATCGGACGGATCAACATTCGACGGGGCAGAAAGCAGCTTTACCGACTCGCGCGAGATGATGACGATGCCCATGACCACAAGGAATACTGCGAATATCCGTCGAAGCGTGGCTTGGCTGATCCGCCCGCCCAGGGCCTTGCCCACGAATGTGCCGCCCGCGCCCACCGCGATGAACATCCCGATGATGCCCCAATCCACGTGCAACCCCTCGGCCGAGAGACCGATGGTGTAGCGTGTAAACGCGACGGCTGAGTTGGCGGCGATCACGAGAAGACTCGTGGCCACTGCACGGTGGATCGGGAGCTTGCCGAGCAGCACGAGCGCCGGCACGATCAGAAACCCCCCACCCACACCCACGATGCCCGTCATCACCCCAACAATCAGGCCCTGGATGCCAACCAGCACCGGCGAGGGTCGCCCTTCAGCTGTGTCTGGGGCGCCGGTGTCGGATCCACGCTTGGATTTGCGGAACATGAACGTCGCCGCACCAAGCATGACGATCGCGAAGAGGATCAGCTGAACGGTGTTGTCCATCCAGGCACCGACAATCGCGCCAAGAAAGGCACCCGCCATCCCGGGCAGACCGAAGATCAACGCGGTGCGCCACTCAACCAGGTGTTTGCGGGCATGCGGTATGACTCCGAACGCGGCGATACCCCCGACGATGGCCAGTGACTCGGCGATGGCGATATCGCCCTCTCGGCCGAGGAGATAGACCAAGAGCGGGAGCGTGAGAATCGAGCCGCCCGAGCCCATCAGGCCCAGTGTGATTCCGATGACGAGTGCGCCGATGAGGCTCAGGATCAGCATGGGCTCGCTCTTGCTCCTTGGATGCTCGCCACAGTGTGGCCGATGACCCATTGTTGGCATCAGGCCGGAGTTATGTTCCCATGCTCTAAAAAAGACGTCACCCGCTGGGGAGCGGGTGACGCCGGGGACTGGGAGGAATCAGAGAATTCCTGCCCGGGTTTTCAGTGGATCACTTACTCGGTGCAAGTGATGGGGCTGCCGCTGGTGCTGGCGTTGAAGGCCGCAACCCACGACGAGAAGTCGGCCGGGGTGCAGTTGCCGTCCTGGTTGGTGTCGCAGCGCGGGGCCTGGGTGTTGAAGGCGGCGACCCAAGCCGAGAAGTCAGCGGGGCTGCAATTGCCGTCGTTGTTGGTGTCGCAGCAGTCGTAGGTGACCGAGCCGCTGCAGGGATCCGGGGCAGCGCCGGTGATGATGTTGACGTCGGCCGAAGTGACCATGCCGTCGCCGTTGACATCGCCGTCGGCCCAGCCGCCGGCGTTGCCGAGGTTGCTGTTGGCGATGGAAGTATCCGAGGCGTTCACAACGCCGTCGAGGTTGACGTCGCCGCTGGAGGTGCCGAGGAAAGCGAGCACGGCACAGACATCGTCCTGATTGACGAGCATGTCGCCGTTGACGTCGGCCGAGAGGTCACGGATGAGACCGAAACGGTTAGGACTCGAGACGTCGTCCGTGTCGGTCCAGTCGAGCTCGCTGCCGGCGAGGTCGGCGAACTGAGCGTAGATGTAGTCGAGGTCGGCCGCACCAACGACGCCGTCGGCGCCGACCGGGGCGAAGCCCGGGGTGGTGCCAGTGGCACCGGCCACGTCGGCAGCCGAAGCGCCGGCGCTGTAAGCCACACCGGTCGCCATCGAGGTGCCGAACGCGTTGCCCGAAGCCGAAGCGGCGTCCGCACGGACGAAGCCCTCGGCGCGATTCAGGATGCCGGTAGCCGGATCGACGGCGAGGCCGTCGGCGAAGTAGCGAACGTCGACGAGTGTGAAGCTGCCGTCACCGTTGAAGTCGCCGGTGAGATCGAGCACGAAGTCAGCGCCCGAGCCGGCAACACCGGTGGCCGGTGCCCAGGCCGGGCCGGTGCCCGCGCGCTCTTCCCAGGCGTCGACGACGGCTGCCATGTCGTTCCAGTCGCGGAGGCCGTCGGCGTTGAAGTCGCCCTGGATCTTGTTGCGGCTGGTGATGGTGGTCGAGTACGAAACGACCGCACCGGACTCGGCGATGTAGTTGCTGCCGTTGGCAACGCCGTCGGCGTAGACCGTGCCCGTTGTGCGGACCGGGACGCGGCCGCGGGCGGTGTTGTCGAACGATGCGTACACGCTGTTGCCGAGCACGTTGGTGGCTGCGACGAAGTTCTGGAGGGTGACGTTGGTGACGTTCATCACCGGATCACAAATGCCCTGACCCGGAATGAAGTCGGTGGCGTCCGACGGGATGTAGTTGAACGCGAGGAACTCGCCCGGGCTGAAGAAGTCCTCGGTCGTGCCGGGATCACCCGCGAACGCGGCGACGGCGGCGCGGATGTTGTTGAGGTAGCCGGCCGCGGCGGGGTTGTCCATGGGCGGGTTGGTGTTGCCGGGGACGCCGCCGGGCATGGTCTCGTTGCGAGGATCGCCGATCGAGGCGATGTCCGACGGGGCCTGCGCGATGTAGCCGGTGTCGCGGTCGTTGTGGAGCACGTTGCCGATGCTGGGGCGGTTGTAGGTCGCGCCGCCGGTGCCGAAGATGTCGTTGCGAACAGCGAGCATGTCCATCTGGCCCGTGCCGTTGTTGGCGGTCTTGTAGCCGGAGTTGAAGAGGCGCTCCGCACCGGTGTAGCCGACGCCGAGACGGGTGTTGCGGACGGTACCGTCCATACGGCTTGAGCCGCCCTTGTTGGAGGGCTGGTAGTTCGGGCCGATCAGGTCGTTGGCGGAGCTTGCGGTTTCGAGGCCGATGTTCTCACCGATCCCGTAGGACGGATCGAGGCAGAGGCCGTTCATACCGGCGTTGCGGGTACCCGAACCCGAGTCACGGGTGACGAAGGTGAGGTTCTCACCGGTCGCCAGACGACCGGTCGCAAAGCCGTGACGCAGGTCGCTCATGTCCATCTGCGAGTAGCCGGTGCCGTAGTTCACGAGGTAGCCGACGACGGCGGTTGTGAACTGCGTGGAGTAGATGGTGTTGGCGTCGGGGCTGGCGGTGTTCGTGTTGGTGTTGACGAGGGTCTTGAGGGCGTTGCTCTCGCCGGCGGACGAGCCGTCGAAGTTGAGGCTGGTGACGGTGTTGTTGCCGTAGCCCGGGGTGTTGGGGAAGTTGTCGAACATGCCGGCGCCGGCCTGGGTGATAAACCAGGCGACGGGCACGTCGGTCGGGGCGAGGTCGATCTGCACGCCGTGGGTGGCGTCATTGGTGCTGGTCGAGGGCGTGTGGGTGCCAGCGACGTCGGTACGGAACGGATAACCGCGGGGCGTGTTCGCATTGGCGACACCGAGGCGTGAGCCGCCGCTGATGAAGGCGACGCGGTTCATGAAGCCGTCAGCCACACCCGACGAAACGAACGAATCGTCGCCGAGGATGTTGCCCGTGATGCCGCTGTAGGGGTTGTCGGGGGTTGTATCGGCCGAGTCGTCGACGCCACGGATGTAGTTCGTCACGCCATCGACGAAACCGGACGTGTGCTTGCGGCTCCAGCCGCGACGATCGAGGTCGGCGATGCCGTTGCCCGAGCCCACCGCGGTGTACTGGATGACGAAGTAGTCGCTGGCGAGCGCGGCCGCGGTCGAGCTGCCTTGGTTGGCGAGCTGCTCGTTGTCGGCGTTGACGCTGCCGGCAACACCGTCACCGTCGAGGTCGATGAAGTCATTGGTCGATGCCGACGACTTCAGGAAGTTCTCGAGCAGCGTGGCGCCCGAGATCGTGACCTCGTACGGCTGAGCATTCACGATACCGGCGAGGCCGCAGGCGGCCACGAGACTCAGGATCTTGACTTGATTCTTCATGGATTGTTCTCTCTGTGTGATGGACCTGTGAACTGTGCGATTCACAACGCGTGATCGGGACACACCGATCGCGCACCGGCCTCCTCATGCCGGTTCTGAACGGATGAACGAGCTTCCCTGCTCGGGACCTCTTGCGAATCCCCGACACGGCCTCTCAACCGTGTCGGAGGGTTGTGGTCAGTTGCTGCGCGAGGCCTTCTCGATCCGGTTGTCGCCGGTGATGGAGTAGTACTTGTCGCCCCACAGGCGCTTCTCAACGGTCTCGATGGTGGTCATCGTTTCGACGTGACCGTCGACGAAGCAGAAGTTGCCCTTGCCGGAGTGGGTCTGCCCGGCCATGTCGAGCCCACGCTCAAGCATCGAGCCGTCGCCTTTGTCCTTGTCTTTTTCGGTGAGTTCGCCGTCGTCCGGATCGGTGCTCTGGTAGCGATACCGAGCAGGGCCGTTGCCGCCCGGATAACTGGGGGCGTTGTAGATGGCGGTGTCGCTGTAATCGCCGTCAGCGCCGAACGGCTGAACCGGACGGTGGCTCTTGATCAGGAATGCGTCGTCACCTCCGGACGGCGGCCTCAGCGATTCCCAGCTGAATCCCGAGTCATAGATCTCACACAGGAGAATGGTCTTCGACGCGTTCCAGATCTCAGAGTCTTTGACGAGCCTGTTCAGGCGTGAGCCGGGCGCCGAGCCAAACTTGTTGCGCGGGAAGATCGCACCGTTGCCGGCGAAGGCCACGCGAGCGAGCTGGCGGTCCTGCGGGAGAGCCGAGTTCGATCCCTGCCGCTGCGAGAGCTCGTCACGCTGTGCGGGCTCCCAGTCGTCGGGGTTTGATCCGGGGTTGGTCCGCGGAGCGCCGCCGTTGGTCACCGCGGGGCTCTCGAACGCCTCGCCGGCGGTGCTGTCACCGTCGAAGATGGCCATCGACCAGTGGACATAGCCATTGACTGCGGTCGGATTGCTTGTCTGCTGGTCCTGGGCGCTCCATTTGAAGCCGGTCTTCTCGGCACCGTACACGTACGAAGGCGGGATGTAGTCCTTGTTCGAGCTGTTGTACGCGGCGTTCGCCTGCGCGACACCACGCTCGTTCGCCGCCGCGGCGATCTGCTGCGCAGTCGCCCGTGCTTTGCCGAGCGACGGAAGAAGAATGCCGATCAAGAGCGCGATAATCGCGATCACAACCAACAGCTCGATGAGCGTGAATCCACGCTTACACTTGTCCGGCGGCTGCATCCTGCAAAGTTCTGTGATATTCATGCGAGCTCCAATTTCCAGTCTTTTCTCGAACAACCCGGGCGAGATCTCTCTCGCTTTTGGATGAAGACTAGTGAGCCCCACAGAGCACTTTGTCAAGACGCGATGCAGAGTGCGCAAAGAGACCGCATTTTCATATTTCGTTGTCTTCTCAATTGTTTTGTGATGTGTTCGGTCCAGAATTGGTGACGGGATAACCCCCGAGACCGCCCTCAAGACACCCGTCCAGAGGCGTCTTCACACGTTCTTGACACGTTCTTCGCATGTCCCACGCATAACCACTTTGGCGCAACGGATATAAATCGCTCGCGACGGTGGGGACCCGGCGCGTAGGCAGTCTGGGGAGAACCGGGTTGGGGTACCACTCACGTCAGAAGTGTGCGGGGCGCCAGGGCTTTACGCTCATCGAGCTGCTCGTCGTCATCTCAATCATCGCGCTCTTGATCGGCATTCTCCTACCCTCGCTCGGGGCCGCCAAGGACACCGCCCAGAAGGTCAAATGCGGCGCTCAGCTCCGACAACTCGGGGTGGCTTCGCTCGCCTACAGCGTGGACAACAAGGAGTACTACTGCTCCGGACCGTTCGACAACAGAGGTCGCACCAACGCGACCAACCTCGTCCGCGGCTACGGCCGGTTCGATGAGAACGGCTGGGTGGCCGACTTTATCAACGGCGAGTACGCCATACCCGGCAACCTGCTCTGCCCGACGAACCCCGCCAAATACAATCAGAATCTCATACTTAGCCGCGTGAACGAATCGCCCTACCAAACCTTTACCCAGGAAGAGATCGACAAGCTGATCGACCGGGGTTTCAACACCAATTACACGCAGGCCTGGTACATGGCTCAGTCGGGGCCCAAGAAGAAAAACCCACGCTCATCGGGCGAACTCATTCCGCTCGGGCCGCTCAAGGACTCGTACATGTCCGCAGTCTCGCCCGCTCGCGTGCCACTCATCGCCGACGCACGCACCGACACGCTCGATACCTCCGACGAGATCATCCGCCCGGACGGGAGGTTCCCGACGGTCAAAGCGCTGACCGACGGACCGATCATCCGCGATGCACGCACGAATACGTACGGCTTTCAGGACTACTCCGACTTCGGACCCGCACACGGGCGCGGCAAGTTCTCGATCGGTGGCGGCAAGGGCCACGACCGTACGACATCCAACTTCCTCTTCGCCGACGGGCATGTTGCAGATTTCAAGGACCTCAACGGCGACAAGGAATTCGGCGGACGCCGCGAAGGAACGGACTACGTCTACGACGACTTTGAGAACGGCGAGATCTTCGCGGGAGATCTGCTCTCGGGGCGTCTTGATCGAAGGTAATCGGCGGCGCCCGGAGAGCGCCATTCTTTGAGGAGAGAGAGATGCAGAAGCGTCAGATCGCAGCCGCCGCGCTGCTCTTCGTCGCGGGCCAGGGCGCCAGCGCACAGGTTGTCATCAACGAAGCCATGCACGATCCCCCCGGTGCCGAAACCGCGTGGGAGTACTTCGAGCTCTACGGCCGGCCCAATATGGACCTGACCGGGTACGCCATCGCCTGCTTCAAGGGCGGCAGCGACACCAACGGAGACGGCGTGCCCGAATCGCCCGCCGAGATCGACGAGGCTTTCACACTCGACGGTCTCACGCTCGGTGCCGACGGCTTCCTTGTCCTCGTCAATGATCCCTTCGGCGATGTACCGCTCTACACACACCCCACCGCAACGATCGCCGATTTCGCCTCGCAGCACATCCCCACGGTCGATACCGCGGGCAACCTTGCCAACGGCGACAGCACGACGTACCTCCTCGTCCGCGCTCGCCCGAATCACTCGATCATGGGCGGCGTCAGCGTCTACGCACCCGGCTACAGCTTCCGCAAGGATGTCGACCCGGATGTGAACTGGGACGGCAAGCTCGACTTCGGCATCGAAAGCGGCTCGCCGCTGGCCGTCGACCCGCTGCAGATCGTCGACGACATCGCATGGAGCGACAACGGCGGCAAGGAGTACGTCCGCTCGAGCGACCAGGAGATCTCCGATACCCCGGGCTTTGATCCTGACGCGCTCAGCCGCGTGAATTACTTCGGAACCAATCCCAACGCCGGCAACCGCGTCAACAGCAGCATGGAAGTGGTCAGCACCCGCAGCGCCGACGAAGAGTTCATCTACGGCGAAATCCTCCGGATCCCGCCGACGCGTCCGCTTCCCGAGTACGGCTTCGACCCGCTCGACATGGTCTTGCCCAAGGGCCCGACGAACCTCACCGGGCCGCTCTACACATGCCCGCCCAGCCCGGCGAGCGAAGGCGATTGCACGGTCAGCGGATCGGGCACGTTCCGTTTCGACGACATCACGCTCGTCACCAATGTCGCCATGTCGAGCGAGACCGGATTCAACATGACACCCGGTACGTTCAATGACGATCCCCGCTTCGGGATCACCCAGTTCCGCTTTGTGCTCGCCGACTTCAATTTCGACGGCGAGGCCGATGCGGACGATCTCTCGCTCATCAACGCCAGCGTCGGGGCAACACTCGACGACCGCACCGACTGCCTCGACGAGTTCGGCATGCCGATCATCGATCCGGGAACGGGCATGCCCTTCCAGTGCTACGCGTACGAGGGTCGCGCCTTCAACTGCATCGAGGCGATGCGTTGGATGGACCCAACCGACGGACCCGGCGGCACGAACGACGCCGCGGTGACTGTCTTCGACGTGATGGCCGCCGAAGCGGTCATCCCAACGGGCCGACTCTGCGCCGACCAGAACATGGACGGCTTCGTGTCCCCGGCCGACTTCTCGGCATGGGTGGCCAACTTCAACACCAACAACCCCGTCGCCGACGTCAACCAGGACGGCAGCGTGACTCCGGCGGACTTCTCCGCGTGGGTTGCCGCGTTCAATCAGGGCGCCAACGGTCCGACATGCAACCCGTAATACGAACCCTTATCGCGCTCCGAGTGCTACCTGTGCTCGGGGCGCTTTGTATCTCGTCTGGCACATGCGCTCAGGACGCCCGGCTCGTGCCCGTTGCTCAGATCGAGCTCGGCACCCCCACCGAGATCGCGGCCTACGACTCGTCATCGGCATGCGTGCTCGTCACACTCGCCAAGCCGGCCGAGGTCGCCGTGATCGACGTCTCGGATGTGCTTGCGCCCCGCGAGGTTCGACGCATCGGCTTCCGCGATATTGGTCCAACCATCAACTCGGTCGCGTGTCACGACGGCATCTGTGTCGTGGCTCTCAACGCCGAACCCTCAACCGATCCGGGCTCTGTCGTCTTCTTTGACATCGAGGGGACGCGCTCGCACACCGTCCGGGTCGGCGCGATGCCCGATATGGTCACGTTCACACCCGACGGCAAGCACGTCCTCACCGCGAACGAGGGCGAGCCCGCCGACGGCATTGATCCCGACGGCAGCGTCTCGGTCATCGATCTCTTTAACTACACAGTCCGCACGATCGAGCTCTCTCATGTCACCGGCCCGGTGCCCGTGACATGGCTCACCGATCCCGCAGATGCCCCCGCATCGTTAATCGAGCCCGAATACATCGCCGTCGCGCCGGACTCAAGCGTTGCGTATGTCGTCTGTCAGGAAAACAACGCCGTCGCAGTTGTCGACATCGAAAGCGGCAAGCTCCTGTCATGGCACCCGCTCGGCACCGAAGTGGTCGGCGATATCCTCGCACTCCGCCAGCCCGACACCATCATCGCGTTCGAGACACCGGACGGGCTCCGCGTCGTGACCGCCAACGAGGGCGATCCCCGCGACGAATGGGGCGCCGATGGCACCGCAGAGTACCAAGGCATCGAGGTCGTGGCCTCAAGTCTCGCCAAAGACGGCATCCCGATCCGCTTCGGCACGCAAAGCATTTCACTCTACGATGCATCGATCGGCTTGCTCGATGATTCTCGAGACGCTTTCGTTCGCGAGATCGAATCCATGCGCGACCGCGGCATCATCGACAAGCACACCGCGAAGACCATCGCCAAACGTGACGGCAAACGTGGGGTCGAACCAGAGGGCCTCGCGCACACTCGCATCAGCGAGACCGAGCACATCTTCGTCGGGCTCGAAAGGGCCGGCATGATCGCTCACTTCGCGTGCGGAGCGCCCTATACAAAGCTCGAATTCGTAGAGATTGTTCAGATCGAAACGCCCGTTCCAGATGGCGACCTCGCCTCGCCGGAAGGCCTGCTCGTCCTTCCCTCACGAGAAAGCTCGCCGCCGACGCTCGTCGTCACCGACGAAGTGCACGGCACGGTGACGTTCTTTGCGATCACCGAGGGCGAGCCTACTTCAACGCCTTGAAGGCGTCGATCGCTCGTTGACGGCTCTGCGAGACATCGATGATGGGATCTGAGTAATCGAGCTTGGCACGTGCAAGGGGTGGCAGCTGCGACGGATCGTGAATGTCCTTCGCATCCAAATCAGCGAGCTCGGGCACATACGCACGAATAAACTCGCCATCCGGATCGAACTTCTTTGATTGCGAGTACGGGTTCATGATCCGAAAGTACGGCGCCGCGTCTGTACCCGTCGAAGCGGACCACTGCCACCCGCCGTTGTTGGCAGCGAGATCTCCATCGAGAAGATTCCGCATAAAGAACCGCTCGCCGAGTCGCCAGTCGATGAAGAGGTTCTTGGTAAGAAACATCGCAGTGACCATGCGCAGCCTGTTGTGCATCCATCCCGTCTGCACGAGTTGACGCATCGCGGCATCAACGATCGGCACACCGGTGCGTCCCTCTTGCCAGGCGCGCAGATGCGCCTCGCTTTCGTTCCAACGGAGCCGCTCGGATGAGAGATTGAACGCCCTGTGCATCGAGACGCGAGGGAACCCGACGAGGATGTGCTTATAGAACTCTCGCCACACGAGCTCGCTGATCCAGTGGACGGCTCCAGGCGAACCCTTCTCGAGTTTGCCATCGTTCCACCGGACGGCCTCGTACACGCACCGACGCAGCGAGATCGCGCCACAAGCCAAATAGGGCGACAGCACGCTCGTCGCGTCGATCGCCGGAAAGTCCCGCTCTTCCTTGTACGCATCGATGCGATCGTTCACAAAGGCTTTCAGTCGGCGATGCGCCTCTTTCTCGCCAGGTATCCAGCGGTCCGCGTGCACCGGCACGGCTTCGTAGAGTCGTATCACATCGGGGATCGCATCGGGCTCGCCGATCATCGCGGCAAGCTTGCGCGGCTTGGCGATCGGATTGACAGCTTCCGTGTCTCGCTCATATGCCTTGTACCACGCTCGCTTGAACGGCGAAAATACCGTGTAATACCTGCCCTCACCCGTGCGGATCGTGCCCGGCTTGAACACACACTGATCGGTGAACGCGTACACCTCGCCCACCTCGGACTCGAACCGTTCCTTCACCGCTTCGTCGCGGTCGGCTTCGTTGACTTCGTATTCCTCATTGAAGAACAGCGCGTCGCAGCCGGAGTCTTTGGCCAGCTTCACGATCTCCCCGGGCACGCCCTGGAACCGAGGCACCGTCAGCACGCGAAGTGCGATGTTCATGGCTGAGAGCGCCGCTGAAAGCTCCTCAAGAGTCCGGCGCACGAATTCGACCTTCACCGGAGCCCAGTCGTGCTCCTGCCACTGCTCTTGCGTAATGACGTACACCGCGACCACGCCTTGGTCCGAACGGGCGCACGCTTCGGCGAGAGCCGGGTTGTCGTCCAGGCGAAGATCGCTCCGAAACCAGACAAGTCCCCGCACGCAACGCTCCTAGTTGGCCTTGCACCGGCCCGAATGGCAATTATCGCCCCCACCGGCTCCTTTGCGTTGGAGCATGGGTCGCAGCTTTGCAAAGACACGATAGAGCGCATCAAACAACTGGCGCAGCACGGGCCATGCTGTAGGCGCAATAATCCAGCCCAGGCCGATCGCACGGTACGCACGACGGAACACTTCAACACCCGTCACCAGATCGCCATCCGGCATCACCGCGTGGATCGATCCCATCAGCTCGTCCTGCGATTTCCCGTAGATCGACGCATCAAACCCCGCCTCGGCGATATCTACGAAACGCAGCCGCTCTCGGCGGTCGCGTCGGCTCAGCCACGCCACCTCGCGTTTGCAGAGCGGACAAGCGCCGTCGATCAGCAGCGTTAGCGGATAAGACCCTTGTTGTGCGGTGTCTTGGTGTCTCACAGAGCCTCATGATGCGTGCGTTCCAAGCCGCTCGTGCGTTCGTTGAATAGGGTGGCCTGGATTCAGCCAATGGCGAATGAAGGTCAACCCAGGTGCCTATTTCGCACGCAGGTAGCGTACACGGATGTACACCCACCCGAGCATGGCCCCCACGAGGTCCGCGCAGAGGTCCAGAGCGGTGTTCATGTAGCCCCCCACGCCCGTGCTCGGGACCGCGAGCGTGACGAGGAATTCAACGATCTCGTTGAACGCCCCGACCCCAAGCCCGGCCATGATGACCACGATCGCCAGCGAGATGGAGCTGCGGATCCGATCACCGAACGCCGCCGCGGTCAGGCAGTACATCACGAGCGTCGAGGCTCCAAAGCCCACGATATGCACGAGCTGGTCGTACCTGAAAATCGGCACCTTCTCAGACAACGGGACAAGCATGTAATCGTACAGCCTGGCTTCACCGACCGGGATCCCTCCACCCGCAAAGTGCAGACCCGCCCAGACCGTGAGCGAGATCAGCGTGTCATCCGTGTACGACACCTTCCTCATCGAGACACCGATCAACGCCGTGAAGAAGATGATCACGCCGACGTAGATGATAAACTCGGTGTTGCCCCTGGCCAGAAACGACGCCCCGAAGCCGAGCACCATCAGCGACAGCACGACCAAGATGCCGATGTGAAGCTTCCGCATGGCTACGCCTGCTTGAACTCGGCAACGATCGCGGCCATAGATTTCTGAGCATCCCCGAACAGCATCCGTGTGTTCGGGCGATAGAACAGCGAGTTCTCCACGCCCGCAAAGCCGGAGCTCATCGATCGCTTCGACACGACCACCGTGCGGGCCTTGTCGACGTCCACGATCGGCATGCCAAAGAGCGGGCTCGACTGGTCCTCTCTCGCGTCCGGGTTCACGACGTCGTTGGCGCCGATCACGAGCGCGACGTCCACGTTCTCCATCGTCGGGTTGACATCGCCCGGCTCGGCGAGCTGCTCGTACTCGACGCCCGCCTCGGCGAGCAGCACGTTCATATGCCCGGGCATCCGGCCCGCGACCGGGTGGATCACGAATCGAACATCCGCGCCGTTCTCGATGAGCAGCTCGGCCAGTTCCTTCACGGCGTGCTGGGCCTGCGCCACGGCCATGCCGTAGCCAGGCACAATGATCACGCTCCGCGCGGCCTCGAGCAGCGCGTACGTGTCCGGGGCCGTGATGGGCTTGACCTCTCCGGCCGCTTTCGCCGTGCCACCTGTGGCGACCGTCGCACCGAAGCCCGCGAACAAGACATTACTGAGCGAACGGTTCATCGCCTTGCACATCGCGCCGGTCAGCATCAGGCCCGCCGCGCCGACGAGCGTGCCCGCGACGATGAGCACAGGACTCGCGAGTGCCAGCCCCGCAAACGCGGCAGCCACACCCGAGTATGAATTGAGCAGCGAGACCACGACAGGCATGTCGCCGCCACCGATGCGGATCACGCTGAGAACACCGATCCAGACCGAGAGCACCGAGAGAACGACGAGCAATGCGCCGTGCGCGTCATGAGGCACCGCAAAGCCCGCGATCACGAGCGTGGCCACAGCCGAAAGACCCGAGAGCGTGAGCTGAAACGGGAAGATGATCGGCTTTGTGTTGAGCTTCCCCGCCAGCTTCGCAAAGGCCACGATGCTGCCCGAAAATGCAACGCCGCCGATGATCACCGCCAGCGCCGCAGCGATGCGCCCCACAACCTCGACATCGCGTCCCGGGAGCAATTCGATGAGCCCGACCGCGAGCGAAGCGAGCCCGCCCGAGCCGTTGAAAAGCGCAACCATCTCGGGCATCGCTGTCATCTTGACGCGCACCGCCGCGAACGCACCGATCACAGAACCCACCGCAACCGTGATCGCGATCGTGAGGTAGTCCACACCCGAGGCCGACACCGCGACGATCACCGCCAGGATCATGCCCGCTGCGGAGATGAAGTTGCCTCGCTTGGCGCTGGCCTGCTTGCCCATGAGCTTGAGACCCACGAGGAACAGGACGCATGCGATGATCTCCAGCGCACCGCGGAGCGTCACATCGTTCATGGCCGCCCCCCGTCCTTTGCCTTGGTGGGCTTGCCCGAGAACATGCCGAGCATCCGGTCGGTGACAACGTACCCGCCCACGACATTGATGGTCGCGGCCAGGAGCGCCAGCACCGCGAGCGCCTTGGCCCAGTCGCCTTCGATCGAGGTCGCCAGGATCGCGCCCACGAGAGTGATGCCCGAGATCGCGTTCGAGCCCGACATCAGCGGCGTGTGCAGCTGCGATGGAATCCGCCGGATGAGCTCGATGCCGAGAAACGACGACAGGATCAGGACGAGCAGCAGGAGCGTCATCGTGCGCCTCCAACGGATGGGCTCTCGATCAGTTTCACAACCCGCTCGTCTCGGACGACGCCGCCGTGGGTCAGCAGCACTCCGCTGAGTATCTCGTCGTTCGCCGGATCCCTGAGCTGTTTCGTGTCCGAGTCGATCACCCGCATCAGCAGCGAAACAAAGTTCGACGCCAGCACCTGGCTCGCGTCACGAGCAACACGCGAGGGTAGCAGCGGGTCGCCGATCACTGTCACCCCGGCGAACTCGATTTCCTCACCTGGCTTGGCCACCTCGACGTTCCCGCCGGTCGAGATCGCCGCATCGACGACCACAGAACCCGGCTTCATCGCGCGCACCATGTCCGCCGTCACGATGACGGGCGCCGGGCGACCGAAGATCTGAGCCGTTGTGACGATGACATCGGATTCGGCGCAGAGCTTCGTGAGCTGTTCGCGCTGCATGTCGAGCTGCGCTTCGGTGAGTTCCTTCGCGTAGCCGCCCGATGTCTCGCCCGTCTCGCCGAGATCGATCTTGGCAAACTTGGCTCCGAGCGATTCGACCTGCTCCTTTGCGGTCGGGCGGACGTCGTACGCCATCACGCGGGCACCGAGCCGAACCGCCGTGGCGATCGCCTGGAGCCCCGCTACGCCTGTGCCCACGACCAGCACCCTGGCCGGTTTGATCGTGCCGGCGGGCGTCGACATCATCGGCAAAGCCTTCGTTAGCCTGCTCGCCGCGAGGACGACAGCCGCATAGCCCGCCAGGCTCGCCTGCGAGCTGAGCCCGTCCATCGACTGGGCGATCGTGGTCCGCGGCACCAGCTCGAGCGCCAGCGACGTGACGCCCCGATCGGCCAGTTTGGCGATCCGATCCGGCCGTGCGAACGGATCGAGAAAACCGGCCACGATGACGCCAGGAGGTATCGAATCAACGAACGAATCCGACGGCATATTCACGCACAACGCGACATCCGCACCTGCCAGCAGTTCGGCCTCATCGCAGAGCAGCGCTCCGACTGCTTCGTACTCGTCATCGGCATGCCCGCAACCCAAACCCGAGCCTCGCGGGACGCGAACAGTCCACCCGGCCAGAACGAAGGCGCGAGCCGATTCCGGCGTCACGGGGACACGCCGATCCGTCGAATCCTTCGGCACGATCGCCGCGATCACGGGCATCCCGTGCTTGGGAACGCCGCCTTGCGTTTCGGCTACCGATTCTTGGTCTGCCATCCTGCACCCCAACTCACGGGGAGCGGCCACCCCGCCCCGACAACGCATAGATTACGAGCGTTGCAGGACGCGTGCATATTCCCACCCCGACAGGCGGTGCAGCCAATCCGGTCATTCTGGAAGCAACAGCAGGCTCAGCAGCCGGCGTTGTAATTGGCAACCCAGGCCGAGAAGTCGGCCGGTGTGCACGACCCGTCGCCGTTCTGGTCACACTCGGAAGCCTGTGCGTTAAACGCCGCTACCCAGGCGCTGAAGTCGGCCGGGCTCAGCACGCCGTCGCCGTTGGTGTCGGCGACGCAGTCCACCGCCGACTCGAACGTGATGCGATCGATGTTGAACCGGTCTCCGTTAAACGTCGCATTCTGCAACCGCAGCGTCTGCACACCCGCTTGAAGTGTGATGGTAAATGGCACATCGACATAGGTCTGCCAGCCACCGGTGGCAGGGATGTTCACCGCGCCGGTCAAGTCTGTGCCGTCACGCTCGATGCGGAAAGCGCCGGCACCGGGATCAGAGGCGACACGCGCCACCGCGTTGTACTCGCCCGGCGTCTGCACATCGACGGTGTACTCCATCCAGTCGGCGGCGCAGATGTACCCGACGTTGAATCCACCGCTAGGGATCGCCTCGATATCGACATCAACACCCGTGCGGAACGCGCCGCCGTTGTTGTCGATGTCGCAATCGAAGTAGGCATCGCCCGGGTAGCCCTCATCGAACTCCTCGGCTTCGAGCACGCCCGGGAGCACCGCAGCCGTACCGCCAAACGGCGCCTGGACCCGCTGATACACGCGGATGTAATCGATCTGGAATTGCTGCGGGAACACAGAGGAACCGTTGGGATAGCCCGGCCAATTGCCACCGACGGCACAGTTCAGGAGCAGGTGGAACTGATGATCGAAGGGCGCGCGGTCATTATCAGGCGCGTTGCTCGACCACCAGTTTGCACGGCTCAGCGAGCGGTACAGGGTGCCATCGACATACCACCGCATCGTGTCGGGTTCCCACTCGATCGTGTAGGTGTGAAAGTCCGCGGAGAAATCGACGCCCGGGCTGTACGAACCGCCAGCGGAAGTGTTGTTCGGCCATTGCCCGCCAAAATGCAGCGTGCCGTGCACCGTGTTGGCGACGTTGATGGATTCCATGATGTCGATCTCGCCGCCGGCGGCCCAGCCCCCATATGGCGAGTTGGTCGGCAGCATCCAGAACGCGGGCCAGATGCCCTGCGTCGACGGGAGCTTCATGCGAGCCTCGATCTTGCCGTACTTGATGTCGAGATTGTTCTGCGTGCGGATGCGAGCCGAGGTGTAGTTGTACCCCATGTAGTTCTGCTGACGGGCGATAATATTGAGCGAGCCGCCCGAGACATTCACGTTCGATGAGAGTGAGGTGTAATACTGGCTCTCGTTATTGCCCCACCCTGCGTTGCCGTAGTTCTGGCCGTTGCCGATCATGTATTCCCATATGTTCGTATCGAGCTGGTCGCCCTCGAATTCGTCCTGAAAGACCATCTGATAGGGCGCCTGTGCAGCAGCCTGCATACCAAACAAAACACTAGCGATCAGCCCGACAGTTTGGCTCTTCATTTGGGGCTCCGTATGCGGTTGCACTCGACCTCATTCAGTGTAATCGTTTCATAGACCGTCCTGCAACACGGTTTCTCGGTTTCCGGTCCTGCGCCGTATTTTCGGCATCCACAGCGTCAGAATGCCCGGAAACTCACTTTTGCACATTCCGCTTGACAGGGCACTCACCTGTCCTTCACAATGTAACTGTTACATCAACCCCGTACTCTCGGAGTGGACACACATGCATACCAGGCGGACCGGTCGCGGCAGTCACTCATGTCGACAACGGCATACGGCTTTCACGCTCATCGAGCTCCTCGTGGTCATCGCCATCATCGCCCTTCTGATCGGAATCCTCCTCCCCGCGCTCGCCAGCGCCAGGGACTCCGCCAGAGGGGCGATCTGTCTTACGAACCAGCGACAACTCGCGACCGCCATACTCACCTACTCGCTCGATTACAAGGAGCAGCTCCCGCCCAACATCTTCGGCAACCAATACCGCTTCGAGTCCGACGGCAAAATCGGGCTCCGCTGGTTCGACGACATCGTACTCGGCGAGTACATCCCAAATACCGACGATGACGACATCGATATCAACAACGCAAACGAACGCCCGACCGTCGGCGGCGGCGTCATGAAGTGCCCCAATCACCCCTCGGGTTCGCGCTCCTACTCGATGAACTACTGGGGATCGTCGGTCGTCGAAGGGGTCCGCACTTCGTTCACCTCGCAGGATTTCCGCTGGCTCAAGCCCGGCTCGCTCGACGCACTCGGCGGCACCGGCCTCGAAGGCCCCGGCAAGGGGTTCGACGCCGCCGTGAACTACGCATCAGACGTCATGATCATCGGCGAGTCCTGGGGCCTCTACGGCAAGCCCGACGGAGAGACCGGACAGATCGAGTATTACACAGGCGAAACCATCGGCAGACGCGCCCTGCCCGGTGAACGATTCGGATCCAAGGAATACGACGCACCGGGTTCCGCGTCGTCGCTCTTCCCGCAGTTCCAGTTCGGTGCAGTGAACTGGGATAACACGGGCTCGATCGAGTATGAGCGCGACCCCGGCGCCTACATGCCGTGGTACCGCCATCCGAGGCGCACGAACAAGTACCAGGACATCGACGGCGGAGCCTCGATGGCGTTTATGGACGGCAGCACCCGTGTCATCAAGGCCAAAGACACGTTCGACCCGGAAACCGGCGCCAGCACACTCAAGGTGCTCTGGAACCCGTTCGACAGCCGAGCAGAGCGCGATATCAGGAACTGACTCCGAAGCAAACTCCGCTAGGGATGAGACACACTTGAAGCAACGCCAGAACAAGAAGGCTTCCATCCGTGAACTCGCGCTCGAGCTGGGTGTCTCTACCGCGACCGTCTCTCGCGCGCTGAATAACAATCCTTCCGTTTCGGAAGAAACACGCACACGCGTTCTCGAGCTCGCAGATCAGGCCGGCTACATGCCGCGCGTCGGGCAGCGATTCCGCAATGTCGTCGGGCTCGTCTACCCGTCGAATCCGGTGACACCCGAGTTCGGCAGCTTCGAGTCGGCCCTGCTTACGGGCGTAATGAAGGGCCTCGACGCCGATCGGTATGACCTGGCTCTGATCGACATCCAACGCGATCGCGCCAAATCCGAGAGCTACACGCAGTTCTTCCGACGCAAGGGTGTCCGTGGCGTGATCATCCGCCCTGTCAGCCCCGAGCCGACGATCGCCGAAGCGATCGCCGACGAAGGCTTCCCGTGCGTCATGGTCGCCGACCGGTCAGATCACCCGAACATCGGCTTCATCTGCAGCGACTCGGGCCGAGATAGCTTCCGCGCGGTCGATCACCTCATCCATCTGGGGCACCGCCGAATCGGCTTGGTTTGCCACACTGTTCTTGATTCGGATCACCGCGACCGTGTCGAGGGCTATCGCCGAGCGCTTGCCGAGCACGGCATCGCACGCGATGAATCGATCGAACATTTCCTCCCGGCGAGCATGGAAGGCGGCGCGCAGGCCATCGACAGGCTGCTCTCTCACGAGAACCCGCCAACGGCGATCTTTATTACGAACCCTGTCCCGACCGTGGGCGCACTCCACCGCTGCCTCGAGCTCGGCATCCGTGTGCCCGACGATCTATCCATCGTTGGGTTCGACGATTCGGACGTCCGCTCACGCACCTACCCGAAATTCTCGGCGGTCTGCCAGAATGCCGAGCAGTTCGGCTACGACGCTGCACGCTGGCTCACACGCAGGCTCGAAGGCACCGAGACCGGCGTGATCCGCGTTCACCGCCCGACCACGCTGCAGTTCAACCGCTCGACCGGCCCGGCACCGGAACGCCCGATCCGGCTTGCCTCGAACCGCAGCGACGTGATCCGCGTCGAGTTCCCAAGCAGAAAGAACAAGACCTGACCCATCCGCGGGGGTGTGGGATCCCCTCACGGAGTATTTTGATTTGTGCACTTTCAAGGAGAGATAGAGATGAAGAAAATCGCAGCAATATCGCTCGCACTCGTCGCGGGCACGGCCTCGGCGGACGTCACCGTCGGCGTCGACAACTCAGCGGCCCCGTGGCTCGCGTTCATGAACGTCTTCGAGCTGCCCGCCAACGGCGGTGGATTCGTTTTCGGCAGCCCGTGGGGCATCCCCGACCTCAACGCTGCGTTCGATGACGGAGCCGGCACGCTCACGCTCAGCCCGAACACCATCGGCGATCCCGATCCGTTCTGGTACATCGGCGGCGGCGGCCCGGGCGCGGCTGGAAACAAGATCATGGAAGC
The DNA here is from genome assembly GCA_020639255.1 of Phycisphaera sp. Taxonomy (GTDB): domain Bacteria; phylum Planctomycetota; class Phycisphaerae; order Phycisphaerales; family UBA1924. Next base: position 106,144 of record JACKGZ010000008.1, read on the forward strand.
CAACCTCTATCAGGAGGTCACCGGCGTCTACAACGGCGACACCGTGATCTTCGAGGGCTCGGTTCTCTCGAATTCGTTCACCTCGGCTCACGATGCAACCGTGTTCATCCGTGACTTTGCCCCGGATTACTCGTCGGTCGTCGAGACCACTGCATCGCTGAGCGCCGGCGCATTCAGCATCAGCCTCGCCACGATCGCCGACCCGGCACGCCACGTCCAGTGGGGTTTCCAGGTCAAGGGTGTCAATGTCTGGGTCACCGATGTCGCTCCTTTCGGCAACGCCGTCATCTCGCAGGTTCCCGCACCGGCCTCGGCCGCGCTGCTGGGCCTCGGCGGGCTCTGTGCCACGCGCCGCCGTCGCAGCTGATTCCTCAACTCGCCTTGCGTGGCCGAAAGCCCGCGTGAGGCATTGTTCGTTCGTTGCACACACCCCGTGGGCGTATTCGCCCCGACCGATCGATAGTGAGGAGAAAACCATGAAGATCAAGAACAGCGCAGTGCTCGCGATCATGGCGATCGCTGGCTCCACCCAAGCTCAGCTCATCAACCCCAGCTTTGAAACTCCGGGCTTCCCGGGTATTTTCCAGGGCTGGGAGCAGTTCGGCGGCAACATCGGGCCGGACACGACCGAGTTCATCCTCGATGGTGCGGTATCCGCGAAGATCTTCGGTGGATTCACGGGCGGATTCAATGTTTCCGGCCTCTTCCAGACCGCTGCGGCTGCAAATCCGGGTGAGATCTGGGAAGCCTCAATCAATGTCGGACATATCACCGGCGACCAGCTCCAAGAAGGCGCTCGCGCATTCGTCAGCCTGGTCTACCGCGATGCCGGAGGCGTAAACATCTACGACTACGCGACCGACGTGCTGCTCCCGGCAAGCCCTGTTGACACCTTTATCTTCAACACGGCCGCTGATGTCGCACCACTGGGTACAGCCGATGTTCAGATTGTCATCGGGTTTGTACAGGAAGCCCCCACTTCCGACGTCAACGGTGACACGGTCATCGACGTCGCCGATCAGGCCGGTGGTGCGGCGCACTACGACCTCGCCGGCCTGAGCTTCGTCAGCTCGGGCAACGCCATTCCTTTCCGCAACGGCGGCTTTGAGGAAGGCATCTTCGGTCGTGAATTCGAGTCATGGACTTCGTTCGGCAACAGCATCGGCAACGTCGGCCAGAACTTCGAGGTTGTCCACGCCGACGGCGCCGCCGCGTGCTTCATCTACGGCCAGTTCAACGGCGTGCAGAATGACTCGGGCGTGTTCCAGGGCGTCCCCGCAAGCGCGGGCGAGACCTGGGAAGCCTCCGTCAAGGTCCGCCCTAACCCGGGCGATGAGCCGGGCGAAGGCAACACCGCCACCCTCTCACTTCTCTTCCTCGACGGCTCGGGCAACGTCCTCTCAGACAACCCCGTGCTCGCCGCCGATCACACCACCAGCTCGGCCATGTTCCATGACGTGAGTGTCTCCGCAACCGCACCCGCCGGCACCGCAGAGGCCCAGATCGTGCTGGTCTACTCCCAGGCCGAGCCGCTGAGCGACGTCAACGGCGACACCGTCATCGACGGCGGCGATCAGCCCACCGGCGCGATCATCTTCGACGGCGCGAACCTCGCGCTCGCCGACAACGCCGGTCCCTGCTGTGACCAGAACGGCGACATGGTCTGCTCGCCCGCCGACTTCTCGGCCTGGGTCGCCAACTTCAACTCGGGCAACCTCAACGCCGACGTCAACCGCGACGGCGTCGTGTCGCCCGCCGACTTCTCCGCTTGGGTGGCCTCGTTCAACCTGGGCATCGTCTCGGGCGCGACCTGCAACTGAATCTGATATGGTTTGACTCCTGATCCGGGGTGCGTCGGATGACTCCGGCGCACCCCTTTGCGCATGGAAGAGCGATTGACCGCTACGCCCACACGAACTCGGCGCTCGATACTATCGAGCCCATGGTCCTACGCATTTTCTCCCGGCGTCATCGTCATGATCGCGCTCGCACTCATCTCGGGCGCCTGGATCCTCGTCGACGGCTCGCGAGAACACTCAGGCGAACTCTCGATGTGGACGTTCGCAGAGCCCCACTACGCCATTTATGTCCCTGCGGTGAAAGAGTGGAACGCGGGACAACACGTCCCCGTCGACATGCACCTCATCGGCAGACAGGTCATGGACCGACGCCTCCTCGGTGGTTTCCTCGGCTCGGTGCCCACCGCCGACGTCATCGAAGCCGAACGTTCGACCGCCAGCCTCGCGTTCGCCGGCCCGCTCGAGGCCGTGGGCTTTGTCGATCTCACCGACCGCCTCCGTGCCGAGGGCATTCTCGATGTGCTCAACCCGCCCTCGCTCAGCCCCTGGACCTACGGCGGTCGCGTCTTCGGCATCCCACACGACGTCCACCCGGTCATGCTCGGCTATCGCGCCGACATCGTCGAGGCCGCGGGCATCGACATGGATTCCATCGAAACCTGGGACGACCTCTTCGAAGCGCTCCGCCCGCTGCAATCCAAGGCCGGCGACGGCGGCTCGGGCGTTGATCGCTACATCATGAGCATCTGGGACAGCGAGTCCGACATGATCGAGACCCTGCTCCTCCAAGCCGGCGGCGGCGCGTTCACCGACACGGGTGAGCTTGCGATCGATCGCGACGTCAACGTCGAGAAGGTCGCCCGCATGGTCAGCTGGATGGTCGGCCCCGACCGGGTCGCCACGCATGTGCCAGAGTTCAGCCCGACGGGCGACCGCCTCAAGGTCGAGGGCCACGCGCTGTGCTACCTCATGCCCGACTGGATGTGCAACGTCTGGCGTCGAAACGTTCCGACACTCGAAGGCAAAGTCAAAGTCATGCCCTTGCCGGCGTGGGAACCGGGCGGCCGACGCACAAGCGTCTGGGGCGGCTCGATGCTGGGCATCGCCAAAACCACCAAGGACATCGACGCGGCGTGGGCATTCGCCAAGCATCTCTACCTCTCCGAAGAACTCGCGCTCGAGCTCTACCGCGTGGGCGACATCGTCACCCCCGTGCGCGAGCACTGGGACAACCCGCTTTTCGATGAGCCCGATGCGTACTTCTCAGGGCAGCGCAAGGGCCGCATGTACATCGATCTGGCGCCCGACGTGCCTCTTCGCGCCGCCACGCCTTACTTCACCCAGGCCCGCGCCGCCGTGCAGAATGCCGTCAGCCGGACGCGCACCGAGGCCGAGAAGGCAGGCATCTACGACGCGAAGTCCATCGAGCCCATCGCCCGCCGCCAACTCGAACTCGCCCAGCGCGAGGTTGCCAGTCTCATCGAACGCAACGCCTTCCACCGCGACAGTGTCGCCAAGGGAGGCGACGAGTGAACGCCAAGGCGAAACCCAAGTCGAACTTCGCGCCGTACATGCTGATCGCGCCCTTCATGGTGCTCTTCATCGTCTTCACGCTCGTGCCGCTGATCCAGGCGGTCCCGCTCGCCACGCACCACACGTTCGGCCCGAGCGCCACGCAGTACGTCGGCTTCGAGAAGTTCTCCCAGGCCCTCCACGACCCTCGGTTCTGGACGGCGATGCGCAACACACTCCTCTTCACCGCCGGCTCGGTATTTATCCAGCTGCCCGTCGCGCTCGGGCTGGCGATGCTCCTCAACAAGCCGGGCATCAAGGGCCGCGGCTTCTTCCGACTGCTTTTCTTCTCGCCACAGCTCGTCGGGCTCGTCTTCGTCGCGGTGCTCGCATCGGTGATGTTCCAGAAACAGAAGGGCCTCGTCAATTCGCTGCTCGCCGGCGGCGCCGACTGGCTCAGAGGTCTGCCCCTGCTGCATGCCAATTCCTGGCTTCCCTCTCGCTCTGACCTTCTCGGCATCCCCTGGCTCGAAACGCTCGCCCTGCCCACGCTCATCATCACTGCGCTCTGGATGTACGCGGGCTTCAACATGGTCTACTTCCTCGCCGCGCTGCAGAATGTCCCGCGCGAGCTCGAAGAAGCCGCCATGATCGACGGCGCCGGCCCGTGGAAACGTTTCACGAACGTCATCCTGCCGTCCATCCGCCCAGTAGGCATCTTCGTCGTCCTGCTCTCGGTCATCGGGAGCATCCAGGTCTTCGAGCTCGCCTACATCATGCTCCGCGAGGGCGTGGGCGTGCAGGACAAGGGCCTCACGCTCGTCACCTACCTCTTCAAGAGCGGCTTCGAGATCGGTGACCTCGGCTACGCCACTGCGATCGGCTGGGTGATCGCCGTCATGCTCGCGGCAGCCGCCGTCACGCAACGCGTACTCCAGCGCCGGGAGATGACCGCATGAGCGCCGGCAGCCGCAAATCCAAGGCGACGACCTTCATCCTCGTCCACGCGATGCTGCTCGTCGTGTCCGTGGTCGTTGTCGTGCCGCTGCTCTACCTCGTCATCAGCGCCTTCAAGACCGAGCAGGGATTCCTCGAATACCTCTTCCTCCCCAAAGGCGACGGCTTCCTCGGCATCGACTGGAACGAACTCACAACCGACCAGATCGAACGTCTTTTCAAGGGCGACATCGGCATCGGCAGAGCCCTCGCCAACTCCATCTTCCTCTCGGCAACGACAGCGGTCCTCGGCACACTCATCTGCGCCGCAGCGGGCTACGCGTCCGCCGCGCTGCGATTCCGCGGACGCAAGTCCTTTGAATGGCTCGTCCTGGCTGCGCTCATTATCCCGCCGCCGCTGCTCATCGCGCCAAGCTACCAATGGCTCCACACGCTGGGCCTGCTCGACAGCTACGCGGGCCTGATCCTCCCTGCCATCGCGCCGGCTTTCGGCGTCTACCTCTTCCGCCAGGCCACCCTCCAGAGCGTGCCCAGTTCGATCATCGAGGCCGCCCGCATCGACGGCGCGGGCGACTTCCAGATCTTCGCCGTGATCGCCCTGCCGATGCTCCGCCCCATGGTCGGTGCTTTTATCATCATCACCTTCCTAGCGATGTGGAATAACTTCATTGGGCCGCAAATCGTTCTGCAGTCCGCCGAGAAGCAGCCGCTGTCGGTCGTCATCTACCAGACACAGACGGCCTACTACAGCGACTACGGTCTCTTAATGGCGGGGACACTTGTCTCCGTCCTGCCGGTCATGATCCTGTTCCTGGTCTTGCAACGCGACTTCATCTCGGGCCTGGCCTCGGGCGCGGTGAAGGGTTGAACCGATACGGAGTGAGTATGTCGAATCACACACGCACGTTTCCATCCGACTTTGTCTGGGGCGCAGCCGCCAGCAGCTATCAGATCGAGGGCGGCGCCGAGCCGAGCCAACGCGGACAATGCATCTGGGACGAATTCGGTCGCAGGCCCGGCATGGTCCGCGGTGGCGACACAGGCCGAGTCGCATGCGAACACGTCGACCGATACAAGGAAGACGTCCAGCTCATGAAGGCCATGGGTCTCAAGGCCTACCGACTCTCGATCTGTTGGCCCCGTGTCCTGCCCGACGGCACCGGAAAGGTCAACGAACAAGGCCTCGCCTTCTACGACAACCTCATCGATGAGCTACTCGCCAACGGCATCGAGCCGTGGGTCACGCTCTACCACTGGGACTACCCCGTCGCCCTCCACCGCCGCGGCGGCTGGCTCAACCCGGCTAGCTCCGACTGGTTCGCCGAGTACTCGCGCGTCGTCGTCGATCGCCTCTCCGACCGCGTCACCAAGTGGTTCACGATCAACGAGCCGCAGGTCTTCATCGGCATCGGATTCGGCACGGGCGAGCACGCCCCGGGCATGAAGCTCTCGATGGACGACCAGCTCCGCATGAGCCACAACGTCGTCCTCGCCCACGGCAAGAGCGCCCGCATCATCCGCGAGCACGCCAAGAAAGAGCCCATGCTCGGGTGGGCACCCGTCGGTGTCTGCGGCATCCCGGCGACCGAATCCGTCGAGGACATCGACGCCGCACGCCAGCACACCATCGGCACCGGCGAGAACCCGATCTGGAGCAACACGCTCTTCGGTGACCCTGTCTTCTTCGGCTCGTACCCCGAGCAGCTCGAACCCCGCATGGACAAGGTCCTCCACGCCGGCTGGCGCAACGACATGAAGACCGTCTGCCAGCCGATGGATTTCTACGGCGTCAACATCTACCGGGGCGATCTCGTCCGCGCTGGCCAGGACGGCAAACCAAGCATCATCCCGCCCGGCGTCGGTACGCCCCGATCCGACTTCGGATGGGAGATCACACCCGACGTCCTCCGATGGGGAGCGCAGTTCCTATTCGAGCGCTATCAGAAGCCCATCATCATCACCGAGAACGGCATGTCCAACGCCGACTGGCTCGATCTCTCCGGACGAGTGCAGGATCCACAGCGCATCGACTACATCGCCAGGCACCTGCGAGGGCTCCGGCTCGCGATGGACGACGACATCCCCGTCATGGGCTACTTCCACTGGTCGCTCATGGACAACTTCGAGTGGGCCGAGGGCTACCACCAGCGTTTCGGCCTCATCCACGTCGACTTCGTCACACAGCAGCGCACGCTCAAAAGCTCCGCGTACTACTACCGCAACGTCATCGAAACCGACGGCGCCTCCATCTGGGAGAACACCAGCCGCACCAGCGAGGGAGCCGAGCAGTGATCAAACGATTTATCCTCGCGTTCATCTGTCTCACCACCAGCGCCACCGCTCAGACCGTCCGAGTCGAGCAGGCACCGGACACCGGCTTCTGGCAGATCCTCGTCGACGGCCAGCCCTATTTCGTCAACGGCGCCGGTGGCGACACCAACCTCGAACTCCTGGCTTCCCTCGGCGGCAACACCATCCGCACCTGGGGAGCCGACCAGCTCGAACCCCGCGTCTGGCCCGATGGTCGCGAGATGTCGCTCCTCGACCGCGCCCAAGAACTGGGCCTCAAGGTCTGCGCCGGGTACTGGGTCGAGCACCCGAACCACGGCTTCAACTACGACGACAAAGCCGCCGTCGAAGCGCAGCTCGAAGAGATCCGGGCCGTCGTCAACAAATGGAAGGACCACCCAGCGCTACTCATGTGGGGCGTGGGCAACGAGGTCGCCGGCCCCGACATGGCCCGCGTCTTCCGCGAACTCAACGCAATCTCCAAGGAGATCAAGAAACTCGACCCGAATCACCCAACCTACACGTCGACCGCTGGCATCTGGCCCAGTCACGCTGCACTCTTCGCGCAGAATTGCCCCGACATCGACGTCCTGGGTGTCAACGCATACGCCGGCCTCCCCGCAGTCCCGCAGGAACTCCTCCGCCAGGGCTACGACGGGCCCTATCTCATCACCGAATACGGCCCCATCGGTCACTGGGAATGCGCCGTCACCCCGTGGGGCGCCGAGATCGAGCAGCCCTCAGCCGACAAGGCCCGCACCTACGCCGCCTTCCACCACTCCGCCATTACGAACCAGCCCAATCGCGCCCTCGGCGGGCTCATCTTCCTCTGGGGGCAGAAGCAGGAACGCACCGACACCTGGTACAGCATGTTCCTGACCACGGGCGAGAAGACCGCAACAGTTGACGAACTCGCCAGGATCTGGTCGGGCACATACCCCGGCAACCGCGCCCCGCTCGTCGAAGGCATCGAGTCCGATCTCTTCTTCGCGACCGCTAAGCCCGGCTCCAAGCATGCCGCGTCGGTGAGCGTCTCCGATCCCGAAAGCGACGACCTCACATACGAATGGGTCGTCCGGCGCGAAAGCTCCGACAAACAGCACGGCGGCGCCTTCGAACAAGCGCCCCAAGACGTGCCCGGTGCTGTCCACTCAAGCAGTTCCGGCGCATCCGTCCGTGTCACAGTCCCCGAAGCACCCGGCGCGTACCGGCTCCATGTCTACGTCCGCGACGACCATGGCGGCGCGGGCACCGCCAACATCCCGTTCCAGGTCAAGAACTGACCAGAAACCCGCTCGCACCGCCCACAGCCCGCACCGCGAACACCTCGCCGATGCGGCCCGTGCGCGATTCGTACGCCGCTGCAAGCTCACGCGAGACCCGCTCCGCCCGCTCGCGCCGGGCCAGAACCACCGCGCACCCGCCCATTCCCGCCCCAGTCATCCGAGCGCCGTACACCCCATCAATCGACTGCGCGCACTCAACCATCGCGTCGAGCGATTCGCCCGTGATCCGAAAGTCATCACGAAGCGACGCGTGCGAGTCATTCATGATCTCGCCCGCCTTGGCCCACTGCCCCGCGTTAACCGCCTCGCCGAACGCGAGCACCCGCGCGTTTTCGGTCACGACGTGCCTCGCGCAGCGCATGGGTTCATCGTCACTGCCCGGCACATCTCGCACATCACGCAGCGAGCGCACCCCGAGCCGCCCAGCCGCCTCCTCGCACGCCCGCCGGCGGTCCGCGTACGCGCTGCCCGCGAGCGTCCGCGGCTGGCGCGTGTCCGCCACAAGCACCGCCACCTCCGACTCGTCGATCTCTACGCGCTCGACCCCGAGCGATCGACAATCCAGCAGCATCGCCGAGCCCGCTTCCGCGCCCGCGATGACCGCCTGATCCATGATCCCGCAGGGCACGCCCGCGTACTCATGCTCGACACGTTGACACAGCTCCGCCTTCGCCATCACGCCAAGACTTCGCCCAGCGAGCATCTCGATCAGCGTCGCGATCCCCACGCAGAGCGCCGCGCTGCTCGACAGCCCGCTCCCCGTCGGTACGCTCGACTCAATCCAAAGATCAAGCCCACCCACCAAAAGCCCAGCCCCGGCGCAGAGATCAACCACACCCCGCACATACCGCGTCCATCCGCCTTCATCGTCAACTTCGCCCAGCGTCACGACGCGCCCCTCGCGAGATGACCCCGCACGCACCGAACCATCCCCGCGAACCGCACCGGCCACCGCGGTGAACCGATCGATCGCCATCGGCAGCACGAACCCCTCGCTGTAATCCGTGTGATCGCCGATCAGGTTGACACGACCTGGCGCGATCGCCACGGCTTCGGGCTTGCGGCCGAATCGATCGGTGAACGCCGCGGTGGCTCGCTCCAGGATGGCCGCTCGAGCGTCGTCGGCTTGGCTCTGATTCACCGGCACGATGGGCACCTCGCTGGCGTAATCCCTTGCTCAACCGCATGATAGAGTGACCGATGCTCGCATGGCCTCGCCCGGTCGGTCCCGGGGGAGCGGTGCAGAAGAATCGCCACCGAAGCGTACAATCCCGCCCCATGGGTCACGACGACACCGCCAGCATCGACACGCACGGCCCCGACGATCACCGTCGGGCTGTCTCGCGCTCGATGGGTGACCCCGTCACCACCGGCGACATGCTGGGTGTCTACAAGCTCCTCGAACGCATCGGCGAGGGCGGTTTCGGCGCGGTCTACCTCGCCGAGCAGACCGAGCCAGTCCGCCGACGTGTCGCGGTCAAGCTCCTGAAATTCGGCCAGGAAGCCGAGCACATCCTCGCCCGCTTCAACGCCGAACGCCAGACCCTGGCGATGATGGACCACCCCAACATCGCCAAGATCCTCGATGCGGGCCAGAGCGACCGCGGCGTGTCGTACTTCGTCATGGAGTATGTCCAGGGCTCGCCCATCACCGACTACTGCGACGGCGCCCGACTCAGCATCCGCGAACGCATCAACCTGATCCGCGGCGTCTGCCACGCCGTCACGCACGCCCACCAGAAGGGCATCATCCACCGCGACATCAAGCCGAGCAACGTCCTCGTCACACTCAGCAACGACAAGCCCCTGCCCAAGGTGATCGACTTCGGCATCGCCAAGGTCGTTGCCACCACCGGATCCGATGACAGCGCGGCCTACACACGCATCCACCAGATGCTCGGCACGCCCGCATACATGAGCCCCGAGCAAGCCGGCGGCGCCGCCCACGCGATCGACACGCGATCCGACGTCTACTCCATCGGCGCGATGCTCTACGAACTCCTTGTCGGAGCCACGCCCCTCGACGGCAAGCTGATCAACGAACTACCAATCCTCGAACTCCACAACAAAATCGCGACCGAGCAGGCCCCACCGCTCACAACGCGGCTCGAGCAGGTCGAGCACCGCGCCGAGCAGATCGCGCTCTGCCGGAGCACGTCGATCTCGAATCTCAGAACGACTGTGAAGGGCGACCTGAACTGGATCGTCCAGAAATGCCTCGAGAAAGACCCGCTCCGCCGCTACCCCACTGTCTCGGCGCTCGAGGACGACCTGCGCCGATACCTCGCAAACGAACCCGTCGTCGCGGGCCCGCCCTCGCAGCTGTACCTCTTCAAGAAGTTCCTCCGCAGGCGCCGGGTTGAGGTCGCCGCGGCTGTCACAGTGCTCATCGTGCTCGTGCTCGGCTTTCTCGGGACAGTCATCGGCTGGGCACGCGCGACCGAAGAATCGAAGCGTCTCCAGTTCACGATCGACTTCTTTTCACAGTCGCTCGCGGATGCCTCGGAGAGCTCGTCGCCTATTGCGATCTGGTCAGAGACCCCCAGCCTGACTCTCGGTGAAGCACTCGCGCAATCGCAGATCCTGATCGAGAACACCTTCGACAACCAGCCCGAACTCGAAGCCACCATTCGCCAGCTCATCGGGCTCGCCCAACTGCGCGGCGGCAAATACGACGACGCCCAGCTCCAGCTCGCAAGATCGCTCGAGCTTCGTAAGCAGAAGCTCGGATCGGACGACCCCAAGGTGCTCGAGCTGCTCCTGCCTATCGCCGAAGCCAAGAGCAAGGCGGGCGATGTTCCCGGCGCGATGTCCGCAGCCACCTCCGCGTACGAGAGGCACGCCGAGGTCTATGGCGCGGACTCCGAGATCACACGCTCGGTCGCGCTCTGGATCGCCCGGTGGTTGAATTCCGGCTTCCGGTTCTCCGACGCCGAGAGCTACTTCGAGAAGGCCATGCTCACCGTCGGCGGCACACCGGACACCGATGACCCGATCACGCTTGCGGCGATGATCGAGCGTGTGAGCGTCTCGGTCAGCGAGGGCGAACTCGCCCGCGCCGAGTCGCATCTGCGCAGCGCCGAGCCACGCATCAGCCAGCTCCCCGAGTCGGACACCAAACTGCGCACGCTCTTTACGCGTCAGTTCGGCATGCTTCTCGTGCTCCGCGGCAAGACCGACGAGGCAATCCGATACCTCACACCCCCGCCCGGAATAGAGCCCCAAAACGAAGACCGTGTGCAGACGCGACTCCTGGCCTGGGCACAGGGACGAGCCGGGAACTATGACGTGGCCAACGCGATGTTCGCGCAGATCCTCGACATCGAGAGCCGCAACCCCGGCACGATCTTCCGCGAGATCTTTGCAAGGCTTTTCTACGCCGACATTCTCTTGCAGCAGGGCAACGCGCGGGACGCGGCTACGCAGGCAGATCTCGCGATCGAGAAGTACGACGCGAACGAGTTGCCCAACGATCCGGACAGGCTCTGGGGCAAGGCGCTGGCTTCGATGGCGCACACCGAACTCGGCGAGTCAGAAGCTGCGGAATCGTGCCTCGACGACGCACTCCGGATCCAGCAGCTCTTCCCCGAGCACAGGCTGCACGTGCCGACCGTGCTGCTGGCCAAAGCCAAGTACGAGCACGCGCAGGGCGACAACACCTCAGCGACAGCAACGGTCAGGGAAGCGATCAAGCTGGCGATCGAGATCTACGGCCCCGATCACCCGATCACAAAGTCAATGCAGAGCTGGCGAGATTCGCTTTAGCGCCGGCGACGTGTGGCTGCCAGGCCCATCATGCCCATCAGGACACCGGTCGCAGGCGCGGGCACATAGAACTCGCCATCCCACTCAAGCAGCAGCGTCGTGCCATCGAAGCTCGTGTTGAACGCGCCTGTGCCGAACTGCGGCTCACTGAGATCGTTGGCAAGGCCCGAGAAGATCGAGGCAAACTGCAGGATGAGCGTATCGCCCGTGGCTCGTTCGAGGACCATGGTGCCGGCCTCGAAGAACTCGCCGGGTGTGCTGCTTGGGAGCCAAGTGATCGAGTAATCGCGGATGCCGACAATGTCGGTCGGGCCGTTGTAGGTGCCCGAGATGACGCTATTCGAGATCCAGTCGGCCCCGCCGCCGCTGTTGGTGACGGTCGAGTCGATCTGTAGGATGCTGCCCGGCAGACCGATCCACTGGAATGTCCGGCTCGTGGAGTAATTCCCGCCACCGAGCACATAGAGATTGTCGGGCGAGCCCGGATCGCGGAACGCATTCGAGCACAGATTCGAGATCAACGATGCGGAAAGCGGGTCAAAAGTAGAAGGAATCGACCCGAAATCGATCCGTGCCTGGCTCATACCAGTCTGATTAAGGTCGAGAACGCCCGTGCCCGTGGCCTCAACGGCCCCACCGTTCACCGTACCGGTGAAGTTCGTCTGGAAGTCTCGAAGCTGCCCCTGAGCGCTCGAAGCGCAGACCACGACAAGGACCATCCCGAAAATACGCATGGGGCCTCTCCAGACAGGTGGATGCGCACAGCCCCGGCTTGAACGCCGGTTCACCTGTAAGAGAGCACCGATTCATCCGGTGGCCAGTCAAATAGGGGAAATATCCCGCCTTTGCGAGTCCAAAATCGAATTATCCGAGCCTGATCGATGCCGCGGACAGGTCGTCGGCCAGCGGACCATCGGCAAAGGCCCGGACAGCCGCAACCAGGCCGCTGATCTCATCCGCCGGGCTTTGGGCCGCGTTCAGGATCTCGAGGGTGCGGTCGATCCCGAACTGCGTTCCCTCGGCGTTGGTCTGCTCGATCACACCGTCGCTCACGAGCACGAGGTGAGACCCAGGTTCGGTCTGCAGTTTGATCGCCCGGTGCCCGGCCTGCGCCTGCACCCCGAGCGGGACCGACCCATCAATCCGGAGCTGCTCGGCCGGCTCGCCCCGGGCCCTCAGAAAGATGTACCCGTGGCCCGCATCGCAGAGCTCGAGCTCACCCGTGCCCGGGTGCCAGCAGCCGGCAACCAGCGTCACAAACTGCCCGACGTCGGAGCGCCGCATCAGGCTGTCGTTGGCCTCGTTGATCGCGACGTCGAGCGAGACTCCTCGCCCCAGCAGCGTGCGCAGCTGGGTCTGCGTCGCGACCATCTGCATGCCCGCGCCCACACCCTTGCCCGTGGCATCGCCGAGAAAGAACGCAGCACGACCGTCGGCGGTGATGAGGAAATCGAACAGGTCGCCCCCGACGTATCGGCCCGGGATCGACTCGAAGACGTAGCCGACGCTGTCGTTGCCGCCCTGTTTGGGAGGAAAGAGCAACTCCTGTGCGTTGCGCGCAGACTTGAGGTCGAGGTCGAGCTGTCGGCGCCGCTCTTCCATCTCAGCCGCGAGGATGCGCTCGATCGCGAGCCCGGCGATGCCGACGAGCGCCTGGCAGAACGCGGCTGTATCCTTCTCGATGCGGTCCTCACCGCCCCGCGAATCCACGTAAAGAAAGCAATCGGGCTGGCCTCCGGCGACGACCGCGGCGCAGAGTGCGGTCTGGATATCCAGCTCGATCAGCGAATGCGACCGCGTGTCCGGAGCCGCGCCGCTCAGCAGCTGCGCGACCTTTCCGGTTGAGGCCTCGCTGATCAGAGTCTGACTGAGCCGGAGTTCGCCCGGGGCGTTGCTCGAGGCGATGACATCGAACTCGGTCTCGCCCAGCGGCCTGACGACGTACGTGCGCTGACAGCCTTTGAGATCGCGCATTGCCGAGACTATGGCGTCGGCAACCTCTGTCCGTGTCGCCGTCACCGAAAACGATCGCGCGGCTGAAAGTAGCCTATCGAGCTTGATCTGCGCGAGACCCTGCAGCGCATGCTGCTCAAGGCGCTGGACTCTGGCGTCGCGGTCGACGATCGTCTGCATCATGGTCGCGCTGCGTTCGCCGGCGACCATAAAACGCCAGTTCCCGAGCGAGACCACGTCGCCCTGTCGGATCTCGACTTCTTCCTCCGCGTCAAGACGCACGCCATTGACGAACGTCCCGTGTCGGCTACCCAGATCCTGGACGTACACCCCGCTCCCGCGGACATGAACCCTCGCGTGCCGACGTGAGATCCCCGGATCGCTCACCCGCCAGTCGGCCTCGTCCGAACGCCCGATCAACGCCGACCGTTCAACACCCGACAACGCAAACGGCGCAATGGCACCCCCGGTGTCCGGATCGATCGGCCGAAGTGTCCAACCTGCATAGTTGCTCTGCATCGTGCTAGAGCTTAGTGGATATCGCCTCGTCCGGGCACGCCAGAACCAACTCATCCGAGAGCCGCTCAACCGCGACCCGAATGACATCTACCGACTGCCCAAATTCTTCGAGTGAGAGCCGCTCATCTGGTGTGTGATCGAGCGAGCTATCGCCCGGGCCATAGGCCGCGATCGGGCACTGCCAGACCGGCGCTACGACGTTGAAGTCCGCCGTGCCCGTCTTGAGCTTGGGCCTCGGCCGGCCGCCCGCTTCGCGGATCGCCAGCGAGAGCGCCCGCGCGACAGCATCGTTGCAGTCGCTCTGGACTGCGACCTCCATCCCCTCAAATCCGAGCCTGACGCGCCCATCCGCCAGGATCCGCATCGTCCGGACCAGATCCTCGGGCTGCACCCCGATCGGCAGGCGGAACCCCGCCGACATCGATGCCGTCTCATGGAGCCCGTCATCCTCCGACGACCACCCGCGGATGTTCGCCTGGACCTGATCGAACGCTCGCTCACGCCCCATGTTGAAACGCGCAACACGACCGAGCACCTCGCCCCACCAGGCGTGCAGCTCGTCGGTCGCAGACGATTGGGGGCCGGCTGAGTGCGCGCAATCTCGTGTACACGTTGCACGCACAAGCAGCCGGCCCTTGTACCCGAGCGTGACGCCGTCCCACCCGCTGGGTTCACCGATGATGCAGGCATCGGGGCGGTACTGCCGCGCCAGATGTCGCGCACCGGGTGAGCCGGCGGTCTCCTCCCCCACCGCGCCCGCCACGGAGACGCGCACATCCTCTGGCAGCTCCGCGCGCGAAGCCCCCACCAGCATCGCCGCCAGCGGCCCCTTCGCGTCCACGCTCCCACGTCCGTACAGCTCCCCATCCTCAACCCGCACCGGGATCTCGCCCGGCACCGTGTCGATGTGCCCGAGCAGCACGATGTGCACCGGCGCATCGATCGCGCCGCGGTGCGCGAGCGCGTTGCCCGCCTCGTCGATCTCGGCGTCGAAGCCGAACTCGATCGCGTGGCGGACGAACACCTCAGCTGCGGCTCGTTCGGACCCCGACACGCTGGGGGTCGAGATGAGATCGAAGAGGACCTGCTCGGCTTCGTTCATGACATCACCGCCCCGCACGCAAAGACCGTGCCCCGACCCGTTCTGGCTTGTGCGATCGCACCCTTACCCCGCGCCAAGCCGATCACGACGCGACCGACACCGCCCGACAAGGCCTCCTCCGCCGCCAGCACCTTGTTCTTCATCCGCCCCTTGGCCGCCGATCGCGCCACTTCCAGGTCGTCACGCTCGACCGACTCGATGAGCGACCCGGAATCCGCCGGATCACGCAGAAGCCCCGGCACATTCGAGAGTAAAAGAAGTTCGTCAGCGCCAAGAGCTGCTGCCGTCGCCGCCGCAGCCCGGTCCGCATCGACATTGATCGCCACGCCCTCGTCCGTCACCGCGGGGGGTGTCAAAACAACCACACGTCCCGCATCCATGAGCAGATTCAGGAACGCCGCGTCGACGCGTTCAACTCTGCCCGAGAGATCGTCGCGGATGATCACCGTCCGCCCGTCCTCCACCGCGCGGATCGCCTCCTTCCGCGAGCCGATCCAGAGCCCCGCGTCGATCCCGCTGAGACCCACTGCATCGACGCCCTCTCGGCGCAAACTCTCGACCATGCCCTTGTTCACCTTGCCGCAGTAGACCATCTCGAAAATCTCAAGCGTGCGCCGATCGGTGCGCCGCGACTGCTGCCCGCCCGGGCTCGTGATCGTCCGCGTCGGATGCCCGAGCGCCTCGGCGAGCACGTTCGTCTCATGCGACCCGCCGTGAACAACCACCACCCGGTGCCCCTCGCGAACAAGGCCTGCGATCTCCGGACACAGAGCCGTGGGCTCGATGCCCTCGCCCCCGCCGATCTTGATGACAATGGTGGACATGATGACTCTCTCTCCCCAAGCGGGGCTTACGCGGGGTGCAATCCCGGGAAGTTCAGACCCTGTGTTTCATCGAACCCGAGCGCGACGTTCATCGCCTGGATCGCCGAACCCGCAGCCCCCTTGACGAGGTTGTCGATCGCCGACAGTGCCACGATCCGCCCCGAGCGTTCGTCGACCGCAAAACCCACGTCCGCGTGGTTCGAGCCGACCAGCACGCGGGGATCGGGGAAGCGATTGGCCCCGCTCCGCTCGGCCACGATGCGCACGAAGGGCTCGTCGCTGTACGCGCCGCGGTAGATCTTCCAGAGTTCCTTCTGCTCGACGGGCCTCGTGGGCTCGACGTGCGCGGTGCAGAGCACGCCCCGGACCATGTCGATCGCCGTGATGGTCGCATCGATGTCGATCGCCCCGAACGCCTGCTCGACCTCGGCGAGGTGCCTGTGCCCGAAGGGGCTGTAGGTCCGGGCCGTGCGCGCACGCACCGGGTGATGCGACCCGGCGCTCGCCTCGGCCCCCGCCTCCGACGAGCCCACCTTGATGTCCGCGATCACGCGCTTAATCAGCCCCGCCCGCGCCAGGGGAAGCAGCGCGAGGTTCATCGCCGTCGCGTTGCACCCGACGCCCGAGATGAGCCGTGCACCGGGCAATTGACCGCGTGTGATCTCGGGCAGGCCGTAGACCGCGCCGTCGAGCGCGTTCACGTTCGGATGCGCCTCGCCGTACCAGCGTTGGTACGCGTCCGGATCCTTGATGCGAAAGTCCGCCGAGAGATCGACGACAAGCGGCGCGACGGCTCTCCAGCGGTCGATCTGCCGGCTCGCCTCGCCGTGCGGCATGCACAGAAACACCACGTCGCACGCCTCGATCTCCTCGGGGCGCACGAAGTTGTGCGCCACGTACCCGCGAAGGTTCGGGTGCGTCCGCGACACCGGATTCCCAGCGAGCGACCTCGAAGAGACCTGCGCGATCTCGGCCTGCGGATGGGCAACGAGGAGGCGGAGAAGCTCGCCCCCCGTGTACCCGCTCCCGCCGACGACGGAACAACGGATCGTCACGCCAGGGCTCCCTGACTCGTGCGCACGCCCTCGGCGATCCGGACAACGTGAGCCGCCACGAGACCCGGGATGTCGACGCCCGTCGTCGAGATCGAGTTGCGGAACTCCATCGAGTGGTTGATTTCGTTCACGAGCAGCCCCCGATTCGGGCACTCGAGCAGGTCGACCGCGGCGACGTCCGCGCCGACCGAAGCCACTGCACGCTCGCTCAGGTCATGCAGAGCGGGTGTGATTTCAAGGCCCGCAGCGGTCGCACCCCGAGCGGTGTTGGTGACCCAGTGCCCGCTTGTGCGCACGATCGCGGCGATCGCCTCGCCACCCACCACAAACACTCGGATATCCCGCCCGGGCTTGTCGATGTGCTCCTGCACGTAGAACACGCCCTGCTGGACCGAGCCGAGCGTCTCGCGGTGCTCGATGATCGCCTCGGCTGCGTCGCGGTCGTTGACCCTGGCGACCAGCCGACCCCACGACCCGACGGTCGGCTTGAGCACCGCGGGATACCCGATCTGCTCGACCGACTCGATCGCCGACTCGGCGCTGATGCCCACCCGGACGCCCGGCGTCGGGACGCCCGCACGGATGAGCGCGATTGTGGTGTCGAGCTTGTCGGAGCACACCCGGATCGCCTCGGGACGGTTGATGCACCGCACGCCCAGTCCTTCGAGGATGCGCGTCACTGTGAGCGAAGCGGTCAGACTGACTGAGCGATCGACGACGGCGTCGTACTGGGCCCACTCGCCCAAGCTCGCGGGATCAAAGACGACCTGACGCAGATCGATCGGGGTAACCCGGACGCCGGCGGACTCGAAGGCGTCGAGCAGCAGGCGTTCCTCGGCCCGGAGGCGTGTGTATGTCATGGCGATGTGCATGGGTGTGCTCCTTCGTGTGCGCTCAGACTTGGATCACTCGCCCCAGTCTTCTTCGACCTCGGGCGCGAGTTCGAGGCGGACGGGGTTGGTGCAGGTGACCTCGAGCTCCGAGCCACAGTCGGGGCATCGGGCGACCTGCCCGTTGAGGGGCGAGCGGTCGAAGCTGATCGGGGCGTCACACTCGGGGCAGGCGGATTGGATGGTTTCGGTCGTGGACATGGCGATTCTCCTTGGGATCAGTGACGGGTTCACGGTTTGGGTTCACACGGACGGAAAGCAACGAAAAAGAAAGCACCCCCGGAGGCGTCCGGGGGTGCTCGGTGTTCGATCTGGTTTCGGCTCTGGCTTCTTAGCCTGCCTGGACCCAGTCCACCATCACAGCCCGGACGCCTGGGGCGCCTTTGGCTTTGACGGCTTTTTTGGACTGCGTGTAGCTCATGGGTCGCGGATACTACCTTGCCTTTGGCAGTTGTCAATCTGCGGATTGATCTTCGGCGTTGCCCGGTGATCGGGTTCAATCAAACTCGTGGAAACGCCATGAAGGCTTCGTAAAGCCCCAGAATCAGGGCTGTACCACGCCCTCGCGGATGGCCCAGCGGACGAGGTCCACCCGCGAGCGGACGTCGAGCTTCCGCATGGCGTTGGTCAGGTGGCTCTCGATGGTCTTGGGCGAACGCCCGAGTTTCTCGCCGATGACCTTGGTGGTGCAGCCCTGCGCAGCGAGTGCGATGACAGCGAGTTCGCGCGGCGTGAGGATGCTTGCTTTGGGCTCGGCGATGCTCTGGAGCATCCGGGCCCGCACCGACTCCGAGTACACGTGCTCATCCTTCATGACGGCTTTGATTGCGTCGATGATGAACTCAGCGGGCTCGCTTTTGGTCAGGAAACCGGCAAACCCGTAGCCGATCGCCCGGCTGATGTTGTTGTCCGTGGGGTATGCCGTGAGTGCGAGCACTTTGAGTTCTGGCTGTTCGCATCGAGCATCTTCGCTCACATCGAACGAATCGCACCCGGGCACATCGAGATCGACGATCAGGACGTCTGGCTCATAATCTCGAACGATTTCGATGAGGGCATCGCGTGAAGCGCAGCTGCCGACAACTTCGATACCTTCTTCTGAGTTCAGAAGAAGTGTCAAACCATCGCGAACAACTCGATGATCATCAAGAATGGCGCATCGGATATTCATGAGCCGGAAACATAGTTAGAGCAATAAACCAACTCCATAACGGACACCTGCTCTGGCATCAAATAGGCATGGATACGCACAAATCACGGGGAAACCCTCAGCCGATCGGCAGGGGAAACCCCGATTCTAATCTCGCCCCTTTGGCGCCGAACACAACGGGAATTCTACCACAAACTCGGTGCCTCGCGTCGAGCTTTCGACACGGATCCTCCCGGCATGATCGCGCACAATACCGTGAACAATTGACAAACCGAGCCCGGTACCCTGTTCGTGTGTCTTCGTGGTAAAGAACGGATCGAAGATCCTGTCCGCCATCTCGGCGCTGATCCCGGGCCCGGCATCGGTCACTCTGAGTTCGACGTAGGCGGAGTCAGACGTCGATGGCCCTACTCGAATTCCGATCGGTGCGCCGATCGCCGAGGCGTCGCGGGCATTCACGACAAGGTTCAGCACGACCTGCTGAAGCTGAGATGCATTCCCGATCACCCAGAATGGGTCATCGGCCAAGCCCTCAATCACAAGCTCATAATCGGGCTCGACCAGCGTTCGGAGTGTTGTCTCAAACATACGCACCGATTCACACAAATCGATCTGCTTATGCTCTACCTCATTTCGTTGCGAGAAAGTCTTGAGTGACGAGATGATCCCTCGGGCCTGCGCGATTGACTGTCGGATCACATCGGTTGCCTGTTCGACATCACCCGGCTTCCCTCTGCCGCTGCTGAGTGATATTGCGCTCGTTTCGATCGCAAAGAGCACGTTGTTGAAATCATGGGTCACGCCGCTGGCGAGTGATCCGATCGCTTCGAGCTTCTGCGTTCGCCTCAGCTGCTCCTCGACCTCCTGCTTCCCGGCTTCAGCGATCTCACGGCGACTGATCTCTGACACCAGCGCCCGGTTGTGGCTCGCAAGGCCCGCAACACGAAAACGGTACAGAACCCACGCCAGGACGAGCAGCATGAGAACGACGAGCAGAAGAAACCATTTCGTCTCGTAATAGTGTGGCAATATCTCAAATGCGATCGATGCTCCAACCGGACTCCACACACCGCTGTTGTTGCATGCCTGTACGCAGAACTCGTACTCGCCCGGCTTGAGGTTGGTATAGCTGACGGTTCGCTCGCCTCCGACGTCGATCCAGTCATCGTCGAGCCCGACGAGCTTTCGTCGGTATCGCACCTGCGAAGGTGTGATGTAGCTGAGCCCGACGTAGGCGATGCGAAGGTCGTCTACGCCCGGTCCGATGCGGTTGTTCGCGCTGATCAAGATAGGCTCGCCTTCGATAGCGATGCTCTTGATGGCGACGCCCGGCGGGACGTCGTTGAACCCGACCGATGCGGTGTCGATCGACGAGAGCCCGAAAATTGTCGGGAACCAGAGCATGCCCGTGCTTGAGATCCACCCGCCGTGGTGATTGCACTCGCCCGAGTAGAGGTGGGCGACCCCGACGACCTGCACGTGGTCGTCGATGGCGTGGTTGAGAGCTTCGATATCGACAGCAACGGCTCCGGCGTTGGTGTTCATCCAGAGACGGGCGGCCTGGTCCTCCTGCAGGTTGGAGATGCAGTTGTCGATCAGGCCGTCGGCCGTGGTGAGCCGACTGAGCACACCACCTTTATAACGGAGCAGCCCACTGCCGTACGTCCCGATCCATAGCGTGCCGTCGGCGTCGGTGTGTATGGACCTGACGTTGGTGACAGGCTGGTCGTCGTCACATCGGACCTCGCGAAATGACTCGCTTGGCAATTCAACGTGGAAGAGTCCGCTGTGCGCTCCGAAGAGGATCCCATCGTCCACGAAATCTATGCACCGGACGATACCTGTAGCGATCTCGGGGATCGACGCGATCCTGCGGAACTGTGTGTCGCCCGGGTCGCGGAGCATGACGGTTGACTTCGTGCCCACGGCAACGCGTCGATCCGAGCTCTCGGCGTACGAGAACACGGGCGTGCCAATGTCCCAGCGTCTCAGTGGAACGAACACCTCTTGCTGCGGGTCGAGCTCTACCAGCCCGGAGTTGGTGCTGACGACGATGCTGCCTCGGTCGCGCGTGTAGAGCAGGTCGCTCGTCGCGCCGGGCACGACACCGACGGGTTCAAAGTCGGATCCGACGAGCCGCATGACCCAGTTCATATTCTGGTTGCCGCCGGCGATGATGAGGTCATCGGTGCCTGTGACGGACTGTCCGGCCTGGTTGTCGCGGAGAGGCCAGGCGTGGAAACCCGAGGGCCGGATGGCAACGAACCCGGCGGTCAGTGTGCCAACCCAGACGGTCGATTCGCGGTCGATGTACGCGCGAGTGTACTCTTGTGTGGGCAGCCCGAGATTGTGCCAGTCAGGCGTGCCCGCTCGGAGAGATGCGAGGTCGGCCGCCTTGCACTCGGTCGGCCCGAAGAGCCAGAGTTCCTCATTGGTGAGCAGCAGCGTTGAGGCGTCGCACGCGCCAAGGTCGATCACACGAGATGACTCGGCGTCGCTGACGATCAGATTCAGCCGATCGAGTGTGAGCACCGCGACGTCTCCCACACGATTGGCACGCAGCACAAACCCTCGGCTTGCGATCTGCGCCGTCTCACGGTTCTCACTTACGGGGTCAAGCTGGCGGATGTCGTCGAGCGAGTACCACACCCGTCCGGCTGCGTCCTCTGCAAGACCTCGGATGGGGCGGAGGCCGGTAATCTCATTGGCCGAGGCACGCACGAGGTTGTAGTGCGAGCCGTTGATCTCGAAGAGCCCGGCGCGTGTGAGCGCGAGCAACTTGCCATCGGCGAGCGAGAGCAATTCGTAGGGTGTCACGGGGAGCCTACAGAGCGTCGTGAACGTTTCCCCGAGGTGGACAATCCAGCCTTCTTCGGTACCGGCCCACATTCCGTTGCTGTTGTCTCGGATCAACGAGGTGACGCGGATGCTTGGCATGTCCGAGTTGGTGAAATCGAACGTCTCGAACTCGAATCCATCGAATCGCACGAGCCCGCCGTTGGTGCCGAGCCAGAGGTAGCCGTCGGGTGTCTGGCAGATGGTGTTGACGCTGGCCTGCGGGAGACCGTGCTCGGTGCTCCAGGTGCGGACGGTGTAGCCGGACGACTGGGTATAGGACTGCGCGCGTGTTTGGCCGACGAGCACCAAAATGAGGAGCAAGGCCCGAATCGAGCCAACCCAGATTTCGTGTCGCGACGTGCGGTTTCGTATGAACCGGATTGTGCTCGTCGATAGTGATCGCATCACGAGTGAATCTTCTCGTGATACTTGCGCCTCTGTCAATCGAGATGAATCGCAGGGCACAAGGTCGAGCACCCGTGCATGCAGAAAGTGGGCGGAGAGGGATTCGAACCCCCGAAGGCTTTCGCCGACAGATTTACAGTCTGTTCCAATTGTCCACTCTGGCATCCGCCCATCGTGGTTTGGGGCCCGTGGGCCTGGGTGGAAATGTAGGGGCCAACCGACCCACCGGCAAGCCGACGACAAAGCCCGGAGCGACCTCCTATTCGGGCTTGGCCCAGTCCCAGTCCTCGTCCTTCTGGAGCTTCGTCGCTCCCTGGCGGATGCACCGCAGGCAGATGACGGCTTCCGGGTACGCCGGGCTCTGCCAGCAGCGGTCCTTGCGTTCCTCAAGGCACATGGTGCAGGTATAGCCAGGCTCGAGCGAGGTCTGCTCCTCCAGCACCACGAACCGGTACGCCAGGGTCAGGCAGTCGCCCGAGATCAGGCTCCCGCGGTGCCCCTCGACGAGCGGGAACCGCCCGTCCCACGCCTTGTGCGAGAAGTCGCAGATGAAGTCGGACAGTTCCATGTTCTCGGGGTCGGCACCGGCGCGTTGCATGCCTGAGTGTAGAGCCGAGTCCTTACCGCAGGCTCATCACGACATCCGCGAAGCGATGGCCCAGTTCGATCATGCCGGCCTCGTCGTAGTGGATGCCGTCGGGCAGGAAGGGCAGGTCGTCGGTGTCGATCCAGTACACGTTGGGGATGTTCGTCGCCACGCTCACCTGGGCGTCACGCACCATGTCCGCGTGCGGCTGGCCCGCGTCGCGGATTCGGCCCAGGATGAAGGGCATCTCCGGGTCGCCCACGTAGTACCGCATGCTTGAGATGAAGTTGGTCAGATTCTTGGTGTAGTACCTGGCGCGGTACCGCTTGTCGGCGTCGCTCTCACCCTGCATCCACAGGAAAGCCTCGACGTGGTACTCGTAGCCCATGTTGCCCAGAGCCGTGAAGGCATCGCCCATGACGTCCTGCAACTGGTTCCAGAGGACGCCGCCGTCGGGGAACTCGCGGGTGGGCGTGGTCCAGTACTGGAACATGTCCGTGCCGCCCACGGCGAACTTGATGATCACCACCTGCTCGCCCGGGTCGGCCAGCATCATGTCGCTGCCGAACGCCAGCTCGGGACCGAAGAAATACTGCGGCCCAACGTCCGAACACGACGCGCCCGAGGTACCCGATCTCAGCGCCTTGAACGCCGGGACAAAGTCGTTGCCCCAGTACATCATCACGTCACCCATGTCGGACTGCCACATCGGGTCGACGTTCCGCACGTCGTCGCAACCGGCCATGTTCGACTGCCCAGCCAGCACGAACACCTTCAGCGAACCCGGCTCGGGCTCGGGCTGCTCGGGCGGATCGAATCGCACGTTCCGGATCGAGAACAGTTCGTCGTCCACCGCGGTTGTCTCGCCGATGATGCGGATGTCCGTCAGCCGTTCGAGTACGGCTTGGAATTCCTCGCTCGTCGGTCCACGGCCCTCGCCGATGAAGTTCCAGTCATCCGTCTCGTCGAACGTCACGGTGTAGGTCTGAAAGACGTTGGCCTGCGCGGGTCTCGGGAGCGGGATCTTGAACGTGATCGAGCCCCAGGGCGTATCGCCCGAGATCCGAAGTTTCGGGTTGCTCGGGGCAAAGTTCGCGGCCGAGGTGCTCATCTCGAACGTGAACGTCCCACCATAAGCCGCGGATTTGTTGCCGAGGTACTTCGAGGGCGCCTTGAACGCCATGATCCCGTAGTGCTGGTCCCGCTGGCTGATCACACCGGTCTGCCAGAGCACGGGCGAATTGGCGTTGGCGACGGTGACCCAGCCGTCGTCCCCGTCGGCGAAGTCACTGACTGCAAGTTGGGCACGGGCTTGGGTCGCTGTGAGCAGACCGATAGCAAGCCCGAGCACGACAAGGCCGCGCACGGTTCTCATTTCTGGCAATCCCTTGCACGTTCGATGTCATTGAGACACGGACGCTGTTCGTCCTCGAACCCCCGGGCAGATCCTTCCCGGGGACGTGGAACTCTCTCCGCAATCAGAATATCGCGGGGTTTTCCACATGCAAGGTCAAAAATCAGATTCCTGCGAGAAATGACATGAGATATCGGACACTCCACCCGGCGCGACCGCCAGAGCGTCCGATCACTCGTCCGCCCGGACCGAGCTGATGACGATGTCCATGTCCGCCTGGTTCGCCACGCCGTCGCAGTTCAGATCCACCGGCCCCTGGGTCCATTCGTACAGGTCGTCCACGTCCGCACGACCGTCACGGTTGACGTCGCCCAAAGGCGGCAAAAACCCGTGAAGCTTGTCCGCAAACCGCTGACCAAGGATCAGCATGCTCGGCTCGTCGTAGTGGATCCCGTCCTGGAGCCAGGGTAGGTCGTCGGTGTCGAACCAGCACGTGTTCGGGTCCGCGTCCGCGACCGCCACCTGAGCGTCGCGGACCTTCTGGGCGTGCGGCTGGCCCGCGTTGCGGATCCGACCCAGTACAAAGGGCATGTCCGCCCGGCCCGTGTGCTCGCGCATGCTCGCAATGAAGTTCGTCAGCTTGGAGTTGTACGCGTTCGCCCGGTACTGCTTGTCCGCGTCGCTCTCGCCCTGCATCCACAGGAAACCATCGATCTGGTGCTCGTACCCCATCGCCGCCAGATCCGCTCGGGCGTCGTCGATGTGCTGCTTGAGCTGGATCCAAAGCGGACCACCATCGGGGAACTCACCGTTCGGGCCTGTCGGCGTCGTCCACAATGCAAACAGGTCCGTCCCGCCCACCGCGAACTTGATCAGCAGGCATTGGTCGTCCGGGTACAGCGCCGCGAGCTCGCGACCGAACGCAAGCTCCGGGCCGAAGTAGAACTGCGGCGCCGAGTTCGAGCACGATGCTCCGCTCGTCCCGGGTGCCAGCGGCATGAACCCCGGCATCGCGTCGTTGCCCCAGTACACCATCACGTCGTCCACGACGTCCTGCCAGCTCGCCGCGACGTTCCGAACGTCGTCGCACCCGCACATGTTCGACTGACCGGCCAGGATGTACACACGCACCTTGGCCGGATCCAAACGCACGGAGTCCAGCGCGATCATGTCATCCGGAACCGTCCCCGCGTCGGCCACGATGCGCAGCTCAGTCACGCTCCCCATCAACTCGCGAAATTCGCCCGCCGTCGGCGCCCGCGACTCGCCCACCACCACCCAGGGCTGGCTCTCGACCAGCTTCACGCTGTACGAGCTGAACGCGTTGGCGCGGTACATCGTCTGGAGCTGAATCGACAGGGTCATCGCACCACCAGAGGTGTTGCCCGTGATCCGCACCTCGGGCCTGCTGGGCGCAAATGGCTGTTCCGACGACATCAGCTCGAACGACAACCGCCCACGATACCCCGCCGACATATCGCCCAGGTACGACGCCGGGGCGATGAACGACATCTCTGCCGCGTCGGCGTCCTCTTGCTCGATGTACCCGCTCAGGTGCTGCACCGACGCACCGCCGTTGCCGCCCGAGGTCCAACCTTCCGCGCCCGAATCGAAGTCACTCTGGGCAAGCTGACCACAAGCCGGAACGGCAAGAGCCGCACCGACGATGGAAAGACATCTCTGAATCATCTGCTTCGAAACCATGCTCGCAAATCCTTCGCCTCAAACGCCCCGGTCCCCGGGACGCGTCGTTCCACACCAGAATGCGTCAGCCGACCTCGTCAGCGACAGCCCGATGCGGCTCCCCTACCCAAAAGTATGCTATCGGGTGAGAAATTAGGCAAGCAAAACCACCGCCCCAGACCGGACTTACGTCTGTCGGGTGGCAACCGCCCAATCAGGATAGATTCAATCTCGCCACCCCATGTGGGGGTCAGAGATAACGACCTGTCAGCTTGTGAGCCTTGAGTACCTCGCTCCGGCTCAGTAGCGGCATCCGTACCACATCCTTCAGGTGAGGCTCAACCATCGCCCTGAATTGGACCTGCTGCTCCGCAATCGGGAGCATCGCGTCGATCACGCTCAGCCCCCGCTCGTCCACCAGCCGCTCGTATTCCTCGTAGATCCGGCCCTGGAAAAGGCGGAAGCTCTGGTACGGATCCTCACTCAAGCCGAGGTCCATACCAGCCTCGTAGTACTTGAGCTCGGGCCGGCCGTGCAGGATCCGACCCAGCGCGACCTCTAGCGGCAAACGGAAGTACACCGCCAGGTTCGGCTTGGGTGCGAAGCGGTACATCCGACGCACGTAGTCGCGGTCCATCCCGCGCGCCGCGTCACGCGCGAAGGCCGTGTAGATATACCGGTCCGCGAACACCACGCCGCCCGCCCGAAGCGAGGGCAGGATCTCGCCTTCGAACCGGTCGGCGAAGTCGGCCGCGTGGATCAGCGAGAACGTGAGCGGGCTCAGCTGACGAGTCGCCTTGCCACGCTTGGTCGTCTCACGCACCAGATCCGACGAGTTCCACTCGCTGAAGTATGAGCAGTAGCCGAGCGAGGCGACCCACTTTTTCAGCAGGTCCATCTGCGTGCTCTTGCCAGAGCCGTCTAGACCCTCCACCACGATCAGCGTGCCGGGCAGCGGCTCTTCCATGTAGTTCTTGAAGGGCATCCGACGCGACTGGGGCTTGCCGGTCTCCGTCCCGCTCGTATCGAACCAGCGGATCACCGGCTCAAGCTCGAACACGCTCGCGATCAGGTCCGCCTTCCGCTGTGCGCCCTCGATGCACGCCACCGGGTTCGTCTTGCTGTGTGCCAGGACGCGCAGCGTCTTGTCCTCGAGCTCGATCTGGACGCTCTCCACGTCGCGCGTGTGCGTGCGGTCGAGCCCGTCGGCCACCCGCAGCACCGCAGCGAGGTGCCTCGCCGCGTCCTGGTTCTCGCTCGAAAGCCGCTGGAATTCCTCGTGGTCCTTGCTGGGCAGGCTCTTGCGGTGGTAGCGGGCCACAACCGCGATCAACTCGATCTCCTCCTGCGTGAACCCCGCCAGCCCGCTGTGGATGATCAGGTGGTAGCTGTGCCGGTGGTGACGCGTGTAGTTCATCACCATGCCCACGTCGCGCAGGATTGCCGCGGCTTCAAGGATCTCACGGTTGCGCTTGTGATTCGGGATGAGTTCCAAATCAGCCAGCTGGTCGTAGATGCTGGTCGCCAGCTTGGAGACGTGGATCGCCCCCGGGATGTTCACGCCGCAACGGTCCGCGAATTCGATCGCCGTCGCCAGTGTGGGCAGCGCACCGGCCGCCACCGCCGACGAAGCGCCCGCCAGCTCGTCGATCATCTCCAGGATGATCCCGTCGCGCACGCCGCGGTCGTGCACGCGCACTCGGTCGACCTTGAGTGCCTCCATCAACCCCTCGGCGATCGCCAGTCCCGCCACGATGATGTCGTTGCGGTCCGAACTCAGACCCTGGATCGAATCGCGCTTCTCAACAGGCAGCGCGGTCAGCTGATCGATGAAGTCGCGCACCTCGGCCAGCGTCACCTCGTGCCCGCGTGTCGAGCTTGGCACCAGCCCGAACGTCTCCGTGCCCGGCTGCGAACGCAGGCTCATGGCCGCCAGCGTCGTGATCGTCCCGCCCGTGCCCACCAGCATTTCGGGCATCTTCTCGATGCGTTTGGTCTCCTCGCGGATCGCGTCCTTCACGAACGCACGCAGCTCCTTGAGTGACTTGCCCTCGCCGGGCCCGCACGACCCGAACTGCTCCGTCAGGCGGACCGCGCCAAGCCGCAGCGGGTGCACCGTGGCGATCTTGCCATCGTCCAGCGTCACCAGCTCGGTGCTCCCGCCGCCGAGGTCGGCCACCGCGATGGACTTGCCGGCAAGGTCGAGCTCCCCCGCCACCGATCGGCAGGCAAGCTCCGCCTCACGCTCGGCGCTGATCACCTCGACCTTGTGACCCGTCCGGGTCGTGATCATGTCGATGAATTCGTTCTTGTTTTCTGCGTCTCGCACCGCAGCCGTCGCCACGATGCGTAGACGCCGCACACCGAAGCCCTTGGCGATCTCGCACATGTGCGCCACGGCGTCCACGGCAGCGGCCATCGCGTCCGGGTCCAGCTTGCCCGGCTCGGCCGACTTGCGACCAAGCCTGGGCATCGCCTTCTCGTCGTCGATCACCCGGTACCCGCCCGACCTTGGCGCGTCGGCGATCACCAGCCGGACCGTGTTCGTCCCGACATCGATCGCAGCGAGACGCGACGCTCGCTGACCCGAAGTGACACGCGGGAACTCGTAAGAGAGCATCGTCATGGCTCAGCCCTCCTCCTTCTTGATCGCCGAGCTGGGTCGAACACCCGTCTGGTGCAGCACCCGTTTGATCGCCTTCTGTAGGTCACCGAACACGTGGTTCATGTCGCGATTGGCATCGATCCGCACCAGCTCGAACCGCTCGACCAGCGAATCGAACACCCGCAGCACTCGCTCCTGGTACTTCATGAATGAGCCGTAGATATCGCGCTCCTCGATGAAGTCCATCCCTGACTCCCAGTAGTCGAACCCGCCTCCCGCCAGCACACGAGGGATCAGGTTCTGCACCTCGACATCGAGGTAGATCACCGCGTCCGGGATCGGCGCAAAGCGGTAGATGTCCTCGACCCACTCCGGGTCCGATCCACGCACGATCGAACGCGCCAGCGAGGCATAGATATACCGGTCTGTCAGCACCACAAAGCCCGCCCGAAGCGCCGGGATGATCTCGTTCTCCACCCGATCGGCAAAGTCCGTCGCGTAGAAGAGGTCCATCGTCAGTGGACCCAGCGTGTGGCCCTCCTTCGCGCGACGCAGTCCCTCGCCGGCCAGGCCCGAACGCGTCAGCGCCGAGCGGACGACCCCGTAGCCGTCGTTTTCGAGCCATTCGTGCAAGAGGGCGATGTGCGTCGATCGCCCGACCCGGTCGGTGCCCTCGACGCAGATCAGTGCGCCCGGGTACTCGCTCGTGTCCACCGGGCCGGAGCCCGTGAAGGCGTACTGCTGACCGTACGAAAGACCGCGGAAACCGGTCTCCTCGCGCGTGTCTGTGGATGTGGGTGTCGGTTGCATGGCGTCTCCGAGTGGTCTCGGATGATGATAGACGCCCGCCCGAAGAGTCCCCGCTTTCGCGGTCTCTTCACTCGGCGTTTACGCTTTCTTCAAACATCGCCTCGACGAACCGATCCGGGTCGAATGGCTGCACATCCTCGGGGGTCTCTCCCACGCCGATCAGCTTCACCGGGATGTCCGTCTGCTGCCGGATCGCCACCACCATCCCGCCGCGAGCCGTCCCGTCGAGCTTGGACAGGAAGATCCCGGTCACGCCAGCCGCCTCGGCGAAGCCCTCGGCCTGACGCAGCGCGTTCTGACCGGCCGTCGCGTCGAGCACCAGCAGCACCTCGTGGGGCGCACCGGGGATCTGCTTCGTTGCGACCCGTTTGATCTTTGAGAGCTGATCCATCAGCCCCGCCTGGGTCTGCAAGCGACCGGCCGTGTCGAGGATGATGACATCCACGCCGCGTGCCGCTCCGGCCGAGCACGCATCGAACGCCACCGCAGCCGGGTCGCTGCCCTCCTGGCCCTTGACGATATCGACCCCGAGACGTTCCGCCCAGATCTCAAGCTGGCGCACCGCACCAGCCCGGAATGTGTCGCACGCGCCCAGAAGCACGCTTTTGCCCTCGGTCGAGAACTGGCTCGCGATCTTGGCGATGCTCGTCGTCTTCCCCGCACCATTGACACCTGTGACAAGCACGACCGTCGGACCGCTCTCGGCAAGATTCAGGCGCCGATCCTGTTCCGGCCACATCGCCTTGATCTCTTGCTTGAGAAACTCCAGCGCATCCTCGCCCTTGGTCATCTCGCCCTTGCGGTAGGAGGTCCGGATGCCCTCGCTGAGCGCTCGTGCCGCGCCCACGCCCACGTCGGCCCGGATGAGCCTCGCCTCGATCTCTTCGATCAATTCCTCATCGAGCTTGCGCCCACGCAGCAGCGAGACCATCCCCCCGAGGCTTTGCCGCGTCTTGGCCAGGCCCGAGCGGAGCTTGCTGACAACGCTCTTAAAGATCGCCATCGCCTACGACCCCGCCTCTTCGCTCGCCGCTTCGGCCGCAGCCGGATTGCTTTCCAGCACACGCTTGAGCAGCTTGTCGAGGATCGCGTTGATGAACGCGGGAGACTTCTCCGTGCTGAACTCTTTGGCCAGCTTCACAGCCTCGGCGACGGCGGCCTTGGGCGGCGTCGTAC
This sequence comes from Phycisphaera sp., assembly GCA_020639255.1. GTDB lineage: Bacteria > Planctomycetota > Phycisphaerae > Phycisphaerales > UBA1924. The sequence continues at coordinate 136,702 of JACKGZ010000008.1, forward strand.
CGTGGGTCATCTCATAATGCGCGAGCCTCAGGAGTGCCCTATCCACCGCGGGCTGGCGGTGCACGGGCCACTCGGGCGCGAGCTCGGCGACCGCATCGTCGGCGGGGCCTCGGTTCTCGAACGCCTTGCTCGCAAGCGTCAATGCCTTGTCTACCTCGCCGGGCTTGACGTCCTCGTCGATGTCGATCGACGCGCGGACGCGGTCGAGTTCGGCGTCCTTGACCGCGTCGAGCTGGTACAGAGCTTGAAAAGCGAGTCGTCGGATAAGTCGAGGCGTGGCCATACGTCAGTCAGTTCCCGGCTTTGTCTTGTGGAAGAATCGTGTCCAGACGCTCAACTTCGCACGGACGCCCCTGCGCCACCGCGCGGCCTATCGCGTCCATCATCCCGAGCGTGTCCATCAGCGCTGCCGCCGCTTCGGCGCCTTTGTTCCCCTTCGCCCCGCCCGACCGTGCGTTCGCATGATCCGAGGTCTCGGCTGTAATCAGTCCGAACGCCACGGGCACGCCTGTCTCGACGGTGATCTTGGTGATGCCCTGGGCGACGGCCTCGGCGATGTAGCGGTCGTGCAACGTCTCGCCGTGGATCAGGCATCCGAGCGCCACCACCCCCCTGTACGCCCCGCTGCGGGCCGCCGCGTTCGACAGAGCCGTCAGCTCGAACGCCCCTGGTGCCTCGATGACCGCGATCCGGTCTGCCGGCACGCCGCGACGCTCGATCTCGGCCTGGGCTCCCTCGAGCAGGCGCGTAGTCACCGACCGGTTGTACCGGCTCACCACGATCGCGACGGGCGAAGTCTGCTGCATAGACGCGATGGTAGGCCCCGGGGACGTAGGATCCGCCCATGCGAGGTCTGATCCAGCGAGTGGCCCCCGTGCTCCAACTGACACGGGTGACGGGAGCGTTCTCCGCGGTCGCCAATGTCTGGTTCGTCATCGTTTGGACGAGAGCCTTCGAACAGGAACCCGGCACCACGCAGATCGATGAACGGTCGATCTGGTTTCTCCTGGCCGGCGGCGCCGTCGCCGCACTCGGGCTCTACGCATTCGGCGCTGCCCTCAATGACATCCTCGACGCCAAGCGTGACCGCACGCTCCGCCCCAACCGCCCGCTCGCGGCCGAACGCATTTCCGAAGAGATCGCTATGAGCGTGGTGATCGGGACGCTGGTCTGCGCGATCCTCGGCGCGTTGGTGCTGGGCGCCGAAGCCGTCACGCTCACCGCGGTCGCTGCCATCGGGATCACGATCTACAACGTCGCGGGCAAGTTCGTGCCCGCCATCGGCCTGCCGGTGCTGGCGCTCGTCTACGCGGGACACATGCTCGCGCCCAACCACAGGCTTGTCTTCACCCTGCCTGTCTGGCTTGTGATGACACACGCCATGGTCGTCGGCGGGCTCGCGCACACGATGGAACACCGCGTGCCCAGGCTCAGCTCGCGGGCGGTCCTCTTCGCGATCGCCGGCTGGGCCGCGTGCTCGGCCGTGCTTCTTGCGCACGGAACCGCGCAGAGCCATGGCGCCGGCATCTGGCCCAGCTGGGTGCCGTGGCAGGCTGTGCTATGGATCGGGACCACTGCGATCGTTTTCTCACTCGTCTGCTACCGACGTGTCCGCAGGCTCGGGTTCAATGAGCGATCGGGCGAGAAAGTCCGCCGCTACGGCACGCTCTGGCCCGCCGTCTACGCATGCGCCTGGCTTGTCGGCGCTGGCAAGCTCACGAGCGCCTGGCCCCTTATCGCGCTGCTCGTAATGGGCGTCCTGGGCATGACCATTCTGCGCGAGGCGTACGCGATGGTCGAAGATCCGATCGAATTCCGCCGGTGAGCCTGCACTTTTGTGCGGGGTTCAGTTGAGCTTGAAGATGAAGAAAATCGCGGTGAAGATCGAGTCGGCGATGATGATCGAGACGAGACACTGAACCACGGTATCGGTCGTGGCGCGTCCCACACCCGCGGCTCCGCCCGAGGTCTTGAGGCCGTTGGCGCAGGCGATCGCGCCGATGAGCGCGCCGAAAATGCCCGCCTTGATCATCCCAGTCCAGAAGTCGACGCCCTTGAGCTGGTCGAGCATGTTGCTCCAAAAGATCGAATAGGGGATTGCAAGCACGAGCCGCGAGATCAGCATTGCGCCCAGCACCGCGACCATGTTTGAGATGACCGCGAGCGAGAACATGCTCAGGATCGAGGCGATGAGCCTGGGCACCACCAGGAAACGCACCGGGTCGAGCGCGTGGACCTCGAGGGCCTCGATCTCCTCGCCCACCACCATCGTTCCGAGTTCGGCCGCGATGGCGGCCCCAGCAAAGCCCGTGAGCACGATCGCGGCCATGAGTGGCCCAAGCTCACGTAAAACAGCCACACCGATGATGTTCGCCACGAGCTGCCGCGAACCGAACTGATCCAGCGGGGGCGCCATGTTGAGTGCGAGGATCAGCCCCACGCTGAACGACACGAGCGAGACGATGAAGATCGACCGCACACCGATTCGGATGATCTGCGTGCTGATCGCGCCCGTGCCCATCCGCTTGCGGTTCTTGAAGTTCCGCAGGAACCATCGCAGCGCCTCGATAACGAGCAGCAGGACCGACCCCGTATGCGTCACGATGTCGATGGCGTGCCCGCCCAGCTTGTAGACGGGTGCGAGGATCGCCGGCGGCGCGGGTTGGGAGGGCTGCTCGCTCAAGGATCAGGCGCTCACGGCTTCGTCCAGCGTGGTTGTGATCGTGAAGAACTGATCGAGCCTGGCGATCTCGAAGATCGAGTGCACCCGGTCTGTCAGTGAGCACAGCACGAGCTTGGCGTTCGACTTCCGCGATAGCTGCATCGCCTCGACGAGCGTCGCCACGCCCGAGCTGTCCATGTACGACACACCCGACAGATCGATGACGAGACGCTTGGGCTTATCGTCGAACGCTCTTCGGATGTCAGTACGCAGCGTGGGCGACCGGCTGAGGTCGATGTCGCCATCGGGTTTGAGGATGGTTGTGCCGTCGCGGGATTCCCAGACGACTTCGAGTTCGTTCGGACTAGCCATTGGCGTGCTCCCGCGCGCTTGTGGGTTTCGGAGTGAGTGCCTTGGTCATGATGAGGCGCATGCCGACTTTCTCTCGGCGTTCGTAGACGACCGAGTCCATGACTTCCTTGATGATGTGTACGCCAAGCCCGCCGGGCTTGATGTCGTCGAGGTCTCGCCCGCAGATAGTATCGGGATCGATCTGCTTGGCTTCGTCCTCGACGACGATGCGGAGTCCGGGCACGCCCGGTTTGGCGTTGGGCCAGATCGACATCCAGATGGGCTTGTCGAGCTGGCGACCGTAGCCGTGGTTGATGACGTTTGCCAAAGCCTCGTCGACGGCGAGCGCAATGCGCCCGGACTCGTCCTGCCTGAAGCCGAGACGCCGCGTGAGCCCGAGGACGAGCTCGCGCGCGCCAGCGAGGTACATCGGGTCGCTCAGGAGCCGAATCTCAACGGCGGGCTTCGTCTCGCTCACAGACCGGCCCTCCCGGACGGCGCGTCCTTCTGACTGGTGTACCAGCTCGTCCATCGCTCTGCGGCCTCGCGTCGCTCGGTTTCATTCGCAGCCGGGTCGTAGCCGAAGTCTTCGCCCGTGATCTGCACGAGCGTGTCCGATGCGACAAGGCGCATGAGCGGATCATCGCTGGCGAGCATGCGGATCAGCGGCTCGACGGCGCTCTCGTCGTTGATCCGGCGGGCCTTGGCAACCGCCGCGAGACGGTCCTGCGGCACCGCTGAGTCGAAATCCGGCTTCACCTTCACCTTCGGAGCGCAGCCGACAGGCGTGCCCGTGAGCAGTGCGAATGTGAAGATGGACACGACGGTCGTCCTCAGCATGGGTGAGATCCTAGAGTCTCCGTTTCCATCCCGCTTAGCCGTGGTTCAGGAGAAGGCCCCCATCATGGCACAAGACATGGCATCGACCAAACCCTCCGATCGGCCCCACACAGCGCACGACCCGACCGACCCCCATAGCGAGATCGTCCCGGTCCTGGACTGCGGCGGGCAGACGATGCAGCTCATCGCCCGAAGACTCCGCGAGGCGGGCATCTATTCGATGATCCAGCGGTCGGATATCTCGGCGGCCGAGCTCAGGGCGATGAACCCGAAGGGGATCGTCCTGTCGGGTGGGCCGGCGAGCGTATTTGAGGAAGGCTCGCCCCGGATCGACCCGGAGATCCTGAATCTGGGCGTCCCGGTGCTGGGGATCTGCTATGGGATGCAGCTCGTGTGCCAGCACCTGGGCGCGAGCATCACGCCGGCGGATCACCGCGAGTTTGGGCGCGCCAATCTTGAGATCAGGGACGACAGCGACCTCTTCGGCGCGGTGCCCCAGCGGACGACGGTCTGGATGAGCCACGGCGATCAGGTGACGGACCTTGCCAGCGCCAATATCGAGACGATCGCGTCGACCCCCACGTGCCCGCAGGCGGGTGTGCGGTACAGCGAGAACGGCGTGCGGTTCTATGGCGTGCAATTCCACCCAGAGGTCACGCACACCCCCCACGGCTCGGACATCATCCGCAACTTTGCGTACAACATCTGCGGCTGCACCGGCACGTGGCACATGGCCGAGTTTGCCGAGAACGAGATCGAACGCATCCGCGAGCGCGTGGGCTCTGACCGCGTCATCTGCGGACTCTCGGGCGGCGTGGACTCGTCGGTGGTGGCGGCCCTCCTGCACAAGGCGATCGGTGATCAGCTGACATGCGTCTTTGTCGACAACGGGCTGCTCCGCAAGAATGAGCGTCAGCTCGTCGAGAAAACGTTTCGCGATCACTTCAAGGTGGACCTCCGCGTCATGGACGCGACCGAGCAGTTCCACGCGGACCTTGCGGGCATCACCGATCCGCAGGAGAAACGCCGGCGCATCGGGCACCGGTTCGTCGAGGTGTTCAAGGAGGCGGCCGAGAGCATCCAGGGGGCCAAGTTCCTGGCGCAGGGGACGCTCTACCCGGACGTGATCGAGTCGGGGCACGGGCACTCGGGCAAGTCGGCGAACATCAAGCTGCACCACAACGTGGGCGGGCTGCCCGAGGATCTCGGGTTCGAGCTGATCGAGCCGGTGCGTGAGCTCTTCAAGGATGAGGTCCGCAAGCTGGGCGAGGTGCTGGGCGTGCCCGACGCGATCCTCTGGCGCCACCCCTTCCCGGGACCGGGGCTCGCGGTGCGGGTGCTGGGCGAGGTGAAACCCGAGAAGCTCGAGGTGATCCGCGAGTGCGACGAGATCGTGCTCGAAGAGATCATCGCGGCGGATCTGTATCGCCAGACGAGCCAGGTCTTTGCGGTGCTGCTGCCCGTGCAGAGCGTGGGTGTGATGGGCGACGGGCGGACGTACGAGAATGTCGTCGCGGTGCGTGCCGTCGAGACGCGTGATTTCATGACCGCCGACTGGGCCCGGATCCCGTTCGATGTGCTGGCGCGGATCTCGAACCGCATCATCAACGAGGTGCGCGGCGTGAACCGGGTTGTTTATGACATCTCAAGCAAGCCGCCGGCGACGATCGAGTGGGAATGATCCGCGAGCTGACCATCCAGACGCCCGGGCGCGGGCTGCACGAGGTCACGCGCATAGTCGCGGATGTCGTACGCGAGGCGGGCATTGGTGAGGGACTATGCACGGTGTTCATCCGGCACACGTCGGCGAGCCTGATCATCCAGGAGAACGCCGACCCAAGCGCCAGGCGCGACCTTGAGCGCTGGCTCGACGCGTTCGTGCCCGACGGAACGGCCTACGAGCACACCGACGAGGGGCCCGACGACATGCCGAGCCATATCCGGTCGGTGCTGACGGCGACGAGCCTTGGTATCCCGGTGATGGACGGCAAGCTCGCGCTCGGAACATGGCAAGGGATCTATGTGTGGGAGCATCGGCGGGCGGCGCACACGCGGCGTGTCGTGGTGCATGTCTCGGCATGAACGCTCAGAACACGCACAAGCTGGGTGAGGGCGAGAAGGTGTACATCCGTCACCCGGTGCCGGGAGATCGCGCGGAGTGGTGCGCGCTCTGGGATGCGAGCTGGTCGTTTCTTGAGCCCTGGATGCCGAGGCCTCCAAAGGGTGCGACTGGCGAGACGGCGGAGCGTTTCGATCGGCTGCTTGAGACTGCGGACACGCCTGAGAATCAGCGGCACACGATCTGTCGGCGGAGCGACGGCGCGATCGTGGGCATGGTGAACCTGAGTCAGATCTTCCGCGGGCCGTTCTGCAACGCGATCATGGGCTACTGGGTGGGCGAGAAGTTCGCCAAGGCGGGATACACGTCGGAGGGTGTGCGGCTGGTCCTTGGACGCGCGTTCGGTGAACTCGTGCTGCACCGGGTGGAGGCGAATGTTGTGCCGACGAATGCGGCTTCGATCGCGCTTGCGAAGGGCGTGGGCTTTCGGGAAGAGGGGTATTCGCCCCGCTATCTCGAGATCGCGGGCGCGTGGCAGGACCATGTGCGATTTGCGATGACGGTCGAGGACTGGCGGGAGCTTGGCGGCGATCAGCCGAAGTAGGTCGGCTCGTTGCCGGGCTTCCACTTGATATTGCAGCCCATGCTGGGCTTCTGGTCCGTGCCGACGCTTTCACCGGCGATGACGGCGTTGATCGCGCGGCGGAGATCCTTGCCGGTGATCGGTTCGTCGGTGCTCGGGCGCGCCTCGTCGAGCTGGCCGCGGTAAACAAGGTTGAGGTCACGGTCGAAGAGGTAGAAGTCGGGCGTGCAGGCCGCCTTGTAGGCTTTGGCGATTTCCTGGGTCTCGTCGAAGAGATACGGGAAGGTGTAGCCGCGTTTCTCGGCCTCCTCGGTCATATGGACCGGGGCGTCGGCCGGGTGCTTATGGGTGTCGTTGGAGCAGATGGCGACGACCCCGATGCCGTGGGCTTTGGCGTCGTGGCCGAGGCGGGCGAGCTCGTCGGCGACGTGGATGACGAAGGGGCAGTGGTTGCAGATGAACATGACCAGCAGCCCACGCGGGCCGGCGGCGTCCTGCGCACTGACGCGGTCCTCACCCGTGCCCTTGTTGTAATTGGGCAGGTCGAAGGCGGGCGCCTTGGTGCCGAGTTCGAGCATGGTCGAGGGAGTGCGGGCCATTGGCGGGCTCCTTGTCGGTGCCTGGCGGACGAGGCCGAGACTGGAGCCGCACACCGGGCGAATGAATAAGCGGAGCGGGAGGGATTCGAACCCTCGATACGGGTAAATCCCGTATACCGGATTAGCAATCCGGCCCCTTCAGCCTCTCGGGCACCGCTCCGTGGGACGGCATGGTACGCCGATCACCCCCCGGCTCGCCACGGCCTCCGATCGTAAAGCGGATCAGTTGCACCCGGCGTTGTAATTGCCCACCCAGGCCGAGAAGTCGGCGGGGGTACATCTGCCATCGGCGTTCTGGTCACATCTCGGTGAGGTGGTATTGAAGGCGGCTACCCAGGCGCTGAAGTCGTCGGGCGAGAGAACACCGTCCTGGTTCACATCGGCGAGCTGGCAGGGGCCGGGAAGGTGTGCTGGAAAGAGGTAGATTGCACCCGCATCAGTACCTGAGCTGTCCTCGCCCGACGCACCTGCTGCGACAATTCCATCGGCCACGGCAACGGACTCACCTATATAGTCTCCACACTCTAAATCACTTGGCAACAATTTCGCAATTTGATCACCGGTATCAATATCATAGATATAAACTGCCCCAGCATTACACGGTCGCCCGGTGAAATCCGTATCCGTCGGATGATCCGCAAAAGGCGCACCAATTGCGACCACGCCCGCATCGATATCAACATCGCTACCAAACCAGTCGGCACCATCCTCGCTCGGAGGAATCAATTTATACATAAGTGACATATTATTCATTTCATATAAATAAACTGATCCCTCCGCCTCGGTGCCTACTTCGTCATTGGGAGCACCTACACCCAGCACTCCGCCATGCAGCGAAACAGAAAAACCAAAGTCGCCCTGAGGGGCGCCATCGTCGGGCTGTATCTTATTAATCTGCTCTCCAGTAATTGCATCAAAAATGTACACCGCTCCCACCCTGTCGCCCATTGTATTCTTTGCGTTTTTGGCCCCGACAACAATCAACCCATCGTCAATATCAACGTCGTAGCCAAAGCCATCAGATGGGGCTCCATCAGTCGATAGAAGTTTGTGAACTTGCAAACCAGTTTTCGAATCAAACACGTATACCGAACCGGATGCAAAGCCATTATCGTTGTCGCGAGCAGAGCCGACAATGACGAACTCGCCTTGAATTGCTACTGCCGCACCAAACAAATCGTCTTCTTCCACATCCACCGGGAAGAACTCGACCAATTGCTCACCAGTTGCCACATCAAACGAATACACAGGTGCCGAGTGATCTCCGCAAAAGACCCCGCTAAACAGGTCTGCTGGATATGCAGTGCCAACAACTGCAATTCCAGTGTCCAATGCATATGAGATGCCGTACTCTGTTGTGAAAGGCGGACCGGCCTGATAGATATCGTGGATCACGTGCCCATCATACAACGAGAACATACCTATGCGACCAGTAAAGCACTGACCATCGTCTATACTCATTCCACCAGAGAAGACGATACCGCTCTCTAACGCAATCCCTTGCCCTCCGAAGTAAATTCTACTTAATATTGACGGCGAATGAAATTTCAGTACTTCACTTACTACTTGGCCATACACGCATGTTGCCATAGCACCATGACTGCATATAGCTAACGCCATCCTCCACCGCACCATGCAATCGCCCCTTTGCAGCTTTTATCTTCTCGCCGACAACGTCACAAAGGTACTGGAAGCCAAGTCTGGAAACAAGCACACGGCCAAGTCATAAGAAAAAGCAAACCAGACCCGAGATTGGGCCTGGCCTGCCAATGGGGGCGCATAGGGTGCTTGTCAGGAGGGGCTTCGGGCTTTACGCCTCGTCACTCGGGCGACGCTCGAGGAGGGCGCGGAGTTGCTTGTTTTCACGGCGGGTCGCTTCGAGATCGAACACGAGGTACTTCACGCTGACGCGGAGGTAATCGAGCGAGTCCTGGAGCTCGGAGATCGTCTTCTTCATCTGCTCGTGGCGGGTTTTGGTATCCGTGGCGAGCTCCTTGAGTTTGCCCTGCTGGTCGCTGGGGAGGTTGTTGATCTTCTCGAGAAGCTTGTTGAACTGATTCTGAAATTCTCGCTCGCTCATGGTCTTCTCCTGCCTGTCTGCGTGTGATGTGACGCGACCGCCGTAGTTGGACGCGTATGCCAGAGGCAGATCAACGCGGATGCCCGTCGTGCCAGACGGGTCGGTGAAGCTTGAATGTCCGAGAAAACCGAGCTCCGCTCGTGTTCAGTCATGGGTGCAAGCGGCGTGCCGGGGCTGTGCCGCTCATTCCGATTGGCCGATTGATCCGGGTGTGGCCCGGACTCAACGCCTGGCGAGGGCGCGACGCAGCGCCTGTTGCCCGGCCTCGGGCGCGTTCTGGGTCACTTCCTGCAGCGCCGCCTTGTCCTGGCGACCAAGCTGAGCACCCAGCTCGCCGGCGTGTCGATCGAGTGCCCGGCGGAATGCGGCGAAATGGATCTCAAGGTCGTGGCGCAGGAAGCGGGTCAGCGGGTCGGCCAAGCCTGTCTGCATCGCGGCCCAATCGAGCAGCGAGCCGCCCTTGTCCGAGAACCTATACAGACCGAGAGTGGTCGCCAGTCGCTTGGCCAGAGGTATAAATGGATCGATGACGCTCTCAGGGAGGCTGGCGAGTTTTTTGGTGAGCTCGGCGTCCGTGGCTTCTGAGGTCTCGGCGAGCGAGGGCTTGGACTCAGCTTCCACGGCGGGTGTTCCGCCACCATCCGTGTCGGCCCTTCGGATGTTGGCCATCGCGGCCGCGAGCGTCTTGATCCCTGCCCGCTCGAAGCGGATGGTGAGCCTCTGGCTGGGGCGTCCTTCGACCATCACGGGTTGCACAGCGGTGATCTGCCCGACCCCCCACTCAGGTCGGTCGGTGTGGATGACACGGTCGCCAAAGGACCAGGAGATCGAGGACATGCAAACCTCTCGGGGAGATCGACCAGCCGCAGGCGTCCCCACGACGAGGCGGCCAAGGTCGTTTCCGGGCTATCAAGGGGCCCGACACGCGGGCAACCGCACCGCAGTCGCCGGGGCGGGGTCGGGTGCGTATGATCGTGTCCCGCCCGGAGGGCCCGGTCAAGCGCGACGCTCGACCCACCACGCCGGCGATGAGAGCCCCCGACCATGATCGAAGCATTCAAGAGTGAAGAGGTCGTCGACAAGTTCGGCGGTCGGTTCCGTCTGACCGCGGTGATCCAGCGCCGCATGGTCCAGCTGATGGAGGGCGCCCGCCCGCTCGTCGAGCGTGACGGGCGTTCGGACCTTGAACTCGTCGTGCAGGAGATCCTCGAAGATAAGATCGAGATCGTGGAGACCCAGAGCGGCGGCTTTGAGATCGTCGCTGAGGCCGAGGAAGCCCTCCTCTGAGCCGGGTCCCTTCGCAACCGAGGGGCTGACGTGAACGTTACAAACGAGACACTCGGCGGCAAGCGCATCGTGCTCGGTGTGTGCGGCGGTATTTCTGCGTACAAGTCCGCAGCTTTGACGAGCAAGCTGGTACAGGCCGGTGCCGAGGTGACGGTCCTGATGACCGAGTCGGCGTCGCGGTTCGTCACGCCGATGACGTTCCAGGCCCTCTCGGGCAAGCCTGTTTACACGAGCATCTGGGAGCATGTGGAGTCGAGCGACCCGCAGCACATCTCGACAGCGAACAACGCCGACTTTGCGGTTGTTGCGCCGTGCAGCATGGACTGCCTGGCCCGGCTCGCCACTGGGCGCGCCGACGACGTGGTGACGCTCGTGCTGAGCGCGATCGATCGGAGCCGGACACCTGTGCTGCTGGCGCCGGCGATGAACGAGCTGATGTGGAGCCAGCCTGCGACGCAGCGGAACGTCGAGACACTCCGCGGTGATGGCTTCGACTTCGTCGGGCCGGACTCCGGTTGGCAGGCCTGTCGGGCGGTCGGCACCGGGCGGATGGCCGAGCCCGAGGCGATCCTTGAAGCGATTGTGTCCCGATTGTCCTGACACGGGGCCTGCCCCGGGACTTGTGCGGCGGCTATCATGGCGTCCCCAACCGTGACCTTCGGAGAGGTGGCAGAGCGGTTGAATGCGCTGGATTCGAAATCCAGTATGGCCTCCGGGTCATCGGGGGTTCGAATCCCCCCCTCTCCGCTTCATTGAGACCCCGTTGCTCGGAGCACTGTGCTTGCAGTGGTTTACGAGCAACGGGGTTTCTTCTTTGACCCCACTGCCCTATTTCTGCCCTAGTTTCGGGAATCGATGTTTCCGCTCGGAAGGTGGTCGGCGACCGTCTTTGAGCTGAAGGTTGAGGCCGGAACCGGCTCCAACGTCACATGCTCGATGCCGTGGTCGCGAGCGATGACCCGTCGAGCTGATTCGAGGATCGCGGAGGTCCCGGAGACCGAGCACCCGTCTGCGACCGCGATCCGGGCTTCGAGCGAGATGGTCTGCTCGTCGATCGGCCAGACATGGAGGTGGCCAACATCCTCGACGCCTTCGACGGCTCGGATGGTCGAAGCGACTTCGTCGAGCGAGAGTTCGTCGGGGGTGCTCTGCATCAGGATCCGGATGCATCGCTTCATCGGCGTCCAAGAGATCCAGACGATGTAGACCGAGATGCCGACGGTCGCGACGAGGTCGGTCCAGTACCAGTCGAACAGGATGATGAGCGTGCCGGTGACAATCACGGCGACCGAGGCGAGCGCGTCGGCGAGATTGTGGATGAAGGCCGCGTTGATGTTCACACTGCCCTTGGACATCGAGTAGGTGAGGACGGCGGTGCCCGTGTCGACGACGAGCGCGATGCCCGCGACGATGACGACCGTCCAGCCGTCGATCTCGGGGCGCTCGAACGCGCGGGTGATCGCTTCGATGAGGAGGTAGACCGCGATGACGAGGATGGAGGTGAGGTTGATAAGGCCGCCGACGACCTCGGCACGGCCGTAGCCGAAGGTGCGATGCTCGTCGGCGGGGCGTTTGGAGATTCGACGGGCGATGAGAGCGAGGAGGAGCCCGGCGGCGTCGCTGAAGTTGTGGAGGGCGTCGGCGAAAAGGGAGAGGCTTCCAGCGAGCACGCCTCCGATGACCTGGGCAACGGTCAAGAGGAGATTGATGGCGACGGCGATGCCGAGGCGTTTCAGTCCCACGTCATCGGCATGATGGCGATGGCTCATCTTCAGCATTCCTTCGCGCGATGCGATCGAGCGACTCGCATCGCACTGTGTGGTCGGCTGGTCCGTGCTCCTAGTGATACTTGATCCACATCATCCACTCTGCGGCAGCGAAACTACCGAGAACGACATCCGCGACTATGAGCCGGATATCGACGTGGACATGACCAAAGTCCTGTACGGACTTGATAAGTGATGTAATGGTGAAAGCAAGAACTGCCAAGAGCACCAGAGAAAGCGTCACAGAGACTCGAAGTTTTGGTTTGATTGGTGGTGAACGGCTGCGCCGGCCTTGTTTCTGTGTCTTCCGATTTGGACGGGAACGTTGTTTTCTGTTCGGCTTTCGGGACATCCTGATCTCCGGATGATTACTGCAGGGCAGATGTGCCGGAGTCGCCGGTGCGAATTCGAATCACCGAGTTCAGCGTAGAGATTGCGATTTTCCCATCGCCGGGCCGACCTGTTGCGGCATGCTCGCGGATGACGTCGGCGACCTTCTGTGCCATGCCGTCGTCGACCATGCATTCAAGCTTGGAAACTTCCACGGTGCCGAATCCCGCGTCGCCTTCGGCCGGACGGCCGGAGACTTTCCCAAAGCCTCGTACATGAGACACGGTCACGCCGGGGAAATCGGGGTGCTCGTGAAGAGCTCGGAGCACTGATTCGAGCATGTTGGGACGAATAAATGCCTTTATTTCCTTCATCATGCATCTCCCTATCAGACGACGACCTGCTTCTTTTGTCCGCCGAACCAGAGGTACAGGGCGGGCAGAACGAACAGAGTGAGAATGGTGGAACTGACGAGACCGCCGATGACGACGGTGGCGAGAGGACGCTGAACCTCCGCGCCCATCCCCGTGTTCAGCGCCATGGGCACGAACCCAAGGCTTGCGACGAGTGCGGTCATCAGCACCGGCCGAAGTCTGGCCAGACTCCCTTGGGTGATCGCATCGAGCATGGGCTCTCCTTCATCGCGGAGTTGGTTGATGAAAGTGATCATGACGACACCGTTGAGCACCGCGACGCCTGAGAGAGCGATGAATCCGATCCCTGCGCTGATGCTGAAGGGCATACCGCGGAGCCATAGAGCGAAGATGCCGCCGGTCAATGCGAGAGGCACCCCTGTGTAAACGAGGACCGCGTGGCGGGCATTACCGAAAGCGGTGAAGAGCATGATGAAGATCAGGGACAACGCAAGGGGGACTACGATGAGCAGCCGCTGGCGTGCACGGGCGAGATTCTCGAACTGGCCTCCCCAAGTTACGAAGTAGCCCTCGGGAAGCGTCACCTCAGCGTCGAGCCTTTCTTGGGCCTCAGCGACGAACGACCCCATGTCGCGTCCCCGGATGTTCGCTTGGACGACGATCCGACGCTTGGCGTTCTCTCGGCTGATCTGGTTGGGCCCTTCCGCGACTTGGACACTCGCGACTGCTTCGAGTGGGATGTACCGGATCTCAGCACCCATTCCGACCATGCCGCGATCCGCCGAAGCGACTTCGCCCCCCCTCCTTTCTGGAAGAGGTATGGGGAGTTGCCGGACGAGGTCGACATCGCCGCGAAGATTCTCGGGAAGGCGGACGACGATTGGGAATCGACGATCACCGTCGTAAAGGGTCCCTGCGTCTTCACCGCCGAAGGCGATAGAGATGACTTCCTGGACATCCCTGACATTGAGCCCGTATCGAGCGATTCGTTCTCGGTCAATATCAACGGTGAGGACCGAGAGACCGGATACCTGCTCGACCTTGACATCGGAAGCGCCATCGATCTGCTGAAGCACGGCGGCGACTTCGGCGCCTGTCGAAAGTAGCGCCTCCAGATCATCGCCAAATATCTTTACCGCAAGATCGCTCCGCACCCCGCTGATCAGTTCATTGAATCGGAGCTCGATGGGTTGAGAGATTTCGTAGTTCTGACCGGGGATTGTCGAGATGAACGCTTCGATCTCTTCGGCGAGTTCCTCTTGTGTCGATGCTCGTGTCCACTCTTCCCGCGGCGTGAGCATGAGATAGGTATCGCTCACATTCGGGCCCATTGGATCTGTGGCGACCTCGGCCGTACCGGTCCGAGCGAAGATGCTCGCGATCTCATCGGGGAACTCGCGCGTGAGCTCGGCTTCGAGGCGCTTCTGCATCTCGATGCTCGTCGTAATCCCGATGCTCGGGATGCGTGCCGGCTGGACGGCGAGGGCGCCTTCTCCGAGTTTGGGGACAAACTCGCTGCCGAGGCCCGCGGCAACGACGCCCGCGAGGCCAAGGATGCCCGCGGCGATGCCCACCGTGACCCATCTCCAGCGGAGTGCCTGGTTCAAAGCCTTTCGATAACCGGCTTTCGTCCACCGGATGAGGAAGCTTTCCTTTTCCGAGAACCTGCCGCGGAGGAGCAGTGCGCACGCGGCGGGTACGAATGTGAATGTCAGAATGAGCGCGCCGGCAAGCGCGAGGAGCACCACCCCCGCCATCGGGCGGAACATTTTACCTTCGATACCGGTGAGTGTTAGGACCGGGATGTACACGATCATGATGATGAGCATGCCGAAGAGCGTGGGTTTGGCGACCTGCCGCCCCGCCTCTCCGATGATCGACAGCCTCTCGTCATTTGTGAGGCGGCGTTTCTTGTGCTCCTGCTCTTCAGACGCTCGACGGACGATATTTTCGACGAACACAACAGCGCCATCGACAATGATGCCGAAGTCGACCGCCCCCAGACTCAGAAGGTTTGCGCTGACTTTTTCTTGCACCATCCCGGTGACGGCGAACAGCATCGAGAGCGGGATCGCGCACGCGACGATGATCGCCGCTCGCAGATTCCCGAGCAGCAGGAGCAGGATCACGATGACGAGGATCGCGCCTTCAAAGAGGTTCTTCTGGATTGTGTGTAGCGTCGCATCGACGAGGTACGTGCGGTTGTAGAGAGTCTTGACCTCGACATTCTGAGGGAGCGACTTTCCGATCTGCTCCACCCGATTATGAACATCCTCAGAGACCGTCCGGCTGTTTGCGCCGAGCAGCATCATCGCTGTGCCGACAATGACCTCTCGGCCATCGTGTGTCGCCGCGCCGGTCCGGAGTTCGTTGCCCACCTCGACATCGGCAACATCTCTGACACGGATGGGGACGCCGTCGTCGGACTTGAGGATGATGTTCCCGATGTCCTGCGTATCGCGGATGAGCCCTGTCGCGCGCACGAGGTACGCTTCGCCGGAGTGTTCAATGTATCCGCCCCCCGCGTTGGCGTTGTTCTCTGCAACGGCCTGCATGATGTCGCGGAACGACAGCCCAAACGCCATGAGCTTCGCCGGATCCGGTGTGATATGGAACTGCTCTTCGTAGCCGCCGATGCTGTTGACCTCGGTGACACCCGGAACGGTTCGGAGTTGTGGGCGTATAACCCAGTCCTGAATTGTGCGGAGATCTTGTGGCGTATACGGCTCACCCTCGGCATTCGGACCGTTTGCTTCCACAGACCACATGTAGATCTCACCGAGCCCCGTCGATATCGGTCCCATTTGCGGCTCGGCAAGACCCGGAGGTAAGGATTCCCTCGCTTCGGTGAGTCGCTCTCCGACGAGCTGTCTCGCCCAGTAGATGTCTGTGCCTTCCTCGAACACCACGGTCACCTGAGAGAGGCCGTAGCGTGAGATCGAACGGATGTAGTCGATGTTGGGCAGGCCGCCCATCGACCATTCGATCGGGAATGTGACCTGCTGCTCGATCTCAACCGGCGAGAGCGCTGGTACATTCGTGTTGATCTGAACCTGGACATTGGTGATATCTGGGACGGCGTCGATCGGGAGCTTCGAGAAGCTGTACACCCCGACCCCGACTAGCGCAAGGGTCGCGAGCAGTACTAGCACCCGTTGGCGGATCGAGAACTCAATAATCTTTGCAAGCATGACGGCCCCTTTAGTGGTCGTGTCCGGCCGCGCTCTTTCCGAGCTCCGCCTTCATAAGGAAGCTGTTCTGAACAACAATTGGTGTGCCAATCGCAATTTCATCGCCGAGTATTTCGACGCTTACATCGTTTCGGCGACCAAGTCTCACCGGGACGGGTTCGATTCCATCCTTGTCCTGGACAAAGACCACATCGCGACCTTCGTAGGTCTGAACCGCCGCGATCGGGACCACACGTGCGGCAGAAACCTCGCCAGTTTCAACTCGGGCGGTCACGAACTCGCCCGGCTTCCATGAGCGGTCCGAGTTGTCCACAACGACTCGTGCCGACACCGTCCGTGTGCCCTCGGATACGACGGCACTGATATAGTCGACGACGCCCGTTGCGGTGCGGTCTCCCGCGTGGATGATGACTGTCTGCCCTTCATTGATCATCCCGGCGTACTCGGTATAGACCGAGATGTTGAGCCAGACTGTTTCGAGATTCGCGATCGTGAAGATTGACTCCGCGTCGTTGATCTTCTCACCCGGGGTGACATGCTTCTCCACGATGCGTCCGGCTATAGGTGCCCGCAACTCGTACCGTGCCACATTGACATCCGGTTCCGCCGCCACATTCGCCACTTGATCATCGCTTAGACCGAGCAGGTGCAGGCGTCTCTCGGCGTTGTCTACTGATGACGCGGCGACATTCGCGGCTTGCTCTGCCTGTTGAAGCCTCAGTCGAAATGTAAAGTCGATGTCCTCGAACGCCGCGAGATAATCGGCTTGGCTGCTGTTGTACCCCTCCTGCGCGGCGAGCAGATCAGCTTCGGTCGACAGGTTCTTGACACGCAGATCGCGCTCACGAGCGTAGTTGGCCTGCGCTGCCTTCAGCTTCGCGTAGGCTGAGATAAGCCGCCCTTTGTTCTCGCCTATGCGCAGTTCGGAAGCTGTGGTGCGCAGTTCATCAACCTCGGGCTCATTCCGGAGCAGGTCGAGCAGGGTCGCGGTGTTCTCACTGATCGTCTGTTGGCGATGGAGTTCGCCTTCGGCGATGACCTGAGACTGAATTGACTGGAGATATACGATCTTGGCTTCGCCGAGCTGGGGGCTCTCGACTACTGTAAGCGGGGCGCCCTCGGTGACATCATCGCCGAGGTAGGCGAGGACTTTCGTGACGATCCCGGGGACGCGAGGTGTGACATGGAGAATAGTGTCCTGATTCAGGCCGACTTCCGCGGGAAGCGTAACATGCGTGGTGATCAGCCCGTTCCCGAGTGGTTCAATCACCACGCCTGCATCTGCAAGTTGGGCAGCGGTGAGCCGAACCACTTCCTCACCATGCTCGCCTTCGCCTTCTGAGCCATGCTCTTCGTGGCCGGCGGTCTCTGAGCCGTGGTCATGGCCGTCTTCCTCGGCGTGTTCGTTGCTCGACCCGCCGCATCCGATGAGCCCGAGCAGGCCGCACATGATGAGCGCGGGGTAGATTAATTGCTTCAGATTCATTGGTCGGTTCCTCCATTGGGTCGGTCCGTGGTGGAGTCACGCCACGGCGCCTCGGTTTGTGCGAGTTCTCGTAGCAATGCAGCGGCCTCGTGTAGGCGCTGCAATGCGTCGACATATGCGATGCGGGATTCGATGACGACCTGCTGGGCATCGAGCAGGCGGAGATAGTCCGCTTTGCCGCGTTGATACGCCTGCCTCGTTAGGTCGAGCGTTCGTTCGGCCTTGGGAAGGAGTTGCTCGTCGTACCGGGTAACGGCGGCCCGAGCTGATTGGTACGCGGCATAGGCGTTGGACACCTCCGCGATGAGTTCGAGTTGGACCTCTCGCAGGGCCGCTGCACTGGAAAGTCGGTCGGCGAGCGCGGCTCGAATGTTGCCCTGATTGCGATCAAAGAGGGGGATCTCGACACCGAGACCGACATCGAGAGTTGTCTCGTCATCGGGATCGGAATATCGCGGGCCGATGGAGGCGACGATGTTTGGGATCGACTGAGCTTTGGCGAGGGAATGCGCTCTTTGAGCACGCTCGATAGCGAGTCGCGCGACCGCGATTCGCCCGTTGGCTTCGAGCGCCGCAGTGAGGAGTGCGTCTTGATCGGGAAGTTCAGGGAGGTTCCGGGACTCACTTGATAGCGGGAGTGTGATGGGCTTGTCCAAGCCCATGGCCGAGGCGAGTCGTTGCCTTGCCGCGTCATAGTCTAATCGCGCGGATTCGAGCTCGATCTGGGCTTGCTCACGAACGACCTCAGCCCGGAGTTGATCCGGCTCTGTCGCGGCACCGGCCTCAACTTGAGCGGTGGCGGCGTCGAGAAGACGATCGGAGAGCTCGATGAGCTGCTGGCGATTATCGAGTCGTTCCCTCGCTGTCAGCGCGGCAAAGTATGCACGCGTGACGCGGGACGCGACGGCGAACTCCTCCGCAACGAACCCGGCCTGTGCCGCAAGCCGGTCCGATTCGGCGACTCGCCTCGATTTGCTGAGCTTGCCCCCGAGGACGATTTCCTGCTCGATACGGTAAACTGTCTCGCCGCCCGACCCTGCGTCAGAGCCGAGCCCTTCCGCGTCAAAGACAAACGCTGGGTTTGGGTACAAGCCCGTCTGTGTTACGCGTCCCGCGGCGACATCGACCTGGTACCCGGCTCGGCGCAGGCTCGGCGCATTGGCGATCGCGACGCGGATCGCGTCATCGACAGAGAGTTGAGCCAGGCCATCGAGAGCCGGGCGACTTTCGTCCAAGTCATCACCGTCACTACGCAGCCGGGCGTTCAACTCATCGGCTTGCTGATAGCGATCTCGTATGTCGCCATAGACAGGATCATCCCACGAGCGGTCGAATGGGCCGGCGCATCCGGCGACCAACAGACAGCCCGTGAGGACCGTCGCCTTCAATATCTGCATTGTCGTTCTGCTCCTTGAGTATGTTTACAACACAACCACGGCCGGCGATCTCGCCGCCGCAGACCCGGTGTGGAACAAACTCAAGGTTCTAGACGATCAGGATTGTTGCGCGAAGTGTCTCGACAATATGTGTCGGGGGACCGCAAGGCCTCTTTCCAATCACCGCGAAACGGGACTGTGCATCCGGGAAGAAATCGAATGCAAAGGCGGTCGCCAACGAGGGCAATGGGGTCACAGGTTCGTAGTCGACACGCTGAGTTGAACGGATGACGATCGACTCCGCGGCGGCCAACGGCTCATCGACGCACGACTCTCCCGAGCATTGTGATGCAAAATCATTATTCCAAAATGTCTCGAGACTGCCTTCTTGGCCATGCCCTTCGGACACCGTGGAGCAGCATCGCACGCTGCTCCACTCGACATGCGATGTTCCGTCGATGTCCCGGCAAAGCAGCACGCCCGCCGGACCCGCGAGGGCTGCGGCAAGATGTGCCCAGCAGAGCACGAGTGCAATCACAGATTGGATGCTTGACTTGTGCATCTCTGAAATGGTAGGCCACGGCGACACATGTGACCAGTTCAAGGCTGAGGCCTCGTGCAGGCGGGGGGATGGCTGTGGCGCGATTCGATTTGGCCGGATCTCGTGGTCGGCGTCGGCATCTTGCTGATAAACCTGCACGCGGCATGGGAAGTCTTCGAGGCGGCGGCTGGAGAAGCTGCTGCCGAGCCATGAAGAACGGAGCGATGGCATATTCCAGATCTTGGGGTATTCGTGCCCAACGACTTGTTCGGGATCCCATTGAGAGCCCGCAATGGCCGGTCGGAGGCCCATTTGGGCTGAGTCACGCTGGAGCCTGCCCCGCCTGGGTCCGTCGCTGGAGGTCATCCCACGCCTCCCTGGCTATTCGCCGGAAGCTCCGCTTCTGCTCATTGATGAACTTGGCCTTGTAGTGCTTGATGGCACCGTGGTGGATCAGGAACCGGATGGTCACGCGGACCTGGTAGTCGGGGACCTCTTCACCTGTCCGGGTCTTGACCTCCTCGTACACATCGTTGAACCTGAACGACTCCGGGGCATCGTTGATGACCTCGGCGATGAGGTCGTAGACGGGCTTGGGGCATCGGAACGGCGCTGCGCCGCTGGAGCGGTGCTCGGAGAGGGCGATGCCGTAACGACCTTGCTCGATGCAGTAGCCGACGACAGCTTTGGCCTGTTTGGGCTTGGAGCGGGGCAGCCCGCCACGGCGCTCGGCTTGGCGGATCTCGTAGTCGAGCTCTTCGTCGAGGTCCTCAGCGAGGCGGCGGATCATCCGCGCCTCCGCTACGGCCCGTGACGGGTCGTCGGCGATGCGGTCGGCGTGCTCACGGATGAGCTTCGCGGTCTCGTGCAGACGTCGGGCGGGGCGAACGGGCATACCCACAGCATAGGCAAAATTCCGTGAACCGTGCTTGACTGGCTGATCCAGCGGGCGATTATATACGGAAATGACATGGAATGGTGGATTGTGAATCGAAGGAGTCAGGCATGGGCATGAAGTGGGTGCTCGATCTGCGGGTTCGGCTCGACCTCCTCTGCGTGCGATGGGTTTGGGCGATCATCAGCCCCCTGCATCGGGTGGGCCGACACACCCCGCGGCGGTCGTGGATGGTCCCGCGATCCTCGCCGACTGCGTCACCCCGCCGGACAATCGGGATGGCGACGGTGACGCCCGAGATGGTTGCCGAGGCGTCGGTCGCGGCCGGGTGGCCGCCCGTCATGACCTTGCACGAAGCGGCGGAGGCGATGCGGATCAGCCCGCAGACGCTGCGCCGGTATGTCAGCGAGGGCAAGTTCAAGAAATCCGTCAAGCGGGGATGGCCCGTCCTGTTCTGGCGTGATTCGCTGCTGAGCGAGTTCATGAAGGGGCCGCCGCGGTGAAGCTCGTCGACCGCCAACCGGTCGAGGGCACGGAACGCCCCACCATCCACATCGGGCACCGGCAGTGGCGAGATGCTCAGGGGAAACTGCGTACGGCACGGCGGTGGTCGGCCGAGTGGTTCCTGCATGACAAGCAGTACCACAAGTCGCTGGGCACGAATAACAAGGTCGCCGCAGTGCGCGAGGCGCACTCGCTGCACCGGAAGATCCGGCAGGGCGAGCCGACCGCAGCCCCGCGGGAGGTCCGCCTTGCGGAACTCGTCGAAGGGTACATGACGCTCAAGCGGGGTGAGGGGCGGGCCCCGAAGACTCTGGAGAAGTACCAGTCGGTGCTCGACGACTTCGCTTCCCATTGCGATGGCCGCGGCGTGATCTACGGATCACGGGTCAGCGAAGACGACTTCTGGAGCTTCGAGGCGGACAAGACGCTGTCCGACAAGACCCGGTACGACCGGCGCGTGGTGATCCTTCAGCTCATGAAGTGGGCCACGCAGCGGGCGGAGTTGATCCTGAAGAACCCGCTGCGGCATGTCAAGATGAAGAAGCCGGAATGGGCACCGCAGCCCTGCTACACCCCTGAGCAGGTGGAAGCCATGCTCGAACGAGTGGAGCCGGGCATGCGGGACATGATCATGGTGCTCGCATTCACCGGGATCCGTTTCGGCGAGTTGCGGGAGCTCCGCTGGGACGACATCGATCTCAACCAGGGCACCCACGGCTTCGTGACAATCCGCCGCGGCGGCGCGGGTGGTCGGACCAAGGGCAAGCGCAGCCGGCGGATCCCGCTGCACCCGGAACTCGCCGCAATGCTCCGGAGACGCTCGCGCAAGGGTGAACGCGTTTTCGCCGCCAGCGAGCTCGGGGGTCGCGGCGACGGGTTGATCGTGGACACCGTGTTCCTGCGCAAGCTCAAACGGCTGTGCGCGGCATGCAAGTTCACGAATCCTGACCAGTACAAGATCCACACCTTCCGGCACTTCTTCGCGAGCATGCTCGCCCGCGAGAACGTCAGCTACAAGTATGCCTTGGAGTTCATGGGGCACCGCAGCAGCGACATCCTCGACCTCTACTACAAGATGTACGACAAGGACGCCGAACGCGCGATTCTGGCGATCCAACTCCCGAAGAGCCGCAAGCCTGTGACCTAGCCCGGTTCAATCTCGATCCGATCGCGCCGGGCTCGCGACCATTGGTCTCGCGTTGCCCGCACGAACTCGGCCTTGGTGCCGACGCGGGTGAAACGGGCCTGGTCGTGGTGCACAAGCCCGAGGACGGCCCAGAACCGCAGAGGCGTGCGGATGCCGTAGTCGGCGACGGACTCCTTCAAACTCCGCTCGGATGTTGCCTTGACCTGCTGGAAGGTCTGAGGGCCCGCCGACCCGGCGACGGCCTCCATGACGGCTCGGTAGACCTCCTGCGGGCACTTGAAGGGCCGAGCCTTGCTGTCACGGCGCTCGGTAAGGGCGAGACCTCGGGGTGATTCCTCGACGGTGTAGATGGCGGCCCGCACGCGGGCACGGGGGCCGACGACACGCCGGCGGCGCGCGTCGTCCAGGGTGTCGATCTCATTGGACACCGCGGCTTCGAGCTCTTCGAGCTTGCGGAGCAGTTTCGAGCGGCCTGTACCCGTGCGCGACGCGAGCTCGCGTACCTCATCAAGCACATCACGCCATGACTGATTGGGTGTACCTGCTCGTGGCATGAGGATCATGGTACGCCGGATCTGTGTCTTGGCGTGCATGCTCGCGTACCCGAGAATCAGCGATTCCCGTCAGGATCCAAGGGGGTTTGGGCTGGATCCTGACGCGACTCCGAAACCGTCTCGAAATTGTCGATTTCACCTCGGAGAGATCCTTGCCTTCCGCTCAACGCACCGCTATGTACGCCGTATTGACTCATTGGCGTACACACGGAGCATCGGATGACGAACGACAACACCCACACGGCGGACGAGATCACGGCGGCGGCAGACGGCCTGCTCGCATGGGCGAAGGAGCACGGGGGCGTGCTCGCGGTGGCGGCGACGCTTGGGGAGGACCGGGATGGGCCGGTCCCCGCGATGCGGCCAGAGGCGTTGGTGGCGGGCGCGGTCGGGACGCTCAATGAGGCCGAGGTCGCGGTGCTGCTCGCGCAGCTCGATGTCGCGGTGCTCATGGTGTTGTCGCAGATGGCGGCGGGCGCGGAGATGGGTGAGAACGCCTTCCGTGAGCTCGTAAACACCGCACGGCGGGAGATGCTCGACGCGGCGGGTCTCGACCTGTGTGATGACTGCGGCGGATGACGGAGAAGGGGAGAGAGGCTCGTCGCGGGGCCAACGCCTCGCGGCGGGTTTGGCGGTTCAGTCCTTAATAGAGAG
>JACKGZ010000009.1 GCA_020639255.1 Phycisphaera sp.
GCGTGCAGCCCGCCCGGCTGGCTCTGGGCGAGCGAGTTCGGCGGGTACGACGTGCTGAGCTCTCACCTTGAGCTGCCCAAAGAGTGGCTCGCGACGGGGCGCGTGTGGCCGGTCGAACACAACGTGTACTCGTACCTGCCGAGCTCCATGGAGTCGGCGTATCTGCATGTGAGCGTGTTGATGGGCGCGGGTCAGCGCGGGCTGACATCGGGCGATGGGTCGATGCTCGCGGCTGCGCAGCTCCTGCACGCGGGAATCGCGATCATCGCGGGGATGTTGACGGCCTCAACTGCGGACGTGGTGCTCAGGCGTACTGGGAAAGAAGACGCGGCCGTGTTCGCACCGATAGCGGGCGCGCTGACCATCGCAACGCCCTGGGCAGTCGTGACAGGCTCGATGGCGTACAACGAGATGGCTGTGCTCGCGCTCTTTGCCTCGGCGCTGGTCGCGGCGATGTCTGGCGAGCTGTCGCCGATCAGGCGTGGGCTGATTGTGGGCGTGCTTGTCGGCGCGGCGTGCGGGTGCAAGCCGACGGCGCTGCTCTTCTGCGCCCCGGCGTGCGGGCTGGCGATGGTGTGGGACAGGCCGAGGAAGACATGGGCGGTGCTCACGCTCGGTGCGTGCGCGGGTGGGCTCGTGATGCTGTTGCCCTGGCTCGTGCGGAACTGGATGGCGGGCGGGAACCCGGTTTTCCCGCAGCTTTCGGGTGTGTTCGGGTCGGCGCACTGGTCGGCGGAACAGGTTGCTCGCTACAAGGCGGGCCACTCTTTCGAGGGCGGATTCTTCGATGCGTTGAAGCTCTTCGTGCTGCCCGAAGAGGGCGGCACAGCACGGGGGATCCTGCACGGTCAGTGGGCGTTCTTCGGGCCGATGGTGCTTGTGGCTTGCGTGATTGGGCTCTTCGTACGCCGAACGCACAAGGTTGCGGCGCTGTTCACTCTGATTCTGCTGATGCAACTCATCGCGTGGCTCACGCTGACGCACGTGCAGAGCCGGTTCCTTATGCCGATGCTCGTGCCGGGGGCGATCGCGGCGGCGGTCGGACTCTCGTGCGTGCCGGTGAGACAACTGGCGCTCACGCTCGGGTCGATCGGCATCGTCGCGCAGAGCGTGGTGACGCTTCTGATCTTCTCGCTCCAGCAGGCGGATATCGGCGGCCCGAACTTTGCGACGTTGTTCGGACCGGGGCTGTACGCGAGCGCCCCAGCGAACACATCGGATGACCTGCTGGCGCCGGCGGCATTCCTGAACGATCGGTTGCCCGAGGGAAGTCGGGTGCTCGTCGTGGGCGACGCGGCGGTGCTCTACATCGAGACACCCTTCGCGTACGCGACGACGTGGGACACTTCACCCATGTTGGAGGTGATCCGGGCGCACGAGGACGCCGCGGAGTGGACGCCGGCGCTCAAAGCGATGGGCTTCACACACGTGTACGTGGACGTAAGCGAGATGGATCGTTTGGCGCTCTCCGGTTGGTCGGACCCGATGCTGGACGGCGGCTGGGTGCTCAGCTGGCTGGCCAACTACGCGAAACCTCTCTACCGGGATGAGGCTGGACATCGCCTGATTTTCGAGCTGCCATGAATGGGATGACGCCGGAGCAAACGGGAACAGGTCGGCCGAGGCGCACGCTTCGTTTGGCGATCCAACTCGCGGGCTTTCTCGCGGGGCTTGGGCTTCTGGTCTGGTGCGCGAGTCTCGCGTTCAGCGAAAAGAACCGCGCGGGGCTCGAGCGGCTGGGCGAGGCGTCGGCCGGCGAGGTGTCGCTGCTGCTCGCGCTGTCGTGCGTTGGGATCATCGTCAACGGGCTGACGTTCTGGCTGGTCTTGCGGCCCGTGCGGCGGATCGAGCTGCGCGGGATGTTGGCGACGAATGCGGTGGCAACGTTTCTGAGCTACTTGCCGTTCAAGCTGAGCGTGATGATGCGCGTGGCTGTGCATCGGCAGCGCGACGGCGTGCCCCTGGCGCTGATCGGGCCGTGGTTTGCGGCTGTGGGCGTGGTGATGGTGTCGGCTGTGGCGCCGATCCTGCTGCTGGCGGCTTGGCGGCGTGAGGTCGACGCGGTGTGGCTGCTGATGCTGGCGGGGTTGCTCGTTATCGGCGCAGGCGCGCTGTCGAGCATGGCCCGTGTGATCGGCGGGCAGCGCGGGCTTCGGATCGTGCAGCGGCTCGCCGGCCGTCAGCCGATCGGGCTGGTCAGGCGTCTCGTGCACTCGGAGATGTTCGTGCTGTTCGACGAGGGACTGGCGATGCTGTCGAGCTTTCGGCAAGCTCTGGCGGCGATCGGGCTTCGGATGCTCGACATCGGCGCGATGGCGGCGCGGTTCTACGTTGCGAGCCGGATCGTGGGCTCGCCCATGCCCGCGGGCGATTCGCTGATTGGATCCGTCGCGTACTTCTTCATCGGGGTGTTCAGCCCGGTCGGGGCGCTCGGGGCGCGCGAGGGCGGGACGGCCGGGTTCATCTCGTGGATCGGCGAGTTCGACTTCGAGACGCTCGCGCTGATCGCGGTGGTCGTGACGGGAGCGGAGCTGATCGTGACGGCCTTCTTTGCGTCGGCTGGGATCGCGTGGCTTCGGCCCGATCGCCTGATCCGGGGCGGATCACGGGCTGCGGACGTCGACGACCTATCATCCGCGGATGCGGATCGCGCTGGCCAACCTGAACCCGACGATCGGTGACTTTGCGGGCAACGCGGCCCTCATCCGCGGGCGAATCGACGAGGCGAAACGCGCGGGCGCGGCGGTGGTTGTGCTGCCGGAGCTGGCGCTCTGCGGGTACCCTCCGAAGGATCTCCTGCTCGAGCCATCGTTCATCGATGCGTGCGAGGTCGGTGCCCGCGAGATCGGCGAGGAACATTCGAGCGGTTTGACAATCGTCTTCGGAGTGCCGTTGCGGCATGTTGCTCACGAGGGGACGCTGACGAATTCGCTCGTGGTTTACCGCGATGGCAAGCGGATCGCGCGGTACGACAAGCGGCTGCTGCCGACGTACGACGTTTTCGACGAGGACCGGTATTTCCGATCGGGCAACACCCCCGTCGTGATCGAGGTCGACGGGCTCAAGATCGGCCTGAGCATCTGCGAGGATCTGTGGAAGGGCGTCGACGTCGGGCGGGGCGATCGGTACGAGGGGCAGGCGGACCCGGTGGCTGAGCTTGTGAATGCCGGTGCGAGGATGATCGTGAATCCATCGGCGAGCCCGTTCGTGCTGGGGAAGCACGATCGGCATCTGGCGATCCTGTCGCAGCACGCCGAGCGTCACGGCGTGCCGGTCTTGGCGGTGAACCAGCTCGGCGGGAACGACGATCTGGTCTTCGACGGGTCGGCCTGGGCGGTGGACAAGTCGGGCCGACTCGCGGTTGCGGGCGGGCGATTCTCCGATGAGCTGGTCATCGTCGAGACGGACGGCCTCGATCACGCCGAGCCGATCTCGGATGATCACACGCACGGCGCTTCGGCGATGATCGAGGCGCTCACGGTCGGCGTGCGGGACTATGTGCGCAAGACAGGGTTCAGGAGCGTGTGCCTCGGGCTTTCAGGCGGGATTGACTCGGCGCTCACGGCGGCGATCGCGGCGCGAGCGTTGGGCGCGGAGAACGTGACGGGCATCGCGATGCCGGGCAAGTACTCGTCGCAGCACTCGATCGATGATGCAAAGGATCTCGCGGATCGACTCGGGTGCAGGTTTGCGGTCGTGCCGATCGAGAAGCCGTTCGCCGGATTTGGTGCGGCACTCGATCCGCTCTTCGAGACACTCGGGCATCGCAGGCTCGGGGTGGAATTGCCCGATCTCACCGAGGAGAATCTGCAGTCGCGTGTGCGCGGCACGACTCTGATGGCGCTCTCGAATCGCTCGGGCGATCTGCTGCTCACGACGGGAAACAAGAGCGAACTCGCGGTCGGGTACTGCACGCTGTACGGCGACATGAACGGCGGGCTGGGGGTGCTGGGCGATGTGCCCAAGACGCTCGTGTACGAGATCAGCCGGGAACTCAACGCGAACCACGCGCGGTACGGATTTGAGCGCGAGCCGATCCCGGAGCGCACGATCACCAAGCCACCGAGCGCCGAGCTGGCGCCGAACCAGGTCGATCAGGATTCGTTGCCGCCGTACGAGGTGCTCGACGAGATCGTGCGAAGGCACGTCGAAGAGCGTCAAAGCGCCGAACGCATCGTGGCGGAGTGCGGGTTTGATGGGGCTGTCGTGCGGAAGATGGTGCGACTGATCGCGATCAACGAGTACAAGCGGAAACAGACGCCGGTGACGCTCAAGGTGACCGGCGTGGCCTTCGGGCCCGGTCGCCGGGTGCCGATTGCACGCAAGATCTAGCGCACCCTACCGGGTTGCCTATATTCTCAATCTTGGTCAATCGCTCCTATAACGATCGCCGAGCGTGCATTTTGCTGGGATGGACCTGGAATGCGGGTACATTCGGTGTTGCCAGGTCTCGTGTGTTCGCTGGCGACAGGAGAGTGAGAAAGAGCCCACACCCGGATCGAACCGGAGGTGGGCTCTTTCGTTTTGGCTCTTTGCCTTATAGGTCAGTTGCTTAGGCCGGTGCCCCAGCGGGAGCCGGTGCGGGCTGCGCGTGCTGCAGCTTGTGAGCCGCGATTGCGATCGAGGCGTTCTTGAACGCGATGAAGTTGATGATCCCGATGACCAGCACCGCAAGAGCCGCGAGAATGCCCAGGAACGGAATGATGGTGCAGCAGAGGAGGATGCACTGCGTGAGCGTGAGGCTCTCATTGAGGCGGGGCATGTTGACGCCGTGTCGATCGGCGTAGGCGTTCATGTTCTGCGCCAGGCCATGGATGCAGACGAACTGCCAGTACAGGCTAAAGAGCGGGATGAACATGAACCCGACGGCTTTGCCGGGCGTCGTCTTCTGATAGCCGTCCTGGATCTGTTTCCAGTGCTTGTACATCAGGATCCACCCGATGACAGCCGCGGCGATCAGCGCGAAATAGCCGATGAAGATGATGAAGGTGACGATGCCGACAATGATGAGAATCCACCACCACATGAAGAGCTTCTTGAACTCCTCGGGCGTGTAAGCCGTTTGATAGACGGGCATGTTCCCGGGCGTGTGCTGCGGGGCAGGTGCCGGAATTGGTTGCGGGGCGGGGGTCTGCTGGTCCATGTGTTCGGTCTCCCTCGACTTTCTTGATACGAAGTATCGGCGATTGATCCGGTTCAGACTTTACCATGAGCAGCACGAGACGTGTCGTGAGGCCCGACATGGCAGAAATACCGTGCCGGGAATCAAAGTTCTCATGGGCAAAGATCGCAGTTCGAACCTTGCGAGACCATGTCCCCGCTGGCTTTGCCCCTCACCCGACCAAGTACCTGATCTGAATCACGCTCTACGTCGTCTCAAAAGACATGTGCCTGCGATGCCCATCGCAAACACAGATGAAGGTGCTGGAATCTGCGTCATGTATATGCCATTCGAGCCATCGTCAAACTGTAGATCAAAGGCGATCAATCCGCTGTCATTGAGCCCGGCTCCTTCTGAACCGTTTAGGGTCGAGCCGCCCTGAAATGTTATCAGAGATATGACTTTCAGTTCCTCGACCAGTGGATCTGGATTCACATCGAATTGCTGTCCGGTACGTACGATAAGTTCGAGGCTGTCCGCGAGGCCGTTGTAGTACCAGAGGGCATATCGAGAATCAATGGGATTATTGGGGTCGGCGCTCGTCAGGCGTGTCATAACCGCAATATCCCCAGAAGCGTTGAGCGCATAGTCCTCGAAGTTTCCCAGGATTGCACCAGGCACTCCTGGAGCGGTATCGCCCTTTCTCCCGACAAGGCCGATCTCTCCATTTTGTTCGAACCAGAGTGCTCGCGATCGATCTGATGTCTGCCCTGTGTTGTCGATTCGTCCCTCGAAAAGCAGGTTTCCGCTCGAATTCATGATCGGAGATGAGACGGTGAGAAGAGTTTCACCGTTCGTTCCTGGTGCAGTATCGCCTCCTCGAAGAATCAGCTCTGGATCACCGCCCTGCGTGTGCGAGCGGAAGAGACCGTTGCTGTATTCGGTGGTCCCGTTTCCTGCATCGATCCGAAGTTGCGCAAGATAGGCCATCGTGCCCGAGTCGTTGAATGTGGGGGCGTTCACAACTCCATACGCTGCGTTCTTGAGAATGGGGACCGAGTCGCCTTCACGCATCAGCAGCCGAGTTGTACCGCCTGAATGGAGCCAGATCCCACTATCATCCAAGTTCGTGACGCCACCCGTATGGTCCTTAAGTTCTGCCCAGAACACCATATCACCATTGCTGTTCAAGACCGGATTGGTCCGAAACTCATCGAACACAGCGCCTAGCGTACCCGGAGCACTCTCATTCTCTAGCACAACCATCCTCAACTCGCCCGCCGAAGTCGCCCAAATCCCGGTATCGAACGGCACATTGTCCGTGCGGCCAAAGAAAGCCGTATCTCCAGCTGAGTTGATCACGGGTCGTCCATAGCTAATAAACTCACGAGCCGGAACACCCGGCACGGGCAGTGCCGCATGTGCAACGGGTGCTACATCATTTTCTGTGGCAATCCAGATACCGTAACGAGTGGGCATATCATCCTATTCATGTTCGGCGACAAATATAACATCACCATTCGAATTTATGAGCGGATCGGCAGAACCAAAGCCCGTGTACTCCATCCCAACACCGGGTGCCGCATTGCCTCGTAATCCGAGGAGTGTTTCGGACCCAGCATCGATCGTCCACACGCCAGCGTTGCGCACGCGCTCGCCTGCGTGATCGAAAAGGCTCGCGGAGTATGCGATCTTACCGCTCGCACCAACAACAACATCCATAAAACCAGCGTATGTGAAGCCGTCCGTGCCAGCGGCCTCGGTACCGGTGTACACAATCTGCTCGATCTGCATCTGCGCCCCGGCGTGCGCCACGAACACGCCTGCCAGTATGATTCCAGACACCATAACCGGTCGAGTGCGCATGACGATTACCCTCGTTTCATTCCTTGAGAGAGAACACGATGCCAAGTGCGAACCTAGCCAGCGTGTTTCCAGAACGAGTTTACCAGTCGCCGGCGTATGAATGTGAGAAATCTGGGGCTGCCAAGGAAAGCAATTCATACCGCCGTTTTGCGATCTGGCGGAGGTGGAGCATGTCGTGGACGGCCCAGCTGACCATGATGTCGCCCGCCCGGAGATCGCCGATCGACGGATGGCGATAGGTCCGGTCCCAGTTGGGTTCGGACAGCTCACGGAGCAGGCGGATCGACTCGGCCCTTTCGCGTGTGAACCGGCCGAGTTCCTCGGCGAGGATCTTCTCATTAGACCGGCGTTCGGTGACGGAACCCTCGGGGTCGATGCCGGGCCAGGGCTTGGTCGGGTCCTCGAGCGTGCTGAGCACGCGTACGCGGAAATCCTCGGCTTCTTCATCGGCGAGGTGGCAGACGATCTCGAGCACCGACCACGCGCCGCTCGGCGGCTTCCAACGCGCATCGTCATCGCTCAGCCCAGTAACCCCCGAGGCGAGGGCGGCGGGGAACGACTCCATCGAGGCCATCAGTGTTGGGAGGTCCACAGCGAGCTCCGTTCTTAGCTGCTGCCCTCACGCATGCGCGCGACGCCCTCGGGGAAGGGGTACGTCGCGAAGACGCCAACGTCGCCCTTGGACCAGAGCGCGGGCGCGGGGTAGACGTCGCCGCGGTAGCCAGCCTGGTACATCGTGCGGAGCACGCGCTCGAAGCTGGGCTCGCGGTTCTGCTCGTTGACGAGACGGTTCGATCGAGCGCCGAGGAACGAGACGGTCGCGACGGGTTGTCGGTCACGTCGTTCCTTGAGCATCTTCGACACCGTGGCGAAGCCGCGCGAGAGATCCTGGAGCGTGAAGTGGTCCTGCCCGCGCGGGCGGAGCAACGCGAGGATGAGGATGCTGTCGAGATCGTACTTGAGGACGTAGGGCTCCTGGTCGTGGGCGGCGTGCACGCTGACCGACTCCTGAAAGACCTTGGCGTAGTTCGTGACTGTGTGCTGCGTCCACTGGCTCGAGCTGACGAGGTGGACGAGCTGGGCGACGATGCCGTGGGAGTTGTCTTCTTCGTTGACGCCGCAGATGACGGTGCGGTACCGCCCGTCGAGCATGTCGCGGAGCATGTCCTGGCCCCAGAGGATGCGGAGCCTCTCGCCGGCGGAGAAGCCGGAAGAATCGCCCGGCAGGAGCGAGACCCGCTCGGCGTGGTCCCCGGTCATGAGTGCGTCGGCGTCGCCTTCGTAGAGCCTGATCTCGGACATTGCACACCTCCATGCGTGTGATGCGGACGGATACAGTCTAGATCGGCGTGTCGTGCACCGAAACCACACGAAAAAACCGCCCCGGGAGCGTCCCGGGGCGGCGTTGGGTCTGAATTGTCGTTCTGACTCAGCGGCGACGGCGAGCCAGGAGCAGCCCCCCCACCGCGAGCGTGGCGGTGGCCGGCGCGGGGACGGGGGTGATGACGAAGTCGAAGCCGTAGTCGGTCGTGGTGGTGATCTCCTGGTACCAGAAGGTGTAGGTGCCGGCGGGGAGGTTGCCGGTGAAGCCGCCCCAGACGTTGGGGTTCTGGAGGTCGTCGAGGAGTTCGTCGCCCTGCATGGTTCCGGGGAGTGAGCCGATGAGGACCGCCGACAGCAGCGCGGTTGGGTCGAACGGGTCGGTGATCTGCGCAGCCGCCTCGACGGCGAAGAACGCCTGGTCGTCGCCCGAGACGTACTCCTCGAAGATGATCGACGAGAGCTCGTAGCCCGCGGGGATGACCATGGTGAAGTAGTCGGGGTCGAGCTCGGGCTCGGGTGAGGTGCTGCCGAAGACCATGTTCGAGCCGGGCACGAAGGCCAGGAGCGTGGGGTTCAGGTTGTCGCTGGACAGGTCGCCGTTGATGGCCTCGTCCCAGATGACATCGGCGCTGGCGGGCGCGGCGAACGCGACGGCGGCCGAGACGACGGCGAGTGTGCGGGTACGCATGGGTTGTCTTCCTCTCTCTCTTCTCTGACGGGCGTGGCGGGCATGACTCCGCCGACCACGAGACGGCTCGCGGCTTGGTCTATCTTCGCGGAGGGGGTGGGGCTGGATCAAGGGTTTTGTGGATTTATTCGGGAGGGAGGGCGTCGAGCCAGCCTTGGACTTGTTCGACCACATGCGGCATCTGCGCTTCGCGGAATAGGTCTCGGCTCCTTGTCCAGCGAGATCGTTGAGAGGTCACGTCACCACGCTCCATAGCGACAAGCCCCAGCCCAACGAGATTCCGCGCCATCCCCTCTTTACTTCCGATCGCCTCGTTGATCGCAAGCGAACGTATCAGATAATCCTCGGCCGTCTCAAGGTTCCCGCGCATCTCCTCGATCAGGCCGAGATTGCCTAGAGCTGCCGCGATTCCCGCCTTGTGTCCGAGCGTCTCATTGATCGCCAGCGCTCGCTGGTAGTAGTCCTCGGCCGCGTCAAGGTTCCCGCGCGTATCCTCGATCAAGCCGAGGTTGCCGAATTCGCTCGCTATCCCCACCTTGCGTCCGAGCGCCTCCTCGATCGCCAGCGAACGCTTGTGGTAGTCCTCAGCCGCGTCCAAGTTCCCGCGCGTCCGCTCGATCAGGCCGAGGTTGCCGAGTTGGCTCGCCATTCCCTCCTTGTGTCCGAGCGCCTCCTCGATCGCCAGCGAACGCTTGTGGTAGTCCTCAGCCGCAACCAGGTTCCCGCGCGTCTGCTCGATCAGGCCAAGGTTCCCGAGGTCGCTCGCCATCCCCTCCTTGCGTCCGAGCGCCTCCTCGATCGCCAGCGAACGCTTGTGGTAGTCCTCAGCCGCGTTCAAGTTCCCACGCGTCCGCTCGATCAGGCCGAGGTTCCCGAGCTGATTCGCTATTCCCTCCTTGCGTCCGAGCATCTCTTCGATCGCCAGCGAACGCTTGAGATACTCCTCAGCCGCATGCAGATTCCCTCGCGTCTTTTCGATCAGGCCGAGTTTACCGAACGCAACCGCTTTGCCCGACTCATCTGATGCGATATCGAGAACTCGTTGGTACATCGCCTCAGCTTGAGCTAGGCGGCCCACTCTGTAGAGAAAGTGACCATATCTATAGATCGCATCGATATCCGCCCGACCTGCGACAGCACTTGCAAACTTCACTTCTGCTTCAACGAGCTTGCCTTCGTCTGCAAGCCTTTCTGCCTCGGATACTTCTTTAGAAATGTCTTCTGTCGTTACTGTTTGAGGTTGTTGCAAATCATCGTTAGCAGGAGAATCACCGAGCGAAGCTCGCATACTGGCATTTCCACCATCAACGACGCCCCAACGATACAGCAACTTGCGAACTATTCTTTGGAATAATGCAATCTCATCGAACTCAACGTAGAGATGTGAGTATCGGCTCTCGATCTCCTTTTTGAATTCGATGACTGGCTTGAGCTTCTCGCCCGGATCGGCAAGTTGTTCGGGCGATACGGCTTTGAAGATCGGCGCGATATCCCGCATGGCTTTGGCGCCATCCGCGACGCATTGCTCGGCAAGACGGAATTCTTCTTCGGTGCCCGAAGTCGGGTCTTCTGGTCGCTCCGTCGGTCCCGGCGGTGTGCCCCACCGATTGTGGAGCAGGAGAACGAAGTAATCGCTCCGCTCAACGAGAGGATTGATCAGTTCTTGGGCTCGGCCCTTGCCGGGTACGGCATCCTCCCACCCGAGAACGCGGAACTGAACGCCGTGGTGTAGACCGATGTCTTCGTTCCATTCCTGAACGAGTTCGCGGAAAGCCTTTCGCTCGCCAACGAGCCCACCGGGCGAACCGATGAAGACGCTGTAGATGATAGTGCTGTCGGCCATATGGCCAGATCATACAACACCCGAAAAACGAAGTGAGCCCCCAGGATTTGACTCCTGGGGGCTCAAATTACGGCAACTACCTACTTTCCCGCTGAGCAGTATCATCGGCGGTGCGGGCTTAACTGCTGTGTTCGGGATGGGAACAGGTGTTACACCGCACCTATGGTCACCGAATCACACGCTGGCCGATTTCTCGGACAGGTGCGGTTTGGACCGCACGGACAAATGGCACGCCCCGGTGCGGGGGCGACTGATTCGAAGAATCTTGATTCTGGGAATCTGAGAAAGAAAGCCGAACCACTTGAGTGGAATGTCGGCCGGACTTGTTCGTGATGTGTATCACGGCGTCCGGTTGGTGTGATCAAACGTTCGACCATTAGTACCGCTCAGCTGAGGACCTCTCGATCCTTACACTTGCGGCCTATCAACGTGGTGGTCTCCCACGGGTCTCTCACACATAAGTGCAAGCAAGCCTCATCTCGAGGGGGGCTTCCCGCTTAGATGCTTTCAGCGGTTATCCCTGCCGAACGTAGCTACCCTGCGGTGCGCCTAGCGGCGCAACAGGATCACCAGGGGTTCGTCCAACCCAGTCCTCTCGTACTAAGGTTGACTCCTCTCAAGCTTGCAACGCCCACAACAGATAGGGACCGACCTGGCTCACGCCGGTCTGAACCCAGCTCGCGTACCGCTTTAATAGGCGAACAGCCTAACCCTTGGGACCGCCTTCAGCCCCAGGATGCGATGAGCCGACATCGAGGTGCCAAACCGCTCCGCCGCTATGGACGCTCGGGAGCGATAAGCCTGTTATCCCCGGAGTACCTTTTATCCGATGAGCTACGACCCTTCCACACGGGATCGCAGGATCACTAGAACCTACTTTCGTAACTGCTCGTCCTGTCAGACTCGCAGTAAAGCTGGCTTGTGCTCTTACACTCGACGCGCGGTTTCCATCCGCGCTGAACCAACCTTTGTGCTCCTCCGTTACTCTTTTGGAGGAGACCGCCCCAGTCAAACTGCCCGGCACCCATGGTCCCCCGCCCGGTTTCACGGGAATCGGGGTTAGGCCGTAAACGTAAACAGAGTGGTATTTCACCAACGACTCCCCGAACCCCAAGAGGTCCGGATCAACGTCTCCCACTTATCCTACGCAATTTATGCTCACGACCAATAGAAGCCTGCAGTGAAGGTTCACAGGGTCTTTCCGTCTTGCTGCGGGTAGGCGGCATCTTCACCGCCACTACTATTTCACCGAGTTGGTCGTGGAGACAGTGTCCCAGTCATTACGCTATTCATGCGCGTCGGAACTTACCCGACAAGGAACTTCGCTACCTTAGGACCGTCATAGTTACGGCCGCCATTGACTCGTGCTTAGGTTGCGAGCGTGAACCCGCTTCCGTGACATTCGAGCATTGGGCAAGCGTCACACTGTATACGGCGTCTTGCGACTTAGCACAGTGCTGTGTTTTTGATAAACAGTTGCCAGGACCTTTTCTCTGCGCCCCGAAGGGCCTCCTTCTTGCGAACGTACGGAGTTAATTTGCCTAGTTCCTTCACGACCATTCTCTCGAGCGCCTGAGGCTATTCGCCTCGCCCACCTGTGTCAGTTTTGGTACGGGTCTTGTTTCGTGATACTGCCGGCTTTTCTAGGAACTCCTGCCCCCTCCAACGGCCCGAAGGCCTAGGCACCACTGGTCGCCCAGGAGAGCTCTGGAATCCGCACCGACAGCTAACCCACAAGAGGACCGGAATATTAACCGGTTGTCCATCGACTACGCCTTTCGGCCTCGCCTTAGGTCCCGCCTAACCCTGGGCGGATGTACCTTCCCCAGGAATCCTTAGGCTTACGGCGTGCAGGATTCTCACCTGCATTATCGTTACTCAAGCCCACATATTCACTTCCTGACGCTCCACGGATCCTTCCGGACCCGCTTCAATGCCGACAGGAACGCTCTCCTACCACTCCTTGCGGAGTCCGCAGTTTCGGCTCTCTGCTTATTCCCGATCATTATCGGCGCCGGACTCCTCGACCAGTGAGCTGTTACGCACTCTTTAAATGGTGGCTGCTTCTAAGCCAACATCCTGGTTGTCAGTGCAATCCGACTTCCTTAAGAACTGAGCAGAGATTTGGGGCCTTAACTGGCGGTCTGGATTTTTCTCCTTTTGACGACGGATATTGTCACTCGCCGTCTATCTCCCAGAACTTGGCAGTTGGTATTCGGAGTTTGGTTGAATGGGGTACCTAGGGTAAGGCCCACCACTCATCCAGTAGCTCTACCCCCAACTGTTGCCTTCTGAGGCTAACCCTAAAGTTATTTCGGAGAGAACGAGCTATCTCCCGGTTTGATTAGACTTTTACTCCCCCCCACAGCTCATCCCAAATCTTTTCAACGATTACGGGTTCGGGCCTCCATTGGGTCTTACCCCAACTTCACCCTGGCCATGGGTAGATCACACGGGTTTCGCGTCTAGCCCCAGCGACTGAACGCCCTGTTCAGACTCGGTTTCCCTTCGCCTCCGGCCCGTTAGGCCTTAGGCTCGCCGCTGAGACTAACTCGTGGGCTCATTATGCAAAAAGCACGCGGTCACCCCGGAGGGCTCCCACCGCTTGTAAGCGCATGGTTTCAGGTACTCTTTCACCCCGCTCGTCGCGGTGCTTTTCATCTTTCAGTCACCTTACTGATGCACTATCGGTCGTTGGGTAGTACTTAGTCTTGGAGGGTGGACCCCCCATGTTCAGTCCGGGTTTCACGAGCCCGAACCTACTTGAAGACTCTAACGACATCGCTACAGGGCTTTCACCTTCTTTGGCCGACCATTCCAGGCCGTTCACTCAGTCTCTTGTCCGCTTTCGCTCGCCGCTACTGACGGAGTCGCTGTTGCTTTCCTTTCCTCCGGGTACTGAGATGTTTCAGTTCCCCGGGTTTGCTCTCTTGCCCTATGCATTCAGACAAGAGTGACCCATACGGGCCGGGTTGCCCCATTCGGAGATCCTGGGATCGGAGCTCGTTTACCAGCTTCCCCAGGCTTATCGCAGGTTACCACGTCCTTCATCGCCTCCCAACGCCAAGACATCCACCATGCGCCCTTGATCGCTTGATCACACCAACCCGACGTCGTGGATAACACACACTCGATCGGATCGATGCCTCAAGCCGCCATTACGCTCAAGTGAAACACACATGCTCTTGCGAGCGTGTGCGTCTCGGCTTTTCTTTCTCTTTAGGTATCGCGCTGACGCACTCCTCGCCGCACCGGCAAGCCGGGGCCTTGAGACGCTGACAGCACGATTGCCATCTGTCTGCGGTTGTCAAAGAGGACACGCTTTGAGCGGATCAACCGTTCTGGGCGCCGGGCAGATTCCCACCGAATCCGTCCGAATTTCCGCCTCCCGAAATACCTCGGTCGGCAGGAGACGATCGTAGGCCGAAGGCCAAGATGGTCAAGTTCCTGGGGCGATGATTTTGGATCAGCCGCCGCCGATTCCGCCCCCACCGCCACCGCCGTGGCCCCCATTGTGGCCGCTATCACGGTCGCGATCGATGAAATCGCGGCCATCACGGCCTGGTTCGCCCTGGAAACGCTGTCTAGCGGCCTGGCCCGGGATTCGGGGGAGCTGGTCGTCACCGATCTCAGAAGACGACTTGATGACCGCCAGGAGCGGCTCCTTTGCGTCCTGAGATGGCGATCGGCTCACAATCAGGCCGTCGGGGCCGCGCACGAACGCTTCGTAGCTCACCGTGGCGTTCCCGCCGATGCCCGCGCCAGCGACCGGGGAGGGCACCACATCAAGGAGCCACGCCTCGGCAGAAACCGGCAGCGTCGTCGGTAAGAGCTGCTTATCCAGCCCTGCGACCTGCTCGGCTTCCGCTTCGGTGCCGTCGGCATTCTCGGTTGCCGGCTTCCAGGCCTGGGCCGAAGCTTCACGCTCGACGTCCCAGGTCTGGAGACCTTCGGGCAGTTCGATCTCGGCCACAAAGCGATCGCCCGGCTCAAGGGCCACGATGCTCTTGCGCCAGTAGCCGTAGTAGAACTTGTACAGCTCGGCGGTGACTGATGCCTTGCTGATGTTGCCAACATCGCCGGGGTTCGCACTGGTCAGGAAGAAATACTCGTCCCAGCTGACACTGACCGGATCGCTCCAGTCGGACCAGTCCGAGTGCACCAGCTTGGCGTCGGCGAGTTCGTGCAGGCTCTCGCTGAGCGAGCTCTTGCGGCCAAAGAGCGGATTCACAAACACGAGTCGCGTGCGATAGCGGTACGTCGCTCCGGACTCGACGTCGAGATCGTGCACCCAGTACTGCACCTCGTCGGAATCGAGGATCGGTTCCTCGTGAGTGTACTTGGCGATGTCATAGGCTTCGGCTGTGCCGACCTGGTCCTTTGGCTGCCACCCAAGGCCGGTGAGCCGCTCGACGACGCCTTCACGCTGCTTATTGAGCGCCTCGATCTGCTTGTCGATCGCGGCGATGCGGGGGTCGATCTGTTCACCCGTGTTCTCGGGCTGACGCGTCTGGCGTGTTTCTCGCTCGTTGCCACCCTCGCGGCGTGTATCGCGACCGACGTCGCGGTCCTCGCGGCCCGTGTTGCGTTCCGGAGAGTTTGTCTTGGCTGCTTCCTTACGCTGAATATCGCGATCGATGCTTGCGAGTTGCTGCTCGAGAGTGCGGATCTGGTTCTGAAGACCGCCGACCTCGCTCGGATCGGGTACTTCGGTGGGCGGCACCCATGATTCACCTTCGAGGATGCTGACGAACTGAGGCCGAAGGATGACATCCTCGTTGCGCGCCGCTTGAGCGCCGATGGTTTCGAGCTGGCGATAGTTCGTTGCGGTGCTGTCGAGGTCTTCGATCAGACTGATCGTGCCGGGCATCGGCTCGACGGCCTCAGCGGGGCCCCAAGTGCCATCGAGCTCGCGTCGTTGACGTTCGGTCTCGACGGCCAGCACGCCAACGCCCTGGCTCCACCAGTTGCGGGGCAGCGGCGAAACCGACCCGGAAGGGCCATCGGGATCGTTCTCGTAGGCGGCCTTCAGCGCAGTGCCATCGAAGGTCGCTTGCACCGAGTTCCACGGCGTATCGAAGGGCTGCTCGGTCGGGAGGAAGTCGGCAAGGCCTTCGATTTCCTTGACCGCATACGGATCGAGTGTTGCGCGATAGCTGGCAGCCGTCGGCTTTGCCGGCGCCGGAGGGACAAATGCTGCGAACTCACCCGCGGCGTACGTCCCTTGGTCACCAGACACCTCAAGTGCGAGGGGCTCGGCGATTGCGAGGAACTCATCGGAATCGACAACGCCACCCGAGATCGCCCGCTCGAATTCAGCCGCGAGGTCACGCGTCTCGATCGCAGCAGGAAGCGTCGGGTTCGGGTCGTTGATCTGCGACTGCAGACGCTCGGCGGCTCGCTCGGCCGGCTTGAAAGCGTCGGCAAGCGGGACCTTGTTGTTGCCGACGTCCACCGAGCTCGATTGGAGCACGAACTGGAAGATCAGCACGGCCAGGAACGCGAGCAGCATGACCACGACGATCAGCTTCTCGAAGTTCGACTCGATCCAGGAGATGCCTTTGACACTCATCGGAAGATCCTCAAATCAAGCTACGGCGATCAGGCCGGTCCTTCTTCGGTGCTCACGTCCTCGGGGATTCCGAGCTGCTCACGCACGGCCGGCGGCATGTAGGCCTTCGTCCAGCTGCGGAGCCAGAGAGTCTCAATCTCCATCTCGACACGCACGGGGTAATCGGTGCCGATGTAATACCCCTGCGAGATGAGATCCCACGGATCGATCGAGTAGATGTCCGCGTCGAGCACGGTCATGAAGTTCTCGGATGAGATCGCGTTGATCAGCGAGGGGAGTTTCTTGTAAGAAGCAATCAGCGTGACCTTGACGGTGCGAACGTCGTACAGCTCGTTCGGCTCCGTGCCGCGACCCGTGAACGACTCACCGGTGACGACCGAGTTCGCATCGGCCGAACCACGCCTGATGGGCGAAGTGTTCGAAGCCGCTGCGTAGTCTCTGCCGTGGCCGCCCATGGGTTCCGGATCGCGCATCTCGACGGGCATCCCGGCTGTCTGCGCTGCAGCGGCGTCGATCATCGGTTTGAACTGGATGGACTCGACGCGTTTCACGACGCCGTCGATCACATTGCCGCCGACGCCGCGGGTATCGAATTGATCGTTGGCGGCGGCGAACG
Organism: Phycisphaera sp.; assembly: GCA_020639255.1. GTDB lineage: Bacteria > Planctomycetota > Phycisphaerae > Phycisphaerales > UBA1924. The sequence goes on from JACKGZ010000009.1 coordinate 17,010, forward strand.
CGGTAAGCAGATCGGATACGAGCCAGTAATCGGCCTGCCAGTTGAAACATGTCTCGACGCTGGGCGCCACGGTGGGCACGGTGGTCGGGACCGCCGGGGGGAGCGCCGATTCGTCGGCGTAGAAGCTCGTGTCGCGTGCGTGTGTCTCGAGTGCACCGAGGCGTTGTTCGACAAGCTGCTGGGAGATCTGCTTGCGAGCGCTCTCTTCCATCTCGCTTTCGCCGATGCCGGGTGCGATCTGAGTCATGAGCGCCTGCTTGCGCGCAGCGATCTGCTCGCGGAGCACTTCTGAATCGAGCGGCGAGCGGATACGCAGCCTGCGGAAGAGCTCGTCGTACGCGGAGGTTGCGTTGTCGCCGCCGGTCGCCTGGACGCGCTTGGCCATCTCGAACGGCAGCAGCTGGGCCGGGGCCCCACGCTCGGGCATCGGGAGCAACCCGGGCACAAGCGCGCTGTGGTTCTTCGCGTTGAACTCGACCGCACGCTCCTTCACTTGTGAAACCAGCTGCTCACGCTTCTCACGCTCGACCTTGTAGAACGCGGTCTTCACCGAGTTGGCCGGGCCGCTGTCGCTGATTTCCTCCTCGTTCTCGCCGAGAACGGGAAGCGTGTAGGTGACGGTCGCACCCTCGACATCGCGGAGCGCCTTGGTTGCCTCGGTCTGCCGCTCCTCGCGGAGCTGCTTGTTCATGCCGCCGGCGATGTACCACGCGACGGGCAAGGGCACGACCGTGAGGATCCCGAGGATCACGATCACGATGTTCGATTTGAGCCAGGAAAGGAAGCCGCTCATTCGATACCTCCGTCATCCGTCGCGGATTGATCGTCACTCTTGCGTTCGTCCGGCGGGACCACGGCGAGTGTCCACCGGATCACGAAACGTGAAGGGTCGCGGTCGAACGCGGGCTGCTCGGGAATCGGCAGCGGAGCCATCTGGTCGAGTGAACCCGCGGTGAACTGGACCTGGCGTGATCCTGTGTTTCGATCGCCGCCTCGCTCGTCGAATTCACGACCGCCCGGCGCGGGCCTGCCGTGGCCGCCCCCACCACCGATGTCGCCGCCGATATCGCCGCCCTCGCTGAACTCTGAATACGTAGATGTTTCTCGGCCGCCTTGTGGCATGCGCCGATCGCCGTTGTTTCGGGCTCCGGCGGCGACCTGCTGATAGTTCAGCTGTTCGGTATCGATGATGACATAGGGCACGCCCTCGCGCTCGGCGCTCGCCTGGAGCCACGGCAGCACCGTGCCGAGCATGAACGGGCGTGCGTCGGGCTGGAGTGTTTCGACCTCGAGCACAACGTCGATCTTGGGCTTATCGGGATACGGATCTTCGCCGCCACCGAACCGAGGCGCTCGACCGCCGCCGCCGAAGTCGCCCCCCTCTTCGCCGGAGGCTGGGTTGGTGTAGGTCATTGTGTAGCTCATGACATCGAACGCGTGAGCTGGACCGTTGCCATGAGCACCTTGCCAGGTCGGCACCTGATTGTTCGACCACGCGACGATCTCGCCGAGGTCTTTGACAACGTACGACATCAACTCGCGGCCTTCGGGAAGCTGAATAAGCGACTGCGCGACCGTGTCAGCCTCGGCCTGTCCGATGACTCCGGCCTCGGTTGCCTCGCTCTTGAGGCTGTTGGCCTGATTGACGACGTTCTGGATCGAGACCGGCTTGCGGTTGTTGGAGACCGCGGCATTGTCGATCGCCCAGTTGATGAACATCGCGGCGCTGGCGGCAACCGAAAGACCGGCCGCCATGCCGAACCATTTGACCTTGCGCCCCCACATCCCCTCGCGGACGATGCCCACTGGCATCAGGTTGGCGTCGATCGTGGGCATGCCCAGGCCCTGTAGAGCAAGGCCGTAGGCGACAGACATCTCAAGGGCGAGCGCCCCGAACTCGCCGGCACGCGGACCGTCGAGCGTGAGTCGCTTGAAGTCATCCATGCGGTAGACGTCGAGCTGGAGCTGCTGCTTGAGGAAGCGGCGCAGGCCCGGCAGGCGGAACGTCGAACCGATGCCCACGACACGTGACAGATTCGCGTCCGGGTGCAGGCTGTTGTGATAACCGATCGAACGCTGCGTCTCCTGCGCGAGATCGGCAAACACACCCTTCATCGCCTGGAAGACGTGGCGCGAGTGCTTCGAACGCTCGGCTTCGCGCTTCAGACGCTCGGCCTTGGCGTAGGTCAGCTTGAACTTGTCGACGAGCGCCTCGGTGAAGTGGTGCCCACCGATCGGGAACGTTCGCATCCAGACGCGTCCCGCGTCGGCGATGATCAGATCCGTTGAGGTCGTGCCGACGTCCATAATGACGGTGCCGGGCGTTTTCTCGGTGAACTGCAGGTCGTACGCCATCGCGTTGTACGCCGAGACGGGCGCGATGTTGATCGCGTCGGGCGACAGGCCGACGTCGCGGAAGAGCGAGAGCTCCCGCTCGATGCGCTGCTTCGTGATCGCGAAGATGCCCACCTCGACCTCGGGCGAATCAGGGCTCATAAACGTCTGAAAGTCCCACTCGACCTCGTCGAGTGGGAAGGGGATCTGCTGCACGGCTTCGTACTGCACAAGCCCCGCAACCTTCTTGGGCTCGACGGGCGGCAGCTTGGCGAACCGCGCGAACGCCTGGTGACCGGGCACACTGATCGCGATCGGGGCGCTCTCAAGGTCGTACTGGCTCACGAGCTGGCCGATGGCGACGCGCATCGCGTCGTCGGCGTCGAGGTCGGGCGTCGAGAGCACCTTCTTGTGCGGGATGAGGGCGAAATCGAGCACCTCGACGCTGCCGTCGGGCTTGAGACCCAGCTTGAGAGCCTTGATGGCGCTTGCGCCGAGTTCGATTCCCCAGCACTCGTTCACGGAAGCCATGGGGCCGTCCTTCCTCTTCTGATCGACCAACGCGCCGCGCTCGGGGGCGACTTCGCCTCCAGCGGGTGTCGATGGTGCGCTGCTTCTTCGACCTGTCCGCCGGCCCAGCGGTTCGCGCCGCCGGGCGACTTCGCTGCCCTCGGGCCACCGGGACCCGTGGGAGGATGGTACACGCCCGTGCACCCCTCGGCGCAGGGATCACCCCACCCTTTCCCAGTCCTTGTACGCCGAACGCGCCGATGCTGTTCCGGCCTACGACTCGCGCCGATCGATCCGATCCGCGAGCATGGCCCCTATCACAGCCAGAACACCACCGACATACACGAGCCACCCGAACCTCGGCGGGACGCGATAATTCAGCAGACCCGTGGGCCCGCCGTACGCAGCCGTGTGATACCCGAGGAAAATCAGAACCAACGCGATCGTGACCGCAGTCGGCCCGGTGAGGAATCCGATGCCTGGAATCTCGATCGGTGTCTCGACCGAGCCTCGGCCGCTGCGCGCGAGCAATATGAGCCCGGCGATCGCGAATGACCCGCCCAGCACCAGGAATCCGATCTCGTCGGTGGTCATCGGATCAGAACATCGCCAGCGAAGCGGCGCTGATCATGGCCGTGCCCTGCGGGTCCATCGTGCCGCCGTATTGGAGCAAGCGGACTTCCGTCGGCTGCGCGGTGAGCATGGTCGCCGCGATCGCCCCGACCGAACTCCAGCGCGTCGGGTTCTGTTGCCAGGCGAGGCTTGAGACCAGGTCGAGCGGCTTGTTGTCGGTCAGCATTTTCATGAGGGCTTGGTCCTGCTCGATGACCTTGCGCCGGTTGGCGTCGGCCTCGGGCGTGTTACCCGCCAGCTGCACGTTGTCGCCGTAGGCCGGCCCGACGTGGCTGAACTCGGCGGACCCGACAATCAGCGTCGGCCCCGGCAGGCTCGCAATGGCCTCCTTGAGAGCGTCGACGAAGGGCTGGAAGGCCACACCGCGGCCGTCGTAGGACTCGCCGTTGTTGACAACCGGGTCGTGGATGAGTGCGGCAAAGACGGGCGGGTTTGTGCCCGTCTCGTCGCCAAAGGCGTGCTGAAGCCAGGCGACCTGGAGCTCGATCGAGTGCTCACGCTCGTGGTCGTAGCGGTGCTCGAAGAGCGGTTCGCCGAGCTTCTCGCGCATGATCGCGATCATCTCGGAATCCGCCTGACTCTCGCCCAAGGGCGTGCGGAAGCCCTTGTCACAGCCGCAGACACCCGTGGCCTCGCCGAAGTGATTGGTGCCCAGAACGACGATGCGGGCGGGTTTATCGACAACGCGAAGCCGCCCGTAGACGGCCCCGTACATCAGAAACCCTTGCTGGTAGGGCACATATGGCGCGATGATCGCCTTGGGCAGCCTGTCGAAGCTGGGGTCCTCGGCCTTCTCCAGGGCCTGGTTCATCATCGCGGACATCTGCTCGGCGAGCCTTGCCTTGCCCTGATCGTCCTTCTCCTCATCGGTCGCGGATCGCCCCTGCTCCTTCTGGGTCATCCCTTCGACGATCGCGTCGGCCATGGCAGCGGTCTGCGCTGGCGGGAGGATGTCGGCCGAGTCGAAGTCGGCCTTCATCTTGGCCCACATCTCGTCGAACACGGCTCCCTCAATCAGACCCGCGTCGTAGAGCTGGGCCACGAATGGCTCAAGGTGCTGGCGAGTCAGGCCACGCCCGACCTGCATGACGATGTCGTCGAGTGAGTGCTCGCCGTTGAAAAGCGGCAGGACGGCCTGCATGGCGGGCTGGGTCATGACGACCTTGGGCGAGATCTGCTTGGCATCGGCGATGCCGAGGAGTTGAATCTGCTTGCCATCGGGGCCCTGAGCGGGGGCGACGAAACCCCTGATCGGGCGGAGTTTGGGACGCTCCTGCTGCGGCGAGGAGGCGTCGAAAGTGGGCAGATTGGGCTGATCCATCCGTTGAAATCCTCGCGGCTCGAAGGTCCGAGAGAGTGTAGCGCGTGAGCCGAGCGGTGCTGTCGGAAGGCCCAGAAAGCTGGACTTGCGGGCGGGTGGGACTACACTTGCGGGCTCGGCAGACCGGTGGTGGTACAGGTCGTTGCCGGGTCGATTGCTTCGAACAGGCCTTTGAAAGCCGGGCCAGGCCCCGGGGAGTCAGTTATGTCCAGCGCAACCATGCATGCCCCCGGCACCAAGATCCGCTGCACCATCAGCAAGGTCCCGATGGCCGCCGCCAAAGTCGACACGATCGAGCGCATGATGCGTCAGGATCCGGCCAACGCGAAGGCACTCAAGAAGAGCCAGAAGACCCGCGAAGAGAAGAACAACTTCTACATCCGCGGCAACCGCCTCTGGGGTGCCCGGGCCAAGTGCAGCAAGATCACCCGCTGCGTCCAAGGCAACACCTGGGAGATGACCTTCACCCCCAGATCGGCCCGGATCTGGCTTCGGTGAGCGACTTCCTCAAGATCGAGAAGATCTGATCCCGTAAGCACTTGAACACGCATTCACGCCGGCCGCTCTTCGAGCGGCCGTGTAAGAATCCAGCACTGCCGTGGCTTCGCGTATCACGGAAGCGCACAAAAACCCGGCGTCAGCAACACTGCCAAACGCCAGGTCTCGTGGGGTCTTCTTTGAGCACCCGAAGGTGCGTCCAATGATCCGCATGGATACCGCGCGGGTTCCACCCAAAACAAAATCTCTTTTGATCGGCCTTACGCGGGTGTCAGGTTTGACATCGCCATCTGGAGGTCTTCCCAGACCTTCTTGCGGTTCTCTGGGGTGTACGACCTGAGAAGATAGGCAGGGTGATAGGTAGGCATGACCGGGATCACGAGCCCCGACTCAAGCTCAAGGTCGTGGAACCGGGCCCGGAGGCTGGCCATCGAGTCGCTCGTATGGAGCAGGCACCGCGAGGCGGGCAGCCCGAGCGCGACGATGACCTTTGGGCGCACGATCTTGATCTGTTCGAACAGGAAGGGCCTGCTTGCGTCGATCTCATCGGTCGTGGGTGTGGCGTTGCCCGGCGGGCGGACCTTCAGAACGTTGGCAATGTAAACGCTCTCGCGTGAGAGGCCCATCGCGGTGATCATCTTGTTGAGCAATTGCCCGGCGCGGCCCACGAAGGGCTTGCCCTGCTCGTCTTCATCGGCTCCGGGTGCCTCTCCCACAAACATGAGCTGGGCGTGGATGTCGCCGTCGTCCCAGACGAGGTTCTTGTACTCCGAGATAAAGGGCGCATGCGGGGCTTCCCGCTCGTAGCGCGGCGCGGAGCTCGGACATCGCGGACTCGGCATCCGAGCTCTTTGAGGCTCTTGTCGAGCGAATCGCTGCTGGTCGTGCGGCTTTTTCGCGGGTTTCACGTGCACAAAGTCGACACCCATCAGCGCAGAAGTCTTGGCGTGCTGGGCGATGACGCGTCTTGCGTGGGCTGGGTCGACGGTGTCGCTCACTCGCCGCCGTCACCGGCCGAGGGCGTCTGATCGTCGAGTTCTTGCTTGGGATCTTCGACCGTGTCGTCGATCTTGTCGGTCGCGTCGTCGATCACCTCACCCGTCTCGTCGATCACTTCCTGACCGGCGTCCTTGGCGTCATCGATGAGATTGCCGTCGCGGTCGAGGTGCTGGCTGCTTCGATCGTGCTGTGTCGCGCCGCTCGAATTGGTGAGCGCGCCCACGTTCCCGCCGGTCGAGCCGACGATCACGCCGACGGCAGCGCTGATGACAAAGCCGACAATGAGACCTGGAACGAAGGCCTTGACGAAACCACCAGAGACGGCTTGGTTCTGCTCGGACATGATGAGGCTCCCGCTGAAGGCACGGCGTGCCGACAAGGTTCGATGATACCTGCCCCGGTGGGGCGAATTAGCGATCAGGGCGACCGAGTTTTCGGACGCGGGCCATCCATCGGCCGTATTCGAGGGCGGCTTTGAGGCTTTCTGCGCGATTCCCGGGCTTCCCCCGCCCGAATGCGGTCTCGTAGCGCCATTGCCAATACCTCCCCCTGATTCGGAACTTGCTGAGGATCAGCAGCCTCACAAGCTGCCAGCATCCTGAGAGAGTTTCGAGAGGTCGCATCAGCTGTTGGCCCCGACGGTGCCCCGGTACCAGTCGCAGGTCTGAACCAAACCTTCACGGAGCGTGGCGATCGGCTCATACCCGATCAGGGTGTATGCACGTTCGATGTCGGCCCGGCTGTCGCGGACGTCGCCCTCGCGCGGGGCCTCAAAGACGGGCTCGATCTGTTCGCCCGTGAGGATTTCGGACATCTCGGCGGCGAGTTCGATGAGCGAGACCGAGCCGCCGGTGCCGATGTTCATGACCTCACCAAGCAGCTTGCGCTCGTGGGTGCCAGCCAGCAGTGTGGCGTAGACGGCATTCGAGATAAACGTGAAGTCGCGGCTCTGTAGGCCGTCGCCGAAGATCACGGGCGGCTCACCCCGAAGGAGCCTGGTCGCGAACGCGGCCACGACCGCGGCATAGGCCGAGTCGGCTCGTTGTCTGGGTCCGAAGATGTTGAAATACCGAAGGCAAGCGGTCGAGAGGCCGTACGCCTGACTCCAGGCGATGGCGAGGTGTTCGCAGGCGACCTTGCTCGCGGCGTATGGGCTGGCTGGGCGGACCGGCATGGTCTCAACGCATGGGAGGGTGTCCGGGTTCCCGTACGCGGAACTCGATGCGGCGATGACAACCCGAGAGACGTTGTGCCTTCGGGCGGACTCGAAAACGCGGAGTGTGCCGGAAGCGTTGACCTCAAAGGTCCGAGCGGGCTCCACCATGGAGCGGGGAACGGAACCCATCGCGGCGAGATGGATGACGATCTCGGAGCCGTCGATCGCGTCGTGCAGGGCGCGATCGTCGAGGATGGAGCCGTAAACGAATCTCACGCTGTCGGGCTGGAGTTCGATGTGATCGGAGATGCGGTCGAGCGTGGAATTGGAGAGATCGTCGATGACGCTTACAGAAGCACCTGCGGCAACGAGCGTGTCGACGATGTGACCACCGATGAATCCCGTGCCGCCGGTGACACAGACCGACCGCCCCGCGTAGGCGGACTGGATGCGTCGGAAGATCTCGGCTGGCATCTCCATTGGGCCGCGTCCTCGGTCGTCGGCAGAGAACAGATGAGTTCGCCGACCGAAAGAAAGAAATCCCCCCGGGACGCTGTCGCCCCGGGGGGGATGGTAGATGCAATCAGACTGTCACGCCGGGATTACGGGCAGCCGGCGTTGTAGTTGGCGACCCAGGCGCTGAAGTCGGCCGGGGTGCATGAGCCGTCGGCGTTCTGGTCACACTCGGGTGCCATGGTGTTGAACGCGGCAACCCAGGCGCTGAAGTCAGCGGGGCTGACGATGCCGTCGTGGTTCACGTCGGGCAGGCAGACGCCCATGTCCGGGTTCACGGTCAGAGCAGCGTTCGAGCTGGTCGTGTTGCCGCAACCATTGCTGACGACGACGCTGTAGTTGCCATCGTCGGCGGGTGTGGCGTTGTTGATCGTGTACGACGTGCCGGTTGCGCCGCCGATGTTGGAGCCGTTCTTCCGCCACTGGTAGGTGAGTGTCGGCGTGCCGTTGGCAACGACGGTAAAGGTGACGTTGTCGCCCTCGTTGATGGTCTGCGAGTCGGGCTGGTCGCTGATCGATGGGCCCTGATCGACGGTGATCATCGCGAAGCTCGAGTCAACCGAGCCGAGCGGGTTCGTGACGCGGCAGAAGTAGAGACCCTCGTCGCTCTCCTGGGCGTTGGTGATGCTCAGTGTTGCGCTGGTCGCGCCGGAGACGGGTGCCAGGAACAGGTCATACCACTGGTAGGAGAGCGGCGCATCGCCTGTGGCGACGACGGTAAGCTGCGCGGTCTGGCCCTGGCAGACGGTGTCGGGCGAGGGCTGGGTGATGATGCTGGGCGGGTTGCCGTTGACGACGTCGTAGCCGATGGCGTCGAACATATCGATGTCACCGTCGGAGTAGTAGCCGCGGCTAAAGAAGGTGCAGCCGTTGCTGAAGGCCGGGTCCATGATGCCGATGTTTGTGGTCGGGCTGCAGTTGCCCTGCTCGCGGAAGTGGCTCGTCTGATAGGGTGAGCCGTCGGACATGCGGTACTCGGCGCTGATGATGTCCGAGTTCTCGTTGTCGGTGTTGATGAGATCCACGGTCCGGGGCGTGGTCTGGAACTCGGCGGTCGTGTCGGGGTTGTAGTCGCCGCTGCCGTCGAGCCGCTGGAAGCGGTAGAGATCGAGCGCTTCCATGTCGTTCGTGCGGAAGTCCGAGCCCGAGGTGAAGCCCATCGCGTGACCGACCTCGTGGATGATGACATCGACAAACGAGTAGGAAGAGGTGCTCACGCCATTGGTCGGGTCGAAGTCCCAGTTGAAGTTGGTGTTGTACTGCATGCTGGCGTCGGTGCCGCCCGAGCTTCCGATGCCGGCCTTGTAGTTCGCGCGAGTCACAAAGACACGGTTCTCGTTGGTGATCGTCGTGGAACTCTCGTTGTAGAGTACCGGGATCGTGGTGCCCGTGGGGAGGAAGCTCTGGATAGAGTCGTCGCCGTCCATGCCGTTGACAAGGCCGGCCCGCGTGTTGGCGTAGGTTTCGGTGACATAGCTTGAGCCCGTCGCGCCGAGTACACCCGAACCAAGGTTTGCGAACGAAAGGCTCACGATGACCGTGGTCGGATCGCTGAAGTTGCTCTCGATGGCGGCTTCGGCGATTGCGAGTGCGCCGCTGGCACCGCTCGGGAGGCTGCCCGAGACGTTGAAGATCACGTCGATGCCGCCGCGGCCGGAGGTGTTGTTGATCGTGGTGACGCCCTGATCGACGAGGTCGGCGTGGTTGACAGCGATCTCGAGCAGGTCGGCCTCGGTCAGCCCGGTGGTGTCCGAGCCGCACATGTACCGCCAGACCGTCTCAGTCGGCAGCGAAGCCTGCGAGCCGTCGGCGTAGCGCTCGACGATGCTGGCCTTCTCCGGGATTACGACGTGCAAAGGCTGTGCCCCAGCGAGGCCTGCGGAAACCGCCAGGCACCCAGTGAGGGCGTTCATCATCCTCTTCTTCATTTATGCCTCCCCTGATTGGATCGCCGACCATTCGAGGTCAGTGCGACCCTCTGTGATACTCCACTCAGACAAACAGCAACAGACCGGGAAACCGGGCTGGCGACACGGGCCGATACGCACCCCCGAGCGGAACGGTTGTATGCATTGTGCCTGATTCTCTGCCTCGGATCCAGAGCCGCCCACAATGCTGCACGATTCTGCGTCCGCATAGCGAGTTTCGGTCGTATTTTGGCCGGGATAATGGCTGGCTTGAGTCAACAACCGGCGTTGAAATTAGCCACCCACGCCGAGAAGTCAGCAGGGCTGCAGACCTCGTCGTAGTTCTGGTCACACTCAGGCGCACCGGCGTTGAAGGCCGCGATCCAGGCCGAGAAGTCTGCCGGGCTCAGGATGCCGTCGCCGTTCGTATCCGCGATGCATGCACCGATTCGGCCCCTGAACGTCACGGTGAGCTGCACAGGTTCCGCAGCGCCGGGCAGATCTTCATCACTGACCGTGACGACCGCGGTGGCCTCGTATGTGCCGATGGTCTGCGTGTCGATCTCAACATTGAATCCGGCGGCCTCACCGGGCAAGATGCCGGCCAGGGGGGCGATGCCGGTCGTAAAAACACCGGCATCACCGATGATCATCACGCTGTCGATGTCCAGATTCGCCGAATACGGCGCGAGCGCGATATTCCAGATTGTGTAGCCGAGCACGGGTGATGTTTCGTCGACCTCGAGCTGGCCGAAGTCGATGAGGATGTCACTCGCCTGGGACAGGCTGTCGAGCGAGGCGAGTGAATGGTCGATCGCGAGACCCGTGATTGTGACGACATCGTCGCCATCACCTGCGCCGAGCCCCGCACCGGCGGTGGTGATCTCGGTGGTATCGATCGTGACGGTGCCACCGAACGGCCCGAAGTTCGAACCGACGAACTGAACGTCGTGGCTCATGGTCTGCGTGTTGCGCGCGGCACCGAATTGGTACCGGCTGACCTCGGCGATCTCGCCTTCGGTGGTCACGCTGTACGTCGTCGGGGCTGCACCGGATTTCTGGAGATCGATCGAAATCGCCGGAAAATCCGAGGGTTGTCCGATTCGTAGGCCGAGATCGACCGACGCGCTCGATGCACCGTCCACGTTTCCTTGGCCCGCGATGGTGATCTGCGCATCGCTGAGCGCAGTGCCGAAGAGTGCCCATGCCCACTCGGGGTGATCGGCGAAGGCGTTGCGATTCTGCTGCGCGTTGTAGACGCGGTCGTTGCGTCTGTTGTCGACATCGTTCGGCATCTCGGCGATGTGCCAGTCGATGAACTGCTGCTGATTGCCGAGCAATGCCATGTTGAGATACGGGTAGCGGGTTTTCATATAGAACGCCACACGCGCCATCCGGCCGCGGTAGGCAAGGCTGTACTGACCCGGATCCCACTGTCCCGGGAGTGTGCCGAATTGTTTGTTGCCGCGTGCCCCGTTGACACCCGGGTTGCACGCGTGCAAGTGGTGCAGGTCAGAATAGTCCGAACCGCTCTCGCCGACGCCGAGGCTGACCGGCCAGGTGTGCTCGCGGTTCCATGTCGCGCCGGAGTCCCAATTCGAGAGCACCGATTGCCCGTTGTAGACGAGAAGCACATTCGAGATGTTGTTCGGGTCTTCGTCGATGTCCTGGAGATACGTGCTCGCTTGTGAATAGGTGCGTGTGATCGCCATGTTGAGCAACTGATTGAGCTGAGATTGGAGAGACACGGCGTCGGTACCTGTGACCGAGTCGTAGTAGCCCGCGGGCGGGTCCGCCAACGCCTGGAGTGCGGTGCCGGTGAACACAAGAACACAAGCTGTACGAATCAGCATCTGATCTCCCTCTCTCGACGCCCCTTCGAAGAATAGCTCATGGTCCCAGCTGGAAGCCATCCGTTGGGTCCAGGGCACGGCCCGCCGGAGTAATTCCGCCAAATACGCCGAGGGGTTCGCCCTATAACCGTTGCGAACGGGGATATACTCATCCGCATTCGTTCCGAAACCAAACAGAACACCGCCCGGTCCGATTGGTGTGGTGTTCCAGATGTGGAGGTATCGCCCGTGAAAGGTCGTTTCATCGCTCTCGTCGCTCTCGGTGCCGCGGTCGTATTTGGCAGCTCGGGCTGCACGACGGTCTCGCGCGGTCTCGGCAAGATCACCGCCAACAAGTACGCCAAGCCCCGCAGCGGCACGGTCTGGACCGTCGCCCCGCCCCAGCTTGAGCCGCCCGCACCCGACAAGAAGACTGTCTACATCTCGTTCCGCAACATCAGCGACGCCTCAGAGATCAATCTGACCCAGGAACTCCGTCAGGCGGCGACCGACCAGGGCTGGACCGTCGTCAACGACCCGACCAACGCGACCTACCGCCTCCGCGCGAGCCTGCGGTTCTTCGGCGAGGTAGAGCCCGAGTCGGGCGGCAAGGATATCGCCAACAAAATGGGCTGGATCTCTGGCGCAGCGACCGGCGTCGGCACGGGTGTGCTCGTCGCCAACGCGACCAACAGCTGGGGATACGGCGCCGCCGCCGGTGCCGGTACGGGCGGTCTTGTCGGCATCGGCATTGCCAACGCCTCAACCCCACGCGAATGGGCCGCGATCATCGACTTTGTGCTGGAAGAGCACAGCGACACGCCCGTCGAGTTCGAGAAATTCACCGACAACAGTTCGAACGCCAACACAGGCGCCGGTGTCGGCAACGACCGCATGTCCGACGCGGGTGGCACTCGTACGGGCAACAGCTCCAACGCAACAATCACCACCACGAGCGATTACTTCCCTCACGGCGTCCGTCTCTCCGCCTGGGCCAACCAGATGAACATGTCCGAGGAAGAGGCGCTCCCGCACATCCAGGACCGTATCAGCAGGGTCGTGACGCAGATGTTGCCGCAGTAATTTCTGAATACTGAAATCCGAGCACGCGGCCGCTCAAGAGGGCGGCCGCTGCTCTTTTTTTGGACTATCTGCACGTTCCGCGGAATTCTGCTAGGCTCCGATCCCCACTCTGACTAAGGAGGTGGAGCCATCGACTCCGAGAGCCTGCAGAAACTGCTCGCGGTGGTGCTGTACTGCGCCGTTCTCCTGTACATCGGGCACCTTGCATCCAAAAAGATGCGGGATATCCGCGACTATTTCGCGGGTGGAAAGCGGCTCGGGTTTATCAATGTCGCATTCTCGGCGCGTGCGACCGGTGAATCGGCGTGGCTGCTGATCGGGCTCACCGCGATGGGCTTTACGGTCGGCGTTCAGGCGTTCTGGGTCGTGGTCGGCGAGATGCTCGGTGTAGGCGGTGCCTGGCTGCTCTTAGCCAAGCGGTTCAAACGCCTCTCAGACCGCTACGACTCGATCACAGTGCCCGACTATCTCGAATCGCGACTGCGCGACTCGGGGCACTGGCTCCGCCTCATCGCGGCGGGATCACTCGTCATCTTCGTGCCGATCTACGCAGGCTCGCAGGTCTACGCCACCGGCAAGGCGTTCCACTCGTTTCTCGGATGGAACCACTTCCTCGGGGCGACCATCGGATTCCTGGTTGTGCTGTTCTACATCACCAAAGGCGGCTTTGTCGCGGTCGTATGGTCGGATGTCTTTCAGGGCACGCTGATGCTCATCGGGCTGGTGATGCTCCCGATCGCTGGGCTGCTCGAGGCCGGGGGCGTCACCAACATCATCGAGACGCTCCGCGCGAACGATCCCAACCATCTCTCCATTACGGCAGGCAATGGCTGGACGCTTCTCACACTGACACAAGTCATCGGTTTCGCGGCGATCGGGATCGGGTTCCTGGGGTCGCCGCAGGTTTTCGTGCGGTTTATCTCGCTCCGCAGCGAGAAAGAGATCGGCAAGGGCGCCGCGGTCGCGCTCGCGTGGACCATTCTGGCCGACAGCGGTGCCGTGCTCGTGGGCATCGTTGGAAGGTCGCTCTTCACACTCGAAGAGATCGGTGGCGACAAGGACAACATCCTGCCGTTCATGTCGCAGACGATCTTCCCAGCATTCCTTGCGGGTATTTACATCGCGATTGTGCTGAGCGCGATCATGTCAACGATCGACTCGTTGCTTGTCGTTGCCTCCAGCGCTGCGGTCCGCGATTACTGGCAGAAGACCAAGCGACCTGACATGCCCGACGATCGCCTCGTCAAACTCAGCCAGCGGCTCACGCTCATCTTGGCGCTCGTGGCCTTTGGTCTCGGCATGGCGCTCATCGCGCACAACCGTGAGAAGGAGGTCTTCTGGCTCATCATCTTCGGCTGGTCGGGCATCGCCGCGACGTTCTGCCCGGTGATCATCCTGAGCCTGTTCTGGTCCAAGCTGACTTCGCTCGGAGCAAAGGTTGGCATGGTGACGGGTTTTGCATGCGTCCCGTTTTTCAAGTTTGCCGCGCCGCCTCTCCTGACAGAAATAGGCTGGGAGGGCGGCGTGACATATCTCGGCGCGCTCGATGTGCTCCTGCCCGCGTTCCTTGTCGCGGGCTTGGCCTCCGTCGCCGCGAGCCTGCTCGACAAGAACGGTCGAGCCAGGCTCGCAAGTGTCGAAGACGAACTCAGAGATGCCGGGACCGGGAACTGATGATTCAGCAGCCCGCGTTGTAATTGGCGACCCAGGCACTGAAATCGGCGGGTGTGCAGGAGCCGTCGCCGTTCTGATCGCACTCGGGGGCCTGCGAGTTGAATGCTGCGACCCAGGCGGAGAAATCAGCAGGAGATAGCACCCCATCGTTGTTAGTGTCGGCAATGCAAGTCGCTGGGTTGGTCGGTACGACGTATACGTACGCAGCGCCCCCTCCGTCACGCGCTGCATTGTCGTAGGCTCCGACAACGATATTGCCGCCATCGATTCCAACGGCGTTTCCAAACCAAGCCCCGGCCGAACCATCTGATGCAATTAGTTTGTAAAGCTGATCACCAGTAGTTGCATCAAATATATACGCCGATCCGGAACTAGACCCAACATCATCATCGCGAATAGAACCCACAACAATCAAGTTGCCTGAAACTGCAATCGACGATCCAAATCGATCGCCCGAACTGGCATCCGATGCTGTGAGCTTGTGGAGTTCTTGCCCGGTGAAGATGTCATAAACATATACTGCACCTGCATCAGCGCCTGCAGCATCGTGCTCAACTGCCGCAATTACAACGAACTCTTCTGATAAAGCAACACTCAGCCCAAACCCATCGTTCTGGAATCCATCCGCAGGAATGAATTTCATGACCTGCAGACCAGTATCCATATCAAATAAGTATGCAGACCCCGAATTTAAACCATATACATCATCACCGGGAGCACCTGCGAGAAGCATCGAACCAGCAATTGCCACAGAATGGCCAAACAGAAAATCAGAAGTCACATCGTCAGGAACTATCTTTCTCACTTCACTCCACAGGGACGTGTCATATACATACACCGAACCCGCACCCAAGAAACTCCCGGTATCATCACCAACCGCACCGACAGCTACGTATGAATCTGATAAGGCAACAGAATCACCGAACTGGTCATACGGCTCTCCGTCATCAGCAACCAACTTCGTGACTTGAGCGCCACTCGACAGATCGAATACGCACACAAACCCTGTTTCGGCTCCGTTGCTGCCTCCGGTTTCTGCTCCGACAACTCCCAGATTGCCGTTTGCAGCAACCGAACAGCCAAACAGATCGAGCTCTGTCCCATCGGCCGCAGTCAGCTTCAACAGCTGCTGCTGGTTATACATGTCGAACACATACGCAGAACCCGAGTTCATTCCTGCGTCATCATCTCGAAATGCACCAACAATGCCCCACTTACCGGAAACTGACACTGAGTAGCCGAAGCGATCTCCTGGCCCAATATCATTTGGAAAAAGCTGCCCTGTTTCGTATAGGATTTGTCCCGAAGACAGGAATGGGATCACGAACGGAAGCACAAATAACAATCGCCAATTTTTCACAGGCTACTCCAATCGATCGAAGAATAAAGCCCGGACAAATTCTTTGCTATCTAATTATCTCGAATGCATTAGAAAAACCCCTGCCATTGGCAGGGGCTTGATGATTTAAATCCGCATGAAAAGACTCAGCCCTTCCAGGTGCTCTTGAAGGCCTTGAGCGCCTTCTCCAGCTTCCCGGTCAGCTCGTCGTCGAGCGCCTTCTTCTCGGCGATCTCGGCGTGCACTTCGCGGGCCGTCGTCTGGAAGTAATCCTGCATCGCCTTCTCGAACGCGGGAACCTTCTTGAGGTCGACGTCGTCGAGGAAGCCCTTCGTGCCTGCGTAGATCGAGATGACCTGGTCGGTCACGTTGAAGGGGACGTACTGCGGCTGCTTGAGCAGCTCCACCATGCGGGCGCCGCGGTCGAGCTGCTTCTGCGTGGCGGCGTCAAGGTCGGTGCCGAGCTGGGCGAAGGCTTCGAGTTCGCGGAACGCGGCGAGGTCGAGACGCAGCGAGCCGGCGATCTTCTTCATCGCCTTGATCTGCGCGTTGCCGCCCACGCGGGACACCGAGATACCCACGTTAATGGCCGGACGCACACCCGAGAAGAAGAGCTCGGGCTCGAGGTAGATCTGGCCGTCGGTGATCGAGATCACGTTGGTCGGGATGTACGCCGACACGTCGCCTTCCTGCGTCTCGATGACGGGCAGCGCGGTGAGCGAGCCGCCGCCGTTGTCGTTGGAGAGCTTGGTGGCTCGCTCGAGCAGGCGGCTGTGCAGGTAGAACACGTCGCCGGGGTACGCCTCACGGCCGGGCGGGCGGCGGAGCAGCAGCGAGAGCTGGCGGTACGCGACGGCCTGCTTGGAGAGGTCGTCGTAGATGCAGAGGGCGTGCTTGGGCATGGGCTTGCCGTCGGCCATGAGCTTGCCGGCTTCCTTGCCCGACCACATGAAGTACTCGCCCATCGCGCAGCCCGAGTAGGGCGCGACGTACTGCATCGGCGCGGGATCTGAGCTGCCCGCCGTCACGACGATGGTGTAGTCCATCGCGCCGTTCTGCTTGAGCGTCTCCACCACGCCAGCGACAGTCGACTCCTTCTGGCCGACGGCGACGTAGATGCAGACCACGGCTTCCTTCGTGCCCCAGTACTGCTTCTGGTTGATGATCGCGTCGACGGCGACGGCGGTCTTGCCCGTCTTGCGGTCGCCGATGATCAGCTCGCGCTGGCCGCGACCGATCGGGATCATCGCGTCGATGGCCTTGATACCCGTCTGCAGCGGCTCGGTGACCGGCTGGCGCTCGGCGATGCCGGGCGCGATGATGTCGACGAGTCGGCTCTCGGCGGCATTGATCGCGGGCCCGCCGTCGACCGGTCGGCCGAGCGGGTCGACGACACGGCCGAGCATGGCCTCGCCGACGGGCACCTGCAGCAGACGCCCGGTGCTCTTGACGATGTCGCCTTCCTTCACGGAGAGCGGGTCGCCGTAGATGACGGTACCGACGGTGTCGGTCTCGAGGTTCATGACCTGGCCCATGACGGTGCCCTCGTTGGTCTGGAACTCGACGAGCTCGCCGGCCATGGCGTTGGCGAGGCCGTAGACGCGGGCGATACCGTCGCCGATCTCGACGACGCGTCCGACTTCGGAGACCTCAAGGTCGGCCGAGTACTTCGAGATTTCCTGCTTGATGATGCTGGCGATTTCGTCGGTCTTGATTTTCACGCGATGGCTCCGCTGAGTCGTCTTGTGTGGTGCACCGGATAAGCCCCCCGCCAAGGCCTGTGGCCCGGGTCAGAGAGAGGGACGGAAACATAGGACGCCCAGTGGGCGATGACCACAGGGGAGGGGTTTGTCAGGCATCGATCCGGCCTAACCATCAACCCATCGGGACTCGGTGATTCTCCCTAATTCAGATAGAACACTCGCCATTTACAAGATCCTTGCAATCCGTCCGGTATGCGCTCGTTCCGTTTCAAGGGGGGACTTCGCGGTCGGGCGATGCCGGGCTGTAATCACAGGAGATCGAGAGATGCGTTGCCATGCCTTCATCGGCGGCCTCGTGGTATCCACGCTGTCGCCCAGTGTTCAGGGTCAAGATCTGTACGACACCTCGGTGCTGCGTACCTTCGAGATCCAGTTCCATGACACGAACTGGGAGACCCTTCTCCGCCAGAACTACAGCTCGGAGACACCGATCCTCGCCGACCTCACCGTCGACGGCGAGACCTACCCCGACGTGGGCATCCGTATCCGCGGCAACACCTCGTACACCACGCTGCCCGCGGGCTCGCAGAAGTTCTCGCTCAAGATCTACATGGACTTCACCGACGCCGACCAGGATCTGCTCGGATACGAGACGCTCAACCTGAACAACGCGCACCGCGATCCGACTTTCTGCCGCGAGGTGGTGTACAACAACTTCGTCGCGCAGTTCATCCCCCATCCCCGCGCCAACCACGCACTGGTCACCATCAACGGCGAGAACTGGGGCGTCTACGCGAACGTCCAGCAGCCCAACAAGGAGATGCTCCGCGACTACTTCGAGAACGAGGACGGCGCACGGTTCCGCTGCCCGAATAACCCCAACGGCCCGGGCCTCACGTACAACGGCTCCACACAAGCGGGATACACGGGCTACGAGATGCAGAACGACGGCGGGCTCGCCGACCCGTGGGGCGCGCTCATCGAGGTCTGCGACGCGGTCACCAACACATCGCTCACCTCGTGGGAAGACATCGACGAGGTGTTCGCGATCGATCCGTCGATCTGGTCGGTCGTGCTCGAGAACCTGCTGACCGACGACGACAGCTATGTGAACAAGGGCGCGGACTTCATGGTGTACCGCAACCCGATCGACGGGCGTACGCACCTTCTCCAACGCGATGCCAACGAGACGTTTACCGATCCGAACTGGTCGATCACCTATAACTTCAACGCGAGCAACAAGCCCGTGCTGAGCCACGTCCTCGACGTGCCCGAGCTGCGCCAGCGGTACATGGCGCACTACCGAGACGCGATGATCTACGCCAACTGGGACTACTTCGGCCCGATCTTTGAGGCCCACCGCGACATGATCGATGCCTACGTCCAAGCCGACCCGAAGAAGCTCTACACATACCAGAACTTCCTCGACAACTTCACGACCAGCGTCAATCTCGGCGGCGGCGGGCCCGGCGGCGGTTCGATCGTCGGACTCCAGCAGTTCTTCAACACCCGCGCCGGCGTCCTGGCAAGCAGCGCGGAGCTGAACGCCGACGGCCCGATCATCTCCGACATCGTCGCCAGCGACGACACGCCTACGCCGGGCCAGAGCGTCATGATCAGCGCGACAGTCGCGCCCAACGGCTCGGCGGTCTCGCTCGTCGAGTGCTTCTACAGGCCCGACCCCACGGGCCCCTACGACCGCATCACGATGACCAACACGGGCGGCACAACCTATGAAGCCACACTCCCCGTCTCGGGCACGCCCGGCCAGCGCGTCGAGTACTACATCGGAGCGACCGCAGACAACGCGTACGACTCGCTCGCGTTCCTGCCCGTGCGATCTGAGTACGATCCGCTCGAAATCAACTACACCTTCGGATCCACCGGCGTGCGCATCACCGAGTGGATGTACTCGGGTGACAGCGGTGAGTTCGTCGAGTTCACTAATCTCAGCGGCTCGGCGGTCGACATGACCGGCTGGAGCATGGACGACAACGGCGCGACACCCGGGGCGTTCGACCTGAGCGCGTTCGGTGTCGTCCAGCCTGGCGAATCGGTCGTCGTCACCGAGGCTACTGAGGCCGCTTTCCGCGCGGCCTGGTCGCTCGGTGCGGGCGTCAAGATCATCGGCGAACTCGGCGTCGTCACCGGGAACAACCTCGGACGAAACGACCAAATTCACCTGTACGACAACGCCGGGCTCCTTGCCGACAAGCTCAGCTATGGCGACCAGACCTACACAGGAAGCGTTCGCACGCAGAACGCCAGCGGGCAAGCTTGCGTCGATGACATCGGCCAGGACGACGTTCTCGCGTGGGTGCTCTCCGCGTCGGGCGATGACTTCGGCTCGTTCTCGGCAACAACCGGCGAATTCGGCACACCGGGCACTTACGACTCGAATGCATGCAACACCTGCATCGCCGACACCAACGGTGACGGCATGCTCTCACCCGCTGACTTCAGCGCCTGGGTCGCGGCCTTCAACACCATGAGCGCTGCGTGTGATCAGAATGGGGACGGGTCGTGCACCCCCGCCGATTTCTCGGCATGGGTTGCCAACTACAACGCCGGTTGCAACTAACTTTCCGGCCTCTTCCCGGTCTCATTGAAACCAGACAGCCTCGTGCCATCGCGCGGGGTTGTTTTCTTTCCAACGAACCGGCCCCCGCGGGAATGAGTCCCGCGGGGGCCGACCGATTGTGAGCTCAGATATAGATACGTTACGGCTTGCAGAGGTTGTAATTCGCTACCCAAGCACTGAAGTCAGCGGGTGTGCACAAGCCGTCCCCGTTCTGGTCGCATGCCGGGGCCTGGGTGTTGAACGCAGCGACCCAAGCCGAGAAATCAGCCGGGGTCACGAACCCATCGCCGTTGGTGTCGGCCAGACAGCTCGGCTGAGCGAACGAGGCCACGAAGACGCCCGAGAAGGTCTGCTGGAAATTCAGCGTGAAAACAGCCTGACCGTTCCGGCTCAAGCCGGTTGGCCTCCCATCCTCACCGCCCGAGAGCTCGACGAACCGGATCGGATTCACCACCAGTCGCAGATCCGTTGTGTTCGGATCATCATCGACATCAAACATCGTTCCCGTGCGCACCAGGATGCGGGCATCACCGCCCGGTTCCATCCCGACAAGGACATCGCGGTTGCTCGTGTTGATGCCGCTGCCTGTGAGGAGCGCCGGCAGAACGAGCAAGCCATCTGCGTTGAGCGCCGGAGAGTTCAGCGTCGAGAAGCTGACACCCGGCGCCAGGTCGGGCGATGTGTTCCCGCCCCGCAGCCGGAGTTCGAGCGCCGTGGATGCTCCCTCTGACCAGATCGCTCGCTTTTCGAGCGGCAGCACCGTCGCGCCGATGAGTTCGCCTGCGAATCCCACCGAACGTGTACCGTTGACAAGCGGCACGAAGAACGTGCCGAAGTGCTGCCCGGTTGGCGCGCCTGGCGATTGAGTGTCCGCGCGCACAAGCAGCTGTGAGGGTTCCCCGTCGCGCTTCTTCCACACGCCGGAGCCATTGCTGAATGTCACCCCTGGCCCCTGAAGTGACGCGAGATACACGAGATCGCCGAGGCTGTTGAGCGACGATGTCCCCACCGCAAGGTACGAATCCCCTCCGGCACCCGGAGCCGGCTCGCCGCCCCTTGCGATGAGTTCGATCGACCCGCCGGTCTGAGCGAGCCAAAGCCCGCGGTTGTTCGTTGCTGTCACACCCGCACCAGTAACAGTCCCAGCATATGAGACGACGCCGCTCGCGTTGATCGATTCCGGCGCGACGATGCCGTACACCACCCCAGCCGGTGCCCCATCGGCTTGATCTCCTTCACGCGCGACGATCGCCACCTGGCCCGTGGCTGGTTGGACGAGTATCGCTTCATCGTTGAGCGAATTGACCGACGCTCCGCTGAGGAAGGTCTTGACGGTGACCAGGTCGTTGTCGCCGAGGAGTGGACTCGCGAAACCGCCGATATCAACACCGGAGATACCCGAAGGCGTCCCGCCCTGCACGACCAGTCCGAGCCCCATCCCGGTGCTTTCACTCCAGATCGAATCTCGGTTCGTGCCATCGATGCCGGGCCCCTCAAGCCATGCACGAAAAGCCGTGTTGCCGTTCGAGTTCATGACGGGATCGAAGATCCGATCGAACAGAACGCCCGCCGGCATGCCCGGGGCCTGGTCCCCTTCCCTTGCGATAAGCGTCAGCACCCCCTGATGCTCGGCCCACAATCCTCTCTCGTTGTTCACATTGACATCGTTGCCGAAGAGCACCGCGACAAAGGCAACGTTCCCCTCGCTGTCGACCATCGAGTCCTCGAACCCAAAGAACGTCGTACCAGCGCTGGTCCCCGGAGCAACATTACCGCGCAGAGCCACGGTGCGGTACTCGATTGCCTGTCCATGGCAAGCTCCGATCAGTCCAGAGAAAAGCAATCCCACGAGTCCGATTCTCATCTGAGGCTCCTTCCCGGAAATATCTCTTCAGCGAGTCTAGTGATTCAAGGCTCGGATTCAACGAAAAACCCCCGACACCGCTGGGCATCGGGGGAATCTTGATCAATAATTTGGAGAATTGCAGACGTTACGGCGTGCAGAGGTTGTAGTTGGTCACCCATGCACTGAAGTCGGCCGGGCTCACGACGCCGTCGCAATTCTGATCGGCCTTCGGATCGCCGTTGTTGAAGGCGGTGACCCAGGCGCTGAAATCGGCGGGGGTGACAACACCATCCCCGTTGACGTCGGCGAGCAGGCACGGGTCGCAAGGCGGCGTCACCTGGGCGTTAATCTCAAGCGCGTCGAGGTTTGAGAACTGCTGATCACCGATCGACCAGTCCTCGATGCCGACCTGCGAGCCGTAGAGATAGATCGCGAACGCACCCGAGAAATCGGTGAAGAAAATCGTTGAGCCATCGACCGGGAAACCCATGCTGCGGAGTGCGTCGAGGCTGGCCGAGCGTTCGCTGAGCGAGAAGATCGCGTAATCGCGCAAGTCCTCGGCGAACGGCTGATCGGGGTTGAACTCGCCGAAGTCCCAAACCACAAGCCCGTCGATGTCGTCAAGCTGTCCCTGGAGTTCCGGGTTGGGAGGGAAGCCCATTGAATTCAGACCCATCTTGAGCGCCGGTGCCCAAGGCGGAGTCACGCCCATGCCGGTGCCCTTGGGGATGGCGAAAATATCCGCCGCCGAGAAACCGGCCGCCATGGCCTGAGCCGGCGGGATGCTGAAGAAGCTGTCGCGGTCGTTCTTGTTGTCGCCGTCGAGGTCCATCATCGGGTCGGGAAGGATGTTGAATGCGTCGACGTTGTCGTGGCGGCCGGGCACGATCATCGGCGCGGGCAGGCCCGGCCCGATGAAGTTGCCGACACCGAGACCCGGCGTCAGGTGCAGAGCGCTCTCGTCGAACTCGAGACGGTGTGTGCCCATCGCGGGCATAGCCGTGGGCAGCGCACCGGCAAACGGTCCCGCACCGAGCGTGCCGACAAAGAAGCCGGGGTTGCGGAAAGTCCGCTCCGAGATGTAGATGTCGCCCGGGTGCTGGTTGTTGGCGAACTCACTCGCCAGGGGCGTGCCGGGCAGGCCCCGCGTCGCGCGGTCCACGCTGAAGCGGATGTTCACCTCACGCGAGACCTCGGGGTAATAGATCTCGTGGTCCTGGCTCACCGCGTCAAGGTACGTCCCGCCGGGCGAGGGCATGTCGAGCACCGGCTCGGCCGGGATCGCCGGGTCGACCGTCAGCAGCGTGCCGTCGACGTGCGTGATGCCCGAGACGGTGATCAGCGTGGGCGAGGGCCCGATCCGGCCCGCAGCCACGGGCGGGAGGAAGAGCCCAAAGGGATCCTCGGCCGAGAAACCGATGCCGTAGAAAGCCGAGGTCAAGGGGCCCGACGGGTTGTCGTCGAGGCTGAAGGTCTGCGCCGAAGCGCCCGAAGCGGCGACGAGCGCCAGTGCTGTCAGTGCGTGCTTTCTCATGATCCACCACCTTTGCGAAGAAGGGCACAGTGCCCGTGTGTCTCGTGCTTTGGGGTCCAGCTGACCCGTTCACAGAGACATCCGCAAAGGCAGAAAGATCACGACATGGCCCGCATGCGGCTCAGCTGCAGCCCGCGTTGTAGTTGGCGACCCAGGCGCTGAAGTCGGCCGGCGTGCACAAGCCGTCGCCGTTCTGATCACAGGCCGGAGCACTGGCGTTGAACGCTGCGACCCAAGCCGAGAAGTCGGCGGGGGTGAGGGCGCCGTCGTTGTTGGTGTCGGGGAGGCAGTCCATGAATGGCAGACTGTACAAGTAGACTGCACCCGCACCGGAATTATGTTGTGGAGTAGCCACGAGCGCCACTGTGCCTGAAATAGCAACTTCTTCGCCGAGGCTGTTCTGACCAGAACCATCCGAAGCTAACAACTTGGAAAGCTGCTGCCCCGATTGAAGATCAAAGAAATACGCTGATCCGGATTGGAACCCCAGATCATCATCGGATATCGACCCAACAATCGCAACGCTGTCATTGATTGCAACATCTCGACCAAACGAATCCAATGCCGCTACGTCCGAGGCCACAAGCTTAAAAACCTGTTGCCCCGTCATCACCTCAAACACATACGCGGCTCCGGAATTGATCCCTACATCATCACGAAGCTGTGCGCCAGCGATCGCTAAGCTACCATGAATGTCCACATCATTTCCGAGCAGATCACCCGATGCAGCATCATCCGCGACACACTTGCTGATCTGCCTCCCTTTCTCGATGTCGAAGATGTACATCGAACCAGTACTCCGCACATCGCCTTGATCATCGAGGTATGAGCCGATCGCCGCAAGATTGCCGCTCACGGCAACCGAGACCCCGAACTGATCGCCTTTCATTGCGTCCTCGGCAACCAGCTTCCCACGCTGAATACCAGACTCCAGATCGAATACATATGCTGCGCCGGAAAAATCTCCAGCATGGCCATCGCCGTAAGCGCCCACCACAACATACCTGTCCGACAGAGCAACGGAACGTCCAAATTGATGTGATGGTGCCGGATCGGAAGGTACGAGCATGAAGATCTGCTGACCCGTCAATGCATCAAACACATACGCCGCGCCAGATTTTTCATACGCACCGTCGTGCGCTCGAGCCCCAACCACGACGCGATCGCCAAATACAGACACCGCATTACCAAACTCGACAAATTCTTGACCGTCCTCGGCGTACAAGACCTGTCTGATTTCACGCGTAGCGAGGTCGTACACATATACAACACCAACCGCTGCCCCAGAATGTCTCCTGCGGGGCACGCCGACAGCAATGTATTTGTCTGAAACCGAGATTGCACTCCCGAAGAAATCACCCACCGCCGGATCATCCAGAGTGAGCTTGAACCATTCCGTAGCGACCTGACTCCTCGCCTCTACAGAAAGCAAAGCACAAACCGCGAGTGCGAGACAATGTTTCATGCGTATACACCCATAAAATCACATCTAATATCGTTATCGAATCAATCTTTCGACGGAGATCTTCACTCGAATACACGTTGTCGAGCAAGACTACTTGGTTCCTGCATGCGAGATCAACACATATTCTCACATAGAACATGGAATTCTTGTTTACGGCGTCCCAACCCCATCCACCGGCCGGATCGACAGCCGAACGATCGCGTTCGGTGCATCGAACGTCAGCGGCGTCGGGAGGTCGCTGAACGTCGCCTCCTTCTGGGTCACCCGCGCGTCGCGGTCGTCCAGCGTCAGCACCACCGTCGCGAAGATCGTCAGGCGGCCCGATCGGATCTGATCGATCAGCTCGCTCGGCCCGGTCACCGTCACGTTCTCGATCAGGTGGTCCTCGGGGTTCACCGTCACGATCCACTTCTCCGACTCGAACGCCGGCCCGCGGATCTGCACGGGCACGTTGGGCAGTGTCACCGAGTCCTGGCGGCTCTCGAGCGTCACCGTCACGTTCACGCGGTCGGGGTCGAGCTTCACGAACGGGTGCGAGGCGATGTCGGGCGGGAGTTCGAGCGGCACATCCTCGATCACGTTGCGCCGACCGACTTCGAGCCGCGAGATCTGGTCGGCGCTGAGCCTCGCCGTGAGCGCCTGCAACCCTTCGAACCGGTCGGCGAGCAGCGAGGGCACCTGCACGCGCACGCGCCGCGGGTCGGCGACCGGCGACGAGGCCGAGGCCGCGTCGGGCACCTCGACGCGCACGTCCATGTTCTGCCATGACACGCTGTCGATCATCACGCCGACGGTTTCCGGCTCGACCGAGGTCAGCGAGACGCCGGTCCCCTCGAACAATCTGCTCTGCCGAAGGATCGCCGCGAGATCCAGCTCGTGGCGTCCGGGCTCGGTCGGCACGCCCGGATCGCCCGGTCGGAAGAGGATCGCCTCGCGCAGGCGATCGCGCAGGTTCGAGACCTCCGTCGTCGAGCCCTCGAGCGCCACAACCATTCGCCCCGTCCATTGCGTCGGGTCGAGCGGACGGATCACCAGCCCGGCCTCGCCGTCAACGAGTCGAACGTTCGTCTCGACACGTTCGCGGCTGACGCTCTCGCCCTCGGCGACGATCCAGATCAGAACACTCACCAGCGTCACAACGATCAGCGTTCGCAGGATCGCCAGCGCGCCGGGCTTGGTCGTGTCGGGCGTCATGAGCGTTCCTCCTCGCCCGCCGAGGTCGCCTCACCCGCTCGCTCATTCGCGGTCTGCTCATCGGGATCGTCGATGATCGTGCCCTGGAGCGCCCGCGTCTGTTCGACTTCTTCCTCGGCTGAGACGTCCTCGGACAGCCCCGGGTTGCGATCGAGTCGCGAGCGAAGCTGCGCCTTGAATGCCGCTGCCGGGAAGCCGGGGCTGAGCTTGCCCCGCTCGGCAAGGCGGATCAGCCCGGTCTCCTCGCTCACGATGATGACGAGCGCATCGCACTCCTTGCTGATACCGACAGCCGCTCTGTGGCGCGAGCCCAGACTCGGGTCAGGCATGTCCTCGGGATCCGCAAGGGGAAGCTGCACACCCGCCGCGTGAATGACTCGGCCTCGCACGATCACCGCCAGATCATGCAGAGCCGTGCCGGGATGGAAGATGGTTTGCAGGAGTCGCGCACTCAGCTCGGCCTTGAGGAGCGTGCCACCCTCGGTCAGACCTTCGAGCTGGACCTGCCGCTCGAGCACGATGATCGCGCCGAACTTGGCCTTGGACAGGTAGCCGCACGCCTCGGCCATCTGGTCGACGATGTTGCCGATGTCCTTGGGTGACTGCCGGAAGAAGGGCGACTCGCCCAGGCGAATCACCGCCCGACGGAGCTCGGGCTGGAAGATCACAACCAGGGCGATCGCCACCACGCCGAGCAAACGGTCATAGAGGAACGCAAGCCGACCGAACGAATCGCCCGACAGGATGCGGGCGATGAGCGTCACGACGACGAACAGCACCAGGATGCCCTTGAGCGCGCCGGCGGCCCGCGTGCCCTGCACGAAGCGGAACACGAAGTAGACCACCAGCCAGATGATCGCCACCTCGATCAAGACCTCCCACCACGGGTAGGTCCCGATGCGATCCAAGAGGCCCGAGATCCGACTCAGGAAGTCCATGCGAGCAGTCTACGTCGGGCCGCGGGCGCTCGCCGATCCCGCCGCTTGCCAACAATGCCCCATGGCCAAGGTCAGGCGGTACGAAACCACACCCAACCCCGACGCGCTCAAGTGTCTGCTCGACACCACCATCAGCGACCGACCGCGGTCGTTCATCGGGAGCGCCCAGGCCGAGGGCGACCCGATCGCCGGCCCAATGTTCGCTCGCGCCCGCCTGCGGGCCGTCCTGATCAATACCGACTGGATCTCCGTCAACAAAGAACCCGATGCCGACTGGAAAGACATCAAACCGATCGTCGAAGAAGTCCTCGCGGGCCTCGACTAAAGCCGACACCGTGCGCGACCCGGCACACGACGCCCGGCTCGTGCGCGATCTCTGCCGATGGTTCGAGGTCTCCGCTCGCGACCTGCCTTGGCGCAAGACCGGCAATGCCGGCAAGCGCGACCCCTACCGCTCCCTCGTCAGCGAGTTCATGCTCCAGCAGACCCAGGTCTCCCGCGTGCTCGAGAAGTTTGGCCCCTTCATCGAACGCTTCCCGACACTCAGCGCCCTCGCGAGCGCCGATGAGGACGATGTGCTGGCGATGTGGTCGGGCCTCGGGTACTACCGCCGCGCGCGGAGCCTCCACCACTGCGCGCAGGAAGCCAGCACACGCTTCGGCGAACTGCCCGTGTCGGTCGACGACCTCGTGTCGCTCAAGGGCATCGGGCGCTACACCGCCGGCGCGATCGCATCGATCGTCCACAACGAGCCCGCGCCGATCGTCGACGGCAACGTCGAACGCGTGCTCCTCCGCATCGAGGGGCAGCCGTTCCGAGCGGGCGAACCCGACACCCGCGACTGGTGCTGGGATCGCGCCGAAGAGCTCGTGAAACAGGCCGCCAAGTCTCGCGCCAAATCCGTGAGCCCGGCCGCGTTCAACGAGGCGCTCATGGAGCTGGGCGCCCTCGTCTGCACACCTAGGTCGCCGAGCTGCCTGACATGCCCCCTCCGCACCGACTGCCGCGCGTGCCAGACCGGCCAGCAGCACGAGATCCCCGCGCCCAAAGCCCGCCAGGCCAGGAAGCCCCTCTACATGGCGTGCGCAATCGTGGAAAACAAGAAATCCCAGCTCCTGATTTCACAGCGACCCAAGGGCGGCCTGTGGGGCGGATTGTGGGAAGTTCCCGGGCTTGAATCAGACTCGCCTGTCCCGATCGAGGCTCTCGCCGCCCGCTTAGGTGTTGCAACAAAGGATCTGATCCGTCACAATGAATTCGTCTTCGAGACCACACACCGATCTGTCAAGGTTGAGGTCTACCGCGCCACGCGCGCCGGATCCGTGACGGGCGGCCGGTGGGTGACGCGGAACGAACTGGAAACGCTCGCACTCGGCTCGCTCCAGAGCCGGGTTATCGCGAGCCTGACGGCAAGGAAAGAGTCGCTATGACGACCCGACGCAGCAACGCATTCACGCTCATCGAGCTGCTCGTGGTCATCGCCATCATCGCGCTGCTCATCGGCATCCTGCTCCCCGCGCTCGGCAAGGCAAAAGAAGCGGCGCAGCGAGCAGTCTGCATGTCCCATCAACGCGACATCGGCTTTGCCCTCGCAAATTATGCTGAGGAATGGAAGGGATACATACCCCGCGCAACCGGTGACCCACTGCCACCGACACCTGCATGGTCCTTCGTGCTCAGACCCTTTCTGGACGAGCGAGCGAACACGGACGATCGTAAGGGCGGCATGGCGGGTGTCATCGACCCTGATTTGGGCAACGATACAAGGGGAGACCGCTTTGCAGAAGCCCCTTACTACAGGTGCCCGAGTAGACGAATTAACGACGGGCATCGGATTCATTACGTCAACAATTCTTTCGGGTTCTATCGTCCCGCAAACGCAGACGATCCACCCATCGTCGATCCAGATGGTCGCCCTGCTTCGTTGCTGAGGAGCGCGCTCTATCCTGCGTCGACTATTTATCTCACTGACTTTGCCGATGATGATGACCAACTCCAGAGCCGTACTTGGTACTCGCGAGGCAGGTATACCCAGGATGTCTCTGCCTTTTACGACGTGTTCCGTGAATCACACATCAAAGAACTCGGTGAGACCGACCCTTTGACAAGATTACGAGTCGCTCCTGAGCGCCACGGCAATGGGACAAACGCCCTTTACCTTGACGGCCACGTCAGCGGGGTGACCAACGAGGAACTCAGCGATCTGCGTACATGGAATGACTACGACTATCTGAAGCCGAACTGAGCCGATTTCAATCGTAAGGCGTGCTCGGCGGCGTGCCCGGGGGCATGTTCGACTCGATGCGGCGCTGCAGCTTGAGATTGCCCGACTGATCCGCCAGCCCTACGCGCACACCGACCATCGTCGAGCCCGAGCCCACCGACTTGGCGTAGATCCGCACCGAGTCGCCGCTCTCGCCCCAACGCCCCGCGATCTCACCCGAGCCGGGCGTGCGTTTCTCGCTGGTGACCTCGATGCCCAGCTCGTCCACCGCGGCCTTCACGGCGATCCATGCGTCATCGATCCGCACCGCGTACGTCCGGCGCTCGCGCCCCTCGGAGTACGCCACCCCGCCCGCGGCCCCCACAGCCCCGGCTGCGACCACGAAACACCCGCCCGCGCCGGCGAGCGAGACCGAAATCAGACCAACGAGCACCGAACGACGGATCAACGCGTGCATAGCGGCGTGCATGGGGGCACCTCCACAGACACCATCGTCAAGACTCGTCCGTCGCCTGCAAACGGGCCACCACGGAGAAATCCTCGAGGGTCGAGGTGTCCTGGTTCACCTCGACCTCGCCGGCCGCGATCGAACGCAGGAGCCGGCGCATGATCTTGCCCGATCGCGTCTTGGGAAGCGAATCCGTGAATCGGATCATGTCCGGCTTGGCGATCGCTCCGATCTGCTCGCCGATGTGCGCACGGAGCTTGTCGCGGAGGTCGTCGCTCGCCTCGTAGCCCGTGGCGAGCGTGCAGAAGGCCGCGATGCCCGTGCCCTTGATCTCGTGGGGCATGCCCACGACCGCCGCCTCGACGACGGCCTCGTGCGCGACCAGTGCGCTCTCGACCTCCATCGTGCCGAGCCGATGGCCCGAGACATTGATGACGTCGTCGATGCGCCCCATGATCCAGAAATAGCCGTGCTCGTCGCGTCGCGCGCCGTCGCCGGCGGTGTAGACGGGCTTGCCGTCGATCTTGACCGTGCTCCAGTACGTGTCGATGAAGCGCTGCCTGTCGCCGTAGACGCCGCGGAGCATCCCGGGCCAGGGCTTGCGCACAACAAGCAAGCCGCCATGGTTCGCGGGGACTTCCTTGCCCTCCTGATCCACGACCGCGGCATCAACGCCGAAGAACGGCAGCGTGCACGAGCCTGGCTTGGTCGGGGTCGCGCCGGGCAGCGGCGTGATCATGTGCCCGCCCGTCTCGGTCTGCCAGTACGTATCGACGATCGGGCACTCGCCGCCGCCAACGACGTTGTGGTACCACATCCACGCCTCCGGGTTGATCGGCTCGCCCACGGTGCCGAGCACCTGCAGGCTCGAGAGGTCGTGCTTGGTGACATGCTCGTCGCCCCACTTCATGAACGCGCGGATTGCGGTGGGCGCGGTGTAGAACTGCGTCACCTTGTGGCGTTCGACGATGTCCCAGAACCGGTCGGCCTCCGGGTGGTTCGGCGCGCCCTCGTACATGAACGTGGGCACGCGGTTGGGCATGATGCCGTACACGATGTACGAGTGCCCCGTGATCCAGCCGATGTCCGCCGTACACCAATACAGCTGCCCCTCGCCCGGCACGAGGTTGAAGACGTACTTCGCGCTCGTCGCGGTATAGACCATGTACCCGCCGACGGTGTGCTTGATGCCCTTGGGCTTGCCCGTCGAGCCCGACGTGTAGAGCAGGAACGCCATCTCCTCCGAATCCAGCGGCACGCACTCGCACTGGTCATCCACCTCGTGCACGAGATCATGCCACCAGTAGTCGCGTTCCTCGTGCCACTCGATGCCGTTCTTGCAACGCTGACGCACCACAACCGCCGCCACCTTCTTCTTGGATTGCTTGAGGATCTCGATCGCATGATCGACGTTCTCCTTCAGCGGCACGACGTTCCCGCGGCGCCACGCGCCGTCGCAGGTCACGATGACCTTGCTCTTGGCGTCCTCGACGCGGTCGGCGATCGCCTGCGCGCTGAAGCCGCCGAAGATCACGCTGTGAGCCGCCCCGATGCGGGCGCACGCCAGGATCGCAATCGCCAGCTCCGGGATCATGCCCATGTAGATCGTGACGACGTCGCCGCGGTGCACCTCGAGCCCACGCAGCACGTTGGCGAACTTGGAAATTTCCTTCTGGAGCTCGGCGTAGGTGAAGCGTTTGACCTCCGGGCCGTCCTTGCCGACCGGCTCGCCCTCCCACACGAGCGCGACCTCGTCGCCGTAGCCGTCCCTGACGTGCTTGTCGACGCAGTTGTAGCAGAGGTTGGTCGTGCCGCCGACAAACCACTTGGCGTCCGGCGCCTCGAAGCTGACGACCTGCTTCCACTTGTGGAACCAGTGAAACCCGTCGGCGATCTCGCCCCAGAACGACTTCGGATCGTCGATCGATCTCTGATAGAGCTTCTTGTATTCGTCGAGCGAATCGATCAGCCACGGCGCACCGCTCGGCGCGGGCGGCTCGAACAGACGGCTCTCGTGAAGGATCGACTCGATGTTGCCTTCTGACTGACTCACGCGCTGGCTCCCTGATCGCCGGCCTCCCCGGCGCTGTGTGTCACAGTATAAAGAAACGCCGACCCCTCAGCAGAGAAGTCGGCGTGACGTGCAAATGTTGTCCTGATCGGCCTAGTGCTCGGCCGTGACGCGCAGCACCTCGGCCACCGTTGTCGTACCCTCAGCGACCTTGGACATGCCGTCCTGGCGGAGACTGACCATCCCGCGCTCCAGGCAGAGCTGCCTGAACTCGGCCACGTTCGGGTTGCGGGCGATCACGTCGCGCATCTGGTCGTCGACCGTGAGCAGCTCGTAGATACCCACTCGTCCCGAGTAGCCGATCTGGCGGCACTTGTCGCAGCCGACCGGCTGGTAGATCTGCTGACCGATGATGCCCGACAGCTCGAGGAACTCGACCTGCTCCGGCGGCGGGTCGCGCAGATCCTTGCAGTGCACGCATAGCTTGCGCACCAGACGCTGGGCGAGCACCGCGTTTACGGCCGCGCCCACAAGGAACGGCTCAAGACCGATGTTCACCAATCGCGTGAGCGAGCTGGGTGCATCGTTCGTGTGGAGTGTCGACAGCACCAGGTGGCCCGTGAGCGCAGCCTGGATCGCGATATGCGCGGTCTCATGGTCGCGGATCTCACCGACCATGATCACGTCCGGGTCCTGACGCAGCAGAGCACGGAGCACGCGCGAGAAGGTCATACCAATCTTCTCGTGCGTCTGCGTCTGTGTGATGCCGTCGAGGTGATACTCGATCGGGTCTTCACACGTCGAGATGTTCAGCTTGTTCTTGTCGAGCTGGCGGATCGACGAATAAAGTGTTGTCGTCTTACCCGAACCGGTCGGACCGGTGACAAGCACGATGCCGTGCGCCTGCTTGACCTGGTTCCGCCAGATCTCAAGTGTCGATTCCTCAAAGCCGAGGTCTTCGAGCTTCACATTGATCGACTTCGTATCGAGGATACGCATCACGATCTTCTCGCCGACCGCGGCTGGGAGCGTCGATACACGCAGGTCGAGCTTGCGTCCCTGCACCGTGCACCGGATGCGGCCGTCCTGCGGGATGCGGCGCTCGGAGATGTCGAGATTCGCCATGATCTTGATGCGGCTCGTGATCGCCGCAGCCATCGACGCAGGCGGGTTCATCGCTTCGAACAGCACGCCGTCGACGCGCAGCCGCACCTTGAGCTTCTTCTCCTGAGGCTCGATGTGGATATCGCTCGCCCCCTCGCGAACCGCGGTCTGGATAATGTAGTTCACGTAGCGGATGACCGGGCTCTCGCCGGCCTGCTGCTCGAGATCAACCGTCTGGTCGGCGGCCTTCTCGACCTCCACGTCCATCTCGTCGACATCCTCAAGAATGTCGTTGAGGTCGACTTCCTGGTCGTGCTTCTCGTGCTCGCCAGCGCCTGCGACTTCAAGGGCCGCCTTGATGTCCATCGATGTCGTCAGCACCAGCTTGGGTGTCGAACAACCCAACCGCTGCTTGATCTCATCGAGTTCGAACGCGGCATCGGGACGCGTCGCCGCAATCACGACACGCGAACCCTCCATGCGAAGCGGCAGAACTTTCTTCTCGGCGCAGTACGGCACGCCCAGGCGCTGCAGCATCTTGCCGTCAAAGCCGCCCTCGAAACCCTTCTCGAGATCGACACGCTCAAAGCCGAGCCCCTGATGCTCGGCGACTGCGGCCTGCACGCTCGCCTCATCCACGCCCTGTTCGATGAGAATCTCGCCGAGCGATTTCCCCGGCGTCTGACTCATGACCTTCTCGGCTGAGAGAATCATCTCCTTGCTCGCGGTACCCCGCTCGGCAAGGACATCGCCAAGACTCTTGTTTACGTGACCGAGCACTTTATTGTCCGGCACGAACAGGTCGCTCATGCCCTTGGCGCTCGCGAATCCAGTGCCGACGCTTACAACGCCGTCGCTCCCCGACGACGGCTTCTTCGCGGGCTCCGGCTTGTTCTTCTGTTCGGTTGCTGCCTGCTCCGGCTCGGCATCCTGCTCGTTGACCGATGCATCAGCTCGCTCAACGGAGCCCTTGCGAGCCATCGGACGAGCGAGATTCATCTCCTCGAATCCCTGCTTGCCGATCTTGAAGACCGGCGCGTGCAGGCCGCTCTCGGGATGCTTCGGCGCAGATGGTTCTGGCTCATCGAGATCCGCGTCCGGAGTGATCGTCCCGAACACGGCATCACGATCCTGCTCGGCAGACGATTCGAACTCGGCATCCTCGTCGTGATCCAGATCGGCATCATCTCGGAAGGTGTCCGACGACAAGATCTCCGCATCGTCCTCTGCCGAATCGTTCACCGCCTCATCGGGCTCGATGGTCTGGAATCCGGCAGGATCACGAGCGGCTTCCTGGTCGCCCTTCGGCTCGGGTTCCGGCTCGGATGATCGCGGTGCAGGCTTCTCGCCTGATCCTTGCTCCAGGCGTGCGATGCGGGCGAGAATGTCGTCGATGCTGCCGTGGGACACTGGCTCACTCCTGCTGGCCCGCCGAACGTCGCCTTCTCTCTCCGGAAGGTCAGTTGCTGTCGAGTTCGATGATGTAAGTCACACCGTCAGCTCCGAGCGAAACAGAACGGTCTTCGATCGAAAGCAGGATGAACTCCGACTCCACCGAATCGCCGACCCGATACGTCTTGCCGTTGATCCGCGCGAGCGACACGCGGCCCTTGAGTACCGTGTTCAGCTCGAGGCTCGCAGCCAGACGATCGAGCTCCGCCTGCCGGATCTCCTCGGGAGTCGGGCCCTTGGGCTTCTCGGGGCCCTTGTTCGCCACCTCGGTGACGGGTTCCTCGTCTTCGCCGGTCAGCCCGGCCATCGCAAAGGGATTCTTTGTGATCTCGTCGGCCGGCACCTGCACCGGATCTTCCGAGAGCTCGAGATTGAACATGACTTCGCGCTGACGCTTCACGTCGTTGCTCGCGGCCTTCTCGTCAACCTCGTAATCGATCTTGACGTCCTTGCCCTCGGCGAGCTCAACACCGATCCCTTGGCCCCGCATGAACCAGAGCAACCCGGCACTCACCGCGAGCACAAAACCCACGATCATGTACTGACGCGATGACGAGCTCTTCTCGGAGACGACCGGACCCTCGGCCGCGGCCGTAGCTTCGAGCTGAAGCTGGCGGAACGTCGGCGAGATCGACTTCTCCTCGCCGAAATCCTCGGCAAATTTGCTGTTCTCCATGTCCGTCGGCATCATGATGACTGCTCCTCGCCTTCGAAGTAGATGCTCAGCGTGAACGTGGCCTCAAGGTGGCCGTCATGGTCACGCGAGCGCAAGACTTCCATGTTCGGAATCCGGGTGATACGCGGCATCTGCTCCAGAGCCAGCAGGAAGTCGTAGAACCCGTTGAATTCACCCTTGAGCGTCATCGTGATGGGCTGCTCCCAGTACAACGACCCACGCACCGGCACGCCCGAGGTCATGCCCGGCTGCTCCAGACCCGACTCGAGCGCCAGGCGTGACACCTCACGCACGATCGAGCCGATCTCCTTGCCCGTCGGCAGACGCTCCTCGATCGCGGCGATACCCTGGGCGATCTCTTCGTTCGCGTCTTCGAGCGTGTCGCTCCGGCTCGTGGCGACCTGGAGCTTCTCCAGCATCGCACGCTTGTGCTCGATCTCACGCTCGGCCTGTTCGATCTCTTCGTTCTGCGGCCGGAAGACGAGCCAGTAGCTCGACAGCGGCATCGCCAGAAGGATCGCCAGCAGGACAAATTCTCGGATACCAAATCGCATCACTCGTCCCCTTGGTCGTCGCCGGCTGCCGGCGCGGGCTCGTCGCCCTCGTTGCTGTCGTCGTCACCGGTTGTGGATGTCTCATCCCCGTCGCCCGCGTCGCCGGCCGAATCATCACCGGTCACGGGCTGCGTGAACCACATGGGCTTGGTCGCGGGCTCACCCGTCGGTGCAGGCTCAGACTCTTCTGCCGCCGGATCACCGGCCGGGAGCATGTCCTCGTCCTCGATCGAAGGGCTCTGCGCGTCCTGCGCCGCCTTCTCCGAACGAACCCGCTCACCCGTGCGTGCCGCGGCACCCATCAGGTCAAACAGTCCGCTCGGCGAACTCCACTTCGACTCGCTCGCACTCGGCCCGAAGACCGGTGCCTCGAAGAAGCCTGAAACACTCGGCATCGATCCGAGATTGATCTCAACCTCACCGGCCTCGCCGGCCTCTTCACCCTCGACGCCTTCCTTCTGAATCGGCTTGCTCGGTGGCAGGAACACCGGTGTCTGAGGCACGATGTGCTCGGGCGAGGGGATATCCGGGATGGCCAGCGGCTCGATCGGCTTGACCAGGCCGCGAGCGTCTGCACCGGTGCGGATCAGCGCGCCGAGCTCGAAGCTGCGGAGCAGCACGCCGTCGATCTTCGATTCCTTGATGAACTTGAGCTCAACGCCGTCGAGCAGCTCACACGCACGAAGGCTCTCGATGTAGTCGGCGATGTCGTCGTTCTCGAGACCCACGCCCACGATCCGCAGCCGCTGAGTGAATTGCGGGATATAGACCGTGCTCTCGGCCTCTTCCTTGTCCTTTGACTTGCTCTTGCTCTTCGTCGACTTGCTCTTCGAGCTCGAAGTGCCGGTCGAGCCGCTGAGCGTCCGTACACCGCTCGAACGCGAGCTGCCGCGGGCGACCTTCACCTCGTCACTCATGAGCTCGAACTCGGTCAGCGTCAGGTTCTCGGGCATCCGGCGCACGAGCTCGGCAAACAAGACCGACCTCGGCACACGCTCGACGAGCGCCGAGGTCACCTCGGCCTTCGTGATCATGTCCGACCGCTGCTTCTCGAGCTCCTTGAGCCCCTCGATCTTCTCCGCCTCGCGGACGTACATCGCATTGACCGAGCGCTGCTCGTCGCGCACGCTCATCCACTTGCGATTCGTCGCGAAGAACGCCCCCACCACGGCGAGCATCATCACCCCGAAGAGCGTCAGGCTCAGCATGTTGGCGCGGCGCTCCCCCTTGGACTTCACATAGTCTTCAGGCAGGAAGCTGTCCTGCTTCAACGCATTCATCAGCGGCTTGGTGACGTCGCTCTCGCTCATGGGAAACCCCCGGGCTCTGAACCCGCTCGAACTCCTGCTATAGATCCGTCGGGCACATCGAAAGCCCGAGAGCCGCCGCGAATCCCGGCAACGGCCCGCTCATATCAACTCCCTGAGCAGGCTCCTTGCCGCTCTTCTGAATCGCGCCCATCGGGTCGCCTGTCTGCACAGCCACTCGCACTGCGCTCGCCAACCGTCGGCAGAGGCCGAGGTTTGCCGATTCCCCGCCCGTAAAAACCGCCCGCTC
Source organism: Phycisphaera sp. (assembly GCA_020639255.1). GTDB lineage: Bacteria > Planctomycetota > Phycisphaerae > Phycisphaerales > UBA1924. Next base: position 54,096 of record JACKGZ010000009.1, read on the forward strand.
GACGGGCTGATTCGGGAAGAGATTTCGGTGGTAGCGGATGCACATGCCCACCTCGTCGCTCAGGATCTCGAAGGCCTCCTTCAGATCCGGCATAACGCTTGGTGTCTTTTTCGTGTTCGTCGTGGTGCTGTTTGCCGCACCGTTCAGCGATCCGAGCGACATCATGGGTGCGCGCTGCACACCCGTGTAGTCCGCGTCGTTCCGCCTCGCCTCGTGAGCCCGGTGCTCGCTGACTTTCCAGCGGGCCGCCAGCGACTTGTCGAGCGCCCGGCCGCCGAAGTCGAACGACCTCGCAAACATCAACCGGCCCCCGCGTGCGATGAATGCCTTCGTCGTACCGAAGCCGAGATCGAGATAGAGCGTGGTCTTGTCCTCGGGTGCCGCGCCGATCGCGTTGAATCCCGCGAGCGCCGCTCCGAACTCCGGGTGCATCCCAACGGGTTCGAGCTTGGCAGCCACCATCGAACGCATCAGCAGGTCCACGGTCGAACGCGCCGCAGCCATGCCGATCACTTCGACCTTATTCTGCTCCGCACCGACAAGCCCAACGACGTTGTGCCGGAGCACGAGCATCGACGGATCCACGCCCAGCTGCGATGCCAGGGCGATCTTCGTGCCGGATTCGATCGCGTGCGCATCACCCTTTGGCACCTGGATGTGCTTGCAGAACGTCAGCGACACCGGGAGCAGACACACCGCTCGCTTGCCCTTGAACCCCGCGCTGCGGATCAGCTGGGGCAACTGCTGCGTCTGAAAGCTAATCCGGCTGGCCGCGTCGTCGAACAACTCTTCCGGCGTGTCCAGACTCGCCAACGCCACGAGCGCGGGCGTTTCCGAGCCGGTCACCTGAAGAATCTTGAGCGCGCTGGTCCCGAAGTCGATCGCGATCGGTCTCGGCTGACGCGTGGGCGCAGCGACACCTTCCTTGTGCTTCATCTGCAAGATTGATGAGAGCGACGCACGCGCCATCGACGACCCCGGCCAGATCTCGGAGCGACAGCACGGACACACGCCCGAAGCCCGTCGCCCAGTCACTCACCGAGGCTTATCGACCCGCAGTGCGGCCCTGTTGAGGTGAGCAGGATGGAACGGCGAGCCTCAAGGTCGCCCCCGTCGCGCCAGACCAACCCCACCCGTTTATGACGGTTCTCTCACCCGCTCAGCACGTCCGAGAGCGCCCGGGCCGTCTCACCGAGCACACGAAGCGAAAGTCCGATATCCCAAACCTGCTTCTCCCGGTCGCCTGTCGTGTTGCTGATCACCCGGATCTCGGCGGCTGGTACCCCCATCCGGTGACAGGTCAGCAGCACCGCCGCCCCCTCCATGCACTCCACGCCCGCCCCCGTCCGCCGACGAATCCGCGTCGCCAGCTCGTCCCGGCCGGAACAGGTCGAAACGGTCGCGACGACCGATTCATGATCCACAACTCCCCGAATTCGGTTGATCAATTCTGGATCACCCTCAACTCCCTTCCCGTGATCATCCTGATACAGCGGGAAACCCATCGATCGGCAATCGAGGAACCCGTTCGGGGTATCCACACCCTCGTCCGCGAAAACGGATCGGCTCGCAAGAACCCTGTCGCCGATCGAGAGTCCGCTGTCCGGAAGCGAACCACCCAGGCCCAAGCTGATGACCTGCAACGCGGGGTTTGTGGCCAAGGTCACGCCGACCGCCCCGGCCGCATTGGCTTTGCCGATACCGGTCCTCAGCAGCCACACCCCACCATCCAGCCGGGTGAGTTCCTCAGGATCCTCATCTGGGAAACCGAAGGCCGAGAGCACCGCTCTGGCCTCGGAATCGGCAGCAACGACGAGCATGGTGTCGATCTCTGTAGACATCGTGTTCTCTCCGGCCATGTGCCAAAAGGCTGAACCCACCCCACGCGGGGAGGTATACAGATAAGGATCGACCGCCCGCCGTGCAAGGCGCGCCGACTCGCAGGAGCCAACCCGTGACCCAAGCATCGAGCAACCTGACCTCACCCCGCAATCGCGGCTCGGCCAAGTCCACCATCCTCGGCCTCATTCTTGTCGCAGGCGTCGCCGGCGGCGGGTGGTGGTATTTCACCCAGCGAGGCGACTCCGGCTCTGCCTCGGCGGTCCGGACAAGCGACATCACCAAGGCCGCGCTCTCAAACTTCGACGTCACAACCACCGCCTCGGGCGAACTCCAGGCGCTCGATCAGATCGAGGTTCGCTCGACACTCGAGCAGCAGGCAACGATCGTGAACATCATCGAAGAGGGCACTACCGTCAAGAAGGGCGAAGTGCTCTGCGTGCTGAACACCGACAACCTCGAGACCGAACTTGACACCGAAGAAGCCGACCTCGAATCTTCTCAGGCCGCGCTCTTCGCCGCCGAGAACGCGTACCAAATCCAGGTCACCGAGAACGAGAGCGCCATCCGCGATGCCGAACTCAAACTCAGGCTCGCGCAGCTCACGCTCCAGCAGTGGGACTCCGGCGACCGGGTCATGAAGCTGCAGGAGCTCGACCTCAACATCGACGAAGCAAACCGCGAGCTCACCCGGTTCGAGGCGAAGTTCGAGAAGAATGTCGGCCTGCTCGCCGAAGGATTCATCAGCAAGGACCAGTACGACCAGGACGAGCTCGCACTCGTCAAGGCCCGCGCGCGGGTGAAGACCGTCGAACTCCAGAAGCAATCCTACATCGATTACGAGCAGAAGAAGGACCGCGAGCAGATGGAGAGCGACGTCGCGCAGGCGCAGGCGCAGCTCGAGAACGTCAAGGCACAGAATGAGATCAAGCTCGCCGACAAGTCCGCAGACCGCGCCTCGGCCAACCGGCGCGTGGTCCGCGATCAGGCCCGCGTCGACAAGCTCAAGCAGCAGATCGCCGCATCAACGATCACCGCGCCTTCCGACGGCATGGCGATCTACGGCACCACGATCATGCAATCCCGAAACCGCTGGTCCTCAGAAGGCCCGCTCATGATCGGGCAGAGCGTCTACCCCAACCAGCTGCTCTTCAGCCTCCCCGACACATCCAAGCTCGTCGCCGAGGTGCGAGTCCACGAAAGCCTGGCGGGCCGGATCCACAAGGGCATCCGCGCCAACGTGAAAGTCGACGCGCTCCCGGGCGTGGCGCTCACGGGCACTGTGCGCGAGATCGGCGTGCTCGCCGAATCCGGCAACTGGCGTGACCCAAACCTCCGCGAGTACACCGTCAAAATCCTCCTTGACAACAACGAGCACACCGACAGCCTCAAACCCTCCATGCGATGTGAAGCAAGCCTGCTCCTCGACACCGTCAGCAACGCGCTGGCCGTGCCCGTCGCCGCGATCTTCAACGACGGCCCGGTTCGCTATGTCTACAAACCCAAGGGCGCGTACTTCGAGCGCATCCCGATTCAGACCGGGCGCTTCAGCGAGACCTACGCCGAGATCCTCGCAGGGATCGAACAGGGCGACGATGTCCTGCTCCGCCAGCCGACCGCAGGCGAGATCATCGACAAGGACTGGAATCAGGCCGAACTTGAACTCGTCGGGCTCACGCTTGATGAAGAAGGCAACCCCGTCCGCCCGATGCCCGCCGGCATGAACGGCGGCGCCCAACCCGCCGCGTTCCAACAGGGCGGACAAGCCCAGCCGCAGATGGGTGGGAAAGACGGATTGGGACAACGCCCGCAGCGAGGCAACCGCCAGGGTGGCGCAACCGGTGAGAACCATCAGGGGAGCAAAGCAGACTCCCCCGCTGTGGACTCGACGACCGAAACAACGGCCACTACCACTGACGAAACCAACGAGCCCGAATCAGAGACCGTCACGGAATCGCCGGTGCCAGCCGACAAGCCCCAGGAAACAAAGTCCGAGGGCGAGTGACGCCGAAGTGATCAGACATCAGGCGCTGCGTTTGAACCGATCCGCCTCGTGATCGCGATGGCGTTCCAGCTCTGCCGCGTTGTGCAGCAGCTTCGACGCGGTCTCAAGGCAGAAATCCGAGCGATTGATCGGGTAGAAGTTGTCCCGACCTACATCCTGCCCCTCGGCCTGCGCGACGCACAGCCCGTTCGACTGAGACAGATCGATGATCTCGCCCGGTTCTGACTCCTCAGTCAGACTCGGGTCGACGATCATGACTCTTGGTCGACATGGGTCAGCAGGTTCCCAACCAACGACCACGCCGTCCGTGCCGTCGGACAGACGCACCAGCGTCCCGGGCGGGTACGGCGGGCACACGGCCAAGAGCGCCCGCATCACCATCGGATCCAGCTTCTTCGACCTCGACCCGCGCAGCAGGTGACTCAGGATCCGCACCCGTGGCGCGTAGCGCCCCTCGGCGTCCCTGAACCTCGACATCCGATCGAAGATGTCCGCAGCAGCAAGAATGCGCGCGTAGATGTGGATCTTGCTCCCTCGCAGCATCTCAGAGCCGCCGTCGGCGCGCCGACGATACGGGAACCCCGTGCCGTCGTACGCCTGGTGATGATGCAACACCGCAGCAGCCGCCGCGGGCGGCACGCGCCCGTGCACCATGTGGAACCCGATCTCGACGTGCTTCTGCCACTCGACGTCCGACTCGTCGCGCGTCTCACGCCAGCGCAGACGAACCTCGTCGGGCAGCTGCGTCATGCCGATGTCGTGCAGCATCCCCGCCACACCCAATGGTGTGACGTCGCGCGCCACCACAGCTGAGACGCGCGCCCGCTGGTGCTCCAGATACGTCCCCATCTTCAGACCCATCAACACCGCGATGAAGCACACCGAGCACGCGTGCTCCAGATCCTCATCTCCGCCCGCAGCCACCTCGTCCAGCAGCATGTTCGAGTCGGGGTTGTCGATCAGCGATTGCGACAGCGATGCGACCGTCCGCGCGTACGACGCGTACTCCAGGTCCGCGTGCGTGCCCCGGCTCAGATCGTCCAGCAACTCGTGCACCTGACCCGCGACCGAAGCGCGGTGGCGGATCACCTCGGGCGAGGCGTGCTTCAGCAGGAAACTCAGCGGCGGGTAGTTGATCCACACCCCACGCACCTGCAACTCGCGCAGACGCAGAATCGTCCGGCTGTCCAGCTCGAACCCCGAGCGCAGCAAGACCCGGCTCGGTGATTCCGGGTGGAACACCGGCATCGCCAGCTTCATGCCGGCCTTTGCCGAGATCATGGATACACGCAACACGCGGGGTGGTCCTCCGCACTCAGCATCGGATTGACCAGGGTCCGCCTTTCCCCTGACCCGAAAACCACCGCTCCCTAGCCGCGTCGCAGGGCGTACAACGCCCCTATGTACACAACGTAGAGTCCGAGAAGCAGCGTGCCCTCGAACCGCGTGATCCGACCCCCGGTGAACATCACCGGGATGCACGCCAGAGCCGCGCCGAGCATCACCCACGCATCGAGCGTCCACATCCCCTCGGGCACGACCATCGGGTGCGGCGAAACGAGCGTCGTCAGCCCGAGCACACACAGAATGTTGAAGATGTTCGAACCGAGCACGTTCCCAATCGCGATATCCGGCTCCTTGCGCAAGGCCGCGACCACCGAGAGTGACAGCTCAGGGATGCTCGTCCCGAGCGCGACCAGCGAGAGCCCGATCACCGCGTCATCCACCTTGAGCATCTGAGCCAGCGACGTCGCACCCGCGACCAGCTTGTCGGCACCGAACACCAGAAGCCCGATGCCGAGAATCACGAAAATCACATTGAGCACGACCGGCGTCTTCACGCCTGACTCGACCTCCTCCGAGAGCTCCGTCGCCGCACGCTCGAGCTCCCTGGCCTGCTCCGGGTTGCGTTTGCCGTTGATATAGGTCCGCGCGATAAACACCAGAAGCCCCGCGACGAGCAACGCCCCGCCCCACCTGGGCATGTGCGCCGGGATCATGATCAGCATCGCCGCGATCGTCACCACGATCATCTGGATTACTTCGCGTCGAACGACTGATGTCCGCACCGGGATCGGGCAGATGATCGCCGCGAGCCCGAGGATGAGACAGATATTGGCGATGTTCGATCCCACGACGTTGCCGATCGCCAGCCCGCCGTTGTCGTTCAGCGCCGCGCCAAGCGAACCGCCGAGTTCGGGTGCGCTCGTCCCGAACGCCACAACCGTCAGCCCAACGACAAACGAACTCACGCCAGCCGCCCGCGCCAGCCGCGACGCGCCACGGACGAGCAGCTCCGATCCAAAGATCAGCGTCACCAGCCCGACCACGAGCCACACGATCGGAATCAACGCCACGCTTCTTCTCCCCCGCTCAACGACAGCAACCGGAACTCGCTCGGCAGACGCGCGATCAGCACGATGATCGCACGCCGACGCACGGGCGTCACGCCGCCGAGCTCCACCGACGTCAGCATCGCCTCACCCACCGTCGGCACGGCGGGCACCGGAGGACCAGCATCAACCTTGGGCTCCGCGCCGAGCACCGATTCCGGATCGAACCCGGGCTGCACCGGCACGAGCACCAGCGCCTCGCCCGGCTGCATCAGAAACCCGCTCGTCAGCTCGGCAAAGTTCTCGCCCTGTTCCAAAATGGGGATCGTGGCGTCGATCGACAACCCCTGTGTGCTCGGGCGTTGGTGCAGCCGCTGCAGCTGGACCGTCATCTCAACCTGCATCTCTGGCCCGTCCGAGCCCGGCACCGTCCAGCACCGCGCCAGCATCCGGAATCGACCGGCCGGCGAGCGCATCGTGCCTCCCGGCCTTGCGATCATCGCGCCCTCATCCACGCGCCGGCCCGGCACAACCTCACGCCACGCCGGCATCAGCCCGAGCCAGTCCTGCTGCTCCACACCGATCAGACGCATCCGGCCGCGCGCCAGCGTCAACTCATCGATCGGCACCGAGATCGCCCACAGCCCGCTCCCCCGCCAGCTCGTGCGCTCCGAATCGAGCATCGGCGTCGGACGACCCTTGTATGTCTCGATCAGCTCTGCGATCAGCGCGTCCTGGTCCTCGACAGCCCACACCCGTAGCTCGAGTCCTTCCTGGTTCCCGTCCACGATCGGGCGTTCGAGGTTCGGCTGTTCCCACGGCTGGGGTGCTGGTGCCTTCGGCCCGGCACCATCGCCCGCGCAGCCGATCACCCCACCCAGAAACATGCAGACCGCAGCCGCGATCTCGGCGTGTCTGACCATCACTCCGCTCTCGGCTCGCACAGATTGATCCGGTCGATCAAGCGACGAACGAGCGCGTAGTGGTACCGGGTGTGCGTGAACGCGAGCCTGGGCATATCGAGGTGATCGGTCTCCTCGGGGTAAGGCCCGCACTGCACGATCTGGCCGCTCTTGACGAGCATCCCGAACTCTTCATTCAGCTTCGCCACATCCTCGTCACGGATCGCGTAGTTCATGCGGATCACCAGGTCGTCGCGCACATAGCGAGAGCTGTGGTACACGCGGTAGAACCGCTCGATCTCCTCGACACCCTCCTGAGCGGTCCGGCAGACTCGGTACAGGCTCCGGTCCTCGTCGTTGATCATCTTGTGCCCGAGCAGCTTTTCCGTCACAAACTCGTGCCACTCGTCCCAGTAGCGCACGCCCTCGCCCTCGAGCAGCACGATCGGGATCATCGAGCTCTTGCCCGTCTGCACGAGCGTCAGCACCTCGTACACCTCGTCCATCGTGCCGAACCCGCCCGGGTACACCGCCACTGCGTCGCACTGGCTCAGGAACATCAGCTTGCGCGTGAAGAAGTAGCGGAAGTTGATGAGCTTCTCATCGCCCGCGATCACGGTGTTCGCGCTCGTCTCGAATGGCAGGCGGATCGCTACGCCGAAGCTCGCCTCGCGCCCCGGGCCCTCGTGCCCGGCCTTCATGATCCCGTCGCCCGCGCCGGTGATCGCCATCCACTGGCGCTGGGCCATGAGCCTGCTGAACTCGACCGCAGCCGCGTAGTCCGGGTGATCCGCCGGCGTGCGCGCCGAGCCGAAGATCGTCACCTTTCGCGTGCTCGGGTACTGCCCGAACACGCGATACGCGTAGCGCAGCTCCTTCACCGCCGCCGAGATGAGCTTGAGCTCGCCCGTGTCGCGCCCGTCGGGGATCAGCTTGAGCGCCGCGGTCATCAGATCGCGTACGAGCCGATGCTCGTACACCGATTCATTGACACCCGACACCGCGGTGATCATCTCTCCCAGCTGCTTCTGGATCGCCGGATCCTGGGCTTTACGCTGGCTCGATCCCTCTGGTGGGACCGCCGACTCGTCCTGCGGCGCCACGGTCGCGGGGTCCAGTTCCTGACGGGTGTGCTCATCCTTTGGTTTCATGTTTTCATCCTTGTCTTCTAGAAATGATTGGGACGCACCGAGCCGGTGCGCGATGTGTTTCTCAGCGTTCGCCGCG